>NZ_CP157843.1:0-130000 GCF_040208445.1 Acetobacter sp. A11-2
GACCACTGCCGTCCCGCACTGGATAGCGCAGAACTTTCACCAAGCCAAGAGCTTTGCAGACACCATCACTGATCGTTTGCATAGCTTCTGCATCACGCACGGACTGTTCTTTCAGCCCATGCTTGCGGGCAAAGGCAGCAAGGCTTTTTTCCGCAGCGATGGCGTTACGCAACCGACCGCAGAAATCATATCCGTCCAGCAGCGCCTCAGCCATTGTACTGCCTTGTCTGCCGAATAGCTTTGCGTGGCGCGCACCATGTGAAGCCGCTGGACACACGCGACTGCATGGAAAGATCAGGCTGCACGCGTGCACTTTCACGCAATGCCCGTGTATTGAGAGGGCGGCGGCGGAAAAACCGGCGTGCAGATTTGGCGTTTTTATGACGCGACATGAGAAGAATTCTCCTGCGCTGCATGCTTTTTCTTTGTAATTCCAAGAAAAGCACGGCGCTTTTTAATGGATATTTCCGAAATGCTCAGCTTGCTGGCTTGGCGGCGAATGCTGAAACCACACCGGGCATAATGCCGGATTTTAGGATCTAGCTCCCGCCAGTTGAGTGCTTCACGCGCCATCAGGATGCACTTGCTCCATTAGCAACGTTCACCTGCAACGGCTTGCCGTCAGCGATGATCCTGTGCGCTGTGGACTCAATATGATGCAGCGATGTACGGGCACGTTGCGCATGAATGAGAATTTCTTGCGCTTCCTGCACATCCACGTTGCCATCTGCCATACTTTCAAAGCCCTTTTGCAGAACTTCACTGGTAGCCTTGGCAAACTTTCCCATATCGTGCGGCAGCAGACCGTTGCCGAACTTGACCGGCACCAGGGCAAAACCTTCTGCCTGAGCCATAACGGAAAGAATAAGCGGCTCCTGCGCCTCTTTATCCAGTTCGACAGCAACATCTACCGGCACCACAGCCGCTTTTTCACGGTTGCAGTAATCGGATAACTGCGTGATGCCGACACGCACAGCGCGGGATATTGAATCCAGACCACCACAGGCTTTGATGGCCGTACGGGTAGCTGTTTTGATAGCCGCGGTTAGCATCAGGATTTTCTCCTGATGAACTGCCCGACCTCATGGAATACTTGAAGCCGCAAACGATCTACCGCATCGCGCACAGCATACGTAGCAGCAACCTGCTGGTCATTTAGTTCACGCAACAGATCAGGGCTGCTGGCGGTAGCATTGTTGCCACCGCTGGCTCCATCCACAGCAGAGGTTCCCGTGTGCAGTAAAAATTCCGTAGTAATTTGGCGCATTCTTTGGCGCTGTTTTTCAGGAATAGGCGGGAATTTTTTTGGGCACTTTGCACTGGCCTGATCACAAGCAGCAAAATAATCTTCCAGACCGGTCATAAGTGGATCAGGGTTGCTGGCAGCGGCATTGATACCGCTGCCAGCTACGTCCATCATGCATGTGTCACCAACATGAAAGGACGATTCCGATGACTGCACATCAGGGCAAACTGCGGGTGACAGATTTGCGTCAGAAGGATGAAGACCGTGCAGTTCTGAAACTTTGGCAGGAAACACTGAAGCATGTTCCGCAAGATGTGCGCATGCAGCTTCTGGAGACGGCTGAGCAGAAGTTTTATATTCAGGGCCGACTGTGGAAAGAGCTTGTTTCTGCGCTGAAGGAATATGTCCCTCCACGCGCGAAGCCCTTAAAGAAGAATGCTGTCGATCCTGATACTCCCACTCTTTTTGACGACATTCTTCCAGCCAATCCAGTGTCTCATCCACCCAAGTAACGTAGGGTTTGAGAAACCACTGCACGGCGCGAAACTGCGCAAGATAAGATCCTGTATCCTGAGTTAATGCGCGTGCAAGATCGCACATCCAGACTGGATAAAATCGAGCAACCCAAAGAGCTTGTGACAGCTTATTGCCTGCATGCACTCTAGCTTGCGTGAAGGTGTTTGGTTTGGGTGGATAATTCTGCTTCATACTGCGCCACCACGATTTGCAGGCGAAGAAAAGGTGCTGGTAGCCGCATTGATACCGCTACCAGCTTCATCCACAGTAGAGGTTCCCACGACTCCAGCAGAGGATGAATTCTTATGGAAAAACGAGTAGCTGAGCTTGAAAAACGCGTTGCCGAACTTGAAGAAACCCTGAAACGCGTTGCTTACGTTCTTAATCCTGCGAGTGATCCGGTGAAAAAACCTTTGGAATACTCCGGGATGTAAGAAAATATTCAAGTCGAGAATAAACAGACCTAATTCCTGACAAGACTTTAGGCTTACTTTATCCTGCTCCAGCGCAAGCGTGACTGCTGTTACATGGCGGTCATGCTTTAGCTTTTCCCGTTCGATTTTCAGTTTTGTGCGGCTATAAAGCCAGACAGCAAGAACACCGGCAGCACTAACAATGCTTACGGCGCATACAGATGCATCAGCCCGAAACCATTCCGGCTGACAGGGTGAGGGCTTGGGCGTACTGCTCTGGTTATGGTTCATGCGAGTTCACCTTCCTTCTTACGCTCACTCAGTAAGGCCGTGAGGGCATTGATGATTTTCTCCACCACAACCAGACGAGGAGACAGCCGCCCATATTTCCAACGCACCATCGTGGACTCAGAAACTCCGGCACGTTGGCAAATCTGCCTCATAGAAATGCCAGCTTTTTTGGCTTCGGATTCTATGTCTGAATGAGATACGATATGCATAATAGCTCATTGATATGAGCATTTTATCTCATAGTAAAGAGCATTTTTTACGCGATACCACACCGACGGGTATGTGCGAAAATGCTTACATGAAGAATCCGCACATCCAAGATGAACTGAGAGCTCGCCAGCAAGAGTGGATTGAGCGCATTAGAAATGCGACAGGCAAGAGCTACACGGAAATTGCCCGTGAAAGCGGCTGCGCTGCCAGTACCGTTTATCGGTTTATGAATGGACAATCACAGCATTGCTTGAGCGCGGCAACAGAAGCAAAAATCCGAGCAAAATTTGGGGACAATCCCATCAAGCCAGAGATTGTGGTGCCGACATCTGTCGCAGCCATTCCCGTTGTGGGAATTGTTCAGGCCGGGCTTTGGCAGGCAGACTATGTGAGGCCTTTTGATGCCGTAGATGAATTCGTGAATGTCGGGCCAGATCCTAGATTTCCAGGCATAAAGCGCTGTGCTTTTAAGGTTGTCGGAGATTCTATGAATCTTCTCTATCCTTCTGGGACAACAATTATTGCAGTGTCTTTTTATGATATTGCGCGAGCTCCAAAAACTGGAGAAAAAGTAATTGTTGTGCGATGCGTAGATGGCTTCGAAGAGGCAACAGTTAAAGAAATAGAAATTATGAAAGATGGGAAAGTGGTTTTGTGGCCAAGAAGCACTAACCCAGAGTTTTCGCAGGCAATAGTATTGCCTTCTTTAAGTTATTTATCCGATATTCCAGATGATGGATGCCACCCAGAATATCGAATAGTTGGCCTTGTGACGCAAAGCATAAGACTAGAGTGATTTATTATTGCTTTCAGACATTTTAGCTACTGCCATCATTGC
Organism: Acetobacter sp. A11-2; assembly: GCF_040208445.1. Classification (NCBI taxonomy): domain Bacteria; kingdom Pseudomonadati; phylum Pseudomonadota; class Alphaproteobacteria; order Acetobacterales; family Acetobacteraceae; genus Acetobacter; species Acetobacter sp. A11-2. The sequence goes on from NZ_CP157843.1 coordinate 3,515, forward strand.
TTGCGTGCGCAACTCATAGTCTGTCTTTGTTTCCATAGAGAACGCCATTACGAGAGCGCCTATCCAGCCAATGACTGTCCATCCTAAAAGGGCATTTAGCGCAATTACCCCAGCAGGCTTATTAAGCTTTCGACTTACAGCAATGACTGTAGGCAAAAAATACAACACAGCAATAACTAGCAGCAAAACTAAGCCAATAAGGGCCGATCCATTTTGCTCAGTTGTGTTTACATGATTCACAATCAACTCCTTTAATTTTCTAGGTTAAATGCCAGAAAACAGGAGATTAAAAAACTCACATCAAAAAAATGAGCATTTTTGCTCTTGCGCTACGTGTGCATTTTTGCTCATAGTCCTTCATCGCCACGACGCGATGGAGGAATGAATGACACTTATTGCGGAACTCCGCACGGTATCGGATGCTGCGCTAGAGCGCTCCCGTGCTGCATCGCAGCTGATCACGGCCATTGGCCCGCTGCTAGACCCAACATTACCCACACCAAACGCCATGCAGGCCGCCCGCGTGCAGCGTGCCGCCCTGAAACTGGTGGATACCGCGCTGGAAGAAAGCGGCGCAGACGCCACCCGGTACGTAGGCTTTGGCTTGGCGGCCCTGTATTGCGGCCTGCAACCAGATACCTTCCATAGCCTATGTGAGAAAGGCAAAGGCCCGCGCTGCACCATAGTTGAAGGCAATGGTCTGTTTACTGTGGCCGCTCTGGATGAATGGATGGAAAGCATCCGCCAGAAGGAAGGTGCGTGATGGTTGATGCAAGCACCTGCCCAGTAAAATGTCTCGGCAGCCGATGGGAAGATGGGTGGAGATATTATATCTTCCGTGATGTGGTCGGTCAGGAGCGGAAGCTTACCTGGTCGCAAATGACACGGCGGCCTGACATTGTTGCGCTATTTGGCGGCGATATTAGCTGGTTAAAGTCTCATTTTCCGTATCATACAACCGTCATGAAATCACACCCCGATGGCAGCGTAAGCCACCATCGGATCGTATCGGATTTTGTGATTTCAGATGCTGCTAACTGGCTAGCGTCTGAATGCCTTATTCAGGCTTCGGAAAAGCACCTCAAACACACCATTCTTGCAGAGGATCATACCCCATGACCTGCACACAATCTGCCACGTTCCATGGCATGCGCATTGTTCCCGTAGCCCGTGATGTTGTGGTGAAAGACCCAACCGGCAAAGGCCAGCACGCATACCCAACCATTGGCCGCGAAACACGCACACTGATGTTTGGAAAAACACCCGTAAAACACATGGTAGTTTTTGCTGATGGCCAAACGCTGAACTTTCCACCAGCTTGGATTGTGCCGATTGCGGACGCACCGCAGCATGGATCATTGGCGGAGTGCATGGAATGCCCCGATACCAGGCAACACTAACGCGCAACCAGGCAGGCAGATACCAGGGCACGGTAACAGACCAGCACACAGGCAATCAGATTGAATTCCCTGATTGCAGCAAGGAGCGCAAGGCAGGCCGCTGGATTGTGTCGGGCAAAAGCACAACACCCAGCCTGCCTGAATGGTTTTTGGAAATGCGCAAGGTGGATGATGGCCTGTTTGAAATAATAGTCACAGAGGACAGGAATTTTCTCATCCGGTTTCCTGAATGCGAACCGGACGAAATAGACGGACAGCGCGGCATAATTGGTTGGGCAGACGATGTGCAGCTGATTGCAGCGCGAAAGGAGAAGGCGGCATGAGCAATCCAATTATAGAACGCTCATATGTAACAGATCTTCTGGTTACAGCATTGCTGGAGGCTAGTGTTGGGCAGATTGTCCAATACAAAGATCTCCAGCAGCTGGTGAACCATGATGTTCAGGGACGGCACAGATATCTTCTGGAACGTGCCCGGCATATCTGCATGCGGGATCATAAACGCGCCTTCACAACCGTGATGAATGTTGGCCTCCAGCGTACGGCAGCAGAAGATCTGGTGAAGTTAGGGAAAGGCCAGATCAAACGCGTGCAGAATGCCGCCAAAAAAGGTGCGGTTATTATGGATACCGTGCAACGCGCCGATCTGACAGAGCATCAGGCACTGGAGCACGATGCCACACGCGGGATTCTTGCAGCCATACAAACTGCCAGCAAGCTCCGCAAAAACAATCAGGCATCCAGAGCAAATGCAGATCCACAGGTGAAACTATGAGCACGGCACAGAACAGTTGCGGCCTGCCAGCTGGACGGCAGGCAGACCGGAGCCGTTTGGTTCCACGATGCGACATGACACAGCTTACCGTTTCACGACGCCATGAGTCGCAACGCATCACCCCACAACGCAACGCTACGGGGAGCAGAGCTTTGGTTCTGTTCCTCGGAACGGTGCTTATCGTTCCACGATGCGCCATAGCGCGTCGCAGCTCCCCGCTTCGCTCCGCGCAGCAACACAACACAACACAATGAAAAGACGGGCAGCATGATGCTGCCCGTCACCTAATGGAACAAAGCTATGATCATTCGGAAATGTAACGTTAATATCAAAGGGGTTTCCCCTTATTCACCGTCCAAACCCATTGCAGAAAAACCAAAGGAATATTCCCACAAGGAATGGGAGGAAATGCAGTGGCGTAACAAGGCGCACGTTGATGAACGGACAGGAAAAGTTTTTGTGCCGTTTATGTCTTTCAAAAAGGCACTGACATCATCAGCAAAGCTGACAATCCGCAAGGTTTCCGGAAAGGGAAATAAGACGTTCTCCAGCATTGTCCAGGCGGGCATCATGATTGATACGCCGCTGATGCTGGACATCACCCGTGATGATCTTATTCCGGAAAGCTTCCTATGCTCAGCTACAGGAGACCCAACAGGAAAAGGCTCACGCGTAATGCGCACCTTCCCGCGCATTGATGATTGGGGCGGCCTGCTGACTTTTCACATTTTCCAAGAAGATCTCTCAAAAGATGTTTTTGAAGAATATCTGGAAGAAGCCGGGATGATGATTGGCGTTGGACGATTTCGCCCAGAAAATGGCGGAGTAAATGGCCGCTTCCAGATCCAGAAAACAGAGTGGGAAACGCTATGACCGAAACCCGCGCACCGTTTAACGGGAAGAAGAAAGAGCTCGTGGTGATCGGGTATGTCCCTGCGGGTAAAATTTGGGAAAGCCGTCACCGTGTTGCTCAATATATCTACCGCGAGAAAAGCTTCCCAGAAATTGCAGATGTTGCAGTTTGCTACGCAGATGAAGCAGAAGCTGCGATTGCAAAGTGCAAAGACAGAATTGCAGAACTGGAGGTAAAATTAGCGACTGAAAGCAAACGCAGCTTTAATGCTGGCTATCTGATTGCCTGTTGCAACCTATGCAATACGCATAACGAAGAAAGCATAGCAGCAGATGTGCTGTCTCAGGTCGATATAACTCAATCTGAGGTCACAGCAATGGATCTTTCTGAATACGATTCAAATGCTTTGCAGATCATTAGAAGATCAAGAATACCAGATCCAATTCTGAAAGATCGCCGAGCATGACAGAGAAATTTATATGGTCATGCGAAGATAGCGAGCAGGTGGAAGCTGGAGAGCCATGCCGAAACCCATATGGCTGTCACTGCCGTGAAATTACGGAATTGGCCAGAGCGCGTGATCGCTTAGAGGAATCGGTTTCTACATTGAACAACCGCGCAGGAAGGACTGGATGATGAAACCCGCTCATGAACCTACATGCTGCCGTATCAGTGCTCTTGCCGCGCGTTGGGATTGTTCGCCAACCAAGATCCGCCGAATGGTGGAAACTGGTGAGCTTCCCTCCCTGCGCTTGGGCAGAATGGTGCGGATACCTATGCAGGCCATCAAAGAATTTGAAGAAAAACAATGCCAAACCCAGACGTCAAAGAGCCAAGATTGTGCCGAGTCTCCAAGCGAAGCACCTGGCACATCTATTACCAACGCAAACGCATCTCTACGGGCTGCGAAGATAGGGTTTCGGCTGAATTAGTCCTTCATAAGTTCAAGGAGGGGCTGCTAAAGCCAGAAATCCGTGCTGCGGGCATTTCTGGCATATTAGATGCGTACCATGCAGACCGCGTGAACAATGAAAAGCCCGGTGCGGAACGCATAGGCTGGTCTCTCAAGCCATTGAAGGTATTTTTTGGGGATAAGCCGCTAGAAATAATTACACCCGATTCGTGCAAGAAATATACGACGTTCAGGATGGGTGAAGGCGTTAAGATCAGCACGGCAAGAACCGAACTGGGTACACTACGTGCTGCAATGCGGTGGGCTGTTAGAGAGGAAATTGTTTCCAAAGCCCCACGCACAAAGCTTCCGCCGCGTCCAGATGCACGCCAGCGCTGGCTTACAAGAGATGAAGCGCGGGAATTGGTAGGCTGTTGCGTAGCTGAGCATATCCGGCTGTTTGTGCTGTTAGCGCTGCACACTGCCGCCAGAAAATCGCATATTCTTACGCTGACATGGAGCCGTGTAGATCTGCAGGCCCGGATTATTGACTTCCGTGATCCTGCAAAAGTACGCACCAAAAAGGGCAGGGCACGCGTACCCATTAACGATACGCTCTATGAAGCCTTGAAAGAGGCTTATGAGATGCGTGAAACAGAATTTGTTGTGGAATGGGCTGGTGATCAGGTTTCTTCTGTCAAAACAGGATTTAGAGCAGCGGCCAAACGCGCTGACCTGATTGGAATTACGCCACACACATTGCGGCATACGGCAGCCACATGGATGGCACAGGCCGGAATATCTTTGTGGGATATTGCTGGCTATCTAGGCCACAGCAACATCAAGATGGTGGAAGAAACATACGCCCACCACTGCCCAGATTACTTACGGACGGCAGCAGGCGTTTTGGGGTGATTCTCTCGCCAAAATAAGAAACAGTGCTCACTTGTGTTCGTGAACACAGACACCCAAAAACTGGCGGAAATGCGTAATCAAAAAGAGCGTTTTAAGGGCAGGAAAAATAACGTAACCCGTTGAAATATAACAACGGGTTACAGTATTCGGGACGCAGGGGCCGGAAGTTCGAATCTTCTCACTCCGACCAGATTTTCCCTTAAAAATATATTGTTATGTAATATCTGTGCAGAATATGCGCATGGCATAAAAAAACTTCTGCCCGGAATGGATTCCAAGCAGAAGCATTTTTCATAAATTATGTTGTGATATTAAGCACTTTTAACAGCATAAGACTGCACGTCTGATGCATTGGGATGCTGAAAGTTCTGCAAGGTGTCTTCCAGAGAAGGCCCAATGAGCAAAGAATCCCAGCGGTGCATTTCCGTCTTTTTGGCCGCAAGGGCAGCGTGATTGATCTCTTCCAGCTTTATGGCGGCATAAGAACCTAAACCAATGCTAGCCAAGAAAGCTGCCAGACCGATCAAACCAGGACCAGAAAATACATAATCATTCCAACGTGCTGTTTCAGGCAGCATCTGCCACAAATAAATAGAAAACGGCGTGTTATCTACAAAATCAGACTGATTGACGATTAAACCAGAATGAAAAATAGAAAACTTAAGCCCGCATGCAATAAAAATAAAAGTGGAGCAGATGGCCAGGCTAAGGGCAGCAAGCCACAGGGAAACAAAAGTTGCTTTTTTCCATGCCATGAGTCCGGCCTCCTAATTTGGGGTGTTAGGGGGCAAAGCAGAAGATAATTCCTCTTCGCTTCCTCCAATGATTAAAATGTATATCAGGAATGCAAAAAACGCAACATCAATCTGATCTTTTATCCTACGGCGTGTCGTCAGTTAAGCAGGATGATGATTGAGGCGAACTGCACGGCTGCGAGGAAGGTCGATTTCAGTTTATCGTAGCGGGTTGCGATAGCGCGAAACTGCTTGAGTTTATTGAAGAACCTCTCAACAAGGTTCCGTTCGCGATAGAGAGAAAAATCGGTTTTCCGTCGTGTCGTTCTGTTGCGTTTTGGCGGGATGACCGGGGTAATCCCGCGCTGTATCAGCCGATCGATCAACCTGTCCGCGTCATACGCCTTGTCAGCAAGGAAAGCATCCGGTTCGATGTTTTCCAGAAGTGGTTCTGCCTGGGTGATATCGGCATCCTGTCCCGGTGTGATGCCGAGTTCCACTGGATTGCCCAGAGCGTCGCAGATGGCATGGATCTTTGTAGTTAGCCCGCCTCGTGATCGTCCGATGGCCTGATCCGTGCCCCTTTTTTGAGAGCTCCGGCACTATGCTGATGCGCTCGGACAATTGTGCTGTCGATCATCATGTATTCGTTGTCGTAATCAGCGGCCAGATAACGAAATATCCGTTCGATGACGCCGCTTTCACACCAGCGGCGCAGACGCCGGTGCACGTTTTTCCAGTCACCGAAACGGGCAGGAAGGTCGCGCCATGGAATACCCGCGCGATAGCGATACAGCACCGCCTCCACGAACAGACGGTTGTTCACCGCAGTGCCGCCGACATAGCCTTCTCGACCAGGAAGAAGATCCTTTATCCGCTCCCACTGGTCATCGCGTAAACTATAGCGCCGCATCTGTCTGTCTCCCCAAAAAATGGGAAAACAGTCAGCACACGCAGACACAAAGTACAACCCTCACGTGCCACTCTCAGGGCTTAACTGACGACACGCCGTAGCTGATGAAACGAAAAAGCAGTGGCAAACTGTCTTTTAATGCCCATGTAATAGTTAGAAGAAAGACATATTACGGTATTATACCGTGTAAGCAGTATCCAAGGTTAAGTGCAAAGGGCACCGATGTTATGTGGACTGCAATATCCAAAAAATAGGGCTTGCGGCCCTTTTGGTATGCGGGCTTAGCGTTCCTGTATTTTCAGCACATGCTCACCCCGGGCCAGGCGGTGGTGGCTTTGGTGGAGGGGGAGGCTTTGGCCATGGTGGTCCAGGCGGCGGCTTCGGCGGTCCTGGAGGAAGCTTTGGTCACGGTGGCTTTGGCGGCCCCGGCGGTGGTTTTGGGCATGGAGGCCCAGGCGGTGGCTTCGGTGGTCCTGGAGGAGGTTTTCCTCATGGTGGCTTTGGTGGCCCACGTGGAGGTCCTGGTGGCCCCGGTGGTTGGGGCGGAGGCCCTTGGCGTGGTGGCGGCTGGGGTGGTGGCCCATGGGGCTGGGGTTACCCATATTATGGTTGGGGCTATGGAGGCCCATGGGGCTACCCTTACTGGGGCGGTGGCTGGGGCTGGGGAGCACCATTTATGTTCGGCTCGGTGCTCGGTCTAGCGATAGGAAGTGCCGCTGCATCCGAATATAATTCGGCACCACAGCAGAGTATTTATGCACCACCATCCTATTATTATAATGGCGCCCAACAGGGAGGAAGCACGCCTTCTTATCCACCGCCCATAAGTTATGGGAATGATACGGATTCATCTTCTGTAGTCAGATGCAGTGCCGGGAAATTTTTTAATACCCGCACAGAAAGTTGTGACACAAAATAGGAAACAGAAGCTGAGCGCTGTAACGCGAGAATCCGTATCAGAATAGTTTAGGCGTGGCGTGGAAAGTTGGCGCCCTCTAGGCGGAGCAGCCACGCCTTATCATCCACACCACCATCGCCCGAATATCCTCCAAGGTTGGAAGTTCCCACAACGCGATGGCAGGGGATGAGAATAGGAATTGGGTTTCTCCCGACAGCCTGTCCAACAGACTGAGGGCTGCCTCCAATTTTTTTGGCGAGTTCTCCGTATGTGGTTGTTTCGCCTACAGGAATTTCCTGTAATGCCGCCCAAATTTTCTTCTGATAAGCTGTTCCATATGGATCTAGCGGAAACGGGAAAGCACCCACAGCCTTAGGATCATCAAACCAATTATCCAACCATTCACGCGCCTGACAGAGCAGGGGCGTTTCGGTTTGATCTCGGCCCCATCCCCAATCTAGAGAGATAATTTTTCCGTCTTCCTCAGATAAAGTGATTGGCCCTAAAGGGGAGTGCAGCGAAAGTTGGGGCATGAAAAATAACCTTACTTTTGTTCAAAATCTTTTGGTGTTCTTTAAACCGGATAAGGGCAAGGGGGAGGCTATCATTTTTTAACCCTACGTTTGCATGAAAAACTGCATTAGAAGCAGCAAGAAGAAACAGGCTTACGATAACGGGAAGGATGGCCGCGTTGGGGTATCAGGCTGAAGATACAATCTTTGCGCTTTCAACAGGAATAGAGCGTGCAGCAATAGCCGTTTTACGTGTGAGTGGAGCAGGCAGCCGAGACATCCTTTTGCAGGTTTGCGGCAAAGTGCCAGACGCGCGTAAGGCTGTTCTTCGTAAAATCTGGAACAATGCTTCTGCTCAAGATGATTTGCTGGATGAGGCGTTGGTTCTTTGGTTTCCCGGCCCGCGAAGTTATACGGGTGAAGATGGGTTTGAACTGCATCTTCATGCAGGGCCTGCTATTATTCGTGCTGTTTCCGAGGCGTTGGTGAATGCGGGGGCACGGCCTGCAGAACCAGGTGAATTCACGCGGCGTGCGTTTGTAAATGGCCGCATGGATCTGGTTGAAGCCGAAGGTATTGCAGATCTGGTTGCGGCTGAAACTGACGGGCAAAGAAAGCTGGCCTTGGCGCAAGCTGATGGTGCATTAAGCCACTTGTATTCAGGTTGGTCTGAGCGCCTCAAAAAGATTCTTGCTTTTCAGGAAGCCCTTATAGATTTCCCAGATGAAGATTTACCGCCTGAAGTGGAAGACGGAATCAATCAGGAAATTCAAAAACTACAGTCTGAAATGCAGCAACATATTGCTGATGGTGAGCACGGTGAGCGGATACGGCAAGGGGTTGTGTTTGCTATTACAGGCCCGCCAAACGCAGGCAAAAGCAGTTTGTTAAATTGGCTTACGGGTAGGGATACAGCTATTGTGTCTTCCAAGGCAGGCACAACGCGTGATGCCTTGGAAGTAGCCTGTATTCTGGCCGGCATAAAAGTAACGTTTGTTGATACCGCCGGGCTACGAGAAACAGATGATGAGATTGAGGCTGAAGGTGTGCGGCGCGCATTGTTTCACGTGAAACAGGCAGACTGTGTGTTACAGATGTTCCCGGCGAATGAGCCTCCAGATGATGTATTTCCCGGTGCGGTTTTGATAGGTAACAAGGCTGATATTGGAGAAATTCCAAAAACTATTCAGGGCAAGCCTGTTCTTGCTATCAGCTTAAAAACAGGAAGTGGGCTCCCTGAATTATATGCTTTCCTGAAAAGGAAAGTTGAGGATCTGACAGCAGATTCTACATCCGGGGCACCGCTTCTTACACGTGCACGGCATAAGGCCGGTGTGCAGGAGGCTGCACAATGCCTTCAGGCAGCATGGCAGCAGGACTGGCCAGAACTGCGTGGTGAAGAGTTGCGGTTAGCTATGCGGGCATTGGGGCGGCTAACGGGCCATGTTGGTGTAGAAGATCTGCTGGATACGATATTCGGCCAATTTTGTATTGGAAAGTAAGGTGTGCAGGAAGGGCAGGCAATGAACAAGGCTTACGATGTTATTGTAGTAGGAGGTGGCCACGCTGGATGCGAGGCAGCTGCCGCTGCTGCGCGTTGTGGTGCCAAAACGCTTTTGTTGACGCACCATAAAAATACAGTTGGCGCTATGTCCTGTAACCCTGCCATAGGCGGTATTGGGAAAGGACATCTGGTGCGTGAAATTGATGCACTGGATGGCGTTATGGCGCGTGCTGCAGATCGCGCCGGCATTCATTTTAAATTACTCAATCGGTCTAAGGGGCCAGCGGTGCAGGGGCCCAGAGCTCAGGCAGATCGTCTTTTATATCGTCAGGCTGTGCAGGATATTCTGGCAAACACAGAAGGGCTGGATATTGAGGAAGGCGCTGTAACGGATTTGATTTGTGATGATCAAAACCGTGTTGCTGGTGTTGCTTGTGAAGATGGGCGCCAATGGGCTGCTGGCGCTGTTGTGTTAACCACAGGTACGTTCCTGGATGGAGTTATTCATATCGGGCATAAAAGCCAACCAGCAGGACGAATTGGAGAACAACCTTCGGTTGCATTGGCATCGCGGTTAAAAAATCTTGGCCTGCGCATTGCGCGTTTAAAAACAGGAACCCCGGCACGCCTCAAGCGTGATACGATTGATTGGGCATCGCTTGCTGTTGATAAGGGGGATGTATCCCCCGAGCCGTTTAGCAGGCTAACGGAATCCATCACAAACCCGCAAATGGTGTGTGGCATAACGGCAACAGTTCCAAAAACCCATGATATTATCAGAGAGCATTTACATCTTTCAGCCGTATATGGCGGGGCCATTTCGGGCCGAGGCCCACGGTATTGCCCGTCTATTGAAGATAAGGTTGTGCGGTTTTCTGAAAAAACAGGGCATCAGATTTTTCTGGAACCAGAAGCTCTTCCTGAACACGAAGGGGGAGATCTGGTTTATCCCAATGGTATTTCTACCAGCCTGCCAGCAGATGTGCAGGATGCCATGATCCACTCTATTCCTGGTTTGGAGAAGGCTGTTATTGCGCAATATGGCTACGCTGTAGAATATGATTATGTTGATCCACGTGAATTGACGGTTTCTTTAGAGCTTAAAAAGTGCCCTAATTTATTCTTGGCCGGCCAGATTAATGGCACCACGGGTTATGAAGAGGCTGGAGCACAAGGTCTTCTTGCTGGTGTAAATGCAGCAAGAAGGGCAGGAGGGCAGCAAGCTGTCAGCCTTGATCGTGGTAAAGCTTATTTGGGCGTTATGATTGATGATTTAACGACGCAAGGGGTAAGCGAACCCTACCGTATGTTTACATCACGCGCTGAATACCGTCTGACATTGCGGGCCGATAATGCGGATGTGCGTTTAACTCCGATGGGATTGGAGTGGGGGTGCATAGGCGCGGAAAGGCGTGCAGTCTTTGAGCGGGATATGCACGAGATAGACCAGTTGACCCAAAAAGCAGAATCAGAAAGCTGGCCCCCACAGGCGCTTGCTCAAGCTGGTATTAAAGTGGCTCAAGATGGCCGCCGCCGGAACCTGCTGGAGATAATGGGGCAGGCGGCTCATGAAGATGCCATAGAATCTTTAGCGCCTTGGGTGCAGGAGTATTCCGAGCGCGCGCGTAACTATGTGAGAACAGAAGCGCGCTATAGCGGTTATCTGGTTCGGCAAAAGCGTGAGATCAAACAGCTTGAGGCAGAAACTGAAATCCGTTTTCCTCAGGATATGGACTTCAGAAAAATAGGTGGTCTGAGTGCTGAAATGCAGGAAAGGCTAGAGCAGGCGCGACCTGAAAACTTTGGTGCCGCACAGCGCATACCGGGCATAACGCCTTCTGCCCTTATGGCTGTTCTGGCTTACCTCAAGAAAGGGCAGCACCATGCACAAGTGGCCTGAGGGTGTTCATGTTTCACGTGAAACAGAAGAAAAGCTTTCTGCATTTGTGAGCCTTCTGGAGAAGTGGAACCCTCGTATCAACCTTGTTTCTTCTAAGGATATTGGGAATGTCTGGAGCAGGCATGTTCTAGATAGTCTTCAGCTTGTTCCTTTGATACAAGGCCAGAGCCGATTTATTGATATGGGCTCCGGGGGAGGCTTTCCTGCCGTTGTGGTGGGGATAGCAACCGGAATACCCGGGGTTTTAATTGAATCGGATCAAAGAAAGGCGGCTTTTTTGCGAGAGGCTGCACGGCTTACCCAAACGGATTTGGAAGTTTTGCCATGCAGGCTTGAAAGTGTAAAAGTGCAGCCCGCACCTGTAGTAACGGCGCGGGCCTTGGCCCCGTTGGTGAAACTTTTGGAGTGGGCACATCCGCTGTTACAGCCAGAAGGAAAAGCTATTTTTCTTAAGGGGCAACAGGCTGTGCAGGAAATCCAAGAAGCGGAGTTAGTCTGGAAAATGGATGTTCGAACATATCCAAGCCAGACAAGTTCTGATGGTATGATTCTGGAAGTGAGAAATTTTAATCGTGTCTAAGGTTAAGAAAAGCGGGAAAGCCTGCCACGTTTTTGCTGTTGCAAACCAGAAAGGCGGCGTAGGCAAAACCACTACAGCCATTAATCTGGCAGCATCTCTGGCGGCTGATGGTGCTAAAGTTGTACTTCTGGATATGGACCCTCAGGGGAATGCTTCAACGGGGTTGGGGGTTGATTATGATTCCCGCAAAGGTGGTTCTTACGCGCTTCTCATGCATGAAAAAGCTGCAGATGATCTTTTGCAGCCGACCGAAATTGAAAATCTTTCAGTCATTGCTGCCAATACAGAGCTGGTAGGGGCTGAAATTGAACTGGTAGATGCAGAGCACCGAGAAACCAGATTACGCACAGCACTGGAGCCTTTGCGTGAGACCGTAGATTTTGTGATTATAGATTGTCCCCCAAGCTTGGGGTTGCTGACATTGAATTCTTTTGTGGCTGCAGATGGTGTGCTGGCTCCACTGCAGTGTGAGTTCTTTGCTTTGGAAGGCTTGGGCCATCTGGTGAAGACAATCGGGCGTGTGCAGAAAAACCTGAACCCAGAGCTGAAAATGGGCGGCATTGTGCTGACCATGTATGACAGACGGAATAATCTGTCTGAACTTGTGGCAGCAGATGCACGAAGCTTCTTTGGTAAAGATGTTCTGGAAACGATTATCCCACGTAATATCCGTATTTCAGAAGCCCAGAGCCACGGTCAGCCTGTTATGCTGTATGATTCCAGAGCAAGCGGAACAACCGCTTATCAGGCATTGGCAGCAGAAGTCATGAAGAGGACATCGGCATCATGAGTGGTCAGTCGTCACGTAAATCCTCCGCACGTCCCAAGCTTGGTCGTGGGCTGGCTGCTTTATTGGGTGATGCTGCTCCTGTAGATGAGCCTGCATCTTCCACCAATAAATCGGCTAGCAAGGCTACACCTACAGCCAGTTCATTGCCTGTTGAGGTTTTGGCGCCAGGCCCATTTCAGCCGCGGCAGGATATGGAACCAGAAGCTTTACAGGAGCTTGCTGAATCCATTCGTGAGCGGGGTATTCTTCAGCCTATTCTGGTAAGACCAGACCCAAATAAAGCTGGGCATTATCAGATTATTGCGGGGGAACGCCGCTGGCGTGCTGCACAGTTGGCGCAGTGCCATGAAGTGCCAGTGCATGTAAGAAACCTGTCAGAAGCAGATGCCATGGCAGCTGCTCTGGTTGAAAACCTTCAGCGTGCAGATCTAAACCCGGTTGAAGAAGCTGAAGGTTTTAGCCGGTTGATGGAAGAATATAGCTTAACCCAGGATGAACTGGCAAAAGCTATAGGCAAGTCTCGCCCGCATGTTGCCAATACACTGCGTTTGTTGCGTTTGCCCGATGTGGTGCGGCAAGAGCTTAAAAAGGGAACTCTTTCTGCCGGGCATGCACGTGCGTTGCTGGCGCACCCAGATCCTATACAGGCAGCCGCAGAGGTTATTTCTAAAGGGTTGTCTGTCCGCCAAACGGAGGCTTTGGTTCAGAAGGCTCTTGAACAGGCAAAAAATACAAAAGTAGAAACCAAAGAACCTAAAGTTCTGAAGGATCCGGAAATTTCTGCTTTGGAACGAGATTTGGGGACGCGTTTAGGGCTTAAGGTTCAGGTTCATTTTGATGGGCGCAAAGGCGGGTCTCTGCAAATTCATTACAAAAGCCTGGATCAACTTGATGCTGTGCTTGCCATGTTAAAAACCTGAATTTTCTGGCTTGTCTTAGGAACGTAGAGGTGGTAAAAACTGCCTCACTTCAGCAGTTATATGCTGTAAGGGCGCATAGCTCAGTTGGTAGAGCAGCTGACTCTTAATCAGCGGGTCCAAGGTTCGAGCCCTTGTGCGCCCACCAATCCTTTTCTAAAATTTTGGTGGTTTTAGACGTTAGGCTGGCAAGAAAGTCCAGCCTTTCGGCGTTAATCCAAAAATATTTAAAACTGTAGTTTTACGCGAACAAGGGAGTATTGCCTTCTCCCGTCGCTATTTTTCGCTTACATCAATTATGTCGGTTGGCTTTAGTTAGTGTCCGTTACATGGTTGAAAATGCAACTTAGGCGGATATTCGGAACTAAAGCTCTAAATACCTCTTTTAGTTGGTAAGTCGCTCTGTTCAGCCTCATACGTCATAACTTGTTTGTCAGGACAAGTCGGGGGCCGGACAGGGTGTTTATTCCAGCTAGAAGAAGGGCCGCGTATTATGATTACCGTCCACCACCTGGATAATTCCCGTTCACAACGTATTCTGTGGCTACTGGAAGAACTGGCACTTTCTTATGATATCCAGTTTTACAAGCGCGACCCCAAAACCATGATGGCTCCCAAATTGTTGCAAGCCATTCACCCCTTGGGTAAGGCCCCAATCTTAACAGATACAGACGGGAATGTGACGCTGGCAGAGAGTGGGGCCATTATTGAGTATCTCATCAATAAATACGGCAATGGCCGATTGGTGCCGTTACATAACACACCCGAATATATTCGTTTTGTATACTGGCTTCATTATGCAGAAGGATCTGCAATGCCGCCGCTGCTACTTAAATTGATATTCGGGACACTGCCCAAGCAGGTACCTTTTCCCATTAGGCCCTTTGCTTTCCTGATAGCAAAAGGTGTGCAAGCACAACTTGTCAATCCACAGGTGAAATTGCACATGGATTATTGGGAGCACAGCTTATCTGAAAATGAATGGTTTGCGGGGAATGACTTTACAGCTGCGGATATTCAGATGAGCTTTCCGCTTGAAGCTGCTGCTGCACGTGCTGGAGCAACGAACAGGCGACCGCACGTTGAAGCATTCCTACATCGTATTCATAGCCGTCCAGCCTATCAGCGAGCCCTACAGCGAGGCGGGGCATATGCTTATGCCAAAGAATAAAGGCAGCTAGCCTATGTCTTAGGCTACAGAGGCCGCGTAATTTCCTATTATAAGTGAAACTTCTTCCAGAATATTCTGGTAGAAAGTGTAGTCCTTTTTATCCAATGTATAGAGAAACATGAGCAATCCAGACCATAATCAGATATCTCAAGATCCTTTTTCTCGTGAAGCAACGCGGCTGCGGAAAAGCTTTTTCGAGATGAATCTTTATGAAGGATTTGAACTTCTGATCATGCTGGTTCTTACGGGCCTGATCATGGTCATTACAACCATAGCAACATGGCATCTTACCAAAGAAGTTTGGTATCTGGTGATGTCATCGCAAATTGATGCGTCAAACATGCCGGCTTTTCAGGAAGTGTTTGGCAATATTTTTACGGTGATTATTGCATTGGAGTTTAAAAGTTCGCTGCGGATCAGTTTGTCGCATAGTCGGGATGTTGTGCGAGTGCGTACAATTGTGCTCATTGCGCTTCTGGCTGTTTCGCGCAAATTTATCATTCTGGATCTGCATGAAGTCAGGCCGGCTGAAATGTTGGCATTTTCCGCCGCTGTTTTGGCACTGGGTGTTGTTTACTGGCTGATCCGTGAACAGGATATTCGTGTGGCAACGGGTAAGGGCGAACTCATTGCTCAAGCACCTGTTCCCCCTGTAAAAACAGATGAATAATAGCCACATTATTATGATGTTATATTTTACTTTTCAGGAACATCATAACAGTGCAGCAGGGTGAGCTTTTCCCGCAGGAGCAAACGCTTCCTCCGGTGTCAGATACCTTGTGGACACGGCTTGCAAGGTCATCTTTTCGGAGCAGGTTTCATTTAAACTGTCAGGATATGACGTATCTGACAGAAAAAGGATTGCCCGTTGTTATGGAGCATGGGCGAGATTTTATTGCTCGGCGCTTAGCTCCTGCCAATCCGAAAAAAGATGGCAAACAAACACCGTGGAAGGGGCACCCTGTTTTTGTGGCGCAACATGCTACGGGAACGTGTTGTAGATCATGCTTAGAAAAATGGCATGGTTTTATAAAACACCAGCCACTTTCTCCAACGCAGCAGGCTTATGTGCTGGCTGTTATTATAGGTTGGTTGGAACGCGAACTAGAACGCGAAAATAAAAAAGGCAGCCTTTAATCAGGCTGCCTTTTTTGTAATCAAGCGGTCGTTTTCTTATCCATCAGGAGCGTGGTGACAGCCTGTTTAAAGGGGGTAAATCTGTCTGCCAGACGGATGCAGGCTTGTCTGATGGGTTTAAACGGTAGGGCATCATGCGTGTAAAGTGAGGCTATGCCATTTGTACCGGCAAACAACAAAGCCGTTGCACGCCTGTGTTGCCGTTCATACTGCCGTAAGGCATGTACATTTCCGGCATCAGCCTGGTTGTTAAAGGCCGTGCGAACGCATTGGGCCAAGGTTTCTTGCCCCTTCAACCCCAGGTTGAATCCGTGCGCTGTAATGGGATGCATCCCTACGGCCGCATCTCCAACCAAAGCTAAACGACGTCCTACAAAGCGATGTGCATACACACCTTTAAGTGGATAAGCATGGCGCGTGCTTACAAGGCGCATTTGGCCCAGTCTGGCACCAACACGCTGGGTGATTTCTGCATTAAATTCATCACGCGGTGTTACCAGAAGGCGCTGTATTTCGTTTACTGGTAGCGTGAGAACTAAAGAGGATGCCATACCGTTTACTGGCAGCAAGGCTATTGTCTGGCCTTCATCAAACCATTGCAGGGCGATGTTATGATGAGGAGATTCATGCGCCATGCGGCAAACAAGCATGGATTTGTGGAAATCATGCACAATGGCGCCAATACCTGCGCGTCTGCGTGTAGGCGAAAAGCGGCCATCCGCCCCTACAACAAGACGCGCCTTAATCTGTCCGCCCGAATGATGGACGGCGGCATAATCTTGGCCTTGCCGTACAGTTTCTACGCTGGTGTGTGGTTGCAGATGAATACGCTCTTTCTCGCTTGCTGCGGCAAACAAGGCGCGCCGAATGTGGTTGTTGGAAACCAGCCAGCCGAGTGCTTCTTCTCCACGTCCATTTGTATCAAATGTAAGCGGGTGACGAAAACTGCCTGTTTCAACACGCGCTTCTCGCAATGGGCAGATAACGCTTTGCGGGATATGGTCCCATGCTTGGCATTCTTTGAGAATACGCTTGGAATAATGCGTAAGGGCTATTTCCCGCCCATCAAAGGAAGGCTCTTCCCATACAGGTAGTGGAGAACGTTCTAGCACGGTTACAGAAAGGCCTGCCTTTTCCAATGAAAGGGCAGTTGCCAATCCAACCGGGCCACCACCAATAACAACGGCATCTGTTATATGTGTCATGGTGTTTTTCCATCAGCGGCAAAACTTACCGGCTGGCCCTGCCAAGTTGCAGTGAACTGTGCCGGATCTGGGCGCTTGGGTGTAGGAAGTGGCGCATCTGGCGTGCCGATAAACAAAAAACCGGCCAGTTTATGAGGCGCGGGAAAACCGAGTTCTTCAGCAAGAACCGGGTCATTCACAACGTCGCCAGAAACCCAAACAGCACCAAATCCTAATGCGTGCAGTGCATTCAGGATATTCATGGCACCTGCAGCTACAGTCATTTCCTGTTCCCATAATGGGATTTTATGTTCTGGCCGCAGATGCATACCCAGAACAAGTGTCATGGGTATTGTAGAAAATCTGTTAAAACGCTTTCCTTTTTTAAATTCAGGGACATCAGGATCACGCCGAACCATACTGGCAACAATACGTTCAGCCAGCATGGAGCGTGCATCATCTTTTACAATAACATAACGCCACGGACGCAGTTTTCCATGATCTGGAGCTCGCATAGCAGCAGACAGAACCTCTGCCATTTGCGCCTCAGATGGTGCTGGAGCCTTAAGGTGATCCGTAGATGCACGGGATAAAAGCATGTCCATGGGTGTCATAAGGAGGTGTCCGTCTGGGTAAGAAACACAAGATCAGGCAGGGAAGGCTGGCAATGCTTTTCCGCCCAAAAGATGGATATGGAAATGGGGAACCTCTTGCCCACTATGGAGGCCTGCATTCGTAACCAGCCTGTAGCCATTTTCTTCCAGCCCAAGATCAAGCGCAATCTGGCCTGCAGCACGCATAACGCCTGCAATTTCTTCTGCTGGTGCGGTCTGACTGAAATCCATAAAGGAAACATAAGGATTTTTGGGAATAATCAGAACATGAACAGGTGCCTTGGGCATGATATCATAAAATGCCAAAACCCATTCGTTTTCAAAAATCGCCTTGCAGGGAATTTCTCCGCGAAGGATTTTTGCAAAAACGTTTTGCGGGTCATACGGCCCTTTACCTGTTACAGCCATTTTTGATTATTCCTTTACAGATTTTGTTGTTTTGGATCGGGATGCTTTTTCTGCAATGCCACTTGTGCCTTCACGGCGCTGCAGTTCCGCCCAAACCTGATCTGGGGTAATGCCCGCATCTACCCACAAAACAATAAGATGGTAGAGCACATCTGCACTTTCACCAATCATAAGGTCTTTGCGGCCAGCTACGGCTTCAATCAGGCACTCTACAGCTTCTTCCCCAAACTTCTGAGCAATCTTGTATGTGCCGCGGGAAAGCAGGCGTGCTGAGTGACTTACGGATGGATCTGTGCCCTTGCGGCTCTGCACAACATCGTAGAGGCGGTTTAGAACAGAAATATCAGCTTCTGAAATTTCAGGAAGTGTCAGAGCCTCTTTATTCTTTTTAGATTTTGTATCTGTTTTTGCTTCTGTTTTGGAAGGTGCTTTTTTTGTCATGATACGGATTAACCTGCAAAAGGAGCGGGGGAAGGGCGAATTGGCAAGCCTGCTTCTGACAATGCCGTTTTAACCTGCGGAATGGTGAACTGGCCAAAATGGAAAACACTTGCTGCCAGCAATCCTGTGGCCCCAGCCTTGGCGCCTTCTACAAAGTGTCCCAACTTACCCACGCCGCCAGATGCAACAATGGGAAGCCTTACGGCCTGTGTTGCCGCTTTAAGAAGTTCCAGATCAAACCCTGTTCCCGTGCCATCCCGATCCATGGACGTGAGAAGGATTTCTCCGGCGCCACGCTCTGCAACTTCACGGCACCAGTCTATGGCATCTATCCCGGTAGGGGTGCGGCCACCGTGGGTAAATACTTCCCATTTTCCCGGTGCTGTCTGGCGTGCATCTATGGCCACAACAACGCACTGGCTACCAAATTTGTTGGCGGCCTCATTTACCAATTCGGGGCGGCTAACTGCCGCCGAGTTCATGGCGCATTTGTCTGCGCCTGCCAACAGAAGGCGGCGCATATCGTCCGTTGTGCGCACGCCCCCTCCGACTGTCAGGGGTAAAAAGATTTTTTCGGCTGTTTTGCTAACAACTTCCAAAATCGTATCACGGTTTTCATGGCTGGCAGTGATGTCCAGAAAGGTCAGTTCATCAGCCCCGGCAGCATCGTAAACAGCGGCCTGTTCAACCGGGTCTCCCGCATCACGCAGAGAAACAAAGTTAACACCTTTGACCACTCTGCCGTTTTTAACATCCAGACAAGGAATAACACGTAATTTCAGCATCAGCTTAAGACCTTCAGAGCTTCAGCAGGGGTTACGCGTCCATCATACAATGCGCGGCCCACAATCACGCCTTCAATACCCGGAGCTTCCTGCGTGGCTTCCCGCAGGGCAATCAGATGTTCAATGCTGCCAACGCCACCGCTGGCAATAATGGGAATGGAAACCGTATTGGCCAATGTAACAGTTTGTTCCACATCAAGCCCTTCCAGCATGCCATCACGGCTGATTTCCGTGAAGATGATGGATGCAACACCAGCTTCCTGCATACGCAGGGCCAGTTCGGTTGCCTGCATGTCAGAAACTTCGGCCCAGCCTTCGGTTGCAACGCGGCCAGATCGGGCATCAATGCCAGCAACAATGCGGCCCGGGAAGGCGCGGCAGGCTTCACGCACAAGGGTGGGGTTTTTTACGGCAACGGATCCTAAAATAACGCGACTGATTCCGGCTTCCAGCCATGCTTCAATGGCCTTCATATCACGCAGGCCACCACCAAGTTGCACGGGAATATCTGTTGATTCCACAATGGAGCGTACGGCATCTGCATTTTCGGATTGTCCGGCAAAGGCACCGTTCAGATCCACAACATGCAGCCATTTAAAACCAGCGGCCTCCCATGCCAGTGCTTGAGCGCCGGGATTGTCTGAATACACGGTGGCATCATCCATTTCTCCACGGCGTAAACGTACGCAGGCGCCATCCTTAAGGTCAATGGCGGGATAAAGGGTCAGAGGGTGCGTGGAGGAAGATGCTGTCATGTTTTCAGGCCGCGTTTGCTGAAAGGAAGAAGGAAGGAAAGGCTGGTCTGTATCTAATGATTTGGTGAAGTACAGACCGCGCTGGTAAGTATCGCCCAAGCGGGTATAAAGTGGGTGTGTGCCCCAATGGAGAAAACCAGCCTTACGGAAAAGGGCAATGGCCCCTTCCTGCGTTTCGGGCACTTCGGTGTTCATAATCCGAAAGCCCATGCTGCGAGCGGCATTTTCCACTTCGTGCAATAGGGCCGTGCCTAAGCCCTGCCGCTGCGCATATGGTGCAATAAACAGATGCGCCAAAGTAACGCACATGGCTTGCAGCTCATTATTACGGGCACTACGCACAAGCTGTGCACATCCTACAATCACGCCGTTATGCCGGATAACAAACAGCATGCGTTCAGGCACCAGCAACAGGCATTTGAAGTAGCGCTCCAGTACCTGCCGCCCTTGTGGCTGAAGCCAGCCAAAGCCACCGCCATCCAGAATGGAAGCATCTACAGCTTCACATAAGGCCTGAAGGTCATCTTCTTCTAGATTAAGAATGCGTTGAACGCGTTTATTCCGGGTCATTATACGGGCGCTTTCGGATCCCACCTTAGAAAATTGGCAAGAATCTTGAGGCCAACAGTCTGGCTTTTTTCAACATGGAACTGTGTGCCAGCGACATTTCCCTTACACACTATGGCGGGCACGCAGCCACCGTAATCTGTAGTGGCAAGCAAAACATCCGCCGCAGTGTTTTGCAGAGCATAGGAGTGCACAAAGTATCCATGTGGTGCTTCACCCAAGCCTTGGGTGAGGGGGTGCTGTGTATGTAATTCCAGCTCGTTCCAACCCATTTGGGGAAGACGAAGGCCTGTGGCTTCCATGAGGGTGATTTCCCCCGGAATCCACCCAAAGCCTTCTGTCACTCCATGTTCTCGCCCACGTTCAGCCATAAGCTGCATACCTACGCAAATGCCCAAAAAGGGTGTGCCCTTGGCCGTAGCGTTCAGTATGGAATCTTTCAGGCCGGGAATAGCTTCCAACCCACGGGCGCAATCTGCAAATGCGCCTTGGCCGGGCAGGATGATACGGTCTGCTTGCAAAACAGCCGTGGGTTCGTTGGTAATAACAACATCGGCTGCAATGCCAGAAAGCTCAGCAGCTCGCAGGGCAGCACGGGCAGCGGACGCCAGATTGCCGCCTTCATAATCAACAACGGCGATGGAAAGAGGCTGGGTCATGGAACCCTCTTGTTGCTGGTGACCCTGTCTGAATCCTGTTAGCCATATCAGGCGCAGCCCAGACAGGTTTGCGTTCTTCTCGGTTGTGCCCAGCGCTGCAGAACAGATGTGTCGGGCAGGGCTGGGTTAATAACCCGTATAAAAAATTATAGCACGCCTTTGGTGGAAGGAATGCTGCCTTGCGCCCGTGGGTCTGGTTCCACAGCCATGCGCAGTGCCCGCGCAAGTGCCTTGAACGCGGCTTCGGCAATATGGTGGCAATTTTTGCCAGCTTTTTCTCTCAGATGCAGCGTCAGCATGGCGGACATGGCAAAGGCACGGAAAAATTCTTCTACCAGTTCGGTGTCTAAGTCCCCAATGCGATCACGGGTAAACGTGGCTTCAAATGTCAGAAACGGCCGGCCGGAAAGGTCAACCACGGCTTCACACAAAGCTTCATCCAGCGGCACAAGGGCATGGCCAAAACGGCGCACGCCACGTTTGTCTCCCAATGCCTGCTTCAGGGCCATGCCAAGGGCAATGCCTGTATCTTCAACACTATGATGACCATCAATATAGAGGTCACCCTTCACGGTTACGTTCAGATCAAACAGGGCATGCTTGGCTAATGCCGTAAGCATGTGATCGAAAAAACCGAGTCCGGTTTGAATATCGGCCTGCCCGGATCCATCCAGATCAAGGGTAATGGCGATATCGGTTTCGCTTGTAACGCGATGGATGGTGGCTTGGCGCGATGCTTTCATAATGTTGGCCAGTATAGCCCAAGATGGGGCGTAACGCCATCTGGGCAGCGGTGGGTAGAAACCTTCTTTTGTGGCTCAGGCTTCGGGCACATTCTGCTTCAGATCATCCAGCCAGAGGCGGGCATTGCCATCGGAAGGCGCGCGCCAGTCTCCGCGGGGGGAAAGGCTACCGCCGGGCATGACCTTAGGACCATTTGGCATGGCCGAGCGTTTGAACTGGCTGGTTGCAAAAAAGCGCCGCACAAATGTTTCCAGCCAGTGGCGAATGGTGGGCAGGTCGTAGCTTTTTTGTTCTGATGCAGGAAAACCCGGAGGCCATTGGCCCGTTGAGGCATCCTGCCAAGCCTGTTCTGCCAGAAAGGCCACGCGTGATGGGCTGAAACCGTAGCGCAGGATGTAAAACAGCGCGAAATCATGCAGAGCGTAAGGGCCTATAATGCTTTCTGTGCTTTGTGGGCCGTTTTCACCAACGGGTATGAGTTCGGGGGAAATTTCTGTGGCCAGAACATCTGTCAGCACCTTGCCAACAGCCGTGGCAAAATGGCCCGAAGCAATGCACCAGCGGATAAGGTGCTGGATAAGTGTTTTAGGCAACCCTGCATTCACATTGTAATGCGCCATTTGGTCGCCCACCCCATAGGTGCACCAGCCCAGCGCCAGTTCAGAAAGATCTCCTGTGCCAATAACAATACCATGATGCTGGTTAGCAAGCCTGAACAGGAAATCCGTGCGCAAACCTGCCTGAACATTTTCAAATGTAATGTCATGCACGGGCTGCCCATCTGCATAAGGGTGCCGCATGGTGCGCAACATCAGTTCCGCAGCAGGGCGAATATCCAACGTTTCGTGCGTGATGTTCAGTTGGGCCATTAGTGCATTGGCGCTTGCAAGGGTTTTATCCGTGGTGCCAAAGCCGGGCATTGTATAGCCCCGCACGGCACTGCGCGGCCAGCCCAATTCATCCGCTGCACGTACAGCCACCAACAGGGCGTGCGTAGAATCCAGCCCACCGGAAATACCGATAACCATGGCTTTAACGCCGCTTGTTTTAAGGCGCTGCTTGAGAGCTGATACCTGAATGGTAAAGGCTTCAAAGCAGTCCTGCGCCAAGCGCTCTGGAGCAGCGGGCACAAATGGAAAGCGGGAAAGGGGACGTTTGAGCCCAAGGTTTGCAGAAGGAGGCGCTAAGGTAAAGCGAATGCGCCGCCATATCTCTGTATTTTCTTGGCGTGCTGCATCAGCAAAGCTTCCCATACGCAGGCGCTCTTGCCGCAAAAGTGTCAGATCCACATCGGCAATTACAGTGGTTGCGCCGGAGGGGAAGCGTTCGCTCGCGGTAAGCAAGGTGCCATTTTCAAAAATGGCAGTTTGGCCATCCCATGCCAGATCCGTGGTGGATTCACCTTCTCCCGCAGCAGTATAAAGGTAGGCAGCAATGTTACGGGCAGAAAGCGATTGGCACAGCATGTTCCGGGTTTCTGCTTTGCCAACTGTAATGTCGCTAGCTGAAAGGTTGGCAATAATTGTGGCGCCAGCCAGTGCAGCATGTGCCGAAGGCGGGATAGGCACCCACATATCTTCACAAATTTCTACACTTAGGCAAAACGAGGGTACATCTTCTGCTTCAAACAGGAGGTCCACCCCAAATGGTACGGTATGGCCATCAATCTCTATTGTCTGCCCGCGAATATCTGCGCCTGGGCGAAAGTGCCGTGCCTCATAAAACTCGCGGTAATTTGGGATATAGCTTTTAGGCACCACACCCAGAATTTTGCCGGAATGTATAACAACTGCGCAGTTATAAAGCGCGTTCTTCCATAACAGGGGGGCGCCCACTACCAGCACAGGGCACAGCGTGGCAGAAGCCTGAGCCAAGGAAAGAAGAGCTTTTCTGGTTTCTGCCAGAAGGGCTTCCTGTTGCAGCAGGTCTTCCAGCGTATATCCGCATAGCCCCAGTTCAGGGAATACACACAAAACTGCA
Source organism: Acetobacter sp. A11-2 (assembly GCF_040208445.1). Lineage (NCBI taxonomy): Bacteria > Pseudomonadati > Pseudomonadota > Alphaproteobacteria > Acetobacterales > Acetobacteraceae > Acetobacter > Acetobacter sp. A11-2. Next base: position 27,543 of record NZ_CP157843.1, read on the forward strand.
CCATCTGCGGCAGATGCGGAGGCAGATTCCAAGATACGCTGTGCGTTTATGGCCGGGTTTGCCAGTGCTACGGGCAAGGTGCAGGCGGCTACGCGGGCAAATCCCTGATGGTAAAGGGATCGGAACATGGAAGCAGACACGGTTTTCCTTCCTTGCGGCGCAAAAGCGTTTGAGCATCAGTATCAGCACAGGCTGAAAAGCACCAACAGCCCTTTCCAACACAAGAAGGACAGGGCGGAAGAAAGAAAATGCACATTCAGGCATTTTTTTCATTTTCCCTCTTGCCAATCTAAATGATCATCCGTAAAAGGAGCCCATCCAATGCGGGCGTAGCTCAGGGGTAGAGCACAACCTTGCCAAGGTTGGGGTCGTGGGTTCGAATCCCATCGCCCGCTCCAGATTTTCTCAAGAAAATCAGAGCGGTTTACAGAATTCCAGAAATGGAGTTCTGTTTTTTTTTGGCTTATTTCATAAAGCCAAAACCTAAGCCACACAAACAGTCTACCTGCTTGTGGGCTCAGCATTTTTATTCGTAATTTTTAGCTTATCGTAACCTCACGCTGTTTGGCGCTTTTTTGCACCAGCCTGATCCACGGATGGCGTGCTTCTACCAATGAGACTACGCGCTGTTTATGCGCCATTTTTTCTGTCACATTGTTGGTCATGGATGTTTGGTGTACGCGATATTCAGCCAGAACTTCTGGCACATGAGTGCCGCGTAAACCGTATTCGGCCATGGTGCACCAGAGGTCATAATCCTCCCATCCCATTGCATCCCGGCTAACATAGTAACCACCGGCGGCAGCCCATGCCCATTTAGCTACCAGCGCCATAGCATCAATGTAATTCCCAGCAACCAGTTGCATGGGGCGGAAAGGTTCCTGCCCCAATGTTGGGTGTTGGGCAGGGTCTCCAAATTGCTGAATAATTGGGTAGGCGTAAGCGGTTAAACCATCTGTGGCGTTGAGGAGTGTTTCACAGGCATGCGGTAAAAGCCGATTATCTGCATCTAACGGCAGAAAGAATGGGGTTTCAGCATAGGTAACGCCACAGTTACGTGCACCGCCCAACCCTGCATTGGTATTGGTTTGAAGCAGAACAAGGCGATTAAAGCGCGCCGTCTGTTTTTCCATCCAGCTTTTGATCAGGCTGATGGATTCATCTGTGGATCCATCATCAACAACAACAAGATCAAGGATTGGGATGGTTTGCAGCCGAACGGATTCTAGCGCCTCAAGAATAAAGCTTTCGTAGTTATAAGATGTAATAATAACGGTAACGTTTGCTTCTTGCAGAGCATCATGCAGGAACATTACGTTACATTCAGGAATACCCGGTAGGTTGCGCGCCAAGTAATTGCCACGAGCAATCTGCATTTCAGCGGTTTGGGCGGCCTGTTTTTCTCCCTTCAGGCTTTCCATAATAGTGCCCAGAAGAATGGCCTGACGTTGGGGGCCAAAGTGCCACATGACAGCATGATAGGCATCGCGCGCCATACGATGGCGTAAATCTGGGTTCTCAATAAGTGTGCGTAATGCGGTTTCCCACTCATCCGGCGTGGAGGCAAACAGGCCTGTGCGGCCGTTTTCTACGCATTGGCGGAAGGGCGCGGTTGGGGAAACAATGGAAGGCACGCCAGCTAAGGCGGCTTCAAAGAATTTTAATTCACTTTTGGCGTTACAGAATGGATTCTGTGTTTCAAGCGGCGCAATTGAAATATCAAAGCGCGCCAGTTCAGAAGGAAGAGCAGGCAAGGAGCACATGTCTCGCCATTCTATCTGGTCACGCACAGGTTCGAATTCAGGAAACTCGTTCATGAGCAGAACGGGCCGATGGTTTCCTGTTTCACGGAAGAGCACAAGCCGGAGGTTGGGTTTTTCCTGTAATAAGCGTGCAAGAACACCACTAACTTGAGCAAAGTCTTTCTGATGTGTGCGCGAGCCTGTTGCGTAGCCGATACGGATGATCTGTTCAGCAGGATTTAGCTGGCACATACGATATGCTTTGCGGCTTAAAGCCAAGCATTCTGCATTATATGTATTGGGCAGAGTATAGGTAACAGGCTGATACACTCGCATGGCATCTGCTAAGGTATCTGTTGGAGCAAAGCCAATATCTGTGCGCAAAAGGGTGCGCTGCATATCTGTAAAGACTGTTTCAATACGTTGTTCTGTCGCGCCGATACTGCGTATGCCGTCAATGATATCCATACGAGCAAGGCTGGGAATAAATGTAAGGTCATCTGTATCAAAAATAATGGTAATGTTCTGTTCTCGTGCCAGCCGCAGCATGATGTCTACATGACCACTGAATTCCACACGCCACAAAACCATGACATCTGCCCAGTTGATATCATCTGGGCCAACGTCTGCGCAGCGCTTCCATTGTGCGGGAAAACCAGCAAGAGAACAGGCGTCTGCATTGCGGATACAGCGGTAATTTACGCCCGGGGAATCTGGTTCACCAGCAACAAAAAGGACATTGAAACCAGCAGACCGTGAAAGGGGAATGGCGGCTGAAACGGGAGTGGGTTCTGGAACTTCAGGAAAAGTAAGAGCCACAGTTGAACTGTGCTCAAGTAAGAGAGGTTGTGGAGCCGGAGGAGGGTGAGGCAGGGGTTCTACCTGAGGTGGTTGGGGTAGGTCTGGCACATATGGAACAACCACCCCTTTTACCAAGGCGCGAGCAATAGAACGGATAATGCCGGAAGGTGTTGAGAGATACGCTTTAAGCGCATTTTGCGCTTCAGTCCGGTCAAGAACCTCCTGCGCGAACCGGCTCCACAAATCATGAATGTGCTGGGTGTAAGAGGAGTAGGTTTGTTTTAATGACTCTATATATGTACTTAGCGCCCTTATCTGGCTGTTAAGAGCTTCTGTTTGTTGCTGGTAACAGAGTTCTCTCTGCTCAACTGCGTCAACAAATTTTGCTAAGCGGTCTGTAATCTCTTGTTTTTCTTGAATAAGAGCCTGTTGGTTTTTCTGTGCGCTCTGATTGTTCTCATAGTGCGTCAGCATGTGCTGGGAGAAAACGTGACTACGTGTTTGTACCAGATCCTGTTTGAGCGTATTTATCTGGGAATTGGCGGTCGTTAGAAGTGTTTTGTTGAACCAGAAATTTCCAGCAAAGGCGAAGCGTTCACGCAGCAGATTTTTGGCAGTTTTTTCCGCATCTGAAAGTTGGGAATCCGGCGTGAGCAATGGGAATAGGCAGGGAATCTCTGCAATGGCTAGAACGCCCAACCCATTTCCCTGTGAGAATGCAAAGGCTGGAAAGAGGCCGGAAAGATGATTCCATGCTTCTGCATGAGACGAGTCTTTTATACCTTCCAATAGAAGGAGAGTGCCTTTGGGGGCGGAGTTGAGAAGTTGTTGGATAGATTCTGCCGACTTCCACATGCTGGTAGCAATATAAATAGCCAGATTATTCTGCGTGATTGAAGATGGAAAATGCGTCTGGAAGGTAAGCTGGAAAGCTGAGGGATGCAGATTGAAACTAAAACTTAATGTTTCCCTAACGGAAAGGCTGCTTGCAATTAATAATAATCCACTAAAAAAATCTTCTTTAAGAATCCACGTCAGAAAAGGGATATTTTCACACCCACATGTACTATTTGGTATGAGTACGACAGGAGTGAAAAGTGGAGAATCCTCCACTGATGAGAGAGATTCAAGAAGGGGAAAAGACGGTACAGGCATATGTCTGACACGAGTCCATTGATAAAGATAAAAAATTGCAAACAATATTAATGGGCTATTTTATACAGCGATCGAGAAAATTATAAATATTTGTCACTATAGATCGGATGTTTTTTTATTTCATCAAGGAAGGAAAGTTCTTACAGTGCAAACGGTTGGTAATGCTCTGCAATATCAGCTGTTAGCTAGGTAATAACACTATAATCTGCTTGCGTTTCGTGCAGTATTTTGCGAAGCAGGAAAAGATAGCGTTAGATTGCCGTAGGCAGGTTGGAATTTCTGGCTAGCGCGGCAAAATGTAAGAATAAAGGACGGATACATGCCGATTATCACGGTTGTCGGTGCGTCCGGTAATGTTCAGGTTACCGTAGACGGCGCACAGAATTCGGCCCTGTACAACCAGGCCACTGACCTGTCGAACCAGTTGAATTCAGTCATCAGTACTCTTGATGCACAGAATCTTGCTGCTGGCGATACAACCTTTAGCGATGGCAATAAGGCCGGCTATGGGGTTATCACTTCTGCAGGTTCTTACCGCGTTGCAGGTGATGTTGAGCATCTGAGCATTGGTTCCGATGCCAGCACACAGCCCGGTACAGCTCTTGATGGCTGGGTGAACGTGAATGCATATGGCGGCACCGCCAAAAACATGACAGTTCTTGGTGGCACCAATACAGGTATTGCTTTCCGTGCAGGTGATCAGAGCGGCCAGTTCCTGGCTGGTTCTGGCGATAACCTGTTCGAAGGTAATAGCCTGTCCACCGCTGGTAACTGGAACATCATGACCGGTAACGGTGATGACACAGTGAACAGTGGTGCAGGGAACAACACCATCTCTGCTGGTTTGGGCCACAACACCATAGATCTGGGTTCGGGCATGAACTATGTTCATTCCGATGGCCAGGACACCATTACAGCAACCGCTGGCCGCCAGAGCGTTACTCTGTCTGGCAGCAGCTCCACGGTTCAGTTGTCTGACAACTCCCTGGTTGTGGATGCCAATGGTAGCCAGCAGATCACGGTTGGCGGTGCTTCCACCGTTACCGGTGGTTCTCTGGATTACATCAACTTCTCCGGTGCTACAGGCACTGTTGAAGGTGGCCAGAACAGCACGATTTCCGCTGCTCATGGTAACCTGCAGACCGAAAACACCGATTCTGCACTGATCAATGTTTCCGATAATCTCACCTTTATCGGCGGCACGGGCGAAACTACCATTACGGCTGGTCACGCAACCATCTTCGGTTCTAACGGGCTGGATATCCATGTTGGTGCAAGCCAGCAGGGCACGATCAATGGTGCTGGTGCGAACAACCTGTTCGTTGCAAACGATGGTAACGAAACGCTGGATGGTGCATCTTCTGCATTCGGTTTCCAGGCATTCGGTAACAACGCAGGCACAACAGGCACTCAGTCCTTCATTGGTGGCACGGCTTCCGATACGCTGGTTGCCGGTGTAGGCAATGCCACCCTAGAAGGTGGTAGCGGTGCAGCTAACGTGTTCGGTTTCCGTAACAGCGTTGCTGGCGCCGATTACACCATTCAGGACTTTGGTAGCGCTGCTAACAACTCTGTACTGCTGGTTGATTACGATTACACTAAAGCTTCTTTCCAGGCAGACGTTCTGGATAAAGCAACACATAACGGTAACAACACTACAATTACTCTGTCTGACCACAGCCAGATTACATTTGTGAATGTTGATACCCTGAACGAAAACCAGTTTTCTGGTCTGAAGTAAGTCTTTAGAACAGGTTTACGTTCTTGCTTAAAAGGAAAGCCGGGCCTTATGGTCCGGCTTTTCTTTTTGAAATAGGTTGTATAAAAAGATTGTGTGATATTCTTAAAGTATTGTGAAAGAATTAAAGCTTATGGCGTATTCTAAACTGCCGTGTGACACGCCTGAAAAGCAGCAATCTACAGAAGAAGCGCTTACCGCCAGTTATCGGGCCAGTATGCGTATTCAGGCTATGCGTATGGATGGCATAGCTCATGAAGCATCTTCCCTTCGGCATGAACTTTCACAATCACAACATCAACTTAGCATCTGGCAGCATACGTTATCTTGGCGTCTTACGGCTCCGTTAAGAATAGTTCGCCATCTAAGTAAGGGTCAGCTACCAACCGGTCGAAAAATCTCAGATGTTTACCATAGGCTGCAAGAAATTTATCAGGATGAAGGTGCTGCGGGAATACGGTTTCGTATTTCCCACCGTCTGGCACGTTCATCTATTGGCCGTGCTGCTGAGCGTCTATTTGAACGTAAACCAGCCTCGGTTGTTACAAATGCTGATGGTAGGTCCAAGAAAACCACAAGTATTTTAACGCATGAAGAAAAAATAAATCAGGTTTACTCTGCACATATTAGTCAGGAACGATTGAAAGATTTTACGCCTCGGATACTCATTATTGCAGAGTTATCTTTGCGCCAATGTGCCAAATACCGCGTTTGGCAGAAAGAAGAGCAACTACGCTCTTTAGGCTGGCTTGTAGACGTTGTTGATTGGCGAGAAACGGAAGAAGCTCTTTCAGCTCTTCAGGTCTGTACAGAAGTTATTTTTTATCGTGTTCCGGCTTTTCCAGCGGTTGAAATGCTTCTTAAGGAAGCAAGGCGGTTAGAACTTTCTCCATGGTGGGAGGTGGATGACCTTATCTTTTCTGCCGAAGATTATAAGCAGAATGGAAATCTGGCCACTTTGGATAAGCTAGAGCAAGAAGAACTCCTTTTTGGCGTTCGGCTTTTTCGTAAATGCTTGTTGTCTTGCGATAAGGCTATAGCTTCTACGCGTGTGCTGGCTCAAGCTATGCAAAAAGCCGGAATTGAGCGCACTGTTGTTATAGAGAATGCACTGGATCAACAGACGCTGGATGTAGTGGCGGCTATTCAGCAGGACGGTGTGCCCCAGCATGATACGCAGCGTGAAATACGCATTGTGTATGGTTCCGGCACGCGCACACATGATGCAGATTTCAGGTTGGCAGCAACAGGTATTCTTGCCGCCATGCAGGCAGATACACGGCTGACACTCCATATTATTGGCGATCTTACTCTGCCATCGGAGTTTGATGCGATGGGTGACCGTGTACAAACTCAAACGGGTCTGGATTACGCAGCCTATATGAAGCTGTTGGCGCAGGCAGATATTACAATCGCGCCACTTGAACCAACAATTTTTAATGATGCCAAAAGCAATATCAAATTTCTGGAGGCTGCTGTTTTAAGCCTGCCAGTAATCTGTTCACCGCGTGATGCATTTATGCAGATTGTGCAGGATGGCAAAAATGGGCTTGTTGCGCAGACAGATGCAGAATGGCGCGATGCTATTTTAAGGCTGGCGGCAGATAGTACATTACGAAGCACAATAGGCGATCAAGCGCGTAAGGATGTTCTGGGCCATTACAGCCCAGAAGCTATTGTGGAAAATCAGGTGTTGCCAGTATTTGGCAAGCCGAATGTTCAACATGCACCAGAACTCCGTATTTTATGCGCGAATATTTATTATGAGCCACGCTCATTTGGTGGCGCAACGTTTGTTGCCGAAGAAATGACACGCCAGCTTCAGCGGCAGGAAAACACCAAGGTTGCAGTGTTTACGTCCCGTCCAGCTATGCCTGAACGTGGAAAATCCAGCATTCGCTACTGTATGGAAAATACAGATATTCTGGGTGTTCTCACTTCTTCAGATCATGATTCTGTAGCTGGTTTGGATAATACCGATGCCACGCAGGCCTTTAAAAAGTGGGTAGAGGCTTTTCGCCCTTCGGTTGTGCATTTTCATGCAACACAAGGGCTGGGGCTAGGCTGTGTAAGAGTATGTATGGAAAAAAATATTCCTTACGTGATTACCCTGCATGATGCGTGGTGGCTGTGTGAACGGCAGTTCATGGTAAAAGCCAATGGACATTATTGCTTCCAAGAAAAAATCAATCTGCACACGTGCCAGCTTTGTGTGCCCCATGCACGGCATTTGGCTGATCGTCAGATATTGATGACAACGGCCATGCAACATGCGGCATTGCTGCTGACCCCGAGTGCCGAACACCGTGCGCTTTTTATTGCGAATGGAATAGCAGCAGACAAAATTCGTGTGAACCGGAACGGGTTTTTGTGGCCTAAATCTCCTCATACGCCCCGAGTAGCAGGCCAAAAGCTGCGGTTTGGCTATGTGGGCGGTACGGAAGAAATAAAAGGATACTCTCTTGTAAAGCGTGCCTTTGAAGCGCTGAAACGAGATGATTGGGAACTGGTTATTGTTGATAACAAGCTTAATCTTGGTATCAAATCTGTTTACACAGGAGCATGGAAAACACAGGGGCAGGTTTCCACAATTCCAGCTTATACGCGTGAAACGATAGACGCGTTTTTCAATAGTATTGATGTGCTTCTGTTTCCTTCTCAGTGGAAGGAAAGCTATGGTTTAACTGTGCGTGAAGCATTATCGCGCGATGTATGGGTGATCTCTACCGCTCCGGGCGGGCAGGCAGAGGATATTGAGGATGGGGTGAATGGCACCCTTATCCCTATAGATGGCAGGCCAGAAACCTTGCAGATGGCGGTAGAAAACCTTCTGGATACACCCGGATTTATGCAGAACTATGTGAACCCAAACAAAGCTACTCTTGCCACGTTTGAGCAGCAAAGTGCGGAATTGGGGAGTTGGCTGCGCGAAGTGGTGCATGTTTCTGTTTAACGAGCAGACCGTTTCAGGTGGCCTACTTTCCAGCGTAGGCTATCTGCTGTGCTGATAAGATTATAAAGCGCTTGGCCTTTTGTTGTGGTGGCAGTTGGTGCAGATCTGGATTCGTTTTTGCAAAGGCTTTCTGTAATCCATTGTGGGTCAAACCCGCAGGTTGATGGAATAACCTCTGGCCATCGGTGCAAATTCGAGATGGCAAAGCTGTTGTTGCGTAAAAGTTCGCGTTTGATAAAAGGCACTTGCCCAGAGGCAGCAAGGGAATACCAGTGCGTGTGCATAGGGTTGGTGGGTAAAAAGCGAGCTAGGGGAGATTGTAAATCACTCCAGGCGGCCTGAAGGGGAATACCAGCCTCTTGCAGTGCAACAGATAAACCTAACTCGCCATGCCAGATAATTTCATTCCGGCTCATTTGTTCAAAGGGTAGGGAGAAAACGCGCTGCACTGGTGCTGTTTGTAGTGTCTGCTGTGAAAGTCCAACAAACCATGATTGTAAGTGCGGCGTAACAAGTCGTGAGGCAACAGGTCCCCACGCGGGGCGCGTATATGCACGGGCTTGTTTCAGCATGTTGGTAAGCGACCGAAATGGCCCGAAGACACTGTCGTTCGCTAAAAGTATATATGGGGAGTTAGTTGCAACGTTTTTTTCGAACAAAAAACGCCATGCTCCAAAGTCCATTCCTCCATTAGGACGCTGCCAGACGTGAATATTGTTTTTTTTACAGAAAAGAATGGTTTCTTTGTCTGCTGGTGTTTCACCAGAAAGAACCAGATGCAGAATAAAGCCGCAATCCAGAATGTTTTTTAGGTAAAACCGTGTAAAAATTGGTAAAATACCGTCTGGTGCAAATGCAGCAAAAAGACACACAGACCCCGGTGGCAAACCTGTGTCTGAAAAGTCACATGATCCGTTTTTGCTGACAGGATCGGGAGAATTTAAAAGATGCTGCATTTTTTAAGTTGGTTTTTTCATCAAAATGTGACTACAAGCCCTTAAAGCATAGGCATGATAGCCAAATAATTCTTGTGCATACAGTTCTGTCTGAAAGGGAGTTACGGCGTGTCGTCAGTTAAGCAGGATGATGATTGAGGCGAACTGCACGGCTGCGAGGAAGGTCGATTTCAGTTTATCGTAGCGGGTTGCGATAGCGCGAAACTGCTTGAGTTTATTGAAGAACCTCTCAACAAGGTTCCGTTCGCGATAGAGAGAAAAATCGGTTTTCCGTCGTGTCGTTCTGTTGCGTTTTGGCGGGATGACCGGGGTAATCCCGCGCTGTATCAGCCGATCGATCAACCTGTCCGCGTCATACGCCTTGTCAGCAAGGAAAGCATCCGGTTCGATGTTTTCCAGAAGTGGTTCTGCCTGGGTGATATCGGCATCCTGTCCCGGTGTGATGCCGAGTTCCACTGGATTGCCCAGAGCGTCGCAGATGGCATGGATCTTTGTAGTTAGCCCGCCTCGTGATCGTCCGATGGCCTGATCCGTGCCCCTTTTTTGAGAGCTCCGGCACTATGCTGATGCGCTCGGACAATTGTGCTGTCGATCATCATGTATTCGTTGTCGTAATCAGCGGCCAGATAACGAAATATCCGTTCGATGACGCCGCTTTCACACCAGCGGCGCAGACGCCGGTGCACGTTTTTCCAGTCACCGAAACGGGCAGGAAGGTCGCGCCATGGAATACCCGCGCGATAGCGATACAGCACCGCCTCCACGAACAGACGGTTGTTCACCGCAGTGCCGCCGACATAGCCTTCTCGACCAGGAAGAAGATCCTTTATCCGCTCCCACTGGTCATCGCGTAAACTATAGCGCCGCATCTGTCTGTCTCCCCAAAAAATGGGAAAACAGTCAGCACACGCAGACACAAAGTACAACCCTCACGTGCCACTCTCAGGGCTTAACTGACGACACGCCGTAGTACTTCATGAGCAAGGCCTTTATTGCAGCAGTGATCCAGGACTCGATCAACTGCACCGGCGTTGCCGCCAATCAGGCAGCGAATGACCTTATTGATGCAATTGTAGAAGAACTGAAGCGCGAAGGCGGTTTTACCCTTCCTTCTTTTGGTACTTTTACAGTGCGTAAAACCAAAGCTCGTAAGGCTTTGAACCCCCGCACAGGTGAGCAGGTGAAGGTCAAAGCTGGTAAAACGGTACGCTTTAAAGCAAGCCCGAATCTGAAAAAGGCTGTTTAAGCCTCAATATTTGGGTAGCTGAATAAGCTTTGAAAAAGAGCCTTGCGGAATTGCTTCGCAAGGCTCTTTTTTTATCAGGAATGATCAGGTGTGATATTTTCCAACCTATCTAGTTTGCGTAGGCCGGGGAAGAGCATCATCCAGATGCCGCTAATGCACAATGTGCCAATACCACCCAGAACAACAGCAGGGACTGGACCAATAGCGGCAGCGAGCATTCCGCTTTCAAACTCTCCCAACTGGTTGGATGAACCGATAAAGAGCATGTTCACGGCAGAAACGCGGCCACGCATTTCATCCGGTGTGCCAAGTTGGACCAATGCACCACGCACCATAACGCTAATTACGTCAGCTCCGCCCAATATCGCCAACATGATAACTGAAACGGCAATGGAGCGAGAAAAACCAAAGGCAATAGTGGCAAAGCCAAAAATGGCAACGGCCGTAAACATCCATAAGCCTGCATGTCGTCCTAATGGATGACGCGCCAGAACAGCCGCTACCAATAATGCACCAATACCTGGTGCAGCCCGCAGCAAGCCTAACCCCCAAGGGCCTGCATGCAGAATGTCATTTGCAAAAATGGGAAGCATGGCTGTTGCTCCCCCTAATAGAACAGCAAACAGATCCAGAGAAATGGCGCCTAGCATGGTGGGTTTGCGGCGTAGAAACGCAATACCACCAAAAACAGCACCGAGTGTTGCAGGCTGTTTGGCGCGGGTTGGAAATTGCAATTTCATGGAAAAAGTACAAAACGCAGCAATAGCAAAGCTGAGCGCACACAACGCGTAACATACGCCTGCCCCCAAGCCATAGAGCAATCCGCCCAAAGATGGCCCTGCGATACAGGCGACCTGAAACAGGGAAGAAGAAAGAGCTGCTGCACGGGGAAAGAGCGCTGGAGGAACCAGAGAAGGCAGAAAGGTTTGCTGTGCAGGTGCTTCAAAGGCACGGCAGATGCCAAATATGACCACCAGCCCGTAGATCATGAGGGACGTGAGATGGTGAGAGAAAGAAGCATATGCCATAAACGCTGTCGCAAGCGCTTCAATCACCTGGCAGAAAATAACAATGCGTTGCCTGTTATGTTGGTCTGCTGCGTGCCCGGCAGGGAATATAAACAGCACCATAGGTAGAAATTGTGCCAGCCCAACAAAGCCTAAGGCAGCAGCGCTGTGGGTAAGGGCATAAACCTGCCACCCTACGGCCACCGCCTGTACTTGAGATGCAAAGGCAGAAAGTGTTCTTCCGCCTAGAACAGCAGGAATACCTTGTTGCCTTAAAAGTGAAGGAGACGGTGTGGAAGGGTTTGTCATGAGAACAGGGGCAGTCTGATAGAGCAAAAGGAAAAGCGCCAATGGCGTTTTCTATCAGACAAAGGAATATTCCGTAACGTCAAGAGTAAGTGTGAGTATAAGAAAAGCACCGCAAAATGTCTTCTCTTTCAGCATATAATATTCTGAACATATTTTTGGATCTATACAATATAAAATCAAAAATTAATATTTCTACTGTGTAAGAAAGTAAGATTTCTTATGTAATGCCAAAAACAAACGCAAGGTGCTGTTTTTAAATACAATGGTAATTTTTGGGAATATTGAGCTCTGGCTGGGGCGGGAGGATTCGAACCTCCGCATGGCGGAATCAAAATCCGCTGCCTTACCGCTTGGCTACGCCCCATCAGCATTAAGCTGCCAGTGCCGCCCTTTTAAGGCAAACTGGCAGCTTTCGTAAAGTGTGTTTTTCAGATCTTTATCAAAAGACGGAATTAGTGACCTTCTGCGAAGCTGGAATCCGCATCTGGCAGAGCTTCCAGATCAGGCAATCCATCATCCAGAGAGGCTGCTTCATCACCTGCGGGAAAGAGGCCAAAGCGGGCGGCTTTGTCTAAAGCCTGATCTAAAGCGGCCATGGTGCTGCCCATATCGGGGCTGTCATCTTTTTCCCATGCGCGCAAAGTATGGGTCCATATGCCCACAATCATGTTCACGCGCACAAAGCCACCTAGCCCGTTGGCGTTAATGCCAGCGGCATCTGCCATCCAACGCATGCTTTCAAGCGTGGCTCCCCCCAGAATAATAGCGAGGGGCGGATCCATAGGCAGGCTGCGCAGCACAGAACCAAGGCCATCGCGATATTGCTGAAACACATCCAGCCGCCGCATCAACAGGTCAAACAGGCGCTCACGTGTGTTGCCGCTTACTGTATCATCAGCTAGCGCCACATCATCCGCCATGCGGCCAAGACGGAGCAGAATGGAAGCCTTAAGCGGAAAGCGCTGCCGTGCCTCACGCAAGGAAAGACCGGCATCGCGCGCTGCATCCAATACAGAAATGCCAGACCAGCCGCGTTCTGCAGCAAGCGTTAGAGCAGATGAAACCAGCGCTGCATCAAAATCATCATTGTCCATTTAAAAACCTGCGGGAGAAGAAAGAAAAATAATATTCAATGGGCATAAAGGCAAAAATCAGGATGCAAGTTCCTTGGCGCGCTTAACAGCCGCCGCAATGGCGGTTGAAACGGCCTGTGGCCATGCATCGGACGCCATAAGAACTTTTAGCGCGGCTTCTGTGGTGCCGCCGGGGCTTGTAACGTTCTTGCGTAATTCTGCAGCATCGGTTGGGAGTTGGTGCAACATCTGCCCCGCACCATAAATGGTGCCACGTGCCAATGTGCGAGCCGTTGTGGCATCCAACCCTTGTTCCACACCGGCCTGTTCCAGAAGCTCCGCCAGAAGGAAAACATAAGCTGGCCCGCTACCGGAAATGGCAGCTACGGAATCAATCAGCCCTTCCTGTTCAACCCATACGGTGTCACCTACAGCGCTGAGGAGTTGATCACACTGCTTTTTCTGCTCTTCAGAGGCTTCGGGGGGGGCATAAAGCCCGCTCATACCAGCGCCCAGAGCAGAAGGTGTGTTGGGCATGCTTCTGATAATAACTGGAGAAGCCGCCGCATTTCCTTCCCGGCAAGCTGCCAGCAGGCTGGCAATGGTGCGGCCAGCCATAACGGAAAGCAGGGTGCTGTTCGGAAAGCGCTGGGCCAATTCTGCCAAAACCCCATTAGCTTTTTGGGGTTTGACAGCAACCAGAATAATATCTGGTTCAAAGTCAGCCGGAATTGCATCGAGAGAGCGCACAACACGGTGGGGCGCAGGAAGCTCCGTAAGGTGCCGGTCCATAATTACAGAAGGGGCTAATCCGCGCGCAAGCCAGCCTTCCAACATGGCACCGCCCATTTTACCGCAACCGACCAAAAGAATAGAGGGCAGGAGGGGGCTGTTTGTCACTATGCTTCTCCCTGACAATCAATCATGGCTGTTGCGAGCGCTGTTTTGGCATCCAGCCCAGCGTGCAGAAAAAAGCGAAAAGCAGGATAAAAGCGTTCGCATTCAGCCAATGCAATATCAATCATGTCTTCAAATACATCGGTCACGGCTGGTGTGCCGCGTAACAGCAGCGCATGGCGAAAGAGCAGAACGCCGTCTTCTGTGTCTAGGCTGAAGTGCCCAACCCATATTTGCTCATTCGCCAGTCCGATCAGTTCATACAGATCGGCATGCTGTGTGGGGGCTGCCTTAAGATCAAACGCGCAGGTAAACAGAATAGCGCCCAGTTCGGCAGACCATGAAAAGAACAACCCATAATCACACCAGCGGGAAGGGGCTTCTGCCGCCATTTCCGTGGGGGTGCAGCGTTCGAATGTCCACCCATGTCCACCAATCACCTGTTCCATCAGGTCAAGCGGGTTGGTGAGCATGGCGGATGCTTCAGAGGTTAATGCTGGCATGGGGGTACTCCGTGCCTGCGGGAAGGCAGAAAAGAATATTGCGGGGAAGCGCGGCTTCAACCGTGGTGCTGATGCCCATGTTCACCGGTGTTATGGGCGAGTTTGTGTTCCAAAGCCGTCACGCGTTCTTCCAGCGCAGCCAAGCGGCGTTCGGCTTCTTCTTGGCCAATGCGGGCTTGGGCAGCCAGATCACGCATCACTTCAAACTCTTCACGGCGCACAACCTGCAGACCTGTCAGCACTTCGTCCACGCGGCTGCGAACAATAGCGTGAATTTCTTCACGCACACCTGTAAGGGCAGAAAAAGCTCCACCGGCCACGCCGGCAAGATCATCAAAAAAGCGCGGTTTGTTAGCCATGACCGGTGTCTCCATCATTTTGGTTAAACGGCATAAATATGAGCAAAGTGTGTTGATGCCGTTATCTTATGTTCTGGGCTTTATAAAGAGTATGAGCGCCAGATGCCACGCCTTACTTTTAGCGGCTGCGGGATATCTGGGTATCAGCCATTCATATGGTGCCGGGCATCCATTGACCGCGCCTGCGAGCGTTCCCATTATTATAAGTAATGTAATGAAAAAGCTGAGGGCACATGCATGCTCTTTTTATGCGGCCTTCAGGGATATGGAGAAAGTGATTTATGAACAATTTAACGGCGGAGGCATATCTTAAACCCCGCCTGGAAGCTTTTGTGAAAGAGGCAGAACAGGCCGGGTATTCCCGCGATGTTGTGATTGCTCTGCTTATGAGCCTGTTGGATACGGATAATTTTTCCGATTCCAGCCCCGCTAAGCAGGGAGGTGCCGCATGAGCGTGCGTGATCCGTATGATGTGCTGGGTATTTCCAAAAGTGCCAGCCAAGATGATATTCGCAAGGCCTATCGCAAGTTAGCTAAAAAATATCACCCGGACCTGAATCCGGATGATAAAAAAGCGGAAGAAGAATTCAAGGCCGTTAATCAGGCGAACGATCTGCTGTCAGATCCAGAAAAGCGTGCGCGTTTTGACCGGGGTGAAATTGATGCCGCCGGGCAGGAACGTCATCCCGGTTTTGGTGGTGGCGGTGGTTTTAATGATTTTGGCGGTGGTGCTGGTGGCTTCCGCTACAGCGGTGGTCCCGGTGGCGCAAGTGGCTTTACCGAAGAAGATCTGAGTGATCTTTTTGGGGGCATGTTTGGTGGTGGCGCACGGGCGCGTCGGTCTGGCCCACGCAAAGGGGCAGATCGTTCCTATACGCTCAAGGTCAGCTTTCTGGATGCGGTGAACGGCGGCAAATCTCGTATTACCTTGCCAGAAGGCAGCACGCTTAATGTGACAATCCCGCCGGGGATAGAAGACGGTAAGGTGCTGCGCCTGCGTGGCAAAGGGGCACCCGGCGTGCAGGGTGGCCCTGATGGGGATGCGCTGATTACTGTTACCGTGATGCCTGATCCCACATACACGCGGGAAGGGAATGATCTGCGGGAAAATTTGGATGTAGATCTTAAAACCGCAGTGCTTGGTGGGGCTATTATGGTGCCAACCCCAACCGGAACGGTAAAGATGAATGTGCCAGCAGGTTCGGATACAGGGAGCGTGCTGCGGCTGCGAGGCAAAGGTGTGCAGGCACATGGCTCTCGCCCAGCAGGCAACTTGTATGTGACGCTACAAGTAAAAATTGGCAAGCCAGATGCGGCTTTGCAGGAGTTCCTGAAAAATTGGAAGCCTGTAGAAGATAAGTAATTCAGATATGTAAGTCTTCCTCCGCCCATAATATTATGGGCGGAGGAATTGGTGGAAATTCAGCTGTTAGCCGTCATCACGGTACAGAGGGATTTCCATTTTATGCCCGTCTTTCTTAACCAGAACCAATTGAGCCGTATTTTCTGAAAGACGTGTAAGCGTAGCAGTTACGTCGTCTTGCTGCCCTTCCCATACTTCATTGGATTTACGTGCCAGAGCAAAGTGGTTTTGTTTTACAACTTTGCTAATGTTGTCAGGCACAACAACCAATAAACGTGCAGCGGGGCCAACTGCCCGGTTACCCATAATGGTAATGGGCTCCATAACCATTGTGACAGCCCATTTGCCCATAAAACTTGCAATGGAATAAGGCTGGGCTGGCCCGGCTTTTTCTGTGGTTGCAGGGGTGTTGGAGGGTTGAGCAAACACGGGAGAGACAAGGAGGCTGGTGGCGAGCAGTACCGAGGCAATCTGTTTCAAGTCTGAAACTCCAAATGAATTTCTTCTTATGTGAACCTCCGGCAGGGGTGGCGTCCACCCATTTTAAGACATGGGCCACCCCATAGACCTTGACGAAAGGGGTAATCGTAGCCAGATAAGTGCTACAAACAAACCAGCATTGCATAAAACGAAAAGGGTACAGGTATGAGTGAAGCAGAACGGCAAAACAGTATAGTTTCTCCGGCTTCTGCAGCTTCTGCTTATGATACCATTTCTTTTAAAGAGTGCTGCCAGATGGCGGGAGCCATGTTTTTTGTATTTGCCTGTCTGGCATTAGGTCTGCACGCCATTTATTACGCAGGATACTAACAAAAAGGCCGGATAAACCGGCCTTTTCCTTTTACTCGTGGCGAAGTGTCACAACCAATACATCACGATAAGCAGGTAAGGCGGTGTTTACAGCCTGCACAGGCGTTACCCCATGATACACGCGGCTATCGTTTACAAATGCGGTATCCAGAGGATTGGTTAGCGTAAAGCCGCCCACGCGTTGGCGGTTAAGATCGTGAATGGATGTTTCTCCGCGGGCAATATTTTCTCTGCGGATCATCACAACACAAACCCAATCTACACCATCTCGGTGCAGTCCTTCTGGCGTAGGCTGTCCGGCAGTATCTTTGCTGGCTTCAATGCGGAACTGATGAATTTCTGCATGCCATGCTGAAGGACGTTGCTTGGCAGGGGTCATGTCCACTGCCAACCGATGCATCAGCTTTAGAATGGATAGTAAAGCCGGGTTATTGCCAATTTCTGGCAGCACAGGCTGAAACCAGCGTTCAATCCCGCCATTCAGCGTATTGTAATCTCGGCTCTGATAATGGGGCTGATGGGGTTTGCGCAGGATTTCCTGATCAGAAAGTGAGAACGTGGCATACCGGCGGCGGCGGTATCGCCCGCCATCCGCCATATACCGGTCACACCCCAGATCATTCCAGCTTGCGGCAAACTGATCCCAATCAGCTAACCCAAAACCTTGCAGAATGGGGCGCATGCTTGCCGCTTGCAGGAAGGCAAAGCCCTCCTGCGCCAGCGGTTTTTCAATACAATCAAGGGATATTGCACCCCCTGAAAGGGTCTGGCCGGTTTCAGGCATGTGGTGGTTCTTTTGCTGCAGGCGGTGCTTCTGGGGCAGAAGGTTTGGCTTCTTCCTGCGCCTGAGCTGCACGTTGGTTGATTTTTTCAAGCAGTTCCGGCGGCATTGTGTCCATTGCCAAATGGACCGGCGTGCCGGGCGGTGTGGTGGAGTAAGATGTTGGCGTGTAGAATTTTACACCTTGAGCTGCCATGCGGTTTGCAATGCGGCGGTAAAACTCGCGCTGTACTTTCCACTTCATCATAGGTGCGGTTTTGATGGAACCCACCAGCACAGCACCGTTTCCGTCCGAACTATCAACACCCAGATCAACATAATCGGACAGGATGATGTTTTTGTAAGCGTCTTCCTTGCGCATTTCCTGAACGGTGTCCTGCATGATCTTGGCAACGCGTTCGCTGCTTTCGGTCAGATCCACCGTCTGGTGCACAATAACCTGGTTAAACCCACGGGCGGTATTGGCAATGGAGGTTACGGACGAGAAGGGAATGATATGCAGGTCACCATCCACAGAGCGCACGCGCAATGTACGGATGGAAAGATGCTCAACAATACCGGCAATCCCTCCGGTGGTCACCCAGTCCCCTACCTGAATGGCATCTTCCGCCAGCATGAAGAAGCCGGTGATAACGTCTTTAACCAAGCTCTGAGAACCAAAGGAAAGACCAACACCCAAAATACCGGCACCGGTTAGCAAGGGCGTGACGTTAATACCAATTTGGGAGAGCGTGGTAACCGCCACAAAGATGATGATAACGGCCAGCAGGACAGTGCGGATAATAGGCAGCACTGTACGCAGCCGGGCTGCGCGTGCGGCCTGTGCGCTAGAGGTGTAACGGGTAATCTGTTTTTCCAGCAGGCCGTTCACCACTTCCCACGCCACAGCGGCAACTGTCATGCCAATAAGCAGGCAGATAGCAGCGCCAATCAGGCGGCCACCAAGTGCGGAATCAAAGAAGAAGCGGAAGCTGGGGATGCTCCAGCTTTGAGCAAGGCAGACAATGGTGATGAAAATAATTGCAATGGTGATAATCCGGCGCACGAACGGATAATAGAAATCCGCCCGTTTTTGCATGCCCGGATAACTGGCTTCCAGCGTGGGGCTGATGCGGAACAGTCTGTCCTGCAACCCGTATGCCAACAAGGCAATAACGCGGGAAAGCACCAAGCACAGGAATGTTAGCAGTGTTCCACGCAGGATCCACTGATACCCACCTTTAAGATGTGCAGCCCAGACAAACCACAGCGCCATGTCCAGGAACATCACGGGCACCCACCACACATGTGCCAGCGTGCCAGCAAAAGCCCACAGGGCATTTTTACGCATGTTGGGGGAGGGTTGCAGTGCCCGTGCCACAATATGGCGGAGGCGCCAGATAAAGGCAGCAATAATCAGATGCTGGATCAGCACTACAGCACGCTGCATGGCATCCACACCGCGGGGGCTGAGGTCAAACTCACTTCCCAAGGTTGAAAGGCAGATCACAATGGAAGGGGCTGCCACTAACACGTTCCACCACCGCGTAAGCAAATGTGCGGTTTCATCCGATGCAGGAATAAGCCGGATAGCAGGGGAGCGTGGTGCCAATGTTGTTTCCACAACCAGATAAAGCCCACGCGCAATGGCGTAAGCATTGATAAGGGTGAGGGAAACAGTGTGGGCTTGTGCCGTAGTGGTTAGGAATTCTGCGCCCAGATAGCCGACAAGCAGGCATACCCCAACGGGCAGCAGCTTGATAAGAAAATGCAGCACATTATACGGCACGCGCACTAAGTAACGGAGCACCTCAGTGCCGCGTCGCTGATCGTTTTCACGGGTTTGCGTGGTATTCGCATCGTTTGCTACTGCGGCATCGCTGCTGTCGGCTGCGGCAGCAGTTTCGGCTGAGGCTTCCAGCCGTTTTTCCCGGTTTTCTGCGTGCTGCGTGACAGAGTTCAGCGGTTTGCGCATGGCAATGCTGGTGGCGCGCTCCAGAACCAGGGCGAGACCAATAATCAGCAGGGCGCGGCTAAACGCATCAATCAGAGTTTGCCGAGAAGCCGGATTGCGGATTTCATTTTTAAACCATGGGCCAACAACACTCAAATCTTTGAAAAGGCTGGTGAAGTTGTTCAGGTAGCCATGAATCGAGCTTTGCAGCGTATCCAGTTCTGAATGGACATCGCTGTCTATCACAGCGTTATCTGTCTGTGGTTTAGCTGCTGCGGGCGCTGGAGCCGCTTTGGGTGTGGCGGCGGGTTGTGCAGCAGGTAAGCCCTTGGCCATGAGGGAAAGAGTTTTGGAAAACTCCTCCCGCTTTTGCGGATCGTTCAGAACGTTCAGCAATTGCTGAGCATCCTGTTGTGTTAGGCCGTTGGTTTGAGGAACCGCTGCTGCCGTATCTGCCCGCGCATGCGTTACAGGGAAAAGGAAACTCAACCCCAACGCAAATAGGCAAAAAAGACGACAAAGCCATGCAGCCAAAGAAGGCGACTGAGGCGGAGAGGGTGAAAAGGATAGACTCTGATCCGGGCTATTGGCCGCCATGGGGGCGCTGCATCCTTTGCTGAACGGGTAAGATAATAAGGGCACGCAAAAAATTGCCGCCCAATTTACCTCTAGGGTAGGAGGCAAATTGGGCGGCATCAAGATGATGCGTGCTGATAGCAGTTGTTCAGGAAGGAGCGGGTAAGTTACCGGTGTGGTTGAAAGGGTGCCACTTGCTGCGTTTCTGCCCGGATAACCAACGTGCCGGCTATAAGATCATGCAGCCCCTGCTTGCGCCGCGTAAACGCAACCATGATGACGCCGATATACAGCAGCGGAAAAGAGATAAAGGCCTTGATGACAAAGCGCAGAATAGCTTGTGCTAAACTGATTTGCCCGCCTGAAAGTGTGACCACTTCCAGCCTACATACCCGCTTGCCCGGTGTGCCACGGAGGGAAGATGCCTCAAACAACACATAATAGACTGCCGGAATAAGGGCGAGCAGCAAGCTGGCAAGTGGCCAGGGCCCTGTATGAATGTGCGGGATAAGAACCGAGATGTTTTCTGGTTGCACGAAGGAGGCAATATCTACCACATTCATGCTTTGCCCAGAGCCATCAATGGGGAGTTCCTGCCAATCCACAGTGACATTGGGGGCAACAAAAAAACCTAAAATGGTTTCTATGGCTCCAAGAATAATGCCATCAATCAGAAAGGCCCATACCCGCCACCAGAAACCAGCGTAAATCCATACAGGAGCGGGTGTGCCGGGCTGCATTCCATAAAAATCGCCAGAAGGTGCCCCCCAGCCGGGAGGCGGTGCCGAATTGGACATAAGAACCTGCTCCGCAGGAAAGATAAGTAAATAAGCAGTGGGGCAGAAAGAGGCGTTTAGCTGCGGTAAGACCCATTGATATCGATATAGCCGTGGGTCAGATCACAACTCCAGGCCTGAGCGGTGCCTGTGCCAAGGCCAAGATCAACAGCAATGTCGATTTCCTGCCCTTTCATATGCGCCACTACGGGGGTTTCATCATACCCATCTACAACGGTGCCGTTACGGGCAATGCATACACCGCCAATAGAGACAGAAAGCGTGTCACGGTCTGCGGGTTCCCCACATTTGCCAACTGCCATAACAACACGCCCCCAGTTGGCGTCTTCTCCCGCTACGGCAGTTTTCACCAGTGGGGAGTTACCAATAGCCATAGCCACACGCCATGCAGATTGGTCGGAAACAGCACCGCTGACCTTAATGCTCATCAGCTTGGTAATGCCTTCACCATCCCGAATGACCAACAGGGCGAGATCGTGCAGAACGGCGTTCAACGCAGTGCGGAAATCAGCCAGATCCGGGTCTGTCAGCGCATCGGTGGTGGCGGCAATGGCCGGGTTCTGCGCTGCTCCGGTCGCAAACAGCAGCACCATGTCGGAGGTTGAAGTATCCGAGTCCACCGTAATGCAATTGAAGGTTTTCTGGATGCCAGCGCTCAACAGGGCCTGAAGCACCGGAGCGGGCAGTTTGGCATCGGTTGCCACAAAGGCCAGCATGGTGGCCATATCAGGTGCAATCATGCCACTGCCTTTGGCAATGCCCTGAATAATAACTTCCGTGCCTTTAATGGTGGCTTTGCGGACGGCAGCTTTTGGGAAGGTATCCGTGGTCATGATCCCGCGTGCGGCATCTTCCCACCCGTTTTCCGAAAGGGCGGTATGCAGAGCCGGAAGCGCGGAGGTGATGCGCTCAGCAGGCAGAATTTCTCCAATAACGCCGGTAGAAGCCAAATAAACATTTTCGGCAGAGCAGCCTGCCAGCTTGGCAGCGGCCTCTGCTGTGGCCTCGCATGTTTTGCGTCCGGCTTGACCGGTAAATACGTTGGCGTTCCCTGCGTTTACAACCAGTGCGCGGGCTTCACCTTTGGGCAGAACAGCACGGCACCAATCTACAGGTGCTCCGGGGCATTTGGATTTGGTAAATACGCCCGCAACGGTGGTGCCGGGGGCCATTTCTGCCAGAACCAGATCTGTGCGACCCTTATAGCGAATACCTGCTGCAATAGCGCCAAGGCGAATCCCACGCACAACACCAAGTTCCGGCATTGGTAGGGCCAGGGGGGAAACGGGGATTGTCTGCGCCATCTGGCGGTATCCTTAAAGGGTATCTGTGCAAAAACCTCGCCCTAAATAAGGGGCGAGGTTTGCGGTTTAATGGTCTTATTTCTTAGGTGCAGCGGCAGGAGCAGGCGCATCTGCCAGCGGCTTGCCGGTGTTGGGGTCAAAACGCACAATCTTGACCTGGTTGGTGGCTTTATCCACGGCTTCACGCACATATTTCTGGATAAGGGCCTGACGGATTTTGTCACGCACTGCGTCCAGTGTGGGAACCGGGTCTGTGCGTGTGTCCAGCACCTGAATGACATGGTAGCCATACTGGCTTTTCACCGGAGTGCTGCTGATTTCACCTTTTTTCATGGCGAAGGCGGCATCGGAGAAGGCCGGGATCATGTCTGTTTTCTTGAACCAGCCCAGATCACCACCGTTCTGCTGGGCGCTGCCCTTATCGGTGGAAACTTCAGCGGCCAGTTTACCAAAATCTGCGCCAGCTTTCAGCTTCTTGATAACGTCATTCGCTTCAGCTTCAGTTTTCACCAGAATATGGCGGGCATGCACTTCTTTTTCGGCTGGCTTGCCTGCGTAATTCTGATCATAATACTGCTTAACGGCATCATCTGTCAGATGCGGCATAACCTGCTCAGACAACCACGCATTCTGCAATGCGGTGTTGGAAGCATTTACCATCATCTGCTGGGTTTCAGGTTTTTTATCCAAGCCTTCTTTCTGGGCTGTAATCAGAATGGCTTTCTGATCAGCCAACTGGTTGACCAGCATGGGGAAAATAAGGTTCGGCGGCAGTTGGCGCATCTGCGGTGGCAGAGAGATCATGGCTGTCTGGACATCAGACAGCGTGATTTTTTCACCATTCACGGTGGCTACCACGGCGTTGGGGTCTGCTGGCTTTGCAGGAGCGGCCGCTGCTGCGGGGGCCGGGTCTGCTGCAAAGGAGGGCGTGCAAAGGGTGGTGGTAGCAAAAAGAGCTGCTGCTGCCAGTCCAAACGCGTGGGGAATAAGCCGCATGTGTATTAAAACCTTTAAAGCCATTAAAACCTATTTATCCTGTATGAAGGAGGGCTTTCCACCCGGCAACCCCTGTTTCAATCCTGCTTCCACCGGTACGGTTGGTTGACCGCAACCCGCCCCGGTCCTATTTTGCACGGCAAGCCAGCCATGCCAGTGTCTCTTACTGTATTACCATTTGGGGTAGTGCAGGGGTAAGGGGCCGCATTGTTCCGGAAAGGTGTTCATGCTTTCACGCTTTGTCCGCGCCCTGTTCGGCACCGCCAACGACCGGACGCTTAAGATATTTCAACGCCGGGTGCCGGAGATCAACGCGCTTGAACCACAGGTGCAGGCGTTGGATGATACCGCCCTTTCTGGCAAAACGCAGGAATTCCGGGATCGGATCGCCAAAGGCGAAAGTCTGGATGATCTGCTTCCTGAAGCCTTTGCCGTGTGCCGTGAGGCCTCGCGCAGGGTGTTGGGGATGCGGCATTTTGACGTGCAGCTGATTGGCGGCATGGTGCTTCATTCTGGCCGCATTGCAGAAATGCGCACCGGGGAAGGTAAAACCCTGGTGGCCACGCTGGCTGTGTATCTCAGCGCGTTGGCAGGCAAGGGCGTGCATGTTGTGACCGTAAACGACTATCTTGCCGCGCGTGATGCAGCAGAGATGGGGCGGCTTTACAGCTTTCTGGGCCTGACAACGGGCGTGATCGTGCCCAACATGCCTGATGATGCGCGTCGTCAGGCTTATGCGTCCGATATTACCTACGGCACAAACAACGAATTCGGCTTCGATTATCTGCGCGATAATATGAAGTACCAGTTGGGCGAAATGGTGCAGCGTCCCTTCTACCACGCGATTGTGGATGAAGTGGATTCGATCCTGATTGACGAAGCCCGTACTCCGCTGATTATTTCCGGGCCAGCAGAAGATAGCTCAGACCTGTATCGTGCAGTCGATGCTGTGGTTGCCCAGCTTGTGCAGGATCCGACCACGTTTGAAAAAGACGAAAAGTTCCGCACCGTCATTTTAACCGATTCTGGCTCCGATCATGTAGAAAATCTGCTGCGTCAGGCAGGTGTGCTGGATGAAGGCGGGCTTTATGATCTGCAGCATGTAGCTGTTGTGCATCATGTTCAGCAGTCCTTGCGGGCGCATACGTTGTTCTCGCGGGATGTGGATTACATCGTGCGCGATGGCAAAGTGGTGATTATTGACGAATTCACCGGCCGCATGATGGAAGGCCGCCGGTATTCTGATGGCTTGCATCAGGCGCTGGAAGCCAAGGAACACGTGGAAGTCCAGCAGGAAAATCAGACGCTGGCTTCCATCACCTTCCAGAACTATTTCCGCCTTTATCCCAAGCTTTCCGGCATGACCGGCACCGCCATGACAGAGGCGGATGAGTTTGCAGAAATCTACAATCTGGATGTGGTGGCCATTCCCACCAACCGTCCGGTTGCTCGTAAGGATGAAGACGACGAGATCTATCTGACAGAGCAGGAAAAGTTTGCTGCTGTTGTCAAACTCATCCGGGATGTGCACGAACGCGGCCAGCCGATTCTGGTTGGCACCACGTCGATTGAAAAAAGTGAAGCGCTTT
Source organism: Acetobacter sp. A11-2 (assembly GCF_040208445.1). Lineage (NCBI taxonomy): Bacteria > Pseudomonadati > Pseudomonadota > Alphaproteobacteria > Acetobacterales > Acetobacteraceae > Acetobacter > Acetobacter sp. A11-2. The sequence goes on from NZ_CP157843.1 coordinate 52,431, forward strand.
CAGACCTGCTGAAACGTGAAGCCATTCCACATAACGTGTTGAACGCCCGTTTCCATGAAATGGAAGCAAAGATTGTGGCGCAGGCAGGTGCACCGGGTGCCATTACCATTGCCACCAACATGGCTGGCCGAGGCACGGATATTAAGCTCGGTGGTAACGTGGAAATGCTGATCTCCCAAACCTTGGGGGATATGGAAGAGTCTCCAGAGCGTGAAGCTGCTGAGAAGGAAATCCGTGATCGTGTTGCGCGGGATCATGATATCGTGCAGCAGGCAGGTGGCCTGTATGTTATCGGCACGGAACGGCATGAAAGCCGCCGTATTGATAACCAGTTACGTGGCCGTGCAGGGCGTCAGGGTGACCCCGGCAACTCCAAGTTCTTTATCTCGCTTCAGGATGATCTGATGCGTATTTTCGGTTCAGACCGCATGAGCGGAATGTTCCAGAAAATGGGTATGAAGGAAGGCGAGGCCATTGTTCATCCGTGGTTGAGCAAGGCGCTGGAACGGGCGCAAAGAAAGGTCGAAGCCCGTAACTTCGATATGCGCAAGAACACGCTCAAATACGATGACGTGATGAACGACCAGCGCAAGGAAGTGTACGCTCAGCGCCGTGAATTTATGGCGACTGAAGACGTCTCTTCTATTGTGATGGAAGCGCAAGAAGATGTCATTGACGCGATGGTTGCGCGCCGTATCCCAGAAAAATCTTTTGCAGAACAATGGGATGTAGCTGGCCTTACGGAAGATGTACAAAAAGCCTTTGGCTTGGATCTGCCAATAGCAGCTTGGGCCAAGGAAGACGGTATGGATGCCGAGGCTGTGGCTGACCGGATCAGTCAGGCTGCCACTCAGGCGCAAGCTGCCCGAGCAGCCAATATCGGCCCGGACCTGATGCGCTTTATTGAAAAGCAGATTCTGCTGACAACATATGACGCCGTGTGGAAAGAACATCTGCATGCGCTGGATCAGTTGCGGCAGGGCATTGGCCTGCGTGCTTACGGCCAGAAAGATCCGCTGAACGAATATAAGCACGAAGCCTTCCAGCTGTTTACATTCATGTTGGAAGAAATGCGCCAGCGTGTGGTGGGGCTGATGGCACGGGTGGAAGTGACACCTCCGCCAGCAGCGGCTGATCCGTTTGCCGATACGGCAGAAATCCATGCTGATCCAGAAGTGCAGGGATACGCCTCAGAACCGGGGCCTGGTCTTTCACCTGGTGCATCGCCGGAAATGGCCACGCCTATCGGTGGCAGCGCCATTATGCCGGATGATCCTTCAAGCTGGGGTGAAACACCTCGTAACGCGCCCTGCCCATGTGGTTCGGGCCAGAAATACAAGCATTGTCATGGGCGGCTTGTCTAAGGCCTGCCCGGCATTGTTGCAGACGACAAGGTAAGGAAGATGGCTGGTCATTCCCAGTTTAAGAACATTATGCACCGTAAGGGTGCGCAGGATGCAAAACGCTCCAAGCAGTTTGGTAAGGTTATTCGTGAACTGACGGTAGCAACGCGTTCGGGCTTGCCTGATCCGGCAGCCAACCCACGTTTGCGTGCAGCCATTTCTGCCGCGCGTGAAGTGAATATGCCCAAAGATACCATTGAACGCGCCATTAAAAAGGCATCTGGTGCTGCAGGTGGTGATGACTATGTGGAAGTGCGGTACGAAGGCTATGGCCCTGCCGGTGTAGCCGTTATTGTTGAAGGGCTGACCGATAACCGCAACCGCACAGCATCTGATGTGCGAGCAGCTTTTTCTAAGCACGGTGGCTCTATGGGGGAAACCAATTCCGTTTCTTTCATGTTCCGCCGCTTGGGTGTGATTACATATCCGGCTTCTGTTGCTTCTGAAGATGAGATGTTGGAAGCCGCTATTGAAGCTGGTGCAGAAAATGTTGTTTCCACCGAAACCTCACATGAAGTGACGTGTGAAGTGGAATCCTTCTTTGCAGTGAAGGATGCGCTGGAAGCGCGCTTTGGTGAGCCGGAAAGTGCTAAGTTGGACTGGCGCCCCGAAAACACCGTAACGCTGGACGAAGATAAAGCACGCAGCCTGTTCAAGCTGCTGGATACGCTTGAAGACCATGATGACGTGCAAAATGTGTACGCCAATTTTGACCTGCCGGATGATCTGGCCGAAAAACTTTCGGCATAAATCATAATGGTACGTCTGCTCGGCATTGATCCCGGCCTGCGATTTACAGGGTGGGGCGTGATTGATGTCGAGGGCAATCGGCTCCGGCATGTTGAAAATGGCGTTATTGCAACCAATAGTGCTGATAGCGTGCCAGACCGATTAAAGGTGCTGCATGACAACCTGCTGATGCTGATAGACAGGTTGGAACCGCAAGAAGCAGCTGTTGAAGAAACTTACGTAAACCGTAACGGTTCGGCCACCCTTAAGTTGGGTTATGCGCGTGGCGTGGCGTTGTTGGTGCCTGCATTGGCTGGGGTAAGCGTAGCAGAATACGGCGCGCTTTCTGTTAAAAAATCGGTTGTTGGCACCGGATCAGCAGATAAAAAACAGGTGGAAATGATGGTGCGGCGGCTTTTGCCCGGAGCAGAAATTATCCGTGCAGATGCTTCGGATGCGCTGGCTGTTGCTATTTGCCATGCGCATCATCGTGCCAGTGCACGCCATATTGCAGCCGGGGTAAGAATGGCATGATTGCGTTTTTATGCGGATTGGTCATTCAGGTTGATCTGGGAAGCTGCGTTATAGACGTAAACGGTGTGGGCTATCTTGTTGCTGCCTCCACACGTACGTTGGCTGCGTTGCCAAACCCACCAGAAAAAGCACGGATTCTGATAGAAACCGTTGTGCGTGAAGATGCCATTCTTCTGTACGGGTTTATGGAAAGTGCTGAGCGTGAATGGTTCCGGCTGTTAACAAGCGTGCAGGGGGTAGGGGCAAAGGTTGCGCTTGGTATCCTTTCCACCTTGTCACCCGGAGAATTGGTGGCCGCGCTGATGACATCAGATAAAGCCAGCCTTACGCGTGCGCCGGGTGTGGGCGGTAGGTTGGCAGAACGGATTCTGACAGAACTGCGCGATAAAGCTGGCAAAATGCCCGGTGGTGGTGGCGGAATTACCATTCCGGCCATGGCAACTCCTGCAGGTAGTATAGAGGCAGATGCTCTTATGGCGCTGGCTGGCTTGGGCTTTCGCCGGGCAGAAGCTGCACCTGTGGTGCGGAAAGTCATGGACGCGCACGGGGCGGCTGCCACGCTGGATCTGGTGATTCGTGACAGCCTGAAAGACCTTGCCCGATGAGTGCGGAGTTTACGCCTGATCGGGAAATTGATGCGGCACGGCGGGAGGAGGATGTTGGTGAATCCACGCTTCGCCCGCAAACACTGCATGAGTTTACAGGCCAGAAGGCTAGCCGGGAAAACCTTTCCATCTTCATCAAGGCCGCTAAACAGCGTGGTGATGCCTTAGATCATGTTCTGCTGCATGGGCCTCCGGGGTTGGGTAAAACAACTTTGGCCCAGATTGTTGCGCGTGAATTGGGGGTGGGTTTCCGGGCTACGTCTGGCCCCGTTATCCAGCGTGCGGGTGATCTAGCTGCTATTCTTACCAATCTACAGCCCCGCGACGTGCTGTTTATTGATGAGATTCATCGTCTCCAGCCAGCCATTGAGGAAATTCTCTATCCTGCGATGGAAGATTTCCAGCTTGATCTGATTATTGGTGAAGGCCCAGCAGCAAGGTCTGTCCGTATAGATCTGCCGCCGTTTACGCTTGTGGCCGCCACCACGCGGGCAGGGCTTTTGGCCACGCCATTGCGGGACAGGTTTGGTATTCCGCTGCGGCTGGTTTTTTATACGCCAGAAGAGCTGTGTAAAATTGTGGCGCGTGGGGCGGAAAAGCTGGATTTTGCTCTGACTCTCGGTGGTGCAATGGAAATTGCCCGTCGTTCACGCGGCACACCCCGTATTGCCGGGCGACTGTTGCGCCGTGTGCGGGATTTTGCATCTGTAACCGTGCCTGCCGGGGTGCCGGTAGAAGCAGAAGTGGCAGATGCTGCCCTCAAGCGGCTAGAGGTTGATGCGCTTGGGCTGGATGCCATGGATAGGCGTTATCTGCGCCGAATTGCCGAATATCATCACGGCGGCCCGGTTGGTGTGGAAACGCTGGCGGCAGCTTTGGCCGAATCACGCGATACATTGGAAGATGTGATTGAACCTTACCTGATTCAGGAAGGTCTGGTTTTGCGTACCACACGCGGTCGTGTTCTTGGTGAACGCGGCTGGCGGCATCTGGGGCTTACCCCTCCGGCTTCTGCTACCGGGGGCAACCAGCAGATGGATTTCCTTGCAGGCGAGGATGAGGGGGAAGAATGACCACCCACTCCATAGATTTTAGAATCTATTACGAAGATACAGATGCAGGCGGCATTGTGTACCACGCGCGATATCTTGCCTTTGCAGAACGTGCGCGTACTGAAGCGATTCGGAGCTTGGGTATGCCCGCATCAAGTTTGCAGGAAGAATATGGGCTGGTTTTTGTGGTGCGTGATGCCCACCTTGCCTACAAAATGCCCCTGAAACTGGATGATATTGTAACAGTTACCACCCGCTTGATTGACTTGAGGGCAGCCAGCTGCCGATTGGATCAGCTATGCACGCGTGGTGATGATATATGCGCTCAGGTTGAGGTTGGTCTGGCCTGCGTGAAAGTATCAGATGGGCGTCCTGCCCGATTTCCGCCGTTATGGCGTGATTTGTTGCAGAAATTGGCACCAAAGGGATGAAAGCGCCTCTTCTGCTTTTTTAAGTAACCAAGTAAGAAGCAGAAGCGTCGGGCAAAGCATGTGTCTCGACCGAGTCGGAGACAGATCGCCCGTAAGGGGTGCAGAGGCAGGAGGCATTATTGGATCGTGCGGTTGATGCGGCAAATCTCGGCGTAAGTGCGGCGGGGGATTTGTCAGTATGGGCGTTGTTCATGCACGCCTCGCTTGTTGTTAAAATTGTCATGCTCGGGCTGCTGGTTTGCAGCGTAATGGTATGGGCAATTATTCTGGACAAGTTTGTCACGTTGCGTCGCATCAATCGTGAAGCCACAGGGTTTGAAGATCGCTTCTGGTCTGGTGGCAGCCTTGATGATCTGTACGAAAGCGATGGCGCCAAGCCTACCAACCCAATGTCTGCCGTATTTGGTGCAGCCATGGGGGAATGGCGGCGTTCAGCCCGTATTCCCGGTGTGGATCTGGTGCGTGGCGGCGTTAAGGAACGTGTTGACCGCGCCATTGGCATTACCATCACGCGTGAAATGGACCGCCTGCGCCGCTGGGTAATCTTTCTGGCCACCGTTGCACCTGTTGCACCGTTTGTTGGCCTGTTTGGCACGGTGTGGGGGATCATGCATTCCTTCAGTTCCATTGCGGCTGAACATAATACAAACCTTAGCGTTGTTGCCCCCGGTATTTCTGAAGCTCTGTTTGCAACGGCTATTGGCCTGCTAACGGCTATTCCAGCTTATGTGGCGTATAACGTCATCAGCAACAGCATGGACCTTTTCCAGGATCGTCTGGAAGGTTTTGGCACCGAGTTTGCTGCCATTCTTTCTCGCCAGTCCGAAGAGAGGACCTGAGATATGGCAATGCCGTCGGGAGGAAGCGGACGCCGCCGCAGGCGTCCGATGGCCGAAATTAACGTCACTCCCATGGTGGACGTGATGTTGGTGCTGCTGATCATCTTTATGGTGACATCTCCAATGATGACCAGCGGCGTAAATGTTGATCTGCCCAAAACAGATGCGCGCCCGGTTAATTCAGACAGCAAGCCCATTACCGTTTCCATCAAGTCTGATGGTACGCTGTATCTGGGGGATAACCCCGTTACAGCAGATCAGCTTGTGGCCCAACTGAAGGCTGCTTCCAACAATGATCCTTCCCACCGTATTTTTGTACGCGGGGATGCCCATATTGATTATGGGCAGGTCATGCAGGTTATGGGGCAGATTACGGAAGGCGGCTTTACGCATGTGGCTCTGCTGGCGCAGCAACCTGCCAGCAGTGGGCATTAAGCCATCCGATAGGGTGGAGAGGTACGAACAATGCCCATGGCAAGGCCACGCCGGTCTGATCAGATTATACTCCGGCGATCGCTTTATCTGTCAGGGGGCGCGCATGTCGCGCTTCTGCTGGCACTGCTGATCACTCTTCCGCCGCCCAAGCCGCCGGAAGAGCCTCCACAGCCTACGATTGAAATGCAGTTCGAGCAGTCGGACGCACAAGAAGGTGGCCCTGCCGCCAAGGCAGAAAAGGCTGCGGCTGAACCCAAGCCCCCAGCACCGGAAGAAAAGGAAGCTCCGCCTACGCCAGAGCCTCCGAAGGATGTGCCGAATGAGGAGGCCCCGCCGCCACCTCCGCCGCCACAGCCTGTTCCGCCGCCACCTGTGCCGGAATCTGAAAAGCTGCCAGATGTGCCTCTGCCCCCCAAGGCGGAAGAGCCATCTCCTGAAGTTGTGAAAACACCGCCGTCTCCACCATCTCCGGTGCAGCCGACGAACAGTGTTGCACCGCCTTCACCCATTACGCAGCCCACGGATACGCTACCGGATGCGGCGGTTCCATCTCATATCACGCAGCCAAACAAGGCGAAGAAAAGCCAAGCAGAGTCTCATTCCTTGCTGGAAACGTTGGATACGTTCCGGGCGGATCAGAAGCAGACGCATGCGCCCAAGGCACGTGCCAATCCGGTTGCGGGGGGTGCGCCCAAAGGTGGTGGTTCACCCGTGGGTAGTAACATTACGGGCAGCCTGAGCGCTGGCCAGCAAAAAGCTATCGGGGCTGCGGTAAGGCGCTGCTACACAGAAGATACTGCCGCCAAGGATTATGCCAGCTTTGTGGCGCATTTGGTGGTTACGGTAGATGGAACCGGTGAAGCCCGCATTGTGCAATTTGCGCCAGAAACACAGGCCCGCATGAATGCGGATTCTTCGTATCGTGCGCTGGCTGAAAGAGCACGGGCTGCTGTTCTAAGTCCAACATGTGCCAAGCTGCCAATCCCCAAGGAACTGCTGGGGCAGCCACGGCAACTGAAGTTTGTATTCAGGCCTTAAGCAGGCCTTAGGGAGGAAAACACATGGTGATGAGTACCCGTCCCCTTATTTCCGATCAGGAAGCCGATGTGCTGGCTGGCGCGCTGCGTCGGCGTAGCCTGCTGGGGGCCAGTGTGGCTGCTGGTGGTATTATGGCCATGCCTGTTGGTGCATTTGCGGCTGCCAGTGCCCCAGAAGCTGAAATTACGGTTGATCAGGCCCGCACGGCGCCTATCCCCATCATCATCCCCAATTTTGGTGGTGGCTTGGGCGAAAAAATTGCCGAAGTGTTGACGAATGACCTGAACAATACAGGCCTGTTCAAGGTTATGCCCGGCAGCACAACATCTGGCACGCCAGATTTTGCAACTGCCAAAAGCATGGGCGCGCATGCGCAGGTAACAGGTTCCGTTTCTGGTGGCGGATCTTCTGTACGGGTGGAAATGCGCCTGTGGGATGTGCTGAGCCATCAGCAGATTCAGGGCACGGCCTACACAACATCTGCAGCAAACTGGCGGCGTATTGCCCATATTGTGGGCGATGTGATTTACGAGCGGATGCTGGGGGAAAAGGGGTATTTTGATACTCGTATTGCCTTTATCTCTCGTTCTGGCCCGCGTGGCCATCAGCGCACACGTCTGGCTGTAATGGATCAGGACGGTGCAAATGCCCGTATGCTGACAACAGGCAAGTGGCTGACCCTGACACCGCGCTTTAGCCCGGTGAAGGATCAGATTGCCTTCATGTCTTACGCCAACAATCGCCCGCGGGTTTATCTGTTTGATCTGACCAGCGGCCGCCAGCAGATTCTGGGTGAGTTTGAAGGTATTTCCTTCGCACCACGCTTCTCACCAGATGGCCGTTCTGTTGTGCTGTCAGTTACTCGCAATGGTGGGTCGGATCTGTATATTGTGGATCTGGCATCTGGTTCTCGCCGTCAGATCACGTCTTCTGGTGCCATTGATACCAGCCCGTGCTTTAGCCCGGATGGATCACAGATTGTCTTCAACTCAGATCGTGGTGGCAGCCCGCAGATTTACATCATGCCGGCTTCTGGCGGTGGTGCGCGCCGTATTTCTTACGGTCAGGGCACGTATGGGTCTCCAGTGTGGTCTCCTCGTGGGGATCTGATTGCTTTTACCCGTATTGCTGGCGGTATGTTCTCGCTTGGCGTTATGGCGCCGGACGGCACGGGTGAGCGAATCATGACGCAGGGCTTTACGGTAGAAAGCCCAAGTTTCTGCCCCAATGGCCGCGTATTGGCATATTGCCGCCAGAGCCGTGCCGGGGCCGGTGGTGCAGGCTTTAACTCTACTATCGGAATGGTGGATATTACGGGCTTTAATGACCGCGTGCTGCCAACGCCAGAAGCAGCGTCAGACCCAGCATGGTCTCCTCTAAACGGCTAAAATCGGCTGTTCGGAAAGAAAACCCCGCATCACAAAAATGTGATGCGGGGTTTTTGTTGTCCATAATTTGGCCGCAATAAAGGCGGATACAGGCAATAAGCAGAACTGTGTCTTTTTCGTCTCACTCAGTGTATGGCAGGTATGAGATACAGAGATGCAACTTGACCCGCAGAATAAGCTATGGCTTAGGGCAAGTTGGTCTCCAAAATTCGTCGGCTCTTCGAAGGGTTCGGAGAGGAGCAGAAGAAGACGCGGGGATACAAGGTTAGAACTCTTTTCTCCGAATAGTTTCGCAAGGAACTAATTCTCAGGATCCGACACATGAGACTAAAAGTAGTTGCCGCGCTTGGTATGGTTGCCCTGCTGTCAGCCTGCGCCCACGATAACGCAAACACTGGTGCCTCCAATGGTGCTGCTTCCACGCAGCCCACTATCAGCGGCCCCGTTCCCGGCAGTGAAGCTGATCTGGTTGCAAACGTGGGTGACCGCGTTTTCTATGACCTGAACAAAAGCGGCCTGCGCGATGATGCCAAGGAAACCCTGCAGAAGCAGGCTGACTGGCTGGCAAAATACCCGCAGGTTAACGTTGAAGTTGCAGGTAACTGCGATGACCGCGGCACCGAAGAATACAACATTGCTCTGGGTCAGCGTCGTGCCAATGCCGCACGTGATTACCTGGTTGCTAAGGGCGTAGCTTCTTCCCGCATTTCCACCATCTCCTACGGTAAGGATCGTCCGACCGCTCTGGGTGATGATGAAGATGCATGGGCTCAGAACCGTAACGCCATTACCTCTGTTAAATAAGATTTCAGATTTTTCTGAAAGTTGACAGAGCAGAAACAGGCCGGGTGTTAAAGCCCGGCCTGTTTTGTATTGTAAGCACTTGTCTTTCAGTAAAAGTGGTATGATGTTGCTGCCTATATGTTGTGGAAGGGTTAGAACCTGATGAAAGTCTGCTTCAAAGCATCGCGGCATGTCCGCACAGGGCTTGTGGCGTTGGCAATGGCAACCGCAATAAGCAGTGTGTGCGTGCCAGTTGCATGGGCGCGGGATAATGCAAATTCAGGCACAAATGATCTGATTGCCCAGTTGCTGGACCGTGTGAGCACATTGGAGCAGCAGCAGCGTGATATGCGCGGTGAGATTGATCAACTCACCAATGAACTGCAGCAAAAAACGGCAGCTCTTTCCAAGCAGATAGCAGATAACCAGTTTGCAGCGCAGGCAAATGCTGGTGCGGCAGGTGCTTCTACAGCTGCGGCCTCAGCAGACACAACGCCCAAAGAAGACGCAAAACCCACAACACCAGATGGGTTGCTTGCCAGTGGCAAGGCGGCTTTGCAGAAGAAAGATTATGCAGAGGCACAGTCTGATGCCGAATCAGCACTTAAAAACGCCAAAGGCGCTTTTAAGGTAGATGCACAGTTTTTGCTGGCGCAGTCCTTGGCAGGGCAAAAACAGTATCGTCAGTCAGCCGTTGCCTATTACGATGCTTACCGTCAGGCTCCTAAAAGCGGACGTGCGCCAGATGCACTTTTGGGTGTTTCTGCTTCCCTGCTGGCATTGGGGGACAAAAAGGCATCGTGTGAAGCACTTTCCAAGCTGAAAGCAGAATTCCCCACGCCTTCCGCCCGTGTTGCCCATGCTGCAGAAGTGTATGCCAAACGGGGTAGCTGCGAATAACGATTGGTGTTGGTATCGGGAAGAGTGTCTGCTCCTGTATTTTTTGGGCGTGATGTTTTTTCCGATCAGCCCGTTTTTCCGGCCTGTTTTGCACAATGCATGGCGCAGTTAGGGCCGTTTTTCCCTGATCAATCTGACTATCCTCCTGTTGCTATGGCTGTTTCTGGTGGAGGAGACAGCCTGTGCCTTGCGTGGCTGGCATCTTTCTGGCGGAAAAATCTGTTGGCTTTGGTCGTGGATCATGGGCTGCGCTCGGAATCTGGGCAGGAAGCCCATCAAACAGTTGCACGCTTGCAGAATATGGGTATTTCGGCACGCCTGCTGGTTCTGACAGATCTCAAAAAAGGACCAGCTATTGCCCATAGAGCCAGAAATGCTCGATATGCCAGCCTGATAGCCGCCTGTCAGGAGCATGGATGCACAGATCTTTTGCTGGGCCATCAGGCAGATGATTTGGCGGAAACGGTCTGGATGCGCCAGAATGCCGGAAGTGGGCCAGAAGGGCTGGCAGGCATGGGCTGGATAACCGTGCGGCCAGATATACGGCTTATTCGCCCATTGCTTGGATTTTCTAGGCAAGCACTACGTAATACGCTGCGTGAAGCCCGTATTGAATGGGTGGATGATCCTTCAAATCAGGATCAGCGTGCGGAGCGGGTGCGTTTACGGTATATGCTGCAAAAAAACGATCAACGCGCGCATTTCTGGCAACTTGGCATGCAACTGGGTCAGGTGAGAATGCAAAAGGAGCATGAACGCGCTGCACAGCTTGCCCAACACGTTGTAATGTATCCTGAGGGATGGGCAAATCTTGGGTCTGAATTGCCTGAGGTTGATGTGCTTTCGGCTCTTGTGCGCAGTATTGGCGGAGCTGAATATCCACCGGCTCAATCTGCAGTGGCACGCTTGAAGAAGATGGGCGCAGAAGCCACATTGGCTGGAGTCCGGCTGCTTTGGCATGAACAGCAATGGGTGCTTTTGCGGGAGGAAGCCGCAATGGCGCCTGCTGTGCAGGCAGAAAACGGCACGGTATGGGATAACCGGTTTATGTTGCGTCTGCCTGCATCAGTTCGAAAAGAAGGATTGATGGTTGCCGGGGCAGGGTATGGGTTGGAGCGCAAAATCCGCAATGGGCTACAGGCCCAGTTTTGTGCTGTGCTGCCTGCACTGTGGCGTAAAGGTAAGCGGGTAGCTGTGCCGCATCTGAATTGGGTAGCGGATGATGAACCTGATTTATATGCCGCAGCATTCATTTTCCGGCCGGCAGTTTCGGTAACCAGCAGCAGTGTGTATGGTGTAGTTGCACAAGATTCTTAAAATATGTGCACCTCGCAGACTAGGAATACGCAGGCGGCCTCCCATTTAATAAAGGGAGAGGTTGCTTTTTTCTGCGGCAGCCGGTCAGATAAAGATTATTCCGGCATTCTCGCACTAGGTATGGATATACGGGCAAGATGAACAATTTAGGCCGCAATCTGGCGCTGTGGGTCAGCATTATCCTGCTGCTGCTGTTGCTTGTGAACATGTTCCAGCCGGGGAGCACGCAGCACGCGGCACAACAGCTGGCATATTCGGACTTCATTGCTGATGTGGATACAGGGCATGTTCGGTCTGTTGTGATGCAAAATCACAATATTTCCGGCACGCTGACTGATGGCACGGCATTTGAAACCTATGCCCCGCTTGATCCTTCCCTTGTTACCCGCATGGTGGGCAAAGGGGTAGAAGTTGTGGCCAAGCCATTGGAGCAGGAAGGCAGCCCGCTGCTGCGTTACTTCCTGAATTCCTTGCCCATTATTCTGCTGGTGGCTGCATGGCTGTTTATGATGCGGCAGATGCAGGGTGCTGGTGGTCGGGCCATGGGCTTTGGTAAATCCCGCGCCAAGATGCTGACTGAAAAGCATGGTCGCGTCACATTTGATGATGTGGCTGGGATTGATGAAGCCAAAGGGGAACTGCAGGAAATCGTGGATTTTCTGAAGGACCCGCAGAAGTTCACGCGCTTGGGCGGTAAAATCCCCAAAGGTGTGCTGCTTGTTGGTCCTCCGGGCACCGGTAAAACTTTGCTGGCTCGCGCCATTGCAGGTGAAGCCAATGTGCCGTTCTTCACCATCTCTGGTTCCGACTTTGTTGAAATGTTCGTAGGTGTTGGTGCATCCCGTGTGCGTGACATGTTCGAGCAGGGCAAAAAAGCCGCACCGTGCATTATCTTCATTGACGAAATTGACGCTGTTGGTCGCCACCGTGGCGCTGGCATGGGCGGCGGCAATGACGAGCGTGAGCAGACACTGAACCAGATGCTGGTTGAGATGGACGGCTTTGAAAGCAATGAAGGCGTGATCCTGATTGCTGCCACCAACCGCCCAGATGTGCTGGATCCGGCTTTGCTGCGCCCCGGTCGTTTTGACCGCCAGGTTGTGGTGCCAAACCCTGACGTGTCTGGTCGTGAAAAAATTCTGCGCGTGCATATGCGTAAGGTGCCGCTGGCATCTGATGTAGACCCACGCATTATTGCCCGCGGCACGCCGGGTTTCTCCGGGGCTGATCTTGCTAATCTGGTCAACGAAGCCGCGCTGTCTGCCGCACGTCTGGGGCGCCGCACTGTTTCTATGCGTGAGTTTGAAGACGCAAAAGACAAGGTGCTGATGGGTGTTGAGCGTCGCTCTCTTATTATGAGCGATGATGAAAAGCGGCGCACAGCTTACCATGAAGCAGGGCACGCCATTACAGCTGTTCTGGTTCCCGAAAGTGAACCTATTCATAAGGCAACCATCGTTCCGCGTGGCCGTGCATTGGGCATGGTGATGCGCCTGCCAGAAGATGATCGCCTGTCCATGAGCAAGAAAAACGCATTTGCGCATCTTGTGGTGGCTATGGGTGGCCGTGTTGCGGAAGAGGTTATCTACGGTAAGGACAACGTCTGCAACGGCGCAATGGGTGACATTAAAATGGCAACCCGTGTGGCCCGTAGCATGGTGACCGAATGGGGTATGAGCGACAAGCTGGGCATGATTGCCTATGCAGATGATGATCAGAACGGTGGTTTTTTTGCCGGGGCTTCTCGCAATTTCTCGGAAGAAACCGCACGTGAGATTGATGAAGAAGTACGCCGTCTCGTAGATGAAGCCTATGTGCAGGCTCGGAACTATCTGCATGATCACATTGATGAACTGCGCCGTCTGGCTGAAGCTCTGTTGGAATATGAAACTCTGAGTGGTGAAGAAATCCGCCAGATCATGCGTGGTCAGCCGATCGAACGTAAGGAAGAAGAAGAAAGTGGCCCGGTTAACCGGCGTTCTTCTGTGCCTCAGGTTGGCGGGCCGGATGTTCAGGGTTCGGATAAACCGGAAAATGAAAACGGCGGACCAGCCCCTGTGCCCCAGCCAAGCTAACTTTTAAATCAAGATGTAGAGTGAAAAGAGGCGGCAGAAATGCCGCCTCTTTTCGTTTGAGAAGGGCTGATGAAATGACGTATGCGCGGCTGATTGAACCCTTGGGCCTTGTGTATGGCAACATAGCGCAAGAAGCGATCAAACAGGGTGACGCTTTACCTTTATGTGGCGGCCCGGTGGCATTTACGTTTGTGCGTTTGATAGAAGGCTATCAAACCGTGGGTTTAATGCCTGTGCAGAAACTGCCTCAGGACTGGGCTCCAGAGCTTGAGAGGATAACGTGTTCTGTACCGCCAGTGGGTTTGCCTACAGGTGCCCAGATCATGGGGATTCTGAATATCACGCCCGATAGTTTTAGTGATGGCGGTGAACTGGCGAGTATTGATCAGGCTGTTTTAAAAGCACACGAAATGGTGCGCAGTGGTGCAACCGTTCTGGATATAGGCGGGGAAAGCACGCGCCCCGGTTCAGCTACAGTAACGCCGGAAGAAGAATGGAAGCGCATTGGCCCGGTTCTTGCTGCCCTAAAGGCAGAACTGCCCAATGTGGCTATTTCTGTAGATACGCGAAATAGCTATGTCATGCAGCAAGCTCTGGCAGCTGGAGCACATATTATCAATGACGTGACAGCTCTGGCGTATGACGAGGCAGCTTTGCCGCTTCTGGCCGCACAAGATTGTGGCGTTGTGTTAATGCATATGCGCGGTACACCACAAACTATGGCGCAGCATGCTGTGTATGAAGATGTGAGCATAGACGTGGTGCGTGAACTTGCCCAACGGATTGAGATTGCCGTAAAAGGAGGCATTGCACGACATCGGATTATGATAGATCCGGGATTTGGTTTTGCAAAAAACTTCGAGCAGAATAAGGAACTGTTGCGGCATATTCTGCTGTTGGCCAACTTGGGATGCCGGGTTGTATTTGGTGTTTCCCGCAAACGGATGATTGGGAATCTTACGGGGGAAACCACACCGCATTTGCGTGATGCTGGAACGCAGGCAGCTTCTTTCCCTGCTATGGCTTTGGGGGGAGTAATTTTGCGGGTTCATGATGTTAAAGGCATGATGCAGGCTGTAAACGTATGGCGGGCAATCTTTCAGAATTAAAAAAGTAAGTTTCCGGCTGAACAAGGTTTCTTCCAGCCTGAAACCGTTTTAGAAAATAGAAGAAAACCGCAAGAAGGCAGTTCCGTTCTTTGTGCAGGATGGGCTTTTTCTGTCTGAAGCGGACAGAATGGAATGAGCAGAATGAAGCGTTTTTTCGGAACAGACGGTATTCGTGGCACCGCTAATGTTGCACCGATGACGGTGGAAGTGGCCCAAAAACTGGGGCAGGCCGCCGGGTTGCATTTCAAGCGGGGAGATCATCGGCATAGTGTTCTGTTAGGAAAAGATACGCGGCTTTCTGGGTATATGATCGAAAGCGCCATGGTTGCGGGCTTTCTTTCAGCAGGTATGGATGTCACGCTGGTAGGCCCGTTGCCAACGCCTGCAATTGCCATGCTGACGCGTTCTCTCAGAGCAGATCTGGGCGTCATGATTTCCGCTTCTCACAATCCTTTTGGGGATAATGGCATCAAGCTGTTTGGCCCAGATGGCTTTAAACTTTCTGATCAGGATGAAACGGAAATTGAAGCCCTGATGGAAAAAGACCTTACCGCATATCTGGCAACGCCAGAACATATTGGCCGTGCATCTCGGCTGAATGATGCTGCTGGTCGGTATATAGAAAGTGCCAAAGCATCATTCCCGCGCAAATTGCGGCTGGATGGCATGAAGATTGTGATTGATTGTGCCAATGGTTCTGCCTATCGGGTTGCGCCAACCGCATTGTGGGAGTTGGGGGCAGAAGTCATCCGCATAGGGTGTGAACCTAATGGCGTAAACATTAATGAAAAATGCGGATCAACTCACCCTGAAGCTCTCTGTGCCGCAGTTGTAAAACATCAGGCCGATTTGGGTATTGCACTGGATGGTGATGCTGATCGCGTTCTGATTGCAGATGAAACAGGCCGTCTGATTGATGGTGATCAGATTCTTGCTCTTATCGCCCAGTCTTGGGCGCGAGAAGGTCGCATGGTCGGTAATGCTGTTGTTGCAACCGTTATGTCCAATATGGGGCTGGAACGGTTTCTGGAAAATCTGGGGCTGAGTCTGGAACGCACGGCAGTGGGTGATCGCTACGTTGTCGAGCGTATGTTGGAACGGCAGGCCAATATTGGTGGTGAACAATCTGGGCACATGGTGCTGACAGATTTTGCAACGACAGGTGATGGGCTGATTGCTGCTTTGCAGATACTGGCCGTACTTGTTCAGGATGGTCGTCCAGCGAGTGAAGTTTGCCGGCTATTTCAGCCATTTCCCCAAAAGTTAAAAAACGTTCGATACAAGGGGGCCTGTCCACTTGATATGGACGAAGTAAAAACCCGTCAGGCTGATGTAGAGCGTAAGCTTGCTGGCCGAGGGCGTTTGGTGTTGCGTAAAAGTGGTACGGAACCTTTGGTACGCGTTATGGCAGAAGCGGAAGATGCACAGCTGGTTGATGAGGTTGTTGACCAGATGTGTGATGTGCTTGAGCAGGCGCGTGTTCCTGCCTAAAATACAATCTAGAGAAAGGGGTTTTAAAAATTCTTTTCTCTAGATTTTTCCGTTGCAAGATTTTGGTAGTGCCGAGCTTTTACACTCTAAAAATTCTGCGTTCTTGAATTTGAAAATGTAACAGAATCTAGATTTGATTTCATAATTTAGGCACTGCTTCCAGCAACATGCTGATGGGATTCATGTAGGCTAGATATTGATTGTGATTGTTTGTGGGGTTTGCTCATAACAGGCAAAGATGCGCAGGCTTTGGAAATTTGAGGATCATTCAGAATATAGCCTCTTCCCCATACAGTGGAAATCAGATTTCCTACCCCTGCTGCTTGAAGTTTTTTGCGAAGTTTACAGATAAAAACATCTATAATCTTTATATCTGGTTCATCTCGCCCTCCATAAAGATGGTTAAGGAAGGTTTCCTTGGTTTGGGCAATGCCTTTGCGTAAGACGAGCAGTTCAAGAATGGCGAATTCTTTTCCGGTAAGATGAATGGGCTGATTGTTAACCATTACAGTATGGCTGTTGAGGTTAACTGTAAGATCGCCAATTTGTGCAATAGGATGAGCATAGCCATGGGCACGCCGTAAAATGGCTTGTATGCGGGCTATAAGTTCAGTCGAATCAAAAGGGTCTATTAAATAATCGTCAGCGCCTGCAGCAAAAGCTTTGGTTTTCACTTCAGAAGTGTTGACTGGTGAGATGATAATAACAGGTGTTGTGAGTTTTAAAGATCGTAATGTGGTAAGGATGTCATACCCATAAATATCGGGGTGTTGTAGATGAAGAATGGCAAGGCCATAATCATAATTTCTGAGTAGTTCTACAACTTCCTGATCACACTGAACCATGTCCACTGAAAAAGAGGTTTTTGTTAATGCCGAAAATATTGCCTGACTGGAGGTAAAATTATTTTCTAAAAGTAAAATACGCATGGTGGAACCTCATTATGGTTCAGAGAATCAGAAATGCATCCTGTGGTTGCATTTTGTTGTTATTACTAAAACTATACGTGTTTCAAAAAGAAACAAACATTATTTCGTTGAGAGCTTCTTTTTTGCGCAAACCAATTATGCAGTAAGTGCATACCTATAGATATATAATAATTAAGTGAAGATTAAGAAATTGATAAAAAACGTTAGGTTTTATTGTTAATTTTTTGGAAAAATTCTTCATTAACAATGAAATCTAGAGAAAGTTTGTTTGGTTTGTGATGAATACACTTCTTTGTGAACGCGGAATAGATACAACACAAACCTCTTCTTTTGTGATTGAGGGCAAATCGCTGGGTTGAAGGATGGAGAAAGCTAAAATGGCCAGAGAGATGATTCTGCGAGACGAAGACGCAACAATAAGGTTGGCCATAAAACTGGCAGAATCTGCGCAAGCAGGAGATGCCATTTTGCTTTCTGGTCCGCTTGGGGCTGGAAAGAGCCTTTTTGCGCGTGCCTTTTTGCGTGCGTTTTGTCATGCCCCTCATTTGGAGGTCCCGAGTCCAACTTACACTTTAGTGCAATCCTACGAATCTCCTTCCTGTGTCGTATCGCATTTTGATTTATGGCGCCTAGGTGGTCCTGACGAACTGGAAGAACTCGGATGGGATGAAGCACGAGAAGGCGTGGTGCTTGTTGAATGGCCGCAAAAATTGGAAGATCTGTTGCCCGAAGATGCTTTGAAGCTTGAAATACGTGTTCTTGCTGATGGACAGCGCCAAGCCAGATTGGCCGGATGGGAAGATCGATTGAAAGAGGCAGATCTTGCTGGCGTTGGAACAGACGTATGAAACTCGCAACAATTCCCGCCCATCTTCCTTTTCTTGATCAACTGGCTTTCCGTTGGATCAAAGCTGCAAACCATGACGTAGAAGCAATAGGTGAGGGCATTATTGTATTGCCCGGCAGGCGTGCCGCGCGCGCGTTAACAGAAGCCTTTTTACGCCATATGGATGGTCAGAGTGTATTGTTGCCGCGGATAGTACCGATTGGTGCGTTGGATGAAGCAGAATTAGGGTTGTCTGCTGGTATGGGTGGCGAACTGGCTTTGGATTTGCCCCCTGCAGTTGCTGGTATGACCAGGTTGGCTGTATTAGCTCGGTTGGTTTTGCAGGCAGATAAAGCATTTGGCACACAGCCAACGTTGGATCAGGCATGGCCTCTGGCAAAAGCTTTAGCAGAGCTGATGGATGAAGCGGAGTGGTCTGGTGTCAATTTGGCGGCACGCTTGCCCGAAGCTGTGCAAGAGAATTTTGCGGAACATTGGCAAATTATTTTAAGATTTCTAGAAATTGTAACACAGGCATGGCCAGAATGGCTGAAGGAAAACGGGGTTATGAACCCTGTGGCCAGACAAGTTGCATTGCTGGAGGCACAGGCAGATTTATGGCGCAAACTCGCTCAACAAGGTGATAGTACACCTATATGGGCGGCTGGGTTTACGCATGTTATGCAGCCTACAGTAAAAGTTTTGCAAGCGGTTCTCGAATGTCCTGCGGGCAAGGTTGTATTGCCTGGTTTGGATATGATGATGGCAGAAGAAACCTTTGTTTCATTGCCAGACAGTCATCCTCAGGCAGGTTTGAGTTCTTTACTGAAAAATTTGGAAATCACACGGAATAAAGTGGAAGTTTGGGAAGGAGCAGGAGGTGGATCTGAACGAGCATCTATTCTTGCCCGCGTTCTTCTTCCGGCCGAAGCATTGGGTGATTGGTCATGCCCTGGTGATGCTAAGTTAGAAAATGTTTACAGATTAGATGCTGCTGATCAGCAGGAAGAAGCTGTTGCAATCAGTATGATCATGCGTGAGGCTATTGAAAAACCGGCGCATCGGGTGGCTCTTGTAACGCCAGACCGCGTGTTGGCAGCGCGTGTGGCAACAGAACTGGCACGTTGGGGTGTGCTGGCAGATGATAGTGCGGGTTCATCTTTGGTTGATACACCTGCGGCTGTTCTATTACGCCTTGTTGCGCAAATGGTGGATAGTAAGTTCTCACCAGTTTCTCTTTTAAGTGTTTTAAAACATCCTTTAGTTTCATGTGGTTTTTCATCTGGTGTCTGTCGTGCAACGGCCCGTCTTTTAGAGCGGGCTATTTTGCGCGGTCCAGCACCGCCACCTGGTTTTGCAGCTTTATGCCAAGTGGTGGAAAATGCTTTAAACAACCCTAATGAAAGAGCAAAAGCTAAACTAGAAAGAGGCATTACGGCGGATCGGCCATTTGGCCCGGTTGCATTGTCTGTTTTTATGGAGCGTTTGGCATTTTGTTTGGAACCAGTTCTTGGGTGGGAGTATGATGCCGTAGAAGCACGCGCTCACGCGGATTTAGAGCAGCATTGCGCGCCCGTACCAGATTTGCTGGCAGTATTAATTGCAACAGTAGAGCGTTTGGTTGCTACTGATGAAGAAAGTGCATCAGAGCGTTTGTGGCGTGGTGAAGAAGGCAATATGCTTGCCAGCCAGTTGACAGAACTAATGCTGGCAGCAGAGGTTTTGCCGCCGCAGCCTCCTGTTGTTTTAGATGGTTTGTTAACGGCGGTTCTGGCTCCAGAACGTGTTGCCATGCGCCGGGGTGGAGATCCTAAATCTTTACATCCTCGTGTTTTGATCTGGGGCTTGTTCGAGGCGCGCTTGCAAACGGCAGAAACCGTTATTTTGGGCGGTCTTTCTGAGGGTGTCTGGCCGCCCGTAGTAGATGCTGGCCCGTGGATGAGCCGACCCATGCGAAAAAAAATGGGGCTTCCATCGCCAGAACAGGCTGTAGGTCAGGCAGCACATGATTTTTTTGCAAGTGCAGCAGCAGCTGGCACGGTTGTTCTTTCCAGCGCACGGAGGCGGGAAGGAGCGCCTGTTGTACCTGCTAGATGGCTTACGCGGCTGAATGCTTTTTTGGCGGGACGAAATGGCCATATTCCCAATCATCCTGCTTTATTTTGGTTGAATAAGCTGGATCAGCCATTAGGCCCGGCAACGCCTGTAGCACCACCGCAACCTGTACCGCCAGTTTCGTTGCGGCCACGCCGTTTGAGTGTGACAGAAATAGAAACGTGGGTAAGAGATCCATATGCCATTTACGCAAAACATATTTTGCGACTTGAAGTTTTGCCGGAGTTGGAAGAGGCCGCAGATGCATCTGATTACGGTATGATTGTGCATAAGGCGTTGGAGCGTTGGGTCAAGACATATGGCGTGACATGGCCAGAAAATGCAGAAAAGAAATTATGTGATTTGTTCCATATAAGTTTGCAAGAACACGTTTTGCGTCCGGCATTGCGTGCATGGTGGGCGCCCAGATTAACGCGTATTGCTCAATGGGTGGTGCAGGCAGAAGAGAAGCGGCGTAGCGAGTATGGAACACCGCGTGCCATTCTTACAGAAATTCGCGGGCAAGTGAGTATTATGGATGCACCTGCAGGCAGGTTTGACATTGTTGGTCGCGCAGATCGTATAGAATTAAATGCTGAAGGGCATGTTATTGTGCAGGATTACAAAACTGGCACATTACCATCAACTAAAGATGTTTTGGCTGGTTGGAGCCCACAGCTTCCGCTTGAATCTGCCATGATTCTTCGTGGTGGTTTTAAGGAAGTTCCTGAACATTCAAGAGAAATATCAAATCTTATATACTGGCGCCTGACCGGTGGAGCAGTGCCAGGAGAAGAAGTGGTTGTGCAGGCACGTGATGCGCTTAGTCTTACAGATCTGGCTGAACAGACTTGGGAAAATCTATTATTGCGAATAGCAGCATATGATCAGCCAGATCAGCCTTATCTTTCTCATCCTCATCCTGGCAGAGAACCACGTTTTGCAGATTATGCACGTCTGGCACGTGTGCCCGAGTGGAATGCCGCACGTAAGGAGGATGAGGAATGAGTATATCTGCACAGGAAGCTTTACAAAAAGCTATTGCTCAGGCCAATGCACAACAGGCTTTGGCATCAGATCCTTCAGCTTCTGTTTTTGTGTCAGCTTCTGCGGGAAGCGGTAAAACCAAATTGTTGATTGACCGTCTTTTGCGCTTGATGTTGCCGCGTTTGGCAGAAGATGGTTCCATTCAACCCGGAAGTTCACCAGCTCGTATTTTATGTCTTACTTTTACCAAAGCAGCAGCAGCGGAAATGTCCATTCGGTTGCAAACACGCCTTGGACGTTGGGTAACATTTTCGGATGAAGCGTTAGATAAAGAGCTGGCAGGTTTGTATGTGCCCTGTACAGATGAAACAAGGCGACGTGCGCGGGCGTTATTTGCAGAAGTTCTTGATCTTCCAGGAGGTATGCGTATTGGAACAATCCATGCGTTTTGCCAATCTTTGTTGCGACGTTTCCCTTTAGAAGCTTCCATGAACCCGCATTTTACGGTTATGGAAGAAACAGATGCATCCCTAGCCTTACAAACATGTGTGGAATCTATTTTAGGTCAGCAAAAAGAAGGGGTGATTTCCCCATTAGCAGGTCAGATATCTTTAGGCGATTTTATTTTTATTTCAGGGGTTTTAAGAAAGGATGAAAGATCACACTCTTTATTAAATCTTATTGTACAAGATCCTCATAAGGCTGAATCTGTATTATGTCAGATTTTAGGTTTATCGTCTGATATATTGCACGGGAGTGCCTCTGAACTTCTTGAGAAATTATGTTCTGATTTTCCAGAGGAAGCTAATTTAAAAGAAGGTTTTCAGATCCTTTCCAATGAAGGATCTGAAGCAATAAAAAGAAATGCTTTCTCGCTTTTGGATTGGCTTTCCTTGCCTGCATCTGAGCGCGCGGCGCAATGGCTCGTGTGGCGGAACGGCTTTCTCACAAAAGATGGAAAGTTGCGTGCTGTTGGTTTGATTTCTAAAAAACTTTCTGAAAAATACCCTGATATTGCGCTCTATATTCAAAAAGAAGGTGAACGTATTAATAAGGTAGACGAGCAACTGCGGGCCAGAAACCTTGTTAAGATGGGGAGCGCATTGCTTAAAATGGCTGCTGCTGTTTCTAGTCTGTACACATTACAAAAAGCGAGGTATGGCCAAATTGAGTATGATGATCTTATTGAGCGTGCATTAGGGCTTTTGCGCGAGCCCGGTGCGGCTTGGGTCATGTATAAGCTGGATGGAGGCATAGATCATTTGTTGCTGGATGAAGTGCAGGACACTTCTCCCGAGCAATGGCGTATTGCTGGAGATCTTACAGAAGAATTTTTTTCCGGTCTTGGAAGACGGGATGAAGATGAACCGCCGCGGACCATTTTTGCCGTGGGGGATTATAAGCAATCTATTTACGGATTTCAGGGAGCAGATCCAGATTCCTTTCGTGAATGGAGACAAAGATTCAAAAAACGTGTGCAAGATGCCCATTTGCTATGGCGTGAACCTGAATTAACGGTTTCGTTTAGATCAACAGAGCCAGTTCTTAAACTTGTTGATGCTGTTTTTGCAGATCCAGAGGCAGCCAAAGGCGTGGTGGAAGAGCCAGGCCAAGTTATGGAACATATTACAGCCCGCCCGGGAAAAGGAGGGCGTGTAGAATTGTGGCCATTGGTTGAGGCTGAAGAGAATGAAGATGCTATTAGCCCATGGGAGCCTGCACAAGGTAATGCAACACGCCAGAGCCCACGCCAGAAGTTAGCCGATGCTCTGGCAAGATATATTGCCAGACAGTTAAATCAAAAACCTGTTTTAGGACAAAAACCTTTAACAGCGGGTGATGTTCTGGTTCTTGTGCCGCGTCGCTCCCCATTCGTGGGTATGCTTGTGCGTGCTTTAAAAGGTCAAAATATTCCTGTGGTTACGCTTGTGCGTACGGGGTTGGCTGAACATTTGGCTGTGCAGGATATGTTGTCTTTATGTGCGGCTCTTCTGTTGCCACAAGATGATTTAACATTAGCTTGCGTGCTCACATCTCCTTTGGGGAATATCTCAGATAATAGCTTGATGGCTTTGGCGACGGGGCGTGAAAAAGGAGAACCATTGTGGTCAGCACTGCGCGAACGTCATGCAGAACAATCAGATTGGGAACAGGCTTGGAATTTTCTTAATGGTTTGTTCCGGCAGGTAGATTATTTAACACCGTATGAGTTTCTTTCTGCTGCATTAGGGCCTGGTGGGGCCCGTGCACGTTTTCTTGCGCGTTTAGGGGCCGAAGCAGCGGAGCCAATTGATGAACTCCTTTCTGCAGCAATAAGATATCAGGATCAGCATCCTCCTTCTTTGCAGGGTTTTCTGCATTGGATGCGTCATTCAGAAGAAACCGTAAAGCGTGAAGCAGAATCTGGTGGAGATTCCGTAAGAATCATGACAGCGCATGGTTCTAAAGGATTGCAGGCACGTCTGGTGATTTTGCCAGATACAGTTGGTCTTCCTCGGTTTGAGGACAGATTGTTTTGGGCGCATGATAAAATACACAATATAGATGTGCCGTTGTATGTGCCACGTAATGCTTTATCCGTGGGTTTAACGCGTAATCTCAAAGAGGTTATGCGTGGCCGTGTGGTAGAGGAATATAATCGCCTGCTTTATGTAGCGCTTACGCGTGCGGCAGATCGGTTGGTTGTTTGTGGCTGGAAGCCAGGACGCAATGTGCCTGCAGAAAGTTGGTATGAAAGGTGCCGCATTGGTTTTGAAAAAGCCGGTGCAACAGAAGTAGATTTTCAGGAAGGTGAATGGTCTGGATCCATGCTTCTATTGGAAGAAGCCCCGCAGGAACAAACCGTTACCAAACAGTCTGCGTCGGATTCTATTGATAGCCCTCAGGAAGTAACCACATTGCCGCAATGGATGGGATCAGCCCCGTTGTGGAAACCAGTTTTGCCAGAAGCAGAAAGCCCGCTAGCGCGCCCGTTGGCGCCAAGTAAACCAGATGATGCCATGTTGGGGCCGCTTCCCCCTGTTCGTTCGCCGCTGGATATTGCCGCCGTAACGCCAGCCAAGGCGCGTGAAGCTGCTTTTCGACGTGGTAATCTGGTGCACTCTTTGCTGCAGTTTTTGCCTGCCTGTCCGGCAGAGCAGCAACCTTCCATGGCGCATCAATGGTTGGCACGACCAGCAAGTGGTTTGTCATCACATGAAGCTGCCGAACTTGCACAACAGGTCATTGCAGTTTTGCACCTGCCTGAACTGGTAGATCTGTTTGATCCGTCTGCACGGGCAGAGCAGCGTTTGGCCGGTGTGGCAGGCGGGCAGGTTATTGTGGGGCAGGTTGACCGTTTGCGTGTGCTGCCCAACAAAGTGCTGGTGTGTGATTTTAAAACCGGCCGCCATGCACCGCGTAGAGTGCAGGATACACCCGTTTTATACCTCCGGCAGATGGCGGCTTATCGGGCCCTTCTGCAAGGTATATGGCCTGATCGGCCAGTTGTCTGTGTTTTGGTCTGGACAGAAATGCCGCGCGCGGATGTTCTACCAGATGCGTTGCTGGATAAGTACGCCCCCGGCATTTTGCCAGAAGCTGTATCTTGACCGCAGCAAGCGCAACCTTAAGTGTTAGAAAGAGTTGGGTAGAAAGCCGTTTCAGCTTGTTACCCTGTATTGGTAAAGGCAGTTCACGGCATGCAGGCGCGTGCCGGAGAGTTTAAGGAACCAGAAAATGAGTGAACACACGCTTGCTGTCAGCGATTCCAGCTTTGATAAAGATGTTCTCAAGGCGTCTGGCCTTGTGCTGGTAGATTTCTGGGCAGAATGGTGCGGCCCTTGCAAGATGATTGGCCCAGCGCTGGAAGAAATTGGCAAGGAATTTGCCGGTAAGGTAACCGTTGCCAAAGTGAATATTGACGATAACCCAGAAACACCCAATGCGTATCAGGTGCGCAGCATTCCTACGCTTATGCTGGTGCGCGATGGTAAGGTTGTAGATAAAAAAGTGGGTGCCCTGCCCAAAAGCCAGTTGAAGGCATGGGTTGAAGGCGCTCTGTAATCAGAGCTTCAATATAGCCTGAAGTTTAAGGGTAAACTGTAAGCTTCAGGCTTGTTTTCCGCAGGGGCATCTGGCCTGTAGGTTCTCATAAAACTTGGCAGATAGGTTCAGCCAGCGTAATGCAACGCGTGCTGGGCCATATATTTGTCCCTGCAATTTGTATTGTGCAGTCACAGGGTTCAAAATGAGCTGGATCACCGAATATGTTCGTCCCAAAATTCGCGGCCTGCTGCGTCGGGATGTGCCGGATAATCTGTGGACGACCTGTGACTCATGCAGCCAGATGATTCTGACCAAAGAGCTGCACAAGGCATTGAATGTGTGCCCCCATTGTGGGCACCACATGCGTGCACCGGTTATGGACCGTCTGAAATGGACGTTTGATAACGGGGATTTCACCCGTATTGAGCTGCCTTCTGCTCCGGTTGATCCGCTAGGGTTCCGCGATCAGAAAAAATATACAGATCGTCTTAAGGATGCGCGCGCAAAAAGCCATCTAGACGAATCGTTGATTGTGGCCCACGGCACCATTGGCGGCCATCAGGCTGTTGTTGGCGTCATGGCGTTTGAGTTCATGGCAGGCACCATGGGGGCTGCGTTTGGTGAACGCTTTGTGGCCGCAGCGCGTTTGGCCATTCTTCAAAAGGCTCCTCTGGTTATCTTCACTGCTTCTGGCGGCGCACGTATGCAGGAAGGCGTTATCAGCCTGATGCAGATGCCTCGTACCACTGTAGCGGTTGAAATGCTTAAAGAAGCTGGGCTGCCTTATATTGTGGTGCTTACCAACCCAACCACAGGTGGCGTTACGGCCTCCTTTGCCATGTTGGGTGATGTGCAGATGGCCGAACCCAATGCGCTGATCGGTTTTGCTGGCCCGCGTGTTATTCAGGATACGGTGCGCGAAAAGCTGCCAGAAGGCTTCCAGCGCTCCGAATATCTGCTGGATCACGGCATGCTGGATATGGTGGTGCAGCGTAAGGATGTGCCCGCAACATTGGCCCGTGTGATCGGGCTGCTGATGCACGCACCTGCAGATGTAAAAGCACCGCCGCCGCGCCCGCAGGCACCAGCTCCCGCCGCCGCAGAGTAATCCTTTCATGACAAAAGCAGCAGCTTCCAGCCCCACAGCAGAATTCACGGGCCGGACAGGCGCGGTGTTGGAACGGCTGAATAACCTGTATCCGGCACTTATTGATCTTTCCTTGGGGCGGTTGGAAGCACTGCTGGCAAAGTTGGGGCACCCGGAAGAAAAGCTGCCCCCAGTTATCCATGTTGCTGGCACAAACGGGAAGGGCAGCACGTGCGCCACTCTGCGTGCTATTGGTGAGGCCGCAGGCTGGCGTGTGCATGTGATGACATCCCCACATTTGGTGGATGTGACGGAGCGGTTCCGTATTGCCGGTAAATTGGTGAGCGAATCGGAACTGGTTGCCACGCTGGAAGAAATCGAGCGGGTAAATGATGGCGCGCCCATTACCGTATTTGAAGTTCTGACAGCCGCTGGCTTTCTGCTTTTTTCCCGTCACCCGGCTGACTTGGCGATTATTGAAGTAGGGCTGGGTGGCCGGTGCGATGCCACCAATGTGCTGCGTAAACCTGCTGCGTGTATTGTCACCTCCGTCTCGCGTGATCACGAGGCGTTTCTGGGTGACACGCTGGAAGCTATTGCCGCAGAAAAAGCCGGTATTTTCAAGCCGGGCGTGCCTGCCATAACAGGCAATCAGCCAGAAGCGGTTATGAAGGTTTTGCAAGCGCAGGCAGATAAGGTGGGTGCACCGCTTTATCGGCGTGGGGCTGAATGGTCGATTTCTCCGCAGAATGGTGCGGAGTTGAGCACGGCTGAACTGACGTTTAAAGATAAGGCCGGGGAACTCACATTGCCGCAGCCCGCATTGGTGGGGCCGTGGCAGGTTGAAAATGTAGGGCTTGCTGTAGAAGCATTGCGTGTTTCTGGCCTGCATGTGCCAGAACAGGCATGGCAGGGCATTAGCCGCGTGAACTGGCCTGCACGTATGCAGCAACTCCACGGCAAGTTGGCCTCTCATCTGCCCAAGGGGTGGGAGCTCTGGCTGGATGGTGGCCATAACCCCGGGGCTGGCAATGCTCTGGCGCAGGAACTGGCGCATTGGAAAGATCAACCCCTGCACGTGCTGGTGGGAATGAAGCAGACCAAGGATGCCACGGGTTTTTTAAACCCGGTGCTGCCGTTTGCGTCTAGCGTTTGGGCTATTTGTGAGCCTCAGCAGCATTTGGCATTGCCGGTAGAAGCTATTGTGGAGGCTTCTGGTGGAAAGGCTCAGGTAGGGCCAACGCTGGTTGATGCGCTTGATGCATTGGTAGCCCAAAATCCACAACCGCGTGCAAGAGTGCTGATTTGTGGCAGCTTGTATCTGGCTGGTGTTGCGCTCAAGCAGGATGGATGGGTGGCCGCGTAAAACCGCCTACCTGCTATTTACCGCCAAATTTTTCAGTGGGAAAAAGTGGTGCCCCCAGTAGGATTTGAACCCACGACCTACCGCTTACAAGGCGGTTGCTCTACCACTGAGCTATAAGGGCACTGATGCGTATTTCGCAGGGGCAGAATTAAGCTGAAACCACCCCCACTCGTCAAGACCTGTTTTTGTGTTGATGAAAGGTTTTTTGGGGGCGCAGGATATTGCATCCAAACCGCTGCTGGCGCATCTAGGCTGCATGCCGCACTCTCATCTTCCTCCTCACCCAGTTCTATCCCTGCACGATAGCCAAAGTCGTGCCACGGTGCCGTTTACGCCTATCGATCCGGCACATGTAAAAGTCTATTACTGTGGACCAACAGTGTACGACTTGGCCCATATTGGCAATTTGCGGGCCATGCTTACGGCAGATGTGCTGGTGCGCCTGCTGCGGCATGTTTATCCGCGCGTGACATTTGTGCGGAACATCACGGATGTTGATGACAAAATTACCGCACGAGCCCGCGCGAATGGAGAGGATATTGGCTCTCTCACCCAGCGCACTACGGAAGAGTTCCATCAAGATCTGGCATCCATGAATGTGCTGCCGCCGGATATAGAGCCACGGGCCACGCATAATATTGGTGAAATGCAGGCCATGATTGCGCGGCTGATCGAAAACGGCCACGCGTATGAGGCCGAAGGACATGTGCTGTTTTCGGTCGGTTCGTTCCCGTCCTATGGCGCACTTTCTGGCCGCAACCCAGAAGAGCTGGAAGCTGGGGCTCGTGTAGAGGTAGCCCCCTACAAAAAAGCGCCGGGTGATTTTGTGCTGTGGAAACCATCGGACGCAGACCAGCCGGGGTGGGATAGCCCTTGGGGTCGTGGCCGACCAGGTTGGCATATTGAATGTTCTGCTATGTCTCATCGTTACCTGGGAGATAGCTTTGATATTCATGGTGGGGGATCAGATCTTCTGTTCCCGCATCATGAAAACGAACGTGCCCAGAGCTTGTGCTGCTTCCCTCATGGCAAGTTTGCCAATTACTGGGTGCATAATGCCATGCTGCTGGTTGAGGGTGAGAAAATGTCCAAGTCTTTGGGCAACTTCCTCACCATTCGGGATGTGCTGGCACAGGCACCGGCAGAAGCTCTGCGGCTGTTGCTGTTGGGGGCGCACTATCGCTCCACCCTGAATTATACGCAGGCCGGTTTGCAGGAAGCGCGTAAAACGCTGGATCGGTTCTACCGTGCTCTTGCTGCAGGGCCTGTGCCAGAAACAGATGTGCCAGAGGGCGTGATGCAAGCTCTGGCGGATGATCTGAATACACCTAAAGCCATTGCAGAACTGCACGCTCTTGCAGCGCAGGCTCTGGCCGGAGACAGGCAGGCCGCAGGTGCCCTTAAAGCGGGTGCAGGCATGCTGGGGCTTTTGCAGAGTGACCCCGAACAGTGGTTCAAAGGCGATGCCTCTGATGAAGATGCTGCAATTGAAGCCCTGATTAACGAACGTCTGGCTGCGCGCAAAGCGCGGGATTTTGCAAAGGCAGACACACTGCGTGATCAGCTTCAGGCTCAGGGCATTGTGCTGGAAGATACTAAAGACGGCACAAGCTGGAGGCGGGCATGACCGGTCGGGATGGGGGCGCCCCTCTGGAGCCAATAGGCAATACGCCTGTTGTTATTCTGGTGCGCCCGCAAATGGCGGAAAATATTGGCACCACAGCGCGCGCCATGGCCAATGGCGGCCTTTTTCATTTGCGGCTTGTCAGCCCGCGGGATGGATGGCCGCAAGAACGCGCATGGCGTGCTTCTTCCGGGGCAGACCGGATTCTGGAAGCCGCAACGGTGCATGAGAGTGTAGATGATGCTGTGGCAGACTTGCACCATGTGTACGCAACATGCCCACGCCCGCGGCATATCATCAAGCCTGTGTTAACGGCCCGAGGTGGTGCGGCGGAATTGCGTGCGGCAACAGGTCGCGGGTTAAAAGTGGGCCTGATGTTTGGCCCCGAACGCGCTGGCCTTGATAATGAGGATATGGCGCGGGCAGATGCGCTTATTCGCTATCCGCTCAACCCGGCTTTCATGTCGCTTAATCTGGCGCAGGCCGTCATGATCATGGCGTATGAATGGTGGATGGCGGAGGATCAGACCCCTCCGCGTGAACTCATGACGAATGAGACCCATGTGGCGACCAAAGGGGAGCTGGAGAACTTTCTGCAACATCTGGAGCGTGAGCTGGATGGCTGCGGTTTTCTGCGGAATGAGCAGAAGCGCCCCGGTATGGTGCGTAACCTCCGCCACTTTTTTACACGTGGTGAAGTAACAGAGCAGGAACTGCGCACACTACATGGCGTTGTACGAGAACTGGCGCATCCACGCCGGAAAGACTGATAGTTTTTAAGAGAAATGTATCTGCTGCCAGCCCATAAGAAGTGGCTGGCAGCAGTAAAGCGGCTTTTTAGTCTGCCGCCAGAGGCATGTTGTGGTGTGCCATGGCCTTGGTTACGTGGTCTTCCACCGCGTTGGTGATCTTATCTACCTGTTTGGCAAAGATATGATCTGCTTCGGGGAAAACCCGGTAATCAACCGTCACACCTTTTTGGGTGTTCAGCTTATCCACCAGTTTATGAATGGCAGGCTCTGGGGCCATATCATCCTTGCCGCCGGCAATCATCAGGCCGCCGCAGGGGCAAGGTGCCAGAAAGCCGAAATCATAATGCGCGGCAGGTGGTGCAATGCTAATCCAGCCGGTAATTTCCGGGCGGCGCATCAGCAACTGCATGCCAACAAAAGCACCAAAAGAATAACCGGCAATCCACAGCCCGCTGGCATTGGGGTTAACCATCTGCATCCAGTCTAGCGCTGCGGCAGCATCTGAAATTTCGCCAATACCGCCATCAAACCGTCCCTGAGAACGGCCAACCCCGCGCGAATTGTAACGCATGACGGAAAAGCCCATCTTTTCGAACGTGCGATACAGCGCATAGGTAATGCGGTTGTTCATGGTGCCGCCGTGCAGCGGGTGAGGGTGCAGCACGAGGGCAAGCGGGGCGTTGGGCTCGTTTGAATGGTGATAGCGCCCTTCAAGACGACCATCAGGGCCGGCAAACATAACCTCTGGCATTCGGGTTCCGCTTGATCATGGAAAACGTCCGTGGGCATGACGTTTCCGGGTTCTGTAAACAGGTCTGATTAAAAACGATGCCACGTTTCTAATCAGGCCATGCGGGGCAGAGGCCGCGCAGTTAAATGTTCAACACACCTTTCTTTTCCGTTTGTGGGGAGAAAACGGAAAAGAAAGGTCTTTCAGGTATATGGTGTCTCTGATGTGTAGAGAAAATAGCAGAAGATGTTTTCTGCCGTTGACCTGAGAGAAGACACAGGCATAATCATGCACCGAGATTCCGTGGAGATCGTAATGCGTGGGGGAAGTCTTTTCTCCCAGCGTGATGGGGCATGCTGCACCTCGTGGTGTTGACCATGCGGCTTTCTATAGCGGCTGTGGTGCCAAGATTTCCACATAAATCGTTATAATGGCTGTTTTTAGCCCTTTTGGGTATGGCATGTCTGTGTGGCAGGCGATCTGATTCGGGGCATCATGACAAGCAGAACAGAAAGAAACAGCAGTGGTTCGGATGTGGTCTATCTGGACGCCAATGCAACAGAGCCCTTGCGCCCCCAAGCGCGGGACGCGTTGCTGGAAGCTGCTGATTTAACAGGAAATCCATCTTCCGTGCATCGCGCAGGCCGTAAAGCCCGCGCGTTATTGGAGCAAGCCCGTAATACGGTTGCACGTTATCTGGATGTAGCGCCGCTAAACTGTATTTTTACATCAGGCGGCACAGAAGCTAACGTGCTGGCCATGAGGGGACTCGGCCAAGGACGCCGATTCCTGATCGGCCGCACAGAGCACGATGCTGTACGCAAAGGTGCGCCAGAAGATGCGCAAGTGGCATGGTTGGATGTAGATACCAACGGTCAGGTGCAGTTGGATAAGCTGGAACAGGCGCTGGCGCAGGACAAAACACCCGCCTTTGTGTGTTTGATGCTGGCTAATAATGAAACAGGTGTCCTGCACCCGATTGATGATGTGGTTTTGCTGTGCCGGAAGTATGGCGCGCATTTGCATGTTGATGCCGTGCAGGCTGCCGGACGTTTGCCACTTTCTGTTGAAAACAGCGGAATCGATAGTCTTGCATGTTCAGGCCACAAAATGGGTGGGCCAAAAGGGGCAGGGGCTTTGTTACTGCGTGGTCCGGCACCTGCGCGTGTGTTGCCGCTATTTGAGGGCGGAGGGCAGGAGCAGGGCCGCCGTGGCGGAACACCGCCTCTGCCTGCCATTGCAGGACTGGCGGCAGCCTTGGGGGCCGCATTGGAACAGTCACGAGATCTGGCCCCGTTGCGGAATAGTATTGAACAGGCGGCTGTGGCTGCAGGTGCAAAAGTGTTTGGGGCAGACGTGCCACGGTTGAATAATACCACCTCTCTGGCATTGCCGGGCAAGCGCGCACAGGCGCAACTCATGCGGTTAGATCTGGACGGTATTTGTGTTTCGGCCGGTTCAGCCTGTTCTTCCGGTAAAGTGGCGTTTTCACACGTGTTGGAAGCCATGGGAGCAGGAGATCTGGCCGGGCAAGCTTTACGTGTTTCCTTGCCGTGGAATGTGACAGAGCAGGATGTTGCCCGCTTTATCGAGTCTTACACTCGTATGGCACAAAGCTCGGCATCTATTGGGCTTGTGGATTCTGTGGTGTAATTTCGGGCATGGCTTCATCCATTTATTTTGATCATGCAGCCACCACACCGTGTGATCCGCGTGTACGAGCCGTATTGCTGGACGTTCTGGACCATGAAAATGGTAACCCCCATAGCACAACACATGAAGCCGGAATGCGCGCGGCAGACAGGGTGTCCCATGCACGTCATCAGGTTGCCAATCTGATAGCGGCAGATGCCAAGGAAATCATTTTTACATCGGGCGCTACAGAAGCCAATAATCTGGCCATTAAAGGGGCTGCGCGCCACTTGGCCGCACAGGGTAGCCCGCGTAAACGCATTATAACTGTAGCAACAGAGCACAAATGTGTTCTGGAAAGCGTGCGGGATCTGGCGCAGGAAGGGTTTGAACCTGTTGTGCTGCCAGTGGATACTAACGGCCTGCTTGATCCATCTGTGTTGCAAGAGGCGTTAAAAGTGCCCACAGCCCTTGTTTCCATTATGGCCGCGAATAATGAAACAGGCGTGCTGCAAGATATGTCTGTTCTGGGCCATTTGGTGAATGAGGCAGGTGCTCTACTGCATTCTGATCTGGCACAGGCCGCGGGAAAAATTCCTGTAGATGTGCACGCTTGGGGCTTGGCTCTGGCTTCTGTTTCCAGCCACAAGCTGTATGGCCCCAAAGGTGCTGGGGCATTGTTTGTGCGGCGTCGGCCACGGGTGCGTTTGGCAGCGCTGTTTTCTGGCGGAGGGCAGGAACGTGGTGTGCGTTCTGGCACTGTCCCCGGTTTTCTGGTGGCTGCGTTTGGCGAAGCCTGCCAGATTGCAAAGCAGGAGCTGGATACCGGCTTTGAGCATTTATCCATGTTACAGCGCATTTTTCTAAATAAGCTGGATACAATATTGCCGGGGTGTGAGGTTAACGCAGCATCGGCCCCACGTTTGCCGGGTATTTTTAATCTGCGTTTGCCTGCAGGGGTTCCTGCGCTGGATGTTGTGGCGGTTATGCCTGATCTGGCTGTTTCTTTGGGTTCAGCCTGTTCTTCGGCAGAACTGGCCCCATCTTATGTGCTGGAAGCAATGGGATTGAGTAGAGAAGAAGCGGGAAGAAGCTTGCGTCTGTCTCCCGGACGTTTTACCTCAGCCGCCGAAGCAGAACGCGCGGCAGACAATTTGGCGCAGGCTGTCTTGCGGGTGCGCAGTGTAACGTAAGTTACCAGGTTGCAGCCCAACAGAACGCCATACCCCCATATGCCGCAATGAAACAGCCTTTGGCAGGATGGAAACCAATGCCCCAGATGACATTTGTTGAACAGGACGGAACAGAACACAAAGTGGATGCGCCGGTTGGCCTTTCCGTGCTGGAAATTGCCCATAAGCACGGCATTGACCTTGAAGGCGCATGTGAAGGTTCTTTGGCCTGTGCAACATGCCATGTGATTGTAGACCCAACTTGGGCACCCAAGCTGGCAGCCCCTACGGATGATGAGGAAGATATGCTGGATCTGGCTTTCGGGCTGGAAAAGACATCTCGCTTGGGTTGTCAGATTGTCATGACAGAAGCGCTGGATGGTTTGGTTGTACGCCTGCCCAGCAAGGCCTGAAGCCGTTTTTAAAAGGATATAGCGCTCATGCGTATACTTGTTGCCATGTCTGGTGGGGTGGATAGCTCTGTTGTAGCTGCCCGCCTTCTGGAGGAAGGGCATGAAGTTGTGGGTGCTACCTTGCAGCTTTACGATTCGCGCGGGGCTGCAAAAAAAGGTGCGTGCTGTGCGGGGCAGGATATTCGTGATGCCCGCGCAGTGGCGGACCTTCTGGGCTTTCCGCATTACGTTATTGATGCGGAACGCCGCTTTAAGGATAGCGTTATAGAGCGTTTTGCGGATGCTTATGCATCAGGTGAAACGCCAGTGCCCTGTGTGGCGTGTAATCAGGGTGTAAAGTTTACAGATTTGCTGGGCCTTGCGCGTGAAATTGGCGCAGATGCCATGGCAACAGGTCATTATGTCCGCCGCGTAGAAGGGCCAGATGGTGCAGAACTGCACCGCCCATGTGATGAAGACCGGGATCAGAGCTGGTTTTTATTCGCTACAACGCGGGATCAGCTTGAGTTTTTGCGTTTTCCGTTAGGTGATATGCCAGACAAGGCAGCCGTTAGAAAAGAAGCCGAGCGCTTTGGTCTGGTGGTTGCAGGCAAGCCCGATAGTCAGGACCTGTGCTTTGTAAGCGATGGCTCCTACGTGGATCTGGTGGAAAAAATGCACCCCGAAATGGCAGGTCCCGGTGAAATTGTGGACCAGCAGGGGCAGATTGTAGGCCAGCACGAAGGCGTTATGCGGTTTACCGTGGGGCAAAGCAAAAGGCTGGGGAATGCCGCACGCCTGAATGGTGAGCGCCAGATGGTGGTTGGTGTAGAACCAGGCCGCAGGCGCGTGATTATTGGCCCGCGGGAAAAATCCTTTGTTACAGCGCTTTCTGTGCGGGATGTGAACTGGCTGGTAGATGCACCACCAGAAGGCTTAGTGTGCCGTGTGCAAATGCGCGCGCGTGAGGAGCCTCGGGCTGCCCGCGTGGTGCCCACACCAGATGGCGCCATGGTGTATCTGGAAGAACCAGCCATGCCCGCACCCGGGCAGGCCTGTGTATTCTATCAGGGCACACGTATTCTGGGTGGTGGGTTTATCCGCCGTATGGAAGAAACTGTTCCAGCGTAAACTCTTAGGTTAAAGGGCACGAATGATGGCTGATGGTCGGCTTGTTATTGGTACACAGCGGTATTCTTCGTGGTCTTTGCGGGGCTGGCTTATGGTCAAGCTGGCGCAGCTGAATGTTGATATAGACGTTGTGCCATTGGCAGGTGGGGGCAAAACCACAGTGCTAAAAACACTGTCCCCCAACGGGTGCGTGCCGTATCTGGAGCATGAAGGTGCGGTGGTGTGGGATTCGCTTTCAATTGCGGAATACTGCGCAGAATATCAACCTGCTCTTTGGCCATCCGAACGATGCGAACGTGCGATAGCGCGCTCCATATCAGCCGAAATGCATTCCGGCTTTCGTGGTGTGCGTTCTGCTCTGCCTATGAATCTGGGCCGAGATGCCCGCCCCTTGGCTGAGCCTCCGACGGAAGATGTGCTGAAGGATATCTCCCGGATTGATGCGATTTGGACAGATGCCAGGACCCGTTACGGGGCTGATGGTCCATATCTGTTTGGTGCATCTTTTGGGAATGCAGATGCCATGTTTGCCCCGATTGTCTGCCGCTTTCTGTCCTACGGTGTTACGGGACTATCTGATGTTGCCCGCGCGTATATGGATGCCGTGCGTCAGCACCCCCTAATGCAGGAATGGTATCAAGAGGCAGCGGATGAACCAGCAGAGTGGCAGCTGGATATGTATGAATCCATCCCCTGATACGGTGTGACGTTCTGCAGTATGCACCACAGAGCGTATGATACCGGAGGGGTAAAATGGCGCACGCCTTACGGGTTCTAACAGTTTTACCTCCCCGAGAAAGATTTGCATCCCAACAGGCTGGGGCCATTGCGTTATTGGTGCACCGCACAGCGTTAGAAGGTGAAACCGTTATCGGGTCATCTCTGTCTGTTCCCAGTTTTCAGGGGGTTGCTTTTCAGCCTGTGCCTTCCGTTTTGTACCCATTGGGGCGGATAGGCCGATATATTGCTGGGGTGGCTAAAAAAATTCGGCAGCTTCAGCCGGAACTTGTTGAGGTTCATAATCGGCCGGATATTGCATTGGGGTTACGCAAGCGTTTCCCAAATCTTCCTGTTTCTGTGGTGCTGCATAATGATCCATGCGGCATGAAAAAGGCACGCACAGCAGCAGAACGAAAAATACTGGCCCGCAAGGTGGCGGTGGTTGCTGTATCTGAATGGGTGCGAAAGCGCTTTAACAGTTCAGAAACAGCAGCAGATGTAGATGTGTTGCCCAATTGTCTGGATTTTTCAGCTCTGCCCGAGGCCCCTCCAACGCGCGAGAATCTGTTGCTGTTTGCAGGTCGTGTTGTAGCGGATAAAGGCGTGGATTCCTTTGTGGCTGCGTGTGCTGAGGTCTTGCCTTCTCATCCAGCATGGCGTGCTGAAATTATTGGTGCAGACAGATTTGGCCCGGATTCTCCGCAAACGCCTTTTTTAAAGCAGTTGCGTGTGCAAGCGCAGGTAGCCCATGTGGCAATGGCTGGATATCAGCCTCACCATAAAGTGCTGGAAGCCATGGGGCGGGCCGCCATTGTGGTGATACCCAGCCGTTGGCCAGAACCTTTTGGCATGGTGGCATTGGAGGCCATGGGTATGGGGGCTGCAGTGGTTGCTTCCCCTCATGGTGGTTTGCCAGAAGTGGTTGGAACTGCCGGGGTATATGCTAACCCGGATGATGTGCCTGCTTTGGCAAATATTTTGCGGGATCTTATGAATGATCTGCAAAAACGTAGCCAAATATCTGCTGCAGGGTACCAGCAAGCCCGCAAATTTGATGCGGAAATCATCCGTAAAAAACGGCAGCTTTTACATGAGGAAATTGTAAAAGCATGGCCGCAAAAAAGAAAATAAACGCCTCTTCTTCTAAAATTTGGTTTCCTTGTCAGGTGCCCACCCACACGCTTGCAAAGCTGCTTTCATGCCAGATCTTGGGGGCGCAATTGCTGTAATGGGTGGAGAAAATGGCAGGATCAAACTTCTGGCCAGAAGGTGTAATCCATCTGGGTGCGGAGTGCCGTAAAGAGGGTCACCCACAATAGGCCAGTTCATGGCGGCGCAATGTACACGGGCCTGATGTGTGCGCCCTGTTTCGAGGGTGAGTTCCAGCCAGCATAAATCCTTACTGCGGCCAAGAATCTTCCAGCGTGTAGCAGCTGCTGCGCCAGAAAGAGATGTCACCATGCGCCAGCCCTTTTTAGAGGACTGTTTTTCAAGTGGTAGGTCTATGCGGCCAGTCTCTGCCTGTGGGCCAGTTTGTACAACTGCCCAGTAGGTTTTTTGTGCTGTTTTAGTGGCAAAGGCTTGCTGCAAAGCCAAAAGAGGCTGTTTGCGTAAGGCAATGGCTAAGCAGCCTGATGTATCGGTATCCAGCCGATGAGCCAGCCAAGGCCCATCCTTGCGGCGAGAAAGCAGGGGAAACCAGTCTTCAACGCTTGGACCACCGGCAGGGCCTGCATGTACAGGCAGGCCTGCTGGCTTGTTCAGGATAACCAGATGATGATCCTGATAAAGGATAGGGGGCAGGTGGGCGGAAATGTTTAGTCCTCCCTATTGGCGCCAACCAGTACCTTGCGGCGGCCAACATGGTCTGCCCGGCTGATAATGCCTTCTTTTTCCATCTGCTCAATCAGCTTTGCTGCACGGTTATAGCCGATGGAAAGCTTGCGCTGAATGAAGGAGGTGGAAGCTTTGCCTTCAGTGGTCACAATAGAAACGGCTTCATCATACATTTCTGATTCGCCGTTATCACCGCCTCCAGAACGGCCAGAACCACTGTTGGAGGATGCTGTTTCATCCACAGGTTCTGCCAGCACGTCATCATCGTAAACAGGTTCTCCCTGTTCCTTCAGGAAGTTAACAACCTGCTCCACTTCGCTATCAGCCACAAACGGGCCGTGCACGCGGGTGATGCGGCCGCCACCTTGCATGAACAGCATATCACCCTGGCCCAAAAGCTGTTCAGCACCCTGTTCGCCCAAAATGGTGCGGCTATCAAACTTGCTGATAACCTGGAAGGAGATACGGGTGGGGAAGTTGGCTTTAATGGTGCCGGTAATCACATCCACAGATGGGCGCTGTGTGGCCATAATTACGTGAATACCAGCAGCACGGGCTTTTTGGGCCAGACGCTGCACGCAGGCATCAATTTCTTTTCCGGCCGTCATCATCAGGTCAGCCATTTCGTCAATAATCACGACGATATAGGGCATGGGGTCTAGCGTAACAGATTGTTCTTCAAAAACCGGGTTACCGGTTTCGGGGTCAAACCCTGTCTGCACGCGGCGTACAACCACTTCACCATCGGCACGGGCCTCTGCTGCACGGGCATTATACCCAGCAATGTTACGCACCTGCATGTGCGCCATGGTGCGGTAACGGCGGTCCATTTCGCGCACTACCCATTTAAGGGCGTTTACGGCTTTTGGCGGTTCTGTCACCACCGGTGTGAGCAGATGCGGAATGCCATCATAGATGGAAAGTTCCAGCACCTTGGGGTCAATCATGATCAGGCGGCATTCATCGGGCGAAAGCCGATAAAGCAGCGAAAGAATCATGGCGTTAACACCAACGGATTTACCCGAACCCGTGGTGCCGGCTACCAGCAGGTGCGGCATACGTGCCAGATCACTAAATACCGGTTCACCAGAAATATCTTTACCCAGAGCCAAAGGAAGTTGGCCTGGCTCATCCCGCCATGTGGGCTGATTGAGGAGCTCGGAAAGATAAACTGTCTCACGCGTTTGGTTGGGCACTTCAATGCCCATCACGTTGCGGCCCGGCACAGTGGCAATACGCACACTCAGCACAGAAAGAGAGCGTGCCACATCATCTGAAAGGCCAATAATGCGGGCAGAGCGAATGCCCGGTGCAGGCTCCAGCTCATAGAGCGTCACAACAGGGCCTGCACTCATGCCCACAATTTTGCCCTGCACACCGTAATCGGCCAGTACCTGTTCCAGAAGGCGTGCCGTAGCATGCAGTGCTTCTGGGGAAGGGCCCGTGCGTGTATTGGCTGGAGCGGGTTTGAGAAGGCCGAGAGACGGCAGTTCCCAACCACCTTTACGTACAGTGGCACCAGCACGCACCGTAGCGCTTGCACTGCTTTCCTGATTTGCGCTTCCAGAAAACAGGCGGCCCAGAAGGCCAGATTTGGCTGGTTTTTCTGCTGCTGGCGGCGGAGGGGGCGCTTGTGTGACAACTGGAGCCGGCGTGGCTGTAGGCGCTGGATCAGGCGTATGATGTGCCAATTCCATGGAAGAAGATGCCATAGGTTTTTTGCTGTCTTCTTCATGATGCAGCACTAAAGCTGTGCCTGAAGATGCTGGTGTAGATATTGGTGCCGCGCGGGGGATGTCCTCTACTTCTGGCTCATCATGAGAAAAGAGAGACTGTGAGGATGCCTGAGGCCGGTTTTTATAAAAATCAGCCGTTTCCGTAGGGGTATAGGTATCTGTCTGGGGTTTGCGGCTGGCATAGTAACGCACAAAGCGCACCCCAAGTTTTCCCGGCAAGCGAAGCAACATAAGTGTTACGCGCCAGATGGCAAACCATTCTTCCCGCCGCAGGCCCGTGGCTAAAGCCATCAGCAGAAAAGCCAGTAGCAACCCAAGCAGCCACAGCACCATGCCACCGGCCGGGCCAATGGCCGCCATACCCGCAGCAATAGATGTTTGAGCGATGGAATGGCCAATGCCCCCGCCAATGCCAGCTTGGGTTGGCCAGTTAATGGCAGGTAAAGCTGTAAAGAGCAGGGGAATAGCGGCCAGCAGCGCGCCAGAAACGGGCAGCAGGCACAAAATGGCTACAACACGCATGGCAAATACAGGCCAAGATTCGTGGCCCAGTAGCCGGTGGCTCATAAACCGCCAGCCCCACGCAATCAAAATCAATGCAGGCAGAATCGCCGCCAGCCCTACGCCCTGTAACAGCGTATCGGCAAAAAAGGCTCCGCTTATACCTAACAGGTTGGTGGGTGGTTGGCCTGTTGCTGTATTGAAGGATGGATCATTCGGATTATAGCTGACAAGCGCAGCCAATAAAGCGCAGGCCAGAACGCATAGCGCGAGCCCACCACCTTCCTCTAGGCGCAAACGCAACGTGCTTTTGTGTGAGGATGGGGGATACTGATCGGATTGCGTAGGGCTTATGCGCGCCAAGGGTGTTGATCCTGACTCCAGAAGCCGAAACACATTTCCTGCATGCTGGAAATGTGTTTGCGGGTGATTGATGAGAATGATTCGGTTTTAACTGTAGCGGTAATCTATCGTGAACAGCTTTATAGCAGAAGCACCGGAAGATGGTTTTGTTAAGGAATATGCAGAGAAAATGCAGATATTGCGCACATAATTTTGCTCATAATGCGTTATTTATGTGCAGTTTGCTGAGGGGGGCCGCAGAGCCTCCTTAAAAATATCGGATATTTATTCAGCCCAGAAGAAACCACAGCCTGAAAATAATCTGTTCTGGCCAAGTATATCTACGCAGTTTAGGCGAGTGTTTTAGCATACACCATCTGCGCCATCTTCCTATTAAACCTAATTGTGACAGCACTTTCTGTAACGCATCTACAACATGGCTATTGGGGGCTGAAAGATAAGTTTGTTTGGCAAGATATGCCAGATTATCCCGAAAAATGGACATAAATTGCCAAGGCCCGCGCCGCAGAGCAGCTAATGCGCGTTGCATAAATAAAGCAGGTGCCCCTACAGCATTATTTTCATGCTGGCGATAAAACAGTGTTGGCTGATTGTCTGTAATCACTATGCCATCTGCACCAGTAACAGCCAGATAAGCCCACCAATCATGCAAAATATGGTTTGGCGGGGAAAGGCTGTCTTGTAAGAGATGGACCGCTGCCGGGGAAAGCATAATGGTGCAGCCCGTAGCAATATTTTGCGTTAATGCCATTTCAAAGCACGGGTTTGGCGGTAACGGCGGTGAAATGCTGATTGGGCGCAATTTGGTGTCTGTCAGGCGCTGCCGGGAACAATAAAGTGCAGGTTTTTGCGTGACTGCCAGGGCTTTGAGCCCACGTTCCAGTTTATCGGGAAACCAGACATCATCCTGATCACAAAAGGCAACAAAGTGGCCTTCTGGGGTATCTTGCAGAAGTGTGGCGTAAGAACGCACAACCCCCATATGGGTGTGGGGGGAAGTAATTTGCCTGCAACGTTGAATACCAACATCCAGCGCAAACTGATGCATGTAATCTATGCTTGCATCTGTAGACCCATCATCTCGCCACAGCAGAACCCAGTTTGTATGCGTTTGCTGTTTGAGGGATGTTAATAGGTCATTTAAAAAAGCAGCACCATTGTAAACAGAAAGTAAAACGGCAACAGGAATGGGGTCCTGATGTTGGGGAGGGGCCATTCCGTGTTGCACGTTTGGTGTTTGCACCTAACTGTTCACTTCTGCGTTCTGCTAGGCGGATATTGATAAAGATAACCTCTTTGGGGCCGCCTATTCCCCATAAGAAGTGTCAGGAAGATGGGGCAGAGAAGATGTGGTGCACCACTTTATTCACGCTTTCCTGCCATTGCGGCATTTGAATGCCAAAAACGCGCGCAAGTTTACTGTTATCCATGCGAGAGTCTGCCGGACGTTTGGCGGGTGTTGGCCAATCTTCTGTGCGGATGGCTGTAATGGTGGGTTTGGCTTGGCCATATTCAGACGCCTTTTGCAGCGCCGCTTCGGCCAGACCATGCCATGTTGTCTCACCAGTGCCACAGGCATGGTAAATACCTGCGTATTCATCTTTCCAGCCGGTTTTTTCAATAGTGGCCAAGATGGAAAGAATGGCCTGTGCCAGATCATCGGAACAGGTAGGGTTGCCGCGCTGATCACCCACAACTTTCAAGGCTGGGTTTTTGGCACCAGCATTCAGCATTGTGCGCACAAAGTTTTTTCCGTGCGCTGAATAAACCCAAGAAGTGCGCAGAATAATGCTGCGTGGGTCTGCTGCCAAAATGCGTTGTTCCCCTTCAGCTTTGGTGCTGCCGTAAACAGTTTGGGGGGAAACTGGGTCTGTTTCCACATACGGCGTGCCCTTGTCTCCAGCAAACACATAATCTGTGGAAACATGGATAAAGGGAATGCCACGTTCTGCACACAGGTGTGCCAGTAGTTCTGGCCCTGTTGTGTTGGCTCGGGCAGCGGCTTCGGGCTCGCTTTCTGCCAGATCAACAGCTGTCCATGCTGCGGCATTTACCACAGCAACAGGTTTAATTGTGTCTAGTGTTGTCTTCAGTGATTCAGGGCGGTCAAAGTCAAAATCCGGGCGGCCAACACAACGGATACGTGGCCCCCCAAGATTTACCAGAGATGTTGCAAGCTGGCCTTTTCCGCCAGTTACCAGAACAGGGCCGCCAGTTTCAGATAGAATGCTCATGTTCAGCCTTCTTTCCCCGTATACTGGAACCATCCTTTGGCAGCTGAAAACTCTGGGGCCAGCAAGTCTTTTTCAGACAATACGGCGTCCTCGGTCTTAACAGGCCAATCTATGTTAAGTTCTGTACTGTTCCAGATAACGGCACGTTCAGATGCTTTGCTGTAAAGAGCGGTGCATTTGTATTGCACTTCTGCATTTTCAGTTAGAGTGCAGAAGCCGTGCAGGAAGCCCGGTGGAATCCAAAGCTGGGACCAATTTTCTTCGGACAGTTCGGCTGCAACCCATTTGCCATAAGTGGGGGAGCCTGTACGGGCATCTACGGCAACATCCCAGATAGCACCACGCGTGCAGCGCACCAATTTGCCCTGTGCAAACGGATCAAGCTGGCAATGCAGACCGCGGATAACACCTTTCTGGCGGGAAAGGCTCTGGTTATCCTGCACAAAAGGTTCCGTAATGCCTGCTTCGCGCATGCGTTCGATATTGTAGGTTTCTGAAAAGAACCCACGATTGTCACCAAAGCGGGGCGGCGTTATCAGAATAACATCGGGAATGGCGAGGCGTTCGGATTTCATGCGCGGGAAACTCCTGCGTTGCTACGGGGAAAAGAACACAGCAGGCCTTAACGGCCTGCTCCTTCAGATGAGGCGAGGTTAAACAGCACCCGGCCCAGTTCTGTTTTGCCCATGCGCTTGGCATGCTCTTTAAGATGATCTGCAGAAATATACCCCATACGGAAGGCCACTTCTGCCGGAGAACCTACAAGCATGCCCTGCCGGGCCTGAATGGTGTGCACAAACTGGCTGGCTTCTAGCAGGCTGTCGGGAATACCGGCATCCAACCATGCACAACCACGGCCCAGACGCTCAACTTGTAGGTTGCCATCTTCCAGGTAAAGACGGTTCAGATCTGTAATTTCCAATTCACCACGTGCAGAAGGTTTTACCTTTTTGGCGAAATCCAGCACGCGGCTATCATAGAAATACAGGCCAGTTACGGCCCAGTTTGAAGGCGGATTAGTGGGCTTTTCTACAATATCAAGCGCACGGTCTGTTTCATCAAAGGAAACAACGCCATACCGTTCGGGGTCACGTACCTGATACGCAAAAACAGTCGCACCTTGAGGGCGTGCTGCTGCTTTCTGAAGGGAAGCGCTGAGGTGATCAGCAAAAATAAGGTTATCACCTAGCGCCAATGCGCAAGGTGCACCTTGCAACCAGTCTTCAGCAATCAGGAAAGCCTGTGGAATACCATCGGGTGAAGGTTGGACGCGATATTCAAAGTTTACACCAAACTGAGAACCATCACCCAGCAGGCGCTTAAACTGTGGCAGATCCAGCGGGGTGCTGATGATCATGATATCCTTGATGCCTGCCAGCATGAGCGTGGAAAGCGGATAATAGACCATTGGCTTATCATAAACGGGCAGCAACTGTTTGCTGGCTGCCAGTGTCATGGGGTAAAGGCGCGTGCCGGATCCGCCCGCCAGCAGGATGCCCTTCATGGGGGTAGGAGTAGCAGGTTTGTGAATCATGGAGCAGTAGTTCCCAGTCTCTGGCCAGTATAACGGCGGGCACGAATGTTTTCCCACCATGTGCGGTTGTCCAGATACCACTGGACAGTGCGGCGGATGCCGGCTTCAAAATTATGCTTGGCTTTCCAGTCCAGCGCCTGTTCGGCGTGGGAAGGGTCAATTTCGTAACGGAAATCATGCCCGGGGCGATCTGTTACGTAACGGATCAGCCGTTCACGCGGGCCTGCTGCATCGGGGCAAAGCTCATCCAGAATGCGGCAGATTGTCTGCACAACTTCCAGATTGGTACGCGGTTGGCGTGCGCCAATAGCGTAGGTTTCGCCTGGTTTGCCTTTTTCAACAGCTTTCACCAAGGCTTCGGCGTGATCTTCCACAAAGAGCCAATCCCGCACGTTGTCACCCTTGCCATATACGGGCAGTTCCTTGCCCTCAATGGCGTTGATGGTGATCAGCGGGATCAGTTTTTCAGGGAAATGCCAGATACCGTAGTTATTTGTCGTGTTGGTGACAAAAGTGGGTAGCCCAAAAGTATGATACCATGCCCGAACCAAGTGGTCGGAGGAGGCTTTGCTGGCAGAATACGGGCTGCGCGGGTCATAAGGCGTTGTTTCGGTGAATGGCGGATCATTGGAGCCAAGCGCACCAAAAACTTCATCCGTAGAAATGTGGTGGAAACGGAAGGCTTGTTGCGCTTCCTTATCCAGTGTCATCCAGTATTTGCGGGCGGCCTCCAGCATGGAGTATGTGCCCACTACATTTGTCTGGATAAAGACCCCAGGCCCATCAATGGAGCGATCAACATGACTTTCCGCTGCCAAATGCATAACTGCATCTGGTTTAAAGCTGTTGAACAACTGTTCCAACGCAGGTGTATCTGTGATGTTGCTCTGTGAGAACGTATAGCGTTCGCTCTCTGGAGCATCCTCAACCGTTTCAGGTGAGGCTGCATAGGTCATGCAGTCAACATTCAGGACAGAATGTGAGGTATTGTGTATGATGTGGCGAATAACGGCAGACCCGATAAACCCACAACCACCTGTTAATAAGATGCGCATGCTATGTCGTTCTTCAAGACCAGAATGATATAATTGCCTGATAATAGCTTATCAGTCATATGGGATAAGAAAGCAATTCTCCAGCATTCTTATGTTTTTTCTATACAAA
Source organism: Acetobacter sp. A11-2 (assembly GCF_040208445.1). Classification (NCBI taxonomy): domain Bacteria; kingdom Pseudomonadati; phylum Pseudomonadota; class Alphaproteobacteria; order Acetobacterales; family Acetobacteraceae; genus Acetobacter; species Acetobacter sp. A11-2. Next base: position 97,396 of record NZ_CP157843.1, read on the forward strand.
GATGGATAGAGAAGGATATCTCATCTGTTAGACAAAAATATACACAGTCTGAGTATGGTAGAACTTCTATAAATGAGGGTATTTTTAATTCAATGACAGGAACCCGCCAAACAGATCCGATGCAGTGGGTGCATATGGTTCCGGAGCTGGCATTTCTGGCTGATTCCTCTTTTGTTATTGGAAAAGCAGAGCAGTCAGATCCGTTTGTTTGTGAGAAGCGTAACGGAGTATGGGGGCCTGTTTTTGGGGAAGCGTTTCTGGATAATAAAGAGACAGCTTGTTTTTATGCACGCATGGCGCTGGAGATGGTTTTTCTGCTGAACAGCCTCTCTGCACATAATGTGAAAAAATCTTTAAATCGTATCTGGGTGGCTTGTGCACGCAGTGCTGCACGTAAGTGGAAGGCTTCAGGCGAGGCTGTAAAGAGCAATCCTGAAACATGGATTGAAGTGCTGGCAGCAGAGACATTGCCAGACATGGAATGGTTGCAGAAGATATGCCGGCAACAGGTATCTTCTGTGTTTCCAGCCATAAATGGCCCACAGGTTTTTTCTGCCCAAACAGAAAATGATGATGATTTTTGCCTATGGGTGCAGCGCGTGTGGCCCTATCTCGGATCTTCCGATGTGCTGATGGCCGAAGGCGGGGATGAAAGACTCGGGCTTGATCCGCAAACTCATCAAAACCGTTATGGCTGCACCTATCGTCCTTCAGCAACAGGTGGGCAGTATTCTTCTTCCACGGCATCATCTCCCTCACTACATGCGTTTAATGCAGTGGAACGATGTCGGTTAGAACTGGTGCGGGATATGTTGACGCAGCCTCCAGAAAAGCCGTTGCTTGCGTTGGCAGAGGGTATCAAGGCTTTTTTGGCGCAATACTATGGTGTTGAAAAACCCGACAACTGTATTTTAGCGTCATCAGGCACAGATTCTGTACTGGCTGCGTTGGCTCTTTCTTTAGTTGTTAACCCAGCTGTAGGTGTGGTGTTGGCCGGGGTGGAGGAAACCGGCAGCGGTGTGCCATTGGCAACGCAGGGGCGGCATTTTGCCAACACAACTGCATTGGGGTTTCGTGTTCGTAAAAGCGAGAAAATAGCAGGTTTTCCCGCAGGGACGCAGTTGGTGACAGCCCCGTTGCGTACCGAAAACGGCAAACTGAATTCTCGGCAAAATATTTTCCATATTTGCCAGCAGCAGATTCATAACGCCGTGCAAGCTGGACAACGCGTGCTGCTCTATTTGCTGGATACCTCAAAAACCGGTCAGCTTGTTCCCGATATGCAGGTGGTGCAGGCACTATGCCATACATATCCGGGCCAGATTGATGTTGTGGTCGATGCGTGTCAGGCGCGTCTGATGCCGGAGCGTATAAAGGCCTATTTGCAGCAAGACTGGGCTGTTATGGTTACGGGGTCCAAATTTTATACAGGCCCGGCGTTTTGTGGGGCGCTTTTATTGCCAGAAACATGGCGGCAACGGTTGGATGATGCTGTGTTGCCATCGGGGTTAGTGGCCTATTTCAATCAGGCAGAATGGCCAGCCTGTAACGCAACGGCTTCTTTAAACAATGGGTTTAATTTGGGGCTATTGCTGCGCTGGGTTGGTGCTTGTGCTGAAATCAGACATTTCGCCAATGTGCCTGCTTCAGAAAAAATGAGTCGTTTGGAACAGTTTCTGAGTGGCATACGCCATATTCTGGAACAGGATCAGACAATAGAACTGTTGCCAGATGCCTTGGTAAAGCGGGATGCTTTGCCCAACGCGTGGGATCAGCAGCAGACCATTTTTTCTTTTCTGATACATGCTGGGGGCAACAGTGGCATGACCCCCGTTCTAAATCTTGCGGAATGTCGTCAACTGCATGTGTGGTTAAAGCAGGATATTTCTGGCTATCTGCCATTTGGCTGCCCAGATACTGCGCACCAGATTATGGCCAGAAGTTATCAACTCGGACAACCTGTTGCTGTGCCCTATGCACGGGTGTGCGGACAAATGGCCGGTGCTTTAAGAATTTCTGTAAGCGCACGCCATATTTCTGGCTCAGATATGCCTGCAGGCATGGCGTATCAAACGTATGTGGAGCAGGAGATACAAAATGTTCAGAATGCGCTGGAAAAAATTTCGCTGATCCTGCGCTATTGGCCGTTTTTACAGAAGGCGGAGGAAAAGCCTGCTTCTGCTCAGCTAGAAAACATGGTGGATGTTGAGGCCGAAGCATTGCTCCCTGTTGCATTGTAGGGGTAGCCATTTCGGCTCTTGCGTCGTCGGTTGGCTGGCCGCACAACACACTCTATGAATGAAATAAGAGACCTTCCCAAAGTTTTACCCTCATCTCAGGATCATTTTCTGGATGGCCCCAAATTGGCACCGGGTATTACGCGCTTCTGGCTGATCCGCCACGCATTGGTGGAAGAAAACGCCCGTATGTGCATGTACGGCGCAATGGATGTGCCTTTGTGCCCAGATAGCCTTATTGCACAACGGCCGATGTATCGGGCACTGGCAGAACGTTTGCCCAAGCCTGCGCATTGGCTTGTAAGCCCGTTATCTCGCACACAACGCACAGCGCAGGCCGTGCAGGAAGCAGGATATGGCCCAGCCAAGCTGACAGTGGAGCCAGATCTGATCGAGCAGAATCTAGGCTCATGGCAGGGTCTGCCTTATGAGGAGTTGCCGCAATATCTTAATCTTGCTCCGCATCCGTTCTGGGCTGTTGGGGCAACGGAATGCCCGCCCGAAGGCGAAAGCATGATTGATGTTTGCGCACGTGTTGGCCGCTTGCTGGACAGGCTGGCAGACAAATATGCACATCAAGATATTATAGCGGTAACGCATGGCGGCGTGGTGCGTGCGGCTTTGGCCCATGCCTTGCGGATTCATGCCGAAACGGCACTTCATTTTTCCGTGCAGAATCTGGCGCTGACCATTTTGGAACGTTTGGAAGTGGGCTGGCGCGTTGTCACTGTGAATGAATTGCCCGGCGTATAAGCCGGGCCTAGCCAAGATTGCTGCGGAAAAGCCCACCATGCCGGGTTTACGTGGCGGTTTAACTTCCTATGTTTTGTGTATGAGCCATTACGGTATGGCCATTTCTTCCTGAAGGGTTGTCGTGCATGTCTTCTTCCTCTCAGCATCCGGGTGCTCTCGCCGTTACGGACCAGCTGTTTTTTCATCGTCCCGATGCGCAACTGCATAAAGATGATGCGGAAAAGCTGACAAAAACGGCATTGGCTGGAATGGAGGATGGTGAGCTTTTTCTGGAATACAGAGAAAGCGAAGGCATTGCTCTGGATGATGGTGTTATCCGTTCGGCATCCTTTAATACAAGCAGCGGGTTTGGCTTGCGCGCTGTATTGGGGGAAGAAACAGGTTTTGCCCATTCGGATGAACTCAGCCGTTCTTCCTTGCAGCGTGCCGTAGATGCCGTAAGTGCCGTGCGTGCAGGGCGCTCTGGCCAGATGGCGGCACCGCCACGGGCTACCAACCAGCGGCTTTATACAGATGCCAACCCACTGGGTGATAGTGATTTTGCTACCCGTTCTGGCCTGCTTTCAAAAATAGATGCTTATGCACGTGGCAAAGATAGCCGCGTGGTGCAGGTTATGGCCTCCCTTTCGGGGGAATGGCAGGCGGTGCAGATCATGCGGGCCGATGGCACACGGGCGGCAGATTTGCGCCCATTGGTGCGGCTGAATGTATCTGTTGTGGTGGAACATGATGGCAAGCGTGAAAGTGGCAGTTACGGGCTGGGTGGCCGGTATGAAATTAACCGCTTGCTGAATGAAGAAACATGGCAGGGCGCTGTGGATGAAGCCTTGCGGCAGGCATTGGTTGCTTTGGAAGCCCAGCCTGCGCCAGCGGGTGCCATGGAAGTTGTGCTGGGTGCCGGTTGGCCCGGCATTTTGCTGCATGAAGCCGTTGGCCACGGGCTGGAAGGTGATTTTAACCGCAAAGGCACGTCCGTATTTGCTGGGCGTATTGGCAAGCGTGTGGCGTCCCCCGGCGTTACGGTGGTGGATGATGGCTCTCTACCCGATCGGCGCGGGAGTCTGACAATAGATGACGAAGGCACGCCCACAGGCCGCACAGTGTTGATTGAAGATGGTATTTTGCAGGGATATCTGCAGGATAGGCTGAATGCTCGCCTTATGGGTATGGCCCCTACGGGGAATGGCCGCCGCCAGTCTTACGCACATATGCCACTGCCGCGTATGACCAACACCATTATGCAGCCCGGATCTGCAACCACGGAGGAAATGATTTCTTCTGTAAAGCGCGGCTTGTATGCGGTGCACTTTGGCGGTGGGCAGGTGGATATTACCTCGGGTAAGTTCGTATTTGCAGCATCCGAAGCCTATCTGATCGAAAATGGCCGCGTAACGGCCCCCGTAAAAGGCGCAACCCTGATTGGAAGCGGGGCGGAGGCCATGACGCAGGTTTCCATGATTGGGGGTAATCTGGAATTGGACCCCGGCATTGGCACCTGCGGTAAAGCCGGGCAGGGCGTGCCAGTTGGGGTTGGCCAACCCGCTCTTAAAATGACCGGCCTGACAGTGGGCGGCACGGCTTAAGGATTTTTTCAGCCAAATGCTGTTGGGCTGAGTGTTTCTGTTCTCTGCTCTCTCATGCTAGAGCGTCTGTCTGCTGGTTCTGCCCTGCAGACAGGGGCCGGAGAGAAGGGACAGGATAAATGGTCGAGAACGGGTTTAAGAGTTCTTTCATGCGGGAAGCCGCTGCACGCGGCTTTATTTTTCAGTGCACGGATGCCGATGCGCTGGATGCGCTGATGGCAGAAAAATCCGTGGCGGCCTATATCGGGTTTGATCCTACGGCAGATAGCCTGCACGTAGGCAGCCTTATCCAGATTATGATGTTGCGGCTGTTGCAAAAACACGGTCATCGGCCAATAGCGCTGGTGGGTGGTGGCACAGCCCGTATTGGTGATCCATCCTTCCGGGAAGAAGCCCGGCGGTTGATGACGGAAGATATCATCCAGACCAATCTGGCTGGTATTGAAGGCTGTTTACGCCAGTTCCTTACCTTTGGTTCTGGTGCATCTGAAGCAGCGCTTGTGAACAACGCAGATTGGCTGGACAAGCTGGCCTATATTGACCTGCTGCGTGATGTGGGTGTGCATTTTTCCATCAATCGTATGCTGGCGTTTGATTCCGTCAAAAACCGCCTTGAGCGCGAGCAGGGGCTGACGTTTCTGGAATTCAACTATTCCATTCTTCAGTCCTACGATTTCCGCGAACTCAATCGCCGCATGGATGTGGTGTTGCAACTTGGTGGATCAGACCAATGGGGCAACATTATTTCCGGCGTAGAACTGGTGCGCCGTACGGATCAAAAAAGCGTTATGGGGCTGACAACGCCGCTGCTTACAACGTCATCTGGCGCCAAAATGGGTAAGACAGCCAACGGTGCTGTATGGCTGTCTGAAAAACGCTTGCCGGTGTTTGATTACTGGCAGTTCTGGCGCAACACGGAAGATGCAGATGTAGGCCGTTTTCTGCGCCTGTTTACCGAGTTGCCGCTTGAAGAATGCGCGCGTCTGGAAGCTCTGCAAGGTGCGGAAATTAACGAAGCCAAGAAAGTTCTGGCCACAGAAGCCACAGCTTTGTGTCATGGGCGAAATGCCGCTTTGGCTGCAGCAGAAGCGGCCCGTCAGACGTTTGAAGAAGGCCGCGTAGCTGCGGCAGACCTGCCTGTGCATGAAGTGGCAGAAGCCGATATGGCGGCAGGTATTCCGGTTTTTCGTCTGTTTGCAGAAGCAGGACTGGTTAAAACAAACGGAGAAGCCCGGCGTTTGGTACGTGGTGGCGGGGCGCGTCTCAATAATGACGTGATACAGGATGAAAATAAGCTGATTACACAGCAGGATATGGTTGATGGTGCCATCAAACTTTCTGCTGGCAAAAAACATCATGTTTTGGTGAAAGTTGGGGCTTCAGCCTGATAGACCGATAAGGAGGCTACCGTGAAAAAACTGGCGTTAAAACTGTCTGCTCTGGGGCTGCTGTGCAGTCTGAGCGCATGCGGTGGCCCCTATTATGGAGATGGTGGCCTGTATTATCCTTACGGATATTCAGGCTATGGCCCCGTATATGATGATTATTATGGTTACGGCGTTTGGGGCGGCGGTGGCCGCGGCCCACGGCCGCCGCGGCCAGGTTTTGGCCCGCCGGGGGGGCGTCCCGGTGGCCATGGTGGGGGTATTGGCCCTGGGCCACGCCCAGGTGGTGGCGGAGGTGGTCGCCCACCTGGTGGAGGAGGTCCCGGTGGCGGGCCAGGAGGCGGTGGTCGTCCCGGTGGTGGACCCGGTGGCCATGGTGGACCCGCCGGCCCAGGTGGTGGCGGTCACAGATAATCTTGCTACGGCAGCATTTTTCAAAGTTTGAAGAGTGCTGTCTTTTTACCGGAAACGGTTTTTTGCTTACCTAATCAGTTCTGAACAGATGGGTTTTATCGTTTCTCTGCGCAGGGGCTGATGACGTGCTGTACCCTAAAAAAATAGCTTATGTGATTAACTCGCTAGAAGGTGGCGGCACAGGGGCTATGGTGCCCTCCATTACCGGTTTCTTTCGGGCGCGTGGGTGTGAGGTTGGCATATTTGTGCTGACCCCGCGTGATAGGCGGGCAGAGCCGGCACTCCAAGCGGCAGGGCTGGAGATACATATTAGAGAAGGTGGAGAAAGTGATCACCTTCAGGCTTATTTATGGCTGCGCCGTAAACTGGCAGCATGGCACCCAACCCAGATTTGGACATCCTTAACCCGCTCTACTCTGATTGGGCAGCAGGTTGGGCGCGGTTTGGGGGTGCCGGTTATCAGTTGGCAGCACAACGCATTTTTGAAACCGGGCAATATCCGCCTTTTGCGGGCCGCCAAATCTCTTTCAAAACTGTGGGTGTGTGATTCGGAATGCGTGGCAGATATCACGCGCGAACGGCTTAAACTTCCTGCAAATAAAGTCATGTCTTGGCCGGTTTTTCAGGCCTCGCCGGATATTAAGCCAGCAGAGCCTTGGAAGCCGGGAGAAGTAATTCGCGCAGGTTCACTCGGGCGGCTGCATATAGCCAAGGGATACGATATTCTATGCACAGCTCTTAAACGCCTGCAGGCTTATACATCCTTGCCAGCGTTTGAAGTGACGATAGCAGGAGAGGGGCAAGAACGTGCCCATCTTGAGCAGATGGCAAGAGCATTAAAGCTGACGAATATTCGTTTTTCAGGCTTTGCGTCTTCGTCTCAGAACTTTTTGCAGACCCAGCATCTTTATCTTCAGCCTTCCCGGCGGGAAGGATTTTGCATTGCTATGCATGAGGCCATGCAGGCAGGCTTACCTGTAATTGGCAGTGATGTGGGGGAAATGGATCGGTCTATTGTAGAAAACGTAACTGGGTGGAAAGTGCAACCTGAAGACCCAATTATGCTGGCCGATACATTGGCGGCAGTACTTGCACAGCCAGAGAGGCTTTCTGAAGTTGGTCAGAATGCCAGACAATTTGTGTTGGAAAAGTTCAGCAAAGAAAAGTTTTTTGAAAATGGCGATGCCATTTTTCGGCAACTGGCACGACAGATTTAAAATACCTCAAACGCAGTAGGCCAAACTGGCCACGTTTAAAGTGGCAAACACATTTCTACTTTGCGCAACGCAGAGCAAAAAAGCGATTCTTAAAAAATGTAGAGGAGAGACTGGTGCTGCTGGACAGGATTGAACTGTCGACGCGGAAATCTCACAGAAGGGTTGTACATCGGGTTAGATTATGAAAAAGTCTGTTTTGTAGAAAAGAAATTTCCATAATCATCAAGAAAACCCGATGCAGACAGAGTGTAGCGCAGGCGCGTATGAGTTTCCAGCCTCCTGTGGACGGCGTGTTGTGGCCCGTTTTGACGGGGGTCGCATGAGTTCGGATGGGGGCGTCATTCTGGTGAAGCAGGCTGATGACATTCTGGGGCTCAGCCGCCGCTTTGCTGCCTGTTTTCGCGATAAGCGGCATCCCGGCTTTGTGGAATACCGGGTTGAAGACCTTGTCCGTCAGCGGATCATGGGCCTGGCACTGGGCTATGAAGATCTCAATGATCACGATGCCCTGCGGCATGACCTGATCTTTGGTCTGGCCTCGGGTCGTCTGTCAGGAGGCCGGGCAAACTGCGCAGCATTGGCTGGCAAATCTACACTGAACCGGTTGGAGCGCAGTGGGCACAAGGCAGATCGTTACTGTCGGATCATTGCTGATCATGAGGCCCTGGCTACCCTGTTCGTCACGCTCTTCCTTGACCAGCATGAGCACGCACCCGCCCGGATCGTTCTGGATGTGGATGCCACCGATGACCGTATCCATGGCCATCAGGAAGGCCGCGCCTTTCATGGATATTACGGCCATAACTGCTATCTTCCCCTGTATGTCTTCTGCGGGGACCATCTCCTCAGCGCTACCCTGCGCACGGCAGACAGGGACCCGGGGAAGGAAGCACTGGCAGACATCCGCCGGATCGTCGAGCAGATCAGGAGCCGTTGGCCCCGGGTGCGTATCCTGGTGCGTGGGGACAGCGGTTTCGCCCGGGACAGTCTGATGACATGGTGCGAAGACAACCACGTTGACTTCCTGTTCGGGCTTGCAGGCAACACCCGCCTGTATGACCGGATTGCCTCTTTGTCCGCTGAGGTTCGTGACGAAGCCGCCACGACAGGCAGAGCTGCGCGCGGTTTCGCCTCCTTTGACTGGATCACAAAGGACAGCTGGACGCGCCGCAGGCGGGTCGTGGCCAAGGCCGAATGGCGCCACGGCAACCGCTATCATCGCTTCATTGTCACCACCCTACCGCAGGGAATGTCCGACCCCCGCCATCTCTACGAACAGATTTACTGCGCACGCGGGGATATGGAAAACCGCATCAAGGAATGCCAGATGGATCTGTTCTCAGACAGGACCTCGTCCCACACCATCCGGGCCAACCAGCTCCGGCTGTGGTTCTCGGCCGCAGCCTATGTCCTGCTGACCGCTCTGCAAAGACTGGCCCTTGGCCAGACCAGCCTGGAGACGGCGACCTGTGGCACCATACGCGCACGGCTGCTCAAAATCGCGACACGTGTAACGCTCAGCGTCCGTCGGATTGTCCTGTCCATGCCGGACATGTTCCCCTGTCAGCATGAATTCGCCCTCGCTCATGCACGATTGCGAAGGCTCCGGCAGGCCATCTGAAGAAACAGACAGTGCACAGACCACATAGCTTCCACCAACACTGCCTTCTCAGGCCGTGACACCCTCACTGCGTTCAGAACCCGCCGCCAGAAGCAGAATATCGTCAATATTCCAGATCGGGCTCCTGTGGGATGACTGAATTCTACAAAATGACCCGAAATTGCCTCAAGTGTGAGAAATCCGCGTCGACCTCTCCCTTACCAAGGAAGCAACGAAACCAGAAAACATAATTTTAATCAGTAACTTACAAAACACGAAAGCATACTGTGCTAGGACTATGCTAGATTTTCAAGAGCTTTTTTGTGTTATGTGCTAGAGGGGTGAAAACTTTTTGACGTTTTTTGCAAACGCCCATTCTAGTTTCTTTTTTGCACAGGATGTTTTTGAAATAATTTTTTCCGATAGGGTTTCTCATACGTTTTATCTCTCTCAGGAATCCACGAAGATGAGCGTACAAGTTGTTTTAAGGCAGTCGCCTATGTTTCATCTGATATGAACTTTAAATGTCTGTAAGCTCATTTAAATGGCTCATGAAGAATACTGACTTATCAGGAATGAAGGAGCCGTTGGCTCTGAATATGGAAGTATTCATAAGAAAAAGTATCCATTATTACTTCTTCCTAAAGGACTTAAAATGGACACTTTTTGACTTGTTCATGTATAAATAGAACTAAGAAAACAAAGTCTGATTTTGGCAAATCAAAGGACTTATGTATGTGATACTAAATACTATATGATGATATAATCATCTCTTTCAGATCACATACAAAGCCAGTGAGTCGCCAAAAACTTACTGGCTTTTCTTTTGTCATTAACATTTATGAAAGAGAAAAAGAGATGTTATATTCATCAGCAAATTGCGGATCAGGTAAAACACATTCAATGATCCAGTTAATCAGTATCAACAAAAATTTTTACAATGGAAAAGTTATTTTTGTTCAGACCAAAAAAGAAAATTTACTTGAATCAGAAATCCAATTTAAAGCAAAGGGTATGACCCCACATATCATTGACGAAGACCATCTTACAGAAGAAATGACTTCAGTAGCAAAAGGTTTGTATTCGTATATTCTGAAAAGGAAAATTAAAAAAACTGACGTTCTTCTTGTGACACATCAATCATTTTCAAAACATATGGTTAATATGGGGAACATAACAAATGGCTATCATGTTGTTTTTGATGAAGTGCCTCAAGAATCTTTTGGTGAGTTCACACTTTCACTATCAACAAACAAAGACATACTTTTAAAATACATACAGACAGCACCATCAAAGAACCAAGATTTCTTTGTTCTTAAACCGATTGATCGTGTTCAAATGAACACTTGTATGACAACAGAAGGTGAGGATGAGATAAACGATAAACTAAGGAAATTGTTTGAAAAATTACTGAATGAAAAACACTACACTGTTGAAATAAGGAAAGACGTATGGGAATCATTCAAGAAAAATAAAAGGAATTGTAGGAATAATGTTTCATTCATTACTCACTTTTATATGCTTCCAGAGATATTTGATGATTTTTTAAATGTTCATTTTCTATCAGCTAAGTTTGAAGAATCAGACATTTATCATATCTTTAAAGAATTAGGTGTCAGCTTCGTTGAAAAGGAACTTCCTAAGCTACAATACAAAGAACATGAAAATATAACACACACTTTCATTAGGTATTGTATGGAACGTGATTTTTCAAAAACAATGCGTTCATATAAGTGCTTGAATCAAAAGACAATAATTCAGAATATACTGGATATATCAAGATTAAACATGTCACCAGATGATAAGCAGTTACTTGTTTTGAACAAAGACATGATTGATGGTGATTTTAAGGAATATAAACTTCCGCAAAATTCAGAGTTGATTAGTTCTTATGTTCATGGATTGAATGGATACAAGCACATTCATAACATAACATTTGCTGCATCGCTGAATTACCGAAATACCCAAGCAGATTTCTTACATGATAGATTTGGTTTATCCTATGAGGACATTGATAAATCATTTCTCTTTTCGAGTACATATCAAGCAATATGCAGGACATCTATTAGAGACAAACATGATGATAGTCATAGGTTAATTACTGTACCTGATTATCGTTCAGCAGTTTATGTTCAAGAAGTGCTCGGAATACCTGATAACAGAGTATCATCACTTGAAAACTTTATGTTTCTACCGGAACAGAAGCAATCAGGTGGACAAACAAAAACACATAAGCAAACAAAGGAACTGACTGAATTAAAGAGAAAAACAAAAAACATAATAATTTCAGAATGTAAGGCGTTTAAAGACTTCTATTTGGATGATGAAAACAGATTTAGAATAAACTTACTAAATGGAATATCCACTTATGAAGTGGCAGAATACATTGATTTCAAAGAACCTGAAGACATACTTGACTTCTTTGAAAATGAATCAAAGTTCACTTCAAATGATAAACACGCACAAGGGCGGCTTGCGTGGTGTTGTTTACTTCTTTCAGATAGAAATGAAGTGGATGGAAAGAAGTTTGGTGCAAATAATAATCACGGATATACATGCCTTATGTTTGATAAGGACTCATCTGAAACAGGAGAAGACCTTTCATTCTTGGATTGTGCTTCATGGTTCAGGAAACAAGGATGGTCTTTTTTCATGTATGAGACGTATTCAGGAAAAGGAAACTTCCGTGTTGTTCTTCCATTGAAACACGCGATCACATGTGAAGCACACGAACTGCTTACAAAATGGATCAATAAACGCATTTCTACAGAAGCAGGGAAAAAAGGAAGTGTGTTTAAGTGGAAAGAGAAATCAAAAGGGCCGTTTGATGATTCAAAGTTCAATGCGGCAGCAAAATTCTACTTACCTAATCACTCACCTGAAAGAACAGATTATCAAACATATAGATATTAAAGGGAACATATTTGATCCTTGTAAGGAACTAAAAGGAAAGGACATTAAAGTTCCTGAATATGTGTGTGAAAAGATGATTGGGTTAACTACGCATAAAAAGAAAATTTATGAAAGGATAGTAAATCCAGCCATCAATGCAGTTCTGAATACAAGTGGTGTTAAACAGACACATGATGAGTTGCGTGATAAAGAATGCAACGAACAGCAAGAAAAGTTCTTACTGAACAAATCACATGACTCTCTTGGTGAATTAGTCAGGAAAATGACTTTCTGGGAAAGAAAAGAAGAAATCCTCCCACTTGTTTTAATGAACTACAGGAACACGCAAGAAATGAAAAATGAGTGCGAGGGATGGATTAAGAAATACGCAAATATGGTTACTTGTTCAGAAAAATTTAAATGGAAGTAATGAAAAAAGTATCCATTGTTACTTCTTCCTAAAGGACTTAAAATGGACACTTTTTGAGGGATATACTTTCAAATGAGAACGGAGTTCTCCGTAATTACTCATAAGCTAGTATACCCCCCTCAAAAGGTTTGTGTGATGTAGCACAAGCGCGCACCAAGAGAATTAAGCCAATACCTTATCCATATACTAAATTTCAGATGATATAATGTAGCTTTGAAGCAAGCTCTAAAGTGACAAATTGAAATCCCTTCATTTCTGTCACTTTAAGGTTGTTTTTGATATTAAGTGACACTAATCACTTAGGAACTAGAGTTCATTGTGACAAATGAGAGGTTCCAAGTGATTTTTGGATATGCACGCACAAGCACCATAGAACAGGAAGCAGGATTAGAAGCGCAGAAGCGTGACTTGTCCTTAAATGGCTGTGAACGAATTTACGCAGAGCAGATTTCAGGCAGTAGCACGAACAGGCCAGAATTAACGCGCCTGATGGATAACATGCGTTCTGGCGATGTGCTTATCATTACAAAGCCAGACCGCCTTGCTCGCTCAACCTCTGACCTCTTGAGCATAGTTAATGAATTGAAGGGGAAGGGATGTGAACTGATTGTGCTTTCTATGGGAGGACAGAAGTTTGACACTTCAAATCCTACTTCCAAACTAATGCTTCATATGCTTGCTGCCATTTCAGAATTTGAACGTGATCTGATGAAGGAACGGCAGAAAGAAGGAATTCAGAAAGCAAAGAAAGAAGGGAAGTACAAAGGAAGGAAACCCATAGCTAGAATGCAGCAGGAGACTATCAGAAAATTAAAAAATGAAGGAATGTCAGTTACAGCTATAGCTGAAAAATTAAAGTTATCACGTATGTCTGTGTATAGGGTTTTAGATGCGAAACCAGTTTAAGGTTTATATTAAAAATCATCCAGTTATTTCTGTTGTTGTGGTTGTTCTAATTTCAGTATTCATTGACAGAATCATTGTGTGTTTTAGTGCAAACGATCTTCTAAAAGTGGTTCCATCGACTATTATTGGATTGATGACATTATACATTGCGTTTCAGCAGCATGTAGTTGCTAAAGATCAGAAGAAAATTGCAGAAGATAAGCACAAGTTAGAGCTGTTTGAGAAAAGGTTTGAAACATACCAATTGTTTTTGAATATGGCTTTGTGGTCTGATAAAGTATATAATTATAGAACTGTAGACATGAAAGAAGATGATGAAAAATGGGTTCAGTCAGAAGAAAATAGACGCAAAATACGTGAAAATGCTGACACAATGATTTCTTTAGGTGAGCAATCCAGATTTCTGTTTGGAGAAGATGTTTTCTCTCTTCTTAGTGAGGCAAGAGCAGATATTTTTCGTCTTAATGAGATTGTAACCGATATTAGACAAATAAAAAGTGAGGAACCGGAATCAAAGTCATTCATAAATGATGTGACGAGTGATTCATCTGAAAGAATTTCACAATCTCTCAAAACATGTCGTAAGATTAAAAAAGACCTTTTTGAGTTTTATAGTGAAAAGCTTCCGAAAGTTATGGGGCCATATTTGAAAATAGCCCCATATAAAAATAACGATGTTTGTTAACGCCGTTTAGGACGTAACATCTCTTTGTATTTCTCATTGGTGTTGTGGTCGTAGTGTTCTTCTATCATTTTCACACTAGTTCCTGCATTCCTTGCTAACACATACGCATCAACACCATTCCTTAGCTGTTCAGTTATATAGAAGTGTCTAAGGCTGTAAGGCGTTCGTTTCACACCTCGATAATCCCTTGTGAGTCCTGTTGCTGCTAGTGCGCTGTTGAACTGACCAGAAAAGGATTTGAAGGGTGTTTTGTCTTGATGAAGCAGAAGCGAATCGGATTTTTCAGGTGTGAATCCTGCTTCCCTATAAACTGCATGAAGCATAACGATTGTGAACAGAACTTCCCTATGTGGAATCAGTTCACGAGATTTCCCTTTCCCATGAACACGCAAATGAAGATCATGAGTTAAAGGGTTCCCTTTTTTATCCAGTTCTAATCCTATGATGTCACCCCACTTCATATTCTTGATTTCTGTGGGTCTCATTCCTGTCAAAGCTATGATGTTGATGTAAGCATAAAATACAGCACGATCATATTTGACAGCAGGATGAATGTCTTCCTCTCCGATATGAAGGAAAACGTAAGTGTTGAATTTTTTAAATTCCTGAGCAGAAAAAGAAGGACGTGCTGTGTATCCCATCTTGTTCGTCTTAATTTCTGGAATGGCTTTGATGTACTGCGAATCGAAGCAGTATTGAAGGAAGCCACTTAAAGCAGCTCTCTCACGGTTCAGAGTGGCAGGAGAGGGACGTATGCGTTTCTTCTGTGTGATTGGTGTAGTGATGGTCTTTCCATCCCTCTCATACGTCAGAAACTGAATGTCCTTACCTGGTCCTGAAATCCAGTAGTCAGAACGCCAAGACAGATAATCTTGCACAGATTTGTTTGAAATGAAGTTTGGATTCTGTCCACCAAAGAATCCTTCTACATAACGAGTGAGAATCGCTTTGTTCTGAATGACGACACCTTTGGGCATCATTCCTTGTTCAAGGCGTTTTTCCATGAACTGGATATAATCATGGATGATTTTTGAGATTGTCTTTACGCGGACATTTAAGCCGCTTTCAGCTTTCAAGAGCGATTCGTAATAGACGCGCTGTGCTAGTGTCTCTGCTAGCTTACGATCACTTGTGCCTAGTGATTTGCGGATTTGTCCTTGCCCTGGAATCGAAAAACGAATCGACCAGTTAGCAGAACCCTTCTGTTGAAACACATTATATGGTGCGGAAGCTAAGCTAGGACTATGCTTATTCACCCCAAAAATCCTTAGTTTTCGGTGACTATGCTAGGGTTATGCTAGCAGTCACAGACATTGCCAGATTCTGCAAGTCATTGAAAAACAAGGAAGACTGGTGCTGCTGGACAGGATTGAACTGTCGACCTCTCCCTTACCAAGGGAGTGCTCTACCACTGAGCTACAGCAGCATAGTCTGCGGGCGTTCTAGCTGTTCGCGCGGAACGCCGCAAGACCAGATACGGTAAAAAAGACGAAAAAATTAATCGTCCCGGTGGGTTTTTTCCATGCGCTCGTGCTGTTCCTGCGCTTCAATGGAAAGTGTGGCAATCGGGCGTGCTTCCAGCCGTTTCAGGCCAATGGGCTCACCCGTTTCTTCACAGTAACCATATGTGCCGTTTTCAACCCGCTGCAACGCAAGGTTGATCTTGCCAATCAGCTTGCGGGCACGGTCTCGCGTGCGCAGTTCCAGTGCACGGTCTGTTTCTACGCTGGCACGGTCAGTAATGTCAGCTTCATGGATGCCGCCTTCAGAAAGGCTGGCAAGTGTATCTCCTGCTTCTTTAAGAAGGTCGGCGCGCCATTTAAGCAATTTCTGCCGGAAGTACTCCGTCTGAAGAGGGTTCATGAACTCTTCATCTTCAGAGGGGCGATAATCTGGCGGTAAGGTAATCATGTCTGTCGTCAGCCTTTGCAATGACAGGCAGCCTGCCTTGAAAGAATGACGCGGCTTATAGCGGCATCCCGCTCACCCGCCAACAATTTTATGGGGCAAAAACGCAGAAAAGAGACACAGGATAAAGTAAGAGTAAGAAAAGACTACATTTAAAATGAGTAATGAAAAAATATTTTAAGAAAGTTCCCTGCTGTATAAACACTTTCTTAACACAATTATGCACGTTTTTGTGAGCTTGATGCTGCGATAAGCCACCCAACAAACATAAAAATCCACCCCGCTGTGGGGAAAGAAAAAACAGCACTGGTGGAAGTAATGGGCCACAACAGAATGCAACAGGTCACAAACAGCATGGCTTGCTGCGGATAATGTTCTACATCTAGTGCGCGCCACCCCGTGCGCAACCATTGAAAAGCCAGCCCTATAAACACCACAAGCCCCGGTAAACCGGCTGTTGTGGCAATTTGTAGGTAATAGTTGTGGGGATGAATATTACATCCCCGATCCGTATCATTTGTAAGTGTTTCTATGCCCAGAAAAGAGAAGGCGTGGGTTTGAATAGGGACATGGCAGAAATTTCTAAAGCCATCCATACCCAGTCCTATCCAAGGATGTTGGGCAACCATGCTGATGGCAGAACGGAAAAGCTTGCCATAATCGCTTTGGGCGAAATGATGCAGTTGGTCTGAAAATTTCAGAACCAGCTTGGCGTAAACGGGCGGAGAGATCACCGGTAGGCTGGCAATTAACCCACCCGCACAAGCAAGAATGAGGCCAAAGGGCAGGCGAAAACGGGGGAAGATAAACGCTGTAAGAGACAAGCCAAAAAAGAGCAGCACACAGCTCATACGTTGGCCGATCAGCACCATGGTTGTAACGCCAAGCAACAGGAGCGCACAGCCAAGCCCCCAAGATTTCAGCTTATTGTGGCGTAACAGGCGTAAAACGCTCGGCATAATGCCGGGGAAAAACAGCATCAGCAGCGTAAAACCCGCGCGGGGCTTTGTGAATGGGCCTGTCAGGCTGCCATCACCCCAGCGCGGCATCCCCATCATATTTGTGCCGGTTAGATACTGTTGCCAGCATTGGCTTATCAACCACAAGGCAGCCAGTAAGCAGATTCGCTCTAGCCAGATACGCCGTGCTTCGGTGGCAAGAAGCCAGCATTGTAGCGCCACACAAAACAGGAAAAGCCGAGGCAGGCAGAGTGCCTGCACCCATGCTCCTGTAATGCCAATATGTAAGGAGGAAAGCAGGCATAGCCCACAAAATAATGCGGCCAGTTTAAGCCAGGGTTGTTTAACCCATTGCCAATTTTGCAGCAGGCAACAGTGCAGCAGAAATAGCCCACCAATAACAGAAGCAAATGTGTCTGAAAGAGCGCGGCTATAGAATAGAAAAAATGGGAAGATGCTCAGACACACCAAGCCTGCTGCTGTTAGATATCCAGCCAGCTTGACACGGAGTGGGGAGGAAACAGCAAGGGGCATGTCTGGAATGGATAAGGCTGGCTACCCGATAGTGTATAGCCAGCCCCCAATCAGTTTGAATGATTAGAACGGGATTTCGTCATCAAGATCGCCGTTGCCTCCAGATGCATCCCAGCCGCCGGAGCTATTGCCACCGCTGCGTTGTGCTGGTTGCTGGCGTGGGGCGGATGATGGGGCGCCATAACCACCGCCGCCACTATTATAGCCACCGTAGCTGCTGCCGCTTCCGCCACCAAAGCCGCCGCCTTCACTTTCGCCTTCGCCACTATTGCGGCTATCCAGCAGCACCAGCTCACCACGGAAACGGTCAATAATCACTTCCGTTGTATAGCGTTCCTGCCCACCCTGGTCTGTCCATTTACGGGTTTGCAGAGAGCCTTCCAGATAAACTTTGCGGCCTTTGCGCAGGAAACGTTCGGCCACATCTGCCAGACGTTCATTGAAAATGACCACGCGATGCCATTCTGTGCGTTCACGTCGTTCACCAGATGCGCGGTCATTCCATGTGTCGCTGGTGGCCAGAGAGAAGGAAACAATCTTTGCACCGCTCTGGCTGGAACGCACTTCGGGGTCCTTGCCCAGATTGCCGACCAGAATAACCTTGTTAACGCTGCCAGCCATAAATGCCGTTACCTTCTATTTGCGTAAAATCCGTTTTCGTTCTGCCTATGTAGCGCACTGGCCGAACAGGTGAAAGCTTAAAGCCGCCAGATGGAAAATCGGGCAGCACCATGCTGGCGTTCTGCCAGAAAAGCAGGTGTGCTTGCTGTTTGCGGCGCTTCTTCCTCGCTGGAAAAAGGCAAAGGTTCCTCACGCCCGGTTTCAATAACTGCAATGGCATGGGGGGCAATCCAGCCTTTGCTTTGCAAGGCATTGAGGGCGCGCTCAGGCAGATTTTGATGATAGGGTGGGTCCAGAAACACCAACCCAGCCGGGAAAGTGCTGAGGGGTGGTGATGTCACATCCCGCGCAATTACGGTGCAGCTCTCTTCCCACTTGCAGGCCTGAATGTTGGCCCGTAGCGCGGCGAGGGCAGGGCGGCTTGTTTCGAAGAAAGTTGCATGCTTTGCCCCGCGAGAAAGGGCTTCCAGCCCCAGCGCGCCGGTGCCAGCAAAAGCATCCAGCACATGCGCTTCAGAGATAAGCGTAGGCCCACCCCAAGGTGCATGCAGCAGCATATCAAACAAGGCCTGTCGCACCCGGTCTGCCGTGGGGCGTGTGGTCTGTCCCGCTGGGGCTGTTAGCAACCGCCCCTTGCGGCTGCCAGCAATAATCCGAACCATTAGTCTGCCTGTTTTGCGGGTGCACGCCGGGCTGGGAGCGCCTTGTCTGTTGCTTTGGGCAACTGATCACGCAACACGCGGGGAGAAACCTCTTCCAGTTCACGGCGCTGCAGGGTGCCGAGTTGGAAAGGCCCATAGCTAGTGCGTATCAGGCGGCTGACATGCAGGTTCATGCCCGCCATCACCTTACGGATTTCGCGGTTTTTGCCTTCCTTGAGGGAAACGGTCAGCCACGCATTGTCTCCCTTGCGCGAATCCAGAACAGCATGAATGGGGCCATAACGCACACCATCAAACACGCTGCCCTGAGCCAGACTTGCCAAACGTTCTTCATCCACTACGCCAAATACACGCACGCGGTAGCGGCGTAGCCAGCCGTTGGAGGGAAGCTCCAGCCTGCGGGCCAGTTCACCATCATTGGTGAGCAGCAGCAGCCCTTCACTGTTCAGATCAAGCCGCCCAACGCTGATAACGCGTGGCATGCCTTCTGGCAGGGAGGCAAAAACCGTTGGCCGGCCTTCTGGGTCTTTATGTGTTGTTACCAAGCCATCCGGCTTATGGTAGCGCCACAAACGTGTGCGTTCTGGGGCAGAAACGGGTTCCCCATCAACCTGCACAATATCGCCATTTGTTACAAAGGTGGCAGGATGTGTGACCGGCTGGCCATTCAGGCGGATACGGTTTTCCTCTATCATGCGCTCCGCATCACGGCGGCTGGCAACGCCACTACGGGCCAGCCATTTTGCTATGCGTTCCCCTCGGGTTTCCTGCGTCACGCTGAATCTCCTGCTGCCTGTATGAAGGCTTTGAAAAGTGCTTTGTCTGCTGGGTCTATGCCAAATTCCGGGTGCCATTGCACCCCAAGGCAGAAAGAATGTGTGGGGTCTTCAATCCCTTCAATAATACCATCTTCTGCCACGGCGTTAATAATGCATCGTCCTGCTGTTTTGACAGCCTGATGATGTGAGGAATTAACACCAATATGAGTGCGGTTGGCCGTACATCGGGCCAACAAGGTATCGGGTGTTATTGTCACACTATGGCTTGCTTCATCCCGTGGGTTTGGTTGCTCATGCGGAAGGGCCGATGGGCATTCTTCCGGGATGTGCTGGATCAGGCTGCCACCAAGGGCCACGGCTATAAGTTGCATGCCACCGCATATTCCCAAAATTGGCATATCACGTTGTAGGGCTGCGGTTAGATAAGCAGCTTCAGCCTGCGTGCGGCGGGGGCGCAAGTTTATGGTGGGGTGAACTTGTGTTTCCCCATACAAAGTGGGGTCAATATCAAAAGCGCCACCTGTTATAATCAACCCATCCAGCAGGTGCATATAATCAGCACAAAGCTGTGGGAACAAAGGGAGCGCAATAGGTAAGCCGCCCGCGGTGGAAACGGCAGACATATAATTTTCCCGCATGGCATACCATTTGAAGCGGGAATAACGGCCTTCGCCACCATCTTCCAGATCAAGCGTAATACCAATAACGGGGCGTTTTTTCATCATATGCCACTAATCCTGAAAGAACGGGGGAGGGAGAGGGGTAAAGACCGTTCTTTCAGGGGGGTATGTAGCAAAGAATGAGCGCGGGAAACAAAAACCCGTGCAGTCAATCCGTTTTCAGCCTGTCTGTTAGCGGGACAGAAAGGAAGGAATACTGATAGGGAGCGTTTTGGTGGCGGTAGGAGGTGGCGCCAAGGTTGCTGGCTCATAATTGACACCATCTGCGATGGCGAGACCAAATCCTATGGCCGCAGCAGCCAGAATGAAAGACAGGCTATGCATGTTTCTGACCCTCCTCGCTCGGGTTTGGTATGATTGCCAAAGAGCAATCCCACAAGGCATCCTCACGCTCTGTTACAGAACGGATTAAGGCTCCTTTAAGGCAGGATGACAAAAAAGCATGCACGATTGCAAGAAAAATCTGGATTTTTTCTGCCATATAAAAGCGAAAAAAACCTGAACGTTTCGGATTGAAAAGAGTAACATTTCGTGAGCACACGGCATGACTAAACAAAACGGCATGGCACTTGCGTTACAGCAGGCTCAGCTTGCTGCTGAAAATGGAGAAGTGCCCGTAGGCGCCGTGCTGCTGGATGGCAATGGAAATGTGCTGGCACAGGCAGGCAACCGGGTAGAAGAACTGCACGATCCATCAGCTCATGCTGAAATGTTGGTCATGCGTGAGGCCGTGCAGCAGCGGCAAGGGCAGAAGCTGGCAGATTGCACTTTATTTGTCTCGCTCGAACCATGCCCGATGTGTGCGGCGGCTATGGCGCATTTTCGGTTGGGGAGGGTGGTGTTTGGTGCGTATGACCCCAAAGGGGGGGGCGTAGAGCACGGAGCACGCTTGCCCCATCGGCCTGAAACCTTACATCATATGGAGGTTATAGGCGGGGTAAGGGAGCAGGAAGCGGCTGAAATGTTGAAAGCTTTTTTCCAGAAATTACGCAGCCGATAACATCTTGTGAAATTATGAAGATACGGCTTTTTTTTCTTGGTTAAGAAACCATGTTAGCGTTGTAGGCGTAAGGCACTGTAAACTCTGGGCAATCTGTGGTGGCTGCCGGAGCTGGGTGTTTGGACCGTCCGGGAATTGTCCTGTCGGGATAAAACAAGGAACAGTCGAAGTCGTGATGTCGGGAAAATCTGTGACAAAAGTTTGGGCGCGGAACAGACGCCGTAATTGGATGTCAGCCCTTCTGGCAAGCTGTGTATTGGTAACAGCTGCCGCTCCATGGTGCAGCACGCCAGCACGCGCAGAAGCTGATAGTGTTATTAAGCCCAACACCCCTACTTCTCAGCGGATTCCAGATTTTGTCAGTCTGGTTAAGCAGGTTAAGCCGGCTGTGGTATCTATTACATCCATGATCCGGGCAGATGCCGTGGAGAATGACGGCGGCGGTATGGGTGGAATGCCTTTTCCATTCCCGTTTCCTTTCCAGATGATGCCGCAGCCATCGCACCAGACAATTGAGGCCAGAGGCTCCGGCTTCCTGATTTCAGCCGATGGGTATGTGGTCACCAACAACCATGTGGTGAAAGGCGCCACCAAGGTTACGGTGACACTGGATGATGGCACAACGCTGCCCGCTAAAGTGGTGGGGCGTGATGGCAAAACCGATCTGGCACTGCTGAAAGTTACAACCTCCGAAAAATTGCCCTTTATTGAATTGGGCGAATCGGATGATGTGCAGCCCGGTGAATGGGTTATTGCCGTTGGTAACCCGTATGGTCTGGGCGGCACGGTGACGGCTGGTATTGTTTCTGCCCGTGGCCGAGATATTAACGAAGGCCCTTACGACAACTTCATTCAGGTTGATGCGCCCATCAACCGCGGGAACTCTGGTGGTCCGCTGTTTACGCAGGATGGTAAGGTTGTGGGGGTAAATACCGCCATTCTTTCACCTTCTGGCGGTGGTTCCATTGGTATCGGGTTTGCAATTCCATCGGATACCGTGCGCAATGTGGTCGAGCAGCTTCGTAAAACTGGCCATGTGGTGCGGGGCTACTTGGGTGTAAACGCACAGGTTATCTCCCCCGTTATGGCGCGTGCGCTTGGCTTGCCTGCACCAGCTACGCCCGGAGCACCGCCAATTGGGGCGTTGGTGGCAAGCGTAAGCCCCGGGAGCCCGGCTGAAAAAGTTGGTTTGAAATCGGAAGATGTGATTACCGATTTCAACGGGCAGAAGGTCAGCAACCCGCATGATCTGGCTGTGCGCGTGGCGTCTATGGCCCCGGGTAAACAGGCGACAATTGGCTACTTGCGAGGCGGTAAAGCCCAGACAGCTACTGTAACCATCGGAGACCTGAAAACCGCTTCCAGTGATGGTAATAGTGGCAGCAATACAGATGTCGCACGTGGGCAGCGGCTTGGTATTGCCTTGGCTCCTCTTTCTCGCGATGTGCGCCAGCAGTTGGGGCTTTCAGCAGATGTGCGCGGCGTTGTTGTAAGCGACGTTGATCCTGGTTCCCCAGCAGATCAGGCTGGGATTCGGCCGGGGGATGTTATTCAGGCGGTTGGTAGTCAGGCCGTGGATTCCCCACGTGCAGCAGTTGCCAGCGTAAAGTCGGCATTGGCTGCCAAAAAACCGGTGCTATTGCGGGTTCTGCGCGATAATCAGTCCCTGTTTATCGCGATCTCTCCAGATGGCGGAAATAACGCACCATCATCTGATGACAGTAGTGATGACGACGATAACTAAAAGGCTCTCGTAGTCTGAAATGTTGAAAAGGCTGGTCCAGAAATGGGCCAGCCTTTTGCTTTTAAAAGCTAAACAGATTTCAGGCCGTAAGCGATGTCTTGCAGATTAGGTAGAGACAGAATGCGAATGCAGTGATTTTCTGTGCCAGAAATAATTTTATCACGGCGGAGGGCGCTGATGGTGCGGCTTACTGTTTCAATCGTCAGGCCAAGATAGTCTGCAATATCCACCCGAGTCATGGGTACAGAAGCTGTGGTTTCTGCATCAGGGTCGTGCGGGTGTGTGCGATGATATTGCTTGATGCGATCTAATAGAAAACTAGCCACTTTTTCCTTGGCTGTTTTGCGCCCCAAAAGCAGCATCTGCTCCTTTGCATCAGTTAATTCATTTGTGACAGCTGAGAGCAGATGACGGGCGAATCGTGGATATTCTGCCAATAAATTTTCTATCTGCGTATGTGTGCAGCGGCACAACAATACGCTGCTTACGGTTTCCGCCCCAAAGGAATAAGTGCGAGAGTTGCTAAGGCCAACAAACTGTCCTGCATCTGCAAAGCCAGTAATCTGGCGGCGACCATCAGGAAGAGACTTAAACAGTTTAACTGTGCCATTGATAACGTTAAAAAAGGCAGATGCAGGCGTGCCTTCTTCAATTACGGCTGTGCCTGGTGGCAGAGTAATCTGGCGTGTTGCATGCGCCAAAACCGCCACATCCTGATCTTCTATGCTGCTGCAAAGATTATAATCGCGCACCTTGCACATCAAACACCGGGCGGACTCGGTATCTGTGCGCCCAGTGCGTTTGCCAGTGGAGTGGAGTGCCTGAGCAGAAGGAGAGGGTGGCATGGGAGCAGAATCCGGAAAGCCCGGTACCTTCAGCATTATGGCGAACGTGCTGGACCGGAAAGAAAAAAGAATGTGTTGCGTAAATATTATGTCATTGTTGATATAAATCAATAATGCACCGATGTCTGGGGCAGATTGGTTACAATTTACCTTGGATATAGCCCTTAAAATGCGCTGTGATTAAAATGACACAGTATTGTCGCATATGAGGCGGAGATGCCTGATATTTGATCTAAATCAAGGCCGGAAGAATGGGCGCATGATTTTTCCCGCTTCAGATATCGTTCTCTAGCGCAGTGGAAAGACACACAGGCATGGTCAAGTTCCGTTCCCTATTTACGGCAGTGGTGGCTGGTGTTGCCGCTCTGGCCGGCACCGCCAAGGCTCAGACAGCAGCTCCTAACGCAGCATATGTGAATGCACCGGTCATGCAGCGCATTCCCGATGCACCAAAGCCGGGCGCAGGGCATTGTGGTCTGTTTGAAACCTGCGCCAGCACCAAAATTGGTCTGGGCCGTGGTGACTTCATGATCCGTCTGTCTGGCGTGGGTGTTCTGCCGCAGGACCGTGATAGCAAGGCTTGGCTGACTGCTCCGGGCCTTGGTCTGAACCATATGCCGCTGAGCCACACGCATCTTTCCACCACTAATCAGGCCATGCCGGAACTGACGGTGGAATACTTCATCACAGACAACCTGTCTGTGGATCTGATTGCCACCAGCACCCGTCATGAAGTGGCTGCTCTGGGTAGCGATGTGCCTTCACTGGGCGGCCCCCGTAAGCTGGACGTTGGTAGCGCATGGGTTCTGCCCCCTACGCTGACATTTGCTTGGCATTTCCGTCCGCATAAGCGCTTCAACCCGTATGTGGGTGTGGGTGCAACGGCTATGTGGTTCCACAACATGAACGGCAACCGTGGTTCCGCTCTGGGTCTGACCAAACTGAACGCTGGCTTCACCGGTGGTCCTTCTGTGAACGTTGGTTTCGATTACCAGATCGTTGGCAACTGGTTCTTCAACGCAGACGTCAAGCAGATGTTCGTGCGTATGCATGCTTGGGTTGAAAACCCAGCTGAAAGCCTGAAGGTGAAAGCACACGAATCTCTGGATCCGACAGTGGTTTCCGCTGGTATTGCTTACCGGTTCTAAGAGATATTATGGGCGCGGTATCTGTATCTGATCGGATTTCCCGCTACGGTGGGAATCTGCCGCGCTATACAAGTTACCCGACCGCAGCCAGCTTTACGGAGGCGGTCGGCCCCCAACAGGTTGCAGGCTGGCTTAAAGCTTTACCTGAGAATGAACCTGTCTCCCTCTATTTTCATGTTCCTTTTTGCGATGAACTCTGCCGGTTTTGCGGATGCAATACATCCGTTATGCGGCATGAGGATGGGCGCCTAGCTTACGGTGACCTCCTGCGTGAGGAAATGCGCCGTATTGTGGCCCTTGTGGGGGAACAACGCACAGTAAGGCATGTGCAGTTTGGTGGCGGCACGCCTACCACCTTGCCGCCGCATGCCTTGCGGCAGATCATGCGTTCTATCCGAACATTCTTTCAGGTTGATCCGCAGGCTGAATTGGCCATGGAGCTTGATCCACGGCATGTGCCGCAGGATTATCCGGCTTTGTTGGGCGATCTGGGTTTTACACGCATCAGCCTTGGCGTGCAGGATCTGGAACCCCGGGTGCAGGAAGCGTGTGGACGCCATCAGTCCTTTGAGCAGACAGAAGCCAGCATTCAGGCGGCGCGTGCTGCGGGCGTATCTGGCGTTAATATTGATCTGATTTACGGCTTACCGTACCAGACGGTTGAAAGCGTGGGTGAAACCGCGCTGAAAATTGCATCATTACGGCCAGACCGGTTGGCAGTATTTGGATATGCCCATGTGCCGTGGAAGCAAAAACGGCAGCGTTTGATACCGGAAGCATCCTTGCCAAAATCTGATGAAAGATTGGCGCAACGGGCGGAAATAGACAGAGTTTTGCAGGCGCAGGGGTATCAACCCATAGGGTTGGATCATTACGCTTTGCCAGAAGATGGTTTGGCTCAAGCTGCGCAAGCAGGCACGCTGCATCGTAATTTCCAAGGTTATACAACAGATTCCTGTCCTGTTTTGTTAGGTATGGGGGCTTCTGCTATTTCCATGCTGCCAGCTGGGTTTGTTCAGAACATTACAAGTGTGGCGGCTTATGCGCGGGCAATGGCTGAAAGTGCAGATTCCCTCCCCGTAGCGCGGGGTGTTGCTTTTACCGAAGATGACAAACTGCGCGGTGCCATTATCGAACGCATTATGTGTGATATGGCCGTTGATCTTGCGGATGTAGGGCAAGGGCAGGATTTTTCTGAAGAACTTGCACAACTCCATCCGTTTGAGCAGGATGGGTTGGTAAAGATTGAAGGCCAGAAAATCAGCGTTACAATGTTTGGGCGGCCTTTTGTAAGGCACGTAGCTGCAGTGTTTGATACACGGCGGCGTGCTTTGCAGCAGCAGGCCCAAGGTGCTGGGCAAGGTGCTTCACCACAGTTTTCTGCTGCCCTTTAAGTAGAACCAAACCTTGATTGTGCCAGTATTTTGGCGCAAGTAAGGAAAGCTTCCCATGAAAGGGAGCTATGCAAGACAGCCATAGCGGTGTCTTTTACCCAGCCGATATTCTGTGACAGCTGAAGGATCGGACGCCATGAGTCCTGATGCCACTGCTCCCGATCAGAGCGTGACGTTTTCTCTGCCAAATCTGCTGGCGCAAACGCCAGTGGCCTCTGACCCTTTTCCACATTGGATGCTGGAAAACGTGCTGGAACCAGATGCCTGTGCGGCATTACTGGAATGGGATCCGGGCGAGTCGGCTATTGCAGGAGATGTGGGGGGGCGGCGTGAAACGCGGAACAAGTCTCGCGTGTTTGTTGATCCAGCCGTTCGGCAACAGGATGAACGCCTAAACCGTATGGCGCATTTGCTGGATAGCGATGCCATGCGGCAGACTTTTGAACGTATCTGCAACGTGCAGTTGGATACGGCAGCACTGCGGCTGGAGTTGTGTCTGGATTCGGATGGTTTTTGGCTGGAACCACATACAGATATCGGCGCTAAAAAACTTACCCTGCTTATCTCTCTTTCCACCGGAGAAGGGGCCGATGAACTGGGGACAGACCTGATGACTCCAGATGGCCAATCAGTTGTGCGAGCTTCAGGGGCGTTTAATTCGGCGGTGCTTTTTATTCCGTCAGATAAAACCTGGCACGGCTTTGTAAAGCGGCCCATTAAAGGTACGCGCCGTACCTTGATTGTTAATTTTGTTGATCAGGACTGGCGTGCAGTGCACGAACTGGCGTTCGGGCCGCGTTCTGTTCAGCACTGATTTTTCTGACATGGCTGTTTCTGGCAGAACGGGCCTGCGTGCCCGTTTTTGCAATTCTGCGCCAAATCGGGTTTAGGGAAGCAGCATATCTTTAAACGGGGATGAAACGGGAATGAGCGAGCCTGTGCGGGAATCGATGGAATTTGATGTCGTTATTGTTGGGGGTGGCCCTGCTGGGCTGGCCGCGGCAATTCGGCTACGCCAGCTTTCTCCAGATCTGAGCGTTTGCCTGATTGAAAAAGGCAGCGAGATCGGAGCGCATATTGTTTCTGGGGCCGTGATTGAACCCCGCGCACTGGCAGAGCTTATTCCTGACTGGAAAGAACGTGGTGCACCGCTGAACACACCGGTGACATCAGAAGATATGCTGTATCTTACCGAAACCGGCAGCCTGCGTGTTCCGCTGCTGGATAAGGTTATGCCGCATATGGCAAACCACGGGAACTATATTGTCAGCCTTGGGGAAGTGTGCCGTTGGCTGGCGACGCAGGCAGAAGAACTCGGGGTGGAAATCTATCCGGGTTTTGCAGGTGCGGATGTTATTATCGAGCGCAACCGTGTGGTTGGTGTTGTGACTGGTGATATGGGTGTGACCAAGGAAGGCACACCCGGCCCCAATTATCAGCCCGGTATGGAACTGCGCGCCCGTTACACCCTGTTTGCAGAAGGGTGCCGTGGCTCCCTGACCAAGCAGGTGATGGCGCATTATGATCTGCGCAAAGATGTAGACCCGCAGACATACGGACTTGGCATCAAGGAAGTATGGGAAATTCCGGCAGAAAAACATCGCCCCGGTTTGGTGCAGCACAGCTTTGGCTGGCCGCTGGATGACAGCACCTATGGTGGCGCATGGTTGTACCACTTTGGTGAAAATCTGGTGTCCTACGGCTTTGTGGTGGGGCTGGATTACGCTAATACGTGGCTTTCTCCGTTTGAAGAAATGCAGCGCATCAAGTTGCATCCGGCATTCCGCCAGCATCTGGAAGGTGGACGTCGCATCTCTTACGGTGCGCGTGCTCTTTCCGAAGGTGGGTTGCAGGCTATTCCGCGTCTCACTTTCCCCGGTGGTGCACTGATTGGGGATTCCGCGGGCTTTCTGAACGTGCCTAAAATCAAAGGCACTCATACAGCAATGAAGTCTGGCATGCTGGCAGCGGAAGCTGTTGTGGAAGCCATGAAAACCGACCGTGTTGAACCCGGTGCCTTTACAGAAAAGGTGCGGCGTTCTTGGTTGTGGCCAGAACTGCGGTCTGCCCGTAATATTCGTCCGGCTTTTGCGCATTTTGGTGCCAAGGGTGGTGCTGTTTATGCAGCCATTGATGCCATGCTGCTGCGTGGCCGTGCACCGTGGACGCTGCACTTTAAGCATGAAGATAGCGATACCCTTAAACCTGCCTCCCTGTCTGAAAAGCCTTTCTATCCGAAGCCAGATGGCAAACTGACATTTGATCGTCTTTCCTCGGTCTTCCTGTCTGCTACCAATCATGAGGAAGATCAGCCGGTGCATCTGCGCCTGCGCAACCCCAGCCTGTGGAAACCGGTGAACTGGGATGTCTTCCGTGCGCCGGAAAGCCGTTATTGCCCCGTCGGTGTGTATGAAGTGGCAGATGAAGCCACAAACCCACATTTGCAGATTAACGCGCAGAACTGCGTGCACTGCAAAACGTGTGACATTAAAGATCCTGCCCAGAATATAGACTGGACCACGCCAGAAGGTGGTGGTGGGCCTAATTATCCGGCCGGTATGTGAATTTGGAGTAAAGTACGGTAAGGCTGCGTCCGAACCATCCTGCGTCTGCAAGCGAAAGAAGTCATGAAGATACTTGTACCTGTAAAGCGGGTTGTTGATTACAACATCAAACCGCGTGTGAAGGCAGATGGCAGTGGTGTTGATACCACTGGCGTCAAGATGTCCATGAACCCGTTTGATGAAATCGCGGTGGAAGAAGCTGTGCGCCTGCGCGAAAAAGGTGCAGCTTCCGAAGTTGTTGTGGTTTCTGTTGGTGTTCAGAAGGCGCAGGATACACTGCGTACGGCCATGGCTATGGGCGCAGATCGCGCCATTCTGGTTCTGTCAGAAGAAAGCCCCGAACCGCTGGCCGTAGCCAAAGTGCTGCGCAAGCTGGTGGAAAAGGAAGAACCGGGCCTGGTTATTCTGGGCAAGCAGGCCATTGATGATGATATGAACGCCACAGGCCAGATGCTTGCTGGTCTGCTTGGTTGGGGGCAGGGCACGTTTGCCAGCAAGGTAGAAATTGCTGATGGCCATGCACGTGTCAGCCGTGAAATTGATGGTGGCACGGAGGAAGTTTCCCTTACGCTGCCCGCTATTATCACGGCCGATCTGCGCCTGAACGAACCACGCTATGCTTCTTTGCCAAATATCATGAAGGCCAAGAAGAAGCCGCTGGAAACCATTGAAGCCGCCGAACTGGGTGTGGACATGAAGCCCCGCCTGAGCATTGTTTCCGTGGCAGAGCCGCCGGAACGCAAGGCTGGCATCAAGGTTGGTTCCGTTGGGGAACTGGTGGAAAAACTGCGTAACGAAGCAAAGGTGATCTGATCATGACCGCTCTTGTTCTTCTGGATCATGAAGAAGGCCAGATCAGAAAGGCTGCTCTGTCTGCTGTAACGGCAGCTGCCCAGTTGGGTGATGTACATGTGCTGGTGGCGGGTGATGCCTCCATCGCACAGGCTGCAGCTGCTGTGCCCGGTGTTGCCAAGGTGCTGCATGCAGCAGATGCACGCTATGCGCACGAACTGGCTGAACCTCTGGCTGCTTTGATTGTTTCTCTGGCAGGTCAGTACGATCATATCGTTGCTGCTGCAGGTGCTACGGGCAAGAACGTGCTGCCACGTGCAGCTGCTCTGCTGGATGTACAGCCTATTCCAGATGTTATCCGCATTGTGGATGCAGAAACATTTGTGCGCCCCATTTACGCTGGTAATGCTCTGGCCACTGTTAAGTCTTCAGATGCCAAAAAGGTGCTGACGGTGCGTAACGCTGCTTTTGATGCTGCTGCATCTACAGGTGGCAATGCTCCGATTGAAGCAGTGGACGCAGTAGATGCCCCTGCAGTTTCCAAGTTTGAGACTGTTCAGCTGTCTGATTCCGAACGTCCAGACCTAGAAACGGCCCGTGTGGTTGTATCTGGTGGTCGTGGCATGCAGAGCGAAGAAAAGTTCCATGCTCTGGATCCGCTAGCAGATGCGTTGGGTGCAGCTATTGGCGCTTCTCGTGCTGCTGTGGATTCTGGCTTTGTGCCGAACGAATATCAGGTGGGGCAGACAGGCAAGATTGTTGCGCCTGAACTGTACATGGCCTTTGGTATTTCCGGCGCTATCCAGCATCTTGCCGGTATGAAAGACAGCCGCGTGATTGTGGCAATCAACAAAGACCCAGAAGCTCCCATTTTCCAGGTTGCTGATTACGGAATGGAAGCAGATTTGTTTGAAGTTGTGCCGCAGTTGGTTGAAGAGCTGAAGAAATAAACCTTCGCTTTTAAACTATTTGCTTAAGCAACCCCGCATACATCCATGTGTGCGGGGTTTGTTTTTGAGTGGATATTTATGCGCCGTAAGTGGCTAGAAACATGCTTACAGAGGCATGAATCACTTTTTCTTCGTCCTCAGCCATATTGTCATAGGGCATGTTAAAGCGCTTTCTATGTGCGATCCGTGTCTGACAAAGTGAGAAAAACTGTTCTGCGGCAAAAACAGGGTCATCCGTTTTTAATGTGCCGCGCTGGGTTTGTTCGCGAATCCAGTTAGACAGAGTTTCAATGGCAATCCGCGGGCCGTGAGACCAAAAGATGGTTGCAAGCTGAGGAAAGTGCGGAGCCTCAGAAACAATCATTCTGTAAAGCATCAAGCTTTCGGGTTGGGTAATCAACTGCACCATGGCACGGGCTACGGCGGTAAGAGTTTCTTTGGGGGAAGCTTCTTTTTGTACCGGAGCAAGTGCTGGGGGAAGTTTTTCCCGACAGCATTTTTCTACAAAAGCTCCAAAGAGATCCGCTTTATTGGTGAAATAATTATATAAAGTACCTTTAGAAACTCCAGCCTCCCGCGCAATGGCGGACATACTGGCGCCTTCATAACCGTGTTCTGCAAACACGTTATAGGCCCCTTTTAAAATCTGCTCTCGCTTTGCTTCTGATTCCCCAGTGCAGGCAGAAGTAAGGGAGGAAGGGGAGGAAGATTCAGACATCAGGATTTCAGACTTTAAAGATCAGGCGATTGACGCACAGAGGAAAGAAGGTAGGTTACCATGCTGACCGAACTGGTCGGTCAGTGCAAGGGCTGGTATTTTCTATCAGGCATATCATTTTCGGTGAGGGTGAACGGGTGGCAAAACGGAATGCACAGCGCACAGGCGCGTTGGCGCTGGTTTTCATGCTGGCGGGGTGCATGGTGGGGCCAGATTATAAGAAGCCAGATACATGGTCTCCCTCTCAGTGGCAGCGTGCGGCAGATAAAGATACATCACAGTTGTTGAGTGTCCCCACAACGCAGGCGCCCGATCCGCAGTGGTGGGCCATTTTTAATGACCCCGAACTGACTTCGCTTGAAAAACGTCTGGCAGACCAGAACCTTGATGTACAGCAAGCTACTGAACAATTTGCGGTTAGCCGTGGCCAATTGCTGTTGGCGGGGGCAGAGCGGTTTCCAGATCTTGCTGCCTCTGGCTCATATCGCAGGGCGCAGTACAGCAGTAAGCAACTGCAGCGCATTGTAGAGCGTATTGGCGAAAATGCCGCCGGAACAGGAATGGGGGAAATGCTTTCTGCCCAGTCCTCATCCATTTCCATTCCTTTGCTGAACCAATGGCAGGATGGGCTGCAGGCCAGTTGGGAGGTGGATCTGTGGGGGCGTGTACGTAGGCAGTACGAAGCCGCCAAGGCGTATATGAAAGCCACTATGGAAGAACGCCGGGGTATTCTGATCGCACGGCAGGCGGAACTGGCATCGGATTATATGACGTTGCGTAATCTGCAGGAACAACTGCGGATTACGAAAGAAAATCGCGATGCAGCTTCAGAAATCCTGCAGTTGAGTTCATCACGCTATAAAAGTGGCTTGGTCAGCGAGTTAGATGTGGATAGCGCTCGTTCTCAGTTGGAACGGACAAACGCGCTTATCCCTCAGTTTGAACAGCGCATCGCTATGCAGATCAACGCCATTAACCTGCTTATGGGCGCGCCACCGGGTGGTTTGAATAACGAGTTGGAGCAAACAGCAGGCATTCCGCCTGTGCCGCCGCAGGTGCCAGTTGGCTTGCCGTCGGAATTGGCAGAACGCCGTCCCGATATCCGTGAAGCTGGAGAGGAACTTCATGCCGCTACTGCAGAAGTGGGGCAGGCTGAAGCTGATTTCTATCCAAAGGTCACGATTGATGCGGGCTTTGGTTTCCAG
>NZ_CP157843.1:132500-725000 GCF_040208445.1 Acetobacter sp. A11-2
AACATATCCCTTTCTGCAACAGATGTCTGAGTGATTTGGGCTGATGCGT
The DNA here is from genome assembly GCF_040208445.1 of Acetobacter sp. A11-2. Classification (NCBI taxonomy): domain Bacteria; kingdom Pseudomonadati; phylum Pseudomonadota; class Alphaproteobacteria; order Acetobacterales; family Acetobacteraceae; genus Acetobacter; species Acetobacter sp. A11-2. Next base: position 132,550 of record NZ_CP157843.1, read on the forward strand.
TTTGTATCGTCTGGGTTATTCAGTCGGGTTTTGGGCTAGTAGCTCAGTTGGTTAGAGCACACGCTTGATAAGCGTGGGGTCGGAGGTTCAAGTCCTCCCTGGCCCACCACCATTTGAGACTGCCGGTTCCTATGGGGGCGTAGCTCAGCTGGGAGAGCACCTGCTTTGCAAGCAGGGGGTCGTCGGTTCGAACCCGTCCGTCTCCACCAAGGATCCAGAGTGGTTTTGTGGTGTTGAGAGTATCTGTTGCAAGGGAGTTTGTGGATCGGACTTCATTTATGCGGCGCTGCGATAGCGGCACGTATGATTGTGTGTCTGGTGTTGATCTTTGTCAGTGTGAATCGGTTGGTGCGCGTCTGGGCGTATCAGAAATGTGGGTTGGTCTGACCCGTATTGAGTAGAGAGATTTACTCATGCGTTAAGCATTTCTGGTGTAAGCGTTCAGAAGCGTTTTGAAGAAGTAGACGTACTCGGATGCGTCATGCTTTGGAGCTGTTTGTATCTGCGTTTGTAGGTATGGATGGTTTCTGTGCATGGGGTGAGTGAGTATGAGAAGGGCATTCGGTGGATGCCTTGGCACTAGGAGGCGACGAAGGACGTAGCACGCTGCGATAAGCTGTGGGGAGCCGCGAGCAGGCATTGATCCGCAGATTTCCGAATGGGGCAACCCACCCAGCGATGGGTATCGTGATCTGAATACATAGGGTTACGAGGCGAACCCGGGGAATTGAAACATCTCAGTACCTGGAGGAAAAGACATCAATTGAGATTCTGCTAGTAGTGGCGAGCGAACGCGGAACAGGCCAGTCATTTTTGAAGAAGAAGCAGAACAGTCTGGAAAGGCTGACCACAGTGGGTGATAGTCCCGTATGTGTAGTGTCTTTGAGAATGCTTGAGTAGGGCGGGGCACGTGAAACCCTGTCTGAACATGGGGGGACCACCCTCCAAGCCTAAATACTCCCTAGTGACCGATAGCGAACAAGTACCGTGAGGGAAAGGTGAAAAGCACCCCGACGAGGGGAGTGAAAGAGACCTGAAACCGGATGCCTACAAGCAGTCGGAGCCTCTTATGGGGTGACGGCGTACCTTTTGTATAATGGGTCAGCGAGTTTCTGTTTGCAGCGAGCTTAAGCCGATAGGTGTAGGCGTAGCGAAAGCGAGTCTGAATAGGGCGCATAGTTGCTGGCAGAAGACCCGAAACCGAGTGATCTAGCCATGGCCAGGCTGAAGGTGCGGTAACACGCACTGGAGGGCCGAACCCACGCCTGTTGAAAAAGTCGGGGATGAGCTGTGGCTAGGGGTGAAAGGCCAATCAAACTCGGAGATAGCTGGTTCTCCGCGAAATCTATTGAGGTAGACCGTCAGGTGGTTACCCCGGGGGGTAGAGCACTGGATGGGCTAGGGGGGCCCAAAGCCTTACCAAACCCAACCAAACTCCGAATACCCGGAAGTATAGCCTGGCAGACAGACAGTGGGTGCTAAGGTCCATTGTCGAGAGGGAAACAGCCCAGACCACCAGCTAAGGCCCCCAAATCGTGGCTAAGTGGGAAAGGATGTGGGGATTCCATAACAACCAGGAGGTTGGCTTAGAAGCAGCCATCCTTTAAAGAAAGCGTAATAGCTCACTGGTCTAATAGAAACCCTGCGCCGAAAATGTAACGGGGCTCAAGCCACGTGCCGAAGCTGTGGGTGCATATCTATGATATGCGCGGTAGCGGAGCGTTCCGTAAGTCTGTGAAGGAGACGGGGTGACCCTCTCTGGAGATATCGGAAGTGCGAATGCTGACATGAGTAGCGACAAACAGTGCGAGAAACACTGTCGCCGAAAGTCCAAGGGTTCCTGCGCAAGGTTAATCCACGCAGGGTTAGTCGGCCCCTAAGGCGAGGGCGAGAGCCGTAGTCGATGGGAAACAGGTGAATATTCCTGTACCTGCCAGAAGTGACGAATGCGATATGTTGTCAGGTCTTAACGGATTGACCTGGCTTTTGGAGCATTCCAGGAAATAGCTCTGGCGTATAGACCGTACCCGAAACCGACACAGGTGGACTGGTAGAGAATACCAAGGCGCTTGAGAGAACGATGCTGAAGGAACTAGGCAAATTGCTCGTGTAACTTCGGGATAAGCGAGACCCGTTGGTGGGCAACCATTGGCGGGTGGCACAGACCAGGGGGTAGCGACTGTTTATTAAAAACACAGGACTCTGCGAAGTCGAAAGACGACGTATAGGGTCTGACGCCTGCCCGGTGCCGGAAGGTTAAGAGGAGGTGTGAGAGCGCTGAATTGAAGCCCCGGTAAACGGCGGCCGTAACTATAACGGTCCTAAGGTAGCGAAATTCCTTGTCGGGTAAGTTCCGACCTGCACGAATGGCGTAACGACTTCCCCGCTGTCTCCAGCATCGGCTCAGCGAAATTGAATTCCCCGTGAAGATGCGGGGTATCCGCGGTCAGACGGAAAGACCCTATGAACCTTTACTGCAGCTTTACAGTGGCATCAGAGACATTCTGTGTAGGATAGGTGGGAGGCTTTGAAGCAGGGGCGCCAGTTCCTGTGGAGCCATCCTTGAAATACCACCCTGAATTTTTCTGATGTCTAACCGTGGTCAGTTAGCCTGATCCGGGACCCTGTATGGTGGGCAGTTTGACTGGGGCGGTCGCCTCCCAAAGTGTAACGGAGGCGCGCGATGGTGGGCTCAGGCCGGTCGGAAACCGGCTGTTGAGTGCAATGGCATAAGCCCGCCTGACTGCGAGAGTGACAGCTCGAGCAGAGACGAAAGTCGGCCATAGTGATCCGGTGGTCCCGCGTGGAAGGGCCATCGCTCAACGGATAAAAGGTACTCTAGGGATAACAGGCTGATCTCCCCCAAGAGTCCACATCGACGGGGAGGTTTGGCACCTCGATGTCGGCTCATCACATCCTGGGGCTGGAGCAGGTCCCAAGGGTTCGGCTGTTCGCCGATTAAAGTGGTACGTGAGCTGGGTTTAGAACGTCGTGAGACAGTTCGGTCCCTATCTGCCGTGGATGTTGGAGACTTGAGAGGATTTGTCCCTAGTACGAGAGGACCGGGATGAACATACCTCTGGTGCACCGGTTGTCGCGCCAGCGGCACCGCCGGGTAGCTAAGTATGGAAGGGATAACCGCTGAAAGCATCTAAGCGGGAAACCCACCTCAAAACTAGGTCTCCCTGAGGGTCGTGGTAGACCACCACGTTAATAGGCCAGGTGTGAAAGCGTGGTAACACGTGCAGCTAACTGGTCCTAATCACCCAATAGGCTCACTCTCTTACTGTCCCCTTAAAAGGACGGCCCGTGCACAGAAATCATCCATATAACGCCTACTTCTTCATAACCAACCGTCCTCCACACACCCCTTACAGGGTGGACTGGATGACCTGGTGGCCATGGCGGGGAGAGATCCACCCGATCCCATCCCGAACTCGGCCGTGAAAACCCCCAGCGCCTATGATACTGTGGCTTAAGCCACGGGAAAGTCGGTCGCCGCCAGGTCTTCCAATCCACCCTATACAAATCTTACCCCTACAAATTTCAACACATCTTCAACCGCGGGGTGGAGCAGCCCGGTAGCTCGTCAGGCTCATAACCTGAAGGCCGCAGGTTCAAATCCTGCCCCCGCAACCAAATCTTATCCAATATCATCAGCATGTTAAGCCGCCCGTAAGGGCGGCTTTCTGCGTTTGGGATATACGCGCAGGATGCGTATAGGATGCAACTGGGAGTGAAACTCCAGCGTAGTTCGGGCTGATTTCACGTGTGCGTGATCATTGTCGCATGGCCTCCAGGCCCGGCCACGTCGCCGCTAGGGCGTTCGAAGCGACTGACCTGATTCTCCTGGCAGGCAGGTCAGCAGAAACCCAAAAAAAATCAGGTCGCAGATCAAGGAAAACTGCGGGTGACAGCGATCAGGACGGTGCGGCCCGCTATTTTCTGCGTGCAAGGCACAACATCTGGTGTAACCATGTATCCATATACACAATATGAGCGAAATGGCGCCGAAAACGGGACCACGCTCGCCTGCAGGATGGAGCCGGTGCATGGACGGAGATTTCTCGCTGTTTACGGGCGGGCAGGGTGGTCGCAAGGCTGTTCGCGACCCGTTTGAAGGGGCATTCGGCACCCGACCTGTTGCGGCGCGACCACTGGATCGCGGAATGGGAGAGGCGGTCGGTCGCCGGACCGTGTTCCGTCCTTCCGACCGGGAGGATTTCGGGTGCGTGGCGGACCGTGTGGCCGAAGGCAATGCCGGGTTGCTGGCCACGGTTGGTGATGCGGAGATCATGCAACTCCGCAATGCCATCGCAACCGGGGCGCTCCTTACTTCGGGTCGTCACCTCCAGCATGGTGACAGCACGCAGCCCGGGCGGAACATGGAAATGTTCACCAACTGCGCCACGGCCATCTGCTCCTTTGCGAAATTCTACCTGTTGCTCAACGGCTCCGGCGTCGGACGGGCCTATGATGATGAGCTGTGTGTGGTGGATTGGGGTCAGGCCCCGGACGTGAAATTCGTCCTGTCGCCTGACCATCCGGACTACCCGCATGATCGCGCCAGCCTGCTGCGCTTTGGTCTTGATATGCAGATCCTGCCCTGGGGTATGGCGCTGGAAGTCTTCGATGCGGATAGGGAGGTGCAGGTTCGCGCCTTTCTGGCTGAAACCGTGCTGACTCGCCCTCCCGAGGGCAACGATCTCCTGCACGTCATCGAGGACAGCCGGGAAGGCTGGGGCAAAGCGGTCGAGACGATCGAGGCAATGGCTTTCCGTGGTGAGCGTGATCGTACGCTGGTGCTGGATTTCAGCGCCATCCGCTGTGCCGGCAGCCCGATTGCGGGCATGCAGGGGCGACCTGCTTCGGGACCAGTCTCGTTGCTGCGTGGGCTGCTCAATCTGCGTCAGCACGTGATCGAAGCCGCGCGTGCAGGCGCAATGCCGCTATGGGAACAGGCGCTGCGGGTGGATCATTATCTGTCGGTCGAGGTGCAGGTTGGGGGTGCACGCCGAGCCGCGCGCATGGCCACCAAGTCATGGCGGGATGTGGATGTGTTGTGCTTCATCCGCGCCAAGGAGGAAGGCGGCCTGTGGACCGCCAACCACTCTGTCATGGTGGATGCCGAATTCTGGGACTATGTGAACGACCCCGCGAAGACCGGCCCGTTGGCCAACCACGCCCGCATGGTGTTTGCGGAAGCCACCCGGTGCGCATGGGTCAATGGTGAGCCCGGCTTTATCAACGGTGACCAGCTGGAAGATAACCGAACCGGCAGCGCACGGCTCAAGCAGGTGCGTGCGGATGGACGGGATTTTCGCTCGCATCGCTATCAGGCAACCGAAGGGGCCGAGCTGCTGGCCGATCTGGCGCAGCGAGCCACGTCCGCACATTTCCCGGTCACGACTAACCCCTGCGGCGAGATCACGCTCCACGTTACGGGTGGTTATTGTGTGATTGGCGATTTCGCTCCGCTGCTGGCCTGTCCGGTGGCGCCAGAGGAAGTGATGCCCGGTCGGGTCTCAGCTGAAACGGCGGACATATGGGATGCCCGCGTGCGGGATTCCGTGCGGCTGGGCGTGCGCTTCCTGCTGCGTGCCAACCGCATGGACGCGCTGTATGGCGAGGAAGTGCGACGGACCAACCGGATTGGTATCGGCCCGACCGGCCTGCACGAATGGGCATGGGTGCGTTTCGGTCTCGACTTTCATGATTTGCTGGACGAGGAGCGTGCCGCTCCCTTCTGGAACGCTGTGCGCGAACTCTCTACCATCGCCAAAAGCGAGGTGAATGCCTATGCGCTTGAGACCGGCACCTCCCAGCCGGTTACGGTCACAACGGTCAAGCCCGCTGGCACCACATCCAAACTGTTTGGTCTGACCGAAGGCGCGCATCTGCCTGCACGGCGGCAATATCTTCGCTGGGTGCAGTTCAAGGGCGTGCGGCGCGAGGACGACGGCACATGGGAAGCGGGAACCGACCCGTTGCTGCCTGCTTACGAGCACAAGGGCTATCCTGTGCGCTCGTTGCGAAGTTTTCCCGGCATGAGCATTGTGGGCTTTCCCACCGTGCCACGTATCCAGCGTCTTGGAATGGGCGAGCGCGTGGTCACTGCCCCTGAAGCCACGCCGGAGCAGCAGTATCGGTGGCTGGAACTGCTGGAGAAATACTGGATCGGGGCGGAGCAGGGCAATCAGGTGTCCTACACGCTCAAGATCTATACCGACCGGCATGATCTTGACGGTTTTCGCGCCATGGTCGCGGCCAATCAGTCGCATGTGCGTTGCTGCGCCGTGCTGCCCAGCCGCCCGGATTCCGGCCTTGGCTATGAATACCTGCCGGAGGAGGAGGTCACGGCAGGGAAATTCGCAGCTATCACCGCCATGATTCAGGATGATGAGGTGCGTGAAGTGGTGGACTGGGCGCATCTGCAATGTGCCAGCGGTGTCTGCCCGATCTGAGGGGGCCTCAGGTCGGACACTCGTCGCCCGAGGTTTTTGCTTTGCACATCAACAAGGGATACAATCACTCACCAATCCTCGCTCAAAAGGTAGTGTCGTAAGAGACTTTATCAAAGATAATATTTTGAAAGAGGTATTGAAATTTAAAAAATATTCCCAATTATCTATAGGTTGGTTCTTTCGATATTGTTTCGCAATAAAGATCAATTTCGATTTGGTCTTTTGTGAAATTATATATAAAATTTAAGTGAGATGAATTATGATAAGTTCTTCTATGCTGTCTTCAAGTTATATTTTGCTTGCTGGAAGTATATCAAATACCACCGAAAACGATCTTATTGATCGGGCGCATGAATTCGTCAATACATTTGTCGAGAAAGTCATTGATGCTGGTGGTGGTTTTGTAATTTACGTGGCTGCGGAGCCTGTTAATGGAGATAACAAACCGCTGCTATTCGACTGGACGATAGCTAAGGCCGTCGACAGATTGATTCCAGGTGACAGTCAGAAAATTCGTTTGAGAATTGTAGCATCGTGGGATCGCTTGCAAGCGAAGGCCAATCCCGAACAGCGCAAACTGCTCTTGGGAATGGTTGCGCGTGGTGTTGCGGAAATTGTCCCTCTCGAAGAAGATGTGGTGACGGGAGGTAATATCGGCGATGAGCAAGTTGAATATGCGACAGCCATGGTGGCGTTAGGCGGTGGAAAAGGCGTTCTGGACCGCGCGCGCAAAATGGTCAAAAAATTATTGCCTGTACTGCCGTTAGATTTGCAATTGGGGGCAAATAGTGAAGACGGCGCTGGCGCGCTTGGCGTATTAAAGAATTTCCTGGCTAACCCTCTGAGCTACATGCCGAATACCGGAAATAAAGTTGTCAAGTTTTTGCCCGCGTTGTCCTTGCAAGATCCCGTTCTGAGCTATTCTGAGATTAGTCAGCGTATCATTACAATTTTCTATGAAGAAGAGTTGGGCCGTATTGGTGCATTGCCCCCTGACGTCTTGGTGTTGACCGCTTTGGACATTGAATTGGCTGCAGCTAAGCAGGCATTGGGTATTGCAGAAGATGCTGAGTATGTGACCACGGAGCACGGTCTTCACGTTTGGAAAGCATCTGTTATCAAACGCGGTGGAAGCAAAACTGCTAGCTGCGTGGTAGCTTGCTTTGCAGGGGCCGGCAATGTAGACGCGGCCTCTGTGACTTCTATGCTCTTAGGGGAACTGAGGCCAACCAATGTAGTGATGCTGGGCATAGCGGCAGGTTTACGAGACAAATGCGCATTGGGAGAAGTCATTCTAGCAGAGCGTGTGGTTGCGTATGAAGGTGCTGCGCTTGTTGGAGGCGGGAAAGCCGAAGCGCGTCCTGAAATTGCCCGGTTGGAAATGCGTGTGCGTCAAGATCTTAGTTCTTATCTCTCTAATAGAATGGCCCTCCAAACTCGCCTTACAGATAGCTATAAGGCATTGGGCATTGAATTCCCCAGCGAAGTGGAGGCCGGCCCTGTTGCCCAAGGCGTAATGCCGAAGACAGCTACGGTTGCTAGTGGTGAAAAGTTGCTTCGCGATCCTGAAAAATTTCTAGGTCTGCGTGAACTTCACGGCAAGGTGGAGGTGGCCGAAATGGAAGCCGCCGGCCTTTTTGCTGCATGCGCGAACTTCGGTAAACCTGTCCTTATGGTGCGAGGTATTAGCGATTTTGGTGATTCGAAAAAAGATAACAGGTTCCACCTATTGGCGGCGAAAGCTGCGGCGGCAGTTGTTGTGGACTACATTGCGAACGGTATGACGCTGTAAATATGGAATAAAAATTTTCTACGTTGGTATAGAGAGTGAAAAAATGCCCTTGTCAAATAAAGACCTCGAATACTTTGACCATAATGTATTGCGTTTGCCAGGTGAAAAGCGCACTGAGTATCACGCGCAGGTTGATAACCTTGTAAGCGAGCTGAAAAAGCGCATTACGAATAAATCGGAGCTGAAAGTCACAAAAGTGGTGAAGGCTGGTTCGTTCGCCAAATACACTATTTTGCGTAACGTTGACGATTATCCGACCGATGTTGACGTTGTTTTTTATATTACAGGGGTAGAGGAAAATAGTAAATCTTATGAGGAACTTTGCAATCAAATTTACGAGCTTCTGATAGATATCTACCCAAGTAAGAAGGTTGATGATTTCAAAATCCAGCGTCGTGCCGCAACAGTGACCTTTGTGAAGAGCGGTCTCATTGTAGACGTTGTCCCGGTTCTGCAACATAGCACAGACATGGATCATGGCTGGCAATTCGACATTAAGAGTGGTGTTAAAAACCTTACCTGTGCCCCATGTCATATCGGGTTCATTCGTGCCCGGAAAGAGAAAGATAAACACTTTCGTACGTTGGTGCGCTTGGCGAAGCGCTGGAAGCATTTCCATGATATCCCTAGTCTAAAGTCTTTCCATATCGAGCTCATTATGGCTCACTTGGTTGATACAGAAGGTCCGGCAGAGAGTATCGAGAAGCGGTTTGGGGAATTCTTGCTTTACATTTCCCGAACTAAGTTAAGTGAGCGCATTGACTTCCCAGAAAATTCTAGAAAACGAGTGGTCAGTTTCAGCGATCCAGTTGTGATTATTGATCCGGTAAGTCCGGAAAACAACGTAGCGTCTCGTATCACGAAAGATGAACAGGAGCGTATTGCGAAAATTGCGGAAGATACGTGGGAAACAGCAGTCTACGCATCTGTCGAAAATAATGACGAGGTTTGGAAAGAAATTTTCGGCAACCGTTTTAAGACCAAGGATTAAAAGAAATGAGTACTTATTCCAGTACTGATACCTATACGGTCGCAGACGTTGAAAAGGTCATGCGCAGCGTTAAGGCTGACTTGATTATGATTGCAAAATCAACCAAAGCGATGACCGAGAATGACGCGGTAAATTATGCCCATGACATTGAAGTCTTAGCCAAGAAAAACCATCTCAGATATGCTGACGTGACACTCATGTGTGGGTCATCCGAGGTACGAGCTGTTAAATATGAATTTCAGACTGAGGATGCGACGGGAACGGAACGCCCTGGTGGGGTCTTATGGCCACTGACACCGGAAGACAAAGGGGGGTGGATTCGAATTTTTTTACAGTATACCGCCTCGTCATCGGCAGAAGAGCGTGCCAAGCTTCCCATGAAAATTTCTTGGAGCCCGTCGTCTACTGATACCAGTCATAAAGATCTGACCGTTTCTACTGGTCGAGGCTATAGCAGCAATGGATTTGGCACAAATAGGAAAGATTTTTCATGAACAACGTATCTGTGTTTGAAGAAAAAGTTAACCTACCTACGTTGCAGCTTGACGCTCAGGCGCAGAAATTGTTGGGGTTTGATGCACGTTATCTACGTATTCAAAAGCGCCTTCAACTCATTCTACACGCGAAGGAATTGGAACGGTGGAGCATGACCCATCACAAAAAACAACTCGCGATTATCGAACTGCTGAGTGATCAATATCCTTTGGCCATTTTCTATGGTGATGTTGGAACTGGGAAAACGGCAAATGCCGAAGCAATTGCAAACCGCTTGGCGCGGGATGCAAAAATACAAGATGCTATTCTTTTTAAGCTAAGTAATAAAGTTCGTGGAACCGGTAGAGTCGGCGAAATGGGTACTCTTATTACGCAGGCTTTCGATGATATTACTAGAGCCATCGGGCCAGGTAAGGGGCGAGCGTTTCTGATTATCGACGAAGGTGATTCATTAGGAGCATCTCGCAGTCAGGACCATAGTCACCATGAAGATAAGGTGGGGGTAAATACGCTTATTCAATCCATCGATAACATGCGGAAGCATGGTGGACGTATTTTCGTCATTCTTTGTACAAATCGTTTGGGAGCATTAGATGCCGCAGTTATTCGTCGCGCATCGATCGTCGAGAATTTTGAACGACCTTCCGATGTTGAGCGGCATGAACTGTTCACCAGAGACCTAGGTGATCTAGGGATTTCTGCCAGCGAGATTGAGAAACTTGTCAAGGCGACCGCAGCGACGGATACTCAGCCAGCTTGGACGTACTCTGACATTCGGACACGCTTGTATCCGACTGCTATGTCACTGGCGTTTCCGGATTCGCCATTGGCGGTGAAGCACTTCTATCAAGCTGTTGCAGAATTAGGACCATCGCCTGTGATGGAAGGGTGATTCAATAAGGCTTGCTGGAGCAAGACAATGAGCAAAAAGCATGAAGTCTTTATTTCAGTCGACATTGAAACTGCAGGGCCTCTCGTCGGTGAACATAGTATGCTTACGGTGGGTGCATGCTTGGTATATCAACCTGAGGTCTCCTTCTCGGTAATGCTGAAGCCAATTAGCGAGAAATCGGTCGCGTCAGCTCTGGAAGTCACTGGATTGACGTTGGAAAAGGCTGCGAAAGAAGGTTTATTACCAGCCGATGCCATGTCGAAGTTTGGTATATGGATCGATAAGAACTTGCCTGAAGGTGGTGTTCCAGTATTTGTGGGATTGAATGCGCCATTTGATTGGGGGTTTATAAACTATTATTTCTTAAAATACTTGGGTAATAATCCATTCGGCTTTACAGCGTTAGATATCAAAGCTCTTTTCATGGGCGTTATAGGATGCTCGTGGTACGATACTCGGTCTAGTGCTATTGATAAAGTTGTGCATCCAACTCAGAAGGGAGATCATGATGCCCTTCATGATGCTAGGTATCAGGCTGAACTTTTCCGGTTGATCTATGGATTAAGTAAGAAATCTAAATAATAAATGATATTTTAGGTATATATTTCATATTTATTTAGTGTTGTTGCCAATACATGCCAGTCGGGGACGGATTGGCTTGGGGGAGGTCATTAGAGTCAAAGGGCTGCGCGGATTTTCGTGACGGGTTGAGAGGGTGGGAGAGAGTCTCCTGTCCGCCCGTCATGGAGTTTTCGTCATGGCGACCGCCATTCCCAAAATCACCCTGAGTTCGTCCCGTGACATCCCGTTCAACCGGCTGGTGCTGTCCCAGTCCAACGTGCGTCGTGTGAAGTCCGGCCTGTCGATTGAGGAACTGGCCCGCGACATCGAGCGCCGAGGGCTGCTGCAGAGCCTGAACGTCCGGCCCGTCCTTGACGGCGAAGGGGCCGAGACCGGCAGCTATGAAGTGCCCGCCGGTGGGCGTCGTTTCCGTGCTCTTGAACGTAAGCGGCCGCTTGAGACCGCCTTATGAGTGAGGATTGTGCCTGGTAAGTTACCGTCGTTAACGACGTCGTTATTGACGTTGTTTGGGAGGTAGCTATGGCTCAAGAAATCCTGATTGGCGTTGAACGCCGTCGCCGCTGGTCGGATGAACGCAAGCTTGCGATACTGGCTGAAGTTGGTGTGGACGGGGCAAGTGTATCGGATGTGGCCCGTCGGCATGACCTGACCCGTCAACATCTTTACCAATGGCGGACGTCTTTCCGCCAAAGACTGTCTTCCCCGGATCAGTCTGTGGCGTTTGTTCCTGTCGCTGCAGTGAAGACACCTGCTCTGGTCTCTGGCGATGATAATGAAGGGCTGGCCATTATGCTGCGTAATGGCCGCAGTATCAGGGTGAGTGGACATCCTGCAGAAGAGTTTCTGGCGAAGATCATCCGGATTGCCGAGACAGCATGATTGGCGTGGGCAACGGTGTGCGCGTCTATCTGGCCTGCGGGGTTACGGATATGCGCAAGGGGATATCGGGTCTGGCTGCACTGGCACAGGACGTGCTGCGTCAGAACCCGACATCAGGGGCGCTCTTTGCCTTTCGTGGTCGCCGTGGGGACAGGATCAAGCTTCTGATGTGGGACGGTCAGGGGTTCTGTCTTTATTACAAGGTTCTTGAGAAGGGACGTTTTCCATGGCCCTCGCCGGCAGAGGGCGTTGCACGCCTGACAGCCGCACAGATGGCCATGCTGTGGGAAGGCATGGAGTGGAGACGACCTTCCTGGTCTGCGCCACCGTCTCGCGTGGCCTGATTTTTATGACGTGATCATGCAGAACCTTTTGTCTTTTATTGGGTTTTCTGCTATTTTTTCATAATGACGCATGCGCCCGCGGTCCTGCCTGATGATCCGGATATCCTGAGGGAAATGATTGTTTCCCTGCAGACTGAAGTGGCTCGGCTTTCCGCTTCAGCCCGTGCGTATGAAGCTCTTGTCCAGTCTCTCAAAATCCGGATCGCGCGTCTTCAGAAACAGAAATTCGGGGCCAGTTCAGAAAAGATAGACCGTGAGATTGAACAGCTCGAACTGCTTCTTGAAGATGTGAAAATCGCCATCGCGGCAGCCGATCCTTCTCCTGACATCAGGGAGCACGATGACAGCGATGGTGTGGTCTTTTCCCCCAGACGGCGCGGCAAACCAAAGGTTTCCGACACGACACCACGGGAGCGTATTGTTCTCGACCCGGGCGAGGCCTGTCCCGCCTGTGGCGGTCCCCTACGCCTCGTTGGCGAAGATGTCACCGAAATACTGGACTTTATTGCGGCAAAACTGAAAGTTGTCGAAACGGCACGGCTGAAGAAATCCTGCCGTCATTGCGAAACAATGGTACAGCCTGAAGCACCGTCGCGCCCTGTCCCACGGGGCATGGCTGGCCCCGGGCTGCTGGCCCATATCCTGGTCTCAAAATTCGATGATCACATTCCGCTTTATCGTCAGAATGAGATCTTTTCCCGTCAGGGTGTGGACATTCCCCGTTCAACCCTGATCGACTGGTGTGGTCAGGCCGTTGCCGTTCTGCGTCCTCTCACAGATCTGATCCGTCAGGATGTCGTAAAGGCAGACCTGCTGCATGCCGATGATACACCCATCCAGGTTCTTGATCCTCGCCTGCGTCAGGCTGGGAAACCACGTGGTGTGAAGGAAGGGCGGATCTGGACCTATCTGCGCGATCCCCGCCCCTGGGGCGGGAGTGATCCGCCCGCCGTGGCCTACTGGTTCTCTCCCGATCGCAAGGGGATCAATCCCCAGACCCATCTGGCACAGTTCCGGGGCATTCTGCAGGCTGACGCCTACGCGGGGTTCAGGGATCTGTATAAACCCGATGCAACGGGAACCGTGCATGTGCGCGAAGCGGCCTGCTGGGCTCATCTCCGCAGGGCCTTCCATGATGTCTGGAAGGGCAGTGATTCGACAATCGCAAGGGAAGCACTCGAGCAGATCGGGGAACTCTACGATATCGAGCGGCAGCTCACCGGGTCTCCTGCTCCGTATCGTCTGGCTGTCCGACAGGAAAAAAGCCGCCCTCGTGTCACAGCATTCCACGCATGGTGCGAAACACAGCTCGCCCGTATCCCAGGCAAGGGGGAACTGGCAAAAGCAATCCGTTATGCGCTCAACCGGTGGGCAGCCTTTACCATCTTCCTCGAAGATGGTCGTGTTGCCATCGACAACAATCCTGCCGAACGGGCCATACGACCGGTATGCGTCGGGCGGAAAAACTATCTGTTTGCCGGTTCAGACGCCGGGGGCGACAACATCGCTGATGCCATGACGCTTATCGAAAGCGCAAAACTCTCAGGCATCAACCCGCACGATTACCTCGCCGACGTCCTGGCCCGTATCAACGAGCACAAGATCAATCGGCTCCACGAACTGTTGCCATGGAACTGGAAACCCGCGAATATACCGCATAGGCAGGCCGCATAATCAAGGCGGCCTAGAACGGCCGGTTACTCTTGAACTGCTGGTGAAGCAGAAGAAACTGGCGAAGACTGCCCCGGTGCCGTGCGTGGTGCGCGAGGCCGGATCGGCCATTCTCGCCGAGGATGATTCTCTGGCCGAAAACGTCCAGCGCGTGGCCCTGCACCCGCTGGACCAGTTCCGTGCTTTCCGTGACATGCTGGAAAAAGGCATGTCCGAGGAGGAAATCGCCGCCGCGTTCTTTGTCGCACCGGCCGTGGTCAGACAGCGTCTGCGGCTGATGACCGTGTCGGACAAATTGCTCGATGTTTATGAGCAGGACGGCATGCGTCTGGAGCAACTGATGGCCTTTTCCATCAGCGATGATCATGTCCGCCAGGAACAGGTCTGGGAGATCGTGGCCCAGAGCCATAACCGCGAACCCTACGTCATCCGCCGCATGCTGACGGAAAAAACCGTGCGGGCCTCGGATCGTCGCGTGCGCTTCGTGGGACTGGACGCCTATCTTGCCGCTGGTGGTCCTATTATGCGCGACCTGTTCGAGGCGGATGATGGCGGCTGGCTGCAGGATCCGGCCATTCTGGATCGGCTGGTCATGGAAAAGCTGCACGCAGCCGAAGAAGATATCCGCGCCGAAGGCTGGAAGTGGGTCGAAACTGCCCTGTCATTCCCATGGGGTCACACACGGCATTTCGCTGAGATCGACGGCACGGAAATGCCACTGACCGATGAAGAGGCAACTCGTCTCGAAGCCCTTCATGCCGAGCAGGAAACTATCGAGGCTGAATACGCCCAGGCTGATGAATACCCTGATAAGGTTGATGCAAGGCTGGGCGAGATCGAACGGGCCATTCTTGCCCTGGAAGAACGGCCCCTGACGTTCGATTCCGCTGACATGGCGCGGGCGGGGGCCTTCGTCAGCCTCGACAGTGATGGCACGCTGCAGGTGGAGCGCGGCTTCGTGCTGCCCGATGACATGCCGGTCGAGCCAGAAGAAGCCGATAATGCCGATGGTTCGGATGAATACGATCACCCCACGTATGATGGGCGGGATGAACGTATTGCTGATTATGGCGGCGATGCGGGCGGGGAGGGCAACACCATCTCTCCCGATGTCGAACCCGAGGAGGAAGACGGGATCAAACCACTGCCTGACCGGCTGCTCACCGAACTGACAGCCTGGCGCACGCTGGCCCTGCGGGACGCGTTTGCCAGTAACCCGCACATTGCCCTGACCGAATTTCTGCACACGCTGGTGCGTGATGTGTACTGGCAGACACCGGGTACGGATTGCCTTGAAGCCTATGTCCGCGAAATCTCCCTGCCGGTCCATTCGCCTGACATGCCGGGCAGTGTGCCGGCCCATGCGCTGCGCCAGCGCAATGACGGCTGGAAGCATGATCTGCCCGAGGACGAGGATGCGCTGTGGCGCTGGATCGACGGGCTGGACGATGCCAGCCGTATGGCGCTGCTGGCCCATTGCCTGTCCTTCGGGGTCAATGCGCTCTACGAGCGCATGCCCGCCTATGGCGCAGTGTCCCAGCGCAGCGTCACCGAACGTCTCAAGCGTGCAGACCGTCTGGCATCGGCCCTCGGCCTCGATCTGGTGGAGGCCGGCTGGCAGCCCTCGGTCGAGAACTATCTCGGCCGGGTGACCAAGGCCCGTATCCTCCAGGCAGTGCGGGAAGCACGCGGTGATGAGGCGGCTGACCGTATTGCCCACCTGAAAAAGCCCGACATGGCGCGCGAGGCCGAGCGGCTGCTCGATGGTTCGG
Organism: Acetobacter sp. A11-2; assembly: GCF_040208445.1. Lineage (NCBI taxonomy): Bacteria > Pseudomonadati > Pseudomonadota > Alphaproteobacteria > Acetobacterales > Acetobacteraceae > Acetobacter > Acetobacter sp. A11-2. Next base: position 148,432 of record NZ_CP157843.1, read on the forward strand.
GCTGGTTGCCCGAGGCATTGCGGACCGTGGGGCTGGCCGATCAGGCACAGGTTGAAACAGTGACGACAGGCGGGGATATGGAAGCCATTGCCGCCGAATAGTGCAATGGATTTTTGGAATGGTGAGACAGCGGCTTCCGGTGCCCGGAAGCCGCTTTTTTCATGTCCGGCGCCCCGGAAAGAGGGAGAGGTCGGCTTCGCCTTCTGTGCCGAATAACCGGCATCAGAGGAGAGTTTTCCATGACCACGACCACCATCCTGCCTCCTGTGTCCCGTGGCGCCGCGTCCAGCGGCTTCCGGATTGATCCCTCCCGTGGTACCCGCAGCGCCCGCGTATCGTCCGAATGGTTCTCCCGCCCTGATGATGAGCGCTACCTGTCGCTGTCCGATCTGCACGCCGCCACACTGGCGCGGGCGGATCGGGCCACCGCTCGTACGGTGGAAAGCCGCGCCATCCGCGTGGAGGCGTCGCGCGACAATGCCGAGCGCCTGACCCTGACCGTGCCAGGACAGAATGACCCGATCGCTCCCACACACTGGTCCTTTGGTCAGATGTGCAGTCTGGTTGGTGCCCCGTCGTCGTATCTCCGCAGTCTCCCGGCTCCACTGGCGGCGATCAACCTGCAGCACGGGCTGCTGTCGCACCGCGCCGAACTGGTCAAGACGCTGGAGACGGAAGACGGCCGCGTCGAGCTACGCGCCGTGACCGGTCCCGATTACGGCCGCATATGGGACCATGAACTGGTCGGAGCGGTGCGCAAGATCGCCGGTGACGGCACGGGCGATACCAACTGGAAGGTGCCGGGTATGATCGACTGGGCCACCATGACCCACAATCCCTATGTCGACATCACCAGGGAAACCACGACGCTCTACGCATCGGATCGCGATGTGTTTCTGTTCCTTGTCGACGACACCCACCCGATCGAAGCCGGGCGTCTGCCCAATGGCGATCCTGACCTCTATTTCCGGGGCTTCTATGCGTGGAATTCGGAAGTCGGCAGTAAGAGTCTTGGTATTGCGTCGTTTTATCTGCGCGGAGTGTGTCAAAACCGCCTTTTGTGGGGCGTCGAAAATTTCGAACAGATCACGATCCGGCATAGCAAGTTTGCTGCGTCTCGTTTCGTGCATCAGGCCACACCGGCGCTCCGGAATTTCGCCATGGCCAGTCCGGCGTCGTTCGTCTCTGGCATTCAGGCCTCGCGCCGGGCGCTGGTGGCCAGAACCGACGACGACCGCGAAAGTTTCCTGCGTCGTCGTGGGTTCTCCAAACCGGAAACTACAAAGATCATCGAAACGGTCTTGCATGAGGAAGGGCGCAAGCCTGAGAGCGTGTTTGATTTCGTGCAGGGGATTACAGCCCTGGCGCGGACAAAGACCAACCAGGACACGCGGCTGGATCTGGAGGGTAGGGCACGAAAGCTGATGGAGAAGGTCGGATGAACGCGACCGTCATCAGAAACCGGCATGATGGGGAAGGGGCGGCGGACAGGGTCCGCCGCCTTTTGCCTGTCGGCAGGTCAGTCGTTCAGGCTGTCCTTGAGCGCCTTGGCAGGCGTGAAGGCCAGCTTGCGCGAGGCTGCGATCTGGATGGTCGCACCCGTGGCCGGGTTGCGGCCTTCGCGGGCGGCGACTTCTTTCACCTTGAACTTGCCGAAGTTCGGCAGGGTGATTTCGTCACCGGCCTTGGCGGCGGCGGTCATCGCCTCGATCAGGGCGTCCAGCACCTTGCGGGTATCGGTTTTGCTCGTGTCGGTGGTGGTGGCGATATGATCGACCAGATCGGCAATCTTCATGAAACTATCCTTTTGCATTCGGGCCTGTGCCCGTTGCCTCTGCCGTTACGGGGGAATCATGGCGGCATCAAGCCTGCAGGGAGGGTGAGATGACAGATGCGCAGTCATGGGATGCTGGCGATCTGGCCCGCAGGCTGGCTGAAAATGCCGAGGCGGTCTGCCGGCATTACCTCTCGGCCGGGCGACGGCACGGCAATTACTGGCTGGTCGGGGATGTTCATAACACCCCGGGGCGGTCGCTCTATGTCCGCCTGCATGGTGGACCGGACGGGCGTGGCCGCGCGGGCAAATGGACGGATGGCGCGACGGGGCAGCATGGCGATCTGCTCGACATCATCCGTGAAAGCCTCGGGCTGCTGGATTTTCGCGATGTCGCCGACGAGGCTCGGCGCTTTCTCTGCCTGCCGCACTCCGAGCCACGATCGGCCCCTGATCGCGGCCGTGCCCATGCGTTCAGCCACGATACTTCGGGGCAGGCATCTGGCACCGCAGACGCCGCACGTCGGCTCTGGGCCATGTCCCGCCCGATTGCGGGCACACTGGTGGAAACCTGGCTGCGGCATCGTGACCTGACTCGCCTGACGGACCTGCCATCGCTGCGTTTCCATCCTGACTGCTATTATCGTGCCGATACCGACAGCGCGACCGAGACCTGGCCCGCGCTGATCGCCGCCGTGACCGACCCTGATAGCCGCGTTACAGGCGTGCATCGCACCTGGCTGGCGCGGGACGGAAAGGGCAAGGCCCCCGTCGCCATGTCCCGTCGGGCCATGGGCGACCTGCTCGGCAATGCCGTGCGCTTTGGCGCGGTGTCCGACGTTCTGGCGGCAGGCGAGGGCATCGAGACGGTGCTGTCGCTCCATGAGATCATGCCCGCTCTGCCACTGGCCGCCTGCCTGTCCTCGGCGCATCTCGCCGCCATGGCGTTTCCGGCCACGCTGCGCCGCCTCTACGTGCTGCGCGATGACGACCCGGCCGGAGACCATGCGGTGACGACCCTGCAGACCCGGTCGCACGAGGCCGGGATCGAGTGCCTTGTGCTGTCACCGCGTCTGGCGGATTTCAACGATGATCTCCGCTACCTCGGGCGTGGCGCAATGCGGGCGATCCTGCATCCCCAGCTTGCCCCGCGGGACGTGGCGCGGTTCCTGCATCCGGTCACGCACTGAGGCGGGCCGGGAAGGGGGTGTGAGGGGCATCTTCTTTCCGGTGTGGCGTGGGGCTGTCCCGTTTCCGGATGAGGCGCGCCCGCGGCCTTTCAGGAAGAGGAGCGGGCGTCAGCCAGACCGGGCCTGCAATGGCGGAGACGGCTATTTTCCGCCGCGCGTGCCGCGCTTTGCATCGCGAAGCAAAATTGCCGTCTCCCTGCCATCCTTCACTGCGTTCCGGCCGCGCGTTGCGCGGTTCCGGCCCGGCCCTCGTCTGCCGCTATCCGCCCCCGGAAAGGCCGCGAGGGGCGCGGCCAGAACCGGAGGACAGACCCATGACCCGTACACAGGACGATTTCGAACCCGCCCACGCTACCTCTTCCACCGCCCATGTGCTGACGGAACTCCAGCTTTACGGCCACCGTCCGTTTGAGGACGAGCCGGACCCGAGGCCGCTGCCTGACGCCAGCCAGATCGAGGGCGCGGTGGCCGACATCTTCGATGCCCTGTCCGCCACGTTGACGGACACGCGGCTGGAACCCGATCTCGAACCGCTGCTCTGGTCCACCGTCAATGTCTTTCACCGCATGGTCGGGCAGGTGGAACGTGAGCTTGATCGCAACGAGCAGGTGCAGAAGCGCAGCCAGCAGGAACAGGATGGTAGCGAAATCCGCTCGGTGGAACTGGAGCGCCTCATTGCCGAAGGGCTGACCCTGCTGGAACGACGCAACGCTTACGAGATCTTCCGCGACCTCGCCTGCGACCAGTTCGAACGCCTGACCATGTCGCCCTGGCGACCACACTCTGGCTCGCTGGTCAGCCGCAGCACGCTGACGGCGTCGATGATCGACAGCCGTGATTTCCTCAACGCCCGCAGGAAAGCTGAAACGGAGCTGCTGGTGCCGGCCGGCCCCAAGGTCGCGGTCACCGGTGGGCTCGACTACGAGGACCATGTCCTGATCTGGAAGCGTCTGGACAAGGTGCGTGAGAAGCATCCAGACATGGTGCTGCTGCATGGCGGCTCACCGAAGGGCGCGGAATTCATCGCCTCCCGCTGGGCCGATCACCGGCAGGTGGCGCAGATCGCCTTCAAGCCGGACTGGAACCGGCATGGCAAGGCCGCCCCGTTCCGGCGCAACGACGCCCTGCTGAAAGTCCTGCCTGTAGGCGTCATGGTGTTTCCGGGATCGGGCATTCAGGACAATCTGGCCGACAAGGCGAAACAGATGGGCATCCCGGTCTGGAGGTTCCAGAAAGGGAGTGGCGCGTGAGCGCCATTCCCATGACTGTTTCATGAAAGTGGCCTGACATCTGTTGCCAGATCCCTGAGCCGCAATGACGTCGGGCTCCCCAGGCCCTGCGCACCTGATGGCGGGAAGCACGTTCGCCTGTCACCCGGAAGACCCCACCCGGAGAACCGGCGGGACGGAGTTCGATGGCAGCCCCGTGCGTCTGCGGGGACGGTCCATGGGGGTGAAAAGCCCATGTCATCCCCATCGGTGAAAGGGCCGGGACGGCAGGCAGCGAACGAGGGATCATCCGGCCCGCTTTGAAAGGATGCGCCTGTGCCGGGAGCGGGGGCCTGTAGCGCTGCACGACGCAACCCTACCCATGAGCGGGTGAAAAGGCGGCGTAACATCGGGGACGGCAAAAACGACCACCGGACGGGGCCAGTTTCCCACAATGCCAGCGTGACAGTCTCGCGCCAGATCGCATCGTCCCCCACCTGACGGACCGGTCATGCCGGCATCGTATCTCCGGGGGGCTGTCGGATCCGCACACCATGGCCTCTGTCGGATGGCTGATCTAGCCGAAGACCGGCTGCGCCTCGATCGGCTGGCCGCAACGGCGTTCCAGAACTTTCTTCCCTTGACGGCTGCGCCGTCATTCCTCGCGAAACAAGAAAGTTCCGGCCCTGCCGTCCTCCGCTGCGCTGCGGCCCTGAAGGGTGCTCTGCCGCTCGCCTCCGGCTGGTCGATCGCCATCGAGGCCACGGTGGTCGCGGCCCGATAACAGCATGGAGATACGACAATGGCTAACATCGGTTCCTTCAAGAAGGTAGGCGAAGGCTTCGAAGGCGAAATCGTCACCCTGGCCCTGCAGGCCCGCAACGTCCGCCTGGTGGCCGAGACCAACCGCGCCAACGATAACGCCCCCAACTACCGCGTCTATCTCGGGCGCGTAGAACTGGGCGCCGCATGGACCCGCCGCTCCAGCGAAGGTCGCACCTATCTGAGCCTGAAGCTGGACGATCCCTCCTTCGCCGCCCCGATCTTCGCCAACCTGTTCACCGACGAGGAAGGCGAGGGCTACTCCCTGATCTGGACCCGGCCGCGCAGCCGGAACGGGGACTGAACCTCACACGACCAACCCCGCCCGGTCTCTCCGGGCGGGGCCTTCCGGGTCTTTTTTTCCCACATGCTCTTCCGGGGCGGGGGCGGCAGCCCTGGTCGCCCGACGTGAGGTGCAGGAGGAATACGAGGCTTTCCCTCAGCCTTCCCATTGTACCATGCGCGAGGGCGAACCGCGTCAAGGACGCGTGGTCCCCCCAATTTTGCCCGACGCACCCTTCGGGTACGCCAGACAAAATCGGCTCCCCCACGCGCCGGCAGGCCGGTCGCCTGACGGCGATCCCTGACCCGGTCCGCCCCGGCATGAGCCGTCCGTCCTGTCTTCGAGAAACGAAAGGAGCAGGATGATGACCACGCTACACGACCACATCCAGATGCTGCGCGCCGAACTGACCAGCTTTCACCTCAGCCGTCGCGAGCGCCGGCAGATCGAGCGCGAACTCAAGGAGGCGCTTGCCCGACGCGATGCCGAGCCCCCCGCCTGACGGGGGGCTTTTTTCTGGTCAGCCCGACGGTCTTGTCCGACAGGACTGGAGCCGCCTGAATGGTGCATGGACGCCGATTCCTTTTTCCCACCGTCCGGAAAGAACGATGTTGAATATTCATAAAGCGACTATTATAGTCGTATTTCTGGTGTGCAGGCCTTGCGTGGCGGATGTGATCGCGGATGATCACTGGCCGACAGGTAAGGGCGGCACGGGCACTTCTGAACTGGACACAGGAAAGGCTCGCTGAAAAAGCCCTCGTAGCATTGACCGCGCTCAAGCGCCTTGAATCTGAACGCGGTCTGGGCGTTCATGAAGGCACGATCGATCAGGTTCGTCGTGCGCTGGAAGCGGCGGGCATTCTGTTCATCGAGTCCGGACAGGGACGCGGCGTCATGTTTCTAAACGAGACTTCCGATATCCAGACGCGGCAGGGTAGGGGGCGTGGCCGAGCGGAATCCTCCTGATCCGTTCCGTGTGTGTCGTTTTTCCCCGTGAGCGCGCTGATTTCTGGTGGGGGCATGCGAACCGGGCCGGTCAGCAATCCCGATCTTTGTTATCGAACCGATCTGGCAGCGGTATCACGAGGAACCGCCATGACCGACCCGTCTTTCCTCGACCATCCTCCTCTCACCGAACGGGTGAACGCCTACGACGAAGCGCATCTCGGGCTCTACCTGCGCCTTCTGGTAGCGGACGAGGAAGGGGCGGACTGGCGCGAGGTCGTCGCGGTGCTGTTTGGCCTTGATCCCGTCTGTGAGCCCGAACGCGCCAAGGTGGTGCATGACAGGCATCTGGCACGGGCGCGCTGGATGACCGAAGCAGGTTTCCAGCATCTGTTGCAATCGCGCCTGCAATAGCCGGGCTTCGCCCCGGCTCCCGCATGCGCCCTGCGCTTCTCTCCCTGATAAAAAATCAGGGTCTATGCACTCCCGCTCCCGATCTGGCTGATGGAAGCTCCCCCTATTGCCGCATGGGGGACAGACAGGGAGGCCCGCATGCCGACATCCTTCTGGCGTTCACCGGAACTGCGCGACCATATCAGCCGCCTGGACCGCTCCGGTTTCGCCGTCGAATTTCTCCGTCGTAACACCACCTATCGCCGCGATTATGCCCGCCTGCAACGGCGGATCGGCCGTCGGGGCGTGGATTCCGCTGCCGAGTGCGCGGCGTTCGCACGGCGCTGGGGGCTCTGCTTTTGTTCATGCGCCCGATGAACCCGCCCGTCAGGGGCGCATGGTCTGGCGGCCCGAGGTTTCACCGGCCACGCTGATTCTGACACCCGCGCCATCGGATTTCGCCACCGTGACCCCGATCAATCCGGCGGTGCTCGGAACCATCCTGGCCCGTCATGATGCGGAAGACGACACATGGCGGGTGATCGGTGACGCGGCGGGCGAACTCTACCTTCGGCTTCTGAGCCCGCTGGCCATAGGCCGCCCCGCCGTGCTTCTGCCGATGGATGACGCCGCCGAACTGCGTCTCGACGTGGCGCTGCGTTTCTTTCGCAGGCAGCGCGGCCAGCGCGTTGGCCTGCTTCCACGCGCCCTCCAGCTCACCCCGCTGCAACGCGCGCGACAGATGCTGCTCCTGCTCGCCTTCGATATTCACGAAGCGGGCGGTACCACCCGCGATATCGCCATTGCGGTCAATCGTTCATGGCAAGCCGCTTTACCAGCGGTGGAATGGCGCAACACGGCGGCGCGTCGCCATGCGGAGCGCCTGCTTCTTGACGCCCGAAACCGGGTCAGTGGCGGCTATCTGGATTTTTTACGCGGGCGATAACACAACCGGTTTTTGCTCCTTCGCGCTGCGTTTTCCCATCTGTTCAACGCTGCCCTATGCCCGGCTGCGCCCGGCATCTCCGGCATACGCTCCGACGCGCGGGGGTGGACACTGACCTCGAAAAATCTTCGTCCACCCTCAACGCCCGCTTTCTCCGCCACCGTCATCCCGATCCGCCGCATCATTCCTGCGGCGCTTCGAGACCAGATGGAGGCATACCATGCTCGACAGACACGCGCCGTCACCGGCACGCTACCTGCGCACACATCAGGCCGCGCAGATTCTTGGCCTTTCTCCCCGCACGCTGGAAAAATACCGCTGCCATGGCAGTGGCCCGACCTTCCGCAAGCTTGGTGGTCGTGTCGTCTATCTGATCGACGACCTCGACGCCTGGGCTGCCGCCAGCGCCTGCCGGTCCACCTCTGATCCGAATTACGACGAGGCCCGCTCTGCCGGCCTTGATCGCCGGTGAGGGGAGGATGGACATGCAGGCCCGCCATACCCTCACGGCCAGCGAGCGCAGCAGGCTCCTGCCGTTCGTTGTCGCCAGCGGCGAGATCAGCCCGCGCGACCAGCGCGATCTGATGGAGCGACCGTTTTTCTCTCTGTCCAAAACGAAGCGCACCACGCCAATCCTCTACGCGGCAGGGGACACGCGCGTTGAGGTGTTCGGGATGCCCGAGCACGGCATGGCGACGATCTGGGACGCTGACGTGCTGATCTGGGCTGCCAGCCAGATTGTCGAGGCTGAAAATCTCGGCCTGACAACGTCACGCTTCCTGCGCTTCACCCCCTACCAGTTGCTCACCGGCATTGGCCGACAGACCGGGGCGCGGGATTATGGGCTGCTCAGGGCGGCACTTGCCCGGCTCCAGTCCACCGTAGTCGCTACCACGATCCGCAACGGCCAGAACTGGCGACGGCAGCAGTTTTCCTGGATTACCGAGTGGGAAATCTGCGCCAGCCGGAACGGTCGCGCCGCTGGTATCGAGATCGTCATTCCGGAATGGCTCTATCGTGGCGTGATCGACCGGTCGCTGGTGCTGGCCATCGACCCGACCTATTTCCGGCTGACCGGTGGCATTGAGCGCTGGCTCTACCGTGTCGCCCGCAAACACGCGGGTCGCCAACCTACCGGCTGGACTTTCGAGATCGGGCATCTGCACCAGAAATCCGGCAGCCTGATGCGTCCCTCGGACTTTGCCATTCAGATCCGGCGAGCCGCCGCCAGCCAGACCTTGCCAGGCTATCGCCTGAACATTGAGCGTGCTGGCGCGCGTGAGTTGCTGCGCATCCTGCCAACTGACTTATCCACACATCCTGTGGATAACTATGTGAATGGTATCGGGACTTCACACGCATCCACTATCGGGACATCACACGCAGGACTATCGGGACTTCACACGCACACACCCCAGCTAAGTCTTTGGCCTGAAACGGCGATTCCGGCCCTTAACTTATCTAACTTAGAATCTAACTCTTATGTTGATGGGAAGCGCCGTTCTGCGGATAACCCTTTCTGCCCGTCCATTGCCCCCTTCAAGGGGCCGGGAGACGGGCCATGACCCGGTACTCTCGCATCTCCCATCGGCATCCGGCGGCGCTGACACATGTCGAACTGACCTGGATCGATAGGCGCATCGAACACTGGCTGCGCTTCGGGCATTGCAGTGACGAGCAGATACTCGATGACCGCCGCCGCATTTCCAGCTTTGCGCCAGGAAGTGTTTTCGCCTTTGTGCGCTGGGCGTCCAATGACCTCGGTATCACCGTCTCCCGGCTGGATATCGTGCGCGCGGTCAGGGCTGGCGAAGTGTTCCAGACTTTGCCGTTCGTGCGTCCCGGCGGCGAAATCCTCCTGCGTGTCGATAGCTGGCCAAGGGTCGAACATGTGCTCCGGTCGGTCGATGCCATTGAGGCACTGGGTCTCGATCCGGCGGATGCAGCGCCCGAATACTGGCGGCATCTGCACCATCGCATCACGGCCGGACATGAGCCGCGTGCCTATACGCGCGAGCAGCATTCAGCATGGCTCAAGCGACGGCAGGTGACGTCATGACCCGGCGTGGCTGGTTCTTTGCGACTTATTTAGCCGTGCTCGGTGTGGGCGCGTCGATGGTCGTTCATCCTGCGCCACGGCTGATCTGGAACGAGACGGCGAGCGTGCCCGTCGGGCTCTACCGATTGCATAGGAACCCCACACCGCATGTCGGTGATCTGGTCGCCGTCCGTCTGCCAGCGCGCGAGGCGATGCTGCTGGCAAAACGCGGCTACCTCCCTCTCGGTGTGCCCCTGCTCAAGCCTGTAGCGGCTATCGCAGGGCAGTCCGTGTGCCGTACCGGGCAGCGCGTAACCATCGACGGGCACTTCGCTGGCGACGCGCAATCCCTCGATCACCGGGGCCGTCCATTGCCCGTCTGGCAGGGGTGCCAACACCTCGCTCCCGGCCAGGTCTTCGTCATGAACCCGGCTGAGCCACGCAGTCTCGACGGGCGATATTTCGGCCCGTTGTCCGTCTCCACCGTCATCGGACGCGCAACGCCAGTCTGGCTTCCGTCCGGGAGCCAGCAATCTGTCGACGTGATCTTCACTCCATCCACGAAAGGGCAATGAGATGACTCAGATTGGTCTTTTCACGCGCACGAAAACCGGCTTTGCCGGGCGCATCCGCACCCTCACCGTGGCGCAGGATATCCTTCTCGTTCCGGCCGAGTTTTCCGACGCCGAACATGCCCCGGATTACCGCATCCATCTCACCGATGCCGATGGCCCGGAGGTTGGTGCTGGCTGGAAACGCACCGGCGAGCTGGCTGGTGAATACATCGCAGTAGCCCTCGATGACCCCGCCTTTGCACAACCGATCCGGGCCAATCTCTTCCGTGCCGGTGGGGAGCGTGCGGTCTGGGTGCTGAACTGGACGCGTCCGTCACGGCGTGTTGAACGCGGGGAATGAGACGATGCGACGCGCGTTTTTCCTCGCTGTCGGCGTTACTGCGATCAGTGCATCGGGTGCCATCGATCACGCACGGGCGGCGTCGGTTTCAGTGCCTGCTGACACCGATCCGTATGCCGCCGTGATCGCTGAAGCCGTGCAGCGCTTCGACATTCCCGCGACGTGGATACGGGCTGTCATGAGCGCTGAGAGCGGTGGTGATACTGGCGCTATTTCATCGAAAGGCGCGCTCGGACTCATGCAGATCATGCCCGCGACCTGGAGCGACCTTCGTGCCCGCTACGGCTTGGGAAACGATCCGTTCGATGTGCATGACAATATCCTCGCGGGCGCTGCGTTCCTGCACGAGATGCACGATCGGTACGGCTCGCCGGGTTTCCTGGCAGCCTATAACGCCGGGCCGGGGCGCTATGAGGACTACCGTGATCGGCAACGTCCGCTGCCACCCGAAACGCGCGCCTATGTCGCCGGATTGCTGCCCCTGATCGGTCAGGGCGGTGCTGAATCGTTGCTACCGGTTTCGCATCCCGATCCGCTGTTCTGGACTCATGCGCCGATTTTCGCCGTGCAGTCGGACGATGCGGGGCAGGGCGTTCCGGCTGCAATGAAGCTGCCGTCGAAGGATGTTCGAAGTGACATCATGGCGCATGGTCTTGCGCCTGTCAGGCCGCTTTCCGGTGGGCTTTTTGTCGCTTCTTCCGCATCGGTGGCAACGCCATGAATACGCGTCCAGGCATCCTTCTTCCTGCCGGTTTGCGTTGGTTCGCGCAGGGCGATCGGGCCAGGGGCCAGCATCGCGGATCGGGTGCTGGCAGGGGTGAACAGGCGCTTTGGGGCATGGGGAATGAGAGGCGAGATAAAAGGGCGCACATTGCGCCTCGGTTGGGGTGTCGGTTTTCCTGCGTTTTTTCGTTCTTTCAGCAATGTTTCCTCTTCTTTGGCAATGTTTGCCGACCCTGTTTTCCTTTGTTGCACCAGCCTTTTTCGCACATTGGAGGGTCCAATGGCCCGCGAGAATGACTTCCGGCCCCGTCTGGGTCGCATCCGCTCGCCGCGCGCCCAGCGGCTCAAGCCCTTCGTCGCCCAGGCCCTTGCTTCGGCCCAGCGTGCCGGTGGCGGCGGGTTCCGCTCGGGCCGCAACGGCAGTGGTTCCCGTTCGTCCTTCGGGCGTGGCCGCATCGCGGCAGCCAGGGCCAATCGCCTGCTGACCAGCCGAGCCCGCCGCGTGACCGTCAAGGCCCGTGTCGTACGCCATAGCGGGCGCAAGGCGCCGCTCGCCGCCCATCTGCGTTACCTGCGCCGGGAAGGGGTCACGAAGGACGGTGAGAAGGCACGGCTCTTTGGTCCCGGCATCGACGATGCCGACCCGAAGGCGTTCGCCGAACGCTGCGAGGACGACCGTCACCATTTCCGTTTCATCGTCTCGCCCGAGGACGCGCCCGACATGGCCGACCTCAAGGGCTATGCCCGCGAACTGGTCGGGCAGATGGAAAAAGACTTCGGCACGAAACTGGACTGGGTGGGGGTGGATCACTGGAACACGCAGCACCCCCACGTCCATATCCTCGTGCGCGGTGTAGCCGAGGATGGCAGCGACCTTGTCATCTCGCGGGATTATATCAAAGACGGGTTGCGCGCCCGTGCCCAGGATCTGGTGACGCAGGAACTCGGGCAGCGCAATGACATCGAAATTCACCGCGCCCTCGAACGTCAGGTCGATGCCGAATACTGGACCCAGCTTGACCGGCAGCTTCAGCGCGATGCGGGGCGCGATGGCGTCATCGACACGGCGCCTTCGCCTGGTGAGCAGCCCGATCCGTTCGGGGCATTGAAGGTCGGACGCCTGCGTCGGCTGGAAGGGCTTGGTCTCGCCCATCAGGTTGGAGAGGGGCAATGGTTGCTGGATGAGACGGCCGAGGCGACGCTGCGTGAACTGGGCGAACGCGGCGACATCATCAAGCGCATTCACCGTTCCCTGGCCGAGCGCGGGATCGAGCGGAGCACGTCGAGTTATGTGCTGGCGGGCGAAAGCCTGGATGTTCCCGTCATCGGCAGGCTGGTTGATCGTGGTCTGGACGATGAACTGAAAGGCACGGCCTATGCGGTCATCGACGGCGTGGACGGGCGTACGCATCATATCCGCTTTCCCGATCTCGATGCGACCGGGGACAGTGTAATGGGTTCGGTGGTGGAACTGCGCGCCTTCGATGACCGGAAGGGGCAACGGCGTGTGGCGCTGGCTGTGCGGTCTGATCTGTCGATCGAGGATCAGGTGATGGCGCGAGGGGCCACCTGGCTCGACCGGCAGGCAGTGGCGCGCGACCCTGTTGCATTGGGGCAGGCGGGCTTTGGCGCCGAGGTCCGTGAGGCGATGGAGCGCCGGGCGGAGCAACTGATTGAGCAGGGTCTTGCCGAACGTCACACGCAGCGGGTGGTTCTGGCGCGCAACTTGATCGGGACGCTCAGGGACCGGGAGGTCCGGGAAGTTGGAGAGCGGCTGGCCGTCGAGACGGGACGGACATTCAGCCAGTCGGGTTCGGGGGAGTATGTCACCGGCACCTATCGTCAGCGCATGGTGCTGGCCTCGGGTCGCTATGCGATGATTGATGACGGGCTTCAGTTCCAGCTTGTGCCCTGGACGCCATCGCTGGAGAAGCAGCAGGGCAGGCACGTCTCCGGTGTCGCGCGCGACAATGGCGGGATTGACTGGAGCTTCACCCGGAACAGGGGGCTGGGTTTGTGAACCAGCGCTCCTGTCAGTCCGGCTGGGGTTCCCACGGGTTGAGCAGGGGGACACCGCATGGCAGGAAATCCGCGACGTTGCGGGTCACGACCGTCTTGCCATGAACCAGCGCGGTCGCGGCGATGAGGGCATCACGTTCCGAACGGGGATCGGGGACATGGAGCCGGGCGCAGCGCAGGGCTACGGATGTATCGACGGGAAAAATACGCCCTTCGAACGCAGGAAGGACATACTGTTCCAGCCAGGTCCGCAGGATCGTGCCAGTGGCTCCGTCGCGGCGCTCCACGCGCAGGATGCCGTTTTCCAGTTCCATGACGGTGATGGCGGAGAGATACAGATCTTCTGCCTCCACGCTATCCGCCCATGCCGCGACATTCGGGTCGGCTTTCCCGGCACGGATTTTTCTCAGTTCTGAAACGACGTTCGTGTCCAGCAGGAACATCAGGAAAAATCGGCCGGGCGGAGTGTGATATTGGCGCGAGGCGGATCGAATGCGATGTCCGCAGCTTCCGGCATCGCCAGAGCGTCCGCGATCTTGCGCGGATGGTGTGTCAGACGGCGGTATTCCTCAATACTGAGCAGGACATGGGCCGTGCGTCCCCTGTCGGTGATGAACACCGGTCCCTCGGCCGCCGCCTTCTTGGCCCGGCTGGTGTCCTGGTTGAACTCGCGGCTTGAAAGTGTGGTGATGCTCATGTCCGGCCTCCAGACTGCAATGTAGGAACATTACTACATAATGAGAGGGAGTGCCAGAAAATCCATGTCTGGTCGGGGTTCGCATCATCGTTGGCCGCAGCACCCGTCCAGCCACAAGACCCGGTTATCATTCGACTCCCGCGACCTTCGCTCAATGTGATGACGGTCTGGGCCGCACCGGACAAGTATTTTTTCCCTGCCATGCGCCGGGATGCGACGACGCGGGAAAAGCCCTTGCGGAACGGAAAATGGCCGCCCGACCTGTTCCTGCGCAAGGAGGAATCGAAAATGCCGGGAACCAAAATTCAATGGGGACAGGTCGCGGTGGTCCTGTCCATTGTCGTCCTGTCCTGGTGGGCCGCGACCCAATGGACGGCCTGGGAACTGGGCTTCCAGCCTGAACTCGGTCGGCCCTGGTTCGTGCTGTTCCATCACTGGTCGGTCTACGCGCCGCCGCTGTTTTTCTGGTGGTGGTTCGAATTCGACGCCTATGCCCCGAACGTCTTTGCGCGCGGGGCGTGGATGGCCGGATCGGGTGGGGTGCTGGCTTTCGCCGCCGCCGTGACGCTGTCGGTCCATCGCGCCCGTGAAGCCAGGAAAATCGAAACCTACGGGTCGGCACGCTGGGCGGACCCGGACGAGATCGCGAAAGCCGGGCTGCTTGACCCGGATGGGGTGGTGCTTGGCCGGTATGGCAAGGCCTATCTGCGCCATGACGGACCGGAGCACGTCCTGACCTTTGCACCAACGCGCAGTGGCAAGGGTGTCGGTATGGTCATCCCGACGCTTCTGACCTGGCCTGGCTCAGCTATTGTCCACGACATTAAGGGCGAGAACTGGGAGTTGACGGCGGGATTTCGCGCCCGTTTCGGTCGCGTCGTGCTGTTTGACCCGACCAATGCGATCTCGTCCGCCTATAACCCGTTACTGGAAATCCGGCGTGGAGAGTGGGAAGTCCGCGATGCCCAGAATGTCGCCGATATCCTCGTGGACCCGGAAGGCAGTCTGGAGAAGCGCAATCACTGGGAGAAAACCTCACACTCCCTGCTTGTCGGCGCCATCCTGCATGTCCTCTATGCCGAGCCAGACAAAACCCTCGCCGGTGTCGCCAATTTCCTGTCGGACCCGAAGCGCCCGATCGCCACCACGCTGTCGGTCATGATGCGGACAAACCATCTGGGTGAGAAGTGGCCACATCCTGTTGTTGCATCGGCCGCGCGCGAGCTGCTGAACAAATCGCCCAATGAACGCTCGGGCGTGCTCTCCACTGCCATGTCCTTCCTTGGCCTGTACCGTGATCCGGTGGTGGCGGAAGTCACCCGGCGCTGCGAATGGCGCATTGCCGACATCGTTGGAGGGGACCGCCCAGTGACGCTTTACCTGACCGTGCCCCCCTCGGATATCAGCCGCACCAAGCCATTGATCAGGCTGGTGCTGAACCAGATTGGCCGTAGGCTGACGGAAGACTTGGAGGCTGCGGCACAGCGACGGCGCCTGCTACTGATGCTCGACGAATTTCCGGCCCTCGGGCGTCTGGATTTCTTTGAATCGGCGCTGGCTTTCATGGCGGGCTACCGGATCAAAAGCTTCCTGATCGCCCAGTCCCTCAACCAGATCGAACGGGCTTATGGGCCGAACAATTCGATCCTCGACAACTGCCATGTCCGG
Source organism: Acetobacter sp. A11-2 (assembly GCF_040208445.1). Taxonomy (NCBI): domain Bacteria; kingdom Pseudomonadati; phylum Pseudomonadota; class Alphaproteobacteria; order Acetobacterales; family Acetobacteraceae; genus Acetobacter; species Acetobacter sp. A11-2. The sequence continues at coordinate 164,056 of NZ_CP157843.1, forward strand.
GTGAGCTTCGCCACCAACGATGAGCGGACGGCGAAACGTGTGTCTGACGCGCTTGGGACTGCCACCGAGATGAAGGCGATGAAGAACTACGCGGGGCACCGGCTTTCGCCCTGGCTGGGCCATCTGATGGTTTCGCGCTCGGAGACGGCACGCCCGCTGCTGACGGCGGGAGAAGTCATGCAGCTCCCGCCAGCGGACGAGATCGTCATGGTCTCCGGTCTCTATCCGATCCGCGCGAAGAAGGCCCGCTATTTCGAGGATGACCGCTTCCGCGAGCGCGTTCTTCCTCCGCCTGATCTTCCGCGCCCGAAAGATGGCCGTCCCGACGACTGGAGCACGCGACCGTTGCCGCCACGCCCACCGGCGCCGGATGCCGGGGCGGAGCCGACGGAGGACGAGGGGGATGAAGACCCGAAACAGTCTGCCCGCCGCCGTCAGCCAGAACTGGGTGAGGGAACGGTCGAGAAGAAGGAGCCGATGGAAAATGAATTCGCACCCGACCCGACTGACGAATTCGACGACATCGCGCCCCGTAACAACCGGATGAACGATCTCATGCGCGGTGTGGCCCGGCAGGCATCGCTCGACTGTGGCGACGAGCTGGAACTGTGAGGAAAGTATGGTGATGGCAAAAAAGAAAGCCCAGATCTCCGTCTATCTCGACCCTGATGTGATGAAGACCCTCTCCGCCTATGCCGCGCGACGTGCGCAGCCGATGTCCCTGATCGTGGAGGCTGCCGTCGCTTCCTTTCTGTCGCCCGACGGGGAGGAGCGCCGCGAGGCTGCAACATCGAAGCGCCTCGACCGGCAGGACCGGCGTCTTGCGCGGCTGGAGCGCGATATCGGCATCACGGTGGAGACCCTGGCGCTGTTCATCCGCTTCTGGCTCACCACGACCCCGCCCTTGCCTGAACCGGCTGCCAGGGCAGCACGGGCGCAGGCCGGGGCGCGTTACGATAATTTTGTCTCGGCCCTCGGTCGCAGGCTGGCCCAGGGACCGAGACTCCAGCAGGAAATTCCAGACGATGTTTCCGATCCTGCCTTACAGGATGAACCGGATTCGTAATTTCCGCACCCTGCAAGTATTTTTGCCCTACGTTTCCCCACCGCCCTACGACGCATGAATTCCTGTTGAACCGCGTGGTTTCCTGCCTTTCTTAATTGCCCCGTTGCTGTCCGCGCATCGTGTTCGGCTCATAGCGGGGAAAATCATGTCAGTTTCCAGCATCCATGAAAGGGCCACGGTACGCGGCATGTCCATGCTGCGCACGGCGATGGGACCGGCGATTGCCCGGCACCTCGCTGATCCTGCCATTGTCGAGGTGATGCTCAATCCCGATGGCAGGCTGTGGATCGACCGCCTGTCCGAGGGGCTGGGCGATACCGGCGACAGGGTTACGCCGGCCGATGCCGAGCGCATCGTACGCCTGGTCGCGCACCATGTCGGGGCGGAGGTGCATGAGGCAGCACCGCGCGTATCGGCGGAACTGCCAACCGGTGAGCGGTTCGAGGGATTGCTCCCGCCCGTCGTGACCGCCCCGAGTTTCGCCATCCGCAAGCCCGCCGTGGCCGTGTTCACCCTCGACGATTATGTCGCCGCCGGAATCATGACGGTGGGGCAGGCGGTATTTCTGCGCCGCGCGGTCGCGGAACGGAAAAACATCCTGGTCGCCGGCGGGACATCGACCGGCAAGACCACGCTGGTCAATGCGCTGCTGGCCGAGGTCGCGAAAACCGGTGATCGCGTCGTGCTGATCGAAGATACGCGGGAACTGCAATGCACAGCCCCCAATCTGATCGCCATGCGTACAAGGGATGGTGTCGTAACCCTGTCCGAACTGGTGCGGTCCGCCCTGCGCCTGCGGCCCGACCGTATCCCGATTGGTGAGGTGCGCGGCCCCGAGGCGCTGGACCTGCTGAAAGCATGGGGCACCGGCCATCCCGGCGGTATCGGTACACTACATGCCGGATCAGTGCTCGCGGCCCTGTATCGGCTGGAACAACTGATCCAGGAGGCGGTGGTCACAGTGCCACGCGCCATGATCGCGGAAACCATCGACGTCATCGCGGTCCTGTCCGGACGCGGCACGGCCCGCCACCTGTCCGAACTGGCAGAAATCGATGGCCTAGATCCCGTGACGGGTGCCTATCGCATCCGTCCGGTCAGCTTCTCGTCTCCCGAAACATCCTGCTCTGCCAATGGAGAGTCATCATGAGGCCGCCTTCACGTCTGCGCGCCGTCGTGTGCGCTGTCGCACGTCCTGACTGGCATGTGCGGGATCTCCGTGTATTCGGAACGTCCCTGTTGCTGTCGTTTGCTTTCGCGTCGTCGGCATGGGCGTCAGGATCCAGCATGCCGTGGGAAACCCCGCTCAACGAGATTCTGGAATCCGTGCAGGGACCGGTCGCCAAAATCATCTCGGTGATCATCATTACCGTGACCGGCCTGACGCTGGCCTTCGGGGAAACATCCGGCGGGTTCCGCCGCCTGATCCAGATTGTCTTTGGTCTATCCATTGCTTTTGCCGCGTCCAGCTTCTTCCTGTCGTTCTTTTCGTTCTCCGGTGGGGCGCTGATCTGATGGCCGTGGGATATGACGATGATGCCGTGCCGGGCTTCCATGTCCCGGTGCATCGCTCGCTGACCGATCCCATCCTGCTCGGTGGTGCGCCCCGCGCCGTTGCCATCGCCAACGGCACGCTGGCGGCAGCGATCGCCCTTGGTCTGCGGCTGTGGCTGATCGGGGCCGCATTCTGGATCGTCGGCCATGGGCTCGCGGTCTGGGGTGCGAAACGCGATCCGGTCTTCATCGAGGTGGGACGACGGCATCTCCGTTATCCCGCCTGGCTTCGTGCGTAGAGGGAGGACAGGGCCATGATGTCCCTTGGCGAATATCGCAACCGAAACTCCCTGCTGTCTGATTTCCTGCCCTGGGCCGCGCTGGTCGAAAAGGGCGTCGTCCTGAACAAGGACGGCAGTTTTCAGCGCACCGCAAAAATACGTGGTCCCGATCTCGATAGCGCAACACCAGCGGAACTGGTCGGTGTGACCGGAAGATTGAACAATGCGCTCCGTCGCCTTGGCTCAGGCTGGGCGGTGTTCGTGGAAGCGCAGCGCGTCCCGGCGACACTCTATCCTGACGGTGACTTTCCCGACGCAGCCAGCCAGATGGTCGACCTGGAGCGCCGGGAGCAGTTCGAGGATGAGGGCGCGCATTTCGAGAGTCGGTATTTTCTGACCCTGGTCTGGCTGCCACCGGCGGAATCATCAGGTCGCGCCGAGCGTTTTCTCTATGAAGGCAGGGAACGCGATGGTCCCGATCCGCATGGCATGCTCCATACGTTCGTGGACCGCACGGATCGGATGCTGGCCTTGCTGGATGGCTTCATGCCCGAGGCGGCATGGCTGGATGACGGTGAGATGCTGACTTATCTGCACAGTACCATCTCCACCCGGAACCAGCGGGTCCGGGTGCCGGAAATTCCGATGCATCTGGATGCCCTGCTGGTGGACCAGCCGCTTTCGGGTGGTCTGGAGCCAAAGCTGGGCGATGCCTTCCTGAAAACCCTGACCATTACGGGTTTCCCGTCGCGGACTTTCCCCGGAATCCTGGACGACCTGAACCGGCTGGCCATGCCCTATCGCTGGTCCACCCGCGCCATCCTGCTGGACAAGACCGACGCCACCAAGGTGCTGACGAAAATCAGGCGCCAGTGGTTCGCAAAGCGCAAGAGTATCGCAGCCATTGTCCGCGAAGTGATGACCAATGAGGCGTCAGTTCTCGTGGATAACGATGCCGCCAACAAGGCAGCCGATGCCGATCTGGCGTTGCAGTCGCTGGGCGCGGATGATGTCGGGCAGGCTTACATCACGGTCACGGTGACGGTGTGGGATGGCAGCGCCAGCATAGCGGCGGAAAAACTTCGCCTCGTGGAAAAGATCATTCAGGGCCGTGACTTCACCTGCATGGCGGAAAGCCTGAACGCGGTGGAGGCGTGGCTGGGATCTCTGCCGGGGCATGTCTACGCCAATGTGCGGCAGCCCCCGGTCTCGACCCTGAATCTGGCGCACATGATTCCGCTTTCCGCCGTGTGGGCAGGGCCGGAGATGGATGGGCATTTCAAGGCCGCACCGCTGTTTTATGGCAAAACGGCAGGGGCCACGCCGTTCCGGTTTTCCCTGCATGTCGGCGATGTGGGTCATACGCTAATCGCGGGACCGACCGGGGCAGGTAAATCCGTGCTGCTGGCGCTCATGGCGCTCCAGTTCCGTCGCTATGCGGGATCGCAGATTTTTGCCTTCGATTTTGGCGGGTCGATGCGCGCGGCAACGCTGGCGATGGGAGGCGATTGGCGCGATCTCGGGGGTGGACTGACAGATGCCGATCTGTCTGGAGAAGAGGGCAGCGGCGTATTACTTCAGCCGCTGGCGCGGATCGATGATCCGGATGAGCGCAAATGGGCCAGTGAATGGCTCGGTCAGATCCTTGTCGGCGAGGGGGTGGCGCTGACCCCGGAGGTGAAGTCTCACCTCTGGTCGGCTCTGAATTCGCTGGCATCGTCGCCTGCCCGTGAGCGGACCCTGTCCGGCCTGGTCGCGCTTCTCCAGTCCAACGCCCTGAAGCAGGCGTTGGCGCCCTACTGCCTCGGTGGTCCCTACGGCCGCCTCCTGGATGCGGATGCCGAGCGTATCGGGGATGCCGATGTGGTGGTGTTCGAAACCGAAGGTCTGATCGGCTCGGGCGCGGCCTCCTCCGTTCTGTCGTACCTGTTCCACCGCATCGAAGGCCGTCTGGACGGCCGGCCGACCCTGCTGGTCATCGATGAGGGCTGGCTGGTTCTCGATGACGGGGATTTCTCCGGCCAGTTGCGAGAGTGGCTGAAAACCCTGCGCAAAAAGAACGCCAGCGTCATCTTCGCCACCCAGTCCCTGTCGGATATTGCCAATTCCCGCATTGCTCCGGCGGTGGTGGAAAGCTGCCCGACACGGATATTCCTGCCTAACGAGCGGGCGATCGAGCCGCAGATCATGGCGCTCTATCGGGATTTTGGCCTGAACGACCGACAGATCGCCATCATCGCGCGGGCCGCGTCGAAGCGGGACTATTACTGCCAGACGCAACGCGGCAATCGCCTGTTCGAACTGGGGCTCGGGCCTGTCGCACTCGCCTTATGCGCAGCATCAGGGAAGGACGATCACAAGCTGATCGATGCAGTGCTGGCGGAACACGGCCGGGACGGTTTTCTCCTCGCGTGGTTTGACGCGCGGGGCGTGTCATGGGCGGCGGATCTGTTGCGCGACGATCGCGGGGCGGAGGACGTGCCATGACGGAAAGACATTGCCAGCTTCGGACCGATTTTTTTGCGCGTGTGAGAGAAAAACATTTCCATCGCACTGCTCTTGTCGCCTCTGTTACGCTGGCATTCGGTGCAACGTTCGACCTTTCACGACCGGCCCGTGCCCAATGGGCGGTCTATGATGGGGCGAACCACGTCCAGAACGTGCTGATCGCGGCCCGCACGCTTCAGCAGATCGACAACCAGATCACATCTCTTGCCAATCAGGCGCAGATGCTGGTCAACCAGGGCCGTAATCTGGCGAGCCTGCCACTGTCGACATTGTCGACGCTGCAATCAACGATTTCCCAGACAACAGCCTTGCTCGCGCAGGCACAGAACATCGCTTATTCGGTGACCTCGGTCGAGCAGCAATACCAGCAGGCGTACACCTCAATCTCGTCCGGCATGTCAGACAGTGCCCTGTTCAGCCAGGCACAGACACGGTGGCAGAATTCCGTGGGCGGGTTCGAAGATGCCCTGAAGCTTCAGGCTCGGGTGGTAGGAAACATCCCCAGCGACAGTTCGGCCATGACCCAGCTTGTCTCTTCCAGCCAGACCTCCACGGGCGCGTTGCAGGCGGCGCAGGCAGGAAACCAGCTTCTGGCGCTACAGTCCCGTCAGTTATCCGACATTCAGGCCGAACTTGCTGCCAATGGCCGCGCCACAGCCCTGCAACAGGCGCGCGATGCTGCGACGGAAGCGGAAAGTGAAGCTCAGTATCAGCATTTTTCACAGCATGACGCCTATGTGCCCGGCACGGTGTCCATTTTCGGCAGCAGCGGGAACTGACCGCCATGGCGATGGGCAATGTGGGCGTTATCGACACTTTCCTGAATACCTTCACCACCACCATCGACAGCGGCTTCGGTCTGGTGAAGGGGAATGTGATCTCACTAGCAGGAACACTGTCCGTGCTGGATATGGCGCTGGCTGGCCTGTTCTGGGCCTGGGCTGCTGATGAGGACATCATCCAGCGTCTGGTGAAGAAGACGCTCTATATCGGATTCTTTTCCTTTCTGATCAGCAATTTCTCCAGTCTGTCGAAGACCGTCTTTGACAGTTTTGCGGCCCTTGGCCTGAGAGCCGGTGGCGGCAATCTGGCACTCGGAGACTTCCTGCGGCCCGGCCGACTGGCATCCACGGGTTTCGATGCAGCCCAGCCGCTTCTGGATTCAGTCCATAATCTCCTTGGTCCTGTCGCCTTCTTTACGAACTTCATTCAGATCTTTGTGCTCTGTCTGTCGTGGCTGATCGTGCTCGCGGCGTTCTTCATTCTGGCCGTGCAGCTTTTTGTTGCCCTGATCGAATTCAAGCTGACCACGCTGGCGGGTTTCATCCTGATCCCCTTCGCCCTGTTCAGCCGCACCGCCTTTCTGGCGGAAAAGGTGCTGGGCAATGTCGTCTCGTCGGGTGTGAAGATCATGGTGCTGGCGGTCATTTCCGCTATCGCGTCGGTTCTGTTCGCCCAGTTCTCAACCTCCTACGGCAGCGACGTTCCCACGATCGGGCAGTCCGTCTCGGTGGTGCTGGCCTCCCTTGCAATTGTCGGCCTGTCCATTTTTGGCGGCAGCATCGCCAATGGGCTGATTTCCGGCGCACCGCAGCTTGGCGCGGGAGCGGCAGTCGGTACCGGCATGGCGGTTGGCGCCATGGGTGCTGCTGCGGCGGCCGGTGTCGGGGCTGTTGCTTCCGGTGGTGCCGCAGCCCTCGGCGCCACGGCTGCCGCCGCGCGGGGAGGGGCCGCGATTGCCGGGGCTGCTACCTCCGCCTATTCGGCCGGAGCCGCAGGCGCGTCTGGCGGCGCGGGCAGCATGGCCGCCGGGATCGGAGGCATGGGCCGGGCCGTCGGTGGAAATGTCGCGAATGCCGTCAAAGGGGCGGCTTCGCGTGCCGGTTCATCCCTCAAGGAAAGCTATGCCGCCGGTGGACGCTGGGCCGCGCGCGGGATGGGGGAGGGAGGCGAAGGCGGAGCCGGGGATAACGGACCGGCACCTTCTGGAGGCGGTGGTCCTGCCGGAGAAGGGGATGGCCCCACGGGTGGCGGCCCTACCGGTGAGGGTCCGTCTGGTGGAGATGGTGGCGGTTCCGGCGAACCGCCCCGCTGGGCTCAGAAGATGAAGCGCCGCAATGCCGCCGCTCATGCTGCTGAGGCCGCCCATGTTATCCGCTCCGCCGATGGCGGGGGCGGATCTTCCTCCATCGATCTGTCGGAAAAGGAATGAGGACGATGTTCCGTCGCTCCACCACCCGCTACGGGACCACGCCCGAGCCTGTCACGCCCTATCAGAAAGCCGCGCAAGTCTGGGACGAGCGCATCGGCTCCGCCCGTGTACAGGCCCGTAACTGGCGGCTGATGGCGTTCGGCTCTCTGCTTCTGTCCGCAGGCCTTGGCGTAGGGCTGGTCTGGCAGTCCGCGCGCGGTACCATCACGCCGTGGGTCGTGCAGGTCGATCGGCTGGGGCAGGCGCAGGTCGTGGCCCCCGCGATAGCGGGCTATATGCCCGCCGATCCGCAGATCGCTTGGTATCTGGCGCAGTTCGTTCATGACGTGCGCGCTCTGTCGTCGGACCCTGTGGTGGTGCGGCAGAACTGGCTACGCGCCTATGATTTCACCACCACGTCGGGCGCTCAGGCGCTTAACGATTATGCCCGCCTCAATGATCCGTTCTCGCGCATCGGGCATGAGCAGGTCGAGGTGGACATCGCCTCGGTGATCCGGGCGTCTCCCGGCAGCTTCCGTGTCGCCTGGAGCGAGCGCCATTACCGCGACGGCGCGTTCACCGGCACCGAACGCTGGACCGCCATCGTGTCGGTCGTTCTGCACACGCCACGCGATGCCGACCATCTCAGGAAAAATCCGCTCGGAATCTACGTCTCCGCCATCAACTGGTCGAAGGAGCTTGGTCAATGACGCGCTTCATTTTCGCAGCCCTTCCTGTGGCGCTGCTCTCGCTTGCCGGTTGCGCGGGCAGTTACCATCCGCCCGTCATCCGGTACGATGACGCCGCGCGCGCGACGAGAATTCCCGATCCACCGAAGCCCGTGCAGGTGGTGGAGGTGCCACAGCCACTTCCTCTGCCGGGCCAGTTCAAGCCACTGCCGTCACGACGCACGGCCCATCCGGTCCCCGAGGTTACTGATCCGACCACGCGCGTGACCCAGGCTAATCTGGCGGCGCGCATCCAGCCGACGCGGGCCGGTTTCATCAATGCGGTGCAGGTCTATCCCTATTCTCCGGGTGCCCTCTATCAGGTCTATACCTCGCCAGGCGAGATCACGGACATCATGCTCCAGCAGGGTGAAAAACTGGTGGGCACCGGCCCAGTTGCTGCTGGGGATACGGTGCGCTGGGTCATCGGTGACACCGAAAGCGGAGAAGGGGCGACCAAACGCATTCATATCCTGGTGAAGCCGACCCGGCCGGATCTGACCACTAATCTGATCATCAATACTGACCGACGGACTTATCTGGCGGAATTGAGGTCAACACCCCCCACATACATGGCGTCGGTCTCGTGGAACTATCCCGAGGACGATCTGATTGCCCTGCACCGGCAGGACGACGCGGCCGATGACTCTGCCCCAGTGGACGCGGGGCTGAATCTCGATACTCTGAATTTCCGCTATGCCATCCAGCCGGTGAAAGGCGGCACGCCGCCCTGGTTACCCGGCCGGGCCTTTGATGACGGTCACAAGGTCTATATCGCTTTTCCATCCGGGATCGGGCAGGGGGAACTGCCGCCGCTCTTCGTGCTGGGGGCGGATGGCGGCCCGGAACTGGTCAATTACCGGGTGCGGCAGAACTGGATGATCGTGGATCGGCTGTTCGCCGCCGCTGAACTGCGGCTGGGCGATAAGCATTCCGAGCAGCGGGTGCGCATTGTCCGCATTGACGGCAGGAAGTCATGACCGGGCAGGCTCACACAGTGGGAGAAAATTCTGCGGCTCCGGCCACAGGGGGAAATTCCGCAGCATCACCGCCGCCACCTGATCTGCGTCTGCGGACGGAACGACCGCGTGTCGTGCGGCTTTCCCGCACCGTGGTCTGGTCGCTGGGCGGGGTTGGCATGATCGCGGTGGCCTTCGCGCTGGGCTATGCCCTTCAGGCAAGCCATCGGGTGTCATCCACGCCTGCCGCGCAGGACGCGGATGTGCGTCCCTCTGCCGACGGGCTGGCGGGACTGCCGTCCGACTATGTCGGCAAGGATGTGCCGAAGCTGGGACCAGCGCTGCCCGGTGATCTGGGGCATACCATCCTCCACGCACAGGAGCAGGGAAAGGCAGCCTCGGGTGGCGACGACCGCCGTGCCGCGCAGGAGGTCGAGGCCGCAATCGCCAGCAAATTGTTCGTGCAGACGGGAGAACGCGACCGGGGTACCGACCAGGCAACTCCGCCCACATCGGGTGCATCTGCGTCCCAGGCAAATCCATCTTCTTCGACCGACGCCCAATCAGGCAACCGTGCCTTTCTGGCAGGCCAGCCTGACCGCGCGACGACCAGCCCGGATCGCATCATGCCGTCAGCTTCGCCTTATATCCTTCAGGCGGGCACTGTCATCGCGGGGGCGCTGAACACGAAAATCAGCTCTGACCTTCCGGGTCAGATTACTGGCCATGTCACGCAGAACGTCTATGACAGCCCGACCGGTCGTTTCCTGCTGATCCCGCAGGGAAGCCTGCTGTTCGGGGCCTATAACAGCGGCATTTCTTTCGGGCAGCAGCGTACCCAGATCATCTGGACCCGGCTGATTTACCCGAACGGCGAGAGCCTGGTGCTGGAAAAACTGCCCGGTGGCGACGCCATCGGCCAGTCCGGCCTGTCCGATGAAGTGAACAACCACTGGGGCCAGCTTTTCAGGGCTGCCATCGTGACCACGCTCCTGAGCGTCGGATCAGAGGCCGGAACCAGTCAGAGCGAGAACAATCTGGCGCAGGCCATCCGTTCTGGGGCCAGCAATGGGTTTTCCATGGTTGGTAACCGGTTGGTTGATCGCAGCCTCAACATCCAGCCGACCCTAACCGACCGGCCGGGGCTGCCTTTCACCTTGATCCTTAACCGCGACCTTGTCCTGCAACCTCGCCACGCAAAGGAAACAGCACCATGACAACGCTGCGCATCACTGAAATTCCGGATGAAAAGCCGGTCCGCATGCCCGTGGACTTACCGGCGGACCTCCATCGTGATCTGGTGACTTACGCAGCACTGGTCAGCCAGAATGGTCAGCCCGTCGATCCAACCCGTCTCGTGCCGCACATGATCCGTGGATTCATTGCATCTGATCGAGCTTTCGCGAAGCTTAAGCGTGCGCGAGCTAAGCAGATAGTAAGCAGAGAAACTTAGTCTATTCGAGATTCTGCTTTCCCAAGAAAACAAGTATTTTATGTGCGACGGTCGACAAATTTCTATCGCGCCATCCAATGCCGTAATCAAGATGTGAAAAACCGTCGCCGTCGCGCACTTCTAGCACAGTTACCTGCTCAAGGATCGTACCTGGAAAAAATGCGAGCCAGCCAGCCGGCATGAGCGTAATACCATGTCCGTTAATGACGAGAGCGATCGTCCGCAGACTTATGATTTCTTCCCTACACACTGTTGGTAGAAAGCCAGCAATGCTTGCTTTGCGTTTTAACAGTGTAGACATGTCCTCTCCTGTATCATCGTTACCGAAGACAAAAGTTTCTTCCCGTAAATCGCTCCAACATGTCGTGACAGACGAAGCAAGAGGATGGTTTGTCGGTGTCACAGCGACAATTCGATCGCTCCACAGTGGTAAGGTAGCTGCGCAAGATTCGTTCAGCGGAAGGGCTATAATTACTAAATCAACGATACCGTCGAAAAGAGCCGAAATTACATCTCTCTTGGATACGTCACGATATATAAACGAAATACCGGGATAAAGAATTCTATACGGTTCGATGAAGGCCGACACCCGTCCTGGCGGTACATTACTTTGTATTCCTATTGATACGATACCGCTTTCACCCAAGGCGCATCTCCGAGTATATTCATAAAGAGCATTTGTGTCGTGCAACAGAGCCTCAGCTTGTCGGAGGAATGCTTCGCCGACTGGCGTAGGCGTTGTGCCAGATGATGTCCTGCGGAAAAGCTGAATTCCGACGCGCTCCTCAAGTAGCCGAAGTGAACGACTGACTGCGGACTGTTTGGAATTTAGAGCGCGTGCCGCGCCATGGATGCTTCCTTGAAGAGCAATTGCGCATACGCATTGCAGTTCCCGTAGATCAAGAGGAGGGTGTCTTACCATTCCATTTCTTTCCTCTCATACAAATTAAAATTCGACAGTTTGTAGTGTGAGTGTTGTAACGCACAATAATATAATTTATGTATACATGAAAAATATAATGTAATATTTATATATTTCTTATATACCACAATTAATACCTAGATATATTTATTCGCATCTATAGATATGCGCGCATGACTCTAGTTTGTAGGTAGAGATAAGGTTGTCGGGTCCATTCGCCCAGCAACGGCAACAATTGCAATAATAGCAGCAGAAAATGCAATTTCGGCTATTGTTCCGCGTTGAAGATATTTAAGGCTGGCCGTAATGTTTCTCTTCTGTCGTAGATTTCTTACGTAAACATAGCGGTTGACGCAGGCGATACAGACCATACCGCTCGTTAATCCCAGCTTGAGAATGAGTAGTGTAGAATAGACAGTGAAATGCTTCGGCCATCCGCCCAGGATGTTCAGGCCCAGTCCAGAGCCGGTAAGCAGGACCAAAGGCACCGCGATATGTCCCGCAGCCGAATACCGTGCTAACGCCATTTGCATGGAGCGATCCCACTTCTTTTTTCGTGTATCACTGACAAGCATGGCAACGGGGATGAGGCCCCCGCACCAGAAACCACCTGCAAGCAAATGCACGGCCTGGAAGAACATCGCGCCCATACCGATCATGCGCACGTGACCTGTCAAAGCTGTCGCCGTCAGAAGCAAGCATGCGGGTATGACCGACAGGAGCGCGCCGCATTTACGCCAAGTTAGAAGTAGAAGACAGACACCAGCTACGGCCTGAATGATCCACGCCTGTCCAATGGTGGTGTCAACAAGCACGGCTTTGCTTAAAGTCGGCGAGAAGGCATCCTGCCACCCATCTCCGACCTCGGAGACTTCGGCTGGCAGTGTTGCAATGACTATTACTGTCGTAAAAACGCTCCCCCATGCCCAAAACTTTCTCAGGCGGGCAGAGAGTGCGATTCCGAGGTCGCGCGGAGCCAGCCACCCTGCAAAAAGCAGGCTACCTGTAAGAAAGAGCGCCAGGCTGTCTCGTGCGGCGCGACATAGGATCAGGAAAGCATCCGGTGTCATCGGTTAGTAACTGTGAACCCGTAGACGCCGTGAGTCTTGTGTCCATCGACGGCAAGGGCGTGCCAGGTTACGGAATATCGTCCAGGCACGAGGTCAATTTTGAGCGGGATCGTCAGAGTCTTGCCGTCATCCGACAGGGCAACGTTTCCTGTTTCTATAACATTACCCTTGGGGCCAGTGACAACGACGCCGGTGAGCTTGACAACTACTGCTTCAGTAAAGCCTAGCGTCAGGCTCTGCGGTGCCGTTCCCGTGCTATCCGCAGCGGGTATTTCGGCGTTCAGGTGGGCATGTGCATAGGCAGGGTCCGCCATCTGCAGAACGAAGTTCCCTGCGAGACACATAGAGGCAACGATTTTACGGATAGAAGTCATGTTTACTTTCCTCGCTTGGTGTGAATTACAGCAGAAAGACAAATATTTTCAGAGAAAAAAGTCTCTTATTGACCAACGAAAGGGATACCTTCGACGCAGCTATGCTGTTGGAAACAGAATAGTATTGAAAGCTTTCGTCATGCGTTGCTCAAGCTCATCAATGTCTTTTTTAGAAATAATGAGAGGAGGTGCTAAAATTATGCTGTCGTATGAGATTCTTATCAGGACGCCGTGTTCCATACACGCTTTCACAACTGACCGTTTTATGTCTCTCTTCTCATCATTTCGGAAATCAAGCTCCCTGTAGCTACAAAATCCGACTTCAATCGCGCTTAATAATCCGATTGTCCGTGTGGATCGGACCAGCTCGTGTGCCGCAAGTTTCGAAATCATCTTTATCCAATGTTTCGAAATATCCTGAACATGATCTACTATTCTTTCATCCTCGTAGATTTTTAGCGTTTCAAGGGCGACGGCAGCGGCAACAGGATGTGCGTGATATGTGCCGCCATGATGAAACCCATGGTGCATAATCGAGCAGTCCACCAATGCGGAGTGAAAATCATCATTCATGACGACCGCCGAAATCGGTTGATAGGCCGCTGAAAGCCCCTTCGATGCGACGAGGCAGTCGGGAGTCTGGTTGACGGTCTGGCTTCCCCACATCTTTCCGGTTCGACCGAAGCCCGTCACGATTTCATCGAAATAAAGAGGAATATCGCGCATCGACAAGACGTTGCGTATTGCTTCAAAATATCCTTCCGGCGCTGGGTACATGCCGCCAGCAATCGAGACTGGCTCGCAGAGGAAGGCCGCGATATTTTCGGCACCCGTGTGATCTATCAGTTCTGCCAGTTCCCGAGCCAGGCGATGTGCATAATCTTCTTCTGTTTCTCCAGCCAACGCGTCACGTGGCCAGCGGGGTTGCGCAGCATACAGAATATCGTCACCCGTCAGATCGAATGAATTGATAATGCTTTCGATCCCGCCAAGTCTCGTGGCAAATATCGTCGATCCATGGTAGCTCCCCCGACGCGTGATTATTTTATGCCGTTTTGGATTTCGTTGTTTATTGATATACCAAGTCGTTTTAATGAGAGTTTCGATAGCTTCCGATCCGGTTGTGGCGAAAAGAACGTGAGCGTCCGGTATCGGCGCTGCCGCGCTGAGCGCGTCCGCAAGCGCGTGGACGACAGGGACCGTCCGGTTTAGCGCGGTGGGATAGACTGGCAGCTCTCGCATCTGGCGTGTGGCGGCTTCGATCAGGCGTTCATTATGAAAGCCGAGCGTAGCGCAAAACAGTGCCGACACCGCGTCGATATAGTCTTTACCCGAAGAATCGAAGACGAAGACACTAGATCCAGATACCATATCGACGCCTGATGACATGGCGGAGTTGCTAAGATGCGATAAGCCGTACACCAGTCGCGAAGTCATCATTGTGCGCCTTTACCAGAGGGAGAGGCTGAGGGCAGAGCCAAAGGGCAGGTCTTTCCCGGATCTGAGAACGCCGGGTTGGTGAGGAAGCTCTGATCCGTCAGGGAGTTCAGGAAGGCGATCACGTCCGCGATCTCCGCCTCGCTGATATCGAACGGCTCTATGAACTGGTCGCGCAACGGGTTCTCTCCGTGTGGCCCTGTCGCCGACCGACCTCCCTTCGAGTAATGTGCTGCCAGCACGTCGTGCAGCGTGGCGATGGAGCCATCATGCATATAGGGACCCGTCAGAGCGACGTTGCGCAGGCTTTCCGTGCGGAATTTCCCCTCGTCCTCGGCATTGCCTGTCACTGTCCGCAGCCCGTGATCACTGGCAGGATAGGCCCCCTTGCCGTCCTCGTTATACAAGCCGGTATTGTGAAAGCCTGTTTCTGGAAAGGGCATGTTAGCCGCGCGGATATTGTCGGTCAGATTCAGGCCATTATGGCAATGCGAACATTCGAGCTTCTCGCCGAAGAAGAGCGCCTCGCCTCGTTGCGCGGCCGGGGACAGCGCCGTCTTGTCGCCATGCAGCGAGTGGTCGTAGGGACTGTCGAAGGACAGCAGCGTGCGCTCGAAGGATGCAATCGCCTTCGTGACCGTGGAGAGTGTGATCGCGCCCTTCGCCTCGGGGAAGGCGACACGGAACAGGCGCGCATAGCAGGGATCATCCGAGAGCCGGGCGAACAGCGCCTTTTCCTGGCCGCCCATGCCCAGCTCGACCGGTTGGTCGCTGAACATCGGGATCAGCATCTGCTTTTCCAGAGTGGTGAGCTGTGGATTGGCCCAGGTGTAGCTCGGCAGATAGGCTACGTTCGCCAGTGGCATCGGCGTGCGTAGTCCCGGCTCGCCATGCGCGCCTACATGCGTCGGGACACCAGAGGCAAAGCCCAGTTTCTGGAGATGGCACGACGCGCAGGCGAGCGTCCCATTCTCCGATAGCCGTTTGTCATAAAACAGCCGCCGCCCCAGTGCGACCTTCTCTGCCCTCATCGGATTGTCGGACGGGACGACTGGCGCAGGCGCCCAGGAGGGGATGTCCCAATGCCACGTCGTGGGCCGGGTTGCGGCCGATAGAAGCAGCGCCCCCCCACCCAGAAGGGCCATCTGGAGAACTTTGCGAAATAACGTGCGCATCTTATCGACCCCGAAATACCGACTGAGCCGGCGGAGAGGTCTCTGATCCGAATGGCAGGCCGAACTCACGGAACACACCTGCGCAATCCTTGTCGTCCGGTCCAGACATGCAACCTGGCGCACTATTAATCTGGTTGGTGCTGACATTACTCAGAGCGAGCAGTCGACTTATGTCGAGCTTCACGGTCTGATGCGCCGGATCGAACTCCGGCAGCGTGACCGTGACGAGGTTCGGGGCCGTGCACGCGCCCTTCGGCGCCTCGACCGCGCTGGCGGACTCACAGCCGGTGCTCCCGATATGGACAGGGAAGCCGTGCGGTCGCGCTTTGTCGCCAGGCTTCGGAATCATCGTGATGTCGAGCGTGAAAAAACGATATCCTGACTGCCAGGTCCAGAACATGCTCGTCATGTTCAGTGGTGGCTGTGCAATCGTAGGATCGCCGTGATTGGCGGCCATAGGCAGCCCAACGGTGAAGCGCAGGCCGGTGAAATGGCCTTGCGGCCAAACAAAACTGATAGCCGAGTTCGGCGACGGAGTCGTATCGCTGCATGGAATATTGCGATCGATCAGGTCGATCAGCGCTATCCCGTCACGCTGCCAGAGGCCGGACGGCCCTGGCTTGACCAGCACCGCACGGCCGTCCTTCGTGAGCAGCGCCACATCGTGGATGTAGAAGCGTAGATCGTTGATGCGGACCGTATTGTCGCTTGTCCCCACCGGGCTTATGGTTCTAGCACAACTTACCGGCTGGTTTCCGAATGCCGCCTGGAAAGTAAGGCGCCCGAGCTTTGGTGCTGCGTGGGCTTCGTTTGAAGAAAAGGCCGGGAAAATAAATAGACCCATCCCAATGAATAACAAAAAAAAATTTATTCTATACACTGACGGCGCATAGGTCAAATTGCTCACAGTATGCGGCTCCATCCAGGGAATACAGAAATTTTGTTATCAAAAATAAGGAAATACGACGGAATATCATCTTCCGGGCTTAAATCCGCACCAATTTCAATTTCTTGAATTTCTCGTTGCAGATCTACCGCACGGCACTTCCAGCCGACAGTCCAGTTTTGTTTGATACCGCGGTAAATGGCGATGCCTAGTGCTTCTGTGCGATCAGATATGGCCCACCGAGCAGCTGCAGCTCCCGCCAATTCCGATAGAATGATTTCGGAATTAGAACTATTCAGCATCTCATTTTCTTGCAACCAAATGATAACCCAGAGGTGTAATGGCCAACCAAAACAAATTTTTCGCTCAGAACCCCACCTCATAAAGGGCCGAAAAATATTGAATCCGTCTTGATCACCAGAAAAATCCAGTAGGGATGGACATGGATCATAAAGAGCATGCCAATAACCGCGCCACGCAATATCTAATCGCACCAACGCGCGCCTGTTGTCAGAAAACAAAGAAAACTGATCTGGGCGCGACATAAAGTCTATGACATCGATATCACGCAAATATTTTCTATGATTGTTCATTGTATACACTCTGGTTTTTCGATTTCAAGCGAAGGCTGTTTAAATCTTCCACTATAAGGTCGTAATCAAAATTTCCGTCTCGTTCGTAAGTAATTGTAGTATTTTCACGAAAAAACAGATCAGCATAACGATCTATGAAGATCTCCGTTTCTGATGAAATCTGCTCCGAATGTGAATCAATTAAAATATTATTATCGCTTGGTGCTGGAGTGTATCCTGCAACATGATAGTGTAGCGTTTTCGATATTACATTCTTCCAGTCGTCTATGTCTGCGCCCGTATTCCTAGAGGCACAAACAGCATTGGATATATCAAACAACACATTACATTCAGTTTTCTTTGATATATGCTCGAAGAAAGTTGGAGCTTCATAAGAACCGTCGAGCAGTGAAGGATAATTCTCTAAATATAGAGTATGACCAAGCATATCCTGCCATCGCCGAATTTTATCAAAATATATTGACCCTATTGCATAATTTATTTCGGCGAGTTGATAAAAATTAGTTCCGTTATGCTCGAAAAGTGCGATATGATCGGAAATATAAAGTGGCTGAAACGCCTCAGACATTTGCGTTATTCTGCTTGATATATACTTTAATTCTTCCTCACCTCGCTCCAAAAAACGGGATTGCATAATATGGAATGCGACAGGGCAAGGAAATTTCTTTGCAATTTCTGTTGGATTGAGATGTAAAAAATTGTCGATCAGGAGTTCGACGTAATCTATATGTCCCTCGTCAATAAGGGACATAATAGATGAGTAAGATTGGCCGCCAGTGAAATTTATGCCAATAGAACCGTTACACATCGTATACCTCCTAGTGCGAGACTGGCGCGGAAAGGCGCCAGTCTCTGTATTGTTTTAAGCGTTATAACCGCAGACACCCGAACCACACTGCAGTCCGGCCCGGACAGGTACAGAAATTTGTTTGGTTTTAAGTATAGTTATAGTAATAGTCATTTCATACCTCCAGTAACCACAATAGACATTCTATGTGGCGTCTAATTATACATAAAAACAGGAAATAAATCAATGGAATTACGTGTAATAATTTGATTTATTTCAGAATAACCTCCTGGCAATTGTCAAAATCTATATGATAGATCAAAGCGAAAGCTGCGACCTACTTCAGGAAAATCAACGTTTGTGGAAGCCATTTTATACATACTGTATTCCTTGTCGAATAAGTTGGTAACAGCAAAATTAATTCGCCAAGGCTTGCGAGGAGGTGCCCAGGTTGCGAGTATGTCGTGCACCATATAGCCGGGACGCCGACGAATAATAGTTGCATCGTAGTTCTGAGCGTCTACGGCCATGAGGCTGTACATTAAAGTCAGTCCGATGTTCGGAAAACGGTAACGCATATCAGCGGCAACTTTATCTGGAGGCGAGTACAACCCAGCACCGGTCCGAGCGTTTGTGACTCTTATGTGGCTGAAGCTCAGATCAAACCCCCAGTTTCCTATGTCGTAATTACTATGTAGCTCAATACCGTAACGTGTGGCGTGTCCAACGTTCTGATATTGATAAATGGGTCTGTTTTTCCCATATTTTCCATTAAAACGCCCGATAGTAACTTCTTGAATGAGATTGGTTACGTCTTCGTAAAAACCTGTAGCGCGGACGCTCGCACGATCGTGCTCGCTAAACAGTGCGCTCTTTGTATAAGTAAATCCGCCTTCGTATGTTTTGGCAGATTCGGGTTTTAGATTTTTGTTAGAAACAAAATTTGCGAACCATTGATTGCCTGTCAAATCCATGTCGCTTTGCGCTGGGGTGGGAGCATTATAAGCTTTCCCCCAACTGAGATATATCATCCATTCGCGTGTTGGTTGCCACGATAATGTTATTTTTGGAAGAATAGCACCGTTTGAGCTATTTGAGAGACCTTTCCCGTGTTCAGGAAAGGTATTGTATCTATCGTAACGCAAGCTAGGGGAAAGAGTGACATGGTGGCGAAATTTTATTTCATCTTGCCCGTAAACCCCATATACCTGCTGTTGTGCGTTGGGTGTATTTGAACCAGATGTGGTGTACGTATAAAAATCGCGGTAGTAATTTACGCCTCCAGTAAATTTATGTCTTCCAAACAATCCGAAATTACGAAAGTATGATTTTTGTAAGTCGAAACCATAGGTCTCAAGGACAGTGGACCCGCCATTAGAGTCCATGCTGTTCGGCACCTGCTTTGAGGCCATTTTCGTTCTGTAAAGGGTCAGCCTTCCATCTTCCTCGCCTTGCTCGTTATGTGTTGTGAGGTGCAATGTTGACTCGTCCTGTCGGACATTTTGCTCTTGGCAGGTAGAACAGTGGTAAGTGGAAGGACCTTTTTGTGGCACTGAAGATCTATAGTTTTCATCAAGATAAAATTGCTGACCAAAATCTATTCTAATTCGGTCATTGATGTCATATCCAAGTTTAAGTAGTGCGCTGTGGCTTTGCCCGTCATTGGGTGAAAGTCTCTCGCCGCCCCCTAATCGTATCGAGTTGAAGGTTTGCCCAGAATAAGCAAGAAGCGCATCGAACTTGCCCCATTTTCCGTATATTTTTGCTGATCCCTTCCCATTTCCGTTGGCGCTTTGATAGCCGCCATCAATTTCTCCGCCCAAGCCTTGACCCGGTTTCAGAAGGGACTTTGCGTCAATAGTCTTAATTGACATAACTCCGCCGAGACCACCTGTTCCATAAAGAGTGGACGCTGATCCGGCGACAACTTCTACACTCTGGATAAAGGCGGGATCGATATAAAGCGGCGCTTCAATCCCTTGGGAATCCCAATTACGCCGTGCGCCATCGACCATCAAAATGATCTCGCGTCCCGCAAACCCACGGATTTGGGGAACCTGACCTTCCATACGCGCCGTGCCGACCATATCGACATCAGGCAAGCGATTGAGGGCATCTGAAATCGTGGAAGATTGCCTCATTTGGATGTCCTGACGTGTTATCAGGCTGACCGAGGCGGGAACGTCCTGGATCTGCTGTGGCGTTCGCGTGGCTGTGACAACGAGCCGCTCAGCTGCGTTGCTGGATATAGGGACGGCTGCTCCTGTTTTTACGTGAGCGCCGAGTTGTTTTGACGTGTTTCGTGATGACTGTTCCGGAGTTTTTTTAATCGCCGCCTGCCTGGTTGATGCGGCACTCTCACGCTCTTTTCCGGGCAGTTCATTGGCATGCGCCGCGAAGGACGGGATAAGAAAAATTGCGGCGGCAGAAAGTAAGTGCGCGCGGTGGAACGTGTGTGCGCAAACATGTGTCGAAGACATGAAAGCTGATCCTGAGCTGAGAATATCGTTCAGCCAGCAGGACGGTCATTGTCTTTTTCGTCATTAGTTTATGACGTCAGCGACGCACTATGCGTTAAGTGAACGCGTACGGTCGATGAATGACAGCTTAAACGGCCTGCGGGCGCTAGAAGACCGCAGACACAGGGGGGCCACAGGAGAAAGGAACACCAAGTGTGATGACAGGTGGAGCACGGGGGTTAACGATGTTGACGTGGCGTTGCCAACGAATAAACGCCAGTGCCAGCAAGATCACGAGAGCTGTGAACAGGAATACTGGCAGGTGCAGGAGGGGGCATAACGGACAGCTTCCATCGTGATGAGAAGGATGCCCGGACATGTGGTCGTGGTCGCCCTCATTGTCGGCTGACACAGCCTGCGTCACATTGTCCATTGTCATGCCAGGCATATCCGCACAGACGGAGTGCTTATGTGGCGTGTGATAAAGATGTGGAGCGATATCAATGCCTGTCAGGCGCAGGATGGTAGCACGAGGCATTTCTCCCGGCATTGCCTGACTCTGGATCAGGAGTTGCCCCAGAAAGCCCATGAGCGTGAACGCGACCAGAAACCAGCGGCTCAATGAAGAGCGGGGCGCAGGATGTATGGCATGGGCCATCTTTTGAAAACATATGCTCCTGTCACGGTAGACTTTTTATAAAATCCATTATGGTTGCGAGCCTGTCAACCCGATATTGCACACACATGGCAGGCATTCCTACCAGGATGCTTGACGCTGATTTCTCACACTTGAGGCAATTTCGGGTTATTTTGTAGAATTCAGTCATCCCACAGGAGCCCGATCTGGAATATTGACGATATTCTGCTTCTGGCAGCGGGTTCTGAACGCAGTGAGGGTGTCACGGCCTGAGAAGGCAGTGTTGGTGGAAGCTATGTGGTCTGTGCACTGTCTGTTTCTTCAGATGGCCTGCCGGAGCCTTCGCAATCGTGCATGAGCGAGGGCGAATTCATGCTGACAGGGGAACATGTCCGGCATGGACAGGACAATCCGACGGACGCTGACCTTTACGACTGTTGCGATTTTGAGCAGTCGTGCGCGTATGGTGCCACAGGTCGCCGTCTCCAGGCTGGTCTGGCCAAGGGCCAGTCTTTGCAGAGCGGTCAGCAGGACATAGGCTGCGGCCGAGAACCACAGCCGGAGCTGGTTGGCCCGGATGGTGTGGGACGAGGTCCTGTCTGAGAACAGATCCATCTGGCATTCCTTGATGCGGTTTTCCATATCCCCGCGTGCGCAGTAAATCTGTTCGTAGAGATGGCGGGGGTCGGACATTCCCTGCGGTAGCGTGGTGACAATAAAGCGATGATAGCGGTTGCCGTGGCGCCATTCGGCCTTGGCCACGACCCGCCTGCGGCGCGTCCAGCTGTCCTTTGTGATCCAGTCAAAGGAGGCGAAACCGCGCGCAGCTCTGCCTGTCGTGGCGGCTTCGTCACGCACCTCAGCGGACAAAGAGGCAATCCGGTCATACAGGCGGGTGTTGCCTGCAAGCCCGAACAGGAAGTCAACGTGGTTGTCTTCGCACCATGTCATCAGACTATCCCGGGCGAAACCGCTGTCCCCACGCACCAGGATACGCACCCGGGGCCAACGGCTCCTGATCTGCTCCACGATCCGGCGGATGTCTGCCAGTGCTTCCTTCCCCGGGTCCCTGTCTGCCGTGCGCAGGGTAGCGCTGAGGAGATGGTCCCCGCAGAAGACATACAGGGGAAGATAGCAGTTATGGCCGTAATATCCATGAAAGGCGCGGCCTTCCTGATGGCCATGGATACGGTCATCGGTGGCATCCACATCCAGAACGATCCGGGCGGGTGCGTGCTCATGCTGGTCAAGGAAGAGCGTGACGAACAGGGTAGCCAGGGCCTCATGATCAGCAATGATGCGGCAGTAACGATCTGCCTTGTGCCCACTGCGCTCCAACCGGTTCAGTGTAGATTTGCCAGCCAATGCTGCGCAGTTTGCCCGGCCTCCTGACAGACGGCCCGAGGCCAGACCAAAGATCAGGTCATGCCGCAGGGCATCGTGATCATTGAGATCTTCATAGCCCAGTGCCAGGCCCATGATCCGCTGACGGACAAGGTCTTCAACCCGGTATTCCACAAAGCCGGGATGCCGTTCATCGCGAAAACAGGCAGCAAAGCGGCGACTGAGACCCAGAATGTCATCAGCCTGCTTCACCAGAATGACGCCCCCATCCGAACTCATGCGACCCCCGTCAAAACGGGCCACAACACGCCGTCCACAGGAGGCTGGAAACTCATACGCGCCTGCGCTACACTCTGTCTGCATCGGGTTTTCTTATAGCTTACGAAAATTTCTTTTACGTAAAACAGACTTTTTCATAACCTAACCCGATGTACAACCCTTCTGTGAGATTTCCGCGTTGAAGAGCCCATTTTGGCTTGGCGGCGGCTTTGTTTCGCAAATACGTGGAAGATCGCCGAAGTTCACATCCACGTTGCTACTTTTAACCGCTTCACAACGCTCGGAACCTCAATCACTTAGGAGGTCGTATAACAAAAAACATAAGAGCGTTCAGCACGACCAATCAGTGAATTGTGCAACAAAGCCGAATATATTTTTAGGTATTTTTAAAAATAGTTCTGTGAGGCAGGGCATAATTGACGTGTTCAGATGTTGCTCTCGCTGCCTCCTGAAACAAGTGCCGTAAAAATTTTCAAATCGATCCCTTTGACTGCACGCTGGATTGGTTCTTTCTTGAGGTGAGCATAACGTGCGGTCGATTTGAGATCGCGATGACCCAGCAGTTTCCCGATCATGACCAGATCCTCGCCGAGTTCCAGCGCATCGGATGCAAAGGAATGGCGGAGATCGTGAATGCGGACATCATGCAGCCCGGCTTCCTTTCGGATGCGCCGCCACGGCTTCTCCAGATCGGTCAGGTGACCACCGTCTTTCCGTCCCGTGATGACATAGGGATTGCCCTCAACCCGCGTGATGTCTCCAAGCAAGCCGATCGCACTCTCGCCCAACTGAACCGTGCGGGCACCATTTTTGCTGTCAGGTAATCTGATTAT
Source organism: Acetobacter sp. A11-2 (assembly GCF_040208445.1). Classification (NCBI taxonomy): domain Bacteria; kingdom Pseudomonadati; phylum Pseudomonadota; class Alphaproteobacteria; order Acetobacterales; family Acetobacteraceae; genus Acetobacter; species Acetobacter sp. A11-2. Next base: position 187,532 of record NZ_CP157843.1, read on the forward strand.
CCCTTCGTCCAGAAAAACATATTCCCATTTCAGACGTTGGATTTCCCGCAGGCGGCAACCGGTTAAAAGCAGGAGTTGGAACGCGTTGACGGCTTCCGGCATTGCGGAACGGCCGTCGTCGAGTGCTTTGCCAAGACGCTGATGTTCTTCTGTTGTGAGGTAGCGCTCGCGCTTCTGCTCCTTATAGCGTTTCACGCCCCTGCATGGATTGACGTTGTCTGTCCGCACACCCCAGAGGATTGCCAGAGAGAACATTTTCGACAGCACACCCAGAGTCCGGTTCGCCTGATACGGGATATGGCGATAGGCGTGGTGGAATGCGACCACATCCGAGTGGGTCAGGGTGGCCACCATCCGGCTGCCAATTTTTTTTATAATGAACAGGTCAATCGCGCGTTGATATTCGGCTTGTGTGGTTGATTTCAGATGCGTCTTTACATGCCGTTCAATGAAAGTCTTGCAGAACTGACTGATTGTGGGGGAGGTCCGCTCTTCGCCGCGTTCGGTGTTTGGGTCGTTGCCGTCTTTCACACGAGCGAGGATTTTAATCGCTTCATCGCGTGCTTTGTCTGCCGTCCAGGGACCATGATGGCCGATCGTATAACGTCGGAACCGGCCATTGGCTCGATAATGAACCACGTAGCTCATCCGACCCGAAGGCCAGACCCGCAGGGCGAAGCCGGCGACCTGATCGTCCCAGACGATGTAGTCCTTCTCAGCAGGCTGGAGGGTGGCGATTATGCGCTTTGATATCCGGGGCATGGCTGCCTCCACAGGATGCGTATAGGATGCAAATGGGATTGAAACGTCAGCGTGAGTAAGCGTAGACAGAAGAGCCAAAATGAACGACTTATTCAATTAAAATAATAGGATAGTAGTGGTTCTTCGGGATGCGTCGGGGAATTTCGTGGCAGGGCGTAGCTCTTGCCTACAAACTCATAACCTGAAGGCCGCAGGTTCAAATCCTGCCCCCGCAACCATACCTAAAGCCCCGCTCAACCAATCGGTTGGCGGGGCTTTTTTGTGTCTCAAAAAAGCCCTAGCTAATTTGGTGTCCGCGGCGGGATTCGTCTATTTATAGATTTATATTATGAATGTTCAGTTAAACTGAGCATAGGTGTATTAACAATCTATAAAAATTCACCTCTCAGTATGGTCAGTCATAGACCTAATGTTGAGAATCCCGCTTATGAGCAGTCAGATTGATCTGGATGGTGATCAGACTTATAAAAATACGTCTTCAGTTACGACATCCAAGACAACGCTAACCATAGAACTTAGTGATATCGATGATATTACTGTTCAAAATAGCGGAACGCTTTCTTCAACTGCCAAGCGTGGGATTGATACGTCAGGCGCGGCTTCATCAGGTACGTCGGTTACTATTAATAATACGGGGACTATTTCTGGGTCTGATGATGCCATCCGTATTGATGATGCATTGCTCAATGGTACGTTGGTATTGGATAACAGCGGCATCATTCAATCTACAGACGATGGTCAGGCCGTAGATTTTAATTCTGTCAGTTCAGCATCTTCCATTACAATCATTAATGATAGTAACGGCAGCATTAAGTCTACAGATGCAGATGCGCTACGCCCCGGGGCAAATGCAACCATTGAAAATTCTGGTACGATTTATGCAGATGGCGCCAATGGGGCCACAAAGAATGATGGGGTCGATTTTCAGGATTACAGCGGAACAGTTGATAATTCGGGTTCTATTTCCGGTGCACGTCACGGCATAACCAGTAGTAGTGATGTTACGGTTGTAAACAAAGTCGGTGGGACAATTACAGGCCGCGATGGGTCGGGTGTTGGGTCAGACGGGAATGGCACCGTCACTAACTACGGAACTATCACCGGAGCCTATGATAATTCTGGTACAGGTGACGGCGATGGTGTTGATATAGATGGTTATGCAAGCATTACTAACTATGGAACCATTCAGGGAACAGGCGCGGGCGGAAACGGAAGTGACGGTTATCCCAATACCAGCGAAGGGGTTTCGATAGGTGGCGGTGATATTGTTAACGAAAGCGGCGCTCTTATAAGTGGCGCAGCAAATGGTATTCTGGTTGATAACAGCAGCCAGGGAGATGCGCCTTATGCAACGACTATTAGCAATAATGGTACCATCCAAGGGTTAGATGGTTACGGTATTCGTATCACTGATACGTTTGGTCATACGATTACAAATGCTGGCACAATTTCTGGAACAACAGATGCAATTCTTCTGGGTGATGGGGATGATACATTAAATATCCAGACAGGTTCTGTTATTTCTGGAACAGTGGATGGTGGTGCGGGTACTAATACTGTTAATCTGTCTGGATCGGGCACATTCGATGGTGCCAATAATTTTCAGACGATGACTGTTTCTGGAAGTTGGATACTCTCAGGAGATCAATCCTATTCCACAATATCTTTGGCTGACAACGCCGCTTTAACCCTTCAGGGCAGCGCACCTTCTACGGAAACAATTACCTTTAGTGGAGGTGCAGGGCTTATTTTAGGTAGTCTGTCATCTTTCAATGCAACACTTTCCAACTTTGCTATCGGCAATATTCTAGATTTCTCGACAGTAACGTATGATACAGAAGCGACTGTGAGTGTATCGGATAATCAGGTTGTTATCAGTAGTGATGGCATTACTTATACACTGACGATCTCTTTAGCGGACACATCAGAGCAACTCCAGTTAGCGAAAGATGAAGACGGCTCACTTATGCTGGAAGCCGCGGTATGTTTCCTTCCAGGGGGTATGATTGCTACTCCCGATGGCGAACGTGCTGTGGAAACGTTGCGCCCAGGTATGTCTGTCCTGACTTTTGACGATGGTGAAATCACGCCAAAAGATATCGTATGGGTTGGTTGCCAGCACGTTACAATACGGGCGGATTGTCCACCTGATGTTGGCGGAGTGCCCATCCGTATTTCCAAAGATGCGCTTGCGGTTGGTGTGCCGCATCATGACCTGTTGGTGACACCTGAGCATTGTCTTTATCTGGAAGGGCGTTTTGTGCCCGTTCGGATGCTCGTGAATGGTATGACGATTTCTTATGCACATGAAATACGTTCTTACAAATGTTATCATATAGAAATACGAGATCACGCCGTAATCCGTGCAAATGGTCTTTTTACAGAAAGCTATCTTGATACCGGAAACCGTCGTAATTTTAACCCACTAGCAGATGGCGCTGTAGTGCCCGCTTTTAATGGGTCTGCACGCAACTGGAACGAACATGCGGCCGCCCAGCTTTGCACAGAGCGTTTTTTTGTTGAACGGCTTTATCATCAGATCATCCAACGGGCCTGTATGATAGGAGCTATTGCGGCTGAAAACGAGCAAGAATACGTGCAGGATCCTGCGCTTAGGCTGCTTCTGCCAAATGGCTCAAAAATAGTGCCCTTGCGTATTATCGGTTGTCGTTATGTGTTTGCGTTGCCTGCCAATGTTGATGTTGTTCGGGTTATCTCTCGTTCAGCGCGCCCGTGCGATACAATTGGCCCATATGTGGATGATAGACGCAGCCTTGGTGTGTTGATTGGCCGCATTGCGGTTTGTGATGCGCACCAAACCTATGACATTAATGCGCATCTCGCCAACGATCTTCCGGGTTGGCATGCGCGGGAGGAGGGGGAAGGCCGCTGGACGCAAGGGGATGCCGTGTTGCCAATAGGTTCTTGTAAACCAAGTTGCCACACAATTCTGGTTGTGCATGTTGAAGCCGCTGGCCCATATTTGGCTGACAATAACCCAACAAGCATAGAGCGGGTTGCCATGATAGCGTGATTGGCACCAAGAGGGGCTCAGTTAAAAAGCATTCTTCTTTGCTGCGTATTTTGATTACCAAATATGATCTGGTTAATCAGGATAATCTGCAGTAGGCATTATGCATGTCAGCGCGCTCTCATAGTTTGAAGCATCTGGTGGTCTTCTGGCCATTGGTGCTGCTTGCTCTGATTGCGCGTTTAACATTTGGTGGAATTGTTTCCCCAAACATTTTGGTTGAAGATCCGATCAGAGAACTCACGAAACTGAGTATTCTTTGCGACGATCAGTCACCACTTTCTAATCCTGATGGGCAGCAGCATCACGTTTCAGATCCGCAGGATGATGGTTTCCTGTTATCTGAAGCTCTTGAGCTGTTTTTGCTTAGTGTTGCATTCTGTATTTTTGCTAAGCTGAGCACAGTAAGCGTTTGTCGGGCGTGGGTGTTTGCCCCTATCCGTGGGCCACCTGCGCCAAAACGTACGTCTCTATGTCCGCAAGGACCTCCCGTCTGACCTGAAATTACAGGGCCGCTCGCGTGTTTTGGCACGCGGGCTTTTCGTGTTGTTCATTCAGGTTCAGAATCATGTTTCATGTTTATGGCATACCCCTTCGGTTTTCCGGGGTGATAGCTGCCGTTTCTCTTCTTTCCGCTGCCAATATGTCTGTTGCTACAGCCCAGATCACTCGTGGGCGCTTGCAGACACATCAGGGCAAACAAGTTTCTTCAGCTACGCATAAGGTGAAAACTGAACAGGTTACGGTAATAGGAAACAGCCGTAATTCCGCAATGGCGCGTCCGGCCGGACAAACAACCTACAGTGCTGACCGAAGCAGTTTTGGCAATCAGATTGGGCAAAGTGTTGCGGACATGGTTGTCACCATTCCCGGCGTAAGTTTCACGCAAGGGAACGGCCCGCGGGATACAGTTGTCTCTGTCAGAGGTTCTGGGGATCGTCAGTCCTACGGTCTAAAAAACTTACAGGTTCTCGAAGATGGTTTTCCGATGACACAACCCGACGGAACCGCGCGTGCCGATCTGATAGACCCTCATGCTTATGAAGGTATGGATGTTTTTGAAGGCCCAGCATCAACCCTTTACGGCAATTATGCCATTAACGGTGCAATCAATTTTCGCACCCGCAAAGGCACCGATATCCATGGCCTTGAGGTTGGTTCTGATTTCGGCAGCTTTGGGATGTTCAACAATTACGCTGCGTTAGGATTTGGCAATAAGCGTTATGATCTGATGATTTTTGGAAGCGACGTCCGAGGGAAAGGGGTTATTGCCAATAGCCGGTACAATACATCAACAGAAAATGTGCGGCTGCGTGTTAATCTAACAGCATCAGATCGGCTTATCTTCAAGTTTGTGAATAACGTTACAGATGCTTTTTTACCTGTAAGGCTTTCACTCAATCAGTATCGTACTAGGGCCTGTTAGGGCTTGATCCAGTCTGCTGCGGCAGCGATGTGGATGACCGCGAGGAACGACGTTGCTGTTTTTTCATATCTGGTTGCGACAGCGCGCCACTCCTTGAGGCGAGCCCAGAGGTTCTCAACGAGATGCCGACACCGATAGGCCCATTTGGGGCAGGCGACCGGGCCATCGCGTCGTTTCGCGGGAATGGCTGGCCGTGCTCCCATGTCCCATATCCGTTCACGCATGGCGTTCGACGCGTAGCCCTTGTCCGCTACTACCCACAGGGGAGTGGCGGGAAGGCTGTCGAGCATGGCTGGTGCCAGAGGCAGTTCATGAGCCTGTCCAGGGGCCAGCGCAAAACCGAAGGCTTTTCCATGTCCATCAGCGATCACGCAGACTTTTGTGCCATAGCCACCGCGAGAGCGGCCAAGTGCTTCACGATGGTCTCGCTCTTCGAAAGAGGCCCCTTTTTTTGGGCTCCCGCCGCTTTGTGGTGAGCCCTGATGTTCGTGCCATCCAGAAAAGTCATTCCGAATGCCACTCCCTGTTGTTCCTGAACCAGTGCGAGCAGCCGCTCCCATACGCCGAGCTTCGCCCAGCGGATGAAAAGCTGCGCAGCCCGCCACCACGGACCCAGTTCAGCGGGGATACTCCGCCATTTCGCGCCATTCTCATGACGCCAGAAAATCGCTGCTATCGTCCGCCGCAGATCATGTGGCGGCGTCTTGCCCCTCGGGCGAACCTCCTCAATCAGAGGTTCCCAGATCGCCCATGTCTCGTCCGTAAAGGTGCCTGTTCTGTCTCCTTCTTCCATCCCTACAATATGGGAAGAAATTCAAGATCTAACAGGCCCTAACCCTTATCAGAGGGGATGTTACAATGCAGCAGATGCCGCAACCGGGTGTGCATCTGTTAATTTGCTAGTCAATGGCCGCTACGGAGCAAAGGAAGCCATGAGCCCGGAAGCGGCGGGGTTAGGCCGCTTTGACCGTCGTACGATTGTCGGCTTGCGTTGGGAGCATGATTTTAATGCCCGTACAATCTGGCGTAATCAGTTTACCTATGATCAGCGCCATATTGATCAGCCAACATCACCAGTAGCTTATGTTGGTCCATACAATTCCTACAATGCCAGTAGCGATGTAACCAACCATGCGCGTCTTGGCGGCAGACCATTGGAAACTTTTGGCGGGATTAGTTTTGATTACCTCGATTTTGGTTCTCAAATATACAACATTATGCCGCTAGGTGGTGCGATCCGTGGCGCAATGAATTCAGAATCTTACGGCCATCAGTGGAATCTTGGTGCACGGTTTCAGGAAGATTGGCATTTAGCTCCCAACTGGCACATGGTTGTGGGGCTTGGTGGAACATATTCCGATATTGGGGCTGCCGAAACACTCTACAGTTACTCTGCTACGGGCCAAAGTTTACGCTATATTACAGCCAACCGCTTCTACTTCAATCTGGCTCCAGAAGGAGCATTAATTTATACGCCATCAAAGAAATGGACACTCCATACGCGTGTTGGAACGGCATATGGAACGCCATCATCTTCAAATCTATTTATTACGCCGCAGGGGCAATACGGTAACAATACGCAACTGAAAAGCCAGACAAGTGTTGGCATTGACCTTGGTGCAGATTGGCACCCTTCTTCTAACATGAGTATTCAGGCAACGGGGTTTTACGAGTTCTATAACAATGAGCTTGTCAGCCAGTCTGCCGGTGTAAATGCGGTTGGTTCCTATACGTTTAATGCACCAGCTTCCCAACATCGGGGGATCGTTCTGGGGCTGGAGTGGAAGCCTCTTCCCGCAATGCTGCCAGGGGGGCGGATCAAGCTTAGCTATACTTATGATAATCAGGTTTATACAAATTATACTGAAGTCCTTTCAAATAGTAACCTTTCGCGTAGTTTCAGCCGTAACGGAAAGTCTATTCCCGGGGTTATTCCCAATTTTCTGAATGCGCGTTTTTTATACGATCAGCCTGATGGCATTTTGGAAGGGTTGGGTGGTTACGCCGAAGTGACGTGGCGGGATTCATACTGGCTGGATAATGCCAATCGTCTGAAAGCGCCGGGTTACGCGCTGCTGAATTTGGAAGTGCATTATGATCCACCAACTCGGCTTGGTTGGGCGCATCGGCTGCATTGGTATTTTGAAGTGCAGAATGTCACAAACCAAACATACATTGCAGGGGCCACAAATATCAGTGACAGTTTGCAGGCTAACGGACAACAGGCAACAGCCCGCACGCTTATGAACAGCACAGGATCTATCTATGCGGGGTCACCCAGAGCATATTTTGGCGGCGTGCGTATTCGGTTTTGAAAAGATTAGGAAACACTTATGCCGGATGATTTTTTGGCGGTGGTAAAAGCTGTTTAAGGTCAACTGCAATCTGATGGGCGCTAGAATCAACCGGTATCATGCCGACCAGATGGTTCTGACCATCCATCAGATACAGGAGCGAACTATGATCCATAAGGTAACCATTCCCTGTATTTGCACGGCGCCGTGCAGAGACATGAAATGCGGTCATGACAGGTTGAAGTTCTGCTTCAGTTCCGGTGAGCCCCACAATGCGCGTTGAAAAACGTTGGATATACTCTTTTACAACAGGCGGTGTGTCTCGCGCTGGGTCAACTGAAATGAAAATGGGTGTAACCTCTTGCCCTTGGGGGCCTAGTTCGTCCAGAGCCGCCGAGACAGTAGCAAGTGTAAGTGGACAGACATCTACGCAATGTGTGTAACCAAAGTAGATAAGCGTATAATGACCGTGAAAATCTGCCTGTGAAACCATGCGCCCGTTTTCATTCGTCAGGGTATAAGGGCCGCCAATCTGAGTGTGTGGGTGCGCTGTTAGAACAGCACGTAGCCCAGCCGCACTGATAAGAAGAGCCAAGCTAATTCCGACAACGGGCAACGCCATTTTCCAATTTTGTTTACGTGGAGGAATGGTTTTTTTCTTATGAGATAAAGGGTTGCGTTGGCTCTTCTGGGTCATGAACATATTATAGCAAACAGCACAGATATCTGCAGCAATGCATTGTTATTTCCGATAGGTCAGCGGGTTACATATTTGGGAGAAGATGCTGGAACAGGGGCAGCCTGTTCAGCGTTAAGGGCTGTGCTATGTCTTGCGTATGAATAACGATTTCTTCGGACAAAAAACATGTCGAAACCTGTTCTTGTTATTGGCGCAGGTCCTGTGGGCCTGACTATGGCCATAGAATTGGCCCGTTATGGTGTGCCTGTCAGAATTATCGATAAGTTGCCAACACGTACCACGCAATCTCGGGCATTGGCGATATGGCCCCGAACTTTGGAACTGCTGCAAGCTGCAGGGTGTGTTGAGGCTTTTGTCGCTCATGGGCTGCATACGAAAGCTCTTGGTATCTATTGGCGTAATAAAATACTTGGTTGCCTTTCCTTTCGGACAATCCCTTCTGAATTTGATTATTTGCTGATGCTACCACAATCGGAAACAGAGAGGTTGTTGGAAGAATACCTTAAAACTCTTGGTTGCACTGTTGAGCGTGAAACGGAAATTACAGACTTTTTGGATAAGGCAGAGAGTGTTTTATGCACGCTTAAACATAAGGAGGGGAGTGAACAGTTAGAAGCTGCATGGCTTATAGGCTGTGATGGTGCCCATTCTTTCGTACGCAACAGGCTTGGTATAGTGTTTGAAGGAGACACGATCCCCATAAATTTTCTGCTTGCTGATGTACGTATAACAGGCCTTTCTATTTCATCTGACGAACCAGCTATTTTCTGGAGTTCTGATGGTGCAGTCATGGTTTTTCCAATATCGCATGACCGCTACCGTATTATTGCAGACATTGGGTCAAATCCAGCGCATATGCCGAATTTGGAAGAAATGCAGACCATCATAAACCAACGCGGGTCGGGTGGAATTGCTTTGTCTGATCCGATATGGCTATCTGGCTTTAATATTAATGAACGCAAAGTTCAAGAATATCGTAAAAACCGTGTATTTTTGGCAGGCGATGCAGCACATGTTCATAGTCCTGCAGGTGGGCAAGGCATGAATATAGGCATGCAAGATGCCTTTAATCTTGCATGGAAGTTAGCCCTTGTAGAACAGGGAAAAGCTAAACCCTTCCTTCTGGATAGTTATAGTATTGAACGCAATGGTGTGGCGCAGCAGATATTGTCGGTCTCTAGGTGGATGACTAAAGTTGTTCTCATCAGAAACCACCAGTTGCAGAGAATGCGCAATGTTATTGTGAAATTGGTTTTCAGTATTCCGATAATTCGTCGCGCTCTTGCTAACAGGCTGTCTGGTATCAGAATCAATTATCCTGATAGTCCTCTCAATGCAGGTTCAATACATGGTTTATATAGTCCTGGAAAAAGATTGCCTATAAAGCATCACTTCCATCAGGGTGATACTCCGCGTTTTTTGCTTGCAGCTAAATACAGCGTAAAAGCACGTAATATGCTTTTACGTTATGCGTCCTTGTTAGAACCAGAACTATACGCACCACCGTATGCAAATGGTATCTGGCTTATAAGACCGGATGGTTATGTTGCAGTGGCAGCGCAAGGTGGAGACTGGACAATTATTGATACATTTTTATCTAGTATATCCGTAAAGAAACATCAGTAATTTAAAATATATTTACGTAATTAAAAGCAACCTCTTCAAAATATGGGCGTTTATTCACTTCACCCCCTGGAGGAGATTCCAAAAATGAATGTGAGTGAATTCTTATGGAAACGTCTTCAGGAGTGGGGGCTCAAGCGTGCTTATGGTTATCCGGGCGATGGAGTGGGTGGTATTGATGTCGCGCTTCAAAAAGAAATTGATGCTGGGAACTTTGAATATATTCAAGTCTAGCATGAAGAAATGGCCGCATTTATGGCCACGGCTCATGCCAAATTTACAGGGCAAGTGGGGCTCTGCTTTGCGACATCCGGCCCTGGCGCGATCCACCTTTTAAATGGACTGTATGATGCCAAGCTAGATCATGTTGGTGTTGTGGCCATTATGGGCCAGCAGGCACGGGTAGCGATTGGCTCCAATTACCAACAGGAAGTTGATCTGCAATCACTCTGCAAGGATGTTGCTTGCGAATATATCGTGACGGTAACTGAACCATCACAGATCCGCCACGCGATTGATCGTGCAGTACGGATTGCACGAGATAAACGTGCCCCCACGGTTATTATTGTGCCTAATGATTTACAGTTACTCCCTTATTTAGAACCACTTATGGCGCACGGCTTTACGCACACGGGCATTGGCAGAACAACTGTTAGCAAAGTGCCAGAAGATGAAGCCTTACGTGCGGCTGCCGAGATACTGAATTCAGGAAAAAAAGTTGCAATTCTTGCTGGGGCTGGCGCCTTGGATGCAACAGATGAGCTTGTGGATATTGCGGAAATACTTGGTGCAGGTATAGCCAAAGCTCTTTTGGGTAAGGCGGCAGTTCCTGATGACTTGCCTTTTGTTACCGGTTCCATTGGTTTGTTGGGTACAAAACCTTCGTGGGACTTAATGAAAGAATGCGATACTTTTTTAATGGTTGGCTCAGCCTTTCCCTATAGTGAATTTCTGCCCAAACCAGGGCAGGCGCGTGGTGTGCAAATTGATATCAACAGTGCCAATCTTTCCCTGCGTTACCCAATGGAAGTAAATCTTCAAGGTGATAGCGTAGCAACATTGCAAGCCCTTGTTCCGCTCCTTCGGCGCAACCACAATCGTTCGTGGCGGGTGCGAATTGAAAAAGAGGTGGCTAAATGGTGGAAAGTTCTGGAAATGCGCGCCATGGCGCGCGCACAGCCTCTTAATCCCCAACGTGTATTTTGGGAGCTTTCATCCCGTTTGCCAGAAAATGCTATTATTACGGCAGATTCTGGTTCTGTTGCCAATTGGTATGCGCGTGACCTTAAAATACGACGAGGCATGAAGGCTTCTCTTTCGGGTGGGTTGGCATCTCTTGGGGCAGGCACACCATACGCTATGGCAGGAAAAATGGCGTTTCCAGAACGCACAGTTATTGCCTGTATGGGAGATGGCGCCATGCAGATGAATGGTTTGAATGTTATGATTACAATTTCCAAATACTGGAAGCAGTGGTCCAACCCAAAATTGATTGTCCTTGTATTAAACAATCAGGATCTGAATCAGGTAACTTGGGAAGAGCGTATTCAGCTAGGTAAAGGTAAGACCGAAGCAACTCAATCTATTCCTGATTTTCCTTACCATAAGTATGCAGAACTGCTGGGGCTTAAGGGGATTTATGTTGATGATTCAGAAAAAGTGGCGGCAGCATGGGAAGAGGCCCTAGATGCAGATAGGCCAGTTATTCTTGAAGCCCGAACAGATCCCAATGTGCCGCCATTGCCTCCTCATATTACTTTACAGCAAGCCAAGGCCTTTCTTTCATCATTGCCAACAGATGCAGAACGTAGAAGTGTAATCAGTAGATCAGCTAAGCAGATTTTTGCATCTATTATGCCTGCACGTAAATCATAATCCGTTGGGTAAAATCTTTGGCCGCCTATTAAAAATAAGGCGGCTGTAAGTTTTTTGTTTTTACCTGCGGCATCTTTATTCTAAAGCATAGGTCTTCCGCCAGTTACGGGAAGAACAGCGCCTGTTGTGTAACTTGCTTCATCTGAAGCGAACATGACGTAGGCAGAAGCGAGTTCTGCTGGTTGTGCTGGCCGGCCAAGAGGAGTGTTTTTACCAAATTTGGCAATCTCTTCCTGCGGCATTGTTGATGGAATAAGTGGTGTCCAAACTGGACCAGGTGCAACAGCATTTACACGAATATTTTTTTCTCCCAACATTTGGGCAAGGCCCGCTGTAAAATTGGAAATAGCTGCTTTTGTGGCAGCATAGACAGGCAAATGCGGGGATGGTTGTACAGCGTTGATCGAAGTTGTGTTAATAATCGAAGCCCCACTGCTTAAATATGGCAAAGCTGCCTGACAGAGAAAAAACATACCGTAAAAATTTGTACGGAACGTAGTATCAAGCTCTTCTTCATCAATTTCGGAAAGATCTTTAATAGATTTTTGATGAGCCGCATTGTTTACCAAAATATTGAGATTTCCGAATGCATCTATGGTGCGTTTTATAATATCGTTACAATGTGAGCGTAATCGAATATCTCCCGGGAGTAAGATTGCGCGGCGCCCGGCTTTTTCTACCCATTCAGCTGTTGTCTGAGCATCTTTGTCTTCTGTATAATAAGCAATTGCAATATCTGCACCTTCACGTGCAAAAGCAATGGCAACTGCTCGACCTATTCCAGAATCTGCTCCTGTTATCAAAGCAACTTTGCCAGAAAGCTTTCCAGAGCCTCGATAACTTTCTTCCCCATGATCGGGGATAGGATTCATTTTGTCTGTTTCACCAGGAACTGCCTGATGTTGAGGGGGAATTCTTTCTTCATGTACCATCATATTTGCTCCTAAAGAGTGCGTTATGTTGAATTTTTCTTGCGAGTTTGAGCGGCTTTTCGTGCAGAGGCAGAGCGCTCTTCTGCCGTCCGGTGGGCGGAGGCCTCTCCACCCGCTTTGCCACCTTTGCGTGAGGGGGCATGTGTTACGGGATGGCCTCTTCCTGATCCACTTTTCTTGCCACCACCGGTTTCTTTGTTAACCGTAGCCCAAGCCCGGCGTTCAGCTTCCTTTTCACTGACACCATGTTGCTCATAGCTTTTTTCGATATGTTCAGCTTGTCGTTTTTGCGTGTCTGTGTAAGCAGATTTGTCACCACGAGGCATGATTTATGCTCCGTTTTTTTTATGGTTCTAACTTTCTTTTCGTATCTCACGAAAGAAAGATATATGTTTGATAGTAACGTTGAGTAATAAGAAAAGTTTTTGTTAAATCAGCCTGCTTTATACGCTGTTAATGAAAAGTTAAGTTCCAAGGAGTTCAAAAAGTAAAATGGAACGTTCTGTAACAGTAAAAACTCTTTTCTGTTCAAAGATACCCTTTTCTATTTCATCGCCAGCATCGGGACGGTTGGTATCAAGAAGCAACTTCCAATCACCGCCTTCAGCTTCTGGTAAAGTAAATTCCACGCTGTCTGTCCAGCCGTTTAAAATCAGGAATAATGTTGCATCTCCACCACGTTGCATAATTCCACTCGGTTGGGCGCGCCCATCTAGCATAAGACCAAAGCATTGTGCATGGTCCCATTCTTCCTGCATTATTTCCATGCCATTTGCGCTAATCCAGGTGAGTTCTTTAATATCCAGTTCTTTGTTGTAAGCTTCAGTAAGAAAACGGCTACGCCGTAAAATAGGAAAACGCTTTCTAAGATAGAGTATTCTTTGTGTGAAAGTTTTTAGGGTTTGCCCTTCTTCTTCAATGTTCCAGTTTATCCATGATATATCGTTATCTTGGCAATATGCATTGTTGTTTCCATTTTGAGTGCGACCAAATTCATCTCCAGCCAGAATCATGGGAGTACCTTGTGAGAACAGGAGAGTTGCCAACATGTTTCGGCATTGCCTCCAGCGTAATGTATTAATATTTTTATCGTGAGTAGGGCCTTCTATGCCATAGTTACAGGAACGGTTGTTGTCTGATCCATCTTTGCCATCTTCACCATTGGTATCATTGTGTTTATCGTTGTAGGAAACACAATCTTTAAGTGTGAAACCATCATGGGCTGTAATAAAGTTAATGCTCGCCCATGCCTGACGGCCGCTATGGTTAAAAAGGTCCGGACTACCAAGAAGGCGCGGTGCCAGAGCAGCAGCACGTGCTTCTCCTCGCCAGAAATCACGCACGGTATCACGAAATTGGTCATTCCATTCTGCCCAACTGGGAGGGAAATTTCCAACCTGATATCCACCGGGGCCGATATCCCATGGTTCGGCAATGAGTTTGAGATGCGCCAAGATGGGGTCTTGTCGGCAGACGCGTAAAAAACCAGCTTGGCGGTCAAAACCATTTTTTTCCCGCGCTAGAATAGAGCCAAGATCAAAGCGAAAACCATCCACGCCCATTTCTTCAGCCCAGTAACGTAAGCTGTCTGCCACAAACTTTATGACGTGTAGGGTATTCAGATTGAACGTGTTGCCGGTGCCTGTATCATTGATGTAATAGCGAAAATTATCAGGTATGAGCCGATAGTAAGAGGCATTGTCCAACCCTTTAAAGGACAATGTGGGGCCAAGTTCATTACCTTCTGCCGTATGATTATAGACGACATCCATAATAACTTCCAAATGAGCTTTATGGCAGCGAGCAACCATCTGCCGGAACTCTGCTGTTGGATCAGCGTGGTTTGCAGCATAGCACGTGTCTGGGGAGAAGAAACCGATGGTATTATAGCCCCAATAATTTGTAAGACCTTTTTCTATAAAAGATTGAGGGTTTACAAAACTCTGGATAGGCAGAAGTTCAATAGAAGTTATGCCTAAAGACTTGATATAATCCAATACAGAATCATGGCAGAATCCGGCATAGGTGCCGCGCAAATTCTCAGGCACCAAAGGGTTATTTTGTGTGAATCCCTTAACATGTGTTTCGTAAATAACAGTATCAGACCAATTTATTTTTAGTGGTTTGTTTTTTCTTTCTGATGGTGTGGAAATAATGCATTTCGGAATAAAAGGTGCGCTATCTTGTTCATCAAAACTTAAATCCAAATCAGGATGTCCCAGTTGATACCCAAAAAGGGCAGGGTTCCATTCCAGATTTCCCAAGTAGCTGCGAGCATATGGGTCTAAAAGCAGTTTGTTGGGGTTGAAACGGTGTCCAGCATCGGGCTCGTAGGGGCCATGTGCACGTAACCCATAGAGCTGACCCGGATGTAAATCAGGTATCCAACCATGGAAGACTTGATCTGTG
Source organism: Acetobacter sp. A11-2 (assembly GCF_040208445.1). Lineage (NCBI taxonomy): Bacteria > Pseudomonadati > Pseudomonadota > Alphaproteobacteria > Acetobacterales > Acetobacteraceae > Acetobacter > Acetobacter sp. A11-2. The sequence continues at coordinate 202,584 of NZ_CP157843.1, forward strand.
TATTCTGGAAGACGAATACGGTTTGTTTCTGTTTTTCCATCCTGGTCAAAAAGACAGATATCTACAGCCGTAGCGTTGGCAGAAAAAACAGCAAAATTAACACCAGATCCATCATATGTAGCCCCAAGTTCTATGGGGTTTCCTTCACGTAGGCGCTGACGAAGCGGAAGACTCATTGGCAGTGTCCTCATTCATTTTTCACCTCTTGGCGAAAACATGGCACAGCATAAGCCCGTAACGCGTGGTCATTGCGAAAATTCAGTAACATAATCGTGTGTGAGGGACATTTTAGGAAGGTCAACGTTCTATATGTCATAGCTACTGATAGCTGCGTCATGCCTGTCAGGGCGAAATATTCCATTCAAGATATACAAAAAGGGATGAGACATGACGCAGACATCCGTTGAAATGCTACCAACCAATCTGAACGTTCTTTCTGTTGCGTCAGAAATGTATCCGTTAATAAAAACTGGTGGTTTAGGGGATGTTGTCGGCTCTTTACCCGGTGCTTTACGTTCATATGGAATAAAAACGCATACATTATTGCCTGGCTACCCTTCCGTCATGGATGCTTTGGAAGAGCGACAAATTGTTAAACAATTTGATAATGTATTGGGATATGCTGTTACTATTTGGGAAGGCGTGACAAAGAATCGTGCATTATTTGTAGCTGATGTGCCCGCTTTATATAATCGAGTGGGAAACCCTTATGGCAGCCCAACAGGCCAGGACTGGCCAGATAATGGCATACGTTACGCGGTTCTGGCACGTATTGGCGCATTTATTGCACAAGGATATCTGGCACATTGGCGGCCTGCAGTCGTGCAAACTCACGATTGGCATTCCGCATTAGTTGCAGCTTATCTGCATTATGATGCCGTAGAAGCTCCGCCTGTTGCACATGTTATTCATAATTTGGCGTTCCAGGGCATTTTCCCCCGTAATAAACTTGAAGAATTCGGGTTACCACCGCATGCATTTGCCTTGGAAGGTTTGGAGTATCATGGGCAGATAAGTTTTTTGAAGGGAGCATTGTTTTTTGCAAATCGCTTAACAGCGGTATCTCCTACATATGCAGAAGAGATTCAAATGCCAGAACATGGTATGGGTCTTGATGGTTTGCTTCGTACCCGGTCGGCTGCGTTGAATGGCATTCTCAATGGCCTAGATCTTTCGGAGTGGGATCCTATGACAGATCCTGCCGTAACGTTTCCATATGCAGTTGGGGACATCATTGGGCGCCGTGCAAATAAAAGAGTATTACAAGCTGAATTTGGATTGCCGCAAACGGCAGAAACCTTTCTTTTAGGGCTTGTTAGCCGTTTAACCACACAAAAAGGTGTGGATATTCTGGCCGAAATTGTACCGCGTCTGTTTGAATGGAATATACAACTTATTATTGTAGGTGTGGGAGATCGGGAAATTATGCGATCTCTTGCGGAATTGCAAAGTCGTTACCCACATCAATTAGCATGTCATTTGCATTATAGCGAAAATCTTGGCCATAAATTGCATTCTACTGTTGATGCTTCTCTTATCCCATCCAGGTTTGAGCCTTGCGGTCTCACTCAACTACATGCGCTGCGTTATGGATCTGTGCCGATTGCAGCGCGTGTTGGCGGATTATCAGATACCATTGTGGATGCAAATTCAGCAGCTATAGCGGAAGGTGTTGCGAACGGTGTTTTATTCGCTCCAACCAATAGTGAAACACTTTTGGTAGCTATTAGGCGAGCATATGCCTTGTTTCAGCAAAAATCTGTTTGGGCACGTTTGCAGCGTAATGGTGCATTGCATGATGTCTCATGGGAAGGGAAAGCGGCAGAATATGCCCAATTATTTAGAGAGTTAGCTGGTCACTCCCCATTACATCATAATACTTACGCTGAAATTGCGCCTCGCCGAGGCGATATTTTACAGCGCTCGTTCCGGGCTCTGCGCAGAATACAGCCAGCCCGTATGCCGCTTGGTGGGCAAAAAAGTGAAAGCCTGAAGAGCACAGGAACATATGCTTGATTAAGCAGAACAGAATTATTTTACAGTAATAAAAAACGGTATGTATTGCAATGCCTGCTCGCTCTGTATCTAAAAATCGTAAAATGGCAGATTTGGCGCTTCAAAAGCACATAGAAGAGCTTGTTGTCGGAAACTGCTCTAATCCTTTTGCTATATTGGGGCGGCATCCTGATGGGCGCGGGGATATTGTGCGCGTATTTTTCCCGGATGCTTTTGAAGTTCGGGCCATTATTACCTCATCGGACGGCTCTATCGTTGAGCGACAAATGCAGCGTATTCATCCTCATGGCGTTTATAGTGTTACAATTCCAAAACGTAGCCAAAGTTATTTTGTAAGGGTGAAGTGGGCGGATAGTTGGCAAGATGTTGTTGACCCTTACAGTTTTGGTAAATTACTAGGGGATTTAGACCTGCATTTGTTTTCAGAGGGACGCCATCACTCTCCTGATGACATTATGGGGGCACATTGTATCGAGATTAATGGTGTAAAAGGTGTGCGCTTTACGGTTTGGGCACCTAATGCCAGTAGGGTTTCTGTTATTGGAGATTTCAACATTTGGGATGGTAGACGCCACCCTATGCGGTTACGCCATGGAGCGGGAGTATGGGAGTTGTTTGTTCCCGGCCTTATGGCAGGTGAACGCTATAAATATGAAATTCTTTCTTCTAAAGGCAAGGTTTTACCAGCAAAGGCAGATCCTTATGCGCGTTTTACGGAAAAGCCTCCAGCTACAGCATCGCGTGTTGCCGCCCTACAGAATTATGAATGGCATGATACGGAATGGATGGAGCAAAGGCATAAACGGCATAAAGTGAATGCCCCGCTCTCTATTTATGAAATTCATGCACCGTCTTGGAGACTGCCAGAAACTGGCCAAGGGTTTATATCTTGGAGCAGTTTGGCTGATGTACTTATTCCCTATATTCAGGGATTGGGATTTACGCATATAGAGTTACTTCCAATTACAGAGTATCCTTTTTCTGGATCCTGGGGATATCAGCCTGTCAGTATGTATGCGCCAACAGCTCGGCATGGCGAGCCCTGTGAGTTTGCTGCATTTGTAGATCGGTGCCATCAGGCTGGTATCGGGGTAATTATGGATTGGGTGCCAGCTCATTTTCCTTCTGATCCGCATGGGCTTGCCTGTTTTGACGGTACACATCTTTACGAACATGCTGATCCACAGGAGGGATTTCATCAGGACTGGCACACACTTATCTATAATTTTGGCCGGAATGAGGTGAGGGGCTTTTTACTGGGAAGTGCCTTGTATTGGCTGAAGCACTTTCATATTGATGGTCTGCGGGTCGATGCCGTTGCGTCCATGTTGTATCGTGATTACAGCCGTAAGGATGGGGAATGGAAGCCTAATATTTATGGTGGACGTGAAAATCTTGAGGCTGTCTCGTTTTTTCACGAATTTTCTGCTCTTATCCGAGATACGCATAATGACGTTATGCTGATAGCTGAAGAGTCTACTGCGTGGCCGGGCGTAACTATGTCTGCTGAGGCAGGCGGATTAGGGTTCCGTTTTAAATGGAATATGGGCTGGCTGCATGATACTTTGCGTTATATGCAGCGAGATCCGCTCTGGCGTGGTTATCATGCGCATGATCTGACGTTTGGCATGATTTATGCCTATTCCGAACAGTTTATTTTACCTCTTTCTCATGATGAAGTTGTGCACGGCAAAGGTTCTCTTTTGTCGCGCATGTCGGGGGATGCTTGGCAGAAGCATGCAAACCTACGGTGCCTTTATGGGCTTATGTGGGCGTATTCCGGAAAACAGCTGCTTTTTATGGGGGGAGAGTTGGCTCAATGGGAGGAATGGAACCATGATGGCCAAATAGCCTGGCACAGGCTGGTGGAGGCATCTGGAAAGGGGATGCATGATACCGTTGCCACTCTCAATCGCCTTTATCGTGCTTATCCGGCTTTATATGCAGATGATTATAGCCCCCAGGGTTTTCAATGGGTGATTGCAGACGATACGCAAAATAATGTTTTTGCATGGTTGCGTTATGCGCCAGATGCAGCACCAGTGTTGGTTGTCTGTAATATGACCCCTGTGCCTCGCCATAATTATAGGGTGGGAGTGCCGCATGGTGGATATTGGCACGAAATCCTTAATACTGATGCTGCATGTTTTGGTGGCTCTAATGTTGGCAACGCTGGGGGCCTGTATGCGCAGGATGTGCCTGCGCATGGAATGTGTTGTTCTCTAGAGGCAACGCTCCCACCTCTTTCTGTTTTATATTTTAGTCCGGTTGCTATCTAGGCACGTTATGCTTGCTTGAAAGGTTCCTGACCATGCGCACGTTTCTTTTTAGAAAAAGTTTTGGTGCGGAACTGTTGGAAAAAGGACAAACCTTTTTCACTATTTGGGCACCTTCAAGTGAAAATGTCTTTTTACGTATCGAAGGTATGCAAGATCAAAAAATGCATTCTGATGGCCTTGGGCATTTCAGCCTTATGGTTCCTTGTGGTGCAGGGGCTCGTTATCGTTTTTGTATTTCTGGTGGTCTGTGCGTGCCGGACCCCGCAAGCCGTAGTCAGCCAGATGGCGTGCTTGGTGCAAGTGAAGTGATAGATCCAGAACATTATCAATGGCAGTGCCCAGAATGGCGGGGTAGGCCGTGGCATGAAGCTGTTATTTATGAACTGCATGCAGGTTTGCTGGGTGGCTATGGCAGCATATGCCAACAGCTAGATGAATTGGCAGCGCTTGGCATTACAGTTATTGAACTTATGCCGATAAATAGCTTTGGGGGGACTAGAAACTGGGGATATGATGGTGTTTTACCGTATGCTCCAGCAGTTTCTTATGGTCGGCCAGATGAATTGAAGCATCTGATTGATGCAGCCCATATGCGTGGAATTATGGTTATCCTTGATGTTGTTTACAATCATTTTGGGCCTGAGGGAAATTTTTTACCTGAATATGCTGATGATTTTTTCGATCATGATCAGCACTCTACGTGGGGAGTAGGTATTTATTTTAGCAAACCTGAAGTGAGAGATTATTTTATAGAAAATGTAATATACTGGATTATGGAATATCGGTTTGATGGTGTACGGATTGATGCAGCATCTGCCATTTCTGACCATACATGGTTTGAAGCTTTGCAGAAACGGGTCCAGACCACGATTGAACCGGGCCGGCATGTGCATTTGATCCTTGAAAACGAAAATAATGATGCAGGTCTGCTAAGAAATGGTTTTACGGCTCAATGGAATGATGATGGCCATAATGCCTTGCATGTTCTTCTGACGGGAGAACATGAAGGATATTACAAAATGTTTTCTAAAAACCCAACGCAGGATTTAGCGCGTGTTTTATCAGAAGGTTTTGTTTATCAAGGGCAATTCAACCCTTATTCTGGCAAAAGGCGAGGAATGCCTAGCGGGGATCTGCCGGCAACAAAGTTTATTTTATTTTTGCAAAATCATGATCAAACAGGCAATCGCGCATTTGGGGAGAGATTGTTAGCGCTGGCAAATCCAAAAGCTGTGAAGGCAGCGTATGCTTTGCTCCTTTTAAGCCCAATGATTCCCATGATTTTTATGGGAGAAGAGTGGGGGGGTATCACACCGTTTTATTTTTTCTGTGATTTCCATGGTGACTTGGCTGAGCAGATCAAAGAAGGGCGACAAAACGAGTTTTCTCAATTTTCTGCATTTCAAAATGAGGAAGACCGTAAACGTATTCCAGATCCGAATGCATTAAGCACTTTTGAAGCATCTAGACCTGATAGAAGTTTGCGGGATACAGATTGGGGAAAGGAATGGTTGTCCGTTACACATCACTTACTCGAACTGCGTAAAAAATGGATTATTCCTTATCTGCATTATGTGCAGAGTGCAGGAGTAAAAATACTAGGAGTGGGTGCTATTTGTGCTCATTGGCATTTGAGCGATAAAAAATTACTTACTATTTTTATAAATATTTCTGATGAAAATTATAAAATTACTGAGCCGCATGGTGTTTTGTTCGCTATTCCAGATACAAGAGAAGCAGGAACATTGCCGGCATTCAGTTTTGTGGCCAGTATGGAGAGCAGGTCATGAACAAATCATTACGTGCAACTTATCGCCTTCAATTTCATAAATATTATACTTTGTATGATGCCGTGCAACTTGTGCCGTATCTTGAAAACCTTGGCATTAGCCATATTTATGCATCCCCACTATTGGCCGCGGTGCCAAGTTCAATGCACGGATATGATACAATTAGTTGGGATTATATAGACCCAGAAAAAGGTGGAGAAGCTGGGCTACAAGCTTTGGTAGATGAACTACATGCCCATAATATGGGTCTTATTCTTGATATTGTACCCAACCATATGTCCACGCACCATCTTAACGTATGGTGGCAAGATGTTTTGAAATATGGATCTAGTAGTAAATATGCAGCTTTCTTTGATATCGATTGGGATGTATCTCAGGTAGATGAGGCGCATCATATTATCCTTCCATTTCTTGAGAAACCTTTAAGTGATATTATTAAAGAAAAGAAAATTCGTTTTTCATATATGGATGAAGAAAGATCTTTTGTCTTTGTTTATGAAGACAAAATTTTTCCAGTAGCCTTAGAAAGTATGAAATGGGTAGAAGGTTTTGCTGAGTATAAGAATGAAGAAAGTCTTACCTCTGTTTCAAGAAAACATTTGATAGATTTTTTTTCTTCTGAAACGTCAGAAGGAAGACAAAACCTTTCGATGTTACTTCAAAAGCAACATTATCGATTGGTTTGGTGGCGTAATGCTGGTGATTTAGTGAATTGGCGTCGTTTTTTTGATGTAACATCGCTTATTGCACTTCGTATGGAACAGTCATACGTTTTCACTCATACTCATGCATATTTATTTGACTTATATCAACGAGGTTTGATTGATGGGTTTAGAATTGATCATATAGATGGTTTGTTGCAACCAGATGAATACTGCCAAAATTTAAGAAAAAAACTGGAACAATTAAAACAAAAAAGACCAGAGTCTTTGCGTAATGATCCTATTATTTTTGTAGAAAAAATTTTAGCTAATAAGGAATCTCTCCCAAAAAAATGGCAGGTTTCTGGTACTACAGGTTATGATTTTCTTGAGCAAATTTCTCTTCTTTTGCATTCTCCAAAAGGAGAGAAAAAGTTAGACTTTATATGGGAACAATGTGGCAGTTTTCCCTATAAAAAAGTGCAGGATTTGGCGCGGAATGAAAAACTGAATTCTTCATTTTATAAAATGTTTCATGATTTGATATCATCTTTTGTGAAATTTTTTTCGTTAGAGCAGAATATAACAACGCATTCTATAGAAACTGCGCTGCGCACTATTCTACTGTCATTTCCTATATATCGTATTTATTTTTCAGGAAATACTATCAGCAAACAGAGCCTTCCATACTTACGAAAGGCCTGTAATGAAGCACGTAAAGAGTTACCTTCTTATCATCTTCCATTATTGAATAAGATTGAGCAGATTTTAAGCCAGACAATTTATCAAACATTGAATAGAAAAGCCCCTGAAAATTTATTTGTTAATCTCACAGCTCCTTTAGCGGCAAAGGCCGGGGAAGATACCGCATTCTATCGTTATGCACGTTTATTGTCTCGGAACGAAGTTGGGACAGATCCAGCCCTTTTTTCAAAAAATATAGAAGCATTTCATCAAGCCAATATGTCACGTTTTACATCATATCCAGAGGCATTGCTTTGTACGGCAACGCACGATCATAAACGCGGAGAGGATGGCAGGGCTCGCCTTATGGTTTTAAGTGAGCCTGAGGTGAAATGGCCTGAAACTGTCATGCGCTGGTTTGCAGAAAATCCATCTGTTTCTAAAGCAGAGCAAATTTTTATATACCAAACCCTTATTGCTGCCTGGCCATTAAATAATGAAGATTTTTCTAATTTTTCTCAAAGACTTCAATCTTATTTAACCAAAGCTCTGAGAGAAGCAGGCTTATGCACTAGTTGGGATAATCCTGATTTGGTATATGAAAAAACATGCCAAAATTTTATGGTGCAGCTTTTATATACATCATTTGTCAAAGATCTAGCTACATTCATAAATAATATTTCTTCTGCTGCCGCTATTAATAGTCTTACCCAAGTTATTTTACGTTATACGGTTCCTGGCGTTCCTGACCTGTATCAAGGGCGTGAGGAATGGGATTTTAGTCTTGTAGATCCCGATAATAGAAGGTCTGTGAATTATCTAAAATTACAAAAAAGTTTAGGGAGAGAAGAAAATCTTTCAGTATTAGCAACCAGTTGGCGTGATGGGAGGATTAAACAAGAAATAATTCGAAAACTTTTGATATTAAGAAAAAAATATCCACAATTATTTATAAACGGTTTGTATAAAGAAGTTTTGGTGGAAGGTGATTTGTCAGATCATGTTGTGGTATTTCAGAGAGTTACTAAAGATATAAAAATAATTGTTATTACTTCACGGTTTAATTTTTCACTTAAAATTAATGAAAGTTTACAAAGCTGTCATGAAGGATGGAAAAAAACCAAGATTTTTTTACATGATGATTGGAAAAGTGCAGAATGGAAAAGTGTTTTATGGAATAAATCCTGTACAAATAAAGACTTTGATAATCTTGGTTATTTTTATGGTGCATTGCCGTTTGATGTTCTTATTGCGCATGATGTTACATGATCTGGTGTATAAAGCAGGATGCGGATTAAAGGTTAAAGGGCAGATTGGGAACATATACGCCAGACCACACGTTGTTTGATCTCTATCTGAATGACGAAGAGGAAAAAGTTGTGGCGACAATACTCATAACTGGTGCAGGCACAGGTTTTGGTCATGAAGTTGCACTTCGGTTGGCCGCCAAAGGTTTTAATGTGATTGCTGGCGTGGAAATTGCAGCACAAGTTCATTCTTTGTCTGAAGAAGAAAAAAAACGTGGTGTCAACTTATGTGTTGAGAAACTGGATGTGACGTGTGAGGGGGACCGTTTGAAGGCAGCTAAATGGGATGTTGATATTTTGCTGAATAATGCAGGTATTTCTGAAGGGGGTGCAATTGCAGATATTCCAGCAGAAAATTTGCGCCGTCAGTATGAAGTCAACGTCATTGGTCCAGTTATACTTACGCAGTTGTTACTGAAGAAAATGGTAAAGAACAAGAAAGGCCGGATTGTTTTTATGTCATCTGTAGCTGGTTTGACGACAGATCCGTTTTCCGGCGCATATTCCTCTTCCAAACATGCTGTTGAGGCAATTGCATCTGCTCTAAGTCAGGAAGTCAAGGAGTTTGGTATCGAAGTTGCCACGGTAAACCCTGGACCATTCCTTACTGGCTTTAACGACCGTATGTTCGATAGTTGGAAAAGTTGGGTCGATGATCCTACACAACGTCTATTCGACTATGAAAATATTGCATTTCCGCATGAACAGTATGATCCCGAACCTGTTTTTGAAACGACAATTGGCGTTCTGACAGGGGAAATTGATAATTATCGCAATGTTGAACCCAAGGAAATCATCAGTCAGCAGAAAGAACTTCTGGATGCTGTATGGAAACAGAAAGTAACTGATGGACTTGGGAAACGGTCCGACCTGGTGCAAAAGGCTTACGATATCAGGCCGGGAACTCCAGCCTGATGCAGCCTTCGGAAAGCAGGTTGGCCAATAGGTGCAGGTGTATGAAGTTTAATCTGACAGCATATGTTCAATCTGTGCAGCAATATGGAAAAGGGTACGATCTTCTGCGTGGCGGCCCATAACCATCAGTCCTACGGGAGCTTCACCCACACGATGGCATGGAAGACTGATAGCACAAAGATCAAGAAAATTGGCTATAGTGGTGTTGCGCAGTAAAAGCAGATTAGTTGCGATGTAATGGGCATTATCATTCATATCGCTGATTTTGGGCGCGATAATAGGCACAGTTGGTAAAATAACAGCGTCATAATGGTTCATAATATCGGCTGCCTGCCGGATCAGTCTGGCTCTGCTTTGCTGCAAAGAAATATAATCTACGGCGTTTTGCTCATAACCTCTTAGAATGCGCTGCAATACAAAAGGATCATAAAGGCTACGGTGCATTTTTAGCAAAGATTGATGCCATGTGAGAGATTCCGCTGCGGGAAAACCTCCCTTACTGTTGGCCTTAGGAATTTCCTTAAGGGGAGGGCATGTAAATGTTTCCAGTACAACGCCGTTACCGGAGAGTTTGCGCAAACTCTCCTCCCATGTCTGGGCTACTGTCTTGTCCATATCTTCCATAACGGAAGTGCCAAGAATACCTAAGCGGAGCGTGTTCCCCTCCCGTCCGGTTGGGGCATCTTGTATGCGGAGTGTCCCTGTTGCCATAAGGCTATCTGCAGCCCAGCAGCACTTTACGGTACGACCAATGCTGCCAATGGAATCTAACGTGAAAGAAAGGGGCACAGTGCCTTGGGTAGAGATACGGCGTGCTGTAGGTTTGAAACCAACAAGGCCAGTAAGTGCCGCAGGGATACGGCAGGAGCCCCCTGTATCACTGCCAATACCGACAAGAGCCATGTTGTCCGAGACTGAAATGGCGGCTCCAGAAGAAGAACCGCCGGGAATGCGTTTTTCATTTCTGTGCCACGGGTTGGTTGGGGTGCCAAAGTGAGGGTTTATGCCAATGCCGGAAAAAGCAAATTCGGTCATGGTTGTTCTGCCAACACTAATCAGCCCGGCCTGCTTAAGCCGCTGAATAGCTGGCGCATCCATACTGGCTGGTGACGCATCTGCTAGCACCATGGAGCCGGCTTTGGTGGTGGAACCTGCTTCATCAAAAAGATCTTTAACGGAGGCAGGAAGCCCGGCTAAAGGCGAGGGAGCCTGCCCCTTTGATCGTAATCTATCGATGTCATCGGCTTGCTGGCGCGCAGCCATGGCGTGCACAGATATGAAGGTACGCGCGCCTTCTCCATGTGGGTCTGCAATGTTGGCTAAAGCGTTTTCTACTAATTGCCGGGCCGTTGTACGGCCATCCGCAAGTGCCTGTGCAGCATCTAGCATGGATGGGAATAGAAGGGACATGAGGGGCAGTTCCGTGTTTATTGGCTGTTGATCCATGACAAGAATAGGTGGGAGTGTATCATGGTTGGCTTACAGCCACAGCAAAAGACAGGTCACGACAGTTTTATGTGAAGGTATGTCCCGAATTATCGATTGCGTTAAATTTTTAATTATTGGCATCCATAATTTGTGTGCCTGGCCAATTTTGAGACATCACCATGCTTTTTGCCAATTCAATAAGAATATTTCTAACGGCAACACCAGCTTCTGTTTCAGGAATACTTTCTGGTACGCATAGAGAAACATCTTCCTGAATGATGGGGCTGCGGAGTTCATGCACGCGGGATTTGCCCGGAACAATAATCTTGCTGGCAACAGACCAAGGCAGGATAGTAAAACCAATACCAGCAGCAACGGCATCCTGAAGTGTCAGAAGAGCTTCAACTTCTGCAACAATATGTGGCTCTATTTGCTTGCGTGCAAAAGCAGTGTTGATACGTTTGCGCACAAAATTGTAGTCTGGAGGAAGCAATAGGGGCACTTCAGTGAGTTCTGAAAGTTTGACAGGTGCCGATCCCCTTTCTGCAAAAGGGGAGTTTTCTGGCGCAACCAAGAAAAAATTTTCTTTCATCAAGGGTGTAAAATTCACACCTTTGATTGGCCCAGCACCGTGGATAATGGCCATATCTAACCGACCGGTCATGACCATTTCGCTGTAAATATCATCAAAGCTTTCGGTTAAATGAAGGATGATGCCAGGCAGTTTGGCACGCACTTCTTTCAGAAGAGTCAAAGACAAAGTAGAGCCAGAGGAATACGGCGAAAGACCAACAGATACTTTGCCAACTAAAGGCCCACCACCACTGCTGACTTCTGTCATGGCCCGATCAAGCTGTTTGATCATGGTTTGAGCGTGACGGTAAAGTTCCAACCCTGCAGCTGTAGGAGTGCCCCCCATTTTACTGCGGATAAGCAACTTTTGTTTAAATGCGGTTTCAAGAGAGGCTAACTGTTGGCTGAGGGCTGGCTGCGCAATGTTCAGAATATCAGCAGCACGGGGAATGCTTCCGATATCAATAATTTTTACGAATGCCTGTAGTCGCCTGATGTCCAATTTGAGTCATCTCCATGCGCTGCATTTCAAATTATTGTTACCGAAAATATGCTATCAGTCAATAAGCATTCGAAACGAATATTTTGATGGAACTTCCATTCATGATTGAGTATTTATTTTAATAAACCTATGAAACGACATTATTTTCAATAAAGTTATAAATAAAATAAGAAAACACAAAATATTTGTTGTGTATTCCATTTATATACTTTCCATAATATTCTTGTATGGGGGTAGAAGATTTTCAAAGCTATCTCTTAAGGGTGGGTTTGGCGTACATTCATTGGATATTGATAATTGACTGAATATTCTCACGCGCCTGCGCAAGAATATCTTCGGAGTATGTGTGTAATGCCGGGTTTTGCCGATCGACTTAACGGAATTGCCATTTCTGCTTCAGCCGCAATGACGGATAAAGCAACAGCATTGAAAGCAGAGGGCATTCGGGTCATCAGCCTTTCATCGGGAGAGCCGGATTTTCCTACGCCTCCACATGTTGTTGAAGCTGCGGTTGAAGCCGCACGTGCGGGTGATACAAAGTATCCGCCACAATCAGGCAAGCCCGCACTTAAAAAAGCGGTGCAGACCAAATTCTTGCGCGAAAATAATCTGGATTATGCGCTGGATGAAATTCTGATTGCCAATGGCGGCAAGCAAATCATTTTCGATGCCATTATGGCAACCTGTAACACGGGTGATGAAGTTGTTCTGCCAACACCTTTCTGGATTAGCTATGCTGATCAGGCACGCCTTGCCGGGGCAAGCGTGGTGCAGGTGCCATGCAAAGCAGAAAATGGTTTTCGCCTCCACGCAGCAGATTTGGATGCTGCGATTACCGAACGCACCAAATGGGTTATTCTCAATTTCCCTAATAATCCATCTGGTGCCTGTTGCCCCCGTGCAGATATGGAAGCTATTGCAGCCGTACTGCTCAAGCATCCTCATGTTTGGATCATGACGGATGATATCTACGAGCACCTTGTGTATGATGGTTTTGAATTTTGCACGATTGCTCAGGTTGAGCCACGGCTAAAAGATCGTGTTCTTACTGTTAACGGTGTTTCTAAAGCCTATGCCATGACAGGCTGGCGTGTAGGATATTGTGGCGGCCCCAAAAATCTGGTTGCCGCTATGAATAACATGCAAGGGCAGTCAACAAGCGGTATCAACACAATAGCACAGGCCGCAGCCGTAGCCGCGCTGGAAGGGCCTCAGGACTTTCTCAAAGATCGTGCGCAAGAATATCAGGCACGGCGTGATCTTGTAGTTGATCTGCTTAACGCCATTCCAAATGTGTATTGCCACAAGCCACAAGGTGCCTTTTACGTATATGCAGATATTGGCGCATGTATGAACAAGGTTTCTGCTGGTGGTAAAACTATTGCCACGGATACAGATTTTGTCATGGGGCTGCTTGAAGAACAGCAGGTAGCAACAGTGCAGGGAACAGCTTACGGAATGAGCCCGTTTTTCCGTATTTCCTACGCAACAGATGTAGAAACATTGCGCGAAGGTTGTGAGCGTATTGCAAAGTTTGTTGAAGGCTTGAAGTAAGAGATTTTTGCCTGCAAGGCTTTTGAGATAACCCCATTTCTTAACGAGATGGGGTTATTTTTTGTTCTTTTACTGGGGTTTTAGAAAAGAATAAAAATTAAGAAGACTGAAGCGTTAGAATAGGCTGACCGTATCCAATTAACTCACCTTCTTTAGCGAGAACGTCTGCAACTATACCATTACTGGATGCTGTAACTGGTATGGTAACGTCTTCTATCTCCAATATGGCAACAATTGCACCTGTGCAAACAGAGCTTCCAACAGGTGCTAATGCTTCCTTTGTAGCAGGATTGTGCAGCAACAAATGACCAAAATAGGGAGCTGTAACAGTTACATCTGTTTCCGCTTGTATGTTGAGTGATGATGGTTCCAAAGCATTGTGTTGCTCAGAACCATCCGTAGGTGTTTCAGCCGTTTCAACACAAATACGGAAATGCGTGCCCTGTGCATTAGAAAGCTCCAGAGAACTCAGGCCTGCTGCATGTAGCCATTGGCTAATCTGCACAACTTCGTCTGAATTGGGCAGGCTTTCAAATGTCGGCAGAGACAGAGGCTTTGTCATCAGGATTTTCCCTTTTTTCCAACCAGTGTTCTAAATGGTGGATATCAACGCCACCTTTCAGAAAATCCCGGTCACATAGCAATGCCTGATGGAGCGGAATATTGGTTGCTATTGTTTCAACCTGCATTTCAGAGAGGGCAATCTTTAGGCGTTCAATGGCCTCTTCGCGTGTTGCTCCGCGCGCAATAACCTTGGCAATCAAGGAATCATAATATGGCTGCACCACACTGCCCGCAACAATATGCGTATCTATACGAATACCAGCCCCACCGGGCAGATCCCACTGGCTGATCTGGCCGGGGGAAGGTGCAAAGGTAAAGGGATCTTCAGCATTAATTCGGCACTCAATGGCATGACCAGATGTTTGAACAGCGTTTTGTGCCATCATGAGTGGCTTGCCTTGCGCAATTTCAATTTGCGCGCACACAATATCAATGCCTGTGGTTTCTTCTGTAATAGGGTGCTCAACCTGTAGGCGCGTATTCATTTCAATAAATGCAAAGATGCCGTCTTCATACAGAAACTCGAACGTGCCCGCACCGCGATACCCGATATTACGGCAAGCCTGTGCACAGCGTGCACCAATTTCTGCAATAAGTTCAGATGGAATACCCGGAGGAGGCGCTTCTTCCAGCACTTTCTGATGACGACGTTGTAAGGAACAATCGCGCGCTCCCAGCCATAAGGCGGTGCCATGCGTATCGCACAGAACCTGAATTTCAATATGTCTGGGTTTTTGCATAAACCGTTCAAGGTACAGTGTTGGGTTGCCAAATGCCTGCTGTGCTTCCTTGCGCGTAAGGGCAACAGCTTTGACAAGTTCATCAGCAGACCAGACAACCCGCATGCCGCGGCCACCACCACCACCAGAGGCCTTCACAATAACCGGAAAGCCCACAGAATTGGCAAGGTCCAGAATGGCGTTTTCGTCTTCTGGTAATGGGCCATCAGATCCGGGCACGCAGGGTACGCCAGAGGCTTGCATGGTCTGTTTTGCCGTAATTTTATCCCCCATCAGGCGGATAGAATCAGGCGTAGGGCCAATAAAGGTTATTCCTGCTTTTTCAACGGCTTCTGCAAAATCAGCATTTTCTGAGAGAAACCCATAGCCAGGATGAATGGCAGTGGCTCCAGTCACTTTTGCAGCTAGAATAATGCTAGCGGCGTCCAGATAACTGCGTGCGGCAGAAGCCGGGCCAATGCATAATGCAATATCGGCTTCCAGAACATGGCGGCTTTGAGCATCAGCTTCCGAATAAACGGCAACAGTTTCTAACCCAAGCTGCCGACAGGCGCGTTGAATGCGGAGTGCAATTTCACCCCGGTTGGCAATTAGAACGCGCCCAAAGCGCTGCGGCGCGCTCATGATAGACGCATCAGAGGCTGATGAGCCTCAACCTCACTGCCATCTGTTACTAAAATGGCTTCAACACGTCCGGCAATCTCGGTTTTGATAGGTGTAAAAACTTTCATGGCTTCAATCAGACCTACTTGCTGTCCGGCATGAAGAGTGTCTCCCACAGCCACAAAAGGCGGTGCATCGGGTGCAGGAGAAAGATGCAGTGTTCCATACATGGGGGCAGTTACCAGTAGTTCTTTGGGAGGGCTGGCTTCTGCTTTTTCTATAGGGGGCAAAGATGTTGTGGGCGCAACTGGTGTAGCTGCCGGAAGGGAAGAAGCAGGAGACATTGAAGCCTGTACCTGCTTTGCCCGCGTGATTTTAACAGTTTGGCCGCAATCCGAAATCTCAAGCTCACGGAGCGGAGCACGGCCAAACAGGTCTATCAGCGCTTTAAGAGCTTGAGTATCCATGGTTATCAGCTATCAGGCTTTGGTAGGTTTCTTTGCGAAGTTCAGGCCACCCACAACCTGCATGGTTGGCAGCACTTCCATAAAGCTAACATTCATGCGCTGCGGTGCTGTAATGGCAAAAGCAATGGAGTTAGCTAAATCTTCTGGCAGCAGTGAATCATATTCATCAAAGAAGCGGCGCTGTGCTTCTTCCATATTCCCAATCAGGCGACCAAACACTTCTGTTTGTACACGAGCCGGAGAAACTTCCGTAACGCGAATGTTCTTGCCGAACAGATCACATCGGAGCTGTTGAGAGAGAGAATGCACGCCAGCCTTGGTGGCATGATAAACCGTGTTGCCACCAGCAAAGGCATAATGCCCAGCAATGGAGGTGATGTTCACAATATGGCCGCGGTCACGTGCAATCATTCCGGGAAGGGCAAGGCGGGTGAGTTGTAGAACAGCGCGCAGATTGATGTCTACCAGGCCATCAATGTCTTCTTCTGTGGTGTTGGTAATGTTGCCTGTGCGGGACTGGCCAGCATTGTTGATAAGAATATCAATTTCATGGTCTTGGAAAATAGCAGCCATGGCATCAAGATCGGCAACACTTGCAGCGTGCACAATGCAGCCCGTTTCTTCTGCCAGCTTGTCCAGACGCGCCTTGTCACGTGCAACAGCATGCACTTCCAGCCCCAGTTCTCGCAGGCGGCGTACGGTTGCTGCGCCAATGCCAGATGAGGCGCCGGTAACAAGTGCTGTACGATAGGGCTGATTTGTCATGGCATAAGTTCCCGATAAAATATGGATTAATCTGCTTATGATAAAAACAGAATTCACCAAGTCATTTCACTTTAGAGACGAAATAATGCATTGACCAAGATGAGTTCGATCTTGCGTCATAAGATTATCCAATGCGTCCAAGTTGTGAATTGGTCATAAGATTATTGTATATCACCACACAAAGATAATGTTAGCCGGGCTTTGCTCTCTCCCTTTATCGTTACGAATACAATACGTAACGCCGCAAAACAGGATGTCTTTGGTGGTAGCTTTCTTATTTCAGTGCTCGTGTTGTTTATCTTCCAAGCACATTTGGGGTGATAAGGCCGCACATTCATGACAGATACTATCTCTATGCTGGAAAACACTCCATTTGGGCATTCAGCGGATACGCCAACAATTAGTATGATCGGCACGCGGGCTATGCTGTTTGAAGCGCCCGGTGCATTCACTCTGGCTTGTCAGCGGCGTATCTGGGCGTTGATGGATGCCTGTGCAGATCGGGCAGATATTGAAGAAGTTATGCCGGGTGTAACCAACCTGATGCTGATTTTTTCAGTTCCGCCAGAAGACCCGGAAGCTGTGGCAGGCTGGTTGCGCAAGGCATGGGCAATATTGCCAGAAAAGCATATCAAAGGCCGCTTGTTTGAAGTGGGCGTGCGCTATGGTGGGGAATTGGGGAGTGACCTGCCACGTGTGGCAGAACATTGCGGTATGTCTGCGCAGGATGTGATTACCCTACATCAGGCACCCCTTTATACAGTATGTGCCTTGGGCAGCGTGCCCGGCTTTGGCTATCTGCATGGGTTGGACCCACGCCTTGCCACACCGCGCAAGTCTGTACCTTCTTTGAAAATGCTTGCTGGTACTATCACTATTGGCGGGCCACAAGCAGGTATATCAGCCCTGACAGGGCCGAATGGTTGGAATTCCATAGGCTTTACAGACCTTGTGATGTTTGATCCGGAGCGTGATCCGCCAGCATTATTTGCTGTGGGGGATCAGATCCGCTTTTATGCCGAAAGTATTGAAGTGTGATTACAGTTCTTGAAACAGGTGTGCTCAACAGTGTGCAGGATGTAGGGCGGTTTGGGTATCGCCATCTGGGTGTTAGTACTGCTGGAGCAATGGATCCGCTGGCTTTGCGCTGCGGCAATGCACTGTTGGAAAATGCGCCCAATGCTGCCTGTATTGAGGTGCAGACATTTCCATTCAAGGTTCGCTTCGACAAAGCGGTCAGTTTTGTTGTCACAGGTGGGGAAGGTACCCTTACACTTGGCGAAAGAAAAATCCTGCCTTGGTTTGTTGTGTCTGCCCAAGACGGAGATGTTTTAACAATTGATCATCCTACCGTTGGTGCACGGATGTATCTTTGCGTACGTGGTGGCATTGATGTGCCGGAGGTTCTTGGGTCCCGTAGCACGCAATTGCGAGGTGGATTTGGTGGCTATTATGGCCGCCCCTTAGAGCAGGGAGATCATCTTGCAGGTGCCGGAGGGTGTGTGCCTGATGGCTTTGGGGCGCTTCCACCATCGCAGGCTCTGAAAGCAACCTGTGAAAAGGAAAAAACCGTAACATTACGGGTTATTCCGGCAACGGATTATCTTTTGTTTACTGAAGACTCTCGCAAGTATTTTTGGGATGCATCATGGCAAATCACAGCGCAAAGTAACCGTTTGGGGTACCGCCTAAAAGGTGGCGCGCTGAAACTGCAGCACCCTGTGGAATTACGTTCTTACGGTGTCATTCCGGGTCTTATTCAAGTTCCTCCTGCTGGGGAGCCTATTGTGCAGATGGCAGATGCCAATACTGCTGGTGGTTACCCACGTATTGCAACAGTAATTGATGCTGATTTGTGGCGGCTCGCGCAGGCCCGTATCGGAAGTTACATTCAGTTCCAGCAATGCGATCAAGCAGAAGGCTTGCAGGCCATGCGAGAAGTTGATGACTATCTGAACAATATTCAAGATATCGCGGCACTTTACAAAAAATCGCTCATCAGAAGGGATGCCGGAAAAGCCGGTAAAAAATCATGAAGATTGATTTGAACGCTGATATTGGCGAAGGCTTTGGCCGGTGGACTGTTGCCAATGATGATGCGTTGATGAAGGTGATTTCATCTGCAAACATCGCGTGCGGTTTTCACGCAGGTGATCATCTGATTATGGATCGCGTGGTAAAAGCAGCCAAGGAACAGGGAGTGAGCATTGGGGCGCATCCCGGTTTGTCTGATCGCATGGGGTTTGGTCGGCGCAATATGGTGGTCAGCCCGGAAGAAATGGAAGCGATGCTGGCTTATCAGATTGGCGCACTGAAAGGGATTGCTGCAAGGCATGATATGCGTGTGGGCCATGTAAGTTACCATGCTGCTTTTGGGAATATGGCCAACGCTGATCAGGATTTAGCAGACCGCTTAGCCCGTGTGATTGCAAAAATTGATCCTGAACTGGTTATGCTGGCGATGGAGGGGCACCCCATCGATCTTGCTGCCAGAAAAGCAGGATTACGTGTAAGATATCTTTTTCTGGCAGATCGGGCCTATCAGTCCACCGGAGCTCTAGTTCCGCGTGGGCAGGAAGGGGCGGTGATTCATGATCTTGATAAAGTTAAAGGCCGTGTAAAGAACTTCTTGGAAACAGGAAGTGTAACGACAATTGATGGTAAAATATTACCTATAAAATCACACTCCATACTTGTGCATAGTGATACGGCGGGTTCCGATAAATTGGCAGAGGCCATTGCAACTCAGGTTCATGCCATGGGGGGAAGAATTGCTGCGGCGGATACGGAGTAAGCTGCCATTATCCGGCAGATAACAGTGGAAAATACGGTAAGAAAAAGGATATGATTTTGCGCAAAAAAGGACAGAAAAAAGAGGATATGTTTCTGTCCGGAGCAGAGCAGTAATGGCTATGCAGCATAATCTGGCGCGAGGCGCTTATTTGCTTGCCTTGGCAACATTGTTTACGGCTCTGCTTAATGCGCTTCAAAAAATTACAGGTTCAACACTTTCTGTTGTTGAAATTGTGTTTTTTAGAAACCTCTTTTCAATGCCGTTTGTCATTGCCATCGCCCTACGTGGTGGTCTGGTTTTGAAAACACACCACTTTGGCGGCCATGTTATTCGCTCTGTTGTGGGGCTTATCAGCATGATTATGACTGTTGTGGCAGTCACTCATCTACCGTTAGCTGAACAACAGGTTCTTTCTTATACACAGCCTCTTTTTCTCATCTTGCTGTCTATTCCATTCATGCATGAACGGCCATCTGTTCAAAGATGGGTTGCGGTGGGTGTCGGATTTGTTGGGGTTATTATTGTTGCAACCGGCAAGGGTCTGTTAGGGGCGGCACATGGTACGGTGCCTACATGGGCTTACGCTGTTGCGTTGGGGCAGGGTGCTGTTGGGGCATTAACAACCATGCAGATCCGGCAGCTTTCAGCAACGGAAAAAAGCACAACAATTGCAATGTGGCAGGCCATTTTAATGACAATTGCTACAGCAGCAGCTCTACCTTTTGTCTGGCAGATGCCAACACGGGCTGATGTATTATGCCTTATTGCAGTTGGTGCTTTTGCTGGCATTGCACAGGTGTTGCAGACAGAGGCTTTTGCTTCGGCTCAGGTTTCAGCCATTGGGCCATTTGCATATTGCGGTCTGATTTGGGCGGCTCTTATCGGCTGGCTAGGTTTTCATGAGATACCTGGTGTTGCCATGTTTATAGGCGGTCTGCTGATTATTGGTTCAGGCCTGTGGATGTTAAGGCATGAACGACCACAAAAACAAAAAGTGGTTTTAGAAACGGAATCTTCATCTGGCGCATAATCTGAAAGACGTTTTTTCTTTTGTCGACGGGTGAATTGCGTCCATAATGTTTCGGTATCGTAAGTAATATTGATGATCTGCGCGATGCAGGGTGGCTCTTGGAGCCATAAAGTTGAAGGGTAGAGGAAGATATGAACAAGGCTGCAGGTTCATCAAGATACATATTCTTCACTATGATTTTTCTGATGTATGTCATCAGTTATGGAGACCGCGCAGCTCTTTCTATCTCACTTCCGGCATTGGGGCAGGAGTTCTCCTTGTCTTCCGTGCAGATGGGGTGGGTCTCTTCCAGCTTCCTGTGGTCTTATTTCTTGCTGAATTTGCCTTCAACAATATTTCTGGATCTTGTTGGCGCGCGTTTGGTTGGTAGTCTGGCTGTTTCTGTTTGGTCATGCGCCATGGTGCTTGGCGGACTTACACAAAATGTTACTCAATTTATTTTATCACGCATGCTGTTGGGGGTAGGAGAGGCTCCTACATTCGGGGTTGGGGCAACTATAGTTCGGAACTGGGCTAAGCCGCATGAGCGTGGAACAGTGATGACCATATTGTTGACCGGTATGCAGATTGGGTTGGCTGGGGGAACAATTGCTGGCGCGTATCTTATAGCAAAAGTAGGGTGGCGGTTTGAATTTATGGCCTTGGGTGCCATTGGGCTTGTTTGGGCTCTTGCATGGTGGTTGATTTATAGAAATCCGGCTAAAACTGCCGCGCAACCGCGTGTTCGCCCTATTCGGTTTTCAGAAGTATGCGCACTCTTTCGATCTTCAACCTTTTGCGGCATTCTGGTTGTGCAGTGTACTCAAAACTTTCTGAATTTTCTATTGATGTCCTGGGTACCATTTTACCTTATTCATGAACTGCATGTTAATGTTATTGGATCAGGGAGCGGTACGGCTGGATGTTATGTACTGGGCGCTGTGGGAGCTATTATTTTAGGGCGTATTGCGGAGCACATTGTATTCCGCAATCATTCAGATCCTAGTCATCGCCGGTTTATTGTCGCGTTTTGCATTATAGGAAGTGCGATGATTGGTGTTCTTCCTTTCTTTCATCAGGCAACGCCTATCCTTATTATTTTATCTCTGTCTCTTTGCTGTCTGATTGCAGCAAATGGTGCCAACACAGCCATGTTGGCCGACATGTTGCAGGATGGACAGAAAATAGGATCCGTTACAGGGGTTACGCTTACTTTTAGTAATGCCCTTGGGCTTACAGCACCAATTCTGACAGGATATATTGTGTCATATACAGGAAATTTTAATATGGCATGGTATAGTTGTTCAGTTGCGTTGATTCTTGCTGGCTTCATTTCGCTGCTGACAGTGCGTAAGCCGATTGTTATGGCATAAGTGCTTAAAAGAGAAATATAGATACTTAAGAGTATCTATTGATTGTATGGGAAAGTCCCCGTGAAAGCTGTAAGCGCAGCTTTGCGGGGATTTTTTATTATGCAAAACCTCGGTTTTACCGAGAGATATAAGCTCTGCCGTGAGCGCAGGGGAGATATATCAATATTAAATATGACGTCAAAACGTAACGGAACCGTATCATAATTTCATAAGATATTTTCTTAATCCTACCGGATTTGAGGGTGATGCGATGGCCAGGATCTCAAAGTTTGAATTGTCGCTTGTCGCGAGTGTGGCATTCGGTGCTCTCATTCCGGCAGAAAGTGGGTTTGCAGCAGATACAACATCTGCAACAGCAAACCCACAAAAGGTTCTTGTAAAAAAACCAAAAGTGCAAAAGCAGCGCCAACCCGACGCACCAAAAATCTTGCGGCATTGCGTGGTGGTGAAGAGGCTGTTGAAGTTGGTGGACATTCCAGCAACTCTGTATTTTCTCCGGTAACGCAGAAGCATAGTACGACGCAGGTTACTGTGGTGACGGGTGCTGAACTGTTAAAAACAGGCCAGACAAACGTGCTCTCTGCTCTGGCGCAGGCAAACCCGGCTATTACAACAGCAGCTTTGCCAGGTGGTGGTGCCAGTTCATTTGTGCAGACTATGCAGCTGCGTGGGCAATCTCCTGATGATACATTGATTTTGGTGAATGGTCATCGCCGGCATATCGGGGCCAACTTCAATTCAAACTCTGGCACAAACTGGGGGAGTGAGCCTGCTGATATTTCTCTCATTCCAGTATCTGCTATTGATCATATTGAAGTTGTTACAGAAGGTGCTTCGGCCCTTTATGGGCAGGATGCCATTGCTGGTGCTGTAAACATTGTGCTCAAGCACAATACGCATGGTGGCAGCGTTAATTTTAAGAACAGTGGTTATTATGCAGGTGATGGTCAGGCCTTGGATGGCTCGGCTAACTACGGTATGGCGCTGGGTCATAATGGTGGCTATCTGGATCTTGCAGCGCAGATTTCTCATCAATTGCCAACCACACGTGGTGGCGATTTTTATGGGACAATGTTTGATGATTCCAGAAATGAAACGGCAAACCGCAATGTTCAGCGTGGGCTAGGTATTCCTAAATCCACACTGGAAACTATCAGCGAAAATATGTCTGTGCCGTTGGCAAGTAGCGGGTTCAATTTCTACAGCACCTCCACGTTTTCTCACAGACGTGCCAACGTGCCTGAAACCTACCGTGCCAACACGGCGTCTGATGAGTGGATCAATCCAGACCTGTATCCTGCTGGTAACCAGCCTTATATTGCAATGGATCAGCTGGATTTTGAAACGGATAACGGCATCAAGGCCCGCAAGTTTGGTTTTGCATGGGATGCTTATGTAACCTACGCACGTGATAAGCAGAATTATCGCACTACCAATTCTGAAAACGTTTCCATACCCGGCAGCACACAAACATCTTTTTATGATGGTGCTTCAGTTGCAACAGAGTTAACGGCTGGCCTGCGTGGTTCTCGTTCGTTCCGTCCAGATTGGGCACCACGGCCTATCAATCTGCGGTTTGGTGGTGAATATCGCCACGATACTTTCCAGATGGTTGAAGGTGAAATGGCCTCATGGAGCGGGATGGGCGCAACAGATCACCCTGGTAACGTTCCCATGGCGGCAACCTATCAGAACCGCGATGTTTATGAAGGTAACGTCAACCTTGATTTCTATGTGACCAAGCAGTGGGAATGGACATTGGGTGGCCGTGTTGGCAGCTATAATAACATTGCAACAGTGGAAACAGGCTCTGTTGGCACGCGCTATAACTTTAATAAGCGTTGGGCGATCCGTGCGAATGTGAATACGGGGTATCGTCCACCTACCTTGGGTGCGATGAACTACTTCTATTCTGCGCCGTATCCTGGCTATACGGTAGACCAGATTCCTGCAGGCAGCCAGATTGCCAAATATCTTGGTGCGGGCAGCATGAAAGGGGAATACTCCCGTAGCTACTCAATCGGTTTTGATTCCACGCCGGTTGATGATTTCCACGTAACAGGCAACCTCTATTACATTGCCATTAACGGCAGAATGGGGAGCACAAAAACCTATTCGGTAGATCAGAACGATTCTGTTCTTCTGGAAATGCTGAAAAACGCAAATCTGGAAAGCGCAACCTCACTCTCATATTATGCAAACCTGTATAATACGCAGACATTTGGTGGCGATTTGAGTGCAGACTATACCCTGCACACCAAAAATCTTGGTCAGTTCCGCTTTGCTATGGGGATCAACTTCTCGGATAACGAAATTCGTTCTGCAAAGTCTGATCTGGTAAATGAATATACCAAGATGATGGTGTTGCACTCTGCTCCCAAAAATCGTGAGCAGATCAGCGTCAATTGGACGCGTGGAAAGTGGTCCTTTATGGCGCAGGAACTTCGGTATGGTTCCATTGTCTATATGGCATCCCCAACGGGGGCGGGTAGTGTACCGTTCCAGCAGAATCCAGGCTTTATTACCAATCTGGAAGTTGACTATAAAATTTTCCCTCGGTGGACTGTGGGTATTGGGGCTAACAATGTAGGAAATAAGCATCCTACCCGTGTGCCAAGCTCCATTGCCAATACCCAGCAAGGTCTTGCCAAATACGCATCCTATTCTCCGTATGGGTTCAGCGGCGGGATGTATTATGTGAAAACTTCTTTGGATTTCTAAAGGGAAAGGAAGGTGTTCACATTTAAGCCTTTGGAACCATGGCTGACACATCTTGGGTTGTTGAAACAAATAGCCCAAGCCAGTGCAAAAACAGCGAGAGCATAATGCAGAATATTTCAGAACACTCCGAAAAGCTGGAAAGTGACGCTGCTCAACGAACAGAGGGGAAGGAGCGTTATGTTCTTCGCGCTGGTGGTGCGGTTGGGGCTGGTGCGCTTATAGCGGTTCTTCTTTTGCATGGAGCTGGTGTGTGGGGGCTGATGTATGGGATGGGCACGAAGGCGAGCGTGCCCGTTGAACACCCGCCCATCCAGACGGAAGTGCTGCCACCACCTCAGCCGCCACCTCCACCGCCGCCGCCACCGCCGGTGATGGCAGAGCCGCCCCCGCCGTTCATTCCACCGCCCAAGATCAAGGTGCCGCCCCCGCCCAAGCCGCCCATCAAGCATGTGGCCAAGGCGCCCCCCAAACATCCGGCACCCCCACAGACCAAAACGGCCAAGGCGCCACCTGCCGCTACCGAACCCGCAGCCAGCGCACCGTCATCCGATGCGCCAGACACCACGGCCGGAACGGCACCGCTTAACCATGTGCAGCCGGTCTATCCCCCAGAAATGGAGGAAGACAACATTGAAGGCCGCGTGACGGTTGCATGTGATGTGGAACCCACGGGCATGACCAGCAACTGCCAGGTGCAGTCGGTCTCTGGTGGTCAGGCCTTTGCCCAGGCGGCGTTGGATTACGTGCACAAGGCCCGTTATCGTCCGGCCATGCGCAATGGTGTGCCGGTGAAGGAACTGCACAAGGTCTATGTCATCCATTTCAAGCTGGATGACTGAGATCAGCTTACGAACACAATAACGGATTGCCCGGCCCATAATGGCCATACCCTGCCGGATCGGGCCCTGATGATGAGGATTATGAGGAAGATGACCAGACTGCCCCGTTCTTTTGTGTCAGGTCTTGCGGCTCCGGCTCTGGCGCTGCTGATGAGCACTGCAGCCCCAGTTGCGGCTTTTGCGCAGGATGCTGCTCCTGCAGCACCCGCAGCCACGGCCCCGGCTCCTGATGCGGCGCCATCTTCCGCACCGGCACCTGCCGCCACACCGGATGCAGCCCCAGCCCCTGCACCTGCTGCCAGCGCTCCGGCTGAACAGGCGCCACCTGCGGCAGCAGACACCAAGGAAGAAGCCAACCCCTACGGTCTGGGTGCTCTGTGGTCCAATGGCGATATCATTGCCCGCGGCGTGCTGCTGATCATGCTCACCATGTCCCTGGGCACTTGGTATATCATGATCACCAAGTTCATCGAGCAGGCCCGCCTGTTCGCCGCCGCCAAGGAAGCCACCAAAAGCTTCTGGACCAAGCACAGCATTCAGGAAGGTGCTTCCGCACTCACCTCCACCTCTCCGTTCCGCTACATCGCCGATACCGGTATTGTGGCTGCCGAACACCATGAAGGCACGATGCAGGAAAGCATTGACCTGCATAGCTGGACGGGCATGTCCATCCAGCGCGCGGTCAACAACATCCAGAACAGCCTGCAAAAGGGTCTGGCCTTTCTGGGCACCGTGGGTTCCACCTCTCCGTTTATCGGTCTGTTCGGCACGGTGTGGGGGATCTACCACGCACTGACAGCCATCGGCATTGCCGGTCAGGCTTCCATCGACAAGGTGGCAGGGCCCGTGGGTGAATCCCTGATCATGACGGCCATTGGTCTGGCCACCGCTGTGCCGGCCGTTCTGGGCTACAACCTGCTGGTACGTCGCAACAAGACGGCCATGGACCTGGTGCGTGACTTTGCCGCTGACCTGCAGTCCATCCTCATCGGTGGCGTGCGTCATGGGGCTGCGGTGGATCAGATTGTGGTGCGCCCCGATAACTCCCCCACCACGGCCACGGTTTCCAACCGCGTCGGCTAATCAACGGGTCAGGTCAAGGCAAGGAGAACGCTTATGGGCATGCAGGTTGGCGATAGCGGCGGGGAAGACGACGTCGTCTCCGCCATCAACACCACACCGCTTGTGGATGTGATGCTGGTGCTGCTGATCATCTTTCTGATCACCATTCCGGTGGCGACACATACCGTGAAGGTGCAGCTGCCCAAGGACATGAACCAGCCAACCCAGACCAAGCTGAGCAATGTGGTTCTGGCAGTCACGGCGGATGGTCAGACCTTCTGGGATGAAACGCCGATCAAGGACCGGGCCGATCTTCTGGCCCGGCTGGAGAAGGCGGCGGTGCAGAAGCCTCAGCCGCAGATCCAGATCCGCGGAGATGTGACCACACGCTATGAGAGTGTGGGCCGTCTGGTGGCGACGTGTCAGGAAGCGGGCATCAGCCATATCGATTTCATTACGGAAAAGCCGAAATAGGCAGGGGCGGGTGGCGCAGCACGCCACCCCATCCTGTGGGGGAGAGCACAGGCCATGGGCATGAATGTTGGCTCTGAGAGCACAACGGAAGATGAAGGCATTGTCGATATCAACACCACGCCGCTGATTGACGTGATGCTGGTGTTGCTGATCATGCTGATCATCACCATCCCGTTGCAGACGCAGGCGGTCTCGATTGATCTGCCGCAGGGCAACCCGCCGCCCAGCACGGAAGAAACACCTGTGGTGACACTGGTTGTGGACTTTGACAACTCGCTGACCTGGAATGGCCAGCCCATCAATGGCGAGGCCGATCTGCAGGCGCATCTGCGTGAGATCGCCAGCGGGCCAGAGGCTTCCCGCCCGGAGTTCCATCTCCAGCCCAACCGTCTGGCTGACTACAAGACCGTCATCCACGTCATGGCCGACGCACAGCGCCTCGGCGTCACAAAACTCGGAATCGTCGGACAGGAACAGTTCGCTGACGGTAAGTGATTAAGGGTAAGCTCTCTCTTTAGGAATGTTTGCCTAAAGAGAGAGCTATCTTGAAGGCACGTTAAAGATAAACATTCTTATTTCTTGGGTTTTTTAGGCGGATCTTTATCTCCGGTAAAACCCGTTTGAGACGGCGGATCACTAGCCGGAAAGCTTTCATCTAAAGCCTCATCAAGCTTTTCATCTTGAGCCTGCTTTTTGCTGTCTTTGTTTTTCTTTTCGGCCATAACAAACCTCATACATATTGTAGTGGAACAAGCCGCATCCAAAATGGCAGAATATTTGGGTGTCTGCCTGATTGGTGTAGGGCGTGTAGATACAACGTTCCCGACAAATAAGGTTTCCGTTTTTACAATTCTGAAAAATGTTTTTGTTATCTGTTTCGAAAAGAGGGTTTTGTGTCAGAGGGATGTTTTAAAAACTTCAGTGGCTAGGTTGCGTTGTGTGCGGCATTCCGCGGCCAAAAAATCCAGTAAAGCGCGAACAGCGGGTACAAGCCCACGGCGAGATGGAAAGACTGCATGAATAATACCTGCTTGTGGATGCCAGCCGGGAAGCACACGTACGAGGCGCCCTGCTTCAATATCCTGCCAAACCATCATGGTGGGCATTTGCACAATACCTGCACCTACAAGGGCAGCTTCACGTAGCACAGCCATATCGTCTGTTGCCAATCGTGGTTCATGGAAAATGGTCGCTGTTTGTCCTTCCTGATTTTCGAGCAACCATGAGTGAGAACCCGGCGTGGTATGAAAATCCAGGCTGGGAAAAGCGTTTAAATCAGCCGGAGAAGCCAGAGGGCGAGGTACAAGGCTAGGGGCTGCAATTAAACATTGCGTGCTGGTATCAAGCGTACGCATTACAAGATCCGATGATGCAATGGGCGGAAACCGCACGCGTATTGCAAGATCCATGCCTTCTTTTAAAACATCTACGCGCCTGTTGGTGCTTTCAAGCTGTAGTGTTACGGCCGGATAGAGCATGATAAAGCGGGCAAGTAAGGCGCCAAACTGAAAGTTCAGTAAGGCTACAGGGCAGCTGAGGCGCACAAGGCCACAGGGCTCGCTTTGAAGTTGAGCTACAGAGCGCTCTGCCGTGTCTGCTTCCTCCAACATGGCAATACAGTGTTCGTAAAAACGATGTCCTGTTTCTGTAACACTAAAGTGGCGTGATGAACGTTGGATCAGGCGTGTATGCAAGCGTTCTTCCAAAAGGCGGATGCGGCGGCTGAGGAGAGATTTTTGTAGGCCAGTTGCACGCGCAGCGGCAGAAAAACCACCATATTTTACAACCTGCACAAAATATCCAAAGTCGTTAAGGTCTCTCATCGTCCTGCTCATGCAACGCAATGTTTTATTTAGAAATCTTTATAAGACGATAAGAAGGGTGCATGTTTCATGTCAACACAAGGCGCAAAAAGCGCTTCTTGCTTCAGACAGGACAAAAGTCATGCAGAAGAAAATTCTTGGCCGTTATGGAAATGACCGTGGGCACTGGGTTGGTGATGGTTTTCCCGTACGCTCTCTGTTTTCCTATACGGATTTTGGTGAACATCTGAGCCCGTTTCTGCTGTTGGACTATGCAGGCCCGCATAAATTTGCGCCCACAGATAAGCGGCGCGGCGTAGGCCAGCATCCACACAAAGGGTTTGAAACCGTTACCATTGTTTATGATGGTGAAGTGGAACACCGTGATTCATCTGGCGGTGGCGGTATTATTGGCCCCGGGGATGTGCAGTGGATGACAGCAGGCAATGGCATCCAGCATGAGGAATTTCATTCTCCAACCTATGCAAAAACGGGAGGAGATTTTCGGATGGTGCAGTTGTGGGTGAATTTGCCCGCCAAAGACAAAGGTGTGCCTGCAGGTTACCAAACCATAGAGGCAGGAAATATTCCGGCAGTTATATTCCCGGGTAATACTGGCAGCTTGCGTATTATTGCAGGAGATTATGAAGGCCAACACGGCCCTGCGCGTATTTTCTCTCCGCTGAATGTGTGGGACGGGAAGCTGGAGGAAGGAGCACACATCACACTTCCTCTGCCAGCAGGGCATAACGCAGCCATTGTTTCACTTGAAGGGAAGCTGATTGTGAATGGTGCGGAAGAAGTGGGAAGTGCACAATTTGCGCTTCTGGACAGGGAAGGGGCAGAGGTAACATTACAAGCAACCCAGCCTTCCAGTTTTCTTGTTTTAACTGGCGCACCGTTGAATGAACCTATTGCCGGCTATGGACCGTTTGTCATGAACACGCGGGAGGAAATCCGTCAGGCGATTGAAGATTTCAAGAGCGGACGTTTTGGCAATATCTCAGCCTGATACCTCATGCCATGGCACGCAACGATTGTGCAGACTGCACGTCATGTCATCCATGGCGATCTATTGTTCAATAATGACTTCAAGTTAGGGCAGAAAATATGACGCAGGACAAAGAAACTCTACATTTTGTAACGATGTTGGGAAGCCTGCGTAAGGCATCTTATAACGGTATTGTGGCACGCACGTTACCTGCATTGGCGCCAGAGGGCATAACTATTTCAGCACTCGGGTCCATTGCTGAGTTTCCACATTATAATCAGGATGTGCAGGAGCAGGGTTTTCCTGCTGCTGTGCTTGCGATGGGGGAGTAGATTAGGAAAGCCGACGGCGTTATTATTGTTACGCCAGAATATAATTATTCCGTGCCGGGTGTGCTGAAAAACGCGCTTGATTGGCTTTCTCGTCTTACGCCGCAACCATTTGCACGTAAGCCTGTTGCCTTACAGACGGTTTCTCCCGGAATGATTGGTGGTGCACGTGCGCAGTATCACATACGCCAGAGCATGGTGTTTATGGATGCTCTTGTGCTGAACAGGCCAGAAGCCATGATCGGTCAGGCAGCGGATAAGTTTGATACAGATAAGCTGGAACTGACAGACGAGCGAACACGCGCTTTTCTTACGCGCCAGATACAGGCATTGGCAGATCTGGCACGTAGAGAACAAAAATAGACTATCGGAGGAATTGTGGGGCCGAAAATAAAAAACCAATAAGGGCCTCACGCTCCATTTGTAACAAGAATATGTTCATTGCCGTTAAATAAATGTGTTTTGTGTATAATTTCTCTTTCATTTAAGAGCGAGATGAGTAGTCTGCGCGCTTTTCTTCGTGCAGGAGTTCTGTTTCATGCAGCTTTCTATGGCTTTATCTATGCTGGATGCCGCCTTGGCAGAGGCACGCCGGCTTAATGTGAATGTATGTGTCTCCATTGTAGATGCCGCTGCATGGCCAGTGGTTTTTGCCCGGATGGATGGGGCGCCATTAGGTGTGGTTGATGTCAGCCAGAAAAAGGCGCGCACGGCGGCTCTGTTTCAGATGGACAGTGCGGATTTTGCATCAAAAGGCCACCCGAATGGAGAGGCCTATACACTGGAAAATACAAACGGTGGTTTAACCAGCTTTGGTGGTGGGTTGGTAATTAAAGCCACTGATGGTTCCTTTTTAGGTGCCATAGGTGTTTCCGGCGCCAAAACGGAAGATGATATTGCCATTGCGCGTGTTGCAATGAAGCAGGCCGTAAATAACTGATCCTATCTTGTTTTTGAGTTTTTAAATGACCACAGCTCCTCAGCCTCCTCCCGCAAGTACCTCGTTCATTGAACCCCCTCATGGTCGTGCTGCAGCCCTCTTTATTCTTACTTTTGGCACTTTTGTTGTGGGAACTGGTGAATTTGCCATTATGGGCATGTTGCCAGAATTTGCTCGTTCCTTACATCTATCCGCGGCAGATGCAGGATACGCCATTACAGCCTATGCTTTGGGGGTGGTGATTGGCGCGCCACTTATTACAATTCTGGGTGCGCGGCTTTCCCGCAGAGAGCTCCTTCTTTCTTTGTTGGTGTTGTTTTGTTTCGGGAATTTCCTGAGCATTTGCATGCCCACGCCAGAACTGGTTGAAGTGGCGCGGTTTATTACCGGCCTGCCGCATGGGGCATTGTTTGGTATTTCTGCGCTTGTTGCGGCTTCCATGGTGGAGCGTTCACGCCGCGGATGGGCTGTTGGGCGGGTTCTGTCTGGTATTGCCATTTCCACTTTGGTCGGCGCACCGTTTTCTACATTTGCGGCGGATCATTTTGGCTGGCGTGTGGCCTATCTTATTATCGGTATATTTGGCTGCATTACCTTTTTGGGGGTGTGGCGGTATATTCCGGCAGATCAACCCAACCGCAAGAACTCACCGCTAAAAGAAGTTTCTGCCATGGGTAACACGCAGGTTTTGCTTACGTTGCTTACAGCAGCTATCGGCTTTGGCGGTATGTTCGCCATTTATACTTATCTTACCAGTATCTTGCAGAATGTAACGCATGTGCCGGAATGGTCCGTTATGGTGTACATGGTTATCTGGGGCATGGGCATGTTGGTAGGGGCCAATCTGGGCGCATGGCTTGTTGATCGTAAGTTGGATCTGGCTGCAATACTGGCTCTTGGCGGGAGTGCAGTTGTTATGCTTGGCTTTTCTACGGTGTTGCATCAGCCGTTGCTCTTGGCGCTTGCAGTCTTTCTTATTCCAACCTTTGTAAATGGTTTGGGGCCTGCATTGCAAACACGTCTGATGGATTTTGCAGGGGATGCACAAACCTTGGCGGCTTCCCTTAACCACTCTGCATTTAATATTGCCAATGCATTGGGGGCAGCGCTGGGGAGCATGTTGCTGGCACATCAGTTTGGGTATTCGGCTCTGGGTGTTGGGGGCGCTGTTCTCTCAGCTGGTGGTCTTGTCGTGTATTTGCTGGCCATTCTGGTGTTGCGCCGGAGTGGGCAGAAAGAAGTCAGACAACCTATTTCCTGAATAGATTATGATAGAATGCCTGAGACGGCATTTTATATTGAGTTGTGTGCGAACATTTTAAGCTGGAAGGGCAATATCCCCTCCAGATTTTTTGTATTTACTACGCGGCAAGGTGAAAGGGGGAGGGCAGAAGCATAATGCCTGCTTGAACCCATTTATACGATCCCACCATAAATGGGATAAGAGTTATAAGACGACTGGTCTAATTATAAATTGACTTCATCTATATCCATTCATATACAGATAACCAGAACAGGCCATACAGATTCGGTAGGAATATTTCCAGTTTGTATATGGAACTTTACCATCAGGGATTTTCCTGCTCGATAAAAGTTGACCGGTCTATTTTTTGGATGAGGGAGACGATGCCACACATAAGAGCATTCTGCTCTGCCGGGTGCATGCCGCATTTGCGGGCTCGTTCTGCTTTTTCCATTTCACTGTTCACGAGGTAAAAATGGCGTACGCGACAACCAATCCCTATACAGGGGAAGTTCTTGCTAATTTTCCTGAAGCTACAGATCAGGAAGTTCAGACCGCACTGTCCGAAGCTCATGCCGCTTTTGAAAAATGGCGTGATACCTCCTTTGCTGAACGCGCTCGTATTATGAATGCCGCAGCTGCCATTCTGCGTCGTGATGTTGATAAGTATGCCCGTCTGGGCACGCTGGAAATGGGCAAGCTGTTTGCAGAGTCCAAAGCAGAAGTTATTCTTTCTGCTGAAATTTTCGAATACTATGCAAAATATGCAGAAGAGCTGCTGAAGCCGGAATCTCTGCCGGTTGCTGATCCGGCTGAAGGCAAGGCTGTTCTGGTGCACGAACCTCTGGGTATTGTGCTGGCAATTGAGCCATGGAACTTCCCGTTCTATCAGGTTGTTCGCATTATTGCGCCGCAGCTTTCTGCTGGTAACGCTGTTCTGCTTAAGCACGCTTCCAACCTGCCGCAGTGCGCTGCTGCATGTGAAGAACTGATGAACGAAGCTGGCCTGCCCAAAGGTCTGTTCCGTAACCTTTATACAGCACGCCGCCACACAGAAGTTATCCTGAATGACCCTCGCGTTTGCGGTGTGGCACTAACAGGCTCTGAAGGCGCAGGCACCATTATTGCTGGTGTTGCTGGTAAAGCCCTGAAAAAGGCAACCATGGAACTGGGCGGCGCAGACGCCTTTATTGTTCTGGACGATGCCGACGTAGAAAAAGCTGCTAAATGGGCCGTTATTGGCCGCCATTGGAATGCTGGCCAGGTATGTGTATCTGCCAAGCGTCTGATTGTTGCTGATTCCATTTATGATCGCTTCCTGGAACTGTACAAAAAGGGTGTTTCCGAGCTGAAAGCTGGTGACCCGATGGATCCTGCCACAACGCTGGCACCTCTGTGCTCCAAAGGCGCTATGGATGATCTGCATCGCCAGGTAACAGAAGCCATCAAGCATGGTGCGAAGGTTGAAGTAATTGGGCCAGAAGTTCCTGGTAAGGGTGCTTTCTTCCGTCCGCTGCTGATGACCGGTCTGGACGGTGATAACGCAGCCCGCCATTGGGAATTCTTTGGCCCGGTAACGCAGTTGTATCGTGCAAAAGACGAGAACGATGCAATCCGCATTGCCAATGATTCTCCTTATGGTCTGGGTGGTTCTGTCTTCACTAAAGACGAAGCACGCGGCGCACGTGTGGCTGCAAAAATCCGCACGGGTATGGTGTTCATCAACCATCCGCTGGTGCCTAAGGCAGATCTGCCCTTCGGTGGTATTAAAAACTCCGGTTATGGTCGTGAACTGATTGGTCTTGGTATCAAAGAGTTCGTGAACCACAAGCTGATCAACACGGTCGATATCGACGCACCGTTCTGATCATACTGTTAGCAGGCGCCTGTAAAGGCGCCTGCTTTCACAGAATAGTTATAGTATAAGAAATATAAGTAATTAGAATTATATAGTGTAATAACAAATAATTCTTTTTAATAAAAATATTCATCTCAAAATATAACGTTATCTCCCGCTTACTTCCTGAAAGAGGCATGTAAACCTGATGTCGTCCAAGTCTGAAATTCTTATTGTCGGTGGCGGAGTGGCAGGACTTGCCCTTGCAACGCGTCTGGGTAAAACACTTGGCCGGCATGGAAAAGCACGTATCACGCTTATTGATAAAAGCTTTTCACATGTATGGAAGCCCATGCTGCATTGCTTTGCCGCAGGCACAGTGCAGAATGAAAATGACCGCATCAGTTTTATGGCACAAGCCAGCAGCCACAATTTTGAATTCTGGCCTGGTGAAGTTGTTTCTATTGATAGAGAAAAGCGGGAAGTTGTTTTAAGCCCCCTACATGCATCAGACGGCAGCAAGGTTCTGGATAGCAGAACCATGACGTATGATGCCATTGTGCTGTCCATCGGAAGCCGCGCCAATGATTTTGGCACCCCCGGTGTACTGGAAAATTGTCTGTTTATTGATAATCTTGTTGAAGCAAATGCTTTTAATGAAAAGTTCAGAATGGAAATTCTGAAGTCATTTGCTGATAATTCCGAATTGGATATTGCTATTGTTGGGGGTGGGGCCACAGGCACTCAGCTCGCTGCGGAACTTCATAAATCTCTTGAGATTGTTGACCCGGTCAGCTTGCATGCATTTGGCAAGGCACCGCCAAAACTGAGCATCACTTTGTTACAGTCTGGCGCACGTATTCTTCCTGCCTTTCCGGAATCTGTTTCCATTGCAGCGCAGCAGGAACTGGAGCGGATTGGTGTGAATGTGCGCACATCTGCGCGTGTTGCTGCTGCTGATCCAACAGGGTTTACGCTTAAAGATGGCACACATGTGCCAGCTACCCTGCGCGTATGGGCAGCCGGTGTGAAGGCGCCGGAGGTGACAAAAACCTATGGCGGCCTTTCCCTAAGCCGTTCTGGGCAGATCAACGTCAAACCCAACCTGTGTTCTGTTGATGATGATCGTATTTTTGCAATGGGGGATTGTTCTTACATTGTAGATGATCCGCTGCCCGCTACGGCACAGGTTGCTCGCCAGCAGGCGCATCATCTGGCACAGCATCTGCCAGCATGGCTGGAAAGCGGTAAGGAAGTGCCTTCCTGCATCTTCCATAACAAAGGCGCCATTGTTGCATTGGGTAATTACAATGGCTGGGCCGCTCTGCCGGGTGGCCGCGTTATGGGGGGCGGTATGCTGCATGGGCTTTCAGCCCGTATTGGGCATATCATGCTGTATCGTCAGCACCAGATAGAACTGTTTGGCTGGATACGCGGCTTGGCTTCCATCTTTGCTGATATGGTAGAAACCGTTATTCGTCCTTCCGTGCGGCTGGACTGATCTGATTTGCGGTGCAACCAAGAAGCGTGAGCGAAGTTTGCCATGCTTCATCCATTGGATGGGATGAATGCGTAATTTTCGTCATTAAGGTTGCACCCAGCCAGAGCTGATAGAGTGATGATGCAAGTTTATGGGCGGGGAGGGCGGAGTGTACAGATCCGTCCTCCTGTCCTATTTTGATAACTTGAGAGACATGGGTGATAACAGAAGCTGTGCCGGTTTCCATAATACGGCGCATGCGTTCTGATATGTCAGAAACCTCTGCGGCCAGTTTAACAATCAGGCATTTATCCCCAATTTGCCCTTTGATATGTGAACAGCGCCAGAAATCCAGATAAGAAAATAACTTTTGCGCACCGTTTTTATCTGGTGTGGCAAAGAGTGCATGAATATTTATTAAATAATCATGCATGTAAGAGCGGAGAAGTTCCTCTCCAAACGCCTCTTTAGATGCAAAATAATGGTAAAACGAACCCTTGGGAATACCCGCAACTTCTAGAATTTGCGAAAGACCCACTGCCGAAAATCCGCGTTCAGCAATAAGCGCACGTGCTGAATCTACAATTTTCTTTTTTGCGATATCATGTTTTGTAGGCGTCTTCATGGGCGCGGGAATATCCTGATTTCTTTCAAAAAGTTTCTATATCTTTATCTAAACAAGCACAAATATCAGCCTGAAGATGCCAGAAATGAATGATGTCTTTGTATAATATCACGAGACATGTGCATTTGGAAAATATTGCAGCGGAAACATTGTTAAGAATATCTGTTTTTTTGTGTGGAATCTTCACGCCCATATGAAAAATGAGTATGCAGATTTCATCCATGATATTTTCATTTTTGCTCCATTATTGAGGCTTCATGAAACAGACAGCGTTTTGCAGGGCAGAGCTTGTAGCCGTTCTTTTGAATGTCAGAAAGGATACGCCCTGTGTGCTTACGCTGGAAAATGGTCTGGCCTTACCATCTGGCCCGTTAACCTTGGGCGGTCATTCCTTGCAAAAGGAACTATGCCGATGGGTGGAGCAGCAAACGGGCGTGGTATTGGGCCATACAGAACAGCTTTATACGTTTGCAGATACACAGGTGGCAGATAAAAGCCGCTTGGTGCGTATTTCCTATATGGCTCTGATCAGTTCCAATGCAGATCAGACAATAGCAGAGCGTTCCCTATATGATTATTTTCCGTGGGAGGATCGGAGAAATCCAGAGGCTCAGCCTCTCCTGGAAAGTATCATTTTATTACTGAAAAATTGGGCCGGGAAGAGTTCTGCCAAACAGCAAAGATGCGCCAGACTGTTTGGCCTTTCTCCGCATCCATGGAACGATGAACTGGCTTTAGATCGTTACGAACTTTTGTGGGAAGCTGGTTTGGTGCACGAAGCCAAACATTTTGAAGGACAACTTCAATTAGGTTTGCCCATGCAGGCAGATTATAGGCGCGTTTTGGCGACTGCTCTTTCGCGCGTGCGGGCTAAAATTCGCTATACAGCGGTTGTATTCGATCTGTTGCCACAAACGTTCACATTGTTGCAGCTTCAGCTGGCCATGGAAGCATTGGCGGGTTGTTGGATGCACAAGCAAAACTTCAGACGCCTAGTTTTGCAGCAAAAGCTTGTGGAAGAAACGGGTAATTTTGATGTTCCTCAGCAGGGGCGGCCTGCAAAACTATACTGTTTTCGGCCAGAAGCAGGGCAGAACTGCTATCTGGCTGGCGCTAAATTGCCGCTAACGCCATTGTTATAAAAAGTAGGTTCAAAGTGCTTGTTTTTCCTGTGCGGTACATATACTCAAATTGAGCATATGTACCGCACAGGAGGGTATTCATGTTGGTCGTCAATGTTCCAGACAGGGATACTCTGTATCAGCCTGTAGCCAGCATTATGGCACGAGATTTGTGGGAAGAACGGTATGCAGCGGATATTGAGGCGATTATACGCCTTAAAAAGCAGCATAATGCCGTTATTCTCGCGCATAACTATCAAACGCCAGAAATCTTTCATTGTGTGGCTGATATACGGGGCGATAGCCTCGCTCTTGCACGTGCAGCGCAGAATATAGATGCCGATATCATTCTTATGGCTGGCGTGCATTTTATGGCAGAAACAGCCAAATTGCTGAATGCAGAAAAGAAAGTTCTTATTCCGGATGTAGCTGCAGGTTGTTCTTTGGCGGAAGGCATTACAGCCGAGAATGTGCGTAGCCTTAAACAAGCGTATCCCGGTGTGCCTGTTGTAACTTATGTGAACAGCACGGCCGCAGTTAAGGCCGAAAGCGATATCTGCTGCACTTCAGGCAATGCGCGCAAGGTGGTGGAAAGTCTGAACGTTCCGCGTGTCATCATGATTCCAGATGAGTTTCTGGCCCGTAATATTCAAGCTGAAACCGGAATTGAAATGATAACATGGCCTGCACATTGTGAGGTGCATGAACGGTTTACCCCGCAAGAAATTCGGCAGTATCGGCGTATACATCCAGGGGTTAAAGTTGTTGCGCATCCTGAATGCCCACCAGAGGTAGTGGCAGCGGCAGATTATTCGGGCTCTACTGCCCAGATGATTGCCTATATTGCGCAAGAAAAACCCGAAAAAGTCCTTCTGGTAACAGAATGTTCTATGAGTGATAATTTGGCAGCAGAATATCCAAATACAACTTTTGTGCGGCCCTGTAATCTGTGCTCGCATATGAAGCGGATTACATTGCCCGCTATTCGAAAGTCTTTGGAAAATCTGGAGGCCGAGGTTGTTATTCCAGAAGCCTTGCAAGAGCGTGCCCGTTTGGCTGTTGAGCGTATGCTGCGTGTTTAAAGGCTAGGATAGGAGCTTTCATACATATGTCTTACACATGCCATTTTCCTGCTTTGTTATGGAAACCTGTTGTTCAAGACGCATTGTTTGAAGATCTGGGGCAGGGAGGAGATATTACCACGCAAGCATTGGTAACGCCGGGGCAGAAAATACGCGCAGTATTTTGTGCGCGTCATCCAGGTGTTATTGCGGGGCTTGAAGGCGCACGGCAAGCTTTTGCTTTGTTGGACGAGCATGTGCAGTTTCGTACCCTCAAGCAGGATGGGGACAGGCTGGCCATTGGTGATGTAATTGCCGAAGTAGAAGGCGATGCCCTAACTGTTCTGGCAGGAGAGCGGACAGCCCTGAATATCCTCTCGCATCTGAGTGGTATTGCCACTCAAACACGCCAGATGGTGGATGCAGTGGCGGGCACAAAAGCTGTTATTTGCTGCACCCGTAAAACACTCCCGGGTTTAAGGGCTTTGCAAAAATATGCAGTAAAGGCGGGGGGCGGTGGCAATCATCGTTTTCGGTTAGATGATGCTATTTTGATCAAGGATAATCACCTTGCCTTGTGTGATGGTCGGGTTGATGTGGCTTTGCAAAAAGCGCGTGAGCGAACAGGTCATCTTATGAAAATCGAACTAGAGGTAGATACGCTTCAACAGTTAAAAACTGCTCTAGCCTGCGGCGGTGCTGATGCCTATCTGCTGGATAATATGGATACGGACACTCTGCGTAAAGCTGTCAGTATGATCAAGGGCTCTGCCATAGCCGAGGCATCAGGCGGGATTACGCATGAAACAGTGCGCGCTGTTGCTGAAACCGGAGTGGATGTTATTTCTGCAGGGTGGCTAACCCATAGCGTAAAAGCTTTGGATATTGGTTTGGATTACATCTAGTTTTCCAAAATTATATCCAAAAGCTTTTATACTCTATGCAACCAATCTTAGGCTTGCATCTGAAAATCTGCCTGAACGGACACAACTGAAACAGGAGGCCAGAATTCCAATGCAATCTGCCCCTGTAGCTGTGCAAGCTGCTGTTGTATCCAACTCATGTAATCATGTAGGCCACGAATAATAATATCTTCTGCAGTTTGATCAGCAAGTGTCACGCGCAGTTCTGCAACACATTCCTGCAGTTGGCTGCAACGTGAACGCAAACCGGGATAAGAGGCTAAAAGCGCAAGCGTTTCATCCATCAAGCGCAAATTGGTAGCTAAGGACCGGCAGAAACCTTCATTCTTTAACAAGAAGCCTACAATATTGGCGGGCGTAATTGTAACAGGCCGCAAACGGCGGAAAGCATGGTAAGCTGCGGCAGAACGCAATACAGCTGTCCATTGTGTGATGTCGATTTCAGAACCGGGAGCCTCTCCCTGCGGTAGCAGCATATGGTAGCGAATATCTACCAAGCGCGTAATTTGGTCGCACCGCTCAAGCGTTTTGCCGAGTTTGTAAAAAAGCCATGCCTGATCGCGGTAAAGCGTACCTTCTGTAATACCAAAATGAGCCTGACAATCCTGTTTGATATGTGTGCACAAGCTGGAAAGACTGTTTTGATAAATGTCCTTTTCTTTTAGATCCAGAACCCAGCGCGTGAACACATTTAACTGTGTCCACATTTCAATAGAAACCAAAGGGCGAACAGCACGCGCATTTTCACGTATCGCGTGGGCAGTTGCGCAGATAGAAGCCGGGTTAGCCTGTTCTGTCAGATAAAAGCTGGCGACAGCGTCTGCATCGCCTGATGGGTGCAGGGCAAGAAAAGTTTGCTCGTCCGAGTTAATTTGCACAATGGAATGCCATGCAATCTGGCCGTTGGCATCGCGCACAAATGTTTCTGTCACTTCCAGAAGGCGGGCCAGATTTTCTGTGCGCTCCATATAGCGTGCCAGCCACATCATGCATTCGGCGTAGCGAGAGAGCAGGTGGCCCTGTGTTTCGTTCATCATGATGCCATCACCCATGTATCTTTAGAACCACCACCCTGAGATGAATTCACCACCAGAGATCCTTTGCGGAGTGCCACACGGGCCAAACCACCGGGCAAAACCCATACAGAGCGACCGGTTAAGGCAAAGGGGCGCAGGTCCACATGCCGGGCTTCCACGCCATCCGGGCAGAGGGTGGGGGTGACAGACAGATTGATAACGGGTTGGCTGATATAGTTGGAAGGATCAGCCAGTAATTTTTCTCTAAAATCTGCCAGTTCTTTCTGGCTGGCGTGAGGGCCAATTAACAGGCCATATCCCCCTGATTCCCCAACAGGTTTTATAACCAGCTTGTTCAGATTGGCTAATGTATAGGCAAGGCCGTCTGGTTCTGCACAGATATGCGTTTCAACACTTTGCAGAATGGGGTCTTGCCCTAAATAGTACCGAATAATGCGCGGCATATAAGCATATACGGCTTTATCGTCAGCCACACCTGTGCCTAAGGCATTAGCGAGCGTGACGTTGCCGCGTCGATACGCTTCTACCAATCCGGGAACCCCCAACAAGCTGTTAGGGTTAAATGCGAGTGGGTCTAAGAAATCATCATTCAGGCGGCGATAAATGGCATGTACGGCCCGCGGGCCGTTAACCGTGCGCATAAACACCCGATGGTTTTCAACAAACAGATCTTTACCTTCTACAAGAGGCACGCCCATCTCGCGCGAGAGAAAAACATGCTCAAAGTAAGCAGAATTATAAATGCCGGGAGAAAGAAGAACGATTTGTGGATCAACTACGCCTTCTGGGGCCACTTCACACAAGGTCTGGTGTAGGCGCAGGCCATATTCTTCAACCGAGCGAATGGGCAGGCCCGATGCCAGATCCGGCATAAGGCGTAGCATCATATGCCTGTTTTCAATAACGTAGGATACGCCGGAGGGCGTGCGGGCATTATCTTCCAAAATCAGAAACTGGCCGTTATCGTCCCGTATCAGATCCGTGCCGTTGATATGCACATAAACGCCGCCCGGAACATTTACCCCCACCATGGCCTCACAGTAATTGGGGTTATTCAGCACCAGTTCGGCGGGTAATATGCCATCACGCAGGATGTTTCGATCATGGTAAATATCATGCAAAAACAGATTGATAGCCTGAATACGCTGCTGCACACCGCGCTCTACGTGGTCCCACTCCTGTGCGGTAATAACGCGAGGGATGGCATCAAACGGCAGAATACGGTCAATCGCTTCCTTATCTGAATACACTGTAAAGGT
Source organism: Acetobacter sp. A11-2 (assembly GCF_040208445.1). Classification (NCBI taxonomy): domain Bacteria; kingdom Pseudomonadati; phylum Pseudomonadota; class Alphaproteobacteria; order Acetobacterales; family Acetobacteraceae; genus Acetobacter; species Acetobacter sp. A11-2. The sequence goes on from NZ_CP157843.1 coordinate 244,332, forward strand.
AATGCCCATGCGGTAGAGTTGGGCCTCTGCAGCCTGCGTTCTGCGGCGCAGTTCTGACAGACTGAGTGCAGCAAGCCGGTCTTTTACACATTGTAGGGTGGCGGGCGTTGGATCACGCCGATTCATCAACTCGCAGAAAAAATCAGGGATGTGGTAATTATCCAGTAATCCTGAGGAAGTGGCCTGAGGGGGAGCATGCAGGGCTGTTGGTGTCATGGTTTCTCTCCCGTCAGGCTGGCGGCCAGTGCGGCCTCAACTTGTTTCACTACCGAATTAACTGAACAGGTTTCCAGATGTTTGCCAAGTCTAAAAAAGCGGCTACTTGAGCAAGTTTTTGATTGCGTTGGATATGTATTGCATGTGCAGACCATGCTGCTATGGTTTTACGCTACAAGTGTGTGTTCTTGTTGAACGAGGCAACAATGCTTGCCATAAATAAGATAAAAGACAGGGTTAGGGTTTGATGAGTTCTCACGTTATGCTGACGCATCAAACCTGCTATCGGTATGATAGGCCTGTCAGCATGGGGCCACAAACAATTCGGCTACGCCCTACGCTATATTCCCGCACACCTGTGCTCTCGTATAACCTACATGTGCAACCAACTGAATGCTTGGTAAATTGGACACAGGATGCACTGGGCAATCAGATTGCGTGTGTTGAATGTGCCGATCAGGTGACGCAGTTTGATATTGAAGTTGCGCTGATGGTGGATCTTACGCCGTATGATCCTCTTGCTCATACACTTATAGGCCCGGAACCTGTGAATGAGGGAAATGGGCACACGCCGCAGCATATAAGTGAGAATATGCAATCACTCATAGGTGCGCATCAGGTTCGGGCCGCACAAAACCCTTTGGATAAAATAAAAGCCCTTAACCAGCTTATCGCACAGCGGATTCAATACCAACGGCGTATGGAGCCGGGGGTCTGGACGGCAGAGGAAACATTGCAGCGTGCAAGCGGTTCTTGCCGAGATAGCGCATGGTTGCTGGTAAGTGCCGCGCGTCAGCTTGGTTTTTCGGCGCGCTTTGTTTCCGGTTATCTTATTCAGGAAGAATGTGCGGAAGGTAAGATGACAACCCTGAATGGTGACTTACACGCGTGGGCGCAGGTTCTTATCCCGCAAAAGGGTTGGATTGGGTTTGATACCACATCTGGGTTTCTGGCAGGAGCAGGGCATATTCCATTGGCAGTTGCAAATACACCGCAGGATGCAGCGCCAGTTTCTGGCGTGTTGGATTGTTGCAAAGCCGTATTTGATGTGTTCATGCAAGTGCAGCACTTACCCCAACAATGAAACGGTTTTTCTGCCAATCCTGCAACCATCTGGTGGGGTTTGAGGCGACACAATGTGAGTGCTGTGGTGTTACCGTAGGCTATTTGCCAGAGCTTGCTGCCATGACTGCGCTAGAACCACAGGCCGATGGAACATGGTTGCCTTTGGAAGAAAAGGCAGAAGGGAAAGCGCATGCCTTTTGTATCAATCATGCTTATGGCGTGTGTAACTGGCTGACATTATCCGCAGAGAATGATGCATCTGCCGGGTTCTGTATTGCCTGTCAATTTAACCGTGTGATCCCCAATCTGAATGTACCAGAAAACAAAGACCGTTGGTACAAACTGGAAGTTGCAAAACACAGGATGTTTTACACAATCCTGCGTTTGAAGCTTCCATTTAAAAACCGGCGGCAGGACCCGGAAAACGGTTTGGCATTTGATTTTTTGGATGATGCGGCAGATGGTTCTGTTGCCGTCATGACAGGCCATAGCAACGGCATTATCACGATTGCCACTAAGGAGGCAGATGATGCCTACCGTGAAAAGATGCGCATTGAAATGGGAGAGTATTACCGTACTCTGCTTGGGCATTTTCGCCATGAAATTGGGCATTATTACTGGAACGTTCTGGTAAGAGACGGTGGGAAGCTGGATGCCTGCCGTGCTGTATTTGGTGATGATCGTGCAGATTATCAGGCTGCGTTACAAACTTATTATGCGCAATCTCCCCCACAGAACTGGCGTGAGAATTTTGTAAGCTTTTATGCGACATCTCACCCATGGGAAGATTTTGCGGAAACATGGGCGCATTACTTCCATATCGTTTCTACACTAGAAACAGCATTGGCTTACGATATGACGGTAAGTGCTACAGTTGGTGGAGATGCTCCTCATTCTCCACATGGAGATCCATATACAACCATGCCTTTTGAGGAAATTATCGACGCATGGGTTCCGCTCACTTATGCGGTCAATAATTTGAATCGTTCCATGGGTTTGCCAGATTTTTATCCATTTACGTTAACTCAGGGCGTTCTACACAAACTGCATTTCATTCATGATCTTATTCGAGGTGCTCAGAATAAATCATAAACCCTTGGGACGTGTGGGCTTGATATATGCGCAAAATAAAACCCGATGCAGCCAAAGGAGCCGCATCGGGTTTTGAGTATTATGCTAGGCTAACAGAAAGTTGCGATTACACGCTTTCTGCAACCCAGTTTTTGCGTTTTGTTGCCTGGCCAATGCCGGGGTTCATGCAGTTGCAGGGATCAAGCTGCTGATAGTGGTCCAGCATGTTTTGCGGAGCCTTGTACAGGTGGCCCACATTATGCTCAGCCGGATAGCGTGCCCCACGGGCATCCAAACCGGGCAGCATTTCATGCTCAACAGCTATGGCATTGTAACCCTTCTTCACCACGTAGTCCTGATGCATGACATGGCAGAGGAAGTGGCCGTAATAGAGTTTAACAATCAGCTTGTTTTCAATATCCTGCGGAAGTTTTTCAAACCACTCCCGATCATTCCGGCGCAGGGCAACGTCTAGCGCCACAATGTCTTCTGCTTCCTTGTGGTGCACTGCGCGGTATCTTACAGCCGCGCCAGCAGCAGCAAAACGATGCAGGAAGGCAAGTTTGCCTTCTTCTGGCGTGCATTCAAAATATTCGCCAGTAACACTGCCAAAATATGTCTGCAGATATTGGCGCATAGGTCCAGCTAGATCGTGCGAGACCTTGAGCATGAGGTGGTGTTCAAACTTGTCCCGATAATCCAGCATCCGCTTAGGCAACTGGCGAGGCAGCAGGTAGCTGACAGCCTGCATGATCCGATCACTCAGGTGGTCGGGCAGGAAGCCAAGTTTTTTGGCAAAAATGTCAAACCGTGATTTCATGGCGAACATTTTTGGCAAGAACTTGGTGCCAAAATAACGGATAACTGCAAAGGTATCCTTGCCGTATTTTTCAGCAATATTAAACGCATCACGGTGGATATATTCCCCCGCAATCGGCAGTTCATTAAATGCTGTCAGTACATGGCGGCGCAGGTTTTCCAGCTCATCCGTATTGTTGGTGCCGATATAAAAAACAGATGTGTCTTTATTGGCAGGGAAGGTATCAAGGCGCACAGCAAACACAACCAGCTTGCCCGCGCAGCCTGCAGCTTCGTACCAGCGTGCCGGATCTGCATTGTAGCGGGCAGGGGTGTCGGCATCAATTTCGCGCACGTGGTTGATGTAATTGCCATCGTGCCCTTTGCCGGCGTTCCAATCAATATCTGCTTCTGTAAAGGTGCCAGCTTCCAGCTTCTGCAGTATGGCTTCCGGGTCATTCCCCAGTTGGATACCCAAGTGGTTAACGAGTTGCAGTTTACCATCCGGCCCGACCTGACCAAACACAGCCATTTCTGTATAGGCGGGGCCGCGCTGCACCAATGCGCCACCAGAGTTGTTGCTTACACCACCCAAAACAGAGGCACCAATACAGGAGGAACCAATAACAGAATGCGGTTCGCGCCCAATGGCAGCCAGCTTGCTTTCCAGTTCGTAAAGCGTGGCACCCGGTAGGCACACCACCTGCTTGCCGTTGCCAATCAGGTGAGATTTATCCAGCCGCAACGTGCTGATAAGCACGATATCACGGTCATAATTATTGCCATCGGGGGTGGAACCACCAGTCAGACCCGTATTGGCGGCCTGCATGATAATAATTTTATCAGCATTTACGCAGGCCTGAGCAACACGCCAAAGTTCGATAAGTGAGCCCGGCTGGACAACAGCAAGCACCTTACCCGCGCCAAAGCGAAAACCATGGGTAAAGCGATATGTGCTGTCTTCTCCGGTCAGGACATGGTGCTGGCCAGCTATATTCTTCAGCTGTTCAATCAGCTGTTTGTTGTTTTCTGCGGCGGTTGTCACGCATAAATCCTTTCTACGGCAGCCGGAGGTCGTGTTTCAGATACCGGCAAGAGTATAACGTAAAGCTGTTTTCACGGTTATGCCTGATATTGCGCCGTGAATAACAAATGACAAGAAACATGGCATAGGCAAGCAAGAAAGTCTTTGGCTACCCCCGTTTCTGGTAACGCATGGCTGTTATAACATGTTGGGGCGCGTTTGTCGTATTATCCTGAAATGCCCAACGCATCAGGCGGTTACTGGAGGGTGATGAAATGGATTGTTTAGAAAATTCTGAAAGATTTTTTATCAATGGGCAGTGGGTTTTGCCTTCTGCTCAAGATCAAAAAGACATTATCAACCCAGCAACAGAGAAGCCATGTGGCCGTATTGCATTGGCCCACGCGCAGGATGTGAATCGGGCTATTGAGGCTGCTCATGCGGCATTTGAGGCATGGAGCACCACAACGCGTGCAGAACGGCTAGAGGTTCTAGGCCGTATTCCCTCTATCTATCAGCGCAGAGCGGAAGAGATGTCGCGGGCGATCTCTCTGGAAATGGGGGCTCCCATCACTATCGCGCGGGAAAGTCAGACACCGGCAGGCTTGGCGCATATAGAAGAAACGCTAGATGCCTTGCGCCACTACAAGTTTGAGGAATGTGAGGATGATATTCTCATCACTCATGAACCCATAGGTGTTGCCGGGCTGATTACGCCATGGAACTGGCCCATGAACCAGATAGCCTGCAAGGTTATGCCTGCCTTGGCTGCCGGATGCACTGTTGTGCTCAAACCCAGTGAAATTGCACCTTTATCTGCCATGATATTTACAGAAATCCTGCATGAAGCAGGTCTGCCCGCTGGTGTATATAACATGGTGCAGGGTGATGGCCCTGTGGCCGGAGAAGCCTTGGCAAGTCATCCATTGGTCAATGTGGTGTCTTTTACCGGGTCAACACAGGCCGGTATTGCCGTGGCGCAGGCCGCAGCACCTACGGTTAAACGTGTTTTGCAGGAACTGGGCGGCAAATCTGCCAACATTATTTTCCCTGATACGGATTTTGCAGATGCAGTAGAACGGGGTGCCCAAGAGTGTTTTGGAAATTCTGGTCAGTCCTGTGATGCACCAACCCGTATGTTGGTGCCGCATGATCTGATGGAAAAGGCTATGGATATTGCTGCTAAAGTTGCGAATGGTCTGCGTGTGGGCGATCCGGCTGATAGCATGACAGAGCTTGGCCCCGTTGTAAGTGCCAGCCAGTTTAAGCGTATTCAGGCATTGATTGAAAAAGGCACGGCTCAAGGAGCCATTCTGGCTGCTGGCGGGGTAGGGCGTCCAGAAGGGCTTGCGCAAGGCTATTACGTGCGCCCAACCGTGTTTGGTCACGTGACATCAGATATGGTGATTGCGCAGGAAGAAATTTTCGGTCCGGTTTTGTGCATCATGGGGTATGCGGATGAAGATGATGCCATCCGGCTGGCAAATAGCACGCCATATGGTTTGGCGGCATATGTGCAATCTGGCAGCGAGGAGCGTGCGCACCGGGTTGCGCGTAAACTCCGGGCCGGCACAGTTACCCTTAATGGTGCAGCGTGGACCGTAAAGGCCCCGTTTGGTGGCTATGGTCTGTCTGGCAATGGCCGTGAATGCAGCCGCTTTGGAATTGCAGAGTTTCTGGAAACCAAAGCAATTATTGGGTACGGGGCAGACTCAAAGAAGCCGTGAACGGCTCGGAAAGAAACTATCATTGTCCTGGCACATTATGTTCAGGGCAGAAGTTTGTCCCAATCTTTGGGGTATTTTGAGATGCTCCAAAATACACATTTGCAAGAATTGATGCAGGTCATGGTTGGGATATCTGATTCAGGCTGGGATCAGCATGCAATGCAACAGAATGCATAAATGGGGGAAAGTATTATGGCACGTGTGGCAGGCAAGGTGGCTATTGTTTCTGGCGCCGCTAACGGCATAGGCAAGGCAACAGCACAGCTTTTGGCCAAGGAAGGCGCTAAGGTTGTTATTGGTGACCTGAAAGAAGAAGACGGGCAGAAAGCCGTTGCAGAAATTAAGGCTGCAGGTGGTGAAGCCGTATTTGTCAAATTGAATGTAACGGATGAGGCTGCATGGAAGGCTGCTATTGAGCAGACGCTCAAGCTTTATGGGCGGCTGGATATTGCAGTGAACAATGCAGGCATTGCGTATTCTGGCAGTGTGGAAAGCACATCTCTGGAAGATTGGCGGCGCGTTCAGTCCATCAATCTGGATGGCGTATTTCTGGGCACACAGGTGGCTATTGAGGCCATGAAGAAGTCTGGTGGTGGGTCTATTGTCAATCTGTCTTCTATTGAAGGCTTGGTTGGGGATCCAACATTGGCTGCTTATAATGCCAGTAAAGGTGGGGTAAGGCTGTTTACAAAATCTGCGGCTCTACATTGTGCCAAATCTGGTTACAAGATTCGCGTCAATTCAGTGCATCCCGGTTATATCTGGACACCAATGGTGGCCGGCCTCACCAAGGAAGATGCCGCTGCACGCCAAAAACTGGTGGATCTGCACCCCATTGGCCATTTGGGTGAACCCAACGATATTGCTTATGGTATTTTGTATCTTGCCTCGGATGAATCCAAATTTGTTACCGGAAGTGAACTGGTGATTGATGGTGGTTACACTGCACAATAAGCAAAGCAGTAAATGCAGCTGCATGCAGGTGTAAAGGAGTGAAATTTCATGTCCGGTAAAAAGCACTTTTCCCCACGGAGGGAGAAAAAACATGCAACACGGGAGGACCTGATTCTCGCCTTGCTCAATCAGTTTGGTTCTTCTGTAGAAACTGATCGGGAGAAATATCTGGATCTGGTGTCTGAAATTGCAGAAGCTGTAGATGGACGCCGAAAGAGAGCAGGCACAGTAGATGCTAGCGAAGGCAATCCAGACGTTAGCGGCTAAATATTTTTAAAAATTAAAGAGAATTAAAAAGAGCCAGCCATTTATCGCAATGACTGGCTCTTGTTTTATTTATGGCAGAGGGTGAGCAGCGTTCAGCTTTTCACGCTCTTCCAGCACAACACCCGGCTGCAGCGGTGTAGCGCGTTCCTTTTTAATATCATCAGCCGAGAAGGTGGGCGTAGAAGCCGCGCCACTCAGGGAAGAAACATAAGTCAGCAGAGCGGCAATTTCTTCATCAGACATGGATGACATGGAAGGCATGTACCCCATGTAGGAACCACCAGCTGCCTTCAGGCTGCCAGCAAGGCCGTTCAGCAGTACGTGCGTCACGTAGGTTTTGCCTTCAGGAGAAGCCGCAATTTTGTCAATGCGTCCTTTCAGGGGAGGAAACTGCCCAGGAACGCCATCGCCGCTGCTCTGGTGGCACATGGCGCAGTGCGTTGCATAAAGCTGTGCGCCATCTGCCGCTGCATGCGCCGCACCGGAAAAGCCTACGCCCCCGGTAACAGCTGCTAGCAGAGCGAGAACGGTCTTTTTCATAAAATACTCCTGAAAACTGTTCGATAGTGAAATGACTATACACGGATAGCCTATCTTCTCAACCTAAGGAGGTTGAAAGAATATGCTTTCTTTATTTCGAACAATCAGGGCGGAAGAAAGGCTTTGTGGCTACAAATAAGGGGGAAAACGGTTACATAGCCGCGCAAAAAGGGAGAACAGGGCGCATGAGGTGCTACGCATTTTGCGCGCATATTAAGATAATGGATAGAAAGCCACTTAATTGCAGCATTATTAAATTTTTAAAGGAAGAACGGTTTCACCGTTAAATGGAGCCAAGGGCGGCCCATATCTATAAAGTATGTATTCACAGAAATGTGACTACACCAAATTACACCAAACTATCAGGGGATTGGCAGTTTACTGCCGTTTAATGGTGCCCAAGGGCGGCCTTCATAAGCCCAATAAAAACAAATAGATACAGCGCAGTGGGTAAAAGCCTCGGCCGCTTTTTTATAGCGTTTTTTTGGGGTTCTGTCCCACAAATTCGGCACGGTGCGACTCTATGAGTGCCGCCGGGAATACGGCCTTCAAAGCGTGTGCTAGCGATGTTGCGCGGCGCTTGCTTGGCGAACCCAACAAAAGCCAGTCCACAAAAACAGAATGGCGCTGGGGAAGTCGTGGTTCGTTCTGTCTCGATGTGAGCAAGGGAACGTGGTTTGACAATGAAACCGGCGAAGGTGGCGGTGTTGTTGCCCTGGTCATGCGTGAACAGCGTGTGCCCAAGGCAGAAGCCATTAAGTGGCTGCAAGACCACGGATACCTTGAAAAATTAGAACGCAAACCGACCCAGAAAGGCCAGATTGTCCAGACTTACGATTATGTGAGCGAGGATGGTGAACTGCTTTTTCAGGTCTGCCGGATGGAGCCGAAGGACTTTCGCCAGCGCAGGCCACTGGAAGGCGGCAAATGGTCTTGGCAAACCAAAGGCGTGCGGCGTGTCTTGTATCGTTTGCCGGAAATCCAGCAAGCCATGCAGGCAGGTCAGCCGATCTATGTTGTAGAAGGCGAAAAATCAGCCTTACGCATGGCTGAATATGGCTTTGCGGCAACATGTAGTCCCGGCGGTGCAGGAAAATGGCGTGCAGATTATTCCAGCAGCTTGCGCGGTGCAGATGTAGTCATCCTGCCGGACAATGATGCACCCGGCAAAGATCATGCAAACCGAGTCGCCAAAGCATTGCATGGCAAGGCCAAGCGTGTGCGCATCCTTACATTGCCAGATTTGCCAGCAAAAGGTGATGTATTCGACTGGTTAGAGGCCGGACACGGTGCGCAAGAACTGGCAGCACTTGCAGAAGCAGCGCCAGATTATGATGCTGCCGATGTGGAACCCAAGGAAATTCTCTCACCAGATTGGCTGGAAATGTGCTTGCGTGATGATCGCGGGCAGCCGATTCCCAACGTAGCAAATGTGCTTCTGGCTTTGCGTGCAGACCCTGCATATTCAGGGAAATTCGCATACAACCAGATGGTCTGCCTGCCATACTTGGCACAACCACTCGGCCCGCAGGCGGAGCCGTTCACGCCACGTCCGATCACGGATGAAGATGTAACGCACGTTCAGGAACGCTTGCAGATTGCCGGTTTACGCCGTGTTAGCAGCGAAATCATGCACCAAGCTGTCAGATGTGTAGCCGTAGAACGCGCCTACCATCCTGTGCGTGATTATCTGAACGGCCTGCAATGGGACAAAATACCCAGACTTGATACGTGGCTGACAGATTACCTTGGTGCGGAAATGTCAGAATACCATGCCGGTATTGGCCGCATGTTCCTGATTGCAATGGTTGCTCGCATTTTCAAACCCGGATGCAAGGCAGACTACATGATGGTGCTGGAAGGCGAACAGGGTGCAAAAAAGTCTACAGCCTGCGCCATTCTAGGCGGTGAATGGTATTCTGATGGTATGCCAGACCTGAAAACCGGCAAAGATGTGCAAATGCATCTGCGCGGCAAATGGCTGCTGGAAATTGCAGAGCTTTCAGCCTTGGGCAAAGCCGAAAACGAGATGCTCAAGCATTTCATCACACGAACAACAGAACGGTTCAGGCCACCATTTGGCCGGTGTGAGGTGATAGAGCCAAGGCAATGTCTATTTGTCGGAACCACCAATAAATCCGTCTACCTGTCTGATGAGACAGGCGGACGCCGATATTGGCCCGTGAAGATAGGCGAAATTTCCATTGATGATCTGGCGGCTGATCGTGACCAGATACTTGCCGAGGCTGTTCATGCGTTTCGGCATGGTGCGCAATGGTGGCCAGATGCCAGTTTTGAGAAGTTTTTCATCAAACCAGAGCAAGAAGCACGTTTTGAGCAGGATGAATGGGAAGGCTTGATTGCAAACCATTTGATTGGCCGAAATAAAGTCACCATCCATCAGGTGGCGCATGACTGCTTATTCTTTGAAAACAAGAAGATAGGCACAGCAGACCAACGCCGAATTGCTAAAATTCTGGAACGCCTTGGTTGGAAGCGTGGCAGCCGAGGAAACGGCGGCGTAAGATTTTGGGAGACTTCACGATGGGTTTAGGACGCTTGATTAGTGACGCAGTGACGCACTGTGACGCACTTTCTTATAGAGCGCCCATGCGTGCGCGCACACACATACGCACGGACATACCCTTCTATAGAAAAGTGCGTCACAGTGCGTCACTGCGTCACTACATGATGACAGAATTTACTGACGCACTGACGCATACTGACGCACTTTCCTATAGAGCGCCCATGCGTGCGCGCGCACACATACGCACGGACAAACCCTTCTATAGAGAAGTGCGTCAGAGTGTGTCAGTGCGTCAGAAAGCAGTCCAATGACGAGCTTTTACAAAACCACATTCTGGAAACGCTTGCGTGCTGCGTGCCTGAAACGTGACCGGATATGCACAACGCCCGGCTGCAATGCCCGTGCTGTAGTGGCTGACCACATCATACCACGCTCCAAAGGCGGTGCAGACGCATTGGAAAACCTGCGTGGTCTATGCATTCGGCACCACAACATGCGCAGACACGGCAATGAACCATACCTCAAGGGCTGCAACACGAATGGTCAGCCCGTAGACCCAAACCACTGGTGGAATTCATGACTACAGACCTGACATCAACTTTTATTGCTGATCTGACCGCCCAATCTGAAACCGTAGATGCCAATCGTGTTGCAATGGCTTTAAATCAGGCATGGGGCATTGCATCCGATTATTGCGGGCAGGATGTGACCACCCTTGACCCGATGCCGCAGACCATCACCCGCACAGTGATGGACATTGCAGCAGCCATCTACCATCAGGCAGCGCGTGATCGGTCTATCACCCAAGACCAAACCGAAGGTGTGGGCGCAACCAGCTTTGGCCTTAGCGGATGGGCTGACATGCTGGAAAACCTTGACCCTTGGCGCGGCTTTCATGTGGCTTAAAAATCGCTCAGGGCTTGGGGTTCTCGACCGTGCTGGGGGTCAAAAAATAGTTAGTTCAAAATTGGGATTTTAAAAAATGGGCCTTCGTGGACCCGGTGCCAAACCGGTTTTAAAGACAAAGACCCCGGCACCATTACCGCTCTTTGGTGATGCACCCGGTGGGGACCAAGTTGCAAGCACCGGTGAACTTCCACTGGTAGGAGAAACGCGTGCAGAGCGGCTGATCTGCTGGATAGAACGCCTGACAATTACCAGTGGCGCTCTGGCAGGCCAGCCCATGCGGCTGGATGAGTGGCAGAAAGATATCATCCGCGCCTTGTATGAGACAGATGAAAACGGCCTGCGCTTTGTGCGCACCGGCGTTATCAGCATGGGCAGGAAGAACGGTAAAACAGGGCTGGCATCAGCTTTGGCGCTTGCCCATTTGTGCGGGCCGGAAGCTGTAAAACGTGGGCAGGTGTTGAGTGCCGCCGCAGATCGCGGGCAGGCGTCCATTGTGTTTGATGAGATGGTGGCCTTTGCCCTGGAACAGCCCCAGCTTGCAGCGCGTCTGGTGGTGCGGGCCTTCAATAAAACCGTAGAAGATGCCGTGACCGGCTCGGTCTATAAGGCACTGTCAGCAGATGCTCGTAAGGCACACGGCCTTTCACCAACCTTTGCGATTGCGGATGAGGTTGCCCAGTGGCGCGACCGTGATCTGTTTGACGCACTCAAGACCGGCGGCGGTGCGCACAGGGAAAGCCTGCTGCTGGGCATTTCCACCAGATCACCAGATGCAGATAACCCACTTGAGGAGCTTTTACGTTACGGTGCCAGTGTGGCAGATGGCACCTTCCCAGATCGGACGTTCAAGTCCTTTGTCTGGTCCGCGCCTATGGATGCAGACCCGTGGGTTGAGGCAACGTGGCGCATGGCAAACCCTGCGCTGGGCACATTCCGCAGCGTGGAGGACATACGCTCCCAGGCAATGCAGGCCATGCGCGTGCCGTCACAGGAAGCAGCATTCCGCGCTTACACCCTGAACCAGCCGGTGACAGCAGACGTGCGGTTTCTGCGGCCTGATGATTGGGATGCCTGCGCGGGAGAGGCCGAAGCAGCAGGCCCGTGTTATTGCGGGCTTGATCTGGCGTCAGGCGCATCTGATTTGACGGCCTTTAGCTTCTATTGGCCGGAAACCGGAAAACTGACCATCAAGGCATTCTTGCCAAGTGAGCTGGTGGACGTGAAGCAATCTGAAGATCACGCACCATATCGGGAATGGCTTTCGGCTGGTCTGATTGAAGCAATACCAGGGCGTGCCATTGATCGTGCATGGCTTCTGATGTGGGTTGCGCAAGCCATAGAAGGGCTGGATGTGGTTGCTATCGGGCTGGATAGGTGGAACCTGAAAGACTTGGAGGCCGTTGCAGACCGTGAGGGCATAAGCCTGCCGTTGTCACCCGTGGGCATGGGCTTCAAAGATCAGTCACCAGCCATAACGGCTTTTGAAACCGTGGTTCTGCAAGGCACGCTGCAACACGGCGGCAATCCATTGCTGCGCTGGGCTGTATCGAACGCGGCTTTGGACACTGACCCGGCGGGCAATCGCAAGTTGAGCAAGCAGCGTGCCAGAGGCCGTATTGACCCACTGGTTGCCAGTGTGGTGGCCGTAGGCTTGGCTGCAAGTGAACCCGCCGAGGAAGAACTATTTTTCGATGTGATCGCGTTGTGATGTTGACACAGGAATCGGGTTTTGGCAGGTTCAGTAACGGAGTTTGATCGCTCCTTATGGCTCTAGCGGTGACTGCACGTAACGCGGTATCCGCGCATATTGAAATTCTCTCCGGGGGCGTGGGCGCTGTCCAGGGCGCAAGCCTAAAAACCCTCGGCCTGACTAGAGCCAGGCGATCAACCCCCGGAGGCGTGCGCTTTGATCGGCGTGTTCCTTCGGCAACCTTGCTCTAGGAGTCGCACGCTATGCGCTCATTGTCTCGTCGTGACATTTTTCCCGCATTTGGAGCCACCGCACTGGCAGGCATTGCCGCCGCCGGGTTGGCAAAATCAGAAACCCTGACCGCCGCACCAGTTGCGAAGCCGGAAGGGCACAGCCCAATTATTGCTGCCCGTCATGAATATTTCAAAAATATTCGCCTTGCAGATGCAATGAATGCAGGCAATCCACCACAATCATACCCCAGCCATCCAGACTACGAAATATGGGATAGAAAGCACTTTAGTCTGCTAGAAAAAGCATGGGATGCAGCGGCCTTTATGGCGGATGTTCCATCAAAAACATGGGCAGATGTAAAAGCAAAAGCACAAGTTGCTAACAAGGAATTTACAGATTATTGCGCCTTCCATGTGATGGAAAACCAGAGCAATGAAACGCGCCTTGCTCTGTCCATTATCCAAGATATTGCACGCCTAAGCGAGCAGGAGGCGTAAGGATGTTTTTCCGCCATCCCTGCGAGCCAAAACCAGAACTTCCACCAGTTCCATTCCCTGTTTCGTTGCCGAGGCAAAGGGATAAAAATTGTCCCACCTTTGTTCTTGCAAATGAGGTTGTAAACTGATTTATAAGAATCAGATTGCATAGATATAAATAGGTTTATTTCTATCTAAGAAGGGTGTGAGTATGCGTTTTTATATTTCAGATTTGTCTAAGGCATCTGGGTTAACGCCTGCTCACATTGTGATGATAATGAATAATGCCTCGGAAACTTTAGGGGATGAAGATTTTTCCAAAGGGCGCGGTATAGCACGTAGTCTTTCTGTATTGGGCCTGAAGCGGCTTGCGCTCATTGGTGCGATTAGCAAGTTAGGGATAGGTATCATTCCATCAGCAAGGCTGGCGTATCTTTTTGCAAATGAACAGCCATATGGAGAAGTGAAGGGTGACCTTCCTTCTAATTGTGGAAGTTTAGTAACCAGAAAAGTGCGGGAAGATATTTATTTATGGAATGAAGATTTTGATTATATTGGGAACCTTCCTGCTACAGAAAGAGAGTTTAAATTTTTAGAGGTTCTTCTCGCAAGTGGATTAAAATATGAAAAGAAAACATTACATGGTGATCTTCTTATGGAGATTGTCGATAATTCACTTATTTATATGTCTACATCTAATTTAGCAGGTATTAATATTTTAGACCCGCATTTACAAGCTGCATATAAAATAAATAATTGGGATAAGGGAAATTATCCAAATATTACTCATGCATGGTCTGTCACAGAAGATGAACTAAATAAGTGGCAGAATATTAGAGAAAATGCGCTAACCCGCAGCACAGTAAATGTAAGTCTTGCAATTCGCGAGGCATTTTTCAAAGTAATACCGATGAAAACAGCGCACAGAGACTGATTTTGCCGTCAAATTCTGTACGCTGTTTTAAATGAAACAGGTAACTATGCCTCACTCCTCAAGTGTAAGCGAGGCATAGCTGAAGTACAAGTGGAATTCATCCAATGAGTGAAAATAAAGAACTTTCGCCATTTCAAACCATTGGCAGCCTCGTATCCAAACTTGTGGAGGACATGAACCCACACCGGGTTTTTGAGGAATTTTACCGTGAAGAAGTCAACGAATTTGGCTTTGTTTATGAAATGGAAGGGCTGTAAATGACACTCCGCGAAATGCAGGCACGTAAAGCAGAAATTGCAACTGAACTGCGTGCCTTGAATACTGCGCATCCAGATGCATTGCCAACCGAAGCGCAGACCCGTTGGACAGAACTGTCCACTGAATTGGCCGGTTTGGAAAGCCGTATGGCGCGTCAGGCGCAAATTGATGAACTAGACAGAACAGCGCCAGCCGATCGCATAGGCGGTGGTGCGCCAGTGCAGCCAGAAATCCGTGTTGCCGGGTTCGATGAACCAGCCAGAACGCCAGAGAATTTTGACGGCCTGTTCTTGCGCACACAAGAAGGTCAGACTGTTCCGGTTTTGGAGGCGCGGCATAGTCTTGCATCATTCCTGCCTGCAACAGAAAACCGCGCACAAGAACTCGGCCTTGGTGGCTTCTTGCGTGCGCTTTATCGTGGCCCGCAGACTGAACTTGAACGCCGCGTCATGTCAGAAAGCAGCATTGGTTCAGGCGGTGCACTTGTGCCTGTGCCAGTCGCTGCCGGTATTCTTGATGAACTGCGAGCAGCAACGGTTTCTTTCCGTGCTGGTTGCCGCACTGTGCCGATGGGTTCCCAGTCTCTTACATTCGGGCGGCTGACCAAAACACCAGTAGGTGCATGGCGGGCAGAAAATGCCGCCATTGTTGAAGATGAAAGCACCTTTGACCAGGTGAAAATGACCGCCAAGTCATGGGCATTGCGCTGCAAGATCAGCCGCGAACTGCTGGAAGATGGGCAGAATGTGGATAGCATTATCCGTTCCGCCTTTGCTGCATCTGGTGCTTTGGCATTAGATCAGGCCATTCTGTTTGGTGATGGCACCGCCAACAGCCCGCTTGGCATCGTCAACACGCCAAACATCCAGACAGCAGCTCTCAACGGCAAGCTAACAAACTGGGACCCGGTTCTTGATGCCGTGCTTGATCTGGAAAACGTGAATGCAGGCAAGGTGTCTGCCATGATTATGGCGCCGCGCACCAACCGTGCAATTCGTGGTTTCAAGGATGCCAACGGCAACCCATTATCTGCCCCGGCCGATGTTTCCACTATTCCGCGCCTCACAACCACAAGTGTTCCAGTTGACCAAGGCACGGATAAAAATGCCAGCAGCATTGTCATGGGTGACTTTTCCCAGGTCTATGTTGGTATGCGCACCAGCTTGCAGATTAGCGTGTTGAACGAACTGTATGCAGAAAACGGGCAGATTGGCTTCGTGGCATGGATGCGTGCAGACGTTCTGGTTGTGCGGCCACAAACATTGCTGACCCTGACAGGCATTACGCAATGACGGGCGCGACTGGCAGCGTGGAAAGGCGTTCGTGTGGCGTGGAATTTCGCGCCGCCGGTCGCAAGCTGGAAGGCTATGCCGCAGTGTTTGGGGCATCAGCTCGCATTGGCAGTTTTTCAGAAACCATCCGTTCTGGGGCGTTTTCACAAACGCTCCAGAGCAACCCGGATATTCTTGCCTTGGTAGATCATGACCCTACTAGGCTGCTGGCACGCACGGCGTCTGGTTCGCTCAAACTGGCGGAAGACACGCGCGGGCTGCATTTTGAACTGGCAATCCCAGACACCCAGCTTGGTCATGATGTTCTGGCTTTGGCCGAGCGGCGTGATCTGGGCGGCATGTCTTTTGGTTTCCGCGTCAAAGATGAAGCGTGGCCCGCGTCAGATCAACGGGAACTGCGTGCAGTCGATCTGGTGGAGATCAGCGTTGTGCAGGCGTTTCCTGCCTATGCCGATACCACCATATCAGCACGTAGCCGTCTGGTTGGTCTGACACCTGCACAACGGCTGCGCTTCTTGGAGACAATCTGATGAGCTTTCTTGATCGCCTTTTTGGCCGCACAGAAAAGCGCGATACGGTATCAGCAGAACCTGTTTTGCCCAGCATGTGGTTTCCACGCGGTCCCGGCAATCCAGAAGGACTGTCAACTGTTCTGGCTTGCGTCAATGCGATAGGCAGCGGCATTGGTTCGCTGGATGTGCATGTTTACAACACATCTGGCGATACCAGAACAGAAGCCCCAAACCATCCAGTAGCGCGGCTGATACGCCAGCCAAACGAAAATCAGACATGGCCTGATCTTGTGGAATGGCTCATGGGTAGTGTTCTGCTGACAGGCAACGCGCTGCTGACCATCCAGTATGATGGTGCAGGCCGTCCCACGGGGTTAACACCTGTGCCGTGGCAATGCGTGCAGGTGGATAGGCTGGCATCAGGTCGCCTGCGCTACACGGTCATTGCATGGCAAGGTATCACACGCACCTATCTGGATGATGAGGTTTTCCACCTGCGCGACCGTTCAGATGATGGGCTGATGGGACGTAGCAGGTTAAGCCGCGCAAGAGATGTGCATACGGCTGCTGCTGCCTTGCAAGATTACAGCCTGAACATGTGGCAGAACCAAGCCACACCGAGCGGCATCATCACATTCGAAAATGCACGGCCTGCACCAGCCGCACTGGATGAATTGAAGCAGGAAGTCCGCAACAAGTTTTCTGGCACCGGCAATGCACGTCAGGTCATGGTTATGTCCAATGGCATGAAGTGGCAATCTATCGGTATCAGCCCAGAAGATGCCGAAGCATTGGAAAGCCGCAAGTTCAGCGTTCAGGAACTGTGCCGTGTCTATGGTGTGCCACCACCGATTGTGCAGGACTACAGCAACAACACGTTTACGAACGCAACACAGGCCAGCTTGTGGTTTGCCACCAATACGTTGCTGCCTTGGGCACGCAAGATTGAAGCTGAATTCAAGCGTTCAGTGTTTGGTGCATCCAGCCCGTTCGAAATGCACATAGACCTGTCCAGTATGATGCGTGGTGACTACGCAACCCGCTGGCAGTCCTATGGCATTGCCATACAGAATCAAATTCTGACCGTGAACGAAATTCGTGAGCAGGAAGGATACAATCCCAAGCAGGAGGATGCAGCGTGAAATCGCGTTATGACCATCTGCCGCCCGGTCTTTTGCCTATTGTTTTGCGCCGTAAGGCTGCATCGGCATTTTTTGATGTAAGCGAAAGCACTTTTGACAAAATGGTTGAGCAGGGACTTATCCCTAAACCGGCGCGTATAGGCTCAATATCAATCTGGTTCCGGCCTGCTTTAGTAGCAGCGGCGGCAAGAATGACCGGCACAGAACTGCAATATTCTGCCCAGGCAGAAATGCAGGATGCACCTAACGAATGGGATGCAATCGTTAAAAAATGATACAGGTGAAGCGGCGCTATAAATACGTGTCAGAAGATATAGACCGGCACGGCAATGTGCGTGTGTATTTGCGCCGTCCGGGCCAGAGAAAAGTCCGACTGCATCAGATACCCGGAACGCCGGAATTTGATGAAGAATACCGCAAGGCAATGGCAGGCGAAATCCTGCCAGCCACGCCAACCAGAGAAGTCGTCATTCCGGGCAGTTTTCGGGATCTGTGCATAAGCTATTTTGGTTCGGCCACATTTGCACGGTTGGATGGTCGCACCCAGTATGTCCGGCATGGCGTTCTGGATGGTCTGTGTGAAACATGCGGCAAGTTTCAGGTTGCTACCATCCAGCCGCGGCATGTTCTGGCGTTGCGAGATAGCAAGCAGGGCAAAGTAGCGGCAAGCAACGGCATTCTCAAAGCCTTACGCCAGCTTTTTGCATATGGTGTTCAGATTGGCGCGTTAAGCAAAAATCCAGCCAAGGACGTGCCTTATATTCCATCATCAGGAACGGGTTTTCATAGCTGGTCAGAAAAAGAAATTGAGCAGTTCGAAAATATCCACCCGATTGGAACGCCTGCCAGATTGGCTTTTGCCATGCTGCTTTACACAGGGCAGCGCCGTGGTGATGTGGTGCAGATGGGCATCAAGGATGTGCGGGATGGATACATCACCTTCACCCAAGAAAAGAACATCAAGAAGAAGCCTGTCACACTCACGCTGCCAATCTTCCCTGAACTCAAGAAAATCATAGAGGCAACACCAGGCGCGTTGGAGGGAAACACATTCATCCAAAGCACCTATGGCAACCCATACACGCCAGAAGGTTTTGGGAATCGGTTTCGCCAATGGTGCAACGAAGCAGGGCTACCGCATTGCGCAGCGCACGGCTTGCGTAAGGCAGCAGCGGTGCGGATGGCAGAGATTGGATGCACAGCGCATGAGATCGCGGCTGTAACAGGCCACCGGTCATTGAAAGAGGTTCAACGCTACACGCTTGCAGCAGATCAGAAGCGACTGGCAGCGAGTGCGTTCGCACGTATGCAGGGACAAGAATTGTCCCACAATGAAGCAGAAAATGCAGAGTGGGGCAAAAACAGCCCGCAACGCATTGTAATTAAAGGGAAAAAATATGACATGGTGCCCAAGGGCGGGATCGAACCACCGACACTGCGATTTTCAGTCGCATGCTCTACCAACTGAGCTACTTGGGCACCGCAGCCTCGCGGCGTGAGAGAGCATGTATCTCACTCTTTGCAGGAGATCAAGTCACCTTTCGTCATTTCTTTCAGCTTTTTCATCATTTTCAATCGGAGCAGGCGCACCGGGAATACGATAGTCGCCAGAAAACCAGCGGCCGAGATCCACATCCGCACAACGTTTTGAGCAAAAAGGGCGAAATTCAGCCTGTGCAGGTTTGCCGCATACGGGGCATTTAGCGGGTTTAGAAGTCATGCGTCCTGAACCGTCCAGAAAAAATCAGGCAAAGCAGGATCAGCCTTTAGGGTTAAAGGCTTCCCACGGAGCTGCACACAGTCTGCTACAGCCTGCGGGTCCTGCTCCAGTGCCCGAATAAGGGGAATACTGCCACGTAAGATGGTTGCTGTAGGAGCTTCTGCCAAAATGGTGCGGAGCGCCTTAAGCGCATGCCCATGGGAAGAGTTTAGAAGCTCTGGAAGAGAAGGATAAATACGCGGGCGCACAATTTCAATCAGCCCTAAAGCGCTGACACCAAGGCAGCGTGGGCGAAGAGGGTCTGCCTGCAAGGCTGCCTGCACAACATCCTGCAAGGCCTGACGCTTGCGCATGGCCATGCCTGCTGGATCAATAACAATAGCGCCAGAAAGATTGCGCAGGCGAATTTGGTGCAAAAGTTCAGGCAATGCATCACGATTTGCAGCAAATTGTGCGGTCTGTTTGGGCCGAGACCCCGCAACAGGTGGGGCATCCATATCAATGGCAACAAGTGCAGGGGTGGGCGTAATGGTGGCCTGCATATTGCCGGGCAGTTCTACAGTGCTGTCTTCCAGAGCATGACATGCAGCCATGATTTCTGGTGGCATGGGTGTAAACCCGGATTCTCTTTTTGCGCGTAAGGATAGAGGCACGCGGGCAGCTGCTTGTGGGGTATCTACTACAATGGTTGCCTTAGGCCATTGGCTGGCCAAACGCTCTAAAGGTGTTGGGCCAGCAGTTACAAGGCCAATATCCTTACCTTGTGCAGAAGGCTCCAGCATGCGCACACGCACACCCTTGCCACCTTGTGCTGCGCGAGAAACGCAAACTGTTATGCTTTGGCCTTCGGTAAGATGAGAGACCGCTTTCTGATCAGATAGAAAGCCCTGCAAGCCTTGGCCCAGATCAACAAAAGCCCCACCCATAAAGGCAGCTTGTGCCGCCACGCGGGCAACATAAATATTGCCAACAAGATCCGGGGCAGCTGGTCGCCAGAGTGCGTAATCCAGCAGCGCATCATCTTGGGTAACGGCAAGGCGCATTTCACCCGGAAAGGTGGCAACACGCAAATATTGCATCACGCCAGCCAGTGCCCGGGTTGCCCACGTAAAAGTTGGGCTGTTTCGAACAGGGGTAACCCAATAACAGCTGAGCTGCTACCAGATAGAAAGCGAATAAAGCTGGCTGCATGGCCTTGCAGGGCATAACCACCTGCTTTGCCTTCCCAATCACCTGCATCTAACAAGGCATTGATCTGATGAGGCGTGAGGCGGTTAAACGTAACTGCTGTTTCTACCAGCCGGTCCGCTGCTTTGCCTTTTGACCAAGTGGCACTGGGCATAACAGCAACAGATGTGATGACCGTGTGCCGTCTGCCAGAAAGACGTTCCAGACAGAATTGCGCTGTTTCACGGTTTTCGGCTTTGGGCAAAATACGCCGCCCCAACGTAACCACTGTATCCGCCGCAAGAATTAATGCGGGTTCGGTCACACAGGCAGCCACAGCACGCGCTTTTTCTAACGCCATACGGCGCGCATAAGCGCGAGGAAGTTCGTTTTTTGCGGGTGTTTCGTCAATATCAGCCGGAACAATGCGGTCAGGCACTACGCCAATCTGGCGCAGCAGATCTACCCGCCGGGGCGAAGCAGATGCCAGTACAAGGAGAGGTGACTCTCCTTTAACGGAGTTCTGCTGGCCGGAAACTGTCACGGCTTTATTTGAAGCGGAACGTAATGCGACCCTTGGAAAGGTCGTAAGGTGTCATTTCAACATTCACGCGGTCACCCGCCAGAACGCGAATACGGTTTTTACGCATTTTGCCGCTGGTGTGCGCCAAAATAACGTGTTCATTGTCCAGCTTTACGCGGAACATGGCATTAGGCAGCAGTTCAGTTACCGTGCCGCTAAATTCAATCATGTCTTCTTTAGACATTGCATCCTTCGTATGTTTCAGAGCCGTTAAAGGTCAATCTTGGTGAGCAGATATGGGTGACCGGCAGCCTATGGTCAAGCATTAGGTGTTGAGGCTGCCAGTGCATCCAGTCTGGCGGAAACGCTAAGTGCATGGGCTTCCAGGCCTTCGGCCTGAGCCAATGCTACAGCAGCAGGTCCAATCTGGCGGAGAGCATCAGGCCCACCGGAAAGGAACGTTGTACGCTTCAGGAAGTCAAAAACAGACAGGCCAGAAGCAAAACGCGCGGTGCGTGAAGTCGGCAGCACATGGTTGGGGCCGCCTACGTAATCCCCAACTGCTTCTGGGCAGAAACGGCCCAGAAAAGCCGCCCCGGCATGGCGCACATGGGCAAACAGGCTTTCCGGGTCATCTACCATCAGTTCAAGATGTTCGGGGGCAAGGCGGTTTGCCAGTTCCACCGCTTCTTTCATATCACGGCAGATCAGCACCGCTCCGTTACGGGCCCAGCTTGCACCGGCAATAGCAGCGCGGGAGAGCACGCGCAGTTCAGCTTCCACAGCCGCAATCACAGTGTCTGCAAACGCCGCATCGGGGGTGATGAGCGTGGCCTGCGCGCATTCGTCATGCTCAGCCTGTGCCAGTAGGTCCAGAGCAATGAGGCGTGGATTTGTATTCGAATCGGCAATCACCACCACATCAGATGGGCCAGCAATGCTGTCTATGCCCACGTAGCCAAAAACCTGACGCTTGGCTTCGGCCACATATGCGTTGCCCGGGCCAACAATCCGGTCAACCGGGCGAATGGTTTGCGTGCCGTAAGCCATGGCGCCCACTGCTTGCGCACCACCAACACGGTAGATTTCTGTAACACCGGCGCGATGCGCGGCGGCCAGCACCAGTGGGTTAATAACTCCATCAGGCGTGGGCACGCACATGGCCAAACGCTTTACCCCAGCAACTTTGGCGGGAATGGCGTTCATCAGCACGGAAGAGGGATATGCGGCTTTACCACCGGGCACATACAGGCCTACAGCATCCAGCGGAATCCAGCGCATGCCCAATGTCATACCAACATCATCTGTGTAACGGATATCAGAAGGCAGCTGGTTTTTATGGAAGGACTCGATACGTTGTGCTGCAACATCCAGAGCTTCCAGCAACTCCGGGCTTACTTTTGCACGTGCTTGCTCAATTTCTTCTGCTGTAAAGGCAAGCTGTTGAGCCGTAAGGGGCAGGCGATCAAAGCGTTCCGTAAAGGCGCAAAGTGCAGTATCGCCCTCTTTGCGCACGGCAGCCAGAATATCCGCAACCGGTTTATGAACTTCCTGCCCTTGTTCCTCACGGTTTGAAAGAAGGGCGGTAAATTCGGTTTCAAAATTCGGTTCGCGCGTATCAAGCCGTTTCATGGAATGCGTCTGCCTTACACATTTTCCGCAACGGGCGAGGATGCAGCAAGCGCCGTGCGAAAGCGGGAGAGAATGCGGTCAATCTGTTCCGGGCGGGTTTTAAGGGCCGTGCGGTTAACAATTACGCGGCTGGTAACCTGCGCGATGGTTTCCACTTCCTTCAAGCCGTTGGCTTTTAGGGTAGAGCCCGTGTCTACCAGATCCACAATCAGACGAGAAAGCCCAAGCATGGGGGCCAGTTCCATAGCGCCGTGCAAATGCACGATGGTGGCGTTAATGCCCCGTGCTGCAAAAAAGCGCCGCGTGATAGCCGGGTATTTGGTGGCCACGCGCACTTCAGACCATCGCTTCCATTCCTGCGGATCATGCGGAAGGTGGGCAGGCTGCGCGACAGAAATGCGGCATGCGCCAATACCCAGATCAAGCGGGGCATAAATTTCGGGGTAATCGAATTCCATCAGCACATCAGCGCCGCAAACGCCAACCTGAGCACCACCGCTGGCTACAAAGGTTGCCACATCAAACGAGCGCACGCGCACCACATCAACCTGTGGGTCCTGCGTGGGAAAGCGCAGTTTGCGGCTATCTCCGCCCAAACATTCCGGGGCAGGGGCCATGCCTGTGCCAGACATAAGGGGGGACACGGCTTTGAGGATACGGCCTTTAGGTAGAGCCAGAACAATGCGCCCGTTATCTTCCGTGCCGAAAGATGTTTCGGTCTGATGGGCAGGGCGGGGATGGTTCATGAAAACTCCGGCGGAGGCAAGGCGTGTCAAATTAGGCCTGCACTCCTACCACAAGGTGCAGCAGAAGAAAAATATGTAGTGGCCACATCTGCCATCTGTTTGCTTCTGGCAGATATGGCTACCCGCCAGATCTAAAGGGAAAACCCTTTAGATCTGGTAGAGGCATGGTGTGATTTACTTCTTCCACCAGCCGGTACGCCTGCGCGTTGCCGGCGGGCTATCTTCGATCACGATAGGCTGAACAATAGCTTCTTCCGTTTGTTTATCAGAAGCCTCAGTTACGGCTGCTTTAGGGGCAGCTACAGCTTCGCTTTCGCTGGCAGCTTCCGTAGCAGGTGCAGGTTCTGCCTTTTTGCGAGCAGTACGCCGACGTGTTGTTTTCTTCGGCTTTTCCTCGGCAGTTTCTGCTGTGGAAGGTTCTGCTGTTTCCGCAGTCTCATCCTTTACCGCCGTTTTGCGGCGGGTTGTGCGGCGGCGCACAGGCTTTTTGGGCGGCTCTGCTTCAGCTGAGGCAGTCTCATCTGCCGGTGCTGCTACAGGAGCTTCAGCCTGTTCGGCAGTTTCTTCTGCTGCGGGTTCTACCTTCTTACGTGTACGGCGGCGGCGTGGTTTAGGCGCTTCTTCCGTTTTTTCAGGCTCTTCCGCTGCGGTCGCAACAGGCTGAGGCGTAACCTCTTCTGTTTTTGCTGGTTCAGCAGGAGTGCTTGCAGTTTCTTCCTGCACGTTTGCCGCTTTTGGTTCAGGTGTAACTTCGGCAGCCTGTTGGCGTGCAGTATTTTCCAGCAGCTCGAAAATATCTGGCGCACCGCCAAATGGATTGGCCGGTATTGGGCCTTCCCATGCTGGCATAGTGGGCCGTGGTGCCGGACCTTCTTCGATATCTACGTGGATTTCTGTACGCGTTTCAGTCGGTTTGCGCACGCGGGAGCGGCGGGTTCTACGCCGGCCCGGCACCAGATTGGTTTCTGCATCTGCTTCTGCAACAGGTTCTGCTGCATCTTCAGAGGCTGCAATTGGCGCAGCTTCATCTGCTTCCGGTGTGACGGCATCAGACTGCGTCTGTGTCGCAGATGTCTGATTGGTATCCTGATCACTCCGCCGACGGCGACGACGGCGACGGCGACGACGTGGCTCATCCGAATTATCGACAGCTTCCTGAATGGCAGAAGGTTCTGCCGCCGGAAGTTCTGGCGTGGCTGCAACAACCTCGTCTGCCACAATGTTTTCAACTGGTGGCAATGGGGGCTGAATCCGTGGCGGACGGGCATGCTGGCGACGTTCGATCCGAACTTCTGGAGCAGGCAGCGTGTTGTCTGCGGCAAACAGCACTTCCATCTGGTGGCGCTGCTCAATCTGGGTCAGCCAGTCTCGCTTGTTGTTCAGGATATAGAAAGCAATATCCGCAGCAACATGCACGGTAATGGCGGAAGAACGGCGGCGCGCACCTTCTTCTTCCACTGCGCGCAGAACATGCAGGGCGGAGCTTTCGATGCTGCGCATCATGCCTGTGCCATTACAGTGCGGGCAGGGCATGAAGGCGGCTTCTGCCACAGATGGCCGCAGCCGTTGGCGCGACATTTCCAGCAACCCGAAGTGGGAGATGGAGCCAATCTGAATACGGGCCCGATCATGCCGCAGGGCATCTTTCAGGCGGCGTTCGATCATGGAGTTGTGACGGCGGGACTCCATATCAATGAAGTCGATCACAATCAGCCCAGCCAGATCACGCAGGCGCAGTTGGCGGGCCACTTCATCAGCTGCTTCCTGATTGGTACGGAAGGCTGTTTCTTCAATATTCCGCTGGCTGGTGGCTTTGCCGGAGTTTACGTCAATGGCAACCAGGGCTTCTGTCTGGTTGATAACCAGATAACCGCCAGAGCGCAGAGACACCACGGGGGAGAACATGGCATCCAGATGCCCTTCCACGTGGTAGTGCGTGAACAGGGGCTGGTTTTCCTTGTTCCACAGTCGGACTTTTTCTGCATGCTGAGGCATTAGCATGCGCATGAAGTCCCGCGCGGCCTTCCAGCCGTTTTCTCCATCCACCACAATTTCGCTGATTTCGCGGGTGTAAACATCGCGGATGGCGCGTTTTACCAAGCTCGCTTCTTCGTAAATCAGCGCAGGTGCAACAGATTGAAGCGTATGCTCGCGGATATCATCCCACAGATGGAGCAGGTATTCGCAATCTCGCGTAATTTCGGTGCCGGGCCGCTGGGCACCTGCCGTGCGCACAATCATGGCCATGCCGCGGGGCAGGTTCAGGTCAGAAACAATATCCCGCAGGCGGCGGCGGTCTGCCACAGATGTAATCTTGCGTGAAACACCACCACCACGCAGGGCATTAGGCATAAGCACGCAATAGCGCCCAGCCAGAGAAACATAGGTGGTCAGGGCTGCGCCCTTGTTGCCGCGTTCTTCCTTAACCACCTGCACCAGCAGCACCTGCCGGCGGCGGATAACTTCCTGAATGCGATAGTTGCGCAGGAATCGGGCAATGCGTTTCTGAATAAGGGCTTCTTCACCCGTATCTGTTTCGCCGCCTACATAATCAGGTGCATCCTGCTTATTGGCAGAGCGCTGGCCCTGTTCTGAACCTTCGTCTTCCTCATTCTGAGCAGAGGAGTCAGATTCAGAAGTGTCCTGTTCAGCGTCAGATGCCTGTGTTTCTGCGCTTTCTGGGGCATCATCTTCATCAGCGCCGTTTTCCAGCAGAGCTTCTTCTTCAGCTTGCAGAGCGAGAAGCTTTTCGCGGTCAGAAACCGGGATCTGATAGTAATCAGGATGGATTTCGCTAAAAGCCAGAAAGCCGTGGCGGTTGCCGCCATATTCTACAAAGGCGGCCTGCAGGCTTGGCTCTACGCGAACAACGCGGGCAAGGTAGATGTTCCCTTTAAGCTGCTTTTTGGCAGCAGATTCAACATCGTAATCTTCAAGCCGATTTCCGTCCATCACAACAACGCGCGTTTCTTCCGCGTGTGTTGCGTCGATCAGCATACGCTTTGACATAAAAAGAAAAACTCCGGTGCGCCGGTGGCCAGCCTGTGTGGTGCTGCCGCGTAAATGGCATGGCACGACGGAGCAGGGGCTCTTCCGGCGGATATAAACAGGCGTGCGATAAAAATTGGAAGGCGTACAAAGTTTCCACAGCTGCCCCTGTATCAGCATCCATCAGGCATGGTACGGCCTGCGGTCTGGCTGTTTTCAGCAAAGGGGAGGGGCGGGCGATGGTCATGTATCCTTCAGTCAGTGTTTTCTGCCCCTGATCTTTATGCGTGCGGGCGCGGTATTTATGTAACCGGCGGCCCCCGTTCACGGCATGGACGGAGCGGAAAAAGCGCATGACGGGCATTTCTACCCTTGTTGCCACGCTGTGTGAACATGGCTCAAATAACTATAAATCGCAAGCCATTCGTAACAAACACTGTTTTAGGGTGCCGATACACCTTTTTTCTGTCATTTTCAGTGCACACTTTGGCATAAAGTGAACAGGAGCACTTTAATGGCTTTTCAGGCAGACAAGATGGACGGCAAAACTGTTACTTCTGCAGCGGTGCAGAAGGGCGTAACGCGCCGTTCCGGCCTGCTGTATTTGGGTGGTGGCGGACTTGTTGCTGCCAGTGTGCCGGCAGATGTTTGGGCTGCAAGTAAGCAGGCAACAGGGCATAAGCTGGCCGCTCCGGCCATTATTGGCAAGGCACGGCCTGCTGCTCCGCTTGTAATGTTAGACCCCGGGCATGGCGGTAAAGACCCAGGTGCCATTGGGTATACCGGCACATATGAAAAGCATGTAGCAGAAGCTGCCGCGCAGGAATTGAAGCGGCAATTATTGGCAACAGGCCGTTACCGCGTGGCCATGACACGTGCCGGAGACCATTTTGTGCCGCTGGATGGCCGGGTAGAATTGGCGCAGCAGCACGGAGCTTCACTGTTTATTTCCATGCATGCCGATGCCTTGCACAGCCCACAGGTGCGCGGTGCAAGTGTTTACACCCATTCGCACGGAGCATCAGACAGTCAGACAGCAGATTTGGCCAAGACTGAAAACAGTGCAGACCGATATGGTGGGCCAATGGTGCACAGTGCATCGCCAGAGGTGCAGCAGATTCTTGCTAGCCTGGTAACAGAGGAGACCCGCAAAGGGTCAGCCCACATGGCGCAGGCTGTTGTGTCGGCTTTCAATTCTCGGGTGTTGCTGCTGCCGCATCCACATCGGCATGCTGCTTTTGCGGTGTTGAAATCTGCCCAAATCCCCTCTGTTCTGGTTGAAATGGGCTTTATGTCAAACCGGATGGATGAGGCCGCGTTGCGTCAGGCTGGCCACCGGGCCATGGTGGCCGGGGCCATGCGAGATGCCGTTAATCGTTATTTTGCATCAGCTGGCGTAGGGTTGGCAGGCTGAAGGCGCGCTTGCTTGCGGGCAAGACGGCGTTGCTTAAGGATCAGCAGATGTTTGCGGAACCAATCTAGCATGCCAGATAGTGTAACAACTGTTACGCCAATAATTGTCCATTTATCCAACGGTTCATGGAACAGTGTGTAACTAAACAGCACCGCCCAAACCATTTGGGTATATTGAGGCAACGCAACGCGGCTGGCAGGGGTAAGGGTAGCCGCCAACATAATAAGTAACTGACCGAGGGCGGCCAGAAACCCATAGCCAAACAGATTTCCCCAATCTGCAACCGTTTCGGGCCATGTAAAATTGGGAAGGGCCAGAAGGCCATCTCCCAGTAGCGGTCCGGCTAAGCTGGAGCCAAGAACGCCCAGTTTTGTCGTGCCTGTACCAGCTACCCGGTAAGCAATAACATTTACAGCACTGGCAATAGCGGCGGCTAATGCGCAGGCATGCCCAAAATGAAGTGGCCGCACACCGGGGCGCAACACGATGAGAACACCGGCAAACCCGATTGCCACAGCAACCCAGCCCCAAGGGGACACTTTTTCCTTAAGAGCCACCACAGAAAGAATGGTGGCGATAAAGGGCATAAGGAACATCAGCGAGAGCGCTTCTGGCATGGACAGAAGCATGAAGGATTCTACGCTGGCGGCTGTGGCAACAAAGGTAGTCGCAGCCCGAATCCACCACATGCCCGGTTTTTGAATGGGTAGAATATTCAGCCACGATTGCCCGCGTGTTTTAACAAACGGAACCAGTAGCAGCCCAAAAACCCCACCAGAAAAAGCAACCTCAAATGGGTTAAGCCTGCCGGTCAGCAGTTTGGAGAAAGCATCGCTTATGGAAAAAGCTGCAAACCCCAATAAAGACAGCAGCAGGCCCTTGGTGAGCGGGCTAAGTTTCATGTGTTTTGCTCTGCCTAAAGGCGCGTAAGTGAAAAGAATAAAGAGGTGTCATAAACAGCCCGAAGGCTGAATTGAATACCCAATTCTTTATATTTACCATTTAGGGAGAAGAAAATATCATATAAGTTATATATGATATTTGGTGCCCAGAAGAAGACTCGAACTTCCACGACCTTGCGGCCACAGGTACCTGAAACCTGCGCGTCTACCAATTCCGCCATCTGGGCTCAAATGGCAACCAGGAGTGTTCCCGGCTGGTGATGAGCCGTTTACCCCGCTGTGATGGGGGCGTCAACAGGGAAAATGATTTTTCTGACAGATTTGTGTCATTTGTCTCTCTGGCGTGGGCGGAGGGAATGGCACACAGTGCACAAAATGCTTGGTAAACCTAGAAAACGAGGGTGACTTATGGGTGCGCGTAAAATTGCAACCGTATTGGGTGGTGGCGGGTTTGTAGGGCGTTATGTAGTGCAAAATCTGGCACGCGCTGGGTATGAGGTGCGCGTGGCCAGCCGCCGGCCAGATTTAACGGCACGTTTGCGTGCGTTGGGGCGTGTAGGGCAGATTGCACCTTTTTATGCATCTGTTGTGGATGATGCTTCTGTGGCCTGTGCCGTGCAGGGTGCGGATGTGGTGATCAACCTTGTGGCTGTTTTAACTTCCGTAAAGCAGCAAACGCTCCAAGCTGTTAATGTGGAAGGTGCAGGGCGGGTGGCCCGTATAGCTGCAGAAGCAAATGTGCCGGTGTTTGTGCAAATGTCCGCACTTGGTGCTTCGGAAACAGCTCTTTCAGATTACGGTAAAAGTCGCGCTGCGGGCGAAAAGGCGGTGCGCCAATATCGGCCGGATGCGGTGATTATACGGCCTTCGGTTATTTTTGGGCCGGAAGATCATTTCTTTAATATGTTTGCGGGCCTTGCGCGGTATTTGCCGTGTTTACCGGTTTACGGTGCACATGCGCGCTTACAGCCCGTGTATGTGGGGGATGTGGCGCAGGCAATATTCATGGCAGCACAGTCTTCAGCCTTCGCGGGAAAGGAGTTTTTGTTGGGTGGCCCGCAGGAAATGACCATGCTGGATATTGCCCGTTTTGTGTTGCGTGTAACGCGGCGGCATAAGCCCATTTTTATTGTGCCGGCAACGCTGGCAAAATTGCAGGCTATGGTTTTGGAGCGGCTGCCGGGGCATTTTCTCACGCAGGATCAGCTACGGATGTTGGCGTCTGATAACGTTGTGCCGGCGGGCCAATCCGGTTTTGAGGCGTTGAATATAGTGCCGCAAAGTGTTGGGGCTATTGTACCGTCTTACTTGGCACGGTTTAGGGGCGGTGAAGCCCAAAAAGACATATCCGTTCCTGTATAATGGGTTGAAGATAAAAAGGTCCGGAAAGTTACCTTTTTATCTGACCGATTAGACGAATTTAGGTTTCATCATGATGAAAAATATAAAAAGGTAAGCATTGCTGTCTTTTTATATTTACACAGAACAAGCACGTTAGCCCCAGCAAAGTTTAGGGGCGGAGTCTGTCTGGCGCGCCCTTTCTCCGGGGATGCCACATGACGACCAAGATGCTTCAATTTGTCTCTGTGCCGCAAAAGCAGCCAGACAAGCGCGCGGCTACGGCGCGGCGGACAGATTTTGATGAAATTTATGAAGACTTCGCAACACCAGAAGCAGCCCAGCAGGCCAGCCGGTGTTCACAGTGCGGCGTGCCATTCTGTTCGGTTCATTGTCCGCTTGGCAACAATATTCCTGATTGGCTGATGCTGACAGCACAGGGGCGGTTGGAAGAGGCCTATGGCGTTTCCTCCGCTACTAATACGTTCCCAGAAATCTGTGGTCGTATTTGCCCGCAGGATCGGCTGTGTGAGGGCAACTGCGTTATCGAACCGGGTTTCGAAAGCGTGACCATTGGTGCGGTAGAACGCTACATTACCGATACTGCGTTTGAAAAAGGCTGGGTTAAACCCGTTAATCCGGTGCTGGAGCGTAGCCAGTCTGTTGCCATTATTGGTGCTGGCCCGGCTGGTTTGGCAGCGGCAGATCAGCTGCGTGCGCAGGGTTATAAAGTGCATGTGTATGATCGGTATGACCGGGTAGGCGGTCTGCTGGTTTACGGTATTCCCGGCTTTAAGCTGGAAAAACACATTGTGGCGCGTCGCCATCAGTTGCTGGAAGAAGGCGGCGTGGTTTTTCATCTTGGCCAAGGCATTGGGGATGGTGAAGGCGAACTGTCTTTTGCAGATTTGCGTAGCCGCCATGATGCTGTTCTGATTGCAACCGGTGTTTATAAATCGCGCGAAATCGGTGGCCCCGGTGTTGGGCTGGCAGGTATTGAAAAGGCGCTGGACTACCTTACGGCGTCTAACCGGCGCTCCTTGGGCGATACCTTGCCGCCAGAAGCACAGGCATTGGATGCAGCGGGCAAAAACGTGGTGGTTCTGGGCGGTGGTGATACCGCCATGGACTGCGTGCGCACGGCTATTCGCCAAGGTGCAAAATCCGTGAAATGCCTGTATCGGCGTGATAAAGCCAACATGCCCGGTTCTGCCCGTGAAGTAAAAAATGCGGAAGAAGAAGGCGTGCAGTTTGAATGGTTGGCAGCCCCAGAAGCCTTTTTGGGTGATGGCCATGTTTCTGGCGTGCGTGCCGTGCGGATGAAGCTGGGCCTGCCAGATGCTACGGGCCGTCAGTCAGTTGAGCCGCTGGAAGGCTCTTCTTTCACGCTGGATGCCGATCTGGTTATCAAGGCTCTTGGGTTTGACCCGGAACCTCTGCCGCAACTGTGGGGGCAGAAGGATCTGGCCGTATCCCGTTGGGGGACGCTCAAGGTTGGTCAGAAAGATTTCATGACATCTCTGCCGGGCGTGTTTGCCGCAGGGGATATTGTGCGTGGGGCCAGTCTGGTTGTGTGGGCTATCCGTGATGGACGCGATGCCGCCGCTAGCATGCACGCATGGATTCAGGAAAATGTAACGGCTACCGCCAAGGCGGAGCAGGGCTAATGGATATGGAACAGTTTCCCAACACCGTTTCCGCTGAAAGTGGCGAGGAATTTCTGCAAGCGTGGGATGCCAACGTGGCCGCGCTGGATGGACTGTATGATCCCGCTGATGAGCGCGATTCCTGCGGTGTGGGCCTTGTGGCCGCACTGGACGGCAAGCGCCGGCGTGAGGTGGTTGAAGCTGGTATTGCCGCGCTGAAAGCGATTTGGCACCGCGGTGCTGTGGATGCCGATGGCAAGACAGGCGATGGCGCGGGTATTCATGTAGAAATTCCGCAGGAATTCTTTGCAGATGCCATTACCAGCACAGGTGATCGGCCGGATGAAAGCCGGATTGCGGTCGGGCAGGTGTTTCTGCCCAAAACCGATCTGGCTGCGCAGGAACAGTGCCGCCAGATTATCGAAACCCAGATTTTGGCGTTTGGATACGGCATTTACGGTTGGCGGCAGGTGCCGATTGATACGTCCTGCATTGGAGAAAAAGCCAACGCAACGCGCCCGGAAATTGAGCAGATCCTTATCCGCAATCTTCCCAACAAAGGGGAAGAAGAGTTTGAGCGTGATCTGTATGTGATCCGCCGCCGGATAGAAAAAGCTGCCATTGCCGCGCAGGTTGATCTGTATATCTGCTCGCTGTCATGCCGCTCCGTTATCTATAAAGGCATGTTCCTTGCCGAGCATCTGACAGAGTTTTATCCAGATCTGCTGGATGAACGCTTTGTCAGCCGCTTTGCTATCTATCACCAGCGTTATTCCACCAACACCTTCCCCACATGGAAGCTGGCGCAGCCATTCCGCCGCCTTGCGCATAATGGTGAAATCAACACCATTTCTGGCAACATCAACTGGATGAAAAGCCATGAAACACGGCTTTCTCACCCAGATCTTGATCCGTGGATGGCGGATATCAAGCCGCTGGTGCAGGCTGGTGGGTCCGATACCGCAACGCTGGATAACGTTTACGAACTGCTGACTTTTGCAGGGCGTGATGCTCCGTTTGCCAAGGCGCTGATGATCCCGGCAAGTGTGGGCGGCAATTCCTCCATGAAGCCCGCACACCGTGACATGTTCACGTATTGCAACGCAGTCATGGAACCGTGGGATGGCCCTGCAGCACTGTGCGCCACAGATGGCCGCTGGGTTGTGGCTGGGTTGGATCGCTCTGGCCTGCGCCCGCTGCGCTATACGGTCACAACTGATAACCTGCTGATTGTTGGTTCTGAAACCGGCATGGTGCGTGTGCCTGAAAACGCCATTGTCAGCCGTGGCCGCCTTGGGCCGGGTGAGATGATCGGCGTCGATCTTCAGGAAGCCAAGCTGTATGGTAATACCGAACTGCTTGATCTGCTGGCTGCACGGCAGGATTTTTCCAGCTGGATCAAACGTACCCAGAAAATTGGCCATATCGTCCGTTCGGATGTGACGGAGCCAGTTTATTATGAAGGCGAAGAACTGCGCCGCCGCCAGTTGGCTGTGGGCAGCACGCTGGAAGAACTGGAAGCCATTCTGCACCCGATGGTATCTACCGCCAGTGAAGCCATTGGCTCCATGGGGGATGATACGCCACTGGCCGTGCTTTCTCCGCGGTATCGTGGGTTGGCGCACTACTTCCGGCAGATGTTCAGCCAGGTTACCAACCCGCCCATCGATTCCCTGCGTGAATCCCGCGTGATGAGCCTGACAACGCGGCTGGGCAATCTGGGTAATATTCTGGATCAGTCTCCCGAACAGTGTGACATGCTCCAGTTGCCCAGCCCGGTGCTGACATCTGGTGAGTATGAAGGGCTGCGTAACTTTACGGGTACGTCTGGTTGCGTGATTGACTGCACATTCCCTGCTAAAGATGGGGAAGCAGGGCTGCGCGAAGCCATTGCCCGTATTCGCCGTGAAGCAGAAGAAGGCGTGCGTGGTGGGTGCACCCACGTGTTTCTGACGGATGAAGATCAGTCTGCCGAGCGTGCATCTATCCCCATGATTTTGGCAACAGGTGCTGTGCATACGCATCTGGTGCGCACATCCTTGCGTACATTCACCTCTTTGAACGTGCGCACAGCTACGGCGCTGGACGTGCACGCCATTGCGGTGACAATTGGCGTAGGTGCCACCACGGTTAACCCCTATCTGGCGCAGGAAAGTATTGCAGACCGGCATCGCCGTGGCCTGTTTGGGCAGATGAGCCTGCGTGAGTGCATGGAACGCTACCGTAAGGCGGTGGATAAAGGCCTGCTCAAGATTATGTCCAAGATGGGTATTTCCATCGTGGCATCTTACCGTGGCGGCTGTAATTTTGAGGCTGTGGGCCTTTCCCGCGCGCTTACGGCAGAATTCTTCCCGGGTATGCCTTCACGTATTTCCGGTATTGGGCTTTCCGGTATTGCACGCAATGTGCTGCAACTGCACGAACACGCATGGGCTGCAACAAATACGCTCACCTTGCCTGTCGGCGGTCTTTACAAGCTGCGCCGGAGTGGGGAGCAGCACGCCTTTGATGGCGGCCTTATCCATATGCTGCAAACAGCAGTGGCCACAGGCAGCTTCACCATCTACCAGCGCTATGCAGATGCCGTGCATGCTCAGCCACCTGTAGCCCTGCGTGATCTGCTGGACTTCCGCGATGGGCGCACGCCTATTCCGGTTGAAGAAGTGGAAAGCATTACGCAGCTGCGTAAACGCCTGATTTCCCCGGCAATTTCCTTGGGCGCGCTCAGCCCGGAAGCGCATGAAACGCTTTCCATCGCCATGAACCGCATCGGCGCAAAGTCCGATTCTGGTGAGGGTGGGGAAGATCCGGCACGCGCCAAGCCACGCCCGAATGGGGATAACGCATCCTCCGCCATCAAGCAGGTGGCATCTGGCCGGTTTGGTGTTACGGCACAGTATCTGAACGATTGCCGTGAGCTGGAAATCAAGGTGGCACAGGGTGCCAAACCGGGTGAAGGTGGGCAGCTTCCGGGCTTTAAGGTTACGGAGCTGATTGCCAAGTTGCGCCATGCAACCCCGGGTGTGACGCTGATTTCCCCGCCGCCGCATCATGACATCTATTCGATCGAAGATCTGGCGCAGCTGATTTACGATCTGAAGCAGATTAACCCGGAAGCAACGGTTACCGTTAAACTGGTGGCACGTTCCGGCATTGGCACCATTGCAGCTGGTGTGGCCAAGGCAAAAGCTGATGCCATTCTTATTTCCGGCCATTGTGGTGGCACGGGCGCAAGCCCGCTCAGCTCCATTAAATATGCGGGCCTGCCGTGGGAGCTTGGGCTGGCAGAAACGCATCAGGTGCTTATGCTGAACCGCCTGCGCCATCGTGTGCGTTTGCGGGCCGATGGTGGCATCAAAACCGGGCGTGATGTGGTGATAGCCGCCATGCTTGGGGCCGAGGAATTTGGTATTGGCACAGCCAGTCTTGTGGCCATGGGCTGCATTATGGTGCGCCAGTGCCATTCCAATACCTGCCCGGTAGGCGTGTGTTCGCAGGACCCCAAAATGCGCGCCAAGTTTGAAGGCACGCCCGAAAAGGTTATCAACCTGTTCTCCTTCATTGCAGAGGACGTGCGGAATATTCTGGCTTCGCTGGGTTTCCGCTCTCTGGATGAAATCATCGGCCGTACGGATCTGCTGCGGCAGGTTTCCCGCGGGGATGATTATCTGGATGATCTGGATCTGAACTCCCTGCTGTCTCAGGCAGATCCGGGGCCGTTTGCCCGCTACTGCACGCTGGATGGCCGGAACGAAGTGCCGGATACGCTGGATGCGCAGATGATTGGCGATGCCAAGCCGCTGTTCGACCACGGTGAGAAAATGCAGCTGCACTACAATGTGCAGAACACCCAGCGTGCCATTGGCACGCGCATTTCCTCTCTGATCGTGCGTCAGTTTGGCATGAAAACACTGGCGCCGGGGCATCTTACAGTGCGTCTGCGTGGGTCTGCCGGTCAGTCTCTGGGGGCGTTTGCCGTGCAGGGGCTCAAGCTGGAAGTGCTGGGTGATGCCAACGATTACGTGGGTAAGGGGCTTTCTGGCGCAACCATTACGGTGCGTCCATCTCCGTCCTCCACGTTGGTGTCCAACAAGAACGCCATTATCGGCAACACGGTTCTGTATGGGGCCACTGCGGGTGAACTGTATGCCGCAGGGCAGGCGGGTGAACGCTTTGCCGTGCGTAACTCTGGCGCAACCGCAGTTGTAGAAGGCTGTGGTTCCAACGGGTGTGAATACATGACTGGCGGCACCGTGGTGGTGTTGGATGATGTCGGTGATAACTTTGGCGCAGGCTTTACCGGCGGCATGGCCTTTGTGCTGGATAAGGACAATGTGTTCGACAGCCGGGTAAACCCCGAATCCTTGCTGTGGGTGCGCGTCACTGAACCCAAATGGGAGCAGATGCTGCGTGGGCTTGTTGAGCGGCATGTGGAAGAAACAGGTTCTGCTTATGCCAGCATGTTGCTGCATAAATGGGATGAGGTTCTGCCGCACTTCTGGCACGTTGTTCCCAAGGATTACGCCCGTATTATCGGCTTTACAGTGCCGGAACAGCAGTTGGAAAAAACAGCCTGAACCATAAGGCTGAATGTAAGCTGACATACGCAGATGGGCGGAGGGGCAACCTTCCGCCCATTTGTTTTTCATGTCTGTTGTGCATGTGAACCGCGCTTGTGTTCACGGCCTCTCGCTTCCAGCAGAAATGCACTGTAAAGTGTTCAATATGGAACACACAGCGCATTCCCTCCGTTCACATCCGCTTCCGGTTTTTGCAACACAAGCCGGTACTGTTGCCAACACACCTGCAGGGCAGGGGGCGGCCTCTCTTCCGCGTTGGGATCTTTCAGCCCTTTACGCGGGGATGGATGATCCGAAGCTGCATGCTGATCTGGCTGAAGCAGAAAAAAAGGCACAGGATTTTGCCAAGCAGTATCAGGGCAAAATCAGCGGCCTTTCTGGCAAGGAACTGGCAGACGCCATTGCAACCTTTGAAGTTATTGAGGAAATGCTGGGCAAGGCAGGCTCTTACGCCTCCCTGCTATTTGCAGCCGATTCTTCAGATGCTTCCATTAGCCAGTTCAGCCAGTCCATCAATGAACGGCTGACGGCTATCTCCACCCATCTGCTGTTTTTCACGCTGGAACTAAACCGGCTGGAAGAAGCTGATCTTCAGGAAAAGCTGAAAGACCCAGCACTGGCGCATTGGCAGCCTTATCTGCGTGATATCCGCATGTATCGCCCGCATCAGCTTTCGGATGATGTGGAAAAGGTTCTGCTGGAAAAATCCGTAACTGGTGGGCAGGCATGGTGCCGCCTGTTTGATGAAACCATTGCAGCCCTGCGCGTCACACTGGATGGGCAGGAAATTACGGTAGGGGATGCGCTTAACCGTTTGTCTGATACAAATCGGGCCACGCGAGAACAGGCAGGCAAAGCCGTAGGCGGCGTGTTTGAAAAAAATGTCCGCCTGTTTGCGCTCATCACCAATACGCTGGCCAAGGATAAATCCATTTCGGATAATCTGCGGCATTTTGCGCGGCCAACCTCATCGCGCAATCTTTCCAACATGGTGGAAGATGAGGTGGTGGATGCGCTTGTTTCTGCCGTGCGGGCTGATTATCCGCGCCTTTCCCACCGCTATTATGCTCTAAAAGCCAAGTGGATGGGGCTGGACAAGCTGGAGCACTGGGACCGTAACGCCCCGCTGCCCGGTAATGATGACAAGCTGATTCCGTGGTCTGAAGCCAAGAATATTGTGCAAAAGGCGTATGATGGTTTTGACCCGCGTATGGGCAAGGTCATCAACACTTTTCTGACGAACCCGTGGATTGATGTGCCACCAGCACCGGGCAAATCTCCCGGCGCTTTTGCGCATCCTACCGTGCCTTCAGCACATCCTTACATCCTGCTGAACTATCATGGCCGTATCCGGGATGTCATGACACTGGCGCATGAGTTAGGCCACGGTGTGCATCAGGTTCTGGCTGCAAAGCAGGGCTACTTCATGTCCGACACGCCGCTGACATTGGCTGAAACGGCCAGTGTGTTCGGCGAGATGCTGACATTCCAGTCTCTTCTGGATGCAGAAAAAGATCCGCAGCGCCGCCGTCTGCTGCTGGCCGCCAAGGTTGAGGATATGCTCAACACCGTGGTGCGCCAGATTGCGTTTTATGAATTTGAAACCCGCGTGCACGATGCTCGTAAAAAAGGTGAGCTACTGCCTGAACAGATTGGCGCTATCTGGCGCAGTGTGCAGACAGAAAGCCTCGGCCCGGCCTTTAATTTTACACCGGAATACGATGTGTTCTGGGCTTATATTCCGCACTTCATCCATTCTCCGTTCTATGTATATGCCTATGCATTCGGAGATTGTCTGGTGAACGCGCTGTATCAGGTGTTCAGTGAAGGCGCACCGGGTTTTCAGGATAAATACATTGCCATGCTGGAAGCAGGCGGCACCCTCCGCCACAAGGAACTGCTGGCCCCCTTCGGGCTGGATGCATCCGATCCGGGCTTTTGGCGCAAGGGGCTGGATGTAATTTCCGGCTTTATTGACCAGTTGGAGCAGGGCTGATTATGGCGCGAGATATGGATAATACCGGCGTTTTTGGTGAACTGCGCCGTATGGTGCAAACAACCGGAACCGTTGGTGGCATTGCAGCCCGCCTGGCAGGCAACAAGATAGGCCTGCGTTCTGGCGGGGCTTCTCACGCTGAAGATCTTAAATCCATGCTGGGTGGGCTAAAAGGCCCGCTCATGAAGGCAGCACAGCTTCTGGCCACTATTCCCGGTGCATTGCCCGATGAATATGCCGATGAGTTGGCGCAGCTTCAGTCTAATGCGCCACCAATGGGGTGGAGCTTCGTGCGCCGCCGCATGACGGCTGAACTGGGCCCGGGGTGGGAAAAGAACTTCCGCTCCTTCGGGCGGGAAGCTGCTGCGGCAGCCAGCCTTGGGCAGGTGCATCAGGCTGTGCTGGCCGATGGCCGCCGCGTGGCTTGCAAATTGCAGTACCCGGATATGAAGGCGGCTGTTGAGGCCGATCTGCGCCAGTTCCGTATGGCTATTGGGGTTTACCACAAGCTGGATAACGCCATCCGGCAGGATGACGTGGTGGAGGAACTTTCTGAACGGCTGCGGGAAGAGCTGGATTACCGGCATGAGGCCGCCAATATGCGCCTCTATCACTCCGTGCTGGCAGATTGTCCGGAAGTTACGGTGCCCCTGCCAATAGATGAGCTCTGCACGCAGCGGCTGCTGACAATGGAATGGGTGCAGGGGCAAAACCTCAATGCAGCCATCAAGGCCGGTCTGACAGAGGAACAGAAAAAACGCATTGCGCGTGCGCTGTTCCGGGCTTGGTATGTGCCACTCTATCAGTATGGCGTGGTGCACGGTGACCCGCATATGGGTAACTTCACCATGCGGGAAGATGCCGGCCTGAACCTGCTGGATTTTGGGGCTATCCGTATTTTCCAGCCTTCGTTCATCAAGGGAAATATAGATCTCTATTACGCGCTCCGTAACAAGGATATGGACATGGCCGCGCATGCTTATGAAGCATGGGGCTTCCGTGACCTGACGCGTGAGAAAGTGGCTGTTCTGAACGAATGGGCGGGGCTGTTATACGCACCGCTGATGGTGGATGAAGAACGCTACATTCAGGATGACAATAACCCGGCCCTTGGGCGGGAAATTCTGTCCAAGGTGCACGAGGGGCTGCAAAAAGCAGGAGGGGTGCGCCTGCCGCGTGAATTTGTGCTGGTTGATCGTTCAGCCCTTGGGCTGGGGTCTGTATTCATGCGGCTGAAGGTTAAGATGAACTGGTATCAGCTGTTCCATGAAATTGTGCAGGATTTTGATGAGCAGGCTTTGGCACAGCGCCAGCAGGCAGCCGTCAAGGCCGCACATTTTCCACCAGAAACGCAGTCTGCTTCCCGATAAAAGATATTTTGGCTGGGGGTGATAAAACCCCCAGCCAAGTTCTACCGCTTAATATCAGTAAGCCTGATACGCTGCGCGTTTCAGATGGACCTGATTATATTCAAGCTGGTCCTTGGTTAGCTGGAAGCCAATTTCAAATCGATAATCTGAATCCACATTTTTGGGTGGAATAGGCAGATCTACCGTAATTACCTTTGTGTCGTCTTCAAAGGTAGAGAGGTTGGCCGGGAAGGACACGGTGTGGTGGAACACATGCTTGTTCACAATCCTGTCTCCGTGCAGCACGGCAATAAACCACGGGAGGGTGAGTGTATTGGCTGTTGCGGCCGGGCCGCGTTCAATCACAAATCGCAGCACGATTCGGGTTTTCAGGTCCTTGGGGCCTGCGGCAAGGCAATCACCCTGTAATTGCAGGATGCTGGCGCGGGCCACCATGTTTTTAAAGCCTGTCTGCTTACCTTGGTAGAGGTAGTAATCCGCCGCTTCAGAGGGAATATGCGTAATGGGGCAGGTGGGCGCAAAATCCATGGATTTGCTTTCACCATCACCGCAGCCGCCAAGGGTGGCCAGCAGCCCAAGTGCTGCCAGACCCGGGGCGGCAATACGGGGGAACAGGCTGCGCCGTTGGTTGTGATTAGGGAACATGTATGGATCCGGCATTATCGGTTAAAACGGGTTGAACACAGCAGATAGCAGCTATCACACCCACATAGGTATGTTTTTCAAGGCTTTGATGCCGTAAAACGGGTTGCATCCCATGCGTCCTTTGCGTAGGCCACAACTTCCGTCACCTTTATGGGTTTCGGGCATAGCCTGTTTTCAATATGCTTCTTCATAGCCAGTTTTCTTCTATACAGTCCGCTGCAACTTTGGGGAACACCATGCCCGATCAAACTGATACCCTTACCCCGCCCCAGAGCGCAGATGCTCAGCACGGCAGATCTCTTAAGGTTCTGCTGGCAGGCCCACGTGGTTTCTGCGCAGGGGTGGACCGCGCCATCCGTGTGGTGGAAGAAGCCATCCGCCGCTACGGTGCGCCTGTTTATGTCCGCCACGAAATTGTCCATAACCGGACAGTGGTGGAAGAGCTGGAAGCACAAGGCGCCATCTTTGTTGAGGAACTGGATGAAGTTCCCGTAGATGGCCATGTTGTTTTCTCTGCTCATGGCGTGCCCAAAACCGTGCCGGTTGAGGCCGAACGCCGTAACCTGCTGTATCTAGATGCCACGTGCCCGCTGGTTTCCAAGGTGCACCGTGAAGCTGAGCGTCATTTTGCTGGTGGTGGGCCAGAAAGCCGCCATATTCTGATGATTGGCCATGCAGGCCACCCGGAAGTGGTTGGCACAATGGGCCAGCTGCCACCCGGCGCCATGACGCTGATTAACGATGCAGAAGAAGCCCGCACGGTAGAGCCGGAAGATCCAACTCGTCTGGCCTTTATCACCCAGACAACGCTTTCTGTGGATGATACGGCAGAAATCGTAGATATTCTGCGTGCTCGCTTCCCCTTGATTGAAGGGCCAAAGCGCGAAGATATCTGCTACGCCACCACAAACCGTCAGGAAGCCGTCAAAACCATCGCCCCTGAGTGCGATCTGGTTATTGTTATTGGCTCTCCCAATTCTTCCAACTCCCAGCGTCTGCGTGAAGTGGCGGAACGTTCCGGCACACCGCGTGCGCTTTTGGTGCCGCGTCTGGATTCTCTGGATTGGTCCGTGCTGGAAGGCGTGAACACGCTGGGCATTACGGCTGGTGCTTCTGCGCCGGAAGCACTGGTGCAGGAAATGCTGGCAGAAATGGCCAAGCGTTACACGCTGTGCATTGAAGAGCGGATTGTGAAGGAAGAAAACGTAACGTTCCGCCTTCCCGCACCGCTGGGCTAAAGGTGCTGCATGGCCGTCTATACGGACGTTGGGAACGAGACCCTGGAAACGTTTTTGCAGGATTACGCCATAGGGTCTCTGGTTGCGTTTCGCGGTATTGCCGAAGGGGTGGAGAACAGTAATTTCCAGCTGCGTACAACAGATGGAGATTACATTCTTACCCTGTACGAAAAGCGGGTGAATGCGCAGGATCTGCCTTGGTTTTTGGGCCTTATGCAGCATCTGGCGCGTGAGGGGGTAACATGTCCCCAACCCGTGGCTGATTCGCAAGGCCATGTGCTGAAAACACTGGCAGGCAGGCCCGCTGCCATAACCACATTCCTGCCCGGTGTTTGGCCGCGCGTAGTGCGGCTTGAGCATTGTCGCCCGCTTGGGCGTGCTTTGGCGCAGCTACATGTGGCAGGGCGCTCTTACAAGCCGGAACGTCAGAACAGCTTGGGGCCAGATGCGTGGTTTGCGTTGCTGCAAAGCTGCGGTGCGGGCGCAGATAATGTGTGCGCAGGTTTGCGGGATGAACTGCAAAACGCGCTTGAGCATATTTTGCCATTCTGGCCGGGGCGGGGGAATAATCCGCTTCTGCCGCGCGGGCAAATTCATGCAGACATGTTTCCAGATAACGTTTTCTTTCTGGATCATGCCGTTTCAGGCGTGATTGATTTCTATTTCGCCTGCACGGATCTTCTGGCCTACGACATTGCCATCTGTTTGAACGCATGGTGCTTTCAGGCTGATGGGGCGTTTAACATCACTTTTGCCCGGCACATGATGCAAGGGTATGAGGAAATACGCCCGTTAGAGCCAGCAGAGCGTCAGCTTATGCCTGTTTTGGCCAGAGGTGCGGCCATGCGCTTTTTGCTCACCCGGCTGTATGACTGGATCAACACGCCAGCAGATGCCTTGGTGACGCCCAAAGATCCTATGGATTACCTGAAGCGCCTGCGCTTCCATTTGGAAACGGATAGTGCTGATGCCTACGGATTCTGAAAACAGCACCGCAACGGAACAACCTGCTCTGGCGGTTGAAATCTGGACAGATGGCGGATGCCGCCCAAACCCCGGCCCGGGTGGCTGGGGCGTTCTGCTGCGCTGCAAAGGTGTGGAACGGGAGCTTTCTGGCGGTGAGCGTGAAACCACCAACAACCGTATGGAACTCACGGCCGCCGCAGAAGCGCTGGAAGCGCTTACGCGCCCTTGTGTGGTGAACCTGCACACAGATAGTGAATATGTGCGCAATGGCATTACTCGGTGGCATACCGGCTGGGTAAGGCGGAATTGGCGTAATGCATCGGGTGATCCGGTAGCCAATATGGATTTGTGGCGCAGGTTGCTGGACGTAGCCAAACGGCATGAGGTTTCATGGCATTGGGTAAAAGGACACTCCGGCGTGCCAGAAAATGAACGGGTGGACCAACTGGCAACAGAAGCCCGGGAAAAAATAGAACAGTCTCTTTTAGAGAGCTAAAAACAAACCGGCTGAAAGGCCGGTTTTTTCATGGGGCATTGTGAGGGAAAAATCACTGTGGCTGAACGCAAAGCATACCAAAGCGTAGCCGGATATATGGTGGCATTTGTGGCGTTAACGCTGCTGTATGCCGCTTTGGGTATGACGCAGCCCTTTAATTCAGACAGTGTTTCTACCCTGCTGGCAGCGCAGGATATTCTGCACGGCAATGTTTTGCTGAAGGGGTGGGACCTTTCCACCCAATCCTTCTATTTTACTGAAGTTCTGCCTTACGTTGTGATGTTTGGCCTATTTGGCTGGCATGTATCTTTTTATTACATCGTGCCCGCCATACTGTGGGCCATTGCCATGTTGCTGGCGTTTCGTATCGCGCGTTTGGCAACGGGCAATACGGGGTGGCCGCTTCTTGTTTTGTTAGCAGCGCCGAGTGCCTTTGCTGTTCATCTGGTGTTGTCACCCTGTTACCATGTTGGCGCTTATGTGGGCATGTTGCTGTTCTGGCTGATGTGGTCGCAGAAGCCTCACTGCCTACAATCTAAAAGTTTGTTCGGCACCTGCGCGCGTTGGAGTGGTACCGTTCTGTTTGTTGCGCTGCTGCTGAGCAGTGATGATCTGGTAAAATACACTCTGGCTTTACCGGTTGTTTTGGCTGCCATCGGATGCAGTCTGGAACAGCGCACTCCAAAATATGTCGGGCTTGCCAGCAGCATGGTGGGCGCATTGCTATTGGAGCACGTTATTAAAACAGTGCTGGCCCATAATGGCGCCTTTCATGTGCCGGGGTTGTGGAGCTCGTCTTTTGGTTCACAAAGCCGGGCCTCGTACAATTTGAGTGTCCTGTTTTCCGGCTTTTTACAGTATTTTGGTGCCGATTTTTTTGGAAAGCCGATTACGCTTTCAGGCTCTGGGCGCGAGCTGTTTCATCTGGCTTGTGCTGGTGGCATGGTATGGGGCTGCTTTTATGCGCTGCGCAAGAACAGACAATGGGGCTTG
Source organism: Acetobacter sp. A11-2 (assembly GCF_040208445.1). Classification (NCBI taxonomy): domain Bacteria; kingdom Pseudomonadati; phylum Pseudomonadota; class Alphaproteobacteria; order Acetobacterales; family Acetobacteraceae; genus Acetobacter; species Acetobacter sp. A11-2. Next base: position 288,328 of record NZ_CP157843.1, read on the forward strand.
TTTGATCTCTCATCCGTATTTGCCATTGTTATTATGTTGGCAGCCTTTGTTTTTGGCGAATTGACAATGGATGAGCAGTCATTTCGCTATCTGGTTTTTCCATGCTTGTTGTCTGTTTTGCTGGTTATTCGGCATGTGCAGGTGCCCCATGGCTACGGCTTGCTGTTGGGTAGCTGCTGTATTTTGTATGCGGCAACAATTTTGCCGCGCCCGGTTGTGGGATACGCAGCGGCAAATCAGAATTTTCCGGTCAATCGCACTCTGGAACAAATGGGGCTAAAGCAAGGTTTCGCGCCATATTGGAGCGCAGCGCGCAATAGTCTGCCATTTCCGGCACGTCTTGCACCAGTTGAATTCACGCCATCAGGCATCAAAGCATTTCATACTCTTAGCAAGCGGCAATGGTATGAAATGGGCGGCAATTTTATTGTGTGTGAAAGTGCAGATCAGGCCAAGCAGGCGCAAACACAGTTTGGGCCTGTACAAAGGGAAATACGTATAGGCAGCGACACGCTGCTGGTGTGGCCACATCCCTTTAAGGTGCCGCAGAACTAAAGAGCCCGTTCTCAGGGCTCAACGTCAGACTGATAAATATCAATATAATCCTGCGGTGTGTTGGGGGCTGACTGTTTGGGCAGCCCAATAACGCGCACATAAATGCGGGTAGAAGGTGTGCCGCCATTCATGAGCACGCTGCGCGCCGCTAACCCGCGCGCCAATGCCATGCGTCGTGGCAATGATGGATCATCCACTGCACCAGAACTATAGGCATCTATCAGGGCACGCACATGCGGCTTGTCAGACAAACGCTGCCCAAATGCCAGAATGGCCTGATGTGTTTCCGGGTTAAGTGTTGCTGCTTCTGGTGCAAAGGTAATGCGTACGCCGCCTTCAATAGGCGTTACGGTGCCTTGGGCTTTCAGGTCCACAGTGGGCTGTGGTGGCACCGAGAAAGGATGAACTTCCACGTCTGATGGTGCAGGAGTCAACTGCGGCAGCGGTGGTGGTGCATTTGGTATTGTTGCTGGCGGCGGGGGCTTACGTGGTTGGGCCGCAGGTGTAACGCTTTTAGTTTCTTGCGCCGGGGCAGGCGCGGCCTTAGCCACAGGTGCAGGTGCAGGTGCAGGTGCAGGTGCAGGTGCAGCAGATGGTTTGGTTTCAGCCGGGGCCTTGGTTACCGGTTTGGTGGCAGGCGCACTTTTAGGTGCCGTTGCAGCCGGCTGCGTATTTTTTACGCTGGATGTTTCTTTTTTCTGCGCTGTGGTGGTTTGCGGCTTTTCTACAACGCGGCGGCGCGTTTCAGTGTGCGCGGGCGTTGTTGTGCGGCGCGGAGCCGCTTCATGCACAGGTGCCGCGGGTGTTGGGGGCGCGGCTACAGGCGCTGCACCACCTAAACTGTCCAGAGCCTGACTGTTGGTGACAATCTGAGCATGTGAAACCGCACTGGTGGCAAGCAGGCTTGCAGCACACAGAAGCACAAGGCGGCGAGAGAAAGGAAACATGTTCTGCATTAAATGGAAGACTAATCCAGAAAAAGAGGAAGAAGAACAGTGGCAACCTGCTTTTGGTGCCTGAAAGCGGCTACACTGCGGCATCATGCAGAAAACTGTTCTGCCGCAATACGTTCGGAAAGGGTTTGCCCGGGGTCAAACAGCAAGGTTACAGCCAATTCTCGGTCTTCCCATGCCTGTACAGAAACAACATCCCGAATTTCTATCGAATCGGCAACGGCTGCAACAGGGCGCTTATCGTGTTCCAGAACACTAAAGCCGACATGGGCTGAGGAAGGCAGAAGTGCTCCGCGCCAGCGGCGTGGCCGAAAAGGGCAGATAGGGGTAAGTGGCAGCAAATTGCCAGAAAGCGGCACAATAGGCCCGTGGGCAGAAAGATTATAGGCGGTGGAACCGGCTGGTGTGGCCAACAAGGCGCCATCACAGATCAGTTCGGGAATACGCACCAGCCTGTCCACATCAATGCGTAGTTTTGCTGCCTGCCGTGTCTGGCGGAACAGGTAAACATCGTTCAACGCCAGAGCCTCGTGCGATTCACCATGTGCCGTTACGGCTTTCATGCGCAAGGGGTGAATAACCGCCGCTTGCGCATGCGCTAATCTATAGGGAAGGTCTTCCTCATCGGTGGGGTTCATCAAAAACCCAACAGAACCGCAGTTCATGCCATAAACTGGCGTGGTCAGTCCCGCTTCCAGAATAACGCGCAGGGTTTCCAGCATAAAGCCGTCACCACCCAAGCAGATCACAACGTCTGCCTCACCGGGGTGGCAGTTGCCATAACGGGTTACCAGCCGATCAAGTTCATCCCGGGCGGTTTCTGTAGGGGCCGCCATAAATGCCAGATGTTGTGGAGGCCGCATAAAAATTGAGGGCGGGTTTGTAAGAGAAGTAGCAGTCATGCCTGTGTCCTGCTTCCTTCCAGGTCAGGAAAATTAAAGTCTTCCTTCCTTATCCTGCAAATGTTGGTTCCTGAAAGAGGGCAGCATCATTTTTAATGCAGGCAAAGCGTTCTGCCAGCGTGGTGCCAAGCAGTTCATCATACACAGCCAGCGTGGCATGTTGCATGGCAAAGGTGCTGTAATGGTTTAGTACCATCTGGCGTGCAGCGTATCCAATTTCTTCTAGAATTTCTGGCGGCGCAATCAGCACGTTATGGATGGTTTGTGCCAGTTCATCAGCATGTGCAGGGGTAAAGCTAAAGCCCGTTTGGCCATTGGCGACGGTTTCCACCGCGGCACCATGATGCGCCACAATAACCGGGCAGCACATTGCTTGTGCCTCTACTACCACACGTCCAAAAGGTTCCGGGCGGAGGGAGGGTACAACCACCATGTTTGCAAGCATCATGGCGGCGGGCATATCATCGCAATGGCCTGCAAAACGGACACGGTCAGTCAGGCCCAGTTGTGCTGCTTTGGTGCTTAGTTCCTGTGCATATTTATCTTCTGGGGCGCAACCACCAGCAAATACGCAGTGCCAGTTTACGTCTGGTAACAGGTTAAGCAGTTGCGCCAGAGCATCCAGCACAAGGCTTTGGCCTTTCCATGCTGTCAGCCTGCCGGGCATGAGAATAACCGGGGCATCCGCAGGAAGTGCCCATGCCTCCACCAAACGGTGCACACGCTGGCCGGACACTACTTGAGGAGAAAACTGATCGGTATCTGCCCCGCGCGGAATGGTGCGCAGCCGATCTGGCCCGACATGGTATTCTTCTGCAAGGCGCTGGGCGATGTGGTTGCTGATGGCAATAACGCGATCACCAGATGCCAAAACGGCATTGTAATGCCGTTTGCCGGGAAAACTGTTGGCGTGCACGCCATGCCATGTTGTTACAAAAGGTGTTTGCGTGCGCTTGCAGGCCATTTTGGCAACCCATGCCGGCGCGCGTGAGCGCGCGTGAACAAGCTGCACATTATGCTGGCGAATGATATTGCTGAGGAAGTGGCTGTTTTTGGCAATTTTCAAAGGGTTGCGGCTGCCACAATCGGGAAGGGTAATGTGCTCAGCACCAGTATGTCGTAGCAGAGGCTCCATACGCCCGCCAGCGCTGATAACAAGCGCCTTGCCCCCAGCCTGTGTAATGGCCTGCGCCATTTCTATGGTGCCTCTTTCCACTCCGCCCTGCTCCAAAGCGGGCAGGATTTGCAGAATGGAGGCAGAGGCCAGAAAACTGCTCATGAACAGGGTGTTATCACAATTTGCACATTTTGTGCCATAAGAGACAGTAGGGCAGAACTGTTCTTCCTTTTCAGGTTCCCGGCCTGTGCGTGAATGAACCTGTTTGGTATGGAGGCAGGATGAAGTTTTCTTTTGTGCCTACACGGCGGCATCTTCCCTGCGTGGTTGCAGGTACAGCTTTGCTTGTATCCGTACCTGTTATGGCGGCCACGGCACGCGGCCATGCGGCGGCAGCATCCGGGCCAGTTAATGGGCAGAAATGGTCGGTCGAAGCCTGTATGGCCATGGTGGGGGATGATCCTTTTGGCGCAAGAGATTACGCGCTGGACTGGGAGCGCCACGGCAACGGAGGGCAGGAGGCTAAGCATTGCCACGCCTTGGCATTGTTGGAAGCCGGAGATGAAGAAAGCGCGGCGCAGGAACTGGATGAGCTTGCCCACCAACCCATAGAACATGCAGAGCGTGCACCTTCCAGCTTTCGCGCAGGGTTAGAGGAAGATGCGGCAGATGCTTGGCTTTCTGCCGGGCAACCAGAAAAAGCCTTGAGCAGTGTAGATTACGGGCTGGCGTTTGAGGATGATACCCGCCTGCATCTGCTGCGTGCCCGTGCCTTACTGGCGCAGGATCAGGCCGATGTAGTGGTTAAAGAACTTTCTGCGCTGGTGGCTAAAAAGCCAGATATCGGGGCCGAAGCCTATGTGTTGCTGGCATCGGCAGAGCGCCGCGTAGGGCAGCTTGATGCAGCGGCGACACATGTGGCCCATGCTTTGGAGATAGAGCCGGAAAACCCGGCAGCCTTGCTGGAACGCGGCATTGTGCGTGAACGCAAAGGAGACGCCACCGGTGCACAGGCAGATTGGCAGCGCGTGCTTGATCTGGCGCCAGATAGCCATGAGGCAGATCTGGCGCGGCAGGATCTTGCCGTTATGGCTGCAGACCCGGATACACCATGAAGCCCCTCATGCACTTTGAAAAAGCTCAAGGCATCATACCGCAGCGCATTCTTGTCATCCGTTTGGGGGCGTTGGGAGATTTCGTGCAAAGTTTTGGCCCGTTTCAGGCCATTCGGCAGGCATTTCCTGCTGCACATATCACCTTGCTCACAACCGTGCCGTTTGTTGAGCTGGCCAGGCTTTCGCCTTGGTTTGATGAGGTGCTGACGGATACACGCCCACGTTGGACAGATGTGCCGCAAATTCTCGCCCTGCGTAAGATGTTGCGTGGGTATGATCGGGTTTATGATTTGCAGACATCAGCCCGCACAGCGCGGTATTTTGTGCTGGCTGGGCGGCCTGTTTCATGGTGTGGGCATGTGGGAGAAGGGCATCTCGCCCATTTAAACCCGTGGCGCGATGAAATGCACACCCGTGCCCGCCAGCGTGATCAGCTCTCTATGGCCGGCATTAAGGATGTGCCGCAGCCAGATATTTCTTGGTTGCGTGATAAAGGGCCAAAGCTGGATGAGCCCTATGTGTTGATTGTGCCCGGGGCGGCTGTGCATCGGCCCGCCAAGCGCTGGCCTGCCAGACGGTATGGTGAACTGGCAGCAGAAATTTTTCGCCGTGGTTTGCAACCTGTCTTGGTGGGGCATGAAACCGAGCAGCCTTTGGCGCAGGACATCCTGAAATATTGCCCCGAAGCGTTAAACCTAATGGGCAAAACCACTCTGCCAGAGCTTGCAGGGCTGGCAGCACGGGCGCAGTGCGCTGTGGGGAATGATACAGGCCCCATGCATCTGGCTGCCGTTATGGGCTGCCGCTGTGTTGTGCTATTTTCTGCTGATAGTAACCCAGCGCTTACAGCCCCGTTAGGCTGGCAGGCAGGGCAGGTGCGCGTACTACGTGTGCGTGATCTTGCATTGCTTTGTGTGCAAAGGGTTGCAGCCGCGCTCTGGTGGCGTCATTAAGCATCTTCCATCAGTTTCTGATTTTCTTTTCTGGAGCCTTTGACCATGCCCGCCATTACCTTGCCTGACGGTTCTGTTCGTAGTTTTGACGGGCCGGTTACAGGCACGACGGTGGCGGAAGCTATCGGCCCCGGTCTTGCCAAAGCCGCATTGGCCATGGAAGTGGATGGAAAGCTGTGCGATATCCGCCAGACCATCAACAAAGATGCTGCCCTGCGGTTTATTACCCGTAAGGACCCGGAATCGCTGGAACTTATCCGGCACGATGCCGCCCATGTGCTGGCAGAAGCCGTGCAGGCGCTGTATCCCGGCACTCAGGTTACAATCGGCCCGTCCATTGAAAACGGCTTCTATTACGATTTCTATCGTTCCGAACCGTTCTCCCCGGAAGACTTCGCGGCCATCGAAGCCAAGATGCGCGAAATTGTCGCCAAGGCTGAGCCTTTTGTGCGTGAAGTCTGGAAGCGCGATGATGCGATCCGCTTTTTTGAAGAGCGTGGTGAAAAGTTCAAAGCTGAGTTGATCCGCGATCTGCCGGAAGATGAAGAAATTTCCATTTATCGGCAGGGTGAATGGCTGGATCTGTGTCGTGGTCCACATTTGCGCACCACCAAGGATGTTGGCACTGCTTTCAAGCTGATGAAGGTGGCAGGTGCCTATTGGCGTGGGGACCACCGTAACCCCATGCTCACCCGTGTGTATGGTACGGCATGGCGTGATCAGAAGGAACTGGATGCGCACCTGCACCAGTTGGAAGAAGCAGAAAAGCGCGATCATCGCCGGATCGGCAAGGAAATGGGCCTGTTCCATTTTCAGGAGGAAGCCGTAGGGCAGGTGTTCTGGCATGCCAAAGGCTGGCGGCTTTATACCGCGTTGCAGGATTACATGCGCCGCGCCCAAACACGCCACGGGTATCAGGAAGTGCGTACACCGCAGCTTGTTGACCGTGCCCTGTGGGAGGCTTCTGGCCACTGGGACAAATACCGCCACCACATGTTCATTGCGACGGTTGAGGACGAGAATAAAACACTCGCACTCAAGCCTATGAACTGCCCGTGCCATGTGCAGATTTTCCGCCACGGTCTGCGCTCTTATCGTGAACTGCCGCTGCGTATGGCGGAATTTGGTGCCTGCCATCGCTATGAACCATCAGGGGCATTGCATGGCCTGATGCGTGTGCGCGGCTTTACGCAGGATGATGCGCATATTTTCTGCACCGAAGACCAGATTGCAGATGAAACTGTGCGTTTCGTGAAGATGCTGCACGATGTGTATCAGGATCTGGGCTTTGAGCATGTGCGTGTAAAGTTTGCTGATCGCCCAGAACAGCGTGCTGGCAGTGATGAGGTATGGGACAAGGCTGAAAATGCCCTGAAAGAAGCCTGCACCGTGGCTGGGGTGGAATATGAACATAACCCCGGTGAAGGTGCGTTCTATGGCCCCAAACTTGAATTTGTGCTGCGTGATGCCATTGGGCGTGATTGGCAGTGCGGTACGTTGCAGGTTGATCTGGTTCTGCCAGAACGACTCGATGCCAGCTACATTGGTGAAGACTCCGGGCGGCATCGCCCCGTTATGCTGCATCGTGCCATTCTGGGTTCTTTCGAGCGCTTCCTTGGTATTCTGATCGAACAGCACGCAGGGCGTTTCCCGCTTTGGTTAGCGCCTGTGCAGGTGGTTGTGGCTTCTATCGTAAGCGATGCTGCACCTTATGCAGAGGAAGTGGCTGCTGCCCTGCGTGAAGCCGGGCTGGCTGTGGAAGCCGATGTGCGGAATGACAAGATCAACGCCAAGGTACGTGAGCACAGCGTGGCACGTGTTCCGGTTATTTTGGTGGTTGGCCGACGTGAGGCAGAAGAACGTACTGTTGCCATGCGCCGCCTTGGCACGCAGGCGCAGGAGACTCTGAGTTTGGATGAGGCTGTTACGCGCCTGAAAAACGAAGCAACACCGCCAGATTTGCGCAAAAAAGGGTGAAGCAGAGTTTTATTGTTACAGCAGGGCAGCAATGAAGATGTTTTTGTGCTTGCCCTGCTTGATAAAGCGCGGATAATTGCGCACATACTAACGATAGGCAGAAGCACCTGAAGAGGTGTGTCTGCAAGTTATTGAAATGTACTACAGGAGCCGACCATAGCCAGATCACCGTATCCCGCGCCGCCCAGCCGAGAAGGGCCGCGAGTGAATGAAGAAATCCGTGTGCCGCAGGTTCGCCTTATTGATGAAAATGGCGAAATGGCCGGTATCATGACCGTGCGCGATGCTTTGGCAAAAGCGTATAGTGTTGGGTTGGATCTTCTAGAAATAAGCCCGAATGCTGAGCCGCCTGTTGCCAAGATTCTTGATTACGGCAAGTTCAAATACGAACAGCAGAAAAAGCGTAACGAAGCCAAGAAGAAGCAGAAGGTCATTGAAATCAAGGAAGTCAAGGTTCGTCCGAATATCGACGAAAATGACTACCAGGTTAAAATGCGTGCTGTGAAAACCTTTATTGGTGAAGGTGATAAGGTAAAGGTTACGCTGCGCTTCCGTGGTCGTGAAATGGCGCATCAGGAACTGGGTATTAAGGTTCTGGAACGCATTCGTGGCGAAATGGATGAGGTTGCCAAGGTGGAGCAGATGCCACGTCTTGAAAACCGCCAGATGATCATGGTTCTGGCCCCGCGCTAAACCGTGCTTTCAGTCTGATTTCCGGAAAAACCCCAGCCTCCTTATTAAGGAGGCTGGGGTTTTCTGTTTTACGGACCAAGCAGGATAGTTGCGTGCGCGTTTGCGCGAACGTGCTGGGTTTGTGCTGTGCTGGATGGGGCTGCTGGGGCATCTGCGCTGCGAGCCATAGACATCATCATAGGCATGGGGCGCATGATTGGGTTTTCAGACATGGTTACGTTTGAAAAACGCACGACATGCAAGCCCAGAGATGATGCTACCGTATCTGCCTGCTTTTTAAGCTCAGCAATAGCGTTCTTTTCAGCATCCAGAAGCAGGGCGTCTCGTTTATCATCAGAGATAGACCAATCCAGACTTTCCAGAATAAGGCCATTCGCTTGCAACTGCCCGGCTAAGGGGAGGAGTGCGTTGCCATTCTGGGCTTTTAGGCTCAACCTTTGGGTGGCTGTCCAAAAAGCGGGGTCTTTGTCTGGGCGTGTTTCAGAAACATCGTATCCAGTTACCGCTAACTGCACGGCATCATTTTTGCCTGTCTGTTCAGTAATTTTCTGCACCAGTGCATTGACAGCCTGCTGAGCAGTTGCCGCATTTTTATTGCGTGCTTCTGCCCGGAATGTAGCAGTCAGCTGGTCTGGCGCTGCATCTGTTGTGCCAGAAGCAGAGAGTTCAAGCTTGGTAAAGGTGTTTGTATCTTCTGCATGAGCTGCAGGGAGCAGTGCCATGAATGCGCAGGAGCTTGCGGAAAGCAGGCTCAGAATGGAACGAGAATAAAAACGCATCAGGATATGTTTCCTTTTAAGATCAGTAGCCTGATAAAATAACGCAGGCTGCCACAACGGGTGAATGCTTGCTGTTAAGATAACAATCCATCAGTGAGGCAAGTTCAAGGCAGAGGGGTATATATCTGCCGCAAAGAAAAAGTTGTGTCGAAAACATAGATTAACGGTTTATTTCCGTTACGTTGTCACTTTCTGTGCGGGGTAAGGGCATATCAATACGTACGATCAAACCCGGATTGTTATCGGCTAGATGGAGTTGGCCATCATGCAGTTGCACAATAGCCTGCACAACAGAAAGCCCAAGGCCCGAGCCAGCAATATGGCGTGACTGTTCTGCCCGAAAGAAACGTTTTGTGGCATGTGCCATGTCTTCCGGTGTCATGCCGAGACCGCGATCTGCTATGCTAAGCCGTATGGTGCCACCATTTTTTGAATGGCGTTTTGGTGAAAGAACCTGTGCAGAGCAAGTAATGAGGCTTTGGGCAGGGGAAAATTTAATGGCATTGTCCAGCACATTGGCCATAGCCTGCTGAAGCATGGCGCGATCACCATAAAATGGAAGTTTTTCGGGAAAATTGGTCTTAATTGTTATCTCCCGGTCTTCTGCAACGGCAGCGTAAAGTTCCAGAACGTCCTGTAGGGCAGGTATCAGATCAAACCATGTAAAGGCAGAATGGCGGCTTCCAATTTCTATCTGCGCGATACGTAATAAGGCATCACAAATGCTGGTAACATGATCAAGATGCGCAATCGCGTGGTCAATGGTTGTGCGTAGTGCCACCTCAGTATGTGCGTGTACAACGGCATCTTCCAGTTCAGCGCGCGCGCGTGCAATGGGTGCACGCAGATCATGCGCGATGGCGTTGGAAGTTTGCCGTAAGCCATCCATTTGCTGGCTAATGCCATCCAGCATGGCATTTATGGCGGTGGCAACCTCATCGCTTTTATCTTCATTTTCAGTCAGTGGAATACGCTGAGAAAGATCACCGCGCATAATTGCGTTGGTGGTCTGGTGGAGGAAATGAAGAATGCGATGGACCATTTTGCGGATCATTCCTACCCAGCTTGTAGAGATTAAAGCCTCAAGTTCCGGCTGATCCAATCAAACCGTGGTAAAAGGATTTCTCCCTTTAATCCTTTGGTGCCACTTAATTCATTCTTGCAGCATATACCCAGCATTGCGGATGGTATGCACAAGGGCGCGCTGAAAGGGTTTATCTATTTTCTGGCGCAGACGCGAAATATGTACGTCGATCACGTTTGTCTGGGGGTCAAAATGGTAATCCCACACTCCTTCCAGCAGCATAGTACGCGTAACAACCTGACCGGCATGACGCATCAAAAATTCCAAGAGGCGGAATTCACGCGGTTGCAAGTCAATTTTCTGTCCAGCGCGCCTTACATTGCGCGAGAGCAGATCTATTTCCAGATCCCCAATTGTAAGGCGTGTCTGGGGTTGGGCCTCGTTTCTGTTGCGGCGGACCAGTGCTTCCAGACGGGCCTGAAGCTCGGAAAAGGAAAAAGGCTTTGTAACATAATCATCCCCACCGGCTTTCAGGCCGGCCACTTTTTCATCTACATCTACTAAAGCGGAAAGAAGCAGTACGGGGGTTGTGTTGTTTTGATTTCGCAATGTTTGCAGGATGTGAAGGCCCTCTACACCACCCGGCAGCATGCGATCTAAAATAATGACATCAAACTTTTCGCTAGCAGCCAGAGATAAGCCGTTTTTGCCATCTTCAGCCTGCTCAACCAGGTGTCCGGCTTCTGCAAGGCCTTTGGCAACAAAATTGCGAACTGTTTGATCGTCTTCAACAAGAAGAACGCGCATGATCCAGACCTTACATTATCCAGAGCGTATTACCAAAACCTTACGATAATTATACAATCATGTCACTGCCCGCGTTCAAATCTGATCTTTTTCGTCCAACTTGGGGGTGAGGCCATCCAGCGTTGCCATCAACACAGCCGTAAGCGGAGAGGCAAAAATCAGGCCCGGAAACCCCAAGATGGCGCCAAAGAGGGTCTGTGATAGCACTGTAAGGGCAGGGGGCATTTGCACGGCGTGGCGCTGAATAACCGGGGCCAGCACATTACCTTCTAAAAACTGGATCACGCTATAAAGCACAGCCACCATAATGGTTTCCCGCGTGCCCAGAGAAAGGGCCAGCAGTAACGCAGGAACAGCTCCCATAATGGCGCCAATATACGGGATAAAATTACACAGCCCGGCAAGCACACCCAGCGCCAGCGCCAAAGGCACGCCAATAAACCACAGGCCAAGGCCAGAAAGCGTGCCAACCACCAGCATGTCTAAAGATTGCCCGGCAACCCATGCCCAAAGAGTCTGCCCGGCTCTAAGCAGGAGATCACGCACTTTGGGGCGTTTGGAAACAGGCACCAACCGCAAAAAGCCATTGGCGTAAACAGCCGGAGACATTGCAAAATACAACCCGGCAATCAGCACAACCAGCAATGTGCCAATAGCCCCAAAAGCAGACCCCAGAATGCCTGTCATGGACCCGGCAATGCGGGAACCAAGAGAAGCAAGGCTGCTGGTATCTCCCCCACCAGCTTGATGGCCACCTAAAGAGGCAGGGAGATAGTTCAGGATCATTTGGCCCGTGGGCGTGCTTTGCAGGGTGCTGCGCAGTGCCGTTTCCTGCTGGCGCAAGGCATCTTGCAGGCGCAGGGCTTCACTGATCATGGCTGGCCCGCTGTTCCAGACCAAAAAGACAGCACTTCCAATTAATCCGCAGATAACAGCACTAAGCGCCCACCCATATGGCAGCCGAAGGTGGCGCACCAGAATTTTAGACAACCCATGCAGCACGACAGCACAAAGCACTGATGCAAACACCACCATCAGCACATCGCCCATCAACCAAACAACCAGCGCAATAACAGCGCCGCTGAAGGTCATGCGCAGGATTCTGGAAATGGATTGTAGCCAATCTGCCGAATGCGGCTTGCCTTCATACGGCCCGCCAGCAAGGGGAGTGGCAGGAGAAGGGGTATCTGAAGGCATGCGCAAATGTCTTTCGGAATGCTGTTTGAGGCTGGAATGTTTGGAAGGGTAAGACAAAGAGGCAGTGCTACTGCGTTTGAGATGTATTCTTATCCATGTGTCTCATGATCTGAGAAGAAAATTCTGAAAAGTCAGACACAAAAAACTGGCGCATTGGCAAAAATGCCTCACGCCAATTTGGAGGTCAGGCCTCGTTGGCGGCTTCTTCCATTTCAGCTTCGGCGGCCAGCCAGCGTTCTTCCACTTCTTCCTGTTCTTTTTTAAGGGCAGCAAGGCGTGTGTTCAGGCGCGTGAGGTCCTGCGTTTTTCCTTCGCTATACAAAGCGGGGTCAGCCAGGCTGGCTTCAATTTTCTGCTGTTCCTGCGCCAGTTTGTCAAGGCGTGCTTCGGCGTCTTTGATAACCTTGCGTAAAGGGGCTAGGGCCTTGCGGGCTTCTGCGCGCTCACGCCTGTCATCCTTGCGGCTGGGCTGGGCCGCAGTATCCTGTTTGGGGCGGTTTGCTGCGCGGTTGTGTTCAATCAACCACGCGCGGTATTCCGCCATATCACCTTCAAATGGGGTGATCTTGCCATCGCCTACCAACCATAGCCGATCCGCCACAAGCTCAACCAGATGTGGATCATGGCTGATCAGAACCACAGCACCTTCATAATCTGCCAGTGCACGAATAAGCGCATCGCGGGCATCAAGGTCCAGATGGTTGGTGGGTTCGTCCAACAGCAGAAGTTGTGGGGCATCTCGCGTTGCCAAAGCCAGCAGCAGGCGTGCTTTTTCTCCGCCCGAAAGGTCTTTTACCGCTGTTTCAGCGCGTTCTGCATCCAGCCCAAAGCGTGCCAACTGGGCACGCACAACCGGAGGCGTGGCTTTGGGTAGGGCGCGCGCCATGTGGTCTATAGGTGTTTCGTTCAGGCGTAGTTCTTCTGCTTGATGCTGGGCAAAATACCCAATTTTAAGCCGAGGGTTCCGCTCTACCGTGCCAGATAGTGGTTCTAGCCTGCCAGCAAGAAGCTTGGCAAAGGTGGATTTACCGTTGCCGTTGGCGCCAAGCAGGGCAATGCGATCATCCATATCCAGCCGGAGGGAAAGATTGCTGAGCACAGGTTTGCCGTCATACCCCACGCTGGCACGGTTCATGGTCAGAATGGGAGGGGGAAGCTGCTCAGGTTCGGGGAATGAAAAGTGCGCAGGCGTTTCTTCCACTACGGATTCGATAACGGGCAGTTTTTCCAAAGCTTTCAGGCGGGCCTGTGCCTGCTTGGCTTTGGTAGCCTTGGCTCGAAATCTATCCACAAAGGACTGCATATGCGCCCGCTGGGCCGCAATTTTTTCAACCTGCCGGGCCTGCTGTAAGGCTTGCTCTGTACGGATGCGCACAAAATTTTCGTATCCACCCGGTGTTAGGCTGAGCTTGCCGTGGTCCAGATGCGCAATGGCATCCACGCAGGAATCCAGCAGCCCCCTGTCATGGCTGACAATCAGCGCAGCTCCAGCGAATCGACGTAGCCAATCTTCCAGCCAAAGGGTGGCTTCTAAGTCCAAATGGTTGGTGGGCTCATCCAGCAGCAGCAAATCTGGTTCAAGAAACAGGGCGGTAGCGAGGGAAACACGCATGCGCCAACCGCCGGAAAAGTCTGAAACAGGGCGAGCCTGAGCGGCCGCATTAAACCCTAACCCAGCGAGAACAGAGGCCGCGCGTGCTGGTGCGCTATCTGCACGTATGGCACGCAGACGCTCATGTATTTCCGTAATACGTACGGGGTCGGTTGCTGTTTCGGCTTCTGCCAGAAGGGTGCTGCGTTCGGTATCACCGGCCAGCACGGTATCCAGAAGCGATGCGCCATCTGCCGGGGCTTCCTGCTTTACGCGTGCCATGCGGGCGCGGGCGGATAGGCGAATTTCACCACCATCTGGGGAAATATCGCCCGCAATTGCGGCCAATAGGGTGGATTTTCCGGCCCCATTGCGCCCGATAAGGCCTACCTTGCGCCCGGGCTCTATAGACAGGTTAGCCTGGTCCAGAAGGGTGCGGCCTGCCATACGCAGGGTAAGATCGGATATGACAAGAAGGCTCAACGCAACTCTCGTTTCTTTATGAATCGTGCATTACATCCGGCATGGTACCTACCAGCCCGCGCCGATATGCTCTAGATGGTGCGCTACGGCTGCCACCCTTATGGTGCTGGTATGCCAGAAAACAGGAGAAACCCAATGGCTAAAGAACGTACGCTATCCATTATCAAGCCAGACGCAACCCGTCGCAACCTGACCGGCAAGATCAATGCCGTGTTTGAAGATGCAGGTCTGCGCATTGTTGCCCAGAAGCGCATTCAGCTCTCTCCGGCTCAGGCTGGCGCATTTTACGAAGTGCACAAAGAACGCCCGTTCTATAACGATCTGGTGTCCTTCATGATCTCCGGCCCGGTTGTGGTGCAGGTTCTGGAAGGTGACAATGCAGTTGCCAAAAACCGTGAAGTGATGGGCGCAACAGACCCCAAAAAGGCTGAACCCAACACCATCCGCGCTCAGTTTGCTGAAAGCATTGAAGCAAACTCCGTGCACGGTTCTGACAGCGCAGAAAACGCAGCGAACGAAATCCGCTTCTTCTTTGCGGAAACCGAAATCCTGCCCTGATCCGCTTTTTCGGATTTACTCTGGCTGGTGCCTAGGCTGCCAGCCAGAGCTATATAAATATATATTGCTGCGGCCGGCCTATTGGGCGCAGTATGCAAGAGGTAAGCACCTTTTGCATGGGAGGTGTGGCTGCAAAGATGGGGTCACGCCTAACATTTGCTCTATAAGCATTCCTCTAATATGTAAGCATCCAAAGAATTTTTCCGGCTGCGTGTTGAGGAAGCCTCCGCGCGCTGTTGGCTTTGCGAGCGAAAAGGAATGACATGAAAGTTCTGGCGGTTCACCCCAGCGCCCTGATGTACACGCGGGTCTTTCTCCGTCTGGAGCCTCTTGGCCTGGAGCTGGTGGCTGGTGCGGCCCGCAGTGCGGGGCATGATGTACAGCTTTTGGATCTTCAGGCTGAAACGCATGAAGATTACTGGAAAATGCTGGATGAGTTTCAGCCCGATGTGGTGTGTTACTCCGGCAACTATCTGGCAAACGTGCCAGAAATTCTGGATCTGTGCCGCGAAACCCGCTACCGCAACCCCAATATCTTCCAGTTTGTAGGCGGGCATTCCGTATCCTTTATTGCAAAGGATGTGCTGGAACTTTCTGAAGGTACCATCAACTGCATTCTGAAAGGTGAAGGCGACGCCACGGTTGGGCTGCTGCTGGATGCCGTGCAGAATGGCAAAGATATCTTGGAAGTGCCCGGCGTTATCACCAAGGATGGTGAAGGTCCGCCACCTATTTTTGTAGAATCTCTGGATCAGGTGCGCCCGGCGCGTGATCTTCTGCGCCACCGCAACAAATACTTTATTGGCACGCTGGACCCGGCAGCCTCTATCGAATTTGCACGTGGCTGCCCGTGGGATTGTACATTCTGTTCTGCTTGGACATTCTATGGCCGTTCCTACCGCACAGCCAGCCCGCAGGTGATTGCGGATGAGCTGGAGGAAATTAAGGAACCCGGCATCTTTATCGTGGATGACGTGGCCTTCGTGCATGAAGAGCACGGCATGGCCATTGCCAACGAAATCAAGAAGCGCGGCATTAAAAAGGAATACTACCTTGAAACGCGTGCAGACGTGCTGCTGCGCAACAAGGAAGTGTTTAAGGTCTGGAGTGAAATTGGGCTTTCCTATATCTTCATCGGCATGGAAGCTGTGGATGAAGAAGGCCTGAAGCAGTTCCGTAAACGTGTTTCTCTGGATAAAAACTTTGAAGCGCTGGAATATGCACGTTCTCTGGGTCTGATTGTTGCCATTAACATCATTGCTGATCCTTCATGGGATCGGAAGCGCTTTGAAACGGTGCGCCAGTGGTGTCTGGAAATCCCGGATATCGTGAACATTTCTGTCACCACGCCGTATCCGGGCACAGAAATCTGGCACAAGGAAGCACGCCGCCTGACAACGCGGGATTATCGTCTGTTCGATATTCAGCACGCCGTGCTGCCCACCACGTTGCCGCTGCCAGAGTTTTACGAAGAGCTGGTAAAAACCCAGCAGGTGCTCAACACCAAGCACATGGGTTGGGAAGCGCTGAAAGACACCGCAGGTATTGCGGCGCGTCTGCTACGCAATGGCCAGACCAACTTTGTAAAAATGCTCTGGAAGTTCAATTCGGTCTTCAACCCCAAACTTCAGCTGGCCGATCATCAGCGTCCTGCACGGTATCTGATGCCTGTGCAGCCTGATGCCGTGACCAAGCTGAACAAGAAAGACCTGTATGTGCATGGTCCCGGTGGGCGTAAAACCCGCGCGCTGGATGATGCGACTGAAAAATTTGTAGATACAACCCGTATGGGTGAATGCGCAGAGGCTGACGCCGAAGCGTAAAAAATAAACTAAGGTTTCCGTCTATGCTGGCAAGGCTGGCGGCGGAAACCTTAGGGTTTCTGTGGTGTAGGTTTCAATCACCACACAAAAGGCTTGCCCTGTTTGCGTGCGCAACACCGCCATATGGCGGAAGAGATAGGGCGGCAGGTCAATAGGTCGGTCAGAACCTGCAGGTATTCCATTCCGCTCCCAGTGTTCAGGAAGAGGGAACCACAAGCTTTCCCGTTTGATGAGTTGGCGGGAAAAGTTAAGGGCCGCCACAACAAGCCCAAAGGGCTTATCTGTTGTGTTCAGCTGTGTAGCCATTTCCGGGGATAATCTTGCCGGAACGTACCAGTTTTCGGCTTCTGAAAAAACCTTCCCATGTGCGGTAAGCTGTACTTTCCTGTAATGCACATCCTCTGTTTGCGTATCAGAAGCGCCCAATAGCGTTTTCAGCAGGAATGGCGGGCAGGGCGTACTGCCTTCTGTTTGGCGGTGGGCATGTAAGTTGTTATCCGGCGCCAGATTGTAAGTATTTATCCACTGTTCCAGCACACGTGTGGCGCTGGGGTTGGCAAGCAGTCTGTTTTCCAGTTTTTCTATAAGTGTTGCCAGCATCAGGCGGTGGAGCGGCGTATCCCGCCACTGAGTTGAGGTGTTGTGCATTTTGCTGGGGCCAGAAGGTGCGGAAAGGCTGCTCATGCACGCAATATAGCATGAGAATGCAGGATGGCAGACTGCCTATATGCTTATTCCGTCTGGGCCAGAGCTGCGCTATAAGGCGCGCAACGTATGATGCGGCGTAAATATGTTATTTAAGAAAGGTACAGATAAATGACCCAAACCACAGCAAGCTTTATGGTGGATGGTATGTCGTGCGATGGCTGTGTGTCTGCTATCAAGCGCGCCCTTGCTGCTATTGATGGTGTAGAAGCCACAGATGTTAATCTGGCAACGCGTGAAGTGAAAGTAACGTATGATCCAACTCGGGCTGGCGTTTCTTCCCTGCAGAACGCAATCCGTGGCGCAGGCTACGAAGTAAGCTAAAAGCGGATCTTGGTATTAAAGCCGGTTCTGCCATGCGGCTGGCAGACAGGGGGCGTGATGTTCCCTGTCTAGCTGAGGTAGGTAGAAACTGGCAGTATGCATATTTCCGAATGACACATCAGCGCGGCCAGCAGCCGCTGCAAGATATGCTGAAGCAAGGTGGCTGATCCGTTATGCAGATGAAAAATACATTACGCCTTGGGTTTGTAGCGGTAGGCCTAGCCCTGCTGGGTGGCTGCTCTTCCGAGGTTGGGCGTCTGCCATTGGTTGATACGGATATTACCTGCCTGCGCAAGCAAATGGCCGGGCCGATGTATCTTAGCTTTCCGCTTGCTGCCAATACATGCCAGCGTATGACCAACCACGGCTTTATGTTTGGTGAGAAAAACGCAAAGCCGATTCCGCTGAACCTGAAAGATGCCCCGGATCTTCAGAAACTGGCAGATGAATACGGCTACAGCTATACGCGCTGAAAAGCGGCTGCCTGATCAGTTTTCCAGTTCAGTGTCCCAATACAGATAATCGCGCCAGCTCTCATGCAGGTAGTTAGGCGGAAAGGCACGCCCGTTTTCCTGCAACTGCCAGGATGAGGGGCGTTCTGGCCGATGCCGCGGCAACATGCCAATAACATGCGGAAGGTGCGAACCTTTGCGCAGATTGCAGCAACCGCATGCGGTTACAATATTTTCCCAGCTTGTTTTGCCACCTTTGCAACGTGGGATAACGTGATCAAACGTGAGTTCCTGCGTAGGGTGGCGTTCACCACAATACTGGCAGGAAAAGTTATCACGCAGAAAAACATTAAAGCGGGTGAAGGCTGGCTTACGTGCTGCTGGAATATAATCTTTTAAGGCAATCACACTGGGGAGGCGGATAGTATGGTGCGGAGAATGAACTTCGGTATCGTATTCACTCAGCACAGAAACCCGATCCAGCCACACAGCTTTAATGGCATCCTGCCATGCCCATAGGGAAAGAGGGTAGTAGGAGAGAGGCCGGAAATCTG
This sequence comes from Acetobacter sp. A11-2, assembly GCF_040208445.1. Lineage (NCBI taxonomy): Bacteria > Pseudomonadati > Pseudomonadota > Alphaproteobacteria > Acetobacterales > Acetobacteraceae > Acetobacter > Acetobacter sp. A11-2. The sequence goes on from NZ_CP157843.1 coordinate 306,890, forward strand.
CATTGAGAACCAACGCAGGAAAGTTGAGGGTACTACCGTCAGGCAAGACTTGTCTCCTCGGCTTATCTTCGAGGGCGCATCTTTCTGCGATCGTAAAACTCGGAGCCGATTGCCTGCAAAAGGTGCGTCGTCGAGGTAATTACTGCATGCAGTATTGCAGAGGTTCTGGAGGGAGGCAACAAAACGGCTGTCTGTTTGGTGCCTCTTTTTAGATTTTAGTAATAGTTTCACGAAAAACATGAACAATTTATTACATAATAGTCAAACAAACCCTGCAGGATGGGTCACACGCTTTGCACCTAGCCCCACGGGCTTTCTGCATCTGGGGCATGTGGCCTCGGCTTTGTATGGCTGGCAAAAGGCGCAGCCGGATGGAGAATGGTTTGTGCGGCTGGAGGACATTGATATCCAGCGCTGCAAACCTGCATTTATTCCCGCCATTCTGGAAGATCTGGAATGGTTGGGGTTGCACTCTGGGCGGGCCGTTTTAAGGCAATCAGCCAATATGCCAGCGTATCAGGCTACGTTGGCAACATTGAATGCAATGGGAATGTTGTATCCCTGTTTTTGCACGCGGTCTGATATCATGCGTGAAAGTGCTGCCATATTCTCGGCACCTCATACGGCTCCAGATGGTAGTTTGTGTTACCCCGGAACGTGCCGCCACCTTTCAGATCAGGAACGGCAGAAGCGTATCAGCCAAGGGCTGCCCCACGTGCTGCGGCTGGATATGGGTAAAGCCTTGCAATGGGTGCATCAGCACACACAAGGCGCACCATTAACGTATCAGGATCAAGAGCGCGGAACAGTTGTGTGTTATCCTGAATTGTTTGGTGATGTGGTTCTTGCGCGCAAGGATATTCCCGCATCCTACCATCTCTGCGTGACGCATGATGATGCTGCCCAAGGTGTTACGCTGGTAACGCGAGGGGAAGATTTACGGCCAGCAACAGATATGCATCGAGTATTGCAAACACTTATGGGGTGGAACGTGCCGGCATATAGTTTTCACCCTCTATTGTGTAACGCAGAAGGGCGCAGATTGGCCAAGCGGGATGGAGCATTAGCTGTGCGCGCTATGCGTGAAGCTGGCCTTTCGGCGGAAGATGTGCGGTGCAAAGCAGGTTTCCCTCATATTTTTGAGAGATAAACCCTGAATTGCGTACAAAAAACGCGGCGTATGAGAAATCTCCGGTTCCGCCAGAGGCCGAACAGGATTACTGTGCCGCCCCAGAACCAAATGTCTGTTTCTGGGGCATGGGTGATGTCCTGGTTATTGGCATGAAAAACATAGTGTCGGAAAGTAAGAGAACCATGAGCATTGTTGCTGACCGCATGAACAGGATCAGCCCGAGCCAGACGATTGTCATTTCGACACGGGCCCGCGCACTCAAAGCCGAAGGCCGGAATATCATCAGCCTTTCTGCCGGTGAGCCAGATTTTCGCACGCCCGAAAACATCTCCCGCGCAGCGGCCAAGGCAATTGAAAACGGCCAGACCCGTTATACTGATGTTGCTGGCATGCCAGAACTGCGTAAGGCTGTAGCAGAGCGCTTTAAGCTTGATAGTGGTCTGGATTACACGCCAGAGGAAGTTATTGTTTCCACTGGCGGCAAGCAGATTATCTACAATGCCATGATGTCCACCCTTAACCCGGGTGATGAGGCCATTATTCCGGCACCTTGCTGGGTTTCTTACCCCGATATTGTCACGCTGGCAGAAGGCACACCTGTTATTGTGCCCTGCAAACGTGAAAATGGTTTTCGGATTACGGCAGAACAGCTGGAAGCCGCTATTACACCACGCACAAAATGGTTTTTCCTGAACTCCCCCTGTAACCCAACAGGTGTTGCCTATTCAGCCGAAGATCTGCGCCCGCTGTGTGATGTTCTGCTCCGCCACCCGCATGTGTGGATCTTTACAGACGATATCTACGCCAAGCTGGTTTACGATGGCTTCCGCCCCGCCACCTTTGTGGAAGTGGAGCCGCTGCTGCGTAGCCGCACCGTTACCATGAATGGCGTTTCCAAGGCGTATGCCATGACAGGCTGGCGTATTGGTTTTTCCGGCGCTCCGGTGGAACTGACAAAAGCCATGAACAAACTGCAGGGACAGTCCACTTCCAACACCTGCTCCATCGCGCAGGCTGCGGCTGTGGAAGCACTTACCGGCCCGCAGGACTTTATTCAGGAAATGGTTGCCACCTATCAGGGGCGGCGTGACATGGTTGTTTCCATGCTGAATGAAGCCGAAGGGATGGAATGCGATATGCCACAAGGTGCATTCTATGTGTTCCCGTCGGTGGAAAAATGTTTGGGCAAAACATCTCCGGGCGGCAAAAAGCTGGAAACGGATGAAGATTTTGTAACAGCCCTTCTGGAAGAAGAAGGCGTTGCTGCCGTGCATGGTTCGGCCTTCATGTTCCCCGGCCATATCCGTATTTCCTATGCAACGGATACAGATAGCCTGCGCGAAGCCTGCACGCGTATTCAACGTTTTTGCAAAGGGCTGCTGTAAAATATGGCGCGGTCTTTTGCGAACAGACTAAAAGGTTTGCCTGCGCCTGCCACTATTGAAATGGCACGCCGTGCACGCGCTCTTAAGGCGGAGGGCAAGCCCGTTATCTCCCTTGCGTTGGGGGAGCCGGATTTTGCCACGCCGCCTGCCGTGGTGGAGGCTGCCCATCAGGCAGCCTTGGCCGGGCAGACCAAATATCCACCCGTAGATGGCACGCCTGCACTTAAGGCGGCCATTGCCCGCAAGTTCACGCGTGAAAACGGGCTGGATTACAAGCCGGAGGAGATTATGGTCTCCAACGGTGGCAAGCAGGTTATTTTTAATGCGTTCATGGCCACGCTGAATGCGGGTGATGAAGTGGTGGTGCCCACACCTTACTGGGTGAGCTATCCGCTTATTGCCCGTATGTTTGGTGGCACACCTGTTTATGTTTCCTGCCGGGAGGAAGACGGCTTTCGCCTGAAGGCAGATGAACTGGCAAAAGTGCTAACACCCCGCACGCGTTGGGTGGTGCTGAACTTCCCCAATAACCCAACAGGTGGTGTGTGCTCAGCGGATGATCTGCGCGCTATTGCGGAAGTGCTACGGCAGTATCCAGATATCTGGATACTTTCAGATGAGATTTACGAACACCTGGTGTTTGATGGTGCAAAATCAGCATCCATCGCGGCGGTTGCGCCTGATCTAAAAGACCGCACCATTACCCTCAACGGTGTTTCCAAAGCGTATGCCATGACAGGCTGGCGCGTTGGTTTTGCAGGTGGTCCGGCAGATCTTATTGCCACCATGCGGGGTGTTCAGGGCAATGCCACGTCTGGCGTATGTTCCATAGCGCAGGCAGCAGCTGCAGCTGCCTTGGATGGCCCGGCAGATCTGGTGCAGGAAATGGTGGCAACATATGGCCGCCGCCGCCGGATGGTGGTGGAAGCCTTGCGCGCTATTCCGGGCTTTACCTGTGCTATGCCAGATGGTGCGTTTTATGCGTATCCGGGTGTTGCTGGGTGCCTTGGCCGCACGACAGCAGCAGGCAAACGGCTGGAAACAGACCATGACTTTGCACTGGCCTTGCTGGAAGAGGCTTTTGTAGCCACCGTGCCGGGAAGCGCCTTTGGGCATTCACCTTATTTGCGCCTGTCTTGCGCAACGGCAGATGAAACACTGCAAGAGGCCTGCCAGCGTATTGCTCAGTTTGTAGAAGGCTTGCAGTAAGGCTTTTAAGTAAAAACGCAGGCTTATTTGAGAATAAGTCCTGCGTTTTTATTATTCTTTTAAAACGTTGCGGGCATAATGGTGAGCAAGTGCCGTGCTGTCTTCCGTTTCCGGTAGCAGCCCTACCAGTTGCAGTTCATCACAATACTGCGCCAGTTGATCGCGTAATGATTTGCCAATAACAGGCCGGATAGCTGGTTCGCTGTGCAGCATTGCGCGTATGCTGGCAGCAGAAAGATCCGAAACATCCGGGGCAATCAGGGTTGCGGCATCATCGCGGTGGATGTCTGTCCATCGGGCGGCATCACGCAGGGCCAGCACAAGGGCAATGGCTGCATCCGGGTCATCCTGTAGCACAGAGCTGGAGGCACCAAGCACCATGCTTGTGCGCTCGGCATAATGGCCTGTGTTGCTGCCGGCCAGTTCAATAAACAGATCAGGGAATGATTGGAGCAGCCACCAAGCCTGATAATCATGCGCGACAACAGCATCAATTCTTTGGTTGCGCGCGGCATCATCAATTTGCGGGAGCGGCAAGTCCAGCCAGTTGATGCGGTTCATGGCGTCCAATCCCTTCCGACGCATCATGATGGCAAAAAACAGCTTATCTGCCGCGTTCTGGTCCATAACGGCTACAGTGTGGCCCATAAGCTGGTCCAGCCGTGTAATATGGCTACTGCGGCGCACGAGCAGGCGGAAGTTGCCGGGCTGCACACCAATCAGCAATTGCGCATTAAGCCCTGCATAAAGGTGCCTGAGCCACGTAAGGGCAGGGGCTACGGCGTAGGGAATGTCACCTCTGGCCAGTGCATTAATGGTGTCTTCTCCATTAATGGTGGCAAAGGGTAAATCTACATCCAGGCTATAATGCGCAAAAAAACCTTTTTGCGCGGCGACAGCCAATACAGGTGCCGATCCAGAATTGGGCCAACCTATTTTGATCTGCCGATAAGTGCCATCTGGCTGTTTGTGTGGATGATGTTTGCCACGCCTTGCCAGAAAGGTTCCTCCACCAATGGCGGCAATACCACCCATGCCAGCAAGCAGGAGGTTACGACGTGTTTGGGAAGGACCTTGGGCGCTCATTTCTGTAGGTTTACTATGTCTTGCTGTGTCTGTCGCTTGATGAGTGATGGAGGGAATATGAAAAAAAATAAAAAAGGGGGTTTACGGCGCGATTTAGGTTAGCTATATGCTCCCTCGCTGGTCCCGAATAGCTCAGTTGGTAGAGCAAGCGACTGTTAATCGCTGGGTCGTAGGTTCGAGTCCTACTTCGGGAGCCAGCCTTATTTCCTTCTAAAATTTATAAAATGCAGCAATGCCTTAGAGCATTTGTTTTGCGTGTAAGCTTGTGTCGTGAGCAGCTGTTAAAACAACTGCCCACCTAAACACAATTACGGCTGAGGCAATGCGGCAATACCGGTTAATTCCACCTTCCATGTGGGGTCAGCCAGTTTGGCTTCTACCGTTGCGCGGGCTGGTTTGTTGTTTCTGTCTAGCCACGCATCCCATGCACGGTTCATGCCAGCCATATCATTCATGTCAGCCAAAAAGATCTGAACAGAAATAAGATGGCCTTTATCTGTGCCTGCTTCAGCCAATAAGGCATCTACTTGCCGTAGAATATCAGCCATTTGGCCTTCAGCATCCAACGAGGAATCGTCGGCAATCTGGCCGGCTAGATAAACAAGGCCATTATGAACAACGGCGCCTGTCAGACGTTCTTCGGGGGCAAGACGTTTAATGCTCATGATTTTGGGCTCTTTGCTGTTGTGAATAGAGTCTTGCGGAAAGTGTTAGGCAAACGGCATATTATCAATAAGCCGAATGCTCCCTAGGCTGGCAGCCACAAACAGGCGCGTATCTTTGCCTGCAATAGGGGCGGGTGCCAGATTTTCCGCATGGCGGAGTTCTAGATAATGGACGTAAAAGCCTGCTTTCTTCAATGTCTCACGGCATGTGTCTAAGCTGCTTTCTACGCTTGTACCATTCTTCATGGCTGCAAGGCATGCTGCCAGGGCTTGGGGTAGAAGAGCGGCCTGTTGGCGTTGTTCTGGAGTAAGCCTGCGGTTGCGGGATGAAAGCGCCAGCCCGTCTGTTTCCCGCAAGGTCGGCACGGGCAGTATATCCACTGGTAAATCCAGATCTTGCACCATGCGTTTGATGAGGCAGAGCTGCTGGTAGTCTTTTTCACCAAAAGCCGCGATATTGGCGCGTGTTTGTAAAAACAGCTTGGTGACCACTGTGGCAACGCCATCAAAATGGCCGGGTCTGTCTCCTCCACACAGCATGTTGTCCAGCCCGGAAACACTTATGCGGGTTGCAAAGCCGGGTGGGTACATCTGGCTTTCATCCGGCGCATAAAGCACATCCACTTTGCCAGTCTTGCGTAACAAGGAGGCATCGTCTTCCAGCCCACGTGGGTAATGCTGGAAATCACTGGTGTTATTGAATTGAATGGGGTTTACAAAAATGGATACAATCCGACGAGCGGCCTTGCCATCCAGCGCGTTGATGAGTGAAAGATGGCCAGCATGAAGTGCACCCATAGTTGGCACAAATCCAATAGTTTGACCCTCTTTCTGCCAACTGGAACTTAAAGCTGCCAGTTCTGCTTTGGTTTTTATAATCTGCATAATGGAAGTCCTGAACGGTCAGTAATTTTGCAAGCCGGAACACAGCGCCAAGCTTTGTTGGGCTGCAATGTATCGTTGAAACTGTCTTACTGCCAGAACTGACCAGAAAGCCTTCTGGGGAGGGTCTCTTTTATGCATATCCAGGCACGCCAAAACAGAGCTTTTAGGCAGAGTGAAAAGACCAAAGTCTGTGCTATAAAGGCGCATGTCTTACGCTGATTTCGTCCACCTTCGTGTTCATTCTGCCTATTCGCTCAGCCAAGGGGCCATTCGTGTGCCCGATATTGTGGGGCTGGCGAAGGAAATGCATATGCCTGCCGTGGGCATTGCTGATTCAGGTAATTTGTTCGGGGCGTTGGAATTTTCTCAGTATTGTACAAAAAGCGGTATCCAGCCCATTATTGGCAGCCAGATTGGCCTGCCTGCGCGTAATGACAAACCCGGATCCCCAGCTGAACCTGTCGTGCTTCTGGCGCAGAACGAGGCAGGGTTGGCCAATCTCCAGTTTCTTTCTTCAGCCGGGTTTCAGAATTCAGATCCGGCAGATCCTTTTGTCTCGCTAGACCTGCTGTGTGAAAAAGCAGAGGGGCTGCTGCTGCTAACCGGTGGCACACGTGGGCCACTGTTCCAGATGCTGGCGGAAGGGCAAACGGAAGACGCTGAAAAATGGCTGTCCCGTGTGCATGAGGCATTTGGTGACAGGCTGATTGTAGAACTGCACCGGCATGGTCTGGCTATTGAAAAAGCCGTGGAACCGGGCGTGCTGACATTGGCAGATCGGTTCGGGCTGCCTTTGGTGGCCACCAATGAATGCTTTTTTCCTACGCCAGAAATGTACGAAGCGCAGGATGCTCTGTTGTGCATTGCCCAAGGGCGCACCATGGCAGAAAAAGATCGCTTCCGCGTTACGCCGGAACATTGGTTCAAGCCGCCGGAAATGATGCGCGCACTTTTTGCCGATCTGCCAGATGCGTGTGACAACACATTGGAAATTGCGCGCCGGTGCGCCATTAAAGTGGAAACCCGCAAACCACTTCTGCCTGTTTGCCCCAAGGTAAGAGAAGGCGCGACAGAAGATGAAACCCTGCGCGCCATGGCGTGGGAAGGGTTGGAACGCCGCATGTCCAGTATGAAGCTGGATGCCGAAACCGTAGAAAAATACAAGGAACGTTTGCGTTTCGAGCTGGATATTATCTCCAAGATGGGGTTCCCCGGTTACTTCATGATCGTGGCGGACTTTATTCAGTGGGCGAAGGCGCATGGCATTCCGGTTGGGCCGGGCCGTGGTTCTGGTGCGGGGTCCTTGGCCGCGTGGGCGCTTACCATTACGGATATTGACCCTATTCCGTTCAATCTGCTGTTCGAACGTTTTCTAAACCCAGAACGCGTTTCCATGCCTGACTTTGATATCGATTTCTGTCAGGATCGGCGAGACGAAGTAATTGCCTATGTGCGGCGTGAATATGGGGCAGATCGCGTTGCGCAGATTATTACCTTCGGTAAGCTGCAAGCGCGTGCTGCTGTGCGCGATGTTGGGCGCGTGCTGGGCCTGCCATACGGTATGGTTAACCGTGTGGCAGAGCTTATTCCCAACAACCCCGCTAAGCCGGTTACTCTGAAGGAAGCTATTGCAGGCGAGCCTAAGCTGCAGGAAATGCGTGATAATGATGAGGCCCTGCGCAGGTTGCTGGAAATTGCCCAGCAGCTAGAAGGGCTTTTCCGTCATGCCAGTACGCATGCGGCGGGTGTGGTTATTGGGGATAGGCCGCTTGTGCAGCTTGTGCCGCTGTACCGAGACCCCAAAAGTGATACGCTGGTTACCCAGTATAACATGAAGTTTGTTGAGCAGGCGGGCCTCGTTAAGTTCGACTTTCTTGGCTTAACAACACTTACCATTCTCAAACGGGGTGTCGATTTTATCCGCCGAATGGGGAAGGATGTGGATATCAGCCACATACCGTTGGATGACCCCAAAACGTATGAAATGCTGGGGCGGGGTGATACCGCCGGCGTGTTCCAGTTTGAAGGCGCGGGCATGCGCGATGTTCTCAAACAGATGCGGCCCACCCGAATAGAAGATCTTATTGCTGCTGTGGCGCTGTATCGCCCCGGCCCAATGGCCAACATTCCCGATTACTGCCGCAGAAAACACGGTGAGGCTTGGGAGCCCCCGCACGAGGAAATCCGTGATATTCTTGAAGAGACCTATGGCATCATGGTCTATCAGGAACAGGTGATGCAGATTGCCCAGAAAATGGCTGGCTACAGTCTGGGTGGCGCAGATTTGCTACGCCGAGCCATGGGTAAAAAGATCCGTTCAGAAATGGATCACCAGCGCGAAATCTTTACAGAAGGCGCAACCAAACGCGGGATTGACCGTGATAAAGCCGTTGAGGTGTTTGACCTCATGGCCAAGTTTGCAGATTATGGTTTTAATAAATCCCATGCTGCAGCTTACGCTTTTGTCTCCTACCAAACAGCATGGATGAAGGCTAACCACCCGGTAGCCTTTTTGGCAGCCTGTATGTCTCTGGCGCGGGAGCGTACAGAAAAACTTGCTGCTTTGCGGCAGGAAGCAGAGCGCATGCACATTGCTGTTCTACCGCCGAATATCAATAAATCAGAAGCTGATTTCTCGGTAGAAAAACAACCAGATGGCACATATGCCATCCGTTATGCGCTGGCTGCCATTAAAAAGGTTGGCTATGGCGCAATGGAAGCGCTGGTAGATGCAAGGGGAGAAAAACCCTTTAAAAATCTGGCGGATTTTGCAATCCGTATTGACCCGAAGCACATCAACCGGATGCAGTTGGAAAATCTGGCAAAAGCTGGTGCGTTTGAATGTATTGATAAAAACCGGGCACGCGTTTTCAGGTCCGCAGATGTTATCTTGCGGCGGGCGCATAGCCAGGCGCAGGAGGCTGCTTCTGGCCAAATTGGGTTGTTTGGCGGGCCGGGTGAAGTTGAGCCTTTGCGTTTAGTGGAAGGCCATGATTGGCCAGAGTTTGAGCGTCTGGCGATGGAAGCCGAAGCTATTGGCTTCCATATGACAGCCCACCCGCTGGATGCATATGGTTCGGTACTGCGTCGTCTGGGGGTTACACGTACATCGCAGTTGTTAACTGCGGCGGAGCTTGGCGGCGGGCGTGTTAAAATTGCTGGCTGTGTAGTGGATAAAAAGGAGCGTCCCACACGCACGGGTAACAAAATGGCATGGGTGCGCCTTTCCGATGCATCAGGCGGCTGCGAAGTAACCGTTTTTTCGGAAGTGCTGACGCGTGTGCGCGATATTCTGGTGGCGGGCACGGCTATTCTCGTAACAGCTGATTTAAAGCTGGAAGGGGAAGCCCTGCGCCTTACCGCGACAGATATTGTGGATTTGGAAGCAGCTGCGGCGCAAGGGCAAAGCGAAATGCGTGTTTGGTTGGAAAAGCCAGATGCCTTGCCAGATTTACAAGCTATTCTAGAACCACAAAAGGGCGGAGCAGGACGGATTGTTCTGCTGCCAGGTGTTGCAGATAGTTGTGATGTAGAAGTGCGGTTGCGCGGACGCTATAAGGTTACGCCCGTGTTGGGGCAAAGGCTGCGCACGCTTTCTGGTGTTTCACGGGTGGAACAGGTCTGACATTGGTTCAGATAAGGGAATTGCAATGGAAGAACCCTGATGCCGTTTTATCGGTATGGGGCAATCAGCCGTGGTGTGCTTTTCTGGATAGTGGCGGAAAGATAGACAATCGGAGCCGATGGCAGATTTTTTGCCATAGGCCATGCCATACAGTGGTGGCTTGGCCTTATGAAATAGAAGTGGACGGTACAAAACAACCTTTTGTTTCAGCTGGTCATGTTTTTGAAACCCTACGTGTTTTTCATAATGAATTAAAAGAAGAAGTGAATGGAGCGCGCCTACAAGATATTCCATTCTGGGGTGGTCTTGTTGGCTTTGCCAGTTATCAAACGGGAATGATGCTAGAGGGCGTTTTATCTCGGCATAAAGATCAAAATACGCCCTTATTGGCAGCGGGTGTGTACGATCATGCTTTTATTTGGGATCGCTTTGAAAAATGCGTGTTTCTTGCAGGAACGTCAAAATTCTTTGCAGATTCTGCACATGTAGCGCAGTCGATAAGTGAGTGGAATAAGCTTCCTGAGCATGCTGCGCTATGTAAGATACGTACAACCACGCAGTTTGTGGCAGATCAAAGCCATCATGCTTATTGTCAGAGCATTGCACAAACGCGGGACTATATTGCAGCAGGAGATATTTTTCAGGCGAATATAACGTGTCGGCATACAACGGAAATAGATGAATCTCTGCCAAGTGTTGAGGTGTATCGTGCATTGCGGCAACAAATAGCCGCACCTTTTGCTGCGTATTTGTCATGCGGGCCAGATTTTGCGTTACTTTCTGCCTCTCCAGAAAGGTTTTTGAAAGTGGACGCGAATGGTTGTGTATCATCGCGGCCTATCAAGGGCACGGCACCACGTGGGCAAACGCCGGAAGAAGATGCTTTTTGGCGTAAAACGCTTCTACATGATGAAAAAGAACGCGCCGAAAACCTGATGATAGTTGATCTTATGCGGCATGATATTGGCCGCATGGCGCAAATAGGCAGCGTGTGTGTGCCAGACCTGTTGGAGGTGGAGCAGTTTCCGCACGTGCATCATCTGGTATCAGAGGTTCGCGGAAAGTTGCTGCCTAACAAAGATGTTTTTGATCTTTTAAAAGTAACCCTGCCGCCGGGGTCTGTAACGGGGGCCCCAAAATATCGGGCGATGCAGATTATAGATGAGTTGGAAGCCTCAACTCGTGGTGCATATTGTGGCACGGTGTTTTGTATTGGGGCAGATGGCAGTATGGATAGCTCTGTGATTATCCGTAGTTTGGAACGCTTTAAAAATTGCCTGAGCATTGGTGTTGGCGGTGGTGTAACCATTCTGTCTGATCCAGAAAAAGAATATGAAGAAATGCGTCTGAAATTTGCGCCGTTTCAGAAGTTCTGGGGGCAGGAATGAGTGTTGTTTGGTTAAACGGAAAAATATACCCCGCTGAACAAGCCACTATCAGCCCTCTGGATCGGGGCGTAACATTAGGAGACGGGTTATTCGAAACTCTGCGGGTTAAAAACAAAACGGTTTTGCATTTTATATGGCATTATCAGCGTCTTTGTGATGGTGCGCGGGTTTTGGATATGCCTGTGCCTACACAAGACGATGCTTTGCAGGCTGTGCAAGAGTTTTTGGCACAAGCAGGGTTTGAGAATGGTTCTATTCGGTTGACTGTCACACGAGGGGTAGCGCCACGCGGTTTGTTGCCGCCAGAACACTGCAAACCAACGGTTTTTATAACAGGAACTGCGGGCAATTTTAGAGAGCAGTCTGTGCGTATGTGTGTGAGCACTCTGGTGCGACGGGATGAGCGCTCGCCACTTTCTCGCATTAAGTCGTTAAGTTATTTGCCTGGAGTTGTGGCAAGGCAGGAAGCCGACCGTAAAGGGTGTGATGATGCTTTTTTGCTGAATATGCAGGGGCATATAGCAGAAAGTACAATCAGTAATGTTGTTGTGCAAACACAAGAAGGGCTCATAACGCCTCCTGTTGCAGAAGGTGTTTTGCCGGGGATTGCGCGCAGGCTGTTGCTGGATGCAGGAGTGGTGCAGGAGCGCGTGGTCACTTACACAGATATTGTAAAAGCGCAGGGTGTTTATTTAACCAACAGCCTTTCCTTGCGTGTTGTGACGCATTTGGATGGAAAGCAAATTGCATATCATCCAGAATCTTACCGAAAAATAAGGGATATTCTGGAAAAATAAAATTTTGCAACTCTTCCAAATTGTTGGCGTTGGAAAACGGGATACATCATTTTATTCCAAAGGAGTGTCCCATGCAGAAAATTTTCACTTCCATGCTGCTTGGTGCGTCTTTAAGCGTGATGCCGGCATTGGCTATGGCTCAAGATAATAGTGGCACGCCACCTACAGCACAGGGTGCAGCCTCCCAACAGGGGCAGCCTCCATCAAAGGCAGCGGTAGGGCCAAATGGTGAGCATGTTGATCCATCTAAAAAGCTGTGGAGCAATCCGCGCACAGTAGATGAGCAACCAGGCACGCAACCGCCTTCGAACGATGGAAAACACCCAGCCCACCCGGTTAAAGAATACCATCCGCACCATAGCCAGCACGACAAGAAAAATGGGGTTATGGAAAGCCCAAGTGAAACAATCCCCGGTAACAATCAGCCGTCTTCTACGCATTTGCAGGAAAATCACGCACCACAATAATGCAATGAAGACCAGATATCCTGTTGGGCATGTAGCTTGGCAGGATAGGACCGTTGCGGCCAGTGCACAGCTTGGTTGGCTGTTTGCATCTGGGCGCAGCGTGTAAAATCGGCTAGCCTTCCCACCCATGTGATGGCGCGGCAGGGCTGAGCAAAAAGCAGCTTCAATATCTTGAAGGCGTCATCCCCGCCCATGTTTGCTCTGATGGTTCCGTAATTCGGCGCTGGGGAGCACGTGGGCATAGGCATGTTTTAAAGGTGATGTTGTTCCTGCTGCATCGGCCTTGTTGGATTCTGAAAGGGTGACGTCATGCTGGTGGAAGAGGCCAAGGGCAAACAGGCGGACGGTTCGAATACGCCGCATTATGATCTTCGGCAGATCGATTGTGATCCTAATTTCTGGTACCCTGTGGCGTGGTCGCATAAAGTGCGCCCCGGCAAAGCATTTGCCGCACGCTATGCAGGGCACCCCATTGCACTTATTCGCCCTGAATATGGGCCTGTGTATGCGCTGGAAGACCGTTGCGCACATCGGCAGGTGCCGCTGAGCAAAGGGGTGGTGGATGATAAGGGTTGCGTAAAATGCTGCTACCACGGTTGGGCATTTGATCGCGCTGGCAAGTGCGTGACCGTACCTTATTTGAATAAAGAAGGGGTGGGGCGTCCGGTTAAATCCTACCCTTGCCGTGAAAAAAGCGGCTTGATCTTTATCTTCCCCGGTGATCCGGCTTTGGCAGATAAGGTTCCCGTGCCTGATGTGGCGCAAGTGGGTAACCCGGAATACAAAACCCGCATGTTCAGCCCACGCCTGAAATGCCACTATACCTTCATGCATGAAAACCTGATGGACATGAACCATCAGTTCCTGCACCGGCGGCAGATGGGTTCCATCACGGCCCGTTTTTTGGGGCAGGACAAGGGTGATGACTTCCTGGAAGCACGCTACAGCTTTGCCCGTAAAGGTGGCAATCAGCCGCTTGCGGAAGCCCTGATTTTTGGCAAACACCATGATTTTGAAGGCCGCGAACAGCCGGTTGAAGAAGTTGTGTCCATCCGCACGACCTATCCGTATCAGACTCTGCAGATCCACGATAAGGATGGTGATCTGATTATGGATCTGTGGACATCCTATGTGCCGCTGGGCGAAACGCAGCAGGTTACACAGGCATTTGGTCTGCTTTCCGTTAAAAAACCCAAATGGAACTTCCTGCTCAATCTGGCATGGCCTGCACTGGGTATTTTCACACACCGCATCTTTGAAGAAGATCGTGAAATTGTGGAAATGGAACAGAACGCATGGCGCGAACTGGGTGGGGACCACAACGTTGAAGTGTTCCCTGTTGTAAAGTCACTTCGTGCTCTGCTGGCACGTAGCGGCGTGCCTAACAAATACGCGCATCCGGTGGAAACAGCCTCCCAGTCAGAAGACGCAGCTTAATAAAGAGTGTTTTTTGTCTTGTCCGGGCGCAAAAAAACGGCCATAAGAGCCGCGCTCGGTCAAGGCCGGGAGCATAACGCACGCGAGGAAAACACCATCTGGTGCTCTGTCTGTCTGGCAGGGTAACCCCTCGCGGAGGAATAACCAGAAAGGTAGGAATACGCTTATGGCGATGCCTGATTTTACCCTTCGTCAGCTTCTGGAAGCTGGTGTTCACTTTGGTCACCATACCCGTCGCTGGAACCCGCGCATGGCGCCGTACCTGTTCGGTGTGCGCAACCAGGTTCATATCATTGATCTGCAGCAGACCGTTGGCCTGCTTGATCGCGCTCTGCAGGCTATCCGCAACACTGTTGCCGGTGGTGGCCGCGTTCTGTTTGTTGGCACCAAGCGTGCTGCGCAGGATCCGATCGCAGAAGCTGCACGTCGCTGCGGTCAGTATTACGTCAACCACCGCTGGCTCGGCGGTATGCTGACAAACTGGAAGACCATTCAGGGCTCCATCAAGCGCCTGCGTGGCATTGAAGAAACGCTGGACGGCGCAACAGCAGGTCTGACCAAGAAAGAAATTCTGGACATGACCCGCCAGCGCGACAAGCTGGAACGCTCTTTGGGCGGGATCAAGGAAATGGGTGGCCTGCCGGACATCCTGTTCGTGATCGACACCAACAAGGAAAAGCTGGCTATTGAAGAAGCCAACAAGCTGGGTATCCCGGTTGTGGCTATTCTGGACAGCAACTCCGATCCGCGTGGCGTAACCTTCCCGATTCCGGGTAACGATGATGCCATCCGCGCTATCGGCCTGTATTGTGATCTGGTTTCTTCCGCAGTTCTGGACGGTATTTCCGCAGAACTGGGTGCTTCCGGTCAGGATATCGGCGCTGCTGAAGAACTGCCTGTTGAGCCTGCTCTTGAAGCTGCTCCGGCAGCTGCTGCCCCTGCAGCAGAAGCTCCAGCACCGGCTGCAAGCTAACGGAATACACAAACAGCCCGGTTATCATGCCGGGCTGTTTTTTCCTGCATGAACGCCTGCATTGGCAGGCCATGGAATATTCCGGTTCGCGCCCCTGAGTGGGCGCGTTCGGGTTTTTCAAGGAGTATGGAATTATGGCGGCAATTACAGCTGCACTGGTCAAGGATCTGCGCGAAAAAACCGGCGCAGGCATGATGGACTGCAAAAAAGCACTGAACGAAGCCAACGGTGATATTGAAGCCGCTATTGATTGGCTGCGCACCAAGGGCCTTGCTGCTGCGGCAAAAAAATCTGGCCGTGTTGCTGCTGAAGGTCTGGTAGGCGTTGCTTCTGCAGACAAAGTGGCTGCGATGGTTGAAGTGAATGCCGAAACCGACTTTGTGGCTCGTAACGAATCCTTCCAGAACTTTGTGGAATCCGTTGCTAAAGTTGCGCTGAAGGTTGGTGAAGATCTGGAAGCCATTAAGGCTGCCACGCTTGAAACCGGCCGCACAGTTGCTGATGAGCTGACGCATCTGGTTGCAACCATTGGTGAAAACATGACCCTGCGCCGGGCTCGTGTGTTCACTGTGCCGTCTGGCGTTGTGGCAACCTATGTGCATGGTGCGCTGCGCCCCGGTCTGGGTAAGATTGGTGTTCTGGCTGCCGTTGAAGCTCCGACAGCTGATGAAGCTATCGAACAGCTTGGCCGTCAGGTTGGTATGCATGTTGCTGCCACACGTCCTTCCGCTCTGGATGTTTCCAGCCTTGATCCGGCAGAAGTTGAACGTGAACGCGCAGTGCTGATCGAACAGTCCCGCGCTTCCGGCAAGCCAGAAGCTATCATCGAAAAGATGGTCGAAGGCCGTATCCGTAAGTTCTACGAAGAAGTTGTGCTTCTGGAACAGGTATGGGTGCATGATGGCGAAACCCGCGTGAAAGACGTGCTGAAGAAAGCTGGCGTTAAGCTGGTTGGCTTTGACCGCTTCCAGCTGGGTGAAGGCATTGAAAAAGAAGCTGATGACTTTGCAGCTGAAGTTGCAAAGGTTGCTGGCGTCTAAGGTCAGGCTTTCCGAATGACGGACAAGGGCGGGACTTCCTATCAAAAGGAGGCTCCCGCCCTTGTGCTTTTTGCGGGTGTGCAGGGTGAAACCAGTGCACGCGTGCATGTTCTTACAGAAGATTACGGTCCCCTAAGGGGCATTGCCTATGGCGGAGCCAGTAAAGCAGGCCGCGCCCTGTGGCAGCCGGGCAATGTTGTTAAAACAAGCCTGCATAAACGCAGTGCTGCTGCATCATTACAAATTTCAGGTGAATTACTTTACGCCTGTGCCGCGCGGCTGCTGGATGCTCCGTTAGCGTTAGGCATGGTGCAATCCGTGTGCGTATTGACAGATGTAACCCTACCGGAAGCTGATCCTTGCCCCTTCCTTTTTGCAGAAACAGTGCGTTTGCTTACCTTTTTGGGGTATGATCCTGTTGTTGCAGAACGTGAAGGTATGCCTCACGTTGTGCGGTGGGAAATGGCATTACTGGCAACGTTAGGCTTTGGGCTGGATCTATCAGCTTGTGCCGTTACCGGTAGCACAGAAAATTTGCATTATGTTTCACCACGCACAGGTCGCGCAGTTAGCGAAGAAGGTGCGGGAGAATGGAAAGATCGGCTCTTGCCGCTTCCATCTTTTTTGCGGGATACAGAACAAACCGGTAATGCGGCAGATTGGCTAGAAGGTTTGCGCTTAACAGGCCACTTTCTGGCGCGGGATGCCTTTGGCCAACGCCATTTACCGTTACCTGCAGCACGCCAACGGCTGTATGATAGGCTGGAAATGCGTGTTCTGGCAGACCAAACACCAATAACCGAGTAGCGCAAGACTGGCACAACCGATACGAGGGCTGTATGTCTTGTTTCTAATGGATCATGCACAGCTTTCCAGGGATGGCAGATGAGCGAAACCGCAGGACATATTGAGGAAACAAAACTGGCGGAGGCGCTGAGTGAGCGTTATCTGGCCTATGCGCTTTCCACCATCATGTCCCGCTCTTTGCCGGATGTGCGGGATGGGCTTAAGCCGGTGCACAGGCGCTTGGTTTATGCCATGCATCAGCTCCGGCTAGATCCGGCTTCCGGCTTCAAAAAATGTGCCCGCGTAGTGGGTGATGTTATCGGTAAGTTTCACCCGCATGGTGATGCCTCGGTGTACGAAGCACTGGTGCGGTTGGCGCAGGATTTTGCAGCACGGTACCCGCTGGTAGAAGGGCAGGGGAACTTCGGTTCTGTTGATGGTGATAACCCGGCCGCCATGCGGTACACGGAAGCCCGTCTGACAGAAGTTGCCGTGGCCCTGTTGGATGGCATTGAAGATGATGCCGTAGATTTCCGCCCCACCTATGATGGTGAGGAGCAGGAACCCGTTGTTCTGCCATCGGCCTTCCCCAATCTGCTTGCCAATGGTGCGGCAGGTATTGCTGTGGGTATGGCAACCAGCATTCCGCCCCATAATGCCGCAGAAGTATGCGCTGCTGCTGCCCTGCTGGTGCGCAAGCCCTCGGCTACCACGCAGGAGCTGCTAGAGCTTATGCCGGGGCCGGATTTTCCAACCGGTGGCCTGATTGTTGAAGATTCGGATGCCATTTTGCAGGCCTACGAAACCGGGCGCGGTAGCTTTAGGATGCGTGCGCGGTGGGAGGTTGAGCAAGGCCGTTTTGGCACATGGCATATTGTGGTGACGCAAATTCCATATCAGGTGCAGAAATCGCGCCTGATTGAGCAGATTGCGGATTTGCTGGACCAGAAAAAACTGCCTCTGCTGGGGGATATCCGTGATGAAAGTACGGATGAAATCCGCCTGATTCTGGAGCCCAAAACACGTGGCATAGAACCAGAAGTGCTGATGGAAACGCTGTTCCGTGCCACACCGCTGGAAAGTCGCTTTGGCCTGAACATGAATGTGCTGGGGGCGGATCGCTCACCCGGTGTCATGGGGCTTAAACAGGTTATTCAGGCATGGCTGGACCATCGGCATGAGGTGCTGGAACGCCGCAGCCGCCATAGACTGACAGCTGTAGAGCGGCGGCTGGAAATTCTTTCGGGTTTTCTGGCTGTCTACCTGAATCTGGATGAGGTCATCCGCATTATCCGTGAAGAGGATGATGCCAAGGCCAGCTTGATAGCCACGTTCAAGCTGACAGATTTGCAGGCAGAATCCGTGCTCAACATGCGGTTGCGGAGTTTGCGTCGCCTTGAGGAAATGGAAATTCGCAAGGAGCATGACGCACTTTCTGCTGAGAAAGCAGCATTGATGGCGTTGCTTGATAGCGAAAAACAGCGCTGGAAAACAATCGAGCGCGAACTCACCGGTATGATCAAGGCCTTCGGAAAAGGCCGTTTGGGTGAGCGTAGAAGCACCATTCTTTCTGCGCCCAAGCCAGTTGATATTTCCGTGGTGGAAGAAGTGGAGCGTGAACCGCTCACCATGATCCTTTCTCAAAAAGGTTGGGTGCGTGCGGTTAAGGGCCACAATGTTGATCTGGAAAACCAAAAGTTTAAGGAAGGAGATGCCCTTAAGCTGGCCATTCCTTGCCAGACTACAGATCGGTTGTGTTTCTTTGCAACAGATGGGCGCGCCTATACCGTAAAAGGGGCGGACCTGCCACGAGGCCGTGGAGATGGGCAGCCTATTCGCCTGTTGATTGATCTTTCCAATGATGAGGATCTTCTGGCCGTTTTCCCCATAGAAGATGGAAAACGCCGCTTGGTGGCCTCAAGCGCTGGGCGCGGCATGCTTGTGGATGATGAAACTTTGGTGGCGGAAAAACGCTCTGGCCGACAGGTTCTGAACCTGAAGGAAGGTGAGTTTGCCCGTGTATGTGTGCCAGCAGAGGGAGACCACGTTGCTGTTGTAGGGGATAACCGGCGGTTCCTGATTTTCCCATTGGAGCAGTTGCCCGTTATGACACGAGGCTTGGGTGTTGCTCTGCAAAAATACTCAGATGGAGGATTACGTCAGGCTGTGGTGTTTACTGCGGCGGATGGATTGCTCTGGCCGGGTACTGCGCGTGTGCGTCAGTTTGCTGATTTGCAGGATTGGGTCAGCCGTCGTGCCGCAGTTGGCAAGGTTGCGCCGCCTTGGGCTGCTAAAAAAGCTTAAGTGCAGCCGTTTAAAACAGAGGGCCTTCCGGAAACGGATGGGCCCTTTCTGTTTGAGGGGGCTGGTTGAGATCCAATTTTTGCCATGTGCCGTGGCGCAGAATTTCTGCGGGCTGGAAGCGTTCTTTATAAGCCATTTTGGGGCTGCCTGGTACCCAATATCCCAGATACAGGTATGGCAGCTCCATTTGCACTGCCAATTCAGCCAAGGAAAGAATGGCAAAACTGCCAAGCGAACGCTGTGGGCAGTCTGGTTCATAAAAGCTGTAAACGGCAGAAAGCCCATCTTCCAGAACATCAATCAGGCTAGCAGCCATTAACGTGGAATCTGGCGCTCGAAACTCTATAAGCCGTGTATCTACAGGCGTTTCTTCCACCATAATTCGGTAATCATGCATGGACATGCCTGCCATTTCACCATCTGAATGGCGGCTGTCCAGATACCTTCGGAAAAGCGCGTATTGCTCATCTGTTGCAGTGGGGGGCAGGAGGCTGCGCGTAAGGTCTGCGTTGCGCCGTACAGCGCGCTTTTGTGTTCGATTAGGTGTAAGGCGCCTGACTGGCAAGCGAATGGGAATACAGGCAGAGCAGCCATCGCAAATGGGCGCATAAGCCAAGGTATGGCTACGCCTGAAACCTGCATGTGAAAGGCGGCTATGTAGGAAATTGGCCTCTGGAGTTGCCAAGTCCACCAGTATTTTACGTTCAATACGGTTGGTCAGATACGGACAGGCACCGGGGGGAGCGGTATAGAAGAAGTGTGGCCTGTCTTGCGATGACGTCATGGGGAGAAGTTATCCCGCAACAAAATTATGGGCCAGAAAACTCTGGCCCATATGCCGTGATATTGACCAAAAACTTATTGGCCAAAAGATGCCCGGATACGTTCTGCGGCTTCAATAGCAAAGTAAGTTAAAATGCCATTGGCTCCGGCACGGCGGAAGGCCAGAAGGCTTTCCATAACGGCGCGTTCATGGTCTAGCCAGCCATTGCGGATGGCGGCCATCAGCATCGCATATTCACCAGATACCTGATAGGCAAAGGTGGGGACGTGGAATTCATCTTTCACACGGCGGATGATATCCAGATACGGCAGGCCGGGCTTGACCATCACCATGTCTGCACCTTCAGCAATGTCCATTTCCACTTCGCGCAGGGCTTCATCGCTGTTGGCGGGGTCCATCTGATAGGTTTTTTTATCACCTTTCAGCATACCGCCAGAGCCCAGAGCATCACGGAATGGGCCATAAAAGGCGCTGGCGTATTTGGCCGCGTAGGACATGATACGGGTGTTGATTAGCCCGTTGCCATCCAGATCACGCCGAATAGCTTCAATACGGCCATCCATCATGTCTGACGGGGCAATAATGTCCACACCGGCAGCAGCCTGATTAACAGCCTGTTGAGAAAGAATGGTTACGGATGGATCATTCACCACGTAGCCATTTTCAATCAGGCCATCGTGGCCGTGGCTAGTGTAGGGGTCTAGCGCCACGTCACCAATCAGCCCAACTTCCGGAAATTCCTTTTTAAGCAGGCGGGCAGCCCGGCACATCAGGTTATCCGGGTTTGTGGCTTCCGTGCCGTTTTCATCCCGCGCTTCTGTGGGCGTGATGGGAAAAAGAGCCAAAGCCGGAATACCCAGCTTTGCGGCGGGCTCAACATGTGCGGCCAGCTTGTCTAGCGTTACACGGTGTACGCCAGGCATGGAGGACACCTCGGTAACCGTGTTGGTGCCTTCCATAAAAAAGATAGGCCAGATCAGATTGTTGATGCCCAACGTATTTTCAGCAACCAAACGGCGCGTGAAATCATCAATCCGGTTGCGCCGGGGGCGAGCCAGAGGAAAACGGCCAGCCATCATGGGCAGGATCTCCTTGCTGCTGCCTGCGGGCGTAGTGGGGCACTAAAAAGCACCCCAACCACGGCGGGCGGGACAGGCGGGTGAATGCTGCCCAGAAGTATGCGCGCCTGTGCGCTTTATGCAACCCTGTCTGGCGGAATGCTGGGTCGCGCTAATGCGCTGTGGTAACGGCCATAGGTTAGGTAAATCACCATTCCTATAGCCAGCCACACAATCAGCCGGATCCATGTCAGCTCATCAAGTGAGACCATGACAGTGCCGCAAGTGAGAATACCCAGAACGGGAATGATGTCTCCGCCGGGAACCCGAAAAGCGCGTGGGTGATCAGGCGCTTTGCGGCGCAGGATCATCACGCCAGCACATACCAGAATAAAGGCCAGAAGCGTGCCGATGGATGTCATGTGCCCTAACTCAGAAATGGGCAAAAACGCGCTGAGCAGACAGATAATGACCATGAAAAAGACGTTTGACATCCACGGTGTCTGATATTTTGGGTGTGTGGCGCTGAACATGGGGGGCAGAAGGCCATCGCGGGACATGGCAAAAAATACGCGGCTCTGGCCCAAAAGCATGCCCATGAGCACGGATGTAAACCCGCAGATAATGCCAATTTTAATGGCCAGTTGTAGCCATGGATAGGGCGTGCGGTTAATGGCTGTAGCCACTGGCGCGGCATCACCCAACATGTCTTTGTAATTGACAAGACCGGTCATTACAAAAGAGAAGCAGACATAAGCCAGAGCACAAATCAGCAGGCTACCCAGAATGCCAATGGGCATATCACGCGCCGGATTTTTGGTTTCCTGCGCGGTGGTGGAAACGGCATCAAAACCGATATAGGCAAAAAAGATGGTGCCCGCAGCGCGCATAATGCCAGACCAGCCATACTGCCCAAATGTGCCCGTGTTTTGTGGAATAAAGGGGTGATAATTGGCCGGATTAATGTAGTGGATGCCAAAGCCGATAAATGCTGCAATCACCAGCAGTTTGATAACCACCACAACGGCGTTCACCATAGCGGATTGCGAGATCCCGCGGATCAGGATCCACGAAACCAGACAGGTAATAAAAACTGCGGGCAGGTTCATTAACCCGGAGACCATGCCGCCATCGGGCATCTGTACGGTTTCAAAGGGTGAAGCCGTAAGCCTCGGGGGCAGCACTATGCCCCACGAATCCAATAATGATACCACATATCGGGACCAACTGACCGCAACAGTGGCCGCACCCACGGCGTATTCCAGTACCAGATCCCAGCCAATAATCCATGCCATCATTTCCCCGAGTGTGACATACGCATAGGTATAGGCGCTGCCCGCAATAGGGATCATGCTGGCCAGTTCACTATAGCACAGCCCAGCAAAGCCACAGGCAATGGCTGCAATAAAAAAGGAAAGAACCACAGCAGGACCGGCATTTTCAGAAGCAGCAATGCCGGTAAGAGAAAACAGGCCTGCCCCGATTGTGGCGCCAACGCCCAATGCCACAAGGCTTCCCGGCCCCAGAACACGCTTAAGCCCAGGTGCTGCCTGTAGCTTGTCCAGCGGCAAACATCGCATAAATGCCGATGTTACAGAGGGGGCAGACTTCTGCTCCATATATTTTTCTCCTGTCCGGGCCGCACGGAAAGCGGTAAGAAGCCTCCAACGGTCTTTTTTTCTATAAACAGGCCAGCAGCACATCCTGGCAAGATGTGTTTCAAACGTAACGAATGAACACCGCCAGCCGCCCGGCAAATATGCTGGTGAACATATTGTCTGATTTTGAGGGAACACCTGAATGAGCCACACGGATCTGGATCGCTTTTTCCATGCGTCTCTAGCCCAGACTGATCCGGATGTTGCAGCCGCCATTGAAGGCGAGCTGAAGCGTCAGCAGGAAGGCATTGAACTGATAGCCAGTGAGAACATGGCGTCTGAAGCCGTGCTTCAGGCTCAGGGCAGCGTGCTAACCAACAAATACGCCGAAGGTTACCCCGGCCGCCGCTATTACGGTGGCTGTGTGGAAGTGGACAAGGTTGAAAACCTTGCCATCGACCGCGTGAAAACCCTGTTTGGTGCCGCATTTGCCAACGTGCAGCCGCATTCTGGCGCCAACGCCAACCAGGCCGCGTTTATGGCTATGGGCAAGCCGGGTGATACGGTGCTGGGCATGAGCCTTGCTGCCGGTGGTCACCTTACCCACGGTGCAGCCCCTAACTATTCCGGCAAATGGTTTGATTCCGTGCAGTACGGTGTGCGTCAGCAAGACGGCATGCTGGACTATGAGGAAATGGAACGGCTGGCGCGTGAGCACAAACCTTCCATTATTGTGGCTGGTGGCTCTGCTTATCCGCGTATCATTGATTTTGCCCGCTTCCGCCGCATTGCGGATGAAGTTGGTGCCTTCCTGATGGTGGATATGGCGCATTTTGCAGGCCTTGTGGCTGCTGGTTTGTATCCGAACCCGCTGGAACACGCGCATATTGTCACCTCCACCACGCATAAAACCCTGCGTGGCCCACGTGGCGGCCTGATCCTGACCAATGACGAAGCATTGGCCAAAAAGATCAACTCCGCTGTGTTCCCTGGTTTGCAGGGTGGCCCGCTCATGCACGTTATTGCCGGTAAGGCTGTGGCGTTTGGTGAAGCTCTCCGTCCAGAGTTTAAGGAATACCAGAAAGCTGTGCAGAAAAACGCAGCCGTTCTGGCCGAAGTTCTGGTGGAACGTGGGTTTGATATTGTTACCGGCGGTACGGATTCACACCTGATTTTGGTTGATCTGCGCCCCAAAAAGGTAACAGGCAAAGCCGCAGAACAGGCTCTGGAACGCGCCGGTATTACAGCCAACAAAAACGCCATTCCGTTTGACCCGGAAAAGCCAGCCATCACTTCTGGTGTGCGTCTGGGTAGCCCGGCTGCAACGGCACGCGGCTTCCGTGAGGAAGAGTTCCGCCAGGTTGGTGAAATGATTGACGAAGTTCTGACAGCTCTGGCCGCTTCTGGCGGTGAGGGTAACAGCGAAGTTGAAAACGCTGTGCATGAACGCGTTAAGGCTCTGTGCGCTAAGTTTCCTATCTATAGCCGTGCATAATATTTAAGCCTTTTTAGGCTCTCAGAACGGGCATGTAGGCTTAGGCTTGCATGCCCGTTTTGCTGTTAAGGCGCTTTGCAAGCCTTACGGCTGTATGCCCACGGCGGGGGCGCAAATTGGGCATGACCAAGATACAGTTATTGTAGGGCGTGCGAATTTCATCCTGCCCATCAAAAGCAATAACAGTGCCTGCTTTGCGGATAACACTGCCACTCGCAAACGGCTGCACAAAAACGAAGCGAGATGTCAGTGCTTGCACGCAGTCTGTCACAACAGCTTGCCTTACAGGATCTGAAGGTGTTGCTGATGTTGGGGCGGAGGGCAGGGTGCCGGTTTGTGCTAGAAATAAGCGGGTGCTGAGCAAGGCCTGCTGTGCGGCATTTTTTTGCCAGTGTTGCCCTGCTTCCAGCAGGCAGGCGCGTGTATATGAATGTGGTGTATTAAAGCGTGTATAATCAATAAGCCTTAATCCATCCTCATGCCCACCATCCTGAACAACAGCAGGAGGGTTGGTTTGTGCGCCGGATACACAGCAAGCAAGATCTCGGCTGTTTTCGGCCATGCTGCATAGGAAAAGAGGTTGCGCGGGCCACAGCATGGTGTGGATATCCAAAAGAATATCTACCGTTTCCAGCACAGGCAGCACTTCACGCACGCGATGCATTTCAACCGATGTGTGAGCAGAGGAAATTAACTCAGGCCGCCACAATCGGTTCATATCTTCATCTATAAAGCGGGATAATGTGGGGCGGGCAGGGTTAAAGGTTTTGTAAGCGGCCAGATTAAGAAAAATCAGGCTCAACCTTCCATGTAACGGGCGCAATGGCTGCATAAGAAGCTGTTGCAGAGCGTAGGCTCCGGCATATTCGTTGCCATGCATAAGGGCTGTAACAGCCACATGCGGGCCTGGGCGGCGGCTTTCAAAATGATGCACACCTTGAATGCCACAGTTTCCTGCAATCCATGGGCTAATATCTGGTGGCGGGTATTCAATGCGCACGGCAGGCAAGGCTGGGGGAGAAGGCGGGAGTAAGGCAGAAACAGCCCGAAACCGAAAAGCGCTTTCAGGCCGCACATGCCGTTTGGATGCGCAACTCATAATCCCCTCTCCAGACGCCATGCTGGCAAGGGTATCTCGGCGTGTATGAGGGAATGAAGGAAGGAACAGCACCGCATGGGCAAAAGTATGCGGTGGGTTGTGCGGGCCTGCAATCCCTGCTTTGTCTCAACTTTCTTCTTATTTTCAGGTGACGGATAGCACGAGTGACATCTTCCCTTCATCCTCTCCATCACTTGTGGCGTCTGTTTCCTGTAGCTCAAAGGCGGCGTTTATTGGCCAAGGCTACGGCTTTGCTTGCCCCTAAAGCGGTTCATCCCACGCCGATTGCTGATGCAAATGTGATTATTGGAGGAGAGCTAGCCCGGGGTTCCGGCTTGGGTGAGGGGGCCAGATTGCTTTTGCGAGGTCTGCTTTCTCAAGGCGTAAGTGCAAAAGGGGTAGAGGCTGGTCTTTTACAATCGCAGGGGAAAGACGGGCTGGATTCTGTTTTTGCAGATCCAAAAGCGGCTTTGGTGCTGCATGTAAATGCACCACAAACGCCAGCAGCCCTTTTGCGCCTGGGCCGGAAGCATGTGCTTGGGCGCCGTATTGTGGGCTATTGGGTGTGGGAGCTACCGGTTATCTCGCCAGAATGGCATGCTGGCGTGCCATGCGTGCATGAAATCTGGACACCTTCGCATTTCAGTGCGCGCGCGCTGGAACCTCTTATGCCTGGCCGGGTCAAGATTGTGCCCTATCCGTTGGCGTGTGTGCCTCCGCAGCCCTCCAAATTGGATCGTCAGGCTTTTGGATGGCCTGAGGATGCTGTGGTGGTGTTGGTTTCCTTTAGTCTTGCATCTAGTTTTGAGCGCAAAAACCCTTTGGCGGCTATAGCAGCGTTTCGGCAGGCATTTGGAGACAGGAAAGACCGCCTGTTGGTAATGAAAATATCTGGCTCAGACCATTATGCGGCAGATATGCAGCGCCTGAAGGATGCGGCAGGTGGCGCACAGAACATCCGTTTTGAAAACCGTATGCTGCCAATGCCCGATGTGTACGCCATGACACAGCAGGCTGATATTGTGCTTTCCCTACACCGGAGTGAAGGGTTTGGGCTGGTACCTGCAGAGGCCATGCTTCTGGAACGCCCTGTTATCGCCACGGATTGGTCTGCTACGTCAGAATTCTTAACATCAGAATGTGGTTGGCCAATTTCTTACAAACTTGTAACAGCTACAGATGCGCGGGGTGTGTATCAGGTACCTCAAGCTGTGTGGGCAGAGGCAGATATTTGGTGCGCAGTAGAAGCATTGCAAACTCTTGCAGATGATGCCAACAAGCGCCGCCAGCTTGGGCAGGCTGCTGGTAAGGCGGCATTGCGGGCCTTTGGGCCAACTCCTTTACTGAATGCAGTAGCTGCATTGCAGAAGTAGATTAGGAAAAGTGGTTTGAGCGGCATGCGGGTATTTGTCTGGCAGTGGGGGCGCAAAGGGGCCGGCCCGCGTATTGCTGCAGAACTTGCCAAAGCCCTGAACGCATTGCCAGACACGTCTGCTGTTCTTTCCCTCTCCTCTGGGGCGGAGGTGCTACAGGCCGAGCCTGACCTTCATAATGATGTACCGGTACGTACATACAAAAGCCTTTCCAGCTTTTTTATGCGCTTGTTGCAGGCTCCGCGTATGGTGCACGCACTTGGCCGCATGTTACGTGCTGTTCGGCCTGATGTTGCCATATGCGCCATGCCAGGGCCGCTTGATCTGATTATGGTGGCAGCTTTGCGTAAAGCTGGTGTGCCTGTTGTGGTGCTGGTGCATGATGCTGCAACTCATCCTGGTGATGGTTTTGTTGGGCAGATGTTTTTGCAGCGCCTGCTGGTCTGGTTTGCTGATATTCCGGTTACATTAAGCCGTCATGTGGCTGCTCAGCTTGAAAAACAATGGTGTATGCGTGGGCGGCGTGCGCTGGTGGCTTTTCATCCACCTTTTGCGTTTGTTGCGCCAGAAGGGCAGCAAACGGCCCCCTTTGCGCATAAAGGGCCGGTTCGGCTGCTGTTTTTTGGCAGATTACTATCTTACAAAGGTCTGGATCTGCTGG
Organism: Acetobacter sp. A11-2; assembly: GCF_040208445.1. NCBI lineage: Bacteria > Pseudomonadati > Pseudomonadota > Alphaproteobacteria > Acetobacterales > Acetobacteraceae > Acetobacter > Acetobacter sp. A11-2. The sequence goes on from NZ_CP157843.1 coordinate 334,137, forward strand.
CGCAAGCTCTTACAGCTATAGGGAAGCAAGGCGATTATATCTGCCAGATTGCAGGTAAAGGGCCCCATAGCGCAGAACTGGAACATCTTGCAGGCTTACCCAATGTGCAGATTGAAAACACATGGGTGCCAGAAACAAAAGTCAGCCAGCTTCTGGCATGGGCGGATGCGCTGGTGCTGCCTTACAGAGAGGCCACGCAAAGTGGTGTAGGGGCAGCCGCCCTTGCCGCCGGGCGTTGGGTGATTTCAACAGATGTGAGTGGTCTGGCTGAACAGTTTGCCGGGCAACCCAATGTGTTGTTCTGCAAGCCAGAAGCCCAAAGCATTGCAGCAACACTTACAGCATTTGTAAAAGATAAGCCTGCTGCCACACCGAATACGCAAGGTAAGCGGGAGGCTGAGCAGGCATGGCAGATTATGGCCGAACAGATTTTGAACGGCGTGAGGCAGTTTGAGGCTGGCTAGGTGCGGGAAGAGCCTGCTCGGCGTTGATAATCCGCAGTTTTACGTGAGCGCCAACCTCAATTTGCCGGAGGCTTTTACGGTCATCCATTGTGCATAGTGTAAGGGCAGATCCTTTTTCTCCGCCACGGCCCGTGCGCCCGATACGGTGCAAATAGGTTTCTGGCTGATCTGGCACATCGTAATTGATAACCTGCTTTACAGAAGGCACATCCAAGCCGCGTGCCGCAACATCTGTAGCAACAAGAATAAAGAGCCGCCCGGATTCAAAACTGGCAACCGTGCTGGTGCGCTTATCCTGCGCAATATCTCCATGCAAAGGGGCGGCGGCAAGCCGGGCTTTTTTAAGCAGAGCGGCAAGCTGATCTGCCTCTGCTTTTGTGCGCACAAACACAATGCTGCGCATTTTAGGCGCGCGGCTGAAAAATTCCTTAATAAAGCTTGGCTTCTGAGAGGGATCTAAAAACAACGCCGCTTGGCGGATGGGGCCGCGCTTTTGGGGGGCTTGTTCAATGCTGATTTCAACCGGCTTATGCAGCAGGTTCAGGAGCGTGCTTTTAAGACTTTCGGGCTGGGTAGCAGAAAGCACCAGTGTTTGCCGCATGGACGGCAGATAGGAGAGCAGTGTTTCTGTATCTTCCTGAAATTCGGGAGAAAACAGACGGTCCCCTTCATCCAGAACCAGATATCCGCATTCTGAAAGATCGCAAATCCGGTTGGAAACAAAGTCCAGCAGGCGTCCGGGTGTTGCAATCAGAATGCGTCGGCCCGTGGCTTGCGCAAGAAAATGCTCCTGCTCTGCGCGGTCAGAGCCGCCAAACAGCGGCACGAGGGTAACAGGTGTTTGCTTCTGGCCTTTTTTGCTTTCGCCTAAACAGGCGCGAAAAACCTTTTCCACCTGCAAAACCAGTTCACGCGTGGGCACAAGAACCAGCACAAAACGTGGCTTGCGAGATTTCAGCAGCTTCTGGCTAAGCGGCAAGGCGTAGGCAGCCGTTTTGCCGGTGCCCGTGGGTGCACGCACCAATACATCTCTGCCATCCAGAATGGCCGGAATAGTAGCCTCTTGCACTGGAGTAGGGGCAGCCATGCCCGCCTGCTGCGCATATGCGCATAATGCTGGATCTAGGCCCAGATCATGGAAACTGCCGGACATCGTGTTGCCTTTCTCCTTATCTGGAATGCGCAAACACGCCTTGCACGCTTTCCGTTCCAGCGGCAAGGAGAGAAAGACACGGGGGTGCTTTTCAGCACTCTCCCTTGCGCAACAGAGGAATAACGCATCATGGCGCGTGCAGATTACGCCGGAACCCCAGAGGGTTCAAATATGTCGTCTTGCGGAACGCAGGCGGGCGTTGCTGCCTTTGTTGTGGGGGAAGATTTTGCTGGTATGCGGTCTCAAGCTCTGGGGCTTGTAGCACGTGCAGGGTGGAATGGCACTTTTCACCCCATATGCCCCAGTAAACTGGCCCGTATTATGCTGCGTGGGCCGCGTTGGATTGGTAAGCCCTTTTTACGCGGGAGCGACGGGGTAGATCTGGAAGAATGTCCGGCTTTTGCACACTCCTCCGTTGTGGTGAGTGTTGGTGGTAAGGGTGGAGAAGTTGGTGCTGGTTTGCGCGGTTCACACCGGCCTGTGGTGCAAATTCAGAACCCTCGTAAAAATCTCTCGCGGTTTGATCTGATTGTTGCCTGTCGGCACGATGATATTGCTGGCCCAAACGTGTTGCTTGGTCGCACAGCATTGCACGGGCTTACGCCCGAAGCCTTGGAACAGGCGCGCGCGCAATGGAAACCGCAATTTGCAGAACTGCCACGCCCTCTTATTGCCGCTTTGGTTGGAGGCTCTAACGGGCGTTTTCATTTTGGGGAGGCAGAAGCCCATCGTCTTGGGCAGGTTTTGGTGGAAACACTCAAGGCAGAAGGGGGCAGCTTGGTTGTCACCCCCTCTCGTCGTACAAGCCCGGCAGCCATGAAGGTGCTGACAGATATTGTAGAAAAAGCAGGTGGCCATGTTTGGAATGGGGAAGGGGAAAACCCCTACGAAGGACTGATTGCCTGTGCAGATAATCTGATTGTCACGATTGACAGTGTTTCGATGATATCAGAAGCGGTTGCCGGGTGTGCGCCAGTTACCATCTATCCGCTGCCGGGGCGTTCACGCCGGATTAGTGATTTTATAGAAGAGTTGGAACTGGCTGGGCGCGTGCATGTGCTGGAAGATACAGAAACGCGCCTTCCGGCCCCGTGGTTGGCGTTACCGTTAGATGATACGCCCTATATTATTGCGGAACTGCACAAACGGCTTGGTTTTTAACCACGCCGTTTGTGCCGCACATTTTAAATCCAGATAGATCCAAGCAGGATAAGCGTGCCCACAATAAGTGCGGCAACATGGCGCATAACGTGCTCTGGCGTATCTGGTGGCAGGTTGAGGTAAAAGACAAAGCAGTAAGCTACCAGCCCACACCCAACAATCACGCAGATTGTACGGACGATGGGGTAAGTTGAAATATCACGCGGATCAAACTGCATAATCTTTTCCTTACGCCGTCATGCCAAATCTAATGTTTAGTCCCTGATAAATGCAGAAGCGGGATACCCTTGTGCAAACAGAGCCGTGCGGAGGGATGTATGGTTGATCTGGGCCGCAATTTCCTTGCGCACAACCGGTTTGGCATAAAAAGCCATACCTAGCCCGGCCTTACGCAGCATGGGTAGATCATTGGCGCCATCACCAATAGCCAGCGTGGCTTCTGTGGGCAGGCTGTGCGTAGCTGTCAGCTTTTCCAGCAGGCTCAGCTTTGCATCTGGGCCCAGAATAGGCTGGCCGGTTGCGCCTGTCAGGCAATCTTCTGCATCAAAAAGGAGCGTGTTGGCGTGGTTTTCATCAAATCCGCACAGCGCCGCAACCTTGGAGGTAAAAAAGGTAAAACCACCAGAAACCAGCGCCGTGTAAGCGCCGTGGGCATGCATGGTCTGCACCAGTTCGCGCGCGCCAGAGTTCAGTTTGACGTCCTTCCACGCTTTTTCCAGCAAGGAAGCAGGGAGCCCCTCCAACAGGGCCACACGTTCACGTAGGGATGTTGCAAAATCCAACTCACCATTCATGGAGCGTGCGGTAATAGCGGCTATTTTTTCACCAATACCGGCATGGGTTGCCACATCATCCAATGTTTCATTGGCAACAATGGTGCTGTCCATATCAGAAACCAGCAGTCTTTTGCGGCGCATGGCTGTATGTGTCAGCACCGTATCTACGGGCAGGGTGTTCAGCGCTTCCCGCACGGCTGGCAGTTTGGTGGCTGCATTTTCCGGGCAAGGAATATCAACAGCTTCCCCGGCAGAAAGCACAATGGCTTCTGCATTGGTGGCAAGAATGTCGCGCACCAGTGCAATGGTGGCGCTATCAAGGGTGGTTGCCTCACGCTGGGCAACAAGGGTCAGAACAAGGCTCGTCATGGCAAAGGGGTGTGTGGCAGGAATGCAGGCATGAGGCAAGCAGAACACCATATGGGCAGACTTGCGGATGCTTCCGCCAACCTGCCCGCAGCACTTATTGTGGCCGGGCCAACCTGTTCCGGCAAATCCGCTCTGGCGCTGGCATTGGCCCGCAGATTGAATGGCGAGATTATTAATGCCGATTCCATGCAGGTTTATAAGGACCTCCATATTTTAACGGCTCGCCCCAGTGCGGAGGACGAACAGCTTGTGACACACCGGCTGTATGGTGTGCTGCCAGCAGAAGAAAAAGGCAGTGTGGCATGGTGGCGAGAGCAGGCTTTGGCCTGCATGCAGCAGGCATGGGCGCAAAACCGTTTGCCCATTTTATGTGGCGGCACAGGCATGTACTTGCACGCCCTTACAAATGGCTTGGTCATTATCCCGGATACTGGGGAGGAGGCCCGGCAGGAGGCCCGCCAGAGTGTGGCACAGTACGGCGCACCTGCTTTGCACGCCCGACTGATGGAAGTGGACCCTGAAACAGCCAGCCGCCTGAGGCCTGTGGATTCCCAACGTGTTTCACGCGCGTGGGAAGTCTGGCGTGGCACAGGGCATGGGCTGACATGGTGGCATAAGCAGCCCGGCTTGCCGCCCGCTGCTTGCCGGTTTGTAGCTGTGCGCCTAAATCCTGAACGCGCGGAACTGCGGGCACGCATTGCCGCAAGGTTTGAGACCATGCTGCGCAATGGTGCTGTGGCAGAGGTGCAGGCTTTACTGGCCCGAAAACTGGATACCACCCTGCCAGCCATGCGCGCACATGGTGTGCCAGAGCTTTCTGCCATGCTGCGTGGAGAGATAATCGAGCAAGAAGCCACGCAACGGGCTGTGCGGGCCACAGGGCGTTATACCAAGCGGCAGGCAACGTGGTTTGCGCACCATAGTTTGGCAAAAAAGGGCTTGGAATGCACAGTTGATGCATCTTTTTCTGATTTTGCGCAATTTTCGGAAAGAAAATACGAAGAAATTGTATCTTTCGTTCTCTCTGGGATTGACGCTGCCTGATTCGAGGCCTAAAGATGCGGCCTGTCCCATTTCCGGGAAGAGAGGATGACATGACACTCAAAGCTGCTTCGGCACCATCAGACGCACGGAACACACCAGCTCTTTCTGGTGCGGAAGTCCTTATGCGCGCGCTGGCTGAGCAGGGTGTGGAGGTTATTTTCGGATACCCGGGCGGGGCGGTCCTGCCCATTTATGATGCCCTGTTTAAGCAAAACCAGATTCGCCACGTGCTGGTAAGGCACGAGCAGGCGGCTGTTCATGCAGCAGAGGCTTATGCGCGTTCTACCGGCAAGGTAGGGGTTGTGCTGGTCACCAGTGGTCCGGGCGCTACAAACGCCGTAACCGGCTTGCTGGATGCCATGATGGATTCCATCCCGCTGGTGTGTCTGTCCGGGCAGGTGCCTACAAGCCTGATTGGCTATGATGCGTTTCAGGAAGCAGATACCACCGGCATTACGCGGCCTGTTACCAAATACAATTATCTGGTGCGCAAGCCCGAAGATCTGGCGCCAACAGTGCATGAGGCCTTTGCCATTGCACGTTCTGGCCGCCCCGGTCCGGTGCTGATCGATCTGCCTAAAAACATCACCGTGGGTGATGCGCCATACATGGGCGCTCAGGACATTGCTCCGCGTACGGAAAGAACACAGGCCAAGCCGGATAAAGATGCTGTGGCCCGCGCCGTAAAGGCCATGAAAAATGCCAAGCGCCCGCTGTTTTATACGGGTGGTGGCATTATCAATTCTGGCCCGCAGGCCAGTGAAGCCTTGCGCAAACTGGTGAAGATGACGGGTTTTCCCATCACCTCTACGCTGATGGGGCTTGGGGCTTATCCGGGCACCGATTCCCAGTTTTTGGGCATGTTGGGGATGCACGGCACCTACGAAGCCAATCTGGCCACGCATGATTGCGATGTGCTGATTGCGCTGGGTAGCCGGTTTGATGACCGTGTGACCGGGCGTGTGGATGCGTTTTCTCCTACATCCTTCAAAATCCATGCGGATATTGATCCGGCCCAGATCAACAAGATCATCCATGTAGATGAAGCCATTATTGGTGATGTGGGTGAAACCATCGCCATGATGATTGAGGAATGGGAAAAAGAACCCGCCTACACCCATCAGAAAGAACTGGCGGAATGGTGGAGCCGGATTGATGCATGGCGTGCGCTGGATTGCCTGCGCTTTACGCAGGATCAGGCGCCAGATGCGGTTATCAAGCCCCAGCAGGCTATTCGCCGTATTTACGAACTGGCGCGTGAAACCGGGCGGGATACCTATGTTTCAACCGAAGTTGGGCAGCATCAGATGTGGGCTGCGCAGTTCTTCCGGTTTGATCATCCCAACCGCTGGCTCACATCTGGTGGTCTGGGCACCATGGGCTATGGCTTGCCAGCAGCCGTTGGTGCGCAGATTGCACACCCCGATGCACTGGTGATGGATATTGCCGGTGAAGCTTCCACCCTGATGAACATTCAGGAACTGGGCACCATTGCGCAGTATCGCCTGCCGGTAAAAATCTTCATCATCAACAACCACTATATGGGCATGGTGCGCCAGTGGCAGGAGCTGCTGCATGGCTCTCGGTATTCTGAAAGCTACAGCGATGCGCTGCCAGATTTTGTAAAGCTGGCAGAAAGCTTTCACGGCACAGGCCTGCGGGTTACGCAGTTGAGCCAGTTGGATGATACTATCCGGCAGGCACTGGCGCATGATGGGCCGGTAATTGTGGATATCTGCGTGGCGGAAGGTGAAAACTGCTTCCCCATGATTCCTTCTGGTGCTGCCCATAATGAAATGATTTTGGGACCAGATCAGGAAGAAAGCGGAGCCAAGATTACCAAAGAAGGGCAGATGCTGGTCTGAGGCCGGTTGGGGCTTTCCCCAAGAGGTTTCTTTCTTCTTCCAGTCTGATTTCAGGATATACTGACAATGCAGCAGGAAAATTCCGGTTCTGCCGTTATCTCTCTTTTGGTGGATAATGAAAGCGGCGCCCTGGCCCGTATTGTGGAGCTGTTTTCTGGCCGTGGATACAATATCCAGAGCCTGACAGTGGCCCCGGTTGATGAAAACCAGACCACATCCCGCGTGAATGTGGTGACAACCGGCACACCTTCCGCCATTCGCCAGATACGCGCCCAGATTGCGCGTGTAGTGCCCGTATCCCGCGTTGTGGACCTTACGGCAGAAGGCCCATATGTGGCGCGGGAAATGGCGTTGGTGAAAGTGGTTTCCTCTGGCGAACCACGCACGGAGGCCCTGCGGATTGCGCAGGCATTCCGTGCACGGGCGGTGGACACCACGGCGAGTTCTTTTGTGTTTGAACTGACTGGCTCTACAGAAAAGCTGGACAGTTTTATCGAGCTGATGCGTCCGCTTGGGCTGGCTGAGGTGTCGCGCACAGGCGTGGCCTCCATTTGCCGCGGGCCGCAGACAATTCAGAGCATCTGAAGTATGAGAAAAGCCGGAAAAGCTATTCCGGCTTGTTAAAAGGAGCAAAAACCATGGCAATGCGCGTGTATTACGACCGTGACGCCGATGTGAATCTGATTAAATCCAAAAAGGTTGCCATTATTGGTTATGGTAGCCAGGGCCATGCCCACGCTAACAACCTGAAGGACAGCGGCGTGAAAGAGGTCGTGATCGGCCTGCGCGAAAGCTCCTCAGCAGTTGAAAAAGCCAAGGCTGCTGGCTTCACCGTGATGACCCCAGACCAGGCTGCTGCATGGGCAGACGTGGTTATGGTGCTGACGCCGGATGAAGGCCAGGGCGCACTGTACAAAGAATCTCTGGAAAAGAACCTGAAGCAGGGTGCTGCTCTGGCATTTGCTCATGGTCTGTCCATCCACTTCCGCCTGATTGAAGCGCGTCCTGATCTGGACGTGTTCCTGATTGCACCAAAAGGCCCTGGCCACACCGTGCGTTCCGAATATCAGCGTGGCGGCGGCGTGCCCTGCCTGGTTGCTATTGCGCAGGATAAGTCTGGCAAGGCTCTGGACATTGCTCTGTCCTATGCTTCTGCCATTGGTGGTGGCCGTGCTGGCACGATCGAAACTTCCTTCAAGGAAGAAGTTGAAACCGATCTGTTTGGTGAACAGGCAGTTCTGTGCGGCGGTCTGGTTGAACTGATCCGCGCTGGCTTTGAAACGCTGGTTGAAGGTGGTTACGCACCGGAAATGGCATATTTTGAATGCCTGCACGAAATGAAGCTGATCGTGGATCTGATCTACGAAGGCGGCATTGCCAACATGAACTACTCCATCTCTAACACAGCTGAGTATGGTGAATACGTATCTGGCCCGCGCGTGATTACGCCGGAAACCAAGAAAGCCATGAAGGGTATCCTGACGGACATCCAGAACGGTACGTTCGTGCGTAACTTCGTGCTGGAAAACCAGTCCGGCAACGTGTTCTTCAAGGCCACACGTGCACGTAACGATGCCCACCAGATTGAAGCTGTTGGTGAAAAACTGCGTGGCATGATGCCGTGGATTGCAAAATCCCGTCTGGTTGACAAAACCAAGAACTAATTCAGTTCTGGCGTTAGCCGTAGCAAAAAGCCCTGCCACCAAATGTGTGGCAGGGCTTTTTCTATTTAAGGGTTATCGCAATGTTAAAACCACGAGCGAATGCCAAAGGTAAAACGTAAATCCTCTGGCCCATTTTCTGCCATGCGGGTGTTGTTTCTGGCTATGCTGGCGGTGCTGCCATAATGCCCGGCATAGGTAACAGCAATATAAGGGGCAATCTGGCGTTTGAACTCATAGCGTAGGCGCAAACCTGCATCTATGTCAGAAAAACCTCGGCTTACACCGCGTTCCGGGTCTGCATGAGAATAGAAGTTCAACTCGGCCTGTGGCTGTAAAATCAGGCGGTTGGTAATCAGGAAGTCGTAAGAGCCTTCCAGTTTGCCAGCTACACCTGAGTTGTTGAAATACGCCGTGGCAGAGACATCAAAAAAGTAAAGTGCCAGCCCTTGTACGCCCACCGCACCCCATGCGCGGGTGGGGCCGCTATCTACATCCAGCCGAATACCAGCCTGTACATCAAAATAGGTGGAAATGGCTCGGTCATAGAAAAACTCATGATCACCATCTGAAAAACGACGGTGGCCATCTAGAACGCCTTCAGACTTTACCCAGAGCTTGTTGTAATCCGTGCCAAACCACGCTTGGCCAGAATACCTAAACAAGCTGTTGCCCGGTGTATATCGGCCTTCAAACTGCTCCAAGAGAGCATGGAAATATGTGTTGTGGTCCATAACCGGATGGATGTGCTGTACGTAATGCACTTTAGGCACAGGTGGCGGCGTTGCAGGCCACTGGGCACTGGGCGTTACGGGTGGGTAGGCAGAAGTGCCCACCTTAGTGCTTTTGTTGGGTGCAATGGTGTGCCCAGAATGCTGGGCCGGGTTTGAGCTTTGCTGGGGTTTAGGTTTTGGGGCAGGCATGTCCATGTCGCCCATATTCATATCATCCATGCCTTCCATACCTGCATGGTTCATGGAAGCTGCCTTGGCATGGGGCATAATTGCAGGAGCCATAAGCAGAGCGGACATACCCCACAGCAAAAAACGGGAAATGTATTGGCGGTTCAAACATGTTTTCATGACACCACCACCGTGCGAAACATGCCTAAATCCATGTGGTAAAGCAGGTGGCAGTGAAAAGCCCATAAGCCCGGTGTATCGGCAGAAACCAGATAGCTCAGCTTTCCGCCCGGTTGCGCAATAATGGTGTGTTTTACCGGGTTATACAGGCCGTTCCCGTTTTCCAGTTCGCTCCACAAACCATGCAGATGGATGGGGTGTTCCATCATGGTGTCATTTATCAGGGTAAAGCGCACCCGTTCACCCAAACGCAGTGGAATAGGCTCGGCTTCCGAGAACTTTTTGCCATCAAACCCCCAGATATAACGCTCCATGTTGCCGGTAAGATACAACGTGATCTCGCGCGATGGCGGGCGTTGATCTGTAGCTGGGTGGGTGGCGCGCAGGTCTGCGTATGTCAGAACCCGTCGGCCGTTGTTTTGTAAACCATCACCGGGGTCTGCCAGGCGGTTGATCGGCATGGCGGCGCGGTTCTGGTTTTCTACATTCAAAGGCGGCGCATGCGTTTTTGTGGCTTGGTGCATGGGCATGTCGTGCATATTCATGCTGCCCATATCGTGCCCTCCGTGCATGGCCATACCCATATCCACCATGGTGCGTACGGGCCGTTCATCCATGGGGGGAACAGGTGCGCTCATGCCGGAATGAGGGGCAAGCGTGCCGCGGGCATAACCCGTTTTATCCTCACTTTGGGCAAAAATGGTGTAGGCTTGGTTGCCTTGAGGTTGCACAATGCAATCATACGTTTCAGCCACACCAATGCGGAATTCATCTACCCGCACGGGTTCAACATTATTTCCATCCGCCTGAATGATATCCATCTGTAAACCGGGAATACGGATATCGTAAAAGGTCATGGCGGCAGCGTTGATGAACCGCAGTCTGATGCGTTCACCGGGTTTAAAAATACCGGTCCAGTTGGCAGCAGGAGCGCAGCCGTTCATCAGATAGGTGTAGATAATGCCGCTTACGTCTGAAATATCCGTAGCGGACATGTTCATGCCAGCCCACTGCATGCGGTCTTTTAGTGTCGGCCAAACGCCGGATTTCTTGACATCATGAAAAAACGAGACAGCCGTACGTTGCCGGAAATTATAGTAGTCATCCTGAAACTTCAGCTTGTTGATGATGGTATGGGGCGCCACATCAGACCAATCTGAAAGCAGGATAACGTAATCCCGGTCATAACTATTGGGGTCTGGCTCCTTGGGGTCAATCACAATGGCCCCATACAGCCCCATGGCTTCCTGCATGTTGGAGTGGCTGTGATACCAGTATGTGCCACTCTGTTTTACAGGAAAGCGATAGGTAAAGCGTGCACCGGGTTCAATTCCGACAAAGCTTAACCCCGGCACGCCATCCATATGTGCCGGGCACCGGATGCCATGCCAGTGGATGGAGGTTGTTTCGTCCAATGTATTATGGATGTTCAGGCGTAAATCATCGCCTTCACGCCACCGCAGGATAGGGCCGGGCACACCACCATTCATGGTGGGCACGCGCTGCGGTTTGTCTAAAATATTTACGTTCGCCCAGCCGATGGTCAGATCAAACGTGTTGCTGGCGTTTGGGGGTACAATCCCGGATGTAAGGGCAGAAGCAAACGCTTGTTTGGGTGGCTTAAGGGCATACAGGGCTGCCAATGCGCTGCCGCCAGTTATAAACTGCCGACGAGACACATTTCTCCCTTTCAAAACAGGGGGAATATGCATGGGTATTGTCCATTCTGCATCATGCTGCACGCATATAGGAACGCGCAGACCGACTGATTAAAACGTATGAAAAATCAGGCGTTATGCAGTTTGGGTGGTCTGAGCAGGGGATCCGCTGTGTAATCTGGCAGGAATAGAACATTCCTGCGTAACCGATGCGCAGGCATTTGCCATGCAGCATCATGCGCAGGCGTATAAGGCAGAAGCGCAGAAAGGCCGGCTGTAAAGCAATCTGGCTGGCAACAATGCTGTTGATGATGGTGTGTATGGGTTTGCAATGCACAATGGGCAGCATGTGCCGGTGCAGCATGATGTTCCATCGGCATGTTCATGGAAGCATGAGAATGGCACTCGGCAGATTGTACGCCTGAGTGCCAGTGTGTCATGGCATGAGCAGATGCAAATATCTTGCCCGGCAAAAGCGCATGCAAGCCTATCAGCACTGCTACAAAAAGCAGGCCGCTCAGAATTTTTCTGAAAGGCAGGATGCGATCCATCATCTCGCCACCATATCTGCAATGTGTATATGAGAGCAAGAAAATGTCCTGCAAAGCAGGAAGTCGTATCATAGTGGTTTTCTGATGCGGTGCGCAGGCGTGGCAGTTACAGGCGGAGTAGGGTGAATGAGCCAGACAATCAGTTTCCCGGTAGAAGGGATGTCCTGCGCCGCATGCGCTGCCCGGCTGGAAAAAGTGCTGAACCGGCTGGAGGGTGTGCAGGCCTCTGTCAATTTTGCAACGGCCAAGGCACAGGTTGATCTGGGTGCCGGTGCAAGCAACGTAACGGATATATTGGACGCCGTTACCAAAGCCGGGTTTGGGGCGCAGACATCCAGCGTGGATCTGGCTCTGACAGGGCTTTCTTGTGCGGGCTGTGCCGGACGGGTGGAAAAAGTGCTGAACGCCCTGCCATCTGTGCATGCAAACGTTAATCTCGCTACCGAGCGTGCACACGTTACTTTTGTTCCCGGCATAGTTACCGCGCAGGCGCTGATAGCTGCGGTAGAAAAAGCCGGATATGGCGCAAGTGTCTTCCAACAGAAAACAGCGGAAGAAGCCAAGCATCAGCGGCAGAAGGAATGGCGCACCGCACTAACAGGTTTTGTGCTGGCTGCGGTTTTAAGCCTGCCATTTCTGCTGGAAATGGTGGGTATGATGGTAGGCGCACACCATGCGGTTATGTTGCCGCTATGGGTGCAGCTTGTTTTGGCCACTGTGGTGCAGTTTTGGTGTGGCCGCTCCTTTTATGCGGGTGCATGGCACGCATTGCGCAGTGGTGCCGCCACCATGGATGTGCTGGTGGTTTTGGGCACCAGCATTGCCTATGGCTTCAGCGCGGTTGTGGTGCTGTTTGGGTTAGATCAGCCTGTTTATTTTGAGGCCAGCGCACTGGTGATTACGCTAGTATTGCTAGGCCGTTTGTTGGAGGCCCGCGCCAAGGCGCGCGCAGGTGCTGGTATGGAAAGCCTGCTGCGGCTTCAGCCCAGAACAGCACATGTTGAACGCGCCGGTCAGATAACCGATGAACCCGTAGAGCAGCTACAAGTGGGCAATGTGTTTCTGGTGCGCCCCGGTGAGAGTATTCCGGTAGATGGTGTGGTGCTTTCTGGCGCATCGGATGTGAATGAGGCCATGCTGACGGGTGAGAGCGTGCCTGTTGCCAAGCAAACGGGTGCCAACGTGTTTGCAGGCACATTAAACCAGACAGGAGCCCTGCGCGCCAAAGTAACCGGTATTGGCAGCCAGACAGTGCTGGCAGGCATTGTGCATATGGTAGAGCAGGCACAAGGCAGCAAAGCCAGTGTGCAGCGGCTGGCAGATAAGGTGGCGTCTGTTTTTGTGCCGGTGGTGCTGGCGCTGGCTGTGCTGACATTTGCCACAGGCTGGTTGCTAACAGGTGTATGGGACCAAAGCCTTGTTAACGCTATTTCCGTGCTGGTCATTGCCTGCCCGTGCTCTTTGGGGTTGGCTACTCCTACCGCCATTATGGTGGGCACGGGGTTGGGCGCACGTGCGGGTATTTTGTTCCGTAATGCAGATGCGCTGGAACAGACACGTAAGCTCACAACGCTTGTGGTGGATAAAACAGGCACCTTAACCCAAGGGCAGCCCGCAGTTGTGGATGTTCAGGTGGCAGAGCATATTTCTGCACATGATGCGTTTGCCTTGGCATATGCGCTGGAAAGCCAATCCGAACATCCGTTAGCGCGTGCGGTTGTGAACTATGCACGTGCGCAGGATGTTACTGCGGCAGAAATATCTGGCTTTCAGGCTGTGCCAGGGCAGGGTGTTAGAGCAGAATATCAGGGCCACCCTATTGCGTTGGGTTCTCCTGCATATCTGGCTACCATTGGTTGCACGATCGATCATGATCTTACCCAAAGCTGGCAACAGCAGGGGCGCACGGTTGTGGGTGTGGCGCAGGGACAAACGGTTCTGGCATGGTTTGCGCTGGCAGATCAGATCCGCCCAGAAGCGCAAGAAGCAGTAGCAGCCTTGCAGCAGCAGGGTTTGGATGTGGTGATGCTTACGGGGGACAACGCCCGTGTTGCGCAGGCCGTGGCCCAGCAGGTGGGCATAAAAACAGTTATTGCTGGCGTGCTGCCAGATGGCAAAGAGGCTGAAATTCGTAAACTGAAAGAGCAGGGCAAGTGCGTGGGCATGGTGGGCGATGGTATTAATGATGCCCCAGCTCTAGCTTCTGCCGATGTTGGTTTTGCCATAGGTGCTGGGGCAGATATTGCCTTGGAAACGGCAGATGTTGTGCTAATGCGCAGCAACCTGATGGCCTTGGTGGATGCGCTTTCTCTCTCACGCGCCACGGTTTCCAAAATATGGCAGAACCTGTTTTTTGCTTTTATTTACAATATTCTCGGTTTGCCTTTGGCAGCCCTTGGTAAGCTGGACCCGGTTTTGGCAGGGGCTGCCATGGCAATGAGTTCTGTTTCTGTTGTCAGCAATTCCCTATTGCTAAACTGGTGGAAGCCCAAATCCTGATCATATCAGGTGGGGAGGGAAGGATTGGTTTCCCCCAATAGAATACTACCTTCTTCTGGCAGCCATTCCCCTGTGTTTTCATCACGCCCTTGCAGGTAAAACTGCCGGGGCGCGGTGTCTGAGGCAGATTGTGCGGCCTTTTGCAAAAATTTCTGCATGGGGGCGGATTGTTTGCGGTTTATCAGACAGTTCAGCTTGCTGTCAGGAAAAGCTTCCAGCATATGCGCTGAGCAATCTTCTCCCGCAAAAATCATGAGTGGCGACATTTGCCGTTTTGCGACAAAGTATTTGTGAATAATGGCGGTTTTTCCCGCATCTGCCGGGAAGGGGTAATGTGCGACTTCGGTAGAAAGCAGGATTTTTTTACGCTCAGCCAAACGTGCGCCAAAAACATGTTCACGCGGCAGGTTGTATCCATATTCTGCCGATGTGGCAAAAAGCGCCGTAATATCCTCCATGCCGGAGGTGCAGATAACCGGGTCTATCCCGTGTTCTTGCAAGATCTGGAACAGGTTGGCCATTTCCGGCGTAAGGCGCAGGGCTTGCACAACTTTGGCAGATACCGGGCCTGCCTTGCCGGGGCGTTCTGCCGGGCATTCCCATGTTTGTGTGGTTATGGAAGCCCCAAGGCACCATTCATTTGCTGCACGGCTAAGGGCAATAACGTCTGCTGCTGTCTGCCCTGCTACCAGTCGTATCATCCAGCGTTGTGCGGCTTCTGGCCCATGTAGTGTGGCAACAGCCTGTTGGCAAAAGGCCATTCTGGCCCGAAAAGCTTGAAGAGTGACATCTTTTGCCAACACATCCCGCGGGAGCGGGTGTGGCATGTGCCCATAACGGGCTGCCAGTGCACGGTAATCCTCTATCAGATCATCCACCAGCACCGGGAAGGAAACGGGTTGCCCGGCCATATTAACAAATGGGTCAGGCAAGGGGTGCGCAAATGCATGTACGTGGATGAGATGCCGGAATTCATCTGCACGCATCAGAAAACTGAAGTGTTCCAGCATGTAGAGGAACAGCGTTTCCTGCGCATCGCCCACAATGGCTGTGTTGTTCCAGTCCACCACCACGTAGGGCCGACGCTGCGGGTTGTAGGTGGAGGAATATTGCCCGTTGGCGTTGATAACGTTCTGAATGGCCTTATGCACATGCGGTGCCCATTTAAGGGTTTCCAGCATGGGCGGTTCGCGTTCCATCAGTTCGGGAATGGATGTTGCACGTGCAACAATGGGTGGCCCAGCCAGAGCAGAAATGCCCATACCAGCACAGCAAAGACCAAAACGACGGCGAGAAAGACTGTTACGCATAAAAACCTCTGGCTGGTTTGCGTAGGGTATGAATCAGCGCGTTAAGTAAGGTGTGTGTAATTGTAAACCAGAATACAGCAAAATACCTTTTGCCTGACAGGCCATTAAAGCGGGGGTAGGGTCAGGCTCTAGGCCTTGGGTGGCATCTGTAAGAAGCACGGTTGTATATCCGGCTTTTTGTGCATCTAGTGCTGTGGCCTGCACGCAGTATTCCAATGCCAAGCCACATACAAAAACACGTGTGATGCCATGCTGTTTTAAAACAGCATCAAGCAACTGGCCCGACTGTGTTTGAGCCCCAAAAGCAGAGTAACTATCCTGCTCGGATTGTGCGCCTTTAAACAGGTGCAGGGTGCGTTCAGGCAGGTGTAAATCTTGGGGAAAGGCCGCTCCGTGTGTATTGGCTACACAATGTGGAGGCCAAAGACCGTTCTGATGAGTGGTTTTGAAAGAAACATGATCGGATGGGTGCCAGTCCTGCGAGGTTACGATCAACCCAAAAGGTAAATGTGCCAATCTGTTAATAACAGGCACAATGATATGGCCTTGGGGCACAGGCAGGGTGCCATCTGGCAGAAAATCGTTCTGCACATCTACCACAATCAGCGCATCCGTTTTGCCCGGTATAAAGGCGGGAAGGGAAGGCGCTGATTGCAGAGGCATGTGTGTTACTCTTTATGCAGAAGGAAGCAGCCGGGCCAAGGCGCGGGAGCGGCCAATTAACGGCAGAAGATCCCGCAGTTCCGGCCCTTGTTCTTCCCCTGTTAGTGCCAAACGGAGGGGGTGAAACAGGGCTTTGCCAGAACGGCCCGTTTTTTCACGCACAGCGGTTGTCCATGCCTTCCATGTGGTTTCATCCCACGGTTCAGGCGGCAACAGGCTGGCGGCTTCTTTCAGGAAGTCATCTTCACCTTCCTGCACAGGAGGGATGATGTCTCCATCCGTTACATTATGCCACAGGCGTGCTTCTGAAAGCAGTTCGATATTCCCACGAATAGCCAGCCAGAAGGCTTCGGTCGCGCCTTTAGGCAATCTGTCTGCCACATCTGCATAGGCTGTCTGGGCCAGCAGCTTATGGTTCATGGCCAGAAGCTGGCGGGTATCAAACCGTGCTGCAGAGCGGGAGATATGGGAAATATCGTATATCTTGGCCTGCTCATCAAACGGGAGCAGCACCGGATCATCCGAAGAGCCAAGGCGGGCAAGGTAGGAGATCAGCGCTGTTGCTTCTATGCCGTCCTGACGGAATGTGCGCAGTGAACACGCATCAAAGCGTTTGGAAAGTTTGCCACCGTTTTCATCAAGCAGCAGCGGCAGATGTGCAAAACGGAAATGGTCAGGATGTGCGCCAAGGGCTTGGGCAATATCAATCTGCACGCCCGTGTTGGTTACATGGTCTTCCCCACGGATAATGTGGGTAATGCCTGTTTCCAGATCATCCACAACAGAGGCCAGTGTGTACAGCACCGTGCCATCTGTGCGCACCAGAACGGGGTCTGAAACAGAAGGAAGCTTAACCTGGCAATCGCCCATCACCATATCGCGCCAGCGCACGGTGGTGTTGGACAGCTTGAAGCGCCAGTAGGGCACTTTACCATTTGCTTCTGCCTGCGCGCGCTGCTGGGGGGTCATTTTCAGCATGGCGCGGTCATAAACCGGGGCGCGGCGCTGGCGGATCTGTGTTTCGCGCTTGGCGGCCAGTTCCTGCTCGCTTTCAAAGCAGGGGTAAAGGTGGCCAGAAGCTTTCAGCTTCTCAATAGCTGCAGCGTAGCGGTCCAGCCGTTCTGTCTGCCGGAAGGTTTCATCCCACTGAATGCCCATCCAGTGCAGATCTTTCTGGATAGCTTCTACCAGCTCCTCGCGGGAGCGGCCGATGTCCGTATCATCAATACGGAGTTGGAATTGGCCACCGTGGCGGCGGGCGTAAAGGGCATTGGCAAGTGCCTGACGGGCATTGCCAACATGCAGGAGGCCGGTAGGGCTGGGAGCAAAACGGAGTTTCATGACAGAAGCTTATGGCGCGAATGAACAGGAAAGACCAGCCACAGCGTTATGCTGTGTTAGTGCTGGTGGCCGCCATTATCGGCATCGTCTGTCGTGCCGTAAAGGTCTGTCAGGTCTTCGTTATCTTCAACCAGCCGGCGCGGGTCCAGCGCGCGCCAGTCTCGTTCCATCGGCGTTGCGCGGTGGGCCGTAAAATCATCCAGCTCATTGGCGGAATGCCAGCCATCTTCACCTGCATCCAGCACAACGGCATCTTCACCAAAGCTGAACCACGTTGTCAGCACATCTTTGGCGCTGGCGCCGGGGGTGCGGCAGCGTTCTACACTGTCGCGCACATAGGCGCGGGCAAATGCGTTGGCGTGGGCCAGATCATGAAAAACGCCAACATCTTCCACAATGTTATCTTCCGCACCGCCAGAAAGATCCAGAATGCGAACTTTCCATGTTTTGTCTTCGGTATCGGTTTTTTCGGTCATGCCTGTTCGCCTTTGGTGGTTTTGCGGAAGGAGGGAAGAAGGAATTCCCGCCCGATTTTTACCCGTTCAACGCCGTTGTAGGAGACAATATCGGCTGTGGCATAGGTTTCGTTCCACAGTTCAGGAATAAAGGAGCCTGTGCCAACAACATCAATAGGGGCGTGTGCATCCGCCATACAGGCGCATTTGGTTACGCCGAAGCCAGATGAGGCAATAATTTTAACGTGCGGAAAGCCTGCGTGGTCCAGCTCTTCACGCATTTTCCAAATGGCTGCGGCAGAAACACCTGTGCCAATCAGGTAACGCAGTTCTTTATCAGACCGATAACGGCGCAGTGCCTCTGGCGCATGACGGTTGACCACCGCATAGGATTCCTGCGGGTTTAACCCCTGCATAAAGCGGCCACCATGTGTATCTAGCCTGACAGCCAGCTTGCCTTCTGCCGCCAGTTTGGGGAAGCGATTGCAAACGGCCAGTGCGTCCGTAATTTCCTGCCCAAAGTAATCTACCAGCACCACAAGGTCAGTATGCGGGAATTCTGCATGGAACATTTCAGCCGCACGCACGGTAGAGCCCGCATAGCCAATTAAGGCATGAGGCATGGTGCCTGCGCCATGTGTGCCCCCAAAAAAGGGTGCTACGGCATCATTGGCTGTGCCTACAAACCCTATAGCCCCGTTTTCCTGCGCCTCACGCCCCCCAACAGAAGCCGCATATGCCATAAGCTCCTGCATTTCATACCCAGCACAATGGCGGGCATCCATGGCCAAAAAGCGGGTATGAGGTAGGGAAAGCGCCATCTGGTAAGCGCGGTGTGCTGCAACACATGGGCTACCGAGTTTTTGCAACAGCAGTGTTTCTAAATCCGCCAGATGGGTAAAGGAGCCTGTTACGTAAACCAGCGGCTCACCAGCACCCACCCATTCACCTTCTGGGTGCACCACATCTACTGTGTAGGGGGCTTGGCGCTGGGCCATAACGTTTTTCAGCCATTCCAGCATCAGCCCCGGAGCAGAAATAACCGGACGACGGATGAAGAAGGCGTATGTAACCTCACAATCTCCAAACCGGCTTACAATCTGGCGGGTACGATTAAAGTAGGAATCTATGCGCGCACGAATTTCCGCATCGGAAAGCGGTGCTGCTGTGCGGGCGGAACAGACGCCAGCTGAAGGTTTGGAGAAGGAATGCGTCATCCTGATCTGCTCTTTCTGCCATTGGGGCTGCAGGGATGATGGGAACAACAGGGGGCAAGGTAAACCCCACCCCCCGGTTCTGTGATCAGCCTGAATGTTCAGGCTGAGTTCATAAAAGCGTGTTTGCCTTAGCGTTCGCTTTTGAGTTCTTCCGCAATCAGGAATGCCAGTTCCAAGGATTGTTCGGCATTCAGGCGCGGGTCACAGAAGGTTTCGTAACGATTGCCCAGATCTTCTTCTGTCAGGCAATGCGCACCACCTACGCATTCCGTTACGTTCTGGCCTGTCATTTCCAGATGCACGCCACCAGCAGGTACGTTTTCTGCCGCACAGACAGCAAAGAACCCTTTTACTTCCTTCACGATGGAATCGAAGGAGCGGGTTTTGATTTTCTGCTGCGTGGATGTGGTGTTGCCGTGCATCGGGTCCGTCAGCCACGTTACAGTCTGCCCGGTCGCTTTTACGGCCCGCATAAGCGGGGGCAGTTTTTCTGTAATCTTATCTGCACCCATCCGAGAGATAAGCGTAATACGCCCGGCTTCGTTTTTCGGGTTCAGAATTTCTGTCAGCTTTTTAATGTCTTCCACGCTGGTGGTGGGGCCAACCTTAATGCCGATAGGGTTACGCACACCACGCAGGAACTCCACATGCGCGCCATCGGGCTGGCGGGTGCGATCCCCAATCCACACAAAGTGGGCGGAGCAGTCATACCATTCACCAGATGTCGAGTCGATGCGTGTCAGAGCCTGCTCATAAGGCAGCAGCAGTGCTTCGTGAGAGGTGTAGAACTCTGTTTCATCAATCTGCGGGGCAGATGCGGCGTTCAGCCCACAGGCCTGCATGAATGCCAGCGTTTCCCCAATGCGTTCCGCCATTACGCGGTAACGGTTGGAAAGGGGAGAGCGCTCCACAAAGCCCAGATTCCAGCGGTGCACCTGATGCAGGTTGGCATATCCACCGTGCGAGAACGCACGCAGCAGGTTCTGGATACCGGTGGACTGAAAATAGCCGGTTTCCATCCGTGCAGGATCAGGGATGCGGGATTCAGGCGTGAAGTCTGAACCGTTAATAATGTCACCCCGGTAAGATGGCAGGGTGACGCCATTTACGGTTTCCGTATCGGAAGAGCGCGGCTTAGCGAACTGGCCAGCCATACGGCCAATTTTAACAACCGGCACCTTGGCGCCAAATGTCAGCACCACGGCCATCTGCAACAGCACGCGGAAGGTATCGCGCACGATATTGGCTTTAAATTCACCAAAGCTTTCAGCGCATGCGCCGCCTTGCAGCACAAAGGCCTGCCCGGCAGCGGCCTGAGCCAGATGGTTGCGCAGGGTGCGCACTTCCCCGGCAAACACCAGCGGCGGATAGGAACTCAGCCGGTCTTCAACCGTTTTAAGTGCGGCCTGATCCGGATAACTGGGAATCTGCTTTACGGGAAACGAACGCCAGCTATCCGGCATCCAGGTCGCAGACGTCGGGTTGGGCTGGGTGAGCGTTGCACTCATAACGCGGTTCCTGTCAGTTTAAGGGTGGTCAGGTCAAAGGTTGAATAAAGAGACATAAAGCACCTTGCACCCGTGTACGGATGCCAAGGGGAAGCCTTTATGTCTAAAACAGCGGCAATAGGCAAATCTGATCTTTATACCAAATGCGCGCGCCTGCCTTTAATGTATGGCGGGCATATGACCGTTTGGTTTGGCATTTTGCCACGTTGGTGCAATATAGCACCAGCACAGCCCGGCTGGAACGGTTTTTCGGGCAGGGTAAATTTTCATTTTTTCGCGGGGTAACGCGCAATGGCGCAGCTGCGTAAACCGTTTGTAACGGTGCTTTCGGGCATATGTGTTGGTTTTGGCCTTATGGCTGGTATTTCTGCAGCTTATGCAGATCCGGCCTTGATGCCAGATGATAATGTTTCCTTTGCTGAAGGTTCTGGCAGCCTCGATTCCAATGGCCAGCAGAGCCAGTCTTCTGAAAAGAAGACTGTTCATGGGCATCGTAACCTGCCGCCGGGGTACCAGGATGCACCATCCATGGATTTCCAGCACGGCGCAGATCCAGATCATCTGGCCAAGGTGCATCGTGACTCGGTAACCGGTTCCGATATTTCCAAATACGGTTCTGCCTATCAGAGCAGCGGGCCGTTTGGTTCTGGGCAGGTTGGGGATTCTACCGGCAACGGGTGGGTTATCCCGCGCTAATTTTCTTCCACCACGCGTATCTGGGCCTGACCATTTGTCAGGTCTGTGATGCGTTGGGTGATACCTTCCTGCCATTCTGCTGGCAGCGTAAGAACGAACTGGGCCCCCAGAGCATCAAATTCTGGCGTGTCAGCATCAACACCCCATTCTGGTAGACGAGACTGCAGCAGCCCAATAAGTGAAAACGGGCAATGAAAGCTCAGCTTGATACGGTCTATCAGCGGTTCTTTGGGGGCTTCCCGCAAACATTCTGCTGCAGTGCCCGCATAAGCGCGCACAAGGCCGCCAGCCCCAAGCTTGATGCCGCCAAACCAGCGCGACACCACAATGGCAACCCGATCAAGCTTTTGTGCAACAACAACTTGTAAAATGGGTCGCCCGGCAGTGCCCGATGGTTCTCCGGCATCATGGCAGCGGCGGTGCGGGCCAAACTGCCATGCCCAGCAATGATGTGTGGCATCTGGCCCCGCCGCAGCAATACGGCTGATAAAAGCTTCGGCCTCTTCTATGCTGTTTATGGGCGTAGCGCTGGCGAGAAAGCGGCTTTTTTTAATATCCCGTTCCAGAGTAAAGGGGCTGAGAAGCGTTTCGGTCATACGCTTGATGATACAGCCTGCCTAAAGCCCCGCAAACATGTATTCTGGCGGATATATACGCAGAATATCGCTGTTATGGCCTTATTAAGGATGTTTCTTTGGTAAAAGGGCATGACAGGATGGTGAAAAACAGGCTTGCTCTGTTGGGTGTAGGATCGTTTTGTTCCAATATATGGGAACAATGGCCTTTCACTGCTGCCAGACCATATATCTGTTGGCAGTGAAGCAGAAAAAGGAAAGCAGCAGCATGATGCCTGTGTTGCGTAAGAAGTGGTTAGTTGTGGCAGGTATTTGCGCAGTTGCTCTGCCTGTTCTGAATATGCCTTCTGCCATGGCAGAAGAAGGAATGGGCGATGATGACGATGCAGAAACGCATCGCCCTGCAGATATGCACAAGTTGGCAACCAAACCGCCATTGCCACGTGCCCACAAGGATTTCAGCAAATATCGCTACAAACCAGAAGGCGATAAAGTTCAGGAACAGCCCGATGCCAATCGGCTGTTATTCTGGACACAGGATGGCAAGCCAGATGGTTATGCGCAGCGGCGTGGAAGCAGCATTATTTATTATAATGCACAAGGGCAGGCGATACGCATCCAACACCTGACCCCAGCAGAAATGGCTGAATAAAAGGGTTTTCCTTCTTCTTTCTGGGTCATATCAGAAAGAAGAAGGTATTTTTACCCAGCGGAAATCAGATCCAGAATAGCAGCGGATGTTTCCTCAATAGACCGGCGGGTGACATCAATAACCGGCCAGTTATGGCGGCGACATAAGCGGCGCGCCCAGTGCAGTTCTTCCTGCACCTTTTCCAGATCAATATAGGCGTAATCTGCTACCGGATCGATCTTGGCCTTGGATGGCACCATCTGAGAAAGCCGATTACGGCGAATTTCAATCAGACGCTCCGGGTCTATTGTAAGGCCAATGACGGGTTTATCTGTTGTGAACAGATCCTGCGGTGGCTCAATGCCCATAACCAAGGGCACATTGGCGGCCTTTAGGCCCCGGTTTGCCAGATAGAAGCATGTAGGTGTTTTGGAAACGCGCGAAACACCAACCAGAATAACATCTGCTTCGTTCAGGCCCTTGGTTTCCTGCCCATCATCATGCGCCAGCACATAATGCATGGCTTCAATACGCTGGTAGTAGTTTTCATCCATGATGTACTGGCCACCCGGATGACGTGTCGCTTCTTCGCCCGTTTCTTCCGTTAAAAAGTGGAGGGCATTATCCAGCACGTCCAACAGTCTTACCTGTAGGCTTGCACAGCCAGCTTCCATATCAGCTTGCAAGGTCGGGTCTGTTAATGAAGACATCACAGGCCCACGGTCTAGCGCGATATGCCGCAAAACCCGACGGAGCTGAAGCTGCGTGCGAATAAGGTTCCAGTGGCGCAGATGCACCTCTGTATTGGGAAACTGCGCAATACAGGCGCGGGCAACAGAATCCAGCGTCTGGCCCGTTGCTTCGGAGACAAGGTGGAGCGTGATTTTTTTTTGCATGATCTGGATTTGAAAATGGCCGCCTCGGTGAGAGGCGGCCACCTTTTCGTTCAGGCTTTTACGGCCTTGTTATTTTTGGCAGCCAGTGCGGCCTGTGCTGCGGCCAATCTGGCAACGGGCACCCGGAAGGGGGAGCAGGAAACGTAATCCAGTCCAACTTCCTCAAAGAAGGAGATGGAAAGCGGATCGCCCCCGTGTTCACCACAAATGCCCAGTTTGATGTCAGGCTTGGTGGCGCGGCCTTTTTCAACACCCATACGCACCAGTGCGCCAACGCCTTCGCGGTCGATCGAAACAAACGGATCCTGCGGCAGCAACCCTTTTTCCACGTATTCTGGCAGGAAGGAGCCAGCATCATCGCGGGAAAGGCCAAGGGTGGTCTGTGTCAGATCGTTTGTGCCGAAGGAGAAGAAGTCTGCACTCTGTGCAATCTGGTCTGCCGTAATGGCTGCGCGTGGCAGCTCAATCATGGTGCCGATCTTGTAAGACAGTTCTGCTTTGCGTTCAGCAAGAACGTCAGCAATGGCGGTTTCACAGGTTTTACGCACCAGATCCAGCTCAGCTTTTGTGCCAATCAGCGGAATCATGATTTCCGGGGCAACAGGCTTGCCTGTTTCCTTGGCGATATCAAGAGCCGCTTCTGCAATGGCACGCACCTGCATGGCGTAGATTTCGGGGTATGTAATACCCAGACGGCAGCCACGGTGGCCCAGCATTGGGTTGGCTTCAGATAGTGCAGAACGGCGGGCCCGCAGGGTTTCAACATCCTGCCCAAGCGCTTTGGCAATTTCTTCCAGCTCTGCTTCACCATGCGGCAGGAATTCGTGCAGCGGCGGATCAAGCAGACGAATGGTAACAGGCAGCCCCGCCATAATGCGGAACAGTTCTGTAAAATCACTCCTCTGGAAGGGCAGAAGCGCGTTAATGGCCTTGGCGCGTGTGGCTTTGTCATCTGCCATGATCATCTGGCGCACATGGCCAATCCGATCCGGGCCAAAGAACATGTGCTCTGTGCGGCACAGACCAATACCTTCAGCCCCAAAACGACGGGCTGTTGCCGCATCTTCTGGTGTTTCAGCATTGGCGCGCACACCAAGGCGACGGATGGAATCTGCCCACCCCATAAGGGTTGCAAAGTCACCTGAGAGTGTTGGCGGAATGGTGGGAACACGGCCTTTGTAAACAGCACCCGTGCCACCATCCAGCGTTAGCCAGTCACCTGCTTTGAGCGTATGACCATCCACTGTCATGGTCTGGGCTTTGTAATCCACAGTAATGCTGCCAGCACCGGCTACGCACACGCGGCCCATGCCACGGGCCACCACGGCTGCGTGAGATGTCATGCCGCCGCGTGTTGTCAGCACACCGCGGGCAGCGTGCATGCCGTGCACGTCTTCCGGAGAGGTTTCAACCCGTACCAGAATAACATCTTCACCCTTAGCAGCACGGTCTTCCACGTCCTCGGCAGAGAATGCGATCACGCCCGTTGCTGCACCCGGAGAAGCGGGAAGGCCGCGGGTTAGAAGCTGACGTTCTGCCTTGGGGTCCAGCACAGGGTGCAGGAGTTGATCAAGAGATGCAGGCGGCACGCGGTTAACGGCTTCTTCCTGCGTGATCAGGTTTTCCTTGGCCATATCAATGGCAATGCGCAAAGCAGCGGCGGCTGTGCGTTTGCCCGAACGAGTCTGGAGCAGGTACAGCTTATTGGCCTGCACCGTGAACTCGATGTCCTGCATATCGCGGTAGTGGCGTTCCAGCAGATCGCGCACTTTCAGCAGTTCCTGATACGCATTGGGCAGGGCCTTTTCCATAGGCACCTGGCCTTCAGCCGCACGGGATGCAGCCATGGGCTGCGGTGTGCGGATACCGGCCACAACGTCTTCACCCTGCGCGTTAATCAGGTATTCACCGTAGAAAATGTTTTCACCGGTGGAAGGGTCACGCGTGAAGCAGACACCGGTGGCACAATCATCACCCATGTTGCCGAACACCATGGACTGCACGTTAACAGCCGTGCCCCAGCTTGCCGGAATATCATGCAGCTTGCGGTAAGTGTTGGCGCGTGGGTTCATCCATGAGCCAAACACGGCTCCAATGGCGCCCCAAAGCTGTTCCTTCGGGCTTTCAGGAAAGGCGGTGCCGGTTTCCTGCAGAACAATCTGTTTGTAGCCTTTAACGACTTCCTGCCATTCTTCAGCGCTCAGAGACGTATCGTCATCTTTGCCGATGGCACGTTTGATCTGCTCAAGCAGATCTTCAAAGCGGTGGTGGGCAACACCCAGCACAACAGAGCCGTACATCTGAATGAAGCGGCGGTAGCTATCCCATGCAAACCGGGCATCACCGGATGATTTTACAAGCCCTTCAACGGTGCTGTCATTCAGCCCCAGATTGAGAACTGTATCCATCATGCCGGGCATGGAAACACGTGCGCCAGAACGGACAGAAACAAGCAGGGGGGCATTGGCATCGCCAAAGCGCAGGCCCATGGCTTTTTCAACCAGACCCATGGCTTCTTCAAGCTGGGATTCCAGCTCAGCCGGGTATTTCCGTCCGTTTTCGTAGAACGCCGTGCAGACTTCAGTGGTAATGGTAAATCCGGGGGGGACGGGCAGGCCGATATTGGCCATTTCTGCCAGATTGGCTCCCTTACCGCCGAGGAGATTGCGCATCCCGGCGTTGCCTTCGCTCTGGCCTGCGCCGAAACTGTAGATCCACTTGGTCATGTGCCGTTCACTTCATTCCTGCATACAGTAAAGCCAAAAGCCCCGACCGAGGGGAGGAAAAGGAGATAACGGGGCGATAGGCTGGCCTGCGTGCTATTTTTATTCTTGGTTTTGGACGACTTTGGTAATCCATCCCTTCGTTGGAAGGTAGCATGGCGCAGTTTTGCTGGGTGGGCAATCTCTCTTTTGTATCAGAATACAAAAAAACGTGTGCAACGCCCCGTTATTCCTGCTCAGAGCAAAAAGCGTTCCATTCAGCCTCATCCATGGTCTGGAGGCCAAGTTCCGCAGCCTTTTTAGCCTTTGAGCCAGCTTTTTCCCCCAGAACAACCAGATCTGTCTTTTTGGATACAGAATCCGAAACCTTGGCACCCATCCGTTCTGCCGTTGCTTTGGCTTCTGGTCGTGTCATGGTGTGCAGGGTGCCGGTAAACACAATGGTTTTGCCAGCCAATGCGCCTTCGGATGCCACAGTTTCTTCTGTTATGGTTAAGTTGGCGCGCAAATCTGCTAACGTTTGCAGGTTATGTTCTTCTGCCACAAAGGCCACCAGATCTTCCGCCGTGGCTGTGCCTATGCCGGTAATGGAGCCCAGTTCCAGCCGAGCATCAGACCCGATAATGGCGGCAGCCTGCATTTGGCTGAACCAGTTTTCATACGTGCCGTAATGGCGTGCCAGCAGGCGGGCATTGCTGGCGCCAATCCGGCG
The DNA here is from genome assembly GCF_040208445.1 of Acetobacter sp. A11-2. Classification (NCBI taxonomy): domain Bacteria; kingdom Pseudomonadati; phylum Pseudomonadota; class Alphaproteobacteria; order Acetobacterales; family Acetobacteraceae; genus Acetobacter; species Acetobacter sp. A11-2. Next base: position 361,147 of record NZ_CP157843.1, read on the forward strand.
GATACCCAGCGCATAAATAAAGCGAGAAAGGGAAATGGTGCGGCGGCTCTCTATAGCTTGCAGCAGCTTTTGAACCGATTGCTCGCCCCATCCATCGCGCTTTTCTATGTCTGCCGCGTGTTCATGCAGACGGAAAATATCGCCCGGGGTTAAAATCAGGCCGATATCATGAAATTCACGAATGCTGCGGTCTCCCAAGCCTTCAATGTCAAACGCTTGGCGGGAAACAAAGTGGATAAGCCGTTCTACAACTTGCGCAGGGCAGGTGAGCCCCCCCGTGCAACGGCGCACAGCTTCTCCTTCTGGCCGAACAGCCGCCGCCCCACAAACAGGGCAGTGATCGGGGAAGTGATACGGTGCCTGCCGAGGCGTGGCATCTGAAGAAGGTGCAACACCCAACACTTGCGGGATAACATCCCCCGCACGCTGGATGAAAACCATATCACCGGGGCGGACATCCTTGCGGGCAATTTCATCTTCGTTATGTAAGGTGGCGCGCATAACCAGCACGCCGCCAACATTTACGGGTTCTAAATGCGCAACGGGGGTGAGGGCACCTGTGCGGCCAACCTGAATTTCTATCTCTTTCAGGCGTGTGATGGCCTGTTCTGCCGGAAACTTCCATGCAATGGCCCAGCGTGGGGCACGGCCTGCAAAACCCAAGCGTTCCTGCAGGGCCAGATCATCAATTTTGTAAACAACGCCATCAATATCGTAGGCAAGTTCAGCCCGGCTCTGGCTGACTTCCGCAAAAAAGGCCTCGGCATCTTCCACGCCTTTAATCTGGCGGGAAAGCGGATTAACCGGAAAACCCCATGCTTTGAGTTGTTCCAGATATGCCCAATGGCTGCGGCTGATTTTTTCTGAGCAAAAGCCAAGCGCATAGGCAAACAAGGATAGCGGGCGTTGCGCCGTAATTTTGGGGTCTAGCTGCCGCAGGGAGCCTGCAGCTGCGTTGCGCGGGTTGGCAAACAACCGCTTGTTTGCTGCTTCCTGCGCGGCGTTGAGTTCCAGAAAGTGTTTTTTGGAAAGGAAAACCTCACCACGAATTTCGATCAGATCGGGATAGGAGCCGGAAAGACGTAACGGCAAATCCTTCAGCGTACGTAAATTGGCGGTAACGTCTTCTCCCTCAGTGCCATCGCCACGGGTGGTGCCACGCACAAAACGACCTTTTTCGTAGGTCAGGCTGATGGAAAGACCATCAATTTTGGGTTCACCTACAAAGATCAGTTGTTCTGTTGCTTTTTGATCCAGCCCCAAAAAGCGGGTGGCGCGGCTGATAAAGCCTTCAAAATCTTCCCGGTCAAACACGTTGTCCAGAGAGAGCATGGGCACAAGGTGGATGTGCTTGCCAAACGCTGTATCCGGTGCGGCGCCTACAGCTTGGGCTGCGCTGTTTTCTGGTTCGGCCTCTGGGTAATGGGCTACAATGGCATCATACCGTCGGCGCAGGGCATCATATTCTGCATCACTGATTTCTGGAGCATCGTTCCGATAATAGGCCGCATTGTGGTAGGCAATTTCGGCAGCAAGGCGTTCCAGTTCTTCCCGTGCTTGTTGGGGTGTCATGTCGGCGGGAAGAAGGGCAGTTTCAGGCATTATTCTCATGTCCAAGCAGGCTGGCGGCGGCGGCGCGGGCGGCATCGGTTACTGTATCACCTGCCAGCATACGCGCAATTTCCTCATTACGCTCTGTGTCTGTGAGCGGGGTGGCGTGTGTTACGGTCTGGCCGTTGCGGGTAAGTTTGCCAATACGCAGGTGCGCATCTGCGCTGGCGGCCACTTGTGGACTATGGGTAACAGCCAGAACCTGCACATTTTGCGCAAGCCGATGCAAACGTTCACCAATGGCGGCGGCTGTTGCGCCACCAACGCCTGCGTCAATTTCATCAAAAATCAGCGTGCCGATACCAGACTGCCCTGCCAGCACCAGTTTAAGTGCCAGCATAAGGCGGGAGAGCTCACCGCCAGAAGCAACCTTCGCCAAAGGTCCTGCGGGTTGGCCGGGGTTGGCTGCGATCAGAAAGATCACCTGCTCCATACCCTGTCGGCTCCACTGTTCAGCAGGAAGCACTTTGATATCCACCAGAAAGCGTGCTTTTTCCAGTTTGATAGGCTTTAATTCCGCTGTAACAGCCTGCTCCATTTTGCGGGCAGCCTTGGTGCGGGCTTCGTGCAGGGCTTCGGCTTTTTGAATATATGTTACGCGCGCTTCTTCAGTGGCCACTTTAAGAGATTCCAGCGCTGCGGTGCCGTTTTCCAGCGCCGTCAGGCGGCCAGAAAGGCGGGTAAGCAGATCTGCCAGATCATCTACAGCAATGGAATGTTTGCGTGCCACGGTGCGCAGGGCAAACAGGCGCTCTTCTGTATCTTCCAGCAGCCGAGGGTTGGCTTCTGTATCTGCTGCCAGGCGGGAGAGCAGGTTTTCGGCTTCTGCCAAGGCATTTTCGGCATTTTCCAAAGCCGTGAGGGCCTCTGTCGTGCGGGCTTCCAGAGGCTCTGCTTCTGCCGATGATGGGGGAGCAGCAGAAGCATTTGTTGGCACAAGGCGCAGCAGGGCGCGGGTTGCCCCACGTAAAGCGGCGGCAGGGCCGGGGGATCTTCTGTCTCTGGGGGTGAGTTCAGAAAGGGCTGCGGCTACAGCCTCTCCGCGCCGTTCAGCTTGCTGTAAAGCGTGGCGCTGCTGGGCCAGTTCTTCTTCTTCACCCGGTTGTGGGGCAAGGGCAGTGAGTTCATCAACCGTGTGGCGCAGCCATTCTTCTTCTCGTGCGGCTTCCTCTAATGCGCGATGCGCATTGGCAAGCTCTGAACGCAGGGTTTGCCAGCGGTCAAATGCACCGGCAACACTATTTAAAAGGGAAGGTTTAACGCCGTATGCATCAAGCAGGCCACGATGCGTGCTGGAATCGGCCAGCCCCATTTGCTCATGCTGGCCTTGAATTTCAATAAGGGTGGCCGCCACGCGCCGCAAAAGTGTGATGCCAACAGGCTGATCATTGATCCATGCACGGGAGCGGCCTTCCTTGGAGATGACGCGGCGGAGGACCAAAGGCTCTTGCACTTCTGCGGGAATGTCCTGCTCTTGCAGGATTCCGAATGCCTCGTGTGAAGCAGAAACATCAAAACTGGCGGTTACGCGCGCTTCTGGCGCACCAGCACGCACTAGGCCGGCACTGGCGCGATCACCCATAGCAAGGCCCAAACTGTCTAGCAGAATGGATTTGCCCGCCCCGGTTTCCCCCGTAAGTGCAGTAAACCCTGCATGGAGTGAGAGATCGAGCGTTTCAATCAGAACTACGTCCCTGATGGAAAGGCTTGTTAGCATAATGGCATCCGGTTTTCCGGGCTTGCGCCCAAATGACAGGAAAGACGGCAAAACACAAAAGCAAATAGCTTCCTGCTTGCCCCGCCCGCATGGGGCGGCAAACGCACAATACTCATTTCAGGCACAAGTCGCCAGAAAAATGTTCTCTATGTGTTCTTTATTTTGGAGGTGAGCCTGCAGAATCCGCCGGCGCTGTAGGTTCGGTTTTTACAGGCGTAACAGGTGCTGCCTTGATAGGCATGGCCTGCGGCTGCGTGTTTTCATTCCGCGTATCTGTTGCCAGAGCATCTGGTTTCATGGCCGTACCTTTTTTGGCGCCAGCCGTTCCGGGTTCTGCATCTTTTGGCATGTCGGATGCGGAAACAACTTTACCGGGAATAGGGAACTTATCTGTCAGCAAATGATAACGGTGCAGGTTATCGTAGGCATACCGATACCATTTGCTACCGGGATAGTTGTACCCCAGCACAATGGCAGATTTACGCGCCTGATCTGTTAGGCCCAGATCCAGATACACTTCCACCATACGTTCCAAAGCTTCGGGCACATGGTTGGTGGTCTGGAAATCCTGCACCACACGTTGGTAGCGGTTGATGGCGCCTTCGTAGTTTTTCTCGCGCTGATAATAGCGGCCAACTAGCATTTCCTTACCGGCCAGATGGTCTCGGCAAAGATCAATTTTTAGCTGCGCATCACGTGCGTATTTGGATTGTGGAAAGCGTGTAACCACTTCTTCCAGCGCATCCATGGATTCAGCGGTGCCCTGCTGATCGCGCTGGACGTCTGCAATCTGCTCATAAAAGCACAATGCGCGCAGGTAATAAGCGTAAGCTGAATCTGAGCTGGTGGGGTGTAGGCTAATAAAGCGGTTAAGCTGCTGCACGGCTTCAGGGTATTTCCCTTTCAGGTAATACGCATAGCCTTCCATAAGCTGGGCATTCGCAATGTAACCAGAGTATGGGTAATTCTGCTGCAGCGTTTCAAACTCTGAAGCCGCAAGGGCATAGCGCCTGGTACGCAGGGCATCAATGCCGTTATTGTAAAGCGTTTCAGGCGCAGCAATTTTGGGAGCCGGCGGAAGCTTCTTGTTTTCATTAAACAAGCCACAGCCTGCCAAGCTTGTCAGCAGGGCAACTGAAAGCACGCGGGGCAGAACGTGGCGAAGCAACTGTGGTTTAATGCAAATATCAGACATACCGGCTCTTCATTTAGAGACGGCATCTTATAGCATGCCCACTGCGCAAGAAAAGCAATGAAACAGCTATTGATTCGTTATTGCGCCAAAAAGGCATCAGGCGGCAGACGCTGCGGGTAGGGATGTGGTGATATCACGCCATGCATTCTGGTCTGCAAAAAGAGCGCGCAGCACCTGATTGTTCAAGGCATGGCCAGATCTGTGGCCGCGGAACTCTCCCAACAACACACCGCCAGCAAGGTAAAGATCTCCCACTGCATCCATAACCTTATGGCGGATAAACTCGTCCGGTTTGCGAAGGCCTGAGGGATTTAGAATATGGTCATCATCTACCACAATGGCATTGTTGAGTGAGCCACCGCGCGCCAGCCCGGCACGGTGAAGGGCTTCAATTTCTGCTTTAAGGGTAAAGGTGCGGCTGTTTGCCAGCTCGTGCCGGAAAGACCACGGTGTAAGTTCTGCACTATAGCTTTGCTGGCCAATGGCTTTTGCCGGAAAATCAATGCTCAGGGAAAGATGGAGATGGTGGCCTGCGGTAGGGTGCAGTTCGGCCCATGAATCATTGTGGCAAATGCGAATGGGTTTGCAGACTTCAATAAAACGACGCGGGGCATCCTGTGCTTTCCGCCCGGCACAATCCAGCAGAAATACAAAATCAGCGGCGGACCCATCAAAAACAGGTGTTTCTGGGCCGTCAATTAGAATGAGTGCATTATCTACGCCGCAGCCATTCAGGGCTGCCATAAGATGTTCAACCGTAGCCACCCGGTTTTCTGGGTGTTGAGCTTCACCCAAAACGGTGCTCAGGCGTGTTTCCAAAACATTGTCATATCGTGCTGCAATAGGGGCCGCATTGGGGAGATCTGTGCGCTGGAATACAATCCCATGTCCGGCAAGTGCAGGATGTAAGCTCATGCGGATGGATTGCCCTGTATGCAACCCAGTGCCGGTGCACGAAATGGCATGACGCAGCGTATGCTGCAAAGCAGACGGGGCTTTCCTAACAGAACGCATAAAAGATGCTGGGCTTTCTACAATATCGGAATACAGGAGTGGCTCCCTTAGCAGACCGTCCATTATCTGGGCATCCTATGCTTGCGTAGATAGAAAGTTAAAACAACGCTAAAGCTTGTTTCTGGTTGAAGCCAGTCAACGATTATTGCCATCTATTACATAAAAAATGCGCCGCCTCGTGAAAGGCGACGCATTTATAGAGTAAAGTGTAAAAAATTAACGGCGCAGGAAGGTCGGAATTTCCAGACCTGAATCTCCTTCACCAGAACGCAGGCCAGAACCCTGATCAGCTTGGCTGATGGTCGGGCGAGGCTGAGCGTTTGGTTCCTGCCGTGCTGCATCAGCCGCATTGCGACGGAACGCGCCAGTTACGCGGCCAAACAGGCTACGATGAGCGGGGGCTTCCTGCTGCTGAGGTGCTGCGGAAGGCTGGCGTGGTGTTTCTGTAAACAAGCCGGCGCGGGGGGATACAGCCGGGCGCAGTTGCTGGGGCTGGCTAGGGGCGGCAGCCGGAGCAGCCTGCACCGGCACCGTATGTGCAGGTGGTGCAGAAACATTATTGGCACCAGCAGGCTGAAAAACCTGAGCATGTTGCGGTGCGGCCGTAGCCTGCGCGGTAGGCGCAGCCTGCGTGGTTGTGGGCGGAACAGGAGCAGCTGCCTGCGCGGGTGCAGCGGCACCACCAACAGCAGCTTGCGGCTGTTCTGCCTGAGCTTCACCTTCAACAGCAACCAGATGCGGGCGATCTGCCGAATCGGAAGGCATATCAATGCCCGTGGCAACCACGGATACCCGGATACGGCCGCTCATCTTTTCATCAATAACAGTACCGAAGATCATGTTCGCATCTTCAGGCACTTCGCGGCAAACCCGGTTAAACGCTTCTTCGGCTTCAAAGAAGGTCATGTCTTCACCACCGGTTACGTTCACCAGCAGGCCCTTTGCGGTAGACATGCAGGTGTCTTCCAGCAGCGGGTTGGAAATAGCAGCTTCGGCAGCTTCTACGGCGCGGTTTTCACCTTCGCCTTCACCCGTGCCCATCATGGCTTTGCCCATTTCAGCCATAACGCTGCGAATATCGGCAAAATCCAAGTTAACGTAACCGCGGTCCATCATCAGGTCAGTTACGCCGCGCACGCCCATGTTGAGCACCTGGTCAGCCAGTTGATAGGCTTCGCGCAGGGTGGTGCGTTCGTTGGCAATACGGAAAAGGTTCTGGTTGGGAATAACAATCAGCGTATCAACATACTGCTGAAGTTCCTTGATACCTTCATCAGCAACGCGCCCGCGGCGTTTGCCTTCGTAAGCGAAAGGCTTACTGACAACGCCAATGGTCAGAATATTCCGCTCACGCGCCATGCGGGCAATAACAGGGGCTGCCCCTGTGCCCGTGCCACCACCCATGCCGGTGGTGATAAAAACCATGTGAGCACCATCCAGATACCGGGCAATTTCATCTGCAGCTTCTTCTGCCGCCGCGCGGCCTACTTCTGGCTTTGCACCGGCACCCAAGCCATGGGTGAGATGTGGGCCAAGCTGGATTCGGCTATCTGCCAGACTTTTTTCAAGGCTCTGGGCATCTGTGTTGGCAACAACAAAATCAACACCCTGCAGGTTGGACGCAATCATGTTGTCAACTGCGTTCGTTCCCCCACCGCCAACACCAATGACTGTGATTTTTGGGGAAAAATCAGCATGTGTTTGGGGTGGAACGGTCAGGTTGAGTGTCATGTGTGTCTCCCGAACGGCTGCAGCTTACCGGTATATGCTTAGAGAAATAAGATTACGTTCAGATTACCAAGAATTTGTTAGCTAAATCAAACCCTCTCTCGAATAAAAGCGACGAGTTTTTGTAAAAAACCGGTAGGGGCTGCTTCCCGAAACTCTACGTCTCCAAAAGGACGTTCTGCGCTGGCTGCCCAACACAGCAACCCGGCAGCAGTTGCAAAGCCTGCGGCAGCGGCAGTATTTTCAGGCAAACCAACAATATGCTTGGGCCGGCCGAGGCGTACAGAGCGCGTAAAACCAGCCCCAGAAGGGCGTCCAGAACTTACCGGCATGCCAAGTATGCGCTCTGCCATAGGACGAATGCCATCTAGCAGGGATGCACCACCCGTTAAAACAATGCGCCCACTGGCTGCAGTGCCAAGGCCGGCGCCATCCAGTTTTTCGCGCACCAGTTCCAGCGTTTCTTCCACACGTGGGCGAATGATATGGCCAAGCTGTGCGCGAGAAACCTGCTCAAAGTGCGGCACATCGTTGCCCAGAAGTTCAACGGTGAGAACTTCGTCTTCTACATCGGATGCCAGATCGGCACTGCCGTAAAAGGTTTTTAAGCGTTCGGCATTTTCCAAAGAGGTGCTGAGCCCACGTGCAATATCACGCGTAACATGCAGCCCGCCCACACCAATTTGCGCGGTATGCAGGATTTGCCCTTCACCAAACACAGCCAGAGATGTCGTGCCACCGCCCATATCCACTACGGTGGTGCCGAGGTCTCGCTCATCTGCATCCAGCACGGAAAGGCCAGATGCAAGAGGGGAGGAAACCAAGGCTTCCATCTTCAGTTCCGCACGGCTGAGTACGGTTTCCAGATTCATTAGGGCTGTTGTGGCCGCATCTATAATATGTAGGCGTGCCTTCAGTGTTTCGCACAGATGCCCCCGCGGGTCTGAAACACCTTCTGTGTCATCCACGGTAAAATCTATGGGCAGGGTATGAATCACTTCACGCCCCTGAACGGTGGCCTGGATACGACCTTCCGTGACTACGCGCCGGATATCAGCTTCCGTAACCACGCGGCCACCAATCGGCCAGCGCACGTTAAACAGGCGGCTGGCCGGGTGCCCGCATGAAAGGTTTACCACCACCTTGTCAATGGAGCGTTCAGCCATGGTTTCGGCTTGCGCAACGGTGGTCCGAATAGCTGCTTCTGCTTCCTGTAATTCCGTAATGGCGCCATTGCGCACACCGGCAGAACGCCGCCATCCGTAACCCACCACACGCAAATTGCCGTTAGGCTCACCTTTGCCAATCAGGCAGGTAATTTTGGTAGAACCAATATCCAGAACAGCCGTGTAGCCATTGCGCCATGTATGTGGCCGCTTGTTTTTCTCACTAGGTGGCAAGGGGAGGGAACTTTCCCCGCCACTCATCAGCAAGGAAGAGCCGCTTGCTGCTGTTGTGCGCTTTTTATGCAGCCGATCAGAAAGACTGAAGCCAGAGGAAGCGGGTGAACGCGTGGGGTCACTCATCTGGGTTTTCCTCCGGGTTATCTTTTTTTGCTTCTTTAGACGCAGGATGCACAGGATGCGAGGCCGGTTTGGGCGTGTCAGCCTTGTGCGGAGCAGGGGCTGAAGCATCTTGTGTGGTATTTCCTGCATCCGATGGAGGTGGAACTGCAGGCGGTTTTTCCTTGATGGTCAATCGGTCTGGCAGACGCATATCTATCAGCAGCACAGGCCGATCCAGCAGCCGTGTTGTGGCGTTGATTTTTGCCAGCCTGTGAATGGCCGGTGCTTCCTCGCCTTCAGGCAGCAGTACGGTCGCGCCATCGCGTAATGTCAGATTCCAGCGTCTGTCGCTTACACGCACAGCAGCCGTAACATGGGCTTTAACGTCTGGCTCTTGGGCTAGAATATCAATCAGGCTGGCTGCCGATGTGTTTGCGCCATCACCTACCACCAATGGCAGTTTGGTAAAGGCTTCAGCATCCTTACCCGTCATGCCTTGGTCTGGCACGCGGTTGCCTTGCTTGTCTATCAGTTCAAAATGCCCTTGATGCTGCCACACAGCATAAGGCAGGCGCTCTGTAATATGTACGTCAATTTCGCCAGAGAGGTGGCGTTCTATGGTGACGTGGTCAACAAACGGCAGGGTATCCAGCTTTTGGCGTGCATCGGAAACACTAAAGTCCAGCACGGGGTCTCCAACTTCCACACCCAACGCATCACGAACGCTTTGCTCACTTGTGAGCTGTGCGCCATCAATATGAATGCTGGTGACGCGCAGGGTAGAGGTGCCCAGCAACTTATCCCGCAAAGGAGCCAACTGCTCCTGCACGGCAGGGATTTTCAGGCTGACATATCCGGCCCCACCTAGCGCTGCAAGAAACAGCAGCCCGGCTATGGGGCGCAGCAGGCGTTTTTGTCGCCTGAGAAAAAGCCCGATGCGGGAGGGCCTGTTAGCAGGAGATGGAGGTGCTCTCATTGTCGGCAGGTAGCCTGCTCAACCAGCCACGCGCAAAGTTCTGGATAGCTGATACCACAATAGGCGGCCTGTTCGGGCAACAGGGATGTGGCTGTCATACCCGGCTGCGTGTTGACCTCTAGCAGAACAAGATGCGGCTGGTCCGGGTTGGTGTCATCCAACCGGAAATCAGAGCGTGATGCGCCAGAACAACCCAAAGCCTGATGCGCTTTTACGGCAACTTCCAATGCCAGCTTAGCACTGGCGGCATCAATTTGTGCAGGCAGAACATGGGCGGAACCGCCGACCTGATATTTGGAATCATAGTCGTAAAAATCATGCCCAGTGCCGGTAGGGGTGATATCCGTAATGGTAAGGGCACGATCGCCCATTACCCCTACGGTAATTTCCCGGCCGGGAATAAAGGCTTCTACAAGAGCCTGCGGGCCGTAAGTCCAGTTTTTAACAATATCAGCACGCGTGTTGGAGCCAGCACGTACAATGGAAACCCCAACGGATGAACCTTCATTAAGCGGCTTCACCACATAAGGTGTGGGCAGGGGGTCAGCATTGGCAAGGGTGGCAATATCCACCACCATGCCTTCTGCCACGGGCAGCCCGGCTGTTTGGAAAATGGCACGGGCAGCGGCTTTATCCATAGCCGTAGCAGAGGCCCGAATGCCCGAATGGGTGTAGGGAATACCCATCCAGTCCAGAATGCCTTGAATGCAGCCATCCTCACCAAAACGACCATGCAGGGCATTAAACACCACATCCGGTTTTTGGGTGTTCAGTGTTTCAACCAATGCGGCCAAATCTACTTGGGCATCTAGTGTGCAAACATCATACCCTTTGCTGCGCAGAGCTTCTGCTACACCTTGGCCGGATGAAAGGCTGACCACCCGTTCGGAAGACATGCCACCCATCAGCACGGTTACGCGTTTTGGTGCATTCATTGGGAAGATGCCTCCGTTTTACCTAGTCGCTTGATTTCCCAATGCAGGGAAACGCCGGAGTTCTGGGCAACGCGTGTGCGCACGTCTTCCCCCAAACCTTCCAGATCAGTCGCAGTGGCATTGCCCAGATTGATAAGGAAATTGCAGTGTTTTTCGCTTACCTGTGCATCTCCGCGGCGCAGCCCGCGGCACCCTGCGGCGTCAATTAGTTCCCACGCTTTGCGCGAAGATGTTTCTGCATCCGGGTTGCGGAAAGTGGAGCCACCCGTGCGTGCGCGTACGGGTTGAGAAAGCTCACGCGCAGCGCGTACTTCTGCAATACGGTTGGCAACATCCTGTGGGTTTGCAGGTGTGCCACGCAAACGCGCACGAATAACAAAGGCACCTTCCGGCAGGCCGGAACGACGATATCCAAACCGTAACGCAGCATTATCCAGCCGGATTAGGCTGCCATCACGGGTAATAATTTCAGCCCAGTCCAGAACATTGGCAATGTCTGATCCATAAGCACCTGCGTTCATGCGCACGGCACCGCCGATAGAGCCGGGAATGCCAGCCAGAAATTCCAGCCCGGAAAGCCCGGCCTGTGCAGCATGCTCGGCCACTGTGGCATCCAGGCACGCACTGCCCGCTATAATGCCATCAGCTTCTACCGTAATGTCTGCAAAGCCACGGGCCATACGGACAACAACGCCTTCCAATCCACCATCACGGATGATGACGTTAGAGCAAGCCCCCAAAGCCGTTATGGGCAATTCGGGGGAGAGGCGTTGCAGAATACCCGCCAGATCTTCGGCATCAGCAGGTTGAAACAGCCATTCCGCTGCCCCCCCAACCCGAAACCATGTGCGCGGGCCAAGAGGTGCCTGTGGTGTCAGCCTTCCGCGCATATTGGCAAAGGCGTGCTTGACCATATCCTGCATGGAGGCCGGATTGTTCATGCCGCGTTGCCACCCTTATCTTCAGCCTGCAGGGCGGCAAGCTGTGCAGGCAGAGCCTGTGCCCAGTTGGTAATGGTGCCTGCACCAAGGCACACAACGTAATCACCCGGCTTGGCAATGGCGTTGATCATTTCTGCCAGATGGTCCGGGCTGGAAAGTGGCACAACAGAGCGGTGGCCACGTTCACGCAGGCCTTCAATCAGCTTGTCACGGCTGGCATCGGGCAATGGGTCTTCACCCGCGGCATACACATCAGACACAATCACGGTATCTGCATCATTCATGCAGGCGCAGAAATCTGAGAACAGGATTTTCAGGCGCGAATAACGGTGCGGCTGCATAACGGCAATAACGTGGTTCGCCCCGGCTTGTCGGGCTGCTTTGAGCACAGCAGCAATTTCAACGGGATGGTGGCCGTAATCATCAATCACCGTAATGCCACCGGCTTCCCCCGTGCGGGTAAAGCGGCGTTTGACACCACGGAAGCTGGCCAGACCGGAACGAATAACATCATCGCTGATGTCCATTTCCGTTGCTACGGCAATGGCAGCCAGCGCGTTCTGCACGTTGTGAGAACCCAGCATGGGCAGGCGGAAAGGCCCGGCCTTGCGGGTGCGGCGGCTCACACGGTCTGTCAGCGTGACTTCAAACGTGGCGCCCAGCTTGTCGGTAATCAGTTTTTCTGCGCGCACGTCGGCCTGTGGGGAGAACCCATAGGTGACAATCCGGTGGTCAGACAGGCGTGGGATCATCTGCTGCACGGCTGGGTGATCAATACACAGCACGGCAAACCCGTAAAATGGCACGTTGGAAACAAACTGGTCGTAAGCAGCTTCCATAGCTTCGGGGGAGCCCCAGTGGTCCAGATGTTCCGGGTCCATGTTGGTGACAACAGAAATCACGGAAGGCAGGCGCAGAAAGGAGCCATCGCTCTCATCTGCTTCAACCACCATCCAATCCCCTTTACCCATGCGGGTATTGGTGCCGTAGGCTTCAATAATACCGCCGTTAATCACGGTTGGGTCCAGCTTGGCGGCTTCCAGCACCGCAGCCACAAGGCTGGTGGTGGTGGTTTTGCCATGCGTGCCGCCCACAGCAACAGACCAACGCAGGCGCATGAGTTCGGCCAGCATTTCTGCACGGCGCACAACCGGAATCAGTTTGGCGCGTGCGGCTACAACTTCCGGGTTGTCGCGCTTCACGGCGGTGGAAATGACCACTACCTGTGCATCACCCAGATTTTCTGCCTTATGGCCAATGGTTACGGGAATACCCGCAGCCCGCAGGCGTTTTACATTGGCATTTTCTGCAATATCCGACCCTTGAACAGAATAGCCCAACAGGCACAGCACCTCCGCAATGCCGGACATGCCAATGCCGCCAATGCCGACAAAATGGATGGTTCCGATGGAAAGGGGGAGGGCTCTCATGCGCGTGTCTCCGTCTCGCTGGAGGTCGTCGGATGGGCGGGTGCAGGGGAAGGAGTGAAGCATTCTTCTACTATATCGGCCAGGCGGAGGGCTGCATCCGGGCGGGCAAGCGTGGCAGCGGCTTGGGCTGCCTGTGCCAGTTCATCCGGCGCGGTGAAAAGATCATTCAGGCGGCTGGCAAGAGCCGCAGAGGTGAAGTCTGGCTGGCGGATCATCCAGCCTGCTCCAGCATTTGTAATGGCGCGGGCGTTTTCTGTCTGCTCATCGCTGGCGGCAATGGGCAAAGGCACCAGAATGGACGGACGGCCCGCCGTTGTAATTTCTGCCACGGAAGATCCGCCAGCACGGCCAATAACCAAGTGGGCGGAAGCCAGAAGTTCGGGCACATCCTGCAGGAAGGATTCAACGCGTGCCTGCACACCCATTTCAGCATAGGCAGTACGCACGGCATCCAGATCATCCTGCCGCGCCTGTTGCGTAATACGGATACGCTGGCGCAAGCTCTCTGGCAGTTTGGCTATAGCCGCAGGCACAACCTGAGAGAAAATGCGCGCCCCCAGAGACCCACCCCATACCAGCAGATTGATATGATCAGCTGGTGGCACCCATCCTTCACCCGCAAGGGCGGCAATAGCGGGGCGCACGGGCATACCCGTAAACACGGTACGCGCACCAATGGGCAGTTTGGCAACAGAGGGGAAAGACGTGGCAATAACATCCGCAAAGCGGGAAAGCACCGCGTTGGCTTTGCCCAATACGGCATTGCCCTCATGAATAATCAGGGCAGGATGCTTACGGCCGATTAGCCGCGCACCTAGCAAAGGCGGTACGGAAGGATAACCCCCAAACCCTACAACAACATCAGGTTTGATCTGCTGGAGAATGGAGCGTGCTTTCCATGCGCTTGCCAATAGGGTGATGCCTGCACGAATGGCACGTATTGGCCCACGCCCGGCTACACCGGCCCCGCTGAGAACATATTGCGGGCCACGGGCAAATACGCCGCTTTCACGCTTGCCAGCGCGCCCATCTGTCATGAGCACAAGGTGATGGCCACGTTCTGCCAAGGTGTCTGCCAGAGCTTCGGCCGGGAAGAAGTGTCCGCCAGTGCCGCCTGCGGCAATGACGATAGTACGTGAACTCATGCTGACCGCCATTGTCTGAGTGTGGTTACAAAACCATTGCCAGCGAGGGGGCGCCCCTGCTGTTGCCGTGTAAGAGCAAGCACCATGCCAATAGCCAATGCGACTGACATGGCAGAAGACCCACCATAGGAAATGAATGGCAGTGTCATGCCCTTGGTGGGGATAAGATGCAAGGAAGAAGCCATGTTCACAAATGCTTGCAGGCCAAAGCCTGTAACCAAGCCAGATGTGGCAATAACAACAAACGGATCATCTTCACGGATCAGGCGGAGCAGGGTGCGCACCACAATGACGCCAAATACGCAGATGATGAGCATGCACACCACCATCCCATATTCTTCTCCCGCCACGGCAAATACAAAGTCTGCATGTGCGTCTGGCAGCAGATCTTTCACGCGGCCTTCACCGGGGCCGCGCCCCAGTAAGCCGCCATTACCAAAGGCACGCAGGGCGGTATCAATCTGGTAATGGTCCCCCACGCCGGGGTGCATAAAGCGTTCAACGCGGGAACGCACATGCGGGAAGATAAAGAACGCGGCAATACCCGCGGCAATCATGCCGCCAAAGCCCAATGCAACCAGTATAAGATTAAGGCCATCTACAAAGAGCTGCACCAGAAACACGGCGGTAATAACCGTAAGCATGCCAATGTCAGGCTGAGATTTCAGCAAAAGCACAATCAGCCCATACAGGGCAAAGGCAATCAGCATACCGGGGAAGTAGCGTGAAACGCGGCGCTGTGTCAGCAACCAGCCAGTAACAACGGCAAAGCAGGGCTTCAAAAACTCAGATGGCTGGAGAGACATCATGGGCAGGGCAATCCAGCGCCGTGCCCCTTTGATTTCTATGCCATGCACAAGGGTAAGCGCTGTAGCCCCCAGCATCAGCACCCCGCCTATCATGGAAAGGCGTAGAACAGCCTTGCGGGAAAGCATGGAAATGCCCACCACAATAACACCCGCAATGCCCAGAAACAGCACCTGTTTGAAAATGAACATATTGCGCGATGCGCCAATACGCACAGCCACAGCAGGGCTGGCGGCCAGCATAAGGATGTAGCCAAAACCAATAAGGATAAAAGTGCAGATCAGAGTTGTCCGGTCTACATTCCGCCACCAGCGGCCAAACGGGGAATCATCGGTGCGGGAAGAACCGGCCATCAGTCTCTCACTGCTCTGTCATGCCCGCATGCCGGGCGCAAACCTCATCCGCCAGTTCCTGAAAGCGCAGGCCACGTGCCTCAAACCCAGAAAACTGATCAAAGCTGGCGCAGGCGGGTGAAAGCAGCACAACAGGCGTATGCGTACGGTGTGCTTCCGTATAAGCCGCAGGCACGGCGTTTTCCAGTGTTTCTGCCATTGTAAAAGGCACGTTGTGTTCTTTTAGTGTTTGGGCAAGCAGCGGCGCATCCCGCCCAATCAGGAATGTATGTGCAATATGCTGGAAATAGGGCGCAAGAGAGGCAATGCCGCCTTCTTTTGCCGTGCCGCCTGCAATCCACACCAGTTTTTCATAACATCCCAAAGCGCGAGAGGCTGCATCTGCATTTGTGGCTTTGCTGTCATCTACAAAATCCACCCCGTTGCAGGAGGCCACAAGCTTTTGCCGATGCGGCAGACCGGGAAAGGAGGCCACAGCCTGTGCAATGGTTGCATCTGGCACAGCCAGAAAACGCGCGATAGCAATAGCGGCGGCAGTATTTTCCGCATTGTGGGTGCCGGGAAGGCTAGGCCCGGTTTGCGCTATGCGTGTGCTGTGGTGCCATATGGCACCATCTTTGCCGTAGTAAGAACAGGCAGGGTTGGTGCCGGAAATGGTTTCACATTTGGCAGGGCCGTGTTCCAGTTCTGCGGCAATGGCGCGGCACCACTTATCATCCACGCCAATAACGGCCAGATCCGTGTCTGTTTGGCCGGTGAACACACGTTTTTTAGCTTGGGCGTAGCCATCCATCCCTGCATGACGGTCCAGATGATCTGGTGTCAGGTTCAGCAAACATGTGGCATCAAAGCGTAGGGTATCCAGCCGTTCCAGCATGTAGGATGACATTTCCAGCACATATACGCCGTTATCTGGCAGCAAAGGCAGCGCCAGAGCGGCTGGCCCAAGGTTGCCACCAGCAGCTACCGGCAGTTTGGCTTCTGCCAGAATATGGGCCAGCAAAGTGGTGGTGGTGGATTTGCCGTTGGTGCCTGTAATACCAACAAAACGGGCCTTGCTGCCAGATTGACGCACAGCCCGATAAAGCACCTCCGCATCGGAAAGAATGGGAATGCCCGCAGCCTTGGCCATAAGGGCTATAGGGTGCGGCTTGGGTAAAACGTGCGGAATACCGGGGGAAAGAATAAGCGCTTCAAACCCATTCAGGCTTTCAAACGGCTTGCACGCAATACGTGCGGCAACATCAGGGGCAAGGGTGGAAAGTGCATCTGCCAGCCCTTTGCGTCCGCCCTCACCATCATCCCATACCTGTACGGTGGCACCTGTGCTCGCCAGCATAAGCACGGCTGGCAGGCCATTTTTGCCAAGGCCGAAAACAGCAAAGCGCTGCCCGGAAAACAGGGAGGGTGAAAAGCCGTTCATCTTAGTTTCAGCGTGGCCAGACCACACAGCCCCAGAACAATGGAAACAATCCAGAACCGGATGACAATCTTGGGTTCTGCCCACCCTTTTTTCTCAAAATGGTGGTGGAACGGGGCCATAAGAAACACACGCCGGCCAGTGCGTTTATACCAGAACACCTGAATAACCACAGAAAGTGTTTCTGCCACAAACAGGCCGCCTACAATGCACAGCACCAGTTCATGCTTGATGGCAACGGCCAGAGAACCCAGCGCACCACCAAGGGAGAGAGAGCCCGTATCCCCCATAAATACCGAGGCCGGAGGGGCGTTAAACCACAAAAATCCAAGGCCAGCGCCAACAAGGGCAGCGCAAAATACGGCGAGTTCCCCTGTGCCGGGCACGGCGTGGATTTGCAGGTAATCAGCAAAAACGTGGTTGCCAACCAGATAGGAAAGAATGGCAAACACCAAAGAAGCCACAATAACAGGCCCGATAGCCAGACCATCTAGCCCATCTGTAAAGTTAACTGCATTGCCAAAGCCGGTAATCACGATCATGGCAAATACGGGGTACAGAATACCCAGTGGCAGCAGAAGGTCTTTTACAAACGGAAAAGCCAGATGGTTTGCGAGTTCTGGCGGCATGAGAGATTGCAGCCACCACCCGCACAGAAGTGAAATACCAAACTCGCCACCAAGTCTGGCACGTTTGGAAAGGCCATCCGTGTTGCGGCGTGCCAGTTTGCGGTAATCATCTGCAAACCCAATGGCGCCAAAACCCAGAGTAGTGAGCATAACAGCCCACACAAAGCCGTTTTCCAGATCTCCCCAAATCAACATGGAGATCACCAGAGAAATCAAGATCAACACACCGCCCATTGTTGGTGTGCCGGTTTTTTCCAGAATATGGCGTTCGGGGCCAACGGCGCGAATAGGCTGGCCTTCCCGCTGGATACGGCGCAGCGTTCTGATAAGCGGGCGGCCCAGAAGCAGGCTGATGCCCAAGGCTGTCATACATGCACAGCCCGCGCGAAACGTGATGTAACGCAGCAGGTTCAGGATTGTGATGTGCCCATCATGCGCGGCGTGAGAAATCAGCATATACAGCATCAGGCACACTCCACTGCCGGAAGTGCGTTGAGTGCAGCAATAACGTCCCGCATGCGGCTTCCTAAACTACCCTTTACCAATACGGCGTCCCCCTTGCGCAAAGCCGCGCAGACATGAGGAGCAAGTAAGGCAGCACTTTCTGCCCATGCGCCCTGTTTGGAGGGCGGAAGGGCATCAAAAAGGGTTTTCATGTAGGATCCGCAGCAAAAAACGAGGTCAGCAGCACTGGCAGCAGGAGCAGCAAGTGCCTGATGTTCGGAAATGGAAAATTCACCCAACTCACGCATATCGCCCAGAACGGCAATGCGGCGCGTGGCGGGGATATGGCGCAGAACATCCAATGCAGCCCGGATGGAAGCCGCCGAGGCATTATAGCTTTCATCCAGCAGTGTAATGGCCCCACCGGCAATTTGGATGAGGGCACCACGGCCCTTACCGGGACGGAAATCTGCCAGTGCATCCGCAGCCTTGGCAACATCTGCGCCAAGCGCAGCACAGACTGCCAATGCAGCAACGGCATTGCGTGCCAAATGTGTGCCGGGTGCTGGAAGATGGACGTTGAACGTTTTGCCTTGAATGGAAACATCAAAGCGCGAGCCGTCAGCACCAGTATGCAAATGGGCCAGATGTGCCGTGCTATGAGGGTTTACACCACAAGGCCACAAAACAGCCTGCGCTTTTTCTGCCGCCGCAGTAAAAAACTGCGTGCCGTAAGCATCGTCCGGCACAATGGCAATGCCGCCTTTGGGCAGAGCTGTAATGATGGAAGCTTTTTCTTTTGCAATAGCGTCCAAGCTGCCCATATGGCCCAAATGTGCTGAACCAATAGTGGTAATAACGGCCACATCAGGCTGCACCATTTTGGCAAGCGGAAGAATTTCCCCCGGATGGTTCATGCCAATTTCACTGATACAGAAAGCAGCTTCTCGCGGTAGGCGTGCAAGCGTGAGTGGCACACCCCAATGGTTGTTGTAGGAAGCCTCTGCCGCATGTGTCAGGCCAGAAGGTGCCAAGCAAAGGCGCAGCATTTCCTTGGTGGTGGTTTTACCCACACTGCCGGTTACGGCAACAACCTTACCCTTAAAACGTGCCCGTGCGGCCTGCGCCAGCTTTTGAAGGCCCTGCATGGTATCTGCCACCAGCAGGATACGCGGGTCTGTGAACCCTTCGGCGGAATGCGCCAAAACGGCTGCCGCACCTTTTTCAAGCGCTGTGGCAATATGTGCGTGCCCATCACTGTTATCGCCTTTTAGGGCAATAAACAGGTCTCCGGGGGCAAGGGTGCGCGTATCAATGGAAATACCGGTAACAGAAACAGAGGTATGCCCTAAAAACGTTCCACCCGTTGCGGTTTCCAGTTCTTCCCGCGTCCACAATAGGCTCATGGATGGCCCGCCAGTGTGCGCAACACGGCGGCATCATCAAACGGTAAAATGGTATTGCCTATAATCTGTCCCTGTTCATGGCCTTTGCCGGCCACAACCAGTACATCGTCTGCTTTAAGCATGGAAAGAGCTTCTGCTATTGCTTGTTTTCTATCTGCAATTTCCAGCGCCTGCGGGGCACCGGCTTTTATTTCTGCACGAATAGATGCGGGATTTTCTGTGCGTGGGTTGTCATCCGTAATAATGGCAATATCTGCACCTTTAATGGCTTCCTGACCCATAAGAGGGCGCTTGCCACTATCACGATCACCTCCGGCACCCAGAACAACAACCAACTTGCCGCGTGCGTGGGGGCGCAAAGATGCCAGCAGCCGTGCCAGCGCATCTGGAGTGTGGGCGTAATCTACATACGCGCAGGCTCCATTGGGCAGAACGGTTGCACGTTCCAGCCGCCCCCGAACCCCTTTAAGCTGCGGCAAAAGGGGCAGAATATGTGCAATCTCGGCATCATCCTGCGCAGCAAGAGCTACAGCCAGCAATACGTTATCTGCCTGAAAGCGCCCCGGAATAGGGAGGAGAACCGTGCTGGTATGGCCATTGTGCTCAATGGTCAGTTCCTGCCCGGCAGGAAGAGCATTGTGTGCCACAAGGCGTAATGTTGTGCCCTGTTCACCAACCAGTCTCAGTCGCAGGTTCCGGCGGTCTGCAATGGCACGTATGGCCTGCAGCGTTTGTGCATCCATATCGGCATTGGCAGCGGCAATGGCATGTTCTGGCAGAAGGGTATCAAACAGCTTCAGTTTGGCTGTGCGATAGGCTTCTATGGTCAGATGATAATCCAGATGGTCCCGCGTAAGATTGGTAAAGCCAGCCGCAGCAAGCCGGAGGCCATCTAACCGCCCCTGTTCCAACCCGTGGGATGAGGCTTCCAGCGCAACATGGTTAAACCCGGCTTGGGTAAGTGCTGCCAGCCCATTGGCAAGGGCAACCGGGTCTGGCGTTGTAAGCGCGGGAAATGAAATGGAAGTATTTTCCGCCCCGGTCAGGCCAAGTGTACCAATGGCAGCAGCTTTAAACCCCTGTAGTGCCCAGATCTGGCGAATAAAATCTGCAGTGCTGGTTTTGCCATTTGTGCCGGTAATGGCCACCAGATGCTGTGGTTGAGACCCTGCCAGAGCAGCGGCCATAAGTGCCAGTGCATGGCGCGGGTTGGGCGCCAGAATAAGCGGGCAGGCAGGTACACCTGTGGGCCACTGTGTATCTGCAGGTGCCAAAATTGCTGCCGCACCATTTTGCACGGCTGTGGCAATAAAGGTTCGGCCATCGGTTTTAACGCCCGGCAAAGCGGCAAAAATTGTGCCCGGTTTTACCTGTCGGCTATCCGCTGTAATGGCAGAAATCTCAGGGTTTTCAGGTAAGGCTGGAAGCCCTGCAGCCGCAAGAAGGGAGGAGAGGGGAAGGCTCATTCGTCCATAACCTCCGCAGCCGCTTTTTTGCGTTCAGCCATGGCGCGTTTAAGTGCTTCTTTTTCAGCCTTATGTTCAGCTTCGGCTTTGCGTGGGTCTCCCGGATCATTCCCCGGACCAAGTGGCCTTACGCCACGTGGCACCGCAGGATGCATGGGCAGAGCCATTTGCGCATCAATCTGCTCAGCATGCTCTGTATCGGGGAAAATCTGGAGCATGGGTCCAATGCGTGAAACAATTTTGGAAACAGTAGGCGCAGCGTTCCAGCCTGCTGTTGTCCAGCCATGGGTTTGCGGAGTGGGTTTGGGGCTATCCAGCATGACATACACGGCATAATGCGGTGCGTTCATGGGGAAGATGCCTGTAAAAGCCGAAATGTTCACGTGCTTCAGGTAGCCACCATGTGGGCCAATCTTTTCTGCCGTGCCGGTTTTACCGCCCACAAAATACCCCGGAGATTCTGCAGTACGCCCTGTGCCGTGGGTAACATCCAACCGCAGAAGGCGGCGTAGAAGGCTGGATACTTTTTCAGAAAGAATGCGTGGGCCAGCAGGCGTGACAGGAGCATCCAC
Organism: Acetobacter sp. A11-2; assembly: GCF_040208445.1. NCBI lineage: Bacteria > Pseudomonadati > Pseudomonadota > Alphaproteobacteria > Acetobacterales > Acetobacteraceae > Acetobacter > Acetobacter sp. A11-2. Next base: position 382,441 of record NZ_CP157843.1, read on the forward strand.
TGCGCTACTTGGGGTGTCATCTTCCACGCTTTGCTCAAGCGCTGCGTTCTGGATGCCGCTGGCAAATTGCGGGCTTATGCCCGGCGCGCTGGTTGTAGCATTGGCTGGGTCTTCCTTGTCCAGCAAGGTAGGCGTTACCAGAATGCCACCATTAACCGTGGCCGCAGTGCCACGCACAATGGCCAATGGAGGTTCAGCCACACCATGACCGAACCCGACTGTCATGACCGTGGCAATGCCCCACTGATGAGGCACCAAGGGGCGTGCAGCTTCTGGCAGTTCAACCGGGACGGGGGAGAAAAAACCCATCGAACGCAGCCATTCGGACTGCTTTTTACCGCCAACATCCAACGCAATATGTGCCGCAGCCGGGTTGGAAGAATAAGCCATCACTTCGGGCAGTGTCAGCCACGGAGAAAAATGGTCACTCTTCATATCGCGGATGGTAAAGCGCCCGATATGCAATGGTACGGATGAAAACCGGTCCCAAATATGGATAGTGCCCGTTTCCAGCCCCATGGCGGTTGTTTGTAGCTTAAAGGTGGAACCGGGCTCATACAAACCGGTTACGGCACGGTTAAAGCGCTCATCATTGGTGGCATGGGCAAAATTATTGGCATCAAAGTCAGGCAGGCTGACCATGGCAATAATTTCACCTGTACGCACATCCATCACAATGCCGCAGGCCCCAATGGCCTGAAAGGTCTGCATGGCATTTGCCACTTCTTCACGCACAGCAGACTGAACACGAATATCCAAAGACAGATGAAGGGGGCGACGATCAGAAAGCAGGCGCTTATCGAAGTATTTTTCAATCCCGGCCACGCCGTGATCATCAATATCAACAGTACCCATAATCTGGGCGGCCATACGGCCTAGCGGATAATGCCGTCTTTCGCCCGGTTCAAAATAAATACCCGGAATGCCAAGGTTATTGATGGCCAGTTCCTGCTGGGGCGAAATGTTGCGTGCAATGTACACAAACTGTTTGGGGCGGGAAAGGCGATCAGCGGTTTCCTGCTCATCCAGATCCTTCAGGATGGATTTGAGTTTGTGTGCAACATCCTTGGGGTCAATCAACTCTTGCGGGTTGGCATACACCTGCGCAACAGGCAGGGAGAGCGCCAAGGTCTGCCCATTGCGATCTACGATAGAAGCGCGATGCACCTGGGGTAGCGAGAAATCGCCAGCAAGGCTGCCCCTGGGGTCAATTTCAGGAATTTCAGGAACCTGCGGTGCAATCTGCCGCTTTTCCGGCGCCATGGGGTGAATAACTGTTGCGATACTCAGCTTGATAGCGACAACAGCAAAAATCAGGCAAAAACCGCCAGCAACACCCAAAAGCCTTACATGCATTTGGTCCCGATGTGCGCGGGCGCGCAGATCGTCCCCCGTAACACCTACTGTGCGCGTTGGGTCGGGGTCATTGGGGGAGACAGACATGTCAGGTCAGAAAGGCCTTTAACCACAAAAAATCAGTTGGCAACCGGAACCGGAGCCGGCAGCGCATCACCACCACGGCTCAGCAGAGAGCCGCTGCTATAGCCGGAAGTAGCGCGTGCTTCCATATAGCTGGAAGGTGCAGAAGATGCACGATGAGGGCGCGTGGCGTGCCAACTGGCTGCCGCAACCGGGAGCGGATGCCGAATTGGCGTTGCATCATCATCCGAAGCCTGCGCTACGTGCCGAATAGCCGGAGATGCTGCCCGCGTAAGGCTATGGCGAACCGGAGCTACAGGCGCATCATCATCCGCATTGGCGGAAGCAACAACCTGTGGGCGTGGTGTTTCAAATGCCATATGGTGTGCAGGGCGGGCAGGTGTAGTGGGGTCAGCAACCTGCGCAACACGTACCGGTGCAGCTACAGGTTCCGGCGCAGCACGTGGGTGATCATGATGTGCCACTGGTACATGCAAAACAGATGCTGCATCGGCCACCGATGTTGCGCGTGGGTGCGGGGTGGGTTCCGCTGCAACATGCGGCACATCCGCCACAACAGTAGGAGCAGCCACAGGGCGCGCCTCGGCCACAACAGCCGGAGCCGGTGTATGTGCAGGAGGTGCCATAACCGGTGGTGGCGCAATGTTGGTTGATTTATCAGCAACCAATGCCGGGGCTTGAGGCAGAGCATCTTTTGCAACGGCAGGAAGGTGGCTTTCCAAATCAGCCATACGCACAAACTGCGTTGGATTCATGGTCTGCAAACCAGATTCATGCCGGGCCACAAGCTGGGCAAGGCGTTCAGGCTGGTTTTCCAAAGCCCATTCCGTGCGCAGAATGGATGTTTGTGTGCGAACGTGCTCCGTTTCCTTCACGATCTGAGAAATCTGCTGATCGAGAAGGGTGGTCTGATGCTTCTTTGTATAAAGGAAAAAGCCAGATGCAATCGCCAGAACCGCACAGCAGCATGTAAATGGACGGGGGATCATGGACTTAGCCCTTTTTTACGGAAGCAGGGGTTGATGCACGTTTCATGACAGCGCGCAGCCGTGCACTTCTGGCGCGAGGATTATGGCTACATTCAGCATCGCTGGGCCGCCGGGCTTTGTGCGTAAGGGCTACAAAGTCCGTCTGCGGCGCTGGTGTTCCGGCGGCACGGGGGTCATAGCGCGAAAAGCTTTTATCCTTGCCCGTGGCATGTTGGACCATACGCTTGGCGATACGATCTTCCAGTGAATGGAAGGAAACAACAACCAGCCGCCCACCCGGCGCCAGCATATCCAGCGCCTGTTCAAGCCCGCGTTCAATTTCGCCCAGTTCATCATTTACGGCGATACGCAGGCCCTGAAAGGCGCGTGTAGCGGAATCTATGCCGGAGCGATCTTTGGGGATCACAGACCGCACGAGCTCAGCCAGTTGCGTTGTAGTCTGGAAAGGCGCTTCCGAACGGGCATTCACAACGGCGCGCGCAAGGCGGCGCGCGTGGCGTTCTTCCCCATAGAAATGGAAAATATCTGCCAGCTCTGCTTCTGGTGCCTTATTGACGATATCTGCTGCTGAGGGCCCGGATTTTTCCATGCGCATATCCAGCGGGCCTTCCATACGGAAGGAAAAGCCACGGTCGGCTTCATCCAACTGGAAGGAGGACACACCCAGATCCAGCACAATACCATCAAAGGTGCAGATACCTGCAGCACTTGCAAGTGCCTGCATATTGCCAAAGCTACCTTGCAGCAGGTGAAGGCGAGATCCGCCATCTGCTGTGGGAAATGCGCGGCTTAATACCTGCCCACGCGCAATGGCGTCCGGGTCACGGTCAATGCCCCATACGTTGCAATCAGCACTTTTTAGAATAGCGGAACTGTAGCCACCACCGCCAAACGTGCAATCCAGAATACGCTCACCATCTGCGGGGTGAAGATATTCCAGAACCTCTGCCAACATAACCGGAATGTGGCCCTGAGCCGTTTCAGGGTGTGTGAAGGAAGAAAGAGCGTTCATGCATTACGCCCTTTTGGCTCTGCACCATTTGCAGCCGGAATGCTCACGCGGCGTGAACGCTGGCGCGCTTCTGCCCGGCGCTGCTGCGCGGCCTGAGGCTCCCAGATCTGAAAGATACGGCCAACACCCATAAAGGCAGCCGTTGGGCTTTCTGTTAGCCCGGCATGTTCACGTAAAAAATCAGGTAAAATAATGCGGCCTTCACGGTCGGGATCTATGGGGTAGGCATCGGCATACAGAGCGGCAGCCAGATCATCATGCTCATCAGAAAACATGTCCAGCCGATCAAGCGGTTCGGTCAGGCGTGCAAAAGCAACGGCAGGCCATGCCTCAACACATGGCAGGGTATGGGAGGGGCGGAGAATCATCAGCGCGTCACCTTCCGTCTGCTGCGTTTTGAGCACTGAACGGAACCCGGCAGGAATCGAAATACGCCCCTTGGCGTCGAATCGATTTTCATGCGTGCCGAGAAATACGCCCACGTACGTCAGAAGCCTTTGCAGAAACAGCCTTTCCGTTCGCAATTCAGCGGGGAACAGAACCGCCTTCACCACACTTGTGGTCTGGTATGGGATAGCATGGGATGTTATGGGACGCAAATTAAAATGACAGAAAAAACAGCAGAAAACCGCCATTATTTAAGTATTCATGCAGAAAAGATTTCTGGCGCGAATGTATTGATTTTGTGGCGGCAAACAAAAGATTGCCGTTTTCTGTTCTTTTTATGTTCTATTTTTGGTGTGAAAACACAGTGGATTGGTCAGAACGAGAGTGTCAGGTGGTCTGTAAGCCGGGTTCTGTCCACCTCTGTAAAGAGGCTGGACGGTCATTCGTCTAGGGCATGTTTTGCAACATGCCTCTCGCAACCAACCCGAACGGCAGGGCGGAAGAACCCCCGAAACCACAAGGGCTTCTGCCGTTCCTATTCGGTTTTGCTCCCGGTGGGGTTTACCGTGCCTCCTCTGTTACCAGCGGAGCGGTGCGCTCTTACCGCACCGTTTCACCCTTACCTTCAGCCTGTCCCATAAAATCCCATAAGGATTTTACAAAGTCAGACCCGGAAGGCGGTCTGTTTTCTGTGGCACTTTCCCTAAGGTTACCCTCGCCGGCCGTTAGCCGGCACCGTTCTTCCGTGGAGCCCGGACTTTCCTCTCTCCCACTCGTTAAAGAGCAGGACAGCGACCGCCCAACCACCTGACGGAGCGCACCCTGCGTCGGGCTTGCGTTCAGGTCAAGCCGCAACTGATGTTATGAAGGCATGACGATGCAGAAAATTGCCGCTAATCAGGTAGCTATGTCTGATTTTTCTGATGTGCCTCAAAACTCTATGCCCGCACGGCCCAACCTTCCATCTCGGCTTTTGCTGCGCTGTATCAGATGGCAAGAGCAGCTCACGCGCAAGCGTGCGGAAAAAGATGCGCCTGAAGCAGACGGGCCCCAGAACGCAGCGCAGGAAATCTCTGCGTTTCTTGTGCGGTTGCGCAAAGCGATGGATACGCCCTCCTTTCCACTCCGCCTTTCATCTGTGCCGATAAGACGGGTCGTCACTTTATCCATTCCCGGTGCTGCGGGGTCTATGCGGGCACGGCTTTTTATTCCCTATGGGCGGGTAAGGGGCGCTTTATTGTATTTGCATGGGGGCGGGTTTGTGCACTGCGGGCTTAATTCCCATTACGGGATATGCTGCCGTTTGGCGCGAGCCTCTGGTGCGGCTGTGTTATTGCCCGATTATCGCTTGGCTCCAGAACATCCATTCCCCGCTGCTATTGATGACAGTCAGGCTGCCCTGCAATGGCTGGCTGGTGCGTCTGCCCGGTATTGGGGCGGTAAGGTTGCTGTGGCAGGGGATAGTGCTGGCGGAAATTTAGCCGCTGTTCTGGCGCAGGATGGGCGCGCCGGGCTGGGGCCCCAACCTGTTATGCAGGTGCTGTATTATCCATCGCTCTATGGAGAGAAGCTTTTTCCATCTCATCGAACGTATGAGAAAGGCTATTTCCTCTCTCGCCGGTCAATGGAGTGGTATGGAGATCAGTATATTCAAAAGCCTGAACACTGGAAGCATCCACGCTTTGTGCCGGGCTTAAACCCGGATCTGCAAGGTTTGCCACCAGCCGTTATTATTACAGCGGAATGTGACCCGATGCGTGATGAAGGCGCAGCCTATGCGCAGGCGTTGGAAAAGGCAGGGGTTAAGGTGATATATCGCTGTTACCCCGGTGCCCTGCATGCATTCCTGAACTTTTACGCCTTTATGCCGCATGGCAAGGCGGCTTTGCGGTTGGGTGGCAAGGCATTGAAGAAAGCCTTTGCCGGGTAAAACCGGCCAAGCCCATTACGGAATAGGATGAAACACGCCCGGTGAGCCCTGATCTGAATATACAAGCCGGTTCAGCCTATCCACGCGCAAAGTGAACAGTTTAGGCAAATCATCTTTTGGGCCGGGGCAGGTGCCGGAATGCTTTTCCATAACATCAATGCGTGATGCGGTGGGGGCATCGTTTCCGTTTACCACAAACAGCAGGCAATCCGGCCGATCATGCGTCATGCCGTTATGGGTGACCTTCAGGCGCAGGTGGCGCACCAAGGCCGTATCATCAAACCAGCTTGCGGGTTTGAAGGTATAGGAATCCACCAGCCGATCGAGCGTGCCAGTTTTGGCCAGCAGGATCATCATAAGGGAAAGAGGCAGAACGATTGCCAGCCGCCGCAGGATATGTTGGCGCAGAGTGCGTTTTGCAAATGGCCCACGGCCAGTCATTTTGGGTGAGGGTGTGTTCATGTTAGCATATCTTCGTGCCAAAGGGCACCATCACGCGCCAGAAGCGCACGGGTGGTTGCAGGGCCCCAACTGCCAGCAGGGTAGGGTTCCAGCGGGGTAAGCGCGTAGCGCCATGAATCCAGAATAGGTTCGACCCATTTCCATGATGCCTCCACTTCATCTCGCCGGATGAAAAGGGCAGGGTCTCCGCGCACAGCGTCTAGCAGCAAGCGTTCGTAGGAATCCTGATACTGCACGGCAAATTCGTTTTCGTAAGACATATGCAGCGTAGCGTTGCGCACTCTGAACCCGCCAGCACCGGGGTCTCGCGCTGCCAGCACAAGTGAGAGTTCTTCATGCGGGGCAATGCGGATGACCAACCGGCCGGGAGAAGGCATATTGGTGAAAATAGGCCAGACCTGCGGGCGGAACTGGATAACAATTTCTGTAGTTTTGGTGGCTAACCGTTTGCCTGTGCGCAGGTAAAAAGGTGTGTTGCCCCAGCGCGCCGTACGAATTTTTGTGCGAATGGCCACAAATGTTTCGGTATCACTCGGGCGGCCCGTTTTCAGGTCTTCTACATAACCCGGAACATCTTCCCCTTTTACGCGGCCTGCGGTGTATTGCCCACGGATAACGTTTTTACGCACCATATCCGGTGTCATGGGGCGCAGGGCGTTGAGTACTTTCAGTTTTTCGTTCCGTAAATCATCAGCACGGAGAGAGGCTGGTGCATCCATGGCCACCATGCATAGCACCTGTAAAAGGTGGTTCTGCACCATATCGCGTAATGCGCCAGATTTATCATAGTAGGAGCCGCGATCACCCACGCCTACTGTTTCTGCGGCGGTAATCTGCACATGGGCAATCGCTTCGGAAGACCACAGCTGTTCCAACGCGGGGTTGGCAAAGCGTAAGGCCAGAATGTTCTGCACGCCTTCCTTACCCAGATAGTGGTCAATCCGGTAGATGGCATCTTCAGAGAAGTAGCGGCCCACACCTTCATTGATCTCATTGGCGGATTGCAGGTCTGTGCCAATGGGTTTTTCCAGCACCACCCGCGTGTGCTGGGTGATCAGGTTATGCTCGGAAACTCCAGCACAAATGGCGGAATACAATGCGGGTGCCGTGGCAAAATAGAAAACTCTTGTGCGCTCCGCATCGGGGAGGGTGGCGCTGAGTTCCTGCCAGTGAGGGCCTTCTTCCGTGGCATCAAGATAGACATAGGTCAGAAGGCCCAGAAACTGGTTGAGTGTTTCTGTGTCTTTGGCAATGTCAGGGGCAAACTCGTGCAGGGTGGCGCTACACAGGTTCCGAAACTGCTCGGTATTTAACTCAGACCGTGCTGTGCAGATAATTCGTGCTTCCTGATCAAATTCGCGGGCATGAAAGCGGCGCAAAAAAGCAGGCAGCAGTTTTCGGCGTGTCAGATCACCTGTCGCGCCAAAGATGACAAAGTCAAAAGGTTCCGTGCGGTTCACAAGAGCCATGATGCAGGGGTCTCGCTGGTCAGCCGGAGGGGGATGCCCGCCGTAAAAAAGTCGTGGTTTGCGGGCAAAAGGCCCGGAACAGGAACAGGGTGCAGTGCTTATGGAAGGCCGCCCGCGTGTTTGCAAGGGGTTCTGATGTGCTGCATCATTGACCGCATACACGTGGCGCGATAAGCCCGCGCTTCACTATCTGGCAATGTTAGCAGGTTCTGCCTGCGCAGTGTTGGGTGTTTGTATATAAATGAGGAGGCCGAAGCATGGATGGCGAACGCATTTCCGGGGATGAAGATGCAGCTGTTGGCGGTATTGCCGCAGATCGGCTGAGAAGCATTATTGAGCGTGTTGAACGCCTGGAAGAAGAGCGCAAGGCTCTGGCCGGAGATATCAAGGATATCTTTACAGAAGCAAAGTCTGCCGGGTTTGATGTAAAGGTGATCCGCCAGATTATCCGCCTGCGGAAGCAGGAACCGGCAGAAGTGGAAGAGCAGGAAACACTGCTGGATATCTACCGCCGCGCATTGGGTATGTAAAAGGCTAGTCGGGTCTATTTCCCATGATGTCTCTGTCTTTTCCTGATTGGATGCCTGTCTGGGGCCAGCTTCTGGTTCTGGCTTTTGGCGTGTTGTTCGGGCTTGCTTTCATGATGATGCCTTTTGCCGTGTTTGGGGTAAAAGGGCGATTGGGTGAGATTTCTCTCCAGTTGGAGGAAATTCAGGCCGAACTGCGTGCGCAGGCCGTGCGGGGTGCTCCTGCGTATCAGGAGCCTACCTTGTCTGGCATGGCAGAGCGAAGCAGCAGCACATCATCCGGCGTGGTGGTGGAAGAGGTGCGTCCGCCGGAGGTTGAAAAACCTCCTGCGGCACCTCGCGCTGTGCCCGTTTTTCCTGAACTGCGAACCCCTAAGGTTTCTGATGCGTATGAAGCGCGAGAGGAAGCCCCGCCAACACCGCATCTTGCGCCAGACCCGGCAAAGCCGGTAGTGCGCCGCATGCCATGGCACGAACCAGAAGCGCCACGCGCAGAAACTGGCGCAGAAATACTCCGCCGGCAGCGTGCGCCAGATGCCAATCAGCCACCGTATCGGCCTGATTTTTCTCATGAGGCTCCGCAGCCTCATCCATCTGTGCGGATACCGCGTATTGATGAGCATACGGGCCGAGCAGAACCTGTGCTGAACTGGCCCAGAAAAAATCCGGCAAACGATTAAGTTTTAGATCATGACGAGGTCATCACGATGGATGATCTCGTCCCGTCCATGCCAGCCCAGAATATCTGTAAGCTCGGTGGAGCGGTGGCCCGCAATACGCCGGGCATCATCTGCATCATAGGCGGCAAGCCCATGTGCCAGCACGATGCCATCTGTATTGATAATTTCTACCAGATCACCCTGAGAGAAATCACCCTTCACCCCAAGCACACCTGCGGGCAAAAGGGATTTGCCCTGCTGCAATGCGGTTACGGCACCATCATCCACCATAATTTCACCCGCTGGTGTCAGGCTGCCTGCAATCCATTGTTTGCGGGCTGTATGGGCACAATCTTGCGGCAGAAACCATGAGCAACGCCCGCCTTCCAGCAAAGAGCGGAGCGGATGGGGCGTTTTGCCCAAGGCAATAGCCATGGCACAGCCTGAGCGCGTAGCAATGCCTGCAGCCAACAGCTTGGTGCGCATACCCCCAGAAGAATAACCCGGAGGTGGTTCACCCCCCATAGCTTCAATTTCCGGGGTAAGGGTTTCAATCACAGGCAGATGCTGTGCATCCGGGTTTGTGCGTGGGTCCGCTGTATAAAGGCCATCAATATCAGACAGCAGCACAAGCTGATCCGAATCCGTCATTTGCGCAACGCGGGCTGCAAGTCTGTCATTATCGCCAAAACGGATTTCGGCTGTGGCAACGGTATCGTTCTCGTTAATAACGGGAACGCACCCCATTTCCAGTAGAGTGTTCAGCGTTGCGCGTGCGTTCAGGTAGCGTTTGCGGTCTTCTGTATCTTCGGGGGTAAGTAGAAGCTGGGCGGCAATAAGGCCGTGGGCAGAAAGAGCATGGCTCCATGCCTGTGCCAGACTGATCTGTCCTACGGCAGCAGCAGCCTGTTTTTCTGCCAAACGGAGCGCGCCACCTGCCAGCCCCAATGTGTGCCGGGCAAGTGCAATAGCGCCAGAAGAAACAACAGTAACAGCCGTGCCCTGTTTGCGCAGATACGCAATATCCGCCGCCACACTGGCCAGCCATTCCTGACGCGGAGCCTGTTTTTCTGGGTCCACCACCAGCGCGCTACCTATTTTAACAACAAGCCGTTTGGCATTGGTAAGGGAGGGGCTGGTGTATCCGGTCATGGATCAGTTCCGTAAAAGGAAAGGGGCTTGAGGGACCTGCGGGCAGTTCAGTGTTCAGGCGGGGTTTTTATCCGCATTCTTGCGGTTTTCGGTAACCTGATTCTGGAGCATGCGCAGAAGCTCTGGCACGCCCTGATGGGTGGCTGCAGAAATTAATACCACGGGGGCACCGCTGGCGTTTTCCAGCGCAGCCCGGCGGGAAGAAGCTTCTCGCGGAGTCATGGCATCCATTTTATTGAGTGCGATGATTTCTGGCTTTTCTGCCAGCCCGCCATCATATGCGGCAAGTTCATGCCGAATGGTGCGCCATGCATCTACAACGCTGCCTGCGGCACCATCAATCAGGTGCAGCAATACGGCGCAGCGTTCAACATGGCCCAGAAAGCGGTCTCCAAGCCCGGTGCCTTCGTGCGCACCTTCAATAAGGCCGGGAATATCCGCCACAACAAATTCTTCCGTCATGGAAAGGCGCACCACGCCAAGCTGAGGATGCAGTGTTGTAAAGGGATAATCCGCAATTTTGGGTTTTGCAGCGGAAACAACAGAAAGGAATGTGGATTTACCAGCATTTGGCAAGCCCACAAGGCCGACATCTGCAATCAGCTTGAGGCGCAGCCAAACCCAGCGCTCTTCACCCGGCCAGCCTTTATCAGACCGACGGGGAGCGCGGTTGGTGCTGCTTTTGAAATGCGCATTGCCGTAACCGCCATCGCCACCACGGCAAAGGGTGATGCGTTTACCGGCTTCGTCCAAATCCGCCAGCAGGGTTACGCGGTCATCATCCATAATCTGGGTGCCAATGGGCACCTTGATGATAACAGGAGAGGCCGCAGCCCCTGTGCGGTCAGACCCGGCACCGTTGCCGCCTTTGCGCGCACGGAAATGCTGCGTATAGCGAAAATCGATAAGGGTGTTCAGGTTGGGTACGGCTTCAAAAATAATATCGCCGCCGCGCCCACCATTCCCGCCATCGGGGCCGCCGAATTCAATATACTTTTCCCGCCGGAAGGCTGTCACGCCATCTCCGCCATCTCCTGAGCGGACGTAGATTTTTGCCTGATCCAGAAACTTCATGACATACCTTACTCAAGTCCAGAACGCGAAAAAGGGCCGATCCTGAGGACCGGCCCCTGTTTCTGCTCCGGCCACACGGGAAAACGTGCGGTGGAAAAACCGAACTGCTTATTCAGCAGCGGCAGGCAGCGCATCCACAGAAACGTGTACGCGGCCTTCTGCACGGCGTTCGAAGCGAACATTGCCGTTAATCAGTGCAAACAGAGTGTGGTCTTTGCCAACACCAACGTTTACGCCGGCTTTCACCTTCGTGCCACGCTGGCGCACGATGATGTTGCCAGCAACAACCTGCTCGCCACCAAATTTCTTGACGCCAAGGCGGCGTCCGGCGCTATCGCGCCCGTTACGGGATGAACCGCCAGCTTTTTTTTGTGCCATGACCTAAGTCCTCCGTGGTCTTAACCAGTCTGAATCCCTAATGGGTTCAGGCTGCGTTGATTTCCTGAATGCGCAGAACGGTAACCGGCTGGCGGTGACCATTTTTACGGCGGCTGTTCTGCCGACGGCGCTTCTTGAAGATGATGACCTTCTTGAGGCGGTCCTGAGCGATAACGGTTGCCGTTACCTTTGCGCCAGCCACGGTGGGGGCGCCAATCTGGGTGCTGCCTTCGCCGCCAACGGCCAGAACTTCATCAAATGTAACGGTTGCGCCGGCTTCAACTTCCAGCTTTTCAACCTTCAGCACCATGTTGGGCTCAACCCGGTACTGCTTGCCGCCGGTGCGGATAACTGCGTACATAAACTGTCTCTTCCGATCTCTGGATTCTCGCGGCACCATTTAGATACAGGCGAAAATTCTGGTCGCTTTTTCTTCTTTGGCTGCACAATGCGCGCAGCATGGTTCCATCTGTGTGGATTAGGGCGGCTTTTTAAGCGGTGAGGGTAGGGCTCGTCAATAGAAATATAGGGTTCATGCCTTGCATGGGCTATAAAAGCGTGTCTATAAGCCCGCGATATAGGAGAGATGCCGGAGCGGTCGAACGGGGCGGTCTCGAAAACCGTTGTGCGCGCAAGCGTACCGAGGGTTCGAATCCCTCTCTCTCCGCCAGTAAATTAAAAATCACCAAATAAATTAGTATTTTGTGGCGTAGTATTTAGATGCGTCCATTATCCGTTCTACCTTAATGATATCTGGTCTTTTGCTGCGTTGAGAGTCTGTCTTCAAGCCAGGTCGGAGCATTTCTACCGACAAAACATCACATACACCCGCTTAGTGGCTGACGCAGGATAATGGTCCGTTTCAACGCCGAAGATCCAATACCCAGATCCTGAGCAATACGCTCACGCGACAGACCGCTGCTCAAAGCTAAACGCACTGCCTCGTGTCCGAACTCAAGTTCGTTATCTGATTCTGCATTAAAGTTGTCTATGCCGATCAGAAATTACAAATGGAAGTGTTCATCCGCACGGTTGGTATCTCGCAGGCTACATGAGAATTGGGTGCGCCAATATCTCTACAATATGTGCTGCTTTCTGCTCTTGGAGCAGATCAGCGCTATCGCATGGCCCTTCAGAGTAGGGAACTGCCCGCTGCTGCTCCAGCGCATGATTAAAATGCCTCACATAGAAACCGAAATCATCTGTTAAAGTGTCAAAAATCAGCCAATTAATGAAGAAGCATCACAAATATGGCGCTATAAGCACGCAAATAATCTATTGCTCACCAATAATAGAGATCATTTAGGAAATATGATTGAAATTATCCCTTTCTTTGCAATTATTTAATGATAATATTGCAAGAAAGGGATAATAAAAAATTAATTTAACGGACTATTTATTTTGATTTGAAGTAAAAACCTTTCTCCAAAAGCCTTCACTTGTTAAATGCGTTAATGATTTCTGATATTCAGTTTTGGTTGACTGAAATTTGCGACAAAAAGCAAAAGAAACTTTTCCCCAATCGCGTAAATTTTTGAAAAACTTTTTCTTATTATATTCAGCAATATAGCCTGTGTGATCAGGCGTTATATATAAAATGCGCTTATATCGAAAAACACGACGGAATACAGCATGGAAGTTCTTAGACTCCACTAGTGTTTTGTTTTTCATTAAGAAATTTGGAAGAAAGAACCCGTTTAATGTGAGTATTCTGCAAAAACGGCGTTTTCTACTTTCGTGCAAACCCCGTCCATATTCGGCATCTTTGGGAATGTGTATAGGTTCACATTTCTCGCCTGGTGCAATCTGAGACAAATGCTTGCGCACATTTGCCATATCGACATTGTTTTCCCAGAAAGATGGCCCTTTAAGTACATCTCGAACCGCTTCAATGAAAGCTTGTGCGCCGCTGTAATTGTAGGACATGTCTGAAGTTATCACGCACCCGAACGATGTGCGTAACATTTTCCATTTACTGGTATTCGTACCTATTATCAGGCACATTAAATGTGCACGTAAACTAAGGTAACGATTGATAGGGCTTTCTTTGATGCCAAAGTCATCAGCCCAGCCGCCAATTCCGTTGAGTGTCATGATATTAAAATGGTTTGTAAGACCAAATAACATATCATCCCCACGCACGAAAAATGGGAAGGACAGGTGGGTAACGTCTTTTATGCGGAAAGCAAAATGCCACCAGCCTCCGTATGTTACGGGTTCAGGAGTTTCAGCAACAAGAAGATCGTGCACGTGGCGCATATCTAAGCCATGCTTCAGATTGACGACACCTGTGCCTGCAATACGTGCCCCTTTTTCATGAAGTCGAAAAGGCTCCGCTTCTCGTAGCATAGAACCTGCAACGGCGAGATTATCTACCTTTCCGTATTCCAGGATATGCAGCGTGCGGCGTATAGATTCCATCTCACACGAGGCATCATCATCCATAAAAAGACAATGCGTAAAGTTTTCGTCTTTTAGATAGAGTAATCCACGTGTAAAGCCGCCGGAGCCACCCAAATTTTTACTGGGAAGTAAAATAGCGTTTTCTTTTTCTGAATCTTCAATATTTTGCGAATTATCTACGACAATAAGTTCAATATGATCTTTATAATAAGGATCATTTAAAAGTTCGGTTGAAATGCGATGAATAGCCGGCAGAACATAATGTTTTCGATTGTAATGAGTAATAACAATACCTAGCCGCACTTTGTTGCGAGGTTTTGTTCGGGTGAAAAAATAGCCACCAGTAATTTCTGCATCCGTAAGTGCACGCACTTCTAGATATAGCATACCATCATGAACACGGTTCCAAAATGGCAGATCCATTTCATATGGCGTATCAGAGAGTTCTATATCGTTTTCATATAACCATTGGTCTGCTCTGTCTAAAACATGCAAACCAAGACGAATGCGTACTTTTCCCCGTCCTGTTAGAGAAAGGCCGAGATCATCAATTTGGCAATTTTCTTTCCACGGACGTATAGATAGGGAGTTGAAAAACGTATCAAAAATAGCTATCCCGTGCCTGACTAGCTCTATAGATTTCTTATTGAGTGAGGCATAGACTTTTTCTTCGTTCCCTCGAAAATACATATTTTCAGGGCATACTATATCGATGCTAGGGAACACGATTTGCTGAATTTTGTACATCATACCCTATATGTAAGTAAAGAAAAGATTTTTTTCACATACAACGCAATCAGCAAGGATACAAATATTATTTAAGATAAAAAACCAATGTTGTTTAGCTTTTTCTATTAAATTAGGCAATGAACTGTTTTAGTATAGATTGCATGTTTTCTTAGTCTAAAAAATCTGCGCTAACACTACAGTTGCATTTTGCATTGAGTTCTGAATTTATGGGTAACCATGATCCAGGATATGATGAGTGGCGGTGCGTCTGTTGAAGAGACGCTAGAATTATGGGCGCACTCGCTTCGGTCCGCCAAGGATCGGATGGCGCCGCTGTTCACGCAAAAACGTGTCGTAGATTCGGCCTGTGCTTTTCTTGATGTTTTGATTGGCAATGAACCACGCAAGACGGGATGGATGCGAGCGGAAGCCGCAGGAGATCCTGGTCCATGGCGGCAGCAGGCGCTTCTGGGACGCGGGCACTGGGATGCCGATGCCCTTCGTGACGTCGTCAGGGATTATGTGATTGAGCATCTGGGCACTGAAGAGGGCGTGCTGGTCATTGATGAGACCGGTTTTCTGAAGAAGGGTCAGGCGTCCTGCGGTGTGGGGCGGCAGTATACGGGATCTGCCGGCAAGATCACGAACTGCCAGATTGGTGTGTTTGGCGCTTATGTTTCGGAACGGGGGCATGCCTTTATTGACCGCGCCCTGTATCTCCCGAAAGACTGGACATCAAAGCCTGAGCGTCTGAAGCGGGCCCACGTTCCCGATGACGTGGTGTTTGCAACCAAACCGGCGTTAGCCTCGATGATGATTGAGCGAAGTATTGAGGCCGGTGTGCCGTTCCGCTGGGTTGCAGCAGACAGCGTGTATGGCGTGGGCGACGTAGAACGCACGCTTCGCCGGGCAGGAATTGGATATGTGCTTGGGGTCAAGGGCAATCACTGGTTCGGATCATGGGCAACGGAACCGCTGATTGCCGGAGAGGCGAAAGATATTGCAGCAGGACTGCCAGACCAGGCCTGGCGTCGTCTGTCAGCGGGGCACGGCACAAAAGGTGAGCGACTTTATGACTGGGCGTATCTTCCGCTTGCTGATCTGGATGCTGAAGAATTTGACTGCCCTATAGCCGGACCATGGACACGTGGCCTGTTGATCCGCCGAAACATCGCTGACGGGGACCTTGCCTATTTTACGACCTGGAGCCCGAAAGGGACAACCACGCAGGAACTGGTGAACGTTGAAGGGACGCGCTGGAGGATCGAAGAAGGGTTCGAGACGGCCAAAAACGAATTTGGTCTTGATCATAACGAGACCCGCTCCTGGCATGGTTGGCATCGGCATGTCTCTCTGGTCATGCTGGCCTATGCCGTCATGGCCAGTGTCCGTTACCAGGCAAACTCACTGAAACCGAAAAAAACACAACTCAGAACACGACAGTCCTTGTCCGCTGGTCCATTCAGGAGATCAGGCGCCTCGTCGTAAAACTTGCACAACGCAGACTCCCCGTCTCTCACATCCTCAGATGGTCCGTCTTTCGACGAACGCATCAGGCCAGTGCTATCCGCGCTCACTCACGACACAAAATGCAACTGTAGTGCTAAAACAGCTTCCGGGTTTCGGGGTGGAGTGAATATAATAACGTAACATATCTCCCCGTATATTTCTTAATTATTATAAAAATGAGATCTATAAGAGTAATCTGCTCGCAAGATTTTACGTTCTTTATGGTCTTCTGACGTGTTTTGTAAGTTCAGTGTTATCGTGACAATAGCCCCGTCTACTCATCTAGTGTTCCAGGTTGTGCGGCCATTGAAGGTGGCGCAGCCATGTTACGGCGTGTCGTCAGTTAAGCAGGATGATGATTGAGGCGAACTGCACGGCTGCGAGGAAGGTCGATTTCAGTTTATCGTAGCGGGTTGCGATAGCGCGAAACTGCTTGAGTTTATTGAAGAACCTCTCAACAAGGTTCCGTTCGCGATAGAGAGAAAAATCGGTTTTCCGTCGTGTCGTTCTGTTGCGTTTTGGCGGGATGACCGGGGTAATCCCGCGCTGTATCGTAACCGGCCGTTTGAGGCCGCCTTATGATTGAGGATTGTGCCTGGTAAGTTACCGTCGTTAACGACGTCGTTATTGACGTCATTTGAGAGGTAAGAATGACCCAGGAAATCCTGATTGGCGTTGAACGCCGCCGCCGCTGGTCGGATGAACGGAAGCTGGCGATACTGGCTGAAGTTGGTGTGGATGGAGCAAGTGTATCGGATGTGGCACGTCGACATGACCTGACCCGCCAACATCTTTACCAATGGCGGACGTCATTCCGTCAAAGACTATCTTCCCCAGATCAGTCTGTGGCGTTTGTTCCTGTTGCTTCAGTGACGACACCTGCTGTGGCATCTGGCGGTGATCCTGACGAACTGGCCATAGTGCTGCGCAATGGCCGTAGTATCAGGGTGACGGGACATCCTGCCGAAGATCTTCTGGCCCGGGTCATCCGGATTGCGGAGACGGCATGATTGGCGTGGGCAACGGCGTGCGTGTCTATCTGGCCTGCGGGGTGACCGATATGCGCAAGGGCATATCGGGTCTGGCAGCACTGGCACAGGACGTGCTGCGTCAGAACCCGACATCAGGGGCGCTCTTTGCCTTTCGTGGTCGCCGTGGGGACAGGATCAAGCTTCTGATGTGGGACGGTCAGGGGTTCTGTCTTTATTACAAGGTGCTTGAGAAGGGACGTTTTCCATGGCCGTCTCCGGCAGAGGGCGTTGCACGCCTGACGACAGCACAGATGGCCATGCTGTGGGAAGGCATGGAGTGGAGACGCCCTTCCTGGTCTGCACCACCGTCTCGCGTGGCCTGATTTTTATGGCGTGAGAGTGCAGAACATTTTGAATTTTCTTAGGTTTTCTGCTATTTTTTCATAATGACGTCTGCACCTGCGGTCCTGCCTGATGATCCGGATACCCTGAGGGAAATGATTGTTTCCCTGCAGACCGAAGTGGCTCGGCTTTCTGCGTCAGCCCGTGCGTATGAAGCTCTTGTCCAGTCTCTCAAAATCCGGATCGCACGTCTTCAGAAACAGAAATTCGGGGCCAGTTCAGAAAAGATAGACCGTGAGATTGAACAACTCGAACTGCTCCTTGAAGATGTAAAAATCGCCATCGCGGCAGCCGATCCTTCTCCTGATATCAGGGAGCATGATGTCAGCGATGATGCAGTCTCTCCCCCACGGCAGCGTGGCAAACCAAAGGTTTCTGACACGACACCACGGGAGCGTATTGTTCTCGACCCAGGTGAGGCCTGTCCTGCCTGTGGCGGTCCCCTGCGTCTTGTAGGCGAAGATGTCACCGAAATACTGGACTTTATTGCGGCAAAACTGAAAGTTGTCGAAACGGCACGGCTGAAGAAATCCTGCCGTCACTGCGAAACACTGGTGCAGCCTGAAGCACCGTCGCGCCCTGTCCCACGGGGGATGGCTGGCACCGGGCTTTTAGCCCATATCCTGGTCTCGAAATTCGATGACCACATTCCGCTTTATCGTCAGAATGAGATCTTTGCCCGTCAGGGTGTGGACATTCCCCGTTCAACCCTGATCGACTGGTGTGGTCAGGCCGTTGCCGTTCTGCGTCCTCTGACAGATCTGATCCGTCAGGATGTCGTAAAGGCAGACCTGCTACATGCTGATGATACACCCATCCAGGTTCTTGACCCCCGTCTGCGTCAGGCTGGCAAACCCCGGGGCGTGAAGGAAGGGCGGATCTGGAGCTATCTGCGCGATCCCCGCCCATGGGGAGGGAGTGATCCGCCCGCCGTGGCCTACTGGTTCTCTCCCGATCGCAAGGGGATCAATCCCCAGACCCATCTGGCACAGTTCCGGGGCATTCTGCAGGCTGACGCCTACGCCGGGTTCAGGGATCTGTATAAACCAGACGCAACAGGAACCGTGCACGTGCGCGAAGCAGCCTGCTGGGCTCATCTCCGCCGGGCCTTCCATGATGTCTGGAAGGGCAGTGATTCGACAATCGCAAGGGAAGCACTTGAACAGATCGGAGAGCTCTACGATATCGAGCGCCAGATCACCGGACACCCGGCCCCGTATCGTCTGGCTGTCCGACAGGAACAAAGCCGCCCCCGTGTCACAGCATTCCACGCATGGTGCGAAACACAGCTTGCCCGTATCCCAGGCAAGGGGGAACTGGCAAAAGCAATCCGTTATGCGCTCAACCGGTGGACGGCCTTTACCCTGTTCCTCGAAGATGGTCGTGTCGCCATCGACAACAATCCTGCCGAACGCGCCATACGGCCCGTATGCGTGGGGCGAAAAAATTATCTCTTTGCCGGATCCGACACCGGGGGCGACAACATCGCTGATGCCATGACGCTTATCGAAAGCGCAAAACTCTCCCGGCTTAATCCGCACGATTACCTCGCCGACGTCCTGGCCCGTATCAACGAGCACAAGATCAACCGGCTCCACGAACTGTTGCCATGGAACTGGAAACCCGTGAATACACTGCACAGGCAGGCCGCATAATCAAGGCGGCCCAGAGCGGCCGGTTACGCTGTATCAGCCGATCGATCAACCTGTCCGCGTCATACGCCTTGTCAGCAAGGAAAGCATCCGGTTCGATGTTTTCCAGAAGTGGTTCTGCCTGGGTGATATCGGCATCCTGTCCCGGTGTGATGCCGAGTTCCACTGGATTGCCCAGAGCGTCGCAGATGGCATGGATCTTTGTAGTTAGCCCGCCTCGTGATCGTCCGATGGCCTGATCCGTGCCCCTTTTTTGAGAGCTCCGGCACTATGCTGATGCGCTCGGACAATTGTGCTGTCGATCATCATGTATTCGTTGTCGTAATCAGCGGCCAGATAACGAAATATCCGTTCGATGACGCCGCTTTCACACCAGCGGCGCAGACGCCGGTGCACGTTTTTCCAGTCACCGAAACGGGCAGGAAGGTCGCGCCATGGAATACCCGCGCGATAGCGATACAGCACCGCCTCCACGAACAGACGGTTATTCACCGCAGTGCCGCCGACATAGCCTTCTCGACCAGGAAGAAGATCCTTTATCCGCTCCCACTGGTCATCGCGTAAACTATAGCGCCGCATCTGTCTGTCTCCCCAAAAAATGGGAAAACAGTCAGCACACGCAGACACAAAGTACAACCCTCACGTGCCACTCTCAGGGCTTAACTGACGACACGCCGTAGTGGACTGGCAGTTTCTTTTTTTTCATCTGTATTCTTCGCGGTCAGAGTTTGCTTTATAATGCTCAACATGTTCGAGGAGAAAACGAGTGAGCATTATTTTTGAAGAAGACGGCGCCGAAAGCGTCGATCTTTCCATTATTGTTCCAATGTACAACACCGAAAAATATATTTGCGAAACATTGAACTCCCTTGTGTCATCGGATTTCCAGAATCTGGAAATCATCGTTGTGGATGATGGGAGCGAAGATAATTCTTTGCAGATTGCGGTAAACTGGTTCCAGCAGCGCAAACAGGCAGGGAAAGTTCTGTCTCATAAAAATCAGGGGCCTTCTGCATCCCGCAATGAAGGGATAAGGCTTGCGCGTGGAAAATATATCACGTTCTTTGATAGTGATGATATCTGCGTCGCCGCGACGTACAGAAAAATGCTTCATGTTCTGGACAGGAACCCGATTGATTTCGTTATTGCCAGAGGTGTTTCCTTTGATAACAACACACAGGCAGTTAGCGGCTTCCCAGATTCATACGTATGGGACAGCATTCTGCAGGGGCGTACAATCCATATCTCTACGCTGATGCAGGAACCCAGAATTGCCCGTCTGGAATCCAGTTCGGTATTGCGTATTTTTAAGCGTGAGTTTCTGATCAGCAATCAGCTGACATTCCCTGAAAAATTGTTTTTCGAAGATGCAGCCTTTCATGCCGCCTGTATGCTTCGTGCAAGGCGGGTTGCTCTCTTGGGTGAAACCCTGCTGTTCTATCGGGTTGGCAGGGAAGGGCAGACAACGGGTTCTTTCGGTAAGAAGCGTTTTAATATGCTGCGTATCCTTGATATTATCAGAGAGGACGTTGAGCAGAATGACGTGCCCGACAGCATTGGGGCCAACCTGATTGGTCTGCTCGTTAGAATGGTTGTGTGGTGCAGCGAGTTCTGTGCCTATGATGACAGACCAACTTTTATCCTAGATGCAGTGAAAAGGCTGAATGCCTTTCCCAAAATGTGGATACCACTCTACGCCAGCGATTATGCATACGATGACTGGGAGCGGGAACTCTGCGCCGCAATAACATCATGCGACTATGGAAAGCTGGCCAAGATTGCAGAAAATGTTCCTGAAGACAAAACTGATTTTAATAAAAATGAGGATGCATCATTAATTGGTGCAATATTGGATAACAAAAAAATGCACTCTATTTTTAAAAAAGCTAATCGACGCATAAAGAATATTACCCAATCTCTAAAAACCAGATCAGGTAATTAAGTCATGATTAAAGTTCCTTCCCTAAGCAAGATTGTCAATCAGATCAGAACTTCCCGTCTGATTGACGTAGAAATGCTGAACGATGATATCTGGCGTCTGGAAAATGCTTTTTTCGGCTCAGACTGGCGCCCTTATGCGCCGCAACCGGATATTTTGCTTATTGGTGCCCGATCTGGTCTGGAAATTGCGCTTGCGTTGTGGGCCAATACGGCTGTGCATGTTTATGTTGTTGAAAGCTGCGCATCTCATAGAGAAACTATTGAGAGCCTGTTCCCTGACAGAGTGCATTGTTTTGCCAGTGTTCACGAGTTTCTGGCTAGTAAGAAAGGCATAAAACTCAGCGGCGTGCGGGTGGATGTCGCCTATTTCGACGCCGATGAGGTAACTGCCGTTCTGGAAAACACAGATGTCCAGCACATCTGCTGTGAAATGAATGAAGACCAGCAGGATCCTCTGGCGCTATATCGGTTTTGTCAGAGCCATGTGGACAGTTTTTATTTATATATGTTCAACGGGCGATATGGCACTGCGGGCAGGCGCATGGATCCCAGCATTCCCGAAGTCTCTGTTGTGGTGGCGGCGTATGGGGTGGAAGCTTACCTGGACGAATGTATTCAGTCCCTCGTTTCACAGACCATGAAAAACCTTGAGATCATTATCGTTGATGATGGCTCGAAAGATCGCACAGGTATTCTGGCAGATGAATGGCAGAAGCGTTTTCCTCAAAACGTAAGAGTTATACACAAGGAGAATGGTGGCTGCGCATCTGCGCGTAATGCGGGGCTTTTGGCCGCCAGAGGTGAATATGTTGCCTTTGTGGATGGAGATGACTGGGTTGAACCACCCATGTATGAAGATCTTTATCGTGCGGCAGCCTTGCGTAACGCAGAGATCGGACAGTGCGGTTTTTATGAGTTCTACAGGAAAGATAAAAAAATACTGCACCCGACCGCCTATGGTGCAGATGGTCCAAATGGCACGACCGGCCTGGTGATTGATCCGCAGGATTATCTGACCCTGATGCCTTCAATCTGGCGGCGGATATATAAAAGATCATATCTCAAACAGTATGGTATCCAATTTCCTGCGCATATTCGTCGGCATGATGATCTGCCATTCGCTTTCCTGACCATTTCCAGAGCAAGACGCATCAGCGTAATTCCCGACTGTTATTATGCTTATCGCCTCAACCGTCCGGGGCAGGATGTTTCTGCGACCGATAGACGGATGTTCATTCATTTCGAGATTTTCTCTTGGCTCTACAGTCAGGTTCGTCCGTGGGCGTCCGCCAGAATCATGGAGCAGATGAAACGGGTTGAAATCGGCACTCATGCATGGATATTGAGCCGTCTGGATCAGCCTTTGCGTCTTGAGTATCTGCAAACTGCACTAGCAGGCATTGAGAAACGATATAATGGTTACGATGTTGGGTTTAACTGGAAAGCCCATCTCCAGAAAGCAGCAGAGAATAAAGAGGCTATTGAGTCATAACCCAAGAACGTAATTCATTATTTTCAGGATAGTTTCCTGGTTTTCAGGGGGCTTTGCACGAATGTTTTCCATATTTGTGCAAAGCCCTTTTTTTCTTTCTATAAATGCAGACTTCTTTTCTGGAATGACAGCAATGCTGCCTTTGGAAATCTCTTTGATAGCTTGTGGAATATTCAGATCATCAGCTTTCATGACAGGCCATAGGCTGCCCATTGCCGTAATACCCGCATGTTTGATCTTATAGTAATCATTCTCATACAGAGCTACGCCACCAATTCCCATCATCGCATAGAAAAAGTGGACATGATATCTTGATGTGAAAACAAAACTATCAGGGTGATATGGCAACCCTTTTTCCAACATGGAAAATGTGGAGACAAATTCTACATATATTCCATATCGGTAAGATTTTTCCAGAAAGCTGCGATCTAACTGGTGAATGTCTTCTGGAGCTGCTTCAAATATGAGAATTTTTCCAAAACCGGCTTTTTTCATGGCCGTTAGTGCTTCATCGGTAAAAAAACCACCAATGACACTTAATCCTGAAAAAAGATGATTCTGTAAGGATAAACCGATAAATGGCTGGCTGTAATGAAAGCTATAAACAGATTCATCGCCCGCAAAATAGAGAATAGCATCGTCTCCGGTACAGGTGGGAGATCCTGATACTTCTTCCGAATACGGCTCTCTTGTATCTATTTTTTCGAGACTTCCGAATAGTGTCCTAAGCTCATTGTGTTCAGTTTGTAAGGCGGGAAGCAGCCCTTGGCCTGTTGCAATAACGGGAACTTTCAGTTTCCAACCGGCAAAACGGGCCAGTCCCAAAAGTGCATAATTTATGGGCCAGAGAGCATTAATATACCCTCCACCAACAAAATGTATGGATTCTATATTGGTTTCTTCAAAAGGCTTTAGAACCAGATCAATATCCTCAAAGGTTATGCTTCCTTTGTTGGAGTAGATGGTTTTTAGGTCAGTCAAAGCCTGCCAGATACTCAGATGCAGAGGGGCGGACTGAACATCGCTACCCAGATCAAAGGTCAGGCAAGGGTTTCTGAAACCATCGCAGATCAAACGGCCTTCAAACTGTGTCCGATAATAAAGTGTCCATATCTTCAGGATAGCTTCGTCCCCAAAATTGGGGCCACCAATAGCTCCAATGAGATATCTCTCAGTATCCACGTTTTCGCCTTTGGTTTTTGCAAACATTCTTTTCATCTTCTAACAGGCTGTTTCAAAAGTGTCTAAATTATCCAAAAACGTGTGTCGTACTTAAAGGTTTCTGTAAGTTTTTGCTTACGTGAAGGCAGGAATGTTACCCGCTGCACAGGGAGCGGCTGATGTGCCGGATGGGATTGAAGGCGTTATGCGTGGCAAGGATGTCAGAACCTTCTGGCCTGATCTGCAACGCCCGTGTCCATAAGATCTGGCGTAGTGCCAGTTCTATGAGCCAGATATGCCGCCGCCTCGTTCGTAGGGTAGGGCATTCAGGGGCGCGGTGGTCCACGCTCCTGAATAATCTTTCTGGCAAACTGATGATTTGAGGACGGCCTCTAAACTCAGTCAGTCTACTTTTTAGCAGCCGTAGTAAACAGAGCCGAAATTGCATTTTGCGCTTCGGTCTGAATGGTTTTGAGGTGTGCTTCGCTCTTGAAGCTTTCTGCGTAGATTTTATAGACGTTTTCAGTGCCTGATGGACGGGCAGCAAACCAGCCATCCTTGGTCGAAACTTTTAGGCCGCCAATAGCCGCCCCATTGCCGGGAGCGTTCGTTAGAGTGCTGATGATTGGTTCACCCGCCAGTTCGGTCATGCCAATTTGCTCAGGAGACAGGTTTTTCAGGATAGCCTTCTGCTCAGGATCGGCTGGCGCATCAATACGCGCGTAATATGGTGTGCCGAGGCGTTTGGTCATATCCTCATATGCAGCACCGGGGTTGCGCTTGGTGCGGGCTGTCATTTCGGTTGCCAATAGGCCGAGGATGATGCCGTCCTTGTCTGTGCTCCATACTGTGCCATCGCGGCGCAGGAAGGATGCGCCTGCACTTTCTTCTCCACCAAAGCCTAGCGTGCCGTGGTACAGACCATCCACAAACCATTTGAACCCAACAGGAACTTCTACCAGTTTGCGGTCAATTTCCTTGGCCACACGGTCAATCATGCTGCTGCTTACCACCGTCTTGCCCACGCCTGCATTGGCGTTCCAGTTTTCGCGGTTGCTGAACAGGTATTCAATCGCGACAGCCAGATAGTGGTTGGGGTTCATGAGCCCGTATTTGCCTGATACAATACCGTGGCGGTCTGCATCCGTGTCATTCGCAAAGGCGATGTCGAACTTGTCCTTCATTTCAACCAGACGCGCCATGGCGTAGGGGGAGGAGCAATCCATGCGGATTTTTCCATCCCAGTCAGCGGTCATGAAACGGAAAGTCGGGTCTACTTCCTTGCTGACGATCGTGGCGTTGATACCGTATTTATCAATAATCGGCTGCCAATAATCCACTGCGGCGCCCCCTAGCGGGTCAATGCCGATAGAGATGCCGGATTCACGGATAACATCCATATCCACTACAGATGCCAGATCATCCACATATGGCGTAATATAGTCATGGCGCTTTGTGGTAGGTGCCTTTAACGCATCTTCAAGGCTGACGCGCTTTACGCCTTCCATGTTCTTGGCCATGTAGGCGTTGGCTGCGGCTTCTACTACCTTGGTAATATCGGTATCCGCTGGGCCACCATGGGGAGGATTGTACTTATAGCCGCCATCTTCAGGGGGGTTGTGCGATGGTGTAATCACTACGCCATCGGCCAGATCGCTGCTACGGTTGCGGTTATAGGTCAGGATTGCGTGTGAGATGACAGGCGTGGGAGTGTAGCCGTCCTGCGCATCAATGCGAACTTCCACACCATTGGCCGCAAATACTTCCAGCGCAGATTTCAGCGCAGGACGAGAGAGGGCATGAGTATCAATGCCGATGAACAGCGGCCCGGTAATACCTGCATTTTTGCGGTAGTCGGCAATTGCCTGACTGATCGACAAAATGTGGTTTTCGTTAAAGCTGGTGCTCAGCGAGGATCCACGATGCCCCGATGTGCCAAATGCCACGCGCTGCGTTGCAATGGCAGGATCGGGCTTGCGGGTATAATAGGCATCCAGCAGGGTATCTATATTAACTAGGCGGGCTGGATCGACCGGCTTGCCGGCAAATGGGCTTATGCTGGGCATTGAGTGCTCCCAAAATACGATACGAATAAAGTATATATTCTATAAATTCTTACAGGTGGATACAGGCAGCGTCCACCCGCAAACTATTCCTGCATGGCAGAGCCAGATTACGCGGAGAAAAGGAAGGTCTCAGGCTGGAATATTTGTGTCCGAAGTATGGCAGAGATATTGGAATATATGAGGGTTTATTGATTGTTATTACATAAAAACAAACAAAACATCATCAGGGTGATATAATTTCAATATTAAAATCAAATTCTTAAATATAGTGTGCCGTTATGTGTGCAATATTTTTCACCCGGTTTGTGTTTTGCATGAGTATCTTTTTATTCATTATCTTAATAAAAATTACAAAAAATATAAAACAAATTCTATTAATTTATGTAATGATTTTATGGTTTATATATTTTAAATTATTGATAACAATATAATTTTCATGATTTACAAATGAATTGAATACATAGTGAGAATGTAAAATAATACATCTCATTTTTCGGATAAGTGATCTGATATGTTCAGAGAGTTCTGGAAAAATTTCAACAAATGTGATGAATGTTCTTCCACGATTAACATAACAAAACATAATCAGATTCTGTTCGCCATTTTAAAACATAATTAACGATATCTGATTATGAAGAAGTATTCGAATAAGGAGTGGTCGTGGTGGCAGATAGTAATGTTTTGTCAAATGTTGTTGTTGGAAGTGGTGAAACAAGCACATTTATGAACGGAACTATTGTAGGTTTAACTGTTCAAAATGGTGGTTCCTTTACCAACCTTGCTACGGTGTTAAATGTAACGGATCAAGGTTCGTTTGAGAATTTTGGTTCGGCACAAAATGCTGTTGTTGAAAGTGGCGGCAGCTTTCAGAATACAGCCACCGTTACAAGTGTGACTGTGCAAGGCAGTGGTGGATTCTATAATTACGGTAAAGCCAATAATGTTTCTGCCCAGTCTGGCGCAATATTTGAAAATAGATACGGCAGTATTTCATCTTTGTCGGTGCAAAGTGGAGCCGATGTTGATTTTATGGGAGGGGCAGGAAGCTCGGTTACAGTTGATTCAGGCGGATCTGTAGGGGCGGAACAATCTGCCAGCCTTACAACTGTAACAATGACAGCGGGCGGAAGCCTGGAAGTTTCAGATGGTGCTTCTGCAACGGATGTTACGATTACAGGGGATGCCGAAAATACTCTCGTTGTTGGTGATAAGGGTTATGTTTCTGGCGTAAATGTTTCAGGGAATACGCCGCAAACCAGTACTGCATCCGAAATTCACGATGTTATTGTGAACTCAGGCGGTGTTGCCGATGATGTAACAGTTTATCATGACCATATGGTGGTGAATGATGGTGGCCTGGCATCCGGTGTCACCCTGAATAATGCTGGCATTACCGTACAGAGCAATGGTGTTGTTTCTGCTGTGACCGTAACGAGCCAAGGCTCGAACTACGCAAATGGCGCATTTATTGATGGCGGCGTATCGTATGATGCGATCGTAAATAATAATGGTTTAGGGCCTGTTAGATCTTGAATTTCTTCCCATATTGTAGGGATGGAAGAAGGAGACAGAACAGGCACCTTTACGGACGAGACATGGGCGATCTGGGAACCTCTGATTGAGGAGGTTCGCCCGAGGGGCAAGACGCCGCCACATGATCTGCGGCGGACGATAGCAGCGATTTTCTGACGTCATGAGAATGGCGCGAAATGGCGGAGTATCCCCGCTGAACTGGGTCCGTGGTGGCGGGCTGCGCAGCTTTTCATCCGCTGGGCGAAGCTCGGCGTATGGGAGCGGCTGCTCGCACTGGTTCAGGAACAACAGGGAGTGGCATTCGGAATGACTTTTCTGGATGGCACGAACATCAGGGCTCACCACAAAGCGGCGGGAGCCCAAAAAAAGGGGCCTCTTTCGAAGAGCGAGACCATCGTGAAGCACTTGGCCGCTCTCGCGGCGGCTATGGCACAAAAGTCTGCGTGATCGCTGATGGACATGGAAAAGCCTTCGGTTTTGCGCTGGCCCCTGGACAGGCTCATGAACTGCCTCTGGCACCAGCCATGCTCGACAGCCTTCCCGCCACTCCCCTGTGGGTAGTAGCGGACAAGGGCTACGCGTCGACGCGGATTTCTTCTGTGGTTACCGTCCGTTATGCAAGAGTTTTCTGACCAATATTGACGTGTGATCGTGTGCGGTCTTCTGTAAGGCCTGTTGATGTGGCCTTTCAGAAGCCACTGGCCGGTATGGTGATCAGCGGATCAGATCCAAATCTCACAGGCGTGCTTTAAAGCACAGAGAAATCCACTGGTTTTTCCGATCCGGATCAAACGATCATGCGCCCATTCAGGTCATCGCCCTCTCACACCCCTACCGGTTCCATCCGCGGGAGCCGAGCCATCGCTCAGGCTGCCAGGGACAGGGCCGGATCCCGATAATCCTCCTGTTTTGTTGCCATGGCCCAGATGGCTCGTGCCATCCTGTTGGCCAGCGCAATGGCTACCAGCATACGGGGCTTGCGGGCCAGCATCCGTGCCAGCCAGCTTCCCGGTGCAGGGGCCTTACGGCTGGCCCAGTTCACCTGGGTCATGGCGCCCATGATGAGAAGCCTGCGGATATCAGCCTGCCCGGCTTTTGATATCTTCCCCAGCCTTTCCTTTCCGCCAGATGAGAACTGACGGGGCACCAGCCCCAGCCACGCAGCAAAGTCGCGCCCGCGCCGGAAGCTCTGCAGGTCAGGCGCAAAAGCTTCAATCGCAAGAGCGGTCAGAGGACCCACTCCAGGCATGCTCTGCAATCTGCAGGTGTTTTCACTTTCCTGGGCAAGCATCCTGATCTTCTTTGTTCTGACATCAATCCGCACACTCTGCTCCGAAATCTGTCGCAGCAGATCAAGGCATTCCTGCTTCACAGCCTCTGGCAGAACCGCCTCATCCAACATGGCTTCAATGTGTCTGATATGCGCAATCCCCTGTGGCACGACGAGACCGAATTCATACAGAACGGCACGCAGGGCATTCACCAGTTCCGTGCGCTGGTGCACCAGACGCTGCCGGGCCCGGAAAAGAACGCCACGCGCCTGCTGCGCTTCAGTGCGTGGTTCGACAAAGCGCATTTCCGGCTGCCGGGCCGCAATGACGATCGCTTCCGCATCAGCAGCATCGTTCTTCTGGCGCTTCACGAAAGGCTTCACATACTGCGGAGCGATCAGTCTGACCTCGTGACCAGCTCCTGCCAGTTCGCGAGCCCAGTAATGCGCGCTCCCGCACGCTTCAAGAACGACCAGAGCAGGCGGCTGCGTGGCCATGAACTGCATAAACTGCTGACGACGCAGCTTTTTGCGAAACATCACCTCGCCCGCACGCGAAGCTCCATGAACCTGGAAAATGTTCTTTGCCAGATCAACGCCTATCACTGTATCCTTCATCTGCCGTCCTTTCGCGCAGTCGTTTCTTTCAACGACCATTCTGGCACATTGCGATGCCGTGCGGGGAGGACGGCAACCACCCCATCTCACACTTGAGGCAATTTCGGGTCATTTTGTAGAATTCAGTCATCCCACAGGAGCCCGATCTGGAATATTGACGATATTCTGCTTCTGGCGGCGGGTTCTGAACGCAGTGAGGGTGTCACGGCCTGAGAAGGCAGTGTTGGTGGAAGCTATGTGGTCTGTGCACTGTCTGTTTCTTCAGATGGCCTGCCGGAGCCTTCGCAATCGTGCATGAGCGAGGGCGAATTCATGCTGACAGGGGAACATGTCCGGCATGGACAGGACAATCCGACGGACGCTGAGCGTTACACGTGTCGCGATTTTGAGCAGCCGTGCGCGTATGGTGCCACAGGTCGCCGTCTCCAGGCTGGTCTGGCCAAGGGCCAGTCTTTGCAGAGCGGTCAGCAGGACATAGGCTGCGGCCGAGAACCACAGCCGGAGCTGGTTGGCCCGGATGGTGTGGGACGAGGTCCTGTCTGAGAACAGATCCATCTGGCATTCCTTGATACGGTTTTCCATATCCCCGCGTGCGCAGTAAATCTGTTCGTAGAGATGGCGGGGGTCGGACATTCCCTGCGGTAGGGTGGTGACAATGAAGCGATGATAGCGGTTGCCGTGGCGCCATTCGGCCTTGGCCACGACCCGCCTGCGGCGCGTCCAGCTGTCCTTTGTGATCCAGTCAAAGGAGGCGAAACCGCGCGCAGCTCTGCCTGTCGTGGCGGCTTCGTCACGAACCTCAGCGGACAAAGAGGCAATCCGGTCATACAGGCGGGTGTTGCCTGCAAGCCCGAACAGGAAGTCAACGTGGTTGTCTTCGCACCATGTCATCAGACTGTCCCGGGCGAAACCGCTGTCCCCACGCACCAGGATACGCACCCGGGGCCAACGGCTCCTGATCTGCTCGACGATCCGGCGGATGTCTGCCAGTGCTTCCTTCCCCGGGTCCCTGTCTGCCGTGCGCAGGGTGGCGCTCAGGAGATGGTCTCCGCAGAAGATGTATAACGGCAGATAGCAGTTATGGCCGTAATACCCATGAAAGGCCCGGCCTTCCTGATGGCCATGGATACGGTCATCGGTGGCATCCACATCCAGAACGATCCGGGCGGGTGCGCGCTCATGCTGGTCCATGAAGAGCGTCACGAACAGGGTAGCCAGGGCCTCATGATCAGCAATGATGCGGCAGTAACGATCTGCCTTGTGGCCACTGCGCTCCAGCCGGTTCAGCGTGGATTTTCCTGCCAGTGCTGCGCAGTTTGCCCGGCCTCCTGACAGACGGCCCGAGGCCAGACCAAAGATCAGGTCATGCCGCAGGGCATCGTGATCATTGAGATCTTCATAGCCCAGTGCCAGGCCCATGATCCGCTGACGGACAAGGTCTTCAACCCGGTATTCCACAAAGCCGGGATGCCGCTTATCGCGAAAACAGGCAGCAAAGCGGCGGCTGAGACCCAGAATGTCATCAGCCTGCTTCACCAGAATGACGCCCCCATCCGAACTCATGCGACCCCCGTCAAAACGGGCCACAACACGCCGTCCACAGGAGGCTGGAAATTCATACGCGCCTGCGCTACACTCTGTCTGCATCGGGTTTTCTTATAGCTTACGAAAATTTCTTTTACACAAAATAGACTTTTTCATAATCTAACCCGATGTACAACCCTTCTGTGAGATTTCCGCGTCGAACGCCATGCGTGAACGGATATGGGACATGGGAGCACGGCCAGCCATTCCCGCGAAACGACGCGATGGCCCGGTCGCCTGCCCCAAATGGGCCTATCGGTGTCGGCATCTCGTTGAGAACCTCTGGGCTCGCCTCAAGGAGTGGCGCGCTGTCGCAACCAGATATGAAAAAACAGCAACGTCGTTCCTCGCGGTCATCCACATCGCTGCCGCAGCAGACTGGATCAAGCCCTAACAGGCCCTAATTATAGAATATACAAATGGTTCAGCATACAACACCACTATCAACAATGGTGGTGAAGATGCTGTTCTGAATGGTTTAAGTGAATCCGCAATCGTTTCTTCCGGCGGCCTTCAGTTGGCGAAAACAAAAGGGGTTACTTCTGGAACAATACTGGATGGCGGGCAGCTTCAGGTAAGTGCTGGTGGTATTGCATCTGGCACAACAGTGAATGCCGGTGGCCTTGAAGTTGTGAGCTCGGGTGGCACAGCTATTAACCAGACTGTAAATGCCAGCGGCACCGTAGATATTCAGTCTGATGGCAGCGCCTCCAATACTCTGGTTCATCGCTATGGCGTAGAGAATGTTGCTCAGGGTGGTGTTGTCAGCAATTTCACCATTGATATGGGGCGGCAGAATAACGCCGGCAGTGCCGTAAGTGGCCTGATTGAGAATTTGGGTGAAGAGCGCGTTCAGTCTGGCGGTTATGATGCCGACATGACAGTTACCGGCCACGGGCATGAAGTGGTGAGCGCGGGTGGTACTGCCGTAAACACAATTTTTAATGATACGGGTTTTGGCTTTATTGCAGGCACACTGGATAATGCCACGGTAAATTCTGGTGGCTGGATCAATGTTTCATCGGGTGGCCTAACGTCTCACACAACAATTAATGGAAGCGGGAGCGAATACGTAAACGCTGGCGGCAGTGCTGTTGATCAGACGGTAAACGCTCATGGCACGCTAACAATTGCATCCGCCGGTATTATTGGTGGCATAACCGTGCTGAGCGGCGGTGCATTGAGCGGTGGCGTTTTAAGTGCTGGAGCAAAAGTTTCTGCGCTGTCTGGAGGTTACGAAAGCGGCGTAACAATTACAGCAGGCGGATATTCCGAAGTTGATTCAAAAGGCACGGCCACAAATATCAGTATTGTAGATAACGGTATCCAGACCGTAGCCTCTGGTGGTCTGGTCAGTGGTTTTGAAATCAACCATGCCCGCCAGTATGATTGGGGCAGTGCTGTTTCAGGCACAATCTCTAATCTGGCTGAAGAACGTGTGATGTCCGGCGGGCAGGATAGTGATATGATTGTCACCAGCCACGGGCATGAAGTTGTGAGTGCTGGTGGTATCGCTTATCACACCACGTATAATGTTACCGGCTTTGGCTATATCAGCGGTTCTGCTGTGAGTGCTGTTGTGAATTCTGGCGGCATAGAGTTTGTGCAGAATGGTGGCGTTGCTACATCTACAACAGTCAACAAAGGTGGCCTTGAAGATGTTGATACAGGCGGAATAGCAAAAGGCGAAACCGTAGAAAGCGGTGGCACGCTCGACGTTTATTCTCAGGGTTCCTTGCAGAGTGCTAATGTGTTTGGTGGCACGGTGGATGTTAACTCTGGTGGGTCTGCTGCAGATGTAAATGTTGCCAGTGGCGGCAGGCTGAATGTGCAAAGCGGTGGTGTGCTGAGCGGTACAGAAGCTTTGCAAAATGGTGGCAAAGCCACCATATGGGCCGCAGCTGATGGTGTTGTTGATCTGGAAGGTAGCACCAATACCGGGCTGACCTTGGATGGTATTGATACTTCTTCCGCCACAACTGTTACGACAGAAGTGACTGGTTTTGACGGCAATTCTGCCGGAAACTCGGACGGTATTGTGCTTGCCGGGGTTAAGGCAGCCGATATTACCTCCACCAGTTATTCAGCAGATGGTAATTACGTTACCTTGTCCTTTAACGAGGGCGGATCTGTTACGCTGCATATTGATGATGTCAGCAAGTATGGGTACGAACTTTCTTCTGATGCGGATGGCAATGCCGTTTATGAAGTCTGTTTTCTTGCAGGCTCCATGATCCGCACACCGTCTGGTGATGTTGCAGTTGAAACTTTGCAGTTGGGGGATGAAGTTCTCACATTTGCAGATGGTCAAAGCAGTGTTCGTAAAGTGACATGGGCTGGTAAAGCGCATGCCAATGTGCGGGCTGGTCTGCCAGATGATGAGGCAGGATACCCAGTGCGTATCCTTAAGGATGCCATTGCAGATGGCGTACCTTACAAGGATATGCTGATTACATCTGAACATTGCCTGTTTTTTGAAGGCAAGTTTGTGCCTGTGCGCATGTTGGTGAACGGATCTTCCATCTTTTATGATAAATCCATCACCTCTTACGATTACTATCATGTGGAAATAGAAGAACATTCTGTGATTACAGCAGATGGTATGCTGACAGAAAGCTATCTGGATACCGGTAACCGCCGGGCGTTCCGTCAGGCTGGCTCTGTCATGAGCATGGGCGGAAAAGTCAAAAGCTGGCAAGAAGATGCTGTAGTAGATTTGTGTGTGGATCGTGCTTTTGTGGAGCCGTTGTTCCGCAAATTGGCAGACCGCTCAACAGGTATTGCAGGGCATCTGGTGGCTGAAGCACCGCAGGTTCTTACTGAGGAGCCAGACTTGCACTTGGTAACCGATAAAGGTGCCATTGTGCGTGCCGTGCGGCGTAACGGCCAGCGGTATAGCTTTATGCTGCGTGCAGGTACACGCTTTGTACGCGTTGTTTCCCGCGCTGCACGGCCTGCCGATGTCATCGGGCCTTTTGTGGATGACCGTCGGGTTATGGGCGTAGCTGTAGCGGATGTGCATCTTGCCGCAGCCGGAAAGCAGCATGACATCATCGCACATCTCAAGCAGGACAAGCCCGAAGGCTGGCATGAAACGGATTGGACAGATTGCGCATGGACAGATGGCAATGCCTTGTTGCCCTTGGAAGATCATCTGATCGGCCATGAAATAGCACTGCTTTCCATAACAATTCGCGCTGCAGGGCCTTACATTGCAAACACTGAGAAACAAGCTGATAGCAAAAAGAGATTTGCTTAATTAAAGAAAGTGTTTTCATGGTCAGTCTGGTGTCAATCAGGCTGGCCATGAATCTATCTGGGTAATAGGTTAGCTGGTATTTTTAGAACACCTGTTTTTGCTTGGTGTCGTTTATATTCATACAGAAAACATAGAATATATTATGAATTTCAATTACGTTTAAATGGTATTTCTTTTAATAAAATAAAATTATAATGCGTATAAACATAATATGTTATGTGAAAACCATATATAAAATATCTGAGTATTGTATTTTTATATTGATACCAATCAATAAACTCTAAGGTTCATAGGTATATACACTTGTCTTGCGGCATGGTCTGTGATGCCAGCCGCAAAATAGGAGGCGAGTTACTATGCCAAAATCAGTAGTTAATCCCGAATTCCTTCCCATTCTTGAGAAAATGCCATCTTTTGATGGTCTTTCGTCGCTTTCACTGCCAGAAGTGCGAGAAGTTTTTCTAACATCTGTGCGCCTTATAGAAGGTCGGCCTCTGCCAGATGTTATCACGCGGGAAGAATACGTACCGGGGTTGAACAATGCCCCAGATGTGCGTGTGGTTGTTTATACGCCGCGTGAAGTGCAGCCCAATGCGCCTGCCATGGTTTATATTCATGGTGGCGGTCTTGTTTCTGGCCATCCAGAAGTGGATGACCCCAAATGCCAAAAGCTGGCTAGTGATCTGGGATTTCAGATTTTCTCGGTAGATTATCGGCTGGCGCCTGAGGTCAAATATCCCGGTGCGATTGAAGACTGTTACGCAGTGCTGAAATGGGTGCATGAAAACGCCAGCAAACTTGGTATTTCGCGTGATAAGGTTGTTGTTGCGGGTGAAAGTGCAGGTGGTGGCTTAAGTGCAGCGCTGAGCCTGATGGCGCGTGACAAAAAAGAATACAAACTGGCTTTTCAGTTGCTTATTTACCCCATGCTGGATGATCGCACGGCAATAAACAGTGATCCGGGCGCCAATTTTGGCGAATTTGTCTGGACACGTTCTGCCAACAAATACGCATGGCAGGCTTATCTGGGTGATAAAGCGGGTGGCCCGCAAACGCCACCATATGCAGCAGCTGGCCGTGCAACTGATCTGGCAGGTTTGCCTCCCACCTTTATTGGTGTGGGATCAATGGATCTGTTTTTGAAAGAAGACCTTGATTACGCAACCCGCCTGATGGCAGCGGCCGTGCCAACGGAAGTTATGGTGGTGCCGGGGGCGTATCATGTGTTTGATATGTATGTGCCAGATGCCGAACTTTCCCGTAGGTTTATGGATGCCTACTGTGCAGCACTTAAACGCACATTGAATCTGTAATACCAACAGTGTCTGACAGGTTGTTTAGCCTGTCAGGCTGTGGTGTTAGCTTTACCCACCACCTCTGCATGAAGCCATTTCTCTGATGGAAACGGCTTCCGATGCAGCCTTGCGAAGCTGCAAGGCACAACTTTGCGCAGAAATAATCATTCTTTGTGCGCTAGCAGAAAAGGGCAATCTGCCGCCGCTTTTGCCTGCTGCAATAAGAGCAAGATCCTTATACGCATCTACAAAAATATTTTGTGCAACACTGCCAATATCCTCACAGCCGCCTAAATCTGTCGGTTGGAACATGTTTTTTGCGCGAAAACAAAGCAGAGAGATCTTTTTTCCGGCTGAATAAGATGAGGCTGCATTGACTCCATTATTGGAGAGATAGGCTTGCACATCATCTATACCTGATGGGGATGAGGCATAATCAACATAAAAATCTTCCCCTGTTTGAGAAACAGAAAGAACCTGCCCGGTAATATAGATGGGCTTGTCCATAGGAAAATCTGTGGCCGCCGTAGAGGAATGAGACTTCCAGTGTGCCCAATAGGCTTGAGCCGTTACGGGTGTTGGGCGCGGAAAAACAGGAGCCCAATTTATAAGGCTTTTGCCGCCGCTTAGAAATGTTTTGATATCATTGGTCAGTAAAATGGATGCGGCATCTACATAAGGATAGGCATCATCAACAGTCTGCGGCGCAGAAGAGGCCATAACTGGTGTTGCCCATATCAGCATGGCAACCAGAAGTAACTTTTTCAAATTCATCTCCCTTCTTTGTCCGCAATTATATCTTCGGAGAGAAGAAGAGGGAGCCCCGGTCTACATTTTGGTGGCAGGTGGTTTTGGGCCACCTGCCTGCGCAATTTTCAGGAATGTGCGGCAATAACGGTTTTTGCCAGAGATTCAATATCAGAGGCTTCTACGCCCTCTGGGTTGCGCTCTGCTTTTTTGGCTACTTCGCGTTCGGCTTCACCAGCCTTTACGCCGCCTTTTAGCACATAGTTTGCAAGTTCGCGCACTTCTTCCTTGGTTGCCAGCTTGGGCTGCTTAAGGGCGCGTTCTGCCAGATGGAAAAGGGAGCTGGTTTCGTGCGGTGCTTTATCAGTCATAGAAAATATCCTTTTTGTCTTGATGCTTAAACCTAAGCACTTGTTCATTCTACGAAATGGGGATGCCTCCAGTATTCGGCTACGGGGGCAGGCCGGATAGCTGCTATGTGCTGCGCAGATTACATTCGTTAGCGCAGGAAAACTTTTATTCCGCTGGTGTTATTTTTGTTCGTACATCCGTAAGATACAGCAGAAACTGGCCCTAGCAGCACTGCCGAGGAATGGATGAGATATTTATGGTCAGGCATGCGTGCATGTCTGGATCGTGCTTTTGATATTTCTGGCCGAGGGTCCAGTATCCCCAAGGAGGTTGTGGCAGGTATCACCACCTTTGGGGCTATGGCCTATATTATGGCGGTTAACCCCAATATTCTGGCCTCTGCCGGGTTAGACCAGCATGCCATGGTTATCACCACAATAGCTTCTGCTGTTGTGGGGTCTTTCATTATGGCCGTGGGGGCTAATCTGCCTATCGCGCTGGCACCAGTTATGAGCAGCAACGTGGTATTTGCCCAGATTGTTGTTGTGCGTATGGGGGTGCCACCGGCTCAGGCCTTTACCATGGTGTTGTTGGGTGGGCTTGGGTTTCTGTTCCTCTCCCTCACGCCGTGGCGGCGTAGAATTGTTGAAACATTCCCGCTTTCAGTCAAACAGGGTATTCATTTTGCTATTGGGGCCTTTGTGGCTCATATCGGCATTGTAAATGGTGGTTTGGTAACCAAGGGCGGGGAAGGGTTGGTATTCGGGCAACTGTCCAACCCCGTTGTGTTGTTGGCCTTGGCCGGGGTTTTTCTGGCCATGATGTTAAAATGGGCGCGTATACCTGCGGCCATTTTACTATCTGTTATTGCAGTAACCATTGCCGGGCTGTGGGTTGCGCATCCAGATGGCAGCAGGGTTACACAACTGCCAGCGCATTGGGTGGATTGGCCTTCCTACCCGTGGTTCATGTTATTCCCGTATGATTTTCATGGCCTGTTTGCCAATCTGTTTCTGGTTTTACCCATAACGCTTTATTTCTTTTTGGGTGATTTTTTTGATGCCACGGGCACCATGATGGCCGTGATGCAGCGTTCTGGCCTGAAGGATAAGCAGGGGCAGCCTTTGCTGGCAAAATCGGCTTTTGTGGCAGATGCAACAGCCAGTGTTATTGGGTCTGCTTTAGGCACGTCTACGGTTTCCGCATATTTGGAATCTCTGGTGGGGGTAGAAGAGGGTGGACGCACGGGTCTGACAGCACTGGTGGTGGCCTGCCTGTTTGCTGTGTCCTCCATCTTGTGGCCGCTCATCATTTGTGTGCCTGCTGTGGCAACGGCATCGGCCCTTATTCTGGTGGGATTGGGTATGTTGGGCAGCCTGCCAGATCTGAAATCTTTGGCTGTGCAGGAGCGGGTTATTCCGCTGTTTATGCTGCTTGTTACCGTGCTGACGGGTGATTTTATGGTCAGTCTGGCATTTGGTTTGCTGCTGCACACAGCCTTTGTGCTGACAACCCGCAAATGGGCGGAACTTACCCTGATGCTCTGCGGGCTAGACTGTGTATTTATTTTGTATCTGGTGCTCTCATCCAGATTGGGTAACTAAAAAACAAAGCAGGCTGCCACGGACATGACAGCCTGTGCTTGAGTGTATCAGAACCCGATAACGGCATCGCCACCAAAGGTGAACATGCCGTTGTTTCGGCCACCGTTAAAAGGCGTGGTGCCGTTAAGGGAACGATCAAACCGTATTTCCGGCCGCAACTGGAAGACGCGCACGTGGTGCCCCAAATCCGGATGATATACGACGTTTAAAGACAGATCTCCATACGTGGTGCCATGGCCAGATGGGCCAGCAACGGTTTCTCCACCCGTGCCAGCCAAGGCTTCCATATAGGAATTGTTGCCGCGGAAGGTAGCCACCATCATGTTGTTATTATCGCGGTAGATTTCCCCACGGTAATTGAAGGTGAACTCCTTGTTGATCTTGTAGCTGAGGAAGCTGACAAAACTTTCTGCATCAGCACCAGCAAACTGCCCACGCGCCCCAATGCCGCGCACGCCTTCATCATGCAGATAGTTGAATTCTGCAGTAACAGAAAGCTTGTCGTTGATAGTATAGGTAGCGTTGATATCGTTCCAGAAGCGCTGCGCATGGTCTGCTTCATAATGTCCGACACTGCGCCATGAGTTTTCTGGCCCAACGCGGCTGAGCTCTACAATACGTAGTTTGCCATGTGCCAGATTGTTAAGGTTAAAGCCAAAATAGGCTGCAGGCATGTGGTTGTTATCAGAATTGCCAAAGGATGTCTGGTTGCCGGTATCAA
Source organism: Acetobacter sp. A11-2 (assembly GCF_040208445.1). Classification (NCBI taxonomy): domain Bacteria; kingdom Pseudomonadati; phylum Pseudomonadota; class Alphaproteobacteria; order Acetobacterales; family Acetobacteraceae; genus Acetobacter; species Acetobacter sp. A11-2. The sequence continues at coordinate 421,228 of NZ_CP157843.1, forward strand.
TCCCGAACGTTACATCTACCATGGGTGTTACGTGCCAGTTAAACATGGCGCCAATGTGCTCAAACGGCACAGAATATTCAGATGTATAGGCAAGCGTATAAAAGGCGCGGGATGTCGGGTCTAATCCTTCAACGCCCATTGGGGCCTGCAGAATACCAACCTGCATATCCAGCCCACCTTTTGTCAGCCAAGGCAGATGGACATCTACATGTGCTTGGGCGGGAATAAGCTGGTAACGCGCCTTCCATTCCTGATCTGAAATACCCAGCACATGGTAGTATCTGGCATCGGAACCATACAGCCCCTCCAGCGTGAAGCCGATTTGATAGTCGTTCAGGCTGGAATCAATGGCTTTGGAGATGGTGAATTCAGCTTGGTTGAGCTGCACCTGGTTAGCATGATCAGCCAGAAAGTCCCCGTAGTTATAGCCGGGGTTGGGGCGTGCCGGGTTGGCCATGATACCGCCTTCAATCTGCCCCGTAAGGGTAATATCAGCCAGCCAGCGGCCCAAGCTGGAACTGCTTGTCTTCAGGCTTGTAAAGGGCAGAACCTGCGCGTGTGCTGTTTTGTGCATGACAGGAAGCAACAGTGAAGATGCAGAAAACAGCAAGAAAAGTTTTGTTTGTTTGGGAAGCGTCGTCATGGAGGGTATTTCCCCTTCAGCGCGGCAGGTTGTATGGCCAGATCACTGGGAAGTGTAGATAAAAACATTCCGAAAAAGAAATAACAAAGAAATGATATATGTTATCCGCTGATAGAGTGATTTTATGGGTTATAGTTTTTGCCGCATTTGTTGCCGTAGGTCGTTACAGCGCTTTGTATAATGTGCTGCCTTAAACGCAGTAATAAAGTTAATGAAAAATGCCGCTGCCAAGGAGAGGAACGAAAGTAATGTCAGTAACTCTCCTGATGTTCTGATTGGGTCATCGTAATGCAAACCAGAATACCACAACAGACTTATGCTCACGATTGCACCAATAAAGCCGAAAACACCAGTTGTTTTAATCATGGAATCTTCCACGGTTTCAAACTCTGATGTTTCACGCCATAGGTCAAAAAGCTGGCGGTCTATTTCCCCTACCGCGCCAGCATGGGCGGCTTTATCTTCTGTTGTCACTTTGTGTGGGTTCTTGCGGTAGATTTCCAGCTCCTGCCGTGCCTTGGAAAACACACGGCGGCGTTCCTTAATGGCGGGGATGCTGATATCCACAAAGCTGAGAATAGCAACATTCAAGCCAGCGGAAAGCTGGATGATAGCCTGAAAATCCCCCCAAGAAACAGCCATTACGTCCCCGTTTGTGGTAGATACTAGGGGTGTTTTAGCGTTTGAGGGGCTGGCTGAAAAAGGTATAGCCAGCATGTCTGCTATTCCGCGGCAGGAAACATGCTGGCTAAGTGTCTGTTATTTAAAGCGAGAAGTTACTTCTGCAATACGTGCGCCGTAAGCTGTTGCTGTATCCAGATCCCCGCTGGGAATTTCATCTACGCTGGCATCAGATGGGCTTTGTACCAACAGGCCAGCGGCACCACCCAGCACGTTGAGATCTGCTTTTGTAGCTGCTTTGGTGTTGGAAGGTAGCAGGTCAAGACTGATCCAGATTCCACCGTGCTGAGCCGCCAGAACCTGAAGCCATGCCATGGTGCAGCCTTTATCCCCCACCGGGCTGGCGCTGTTTGTAAAGCCGGCAAACAGCTTGTTCTGCCACCCACGATTAAACCAGATGCGGGATGTGGCATCTGCAAACTTTTTAAACTGCCAACTGGCATTACCCATATAGGTGGGGGTACCAAACACAATGGTTTTGGCTTTGTCTAAAGCTTCCCAACTGCTTTCTGGCAGATCACCATTTTGATCAATTTCCAGCAGTGTGGCGTTGGCACCTTTGGCAACGTATTCTGCAACCCGGCGGGTATGACCAAACCCAGAATGATAAACCACCACAATATCAGACATCTATTTTACACCCTTGCAATCAAGCTGGTTAGAAAAAGCAACCACAACACAGATTGGCGGTTTTCCATTCCCTCGATAAGAGTGAATTTTGACAATTCATCTCACACTCTCAGAGTGAGATAAGAGTGTCTGTTATGCAGATATAAAAAACGCCGCAGGGTGAATGCGGCGTTTGTAGAGAAGATTAAATCTGTTCGATTGTTGAGAAATCGAAGTTTTCCCCTTTGGGGTTTTCTCCTAGCCTGATGCTGGTGGGCGAGGGCATGGAATAAGGCGGGACAGGCAAATTATATGGAGCCGGTGCGCCTTTATAAACGCGGCCTGCCAGATCAAACTTTGATCCGTGGCACGGGCAGCCATAGCCACCACATGTATCGGCCGTGTTGCCTGTAGGTTGGTTAAGGCCCGGCACGCAGCCCAAATGCGTGCAAATACCCACGTAAACGCCATATTCCGGCACAAGAGAGCGATGCCAGTTGCGGGCATAAGCGGGCTGCTGGTTTGCCGTGGATTCTGCATCCCGCAGTTTTTCGGCCAGAGCGTGGTCTTGCAGCAGAGCAATTTCTTCCGGCGTGCGGCGCATGATAAAGACAGGCTTGCCCTGCCAAACAACCGTCATCTGCTGGCCGGGAGTGAGCTTGGAAATATCAACATCCACTGGCAGATGGGCGGATGCACTGTCTTGCGGCTTCAGGCTTTGCACAAACGGAACAGCACAGGCTGCCAAGCCTGTAACTGTGCCAGCCGTGGTTACAATTCCCAAAAAGTCACGGCGTCCGGGGGCTTGTTCTGTTGCTGCGGTTTCTTCGGTTTCGCGTGTCATGCTGTTCGTGCTTTCCGTTTATCCGTGCGATTTCAGGTTTTTCCAGATTTTCCGCTTCCATGCGATAGCCAGAACAAGCAGAACAGCCAGATAAGCCAGAACCCCTTTGCCAATATGGTGGCGCTCATTACGGTGTGGATCTGCAGCCCAGACCAGGAAGGTGGTAATATCCTTGGCCTGCTGCTCCACAGTTGCCGGTGTGCCATCTGGGTATTGAATGGCACCGTTCATTAACGGCGGGGGCATGCCAATCATATGGCCTTCTGCCCAATCATTATAGAACTTGCCCGGCACAATAGGGGCATCCGCCGGCGGGGGCATGCGGTAACCTGTTAGAAAGGCGTAAAGCCAATCTGCCCCACCGGGGTGCACAGCCGCCAAGCGAGATTGATCTGGCGGTGCAACCCCACCCATAACCGCAGCCGCTGCGGCATCATTGGGGAAGGGGGAGCGGAAGTGATCATCCGGCAAACCGGGCCGCATTGTGGGCATGCCGGAGATGCCAACCGGGCCGGGAATCTGCTTGCTATGGGCAAGGTCTGTAATCGCCTGATCACTTAGCCCAATTCCTTCCAGATCCCGATATGTCAGGCTACGCATGCCGTGGCAGCTGGCGCATACATGATCATACACCAAAAAGCCGCGCTGCAGGCTGGCTTTATCATATGTGCCGGTTGCGCCTTCAAAGCTCCATTTCTGATGCGGCGGGGCTTTATCTGGCGTGTTGGCCAGTGCGGGCATTGCAAGGGTAAACGCAGCCAGCAAGGAGCCTGCAAAAACATGCTTACGCATCAGGCATCTCCCTGTGAGGCAGCAATGGAGGAAGGGAGAGGGCGCGTTTTTTCCGTGCGGGAAACAAGGGGAAGGAACACAAGGAAATACCCAAAATAATAAAGCCCGGCCAAACGGGCGGCAATCAGCCAGCCACCTTGTGCGTGATGCTTACCTGCATCTGCCAGCACAATAAATGCACACACAACGCCTAAAAGCCCAATGCGGCACAGGGGGCGGAAACGCATGGAGCGCACGGGGGAGCGATCAAGCCACGGCAAAGCAAACAGAACCAGCAAAGAGCCTGCGGCGGCAACCAGCCCACCAAACTTGGATGGCACGGATTGCAGAAGCCCATAAAACGGCAGGAAATACCATTCTGGCTCAATGTCTGCCGGGGTGTGCATGGGGTCTGCCGGGGTGTAGTTGTCTGGCTCAATCAGCATGTTGGGCCAAAAGAACATCAGGGCTGCAAACACCATGGCAAACAGAATAAGCCCAACCAGATCCTTGCTGACATAGTAAGGATAGAAAGGCACCGTATCTTTGGGTGTGCGTGGTTCAACACCAGTGGGGTTGTTGGAGCCTGAAACGTGCACGGCTGCTACGTGCATGCCCACAACACCCACAATCAGAAATGCCAGAACAAAGTGCAGCACAAAAAAGCGGTGGAGGAAGATGTCTCCCAGATGGTCACTGCCTGTCATGATGTGTTCCAGCGTTGGGCCAATACCCGGTATGGCACCTACGGCTTTGGTAATTACATCCGCGCCCCAGTAAGACATCTGGCCCCATGGCAGCAGATAGCCTGCAAACGCAGTGGCCATAACCATTAGCATCAGCACAAGGCCGGTTAGCCACAGCAGTTCACGCGGGGCTTTGTAAGACCCGTAATAAAGCCCACGAAACAGATGCAGATACAGAGCGGCCAAAAACAGGTTGGCACCTGTCATATGCATGGCACGTAAAAGCCACCCGCCAGAAAGCTGGCGTTCTATGGCTTCAACAGAAAGAAAAGCCCCTGCGTCTGTGGGGGTATAGTTCATGGCAAGAAAAATGCCGCTTGCCAGCATCAGCCCCAGAACAAGCGTAAGAATAGCCCCAAAATTCCACCAGCCATTCAGATTGCGCGGCACACGGAAATCAACATATTCAGCCCGAAAGGCGGAAATGACCGGAAGGCGTCTGTTAATCCAGCCAGCCAGGCCAGAATAAGGTGGTGTGGAAGAAGCAGATGTTTGCTTCTGGTCGGGTATGCTCATGGTAAATCCATGTTGGCTGGCAGAAACAGGGGCAGGCAGTGCTCCGTGTTCCGCTGTGGCTGTAAGGGAAGGCAACGCATACCCAAAAGCGATATGCGGAATCCATGGCTCAGATGAGATATGAAGGGCATACAGGTTAAAGTCGTTTCGTCTGCCTGCGTATGATGCAAAACGCACGTGCTTGGTGTTGTGCCATAAAAACCTGCCATAGATTGCTATCAGAATAACCAAGATTAAGGAGCAATAAGTTCCTTTTACCTGATCCAGATAGATGCGGCGGCATCATAACTTTGCCGAAACATTTGGGCAAGGTGGGTGCAGTTTTTAACAAACTGTGAAGGCATTTGCTCTTGCATAAGGCAAAATGCAGGGCCATCATACTTGTTATCACTCGCATGTTGTGGGTGTGATGTTCTCAGGGCAGGGTGAAAATCCCTACCGGCGGTAAGCAGCCTACAGCGTTGTAAGCCCGCGAGCGCCCGCTTCTGGCGGGGTCAGCAGATCCGGTGCAATTCCGGGGCCGACGGTTACAGTCCGGATGGAAGAGAACAGAAAGACTGGTGCGTGGTCGTGATTCGTTTAGAATTACGTGCGTGCAAGGCTATCTTATGCCCTGAGTCCGTCTGGTTTATGAGAACGCGGGCAGAAACAGGGTGAACAGCTTTTCACAGATTTCCCGACAGATCATGCCAGAACGCATTGGCGCGGCGTTTAACCTTGCCGTGGCTGAGGCGTGGAGCTTTGTAGGGCGTACAGCCCCCAACCCGCCGGTAGGGTGTGTGCTGCTGGATGCGCAAGGAGATGTGCTGGTTGTGGCCGCACATCATCAGGCAGGCACCGCACATGCAGAAAGACTGGCCGTAGAGCAGGCGCGTGCTCTTGGGTTGGTGGAGCGGATTGATACCGCTGTTGTTACGCTGGAGCCCTGCAATCATACCGGTCGCACCCCCCCATGTACGGAAGCACTGCTTTCTACCCCTGTAAAAACTGTCTGGATTGGCTGTGCAGACCCTAACCCGCATGTGCAGGGCGGGGGCGCTGCCCGGCTGGAACATGAAGGTATTACGGTTAACCGTTTGTGGCAGTGCATGAATGCTGCGGCCACATATGCGCGCTGCCGTGCGTTATTGGCCCCATTTGCCATGCGCATGACACACGGGCGGCCTTGGGTAACCGTTAAACAGGCACTGGATAGCAAAGGCTCCATGGTGCCCCCAAAAGGGCAAAAAACCTTTACAACTCCGGCATCCCTCCGTCTGGCGCATACTTTGCGGCGTGTCACAGATGGCATTGTGACAGCTACAGGCACTGTATTGGCTGACCGGCCCACACTAACCGTGAGGCATGTTGAAGATCATCCTGAACGCCGCCGCCTGTTGGTGGTGTGTGGGCAGGAACAACATGCGCCGACTGAGTGGCTAGCCAGCGTTTCCGCCACGTTTGATGTGCGCTTCTGCCCCGATATTGCGCAACTGCCAGATATTCTGGCGCAAAGCGATGCGCTGTGGGTGCTGGTAGAAGCCGGGCCAACTCTGCTTGAGGCCCTTAAAACCCATAATTTGTGGGATGATTGGCTGACCATTCGTCAGGATGCTTCAGGGCAGGATCATCTTGCTGTTTCAACCCAACATGATGTCACACCTCTTTCTCTTTTTCCCGAGTGGGTGCGGTGTGCGCAGGAGCAGGTATGTTTTCCGGTATCATAGAATCTCTCGGTCATGTGGCTAAGGTGGAGCGCAGCCCCCAGTCTCTTATGCTGGAAGTGGAAACAGGGCTGCACGATGTGGCGGAGGGGGAAAGCATAGCCGTAAACGGTGTGTGCCTAACTGCTGTAGAGCCTTCAACAACCGGCCTTGTCCGCTTTTTTGTAAGCAGTGAGACACTGGACTGCACCACATTGGGCGTGCTTGAGGCTGGGGGCCGGGTTAATCTGGAACGGGCCGTTACGCCTGCCACGCGTCTTTCTGGCCATATTGTGCAAGGCCATGTGGATGCCGTGGCACGGTTTACAGAATGTACCCAGTTTGGTGATGCGCGGCGCGTGGTGTTTGAAGTGCCAGCCCAATTGCGGCGCTACATGGTGCCCAAAGGCTCTGTGGCACTTGCGGGCATTAGCCTGACGCTGAATGAAGTGGGTGAGCCAAACGGCGAGACCTTTCCCATCGAACTGATGATTATCCCGCACACATGGGAGCACACCACGCTCGGCACGCTTAAAGTCGGTGATGCCGTGAATGTGGAAGTGGATATCATTGCCAAATATGTGGAGGCACAATGCCGGACCAAGTAAATACAGCAGCCCCTGTGGCAGCTAAGGCATCGGCAAGGCTTTTGCAGGCGGTAGAAGCCGTGCGTGCTGGCCGTATGGTCGTTATGGTGGATGATGAAGATCGTGAAAACGAAGGCGATCTGGTTATGGCCGCGGAGTTCATGACGCCTGAAGCCATGAACTTCATGATCACCCATGCCCGTGGCCTTGTGTGTCTGCCACTTACGCCTCAACAGGTGGATCGTCTCGGTCTGCCCATGATGGTGCGGCAAAGCGATAATACAGCCCAGTACGGTACGGCGTTTACGGTATCTATCGAGGCCAAAGAGGGCGTAAGCACCGGTATTTCTGCGCCAGATCGGTCACATACTGTGCGTGTAGCGGCATCAGAAAACGCAACACCTGCGGATATTGCCACGCCGGGCCATATCTTTCCGCTGCGCGCCGCCCCCGGTGGGGTGCTGGAGCGTATTGGCCATACGGAGGGTTCGATAGATCTGCTGCGTCTGGCCGGGTTAAAGCCAGCCGCTGTTATCTGCGAGATTCTGAATGAAGATGGCACCATGGCGCGCCGTCCTCAGTTGGAAATCTTTGCTCGCCAGCATGATCTGCCGATTGTTTCTATTGCAGAGTTGGTTACGTGGATTAAAGCACACGGCTTGTCATCCTTGGCGACGCAGGCCGCTGAAGCAAATCCCGAAGTTGCACCAGAACCAGCCGTGCCGGATCTGGCGCAGGCATCCTTACCCAGTGCTTACGGTGGGGATGATCTGGTGATTCATGCGTATCAGGATGAAAACGGCGTAGAGCATGTAGCCTTGGTAAAAGGTGATGTGCACCGCAAAGGCGCTGTGCCGCTGGTGCGCCTGCATTCTGAATGTGTGACGGGCGATGCCCTTGGTTCCCTGCGGTGCGATTGCGGTTCACAACTACATGCGGCACTGCGGGCCATAGGGAAGGCGGAATGTGGCGTGCTGGTTTATGTGCGTGGGCATGAAGGGCGCGGCATCGGGCTGGTCAATAAAATCCGTGCTTACGAACTACAGGATGCCGGGCTGGATACGGTGGATGCCAACCATCGGCTGGGTTTTGCAACAGATGCCCGAGATTGGCGCGCAGCTTCGGGCATATTGCGCAGCCTTGGTGTGGGCGAACTGGATTTGCTGACGAATAACCCCGATAAAGTGCGCGCGCTGGAAGCTCGCGGGTTTATGGTGCGCCGCCGGATTGGGCTGGAAATTCCACCCACAGTGCATAATCGCGCCTATCTGGAAGCCAAGCGCCGGCGTATGGGGCACCATCTTGGGCAGTTTGTTGCTGCTGATGCCGAACCGGATGTGGTTGTCTGATTTTTAAATAAGCGAATGATTAAAGGTGTTTGACTGATGGGTACACGTTCCCCTGTTTCTTTGCCGGATCTCAAGGCACTTTCTCCTGCGCCGCGTCTGGCCATTATTGTCAGCCGGTTTAACGAAGTTGTAACGGGTGGCCTGCGCGATGGTGCTATTGCGTGGCTGGCTGAACATAACATTACTGTGAAAGATGGTGATGTTTTTGCGGCTCCCGGTGCCTTTGAAATGCCACTTCTGGCACAGACACTTGCCAAAACAGGCAACTATGAAGGCGTTATCTGCCTTGGTTGCGTTGTAAAAGGGGATACAGCGCATTTTGAATTTATCAGCCTGGGCGCCACAATGGGCATTCTTCAGGCCTCTTTGGCCACAGAAACGCCTATCGCCTTTGGTGTGTTGACAACTTATACAGAAGAGCAGGCGCAGGTACGCTCTGCTGATGATATCCACAACAAAGGGCGCGAAGCCGCTGCTGCGTGTGTGGAATCCTTGGCCTTACTGCGCCAGATCAAAGGCTGAAAAAATGGGTTGTGTTAGGCTGCACCAACCGAAAGTGTAAAAGCCAAGCCAGAAAAAGGATGGAGGAAGCATGAAGCGGGTCACTCTCATTGCCGGGATTTTCGGTTTGGGGTTGACCCTATGGATGCTGGCCCAGTTTGGGGTGTCTTCCATTTTTTCTCTGGTTATGACAGGCGGTTGGGGCATTTTGGCTGCCATTGCTTTTCATAGCGTGCAGGTTTTTCTTTCTGCTTCCGCTTGGCGCACTATTGCAGGCCGCACTTTTGGCCCGGTTCTGCCGCTAAGGGCCTATTTTATGCTCCGCTGTGTGCGAGAGGGCATAAATAATCTGCTCCCCGTAGCACAGGTTGGCGGGGAGGTTATGTCCTCCCGCCTGTTGGCCCGTCGTGGTTTGGGCCTGAAGCATGCGGCTGCTGCAACAATTTGCGATCTGACAATCGAGTTGCTCAGTCAGGTAGTATTTACCCTCAGCGGCTTGGTTATGCTGCTGTTTCTGGTCAAACGCTCCGCCGTGACAGACCGCCTTCTGGAAAGTGCATTGGTGCTTTTGGCCATAGGTGGTGGCGTATTTATCAGCCAGTGGCTTGGGGCCGTGGCTTTTATAGAAAAATTGCTGATCCGCATTGCCGCTCATTTAGGGTGGAGCGGTGTTGATGGTATTCGCGGCCTTAATAAGGAAGTGCTCGCGCTGTATAAATCAGGCCGCAACGCGGTTACAGGCCTGATATTGCAGTTTTGTGCATGGGCTTTAGGGGCTGTGAAGGTGTGGCTGATTCTGCACTTCATGGGGCATGGGTGCTCTCTTGCTACCGGATTTGTGATCGAAGGTGTGGGGGAAGCAGCTAAATCAGCCGGGTTTGCCGTGCCCGGTGCCCTTGGCGTATCAGAAGGGGGCTACATTATGGTTGGTAGCCTTTTTGGTATGCCGCCTGCTGTTGCCATTGCGCTTTCTCTCATCAAACGTTTGCGTGAAATTGCTTGGGGCTTGCCCTCTCTTATACTGTGGCAATGGCTTGAGCATTCGTGGCGCCCTTATGCCGAGCGCCTGCGTAAAATGCCCTTTTCCCGCACGGGTCTGTAAAAAGGAAAACAGAGCCCTGCTTACATCATCACTTGCTTCTGGCTGGGGGGTTGGGCAAACCATGACAGCCCTGTCTGCTTGGGCTGTGATTATTTTGGGATCCTGTCGTTCATCATGCTGTTTGCACCCATAGGTCGTTTCATTACGTTCTGCGCCCGCCATGCCTGGGCTGTTGTGGCGTTGTTTCTCGTGCTTTCGGGGGCAGGCGTTTACGCTGGCATGACCCGTCTGGGAGTAACGACAGATACCAGCAAAATGCTTTCCCCCCGTTTGGAGTGGAAGCAGCGTTCCGATGAAATGGGGCGTTTGTTCCCCCAGAAGGAAAACCTTCTGGTAGCTGTCATTCAGGCCAAAATGCCGGAAGAAGGGCAGGAAACAGCGCGGGAACTGGCCGCCAAAATAAGTGCCGATCATACACATTTTTCTTTTGCGCATAGGCCAGATGCCAATCCGTATCTGCTGCGCAATGGCTTGATGTTTCTGGAGCCACAGCCGCTTTCTCAGGTGTTGAATGATACCATTGCGGCGCAGCCATTCTTGGCGGCGCTGGCGCAGGATCCTTCAGCACGCGGCTTGTTTGGCGCGCTCTCCCTTATGGCGGAAGGCGTAAAACAGGATCAGGCCAATCTGTCTGGCTTTCAGGCACCTTTGTCTGGTTTTGCCAATACGCTGGAACAAGCTGTGGCAGGGCATGCCGAGGCCATGTCCTGGCAGCAGCTTTTGGGCGGCAAGCTTTCTGATCTGGCAGGTAACTATCAGTTTGTTATCACCAAGCCGATCTTGGATTACGGATCCTTCCAGCCAGGTGGGGCTGCGGCAGATGCCATGCGGCAGGCTGTTAATTCTTTGGAATTTGTTAAAAACGGGCACGCCAAGGTTTATCTGACCGGGCAGGTGCAGTTGGATGACGAAGAATTTGCAACCGTGGCAGAAGGCATGGTGGCAGGGCTTCTGGGCTCTCTGGCACTTGTTACTTTGTGGCTTACGCTTGCTGTCAGAACATGGCGTGTGGTGCTGCCTATTGTAGTCACGCTTGTTGTGGGCCTGTTGCTGACAACCGGTTTTGCTGCTGTGGCCGTTGGTACGCTAAACCTGATTTCCGTGGCATTTGCTATTCTGTTTGTTGGCATTGCGGTGGATTTTGCCATCCAGTTTTCTGTCCGCTTTCGTGCCCAAACACCTACGCAGCCGGGTGAAGAAGGCGTTTTTGAAGCCCTGCGCCTGACGGGTGAAGAAACCGGGCATCAGATTCTTGTGGCTGCTTTGGCAACGTCTGCTGGGTTTCTGGCCTTTACCCCCACAGCTTTTCTGGGCGTTGCGCAGCTTGGTCTTATTGCCGGTATTGGCATGCTGGTGGCCTTTATCTGCACCACCACGCTTTTGCCTGCGTTGCTGAAAATCTGCCACCCGCCGCTGAACTGCCCTAGCATGGGTTATGCGTTCATGAAGCCGGTGGATATTAAAATCCGCCATATGCGCAAGCTGCTTCTGGGCTTTTTTACGCTGGTGGCTCTGGTGGGTTTGGCTTTGGTACCCAGCCTACAGTTTGATGGTGACCCGCTGCATACCAAAAATCCGAACTCGGAAGGGATGCGCGCCCTTAAACTGTTGATCAATAACCCGCAGACATCTCCTTACAGCGCAGAACTGCTGGTGCATTCTCTTGCTGATGCAGAAAAAGAAACCACGCGCCTTTCTGGTCTGCCAGATGTAAATGATGTGATGTGGCTGGGTTCCTTTGTGCCAACCCAACAGCAGCAGAAACTGGCTCTTATTCAGGATGCTGCTTCCATTCTGTTGCCAACGCTTATTGTGCCACAGCCCAAGGCTGCTCCTACAGCGGATGATCTGCGTAAATCAGCGCATGATACGTCTGTTGCTTTGGCCGGGGTGCTAGATAAATTGCCCGCGCAGGATCCGCTGCGCCGTATTCAGGCTACTCTGGCCAAGCTGGCTGAAGCACCAGATGCCACAGTGCAGGGGGCTAATACCGCATTGGTTCGCTTCCTGCCGACAGAGCTCGATCAGCTGCGCACCATGCTTCAGGCAACACCTGTAAGCATTAAAGACGTGCCTGCTGAAATTGCAGATGATTACCTGCTGCCAGATGGTCGCGCCTTGGTGGAAGTACACCCTAAGGGGGTGATGTCCAATTCTGGCGCGCTGCGTAAGTTCGTGGCCTCTTTGCAAAAAGTAGAGCCGCAAATGGCTGGCACAGCGGTTGATATTGTGGAAAGCGCACGTTCCATTGTGAAGGCGTTTGAGCAGGCAGCAGGCGCAGCTATTGTGATGATTGCCGTTATTCTCATGCTGGCTCTGCGCCGTGTTAAGGATATGGCGTTGGTGCTGGCACCGCTGCTGCTTTCAGCCTTGATGACGGTTATTCTGATTGTGCTGCTGCCCGAAACCCTGAACTTTGCCAATATTATCGCACTGCCTCTGCTGCTGGGGGTTGGGGTTTCCTTCAACATCTATTTCGTCATGAACTGGCGGGATGGCGTGAAGTATCCGCTAGCTTCTCCCACTGCGCGCGCCGTGTTGTTCTCCGCCCTTACAACAGGCACGGCCTTTGGCTCTCTGGCGCTTTCGCACCATCCGGGCACGGCGAGCATGGGGCGGTTGTTGCTGCTTTCTCTGGGCTGCACGCTGTTGGCCACGCTTGTGTTTGTGCCAGCACTGTTGCCCAAGCGGCCCATAGACGAGGCCTGATAAAAACAGGCCCCAAGAACTGGGTAACAAAAAAGCCTCCCGAAAATATCGGGAGGCTTTTTTTATATCGGCTTTCTGAAAGAAAAATCAGAAAGGCAGGTGCTTACTTCTTCACCCATTCAGGATGATGCGGCATTTCAATATCACGCCCCTTCAACATCATATCCCAGTAAACACGGGGGAATACGGTTGTCTTCAGGAACCAGGCAAAGCGGCTAGGCTTGCGCTGATCGTAAGGGAAGCTGGGGGCAGGTTTGCCGCCGTACAGGAACTCCGCCAGAATAACCTTGCCATAGGCAACGGTTAGCGGGCAGGCGCCGTATCCATCGTAGCTGCCTGTCAGCGGTTTGCCATCCAAAGATGCCAGAACGTTTGCTGTTACTACCGGGGTTTGCGCACGGGCAGCAGCCATGGTTTTGGCGTTGGATGTGCCAATAACATCGCCCATACCAAAGATAGATGGATACTTGGTGTGCTGGAGCGTGCTGGGGTCTACATCCAGCCAGCCACCTTCATTTGCCAAGGGGCTTTTCTTGATAAAGTCTGGAGCACTCTGTGGCGGGGTGACATGCAGCATGTCAAACTCTTTCACCACATTTGTAACTTTGCCATCTGGCCCGGTAACGGCAAAGGTTGCCTTGTGTTCCGGCCCGTTCACGGCAATCAGCGTATGTTTGTACAGCACGTTAATGCCGTAATAGTCCACAGCTTCCTGCAAACCGGGGCGATAGTAACCAACGCCAAACAGCGCATCACCCGTCATGCAGAAGTCTACATTGGTGCGGTTTAGCGTGCCCTGCTTGCGCCAGTAATCAGATGCCAGATAGGCAATTTTTTGCGGTGCGCCTGCGCATTTGATAGGCATGGGCGGCTGGGTAAATAATGCTGTACCACCGGAAAGGGACTGAATGCATGTCCATGTATATTCTACGGTGTCTTTGGAATAATTACTGCACACGCCGTTGCGGCCCAGCGTATCTGTCAGGCCTTCAATCTTGTTCCAATCGAGCTGGAGGCCGGGGCAGACAATCAAGCGATTGTAAGCAACGGTGCGGCCATCTTCCAGCGTAACCATGTTGTCATCTGGCTGGAAGGAAGCCGCAGCAGCGCGCAGCCACGTGCAGCCTTTGGGAATAACGCCGCCTTCCTGATCCAGCGTGCTCCGCAGTTTCATGACGCCTGCGCCAACCAGTGTCCAGCCCGGTTGATAGGCGTGAGTGGTTGCGGGGTCGATAATGGCAATATCCAGCGTAGGCCGTTCACGCAGCAGGCGGGCTGCTACGGCAATACCGGCCGATCCACCACCCACGACAACAACAGTGTAGCGTAGATCTGGTGTTGTGGAGTTTTCTGTTTGAGTCATGGAAGTCTCCCTGAATCTCACGTTGACGTGGATGCACTATCCCAAACATCTACAATTTAATAAAGTATTTAATTGTATTTGGGATATGTGTGGAGGGCAGGTCAGTCCTTGATCCAGACTTCAACCGGGCCACTCAGCTTCATGGTAAGCGGGTTGCCGCGCCGGTCTACCGTTTTGCCTACAGCCACGCGCACCCAGCCTTCGCTGATGCAATATTCTTCAACGTTTGTTTTTTCCACGCCCTTAAAGCGCACGCCAATGCCCCGGGCCAGCAGGTCTTCATTATAAAAAGGGCTTTCCGGGTTTACGGAAAGGCGGTCGGGCAGGGTATCAGACATTTAGAGAGTCCTTAAAATATCGGTTAAAAGTGCCTCGATGTTTTAAGAGCTTTCATATTGAAAGACCATGCTCGACGCGGAAATCTCACAGAAGGGTTGTACATCGGGTTAGATTATGAAAAAGTCTATTTTGTGTAAAAGAAATTTTCGTAAGCTATAAGAAAACCCGATGCAGACAGAGTGTAGCGCAGGCGCGTATGAATTTCCAGCCTCCTGTGGACGGCGTGTTGTGGCCCGTTTTGACGGGGGTCGCATGAGTTCGGATGGGGGCGTCATTCTGGTGAAGCAGGCTGATGACATTCTGGGTCTCAGCCGCCGCTTTGCTGCCTGTTTTCGCGATAAGCGGCATCCCGGCTTTGTGGAATACCGGGTTGAAGACCTTGTCCGTCAGCGGATCATGGGCCTGGCACTGGGCTATGAAGATCTCAATGATCACGATGCCCTGCGGCATGACCTGATCTTTGGTCTGGCCTCGGGCCGTCTGTCAGGAGGCCGGGCAAACTGCGCAGCACTGGCAGGAAAATCCACGCTGAACCGGCTGGAGCGCAGTGGCCACAAGGCAGATCGTTACTGCCGCATCATTGCTGATCATGAGGCCCTGGCTACCCTGTTCGTGACGCTCTTCATGGACCAGCATGAGCGCGCACCCGCCCGGATCGTTCTGGATGTGGATGCCACCGATGACCGTATCCATGGCCATCAGGAAGGCCGGGCCTTTCATGGGTATTACGGCCATAACTGCTATCTGCCGTTATACATCTTCTGCGGAGACCATCTCCTGAGCGCCACCCTGCGCACGGCAGACAGGGACCCGGGGAAGGAAGCACTGGCAGACATCCGCCGGATCGTGGAGCAGATCAGGAGCCGTTGGCCTCGGGTGCGTATCCTGGTGCGTGGGGACAGCGGTTTCGCCCGGGACAGTCTGATGACATGGTGCGAAGACAACCACGTTGACTTCCTGTTCGGGCTTGCAGGCAACACCCGCCTGTATGACCGGATTGCCTCTTTGTCCGCTGAGGTTCGTGACGAAGCCGCCACGACAGGCAGAGCTGCGCGCGGCTTTGCCTCCTTTGACTGGATCACAAAGGACAGCTGGACGCGCCGCAGGCGGGTCGTGGCCAAGGCCGAATGGCGCCACGGCAACCGCTATCATCGCTACATTGTCACCACGCTACCGCAGGGAATGTCCGACCCCCGCCATCTCTACGAACAGATTTACTGCGCACGCGGGGATATGGAAAACCGCATCAAGGAATGCCAGATGGATCTGTTCTCAGACAGGACCTCGTCCCACACCATCCGGGCCAACCAGCTCCGGCTGTGGTTCTCGGCCGCAGCCTATGTCCTGCTGACCGCTCTGCAAAGACTGGCCCTTGGCCAGACCAGCCTGGAGACGGCGACCTGTGGCACCATGCGCGCACGACTGCTCAAAATCGCGACACGTGTAACGCTCAGCGTCCGTCGGATTGTCCTGTCCATGCCGGACATGTTCCCCTGTCAGCATGAATTCGCCCTCGCTCATGCACGATTGCGAAGGCTCCGGCAGGCCATCTGAAGAAACAGACAGTGCACAGACCACATAGCTTCCACCAACACTGCCTTCTCAGGCCGTGACACCCTCACTGCGTTCAGAACCCGCCGCCAGAAGCAGAATATCGTCAATATTCCAGATCGGGCTCCTGTGGGATGACTGAATTCTACAAAATGACCCGAAATTGCCTCAAGTGTGAGATGGGGTGGTTGCCGTCCTCCCCGCACGGCATCGCAATGTGCCAGAATGGTCGTTGGAAGAAACGACTGCGCGAAAGGACGGCAGATGAAGGATACAGTGATAGGCGTTGATCTGGCAAAGAACATTTTCCAGGTTCATGGAGCTTCGCGTGCGGGCGAGGTGATGTTTCGCAAAAAGCTGCGTCGTCAGCAGTTTATGCAGTTCATGGCCACGCAGCCGCCTGCTCTGGTCGTTCTTGAAGCGTGCGGGAGCGCGCATTACTGGGCTCGCGAACTGGCAGGAGCTGGTCACGAGGTCAGACTGATCGCTCCGCAGTATGTGAAGCCTTTCGTGAAGCGCCAGAAGAACGATGCTGCTGATGCGGAAGCGATCGTCATTGCGGCCCGGCAGCCGGAAATGCGCTTTGTCGAACCACGCACTGAAGCGCAGCAGGCGCGTGGCGTTCTTTTCCGGGCCCGGCAGCGTCTGGTGCACCAGCGCACGGAACTGGTGAATGCCCTGCGTGCCGTTCTGTATGAATTCGGTCTCGTCGTGCCACAGGGGATTGCGCATATCAGACACATTGAAGCCATGTTGGATGAGGCGGTTCTGCCAGAGGCTGTGAAGCAGGAATGCCTTGATCTGCTGCGACAGATTTCGGAGCAGAGTGTGCGGATTGATGTCAGAACAAAGAAGATCAGGATGCTTGCCCAGGAAAGTGAAAACACCTGCAGATTGCAGAGCATGCCTGGAGTGGGTCCTCTGACCGCTCTTGCGATTGAAGCTTTTGCGCCTGACCTGCAGAGCTTCCGGCGCGGGCGCGACTTTGCTGCGTGGCTGGGGCTGGTGCCCCGTCAGTTCTCATCTGGCGGAAAGGAAAGGCTGGGGAAGATATCAAAAGCCGGGCAGGCTGATATCCGCAGGCTTCTCATCATGGGCGCCATGACCCAGGTGAACTGGGCCAGCCGTAAGGCCCCTGCACCGGGAAGCTGGCTGGCACGGATGCTGGCCCGCAAGCCCCGTATGCTGGTAGCCATTGCGCTGGCCAACAGGATGGCACGAGCCATCTGGGCCATGGCAACAAAACAGGAGGATTATCGGGATCCGGCCCTGTCCCTGGCAGCCTGAGCGATGGCTCGGCTCCCGCGGATGGAACCGGTAGGGGTGTGAGAGGGCGATGACCTGAATGGGCGCATGATCGTTTGATCCGGATCGGAAAAACCAGTGGATTTCTCTGTGCTTTAAAGCACGCCTGTGAGCTTTGGATCTGATCCGCTGATCACCATACCGGCCAGTGGCTTCTGAAAGGCCACATCAACAGGCCTTACAGAAGACCGCACACGATCACACGTCAATATTGGTCAGAAAACTCTTGCATAACGGACGGTAACCACAGAAGAAATCCGCGTCGATCCGCATTTACAGCGCAGAATGCGGGCTAATGGTTGCCTTGGGTTGAGGTCACAACAATTTTCCCTTTGCCATCACGCTCTGTGGCCAAGGTGCCGGTGGCTTTATCCACTAAAATATTGCCTGCATTTTCAACATGCAGGGCCGCCACGGAAGTTTCACCATGAAATACAGCATCTGCGGTACTGTTGGATGTAATTTCCAGCGCTTCCAGTGTGCCTTGCTGGGCCGTAAAGGCGGCAGATCCACCAAGATAAACGGCCAGAGCCGGGGCTTGCACTTTTCCGAGGTTGAATGGAGCAGAAAGCGTGGAACGCAAACGTGCAGAGTCTGCCAATACAGGAATGGTAATGGTTCCTGTGGAATCAGATACAACATTCAGTTCAGCAGCACGTCCTAGTGTTACGGCTCCGCTGCCAGCCTGAAGAAAAACAGGGCCTTTACGGTCATCCATCTGAATGGATGTTTTGCCTGTGCTGGTAATAACCAGCGGCATATTTGGTGCGGTGGTGAGTGTAAGATTGGTATCTGCCCGACAGTTTTGCCCAGTAAGGGATAGGCTGCCATCTGGGTTGGCAGTTAGTTGAATGCCCGCAGGCCATTGGCCATTTTCTGGTTCAGGCCGCGTTACGCCTTTTTGGGCCCGGATATGCAGGTTGTTCAGGCAAGGTGCTGCAATATCAAGCGTTGGGCTTTGAGTTTTTTCTGCCCCACAGGCAACGGAGGGCAGAAAAATAGCTAGGCAAAGAGCCGTTGCAGCGCAAACTTCTGAACGAAAAAAAGAATACAGCATGCTTTCTTTCTGCCAGTGCCTGAGGGGTGCGTCTATCCTGTTTTAATGGCGTAGCCCACTGCCACCTGTGCCACCCATAAGTGCATCGTGCATACGGTCCAATGCCTCAGTAAGTGTATCATGCGCGCGTTTGCCCTTGCTGCCCACAACAGTCACCGTGCTGGTCATGCCTGCGGCCAACTGAGTGCCCGGGGGGATGCTGTCTATCTGCACACGTACGGGAATACGCTGTGCCAGACGCACCCATGTATAAACAGGATCAACCGATGGCAGACCCTGTGTCGCAGTGGCTGCGTTGGCCGTTGCAATGCCACGCGTCAGGCTCACGACATGCCCCCACATGGGTTCACGATATCCCATAAGGTCTAGCCGCACGCGGTCTCCAACATGGATGGAGCGGATTTTGGTTTCCTCAAAATATCCATCCACCCAGTAGGATGAGGCATCAATCACTTCAATATTGGATTTACCAGCCGTTGCGTAATCACCCACACGCATGATGAGGTTGTTGACATACCCCGTTACCGTGCTGCGCACATACGTACGATCAAGGTTGATTTTGGCTTGGGAAAGATTTGCCAATGCCTGTGCATAGGCGGCTTTGGCTATGTCTGCCGTGGCTTGATAAACCTGCTTTTCTTCGCGGGAGGCCGCAGCATCTGTCAGCTTGTCACGCCTAAATTCCTGTGTGTCTTTCAGCGCCATATCCGCCTTGCGCTGGTTGACTGCGGCTGTTGCCGTTGCCAGCGCTACCTTGAAGTCAAACGGATCAATTTCGTACAGAATATCCCCAGCGTGAACGAACTGGTTATCCCGCACGCGCACAGCAATAATCTGGCCTGAAACACGTGGGGCAATATCTGCAACCTGTACACGTACTTGTCCGTTTCGGGTCCAGGGGGCGGCTGTGTAGTAATCCCACAGTACGAAGCAAACAACGGCTGCAATGGCAAGAATGGTCCCCGTTGTGATAAACTGCAGGACGCGGCGGGCGCGCTCAAACACGGTCGGAAAGCCCTTTCACAACAAAATAGTGTAAAGGCCGATAAGGCATATAAGAATGCCAAATTCAGCCAGAGGCAGGTTCCATACCACGCGGCGGGCACGTACTTTGGATAGAACCGGGTTAAGAGCCAGCAGGGTGGCAATAGCCAATCCGGCATGGACAACAAAGGACGAAACAAGCAGCCCGCCTATGTCCAGAACAGGGCGTAATTCCATGTTAGCGGGCCTTCCATTGCTGATCTGGCACAGGGACAAGATCGTACAGATGCAAAGCGGAACGGTTGTGTTCCAGCAGATGTATGGCGCCAACCATGGCAGATACAGCGGCAAGGGCCGTTGCCATCTGGCCATGAGGCAGGTTGATGGAATGATCCAGCAAAACGCGTGCCTTGCGCTTCATGCGGTAAAGCGCTGAATCCACGTTGTAGATAATGGTGGCGCGGTAGGCAGATTCTGCATCCAGCCGAATGGCAGGAATGGTGGCGGCACGTTGCAGGTGGCGGCGCGCGCGTGCCAGTTCCACGTTCAACTCATCCAAGCTGGCAAGGCGGGAGAAAACGCGCTGTTTTGCCTTGTTGTTGGGGAGGTAGCGGTTCCATTCCAGAATGCGGCACAGCCGATCATAATGACGGCTGATCAGGGCAGAACCGGCTTGTTCGCCATGTCCTTCAAACTGAAGCAGCAGATCGTGCCCAATGGTAATGCCAACCCTAAAGCGCCTGCCCGTTGCAGAAGGTGGCAGCAGCAGCACCAGTGAAATAAAGATGATAATAGCTGCAAACAGATACAGCACGTTGCGGTCTATAAAGGCTGAGGGTTCGTAGTTTTGCTGGTTGGCAACACCCAGAATAACAAAGAAGAAAACGCCCGCGTTAAACCCGATCGTGGCTGTTTTGGGGTTCATTAACAGCAGGCAGCCCCCAAAGATTATAGGGAGAATGGCCATTGCCAGAAAAGGCATGTCTGCGCCGTGGGGCAATACGCCAAAGTTCAGCACTGCAGCCACGGCAATAGCCAAAGGTGTGCCGATAAGGGCCCCCATGCCAAAACCGCGCGCATTATAAGTGGTGGCCGCCAAAGTGAGAATAATGGCCACCTGAGAAAGCGCGCTGTAGGTGGCAGGAATATCAGAGATAATGCAAAGCCCGGCGGCAACGGAAAACCCAATCAGGGTGCGCAGGCCATTAAGTAGGGCTGCAATAACATCATGATGCTGATCGATTTTGAGTTCTGGCGCTTGTGTGCGGGCCCGCTGCCCATGCTGAAGCGCATCTATACCATCTGCCGCCCATCGCGCGTCAGACAGAAGCGCCATGGAGCGCTCAATCAGCCACGCTTCATCCAGCGTTGGCCCAAGAGAGGCTTCCTCTGCATGGGCTTCCTTGGCCAGATCTTCCAGATCATGCACGGCCTGAAGTGGGGATTCTACTGGTGTACCATCCCCAAACGATGTGCGGATGTGTTTGAGTATGGGGCCGGAGATGTTGCCGCGGCGCAGCACGTTGGCAATGGCACGGCTACAGGTTAGCATTTCCAGTAGCGCCACCATGGCAGAACGTGCACCGGCAAGGCGCAGCTTGGCATCAGCAAGCTCGGTTTTGGCGAATGAGACCTGAGATGTCAGGGCAATAATTTCGCCCGCAAGGCCAGCGCATGTCATGTCATCCGGCACGCCGTGGCCAGCTACGGCATCACGCGCAATGCGTTGCACCATTTCACCTGTGCGGCGCAGGTTGGCTGCCAGTTTTTCAAACGCGGTGGGGGAGCCAAACACATCGTTAATGGCTGCCGTGGCCGCAATGCCCACCACAATGGCGGACACACGGTTAACGGTAACATCAAAGATGGAAGCCGGGTTATCAATGCAGCTAATGCCCACAATGGCTACGGTGTAGCCAGAAAGCATGGCCGCATAGGCACGGAAGTCTCGCTCCAATGTGCCCATAATGGTGCATAGGGTGAGCCATAGCGCCACACCACCCAGAAAAACCCCTCGTTCCTGATTAAAGCAGGCGGTCAGAAAAAGCGCGACAAACGCGCCAATAATTGTGCCAGCCAGCCGGTAAAGCGCTTTGGAGAGCACTTGCCCACGTGTGGGCTGCGCCAGAATCATCACCGTAACGGCAGCAGAACCGGGGGAGGAAAGCTGGAGCCAGAAAGCGGTAGAAAGTGCTAGAACAGCAGACAGCCATGTGCGCAGACAAAACAGAAACCAGCCATGTGCGAAGATGCTGCGTGGCAGGGGAAGAAACAATGTCTTCCAAGATCCCATACGGAATGCTGCCGGTGTTTCTGTTGTCATGTCTGTGCTGTCTTTAACCTCTTTGCTTCACATCAGGGAACATGCCATTTCCAGCCAGACAAGGCAGGTTTAAGCGAATCTCGCAGTATCAGCATGCTTCTTAAAATAAAATATAATATTTGGCGTGATGCCACGAGTGACGAGGGGGGTTGCGCTTAACGCGGGGCAGGCCAGATGGGGAGGGTGTGAATTATATCTAACCTAATGATAAGATAAGATAAGATGAAGTGAGGTTAAGGGATGGCAGCTCACGATCTGGGTATGTCATGGAAAAGTGAAATTTTTCTGCCAGTTGCGTGATGGAGTGCGTCAGAGTTCATGAAATTTATCCACACATCAGACTGGCAGATCGGCAAGACATTCAGTTTTGCAGATGATGATACCTTGGGCGCGCTACAGGCTGCGCGTGTAGATGTTGTGCGCAATATTGGCGCTTTGGCCCGGCAGGAAGGTGCAACCTGCGTATTGGTAGCAGGTGATATTTATGAGCACGAAACGCCAGAAAGGCGCACATTGCACCAGCCTATGGAGCGGATGCGGCAGTTCCCCGATGTGCAGTGGCATCTTATTCCCGGCAACCATGATGCAGATACGCCAGAAGGTGTGTGGGCACGTTTGAGGCGAGAAGATGCGGTGCCGGATAATGTGCATCTGCACACATGCCCGCAGGCGGTAGAGATAGATAAAGCCCATAATGCGTGGTTGTTGCCTGCCGTGCTCAAGCGCCGCCATACGCTTTCTGATCTCACAGATTACATGAATGATGAGGTAACGCCGCCAGATGCCTTGCGCATTGGGTTGGCGCATGGGTCTGTTGTGGGGTTTAGCAATGGGCAAGAGGCCGAGCACAATCCTATTGCGCTGGATCGGGCCAAGCAGGCCGGGCTTGCCTATCTGGGGTTAGGGGACTGGCACGGCTTTTGCCAGATTGATGCCCGCACCTGCTATTCGGGCACTCCAGAAACAGATCGCTTTGTAACAGGTGGTGCAGGTGGTGGGGAAACACTGGTAGTAACAGTGGATGGCCCATGTGCGCAGCCCGTTATCTCCCGGCACCGCACGGGTAAATATATCTGGCGCAAGCTGGAAGACATTGTGCTGACCAATGGTGAAGATATTGAAGCCTTGGAAGCCCGTGTAAGAGGTATAAACCCCGATAACCCCAGCGTTGTTATGGCATGGCTGGAAGTTTCTGGCCTGCTGGGTGTGGATGATTTGCGTAAATACGAAAGCGTTATTCTTACGCGCTTACAAAGTGCCGTGGCGTGTTTGCGCATCACCGGCGCACCTCAACTGGCCGCAGGAGCGCAGGATCTGGAGCGGCTTGATGCCTCAGCAACTGTAAAAGTGGCAGCACAGGAACTGTTGCAGATGGTGGAGCAAGGGGGCGAGGAAGGTGCAGTGGCAAGGGAGGCCCTGCAAAGGCTGTTCCTATTTTGGCATGAAGTAGAAGGTGGCGCAGCGTGATTCTGACAGATATCCAGCTTGAATGTGTGCGTCGGTTTACCTCTCCAGTGCGTCTGGAAGGTTTGGGCAAAGGGCTGAATGTGCTGGCCGCCCCGAATGAAGCCGGTAAATCCACTTTGCTGATGGCCCTGCGCGCTGCTCTAACCCTGCGTCATGGTTCCAAAGCTCAGCCTGTTAAAGAGATGCAGCCTTATGGCGGAGGTGCGCCCCATATTGGTGTGGGGTTTGAATGGAGCGGTAAGTCTTGCTGGTTGGAAAAACGCTTCATGAAAGGTGCTTTTGCGCGCCTTGATTTGGGGCAGGAGCGTTTTGATGGAGACACAGCAGAAGAACGTCTGAACGCGCTGTTAGAACTGGAGAAAAACGGCAGAACCGAAGCAACAGGTTTGTGGAATGCCCTTTTGGTGCGCCAGGGAGAGAGTTTTGTTGCTCCAGTTTTAAACAATGCCGGCCGTTCGAGTATTCAGAATTGTCTGGAGCAAGGTGTTCAGGAAGTAACAGGTATTGCCGCTGCGGGGGCGTTGCTGGAACGTGTAAAGGCGCGGTTGGGGCAGTTGCAAACAGCCGCGACTGGCAGACCGACAGGGCGTTATAAGCAACTTCTGGATGATCAGGCCCAAGCTGCGGAAAATCTGAAACATCTTCACGCCAAACGCACTGCGTTGGAAGAAGATCTGGTTCTGCTTGAGCAAACCCGCCGCATGTTGCGTGAGCAGGAAAACCCAGAACGGCAAAAGCAGGAAGAGCAGGAACTGCATAAGCTGCGTGAAGAGCGTGACCGCCTGCGCAATTTGGATGCAGAAGAAAAAGCTGCTGAAGCCAGAAAAGCCGCAGCGGTGCAGCAGTTCCAGAATATTCGGGATGAAGAGGAACGACGAAAAGAATACCGGGCCGAATGTGCCCGGCTGGAGCAGTTGATTGCAGCCAGCACGCAAGAGCTGGCAGAACTGGCAGAGCACGAAAAAGCTGCCAATCTGCGGTATCAGGCTGCACAGGCTGAATGCCAGAAGGCCGTGCAGCAGCATCAGGTGCGGCGTGCTGTTTTGCACCATGTCATGAAGCAGCGCGAAGTGCAGCACATGGAAGCAGCGCTTTTACGCCAGCGTGAAAATTTAAAGCATGTGCAGGAAAGCTTTGCCCAAATAGAGCAGGCACAGGCAGCGTTTGATGCGTTGCCTATGGATGAGGCCAAAATTCAGCGCCTGCGTAAGGCAGCCCAAAAAGTGGCAACGTTGGAGCAACAGTTGCAAGCGCAGGCAACTGTGTTGGAAATGGATTTGCTGCCACAAGCGCAGCAGCGTGTTGTGTTGAATGGCAAAGCCTGCGCATCGGGTAAAAGCCTGTTACATGCTCCTGCAGAACTTCAGATAGAAGGCATCGGCCGGTTTATTATTACCCCTTCCGTTGGCGGGGATACGGTTGAATTGCAGCAGGCGTTACAGACAGCTCAAGCTGCATTAACCGATCTTTTGCAACAGGCTGGATGCCTGAATGTAGAAGATGCCGAACAACAGTATGAAAAGCGCTGTTTGGCAGAACGTCAGCTTAAGGAAGCTAAAGCCGTTTTTGCCGCCACGGTGCCCAATAAAAAGGGCGTAAACCCGGATCAGGTTTTGCTGGAATTGCGGCATGTTCTGGCGAAGGAGGAAGCCGCTTACGCGCAGAAAAGACAGACGCTGACGCAAAATCTGGCCAGCCAGATTGGAAGTGTTGATGAGTGTGACCTCAACTGTCTGCCAGAGGAAGCCGTACAGCAAGAGCAAGAAGCGGCATTAGCAGTAGAGCGCGCCAGAGAAAAAGAGCGCGATACGCAACAGGTGTTTATAACGGCCAAAGCTGCATTGGATAAAGCCAATGCAGCCCAACAGCAGCAGGAAGCCGGGCTGGCCCGTGTGCAGCGAGAACTGGCACTTTGGCGGGAGCGTGAGTCAGATGCGGCACTGGCCCAACGTAAGCGGCTATGCCAGCAGGAGCAGGAAGCCGCACAGGCAGCCGTAGAGCATTGTGAGCACGCACGCCAAAAAGAACGGCCTTTAGCTGTGGTGGAAAGCGGCATTCAGCGGCGCGAACAGGCCCAGAAAACAGATGGAGAAACCATAGCCCGCCTGCGTGAAGATATACGTGAGCGCGAAACCCGTGTGCGTGGCGCAGAAGGTGAAGGGCTGGATGAACGTATAGCGGAGGCAGATCGGCTTCAGCAGCGCCTGAATATGGAAGTGGCTGCCTGCACGCGGGATAGGTCTGCCCTTGTTTTGCTCGATCAGGTTTTAAGCAAGGCAGAGCAAGAGCAAACAGCACGCTATATGGGGCCACTGGTAAAAACCATGCAGCCCGCATTTTCAGCACTGTTTCCCGGTGCTGAACTGGAAATGGATGCAGATTTCGGGGTGGCTGCTCTTTCACGCAATCAGCGCGAAGATGTGGTAGATCTTTCTGATGGTACGCGCGAGCAGATAGCTGTTCTGGTGCGTCTGGGCTTTGCTGAAATGCTGCATGGGCGCGGTGTGCCGGCCATTCTGGTGCTGGATGATGCACTCACTTTTGCAGACCCAATGCGGCTGGAACGTTTGTTTGATGTGCTGGCAGAAGCTGCAACGCGCTTTCAGATTCTTATTTTTACGTGCCATGCGCAACTGTTCGCGCCATTGCGGGGCAGGATGTTAAGCCTGCGCCCGCAAGAAAGTTTTACATCACCACATTAAACTGAAGCGCCATCACGGCGGCATCATGGAACACGGTGGAACCGCCCGGACGGTTGATATACTGGAAGTCCGGCTGCAAAGACATGCCATTGGCAACATGTGCGTTGTAAAACACTTCGTAGATGTTTTCGTGGGTCTGAATGCCCCATACCTTGCCCCACTGGTTATCGGGGAAGGGCACGCCAGCAGCTAATGCAGCTTCCTGCTGCAGAACAGAGGCGCGGCTCATGGTCATCCACTGGAACATGGCGCCAACGCTATCATTCGGGCGGCCCCATGCGGCACCGGTTTCTGTCATGCCGGCCCATACGTGGTGAGACATGGCGGTGGTTTTGCCATCAGACCACATCCAACCCGCCAGAGCGATCAGGCCATTGGTGGGGCCATCACCATTCCGCATCAGCATCTGGTCAGCCATAAACCACGCGCTTGCACGGCCTGCCTCGTATTGCGGCTGTGCGCCTGTCTGCACCCATGCATTGCCGTTTACGTCGTTCAGTAGGTTTTTGTATTTGGAGTTGTCGTAGCCAAACCCAGCCTTGTAGTGGCCTACCAGATGGTTGCGCCCAAAGGAAGGAAGCCAGCCAATTTCCACCGGGGATGAGAACTTGCCCAAGCCATCCTGCGCCCAAGCCCAGCCAGAAATACCACCGTTATAAGCGTGCGGGGAAACAGCAAACAGGCCAGCCATAATATAGGTTTGTTTTGTGGGCATAACACGGGCAACAAAACCGAGGTTACCGGATGGCCAGTCTCGGGCGCCTTCTGTGTATTTGGTAGGGGCCGGGTTCCCGCACATGGCAACGTTCATGTACATACAAAACAGTGGTGAAGCGGCAAAAAAGCTGCCAACCGGAATCCAACCAGCGCTGATATCTACATGATTGTGCAGAAAAGCGTGTTCACCATACAGGTAAACAAGATGGGCCACCACGTTACCACGTGCGCCATAAATTTGCTGCACGCCGCCTAGTGAATCCCCAATGTAATCTGTGCTCAGGTTACGGCCATGCCCGTTCACCACCATCATGTGGGTCCAGAACCCTTTCATGATGTCGGCATTGGTCAGCTTGCCCCAGTCCACATCCAGTTCAACACCCACCTGTCCGGCATTATCCACGCCTTTCCTGCGGCCACCACGAAAGTTGCCTGCAAGTTCTTCATGCACGTCTGCCAGGATATGGATGCCGTGGCTTAGCAGCCAAGGCTGTGCGCCCCACCAGTTTCCAAAGAAATGATCCTTGCCATACGGTGCAGAAAAAAAGGGGCCAGGATCTTCAACCTGATCGGCTTCATTATCCACCTGCAAGCTGGGCCAGAGGCCTACGGCGCTGTTTCCACCTGTCAGCAGCTGTGCCTGCGCAGGTAAAACAACGAAAAGAGATAGAACAAGCAGGCAGGTCGGCCATAAGGCGCGAAAAGGAAAATGGAGGTGAAGGCGTTTAATCATGTTCCCTTAATTTTTATTTCTTTCGGCCACCTCATATTTCAGCAGAAAAAAGTGTGGCCTTGGGTTTCGGGATACTGCGGTTCCCGTTTTCTAAAGCATTTTTTATGCGATTGTAGTCGCTGTTGTGCAGTTTAATGGATTTTTTATATAAAAATAGGCCATTATTACGGCCATATGGTGCAGTTCTGCATCAGAATTATGGAGATAAGATTCTCTCAATGTCTAAAATCGATACCAACCTGCCGTTTCTTCCTGTTCGTATTGCAGTGCTTACCGTTTCGGATTCGCGCACGCTGGAAACAGATACCTCCGGCGCAGCGCTTGTTGCGCGGCTGGAAGGTGCGGGCCATGTTCTGGCTGATCGGGCCATTATCTCAGACGATGCAGACAAGATTTCCGCACAACTGCGCAAGTGGATTGCTGACCCGCAGGTGGATGTTGTTATTACAAATGGCGGCACAGGCGTAACCGGCCGTGACGTAACGCCCGAAGCGTTTGAAAGCGTGCTGGAAAAACGCATTGAAGGGTTTGGTGAGCTGTTCCGCATGCTGTCTTACCGCAAGATTGGCACATCCACCATTCAGTCTCGTGCGTTGGCAGGTGTGGCTGGTGGCACGTATCTGTTTGCGCTGCCGGGTTCTACTGGTGCGGTGAAGGATGGTTGGGATGATATTCTGGTTTTCCAGCTTGATAGCCGCCACCGGCCCTGTAACTTTGTGGAGTTGATGCCGCGTTTGCGCGAAGGCTTGAAAGGAAACGGTCATCATGACTGATGATGTCAAACTGCTGATGCTGGCAGGTGATTACGTAGAAGACTATGAAATCATGGTGCCTTATCAGGCTCTGCTTATGGTGGGGTATAAGGTGGACGTGATCTGCCCCGGTAAAAAAGCGGGCGATAAGGTGCTGACGGCAATTCATGATTTTGAAGGCGCGCAGACATACAGCGAAAAGCCCGGCCATGCTTTTGTGCTGAATGCAGATTTTGATGC
Organism: Acetobacter sp. A11-2; assembly: GCF_040208445.1. NCBI lineage: Bacteria > Pseudomonadati > Pseudomonadota > Alphaproteobacteria > Acetobacterales > Acetobacteraceae > Acetobacter > Acetobacter sp. A11-2. The sequence continues at coordinate 449,501 of NZ_CP157843.1, forward strand.
CATTGATACGGATGAGTATCTGGGGCTGATTATTCCCGGTGGGCGTGCGCCTGAATATCTGCGCCTGAATGCGCGGGTGTTGGAAATTGTAAAAGCATTTGCCGATAGGCCAATTGCCGCCATTTGCCACGGGGCACAGCTTCTGGCTGCTGCAAGTATCATTAAGGGGCGTGAAGTCTCGGCTTACCCAGCCTGCCGCCCGGATGTGGAACTGGCTGGCGGCACTTACGCTGATATTCCGGTTACTGAAGCCGTAACGGATGGGGAACTGGTAACGGCCCCAGCATGGCCTGCACACCCAGCGTGGCTGGCTCAGTTCCTTAAGGTGCTGGGTGCAAATGTGAGCATCTAAGGCCCAAAGGCTTTTTCTCTCCCATCATAAACTGGATGGGAGAGATTCTTCTTTTAGAATTCGCAGGCGGCAGGGCGGTTCAGCATCGCCATCAGTTCACGCCGCGTGTCTGAGTTTTCCCGAAAAACGCCAAGCATGGTGCTGGTGACCATGGAAACACCGGGTTTGTGCACGCCGCGTGTTGTCATGCATTCGTGGGAAGATTCAATAATAACGGCAACCCCGTGCGGTTCCAGTTCATCATTGATGGTGTTGGCAATCTGGGCTGTCAGCCGCTCCTGAATTTGCAGGCGCTTGGCATAGGCATCCACCACACGTGCAAGTTTGGAAATGCCTACAACGCGCTGGCGCGGCAGATAAGCAACATGCGCCCGCCCAATAATGGGGGCCAAGTGGTGTTCGCAATGGCTTTCAAAGCGGATATCACGCAGCAGCACAATTTCATCATACCCTTCCACTTCGGAAAAGGTGCGGCGCAACAGGGCTGCGGGGTCAATCTCATACCCACAGAAAAATTCGGTGTAAGCGCGGGCAACACGGGCAGGGGTATCGTGCAGGCCTTCACGGTCCGGGTTGTCGCCAGCCCAGCGCAGCAGGGTGCGTACGGCCTGTTCTGCTTCGGCTTGTGTTGGGCGCTTGGATGTATCAGACGGAGGCACGCTCATGCCACACTCCAGAAAAAGTATAGGGATATGATGGGGCGGATTAGTGGATCTGGCGGAGCAGAAAGGGGCTGTCCAGACTGAAAGCAGGAATGCTGACATCAAACCGTCTGCCGCTGCTTTTGTCCTGCATAAGATAATGCCCGCTCATAAATCCGCCCGGCGTGGCAAGAGATGCTCCGGAGGTATATTCATACAGCGCACCGGGCTGAATAACCGGCAGTTCTCCCACTACGCCAGAACCGTGCACATATTCTGTATGCCCGGCGGTATCTGTAATGTGCCACGTACGTTCCAGAAGCTGCACAGGCTGTGTGCCATCGTTACCAATGCGGATACGATAGGCCCAGCAATAGGAATGCTCATCTGGTTCGGATTGGTCTGGCAGCCAGAATACCTGTACCTGCACGCGCACATTCTCCGTAACTGCCTCATAGACAGGTAGTGAGGAAAAGAGCTCGTTCATGGCTTCTTCTGGATCTTGCAAAAGGGGAGAAGTGGCCCAGTCGGGCATGGAATATCCTGTTTGTGGTACGGGATGGTGCTTGCACCTATCACGAACCCATCTGTTATGCCAAGCATTGTCCCTCCCGATACCTTAAAGGTGGCTCGGGAGAGGCAATGAGGGTTTTATTTAGATAGCCTGAAGGGCCGCAACACCACGGGCCAGATCGTCAATCAGATCTGCGCTGTCTTCCAGCCCGACGGAAAAGCGGATGGCGCCATCTGTAATGCCGAGTACGGCGCGGTCTTCTGCGCTCACCTTGGAATGCGTGGTTGTGGCCGGGTGCGTCACCAAAGACCGTGCATCCCCAAGGTTATTGGAAATGGCAATCAGCTTCAGTGCATCCATAAAGGCGAATGCCCCTTTCTGGCCCCCCTTTACCTCAAAGGCAATCAGGCTTCCGCTGCCGCTCATCTGGCGTTTGGCCAGTTCATACTGCGGATGATCGGCCCGGCCCGGGTAGCGCACACTTACAATGCCGGGGGCAGATGCCAGATAATCGGCCACAGCCGCAGCATTGGCTGCCATGGCGTTAACGCGCAGGGAAAGTGTTTCCAACCCTTTAAGCATCACCCATGCGTTGAAAGGTGAAAGCGCATTGCCCGTATTGCGGGTGAAAGGCTGAAGTGTTTCCGTAATCCAGTCTTTGCGGCCCAGCACAGCTCCACCCAGCACGCGGCCTTGGCCATCAATGTGCTTGGTGCAGGAATAGACAACAACATCCGCACCCAACTGAAGAGGCTTCTGGAATACAGGGGAGGCAAATACGTTATCCACCACCACAATTGCACCTGCCTTGTGGGCGAGGTCTGAAATGGCCTTGATATCCAGGATATCAAGCATGGGGTTGGATGGGCTTTCCAGCAGCACGGCGGCTGTGGGTTTGGAAAGTGCTTTTGCCCATTCGTCCGGGTTACAGCCATCTACAAAAACGGTTTCTACGCCATAACGGGGCAGAAGGTTGGCAACAATCCAGTGGCAGGAGCCAAACAGCGCGCGGGAGGCAACAACCCGATTTCCTGCTTTAACGTGGCTGAGCAGGGCGGAGGAAACTGCACCCATGCCCGTAGCCGTTGCCACACAAGCCTCTGCGCCTTCCAGATCAGCCAACCGGCGTTCTAGCGCAGCAACTGTGGGGTTGCCAAAGCGGCTATACTGATAGTGCTCTTCTTCACCACGAAAGGTGCGGGCAGCTTGTTCAGCGTTGTCATAAACAAAGCCGGAGGTCAGAAACACGGCTTCGCTGGTTTCACCATATTCCGTGCGTTCCACACCAGCATGGAGCTGACGGGTTGCGGGGCGCCACGCTTCAGAAAATGCAATCTTGTTGTCACTCATGGGTCTTTGTATCCGGTTCTGGCGTGTCAGACCAAGCAGCAGACAGGCCCATGTGCCTGCCAGAGCAGCTCAATCTCTTAAATTGACCGTGGAAACCATGACAGCCGGCCAAATGCCGTGTCAGAGCCTCTTTAGCGCGTTTCTTTTACCTCGCCGCAAGCCGGCCTTACAAATCACGAGGGCAGGGCGCAACACCTTGCTGGCAGGCAGGGTAAGCCCGGATATTGGCTATCGTCAAGTTCTGTGCAAGCAGCCTTCACAAAACAGGCTTGCGGTGATTTAACTTGGATGAATATTTCAAAAATCTGATGGATTTATGCATGTCCGGCAAGAAAGAATCAGTCACTTCTGTTTATGTAGACAATGCGCAGGAGGTTGTGCCTGTTATTCTTTCTGGCGGTTCTGGTAGCCGCTTGTGGCCGGTTTCTCGCGGGAGCTATCCCAAGCAGTTCTGGCCGTTGCTGACAGAAAAAACCCTGTTGCAGGAAACGGCTCTGCGTGGTGTGGCAGCCAAGCTGTGCAGCCCAGTGGTGATCTGCAATGCTGAACATCGTTTTATTATAGCGGAACAACTGAGGGATGTAGGCGTGCAGGACGCCCGCATTGTGCTGGAACCTGTGGGCCGCAATTCAGCTCCGGCTATTGCCGCCGCAGCTTTTTTGACAGCAGAAAAAGATCCCGATGCCGTATTGTGGGTTATGGCTGCAGATGCTGCCATAACGGATACGCAGCGGTTATATAAGGCATTGGAAAGTGCTGTTCAGGCCGCCCAAGCTGGATACGTTGTGACATTTGGTATGAAGCCCTCCCGCCCTGAAACGGGGTACGGATACATAGAGGAAGGGGCACCACTGCCCGATCTTTCTGGCGTATGCCGTGTAGCGCGGTTTGTTGAAAAACCGGATGTGCAAACAGCGCATCAGTTTTTGGAAAGTGGCAAGTATTTGTGGAACTCGGGCATGTTTGTTACGCGTGCCGGTACGTTTTTACATGAACTCCAAAAATACGAACCCGAATTATATGAATGCGTGCGTCAAGCTGTAGAAAAACGCCAGACAGACATGGATTTTGAACGTCTGGATGTGGAGAGTTTTAAAAAATCTCCTGATATTTCAGTTGATTACGCGGTAGCAGAGCGCACGGACAAAGCCGCTGTGGTGCCTGCTGATTTTGGGTGGTCCGATATCGGAAGCTGGGATTCCTTATGGGAACTCAGCGCGAAGGACGAAAACGCCAACGCGGTTTATGGCAACGTGATGCTGGAGGATGTGCACAATTCTTACATTCGCACAGATGGCACGTTGACCGTAGCACTGGGTGTTGAAAATCTGACCATTGTGGTGACACAGGATGCCGTAATGGTTGCGCATAAGGATCGTGCGCAGGATGTTAAAAATATTGTCCAGCGCCTGAAGGCAGAAGGCCGTACAGAAGCAACAGATCATGCCCGCATATATCGGCCGTGGGGGTTTTATGAGGGCCTTACGCAGGGAGACCGCTTTCAGGTTAAGCGCATTGTGGTGAACCCGGCGCAGAAGCTTTCTTTGCAAAAGCATTTTCATCGGTCAGAACACTGGGTGGTGGTGGAAGGTACAGCGCTTGTAACCCGTGGAGATGAGGAAATTCTCGTGCGGGAGAATGAAAGCGTTTACCTGCCGGTTGGTATGCTGCACCGGCTGGAAAACCCTGGCCGTATCCCGCTTACGCTTATTGAAGTGCAGTCTGGCCCCTATCTGGGGGAAGACGATATTGTGCGTGTGCAGGATTTGTATAGCCGGGAATAGGCATGACAGGAGGCCTGCAGAAGGCCAAATCTGTTCCTGATAATTTTTAAAGCAATGCCTGAAGCAGCGGAATAAACGGCAGGTCGGCTTCGGGCATGGGGTATTTGCGCAGATCCTGCGGAGCAACCCATGCCAGTTTCTGCCCTTCCTTGGGGATGGGCGTGCCTTGCCAGCGCCGACAGACATAAAGCGGCATCAGCAGGTTAAATGTCGGGTAAGAATGGGAGGCAAAGGTAAACGGCGCCAAACAGGCGCGGGACATATCAAGCCCCAGTTCTTCATGTAGTTCGCGCACCAAGGCGGCTTCTGGCGTTTCCCCGGCTTCTATTTTGCCACCTGGAAACTCCCATAGGCCTGCCATGCTTTTCCCTTCCGGACGGCGGGCGAGCAAAATGCGGCCTTGTGCATCAATAAGAGCTGCGGCGGAAACCAGAACCAGCTTTTTGGGGGCAGATGATGCGGGAGTTGATGCTGAGGCGCGGCGTGCATCCTGCATGTGGCGCGTGGTTTCAAAAACCAGCATGGGCTGTTCGCTCCCGCGGGAGGCAAAAACCTGTTTGTCTGTTCCGATTTGCTGAAAACTCACATGTTCCAGCACACGGGCAGAGGCAACATTATCTACGGCCACATGTGCGCGGATACTGGAAATTTCCAGATGCGCCAGCGCCCAACTGGTAACGCGTTCGGCAGCGCGGGTGGCAATGCCTTGCCCCCAGTAGGGGCGGCCAATCCAATACCCTAACATGCCAATACGTGCAGAATTGGCTGGGGCTTGAATACCCAAGCCAATACAGCCAATAAAAGTGCCATCCTTATCCAGAATGGCAAAATGATACCCTTCTCCTTTTTGCTGCATCTGCTGAGTGGAAGCTATCCAGCTATCTGCCAGTTCTCGCGGGTATGGAAAAGGCAGACGGCTGAGCATCCGCACCACTTCCCAGTCATTCACCAGATGGTGAAGGGCAGGGGCATCCTGCGCACAAAGCGGACGCAGGTGATAGGGTGGGGCTTCCAGTTCGGTCGGGGCAGTATCAGGCATTGGGTTTAGGCGTTTGCGCTGGTTCTGGGGGAATGCCGCATTCGGTCAGAAGTTCACGCAGGGCGTTGATAACGGGGAAAACCTCTACGTTGTGGTCACCACCCAGTTCGCGCCACGCGTTCTGCTCCAGTTCCACAATTTCGCGGTCTTCGGCAAAAATGCGGTTGGTAAAGGCTACAAGGAAAGGCCACGCAATATCCAGCAAACTACCAATTTTGGGCCGCTTGACGGAAAGCAGGCCAAAGGTGCGGTTGGTAAGTTCATCTGCGCTTTGCGGCACATAAACAATCCACAAATCCATCACCGGATCTTCATCTCCGGTCTGGATGCGCAGGGTTTGATACGGATATTCCGTACGAATGGTCATGACATCGCGATGCTGGAACTTTTCCGAAGAATCGCGGCGTTCACCAAAAATCAGGGCTTCACCAAAAGGCTGTTTGCCGCCAGTACGGGCAAAGCTATAGCGGGCTTCCACCAGCTTTGGCTCACGCTTCTGGCCCAAAAAGCGAGGCTTCATCTGCCCCATTTGTTTGGAGTGCATGAACTGATGATTCATATCCATCAGGTTTTCATGCATGAAGCTGTAATGGCAGCCAATGGTAGTGCCAAAGTAACGGGTTTTGTAGGCCGGGTTGCTGGCACGGGCCAGATGCGCGGGCAGGGGTACGGTGTCTGCTTTTTCCGGGTCACCGGGAAAAACAAAGATCATGCCGTCCTGTTCCCGGCAGGGGAAGGTGCGTACGCCGTTAGGTAGTTTGCCCTTGCCCAGATAGGGCACATCAATGCATCGGCCAGACCGGCCATAGGCCCAGCCGTGATAGCAGCATTTAACAGAGGCGCCTTCTACCGTGCCTTTGCTGAGAGGCACCTGCCGGTGGGCGCAGCGGTCTTCCAATGCAAACACGGGGCCTGCATCCGGGCGCACCAAAGCAATAGGTGTGCCAGCATAGCGCGTGCCAATGGTTTTGCCGGGCTTAAGCTCCCGAGACCACGCAACAGGGTACCAGTAGTCCGGGTTGGATCTGACGCGCCGCAGATCTATTTTACCCTTTCTGGCTTCAACAGCCAGTTCTTGGGTGGAGGAATCGGTCTGAGCGGTCTGATCCATTTCGCCTCAAATCACAAAGAATACCTGTGCGGCGCCGTTTTGATGCCGCTGTTGCGAATGCTATCTCAACTCATCGTGACGCAAGAAGCAAGACAGGAGCGCATGGCTGACCCATTTGTGTAGGCCCGCAAGCTCCGGCGTTCAGGCCGGAGATAGGGCCGTTCCGACCATTTAGTCAGGGGTTCTCTGCTATTCGATATACTGTCGGATGATAGAGAGCGGGGCACCGCCACAAGACGCTGCAAAATAGCTGGGCGACCAGAGGACCCCGCGCCAATAGCGGCGGGTAAGCGCTGGATGCATCTGCCGTAACCTGCGGCTTGAGACCCCTTTGAGGCTGTTCACGAGAACCGACAAAGCCACCTTGGGCGGATAGTGCACGAGAAGATGCACATGATCGTCCTCTCCGTCGAATTCAACCAGATGGGTTTCGAAGTCTGTGCAGACCTTTTCGAAAACCGTTTGCATATCTTTCAGTATCGCGGCGGTGAAGACACGGCGGCGATATTTTGTCACGAAGACCAAATGGGCATGAAGCGTAAAAACACAGTGTCTTCCACGCCTATAGTCGTTGTCATCATCCATAGACTGATGTTATCTTTTAAAGATGATCCAGCGCAAGGCCAACATCTACCGGCTCTACCCGGACGCGGAGCAGAGGCTTGCGCTGGCCCGGATCGCCGGAGCATGTCGCGCGGTCTATAATCTCGCGCTGGAACAGAGGCGGGATTGGTGGCAGCGCCATAAGGATAGAACCGGCAAATCAATTTCGTTTGCCGGTCAATGTCGTGAACTCACCGATCTGCGCCGCGATGTGGACTGGTTGCGCGAAGCGCCGATCCACCCGCTACAACAAGCCTTGCGCGATCTCGACCGCGCCTATCAGAGCTTCTTCTCCGGGCGGTCTGGCTATCCATCGCCCCGTCGAAAGGGCCTGCACGACAGTTTCCGTTTTCCCGATCCGGCCTCGCTGCGTGTAGAGCGGACCGGAAAGAAGACCGGGCGCATCAAGCTCCCCAAACTCGGATGGGTTGCTTTCCGGGGCTGGTACGCTCTGCCCGGTATGATCCGCAACATCACCCTGTCCCGGCGGGCTGGGCAGTGGTTCGCGTCTGTCCAGTGGGAGCGCGAAGTAGAAGGGTCTGTCCCGTCTAGCTTGCCTGCGGTCGGGATCGACATGGGCGTGGCCGTGTTCGCCGCCATGAGTAATGGCGAGACCGTCGCGCCGGGCGACTTCGGGAAGAAGGCCATGCGTGCGCTCCGCAAGGCGCAACGCGCCGTCTCTCGCAAAAAGAAGGGCAGCGCCAACCGGCGCAAGGCCGTGCGGCGCGTGCAGACCCTGCATGCCCGCGTGGCCAATGCCCGCAAGGATTTCCTCCACAAACTCAGCACGACCATCGCCAAGAACCACGGCACGGTCGTTGTGGAGGCATTGCAGGTGCGGAGCATGTCCGCATCAGCCAGAGGCTCGGTCGAAGAACCGGGTCGCAATGTCCGGCAGAAAGCCGGGCTCAACCGCAGTATCCTCGATCAGGGATGGCGGATGTTCCGCACCCTGTTGGGATACAAGCTGGCAGATAGAGGCGGGAAACTGGTTGAAGTGCCAGCCGCCTATACCAGCCGCCTATACCAGCCAGACCTGCTCAGTCTGTGGACGTGTGGACCCGGCAAATAGGGCCAGTCAGGCACGTTTCGTCTGCACCGCCTGCGGACACACTGAAAACGCGGACATCAACGCCGCAAAGAACATCCTACGGCGGGCGGACTGCCCGTTGAAGCCTGTGGAGGGACACCGCATCAGGCGGCCCAATGAAGCAGGAAGCACCAGGAGGGCAGCTTAATGCATGCCCATACCGGAACCATCGGCCTTCAGGCCGGTGAGCATGTCAGAGAAATTAATGTTCTGCCAGCTCTGCCGTCAGGTCCTCAATAAACTGGAAAGCCACACGTCCGGAGCGGCTTCCGCGTGTAATTGCCCACTCATTGGCGCGGGCCATCAGGTCCGCGTCGGCAATGGGCAGGTTACGTTCACGCGCATAGCTCTGCACCATGTCTGCAAACGTATCCTGTTCACAAGCATAAAAACCAAGCCAGATGCCAAACCGGTCTGAAAGCGAGACTTTTTCTTCTGTGGCTTCGGAGGGATTGATGGCGGTTGCGCGTTCATTTTCAATCATGTCCCGCGGCATCAAATGGCGACGGTTGGATGTGGCGTAGAACAGAACATTTTCTGGCCGCCCGGCAATGCCGCCATCCAGAACGGATTTCAGCGCCTTGTAATCCCGGTCTTCCTTTTCAAAGGACAGATCATCGCAGAACAGAATAAAGCGGCGCGGGTTTTCCCGCAGCAGGCTGAGCAGCAGTGGCAGGGTTGCCAGATCTTCGCGCTGAATTTCAATCAGGGCAATCGCGCCCTTACCGGGGGTGCATGGTTTGCCATCAACCTGATTGGCCAAGGCGTGTGCGCCTTTTACCAATGAGGATTTACCCATGCCACGAGCGCCCCAGAGCATGGCGTTGTTGGCGGGCAGGCCACGGGCAAAGTGCTCTGTGTTTTCAATCAGGATCTTGCGTTGCAGATCCACCCCGCGCAGCAGATCAACCGGCACATGTGCAACATGAGGCACAGGCAGAAGGCGCCCGCGTTCTGGCAGCCAGACAAAGGCATCGGCGGTATCCACCCCTTCCAGCGTGGCTGGTGGAGGAGAAAGCCGCTCCAGAGCAGAGGCAATGCGTTCCAGAACAGGGAGTGTCGGTGTATCCATCTGGGTATCTATCCTGTTTGTCGCCGGTCGTTGGTTATAAAATTACGGGCCGTAAGGCGTTTTCATCCGTGCAGGTGCTTGACGCACGAGGATTGAAAATTATGGTCACTTTCTCTGTTTTCGCAACACGCCTTTCAGGAAAGTCTGCTTGATGTCCAATTTCCTTATTCCCGCCGCCTATGCCCAAAGCGCTGGAGGTGCCGGTGGGGGCTCTAGCCTGATGTCCTTCCTGCCGTTTGTGGCTGTTTTTGCGATTATGTATTTTTTGCTGATCCGTCCGCAGCAAAAACAGCAGAAGCAGCTTAAGGCAGAACTCAAAGCCCTCCGCCGTGGAGACCGGATTGTAACGGCTGGTGGCGTTGTGGGTATTGTTCAGCGCGCCAAGGAAGATTCGGAAGAAGTAGAAGTGGAAATCGCGCCAAACGTGCGTGTTATGGTGCTGCGCGGCACAATTTCCACAGTGCTGACCAGCACCGCCAAGCCCGCAAACGATACAGCAACCGCAAAAAAGTAAGCTTTTCTGGCTTAATGTGCAGAAACGTCAGAGAAAGGAAACGGGGTCTATATCTACGTCCACTTTGGCGTTTCTGTTCAGGTTTACCATACCCAACCAGCGGCGCAGGATAGGTTGCACCGCAATATTGCGATGTGTGCGTAGCAATAGCCGTCTGCGGTGCCGCCCACGCAATACGGCCAGCGGCGCTGGGGCCGGGCCAAGCACCTGTATACCCTCTCCATAAGGTGCGGTGCGGCCCAGTTGGGCGGCGGCTTCATCTGCTGCAACAGGTGTATCTGCACTTACAATTAAAGCAGCTAATCGCCCGTAAGGGGGCCAGAACCCCGGTTTACGCTGTGCGGCCTCCTGCTGCATGAAGGCATCAAAATCCCCCGAAAGCAGTGCCTGCATCACCGGATGTTCAGGGGCATAGCTTTGCAGAATAACCCGCCCGGGGGAGGACGCTCGGCCAGCACGGCCTGCCACCTGATGTAAAAGCTGGATCGTACGTTCTCCAGCCCGCAGGTCTGCCCCGCCAAGCCCGAGGTCTGCATCCACCACGCCAACCAGAGTAAGGTGCGGAAAGTGCCACCCTTTGGCAACAATCTGCGTGCCGATAATCAGGTCCACTTCCCTGCGCGAGATTTTGGCAACAGCTTCCGCTGTGGCGGCTGGGCCGCCAAGTGTATCGCTAGACATCACCAGCAAACGGGCATCAGGGAACAGTTGGCGAGCTTCTTCCGTAATGCGTTCAATGCCCGGGCCTATGGCGGTCAAACTGTGGTCAGAACCACATTGCGGGCAAGCAGGGGGCATGGGTTCTGTGTGATCGCAATAATGGCAGGAAAGCACCTTGCGGTTGCGGTGCTCCACCAGCCATGCCGTGCAATGCGGGCACTCCATACGGTGCCCACAGGATCGGCACAGTGTCAGAGGGGCATAGCCGCGCCGGTTGAGAAACAGCATAACCTGCTCCTGCCGTTCCAGCGTGGCGCCAATATCTTCCACCAGTTCGGGGGAGAGAAAAAGCCCTCTGGGCGGGGGATGATCACGCAAATCCAGCACGCGGGTTTCTGGCAATTCTGCCCCTCCGTGCCGGGTGGGCAGAACAAGGTGTCGATACCGTCCAGCCTCTACGTTTGCCAGTGTTTCCAAGCTAGGGGTGGCGGAAACCACAACCACAGGAAAACGCGCCAGCCGCCCACGCACTACGGCCATATCTCGCGCATTGTAGATGACGCCTTCTTCCTGCTTGAACAGGGCTTCATGCTCTTCATCCACAATAATCAGGCCGAGATTATGGAAGGGCAGAAACAGGGCAGAGCGGGCTCCCACAATGACAGAGGCAGAACCATCTGCTGCCCCAAGCCACGTAAGCCTACGCGCGCGCTGCCCGATTTCGGAGTGCCATACAGCAGGTTGCACGCCAAAACGGCGGGAAAAACGTTCCATCCATTGGGCGGAAAGAGCAATTTCGGGCAGAAGGATAAGGGCTTGTTTGCCCTGTTCCAAACATTCGGCAATGGCTTCCAGGTAGATTTCTGTTTTGCCAGAACCGGTAACCCCTTCCAGCAAGGTTACGGAAAAACGATTTTCCGTAACAGTTTGGCGTAAGCCCACAGCGGCACTTTGCTGCTCACCTTCCAGCACAGGTGGGTTGTAGTGGGCATCGGGCTGGCCAAATGGGCGTTCTGGCCCAAGGGAAACAGGGCGCAGCACGCTGGCATTGGCAAGCCCCTTTACCACGCCAGCACTTATGCCCGTGGCATTGGTAATATCTGTGGTGGTGCGGTGGTTGCCATCTGCCAGAAGGTCCAGCACCTTTTGGCGTGCAGGGGTAAGGCGCAGAGCGTTCAGATCAGGGTTTTCTGCCAAGGCCCAACCCATTGTGGGGGTAGGGGCTGCGCGCATATGCAACCGTAAGGTCATGGCCAGCACCATACCCGGAGGGGTAAGCGTATAAGCGGCCACCCAATCTATGAACTGGCGCAGTTCTGCTGATAAAGGCGGCAGATCAAGCCGGCAGACCACAGGGCGCAGGCGTGCCGCATCCACCTTTTTTTCTGTGGCTGGTGGGGCCAGATCGGCGGGAAGTGAAGATGTTGCATCCCATACCACGCCGGTTTCCTGCCGCTTACCCAGTGGGGCGACAACGATATCACCGGGTTGCAAATTCATATCTGCGGGCGCGCGGTAATCAAAAGGCCCGGCAAAAGGCATGGGCAACAGCACGGAAATGCGTGTGGTGCTGCAAGCACTGGCCGTTAAGTTGCCAGAATCCTGCATAGGTATATTGGGGAAGGGTTTCTGCGCCATCAGGATTTGGTTGTAATGCTGCCCACAAGGAAAGAACAGGGGAGAAAAAGCGCATCAAGCTTTCTGCCCGACAGAGGAAGATCATGACTGCTGAAGAAGCTGTTCAGAAATTTCTGGAGTGGATGGCTGTAGAAAAACAGGCATCTCCCCTGACAATTGAGGCCTATCAAGGCGATCTAGCCCGTTTTTTAGGGTTTATGACCACGCATCTGGATGGCCTGCCGGATATGATCGGCTTGGGCTTGATAAGCCTACGGGATTTTCGTGCATGGTTGGCTTATGAGCAGGCCGAGGCCAGCAAACCCACGGCACGCAAAACATCATCAGATCAGGCCACCCGCACACGTGCACGCCGTGTTTCTGCCGTAAGGTCTTTCTTCAAATATCTGGCGCGCAGGCAGGGGGTAGAAAACCCGGCCATTCAATTACTCAGCACACCGCGCACCAAAAAGCCTCTACCACGCCCTTTGGCTAAAGATCAGGCTTTGGCAGCCCCGGAAGATATTTCTGATTTGGCGCAAACACCCATGGAACAGCAGCGAAATGCCGCGTTGTTTCTGCTTTTATATGGGTGTGGTTTGCGTATTTCTGAAGCTTTGAACCTGAATATTGCCGATCTGGATGTTATGCGCAGCAGCAATGTACTGCGTATATTGGGCAAAGGCGGCAAGGAACGCCTTGTGCCGGTGCTGCCCGTTGTGCAGCAGGCGCTGGAAGCGTGGCGCACACGCCATCCAGCCCCAACCCCAGATGCCCCTTTGTTTGTAGGAATAAGGGGCAAGCGCCTCCAACCAGCCATAGCCCAGAAAGCCATGCGGGAATGGCGGCATCTTTCTGGCTTGCCAGATTATGTAACACCCCACGCGCTACGCCATTCCTTTGCAACCCATCTGATGGAAGGTGGGGCGGATTTGCGTGTTATTCAGGAGTTGCTGGGCCATGCCAGCCTCTCCACCACACAGCGTTACACACTGGCAGATGAGGCCCGCTTGCTGGATGTCTGGACGCGGGCGCATCCGCGTGCACAATGAGGTCAGAATGCAAAATAAGGAACACACCGGCATGATACAGGCGTTGCGTGCACCGTGGCCCGAAATCGAACCCTATGCCCACGGTTATCTGGATACGGGGGAAGGGCATCAGATCTATTGGGAGCAGTGCGGCAACCCGGATGGTGTGCCGGTTGTGTTCCTACACGGTGGCCCGGGTGGAGGCTGCTCACCCTCCCAACGGCGGCTGTTTGATCCGGCGCGTTACCGCATTGTGCTGTTTGACCAGCGTGGGTGTGGCCGTTCGCTGCCTCATGCTTCGTTGGAAGCAAACACAACATGGCATCTGGTTGCAGATATTGAGCGCCTGCGTGAAATGTGCGGGGTAGAGAAATGGGCCGTATTTGGCGGCTCATGGGGTTCTACATTGGCATTGGCTTATGCCGAAACACATCCAGACCGTGTAACTGCGCTCATGCTCCGCGGCATCTTCACCCTGCGGCGGGCCGAATTACTGTGGTACTATCAGGAAGGTGCCTCCTGGCTTTTCCCTGATAAGTGGGAGGATTTTCTGGCACCGATTCCACCCGCAGAGCGTGGGGATATGATGGCTGCGTACCGCAAGCGCCTGACATCTGATGATCTTGCTGTTCGTCTGGAAGCGGCTCGGGCCTGGAGTTTGTGGGAAGGGCGCACATTAACCTTGCTGCCATGCCCGGAAATGGAAGTGCAGCATGATGAAGCTGATTATGCGCTCGCATTCTCCCGTATTGAAAACCATTACTTTGTGCATGGGGGCTGGCTGGAAGAAGGTCAGCTTATTCGGGATGTCGGGCGGATCCGCCATATTCCTACAGTGATTGTGCAGGGGCGCTACGATATGGCAACGCCGGTACGCACAGCGTGGGATTTGCACAAGGCATGGCCGGAAGCCGATTTCCACTTAATTGATGCCGCAGGTCATGCCTTGTTTGAGCCCGGTATTTTGACGGCGTTGCTGAATGCAACAGACCGTTTTGCGCGGGAACTGGCATGAAACGTCCGATACTTGCGTGCGCCCTCATAATGGGTGGAGGAGCCAGTGTATCGCTTGGTGGTATTTCCGCAGCTTATGCTGCTGATGGATGCCATAAGCTGGTAGCACGCGTGGCGTTGCGGAATGATCAGGGCTTTCTGAACATCCCTGTTAGCGTGAATGGCCATGCTGTCAGCATGATTGTGGATACAGGTTCGGAGGGGAGCCTTATCTCACCTGAGGCTGCCTCACTTTTTGCCGCCCAGCGGGATAAAAGTGTGCACACGGTTGTGCGGGGCACCGGGGGTATTGGGCGGATTGTGCCCAATGCAATTGTCAGATCCTTTCGCGCACAGAATGTCGAGTTTGGCCCTGTTTCCATTCCGGTGGATACATTGCCCGCAGTGCCTCAAACAGAGCCTGAAGTGGAGGGCCTTATGGGGGGAGATCTGCTCTCCCGCTATGATGTGGAGTTTAACGTAGCAGGGGGCACTCTGTCTTTCTGGTCTGCCAATTCAGCAGATTGCACTGGGCCGGAAGGGTGGCGTTACATTTATCGTGCGGTGCCGTTGCAGGCAAAAGGCCAGCGGGTGGTGGCGGAAGTTACGTTGGATGGTACAAAGCTTAAGGCGCTGGTGGATAGTGGGGCACGCTCACGCATTGTCTCAATAGGTGCGGCGGAGCGTATTGGTGTTTCCCGCCAAGCCTTGGCGGCTGATCCGGGGGGAATGACAACCGGGGTAGATGGGCACCAGCAGATTTATCACTGGCACAAGTTTCATCTGTTCCAGATTGGGCAGGAACAGGAAAAATCTCCGGTTCTCACGGTTGCTCCCGTGCATGATACCGTAGATATGCTTTTGGGATCAGATTGGTTTGCTGCGCATCGTGTCTGGATATCTTACCGCACACATACGCTGTATGTCATGCCGGCACCGCAGGCGCACCGTTAATATAAAAAACAAAAGGCAGAAGAATATAATTTCTTCTGCCTTCTGAGCGTTAGATTATTCGCCTTTTAGGCGCTTGTTGCATTCGCTGTAATAACCGCCGCCTTTCTGAATCCATTTCATGTTGCCATTGGCATTGCTGGATTTGTTGGTGTGGTACTGATCCAGGCAGGTTTTCATGCGGGCTTTACCAGCACTCAGCTTGGAATACTGAGGATCGACCGCAGAAGGGAAGGTAGCGCCAGAAGCACTTACAGCAGCAGGTGCAGCTGGTTTGGCAGCTTCTGGTGTGGTTTCTGCTGGTTTGCTGGTGGCGGCAGGAGCAGCCTCTGCCGTGGTGGCATCACAGTTGGCGGCTTTAAATGCTTTAAATGTCTGGCCATTAAGCGTGTTTTCCGCTTTGGCTTCCTTGAATTTTGCGTGGCATTCCTTGGCCGTCAGTGCATGGGCGCTAGGAGCGGCAAGAGCAGTTGCGCAACCAAGCAGTAATGCAGCCAAGCCGGTGCGTGCAGAAAAGTTCATAAAATAAAACCTCATGCAAAGGGGCGAATCAAAAAACGACCCGATGCCGTTTTTTTACTCCCGTAAATAGTATCGCAAACTGTGGCAGCGAAATGAATGGGGGATGATATTTTTATGAGAAAAACAAAAACCCCCTCCCGAATAAACGGGAGAGGGCTTTGTATAACTGGTAGAACCCGACGTGTTTGAGAAGGGTTAGTCGTTAATACGTTCCCCATGCAGGGACATATCCAGACCTTCCAGTTCTTCATCGGGTGTAACGCGTAGACCGATAACCAGATCAACCACTTTCAGGATGATGAAGGATACAACAGCACACCATACAATGGTCACCAGCACGGCTTCTGTCTGCACGATAAGCTGATGCACAGACCCCGTAATGCCGGAGGGGTTTGAATCTGTTGCAGAAAGCGGGCCATACGCAAACAGGCCGGTTAGCAGTGCACCAACAATACCGCCTACACCATGCACGCCAAAGGCATCCAAACTGTCATCATAGCCCATCATGTGCTTCAGGGATGTAGCACCCCAGTAGCAGACAACGCCTGTAATCAGGCCGATAATCAGTGCGCTGCCCGGCAGCACAAAGCCAGCAGCAGGTGTGATAGCCACCAGACCACCAACAGCGCCAGAAATAACACCCAGCACAGTTGGTTTGCCAGAGCGCAGCCATTCAACCAGCATCCAGGATACGCCAGCACCAGCAGCGGCAATCTGGGTAGCGGCCATGGCCATACCTGCGCGCCCATTGGCACCTACGGCAGAACCGGCGTTAAAGCCAAACCAGCCAACCCACAGCAGGGAAGCGCCAATAACGGCATATGTCAGGTTGAAGGGAGAGAGATCATCCTGCCCGTAACCTTTACGGCGCCCCAGCACCAGAGCGCACACCAAGCCAGCAACACCAGCGTTAATATGCACAACCGTGCCACCGGCAAAGTCTGCTGTGCCAAGGCCGCCCAGCCAACCGATAGGGCTCCAGACCCAATGTGCGATAGGGGCATATACGATCAGGGACCAGATGATGGAGAATACGCACATGGCGCTGAACTTCATGCGTTCAGCATAGGCACCCGAGATCAGGGCCGGAGTGATGATGGCAAATGTCATCTGGAACATCATGAAGATGCTCTCAGGAATGGTCATCGTTGTGGCGTTGGGGGAATCTGCGCCGAGGGTAAAGCCGATATCCGCACCATTATGAATGTTGGCACCGATACCGTTCAGGAACATACGGCCCAATCCGCCAATCCACGGAGAGCCTGTGGTGAAGGCCAGGGAATACCCGGCAACCATCCAGACAATGGAGATAATGCAGCACAGGGCAAAGGATTGCATAAGTGTTGCCAGCACGTTCTTTTTACGTACCATGCCAGCATAAAACAGCGCCAGACCGGGAATTGTCATCATCAGCACAAGGGCTGTGCTGGTTAACATCCATGCGGTATCGCCGGTATCGATTGCAGGAGCGCTATTTTCAGCAAAACATTTGGTACTACTAATTACGGATATTATTAGCGTGTAGATAACACTTAATCTAGCGTTGCACATGATTTTCTGAATGATCATGCTGATGCCTTCTCCTGAAAGGGGAGCGAAAAACCCAAAACTTAATAGCTTATTATAATGGGAATATATGCGCTGCGCAATTTATATCTGATTCGAAATGATGTCTTTGTGTAATAAAATCACGTTTATGATAATATGATATAATTATGAAAAATTCACATTATGGAAACATTAATTTTATTTAAATGACAATTAAGTATTTTTTATGAATTATTTTAATTGAGGAAAGGTTATTTATTTAGGTCCATTTGGAGGGTTTATATTTAAACGTGAATTTAGTATTTTTCGTTGTATACAACGAAAAATACTAATAAGTGCTTGTGTAAAATTTTTCAGAAGACTTTAATCATATTTTGTAATATAAGAATTTTAGTGTAAGTTAATCAAAATTAACTGAAATATGTTGGTATATTTAATTATTGCAAGGGGGGAGTGTTAAATGGTCAAGATTTATGATTGTTTCTTATTTTCAAATGAAATTGATTTATTGACTGTAAGGTTTAATCAGTTATACAATATTATTGATTATTTTGTCATATGTGAGGCGGGTTATACATTTACAGGACAAAAAAAAGATAAAGTTTTCAAAAACAATAAACATCTCTTTAATGATTTTTTGGATAAAGTTATTTACTTAGAGATTGATGAATTTCCAGAAAATGTTCCAAATGAAAAGAAAGAATTTTATCAAAAAGAATTCCTTCTTACTGGTTTAAAGTCTATTGAAAGTGATGATCTTATTATTTTTGGTGATGTAGATGAGATTCCTAAAAAAGAAGCAATTGAACGAGCCATGCGTTTTGATGGTGTTTCTCATTTGCGTATGGATATGTATCAATATTTTATAAATATGTTTTATGGAGATAATTGGCTCGCTCCATATATTGTGCAATATAAATATATTAATAAACTAACCTCAGTTAGTCCTGAAATTGGCGGAGGGATGAATTACGCTCGTTGGCATATGGAGGCAATGACACGAGATGCTGATATTCCATATCAGATTATCGATAAATCCGGTTGGCATTTTACATTTATAGGTGGTATAAAAGTTATTCTTGAAAAGATTAATTCTTATTCTCATGCTAACGATTATTGGCCAAGTATGATGCGAGATGAAAAACGTTTGCAGCAGGTATTGGATATTGGAATTAAAATTTGGACACCTGATGAATTGGTAAGTTACGTACCTGTAGATAACAGATTTCCTGAATATATTGTAAAAAATCAGAAAGAACTTACCAAAAAAGGTTTAATTCGGGATATTTTTGAAGCGTATAAATCTTTACAACATGCATATATGGATATTCGTAAGCGTCTTTGTTTCTCAAATTTGGATACGGATAAAACCTTTGAGGACTTTGGAAATTTAAAGCCATTAGAATATTTGCAATATATCGGCTTACCAAGCGTAAAATTGGAATATCTGCATAGTCCTACTCCTAAAGGGAGATTGATCAGTTCTGACTGTAATGCAACTCAAAGTTCTATTAGTCCTTGGTCACATTGTCAGACGGTAGAAGAAGATGCGATGCAAGCATTACATGGGTATCCAAATGGAAATTACAGTTTCCATACGAATAATGATGAATCTCCATGGTGGGAAGTTGATTTAGGCAAAGAGCAGGATATTTCTGAAATTCGCATTTTTAACAGAGTTTTTCCGCTGGATGCCATGCAAGACCTGCAAAGGCGAGCTCAAGGATTACAAATTTATTTTTCTCATGATAGAGAGAATTATGATTGTGTTTACAGTCATCAGTCTGAGGATTTAATAGGCGGTATTAATGGTTCGCCGTTAATATTTGTTCCTAAAAATTTGAAGTTTGCCCGATATGTTAAATTACAATTATCAGGAAGGAATTTCTTCCATTTAGATAAGATTTATATATATGGAGAAAAGTAGTGTTATTGTATTAAATATATTATTGATAGTTAATATAATATAAGTTTGGAATTCTGAGGGAATATGTTCTCTCAGAATTGGAGGTTAAAGATATTAAGGCTTGCTTCAGTCTGCTGCGGCAGTGATGTGGATGACCGCAAGGAATGACGTTGCTGTTTTTTCGTATCTGGTTGTGACAGCGCGCCACTCCTTGGGATAAGTTCAGAGATTCTCAACGAGATACTGGCACCGATAGGCCCATTTTGGGCGGATGACCGGCCCATCGTATCGTTTCGTAGGAATGGCGTGAAGGCTCTCGAGCATGACTGCAGAGGCAGTTTATGAGCCTGGCCGGGAGTTCAGCGCAAAACTGAAGGCTTGTCCATCTTCCACAGCGATCACATAGACTGTTGTGCCGTAGCCACCGCGAGAGCGGCCAAGTACTTCACGATTGTCTCGCTCTTTGAAAGAGGCCCTTTTTTGGGGTTCCCGCCGCTCCTGATGTTCGTAATGTCCAGAAAAGTCATACCAAGTGCTACTCCGTGGTATTCCTGAACCAGTTCGGCGGGGATACTCCGCCATTTCGCACCATTCTCATGACGCCATGAAAATCGCTGCTATCATGCGCCGCAGATCATGGGGAGTCTTGCCCTTTGGGCGAACCGCCTCAATCAGATGTTTTCAGATCGCCCCTGTCTCGTCCGTAAAGGTGCCTGTTCTGTCTCCTTCTTCTATCCCTACAATATGAGAAGAATTTCAAGATCTAACAGGCCCTAGATTGCATGCGGGCTTGCTCGTAAAACCGCGTGATCAAGAAAAAACCTCTGAATGAGCCCCTTTTTTGCACCTGTGGCCTGTGAATGGGCACGAACCACAATACTGTCGACTGTATGCTACCAATTATCGGGCGACCCAAGTCTACCCGGGTTTGCAGCGGGGCATCTCACATGCCTAGTTCAGCCTAGCTGCGAAACCAGGCATAGACGAAGTTCCACATGCCGTAGCACTCATGCATATCACGCCACAGACAACCGACATGCAGGAAATAAGGTATTCCGTTTGAGAAACAGACGCTTCTCCTCCGCAGGTGGCAGCAGATTGTCAAGAGTCGTCCACTCTTTGTCTGTCGGATCGTTGCACATTCATGTTCTCCGTAAAGAACAGCTTTGAATCACATAGCCAGAAACCTGAAAAAACAAACATTATTTCTCGTAATTTTCCCCAAAGACAAGATGGCAAGGCTTCTGCGCATTGTTAGTATAAATTGCACATATAATCTATAACATATCGTCTTTAAAAGTATTTAATATATAGTTTTAAAATAAACGAAAGAAGATGATTACATGCATTATATAACGCGTCTAATCACCTTCTTGCATAAATTTATATTAATTTTAAATAGTCAAATTATGACAATTTAGAGTTTCCTATTTATGGAATATTACCCTCCAACAAGTTTCAGATAATCAGATGGTGTTAAATGATAAAGAAGCCTATTAGATTCATTATTTCCTCTCTCTACACACTCTTGTGCATAGCTACGTTTAATTGTTAAAATATACTCTTGTAGATCTTCTATTTGCTTATAAATATCTTTAATAAACCCAATATCTCTGTAAAACATCTGATTGTTATTAATACACAAAGGAAAATATGGGTATGAAATCGGTATAAACTGCGATTTTTCACACCAGTTTCCTACTGTTCCCCCTACAAGAATGTGCTTTTCTAAATTATCTTCAATTCGCATAGCCATCGGCCACGGATCATTGGCATGAGAATATGCCGCAAATTTATCTTTCAGACGTTCAATTCCACCCAAGTGAGTAAAATGCCAGCCCGAATTATAAATTCGCAAAAACTTTCCAGCATCATCAAAAAAGGGAATAATTTCATGACGAGACCATCTTGCCAAAGATAACGATTGAAAGTTTGTAATATCTTGCAAATATTTAAAGCGAAACGAATAAGGAGCACTCCAGCCACTTTCTGCTTGTCTTAAGTTAAGATAAAATTGAAACATAGGCATGTTTAATTCTACATACCCATCAAACTTGCAGGCTTCTTCTATTGCTTCTTTTCTTAATATCTCATCGACATCTGTAATTATAATTGTATCATCAGGCTTGGCTTCACCTAAACCACGAATAATAGCATTGCGTTGATGATGTTCTCGCACAAACGGATCAGAAGTATCTTCAAAATCTTCAATAATTAAATGAATAACCTTATCAAGATATGGTGCAAATTTTTCTCTGTTTTCATAAAAATAAAGTGGCTTTTCTTTTCCTGTAAAGGTGATGGGAGATTCAACGATTACAAAATAATCAATAAAATCATATTGCTGTTGAAATCTAATATCCAAGATTTCAAGCTCATTGAAAAATGTAAAACAATCGTAAACTGCCATTTTTACTCTCCGCTAAAGATACATAAAATATTTCTTATGTTTCTAGCATATTTTCATAACATGTAGAATACCTTTTCCCGGTAAAGGCGAGTAAAGAAAGGGGAGACCAATATGATTTGAATTAAGCGTAATATTAACGTGCACTTTAATTGATAGAGGATGTTTACCAAGTTTCAGACAAGATATTATCCTACTTAAGTGGCTATTTGGGATTTCCTACTTATTGTCGCGTTGACAAAAGGTTTATTGATCTAAAGTAAGATATGTTGTACTGAATTGTTTTGGCAAGGCAGCGTAATGGATTAGGCATGCCACGAGGCGATCTGATGGATCAAAATGGGCGGTAATTCGTCCACTTTTGTAGCCCAAGCGCGAACGTTGGGCTCGATTTGCTAGAAACAACCGCATGTTTCTGCAATGGCATGCTTCATGTTCTGCGCACTGGATGTCTCTAGTGAGATATGCATTAAGTGTAATGGCAAGAGGAACTCTGTGTATGTCCGGTTTGACTGTTGAGTTAAGCAGTACGTGTGGGACCCCTCTTTGGTTTTGTTTCCACATGAGGTCATATCTTGGACTACAAAGCCACATGTTCTCTGATGGAGCTGCCGGTTTCAAATCTCAAGGGCATGCAGACTGATCGGGGTATGACAGCGACAATTTCAGTTAGGATCTGTTGCTACATGGTATCCTGCGGGTCATTTCATTACGCAAAGGCCGCAGCGTTCCGCAGAAAATAGATGAATGACGTTACCAAGATTGCAACCGCGTCGAGTGGATGTTCAATAGACTCGAGTAGATGCATCATATCGCAATCCGCTACGACAAGACCACCTTGTCTTTCATGAGTTTTCTCAATCTCGCCGCTGCAAGACTCTGAATCAGGTCTTTAGTCAATGTGACCTAAAAAATGTCATTCATAGAATAGAGTTTTGTGGTCACTTTAAATTTTAAAAACACTTATTTCTGCTTGGTGGTCATAGCGATGAAAATGTAAACAGGTGTTGGTATAAAGATAGGTTTATAATATAAATCATTTGTGGTTATTTCTGAATTTTTAGTGATGAGAGGCAATGTATGTCAGATATCAAAATTCGTATTTTCGAAACAGGAAATCCTGGGAATATATTGGCAATGTATTTAACTGCATTGAAAATAAAAGAATATCTGCCTTCAGCAAGTATTAGTCACGTTGATTTGCCTTTATTTAATATACATTGTCCAGACTTTGATTTGGGATCTACTATGGGAGGCCTTCATGATCGATTTCATAATAGTGGTAAACGATATAGTATTGTTCCCGTAAAAGGTTTTGCAAAGTGGGCGATGCAAACTGATGCAGCATTTATTAGCTTGGAAGGGCTATGTCAAAATATAAAAAACTTTCCTGATAGATATTTATTTAATTATGATCAGCATTTCCCCTTTTCAGATAAAAATACTTCATTCGGTGGCGAAAATGATCTTGTTATTAATATCCGAGGGGGAGAGGTTTTGCAGGGGGTTTCAACTCTTTACCCCATGATCCCAATAGAGTTTTATAAATTTCTTGCGCAGAAAACTAAAAAACATCTTATATTTTATGGTCAATTAGATGATTCTCCATATATGGAAGAACTTAAATCCACATTCCCAAATGCAACATATATTGCATCAAGAGGAATGGAAATGGATTTTGATTTTTTAAGAAAATCTAAACATTTAGTTATGTGTATCAGTACTTTTTCATGGTTTGCAGCGTGGTTTTCTAATGCTCAAAAAATCTATTTTCCAATTGCAGGCACTTTGAATCCTGCTCAACATTTTTATGGTAATATGTTGCCGTTAGACGATCCTCGGTACGAGTTTTTCTTATTCCCAGTATATGATGCACTGCCTGTAAAGCGATATAGAGAATATATTGATCCTGTAAGGAATGCTTGGCAGCACGTGAGCCATGATCAGTTGCGGGGTATGATGAAACGACGCAGTAGTAATATTGAAGATTATTTATTAGCGTTTGATCCAGAATTTTATATATCACATTATCATGAATGCAGAAATATTTATAACACGTGGGGAAATAAAGGGGTGGTTAATTTTTACTTGGAGACGGGGTTTTTTAGAGGCGATTTTCCATGTTATGTAGATAGATCTTTTTATACGCAAAATTATCCTTTAGCAGCTTTGGAAATTAGTCAGGGTATATTTGAGAATGAAGTCGAACATTATATTTTGCGAGGACAATACCAAGGGTATAAACCACATGCAGGTTGTTTGTAAGTATTATAAAATGTCGGGTCCTTGACAGAATTCCATTGTTAAGAACATAAAAATTAGATTACTGATGTTAGTTAAGAGTTATTTATTGTATTATTAGACTCAGTTAGGACTTGATCTAGTCTGCTGTAGCCGCAATATGGGTGACTGCAAAGAAAGATATTGCAGTCTTCTCATATTGGGTTGCGACAACACGCCATTCCTTGAGACGAGCTCAGAGGTTCTCGACGAGATGCCGACACCGATAGGCCCATCTTGGCCATGTCACAGGCACATCGCGTCGTTTAGCAAGAATGGCGGGCCTTGATTCCGTGCCCAAGATACGTTCTCGAAAAGCATTCGGCGCATAATCTTGTCTGCGGCCATCCAAAGGGGAGTTCCGGGAAGATCGTCGACGCGGAAATCTCACAGAAGGGTTGTACATCGGGTTAGATTATGAAAAAGTCTGTTTTGTAGAAAAGAAATTTCCATAATCATCAAGAAAACCCGATGCAGACAGAGTGTAGCGCAGGCGCGTATGAGTTTCCAGCCTCCTGTGGACGGCGTGTTGTGGCCCGTTTTGACGGGGGTCGCATGAGTTCGGATGGGGGCGTCATTCTGGTGAAGCAGGCTGATGACATTCTGGGGCTCAGCCGCCGCTTTGCTGCCTGTTTTCGCGATAAGCGGCATCCCGGCTTTGTGGAATACCGGGTTGAAGACCTTGTCCGTCAGCGGATCATGGGCCTGGCACTGGGCTATGAAGATCTCAATGATCACGATGCCCTGCGGCATGACCTGATCTTTGGTCTGGCCTCGGGTCGTCTGTCAGGAGGCCGGGCAAACTGCGCAGCATTGGCTGGCAAATCTACACTGAACCGGTTGGAGCGCAGTGGGCACAAGGCAGATCGTTACTGTCGGATCATTGCTGATCATGAGGCCCTGGCTACCCTGTTCGTCACGCTCTTCCTTGACCAGCATGAGCACGCACCCGCCCGGATCGTTCTGGATGTGGATGCCACCGATGACCGTATCCATGGCCATCAGGAAGGCCGCGCCTTTCATGGATATTACGGCCATAACTGCTATCTTCCCCTGTATGTCTTCTGCGGGGACCATCTCCTCAGCGCTACCCTGCGCACGGCAGACAGGGACCCGGGGAAGGAAGCACTGGCAGACATCCGCCGGATCGTGGAGCAGATCAGGAGCCGTTGGCCTCGGGTGCGTATCCTGGTGCGTGGGGACAGCGGTTTCGCCCGGGACAGTCTGATGACATGGTGCGAAGACAACCACGTTGACTTCCTGTTCGGGCTTGCAGGCAACACCCGCCTGTATGACCGGATTGCCTCTTTGTCCGCTGAGGTTCGTGACGAAGCCGCCACGACAGGCAGAGCGGCGCGCGGTTTCGCCTCCTTTGACTGGATCACAAAGGACAGCTGGACGCGCCGCAGGCGGGTCGTGGCCAAGGCCGAATGGCGCCACGGCAACCGCTATCATCGCTTCATTGTCACCACCCTACCGCAGGGAATGTCCGACCCCCGCCATCTCTACGAACAGATTTACTGCGCACGCGGGGATATGGAAAACCGCATCAAGGAATGCCAGATGGATCTGTTCTCAGACAGGACCTCGTCCCACACCATCCGGGCCAACCAGCTCCGGCTGTGGTTCTCGGCCGCAGCCTATGTCCTGCTGACCGCTCTGCAAAGACTGGCCCTTGGCCAGACCAGCCTGGAGACGGCGACCTGTGGCACCATACGCGCACGGCTGCTCAAAATCGCGACACGTGTAACGCTCAGCGTCCGTCGGATTGTCCTGTCCATGCCGGACATGTTCCCCTGTCAGCATGAATTCGCCCTCGCTCATGCACGATTGCGAAGGCTCCGGCAGGCCATCTGAAGAAACAGACAGTGCACAGACCACATAGCTTCCACCAACACTGCCTTCTCAGGCCGTGACACCCTCACTGCGTTCAGAACCCGCCGCCAGAAGCAGAATATCGTCAATATTCCAGATCGGGCTCCTGTGGGATGACTGAATTCTACAAAATGACCCGAAATTGCCTCAAGTGTGAGATGGGGTGGTTGCCGTCCTCCCCGCACGGCATCGCAATGTGCCAGAATGGTCGTTGGAAGAAACGACTGCGCGAAAGGACGGCAGATGAAGGATACAGTGATAGGCGTTGATCTGGCAAAGAACATTTTCCAGGTTCATGGAGCTTCGCGTGCGGGCGAGGTGATGTTTCGCAAAAAGCTGCGTCGTCAGCAGTTTATGCAGTTCATGGCCACGCAGCCGCCTGCTCTGGTCGTTCTTGAAGCGTGCGGGAGCGCGCATTACTGGGCTCGCGAACTGGCAGGAGCTGGTCACGAGGTCAGACTGATCGCTCCGCAGTATGTGAAGCCTTTCGTGAAGCGCCAGAAGAACGATGCTGCTGATGCGGAAGCGATCGTCATTGCGGCCCGGCAGCCGGAAATGCGCTTTGTCGAACCACGCACTGAAGCGCAGCAGGCGCGTGGCGTTCTTTTCCGGGCCCGGCAGCGTCTGGTGCACCAGCGCACGGAACTGGTGAATGCCCTGCGTGCCGTTCTGTATGAATTCGGTCTCGTCGTGCCACAGGGGATTGCGCATATCAGACACATTGAAGCCATGCTGGATGAGGCGGTTCTGCCAGAGGCTGTGAAGCAGGAATGCCTTGATCTGCTGCGACAGATTTCGGAGCAGAGTGTGCGGATTGATGTCAGAACAAAGAAGATCAGGATGCTTGCCCAGGAAAGTGAAAACACCTGCAGATTGCAGAGCATGCCTGGAGTGGGTCCTCTGACCGCTCTTGCGATTGAAGCTTTTGCGCCTGACCTGCAGAGCTTCCGGCGCGGGCGCGACTTTGCTGCGTGGCTGGGGCTGGTGCCCCGTCAGTTCTCATCTGGCGGAAAGGAAAGGCTGGGGAAGATATCAAAAGCCGGGCAGGCTGATATCCGCAGGCTTCTCATCATGGGCGCCATGACCCAGGTGAACTGGGCCAGCCGTAAGGCCCCTGCACCGGGAAGCTGGCTGGCACGGATGCTGGCCCGCAAGCCCCGTATGCTGGTAGCCATTGCGCTGGCCAACAGGATGGCACGAGCCATCTGGGCCATGGCAACAAAACAGGAGGATTATCGGGATCCGGCCCTGTCCCTGGCAGCCTGAGCGATGGCTCGGCTCCCGCGGATGGAACCGGTAGGGGTGTGAGAGGGCGATGACCTGAATGGGCGCATGATCGTTTGATCCGGATCGGAAAAACCAGTGGATTTCTCTGTGCTTTAAAGCACGCCTGTGAGATTTGGATCTGATCCGCTGATCACCATACCGGCCAGTGGCTTCTGAAAGGCCACATCAACAGGCCTTACAGAAGACCGCACACGATCACACGTCAATATTGGTCAGAAAACTCTTGCATAACGGACGGTAACCACAGAAGAAATCCGCGTCGAGCATGTCTCGACGCTGATTTCTCACACTTGAGGCAATTTCGGGTTATTTTGTAGAATTCAGTCATCCCACAGGAGCCCGATCTGGAATATTGACGATATTCTGCTTCTGGCAGCGGGTTCTGAACGCAGTGAGGGTGTCACGGCCTGAGAAGGCAGTGTTGGTGGAAGCTATGTGGTCTGTGCACTGTCTGTTTCTTCAGATGGCCTGCCGGAGCCTTCGCAATCGTGCATGAGCGAGGGCGAATTCATGCTGACAGGGGAACATGTCCGGCATGGACAGGACAATCCGACGGACGCTGACCTTTACGACTGTTGCGATTTTGAGCAGTCGTGCGCGTATGGTGCCACAGGTCGCCGTCTCCAGGCTGGTCTGGCCAAGGGCCAGTCTTTGCAGAGCGGTCAGCAGGACATAGGCTGCGGCCGAGAACCACAGCCGGAGCTGGTTGGCCCGGATGGTGTGGGACGAGGTCCTGTCTGAGAACAGATCCATCTGGCATTCCTTGATGCGGTTTTCCATATCCCCGCGTGCGCAGTAAATCTGTTCGTAGAGATGGCGGGGGTCGGACATTCCCTGCGGTAGCGTGGTGACAATAAAGCGATGATAGCGGTTGCCGTGGCGCCATTCGGCCTTGGCCACGACCCGCCTGCGGCGCGTCCAGCTGTCCTTTGTGATCCAGTCAAAGGAGGCGAAACCGCGCGCAGCTCTGCCTGTCGTGGCGGCTTCGTCACGCACCTCAGCGGACAAAGAGGCAATCCGGTCATACAGGCGGGTGTTGCCTGCAAGCCCGAACAGGAAGTCAACGTGGTTGTCTTCGCACCATGT
The DNA here is from genome assembly GCF_040208445.1 of Acetobacter sp. A11-2. NCBI lineage: Bacteria > Pseudomonadati > Pseudomonadota > Alphaproteobacteria > Acetobacterales > Acetobacteraceae > Acetobacter > Acetobacter sp. A11-2. The sequence continues at coordinate 477,734 of NZ_CP157843.1, forward strand.
CATCAGACTATCCCGGGCGAAACCGCTGTCCCCACGCACCAGGATACGCACCCGGGGCCAACGGCTCCTGATCTGCTCCACGATCCGGCGGATGTCTGCCAGTGCTTCCTTCCCCGGGTCCCTGTCTGCCGTGCGCAGGGTAGCGCTGAGGAGATGGTCCCCGCAGAAGACATACAGGGGAAGATAGCAGTTATGGCCGTAATATCCATGAAAGGCGCGGCCTTCCTGATGGCCATGGATACGGTCATCGGTGGCATCCACATCCAGAACGATCCGGGCGGGTGCGTGCTCATGCTGGTCAAGGAAGAGCGTGACGAACAGGGTAGCCAGGGCCTCATGATCAGCAATGATGCGGCAGTAACGATCTGCCTTGTGCCCACTGCGCTCCAACCGGTTCAGTGTAGATTTGCCAGCCAATGCTGCGCAGTTTGCCCGGCCTCCTGACAGACGGCCCGAGGCCAGACCAAAGATCAGGTCATGCCGCAGGGCATCGTGATCATTGAGATCTTCATAGCCCAGTGCCAGGCCCATGATCCGCTGACGGACAAGGTCTTCAACCCGGTATTCCACAAAGCCGGGATGCCGTTCATCGCGAAAACAGGCAGCAAAGCGGCGACTGAGACCCAGAATGTCATCAGCCTGCTTCACCAGAATGACGCCCCCATCCGAACTCATGCGACCCCCGTCAAAACGGGCCACAACACGCCGTCCACAGGAGGCTGGAAACTCATACGCGCCTGCGCTACACTCTGTCTGCATCGGGTTTTCTTATAGCTTACGAAAATTTCTTTTACGTAAAACAGACTTTTTCATAACCTAACCCGATGTACAACCCTTCTGTGAGATTTCCGCGTCGACGCCAATGACAGTTCGTAAGCCTGTCTTGGTACCAAAACAACATTGATGGTTTTCTCATGCTCGTTCGCAACCACGCAGATTGTCGTGCATAACCGCTACGAGGGCGGCTAAGCATTTCACGATGGTCTGGACATCTTTAAAGGCCTTTTGGTTTGAGTGAGCGTATATGATTCCATTTGTTGATGTCTGATGATGGGAATTGGCTATGAAGCGGCCGGAATTTTTCGACATTGACGATCGCCTGATCTGGGTTGCTCGTCTAGCATAGCAGATACCTAACACTCCCTAATCTCATCAGCAACGGTCCTAAGTATCGTAGCCATCCTGCATCTATTCTACTTAATCAGCCGACAAAAAAGAGGTTTTGAAAGGCCTCCAATTGTCACGAGATTTTTGTATATTTATGTTGAGCGGAGAGAATTATATTATTTTTCTTTACTTTTATAAAGGAGTAGAGGGATATTGAAATATAATATGAATTTTTATATATTTAAACTGTAATTCGAAATCGTAGTGTTTTTTTTGAGCATTTGGAAAATAAAAATTAGCATAGAGAAAAATTTCTTGTTTCAGTGAGTTTGCGTTAATATTGAATCTAAATATATGTTTGTATTGTTGCGATATAATAAGGAAATTGCAAATATGTTTTCCAAAAAAGAATCAGGTGAAGATATCACTGTAAAAGACAATTATTCTATGTTGCGTGAACGAATATATGATTTTTTAACTGTGCAAGATTTTGGTTTTACTGGAATATCAGTGGAAAATGATCGTCAGGTATTAGAAAAAGCAGATAGTATATTCCAAAAGTATAATAGAAAAACACTTCGGGTCTCTGCAGGAAGTGAGCTTATAGATGACGGTGAATTTGCTCTTTCTCGCGCTAATCATATTATTCTCATTGGTGATGGAAAAATTCGAAATGCATTTCGTCGTGCCGTACATCCAGATCATCTTTCTGGTCCAGAAATGTTTCCCTCTACCATTAAACCATTTCATTTACGATGTTTCCACAAGGCATGCCGTAAAGGAGAAGCAACAGTAGTTGTTGTGGGAGATAGTATTTTTGCGGTAGCCAGCGATATGGTGGCGCCTACAGAAAACGCTGCTTATGCATGGATAGAAACTTTACAGCAACAAAATCCAGGAGTGAAACTACGCTTTGTTAATGCAGCGCTTGGTGCTCGTAATTGGAATGATATGGCTAGCAATACTACTAATCCACCTCCTTGGATTAATCCCAAGAAAGGTGTATCTTGGAAACAAGCTATTCGTGATTTAGAACCAGACCTTGTACTTATTAACAGCACAGGCAATGATGTAGGAAATTTTCAACCAAACGCAGTGTATGATTTTATTTCATATTTAAAAAACTCTTCCAAAGAACCATCTATTATATTAGGGATATCTCATTTACCTTCATTGGCATCGGATGTTAATAATTACACAACAATGTCTTATTTGGATGGTTTAGATAGTGTTGCAAGATGGTTACGCTCATATGCGCAGTACTATGGGTTGGGGTATTTAGATTTCTACCGTTGGCAAAGTATTAGGCGTGATGGTTTTGACCCATGTGAGGTGGTGCTAACAAAAATGGATATTCAGGGTAAAGAAAAACTTCCAAAAATTCTTTTATTTAAAAATAATTATATATATTCAAAATTTTATTTCCCAATAATTTCATTGGAAAATGGGTTAAGTACAAACAAATGCACGGATTTTTCTGTTTCATTTGAATGCAAAAATAAAGTATCTTTTATTTCTATTGATTTGAGCAAAGAGCAAGATAGACTTGACCATGTTAATCGTTTAGCTATTTGTCTTAACAATGAAGACGGAAAAATTTCATATTGCTGGAGTGATGGTTCTGGGGTTCTGTTAGAACCTATAAAAACCAATATTGATATACCTACTTTTCCCGCTCGTTTTAATATATTATTAAAAGGTAGCCGTGTTGTATATTCAGTGTGGCAAGCCTTTAAAGATACTGATTGGGATCCTCAAGATTTGTCTGGTATGGGAGTTGGATATACTGATATTTGTGATCAGACTGTTATTAGGTTTGGCGGTGTATTTCATCCTTCTATTCAAACAGAAGGAGAGACTGAAATTATTTTGTATAACTTATGTATAGCTAATGCTTGTATTGTAGAAGGAGGAGGAAGGCGAAATCGTCCTGATCGTACAGATGCAGAACTATATGAAGTGTCTCAAGCAGCTGGTGGATCCGGACATTACCACATGAATGCTTACGGAGTAAGAGATATTCTTGTGCCAGTTATTAGGAATCAGATGTGGTATGATGAAGGAAAATAAAGTCAGATTTTTGTATTATAGATTTGCACCATTTATTGGTTGAGTGTTTTATAAGGACTTTAGGATTATGTTTCAAACAAAAGCATATAATGGTCAACCTATTGTTATTAGTCCTAATATTTTAGATAGAAGATGGTTGATTATGGATACTTTAGCAGGGGGAAAACCATTATTGATTGTTTTTGAGGCTTCTGGCCGAGTATTAAATGGAAGTCTTTGGGTTGGAAAGCAATGGCGAATTGAGAATCATCATTTAATTATTTTAGATAAAGAAGGTAATGTTAAATATAGATCTTTACAAGTATATGAAGATAAAGAAATATTATTATATGATGTGGAAGGGCGAAAAGAAATTAAATTGTTATTTGATGGTTTTTTTGATTTGGAAAATTTGCTGAAGAATCAAAAATCAAGAGAAGTTGTGCAACCACATTCTAAAAATTTTAATCATATACAGACAATATCCGGCGGAAAAATTATTAGGTATGAAAGAATTGTGAATATGGATGAAAATAAATAGGCTAAGAAGCTCAATTGTTTAAATGTCGGATGGAGGAAGGGCTGACCCACTGGTTTTTGAACATTCTGGTCTGATCTAGAGAAGGTTCTTGCGCATGTGGATGTCCGCACCGGTATAATCACGGACCTGTCCTGCAGTCAGGAAAAGTTCAGCGCTTGCCCGTTTTTATCAGTAACTGGGTGAAGCTTCGTATTTATGCTATCTTTGGTGCCTCAAGCCAGCGTAGGCTGTTTCGGTTAACAAAGATGCTGCTGCTCAACACGCGGCGATCATTAGCGAGTGGCTGACAGTGATTCTTCCAGAAAATTGGCTATAAGTCTAGTCAAAAGATATTAAGGCTTGCTTCAGTCTGCTGCGGCAGCGATGTGGATGACCGCAAGGAATGACGTTGCTGTTTTTTCGTATCTGGTTGTGACAGCGCGCCACTCCTTGGGATAAGTTCAGAGATTCTCAACGAGATACTGGCACCGATAGGCCCATTTTGGGCGGATGACCGGCCCATCGTATCGTTTCGTAGGAATGGCGGGAAGGCTCTCGAGCATGACTGCAGAGGCAGTTTATGAGCCTGGCCGGGAGTTCAGCGCAAAACTGAAGGCTTGTCCATCTTCCACAGCGATCACATAGACTGTTGTGCCGTAGCCACCGCGAGAGCGGCCAAGTACTTCACGATTGTCTCGCTCTTTGAAAGAGGCCCTTTTTTGGGGTTCCCGCCGCTCCTGATGTTCGTAATGTCCAGAAAAGTCATACCAAGTGCTACTCCGTGGTATTCCTGAACCAGTTCGGCGGGGATACTCCGCCATTTCGCACCATTCTCATGACGCCATGAAAATCGCTGCTATCATGCGCCGCAGATCATGGGGAGTCTTGCCCTTTGGGCGAACCGCCTCAATCAGATGTTTTCAGATCGCCCCTGTCTCGTCCGTAAAGCTCCCAGATCGCCAATGCAATCCGTGGTTTTGCAGCAGAATTCGGCATCACCGCAGCAACAGGTATGTACAGAATTGAACCGCTCCTAGACAGGATGACATCAGATGAGACTTTGCCACCGCTGGCGAGGGAGCTATTTCGCAATACACAGTGAAGAGTATGCGCCGATCCGGGAAGAGATCAAACGGATCGATTTGCACCAGAAGACGTGGCATACGGCGGTAGTTCAGCATGTGCAGCAGTCAAAAGCCAAGAATGTCTCACCGTGCTTCTCGGTTTGATTAACCGCAAAAAGCCGAAGCTGGTTGCTGTCGTCCTCGCAAACAAGATAGCGCGTATCGCCTGGAAGCTCATAACGACCGGAAAAAGTTATCGAAAAAATGGCACGCGGGCATTCGTCATGGCTGCGGGCTAGAAGATCGACCAGACACGATGAGCAGAACGTCAATGTTATCGTGCTGAGCTGATGCGTGATCTTGTAAGATACGAGCAGGTGGTACGAGCGATCCAGGACGCAAAATACTTCGCCAGTTTCAGTGGCTCTCAGAAGCCGATGCCATGTCAGGAATTTACGTTGCGGAAACTATCTTGGCCAGCAGCCATTGGCTGCACTCAAAAAGGCCGCATGATCAACGGCAGCCTCAAACGGCCGGTTACTCTTCTTTCATCCCTATAATATGAGAAGAATTTCAAGATCTAACAGGTCTTAAATTCTATTGCCTAAATATTTTCAAAATCTTACTAATTTTTCATAATTATCTATAATTTAATAATATTCTTTGTTGGATTAATTATGGAAGGTTCATAGAAGATAGTAATTTCCATCCCTGTTTTGTGTATAAAGCTACTGATTTATCATCAGTACTATAAATTTCCATACCTTCTTGAGGTGATGGAAATGATTTGATTTGTTTTCGTGTCATAAGTGGCAATTGAATAGGAGATGAAGAAATTATCATGCCATTGTTTCTAATTTTTAATACGGTAATTCCATCCACTTTATAAGAGAGGGATTTTTCTTTGCTGTCATAACCTAGAAGATGTAGATTATTTCCCGAAAGAGTTCCATCCGAACTCATATCAATATACATATCTGGTGACATACGTGCAAAAACATGTGTGATATTATCCACAAAAGAGGCACGACTCATGTCGATAACGGCATTATAGATTTGGGAGCCGCTTTCGTACATTAATGTACCAACTCTTGTATCTGTAGGTCCCCCTACGCCGATTACAGATCCAACATCAAAGTGGTATTTCCCTAAAGAGTTCCAAGTAATGCTACCATCTTGGACGCGTGATTTTCCATCAAAAGGCCAATCAGGTTGTGCTGCGCCAGTTTCTCCCCCATTACGGTCAGAATCATACATCCATAATTTATTGTCGTGGTCAGTAACTGTAATAATATGGTGCATTGCAAAATGCTTATGTGGCTGCCATTTGTCACCTTTTATAAAATCATTCAAACCAATCCACATAATTTCGCGAGCATGCACATTGGGGTTGTAAGTAGATTCGGGTTGCTCTGGGCCTATACCACTCATATCATATTCAATATTAGTTTTTGTTCCACGTTTTACACCATCGGCTAAAAAGTCAGGATGTCCAAAATTGATACTGGAAAAATCTAACATTTCATCAATCTGATTCCATCCCCAACTATTGCCGTATGCTCTATATTTATTAAAATTCCCGACAATCTGTGATCCGAAGCCTGATTGGGAGTTGTCAAAAGTAAATTCAGAAACATTATTTGCAAAACCGGAGAAATTATTAGTTAAAATTAAATTGTGATCTATATTTCGAATGCCTGAGCTATAGCTTGTTCCGCCTTCATTGGGTGTATCAGCAACAAGATTAAATTCAGCCATTACTCTGTTTGCATTGATATTAGTCTGATCAGTGTCTACTCGAGATATAACAAACCCTTTACTATCCCACGAATCATGGCTGAGAGAGGTAAGGCCATTCGCATAGTAAGGAACCCGAATGCCTTCTCGCATGGGAGACCATACGTAAAACGGCCAATTTCGAATCCCACCATCAACATTAGCAAACCAATTGCCAAATTGAGCGCCAGGTAGTCTAAAATTATTGGCTCCTGGCCATATCCCTGATGGAATATGAAGCGTTAATTGATTTTTATTCTGAGATACACTAGAGCGCATAAGTTGTTCGTCAGAATATTGCCCATTCATTTGAGCGCCATTATTTTGAATATCAATAAAACATTTAGAGACACGAGGAGATTGGGCATATGCTTTCTGGATTATAAAAACAATCAAAAACAATGATAATTTTTTCATTATATTTTATCCTGTTATTTTATTTTAAATTTTATAATATCTAATTTTTTCCAGTACACGTCAAGCATTTGTGACGGGTTTTAAGTTAGAGTTTTCATGAGTAGATTGTTTGGTTAGCCTTGGTTGCCATGTGAGATTTTTCTTATATTGTAGAGGTGGCAGAAGAAGGTGAAACAGGCATTTTCAGGGACGAGACATGGGCGATCTGGAAACATCTGATTGAGGCGGTTCGCCCAAAGGGCAAGGCCTCCCTCATAATTTGTAACTTATGATATCAGGGATTTTCATGGCGTCATGAGAGTGGTGCAAAATGGCGGAATATTCCTGCTGAACTAGGGCCTGTTAAGGCTTGCTTCAGTCTGCTGCGGCAGCGATGTGGATGACCGCAAGGAATGACGTTGCTGTTTTTTCGTATCTGGTTGTGACAGCGCGCCACTCCTTGGGATAAGTTCAGAGATTCTCAACGAGATACTGGCACCGATAGGCCCATTTTGGGCGGATGACCGGCCCATCGTATCGTTTCGTAGGAATGGCGGGAAGGCTCTCGAGCATGACTGCAGAGGCAGTTTATGAGCCTGGCCGGGAGTTCAGCGCAAAACTGAAGGCTTGTCCATCTTCCACAGCGATCACATAGACTGTTGTGCCGTAGCCACCGCGAGAGCGGCCAAGTACTTCACGATTGTCTCGCTCTTTGAAAGAGGCCCTTTTTTGGGGTTCCCGCCGCTCCTGATGTTCGTAATGTCCAGAAAAGTCATACCAAGTGCTACTCCGTGGTATTCCTGAACCAGTTCGGCGGGGATACTCCGCCATTTCGCACCATTCTCATGACGCCATGAAAATCGCTGCTATCATGCGCCGCAGATCATGGGGAGTCTTGCCCTTTGGGCGAACCGCCTCAATCAGATGTTTTCAGATCGCCCCTGTCTCGTCCGTAAAGCTCCCAGATCGCCAATGCAATCCGTGGTTTTGCAGCAGAATTCGGCATCACCGCAGCAACAGGTATGTACAGAATTGAACCGCTCCTAGACAGGATGACATCAGATGAGACTTTGCCACCGCTGGCGAGGGAGCTATTTCGCAATACACAGTGAAGAGTATGCGCCGATCCGGGAAGAGATCAAACGGATCGATTTGCACCAGAAGACGTGGCATACGGCGGTAGTTCAGCATGTGCAGCAGTCAAAAGCCAAGAATGTCTCACCGTGCTTCTCGGTTTGATTAACCGCAAAAAGCCGAAGCTGGTTGCTGTCGTCCTCGCAAACAAGATAGCGCGTATCGCCTGGAAGGTAACCGGCCGTTTGAGGCCGCCTTATGATTGAGGATTGTGACTGGTAATTTACCGTCGTTAACGACGTCGTTATTGACGTCATTTGAGAGGTAAGAATGACCCAGGAAATCCTGATTGGCGTTGAACGCCGCCGCCGCTGGTCGGATGAACGGAAGCTGGCGATACTGGCTGAAGTTGGTGTGGATGGAGCAAGTGTATCGGATGTGGCACGTCGACATGACCTGACCCGCCAACATCTTTACCAATGGCGGACGTCATTCCGTCAAAGACTATCTTCCCCAGATCAGTCTGTGGCGTTTGTTCCTGTTGCTTCAGTGACGACACCTGCTGTGGCATCTGGCGGTGATCCTGACGAACTGGCCATAGTGCTGCGCAATGGCCGTAGTATCAGGGTGACGGGACATCCTGCCGAAGATCTTCTGGCCCGGGTCATCCGGATTGCGGAGACGGCATGATTGGCGTGGGCAACGGCGTGCGTGTCTATCTGGCCTGCGGGGTGACCGATATGCGCAAGGGCATATCGGGTCTGGCAGCACTGGCACAGGACGTGCTGCGTCAGAACCCGACATCAGGGGCGCTCTTTGCCTTTCGTGGTCGCCGTGGGGACAGGATCAAGCTTCTGATGTGGGACGGTCAGGGGTTCTGTCTTTATTACAAGGTGCTTGAGAAGGGACGTTTTCCATGGCCGTCTCCGGCAGAGGGCGTTGCACGCCTGACGACAGCACAGATGGCCATGCTGTGGGAAGGCATGGAGTGGAGACGCCCTTCCTGGTCTGCACCACCGTCTCGCGTGGCCTGATTTTTATGGCGTGAGAGTGCAGAACATTTTGAATTTTCTTAGGTTTTCTGCTATTTTTTCATAATGACGTCTGCACCTGCGGTCCTGCCTGATGATCCGGATACCCTGAGGGAAATGATTGTTTCCCTGCAGACCGAAGTGGCTCGGCTTTCTGCGTCAGCCCGTGCGTATGAAGCTCTTGTCCAGTCTCTCAAAATCCGGATCGCACGTCTTCAGAAACAGAAATTCGGGGCCAGTTCAGAAAAGATAGACCGTGAGATTGAACAACTCGAACTGCTCCTTGAAGATGTAAAAATCGCCATCGCGGCAGCCGATCCTTCTCCTGATATCAGGGAGCATGATGTCAGCGATGATGCAGTCTCTCCCCCACGGCAGCGTGGCAAACCAAAGGTTTCTGACACGACACCACGGGAGCGTATTGTTCTCGACCCAGGTGAGGCCTGTCCTGCCTGTGGCGGTCCCCTGCGTCTTGTAGGCGAAGATGTCACCGAAATACTGGACTTTATTGCGGCAAAACTGAAAGTTGTCGAAACGGCACGGCTGAAGAAATCCTGCCGTCACTGCGAAACACTGGTGCAGCCTGAAGCACCGTCGCGCCCTGTCCCACGGGGGATGGCTGGCACCGGGCTTTTAGCCCATATCCTGGTCTCGAAATTCGATGACCACATTCCGCTTTATCGTCAGAATGAGATCTTTGCCCGTCAGGGTGTGGACATTCCCCGTTCAACCCTGATCGACTGGTGTGGTCAGGCCGTTGCCGTTCTGCGTCCTCTGACAGATCTGATCCGTCAGGATGTCGTAAAGGCAGACCTGCTACATGCTGATGATACACCCATCCAGGTTCTTGACCCCCGTCTGCGTCAGGCTGGCAAACCCCGGGGCGTGAAGGAAGGGCGGATCTGGAGCTATCTGCGCGATCCCCGCCCATGGGGAGGGAGTGATCCGCCCGCCGTGGCCTACTGGTTCTCTCCCGATCGCAAGGGGATCAATCCCCAGACCCATCTGGCACAGTTCCGGGGCATTCTGCAGGCTGACGCCTACGCCGGGTTCAGGGATCTGTATAAACCAGACGCAACAGGAACCGTGCACGTGCGCGAAGCAGCCTGCTGGGCTCATCTCCGCCGGGCCTTCCATGATGTCTGGAAGGGCAGTGATTCGACAATCGCAAGGGAAGCACTTGAACAGATCGGAGAGCTCTACGATATCGAGCGCCAGATCACCGGACACCCGGCCCCGTATCGTCTGGCTGTCCGACAGGAACAAAGCCGCCCCCGTGTCACAGCATTCCACGCATGGTGCGAAACACAGCTTGCCCGTATCCCAGGCAAGGGGGAACTGGCAAAAGCAATCCGTTATGCGCTCAACCGGTGGACGGCCTTTACCCTGTTCCTCGAAGATGGTCGTGTCGCCATCGACAACAATCCTGCCGAACGCGCCATACGGCCCGTATGCGTGGGGCGAAAAAATTATCTCTTTGCCGGATCCGACACCGGGGGCGACAACATCGCTGATGCCATGACGCTTATCGAAAGCGCAAAACTCTCCCGGCTTAATCCGCACGATTACCTCGCCGACGTCCTGGCCCGTATCAACGAGCACAAGATCAACCGGCTCCACGAACTGTTGCCATGGAACTGGAAACCCGTGAATACACTGCACAGGCAGGCCGCATAATCAAGGCGGCCCAGAGCGGCCGGTTACTCTTCTTCCATCCCTATAATATGAGAAGAATTTCAAGATCTAACAGGTTCAGATATATCAAGGTTAAAAAGAAAATAATTATACTAATGTTATTATTTTTCTGTGCTAGTAACTACAATAGTATCTAAATGCAGAATTCCTATAGAAAGTAGAGATATTTTTATATATCTAGCGTTAGATTCAATAACTATCTTTTTATTCCAAAGTAAAGAATCATCCTTTTTTACGTAAAGAGATGTCCAGTCATTCATGTTAGAACTTATACTTACATCTAAATTTATACTTCTAAAACCACCTAAGTCTGGTCGGTCAAAAATATAAAGATTAGATATATGACGTTCTCTTTCTAAATCTAATAGCCACCATGGATTAAGTTCCATATCTGTATGCATAGAAAAATGGTATCGTGGAAGTAAATTTAGAACTCTATTTGCTTCAAATTCTGAAAATGAATATTCAGAACATGAACTTTGATATGCTTTGCATCCGTACGAGATGATATTTTCATTTATATAAGGAAAAACTTTTGGGCCGATATTTTCTACATATTTTTCATAGATTTTTATTTTATCTGATTCTGTATTGTCTCTCATGTAATATGATTTTATGTATACATTACTGTCAGAAATATGTGATATTTTATCCATCAATTTGTTATCAATTTTTGATTGTGTTTCAAATGTAAGTTTAACAAATTTATCAAAATCACAAATGGGATGGATGAATGTATCTTTTAGATCTATATACTTAGTATAATTTTCCAGAATTGGTTCATTCCAGTTATAGTTATCAAGATTTCCACAAAAATAGGATAAATTTCTATAATTTAAATTACTTAATTTACATTCTGTGGCCATAACAGCTTCTCCAATTGGCCAAAATTCTAAATTATGTTTCTTTCGAAAAATAGCTTGCTGCAAGCGTCGAGCATAAATATTTACAATAGCTCTTCGTGAAAAAAATCCAATACAAAAAAGGGATTTTTCTATTTCCACATTATAATATGGTTGCGCACTAGATGCATGTATCCAGTTGGAATCTTTTATTTCATTTCCGATCACATCTATATTTTCATTTTTCATAGTCGCGATAATATTGTCAAGATTATGATATACACCGACATCATATTCAGAAAATACGTAAAAATCGTAATCAGGTTTTAGTAGAAAAGATACGATGCCACCGTAATCTCCATTATACCAAAATCCACCATGGTTCACTAATCCAACGCGTTCAATGTCTGATTGAGTAATTGATATTACATTAGATAAATGGGTAGGGGCACGGGAAAATGTTTCATCATAAAGGATGTAAAGATCCCCGTTTTGAACAGATTCTTTCATGCGCTCATATTGTGTTTCTATAATACTATCCCATTTATGAGTTTTAAAAAAAACGGCATATTTCATGTAACTCTCCACAGTGGAAAATAATTTTACGATTGACCTATTTAGTTACATATATTCAAAAATTCGAGTGTATGCAAAAAGGGTCTCCAAAATTTTGTTTCATATCTAAGTTTTATAGATAATTAAAGAAAAATACTTTGTATGTATGAGCCATAAATTAAATGAAATTTGAGAGCATTCAATTGAAATATTTCAAAAGAAAGGGGAGTAACACGAAGCTATTCCCCTTATTCTTTTATACCAAAAATAATCTTTGCTGGAAAATTAGAAGTCCATTCCGCCCATGCCACCCATGTCAGGGCCACCAGCCGGAGCAGCTTTCTTTTCCGGGCGTTCTGCAACCATGGCTTCCGTGGTGATCAGCAGGCCAGCAACAGAAGCTGCATCCTGCAGAGCCGTGCGGACAACCTTGGCCGGATCGATAATGCCGGCTTCAACAAGGTTCTTGTATTCGCCAGCCTGAGCGTCGAACCCGTAGTTGTAGTCGTTGTTTTCCAGCACCTTGTTCGCGATCACGGCACCGTCTTCACCAGCGTTGTGGGCGATCTGGCGCAGAGGAGCCTGCAGGGCGCGGCGGATGATGTCACCACCAACGCGCTGGTCATCGTTGTGGTAGTGCAGGCCTTCCAGCTTCAGCGTAGCGCGGGCCAGAGCCGTGCCACCACCCGGAACAATGCCTTCTTCAACAGCAGCACGGGTTGCGTGCAGGGCGTCGTCAACGCGGTCCTTGCGTTCTTTCACTTCCACTTCGGTGGAACCACCAACGCGGATCACGGCAATACCGCCAGCCAGTTTGGCCAGACGTTCCTGCAGCTTTTCGCGGTCGTAGTCGGAAGAGGTTTCTTCGATCTGTGCACGGATCTGCTTGACGCGACCCTTGATGTCATCGGCTTTGCCAGCACCATCAACAATGGTGGTGTTTTCCTTGTCGATGTGCACTTTCTTGGCGGTGCCAAGCATGTTCAGGGTAACGGTTTCTAGCTTGATGCCCAGATCTTCGCTGATGACCTGACCGCCCGTAAGGATGGCAATGTCTTCCAGCATGGCCTTGCGGCGATCACCAAAACCCGGGGCCTTGACAGCAGCAATTTTCAGGCCACCGCGCAGCTTGTTGACAACTAGGGTTGCCAGAGCTTCACCGTCAACGTCTTCTGCAATGATCAGCAGCGGACGGCCGGACTGAACAACGGATTCCAGCAGCGGCAGCATGGGCTGCAGGGAAGACAGCTTCTTTTCATGGATCAGGATGTAGGGATTTTCCAGATCCGCTGTCATCTTTTCCGGGTTCGTCACGAAGTACGGAGAGATGTAGCCGCGGTCAAACTGCATGCCTTCAACAACATCCAGTTCTGTCTGGAAGTGCTTGGCTTCTTCAACCGTGATCACGCCTTCGGAGCCAACTTTCTGCATGGCTTCGGAAATCATCTGACCGATTTCAGATTCACCGTTTGCAGAAATCGTACCAACCTGAGCGGTTTCCGCCGGGGTGGTCACTTTCTTAGCGTTCTTCTTCAGCTCTTCGATAACAACGCTAACAGCTTTGTCGATCCCGCGCTTCAGATCCATCGGGTTCATGCCGGCGGCAACAGCCTTGTGGCCTTCACGCACGATAGCCTGAGCCAGAACCGTAGCCGTGGTGGTGCCGTCACCAGCCACATCGTTGGTTTTGGATGCCACTTCACGTAGCATCTGGGCGCCCATGTTTTCGAACTTGTCAGCCAGTTCGATTTCCTTGGCAACGGAAACACCGTCCTTGGTGATGCGCGGGGCACCAAAGCTCTTGTCCAGCACCACGTTGCGGCCTTTGGGGCCCAGCGTCACTTTTACAGCGTCAGCCAGAATATCCACACCGCGCAGCATACGCTGGCGTGCGTCTGCACCAAACTTTACGTCCTTGGCAGCCATTGAATTTCTCCTGTGAAGATCGTTCTGAAATTAAAAATGCGGATCAGCGCAAAATCAGGCGGTTACCACGCCCATGATGTCGCTTTCCTTCATGATCAGCAGCTCTTCGCCGTCGATCTTCACTTCCGTGCCGGACCATTTGCCGAACAGGACGCGGTCACCGGCCTTAACATCAAGCGCCACAATCTGGCCCTGTTCATTCCGCGCACCCGGACCAACAGCAACCACTTCGCCTTCCATAGGCTTTTCCTGAGCTGTGTCAGGAATAATGATCCCGCCAGCGGTCTTCTGTTCGCCTTCAAGGCGACGGACAACTACCCGGTCGTGTAAGGGACGAAACTTCGTCATTATGGATCGCTCCACATTCATTTTTGGGATGGCGCCCTTAACAGAAAGCAGCCCCATCCGCTTTGTCGCGCGTAACATAACGCCGCGTTACGTTAGCACTCCCACCCCGGGAGTGCCAGAAAAGGAGATAGGTCTGCCCAAAGGCAGAGTCAAGGAATGTGGATAAAGTTTCTTTTTGCTGTAACCTGAGAGCGCATAGGAGGTGCTCATATGGGTCATATCACAACACTTCAGGCTGAGGACGGGCATGAGTTTTCCGCATGGGAAACCGAAGGCAGCCATCATCCTTACACACTTGTGGTGCTTCAGGAAATTTTTGGTGTGAACCACCATATCCGGCAGGTGTGCGAAAACTTTGCCAAGGCAGGATTCCACGTAATTGCGCCAGCCTTGTTTGACCGCGTGCAGCGTGGGGTGGAACTGGATTATTCCGCAGAAGGTGTGAAAGAGGGCCTGGCATTGCGGGCGCAGATCCCGCTTGCCAAAACATTGCTGGATATTCAGGCCGCCGCCTCAGTGCTCAAGCCTCGTAAAGTCGGCATTATCGGTTATTGCTGGGGTGGTACACTGGCTTGGGAAGCCGCATGTAGAACAGATGATTTTGCGGCTGCTGTTGGCTGGTATGGGGGTGGTATTGCCGCCAGCCGGAACGAGACTCCGTGCTGCCCGGTACAGCTCCATTTTGGTGAACAGGATGCAAGTATCCCGCATACCGATATTGCAGCTATTCGGCAGGCGCATCCGGAAGTTGAACTTTACGTGTACGATGATGCAGGGCACGGATTTGGTTGTCCGGAAAGAAGCTCTTTTAATGCCAAAGCTTATCAGGAAGCGCAGGAACGCAGCATTGATTTCCTGAAAAGCAACATGAATCCCTAGGCCTATTTCCCTGTCCCGGCTGTGGTCGGTTAGCGAATTATGATTGACAATTGCGGCTGGTCATGGGGGGATGAGGTATATCCTGAACCGCACACGGTGTGCAGCAGGACAAAACGTTGAGAAGAACAAGGACTATCCCGCTCATGCCGACCGGTACAGTAAAATGGTTTAACGCCACCAAGGGTTATGGCTTTATTGCCCCAGATGATGGCGGTAAAGATGTGTTCGTGCATATTACCGCAGTACAGGCAGCGGGTTTGCGTGGCCTGAATGACGGACAGAAAGTTTCTTTCGATCTGGTTGAAGAACGCGGCAAGCAGGCTGCAACCAATCTGAAAGTAGATTGATTTTTCAGGCAGGGCCGATCAGTTTTGATCGGCCCTTTCTGTATCTGCCAAAAAGGCTGCAAGTTCTCGTGCAGTGTCTGCTAACCCAAGGCGGCGAACTTCCACCCCTTCGGGAAAAGCACTGAGCAAGCGGGTAGGGGTGCGCCTGTCTAACAAGACAAAGACCCCGCGATCAGACTGACGGCGAATAAGCCGACCAAAGGCTTGGCGTAACCGCAGGCGTGCAATCCGTTCATCAAAAGATTTCGGGTCACCTCCAGAAAGGTGAATCCGGCGTTCACGATGCAGAATGTCTGGCCGGGGCCACGGCACACGTTCAAATGCCACCAACCGTAGCGCATTTCCGGGTACATCCACGCCATCGCGCATGGCATCCGTGCCTAGCAGGCAGGCGTGTTCTTCTGTCCGAAAAATATCGACCAGCGTATTGTTGTCCATCGCATCTACATGCTGGGCGTAAAGCGGCAGACCGTTTTCTTCCAGTGTAGGCGCAATACGATCGTACACACCGCGCAAGCGGGAAATGGCCGTAAACAGCCCCAAGCCCCCACCGCCAGATGCTAAGAAAAGCGTGCGGAATGCGGCTGCCAGATCAACAATACTGCTGTTGTCTATGTCCGTTACAATATAGGCGCGCGTCTGGCGGGCATAATCAAACGGGCTGGCCAGACTGGCACGCAGAGGAGGTGAGGGAAAGTGATTAGCCCCGGTGCGTGCCTCGGCGGCTTCCCATGCCTGTTCTGCGTTATCGCTATCTGGTTCGTTCGTTTGTTGGTCACGCAAGGTGGCAGATGTAATCAACATACCCTGTGCAGGTATGGCCATGATGCCAGCAAACGGAATGGTGGGGTCTAGCCAATGGCGATAAAGGCCCACATCCTGCTCTCCCATGCGCTGTTTTTCGCGCCGCTCAACCCGGATGAAGTGCACGTGGGACGGTGTGGTATCGGGCTCAGGGGGTGTGTCCAGTGCGCTCAGCATGGCAATCCACGCATCCAGCCGAGAGATAGCCCTGCGGCGTAAGGCGCGCGTCATGGCCTCTATGCGCCCGCGAGTTGTAGAATCCAGTGTTTCGGCATCTTCTTCCAAGCGCGCGTGCAGGCGCTCCGCCAAGGTGCGCAAAGGTTCAACAAGACGTGTTAAGGCGCGGGCCAAAAGATGCCCGGCTTCTGCCAAGTCTGGCACCAAAGGGTGCAGATCACATTCAAGGGCAGCATAAACGTGCTGTTTTCCGCCTTCCTGTGTTCTGGCAAGAGCCTGCTGCCGCAGGAGCCGTAGAAAAATTTCTGTAGGATTTTCCAAAACCGGCTGAGGAGCTTCTGGTTCAAGTGGAAACAGCCCGATATCTTCTGGGGGTTCTGGCGGCGGTGGTTCATCCGCCTGCTCTTGCCCTAATCGTGAAGACCATCCGGGAGCAGGAAGGGCGGTTGCTGCCATAAGCGCCGCTTCCAAGGGTGTTTCCAGTTTAGGATGGCCAACAACCAGATCATCCAAACGGCGCTTTAAGCCGCGCGCGCGGGAACGCCTACCTTCTGCCCCCAGCAGCCAACGCCGTAGCTCGGCGGCCTCCAGCCCTGAAAGTTCGGCAGAAAAGGCGCTATCTGCGGCATCGGCCAGATGATGGCCTTCATCAAATACATAGCGGGAGGGAGCAGAGGGATCATCCGTTTCATCTGCATCATCACTCATACCTGCCTGTGCGTAGGCAGCCTGCGCCATAACAAGAGCATGGTTGGCAATAACCAGATCAGCTTCACGCGCGCGGCGGATAGAATGTTCAACAAAGCAATTCTGATAATGGGCACACGCGCCGTGAATACACTCACCGCGCCTGTCTGCCACGCCTATCAGATTCCCTTGGCCGAACAGATCACCAAACCAGCCGGGCAGGTCTCCGCCAAACAGATCTCCATCTGCAGTGGCTAAGCCCCAGCGGGCCAGCATGATAAGGGCGATGGTAATACCAGCCGGGCGAGAGGCCGCAGTGTTAACGGCTTCTTCCATGTTCAGCAGGCACAAATAATTTTCCCGCCCCTTGCGCAGCACAACGCGTTGCCGGTGTGTGGCCTGATCTGGGTAGAGCCTACGGGTTTCCTGCTCAATTTGCCGTTGTAGATGGCGCGTATAGGTGCTGATCCAAACCGCCCCCTTGTTACGTTCTGCCCAAAGGCTGGCGGGAGCAATGTAGCCTAAGGTTTTGCCAGTTCCTGTGCCAGCCTCTGCCAGCACAATGGCGGGGTCTCCACGCACATTGCGTGGCTCAAACGCTCCTGTAGCAACTGATGCAAAGTCGGCTTGTCCGGCGCGGATTTCGGCATCCTCGCCCAGCATTTTGGTAAGCTGCTCGCGTGCCTCTACGGGGGAAATGGGGTGAGACGCAGGCGGAGGGGGAAGAGGTGTCTCCTCCCATTTTGGCGAAAAACGCCAGATACGCAGAGCATCCCCTGGCTGAAGCATTGTCTCGGGTAATCTGCCTTGCGGGGTGAGTTTGTCATGCAGCCCCAAGGTTTCGGCAACTGTACCGCTCCAAATCCATCCCGCTTGGCCCAACCTTACAGTGAGAGCAGCAAGATGTTCTGCTGTTGCGCCGTTGTTCTGGCGTGCCAGATTGGTAAGGAGAAGAGAAAGAAGGCGAGGCAGAAGATCAGCCTCCGCCGCGCCTATGTCCTCATCCTGCATGCCCAAGGCCAGTGCCAAACCGCGTGGGGTAGGGGCCACAGGTGTGGCAGGGTGCACAAAGGCAAACAGTTCTAGCAGATCCAGCCACGGTGCAGGTTGCCCCGGAGGCGGCAAATCTAACCGCCGCGCCAATGCTGGCGCGTGAATAACAAGCGGGCTAGGCATGTTTTGCAGGTTTTGCCTAACATCCTGCGCAGACAAATGGAGAACCTCTCCATCTTCCGTAAGAAGGGAATAGGCTCCCTTATATGCAACCAGTGCTGGGGCATCGTAAGCGGAGGGGAAGGATGTCTGCATGATAAATACTAGATGATCCATTCCAGCGCGGAATGCCAGAGCTAGAAATCAAAAAGCAACATATGAAGAACAAAAAAGCCCACCTCACTTTAATGAGGCAGGCTTTTTGAAAGCTAATATGGGGCAGAAGAGTTAGTTGCCGTCTTTAAGGCTATCTGCCACCACTTCCAGAAGTTTGCTGTGCAGGTTGCCATTGCCAGCAACAATCATGACATCATCAGGCAGATCATCCAGATCAACGCCTGCGGGGTCTGTTGCCTGGCCGCCAGCTTCACGCACGATAAGGGCACCGGCAGCGCAATCCCACGGTTTGATGCCGAATTCCCAATACCCTTCGTAACGTCCGGCAGCTACCCATGCCAGATCAAGCGCTGCGGCACCAAAGCGGCGCACACCAGCAACACGCGGCATAAGGGCACCCAGCACGCGTGCAAACGGCAGACGCATACGTGCAGGCACCTTGGCGAACGGAATGCCTGTGGCAAACAGGGATTCCTGCATGTCACGCCGTGCGGAAACACGGATACGCCGTTCGTTCAGATAGGCACCGGTGCCTTTTTCTGCCCAGAACATTTCACCTGCTGCCGGGTTATAAACCAGCCCTGCGGCCAGTTCGATACGCCCATCTGGCAGGCGGCGCTGCAAGCCAATGGAAATAGCCCAATGCGGAATGCCGTGCAGGAAGTTGGTGGTGCCATCCAGCGGGTCTACCACCCAACGCCATGTCCAGTTATCGCTGCCGGATTTGCCGGATTCTTCCATGAAGAAGGCATAGCCGGGGCGGGCGCGTTCCAGCTCTTCCCGCAGGATCTGTTCTGCGCGTAGATCAGCTTGGGAAACAAAGTCTCCCGGCCCTTTGATGCTGACTTGAAGCTGCTCGACTTCGTTAAAATCGCGCAGGAGACGCTTGGCCGCCTTCTGGGCTGCTGTTTGCATCACCATCATGACGGGGGAGAGACGCATGGCCACTGTAGTTTTGTCCTGCTCTGGAGAGAAAAACGGAAGGGATCAGTCTTTGGCGCGTTCGACGTAGGAACCGTCTTCCGTCCGAACCACAATACGTTCACCCGATTCAATAAAGGGCGGCACCATGGTTTTGACACCATTGGAGAGTTTTGCGGGCTTGTAGGAGGAAGAGGCTGTCTGGCCTTTTACAACCGGGTCAGCTTCCACAACTTCCAGCGTAACCTGCGGCGGCAGATCAATACCAACCGGATCACCTTCAACCAGATGCAGGTTGATGGTCATGTTATCCTGAATGAACGGAGCCTGATCACCCAGCAGATCCACGGGAACTGTCAGCTGGTCGTAGGTTTCCGGGTCCATCAGAACCAGCAGTTCGCCATCGGTGTAGGAATACAGGTATTCCTTGTCTTCCGTCATCAGGCGTTCAACGCTATCAGCGGTCCGCCAGCGTTCGTTGGTTTTGTTGCCGGTTTTCAGGTCGCGCATTTCAACCTGAATGAATGCTCCGCCCTTGCCGGGGGTGATGATCTGCTGTTTCAGCACCGTCCAGCGGCGGCCATCATGCTCAATCACCTGACCGGCGCGGATCAGGTTTGCCTGCTGTTTCATAATTCGTCCCTGAAAGGAATGTCCATTAAGGATGGGGCTTGTACAAGCCTGACGCCCGAAGAGCAAGTTTACTCCGTTTGATATATCGTGTTTTCTCCCGCTGGACAGGGTGGCCATATCCTGTTTATAAGGCGGCAGGTCCTCAGATGGATGAATTGAGGATGGGTGTCCGAGTGGTTTAAGGAACTGGTCTTGAAAACCAGCGTACGGGGAACCGTACCGTGGGTTCGAATCCCACCCCATCCGCCAGCACTTTATTTTATCCCATAAAAACAAGGCACTTTATCCAATGTGTGCCAATCCGTGTTTTGTGTGTGCCAATTATTCGATCTTGATCATGGCCTCTTGAGCTAGGCGTTTCTGCTCCACAGCACGGGTATATCTTTCCACCTCTGATAGAGTCTTATGCCCTGTGATGGATGCGATCTGGTGCGTGGTGCAGCCAGCTTCTGCAAGCAGTCTAGCTGCTGCTTTGCGTAACCCGTGAGGGCTGCATCCTTTGGGCAATCCGGCTTCCTGACACCATTCCGAAAAATTGTTATAAAATCCGTTCACAGAAAACGGCTTGCCATACTCTGTGGCAAGGAATGTTCCTGCACCTACATCCTGCCAAGCATTCAGTTCTGCCTGAAGTTTCGGATGAATAGGGATGTCCAGCTTTGCACCAGTTTTCTGCTGCGTGACCTTAATGCTTCCGCCAGACACATCCTCTGGGCGCATGCGCACAACATCACTTCTGCGCTGGCCCGTATATAATAATAAAGCAAATGCCAGACGCTGCTTTGTGCCTGTAGGCCAATGCGACTGATATTTCTCAATCTCTGCATCAGACCAAGAATGCAGCCCCTTGGATCTTATTTGCAGGCGCTTAATACCCACGGCAGGGTTATCATCACGCCAGCCAATATCTATGGCATAGTCCAGCATCATGCTGAGAATGCTTAATATGCGATTAGCTGTTGTGGGGCCTGCTTCTTCATATTGGCGCATGATGAAGCGAATATTTTGCGGAGCCATATGCTTGACCGCGCCTTGAGCGCAATCCATTGCAGCTATTCTGTTCAGAAGCCGATCATATACCTGTTTCGTGCTCTGTTTGATGGTTTTATATTTGTGGGATGTTTTCCACTGCACGATAAGGTCAAGCAAGCTGCCTTCAATCGTTTTAGACTTCTGCACTTCTATCTTTGGGGCGTCCCCATTCAGGAGACGCAGATATTCGGCATAGAAATCTGGGCTGGATGGATCTGGCAGCTTAGCCTGCTTATGCCCCGGCTTTCTGAGATAATAACGAGTCTTCCCATTGCGGCCGGGGAACTTGTGAACGTATTTCAGGCGTATGATTGTCACCTGAATTTATCCCAGAAATTCTGTTCGTGAGAATCCGTTGATTTCCCTGACATACGATCAATAAAGCTGTTTAATTCCTCTACATCGTAGCTAATGCGCTTCGGCAGCACCCTTACACCTTTTACTTGCGGCGCTACTTGCTCCCTGAATGTGGTTACAGACATACCCATGTATGAAGCCGCTTCCTTCGTGTTGAGAATACGGCGGGTAGGTGCTGCAATCATTCCTCTCATCATGCTTCCAATCCTTCAAAAAACCATGTCAGCGGCACGTCCAGTGCGGTGGCGAATGTTGGCAAGAGCGTGGCCTTTATGGCGTTCTTGCCGGTTTCATACTTCTGCATCTGCTGGTAGGTGCAGCCTATGGCGTGGCCTAGCTGTTCTAGGCTCATGCGCAGTTCGTGGCGGCACTGGCGGATGCGAAAACCCAAGCGTTTATCGTTACGGATACGCTTTGGCGCTTCCACCTGTGGTGGTGGTGCGTAGGTGCCTAGAAGCTGCTCCAGATCTATCTGTGCAGAAGTAGGAACGTGTTTCCGCATATTCCGATAACTGACAGCACAATCCACAACATGGTGAGGCGCTGAGACGGTGCAGGGTTGCGCATTGATGTTTCCTACGCTGCCAAACATTTTCTGACCTCACGGCGGATAATTGGGTATTCCTGCCGTGCCGTTTCTGTAAGGGCACAGTACCAAAATCCGTCTATTCTGATGTGCCGCACCAGTTTTCTGGCTGCGAGTTGAGCAGATGCTGATGCTACTGTTTTGCTGTGGGTGAGGTATCCATCCGGCTGAGCAGCCAAGATGGAAAGCGCCACAGCCTGTTTGCGGGTTAATGCGCTGCGGTTGAGCATGGTTCTGCTTCTTTTGCTTTGGGGAATTCACTGGTGCCGTATTGAATGCCTGCATTCACAGTCTCAACGAAATACTCCGGATTTTTGAATTTCTTTGAGAGACCAGAAGAAAAACCGAATACAGTTGAAGCAGCCAGAACAATATCTATTGGCGTATCTCCAATTAAAGAGAAGGCTGCACGGCATCCATCATCTTCAATTTGGACCAATACTGCGGCCATACTAAATCTGGCGTCTTCTGGCGCAGACTGTATGAGTTCCTTGAACTCCGCATATGTGCGGTCAAGATCAAGTAGCGCCTGTTCTTTCTTGGTGGTCATTATGCAGCCCTCACTTCACCCAGAATGAAATCCTGAATCCGTGCCATAGGGGTTCGGCGCTTGGCGTAGCCTATGCGCAGGGCGGTATCTGCAATGTCCTGCTCGGCCTCCATTGCGGCGGCCATGTCTTTGACCAGGGAAAGCATGGCCAGCTTTTCTTTGCTGTCCACATTACGGTGGATGAGCTGCTCCAGCTGCGTGCGGGCAGCCTGAAAGGCGTGATTGTTCATTTGATGTAGCTTTCAAGGATATTGGCGCGGGTATAGAGAAGCTCGGCTTCTTCACGGGCATGGTGCGCAAGCTTGCGCCATGATTCCGCGCCGTAATGGTTTTCACTGGCCCTACATGCGCGGTGATAGGTTTCCAGCACGATGGAATGAGACATCAGGGCATCAGCCTGCACGCGGATAAGCGCAGCGCGGCGATGTATTGATTGTGCTGTTTTGAATGAGCTGAGAGGCGCAGGGCAGGGAATGGCGTTCATGCTGCCTGCTCCCTGCGGCGGTACACCACGTTAAGCGCAAAGTGCAGCCGCGTGCCGTAATCCATGTGCGCGGTTTTTATATTCAGGTTGCGCCTGAGCGTGCCCAGATCTTCCAGCACTAGCCGGATATCTGCTTGCACCATGGTAGCCAGATCCAGCGGGCAGACACGGGCATGACATACGCGCAGCAGCTGCCTTGTTTTGTCGTAAATGTTATTTTTGGAGGCCAGACTGGTAGGCTTGGAACTTTCAATTACGCGCTTGATGATGCGTTCGATATTCCGGCTCTCATCTACTGAGAACTGATACCGTTCTGTCCGATTAGGCTGATGAACCATCTTGCTTCTCTTTGAAGGGGAAGCCTGTTGCCAGACTCCCCCAACTTTTCCCATTCTTGGCGCGCCAACAGACCCAAGAAAGGAAAAACGGTGACAAAACAAATCTCTAAAGAAGTAGATTGCGCTCTTATTCAGGCAGCGGGTGCATTAACGCGCAGTTACCACAAGAACAAGGCAATGACGGCTGTAGAAAAAGAGGTTGCCGAAATTGCATGCAATCTGGAAATTCCAGCTCAAGAATTTGCAAAGCGCACAGCAGAAGCAAGAAACCGCCATAATAGTCTTGAAGAAGTTCTTGAGGGGCTGCGTGCTAAGTTCAGAGATGGAACTTTTTCTGCAGAGTAATTTAGGCTTTCCCTCTGATAAGGGCTTCTTGTCTGCGTATTGCGATCAGAAGTTCCTTGTTAGAGGGCTCTTCCTCTTCTGTAGCTACTCCCTGTGTGTCAGGGATTGCTGCATTCTTGCGCAATTCAGCAATGGAAGCTGTTACCAGTGCTTCTACACGGTCACGGATACGGAGCAGGCGTTGGGCATCTGGATCTTTTTCGATAAAAAATGATGCGGTATACCGCGCTAACTTAAGCGCTTCCACTTTGCGCTGATCCCTGAGCGCATCACCATTACGGGATGCGGCGTCTGTTCCGCTTTCTGCTTCCTGCGCGATGGAATAAGGCACGCGGATTTCTGTGGGGAATGGCCCTGTGCGTTCTTCTATCAGCACAAAGCCGCCATCGGCTTCTTCAATTTTGTATCGTGTATTCGACACGGATTTTCTCCACCACGGGTTGTGATGGGATTGTTGTGCGCTTTTATCGCACAACAATCAAGCGCAAAAAACGCACAAAGATTTGGATTGACGATGAGTGTTATGTAACTATTTGTTTATATTGAAAAAATTATTCTCCTAATATGTCTTTGCGTTTTTTCACATTATTCCGACGCGGAAGTTTTCCCTCAGGAACAGGTGGCGGAGTAATGAAATTCTGCAATTTAGGGGAATTGATTTTATTATATGCATCTAGAATATTAATATTACTCATTTTTCTTAAATATAAAAACATGCACATCATGGTATCTTCAGCAGCGTCATGGATAGATGTTTCTCTACGGATACCAAGCCTTCCTGCACATGAGGCTAAGCTTCCTCCATGCATTTCCATAGTGCACATTGTATCAAGTTCACCGATATCTATTTTTGCATCGGCGAAAGCATTTCGTATAAATTTCATATCGAATTTAACATTATGAGCAACAATTAAATCACTTTCTTTAATTAAATATAATATATTATGCATTTTTTCTTCAAATAAGTTTTGGTGTCTTAATGTCCAGTCATTATATCCATGTATTTTTTCTGCAACAGGATGACTTTTTTTACACGGATCGAATATATAATGCAGACTCTTGAAAATTAGTTTTTGTTTTTCTTCGCTTTCTTGAGCATCTAATAAGATCATGCATATACTTACAATCTTATCATCTCCATGTAATCCTGTTGTTTCAACATCGACGAATAATGGCTTTCTTTTTCCTTTTATGTAGATAGGTATAGGTTCGTTTTTTTGTTCAGTATATTTTTCTTTTTCCATACGGAATGTATCTATATTTCTTGACTGTTCTTTTTTCATTTGTGGTTTCATCGACTGTTTCTGTGTTTTCTTTTTTGTAGAATTAAGTAAAATAAATAAAAATACAGATGCGCATATAATAACATAAACCATTTTAATTTACTTCCACGTCCATTTCCCAACTACACGTCCATTTATGATGATTTCTGACAAAAGAGCTTCATCAGCTGGGTAAGTTGGATTTACGCTAATAATCCTTACTCTGGGGGGATTAGAGCGTGGAATAACCTGTAATTGTTTGATAACAATACCTAATCCGTTCCAGATAACATACATGCCATCTGGTGTTGGTATTTTATGGTCTGTATCAACCAAAACTCTATCCCCAGCGTTTAATTCGGGTTCCATAGAGTTTCCCACCACGCGAACAATCGCTAGGCTTTCTGAGTTTGGTAAATAACTTTCGATATAATTTTTAGGTATTTCCCAAGCACCTAACACAACATGGCTTTCAGCAAGTCCACAATGCTCATCAATATATGCACCTGCTCCTGCTTGTGGAGATATATCGAACTCTCTTATCCTGACGGATCCTTTTTGTGGTTTTCTGCTACAATTTGCTTCTTCTGCGCGTTCTACTGTTGCCGTGAGGCCATCTTCCCCGGCTGACACGCCAGCTAATCCCCAGACTTCATTAGGAGTGATAGGGGGTTCTCCCCGATCAACTAGAAGCGGCACCATAGCTTTTACCATGGGTATAGGAAGAAATTCGCGCTTATAAGTCGTTTCGTATGTGCGATATGAGGAATATTTATCTTCATATCCCAAAGCTTCTGCAAATTCTCGGACGGTATATCCGGCGCGATTTCTAAGGGTTTTCAACCGTTGGGTGACATGTATCTCGTTCATTTATCTATTTTGTGCGATAGTGTCGCACATGTCAGTGCGTAAATTCCGCTTGCGGTCTGTGCGTAAAAGACGCACAATAATCTTATGTCGATTATTCGTGATGCAATAACTGCCATGGGTGGCACCAGAAAAGCGGCTAGAACGCTCAATTTGCCACCTTCCACCGTTCAAAGCTGGAAAGCTAAGGGGCGTGTGCCTGCTCATTGGGTAATCCCATTGGAAGTAGCAAGCGGATTTAGCCGTGAGAAACTACGTCCAGATCTCTTTGCTAAGCATGAAAGCACTGGAGTTGCGGCATGACTGATTCCCATAACAATGAAGCTACCAATCACGGCGCATATAGTCATGCGGATGGTGTCCAGCTTGCGGATCTTGATGCCTTCAAGCGTCTTCCTGTTTCTGAGCGTGTTCAGATTGTAAATGCGCTGATGGCACGAACGGAAGCATTTCTTGGTGCAGGCTTTGGTGATGTTTCAGCTGTGTATGACCTTCAGATCATACACACACTGAACAGGGTATCGCCTTACAAACAGAGAATTTTACAGCTTTTGCCCAGTCAGGCACCAACCGGAGCAGGGGGGCATACAGTTATCGTGGATGCCTTAGTGCAACCGCTAACGTCTCAGGGGATTTTGAAAGAGATTGTCCCTGATCCGTCTAATTGTGCCTTTGCTGATGAAAAGACAGTTTCAGCTACGGCTTTTCCTGAAGCAGAAACGGACGGCAGATCAGCTTCTGAAGTTTCACTGGATAGGCTTGAAAGCTGCTCTTTCACCAGCGCCAATTCTGCATCAAGCCACTCAGCATTTCGGCCTGTAGCATGGGCAGCATTTGCTATCATTCTGGCCATGATCATTTCAATAGCGAGAAGGTGGCCACGCAGGTTTTCCATGAATTCATCCTTGGTTCGGTTTTTGGACAAACGGACAATGGATGATGGCGGGTGGCATGGCAACGTGCCACCCGATTCCTGCTCTGCGGTTTTCCCTCAAAACATGAATGCTGGAGATGTGGCATGACTGATTCCCATGAAACCAACCATGCCGCAGAGGCCGGAAGCCGTCACGCGGATGGTGTCCGGAGCGCAGGCCTGAGCAATGAGCAAGCCCTGCGCAAATGGGCCTTGCAGACAATTCTGCTCAGCCCGCACCCCATGCCTTCATCATGGGCAGATTTAGAACGTGGGGCATCGCGCTTGATTGCGTTTGTGGAAACTGGATCTTCAGTTCTTCCAGAGTTCGTCTCTCGCCAAAATACTTCCTTTTTCAGCCGGGGCGTTGAGGCCGGGAATAAGGATGTTGGCGCCTTTAAGGGCTTCCAAAATCTTGGTCTGCGTACGCTCCAGTTCGGAAATGCGGCGTTCCAGTTCTTCCGTAGTCGGCTTCATAAGAGATCGTCTCCATTTTCTGGTGTGAACAAGCAAAAAATGGACGATGGCGGGCGGCATGACAACGTGTCGCCCGATTCCTCCGCTGGATATCCAGCATGATTCCGTTTTCCCATCGCTTTCTGGCGTCCATCAAAACAGCCACAAAACGTGCGGTTGAAGCCGTTGGAGATTTCCGGGCCGCAGCTGGCTTTACGCGCGTGCAGAAATCTCAACTGGAGGCCTATGCCAGCAGACATCAGCCAACCGTTATTCCGCTGGATATCGCCATAGATCTGGACAGATGTGCCGAGCAGCCCATTCTGCTTTCAGAAATGGCGCACGCGCTGGGTTATGTTGTGCTGCCCATGCACGTTGGCCCCGGTGATTTTGGCCGAGACATGAGCGAATACAGCATGGTTTCGGGAGAGATGGTCTCCACCGCTATCCGCATTCTGGAAGACGGTGTGATTGACCCCCAAGAAGCCAACGAAATTGCACCCAAAATGGCAAAAACCAAGCATGTGCTGGAGCGGGCTCTGGCCCGTATTCATACCATCCAGCAGATGGGCAAGCCGTATTCTGTAAAAGGGGAGGGCCAAGCTGATGGCTGACCTGATCCGCCCACATATTCAGGACTTTGCGCGGGATGATCTGCCATCACTCAAGATGGTGCGTTCCATGCCTTCCGAATATCGCGGCGTGTTCGAGAACCTGCGTGATGCGCTGAAAGAGGCACGTTCCTGCGTGTTTCGTTCTGGCCAGTATGTGCTGACCGATGCGGAAATTGCCGTGCAGGCGTGGCTGCATCAGGATGTGCTGTCCCGCGTGCTACCGCAGCTCATCCAGCGCGGCTTTCTAGCGCGGGATGATGAAGGCGCGTTGTTCAGCCCACACCTGTATGATCGCCTGTTGCGCAAGGAAGAGCGTGAAGCCACCAAGGCCGAAGCAGATGCCCGCTGGCAGCAGATGCAGGAAAGCTGTGATGTGCCACCCGGACTGACACGTAAGCAGATTACCGCACGTGAGAATGGGAAAAAGGGTGGACGCCCACCAGGAAGCGGTAAGAAGGCTGCTGCTGACCATAACCAACGCCATATGCCTTTGGCATCGGTTGTTCAGGGTGGAAAAACCGAAACCCAAAACCCAAACCAAAAACCCAATTCGGTTTTGGTTTCTGAAAATTTGGGTTCCGTGGGTTCCATAGATCTAGAATTAGAGAGAGATATTAATATTCCTTCTAGTTCTATTTCTGGGGAAACCGAAAACCCAACACTGGCTCAGGAGCAGGTGGCCCAGACAGTAGCCCGCGTGATTGCCACAACCGGCATGAACGATCAGGCACCGTATGCGGTCTCGCTGGTGCGGCGCTGGATGGGGCAGGGCGCAGAGCCGGATACCATTATTTCTGCCATTCGGGAGCATACCGAGGCCATGCGCAAGAATGGTGAGGAGCCCCGGCGGCTAAAGGTGTTTGAAGCCGCAGTTTTGCGCGGCATAGAGGTGCAGCATTTGCGCCCGAAAGCGCAGGATACAGCCCCCGAAAAACTGCAGACAGCCAAGGAAAATGCCAAATTTGAGCAGGCATGGGCCAAGGCCGCCAAGGTTTGGAAGGATGCGTTTACTGATTGCCGAGATTTTGGGGCTGTAAAGCGTCGCTGGCTAGAACTGGCGCAGGAAAATGGCCTGCCGCCCGTGCCGTTTGAGAAAGCCGCGTATCAGCAGCACTTCATGCACCAGCAAAGCGCACAGGTGGCAGCATGAGCCTGCGTGTGTTGCTGCGAAACCTGCGGTTGAAGGCCGAAGGCAAGCCGAACCCGATTGATGCAATGGAAGATCTGCGGGCCAAGTTAGCCCAGGAACAAAAACGGCGTGCAGAGGCTGAACTGGAAATCACCACTCTGCAACGCCGCTTGTTTGATTACGAGAATGACCGTCCCCGCGATGCCAGAGGAAGATATGCACAAAAACGCGGGGCTGCAACATGCAAGAATTACCTCCCACGCCGGAGCGCCTAGATAAAGGCGATATCACCAGCGTCTATATTGAAGATCCGGTTAGTAAATCAGATCTGCCGCGCCTGCGTTCATCGGGCGCGGTTTATGCGTTGCAGAAGTCTGGCACGTTGTCAGATGCGCAAGTTGCAGCAGCAGAACAGTGGGCGCTGGATTATGAAACCGGCCTTTTAGGTGCGCGGGATCCAGACGCATCCAAGCAATGTGGAAAGCCAGATCCTGAAAACGCCTTGATTGCGCGTATTCGTGCAGCTGATCGCTGCCGATATATTCGGAAGCATATGGGGCCGCTAGGCGAGAAGTTTTTAACGGATTTAATGGTGAACGGTCTTTCTGTGCAGAAAATGTCTGAAAAACACAGCAAGCGGCGTGAACGCATAGCCGGTGCCATTGATTTCTGCCTGGAGCAGCTGGCTGACCTTTATACAGATATGCCAGGGGATCTCTGGTTCAATAAATAGTTGCTTGCGGCAGCTTTCGCGTTTAAATTGTCAAAATAGTCGAAGTCGTGTGTCCATCTGGGCCACGGCTTTTTTTGTATCTTCTGAAAAGCTGAACGCATGAAACACTGGCAGAAGATCTGCCGTGGTGCTGTTCTGCTGCGTGGGAAGAAGATTGTTCTAGTCGTTTCGGCAGATGGAAATGTGGCGCATTGCGTGCGCATGGTTCCAGATCGTCTGCCACGGCATCGGGCTGATGTGATTTTGCGGGCCGTTGGTAGCCTGAAAAATACGGTTGCCCGGTGTGATGCCCTTGCATGCGAAAAATATGGCCACCTGCAATCACTGCGCGAACTGCCAGCGGGTGCGGTGTATGCTGAGCACGACATGCAGCGCATTGATGCCGCGCTACGTAAAGAACATGCTTCCCGCACGGTGGAAGAGTTTCCACCCGGCGTGATGGAAACAACATGGCGCGGGCCAAAATGGGGTGATTGCGGCCGCAAGGTTGGCGGCGCTCCATCCGGTTAAAAGCGTCATGATAACGCGGTATTATCTGACACGGCATACCTGCCGAGGTGTCAGATAACCCGCAGAACACCCCCCAAACCCGTCAGATAATCTCTGTTATCTGACGGATTTTGAGGGTTGGAAATGACCCGATAATATAGGGAAATCAAATGGTTAGCGGTGATCAGCCTAGATCGGCCGCGCCAGCAGTGCCGGATGATGGCATTCACCGTGCGGATCTTCCGCTGGTCAAAACGTGGCTGCACAACCGCAGCAGCAACACGGTGCGGGCCTATCACACCAACGTTGCAGAGTTCGCCCGTTTTGTTGCCAAGCCGATGGCAGATGTTGCCTTGGCTGACATTCAGGCATGGAACGACAGCATGGCCGATGCGGCGGACAGCACGCGGCGGCGCAAGATCAGCGCCGTGAAATCGCTGCTGACCTACGGCCACAAGCTGGGCTTTCTACTGCAGGATGCAGGCGCTGCGTTCCGCATGGAGCGTGGCCGCGACAATCTGAACGAGCGCATTCTTTCGCGCCAGCAGGTGTTGGCCATGCTGGCAGGTGAGAAGGATCCGCGCCGCCATGCGTTGCTGGCGCTGCTTTACGGCACCGGCCTGCGGATTTCAGAAGCCTGCGCGTTACGCTGGCGCGATATGACACGCCGCCAATCGGGCGGCATTGCAACGGTTTTCGGCAAGGGTGGCAAAACCCGCCATGTGCAGGTTTCACCATCGTTGTGGAAAGAGATCGCGGCTGTGCGGTCTGATGTCGGGCCAGATGCGCCCGTTATCCCCGGCCACGATGGCGGCCTGCTTCATGAACGCGCTGTGGATCGCGTTGTGAAGCGGGCCGCAAAACGAGCGGGCCTGCCGCCTGATGTCTCTGCTCACTGGCTGCGCCATGCTTTTGCGTCACACCAGTTGGACGCGGGGCAGCCGGTGCATTGGGTGCAGGCCCAGCTCGGCCACAGTTCGCTGGCCACGACAACACGATACAGCCATGCCAGCGCAGACGCTGCGGGCGCTGACCTTCTGGCCTGACGCCAACCGGCGCGGGCGTTTCTGACAACGATGGAGAATGACAATGCAAACCGTGCCTGACGGTTTCATGCAGGACAGTCGCGGGCGCTTGGTTCCTGAAGCGAATGTCCGGCCATCTGACAAGCTGCAAGATGAGCTGGTGCGCCGTTTGCACCGTGAAGCCGAGCCGGTGCGGCAGTTCATGATGGATTTCAAGCGGCTCTGCTTTGCGGAAATTCATGCCTTTCTGGATCTGGTGGCCGAGCAATACAGCACCAAGCTGGGCAGCGACAAAGGGAACGTCACCCTGACCAGCTATGATGGCACGCTGCGCGTGACTGTGGCGGTCGGCAACGTCATCTCGTTTGGCCCTGAAATTCAGGCGGCGCAAACGCTGATCCATGGTTGCTTGAACCGCTGGTCTGAAGGTGCCAACGCCAACCTGAAAGCCGTGGTGCTGGATGCGTTTGACGTGGACAAGCAGGGCAGCATGAACGTTGGCAAGATCCTCGCGCTCCGGCGTCTGGAGATTGACGATGAGGAATGGCAGCGCGGTATGCAGGCGATTTCTGACAGCGTGCGCGTGGATGTGACCAAGGACTACGTGCGGTTGCACCGGCGGCCATCGCCAGATGCCAAGTGGGAGCTGGTGACGTTCGACCTGTCCAAGCTGGACGTGGCCACCACATGAGCAGCCGCAAGAAAGCCGTTCTGACGTGCATGAGGCCGCTTGTTGGCGTTCTGGATACCAGCATAGCCAAAGAGCCACCCAAACGCGCTGACGGCTTTTACACAAGCCCTGAGTGGCGTGCCCTGATGGCTTCCATCAAGCGCAAGCGGCCGCATTGCTGTGAACAGTGCGGCCGCACCGGCACGCGGCTCTTTGGGGATCATATTCAGGAGCTGAAGGACGGCGGCGCACCGCTGGACGAGAACAACGTCCAGTTGCTCTGCGGATCTTGCCATACGGCCAAGACCGCACGGGTGCGGGCAGCACGAAACGCCGTTGAATACTGAAAAACGGCGGTTTTCTGCCATTTTTTGGTGCCATGCGCCCGCGTCATGCATGGCTGCGATGCCATGCGTTCAGCGGGTGGGGGGCGGGGTAAAAGTATAATCGACCCAAGGCACCTGAACCGCGCCAGTGGCACGCGTGAAAAATTTTTCGTTCCAGCGTTTTGAAGTGCGCACTTTTGTTGCGCGGGATGGTGGGGAATGCCCAAAAAAACTGATACGGATTGGCACGCGATAGAGGCTGATTTTCGCGCAGGAGCCTTGTCAAACCGCCAAATTGCAAAAAAACATGGCGTAGCCGAAAGCACGTTGCGCAAGCGCATCGCGTCCGGTGGATGGGTGCGCACTTCTGCGCAAAAAGTGCGCAAAAACACCAAAACTGCGCACCAACCTGCGCACAAGCCCCAGCGCACCCCCGCTCCACCACGGGAGAAACCGCTGTCCAGCGGGCGTGGAACGGCCAACAACCTGGATGAACGCACCGAAAATCTGGTGTCGCGGCTGCTTGGCGAAGTTGAGGACACGACTGCGCATCTTGGCGAGATTTCCGAAGCGATTGAGCTGGAAACAGCCACCGACAATGGATCGCGCCGGCGCGATGCGATGTTGAAGGCCATCAGCACGAAAGAGCGGGCGGAAACCGTGCGCACGCTGAAGCAGATCCAGATGATGGGCGTCACGGGTTCCGGAAAAAAGAAGGGTGTGAAGGAAGAGCGCCGGGAAGCTGCCGAGAAAGCAGCCAGCGGCAAGTTCTCACGCATGTCTTCCCCCAAACTGGTTGTGAACAATGGCAAGTGAAACCGAGAAAAAGCCCGCAACACGCAAGCGCAAGGCGGCAACCACCGCACGAAAGACCAGCACAGCCACCATACGGCGCAAGGCAGCGCCTGCGGCCAAGGCTGGCCTGTCATGGAGCACAGCCTGCCGGGATTGGGAAAAGCGCATCATTGCGGGCGAAAGCCTTGTGCCATGTGATCCGCTTTTTCCAGATGCCGCTGCGCAGGGGATGGCTGTTTTCAACGCCCTGAAGATCGTGGACGTGCTGGGTGAACCGACCATTGGTGAATCCTGTCGTGATTGGCTGAAGGACTTTGCCGCCGCCATTTTCGGTTCATATGACCCGGAAACCGGAAAGCGCATGATCACCGAGTTTTTCCTGCTGGTGAGCAAGAAGAACACCAAGAGCACCATTGCGGCGGGCGTGATGTTGACGGTGCTGATCCTGAACTGGCGGCAATCAGCCGAGTTCCTGATCCTGGCACCGACCAAGGAAGCCGCAGACAATGCCTTCAAGCCTGCGCGGGACATGATCAAAGCAGACCCTGAACTGGATGCCCTGTTCCATGTGCAGGATTACACCCGCATCGTGACGCACCGTGAAACCGGGGCGACACTCAAGGTTGTGGCGGCAGATGGCTCTTCTGTTGTGGGCAAGAAAGCCACCGGCATTCTGGTGGATGAGCTGTGGGAGTTCGGCAAGAAGCCCACGGCTGAGAACATGCTTATGGAAGCTACTGGCGGCATCGCTTCTCGTCCGGAAGGCTTCATCATTTACCTGAGCACGCAGTCGGATGAAGAGCCTGCCGGTGTGTTCAAGAGCCGTCTGGAATATGCGCGTGGCGTGCGGGACGGCAAGATCAATTCGCCCCGTTTTCTGCCGGTTATCTACGAATTTCCCAAGAAAATTCTGGATAAGAAAGGCGAGCACAATCCGGATAACTGGTACATGACCAACCCCAATCTGGGGGTATCGGTATCGGATGAGTTCCTGCGGGACAGATACGCCCAGGCCAAAGAGGCTGGGGAAGGCGTGCTGCGCGTCTGGATGGCCAAGCACCTGAACGTGGAAATGGGCATGTCCCTGCGCGAAAAGGCATGGGCCGGGGCCAAATATTGGGAATGTCAGGGTGATCCGCTGGTCACGCTTGAGCTGATCCTAGAATGCTCTGATGTGATTGTCTGCGGCATTGATGGGGGCGGTCTGGACGATTTTCTATCTCTGGCTGTGCTTGGCCGGGATGAGGAAAGTGGCGATTGGCTGCATTGGCAGCGCAGTTGGGTGTTCCAGGACGTGCTGAAGCATCGCAAGGAGGAAGCGCCGCGCTATCTGGATTTTCAGAAGCAGGGTGATCTCGTCATTGTCCATGAAATGCGTGACGACAATCGGCAGTTGGCGGACGTGGTGGAAATGATCGACCAGTCCGGCAAGCTGGCCATGGTTGGGCTGGATCCTGCGGGTGTGGCTGAAATCGTGTTTGCCTTGCATGCCCGTGGCATTGAGCAGGAGCGGATTGTCGGGATCAGCCAAGGCTGGAAAATGACCGGGGCCATCAAGACGCTGGAGCGCAAGCTGGCAGATGGCACGTTCTCCCATGGGGCGCGTCCGATCATGGCCTGGGCGGTTGGCAATGCGAAGGCGCAGGCCAAGGGCAACAATATCGAAATCACCAAACAGATGGCAGGCGGCAAGAAGATCGACCCACTGATGGCGCTGTTTGATGCCGTGGCCTGCATGAGCCGGAACCCGGAGCCACCGATCCAGAGTATTTATGATCGTGAGGAACTATGGGAATCCTGAACAGCATTTTCGGTGGCGAGCAGAACACGCCGCAGGAACGTAAGGAACCCTCGTTCTTTGCCTCTGGCAACCCGGAAAATCCCAGCACACCGCTGACCGATATTCCAGATTGGTCGGAATGGCTGGGATACCCTGGCGGCCGGAGTATGGATTGGGCGCCACGGGTAACGGAACGCACGGCCATGGCATGTTCTGCCGTGTATCGGTGCGTGACGCTGGAAGCCGGTGTAATTGCCGGTCTGCCACTGAAGATCTGGAAACAGCATCCGGGCGGCCAGCGGGAAGTGCAGCCGAACCACAAGCTGGTTCCGTTGCTCAATACAGTGCCATATCCGGGCCGTTCCCTCACCTCGTTTGTCTGGCGTGAGCTGTGGGGCCTGAATGTGCTGCTCTGGGGCAACCATTACAGCGCCATACGGTATGACGGCGCTGCACGGGTGATCGGGTTTGAAACCTTCATGCCATGGCAAGTGCAGGTGGTGCGATTACCAGCCAAACCGGGTGTGAATTACTACGTCTGCACACATCTGGACGGCACTGTGGAAACTGTCCTGCAAGAGGATATGATCCACATACCC
Organism: Acetobacter sp. A11-2; assembly: GCF_040208445.1. Taxonomy (NCBI): domain Bacteria; kingdom Pseudomonadati; phylum Pseudomonadota; class Alphaproteobacteria; order Acetobacterales; family Acetobacteraceae; genus Acetobacter; species Acetobacter sp. A11-2. The sequence continues at coordinate 513,244 of NZ_CP157843.1, forward strand.
GGCCCCGGTTTTGATGGTGTGAAGGGGCTATCGCGCATTCAGGCATTTGCGCGTGGATCCATTGGCCTTGCGCATTCCATGGAAGAGCGCACCGGTCGGATGCATCAGAATGCTGCATTGCCCAGCGGGGTGATGCAGGTGTCCAGCCGAATGAATGATGATTCCTTCAGGCGCATGAAGGCGCAGCTGGATCAGAATTATTCGGGTGTTGGGAAATGGGGCAAAACCATCATTGTGGATGATGGTGCGAAATACACCCCATTCCAGTTAAGCCCGCAGGATCTGCAAACCATTCAGGCCCGTGGCTATCAGGTAGCGGATATTTCCCGATTTTTCGGGGTGCCGCTTCATATGCTCAATGCCACGGACAAGAGCACATCATGGGGCACGGGCCTTGCAGAAAACACGCTGGCCTATCTGATTTTCACGCTGGATGCGGATCTCAAACGCATTGAGAGTGAACTGAACGCCAAGCTGTTTTTAGGCACGAATTTCTTTGCGGAGTTTGACCGCGAAGGGCTGCTTTCCATGGATCCGCTGAAAGCGGCTCAGGTCACGGCAGCGCAGGTGCAAAGCGGCCAGCTTACAATCAACGAAGGCAGGGCAAAGGATAATCGGCCGCCGGTCTCTGGTGGCGATACGGTGTTCATCAATGGCGCATATGTGCCGCTGGAACAGCAGATCAAAGATCCTGCACCACCCACGCCTGCTAAAGAATGAGGCAACATGTACCGACATAATTCACCAGCAGCCCGGTTTTCCAACCGTGTGTTGCTGACATGTGCGCAGGCTGGTCTGCCCCAGACATTGGACATGCGGCCGCGTGCCGCAGCTGATCAGCCTGCCGTTATTTACTTGTATGATGAAATCGGCCTCTGGGGCGTCACCGCGCAGGATTTCACGCAGATCCTTGTCAGTGCTGGCCCAGGGCCGATTGAATTGCACATCAACAGCCCCGGCGGTGATGTGTTTGACGGTCTGACCATTTATAATGCGTTGGAAGCGCATGATGGCCCAGTTTCTGTTGTGGTGGATGGTCTGGCGGCTTCTGCGGCATCCTTCATCGCTCTGGCAGGGGATACCATCAGCATGGCCCCAAATGCCTTTCTGATGATCCATAATGCCTGGGGCGTTGTAGTCGGCAATCAGAACGACATGACGGAAACAGCCGCAGTTCTTGCCAAGATAGATGGTAATCTTGCCAACCTGTATGCTGGGAAAACCGGACAGACCGTGCCAGCCATTGCCGACATGATGAACGCAGAAACATGGTTCACGGCGCAGGAAGCCAAAGATGCTGGCTTTATTGATAGCATTACGGATGCCAGCCAGAACAAGGCGCAACTGACGCTGAGGGCAGGGATGTTTCCCAAGCAGCCCACGGCCCAGCAAAAGCCCCAGAATACGCTGTCAGTGCCCGATATCGCAGCACGCCGCCGCATCGTTCAGCTGGCTGAAGCTGAAAACTGACACCGGCTGCTGAACAGCGGCCACCCCATTTTTTCCGGAGACAAGAGAATATGAAATCCAAGGAACTGCGCGCCAAACGGGCGAAGCTGATTGAAGACGCACGCGCTCTGACTACTGGCGACACCATGACGGCCGAGCAAGCGGCTCAGTTTGATGCCATGATGGCTGAAGCTGACCAGATAAAGGCACAGATTGATCGCATTGAACGTGCCGAAGATGCTGAGCGCACACTGGCGCAGGGCGTTGCCAACCGCGCAGATGACAACGGCACCAGCCCGGATGAACAGGAAGATGAAGAGCGCCGCCATAAGCGTGTGTTTGCTTCGTGGTTGCTGGGTGGCATCAACAGCCTGACAGGCGAAGACCGGGATTATGTTGTTAAGCGCATGTCGGCAGCTCAGTCGCAGTTCAAGAATGATGCCAATGGCACAGGCACAGGGCCTGCCGGTGGTTATCTGGTGCCGCCTGCTTTTTCCGATCAACTTCTGGTTGCCCTGAAGGATTATTTCTCGGCTCTGGATCTGTTTGATGAGGTTGCCACCGCAACAGGCGCAGATCTGCCGTGGCCCACCAATGATGATACCAGCCGCCGTGCCCGGATCATTGGGGAAAACAATCAGATCGGGCAGTCCCCCATGACCTTTAGCCAGTCCGTCCTGAAGGCATTTCTGTATGCCACGGATGCCGTGCTTGTCCCGTGGACACTCATGGAAGACAGCTTCATTGATCTGGATGCCTTCATCACCACCGCGCTGGGCACGGCATTCGGGCGCACGCTGGCAGATGATCTGACCAATGGCACAGGCAACGGTATGCCCATGGGTGTGGCAACAGCCGCGGCTGCTGGCCCAACCTCTGTGGGGGATACCATCGCCTTTGAGGACATCATGGAGCTGAAGCACAGCGTAAACCGTGCGTATCGCACTGGTGCCGTGTTCATGATGAATGACAACACGGTCAAGTCTCTAGCGTTGCTGAAGGATAACGAAGGCCGTCCGCTCTGGATCCCGTCCTTGCAGGTGGATTGCCCGGATGTGCTGGCTGGCTTCCCGATTGCCGTGAATGAAAGCATGGCGGACGTGGGCGCAGGCAATGCCCCGATCCTGTTTGGCAACATGAAGAACTACAAGTTCCGCATCGTCAAACAGGTATCCATCGTGCGCCTGAACGAACGGTATGCCGATTTCCTTCAGACCGGCTTCTTCGGATATGCGCGGTTTGGTGGTGGCCTGCCGTCTGCGGCTCAGCCGATCAAGAAACTGGTCATGAAGGCCGCCGCAGCTCCTAAAGCAGGCGGCTAATCATGCACACGCTTTCGCTGGAAGGCCTGTCAACAGTGGTTCCGCTGGCCCTGCTGGCGGATCTGAAGGCGGAGCTGGGAATCATTGATGGCACCACAGATACCATGCTGGCAGGCAAGCTGATGGATGCCTCCAGCATGGTGCTGGATTACATCGGCAGGCCCTTGCTTTCGGGAGAATGGACAGAGGAATTTGTCATTGAAGGTGGCGACCTGCTGAAAGAGATTGTTCTTTCAGTGCGGCCGCTGGTTTCCATTTCCTCCATTTCCCGAAACGGCCAGGAGTGGACGCCTGATCAGCTTTCAGACCTCGTTCTGGATAAGCGGGCAGGCATCCTCTCACATCCCACACCAACGCGGCGCAGGTGGCAGCATGGTGTGTATAATGCCGTTTATACGGCCGGATACGCACCACCGCAGGTTGCTGATGATGGCACGGTGACCAAAGGCACACTGCCACAGACCATTTCACGCGCCACGGTGCTGGCAGCTGCGGCCATGGTGCAAGGGGCAGGGCGAGATCCCAACCTGAAATCAGAAAGCGTGCAAGGTGTGGGTTCCACCAGCTGGAACATCGCTTCAGGCACAGGCGGTTTGCCGCAACAGGTGGCCGATATGCTTGCAAGCTATCGGGGAGCGCATCTGTAATGGGCTGGATCACGCAATCACGCCGCCGCCAGATCTCCACCAAAGGCCGCCAGATGGTGCTGTCCAGGGCAGATGGCACGGCCAGCGTCACGTTGATGGCCTACGCACCGCCTGCACAGTCTGCCCAGATCACGAATGACATGGCGCAGGCTCCATTCGTGGCGCAGGTCATGGCGGATGCGCTTTCCGACTACGGCATGCCTGCCCAGGACGATCGGGTGCAGGACGGGCCCAAAACATACACGCTGACAGATGCGCAGCCCGTTTATGATGGGCCAACCGTCTGCGGCTGGACATTGATTGCCGCAGGAGGCGAGACGCATGACAACGCCAGCAGTCTTCTCTGATGCCTGGACACGCGCACAGGCCGTTGCTGAAGCCCAAAAGCTGAAACTGCTGGATCCGGCAGGCCAGAACATCACCGTGCCAGATGGCCCATATTGGGTGATGGAAACGGCATCCGGATTGGCAGACCGTGCAGGCGCAGGCGAGCCGGTAGATCTGGAAAACGGCACCATCTGGCTGCATCTGATGGTGCCCAAGGGCACCGGAACGCTGGAAGCTCTGGAACTGCGCAAGGCCATGTCCGTGGCCTTCAGGCAGGCCACAAACCTGCCAACGGGCATCCTCTATCGCGGCCATATGTTTGATCCGCCAGATCTGAGCCAAGCCGGCAACCGCGTCCGGTTTTCTCTGGGGATTGATTACGAATATCAGGATATTCTGACATGAAATTCTACGCGCTTTATGAAACCGGCCCTAACGCGGGCACTTTCGAACTCGCTTCCACTGAAATTGATGCAGACAGCACCTCTGCTGCTGTCGCCATTGCCCAGAAGGATGCGCCAGCAGGATGCCGCACGGCTGTCTGCCCTTATCGGGCCTTGTCTGGTCTGCCTTCCAGTGTCCCGCCGACAGCAGATGAAAGCGGCAAGCAGTATGATGTTCTGGCGCAGCCAGATGGCGCGTCCGGTCTATTTCAGGACAGCGGGCAGGTATTCGGATCCATGGCAACGGATGCCGCAGGCATGGTGCTCTCCCTGGAACGCTTCTTCGGCTACCGTCTAGGGCTTCTACCACAGGGTGAAAAGGCAGATGTGGCGCCAGCAGCATCTGGCAGCAGCACATCCTCCACAAGTTCTGGTGCCGTGTCCGTAAGCAGCGGCACAGTCGTCAGTTCCGGTGGCACGGCAACGACAGCCAGCTAACATTTCCCATATTTCGTGCATTCAGGCCGCCAGTGAGCGGCCTTTTTTATTGAGGTGATCATGGCCTACACAGGCGGCACAAATGGCTATGCAGCCGGTGCGGAAAGTAATTCCAGCGCATTAGATTATGCGCTGGAGACCACTTACAACACACCACCCACCGGGGCATATCAGGCGCTGCGTTATACGGATTTTTCCCTGGACGTAAACGAAACTGAAGCACAGCCTGACGAAATCAATGATGTTCCGGAAATGGCGGAGTCTGTCCTGACAGGCCGCACAACACAGGGCAGTCTTTCAGGCATTATGTCCGTTGTCACGTATGAAGATATGCTGGCGGGCATCATGGGGGCTGATTGGTCTGCCAATGCCGTTTCAATGGGCAATCCAGGCAGTGATGTTCTGCATGCCTCTGACACTTCCTTTATGGATGGCGTAGATTGTCTGCAAACAGCAGACGTGACCAGCGCCAAAAAATTTCCTGCTGCAGGAAATCTGATCATTTCTGATCCAGACTGCGGTTTTGTAATAAACGTGCCTTATACCAAAATTGATACCGTTTCTGTCCCCAATTCAGCGGTTTTTGTTTTTGGCAACGGCATGTTGAATTCCGCAGCCCCGCTCTTGAAGCAGTGCTACGGAGTGATGGGCACTGGCTCGGTAAAGCTTGGGGCGAACAGCACGTATTTCATTCCCAGCATTCTGAATGGGAAGCTCGGGAAGGCTTTCACGTTCCGGCAAAAACTTGCCAATAACTGGCGGCTGTTTTCTGGCACCATGGTCAATCAGGTGCAGATCACGCTGCAAAAAAGCCAGCCAGCTACAGTCACCATTGATCTGCTGGGTTCGGACATGGCTGTGTCCACATCCGATATTTCCTCATCTGTCACCCCACGTACGGCCACACCGCTGATTGATACGGTAGAAGGCTTTATGGGTTGCAGCATTTTCGGAAATGCACCTGCGGGATGTATTCAGTCTGCCACCATTACCCTTTCGCGTGACAGTTCCGGACAGGATACCGGCATGGGCCATGTCGGTGCGTGTGGTATCAGATTTGGCAGTTTCAAGGCTGCCATGGAAATCACTTATTTCTTCAAGGATTATCAGCAGTTTACAGACTGGAAAAACGGCAAGACAGGCCCTGTGACAGTTGGTGTGCAGGGCAGGGATGGCGTTGGGTATCAGTTCACCGTTCTGAACGGCGTTATCCGTAATCCCAAGGCTCCGATTTCTGGGAAAAATTCCACTGTGGTGGCAACCGTTTCCGTCACGGCAAACCCCATTCCAGGCGGTGGCACGTTTGCGATCACACGCGTCAGTTCCTGATCACTCCGTTTTTTCTGTTCTCTTTTCTTTTCAAACAAGGCCGCCAGTGTGCGGCCTTTTTTATTGAGGTAGATCCATGCTTTCTCTTGCTGACCTGAAAACCGATAGCGCCGCCATTGCTGATGGAAAGTGGGTAAAAATCGACAAATACCCTGGTCTTGAAATCAAAAGCCGTGGTTATACCGATCAGTTTGTGGATGCCCAGGCACAGCGCCTGCGCAAAGCGGCAGAACGCTTCCGTGGTGATGTTTCTGCCATTCCCAACGCCGTGCGCCGCCAGATCAACGCAGACTTACTGCGGGACTTCCTCGTGCTGGATGTCAAAGGCTTGCATCATGACCGGGAAAAGAAAAACCCTGTTACTGTCGATGAGTTCAAGGAACTTCTTGGCAATCCGGATTACCGGGAACTGATGTCTGCCTGCTGGGAAGCCGCCGCCCTTGTGACCACGCAGGCCTCTGAGCATGCAGAGGAAGCTGAGGGAAACTGACCAGAGCGCTGGCATGGCACCTTGAATGGGGAAGCTATGACGAAGATCTCTGGAATGACCTTCCAGAGGAACATGCCCGCGTGGATCCACAGCCTGAGTTCATGTGGATCTGGCGGGCATGGCATCGGCTTTCCGCATCACGCCAGCGTTTTCCACAAGGTTTCAGTGTGGCTTTAGGTGCCACAGTTTTTGAAAGCAGCCCCGGCATGATCCCGTGGGAAGTGGTGCAGGCCTGGGCGCAGCATCATGGCTACACGCATGCCGAAATGGCGCTTTTAGATCGCTGCATTGTCGCCATGGATCGGGTGTTCATTGAAGACTGGGCGCAACGCATGAAAAGGCGGATGAAAAAATGAGTTGGGCTGCTCGTCTGCAAAAACCCATGCGGGTTGCCATCAACCGGAACATGACCAGTGCGACCGCGCACAAGATTGTAGGGGACAGGATCCGCAAGGAGCGGGATGATCTCATTCAATCTGGCGCAGCATCGGCGCAATATGTCCGGCGTGTGGATGGCAAGCTCGGCCTTCCGGAAGAAGCTGCCAAGCTCAATGGCGGGAATGTCACCTACATTTTCAACACTATTGGCGCGGCCACTGTCTGGGCGTTGGAAGAACTGCGCAAGCGGTCTCCAGCCCATAGTGGTGCGTTCCGTAAAAGCTGGGCTGTTCTGGTGGACGGCAAGGCCTGGACGGATGCACCGGGCAAGATCCCCATGGGTGCAGAAGTGTGGATTGTGAACACCATGCCCTATGCCCGCAAGATTGAAGTGGGTGGGCAGCGCATCAGCGTTCCACCGGGGATTGTGGAGGCCGTGCGCAGGCCGCTGATGAACCGCTTCAAGCGCATTCATGCGCTGCGGGCCTTCAAGCCCCAGCAGGGTGGACATGATGCCCGTGGTGAGCCTGTTCCCTATATCCTGCGTGGTGCAGGGATCGCTTCAGGTATTTCGTGGGACAAAAAAGAGAAAAAGTGGACACAAAAGCACGCGGCTTACGTGAGCAGGCGTGCTGATCGGCAGGCAGGTGAGCAAATGCTCTACCCCACGCTGATCCTGACAGAAAAGTGACGGTTTCCCATGGCAGACACAAATCTGGTTGAATCGCTAGAGGTTCAGATCACGGCAGTTGATCAGACCGAGAGTGCGACAAAAAGTGCTGGCGATCATCTGGATGCGGTTGCCGAAAAGGGCGTGACACTGACCGATGTCATGTCCGACGTGGGGAAAGCATCAAAAACTGCCACTGATACGCTGGCAGAAGGCGCTGATGCAGCAGCCGGCTCTTTTGACAAGCTGGGCACGCAGTCTGTTTCCCGCCTGAAAACCCTGACCAAGACGCTGACGGATCTGAGTGCGCAGCGTGATAGCCTGCGGGCAGATCTCCAGAAAGCAACAGATGAAGGGTTGGATACCTCTGAGATTAAGACAAATCTCAATCAGGTAGAAAATTGGATTGGTCGTGTTGGAGAGAAACTGCAAACGGTTCAGACCAATCTACAGGCTGCGGCCACAGGCCAGAAGGCATGGAATGGTCAGCTTGGTGAAGAAAATGCCCTGCTGAATGGTATCTGCGAAGCTGAAAACAGCCGGGCGCAGGCTCTTGGCAAAACTGCACAGGGTTATGACCAGCTGACTACATCGGCAAAGCGTGCGGCTGAGGCTGGACAGGCTGCTCTGGACGGTATGACGGCTCCAGATGTGCATGCTGATGTTTCTGGCACAGTGGATATTCAGGCGCCGGATCTGTCTGAAACCCTACAGGAGCAGGACAAGCTCAGGGAAAGCCTGAACGACATCAAGAGCGATGCAGGCCTTGTTGCGGGTGAGTTGTCCGATATTGGCAATGTGTCGCAAGAAATAAACGCAGGCTTGCAGGTTGGCCTGGATAAGAGCGCAACCAGCTTTTTACGGACAGGGCGTGCGGCCAGCCAGTTGGCCAAGGTCATGTTGCAGCTTATGTCCGCACAGGATCGGTATGATGATGTCATGGCGCAAGCTGCCGCCGTTCCTGATGACAAGCTGGATCCGCAGATCAAGCAGAGCGTTGTGCAGGATGCCAAGGACAAGGTTGAGGCGTTACAGGCGCAAAGGGATGCCTTGCTGGAAGCGGCTAAAGCGCAATCCGATCTTGATGAAGCGCAGCAGAAATCCACCAAATCCGGCAAGCTGGAAGCCTATCAGATCACGGAAATTATGGATGATGCCCATAAGTTCCTTGATATGGTGCTGGCAGGCGGCAATCCGTTGCAGGCACTGTTCTATGAAGCACCCAATGCCCTTGCAATCGCAGGTGGTGGCGGTGGTTATGGCGCAGGCCTGTCCATGCTTAAAAATGCCCTGACAGGCCCAGCCGGCATTGCTGTTGCCGCAGGTGCTGCGGGCATAGCGTTCTATAAGATGGGCGCGTATGCGGAAGAGGAAGAAAGCAAGCTGGCCAAACTGAGCCAGCAGCTGCGGGCTACCCGTTCTGATGCCAATAACATGGCTGACAGCATCACTTCTGCGGCCGATAGTCTGGAGAAGATGCCGGGGTGGGATAAAACCACGGCCCGGCAGGCAGCCACAGCCATTGGCAGCACCTACAATTTCACGGGTGGCACGTCCGACATTGAGGCACTCGCCAAGGTGGCACAAGATGCCGGTGCTGTTTTTGGCTCTTTGGAAGATGGGCTGAAGGCGGTGCAAACTGCCATGGTGGATCCCACGGCCGAAATTCAGGCGCTTTACCAGCAGCACCTTCCGGGCGTGGATGCCCAGCTTGTGGAGCAGGTGAAAGAGCTTCAGGCAGCAGGTGAGCAAGGCAAGGCGTATGCGCTTGTCATGCAGCATCTAACGGCCAGCACCAAGGATGCAACCGAGCAGGGTCTGACACCATTCCAGCAAGCTGTGGAAAAGCTGCGCCAGCAGACATCACCGCTTGTGGACGCCATTCAGGATCTGGCGCTGGCAATGGGCACCAAGCTGCTCAACAGCATCACGTCTCTTCTATCTCTGCCCATTCCTGCGGAAAAGACCACAGGCGGTCTGGCGGGCACCACGGTTCTGCGAAATGACAAGCATCCCGAAATGGTCGGGATGATGCAGGTGAATACCGCCTTTACGCCAAAATATGATGTCAGCACCGCCAAGGGGAATGTGGATGAGGGCATTACGCGCTTCCAGAATTTCTTGCATCAGACAGGCGGAAATCTGGATAACGCTCTGGCGTTGTATGGTGGCTTCAAGGTGGGTTCTGCTGGCGGTCGCCAGTATGCGTCCAGCGTGTATGGGCAGGATCTGAGCAAGCTGCCATCTGATTCCGATGCGCTGATCAAGCAGGAAAGCGGCCGCTTTAATCTGACTGATGGTATTGCCAATCTGGTGCGCAAGATCGCGCTGCAGGAAAGCGGCGGTTATCAGTATGATCAAAGGGTGAGCAAGGCCACCAGCGTTGCGCCTGTGGATCATGCCACTTCTGCGGCCGTGATTGATGATAAGAAGTCTCTCACGGGTGGCGCAGCGGATGCAGCTGGTGGCTTCAGCACGTCCAGCTATACGCAAAGCCGTGCGGAAATCAGCGCCTATATTGAGTCACAGCAAAATCTGCTGAAAACGCAGACGGCTGGATCCAAGGGCTGGCAGGAAATCAGCGAACGCATCACCCAGGCACGTATCCAGCTGGCCAATACCCTGAGCCCGCAGGAACAGATCACCCAGGGCATGAAAGACCAGAATGCAGGGCTTTCTGCTCAAAGTGGTTACTGGCGCAGCATGGCGGAAGTGGTGGCGCAGTTTGGCACTGAAGCTCGTGGCACAGGTGTGGATCAGGCGGCTCTGTCAGAAGCCCTGGCGGCAAAGCAGCAGCAGCTTGCTGCCGCGTATGACGATGGCACGGTGGCCGTGCAGCGGCAGGCACAGGCACAGGCGGCCATGCTGTCTGTTGCAGGATCCAGCGAGCAGGCCATTCAGCATGCCACAAACTATCAGCAGGCCTATAATGAGGCACTGGAGGATTTCGACCCGAAATCGCAGGCGTTTGCCGAAGCGGTGAAAGCCCGCACGGCCGCGCTGAACAGCGAGACAGACGCACAGGCCCGGTTTGAACAGGCACAGCAGAATAGCGGCCTGCAGGACAATCTGAGCATGATACAGGCCCAGACCGCCAGTATCGGCCAGAATGCGGATGAGCGTTCCGTTGCTTTAGCCCGCATGCAGGCTGAAATTCAGGAGCACCGTAAGTTCGGCACTGTTCTGCCACAGGAAGCGCAGGACTATGTTGATCTGAGCACCAAAATTGCTGAGGCTTCTACCGAGTATGAGCACCAGCAGCAGGTGATGGATGATTTCACCGGCACCATCAGCGATATGGCGGATCAGCTTTCTGATGGCGTGGTGCAAGGATTCTTGCAGGGCACATCGGCAGGCATGTCTTTCAAAAGCATGTTGCAGGGTGTGGAAGCATCTGTTGCCAGCGTGATTGCACGCTTTGCCCTGATCAATCCTCTACTCAACAGCATTGATGGCGGCACACGCACCACGCTGGCAGATCTGGGCAATCTGTTTAGTAAAGTTGGCGCAGGAAGCAGCTCTTCCAGTGCCAGCAACATTCTGTCCGGATATGGTGAAGGGAACGACATCACATCATCCGGCTGGGCCTATTCCCCATGGGAAGCCCTGAATGTGAAAAACCAGATCAGCAATCCAGCTGGATCGGCCGCAAAAAGTGGCGGCATGTTTTCAGGTCTGGAAAACCTGTTTTCTGGCAAGGCGGCTGATGGCAGCGGGATATTCAGCAGTGTTGGCAGTGCTGTTTCTTCCATCGGCTCTTACATGGGCATGGCAGGTGCGGCCTTCGGCATTGGTGATATGGCCTATAATCTTCTGTCGCAGCTCTTTGCCAAAAGGAAGAAGGATTATCAGTATGTTTCCGTAGGCAGCGATGGGATGCTGGATATCAGCGGCCATGTGTACAAGCATATTCACGGCAATGATAACGTGGCGTCCGGCCTGCAGAGTGATCTGGACAACATCAACAATGTGTTTGGATATACCGGGGTTTCCGCCACAAACACGGATACCATTGGCAAGGTTGGCTGGTCTAAGAAAGGCAAGAAGTCCAAAACATACAGCCTGACAGATCTGCTGCCTGATCTGGATCTGACCAGTTCAGACGCCACCATGCAGCAGGAGCTGAAGCAGCTCATGCCGACCAGTTTCGATAGCGTGGGCACGTTCACGCAGGATCTGGAAAGCCTGAAAACCCTGGCGGATGCGCTGGACAGCATGAAAGTGTCTGTTTCAAAGTTTGATGACAGCACCCATGTGACCGTTGATCATTTCAACGGCTACACCGGGGATATGGCCAAGGCTCTTTCCACTCTGGATGGAAAGACGCTGAGCACGGATGATCTGCAAAGCCAGTTTCAGGCCATTGAGGAATTTGTGGGCACCACAATGCCAGGGCTTCTGGATGTCACGGCCACGGGTTCCGAAAGCCTGATGCAGCAGGTGGATGACCTGAAGCAGAAATACCAGGACGCCGCCAACACGGCAGCATCCTACGGTCTGGATGCCCAGGCATTGCTGGATAAGGGCAATGCCATTGCGGCCATGATGATTGCCAATGAGCAGACCACGCTTTCGCAATCTGATCAGTCCGTGCAGGCGCGTTATCTGTCTGCCACGGGTGATCAGGAAGGCGCAGATCTGCTCAATCAGCAGGTATCCGCCGCACAGGAAATCCAGCAGTTGCAGGAGAACTGGCGGGGCTTTCTGGGTGATAACTATGCGGACAATGTGACCTACCAGCAGCAGCTGGCGGATCTTGAAAAAACACAGGCTGCCGAGCGCCTTCAGATACAAACCGAGTATCAGGAAAAGGCTTTAGAGCAGCAAAAGGAATATCAGGATCAGGCCACCGAGCAGGTTTCCAGCGTGTTCAGCAATCTTCTGTCCTACGCAAAAGGGCTGAATACGTCTGATGCCTCGCCATTGTCTGTTGAGGATCAGTACAAGGCCGCTAACGATAATCTGCATACGGATTACCAGGCGGCCATGGGTGGCAACAGCACGGCTCTGGCATCCCTACAGACCGATATGCAGACATATCTGTCCTTGTCCCAGAAATATAACGGGGGAGGGGCCGCGTATGTGGAAGACTATCAGGCGGTGCTGACCATGCTGAAATCTCTGGGCAGCATGAGCACGGATGCCCTGACAGCAGACGCCATGCGGGACATCATGCAGGACAGCACCACCACGCTGGCCAGCATTTTGCAGCAGATCCTGCAGGCCACGAATAACCTGTTTGCGGAAACACGGTTCCAGAACCTCAAAGCTGCAGACTAACGGGATATCACCATAATGCAGCAACGCTGTTTTCTGGGAACGCTGGCCTTCGGGCCGGCGGCTTCCCGCACGACCACATGCCTGTCTTCTGGCGGGTATGTGGATGTTGCCACCGGCACGAAATATCCGCCCATTCTAGCCAGCCTGCCTGACGTGGACAGGGAACTGGATATTTCAATTTCCGGTAGCAGCATGACGCAATCGTTCGGGCAGCTTACGGTCAATCTGTCCGATGGCGTGGCCGATAGCATGAACGTGCGCAACCACACCGGAGATCTGTCCATCCTGACCGGCCTGCGCAACTATGACATGGCACGCGGCTGGTGGTCAGATCCTGCACTCTCTGCGTGCCAGCCTCTGTTTACCGGATCCGCCACCGCATGGCGCACCGGAGCCACGCAAGGCACTCTCACGCTTTCGGGGCCTGCCGTGCTCTCGCGCCAGTTGCCACTGGCAACCTATGCTGGCACTGGCGGCGTGGAAGGTGGATCAGACCTGACAGGCCGGGTAAAGCCGCGCCTGCGCGGTTATGCCTTCAATATCACGCCGGTCTGTGTGGATAGCGTCAATCAGATCTATCAGGTGTCTGATGGGCCATTCTGGATGGGCACGCAGGGCACACAGCCGGATCTGACCGTGCTGGAAGGCGGTGTGCTGGGCAGCTGGTCTGCCACATCCACAGATGGCAGCTGGTCATATGCCGGCATGGTCAGTGATATCACGACCGCAGATCCGGCCGCAGGCACCTATGTGGTGGAAAGTTCCAGCCGGGGCGCGTTTTTCCGGCTGGGTGGCACGCCGGTTTATACCATTACCTGCTGGGCCACTGGCGCGATGCCTGATGGCACGTATGTTTCCAGCCTGCCGGATATCGTGCGGCAGGTGCTGGTGCAGGATATCGGCATACCGGCGGCATCCATTTCCAGCACATGGGCAGATCCGTTCGGCAAGGTGGATAGTGCCGCCGGTGCGTTCTGGGATGGCTCTGACAGCTATACCGGGAATGACATGATCACCGCGCTCTTGCAGGGCAGTATGCGCAAGCTGGCTGTTGCGCGGGACGGCACGCTGAAGCTGATCGGCATTACAGACAGCTTTCTGCAACTCGCGCCGCATCAGTGGGAAAAGCTGGCGGTGCTGCCTGATGAAGTGATTGATATCAAGGAAACAGATCTGCCGTCCGAACTGGCGCTGCCTCTCACCTGCGGGCGTTGCACCTACAGCCGCAATTATACGGTGATGAGCACCAGCACGCTCAGCCCGAAAGCAGAGCTGACAACCCTGCGCACACAGCGCAGCGCGGTGACTGTGGGCACGGATAGCCCAACGGTGGAAGTGGTCAGCCCGCCCGAAGTGCTCACCAGCTTGCGCACGCAGGCCGGAGCGCAGGTGGTGGCGGATATCATCAACAACCTGTGGACGGTGGCAGATCGGCGCGTATTTTACGTCACGCTGCCGTTTGAGCGCCTGTTTGATTTTGAAATGGGGGACGAGATTGTGCTGTTTGCCAATGTGGACGGCCTGCGCGATGGCCTGGGCGGTCTGGTTGTGGGTGAAAGCTGGCGTGGCTCCAGCGCAGGCCAGTGCGTGCTGACGGTGCTGGTCTGATGCAGAATTGTGCTTTCGGCCTGAATAATCTGGTCAAGACCGCCAGCCTTAGCGGCTCAGCTTCATTTTATGCAGGCGTTTCGGCCGCCAAGGATTTCTCGCCCAATCAGCTGGCTACAGACCAGGGCAACACCACGGCGGCGTTCTGGTCTGTTGGGGATGGCAACAAAACGGCATGGTTTCAGGCGCAATGGGGCAGTAACCAGACCATGCGGGCCTTCTTTGTAGGGCGCACCAACCTTGGCCAAGCCGCAACATGGCAGCTTGTGGCCAGTTCTGGCGGCAATACGGTGTATTCCGCCTCTGGAAACTTTGCCACGCTGGGTGGTGTTGGCCCGGTGCAGATGGTGCATGTGGCGCCGCAGGACATTCAGGCCGATACGGTCAAGATCACCGTCACCAGCAATGGCAGTGTATCGGAAAGCTATATTTCCCTGTCTCTGGCCTATATCGGGCCGGTGTGGCAGCCGGTGCGCAACATGAGCACCAAGAGCACTACCGGGCTGGACAGTTCCGTGACGGTGAATACCGGCATGAGCGGGGCCGAGTTTGTCACGCCCGCATGGATGCGGCGCAAGGCTGTGGTGGATCACGAATCTCTGGATCTGGCGGATGTGCCGGTGCTGGAGCAGATCCTGCTGCTGGGCGCATCTGGCACCAATGTGCTGTTTGTGCCTGATCCGGATGCCGATGCCCCCACGCTGAACCTGCGCAGCCTGTTTGGCCGCATCCAGCGCGGAGATCTGAGCAACCCTTATGGCGCTGCCCTGCGGCAGCAGACCAGCTTCACCATTACCGAGCGGCTTTAAGCCGCTTTTTTTATGCCTGAAAGGAAGAGTGTCATGCCTGATGATGTGGTGCGGCAGGATGAATTTGTTGCGTTTGAAACCAGCGTGAACGGCAAGTTCAGCACGCTGGAAACTGGCATTGCCAATATCTGGACGGAATTGCAGCGGATCAACAACCGCAAGACCTGGGTAAATGGCGGCCTGGTTATTTTTGGCTCTGCCCTGGGCAGCGGGATTGTCCAGGCGTTGCAGCATATGCACCCGTGACAACCGAAAACCGGCTTTTGTAAACCTGACCACGAAAACCTGCCAACGTATAAGCCCACTGCAAAGGGCTGTTTTCTGCGGGTTTGTGCTCCGGTGGACTAATCCGGGCCAGATCACCTGTAAACTCGTCCATGTTGAACGGATATATGGATGCCTTACAGCTTTTTGACCGTAAGGCGGTTCCATATCTCAATAAGAACTACGGATACGAGGGGGAAGCAGATAAATGCAATCCATCCTGTTGTTGTCATCCTATCAATCCATTCAACGTTTGTTGGCCAAGTTTATGTAACCTTATTCCACCAGCGCTAAAGCTGACTAGGAACAATACATATATATACCATGGCTGTGTATGTGCAGGACTTCCAAACGATAAATTCACTAATGGAGCTAACGCACCGATAGTGAAGTAGGATGTTCCCAAAGTATTGAGGGCATTAGCGCGTAGCTTAAGCCGCTCATTATGAACAAGTTTCTCAGTAGGCGTCATGCGCCTCATCAAATGTGACCGTCCGAGTCTGGTCAATCACATTTTGTTTCTACTCCGGCCGCCATTGAGCGGCCTTTTTTGTATCCGGAAAATTGATGAATGATCCAATCCTGCTGGCGGCAGATCTGTGCCGCCGGTCTGAAGGCCTGCGCCTGTGCCCGTATGTGTGCCCGGCCGGGTATTGGACAATCGGCTATGGCAGCCGGTTTCTGGCCAACGGGGCCGCCGTAACATCCAGCACCGCACCCATTACGGCCGAATACGCCAACGCCTTGCTGCAAGGCACGCTGGCCAAGCTGTTACCGCAGATCCTGCGGCTGGTGCGTGTGCCGCTGACACCCGGCCAGAAGGCCGCGCTGTTGGACTTTACCTACAACCTTGGATTGCCCGCGCTGGCGGGATCCACACTGCTGAAGCTGTTGAACGCAGGGCAGGGGAATGCCGCCCGCAATCAGCTGCTGCTGTGGAACCACATGCACCGCAACGGCCAGTTGATCACCGTAGCCGGTTTGACGCTGCGGCGGCGTGCCGAATGGCAGCTGTGGGCCAGCTGATCCGATTCCTGAAAATTCCTACTGAAAGCGACATCATGTTCATGACTGAACGCGAACTGAGCCGGCTGGCTGATCTGATTGTAGAGCGGCTGGAAAAACACGGCCTGTGCATTCCGGCACCTCGCAATGGTCAAGCCCTGCTGGTGGAAGACGTGGACATCAACACGCTGCCCGTAAGCCTGCGCGGCGCACAGGGCTGAACAGCCACAAACCCCAGATTTTCACACATACAGGGCATGCACAGCGTGCCCGAAAGGTAGATCCATGAACTTGTCCCGTATCAGCGCATATCTGCGCCAGCCCACCACGCTGTTTGCCCTGTCCCTTATTCTGGGGGATCTGGTGGCCACATGGTTTAATGTGATTCCGGCCGGTGGTTCTGCCGCCATGCTGATTGCAGCATTGCCTCTGCTGGGCAGTGATAACAGCGGCATTATTGCAGCACTGCTGGCCAACAAGGCGGATCTGGAAAAGGCGCTGAATGCTGTGGCGGCCCATAAGGATATTGGCCCTACGGCTGCAAAGGTGATTGCCGATGCCGTGCCGGCCAGCACCATTCTGGCGGCCGCAACATCTGCCATTGCTTCTTCCACAGCAGAATCCGCCCCCAAGAAAAGCAGCGCGGCTTCTGCTGTGGCCGGCGTCACGCTGCTTGGTCTGGTTGGCACCAGCCTGATGGCGTGTGGATCTGATCAGCTGGTGCAGCGCCAGCAGTCTGTTTACGGCCTGAGCCTGTCTTACGCCGCAGCAGCCCAGCTGGCGGCTGACTATGAAAAGAACCCGGCCGCAGATCCGGCTGTGGTGGAAAAGCTGAAGCCGGCGTTCCAGACCGCGCATGACCAGATCAAGCCGCTCGATGATGCCGCGGCGAAGGGTGATCCGCTGCCTGAAGCTGCGGTTGAGGCCGCACAGGATGCCCTAGACGCAGCCCGCAAGCTGCTACCTGCCAGCAAGTAACATTTCCGGCCGAGACGGAAAACGGATCGCCACTATCAGCAGTAATGATAGTGGCCTTTTTTGTTAACTGCCATAAATGGCGGAAAACCAAGGAAAAACCATCATGAACTATGCAAGCATTGCCATTGCTGCGGTTGAAGCTCTTGTCGAAAACGGCCCGGTGATTGTGGAAGATATTTCTGCACTGCTGAAGCCGCTGAAGGAAGGCCGCGCACCGACAGCAGATGAATGGGATTTTGCTGAAAAGCAGCTCGATGCCGCTAATGCCGCTGTGCAGGCTGGCTGATTATTCCGGGCTACCTACGGGTAGCCCATATCTGGTTGTGCATGCTCCAAACCTATGGGGCATGCATGCATAAAACTGTAGTTTTACAGCGAGCCAAATAACAAAAAAAACCCAGCTATAAAGCTGGGCGGTAAGAGGAGAGGGAAAGGTTTAAGCACGACGTCGATAACGTGTGCCGTTATCTTGTTGAGATCGTGGTGACCAATCAGACATTTCTTCTTCCACCAGCTTTCTAAATTTCTGGACTTCTTGCCGCAAGGATTTTCCCTGCGAACCAGTCAGAAACGCTTTCGCCACATGTTCTGATGGTGCGAGCTTGGTTAGAGACGAAGCGTGCTTCTTGCTCTGTAAGCTGTTGCAAACCATACTTTAGTCCTTCACAAAAAACAGAATCAACTGCGTGATATTCATCACCCAATGCATTCCGTAGATCACGTACCCTAGCATTTGTGGGAGCTAACGCAACTCCCATTTGTCGTTTGTCGTATCGGGTAGCTTCACGTGTTACACGTGTACCAGCAGCGAGAGTGCTGCATACGATGACATTTCCTCCGTGTCTATGGACATAACCACGAAGACCAGCAAGAGTTCCTCCTGTGGTAAAGACATCATCAATCAATATATAGTCAGCTCCAGCCTCGATTTCTCCCGCAAAAACAGGTGGCAAAGCTAACCTTAACATTGGATCAATTTTTCTATCTCTCTTTTCAGATGTAATCTGGAAAACCCTGTCTTCAACCTCATACCCAAAAATGTTTGCTGTAGCTTGAGCATAAACCATGCTGAGAGCATTGGTATTCACACCAGGTATTTTAATAGGTGCCAAGACTTTTGTGGTTCTGCCAAATCTTACATATTCGCCTATCAGATCAAATATTCTCTCATCGTGTATTTCATCAATGATTTGTCGCGCCGCACGAATAGCTTCTTGTTCATCCACAAGCATATGCTTCTTGGCGATAGGATATAGATCGTGCGCAGCTAAGCAACACGGGACGTCTGTGTTACCATTCCATGGAACATGGAAAAAACATTCTGGAAAGGAGGAGGGCCAATCTACCCTTAACAAAGTAGTTTGGGGCGCAGGCTCTACTTCTTTGTCTGTTTCTAGGGTTTGTTTGGCAGTCTCCATGCCTGAGTGCTACCATATATTTTCCAAGCAGAAAATATAACAAAGTAGTTTCGTGATCGTGAAATCGTGTGCCAAAATCAGTTTAAGTTATTGATTCTTGCTTTGCTTTTTTTGTGCGTGTTCCATTGTAACGCATTGATTTATAAATCTTTGCGCAATCCCACCCCATCCGCCAAATTATTCTGAAAAAGCGCAGAAAATAGACATTTTTTCAGGTATGGTAAATTTCTTGCCCCTCTTACATCTCTTTATAAAAATAACGCTAGGTGCTTATACTAGTTTAGTTTGAATACTGACCTGTACCTGTGACCGAGTGCTGATTGAGGTGATCTGTTCTGACTGACTGGCGAACCTGATTCAGGCTTTGGAGCATGCCTTCCTGTTCTGGATCAATAGCACGACCTGTTTCTATGCCGCACAGGCGAGCATACTCCCGAGATCGTTTTTAATATTTCCTTCTCCTCCCGCAGGACACGGTTTTCCAGACGAAGGCGCTCATACTCCCGAGCGAGGTTCGTCTGCGCTTTAGGCGTTGTTAGATTAGTCGACCGATACTGCGAAATTCTTCCGTATGTTTCATGGTCTCATCGGTCTCCTGATACGAACTTAAAACGCCCAGATGACCGGCACAAAACCGTTACAAGTCTATCTGACAGGCTGTGGCGTCATCACCCGCATATCTTGGCGGAGTGCGTCAAGGATTCTGGCCTAGTGATGGGAAGCACCACAGGCTTCAATGCTAATCATTGTCGGTAGAAGTTTCTCGAAAAAACCGATCATCTGATGTCGGCTCAGTCTCCAGCTCAGCACACCCAGCTTTTCGGCATTCATGCCGTGGATCTGGAACACTTTTTTCGAGGTATCTACGCCGATGCGGACTAAGTGATGCATCATGGTTTCCCTCATCTGGGCAGTCAACTCTTTAGTATCCTTTTAGAACCATGGCGAGTTGTCTACGTCATCAGTTCTCTCGGTGAAAATCAACACCAACGGCAGGGCAATAGAGATGCGGTATCAGGGCAAGGCCGGGGGCAGGGAACTCACGCTCACCTTTGGGCATCTGTCGGCTTGCGTCCGGAAATGATGCAGGACAACCGTTGTTAGTCTAAGTGGCTTTTTGAGACCATCTGCCCGGGCAGGGGTACCGTCTGGCGTGAGCACGGGGATGATGAGTCTTCATCTCCAGGAAATCAGCGCCCAAGTCGAGCCGGAAGCTGTGGCCGTCCTCATTCGTGATGGGGCCAGCTGGTACCAGCCCAGCACGATGCTGGCCGTCCCTGGTAACATCCGTCTGCTCACGATCTCTCCCTATAGCCTGCAACTCAACACCATAGAGAACGTCTGGAACTATCTGTGACAGAACAGGCCCAGAGGTATTGTATGGGACACATACGAAGACATTGTCACGGCATGTTCCAACGCCGGGATCTGGTTTGCCAATCAGTCAGAACGGATTACCTCAATCGGCATCCGGTCAAGGATACAGATGAGTATTTAAACGAACTTGTATAAAGCGTACAATATCGTACCGTACGATACATTAGGATTCTGCCTTAAATTGCATTCAAGCAGAAATCGAGAACCTAAAAATCGCGTAGAAATCGTTTCAAATTCGGTTTGAAAAAATCTTTGTTTCGAACCTCGGTTGAGTGTGCCCCCCCATAACTTCCGAAAAATAGTTACGCACCTTCCGAAATTTGGTAACGGGTTGATTCCGACGTTTGGTAACGCCTCTTCCGAAAATTTGGTTACGCAGTTGCCGAATTTTTTTAGGGAAAAACATCATCTTTCAAGTTATGGAGTGGGTAAAGTTAACCTGATAGCCGAGGTGGACGTAGCTTCACGGGGGACTGTTGAGTGCCCTGGCCTATCGTTCGGCTTCTTTCAGTGGATCAGCCGGTCGGAGCAACAGGACAGGTGGTTCTTTGACCATGTCCATTTTCCGGTCGGGTCGATGCGTTCCAGCGGCGTGGAGATGAATAGGCAGTCGGATGGGCCAAGGACTAGATGAAATTGCATCCATTCGGCCGGAACTAGGCCGGTGTTCGAACTCGGGTAATTTGCCAGTGATTGATTGAGGGCAGGGACGGGGAGGTCACAATCTCTGCTGGTGGGTCGGAATAGCGACTGGATTCCCGTGCCTATCGAGTCAGATCGTCATAGTCTCGGCATAGTGCATCGGCGCACTCAATGGAAATCATGTTGTGCCGGATTTCTGGTGGGTAGTCGGAAGAGTCGGGGGTAATCGGTAATATGTTACTTCTTGCATAGCAGGAAGGAATGACAGGTGGCAATTTTCGCAGCGGTTCATGCTGGTGCTTTCAAGTCCATTGGGACGGGGAGAGGCGGAAGCCTCTCAACGGAATATCACGCCAAGTATCGCGATCCAGTTTTCTAGAAACGATACGTTTGGGATAATCATCCGATACCGTGGAGCCAGACTGGCGTGGTCTTCTGGCCCGTTTCGAGGACTGGTAAAAACGTGCACCAACGTCTTCGCCGCTGGTGCGAAAGTGGTGTGATCGAAAGGATATTACGCCATCTGGCTGCGGATCATGACAAGGAACACATGATGTTGACAGAGCGATCGTCCAGACTCACCAGCACAGCGTGGGCGTGCTGAAAAAAGGGGATCAGGATCAGGCTACCTGCGATGCACTCGGGAAGTCGGTGAAGTTCTATATCATATTGGGACAGGACGCGGACACCAGTCGGGCGGAACCGATGCTCGATGACATCGATCCTGATGCCTTTCTGACCGATAAAGCAATGATGCAGATAGACTTAATCGACCGGCTGACAGAGCGCGGGATTCCGCCGGTCATACCGCCAAAAAGTAACAAGGCGCATCAAGGGAAACCGACTTTACCATTTACATGGAGTGAAACCTTGTTGATATATTATCCAATAAAATCAATGTGTTTTTCATTACCGCAACATGTTACGATAAATTGAAATCAACCTTCCGCGCGACCGTGCGGTTCGTTTCAATCGTTATTCTGCTTAACTGACGACACGGCCTAGCTGTCAGGTTGTGAGACGTCATTGGGATGATGTAGCGTGGGCGATACCGCGTTATGCTTCGTTGTTTTCTTCCGTTTGCAGGGAGACCGAATGATGCTTCAGATCCACCCACAGGCACGCACGACACCGGCTGTCCGGGCTGAGATAGCTCGTTCGTCAGAACCGACATCCGTGCTCGCCAGACGCTACGGGATCAGCGATGAAACAGTCCGCAAGTGGCGCAGGCGTGGTTCGGACGCCTGTCAGGACCGCAGCAGCCGTCCCTGGAGGCTGGCCTGGAAAGCCTCGGAGGAGGAGCGCGCCATTGTCTGTCAGCTTCGGCGTTCTACCGGTTTTGGTCTGGATGATCTGACCTTTGTCTTACGGCATTTCCTGCCGCATCTGAACCGGGACAATATCTGGCGGATACTGAAAGACGCCGGATTGAACAGGCTGCCTCCTGTTCCAAAGGCCGGACCAGTTCGGGGACAGGGAAAGTTCCGCGATTACGATCCCGGTTATGTCCATATCGATGTGAAACATCTGCCAAAATTACAGACAGCAGATGGGGACCGGCGGAAACGTTTTCTGTATGTCGCCATCGATCGCTGTTCCCGTTCAGTGCACCTGGCTGTTTATGACGCGGAAAATGCGGATAATTCCGTTGATTTCCTCAATGCCGTCAAATCGGCCTTTCCTTTCCGGATCACCCATATCCTGACCGATCGTGGCTCCTGCTTTACAGCGGACGCCTTCGAAAAAGCCTGTCATGACATGGGAATCGACCGACGCCGGACCAAGGCTTACTCCCCTCAGACCAATGGAATGGTGGAACGCTTCAATGGCCGTGTCGCTACAGAAGTACTGCAGGTCTGTGTCTCAAACCATGAAGATCTGGAAATTCTGCTCAGAGGCTTCTGTTTCGCCTACAATCATCGCCCGCAGCGTGTTCTGGGCGGCATCGCTCCCGCCCAATGCATCATCTCATGGCTTGAAAAACATCCCGCGTCACGTAATCAAGACTATATCAAACCGGCTGGTCGTGACATCATGAAACAGGTCGACGAAATCCTTGATTACGCCAATGACGTCTCACAACCTGACACCAGCACTACAGTTGCATTTTATGGTGACTTCTGAATCTATGGGCATCTGGGTTTCGTGCGGTCAAAGAGCGGATTATTCTGCTGTTTACGTAGAAGCGTGTTGCGGCTTCTACATGTGCCTTCTTTGATGTCCTGATCAGCAATGAACCGTACAAAACGGAATGGAGGCGTGCGGAAGCTGCTGGCGATCCCGGTCCGTAGCGGCAACAGGCGCCTCTTGGTCGTGAACAATGGGATGCCGATGCCCTTAGTGATGTCGTCAGGAATCATATGATTGAACATCTGGGCACTGAAGTGACGTGCTGGTCATCGATGAGACCAGTTTTCTGAAGAAACGTCACACATCCCACGATGTGGGGCGACAGTATATCGGGTCTGCGAGCAAAATCACGAACTGCCAGATCGGGCATGGCATCGTCTGTCAGCGGGCAGCGTCACAAAGGGCGAGCGATCCTATGACTGAGCATATCTTCCGCTGGCCGACCTGAATCCTGAAGAATTTGACTGTTCCAGCCCCGGACTATGAACACGTGGTCTGCCAATCCGCCGGAACATCGCCGCTGGGGATCATGCAGAAACTGGTAAACGTCGAAGATACACGTTAGAGAATTGAAGAGGAATTTGAGACGACCAAAACGAATTCGATCTTGATCATAACGAAACCCGTTCTTAACATGGCTGGCACCGGCATGTCTCTCTGGCCATACTCGCCTAGCCGTCATGGCGGATGTCCTTTATCAAGCAAATTCGCTGAAAACGAAAAAACATTCCTCAGGATGCGATAACCCTCTTCCTCTGATCCATTCAGGAAATCAGGTACTGCATCGTAAAACTCGCCCAACGTAAACTGCCCGTCACTCACGGCCTCAGATGATCCGTCTTTCAACGAACACATTAGACCAACGCTATTCGTGCTCATAGCACGACATAAAATGTACCTGTAGTGCTAGATGTCAGGTTGTGAGACGTCATTGGCGTAATCAAGGATTTCGTCGACCTGTTTCATGATGTCACGACCAGCCGGTTTGATATAGTCTTGATTACGTGACGCGGGATGTTTTTCAAGCCATGAGATGATGCATTGGGCGGGAGCGATGCCGCCCAGAACACGCTGCGGGCGATGATTGTAGGCGAAACAGAAGCCTCTGAGCAGAATTTCCAGATCTTCATGGTTTGAGACACAGACCTGCAGTACTTCTGTAGCGACACGGCCATTGAAGCGTTCCACCATTCCATTGGTCTGAGGGGAGTAAGCCTTGGTCCGGCGTCGGTCGATTCCCATGTCATGACAGGCTTTTTCGAAGGCGTCCGCTGTAAAGCAGGAGCCACGATCGGTCAGGATATGGGTGATCCGGAAAGGAAAGGCCGATTTGACGGCATTGAGGAAATCAACGGAATTATCCGCATTTTCCGCGTCATAAACAGCCAGGTGCACTGAACGGGAACAGCGATCGATGGCGACATACAGAAAACGTTTCCGCCGGTCCCCATCTGCTGTCTGTAATTTTGGCAGATGTTTCACATCGATATGGACATAACCGGGATCGTAATCGCGGAACTTTCCCTGTCCCCGAACTGGTCCGGCCTTTGGAACAGGAGGCAGCCTGTTCAATCCGGCGTCTTTCAGTATCCGCCAGATATTGTCCCGGTTCAGATGCGGCAGGAAATGCCGTAAGACAAAGGTCAGATCATCCAGACCAAAACCGGTAGAACGCCGAAGCTGACAGACAATGGCGCGCTCCTCCTCCGAGGCTTTCCAGGCCAGCCTCCAGGGACGGCTGCTGCGGTCCTGACAGGCGTCCGAACCACGCCTGCGCCACTTGCGGACTGTTTCATCGCTGATCCCGTAGCGTCTGGCGAGCACGGATGTCGGTTCTGACGAACGAGCTATCTCAGCCCGGACAGCCGGTGTCGTGCGTGCCTGTGGGTGGATCTGAAGCATCATTCGGTCTCCCTGCAAACGGAAGAAAACAACGAAGCATAACGCGGTATCGCCCACGCTACATCATCCCAATGACGTCTCACAACCTGACAGATAGGCCGTCAGCGAACCGTGCTTCTTTAGCGCCGGATTATACGTGAACCAGTTCGTCGTCTAATACTGAGGGCAGGGCGGTTTGCTCAATGACAACCAGCTATCATACTGGATTCACCAAGGAAACCCCTTCCTTGTATTTCTGCAACAAAGCCATCTGGAGATATAGCCATTTCTTTTGCCATGTTTCCAGCCTGCTATATGATATGTAACAATTCTATAAAGCCGCAGCTTTAGCGTAAAGGTTACGGTTTTCTTCAAAAAACACTCGTTTCTGACGCCTGAACTCTGCTACAGAAGGTGTTCTTAACGTCCAGGCATTCAATGCTGCAACCATAGCACCATCCGTCCTCATTACCGCGTCTGCCAATCGGACGATACGTAAATTAGGGATTGCTTCAGGGCGTATTGCGAGCAAAGTCCCCAGCGCAGTCTCCGCGTTTCCAAGTCTGTCAGTCAGAATTATCAATGCCGCACCACCGGATCTGCCCACGCCATGAAAACAGTGAACTAGCAAGTTGTGTTCTACATGCTTACGCCCAAACTTAATAATTGCCTTCACATCATCTTCCGTTGCCAAGGCATAATCATACTCATCATCGTCAATATCTTCAAAACGCAGAATCAGATGTTCGGGGGCAGGTTTCTTATGAAAACGTAATCGGTACCGTTGTAAGCAAGCCGGATCTTCAAGTGTCAGCACTGCGTTAAATCCACGCCGCTTAAGGCGTTTCGCTCGGCTCAAATTCGTGACTGTCAAAGATGGAAGTCCCATCATGATCCTCCTGACATGCTCCCGGGCCTGAAGGCCGATGGTTCTGGGATGTATCTGTTGTTAAGCAGCCCTCCCAATGCTTCCTGCTTCAGCGTGTTGTCCGCCTGCCGTAGGATATTTTTTGTAGTATTGATGTCCACGTTTTTAGTGTGTCCGCAAGCTATGCCCGACAGCATCAAGAATACTGATTGCTTTAGACAATAGATCGTTCCATCTCAAATCCTGCCATTTCGTTGATCCATTTGCCATTCTCTGTCTTCGTTACGTCGACGCCAACAGAACGGATACGCTCCATTGCAATATTCAATTCGTTATAACTAAAAACATTTTTACTAACGATATTTGCAAGCGTTCTCCCTGGCACTTCGTCGATCAATGCAGCCACAAGGAGCGCAGAAGAAATGTCATGATGATCCATAAGGATGCAATTTACCATATCTTCCGGTGTGGCCTCGGAAGGTAAAGGAGCATTGACTGTTTTAAGAGCGGCGCGAAGCCATGCTCGACCCTCAGGATTAGAGAGGCGGTCTGGTGAGGTAATCGTCATATGAGATATTTGCGTTTTTTCTCAGTAGCCAAACATCCATGCCGCAGGCAGTGGCGGTGCAAAAATTCAGTCTTGTTGCCCCATGAATTTTCTCGCTGCCAAGGTGACCATTTGTGGCCAAGAAGGCGGCATATCAGGCGGGATCTGAACCATCTCATATTATATGCTTTCTTTACCTTACGTGTTTACCAATGGAATTTAAAAAGCGAGCAGAGGCAAAGGCATTTAAGGTAAAAATGTATAATTTTCTAGGTCAGCGCCAGCATATGCCGTTCAGGCTGGCGGGAACTGTCCCGTTTTTGCTTCGGCAAGGGCGCGCTGCATCAGTTTCTTCTCATTCTTTTTAAGGAAGACGGCGCTCCCAATAATAAAGATAACCCCTATAACACCCACACATGTTCCGACTGTTCCAGACAATTTGGTGATCTGATTACCCAATATGTACGTGCCGATAGCATAGCCACCAGCCCAGCAAGTGCCGCCAAGGGCGTTGAACAGCATAAAGCGCGGCCAACGCAACTGGCATGCGCCTGCCAGCAATGCCACAAACACGCGCGCAACAGAGATAAAGCGACCAAAGAAAACAATGGCATCGCCATGGTGGTGAAATAGATATTCCCCCACCAGGAGGCGATCAGCCGTTAGGCCAATTTTGGCGCCGTGTTTTTGTAAAAGCGGCAGCCCAACATGGCGCCCGATCAGATAGCCCAGATTATCTCCGATAATGGCACCCAGAACTGCGGCTGCAGTAATGCCTTCAATACCCAGATGGTGGGTTTTAAGGCTGTAAAGGGCAGCCGTGATAATGCAGGTTTCCGCCGGTAAGGGCAAACCCATGCTTTCCATCATGACAATGATGGTGACAATTCCATATCCATAATGCTGCAGCAGATAGTCGAGATGCTCAAGCAGGGGGAATAATCCTTAGAGTGTGTGATGAAAGTAAAAAAGTTGGCAAACCATGATGGAATCCAAAAAAGCGGGCTAGTGGCTTTCGTGCATGGCAAGATTGCACCTTCAGCTATTATGGCTTTTCTGGATGAGGTAAAGATTTTTCGGTGAAGCTAACTCTCTGTAATTTCATATCTTTTCTGGTTGTTTGATACAAATTCATTACAAGAGTAAGGGGCTGGTGTATAGACTGCCCTTAATTGGAGAAGATGCGCCCTAAAAGTGCGGCGCTTATGAGCTAAGGAACGAACCTATGCATCAGACAGCCCATGCCGAGCCCGCAGCGGCAGCACACGCGCAGGTGCCCATTGCAGATGTAGATGTCTGCATTATTGGTGCTGGGCCTGTTGGGGGAACCTTAGCGTGCCATTTGGCGCAGGCAGGTATCAAGGTAGCTGTGGTGGATAAGGCAGATCTGCCACCCATGGAGGATCCAGACTTTGATGGCCGGGCTTATGCCATTGCTGCTGGCCCAAAAGCGTATCTGGAAGAAGCCGGTGTGTGGGAGGCTCTGCCGCTGCCATCCTGCCCGATTGAGGATATTCTTGTAACAGATGGCCGGCCGGGTGAGCCTGCATCTCCATTGTTTCTGGAGTTCACGCGTGAAGATGCCAATCAGCCATTTGGGTGGATGATTGAGGCACGTTCTTTGCGCGTGGCGTTAAACGCCAGCCTGCACACTACGCCGGAAATTACGCTGCTGGCCCCGGCTGAAGCCACCATTGTGCGTCGTAAGGAAGGAGCAACAGTAACCCTGTATGATGGGCGCAGCTTTCAGGCAAAGCTGATTGTTGCTGCTGATGGACGCAAAAGTCGTTTGCGGTCTCAGGCCGGTATTCCGCTTACACGCTTGTCTTATGGTCAGACAGCTATTGTTTGCGCCATTGCGCACGAATTTCCGCATGACAACAGCGCGCTTGAGCATTTCTTGCCCGCAGGGCCGTTTGCGCAGTTGCCTTTGCCGGGCAATGAAGAACATCCTTACATGTCTGCCATTGTATGGAGCGATCACGATGGCCTGGCAGAGCGTTTTGCTGCCTTGCCGGATGATGTGTTTGCTATGCAGCTTCAGCGCCGTATGGGTAATAATCGCTTGGGGCAGGTGAAGCCTGTGGGGCGGCGCTGGACGTATCCTCTGTCTGCCCAATATGCCCAGCGTTATACAGACACCCGCATGGTTTTGGTTGGAGATGCCGCACATGGTATCCACCCCATAGCCGGGCAGGGGCTTAACTTGGGTTTTCGCGATATTATTGCGCTCAGCAAGATTTTGATTGCGGCACATCAACGCGATAAGGATTTGGGAGCGCCTGAGTTGCTGGCGCGTTATCAGGCAGAATGCCGTCCGGCCAATATGCTTATGCTTGCTGCAACCGATGTGCTGGATAGGCTGTTCAGTAACAATAACCCAGTTTTAAGGTTTGCGCGTGATGTGGGTATTGCGGGCGTGAACCGCTTGCCCGCTTTGCGTAAAGCCTTTGTAAAGCACGCTATGGGATTGTGAAAATGGATGCAGCAACGCATGACGGCGCTCAGGATGCCGTCAAAGCCAGCCATTTTGATGAAGATAGTTCAATCTGCGCGCCTCAGTTAAACGTTCTGTGGCACCAGATGACGCAGCAGGCCTGTGTTTGCCATGATCCGTTGGTGAAAGGTTTGCTGGCAACAGGTGTGCGCAGTCATTCAGATTTTTCATCTGCGCTGGCAGCGTTGATCGGGCGTAAGCTGGGGGATCGGTCTGTGGCGTCCGATGCTTTGGCGGAGCTTGTTAAAGAAGGCTTTGATGCAGAGCCGGATATTGTATGCGCTGCCGCTGCTGATTTATTGGCGATTCGAGAACGAGACCCAGCATGCCCGGACTTTGTAACGCCGTTTCTGTTCTTTAAAGGCTATCAGGCTGTTCAGACCTACCGGGTGGCCCATTGGCTATGGGCGGAGGGACGGCGCCATCTGGCGTTACATCTGCAAAGCCGTGCATCGGAACTGTTTGCTGTGGATATTCACCCATCTGCGCGCCTTGGTCGGCGTATTCTGTTTGACCACGGTACAGGCATAGTTGTGGGGGAGACCTGCATTATCGAGGATGATGTTTCTATTTTGCAGAACGTCACATTGGGTGGCACAGGCAAGCATTCTGGAGACCGGCACCCTAAGGTACGGCGCGGCGTTTTGATTGGTGCGGGCGCCAAGGTTTTGGGAAATATCGAAATTGGTGAGGGCGCTAAAATTGGCGCGGGTTCCATTGTGTTGGAGCCTGTGCCGCCCTTTACAACGGTTGTAGGTAATCCAGCCCGTAAGGTGGGTGTGCGCCATACCGGGCGTATGCCTGCCCTAAATATGGATCAGACTCTTCCTCCGATTGACTATATTATCTAAAAAGCAAAAAGGAATTACTGAAGGAAAGTTACGTTTCCTTCAGTAATATATTCCTTAAAGTAATGTAGCGCGTGAAAACTGGCTTATAGGGCGCTTTCGCCAGATTCTTTTGTGCGGATACGCACAGCGCGTGAAATATCACTTACAAAAATCTTGCCATCACCAATTTTGCCAGTGTGCGCTGCTGTAGCAATGGCTTCTACAACCAAGTCTTCCATGTCATCTTTGATAACAATTTCAACCTTGATCTTGGGCAGAAAACTGATGCGATATTCTGCTCCACGGTAGATCTCGGTCTGGCCACGTTGCCGGCCAAAGCCTTTTACTTCAGAAACTGTTAACCCCTGAATACCTAAAGGAGCCAGAGCTTCGCGCACGTCATCAAGTTTAAAAGGCTTGATAATCGCAGTAACCAGTTTCATGCGCTTTTTACTCCAAATATAAATGTCCGTCTATTCCGTTTCGATAGTGACATATTAAACTGACTTGCGCTAGGCGAATATTCGATGAGCGAAAATGTGAATGCTCAGCGTTGCAGATAAGGGCTCTCTTTTAATTTTGAGGGCTGCAAAACGGGTCAAAATAAGACGCCAAAACCAATATTCACCTTTTCACATTGCGTATGTTGTCTGCACAGGGCATTGATGCCGCAGTTGAGTTCATCTGATGTTTGTACATAAAGCAGGTGATGACCTTATGGCAGGATGGGAGAGTTGCTCGTGCGTATAGCCATGATTGGTGGCGGATATGTTGGACTGGTTTCCGGTGCATGTTTTGCTGAATTCGGGCTGCATGTGGCCGTGGTGGAAACAAATCCAGACCGCCTTTCAGCTTTGCGCGAGGGCCGTATCCCCATTTATGAACCAGGCTTGGATGTATTGGTTGCAAACAATGCACGCGCCGGACGCCTGACTTTTGGAGATGACATTGCTCAGGCTGTCGCTGGGGCAGAAGCTGTTTTTATTGCCGTAGGTACACCGCCACGTAATGGAGATGGTGCAGCAGATCTACAATATGTTCATGCTGCAGCCCGTCAGATTGCGCAGGCTCTTACTGGCTATGCCGTTATTGTTACCAAATCTACCGTGCCAGTAGGCAGCAGCCGCAGAATAGCAGAGATTATTCGTGCCACGCGCCCGGATCTGGATTTTGATGTGGCGTCTAATCCTGAGTTCCTGCGCGAGGGCAGCGCGATTGATGATTGTATGCGCCCAGACCGGGTAATTATCGGGTTGGATCAAAAGCAGCCAGAACGTGCACGCCGGGCAGAAGTCGTTATGCAGCGGGTTTATGAGCCGCTGAAGAAGATTGACGCCCCTTTGGTCTTTACCGGTCTGGAAACAGCAGAACTGACCAAATATGCTTCCAACTCCTTTTTGGCCATGAAGATTTCCTTCATCAATGAAATGGCCGATCTGTGTGAAAAATTGGGGGCCAATGTGCAGGAGCTGGCTTACGGCATGGGGCTGGATGACCGCATTGGCAGCCGCTTTTTGAACCCCGGGCCCGGTTATGGTGGTTCCTGTTTCCCCAAAGATAC
Source organism: Acetobacter sp. A11-2 (assembly GCF_040208445.1). NCBI lineage: Bacteria > Pseudomonadati > Pseudomonadota > Alphaproteobacteria > Acetobacterales > Acetobacteraceae > Acetobacter > Acetobacter sp. A11-2. The sequence goes on from NZ_CP157843.1 coordinate 544,432, forward strand.
GCTTGCACTTTCCCGTATTGCGCAGGAAGCTCAAAGTGGCTGCCGTTTGGTGGAAACCACGGTGCAGGTGAACGAAGCCCGTAAAGCAGCCATGGCTGGGCGTATTATTGCGGCATGTGGTGGCTCGGTAAATAATAAGACCGTGGCAGTGCTGGGCCTCACCTTTAAGCCAGAAACAGATGATATGCGGGAATCTGCCTCTATCCCCATTTTACATCGTTTGGCCGAAGCCGGGGCACGTTTGCAGGCTTATGATCCGGTTGGCATGGCTGCAGCCAAACCACTTTTGCCGCCAGAAACGACATATTGTGAAAGCGCGCTAGACGCCGCGCAGGATGCTGATGTTTTGGTGGTTTTGACGGAGTGGGAGCAATTCCGTTCCATTTCACCAGATGCCTTGGCTCAGCGTATGAAAAACAAGATTATTGTAGATTTGCGCAATATTTTTGATCCTGCAGCTATGCACGATTCTGGTTTTTCATATCTCTCTGTCGGGCGTCCATAACTTTACTTAAAGTCGGATGATGCTCGGAAAGCCGTGGCCTAGTGGAGGTCACGGCTTTTTTTTATTGAATCTCTTTTGATTGCGCTTGCATTTTTAAAGGGAACAAATACAGAACAGTTAAGAGATGAGGAGGTTTTCATGTCTTTGTCTGAACGTATTGTTTTTCAGCCATTTGTATGGCGTGGCACCAGGTTGGAGGGTGGGGCTGCCATTCTCTGCCGTAACCCCGAAGATGCGCATCGCCGGATAGAAAAAGTGCGGGCGGGTATTCTTTCTGTGGCTGGTGCGCTGGTGGTGCGTATGCAGGTAGATGAAGAAGCTGGTGATTATGGAGAACCGGAATTTCTGGAACGCATTGGCTGTGTTCCTGAAATGGATGAATAAATCTCGTACTGAATAAATGCCCTATTCCTGCAAACGGCAGAATCTGCAGGAATAGGGCATTATAAAAAGTGTGATGGATTGCAGTGTAAAGCGTTGAGATATTACGGTGAGCCGCCAGCACCTGTTCCCATATAAGGCCCGCTTGCCTTGGAAGGTGTAGGGCGATAGCCATCATTTTCATCTAAGGCTGGCCCACCATGTGGGTTTTCGTCCTCATCCTCAATAATAGGCGGAGGAGCCTTCTGGTGCGCCTTGTCATGGAACAGGGGAGCGCTGTCTGATGCCGGCTGCTCATGGCATGCAGTCATTGCAAGCAGAAGACCGGCAAGAACAGTAGCGGATTTCAGTTTCATATCACGGATCCACAAAAATGCGTGCCAAATGGCAAGCGCTTAACGTGTGCCAAAAAGGCGGTCACCAGCATCACCCAAGCCGGGAACGATATAGCTGTGTTCATCCAGGCCGCGATCAATAGAGCATGTCATGATCTGCACATCAGGATGCGCTTTTTGTAGGCAGGCAATGCCTTCTGGGGTGGAAAGTAGGCAGGTAAACAGCAGCTTGCGCGCACCTTTTTCCTTCAGCCGAGTAATGGCGGCTGCCGCGCTGTGCCCGGTGGCCAGCATGGGATCAACAACAATGCAGCGGCGAGAAGAAACCTGAGAAGGAAGCTTAAGGTAATATTCTACAGCTTCCAGTGTTTCAGGGTCGCGGTACAAACCAATATGGCCAACTGGTGCAAAGGGAACCAAGTCCAGCATGCCATCTAAAAGCCCATTGCCAGCCCGCAGGATGGAAATAAAGCAAACATCTGGGCCAGCCAGTTGTTCACCTTGCATGGGTTCCAGAGGTGTCTGAATTTCTATTGGCTCTAATGGCAGCTCGCGGGTGGCTTCGTAGCACATCAGCAGGCTAAGTTCGCGCACTAAGCGACGAAAACCGGCCGTGGAGGTTTCTGCGCGCCGCAAATGGGTCAATTTGTGCTTGATAAGCGGATGATCCAGCACAAGGGGAGGGAGGGGAGTAACAGCATGACTTGTCATGCAACCCTCTATAATCATGGAAAAGCGGGTCTGCCACGTTTTCTTGCAGATGCAGAATATGTTTTATCCAGATCGTGCGGATAGAAAAAAAGGATGGCGACCATGAAGCGTATCTGGATGGATGTGGAAGATCTGTTTGCCTTTGCACAAGTCGGCGCTCGGCTAACAGGTATTCAACGCGTTGTGCTGGAAATCTGCGCGGCTTTTATGGGTGATCCGCATATGTCTGCCCACATTGGTTTTGTGCGGCACAACATCCAGGGCACAGGCTTTGTGGTGGTATCGTGGGCGCAGGTGCAGGCTGTGTGGCAGGCCCTGAGCGGGCAGGGCGCAGAGCAGTCGGAAAGTATGCAGATACGCAGTCTTTCAGCCTCACACAGTGCAAATCAAAGTTTGCTGCAAAAATGCGGGCAGCATGTGCCCGTTTCTGTGCGTGTTCCGGCCGGTAAGCTTATCCGCAACACCCAAAGTGCAGTGCAGGCCGGAGGTGCACTCGCGTGTGGCCTGTGGGAGCTTGTTTCTCACAATTTGCGTAAAAAAGACGATTTTAGCGGACAGGAGCAGACTTTTTCTCCCCAAAAAGGAGATATCCTGCTTTCTCTGGGGGCATCATGGTCTCATGCTATGTACCAGAAGCTGTTGCGGCCGTGTCGTCAGCAATATGGCATGCGTATTGGGGTTTTGGTGCATGATCTGGTGCCGCTTTTGTGGCCGGAATGGTGCCAGCCGGGTTTGCCTGCAGTATTTCGGCGTTGGTATGAGCATGTTGTGCCGGAATGTGATGTTATTTTTGCTAATTCCGAATCTACCCAAAAAGATGTGCTGGCTTATGCGCAACAAAGCGGCAAGCCACTTTCTGTGCCTGTTATTGTTGTGCCTATGGGGTGTGGGTTTTCTAAACCAGATTCAGCAAATGCATCTGCTTTTGTTCAAGAGCAGATAAAACAACTCGGGCCTTATGTTTTGTGTGCAGGCACACTGGAAGTGCGTAAAAACCATGCACTTTTAATCAGAGTTTGGCGGCGGTTATTGCTTGAGCGGCCTGCGAATACTGTGCCGAAGCTGGTGATCGCCGGCGGGCAGGGGTGGCTGGTGGATGACCTGTTGCAGCAGCTTGAAAATAGCGCGTGGCTGAATGGCCATGTTGTGTGGATAGATCGGCCGTCTGATAGTTGTATGACGCAGCTTTATAAGCAGGCGCAGTTTACAATTTTCCCCTCATTTTATGAAGGTTGGGGCCTGCCGGTAACAGAAAGCCTGTATTGGGGAAAACCCAGCCTGACGTCATCAGCGTCTTCCCTGCCAGAAGCAGGTATGGGGCTGACAGAAATGTTTGACCCTGATAACGCATCGCAGGCATTGGAGCTTGTACGTAACGTTCTGGATCAGCCACAGCGTCTGGCAGCCATGGAGCAGCAGATAAAGGCACATTTTCAGCCTATCAGCTGGAGCCGGGCGGCTGAGACTTTGTGGCAGGCAGTCATGTAATGGCCCGACGGCACGACAGAAGCATTGTTGCGGAATGGATGGAAAAGGGAACGCTTGAATGGCTGTGAATTATGCCACGGTAACATGGGATCAGTTACACCGTGATGCGCGTGCATTGGCAGAGGCACTGATGCCTAAAATGCCCATTAAAGGCATTGTGGCGGTAACACGCGGAGGTTTGATTCCCGCAGCCATTGCGGCGCGTGAACTGGGGTGCCGTCTGATAGAAACCATTTCTGTTGTGACGTATGATGAAGAAAATATGGGCAAACCCCAGATTATCAAGGAGCCCGTTGCAGCAGGGGATGGTGAGGGCTTCCTGATTATTGATGATCTGGTTGATTCTGGCGTAACCGCCCGTGTGGTGCGTGAAAAACTGCCCAAAGCCTTTTTTGCCTGCCTGTATGCCAAACCAGCGGGTAAGGAACTGACAGATCTGTTTATTACAGAAGTGCCGCAGGATACCTGGGTTTTGTTCCCGTGGGATACGGCACCGTTGTTTGTGCCGCCGCTGGCAAAAAGCAAAAAAAGCACGGTTGACTGATTTTTTACAATCAGAGGGTTGCCATACTCCGAATAGACGCTTAAACAAGCGCTCAGTTCGGGGCGTGGCGCAGCCTGGTAGCGCGCGTGTTTTGGGTACACGAGGCCCCCGGTTCGAGTCCGGGCGCCCCGACCATAAATAAAGCGGGAGGCAACATCATGCCGGCGCGTATTTATAGACAGTCAAAGCCTGCTGGTCAGTCCGGTTTAGCCGGAACCAGAGAGTGGGTTTTTGAATACGGTCAATCTGCTCCACGTAAGCAGAGCGCCCTTATGGGGTGGACCGGTAGTGCAGATCCACAATCTCAAATACATCTGTATTTTGATAGTCGTGAAGCCGCAGAGGCTTACGCACAGCGCGAACATATTGCATATGTGGTGGAAGAAACTGCACCGCGCATGCGTCGCCCTAAAGTGTATGCAGATAACTTCCGTTATGATCGCATCCAAAACTGGACGCATTGATTTTCTCGCTTTTCTCTATTATGCGTAGGGCGTAAAGCGCCCTTAGCTCAGTTGGATAGAGCAACAGCCTTCTAAGCTGTGGGTCGCTGGTTCGAATCCAGCAGGGCGCGCCAATCTTTTCAATGGTTTGGATAGATTTTAGGGAAAGGCAAAAGTCTTTCCTTTAGGTTGGTGCAGCACTAAACGGTCGATGTCTTGATTTTATCCATAGTGGCTGCGATTGATTTCTCAGGAAAGCTGGAAAATCAGAAAGCTCTGTAGATTCTACCTATTAGGCATCTTGTTATGTCTGGCAGGGGCGGGAAGACAATATGCACTTTTTGTCTTCTTCTAACAAACGCCGCTGCAGTCTGAGAACACTCTTCGCAAATATCAGGCTGATTAAAACGCGAGCCTAAAGCAGAATTACGGGCACACATCATACCTATTCCCGGTGTTCTTACGGAATAGTATCGTTTTAAGGTCTTTTCGTTCGACTATGTAATCCCATTTTGCGGCAGCAGCCTTAATGTATTTTGCCGCGGAGCCAGGGACTAGATTTAGACGAGTGTCTACTTCTGCAAAAAATAGCATGGGTATTGTCTTGCGACGCTCGTGTCCTCACCCAAGACTGTATGACGGCGATGATGTCATTGGGGTCGCTGATGAGTTCGGAAGTGGCTTCTGTGGTAATCTGCGTGCCTGATATGACTTCGTCCGAAGCAGTCAGGATAGAACCCAGTTGCATCATGCGTTTACGGATTTTGTTACAGGCGGGCCCTAATGCTGCTACGAGGTTGCCGTCTTATAGGAATTGCCCTCTACAGCTACGCCATCGACATCTCTTATTAGAGTTGTCGAACAATAAAAATATCTCTCGCTCTTCCTTTAATAGGACAAACGAAAAACAAGAGACGGCTCGATTGTAAGGGGATGTCGTAGAGAGCCCTTACTGGCAGGTTATATAAGTAAGTAGGGGTATCTGTTTTTCAGGATATTATTAGCTGGAGGGTTCTAACTTGCCTGCCTCTTTACGGCGTGTCGTCAGTTAAGCCCTGAGAGTGGCACGTGAGGGTTGTACTTTGTGTCTGCGTGTGCTGACTGTTTTCCCATTTTTTGGGGAGACAGACAGATGCGGCGCTATAGTTTACGCGATGACCAGTGGGAGCGGATAAAGGATCTTCTTCCTGGTCGAGAAGGCTATGTCGGCGGCACTGCGGTGAACAACCGTCTGTTCGTGGAGGCGGTGCTGTATCGCTATCGCGCGGGTATTCCATGGCGCGACCTTCCTGCCCGTTTCGGTGACTGGAAAAACGTGCACCGGCGTCTGCGCCGCTGGTGTGAAAGCGGCGTCATCGAACGGATATTTCGTTATCTGGCCGCTGATTACGACAACGAATACATGATGATCGACAGCACAATTGTCCGAGCGCATCAGCATAGTGCCGGAGCTCTCAAAAAAGGGGCACGGATCAGGCCATCGGACGATCACGAGGCGGGCTAACTACAAAGATCCATGCCATCTGCGACGCTCTGGGCAATCCAGTGGAACTCGGCATCACACCGGGACAGGATGCCGATATCACCCAGGCAGAACCACTTCTGGAAAACATCGAACCGGATGCTTTCCTTGCTGACAAGGCGTATGACGCGGACAGGTTGATCGATCGGCTGATACAGCGCGGGATTACCCCGGTCATCCCGCCAAAACGCAACAGAACGACACGACGGAAAACCGATTTTTCTCTCTATCGCGAACGGAACCTTGTTGAGAGGTTCTTCAATAAACTCAAGCAGTTTCGCGCTATCGCAACCCGCTACGATAAACTGAAATCGACCTTCCTCGCAGCCGTGCAGTTCGCCTCAATCATCATCCTGCTTAACTGACGACACGCCGTAGTATTTCAGATTTAAAATATTTATATGGTATTTCTGTCTGAATGCATTAAATTCAGACAGAAATACTACAATCAATATAGGTTGGTGGTTACAAACAATATTAAAATTTCACAAATAACCACTGATAAAAGTTGTTGGAATAGAGCTTACACTTTTGCAATGCAGTCTGCGATTACATCAGAGAACTTTTTATATATAGACCTTTTATAATGTGCCCCTCCTAGCTCATCAGTAAGATCTGCGTCTGTTTTTACGTAATCATTAATGTCAATATAATCATATTCATAAGCCTCAGCCAGCGGCTTGACGATAGAATTGATACTACTCCACAATTCAACAAGCCCAGGAAGATTGCCGATTTTTTCATTCAGGCCAAGAATAATAACTTTTTTCTGAGCATGCTTTAATCTTGTAAAAATGTGTATCACATCGTTTTGAAATTGCTCTTTAACAATATCGCTATTTCTAAAACCGCCGATGAATTCGTAATTTTCTTTGAAATAATTCCACTTTTCTTCAGTTGTATCCGTTAAAAAGTCTTTTACATCATCATAAGCAAGAGAAGTGTAATCTGCATCACATGCGTCTGTTCCAGGGAACATATGCATGCAACGTAGGCTCAAAATCAGGCCTGTTTCTTTATGTCTGTATGAACTCATAAAGCCTTCTTGACTGAAGGAGATAACATACACATCTGATTTTTCTTGTATAATATCGCTATTATAACGATTGAAATCCGGCCCAGGAGTTTTCTCTAGGATTGTGCGGATATCCAAATCACTTTCTTGATCTTTATAAAGACCTAAACTGCGGGCATTTGTATGTACTTCCCACGGGTGCACAGAATAATTAAATTCTTCAATCGTCTCAAATTTTGTCTTGAGGAAGAAAGAAGTCATTGCAAGATCACAAGCACCACGCAGGCAAACCTGCAAAGAGTTTAGTGATGAATCGTCTTTATGAGAATCTTGGGCGTTTGCATCATCGCATAAGGTAATCCAATCTACTTTTGAAGGATTATTTAAATCAGATGCCGTAGGTGGCTTTATGTCTATATGTTTGCGGCCAAGTTTATTCCAGACGTATTGTTCAACGCCCATATTCATAATGCGGCATGAAAATAGGAAATGCTGCATATATCCAGGCTTTGCGAAATAAAAACCGCAAATACCATAATCACCATAACTATCGGAGACTTTTATATATCCAAAATCTGAAAAGAATTCTTCAGAAACTTCTTTTTCAAAAAGTTTACGCGCTTCTTCAACGTCTTCAGGCCATCTGTTTTTGGTAAAGTTTAATTGGTTTGTGCGGTTTACCAATTCATGAATACGAGAAAATTCTTTTTCTACATCTGTATGAAAACTGATTCTTATATTGCTACTTCTTAAAAATTCTTCATTATCACCGCCAATTTTTTCTTTATCGCTTTGTTTAGATTCAAGTATACGATAAGCTTTCAGTCGTTTGTGCTTTAGATCTGGCTTGCCGCGGAAAATTGGATTTTCTTGCCAATTTTTAATAATGTCTGGTTCAGCAACTCTAATACCAGGAATGGCGGCCTTAACTTCATTGAGATTCATTAAATTATCATCAATGAACAAAATGCTTTCTGGGCGAAGCTGAATTTTTTCTACAATATCTTTAACTTGTGGGCCCTTGGGGTTCCAAGAAATTCTTGCAAATACAAAATCGTCCCATACCCCCAGACGTTCTACGGCGTGTCGTCAGTTAAGCCCTGAGAGTGGCACGTGAGGGTTGTACTTTGTGTCTGCGTGTGCTGACTGTTTTCCCATTTTTTGGGGAGACAGACAGATGCGGCGCTATAGTTTACGCGATGACCAGTGGGAGCGGATAAAGGATCTTCTTCCTGGTCGAGAAGGCTATGTCGGCGGCACTGCGGTGAACAACCGTCTGTTCGTGGAGGCGGTGCTGTATCGCTATCGCGCGGGTATTCCATGGCGCGACCTTCCTGCCCGTTTCGGTGACTGGAAAAACGTGCACCGGCGTCTGCGCCGCTGGTGTGAAAGCGGCGTCATCGAACGGATATTTCGTTATCTGGCCGCTGATTACGACAACGAATACATGATGATCGACAGCACAATTGTCCGAGCGCATCAGCATAGTGCCGGAGCTCTCAAAAAAGGGGCACGGATCAGGCCATCGGACGATCACGAGGCGGGCTAACTACAAAGATCCATGCCATCTGCGACGCTCTGGGCAATCCAGTGGAACTCGGCATCACACCGGGACAGGATGCCGATATCACCCAGGCAGAACCACTTCTGGAAAACATCGAACCGGATGCTTTCCTTGCTGACAAGGCGTATGACGCGGACAGGTTGATCGATCGGCTGATACAGCGCGGGATTACCCCGGTCATCCCGCCAAAACGCAACAGAACGACACGACGGAAAACCGATTTTTCTCTCTATCGCGAACGGAACCTTGTTGAGAGGTTCTTCAATAAACTCAAGCAGTTTCGCGCTATCGCAACCCGCTACGATAAACTGAAATCGACCTTCCTCGCAGCCGTGCAGTTCGCCTCAATCATCATCCTGCTTAACTGACGACACGCCGTAGCATTTCACGCGTATCTTTATATGTATTTTTTGAACATATTGCGTTTACAATACCGCGCTTATTAAGCTCTCTGATCATATGAAGGGTATCAAGTCGAAGTTTAACTTCCCCTTCAGACAATGTTCCTTCCCAGAAAGTATCATCTAAGTCCCAAATAACGAGACGGACAGTTTCTTCTTTCTCGGAATCATCTTGTTCTGTTTGTTTTTTGCTTATTTGAGTAAGGTAAAAGCATTGATCTTTGAAATCTTCATGCTTGGCAAAACTACGAAAGAAAAACTTTCCATTTTGCTTTTCAAGAACCTGAAAATTCCACATCAAAGTTTTATCACTACGGAAAATCTTCAGACCATCGTCTGAAAGGCTCCAAGTGCTCTCATTTGCTGAGTAAAAACCTTCTATTGTACCAGTCTCAGAAAATTGGAAATTAGTTGAACAAACTCTTCCATCGGCATAACGCCATTCCCACACGGAATCTATTAGATCTTTTTCAGAAAAAAATCTTTTATAGATGGGATAACAAACATTGGCCTATAATCTCCAAACAGTATCTACTAAATACCTATAGACGTTACCCAAAAGGCAGGAAAGAAGGAAATAAACCCTACCATGATCCAAGGTCTAGTAGGGGGTAGGGTATGTTGGCAAACAGCTTGCAGCGGCGAAATTGCGGAAGCTCATGAAGGGCAGGGCGGTCTTACCGGAATGAGTGGCAATAAGGCACATCTGCTAGAACCTAATGCACAACAGAATTTAATCTTAACAATTATATTATGATTTCTTTAAAATTTCTGGATGATGCATTTTACGCATAGCGTGAGACTTTTCATGGTGAGCAATGTGACGTGTGGTCTTTACGGCAGCTCTCGCAATTATCGGGGCTAGGAATAAGACATGACGCATATTTCTGTGGCTTATTTGTTAGAGGGTCTCTCTGATCATGGGTAGTAAGTATCCAAGCTATTTTTTGTTCATTGGAAATGAGACGCGAACACTCCACACTATCGTGGAGTTTTAGCCTTCTAGGCTGTGGGCCGCTGGTTCGAAACTAGAAGAGCGCGCCAATTTTTTCCTAAAATACAAGGTGCGGCAGGCGTTTGTGTGCGCTAAAGCCGGATGTGTCTTTTTATGCTTTGTTTGAAAGTGCTGCCATGCTTACGGTTTTGCATCGTCTTATCCTGCCAACAGAAGGGCTGGAGCAATGCGATGCAATGTATGCGCGTCCTGCGCTGCCAGAGCGTGTGGCGAATACATCTTCCCAAGCTTTTCGGCTACAGGCCGGGCAGACATTTACCTTTGATACATTTTACAATGCGTTTTCCGTAAAAAAATGGAAGCAGACGGGTGGTGTAAGCCGCTTATCATTGAGCGTGCACATACGCGGGCAAGGTGAGGTCACACTTTTTCATCGTTCCACTGCTGATGTTGTCACTCCTCTTTGGAGCAAAGAAATTGAAGGCGAAATACGCTGCTCGGAGGAAATATCGGCGTGGCCTGCATTATCTGAAGGTTTGCTATATTTTAGTGTAACCGCCAAGGCAGAGTGCACGGTAGAGACAGCATATTTTGCAACATATTCGCCTATGGTGCAGGTGCCGCAGTTGGGTGTTGTCATTACGCATTTTAATCGGCAGCAATATGTGCGTAATTCCATCCAGCGCGTGCAAAAGGCGCTCTTGCAAGATCCTGTTTATCAGGATGTGATCCATTTTATTGTTATAGATAATTCAGCCAACCTAGATCCGGCAGAGGTGCCGGGGGCCAAGGTTATCAAAAACCACAATTATGGCGGCAGCGGTGGTTTTGCGCGTGGCCTTTTATACCTGCAGGAGCAGGGCACATTTACCCACTGCCTCTTTATGGATGATGATATTTCCTGCGAGGTTGAAGCCATTCGGCGCTGTTACGCCATGTTGGCCTATAGTGTGGATAAGCACATAGGTTTGGCAGGCACTTTGTTGGATGATCACAAACCATGGAGCGTGCAGGAAAAAGGAGCCGAATTTTCTGGCGGTGTTTTCCGTCCATTGCATGAAGGTGCGGATGTTAGGCCGGTAGAAAACCTGCTCAAGCTAGAGCAGGATATTGGCAAGCCCGTTTATGGTGGCTGGTGGTTTTTTGCGTTTCGGTTGGATGCCGTATCAGCCTACCCATTTCCCTTTTTTGTAAGGGGGGATGATGCGCTCTTTGGCCTGATGAACCATTTTAATATTGTCACGGTAAATGGTATTGCCTGTTTTTCCGAGCACTTTCTCAGCAAGGAAAGTGCTTTTACCCGCTACCTGGGTATGCGTGCGTCCTTGGCTATTTATCTTATGGCGGGGCAGGGGCGGACTTTACCAGCTTTGAAAATGATGGGGCTGGCTTTTTTATGGTGTGCGCTGTCATGCAGATATCAGAGTGCGCATGCTATTTTGCTGGCATTTCAGGATATCAGCAAAGGGCCGGATTTTTGGCAACAAAATCTGGATTTTATGCCCATTGCCAAGCGTATCCAAAAAGAAACCCAGCAACGTAAAGACCTAGCATATTTTCAATCAATGCCTTTCCGTTATGAAGGCAAGCCAGAAACACGCATACGGAAGTATATCAGGCTTATAACTCTGAATGGGCATCTGTTGCCGCAATGGTGTTTACGGAAAACGCCCGTATATGTTGGAGAATATACACGTGGTTTGCTGGGGTTGATTTTTAGCTACCAGCATATTGTTTATCGCAAATATGAAACTCAGGATATTTTTGAGGCCCAACTTAACAGGTTCCAATTTTTCAGTCTTTTAGGGGCGTTTGTAAAAGCTAGCCTTGCTTTTATTTTACGATCTTCTGTTGTTAGGCGTTCCTACCGTAAAAAACTGCCAATGCTAACAAGTAAAGCATTCTGGCAAAATATTTATCGTGCTCAGCCCAAGAGTGATTCAGGTCATTAATTATTCTTTCATCTCTATTTCTGTGCCGCAGTATAGCTTCTGTTCAGTAAATTGTTTATCAGTGAATCATAAAACTAAAGCACGGCAAGGCTAAGTACTATACCGTGTAAAAAGACTGAGGAAAAGGCTGTAAACATATGACCTTCTGTGTTGTGGGCGCTGGATTTAGTGGTGCTGTTATTGCCCGTCATTTGGCAGAGCGTGGCCATAAAGTAGTGGTTGTGGATGAACGTTCCCATATTGGCGGAAACTGTTATACAGAGCGCGATGCTGAAACCGGTGTTATGGTGCACAAATATGGGCCTCATATTTTCCACACCGCTGATGAGCGCACATGGGCTTATGTGCAGAAGTTTGGTACGTTCAAGCCTTATGTAAACCGTGTGAAGGCCATTTCTAATGAGCATGTTTACACGCTGCCTGTTAATCTGCTGACCATTAACCAGTTCTTCGGTACAACAATGGGGCCGAAGGAAGCGCGTGCTTTTATTGAAAGCAAGGCAGATAAAAGCATTACAAACCCTCAGTCCTTTGAAGAACAGGCGCTGAGCATGATTGGCCCGGAACTATATCGGGCATTTTTTTATGGATATACGCGCAAGCAGTGGGGGTTAGAGCCTACGCAGCTGCCCGCATCCATTCTCAAGCGCCTGCCTTTGCGCTTCAATTATGATGATAACTACTTCAACCATCCGTATCAGGGCATGCCGGAAGAAGGTTATACTGCCATTGTGCAGAATATCCTGAACGTTGAAGGCATTGATGTGCGGTTGGGCTGTTCTTTTGAAAGCCTAGAAGAAGATTTTCAGCACGTATTCTATACAGGCCCGATTGATCGGTATTTTGGTTTCCGTTTGGGCCGCTTGGGTTATAGAACGCTGGATTTTGAACGCTTTGTAGATGATGGTGATCATCAGGGTACAGCAGTTATCAACTACTGTAATGAAGAAGTGCCCTATACGCGTATTTCTGAGCACAAACACTTTGCCCCGTGGGAACAGGACAAGTTCTCCAAAACTGTTTGTTTCCGTGAATACAGCCGTCTGGCAGGTGAAAACGATATTCCTTACTATCCTATTCGCTTGGTAAACGAAAAGAAGATGCTCGAAAGCTATATCGAGCTCGCACGTGCAGAAAAAGGTGTGTCCTTTATGGGCCGTTTGGGCACGTATCGTTATCTGGATATGGATGTAACCATCAAGGAAGCTCTGGCTGCATGCGATGTCATTGATACGGCATTACAGGCACCTGCGCTCTCGCTTCCAGCATTTTTTGTTGACCCTACCTAAAAAATAAGAGGCCCGTTTTTACGGGCCTAAACTACTCCATAAAGGTGAATCATGGCTTCTTTTGTCGAAAATATAAAAGATGCCTTTTCAGCATCTTTTAGGGTTAAGGGGGTTTTATTTTTATACTTACTGTCTTTTTTGTATGTATTCCCTATTTTGTTAAGTGATGTCTATTACATGGATGACTATGATAGGGTCATTTATGGATATGGTTGGTCACAGGATGGTCGTTTTTTTGCAAATGCGATTATGTGGCTTTTGAATCTGAATTTTGCATCGATTAAAGTAAAACAAGTAGATTTATTTCCCTACACAACAATAATTTCATCATTAATTCTTGTTTTTTCAGGAATATTAATATGTGATTCAATGAAAATATTAAGGAGAAATTGTTTTTCTATCGCACCTTTATTTGTAATGATTTCACCTTTTATGCTTGAAAATTTAACTTATAGATATGACTCTTTGATTATGTCTGTATCTGTATTTTTGGTGGTTTTTCCTTTTATTTTTATTGAAGATAGAAAGCTTTTTTTTCTAACTTCTGTCATTTCTCTTATGTTAGCTTGGATGACATATCAGTCTACCGTAGCTGGATATGTTTCTTTATGCGCTATTTTTGCGACGAAGTTTGTACTTGAGAGAAATTTTATAAAATCAGTTTCCATATTAGCTTATGGAATGGCTGCATTTGTTGGCTCAACGCTTTTCTATGAAATTATTTTAAAGTTATTCCATGTGCAGATTTCATTTGGAAGAAGTGTAAGCATTTTTCAAGAACCTGAAGTCTTTAAGAATTTCTTATTTAATATCAAAAATGGCTTAATTTTCATTAGGCATAATATTGATTTTAGATTTTTTATGTCCGTTCTTCCATTGTCCTGCATATTTTTGTTTTCTGTATATAAATATATTTCAGTAGAGAAAATAAAACTCGTTTCTGTTTTCTCTATATTTTTTCTGGTTTTCTCTATATTTCTTTGCGGTTTGGGTTTGAATGTTTTCATATTTTATCCACCATGGTGGCTGCGGATATTGATAGCTTTCCCATTTGTCTTTTTGCTTCTTATATTCGTAGCCCAAAAATATGTTCGTTATGAATACATTAATATAGCTGTTGCCTGTATTGCGCTCTATTCTTTTAGTCTGTGCGCTGCATATGCCTCAGCGTTAAAAGAGCAAAACGAATTTACAAATCAGATTTTGGCGTTAGCTAACCCTTATCTGGTTTCAAATGATCATACAAAAGTCGTTATTGACGGTGAAATTCCTTATGCTCCTCAGGTGGAGTATTCTCGGAGTATTTATAAAATCATAGGAACATTGGTTGATAAATACATACGTGATGGTTGGTATTGGGGCGAACGCAGAATTGGTATGTATGGGTTTGTTGATGAAGTTTTTATTGAGGGGACAGAGCGTAACGATATACTGGCGGAAAAATGTTCATACAATGTATTACGGCGTGTCGTCAGTTAAGCAGGATGATGATTGAGGCGAACTGCACGGCTGCGAGGAAGGTCGATTTCAGTTTATCGTAGCGGGTTGCGATAGCGCGAAACTGCTTGAGTTTATTGAAGAACCTCTCAACAAGGTTCCGTTCGCGATAGAGAGAAAAATCGGTTTTCCGTCGTGTCGTTCTGTTGCGTTTTGGCGGGATGACCGGGGTAATCCCGCGCTGTATCAGCCGATCGATCAACCTGTCCGCGTCATACGCCTTGTCAGCAAGGAAAGCATCCGGTTCGATGTTTTCCAGAAGTGGTTCTGCCTGGGTGATATCGGCATCCTGTCCCGGTGTGATGCCGAGTTCCACTGGATTGCCCAGAGCGTCGCAGATGGCATGGATCTTTGTAGTTAGCCCGCCTCGTGATCGTCCGATGGCCTGATCCGTGCCCCTTTTTTGAGAGCTCCGGCACTATGCTGATGCGCTCGGACAATTGTGCTGTCGATCATCATGTATTCGTTGTCGTAATCAGCGGCCAGATAACGAAATATCCGTTCGATGACGCCGCTTTCACACCAGCGGCGCAGACGCCGGTGCACGTTTTTCCAGTCACCGAAACGGGCAGGAAGGTCGCGCCATGGAAGTAACCGGCCGCTCTGGGCCGCCTTGATTATGCGGCCTGCCTGTGCAGTGTATTCACGGGTTTCCAGTTCCATGGCAACAGTTCGTGGAGCCGGTTGATCTTGTGCTCGTTGATACGGGCCAGGACGTCGGCGAGGTAATCGTGCGGATTAAGCCGGGAGAGTTTTGCGCTTTCGATAAGCGTCATGGCATCAGCGATGTTGTCGCCCCCGGTGTCGGATCCGGCAAAGAGATAATTTTTTCGCCCCACGCATACGGGCCGTATGGCGCGTTCGGCAGGATTGTTGTCGATGGCGACACGACCATCTTCGAGGAACAGGGTAAAGGCCGTCCACCGGTTGAGCGCATAACGGATTGCTTTTGCCAGTTCCCCCTTGCCTGGGATACGGGCAAGCTGTGTTTCGCACCATGCGTGGAATGCTGTGACACGGGGGCGGCTTTGTTCCTGTCGGACAGCCAGACGATACGGGGCCGGGTGTCCGGTGATCTGGCGCTCGATATCGTAGAGCTCTCCGATCTGTTCAAGTGCTTCCCTTGCGATTGTCGAATCACTGCCCTTCCAGACATCATGGAAGGCCCGGCGGAGATGAGCCCAGCAGGCTGCTTCGCGCACGTGCACGGTTCCTGTTGCGTCTGGTTTATACAGATCCCTGAACCCGGCGTAGGCGTCAGCCTGCAGAATGCCCCGGAACTGTGCCAGATGGGTCTGGGGATTGATCCCCTTGCGATCGGGAGAGAACCAGTAGGCCACGGCGGGCGGATCACTCCCTCCCCATGGGCGGGGATCGCGCAGATAGCTCCAGATCCGCCCTTCCTTCACGCCCCGGGGTTTGCCAGCCTGACGCAGACGGGGGTCAAGAACCTGGATGGGTGTATCATCAGCATGTAGCAGGTCTGCCTTTACGACATCCTGACGGATCAGATCTGTCAGAGGACGCAGAACGGCAACGGCCTGACCACACCAGTCGATCAGGGTTGAACGGGGAATGTCCACACCCTGACGGGCAAAGATCTCATTCTGACGATAAAGCGGAATGTGGTCATCGAATTTCGAGACCAGGATATGGGCTAAAAGCCCGGTGCCAGCCATCCCCCGTGGGACAGGGCGCGACGGTGCTTCAGGCTGCACCAGTGTTTCGCAGTGACGGCAGGATTTCTTCAGCCGTGCCGTTTCGACAACTTTCAGTTTTGCCGCAATAAAGTCCAGTATTTCGGTGACATCTTCGCCTACAAGACGCAGGGGACCGCCACAGGCAGGACAGGCCTCACCTGGGTCGAGAACAATACGCTCCCGTGGTGTCGTGTCAGAAACCTTTGGTTTGCCACGCTGCCGTGGGGGAGAGACTGCATCATCGCTGACATCATGCTCCCTGATATCAGGAGAAGGATCGGCTGCCGCGATGGCGATTTTTACATCTTCAAGGAGCAGTTCGAGTTGTTCAATCTCACGGTCTATCTTTTCTGAACTGGCCCCGAATTTCTGTTTCTGAAGACGTGCGATCCGGATTTTGAGAGACTGGACAAGAGCTTCATACGCACGGGCTGACGCAGAAAGCCGAGCCACTTCGGTCTGCAGGGAAACAATCATTTCCCTCAGGGTATCCGGATCATCAGGCAGGACCGCAGGTGCAGACGTCATTATGAAAAAATAGCAGAAAACCTAAGAAAATTCAAAATGTTCTGCACTCTCACGCCATAAAAATCAGGCCACGCGAGACGGTGGTGCAGACCAGGAAGGGCGTCTCCACTCCATGCCTTCCCACAGCATGGCCATCTGTGCTGTCGTCAGGCGTGCAACGCCCTCTGCCGGAGACGGCCATGGAAAACGTCCCTTCTCAAGCACCTTGTAATAAAGACAGAACCCCTGACCGTCCCACATCAGAAGCTTGATCCTGTCCCCACGGCGACCACGAAAGGCAAAGAGCGCCCCTGATGTCGGGTTCTGACGCAGCACGTCCTGTGCCAGTGCTGCCAGACCCGATATGCCCTTGCGCATATCGGTCACCCCGCAGGCCAGATAGACACGCACGCCGTTGCCCACGCCAATCATGCCGTCTCCGCAATCCGGATGACCCGGGCCAGAAGATCTTCGGCAGGATGTCCCGTCACCCTGATACTACGGCCATTGCGCAGCACTATGGCCAGTTCGTCAGGATCACCGCCAGATGCCACAGCAGGTGTCGTCACTGAAGCAACAGGAACAAACGCCACAGACTGATCTGGGGAAGATAGTCTTTGACGGAATGACGTCCGCCATTGGTAAAGATGTTGGCGGGTCAGGTCATGTCGACGTGCCACATCCGATACACTTGCTCCATCCACACCAACTTCAGCCAGTATCGCCAGCTTCCGTTCATCCGACCAGCGGCGGCGGCGTTCAACGCCAATCAGGATTTCCTGGGTCATTCTTACCTCTCAAATGACGTCAATAACGACGTCGTTAACGACGGTAACTTACCAGTCACAATCCTCAATCATAAGGCGGCCTCAAACGGCCGGTTACCCATGGAATACCCGCGCGATAGCGATACAGCACCGCCTCCACGAACAGACGGTTATTCACCGCAGTGCCGCCGACATAGCCTTCTCGACCAGGAAGAAGATCCTTTATCCGCTCCCACTGGTCATCGCGTAAACTATAGCGCCGCATCTGTCTGTCTCCCCAAAAAATGGGAAAACAGTCAGCACACGCAGACACAAAGTACAACCCTCACGTGCCACTCTCAGGGCTTAACTGACGACACGCCGTAACCCGCAACAAGTTTTTTGTTTTGCGCGTCAAAGATAAAATGGCGATAGTCGATTTTACAAAAGCAGCCTGCAAATAGTTATTTTATAGATAAATAATAAGGAGGCTCTTTAAAGGTGGAGGGTTCTAAAAACCTTTTGGTTTTGAAGAACTCTCTGTGATTCTGTTTCTCCGGTTCTGGTGGGCGGAATAGTGATATGAAGCAGCCCGACTTCTTTGATGTTGAAGATCGGGCTTAGCAAGACAAACCGGCAAAGCTGTCGCACAAGGGCGGGCACGGCCTATCGCTCAAAAGCCAATGAAAATTTCATGGAAAAGCAGGGGTTTATCTCAAAGGTTTTACAGGAAAAAGCCGCACCTCAAACTCAATCAAGGGCTTTTCGATCTCTCTAGGCCCTGAGGTCATGTTGTCGCTGAAAGAGAAGATATTAAAAGTAAATTAACATACTCTTTGTAATTTTCTTCTAAAGCTATGTAAGCCTTGGAAGCGGAGAGTATTACAGATTTACTTCCTCCTGTTGCGTATTTGACAACATTGGGGGTGAGAAAACATGTTATCACTATATTTAATGTTTTTGTATTTACCTATCTCATATAGAGTGAATGCTTAAAGGTGCTTCGGTAAGCAAGATATATTGCTTGATATGGAAACCTTTGGTTGAGTGCAGAATTAAAGGAAAAAACTTTGCCAACTGGTTTTTCGCCAGCGTTCAGCGTGGTTGTGCCCTGTTATAATGAGCAGGAAGTTCTGCGGACTTTTCATCAGCGGTTATCTGCCGTTATGGAAGGTGTTGGCGCACCGTGGGAGGTTGTTTACGTCAACGATGGCTCGCGGGACCAAACGCTGGCGGGTATGTATGCTTTGGCAGAGCAGGATGGGGGAGTGAGCGTTGTTAATCTCTCCCGCAATTTTGGTAAGGAAATAGCCTTAACAGCTGGGTTGGATCATGCACGGGGTACGCGTGGCATTATTGTGATTGATGCCGATTTGCAGGACCCGCCTGAAGTTATTGCAGATCTGATTGCCGCATGGACAGATGATGTTGATACTGTTTACGCCCGCCGCAATACGCGGGAAGGGGAGAGTATTCCTAAACGGCTGACAGCATGGATGTTCTACCGTGTGATGAAGCGGCTGGGCAATAAGGTGGTTATTCCGCCAGATACGGGTGATTTTCGGCTGATGAGCCGCAGGCTGGTAGATAACCTGCTGCTGCTGCGTGAACGCCATAGGTTCATGAAAGGGCTGTTCGCCTGGGTTGGCTTTCCATCCCGCGCCGTTCTGTATGATCGCGCCCCACGTTCTGCGGGAAAAAGCAGTTTTAATTACTGGTCTTTATGGAACTTTGCGCTAGAGGGCATTACCTCGTTTTCAGTGCTGCCGCTTCAGTTAAGCACATATATGGGGCTTGGTATTTCCATACTCGCCGTGTGTTACGGTATCTGGATTGTTGGGTGCACCCTGTTGTTTGGCAATCGCGTGGCAGGTTATCCCAGCCTTATGGCTGTTATCCTGTTTTTAGGCGGTATCCAACTTATGACAGTCGGCCTGATAGGTGAATATGTCGGTCGTATTTTTAATGAAACCAAAAAACGCCCGCTATATTTGGTGGAAGCTTATCGCCCCGCGCAGGAAAAAGAGCACACGCCTGAAGCATAAAGCTGTGCCCTGCCTATTTTGAGGCTTGACGGACAAGGCTGCCCGCCGCATTGCTTCGTGCATGCGAGTAGCCGCCATTCTTTTGGCTGCCGGTACGGGCAGTCGTTATGCCGCCACCACGGGTTCTTCCATTCCCAAGCAGTATGTGCTGCTGGCTGGACAACCCGTAATCCGTCATGCAGCGCAAGCCTTATTGCCTCATGTCACCTTTATTCAGCCGGTCGGAGATCCTGCGTCCTTGAACGAGGCGCTGGAAGGGTTGAAGATTCTGCCGCCAGTCGCGGGGGGTGAAACCCGGCAGGCCAGCGTGCGGGCAGGGTTGGAAGCGCTGGACAAACTGCCAGAAGCCGAAAAGCCGGATATCGTGCTGGTGCATGATGGCGCCCGCCCATATGTAACCGCGCAGGTGATCGGCAATGTGGTTTCTGCGCTGGAGCAGCATCCCGGTGCTATTCCGGCGGTGCCGGTGGCGGATACCCTCAAGCGGGAAAAAGATGGTGTGATTGATGGCACTGTGCCGCGGGATCATCTTTATCGCGCCCAAACGCCACAGGGTTTTCGCTTTGGTCTGTTTTTAGATCTTCACCGTGGTGCGGCATCCGTAAGTGCAACGGATGATGCCAAGCTGCTGGAAGATGCAGGGTTCAGCGTAGCACTGGTGGCTGGCGATGAAGACAATATCAAGCTGACATATGAGGGTGATCTGGTGCGTCTGGAACGACTGATCGGCCCCACGCTTCTGCCGCGCGTAGGGCTGGGTTACGATGTGCATGCGTTTGAGGAAGGGCGTCCGCTCATCCTGTGCGGTATTACCGTGCCACATACCAAAGGGCTGGCAGGGCATTCCGATGCCGATGTGGGCATTCATGCGCTGTGCGATGCCATTTATGGTGCGTTGGCTGAAGGCGATATTGGCCGCCACTTCCCGCCCAGCCAGAATGAGTGGAAAAACGCAGATAGCGCCCGCTTTCTGGTGTACGCAGGCCAGCGTATCCGTGAACGCGGCGGCATGCTGGTGAACGCTGATCTTACCCTGATTTGCGAACGCCCCAAAATTGGCCCGCATTCCGAAGCCATGCGCAAGCGTCTGGCAGATTTGCTGGAAGTGGATGTAGATCGGATTTCCGTGAAGGCCACAACATCCGAACGTCTGGGCTTTACCGGGCGTGAAGAAGGTATTGCCTGCACGGCCACGGTTTCTGTTCTGGTGCCATAAGCGGGCACCATTACAGTTTCTTATGTTGCGTAAGGCGCAAGGTGGCTGTATTTCTGCCTAAATCATAGGCAAACGGAAATAACAGTGCATACGCAACCCACCCTGCGTCCCATTAATCTGGGCGGTATTGTTTTGGATACCCCCGTCATTCTGGCCCCCATGTCTGGCGTAACAGACCTGCCGTTCCGGCGTCTGGCACGTAAGTTGGGGGCTGGTCTTGTTGTTTCTGAAATGATCGCCTCTTGGGCGATGGTGCGTGAAAACGATACCACCCTGCGTATGGCGGAAGTGGCGGATGCTGGCGGCCCCAATGCCGTGCAGCTTGCCGGGTGCGACCCAGACGCCATGGCAGAGGCCGCACGTATTGCCGTAGGCCGTGGGGCAGATCTTATTGATATCAACTTTGGCTGCCCGGTTAAAAAAGTGGCCGTTGGCCAGATGGCCGGTTCTGCCCTTATGCGGGACGAAGGCGCTGCCGAGCGTTTGTTGGCGGCTGTGGTAAAGGCCGTGCCAGTGCCCGTTACCCTTAAAATGCGCATGGGGTGGGACCATGAGCATCTGAACGCACCGGTGTTGGCTCGGATTGCGCAGGATGTCGGTATCCGCATGATTACAGTGCACGGCCGCACGCGCCAGCAGTTTTACAACGGCACAGCCAACTGGGCCTTTGTGAAAAATGTAAAGGAAGCGGTAGATCTGCCCGTTATCGTGAATGGTGACATTCTTACCGTTGGAGATGCGCGGGAAGCCTTGGCCCAATCTGGTGCAGATGGGGTGATGATCGGGCGTGGCTGTTACGGGCGCCCGTGGTTTTTGGCGCAGGTGGCACACGCTTTGCGCACGGGGCAGGAAATACCAGATCCCGCATTGCCGGAAGAAAAAGCCATTGTGCTGGAGCATTATAATATGATGCTGGAGCACTTTGGCCAGCGTCCCGGCCTGCGGCTGGCACGTAAGCACGTGTCTTGGTATTCGGCTGGGCTGCATGGCTCGGCCTCATTCCGTGCCGCGTTTAACCGGGTAGAAACGCCAGAAGAAGCCATTGCCATGATTACTGATTTTTATGATCAGCAAATTGCGGCTGGTGCTGTGCGAGAACCACGTGTTTCCCGCCACGCTATGGCGCAACAGCAAGATCAGGTTCAGGCGGCGTGAAGCCAAAAGCAGCGCATGGGGTTGCTCAGCCCGATGCGGCGCTTGTTCTGGACAGTCTGCCCGTTCCAGTTTTGGAAATAGGGCCACAAAATACAATTCTTGCGGCCAATATGGCGGCGGAAGAGTTTTTTGGCATGTCTCGCCATCAGTTGCGGCACGGCGGCTTGGCAGAAGTGGTTGCTCAGGATCACCCGGTTTATCTGCTGCTTGAACATGTGCGCACCCGTGGCGGGAGTGTGACAGAGCATGAACTGCTGTTCAGTTCCCCGCGCTTTCATCATGAGGGTGTGAGTGTTCAGGCTGCCGATGTGCCAGATTATCCAGACATCATTCTGCTGACATTTCATGAGCCCGCCGCAGCCCGGATGTTGGACCAGCAGCTTGCATACCGTTCTGCGGCACGTAGTGTTTCCGGGCTGGCCGCCATGTTGGCGCATGAAGTGCGTAACCCCTTATCTGGCATTAAGGGGGCCGCGCAGTTGCTCGAGCAGGCCGTGACGGAAGCAGACCGTGATCTGGCCACCCTGATTTGTGATGAAGTTGACCGGATTGACGCACTGGTTGACCGCATGGGCATGTTTGGTGAAGCGCAACTCGATTTCCGGGCGCTCAATATTCATAGAATACTGGAGCATGTGCGCCTGCTGGCCAGTAATGGGTTTGCCAAGGGCATCAAGATAGTCGAGCGTTATGATCCCTCTTTGCCCCATGTGTGGGGGGATAGGGACAGGTTGGTGCAGGTGTTGCTCAACTTGGTAAAAAACGCGGCTGAGGCCATACGCAACACGGATAAAGAAGGGGAGATAACGTTGCTTACCAGCTATCGCCCCGGTATTCGGGTGGCTGTGCCCGGTACGGCGCAATGGCGGCATCTTCCGTTGGTGGTTACTGTGCGGGATACGGGCCCAGGTATTTCCGAAACAGTGCGCCCGCATTTGTTCGAACCGTTTGTATCTACAAAGATAAACGGGAGCGGGCTGGGGCTGGCCTTGGTTGGTAAGGTGATGGATGACCACGGCGGCGTTATCGAAGTGGAAAGCCGCCCCGGCTGCACGGAAATCAGCTTATTTCTGCCGATTGTCGATCATATGAGCCATTCGGGGTGATACGCCCCTTTTGCTCAATAGTTCTGTTTTTCAGCTTTTATCTGGTTTGAGACGTCATGACACCGCTGCCCACCATTCTTGTTGCTGATGATGACCGTTCTATTCGTACTGTGCTGGGGCAGGCATTGGGTCGGGCTGGCTATCAGGTGCAAACCACGCCTTCCGTCAACACGCTCTGGCAATGGGTGCAAGAAGGTGAGGGCGATCTGGTAATTACAGATGTGATCATGCCAGATGGCAGTGGGCTGGATCTGGTAACGCGTATTCGCCAATTTCGGCCCGATCTGCGCGTGATTGTCATGAGCGCACAATCAACCCTGACAACAGCCGTAAAAGCCACGCAGCGGGGTGCGTTTGAATATCTGGCCAAACCGTTTGATTTGAAGGAACTGCTGGCGGTTGTGGCAAGGGCGCTCACAACACCAGTGCAGGAAGCCGAAAAGCCCGCAGCAGATCAACCACCAGAAGAACGTCTGCCTTTAATTGGGCAGTCTGTTGTCATGCAGGGGATCTATCGCAGCATTGCCCGCCTGACTACGTCTGACCTCACGGTCATGATTTCGGGGGAAAGCGGTACGGGTAAGGAGCTGGTCGCCCATGCGTTGCATGAATACGGTCGGCGCCGGAGCGGGCCTTTTGTGGCCGTTAATATGGCGGCTATCCCGCGCAAACAGATTGAAAGTGAACTGTTTGGATATGAGCGCGGAGGTACGCAAGGCCGTATGCCCGGGCGATTTGAACAGGCCACAGGCGGCACGCTGTTTTTAGATGAAATTGGAGACATGCCGCAGGAAGCGCAAACCCGTTTGCTGCGTGTCTTGCAGGAAGGTGAGTTTACCACGGTAGGGGGCACCACGCCCTTGCGTGCAGATGTGCGAATTATAGCCGCCACGCACAGAGATTTACGGCAGGCCATTCAGGCCGGTACTTTCCGTGAAGATCTCTATTACCGCCTGAATGTGGTGCCCTTGCGTTTGCCACCCTTGCGGGAAAGGCTGGAAGATATTCCGCTGCTGGCGCGGCATTTTCTTTCCCAGTGCCGGGATGAAGGTGGAACGTACAGAATACTGGACGAAAGTGCCATTACACGGCTTCAGGCCTGGCGCTGGCCGGGCAATGTGCGCGAACTGGAAAATCTCATCCGCCGTATTGTGGCTCTGTATTCTCAGGAAACCATTACAGGTGACGTGATTGATGCGGAACTGGCCGAGCCTTTGGCGCATGATCCGATTCCCAATAGTGTGATGGCAGCGGAGCCTTTGTCTGAATCTGTTTCCCGCCATATCGCACGTTATCTGGAAGCGGGGCGGGATGGTGTGCCGCTGCATGATCTGCACGCCCGGATTATTGCGGAAGTTGAACGGCCGCTTATCCAGATGACATTGGCCGAAACACGTGGCAACCAGATCAAGGCGGCGGCCATGCTGGGGCTAAACCGAAATACATTGCGTAAAAAAATTCGAGACCTTGAGATTCCTGTCGTTCGTGGCGTAGTCTGACGTTCAGGCATGAAGCAGTTTCTGTTCTCCCTCAGGCACCTTCTTTCTCGCACACGCCTGCATTGGCTTTTGCGTTCTCTAGAACGTAAAACCGTTGCCATTACACTTGCCGCATTGGCTTTGTGTTTGGGGTTTGCCACATTTGTGGTGCTTTCGGGCGGGATGTCCTTCGGGCATTATTCCCTGATTGAGCCTTTATTGCTGTTTTTAAACGGTATGGTGCTGGCCCTGCTTGTGGTGGCCTTGGCTATCCGTATTGGCCCTATGGTGCGTGAGCATCGGAAAGGGTTGGCAGGGGCGCGGCTGCATGTGCGGCTGGTTACGCTGTTTGGTATTGTGGCAGTGGCCCCCACACTGGTTGTGGGCGCGTTTGCAACGCTATTTTTCCATTACGGAATTCAGATCTGGTTTTCAGACCGGGTTAATACAGCCCTGAACGAGGCCTTACAGGCTTCTCGCGGTTATCTGGTGGAGCATAACGCCAATATCCGCACAGATGCGTTCTCGATGGCCAATTACATCATGAGCGCCCAGAACGAACTGGCTGCCAGCGGTATGGATCTGTTTCAGGATCACGATGCCTTGGCGCAAATGCTGGACAGTCAGGCCACCATGCGCGGGCTGACAGAAGCCTTGGTGTATGACCCCATCACCAACAAAGTTGTGGCGGCTGGCGGGTTGATGAGCCGCACCGGATATTTGCAGGAACTGCCTCCACCCGCAGCCACGGTTATGGCGCGCTCAAACGATGTGGCCATTCTGGATTCTCCAGATGAACGCACAGTGCGCGCTGTGGTGGAACTTTCCCAAACGCCAGCGCTTATGCTGGTGATTACCCGGCTGGTTGATCCAACCATTCTGGAGCACATGCACCGTACGGAAAAGGTGGTGTCGGATTACAAGCGGCTGAGCAACAACCGCGCCAAGATCCAGCTGACATTTGTCATGATCTTTGCGTTGGTGGCGTTGCTGGTGCTTGCGGCCGCAGCCTTGATCGGGCTGGCATTGGCAAACCAGATTGCCCGCCCGCTGGGTTTGCTGAGCGTAGCTGCACGCCGGGTGAGTGAGGGGGATTTGGGTGTTCATGTGCCTGAAAATGACAGGGATGATGAAGTCGCCAGCCTTTCCCGCGCCTTTAACCGCATGACAGAAGAACTGGCCAGCCAGCGTTCGGAACTGATGGCTGCATATGGCCAGATCAATGAGCGTCGGCGGTTTACGGAGGCTGTGCTTTCTGGCGTTTCAGCCGGTGTGATCGGGCTGGATGTAAAGCAGAACATCGAACTGCCTAACCGCGCCGCCTGTGTTTTGCTGCAAACCGATCTGATGGATGCCATTGGTGAACCCCTGGCCCAACGTGTGCCAGAGTTTGCCGAGTTCTTGCAGGAAGCGCGCGCAACGCCAGATGCCGTGCTTACGCGAGAGATTCAGATCGGCCAGCAGGCCAGCCAGCGCACCTTGCTGGTGCGTTTGGGGGCAGAACTGCGCGGTACGATTACTGAAGGGTATGTGATGACATTTGATGACATTACGGCCCTGCAACAGGCGCAACGTAAAGCCGCATGGGCCGATGTGGCGCGGCGTATTGCGCATGAAATCAAGAATCCGCTCACGCCCATCCAGCTTGCTGCAGAACGGCTAAAGCGGCGTTTTCTAAAAGAAATTACTTCCGATCCCGATACGTTTTCACAATGTGCAGATACAATCGTGCGGCAGGTGGGGGATATCGGGCGTATGGTGGATGAGTTTTCGGCCTTTGCACGTATGCCGCAGCCTGTCATGAAAGATGAGGATATTTCGCGTATTGTGCGTGAGGTGCTGGTTCTGCAAAGAAACGCACACCCCGAAATTGCCTATCATCTGGATATTCCAGACAGAGGCCCCAAAGCACGATGTGATAGAAGACTGATAAGTCAGGCACTTATTAATCTTTTGCAGAATGCGGCGGATGCCATTGCCATGACGGCCAGACAAGGCGAAGCTACAGATCAGGCACCTGCGAACAAGGGTGAAGTATCGGTTCGGATTATAGAAGGGGCAGAAGATATCGCCATAGAAGTGGCAGATAACGGAGTTGGGCTTCCATCGGATGACAGAAACCGTCTGACGGAACCTTATGTGACGCACAAAGCCAAGGGTACTGGTTTAGGTTTGGCTATTGTGAAAAAGATCATGGAAGATCATGGTGGAACAGTGCGTCTGGAAGACAAAGCGGGAGAAAGAGGAACTGTGGCTACTCTGATTTTGTCGGTGAAAGACAACCATGGCGCATGAAATCCTGATTGTTGATGATGAACCCGATATCAGAATGCTGATTGAAGGCATTCTGAGTGATGAAGGTTATGATACGCGCGTAGCTGCCAGTGCTGATACGGCATTGGCTGCTTTTAGGGCGCGTAGGCCATCACTGGTTATTCTGGATGTCTGGCTACAGGGTTCGGATATGGATGGCTTGGCTATCCTGCAAGCCATGAAGGCCGAGGAACCCTCGGTTCCGGTTGTCATGATTTCTGGCCATGGCACAATTGAAACAGCCGTGGCAGCGCTCCAGCATGGTGCTTACGATTTTATAGAAAAGCCATTTCAGGCAGACCGTCTGCTGGTTATTGTGCGGCGTGCGCTGGAGGCCTCGCGGCTGGCGCGTGAGAACGAAGAGCTGCGCATAAAGGCCGGGCAGGATACGGAGCTGTATGGAAATAGCGCCCAGATTGCCGCTGTGAGAAACCAGATAGAAAAAGTGGCGCCCAC
Source organism: Acetobacter sp. A11-2 (assembly GCF_040208445.1). Taxonomy (NCBI): domain Bacteria; kingdom Pseudomonadati; phylum Pseudomonadota; class Alphaproteobacteria; order Acetobacterales; family Acetobacteraceae; genus Acetobacter; species Acetobacter sp. A11-2. The sequence goes on from NZ_CP157843.1 coordinate 571,756, forward strand.
AGGTTCCCGCGTGTTGATCAGCGGAGGGCCGGGGTCTGGCAAGGAAGTGGCCGCCCGTATGATTCATGCCCGCTCCAAGCGGGAGGATGGCCCTTTTGTAGCGCTTAACTGCGCCACTCTTGCACCGGGACGGTTTGAGGAAGAACTGTTCGGGCTTGAAGGTGGCACGGAAGGTGTGGGGCGCCGCACCGGGGTGCTGGAGCGTGCACATGGTGGCACGCTTTTGCTGGATGAAGTGGCAGACATGCCGCTGGAAACGCAGGGCAAGATTGTAAGAGCCTTGCAGGATCAGACATTTGAACGTCTGGGTGGTGATGCCCGCGTTAAAGTGGATGTGCGCGTATTGGCAACCACCAACCGTGATCTGCAAGCTGAAATTATGGCCGGGCGTTTCCGGGAAGATCTGTATTACAGGCTGGCTGTTGTGCCGCTGCGTATGCCTGCGCTGCGGGAAAGGCGGGATGATATTCCCGGCCTTGCGGCAATGTTTTTACGCCGGGCTGCAGAAATGGCTGGCTTGCCCACGCGTGAACTCTCGCCCGATGCTGTTGCAGCCCTTCAGGCCTATGATTGGCCGGGCAATGTGCGTGAACTGCGCAACCTGATGGAACGCGTGCTGATTATGCAGCCCGGTAGCAGCCAGGAATCCATTCGGGCAGATATGCTGCCCTCTACTGTGGGTGAAAGTGCGCCCGCGTTGCTGAAGTTTGATGCTTCAACGGATGTTATGGCCTTGCCTTTGCGAGAAGCCCGCGATCTGTTTGAAACCCAGTATCTGCAAGCCCAGCTTTTGCGTTTTGGTGGAAATATCAGCCGCACGGCGCTGTTTGTGGGTATGGAGCGCAGCGCTTTGCATCGCAAACTTAAGCAGCTTGGTGTAACATCTGAGGAACGAGGCGCGGGCTGACATGTTTCAAGGTTGCAGGCTTTAGGCAGGCAGTCCGGCTAAAATATAATAATGAGAACGGAATAGGGCCTCCACTGTGGAAAAAGAGAGTGCATATAACGTGCAGGATGCGTTCCTGAACCAGATCCGGCGCTCACGCGCGGCTGTTACTGTGTTTTTGGTGAACGGCGTTAAGTTACAGGGATTTATTACATGGTTTGATGATGAGGTTGTTCTTTTACGGCGTGATGAACAAACCCAGCTTATCTACAAGCATGCCATCAGCACGGTAATGCCCAGCATTCCTGTCAATATTTCCGATTCCAACACTGCCGATGCGCAGGCAGACAGGGACCTTTCTCTTGGCGACGAGTTTCTCTGAAAAGAAAAAGAAAGTAGCAACCCGCGCGGCAGTTATTCTGCCGTGGGAGCGTTCTGCCCACGGGCAGGATGTGCGGGCCGCAGAAGCACGGTTGGAAGAAGCCGTGGGGCTTACAGCCTCAATCGGGCTGGTTATTGTGCGCAAGGATGTATTACTTCTGCGCAGCAGGCGTTCCGCCACCCTGTTAGGCAAGGGGCAGGTAGATTCCCTGCGTATTGCCGTTAAGGCAGATCAGGTTGATGTGGTGGTGGTGGATGCAAAGCTAAGCCCCGCACAGCAGCGTAATCTGGAAACAGAATGCGGTTGTAAGGTTATAGATCGTACCGGCCTTATTCTGGATATTTTTGGTGCCCGTGCCGCCACAAAGGAAGGCACCTTGCAGGTTGAACTTGCGCATCTGGAATATCAGCGTTCCCGCCTTGTGCGGTTGTGGACCCATCTTGAACGCCAGCGCGGTGGCTTTGGCTTTCTTGGCGGCCCCGGTGAAACCCAGATTGAAGCTGACCGGCGTATGATCGGTGATCGTATCGTGCGGCTTAAAAAAGATCTGGAGCAGGTGCGGCGCACACGTGGCTTGCACCGGCAGGCGCGTAAACGCGTACCTTTTCCGGTGGTGGCTTTGGTGGGCTATACCAACGCCGGTAAATCCACACTGTTCAATGCACTGACCGGTGCCACCGTATATGCGCAGGATCAGCTTTTTGCGACGCTGGATCCAACCATGCGCGCGATTGATCTGCCCTCTGGCCGCAGAGTTATTCTGTCTGACACGGTAGGATTTATCAGTGATCTGCCAACGGAGCTGATTGCGGCCTTCCGTGCCACGTTGGAAGAAGTGGCAGAGGCAGACATTATCCTGCATGTGCGCGATGTGGCGCATCCAGATAGCGCATCCCAGAAAAAAGATGTGCTTGGCGTGCTGGAAGGCATGGCAAAGGATGACATGCTGGAGCAGGATTGGCCGGAACGCATGATTGAAGTGCTGAACAAGGTTGATCTGCTGGGCGGCCCAGAAGCCATTCCGCAAACAGAAGATACCATTGCCATTTCCGCCATTACGGGGGATGGGCTGGAAACGCTTCTGGCGCGTATTGATGCGCGTATTACAGAAGGCATGGAAACGGTGCGTTACCGTTTACCGTTGGCAGACGGAGCAGCCTCGGCCTGGCTTTACCAGCACGGTGAAGTGGTTGCGCGGGAAGACAAGGATGAACAGACAGATATTACTGTTCGTCTTTCAACAGAAGATCGTGCGCGGTTTGAGCGCCAGTTTTCCCACATCCAACCGATGATTGCTTAAAAAGAAAAGTTCTGACATCAGGGTTTTGAGAATATTTATCCTGATGTCAGATTTCTTATTCAGTCAAAATCTGTAGGCAGGTCCGGATTTGCATGATGTGCAAAAAGCCGGGTTATTTCGTGCGGTGTAATCCGTCCGGTTGAAATATCCTGCGGGATATTATCCTGCGCAAAAAAGCCGACCTCGCTTGTTTCAATACTTGTGGTTGGCGTGCCGCCCGTTATTTCACCCAGAAAAAAGAGCTTGGTTACAGAAAAAGGTTCTGGCGGCATATGCCCTTGGCGGGCCCGATCCAGCGCCATGGCCAATTTGGTAATCTGCACTGTATAGCCGGTTTCTTCCCACACTTCTTTGGCCGCACATTCAGATGCTGTCAGGTTCACATCAGTCCAGCCGCCGGGTACGGTCCAGCGGTTGCTGTCCAGCACTTCGCGCACCATCAGCAGGCGGTTCTGCGCATCAAAAACACCAACACGCACTTCCAGTTTGGGTGTGGCGTAACCGGATTGCTGGCTAAACAGGTTTTCTATTTTCTGCACATCAACATTGCTGCCTTCGGCCATCATCTGCGCAGCCAGATTACGCAGCATTTCATAGCGTTCTTTATCGAACGGGTCTTGCACATAGCACTACAGTTGCATTTTGTGTTGAGTTCTGAATCTATGGGTAACCATGATTCAGGATATGATGAGTGGCGGTACGTCTGTTGAAGAGACGCTGGAATTATGGGCGCGCTCGCTTCGGTCCGCCAAGGATCGGATGGCGCCGCTGTTCACGCAAAAACGTGTCGTAGATTCGGTCTGTGCTTTTCTTGATGTTTTGATTGGCAATGAACCACGCAAGACGGGATGGATGCGAGCGGAAGCCGCAGGAGATCCTGGTCCATGGCGGCAGCAGGCGCTTCTGGGACGCGGGCACTGGGATGCCGATGCCCTTCGTGACGTCGTCAGGGATTATGTGATTGAGCATCTGGGCACTGAAGAGGGCGTGCTGGTCATTGATGAGACCGGTTTTCTGAAGAAGGGTCAGGCGTCCTGCGGTGTGGGGCGGCAGTATACGGGATCTGCCGGCAAGATCACGAACTGCCAGATTGGTGTGTTTGGCGCTTATGTTTCGGAACGGGGGCATGCCTTTATTGACCGCGCCCTGTATCTCCCGAAAGACTGGACATCAAAGCCTGAGCGTCTGAAGCGGGCCCACGTTCCCGATGACGTGGTGTTTGCAACCAAACCGGCGTTAGCCTCGATGATGATTGAGCGAAGTATTGAGGCCGGTGTGCCGTTCCGCTGGGTTGCAGCAGACAGCGTGTATGGCGTGGGCGACGTAGAACGCACGCTTCGCCGGGCAGGAATTGGATATGTGCTTGGGGTCAAGGGCAATCACTGGTTCGGATCATGGGCAACGGAACCGCTGATTGCCGGAGAGGCGAAAGATATTGCAGCAGGACTGCCAGACCAGGCCTGGCGTCGTCTGTCAGCGGGGCACGGCACAAAAGGTGAGCGACTTTATGACTGGGCGTATCTTCCGCTTGCTGATCTGGATGCTGAAGAATTTGACTGCCCTATAGCCGGACCATGGACACGTGGCCTGTTGATCCGCCGAAACATCGCTGACGGGGACCTTGCCTATTTTACGACCTGGAGCCCGAAAGGGACAACCACGCAGGAACTGGTGAACGTTGAAGGGACGCGCTGGAGGATCGAAGAAGGGTTCGAGACGGCCAAAAACGAATTTGGTCTTGATCATAACGAGACCCGCTCCTGGCATGGTTGGCATCGGCATGTCTCTCTGGTCATGCTGGCCTATGCCGTCATGGCCAGTGTCCGTTACCAGGCAAACTCACTGAAACCGAAAAAAACACAACTCAGAACACGACAGTCCTTGTCCGCTGGTCCATTCAGGAGATCAGGCGCCTCGTCGTAAAACTTGCACAACGCAGACTACCCGTCTCTCACATCCTCAGATGGTCCGTCTTTCGACGAACGCATCAGGCCAGTGCTATCCGCGCTCACTCACGACACAAAATGCAACTGTAGTGATAGGTGTCAGGTTGTGAGACGTCATTGGCGTAATCAAGGATTTCGTCGACCTGTTTCATGATGTCACGACCAGCCGGTTTGATATAGTCTTGATTACGTGACGCGGGATGTTTTTCAAGCCATGAGATGATGCATTGGGCGGGAGCGATGCCGCCCAGAACACGCTGCGGGCGATGATTGTAGGCGAAACAGAAGCCTCTGAGCAGAATTTCCAGATCTTCATGGTTTGAGACACAGACCTGCAGTACTTCTGTAGCGACACGGCCATTGAAGCGTTCCACCATTCCATTGGTCTGAGGGGAGTAAGCCTTGGTCCGGCGTCGGTCGATTCCCATGTCATGACAGGCTTTTTCGAAGGCGTCCGCTGTAAAGCAGGAGCCACGATCGGTCAGGATATGGGTGATCCGGAAAGGAAAGGCCGATTTGACGGCATTGAGGAAATCAACGGAATTATCCGCATTTTCCGCGTCATAAACAGCCAGGTGCACTGAACGGGAACAGCGATCGATGGCGACATACAGAAAACGTTTCCGCCGGTCCCCATCTGCTGTCTGTAATTTTGGCAGATGTTTCACATCGATATGGACATAACCGGGATCGTAATCGCGGAACTTTCCCTGTCCCCGAACTGGTCCGGCCTTTGGAACAGGAGGCAGCCTGTTCAATCCGGCGTCTTTCAGTATCCGCCAGATATTGTCCCGGTTCAGATGCGGCAGGAAATGCCGTAAGACAAAGGTCAGATCATCCAGACCAAAACCGGTAGAACGCCGAAGCTGACAGACAATGGCGCGCTCCTCCTCCGAGGCTTTCCAGGCCAGCCTCCAGGGACGGCTGCTGCGGTCCTGACAGGCGTCCGAACCACGCCTGCGCCACTTGCGGACTGTTTCATCGCTGATCCCGTAGCGTCTGGCGAGCACGGATGTCGGTTCTGACGAACGAGCTATCTCAGCCCGGACAGCCGGTGTCGTGCGTGCCTGTGGGTGGATCTGAAGCATCATTCGGTCTCCCTGCAAACGGAAGAAAACAACGAAGCATAACGCGGTATCGCCCACGCTACATCATCCCAATGACGTCTCACAACCTGACAGATAGGTAAGCCCTGTCTGGGCAATGGCCTGAATTTCTCTGGCCCATACCAGCCAAACAGGTTCCGACATTTTATAGTCCTTCTATAATTAAGTTTCATAAAAAACGGGAAGGCACTGGGCCTTCCCGTTTTGTGTAACACACTCTGCCAAGACAGAAATTACATGGCGGCTTCTGTCTGTGCTGCGGTTTTACCATTAATCAGCAGGCCATCACCATTGGCGGAGATATTCACTGTTTCTCCATCAAGGATATTGCCTTCCAGCAGCTGCTCTGCCAGCGGGTTCTGCAGCGTGCGCTGAATAACCCTTTTAAGCGGGCGCGCACCGTAAATGGGGTCATACCCTTCATTCGCCAGCCAAGCTTCGGCCAGCTTATCCAGATGCAGGGTGATCTTGCGATCTTCCAGCAGCTTTTGCAGGCGTGCAATCTGGATATCCACAATCTTGGTCATGTCCGCTTTCTGCAACCGTGAGAACAGGATGATTTCATCCAGACGGTTCAGGAATTCAGGACGGAAGTGCTCACGCACAACCTTCATCACCTGCGCCTGCACCATATCGGGAGATTCACCATCCGGCAGGTTGGCCAGATATTCAGAACCCAGGTTACTGGTGAGAATGATAAGAGTGTTGCGGAAGTCCACCGTGCGGCCCTGACCATCGGTCAGGCGGCCATCATCCAGCACCTGAAGTAGAATGTTGAACACATCTTCATGTGCTTTTTCCACTTCATCAAACAGAATGACCTGATAGGGGCGACGGCGCACAGCTTCTGTCAGCACACCACCTTCTTCATACCCCACATAACCCGGAGGGGCACCAATCAGGCGGGCCACTGCGTGCTTTTCCATGAACTCACTCATGTCAATACGCAGCAGGGCTTTATCATCATCAAACAGGAAGCGGGCCAGCGCTTTGGTCAGCTCTGTTTTACCAACACCCGTCGGGCCGAGGAACAGGAAGGAACCAATCGGGCGGTTGGGGTCCTGCAAGCCTGCACGGGCACGGCGCACAGCGTTAGAAACAGCTTTAAGAGCCTGTTCCTGACCAACCACGGATTTACGCAGTTCGTCTTCCATCCGCAGCAGCTTGGCGCGTTCACCTTCCAGCATCCGGTCAACCGGCACACCTGTCCAGCGAGACACAACAGAAGCAACACCCTGATCTGTAACAGCTTCGGAAACCAGATCATCCTTTTTGGCGGTTTCTTCTTCTGTTTTCTGGGCTTCTGCAATCTGAGCCTGCAGGTTGGGGATAACACCATACATCAGTTCAGATGCACGCCCCAGATCACCCTTGCGCTGCGCCACTTCCACATCAGAACGCGCCTGATCAAGCTGTTCCTGTAGTTTCTGAATGGTGTTCACGCGGTTCTTTTCTGCGTGCCACGCAGCGCTAAGCGTGTTGGACTTTTCTTCCAGATCAGCCAGTTCAGCTTCTACGGCTTCCAGACGATCCTTACTGGCGGTATCGTCTTCTTTGCGCAGAGCTTCACGTTCGATCTTCAGCTGAATGATGCGGCGGTCCAGCTCGTCCAGTTCTTCTGGCTTGCTGTCAATCTGCATACGCAGGCGGCTTGCGGCCTCATCAATCAGGTCAATCGCTTTATCCGGCAGGAAGCGATCCGTGATGTAGCGGTTGGAAAGCGTTGCCGCTGCCACCAGTGCACCATCGGTAATACGCACACCGTGATGGAGTTCGTATTTTTCCTTAATACCGCGCAGAATAGAGATTGTATCTGCCACAGAAGGCTCACCCACAAATACCGGCTGGAAGCGGCGGGCAAGGGCTGCGTCTTTTTCAATATACTTGCGGTATTCATCCAGCGTGGTGGCGCCAATGCAGTGCAGTGTGCCGCGGGCCAGTTCCGGCTTGATGAGGTTGGAAGCATCCATTGCACCATCGGTACGGCCAGCGCCAACCAGTGTGTGCATTTCATCAATAAACAGGATGATCTGGCCTTCGGCGGATTCAATTTCTTTCAGAACAGCTTTCAGGCGTTCTTCAAATTCACCGCGATATTTGGCACCGGCAACCAGCGCGCCCATATCTAGGGAAAGCAGCTTTTTGTTTTTCAGCGCTTCAGGCACATCACCATTCACAATGCGCTGGGCCAAGCCTTCCACAATAGCGGTTTTACCTACACCGGGTTCACCAATCAGAACCGGGTTGTTCTTGCTGCGGCGGGCCAGAACCTGAATGGCACGGCGGATTTCTTCATCACGCCCAATAACGGGGTCTAGCTTGCCTTTAAGGGCAACTTCCGTGACATCACGGGCATATTTTTTAAGTGCATCAAAATTGGCTTCAGCGTTTTCGCTGGTCACTGTGCGTCCTTTACGAATGGTCGTAATAGCTTTTTCAAGTGCATCAACCGAGGCACCGTTTTCTTTTAGCGCGCGGCCTGCTGGCGTGTCAGATGCAGCAATGGCCACAAGCAGCCGATCCTGCGCAACAAAGCTGTCTCCGGCTTTCTGGGCGGTTTGTTCTGCATTATCCAGAATACGCACCAGTTCCGGTGTTGCTGCGGGTTGGCCTGCGCCGCTGCCCTGAACTTTTGGCAGTTTTGCCAAAGCTTGCTCGGTTGCGGCTTTTACGGCTTCCGGGTTGCCACCAGCACTGCGAATAAGTGAGGAAGCTGCACCTTCATTATCATCCAGCATGGCCTTGAGCAGATGCTCTGGCGTAAGCTGCTGGTTAAAATCACGTAAAGCTATTGTTTGCGCAGCCTGCAAAAAGCCGCGTGAACGATCTGTAAATTTTGCAATATCCATTATAATCCCTCTTGTCCCTTTTACATCAGGCGACTGAAGGCCCTGCTGGCATCCCATGCAGGCAATGTCAGCGTGGTCTCATTCTTCACAAATTGAGATTGGAATGTTGAGAGAGACAATCAAGGGGGTGTGATGCGTTTTCGTGCATGGGTGGTAGATGGTGCGGGCAGAACACCCTTGAAACGGCAGGGTTTCCAATAAAAAAGGCAGCACCCGTTAAGGTGCTGCCTCTGTGTTTTCCCGATAAGGAAAAACTTATGCCGCGTTCAGCTGGGCTTCAGCGAATTCATAATTCGCCAGCTTGTCCAGGAAGTTGGTGACGTAGTCCGGACGACGGTTGCGGAAGTCCAGGTAGTAGGAATGTTCCCACACGTCCACGGTCAGCAGGGCCTTGCCCTGGCCTTCGGCCAGCGGGTTGGTGCCGTTAGGGGTTTTGGTGATGGCCAGCTTGCCATCCTTACCCAGAACCAGCCATGCCCAGCCAGAACCAAACTGAGAAACAGCAGCCTTGCGGAATTCTTCCTTGAAGGTGTCAATGCTGCCGAAATCGCTGGCAATTTTTGCAGCCAGCTTTTCTGGCATCACACCGCCATTGGGGGAGAGGCAGTTCCAGAAGAAGGAGTGGTTCCAATGCTGGCCGGCATTGTTGAACAGGCCCGTAAGGTCTGCTTTGCCATGAGCTGCCAGAATGATTTCTTCCAAAGACTTACCCTGAAATTCGGGCTTGTCTTCCAGCAGCTTGTTCAGGGTGTTGACGTAGGCCAGATGATGCTTGCCATGATGGTATTCAAGCGTTTCCGGGCACATGCCACGTGGGGCCAGTGCGGTGGGAGCAAAGGGGAGGGCAGGCAGTTCAAAAGCCATTTTAATACTCCGTATTCTAAAGGCGGGGCGTGTGAGGGAACACACCTGAGTTCCAGAGCTATGGGCGCGGGGCAGATGCGTCAAGGGAAAGGCGCATGACAAGTGCCTTGCGCAGCCATACTCACGAAAACTTGCCTTGCCAGTAGGGCGTATAATGAGGGCCTTCCGTTAGGAAAGCGGGATCATTCAAACGCATGAACCATGCACAGGTTTCCCGCACATCAAGCGACGTTAGGGGTAAGGGAGATACTGGGGTTTATGGCGCAGCAGGAACATCAGCCTCTTGTAATGGAGGTGCAAAAAGCTGTGCAGGCAGACCCGGATAGGGCGTTGTGCCTGTGGTTTTTGCCTTCATCTGTGCGTGATGCCGCTTATGTTCTTTTGGCTTTCCATAACGAGCTGATTCGCGCTTTAGCCCCGGCGCGTTCTGCTGCTGTAGCAGGGCCCATGGCCGGATATATTCGCTTGCAATGGTGGCGAGAGGTGCTGGAGGAGCAACGCAAGCCAGAGCACGTTCTGGCGCCAGCGCTTATGGCGCTTGTGCAATCTGGCCAAGTGCAGCGCGAAACTTGCCTGAAAATGATTGCTGCCCGGGAAATGGAACTGGAACCCACGCAAGATGTAGAGCGCTGGATGCAGATGATGCGTGATGGTGCCGGTGCCTTCCAGCAAGCCATCGGAGAACTGTTAGGCGTGCAAGATGCAGTTACACTGCAACGATTGGCCGCCGGAGGGGCAGCTTATGGGGTGAGCAGCATGTTGCGGCATTGGCCATTGCTTGCGGGCAGTGGCCGTTTTTTGTTTCCCGGCACGCAGGAACAGTTAAGGCAGGTTGGAAAGACGTTTCTGCAAGAATGTCATTTTGAGGTTTTGGAGCCGCAGTGCCGTAAAGCTGCATTACCAGCTGTATTGGCAAAGCGTGATCTGGCGCGTGGAAGTGAACAAGCTGGCCTGCCCCGCGGAATAGGGGACAGGCTTGCTGTGTGCCGCGCTGGTATTCAGGCGTCGTTGGCGACAATTTTTTCCATAACGCCAATCAGAACCGAATAATCAGCATTTTCTGCCGCGCGGCGGGCAAGAGAAAGCTGTTGTGTTACCGCAGCTAAAGTGGGTGCGGGCACGGCCAGACGTGCTGCGGCATCCATCAGTAGGCGCATGTCTTTTTGCATCAGGCGGGCAGGAAACTGGGGAGAGAAATCTCCAGCCTTGGCCATTTTGATTTTGCGCTTGTGGTGCGGGGAAATCACAGCCATTTCATCCAGCGCATCAAACAGCATGGAGCGGTCCAAGCCAGCGGCCAGGCCGTAAGCTATGCCTTCTGCCACAGCGGCCAGACCGGCCCCCATAATGCCATTGATAACCAGCTTAAGGCGTGCCCCGCTGCCAGATGGTCCGGCATGAATGGTGATACGACCAATTTTATCAAAAATAGGTTGAGCCCGTGCAATAGCGGCATCATCCCCACCGGCCAGAATAACCAGATTGGCGGATTCTGCCTCAGGTGTGCTGCCAGATACCGGACAATCTATAACGCAGATATTTTTTTCCTGCCCGGCCTTTTGCAGGGCATCTGCGGCTTCTGGAGAAACAGAGCTGGTGTTCAGCAGTAAACCATCGGCCTTTATGCCAGCCAGAACACCCTGTGGGCCGTACATGCTTGCTGCAAGGGCCTCATCATCCGGCACACAAACCAGAACAATATCTGCCTTGCTGGCAACTTCTGCAGGGGTGGGCAGAAAATGGGTTACGCCATCACCGCCTTTGCCAGAAGGGGTATAGGCAAGGGTGGCATACCCGGCTTTTTCAAGGTGCGCGGCCATGCGGCTGGCCATGGCACCAAACCCAATAAAACCAATTGTCTGCTGAGTTGTCATGCTGAATGAACCTTCTTGTTTGTATTAGAAGAATTATAAACCTGAATAATAAGATATGTCTTGGCCAGGTTGGGAAAGCATCGTTCGCGTTTGCGTGTCTGGGCGTTACGTTGTTTGTTACGGTTGCATAGTATTCTTGCGCAATAAGGCTGATTTTGTAAGGGTAATCCTGCACTCAGCGTACATGGCTGAGGTGCTTCAAACAGTGGAGAGCACAAAACCCCATGCCATCGCCCACCCCAGACCGAAACCGGCGGTTTCGCCTTTCTCCCCTTACGCGGCAGGTGTTGCTGTATGTGTTGTTTATGTTGCCAGCCGTATCTTATCTGGCAGGTGCTTTTTCGGGTGATCTGGGGCCAAACCCATTCAAGACATGCTTGCATGAATTCGGACGTTACGCGTTTCGGTTTCTGCTTGTTTCGCTTATGATTTCGCCGCTCAAACGATTTTTAAAAATTGATTTGATGGTGTATCGCCGCCCGCTTGGTCTACTGGCTTTCAGTTACGCGGCTTTGCACGTAACACTCTATTTCTGGTGGGCACGTGGGTTTGATATTCAGCGGATATGGAAAGACTTTTTAACGCGGCCATTCCTCACATTCGGGTTGATTGCTTTTTCTATTCTGGTGGTTCTAGCGGCAACATCCACGCGCAAATCCATTATACGGCTGGGTAAAAAATGGGCGCGTTTGCATCGTCTGGTTTATGTTGCCATGGTTTTGGCGTGTATCCATTACGCCATTGCATTCAAGCAGTGGTACATTGAACCTTTTGTATATGCAGCCGTAGCGGCATGTGTGCTGGGTTTGCGGTTTGTGCCAAAGCCCGGGCTTAAAAAATCCTGAAATAAAAAGGAGGCATGAATTTTCTCATGCCTCCTTTTTTAATGCCATTGTGGTTTGTGAATTGCTTAGGCCAGCAATGTATCATGGCCTAGAGAGGCCAGAAGTTTTTCTGCACGTTGATCTGCATGAATAATGGAAACTGTTTTTCCGCGTGCCTTCAGGCGGGATGCAATTTTTTCCAGCGCGTCTGCTGCGCTGATATCCCAGATATGTGCGTCTTCAAGATCAATCACGATGTTTGAAGCTGTATCCTGAAAATCCACTGCATCGGCAAGAACACTGGCAGAGGCAAAGAACAGTTGCCCATGCACGTAATAGGTACGGGTGTTGCTGTTTTCTGAAAATGTGCTGCTGACCTGAACAAGTTTCATAACCTGGAAAGAAAAGAACAACCCATTTAGCAGCACGCCACAGGCAACACCAGCTGCCAGATCATGCGTTAGCACCACCACCAAAACCGTGGTCAACATAACGGTGGAAGAAAGGCGAGGGTGCTTTACCAGATCACGCAGGGAGGACCATGAAAATGTGCTGACAGACACCATGATCATAATGGCCACCAAAGCGGCAACAGGCACTTGGGCTACAAAGCGGTGCAACACAACCAGCAACAGCAGCAAAAATGCCCCAGCCGTAAAGGTGGAAAGCCGACCACGCCCGCCATAACGCAGGTTGCCAACTGTTTGCCCAATCATGCCGCAACCGGCCATGCCGCCAAACAGCCCCACCATGATGTTGGAAAAACCAAGCCCGGTGCATTCCATGCGTTTGTTGCTGTGTGTGTCTGTTAATTCATCCACCACAGTAGCTGTCATGAGGGATTCCAGAAGCCCCACCATGGCCATGGCAAATGCATAAGGCAGCACAATTTTAAAAGTTTCTGCTGAAAAAGGCACATCTGGCAACGTTAGATGCGGCAGGCCGGAGGGTAGGTCTCCCAGATCAGACACCACATGCACAGGCATGGGCACTGCAAAAGTAATGCCTGTAAGCACAAGAATACAGATTAAGGGGGAAGGCACAGCCGTGGTAACGCGCGGCAGAAGGTAAACAATAGCCAGCCCCAGCGCGATAAGCGCATAAGTATGCCACGTAACATGCAGCATCTGCGGCACCTGCGCAGAAAAGATAAGAATACCCAGCGCGTTTACAAACCCGGTTTCCACCTCGCGCGAGACAAAGCGCATCATGCTTTGCAGGCGCAGCAAACCGAAAATAATCTGGAATGCACCTGCCAGCAGTGTCGCCAGAAGCAGATATTGCAGGCCATGGCTATGCACCAGTTCAGCTGCAACCAGAGCAACAGATCCGGCAGCTCCGGAAATCATGCCCGGCCTGCCGCCCGTAATGGCAATGGCAATGCTGATAACAAATGAGGCAAACAACCCCACAGAGGGCGCAACCCCAGCCACATAAGAAAAAGCGATAACTTCTGGAATAAGTGCAAAAGTGCCCACCATGCCGGCCAGAACATTGCGGACGGGCTGGTCTGTCCATTCATGAATATAGGTTTTAACTGTCACGAGAAACCGGGTGTCCCTTGGTTGAGTGTGAAAAGGCGCATTAATCGGGCACCAAAAGCGTTTCGGGGCAGGAAAGACTTTTGAGGCATTATTTGCAAGATATACATGCCTTATGGGGGATATCCTACCACGCTACACGGATAAGATGATTGTGCTCTGTGTGGCAGCGTTTTATGCGTGAGGCATGGTTTCTCCTTCTTCCTCTCCTCTTGTCTGGATTCTGGCTGGTGAGGCCAGTGGCGATGTCTTGGGTGCACGCCTTATGCATGCGTTGCGTGCCCGTGTGCCCGATATGCGCTTTGCCGGGGTGGGGGGCGTGCGTATGCAGGAGGAAGGGCTGGTCAGCCTGTTTCCCATGCGGGATCTGGCCGTTATGGGGCTAGTGGAAGTGCTGCCCCGCGTGCGCCAGCTTTCTGCCCGGTTGGATGAAGCCGCGCAGGATATTGCAACCCAAAAGCCGGATTTGGTGATTACCATAGATAGCCCTGGTTTTGCCCTCCGGCTTCTTAAAAAAATAAGCGGTTTGGGCATTGCCCGTGTGCATTATGTGGCGCCGCAGGTTTGGGCATGGCGGCAGAAAAGGGTGAAGGAATTTCCCGGCCTGTGGGAAGAATTGCTGTGCCTTTTGCCATTTGAGGAAAAGTTTTTTGGCAAGCACGGCCTAAAAACCCGTTTTGTAGGGCACCCGGTTTTGCAATCTGGCGCTAAGGATGGAGATGCAGCTCGGTTTCGCAACCGGCATGGGTTGCCAGATAGCGCCAAGATACTTGTGCTCATGCCCGGTAGCCGCCGCTCAGAAGCGCCGCGCTTGTTGCCAGTTTTTGGCCAGATGTTGCGTTTGCTTAAAACATCCATGCCAGACGTGGTGCCCGTGGTGCCGGTTTCTCCGGTTGTGGCAAATGTTGTGGAGCGTGCCACGCAGGATTGGCCCATAAAGCCGGTTATTGTCACAGATATTCATGACAAGCATGATGCCTTTGCTGCTGCTGGGGCAGCATTAACCAAATCAGGCACATCTACGCTGGAACTGGCTTTGGCTGGAGTGCCAATGGCTGTGACATATCGGGTTAACCCCATAACGGCCTTTTTTGCCCGTCGGCTTATTAAAGTGCCATTTGTGGCTATGGTGAATTTGTTGGCAGGCCGTGCTGTTGTGCCTGAACTTTTGCAGGAACAGTGCCGCGCAGATGTTCTGGCGCGTGAAGTGCAGATTCTGTTTGAAAATACAGATGTGGCGCAGGCTCAGAAACGGGCTTTTGCCACGGTTTTGCATGGGCTGGAAGGGCCACAGGGCCAATTGCCAGCCGATGCCGCAGCAGAAGCTGTTCTGGAGGTTCTTAACCGTAAAAATACGGCTAAGATACTCGGCTAAACGTGTTCAGTTATGTTTGTGATAAAGCTGGTTGGGGTCAATTTCCGGCTTTGTCAGTTCTTTCAGGCCATCTGGTGTAAAGGCGCGGTAAAAACAGCTACGGCGGCCCGTGTGGCATGCCACGCCAATCTGGTTCACAAGCACAAGCACGGCATCGGCATCGCAATCCAGCCGGGCTTCAATAAGATGCTGGATCTGGCCAGATGTTTCGCCCTTGCGCCAAAGCTTCTGGCGGCTGCGGGAGTAATAGCAGACGCGCCCGGTTTCCAACGTTTCACGTAGGGCTTCACGCGTCATCCATGCAATCATCAGCACTTCGCCGGTATCGTGCTGCTGGGCAATGGCAGCTACTAGGCCAGAGGCATCAAATTTTACAACATCCAGCATAGCATCCAGTTCTGCTGCTGGTGGGGCAATGTAAGTCATGATTTTTCCGTAGAATGAGAATCAGAAGGTGTTTGAGGTTTAAGGGCTGTTTCCAACCAGGCAGGCAGCCGCACCACCAGCGGATGCGCGGCACAGGTCAGTTGGTTATTGGCGGCATCTGTTTTCAGTAATGCCAGCCCAACATGATCTTGGGATGAACGCAGCGTGCCCACTTCCACACCATCGTACAGCACAGGGGTTCCGGGCGCAGGCAGGGGAGATGTGGCTGCAACAGGCATCAGGCGGCGCTTTACCAGAGTGCGGTAATGCATACGGGCGGTCACTTCCTGCCCCATATAGCAGCCTTTTTTCCATGATACGCCGCCGAGCAGATCCAGATTGGCTTCGGCAGCCAGAGTGCGGCCAACCTCGCAATCCTGCACACCATCTGGCAAGCCCAGCATCAGGCGGTGCAGGTTATAGTCCTGCTCTGTAGCGGTTATGGGCGTATCTGGTGCGGCATCAATCAGCCGCCATCCGGCGTCTTCTAACCGAGGGTCCCGAAAGCTGATGGCGTTTTCCAGCACACTGTCTGGCGGTGGGTTTCCCCATGCGACATGCACGGGTAGGGCGGTGAGTTCTAGCTGCACATCAGAGCGCAGGCGGAAACGCTGGAGAGTGGTCTTTAGGTTTTCAGCCTGTTCTGCGGCGCAATCTAGCAGCAGGCAGGTATCATCGGGGTCTGAGACCACAAAAAAGTCTGCCTGCCAGCGGCCCTGAGGTGTCAGGCAAGCGCTCCATGTGGCGTCTCCCGGTTCCAGCGCAGCAATATCCGCCGTGACCAGACCTTGCAGAAAACGCACGCGGTCAGCGCCAGAAAGCTTGAGAACCGTGCGGTTTTCAAGCCGGGTCATATGTGTTGGGGAAGGCATTTACATTCTCCCATAAAAGAAAAAAGGCTTCCCGCAGGAAGATAGAGGGCTTTTGGGGCCAGGAACAGAAACTGTTCAAAAACCTTACTGGCTGAGGGCAGAAAACACATCGCCTTCTGGCGGAAGATTGCAAATATGTGTCCGATGCCACAAAGCGTAAAACAGAAGTGTCCATGCGGCAGCACCCGTTCTGCGGTTATCTGCTGCGCGAAACAGGGCTTTTACACGGTCTGGCCGGGCAATTTCTGCAATACATTCCTGCCGCGCCACCAACTCACCAAGATGAGCACCTTGCTGCCTGATCCATGTGCCAATAGGCACGGTAAAGCCTTGCTTGGGGGCAAAGGGGCGTGCGGCAGAATTGTGTTGCTGCAACCATTTGCGCAAAAGCCATTTTCCCTTGCCATCACGCAGGCGCATGGAATCGGGCAGGCGCCATGCCGTTTGGGCCACAACGGGGTCTAGCAATGGTGTGCGGCCTTCTAACCCATGCGCCATCAGGCACCGGTCCAGCTTGATAAGCAGATCATTCGGCAACCATTCTGCAATATCTACAGCTTGCAAGCGGGAGAGAGGGGTTGCCGCATCTGCCGCGGCCATTTCTGCGGCGGCTATGCCATCCCGCCAATGGGCAGGGTGCTGGTGCAGAATATTCATGTTATCAAAAATGCCGCGCCGCCACATGCGCCGCTTGCCTTTCCACCACGGGCGGCTGGCCGAGCGATAACGTCCATAGCCACAAAACAGTTCATCTCCCCCTTCGCCGGAGAGAATGACGGTAACATCCTGTGCTGCTTTCTGGGCCAAAAACCATGTGGGAATAATGGCGTAATCTGCAACCGGATCATCCATACAGGCCACAATGGCGGGCAGATGTTGCCACACCATATCTGCCGTAATGCGCAAGGTTTCATGCTCGGCGCGGGCATGTTGGGCCAAGGCATTGGCGGCTTCGGCTTCATCCGCGGCACCCGGGGCATCAAAAACGGCTGTCCATGTGCGCAAGGGCGTGGTGCGGGGTAGGCGGTTCATGGCTGTTAACAAGCAGGCACTATCTATGCCGCCAGAAAGAAACAGCCCAAAGGGTACATCAGAACGTTCATGCGCATGCACGCTGTCCATCAGCGCTGCATCAAGGTGGTTTAGGGCGTCAGCTTCAGAAGTAAAAAAGGGAGCGTGGACGGGAATGGGGGATTGGCGCTGCCTATCCAGAATACGCCCTTGGTTGATGCGCAGAGTTTCCCCCGGCATGACGCGCTGAATACCGGGAAAGATTGTTTCCCATCCTGTGGTGAACTGAAGTTGCAGCAGTTCATCCCGCACAGCAGGTGCAATGGCGCGGGGGGCAAGGCCGGAGGCGATTAAAGGTGCGGGCTCGGATGCAAAGGCAATGCCGCCCGAAAATTCGGTAAAATAAAGCGGTTTGATCCCAAACGGATCGCGCGAGAGCAGGAGTTCCTGCTGGGCTTTATCATACAGCCCAATGGCATACATGCCGCGCAGCCCGCGGGTATAGGTGCAGCCGTTACGCTCCCATAAAAGCAAGGGAGATTCGCAATCGCTTCCGGTCTGGAAATGCTCTGGCCCGATCTGCCGGCGAATTTGTGGGTCGTTATAGATTTCACCATTGGCAACAAGCGTGCCATCGCCGCTGGTTAAGGGTTGGTCTCCACTTTCCAGATCAATAATGGCAAGGCGTGTATGCACCATATCGGCGCGGCCCAACCGGGCAATATGCACACCATTGGGGCCACGATGGCCCAAGGCCTGCGCCATACGTTCCAGAACCGATTCGGAACATGGCTGCGTGCCGGGCGTATAAATCAGCCCTCCAATGCCACACATTTACCCGGCCTCCACCGTGGACAAGAACTTATGCCACGCATCCAGAACGGGTGTGACAGCATAGGTTGTTTCATAATCCCTGCGGCCTGCCTGCGCCATACGGGTTGCCAGGTCTGGTGTTTCCAGTGCAGTGCAGATTTGCGCGGCCAGAGCATTGGCATCCTCTACCGGAGCCAGCAGGCCGTTTTCACCATTTCGGATAAGTTCACTTGGCCCTTGAGAAGCGGCTGCAATCACCGGTTTGCAGGCCGAAAACCCTTCAATCACCACATTGCCCAATGGCTCGTGCCGAGAAGGGCAGATCATGGCAGAGCAGGCGCGGAGCAAGCCTCCGGGGTGGTGGGCCCATCCGGGCATGAATACACGCTCTGCCACACCTTCCTGCCGCACAAGTGCTTCCAGCGCTGCGCGTTCTGGCCCTTCTCCGGCAATAACAAGCGGGATGTGTGGCACATGCTTCATGGCACGGATAAGAACATCAAAAGCCTTGTTCTTATGCAGCCGCCCCAATGCCAGCAGAAAAGGGGCACCATGTGGCAAAAACTCTGGCCATACGGGTGGTGTGGCTGCCAGATCTGTGGCGAAGTTGGGGAGGTAATGCACCGCCTTGGCAGGCCAGCCTTGCTCGCGCATCCAGCGCACCAAGCCATGCGTATTGCCAATGAGATGAGAGCAGTGGCGATAATAGGAAAGATCATAAAACCCCCCCAACCGCCCAGCCAGTACCCAGTTGCCTTGGGGGGCAAAGCGTGCGGCACGGTTCATCCATGCAACGGCAACGCGGGGAGAGAACTCTTTAAGAGCAGAACGAAGGCCCACGCGGGTGCGTATATCCAGCATGTTGCCAAAAGGCAGCTCAACGGGTGCAAGGTTGCCTGCACGTAAACGTTGGGCACGCTCCGGGTTGGTGCGGATAACTGGCAGAACAGAAAGCCCTGCCGCAGCTTGTGCAATACATAGGCGTTCAAAAAACAGCTCAGCCCCACCTGTGGGGGCTCCGGCCATAATGTGCGCAACTTTCAAAGGCTGTGTGTTCTGCCCGTTGGTAGTGCCATCCATCATATGCCGGTTTCCTTGAGAAGGGAGAGCGCTGCTGTGGCAACATCTGCAACATCCAGCCCAGCTATGGGGGCTTCACCTTCTGGGCCGGGGGCAGCAATCCACC
Source organism: Acetobacter sp. A11-2 (assembly GCF_040208445.1). Lineage (NCBI taxonomy): Bacteria > Pseudomonadati > Pseudomonadota > Alphaproteobacteria > Acetobacterales > Acetobacteraceae > Acetobacter > Acetobacter sp. A11-2. Next base: position 591,011 of record NZ_CP157843.1, read on the forward strand.
GCGCGTTTTTGCCAGAAGGCGCGTATTCCGATGCACGAGATGGCCCAAAAAGCCCCAAAGTGGGCGTGCCTGCGGCGGCGGCCAGATGCATCAGCCCCGAATCATTGCCGATATACAGGCGGCAGCGGGCCAGCATGGCGGCTACTTCCGTAAGGGAAAAATGGCCTCCTGCATTTATGGCGTGGGGCAGAGCTTGCAGAACAGGGCGGGCGAGTGCGGCTTCCTGCTCTCCCGGACCATAGAATATGGCGGGCCGAATCTGAGGGTATGCCGTACACAGGCGTTGCCATAGGGGCAGGTACCGTTCTGTTGGCCAGATTTTGCCTGTCCAGTTGGCTGTAGGACCTAAGGCTATAATGGGTGAGGTGTCAGGAATAATCTGCTGTGCTTTTGCGCGATCAGCCGGGCTGACCCAAACAGTTGGGAGCGGAGGTGGAGAAAGGTTCAGAACATTTCCCAAATGCATAATACGTGCGCCAGCCCGCCGGCCGCCGCGCATAATAAACCGGCGGCCCGAACGTAGAAGAAATGTAACGGCTGAGCCGCGCAGATCTACCGTGATATCCCATTTGAAAGGCACGCAGGCTTTCCACAGATCAAGCCAGTGCAGATCATAGGGGCGCTTTTCCATCACAATGGTGCGCTCGAGTCCGGGAAAGGCGCTAAATAGCCCGGCGGCAACAGGCCCACATGCTATGGTGAACCGCGCATCTGGCCAGCGTTGGTGCAGATATGCCAGCAGGCCCGTAGAAAGCACGGCATCGCCCAGACGTGTGGCCGTGATGAAAAGAATGCGCATTATCGCGCCTATACTGTCTTCCGGTTTTTTTTCCAACCCAGTGCGCGCAGGTGTGGACATTTGCGCTGCCTGTGCAAGAAGCGTTTGCTGATGGTAAAGTTATAAATTGGGCAGAAAAACATCTCTGCTCTGAATCGGGGATACAGGAATGATTAGGAAAGGTTTTTATCTTATCGCCGGGCTTACAGCCGCCCAGTTGTGCAGCAGTGTTACCATGCCTGCACAGGCTGCAGACAAGATGTGGACAGCAAGCGCATGCGGCGCAGAACCTGTGGCGCCTTCTGTAGAAGTGTCTTCCGTTGATAAATATAACGCCAGTGTTGATAAGGTCAGTGCCTATGAAAAAGCAGCACGCACCTATAACAGCTGTGTGGCCAAGGCAGCCGTTAAGGAAGAAACGGCTATCAGCAATGAAGCGCGTGAAAAAATTGCCCATATTCATGAAGGCAGCAGCACCGTGCAAAAGCGTATTGCCGGTAATTTCACCAAATTGACCACGGCCCTTAAGGCCGGAGGGGCCAAATTACAGAAGGCAGAGCACTAAAATTTTCGGCAGGGCGGCTGTTTTCTGGTACAACAGTAAAAGAGCCGCCATCAGGCTGATTGCCTGCATGACTTGTATGATACCCCCGGCTGAGGCAGATAGACGGTAACACAAAGCCGTCAGGCAGAACGCCAGCAGACAGGAACAGGCCAGACCGTGGCAGAGGATCTTTTCAAGGAAGTTGATGAGGAAATGCAGGCCGAGCGCCTGCGTATGGCCGCAAAGCGCTATGCCGGTGCGGGTATTGGGCTGATTGTGGCCGTGCTTGCGGGCATTGGTGCGTGGTCTTGGCATGTTTCCAGCCAGAAATCTCAGGCGTTGGAAGCTACAGGAACGTATCTTACGGCCTTACGGCAGACAGACCATCTGCCCTCAACTCCTTCATCAGGCACGGTAGATCTCACCACTACCGCGCAGGCGGGTTTGGCCTCGTTGCAGAAATTAGCGTCTTCCGATGCAAAAGGCGTGGCTGTTCTGGCCCGTTTGCAGGAAGGGGGCGTGCAGGCGGCGCGGGGTGATGTGAAAGGTGCACTGGCTGCGTGGGATGCCGTGCAGAAAGACCCGAACGCAGATTCCGCACTGCGTGATCTGGCAACCTTGCTGTGGTGCCAAAAACAGTTGGATACCGGAGAACCTGCTACACTACGTTCTCGCCTTGCGCTGCTTACAGGTAAAGGCAAGCCGTGGAATGGTCTGGCCATGGAAGCCCTGGCTGTTCTGGATGTGCGCGAAGGGCATGTGGCAGAAGCCCGGCAGAAATTTGCAGCGCTACAGGCTGCGCAGGATGTTCCTCAGGGCGTACGCAACCGGGCGCAGGATATGATGCAGGCCCTTGATCCGACAGCAGGCTAATAGAATGAGCAGCAACAAGAAATCCAGCGCAACCAGACGTTCCGGACTTTCACGCCGTGCCCTGCTAGGAGGCGCCGCTCTGGCTCCTGCGCTGGCCGGGTGCACCATGTTTGAGAGTGACAGAAAGCCCATTCTGGCCGGGCACCGCACGGATATTCTGTCTTCCGGATCTGGGTTGATGGTTGACCCGGACGATCATACGCCCATTACAATCCCTCCTACCATTAGCGTTTCGGAATGGCCTATTTGTGGGCGTGTTTCGGCCCATACCGGCAGCAATTATGCTTGGGGAGGGCTGCATAAAAGGTGGAGCAAGGATATCGGGGCCGGTATTTCCCAGCCAGATTTCATGGCATGGGCAGCACTTGGCACTTTGGGCCGCGGGCTTATTCCTGCACCACCTGTTGTGCAGGATGGTCGCCTGTTTGTTATGGATGCCCAAGGTGTTGTGCGCGCTTTTTCTTGGCCCGGCATGCGCCATATCTGGACGTATAATCCGCGCCCCAGAAAATCTTATTCTGCCAATATGGGCGGCGGTTTGGCCGTAGATGGCGGCGTTGTTTACATTGTAGACGGCATTTCCCAAACCATGGCGGTGGATGCGGCAACCGGCAAGGTGAAGTGGAAAACCACCAACGGCGCACCGGGGCGGTCTGCCCCAACAGTTGCTGGTGGACGTGTTTTCTTCGGCACGATTGATGAGCGGTTTTTCGCGCTGGATTCCGCCACAGGCCGCCAGTTGTGGACATATACAGCCACATCTGTGGAAACCACAGTGTTTGGCCAGCCTGCCCCCGCTGTAGATAACGGCATTGTGGTGGCCGGGTTTGGTGGGGGCGATCTTGTTGCTTTCCGAGTGGAAAGTGGTGAGGTTGTCTGGAGTGACATGATGGGTAACGTCAACAGTCAGGCCAGCACGCTGGATCTGTCCTGTGTGCGTGGGCTGCCTGTTATTGTTGATAGCATTGTGTATGCCGTAAGCATGGCACAGGTGTTGGCTGCCATTGATATCCGCACAGGTCGCCGTGTGTGGGAACGCTCAGTTGCCAGCCAGAACAGCCTGCTATGCGTGGGGGATTGGCTTTTTGTGGTCTCGCTAGATCAGCAGATCGCATGTATTGATCGCCTTTCTGGCCATGTGCGGTGGATTACACAGCTGCGCCGCTTTCGGCGTGTGGATGTGCACAAAGATATCGTAACCTGGTTTGGCCCCATGCTGGTGGGCGGCGAACTGGTTTGTCTGAGCTCTCTGCCAGAAAATGGCATGGTGCGGATTAACCCGGCAACAGGTGCAATTATATCAGTAGACAGCATGGATACCGTTTCTTTCGTGCCGCCAATTATCGTAGATAACCAGATGCTGATCGTGACAAACGACGGGAACCTTTGCTCTTATGGCTGATCGCCGCAAATCCATGCGCCCACCTCCGCCGCTTCCTACGGGGGATATGCCTGTTGTTGTTATTGCAGGTCGGCCAAACGTTGGTAAATCCACACTGTTTAACCGCCTTGTAGGGCGCAGGCAGGCCCTTGTGGCGGATACCCCCGGTGTGACCCGAGACCGCAAGGAAGGTGTGGCCCTTATTCGTGGGCGCTACGTGCGGTTGATTGATACCGCAGGGCTGGAAGAAGCAGCCCCCGAAAGCCTGTTCGGGCGGATGCGTTTTTCTTCTGAAAGTGCTGTGCGTGAAGCAGACTTGGTGCTGTTTTGCGTAGATGCGCGCGCAGGTATTACGCCAGCAGATGAGCATTTTGCACAGTGGATCCGGCGTCAGAACCGCCCTGTATTGCTGATTGCCAATAAATCCGAAGGTCGGCTTGGCGCAGCTTCCGCAATGGAAGCCTATGCTCTGGGCTTGGGCGAGCCTTTGGCGCTTTCTGCTGAACACGGTGAAGGTGTGACGGACCTGATGTGGGAAATTGCCGATAGGCTGCCCGCAGAGCCGGAGCATGAGGCAGAACCTGAAATTGAAGCAGCAGATGATTTTGCTGTGGAAGAAGGGGAAGAACCTCCGCGCCCGACTGGCCCATTGCGTGTGGCTATTGTGGGCCGCCCCAATGCAGGTAAATCTACGCTCATGAACGCCCTTTTGGGTGAAGAACGTATGATTACCGGGCCAGAAGCAGGGCTTACGCGTGATTCCATTGCCGTCACGTTGAAAGATGGCGATGATACGTTTGAAATTGTAGATACGGCTGGTTTGCGCAAAAAAGCGCGCATTGATGAATCTCTGGAAAAAATGTCCGTTTCAGCTGCCATCGAAGCGCTGAAAATGGCAGAGGTGGCCGTGCTGGTGTTGGATGCGACATTGGGTGTGCATGAGCAGGATTTGCAAATTGCTCGCCTGATTGAGCGTGAAGGCCGTGCCTGCGTATTGGCCCTGAATAAATGGGATGCCGTGCAGGATCGCACAGCCACGCGTAATGCTATTCTGGACCGTTTGAGCATTTCTCTGGCTCAGATGCGTGGCGTGCCAGTTGTTACTTTTTCTGCACTTACCGGTGCTTCTATTCACAAACTGCTGCCAGCGGTGCGTGATGCATGGACAGTCTGGAACGCACGCGTGCCCACAGGTGCCCTCAACCGCTGGTTTGAGGAAATGCTGGAACGCCATCAGCCACCATTGGTGCAGGGGCGCAGGTTGAAACTGCGCTATATCACGCAGGTGAAATCTCGTCCGCCAACGTTTGTTATATTCGGCACGCGGGCTGAACAACTGCCGGATGATTACAAGCGCTACCTTGTAAACGGCCTGCGTGAAACGTTTGATCTGCCGGGTGTGCCTATTCGCTTGCAAACGCGTGGCACCAAAAACCCTTACGCAGATTCCTGACTTAATAGGCGCAGACACTTCTTTTTGTCAGAACACCATTCGTTGCATTTGGCAGTAAGCCACTACAATGGTGTTCTGACGAGAGAATATGAGGGCACGGAGCACACCGTCTGGCGGTGCTTATAATTGTTGGTCTCAGGTGCCCGAGGCCGCGTGCAGGGCTGTCACTCAATATATTAGCTGCACAACATGAGGTGGGAGCACCACGCCCACGTGCGTTCTGGATTTCCAGAAAAGGCAGGTAGGTCACTCCTTGCAGGCAAAAGAAAGCTTTGCTCCATGACACAAATCCCCAATTCTCAGTCAGCACCGGTTGCAGATGGGCTTCATGGAGCAGCCCGCAATATGGCCATGCTGGCTGTGGCGCTTTCTGTTTTTCTGGCATTGCTGGATTACGCCATTGCAAACGTTGCACTGCCCGATATTGCGCGGGATTTAAACGCTTCCTCATCTTCGTCCATCTGGGTTGTAAATGCCTATCAGATGGCCAGTCTGGTTTCCCTTCTGCCGCTGGCTGCGTTGGGTAGCCGGGTGGGGTTTGCCAGGCTTTGTCAGGTAGGGATCATCATTTTCATGGTGTCATCTCTATTCTGTGCCACGGCCACCAGCTTGCCTATTTTGGCGGGTGCGCGTGTGTTGCAGGGCATTGGTGGTGCATGCATTATGAGTGTGAATATCGCGCTAGTGCGGTTTATTTACCCTCATGCAGAAATTGGGCGCGGTATTGCTCTTAATGGCGTGGTGGTGGCGCTTGGTGTGGCCTTGGGGCCTACGGCCGCTGCTGCCATTCTCACCATAGGGTCTTGGCCATGGCTGTTCTGGATTAACCTGCCATTTGGGGCTTTGGCCTTGGGCATGGCCTTTTATGCGCTGCCTAAAGTACCACGCACTTCTGGCGCGTTGGATGTTACAGGCAGCATATTGTGCATGCTGGCTTTTGGGGCCTCCGTAATGGGGGGAGATGGGCTGGCACATTCCCAAAATACAGCCATTTCCTGTGCATTACTGCTGGCAGGGCTTGCAGCCGGAGTGCTGCTGGTGCGGCGTGAGGCAGAAGCTCCACAACCCATTTTGCCTGTTGATTTGCTGAAGAATCCAGAATTCGCAGTGGCCTTTATCACCGGGTTCTGTGGCTTTGTGGCCTCTAATTTCTACATTGTTTCCATGCCGTTTACGTTGCACAACACTCTTGGCCTCAGCTCAGCCGCCACGGGTTTGCTCATTACGCCTTGGCCGTTGGGCATTATGTGCGCAGCACCACTGATCCGGCGCGTGGCAGATAAGGTTTCTGCGGGTGTGTTGTCTTCCATTGGTTTGAGCACAACGGCACTGGGTTTCTTTTTGCTGTGGCTTTTGCCGGCCCATCCTTCTGTGTGGGATATTGCATGGCGCACCGGCGTGGCAGGCTGGGGATTTGGTTTTTTTCAGCCACCCAATAACCGAGCCATGATGGTGGCCGCACCTCATACACGGGCTGGTGGTGCCAGTGGTATGGTGCAGGTTGCACGCCAAGCGGGGCAGACCTTGGGGGCTATGGGGGTTGCGGCCTTTTTTACATGGTTTGCACAAGGGGCCACACAAAAGTGCTTGCTTATGGCCGGATGTGTGGCGCTGTTTGCCGCCACGCTAAGCGCCAGCCGTTTGTTTCTGAATACAAAAAAAGCAGCCTGAGGCTGCTTTTTTATTGGTTGCATTATGTCAGGCTGTTCAGACTTCAGCTTCAAGGAAGATACGGCTGACATCCCCCATCCACGCGCCATAATAACGTTCCAGCCAACGTTCAGCCTGTGTGGGTGCACCAGCTACCAAAGAGGTAAGGGGCGCAAGATAGACCCATTCGGTCTGTCCGCTTTCATCCGTCATATCCCGGCCCTGTAGGCCGTCCATGGCAATGGCAATCATCTGTGCAGCCAGATCACGCACTGTGCCTTCACCCCAAGGCGTATCCAGCCCCATAAGTGGCACAATCTCGCGCAGCTTTACATAGTCTTCCCACGGGTGAGATTTTACGAGTTCCCAAGCAGATTCCAGCGCCGCATCGTCATATAAAACACCCGTCCACAAAGTGGAAAGAGCCAGCATCATTTCTGGTGACCCCGCATCAGCACCACGCATTTCCAGGAACTGCTTGAGCCGCACATCGGGGAAGGCTGTTGTAATGTGGTCTTCAAAATCCCCAATGGTGGGGGTTACATCTTCCAGCCCGTCCTGCCGTTCACCATTCATCCATGCGCGGAAGGAGCGGCCAGCCACGTTGCGCATTTTACCATCACGCATAATGAAATACATGGGCACATCCAGCACCCATTCCACATAGCGTTCAAAGCTGAAGTCATCTTCAAACACGCATGCTGGCATGCCGGAGCGGGCGTTGTCCGTATCTGTCCAGACCTGTGCGCGGTTGGAAAGAATGTTGTTGGGCTTGCCTTCTACAAAAGGAGAATTGGCAAACAGGGCCGTGGCTACCGGTTGCAGCGCCATGGAAACACGCATTTTGCGCACCATGTCCTGCTCAGACCCAAAATCCAGATTCACTTGCACGGTGCAGGTACGCTGCATCATGTCCAAACCCATTGAGCCAACTTTGGGCATGTATTCGCGCATAATGGCGTAGCGGGATTTGGGCATCCACGGCAGTTCTGCTCGTGTGGCAGTGGGGTGAAAGCCCAAGGGCGCAAAGCCTAGCCCCAGTTCACGCGCAATGGGGCGTACGGCATCAAAATGGGCTGTCAGTTCTTCTGCTGTTTCGTGCAGGGTGCGCAAGGGCGCGCCAGAAAGCTCAAACTGCCCAGCAGGCTCAAGGGATATCGCAGCACCAGCGGCATCTCCCCGCCCTTTCAGGCCGATGATGTTGTTATTATCGAGCACAGATGTCCAATCATCCGGCTCAAACTTCTGCAGGCCCTTAAGCAGGGCTTCAATGCCATTGGGGGCATAAGGTGGAGCAGAATAGGCTTTCTGTCCTTCCTTTACGGCTTCTGGGCGCAGAAAGCCGAATTTTTCGTGTTCCGTGCCAATCCGCCATGCGTCACGCGGCTTGCATCCCTGCGCAAGCACTTCGGCCAGCTGTGCAACGGTGCGGGCAGGGGTTTCATCTGATGCGCCGGGGTTGGACATGGGGTATCACAGATCCTTGAAAAACAGAGAAATCGCACTCTGCGCCAGCAAAGCGGAGATATGAAGCGTTATTGTGACAAAACAGCAGCCGAACGCAAGCCGCAGCCTATAAGTGCCAGCCCGGCAGCCACGGCCGTATCAGCCCGTAACACCAATGGGCCTAGGGATATTGGCGTGATGCAAGAATTTTTTAGCATCATCTGGCATTCCCTATCACTTAGGCCCCCTTCAGGGCCAACCAAAAAACCATCCCCGGCATGTGTATCGGGCAGCAGGGAGGGGGTATGAATAGCCCGGTCCTCTCCGCGTTCTATGGCGGCAAACAGCCGGTGCTCCTGTGGCCAGCTTGCCAGAAAATCTGTGAATGCTCGCGGAGACTCTATGTGTGGCACATCAAAGCGCTCACATTGTTCTGTGGCTTCGGTGGCAATGGCATGCAGGCGGTCGGGGTTGATGCGGTGTGTATTGGTGCGTTCGGTGATAAGAGGCACAAAGTGTGTAACACCCAACTCCGTGCCCATACGCAAGACCAAATCTGTGGCATCGCGCTTGAGCAAGGCAAAAGCCAGAACCAAGGCAGGCTGCTGCGTGGGGGCGCGAAGTTGACGTTCCAGCTCAAAAAAGCCTTTGTCCTTCCGGATTTCCGTAATGCGTGCCAGCCATTCCCCACTGTTTGCATTGAAGATGCGCACGTAGTCTCCGGCTTTTTTGCGCAGTACTGTGCCCAGATAGCGGGCCTGATCTGGCGCAATTTGCAGCGTTAGGCCCGTGTGGGCATCTCCCAGTATTTCTGGGGCATTATAAAGGCGCGGAAGGTGCGCGGTGGCATCTGTTACAACCATGGTTACCGGGTCTGTCTGAGCTGAAAGGTGTAAGTGGTTTCCGCTTTGTGGCATAGAACACCAGCCCTTAACACCATATGCCTTTCTGAACAGGATACGTGAACAGCCGTGTCAGTTTCTTCCAGCCATACAGATATCCGCATTACAGGGTGGATTGCCCATCTGCCTCCGGCGTTGCAGGCCTATGCTTTGCTTGCGCGGTTGGATAGGCCAATAGGCACGTGGCTTTTATGGCTGCCGGGCATGTGGGGCATTCTGCTGCCTCAGGGTGTTGCCACTTCCGAACGCATTCGGCTGATTGTGCTGTTTGGCATCGGCAGCCTTGTAATGCGGGCCGCGGGCTGCGTTGTGAATGATATGTGGGACAGGGATATAGACCGGCAGGTGGCGCGCACAGCTGGGCGGCCACTGGCATCTGGCGCGTTGAGCATGAAGCAGGCCACACTATTTTTGGTGCTGCTTTTGCTGGCAGGCTTGGCTGTGCTGGTGCAGTTGAACAGCCTTTCATGGATTTTGGGTGTGTCATCCCTGCTGCTGGTGGCGCTTTACCCATTGGCCAAGCGGTTTACGTGGTGGCCTCAGCTTGTCATGGGGTTTACCTTCGGCTTTGGCGCACCCATGGGATACGCGGCTGCGGCCGGGCATTTATCTTGGGCACAGGCAGCTTTGTATGCGGCAACCATTGTGTGGCAACTGGGGTTTGATACCATTTATGGCTTTCAGGATATGGAAGACGATGCCCGCATTGGTGTGAAATCCACATCTCGCCTTATGGTCGGCCGGGCGCGTGGGTTTATTGGCACCTGTTACGGGCTAATGCTTGTTTTGCTGGCTGTGGCCGCTGTTTTGGCGGGGTCTGGCCCACTTTTTTGGGTGGCTTTGGTGTTGCCTGCCATATTGTTGTGGCAACAGGCCCGTAAGGTAGACCCAACAAGCCCCGCTTTGTGTCTGGCCCAGTTTAGGGCTAATCGAGAAATTGGCTTGGCCGTAGCGCTGGCGCTGGTTGCCGGGTTGATAGCTGTATAAGCCTGCATGCTTCAGATGAAAGAAACCACGTTCATGAAATCCATTTTCCGGGCTGTTCTGCCAGCGGCTATGGGGTTGGTTCTGGCTGGCAGCCAGGCTTATGCACAGGACGATACCGGTGAAACGGCTATTCCCGTAGCATCTTCTTCCGCGCCGGCTGCTGTGGCGCTTTCTGCATCCGATAAAGCATGGTTGAAGCGGATTGAGCAGGCGCTCAACCAGTCCAAAACCTTTCAGGCCCGCATTCAGCAGCTTGATGCAGAAGGAAAACGCACAACCGGCACCGTGTGGATGAAGCGCCCCGGCCAGATGCGCTTGGCGTATGATCCGCCTTCACCGCTGCTGCTGGTAGCCAACGGGGGCAAGGTTGTGTTCCGAGATAACCAGTTGGACCAAACCACGGTTATTCCCATTGAGCGTACACCTCTGGGCCTTCTGCTGCGCCCTCATGTCAGCCTGACAGATGATGTCACGGTAACGGGCTTTCAGCATGATAACGGGCTGGTGCAGGTTACGCTTGTGCGCACATCCTCCCCCGGTGATGGCAGCCTGACACTGGTTTTTTATGAAACGCCAGTTGCTCTGCGGTCATGGAGTGTGCTGGACGCGCAAGGGCGCGAAACCCGCGTAACCTTGTTTGATGTGCATGCGGGTGCAGATATTCCGGCAAGCACTTTTGTTCTGCCTGCCGAGGACAACTAAACTGTGTTGCCAGCAGCTTTTTCCGTGCTTCTTCTGGAAAAAGCTGCCGTGCAGGCCGATATATTCACACAGATTGAGACAGATTGAAGTGAGGCACGCAGGCTATGGCCGCAGAGCGTGAACCCCCGGTAATGGGTGATGATCTTTTTGGGCTTGCTCCCGAGCCATCTCAGGGAAGAAATGCGGACGCACGCAAAAAGCCAGCGCCCACGCAGCCATTGGCGGACCGTCTGCGCCCGCAACGGTTGGAGGATGTGGTAGGGCAGGCGCATCTGCTGGGGCCAGAGGGTGCGCTCACACGTATGTTGGAACGTGGCTCACTTGCCAGTTTGATTCTGTGGGGTGGGCCGGGTGTTGGCAAAACCACTATTGCCCGCCTTCTGGCACAGGCTGCTGGGTTAAAGTTTGTGCAGCTTTCGGCTGTGTTTTCTGGCGTGGCGGATCTGAAAAAAGCATTCGAGAACGCACGCAGGCAGGCAGAAGTGGGTGGCGGTACGCTGCTGTTTGTAGATGAAATCCACCGCTTTAACCGCGCGCAGCAGGATGGCTTTTTGCCGGTGGTAGAAGATGGCACCGTTGTGCTGGTTGGTGCCACAACCGAGAATCCATCCTTTGCGCTCAATTCCGCTTTGCTGTCACGCTGTCAGGTTATGGTGCTTAACCGGCTGGATGATCCGGCTTGTGAAGCCCTGCTGGTGCGGGCGGAGGAAGAAACAGGCAGGCCCTTGCCGCTTACGGAAGATGGGCGTGTCACCCTCCGCGCTATGGCAGATGGTGATGGCCGTTACCTGCTCAACATGGTGGAGCAGCTTTTAAGCCTGAAAACAGAAAAACCGCTGGATGCGCAGGCCCTTTCCCGCCTGTTGGCAAAACGCGCCATTTTGTATGATCGAGATAGGGAAGAGCATTACAATCTGATTTCCGCTCTGCATAAATCCATGCGCGGATCAGACCCGGATGCAGCTCTCTACTGGTTTGCCCGTATGTTGGAAGGTGGGGAAGACCCGCGTTATCTGGCCCGCCGTATGACACGCTTTGCTGCGGAAGACGTGGGCATGGCAGACCCACACGCCCTGCCATTGGCCGTGGCTGCGTGGGAAACGTATGAGCGTTTGGGTTCGCCGGAGGGGGAACTGGCCTTGGCGCAGCTTGTGGTGCATCTGGCCACTGCGCCCAAATCCAACGCAGTTTATAAAGCCTATGGCGCGGCCCGCCGTGCAGCCAAGGCTACAGGCAGCCTGATGCCACCGGCACACATTCTAAATGCCCCCACCAAACTGATGCAGGATATCGGCTACGGTAAGGGCTATCAGTATGACCACGATGCGGAAGAAGGCTTTTCTGGCCAAAACTATTTTCCCGACGGCATGAAGCGCCAGAACTTCTATAATCCAACGGGTAGGGGCTATGAACGGGAGGTTCGTCACAGGCTAGAAACGTGGTCCCGCTTGCGGGATCGGCGTTAGTCGTGAATATCGGCGCATGAGTGTTGTCAATCGTACCGTAAGCGAAGACGAAGCCGGTATTCGTCTGGATCGCTATTTTCGCCGCCATTACCCGCATCTTACGCAGGGGGCGCTTCAAAAACTGTGCCGCACGGGTCAGATTCGTGTTGAGGGCAAAAGGGTAGAAGCCTCCACCCGGTTAGAGCCGGGGCAAACGGTGCGCGTGCCCCCCATACCCATGGCCGCCAAGCCTGCGCGCGATGTGCCGCGCCCACTGGATGAAAAACTGGCGCGTGAAATCCGCAAGATGGTGGTGTATCAGGACAAGCACGTCATTGTCCTTAACAAGCCCGCAGGGCTTGCCGTGCAGGGTGGCCCCGGCATTACCAAGCACGTTGACATGATGCTGGATGGCCTGCGGGAAGAAGATGATCCGCGCCCACGGCTGGTGCACCGGATTGATAAAGATACCTCCGGCCTTCTGCTGCTGGCGCGTACTCCCGGCGTAGCGGCCAAGCTGGCGGCATCTTTCCGTGGTCGGGACGTAAAAAAGATCTACTGGGCTGTTGTGGTTGGGCGGCCTGATCCGCTTTCGGGCGAGATAGATCAGCCATTGGCCCGTTTGGGTGCTGGCCCCGGTTCCATCACCGTGGCAGCTGACCGTAAGGATGCTGATGCACAATCAGCACGGTCTGTTTACGAAGTGCTGGATTCGGCTGCACGCAAGTTTTCTTGGCTGGAACTTTCACCGCTTACTGGCCGCACGCATCAGCTTCGTGTGCATTGCGAATCTTTAGGCACACCTATTTTGGGAGATCCGAAATACGGTGGAGCGGCAGCCCATCCTTCTGGCTTTACAGACAGGCTGCATCTGCATGCCCGTATGCTGGATATGCCACATCCGGCAGGTGGGCGCTTAACTGTAAGTGCCGAATTACCGCCTCATATGCGTGAAACCTTCCGAACTCTTGGGTTTGTGTCGGGCACCACACCGCCACCTTCACGCCGTGGCGGCCAAGGATAAGGACGGTTCAAGTTGAAACAGGAGAAACGCACATGCGTCTGAAATGGAAAATCGGCCTGCTGGCGGGGGCCGCTGTTCTGGCGCTGGGCGGTGGCACAATTATATCTGCCACGCAGGATGCAGACTGGCTGAAAACACGGCTGGCCGATGCAGTGGAAAGCAGCACCGGCCGCCACCTGACCATTGGCCAGTTGCATGTGTGGATTCTGCCTTTTCCGTGGGTGGAAGCAAAGAACGTAAAACTTTCCAGCGTGGCGGAAGATGGTGTGAACATGCTGGATATCGGGCAGGTGCGTGCCCGGCTGGCATTGTTGCCGCTGTTTTCTCATCGCATTGCGTTTGAAGATGTCAGCCTCATCAGCCCACAGGTGCGGTTGCGCCGTTTGGCAGATGGGCGGGCAGATTGGCATTTCACACCGCAAGAACGCCAGAGCAGCAACGGGGGCTCTTCCTCTTCCAGTTCTGGCAAGATGCACTGGAATCTGACGGTTTCAGATCTTTTGCTCACACAGGCGCAGGTCGATTGGGATGATGCGGTGCATCATCGTTCTGGTGCTTTTCAGATTGCCGAAGGCAAGGTGAAAGGGCTTTCGGGGAACGCGCCTGATTTTGATGTAAAGCTGCGTAAAGGAGCTGGGCAGTTAGCGCTTACAGGGCAAACAGGGCCTTTGTTGCCAATGTCCGCCCAGTTGCCAATGCAGCTGAGAATCTCCCTGACTGTGAATGGCCATCCTGCCGGGCTGGCGCATATAGATGGGTCCATTACAGATCCGCAGGGCCAAAAAGTCTATGCGTTGCAGATTGGTGGTTCTGTTGCGCAGCTGCGTGATCTGAATGTCTTTTTCCCACATGCAAATCTCCCAGAAGGTCGGAATGTTTCTGTAGATATGGCTGTTGGCGGGCAGGGCGCGCAGCCTGCACCCCAAAGCCTGCATGTGCGTGCTGAAAATGTGGATGTAGGCGCATGGTTGCCACAGGCCGCATTAACTCGGGTGGTAATAGATACGGCAGGCCCCACAGATCCGGTAACGGCTCAGATTGATGGTCAGGTGGGTGCGCAGGTGTTGAGCCTGCGTGGCACGGTGGGAACAATGCAGCAGTTGGCTGCTGCGCCCGAACACGTTGCACAGCAGATTGTGCCGGTGGATTTAACGCTCACGCAGGGTGAATCCAGCATCCACGGCACAGGCACTCTAAGTGCTGGTGCTTCTGCGCTGGATGTGCATGGCCAGCTCGCGCACGTGGTGCCGGGGGGTGACCTGCCAGCCGCCAATGATCTTAAAGTAGATGGGCACATAGATGTTGCTGATACGGCATCTGTGGTGCGGCACCATGCCGTATCAGATGTGCTGCGTGGCGCACGAGGTGCTATGGATGTGCAAGCGCAGAGCGTAAACTGGCAGGGCGTAACATGGGCGCATGTCAGCACGCATGCCACGCTGCAAAATAGCAGACTGACACTTGAGCCCGTGCAGGCTGAAGGCAATGGTTTCCAGCAAGCTGGCCGTTTGGTGTATGACGTGGCCGGTGCTTTGCCCCAGATTGAATTGGCGGCGCACCCTGTGTTTTTACCCCTGCCTGTTGTTGAGCGCTGGCTTGGCCTTTCTTCCTCGCTTTCCGGCACTGTGCAACTTGTGGGCGCAGTTTCCACGCAAGGGGAAACGCCGGAAGATCGGCGCAATAATCTGGACGGGCACCTTGGGGTTTCGGTTGTGGATGGTAGCATAAGTGGTGCCGCTATTCGCACGCTTCTGGGCCCACAGGTGCCGGTTAAAGGCAAAATGCCCGTAAGGTGCTTTGGCAGCCATATGCAGTTTGCGCAGGGCAATGCCAATATTGATATGCTGGGGCTGGAAACGCCGTTTCTGGTTCTACATGGGCACGGCACGGTGGGGCTGGGCTCTCAGGTGCTGGATATGCACCTGTCTCCGCGCGTGTTGCTGGGTGGGGCTTCGGCTTCTTCCGATGTTGCGGTTACAGGTACATTGTCAGACCCCAAACCGCGTATGGATCCGGCTTATGAAGGCCGGTATGGCATAAGCATTGGCGGAAATGATGGGGAGGGAGATAACTGCCCCTCCATGCTTTCTGCTGCGCGTGAGGGTGTGGCTGGGCCAGATGCACCGCAGAAAAAAGCGGGCAAGGAAGGAAAGGTCATGAACATGTTGCGTGGCTTGGGGCTGTTCCAATGAAAATGGCATCTACCGAACATAATGTTTCTGGCAATGCGCCGGTTGGCCGCAAACGGTTCTGGAAACAGGCAGACGTTGTGCCAGAAGGGCAGGGTTTTGTTGTGCAGCTTGATGGGCGCAGCATCCGTCTGCCACGCAAGACTCCGCTATGCGTCACGTCTCGCGCATTGGCAGATGCGCTGGCGGCAGAATGGCAGGCTGCCGGGCAAAATGCAGATGGTCTTTTTTCACCTGCTGATCTGCCCCTTACAGGTATCGCGGGCTCTATGATCGAGCGTATTCCTGCAGAGCGGGAAGGGGTGTTGCGCAGCCTCTTGGCTTATGCGGGCAGTGATCTGCTGTGTTACCGGGAGCCGGGGGAAGGTAAGCTGGCGCAGGCCCAACGCAAGGAATGGGACCCGTGGCTGGAATGGCTGCGGAAGCAGTATGGGGTTACCCTGCACACATCATCTGGTGTGATGCCAATTGTGCAGCCCGAAGAGTCTTTGCAAAAGCTATATGATGCCATGGAAAAGCTGAATGCGGCGGAATTGGCTGTGCTTGCCGTTTCCGTGCCAGCATTGGGAAGCCTTGTGCTGGGTTTGGCGCTGGTAAACGGCGCTGGTTCTGTAGATGAACTGGTGGCCAGCGCAACGCTGGATGAACGTATGCAAATGGCTGTGTGGGGTGAGGATACGGAAATAACGGACCGTATTGCCGGTATTCAGCGGGAAGTGGCCGATGCAGCTCGTTTTCTGCAATTGGCGTGCACGCCTGCGGTTTGATGTCAACCCGCATCCCCAAGCATTTATATGCGGCGTTACTCTTGGCAAGTTTGGAATCTTCCCCAAGTATGAAGCAGCTCAAGCTTTAAGGAGCATAGACATTATGAAAATCAAAAAGACCCTTCTGGCAGCAATTGTGGCTGCAGGTGTTTCTGTTGCAGGCGTTAGCGCACATGCAGAACCCGGTAATGGATTTAATGGAAACGGTTTTGGCCCCGGCATTCCGGGTGCAGGGCTGAATGCTCTGGACGGCATTGATCTTACCAAAAAGCAGCGCAAGCAGATTCAGACCATTCTGCAGGAAGCCCACCGTCAGGATCAGACGCAGGATCTCCGTGGTGATTTCGACAAAATCCACCGCCAGATTGAAGACGCGCTGACATCCCCCGGCCCGGTGGACAAAGACAAGGTTGCAACACTGCAGCAGGAAATGGCTACCCTGCGCGCCCAGCGTGAATCCCAGCATCTGGAAACGGCTTCCCGCATCCATGATGTGCTGACGGCTGATCAGTTGGCTCAGATTCATGCACGTCAGGTTAAGATTCATGATCTGCTGGACCAGCTTCATGCTGTTGAACATCCTGCTCCGGCAGCCGATGCAGATAAATCTGGCAAGTAAACCGCCAGAAGGTTCTTGACTCTCGCAGGGGTATCCCGTAACCCCTGCAACAAATCAGGCCCGCCACTCCGCGAGTGTTCGCGCAGTGGCGCGTCTTGTTATGGGGTGTGATACTTTTGTTCGAAGCTCTTTCAGGCAAGCTTTCCGGCGTTTTTGATGGCCTCGCTAAACAGGGGGCGCTGTCTGAAGCCGATGTTCTGGAGGCAATGCGGGAAGTCCGTCTGGCCATGCTGGATGCTGACGTTGCGCTGCCTGTTGTTAAAGACTTCGTTAATAAAGTTAAGGAACGAGCCGTTGGGCATGAAGTGCTGGAAAGCATTTCTCCCGGTCAGGCTGTCGCTAAAATCGTCAATGATGCTCTTATTGATGCTCTTGGCGGTGCCGGTGCTGTTCCCCTTAATCTAAATTCCACCCCACCTGTTCCTGTTCTGATGGTTGGTTTGCAGGGGTCTGGTAAAACCACCACCTCTGGTAAGCTGGCCCTGCGCCTTAAAACGCGTGAACGTAAAAAGGTTCTGCTCGCTTCTCTGGATACGCAGCGCCCTGCAGCTCAGTTGCAGCTCGCGCAGTTGGCAGAGCAGGTTGGCGTTACATCCCTGCCGATTGTGGCTGGGCAGACGCCTGTAGAAATTGCCAAGCGTGCCCTCGATACAGGGCGGCGCGAAGGTTATGATGTCGTTATCCTCGATACCGCCGGTCGTCTTTCTATAGACGAAGCGTTGATGGACGAGGTGCGGCAGATTCGTGATGTCACACATCCGGCAGAAACCCTGCTGATTGTAGATGCCATGACCGGGCAGGACGCCGTAAATACCGCCAAGGCCTTTAATGAGGCTGTAGGTGTGACCGGTGTTGTCATGACCCGGATGGACGGTGATTCCCGCGGTGGTGCAGCGCTTTCCATGCGCGCCATTACCGGTGCTCCCATCAAGCTGATTGGTACGGCTGAAAAGCTGGACGGGCTGGATGAATTTTATCCAGAACGTGTGGCCGGCCGTATTCTTGGCTTGGGTGATATTGCCGGGCTTGTTGAAAAAGCCGCCGATACGCTTGATCAGGAAGAAGGTGAACGCCTCGCCCAGAAGATGATGGCGGGCAAGTTCGATCTGGATGACTACGCATCCCAGATCCGCCAGATCAACAAGTTGGGCTCCATTTCCGGTATTCTGGGCATGCTTCCGGGTATGGGTAAAGTTAAGGAAGCTTTGGGGGATAAGGATCTTGATACCTCTATCCTGAAAAAGCACCTTGCCATTATTTCTTCCATGACCAAGGCAGAGCGTAAAAACCCTGCCATTATCAAGGCATCGCGCAAAAAGCGTATTGCTGCCGGGTCTGGATCTACAGTTCAGGATGTTAACAAGCTGCTCAAGCAGTTTGATATGATGTCCTCCATGATGAAGCGCTTCAACAAACTGGGCTTGAAAGGTCTCATGCGCCAGGGAATGTCCGCGCTCATGCCGAAAGGAATGGGAGGGGGAGGGCCGCCGGGTGGACCTGGTGGCAATCCTTTCCGCTAAGGCGGTCTATTTCTAGAAGCAGTTTTTCGGGTTTTTTATTTTTGGGTCTGGAGTAACTCCGAATGAGTCTTAAAATTCGTCTTGCCCGCGCAGGTGCCAAGAAGCGTCCGTACTACCACATCGTTGTGGCAGATAGCCGCAGCCCGCGTGATGGCCGTTTCATTGAAAAGGTTGGCGCCTACAACCCAATGCTGCCGTCTGATCACGCTGAACGCGTGCGTCTGACAGAAGAACGCATCAAGCATTGGCTGTCTGAAGGCGCTCAGCCGACAGATCGCGTGGCTCGCTTCCTTGGTAACGCAGGTCTGGCATCTAAGCCCGCTTATCGTGAACAGCCTAAAAAGTCTGCTCCGAAAAAGAAGGCGCAGGAACGCGCTGCTGAAGCTGCTAAAGCTGCTGCTGTCTAAAGCCTGAAACCATCATGTGCTCAAACCTCATTCTGATGGGCGTTGTTGGTAAACCGCATGGTGTGCGCGGCCTTGTGCGTGTGCGTGCTTATGCGGAAAACCCGCAAACGCTGGAGCAGTGTGGGGCATTGCAGGACGATCAGGGCCGTAAATGGTTCCTGAGTTGGCGTGGGGCGGATAGCGTAGCCGAATTGCGGGATGCCAATGGCGCTCCGCTGGCTGACCGTGATGCCGCGCAGGCGTTGGTGAATATCCGCCTGTATGTGCCGCGCGCAGCTTTGCCGGAACCTGAGGAAGAAGAATTCTACCATGCTGATTTAATTGGCATGGAAGCTTTCGAAAACGGTCTTTCTCTTGGTCGTGTTGTGATGGTGCATGATTATGGAGCTGGCGCCAGTCTGGAACTGAGTGATGGTTCCCTTGTTCCGTTTACTCAGGCCTGTGTGCCTGAGGTGCATCTGAAACAACGGACAATCACTGTGGTGCGCCCCGAAGAAGTTTCGGGCGAAGAAGGACGCGGCGTTGGTAAACGGCAGAAAACAGAGGTGCAGCCATGAACTGGCAGGCCACTGTGCTCACGCTGTTTCCTGAAATGTTTCCGGGCCCACTGGGGCTTTCCCTTGCAGGGCGAGCACTGGAAAAAGGCTTGTGGACATGTCGGACGGAAGATCTGCGGCAGCATGGTCTGGGTCGGCATCGTGCAGTAGATGATACACCATTTGGTGGTGGTGCAGGTATGGTTATCCGCCCGGATGTGGTGGATGCCGCCTTTGCTGCCTCTCAGGCGCCAGCAGATGTGCCGCGTGTGTATCTTACACCACGTGGGCGGCCATTAACGCAGCAGGATGTGCGGCGTTATGCGGCTGGTTCTGGGGTGTTGTTGCTGTGTGGTCGGTTTGAAGGTGTGGACGAACGTGTGCTGCAAGCGCATGACGTTGAGCAGGTATCCATCGGAGATTACATTCTCTCGGGTGGGGAAACTGCCGCACTGGTGTTGCTGGATGCGTGTGTGCGCCTGCTACCCGGCGTGATGGGGTGTGAGGAAAGTGGCGTAGAGGAAAGTTTTTCCGAAGGGCTGCTTGAATACCCGCATTATACCCGTCCTGCCGAGTGGGAAGGGCGCGCTGTGCCGGAAATCCTGCTTTCGGGCAATCATGCCGCCATCGCGGCCTGGAGGCAGAAGCAGGCAGAAGAAATAACGCGGGAAAGAAGGCCGGATCTGTGGTCTGCCTGGCTGGCTCGCAAGGAAAGAAACATGGCTGAAGCTGTGGGCGGGGCCGCACAGACAGACCATTTTGGGGTTTGAGGAAGGATACCGACATGAACATCATTCAGCAGTATGAAGCTGCAGAAATTAAGCGTCTGACAGCAGAGCGCGCAGTTCCGGAATTCGAAGCCGGTGATACGGTGCGCGTTTCCGTTAAGGTGCAGGAAGGTGAACGTACCCGTCTGCAGGCTTTTGAAGGCGTTGTGATTGCCCGTTCCAACAAGGGCCTGAACAGCAACTTCACCGTGCGCAAGATTTCCAATGGTGAAGGTGTGGAACGTGTGTTCCCGCTGTACGCACCTACGGTTGCAGAAATCAAGGTTGTGCGTCGTGGTAAAGTGCGTCGTGCAAAGCTGTACTACCTGCGCGGCCGTAGCGGTAAGTCTGCTCGTATTGCAGAACGCCCGCGTGAAGTGGTTGCTCCGGCAGCCAGCTAAAACCATATAACCGTTCACATCGGTCTGATATGGTTTTTAAAACCCGGCTGGCCTATGTCAGTCGGGTCTTTTTGATATATTAGGCATACCGCAACAGCATTGGCCCAATAGGTGAGCTGATGCACGTAGCGTAAGAAATATAAAGGAGGAGGGCATGGGCCCGCGTACGTTGTTCGACAAGATCTGGGATGATCACGTCGTTGAAACTCTGCCGGACGGCACCTCTATTCTTTATATCGACCGGCACCTTGTGCACGAAGTCACCAGCCCGCAGGCTTTTGAAGGCTTGCGTCTGGCAGGGCGTAAACTGCGCCACCCGGAAAAGACTGTGGCTGTGGTTGACCACAACGTGCCAACGTCTGACCGCACTCAGCCGATTGAAGAAGCCGATAGCCGCAACCAGATTGAAACGCTGGAACGCAACGTTAAGGAATTCGGGGTTCCGTATTTCCCGCTGCTTTCTGCCAATCAGGGCATTGTGCACGTTGTCGGGCCAGAGCAGGGGATTTCTCTGCCAGGTATGACCATTGTGTGTGGGGATTCCCATACCTCTACGCATGGTGCGCTGGGTTCGCTGGCTTTTGGTATTGGTACGTCGGAAGTCGAGCATGTGATGGCCACGCAGACTATTCTGCAGCGTCCGGCTAAAAACATGCGCGTTACAGTTGATGGCACGCTTGGTGCTGGCGTTTCTGCCAAAGATATCATGCTGGCTATTATCGGGCATATCGGCACGGCTGGTGGCACAGGGCATGTAATCGAATTTGCAGGTTCCGCCATTCGTGGGCTGGACATGGCAGGGCGTATGACGCTGTGCAACATGGCCATTGAAGCCGGTGCGCGCGCAGGTATGGTTGCGCCAGATGAAACCACGTTTGAATATGTGCGTGGCCGTCCGTTTGCCCCCAAGGGTGAAGAGTTTGACAAGGCTGTTGCCTATTGGAAAACGCTGGCTTCTGATGAAGGTGCGCATTTCGATAAGGAAGTGACGCTGCGGGCAGAAGATATCAGCCCCAGCCTGACATGGGGCACAAGCCCGGAAACAGTGCTGCCCATTACGGCCACCGTACCTAACCCTGCTGATGAAGCTGATGAAGCCAAGCGCACCCAGATGCAGCGTATGCTGGACTACATGGGGCTGGAAGCCGGGCAGAAAATTGCTGGCACACCAGTTGATGTGGTTTTCATTGGCTCTTGCACCAACAGCCGTATTGAAGATTTGCGTGCCGCAGCGCAGATAGCCGCTGGCCGCAAGGTGGCTGAAGGCGTGCGCGCCATGATTGTGCCGGGTTCGGGCAATGTAAAGCGGCAGGCAGAAGAAGAAGGGCTGGACCAGATTTTTCTGGATGCAGGTTTTGAATGGCGTGAGGCCGGGTGCTCTATGTGCCTTGGTATGAACCCAGATCGGCTAACACCGGGCCAGCGTTGCGCTTCTACATCCAACCGTAATTTTGAAGGACGTCAGGGGCCGGGCGGTCGCACACATCTGCTGTCTCCTGCCATGGCCGCGGCTGCTGCTGTGACGGGGTGCCTGACTGATGTAAGGGAGCTGGCATAATGGAAAAGTTTACAACTCTGTCGGCCATTGCGGCAGCTCTGCCAGAAGCCAACATTGATACAGACAAAATTATTCCGGCTCGGTTTTTGAAAACCACGCAGCGCACCGGGTTGGGTAAAAATGCCTTTGATGCCATGCGTTATCTGCCAGATGGTAAAGAAAACCCGGATTTTGTGCTGAACAAGGAACCGTGGCGTAAAGCTGAAATCCTGATTACCTATGACAATCTGGGTTGCGGTTCTTCGCGTGAGCATGCGCCTTGGGCACTGCTGGATTTTGGTATTCGGTGCGTGATTGCACCTTCCTTTGCAGATATCTTCTTCAATAACTGCTTCAAAAACGGCATTTTGCCGATCCGCCTGCCGCGTGAAATTTGCGATCAGCTGATGGCAGATGCCAGCATGGGCAGCAATGCCCGCCTTACGGTTGATCTGCCCCGGCAGGTTATTGTGCGGCCAGATGGGCAGGAAGTGCCTTTTGAAATCGACCCGTTCCGCAAGCATCTGCTGCTGGAAGGGCTGGATGATATTGGCCAGACGCTTCAGCACGAAACAAATATCGAAGGGTATGAAAACCGGGAAAACCGGGAAAAACCCTGGATGCCTTCCATTCATATTGATTGATTATTCTGGAGCTGCATGATGACTGCACAGAACACAGCCATAAAACTTCTTGTTCTGCCGGGTGACGGTATTGGCCCCGAAATCATGCGGGAAGTCCGGCGTGTTATTGACTGGCTGGAAAGCCGTCGTGGCCTGTCCTTCGATATTACGGAAGATGTGGTTGGTGGTGCTTCTCTGGCAGAATACGGCGAGCCTATCCGTGATGAAGTGATCGAGAAGGCATGGGCTGCGGATGCAGTGCTGTTTGGCTCGGTTGGTGATCCAAAGTGGGCGCATGTCGGGTTTGAAAAGCGCCCGGAAGTGGCCATTCTCAAGCTGCGGCAGGAACTGGGGCTGTTTGCCAACCTGCGCCCGGCCAAAGTGTTTGATGCACTGGTAGATGCCAGCACGCTTAAGCCGGATGTGGGGCGTGGGCTGGATATCATGATCGTGCGTGAAACGGTGGGGGGTATCTATTTTGGTAACCCACGTGGCATTGAAACCCTGCCAGATGGCAGCAAGCGGGGCATCAACACAGAAGTTTACACTACGTCTGAAATTGAGCGTGTAGCGCGTGTGGCGTTTGATCTGGCACGCAAGCGGTCTAATCGTGTGTGTTCTGTTGAAAAATGCAATGTCATGGAAAGTGGCCTTCTGTGGAAGGAAGTGGTGACAGATGTGCATGCCAAAGAATTCCCGGATGTAGAACTCTCTCACATGCTGGCCGATAACTGCGCCATGCAGATGGTGCGTAACCCGCGCCAGTTTGATGTGATTGTGACCGGCAACCTGTTTGGTGATCTGCTGTCTGATCTTGCATCTATGCTGACAGGCAGCTTGGGTATGCTGCCTTCTGCAACGCTGGGTGCTGTGCGCGAAAATGGCAAATTCCCTGCGCTGTATGAGCCCATTCATGGCAGTGCGCCGGATATTGCCGGGCAGGGCATTGCAAACCCCATTGCGCAGATTCTGTCTTTTGCCATGTTGCTCCGTTACTCTCTGAACAAGCAGGAAGAAGCCAACATGATTGAGCAGGCGGTTTCCAACGTGCTGGAAAGCGGTTTGCGCACGGCAGATATCATGAGCGAAGGCATGGCGCGCGTTGGCACATCCGTGATGGGTGAAGCCATTGTGCGGGAGCTGGATAAGCTCCAGAAGTAACGCTCTTAATAAGCAGCAAGTTAAAAGGCCGTCCCACTTTTAGGTGGGGCGGCTTTTTTTTATGGGCGGCAAGCTATGGAAACATAGCAGACACAAAAAAGGCCGGAACATCCATAGGATGCCGGCCTTTTTTGGATAGAAGGATGGAAAGGCTTAGAAGCCTTCGCGTTCCAGACGCTTGCGTTCCATCTTACGAGCACGGCGCACGGCTTCTGCCGCTTCACGGGCCTTGCGCTCAGACGGCTTTTCGTAGTGCCGACGCAGCTTCATTTCACGGAAGATGCCTTCACGCTGCATTTTCTTCTTGAGCGCTTTAAGAGCCTGATCGACATTGTTGTCACGGACGAGAACGTGCACTTGGTCTCTAACCCCTGTTTCAGAAAAATCCGGGCAACCCGGCTTTTTGTAGATTATCACGGAACCGGAACCGTCGCAGCCTTGCGGGGCGCCGATTCCTTTGTTGGCGGCCTCTATAACACGGCCTTTAGACAAGATACAATTTGTTCTTTCGTGTTTAAAATGCACTTCTGTGTGCTTTTATTGTGCAACCTCCACAGAAATGGGGTGAAAAATGGCAGTTCTTGCAATAGCCCGCATGGGGCACCCGGTTTTAAGGCAGCCCGCGCAGGAGGTGCCAGACCCCACAGCGCCAGATATTGCGCGCCTGATAGCGGATATGCGTGAAACTCTGGAAGAAAGCGGTGGGGTAGGGTTGGCTGCCCCGCAGGTGTTTGTTTCCCAAAGGCTTTTTATTTACAGCGTGCCACTCGCGCGCAGTGAAGGGGAGGATGATCCACCTTTGCCTGTGCAGGCTTTGATCAACCCGGTTTTAAAACCGGTTGATGATGAAAAAATACTACGGGCTGAAGGTTGCCTTTCCTTGCCCGACCTGCGGGGGGAAGTGCCGCGCTACAAGCGGATATGGTATGCCGGGTTTGATCAGCACGGACAAAAGGTGGAAGGCATGGCCACAGGGTTTCGGGCGCATGTCATGCAGCATGAAATGGATCATCTGGATGGAATCCTCTATCCCATGCGGATGACGGATATGAGCAAATTTGGGTTTGCAAAAGAAATCACACGGTATGGGGCGTAGGGCATGAGCACGGGTGCAGGTAAGATAAGTCAGGCTATCTCATTGGCAGTGGCAACTTTGGCTGCTGGCATTATGCCTGCGCCTTTGGAGCGTGATCCAGCGCGGGATGAGATCCTGCGCAAGATGGCTGCCGTAGCCGGAGAGCGTGGATGGGGCATGGATGTGCTGCTGCAAGTGGCAGGTCCAGATGCGGATCTGCTGTTTCCCGGTGGCAGTGCCGAGCTTGTGGAAGCATGGTTCGACCTATGTGACAGAGATATGCTGGAAGCCATGTGGGATACGGAAGAGGCACCTCGCTTAAGCCAGCGTGTGCGCCAGGCGCTACTGTATCGGCTTCCGGTGGATGAGGCCGTTCGTTCAGCTACACGTAAAGGCCTCTCCGTTCTGCTGGCCCCGTGTGAGGCAAAAGCACTGCGCCGGAGCATGATGCGCACTATCAATGCCATCTGGCAGGCTGCACAGGATGACTCCTCGGGGCTAACTTACGTAACCAAACGCCTCAGCTTGGGCGGTGTCTATGCCTCTGTGCTGCTGTACTGGCTGGCGCGCGGTGATAATGAAGCCGCTTTGGCAGCTTTTGTTGATAGGCGTCTGGCAGATGTTCTGCGCATTGGGCGCATTAAAGCCCGTATGGGTGGTTTTCCCTTTATGGCGCGGGCCTAAGAGCCTTTTGCGGGAGGCCTAAACACCTATGTCCTTACCTCATGAAACAGCAGGAGCAGATCTGCTCTTTCTGCGGGAAGAACAGTTGCGGCTGGCGCAAACCCTTATGTTTCTGGCATCGCGCGATATGGCGCAGGCTATTGAGCCTGTTTTGGAAGCAGATGGGTTGGGCCACGCGCATTATCGGGTGTTGCAGGTGCTGGCGTTTAGCCCCGGTATTCCGGTTAGTCGCCTTCAGGCCGTGTTGAGGGTGACAAAACAAAGCCTTGGCCGCACCATGCATGAACTGGAAGCAAGACAGTATCTGGAAAGCCAACCCGGGCGTCAGGACAGGCGGCAACGTCTGCTTTTTTTAAGCCCAGAAGGCAAAGCGGCAGAAGCCAGATTGTTTGCTGTTGTGCGCCATCGCCTTGTAGCTGCGTATCGAGAGGCAGGAGGCGCAGCCGTGGAAGGGTTTCGGCGTGTGATGCGTGGAATGTTATCCGAACAGAGTCGGTCTGTATTGAATGAAGATGCAGCCGGTAAAAAAGGAGGGCGGCATGGAGCATGAGCGCGAGAGTGTGGAAGAAGATGTCGCCCCGCATGTTATTGTGGTGGATGATGACCCGCGGTTACGGCGGCTGTTGCAGCGCTACCTGTTTGAGCACGGCTTTCGGGTAAGTGTAGCGGCTAGCGCAGCAGAGGCACGGCAGACACTGGAAGGCATTCAGCCAGATGCCATGGTGCTGGATGTGACCATGCCGGGTGAAAACGGCTTGGAACTGACACGCGCCCTGCGTGATGAAGGGCAGGAACTCCCCATTCTGCTGCTTACAGCACGCGGAGAACCGGCAGACCGCATTACAGGGCTGGAAGCCGGTGCTGATGATTATCTCGGTAAGCCTTTTGAGCCACGTGAATTGCTGTTGCGCCTGAAAGCCCATTTACGGCGGCATCAACCTGCTCCGGCAACGGATAATCTGCGTATCGTGCGGTTGGGGGATAAAGAGTTTGATCCCGTTCGGCTTATTTTAAGCGGGCCCAATGGCACCATTCATCTTACGGGAGGTGAGGCCGCTCTGCTTTCCGTATTGGCACGTAGGCCCAATGATGTGTTCTCGCGCGAGGAAATTGCCAAGGCGCTGGATATGGCGGAAATTGGAGAGCGCGCCGTAGATGTGCAGGTAACGCGCCTGAGGCGACGTATTGAGCCTGACCCCAAGGAGCCACGATACCTGCATACCATCCGTGGGCGTGGATATGTGCTCAAACCGGGGCTGTAAGACATAAATCATGCGGCGCAGCGGGCTAAAGCTTTTTCCATCCTCATTCTGGAAGTCACGCAGGGTGGAAAAATCCATGCGGCGCGTGCTTCCACGTTCGCTTCTGGCGCGGTCTTTGCTGATTGTATTGATCCCCTTGCTGATCACGCAGGGCATCGCGCTGGAAGTGTTTTACGGCAATTTTCTACAGGTTGCCTCGCGCCGTCTTTCAGATTCGGTCACATCAGAAATTGTGCTCTCATTAAATGCCTTGGAGCGTTTAAAAAAACCGGCAGACAGGCAGTGGTTTGTAGAGCAGGCCCAACAGCATTTGCAGTTGGTAGAATCGTGGCATTCCAATGCACGGCTTAGGCGATTTGGTTCCACCCACGTGTTGGGGCCTATGGATGAAGATCTGGCTCGTGCGCTACGTGCCTCTATCAGCTACCCGTTTTTCGTAAATTGGCGAGAAGATCCCCACACAGTTAAAATCTCCATCCAGTTGCCAGATGGTGTGCTGGATGTGGAAGCCCCGCGTAAACGGCTGGATATGGGGCAGATATGGCTGTTTGTGGCATGGGCGGTTGGCAGTTCTTTGCTCCTGTTTGTGATTGCCAGCCTGTTCATGCGTAATCAGGTGCGGGCTATTCGGCGGCTGGCCCACGCGGCAGAGCAGTTTGGGCTTGGGCGTGATATTGGCCCTATTCGTCCGGCAGGGGCGCAGGAAGTGCGCAAGGCAGCTGTGGCCTTTAACCGCATGCAAGACCGGATTTACCGTTTTGTCTCGCAACGCACGGGCGTTCTGGCTGGCGTATCACATGATTTGCGCACGCCACTTACCCGCCTACGGCTTTCTCTGGATATGATGCCCCGTACCGGCATGGTGCGAGCGGAAGACATTCAGCCCGATGTAGAGGACATGATTGGTGACGTGGCGGAAATGGAGCACATGATTGCCAGTTATTTGGCCTTTGCACGCGGGGAAGGGACTGAAAATGTTGCGGACACCGAAATAGAACCCTTTTTGGAAGATGTGGCTGCTGCAGCCCGGCGCGCTGGTGCGCATGTTTTCTCGGTGCGTGTGGCGCTGGGGTTGCGGGTGCATATGCGCCCAGATGCCATGCGGCGCGCATTAATCAATTTGGTGGATAATGCGCGCCGTTATGCAAAGCATATTAATTTAAGCGCTCAGGGCCGATCAGATGGCGTTGTGATGATGGTAGATGATGATGGGCCGGGCATCCCCCCAGAACGCCGAGACAGCGTTCTACGGGCCTTTGAGAGCGGGCGTGGGGGTGGAACCGGGCTGGGGCTCACAATCTCGCGCGACATCGTGCGCGCACATGGTGGCGAGATGGAATTGCTGGATTCCCCAATGGGTGGTTTGCGCGTCAGGCTATTCCTACCGCGCTAGACCCATGGGCGATTACAGAGAGTTGCCCGAACCAAAGTGGCCTGGCCCCTGATTGTTCATGCCCATGCCGCCAGCACCAGCCGAACCAGCGCCCATCATGTTCTGCATGGGGTTGTAGCGGCCCACATTCCCCAGAATTTGCTGGAGGATGTTGATTTTTGTGCCCGGTGTGGGGGTGATGCTGTTGATCATAGCCACAGAGCGGGAATCTTTTTTGTTCAGTGTGCGCAGGCTTTGCAGGTTCCCGGCATCATCAAACTTCAGCACCACAACCTGCTGCTTGCCGATTCCCGGAAAATCCATGGGAATCAGATATGTGCTCATGGAAATGTAGATCCATGTATTGTCATCAAACGCCCCCTTGGTGGTGGGGGAGCCTAACAGATCCAACGCATCGGCCCGTGTGCTGGCACCGGGGATAAGCTGGTTGTAATCATCCGCTTCCACCAAAGAGCCACGAGGCGTTGGCGTTGGCCCAAACACGGCACAGCCAGAAAGCGCTATCACTGCTGCCAGTGCGCCACAGGTGTTACGCAGGCGTGATATTTTATGCTGGCGTGGCTGCTTCATTCGGTTGGGGCTTCCCTAAGCATAACATTTAAGGCATCCGCGCATCGCGGCCATGTAACAGTCGGATGCCTCAAACTGATACGAAGCGTCAATTACAGAATGGTTTTTTCCATCTGTTTTTGCACTTTACCCCCTTTAGCTTTCCTTCAAAAAGCCCCAATTAGAAAAAGCGTTGCAGAAGGGTGGGTGCCCGTAAGTGTATGCGCCTCTGTAAACGATCTTCCTCTGCCAGCTCAGGAGGCTGCTATGTCTGAAAAACCAGAATTTTCCCGCCCAATGGCATTGCGCCGAATCGGGGGGCAGGAAACAGCAGTGACGGTGGAAGCAACAGAACAGGAATGCGCAGCAATTGCCCGCCGCCTTGGTTTGCCAAAAATTACGCTTTTCCGCTGTCGGTATCTGCTAAAGGCAGACAGGCACAGTGTGGTGGAGGCAGAAGGGGCGCTGGCTGTTCATTATATGCAGACCTGCGTTGTTAGCCTTGAAAACTTTGAGGATGTTCTGGCAGGAGCATTCAGTGTTCGGTTTGTGCCTTCTGAACGGTTTGTAGAACCGGATGAGCCTGATCTGGATGCAATTGATGAAATTCCGTATGAAGGTCAGGATATAGATCTGGGTGAAGCCGCTGTAGAGCAGTTTGCCCTTGATCTGGACCCATACCCACATGCGCCAGAAATTGATCTGCCAGAAGGCCTTGTCCTGAGCGAGGAAGAGGCAGAGAAGCTTCTGGAAGAAGGGGAGCAGGATGAAAAGCAGAACCCCTTTGCGGCCCTGTCTCGGCTCAAACCGGGCAAGGCCTGATCTGGGCGCGGTACGGGTTTTCTTTCTGGATTGCTTGCGAAAAAGCTTGTCGTCTGCTAGAGGCCCCGGCTCAGTCTGGTGATAAACCTGTGTTGTTGTCTGGTGGGGTGAAAAAACACGCTGCCAGGCGTTTTTAAACCGTTTTTCAAGAGGGGGCTCGGGCTCATGGCTGTACCCAAGAAGAAAACCTCGCCTTCACGTCGTGGCATGCGTCGCAGCCATGAAGCTCTGAACGTGGAAGCTTTTGCTGAATGCTCTAACTGTGGCGAACTGAAGCGCCCGCACCATGTGTGCAGCCATTGTGGCCATTACGATGGTCGTGAAGTGGTTGCTTCCGGTAAGGCACTTAAGGTTGCTGTCCGCGCTTAATAGCGTGGGTTTGCGGTAAAACGCGCATTACAGCGTGATGCGCGTTCTGTGGGAGCAAGGCATCTGCGGTATGGCAGAGAAGCAGGCATGAACAAGACCGAGATTCCAGATAATTCCCTTTCTGAACAGGACGAGGTGTTCAGCCTTGCCGTGGATGGAATGGGAGGTGATGGGGCTCCGGAAGTTGTTGTGGCCGGGCTCGCCGCCGCCGCTGAACGGCACCGAGGCATCAAGGTGCTGCTGCTGGGGGATGAAGCCCAGTTGCGGCCTTTGCTGGCAAAGTACCCCAAGGCTGCATCCATATGCACCATCTGGCATACGGATCAGTCTATCCCAATGGATATGAAGCCAACATCTGCTTTGCGGATGCGGCAATCGTCCATGCGCCTTGCCATGGATGCCGTGGCAAGTGGCCGCGCCCGTGGTGTGGTTTCTGCTGGCAACAGCGGCGCCATGCTGGCTTTGGCCAAGATTGTTGTTAAAACCCTTCCGGGTATTTCCCGTCCGGCCATGGCGGCCATCAGCCCTACCATCAAGGGTGATGTGGTCATGCTGGATCTGGGTGCGAATGTGGCGTGTGACTGGCGCAACCTTGTAGAGTTTGCCGTAATGGGTGAAGCTTTTGCCAAGGCTGTGTTGGGGCTGCCTGCGCCCTCTATCGGGTTGCTCAATATCGGTTCGGAAGAACTGAAGGGTGATGAAAAGCTGCGCGTTGCAGCAGAAGCCCTGCGAGAAAGCCCATTGGCTTCGCAGTTCCACGGATTTGTGGAAGGGCATGATATTACCGCAGGCACAACCGATGTGGTTGTGACTGATGGCTTTACCGGAAATGTCGCGCTTAAAACCGGGGAAGGGGTGCTTAAAATGGCAACCACTCTCCTGCGGCGCGTATTTAAGCGTGGTATTGTTTCCAAAATTGGATATCTGCTTGTGCGTCCGGGCTTGGAACGCATGAAGGAGTGGCTTGATCCACGCCGGTACAATGGGGCCGTTTTTGTGGGCCTGAACGGTGTGGTTGTTAAGTCTCACGGCGGCACGGATGCAGAAGGATTTGCTGCAGCAGTTGATGTGGCAATGGATATGGTGACGCACGGATTTAATGACAGTATTCGTGATCGTCTCTCCCATATGAGTGCACTTCTCTCTCCCCAGCAAAATGCGGAGGAGCGCGAGTCAGCGGTTCCCGTTTCCTGATTGGTGCAAGACTGTCTGATCAGTAGCGGCATGTTGGGTCGCTACCGCATGCTGTTGGCTGATAATGAAAGAACGGTTTATGGCGAAACGTTCGCTTCTGGTAGGGTTTGGCGGTTTCCTGCCAGATCGGGTTGTCAGCAATGCAGAGCTGGCAGAACGTCTTGAAACATCAGATGAATGGATCAGAACCCGCACAGGTATTACCCGCCGCCATCTTGTTGGGCCGAATGATACGGCAGCCAGTATGGGGGCAGAGGCCGCACGGCGTGCTCTGGATTATGCAGGGCTGACGGCTGAAGATATTGATGCGGTTTTTGTGGCAACAGCCACGCCAGATCAAGCTTTTCCAGCAACAGCAGTACGTGTTCAGGCCGCATTGGGCATGAAGCGGGGCTTTGGCTTTGATATTGCTGCTGCGTGCTCAGGCTTTATTTTTGCACTTTCCACAGCAGATGCGTTTATCCGCTCCGGCCAGATTCGGAATGCGCTGGTTATTGGGTCTGAAGTGTATTCCCGCATTATGGATTGGGAAGACCGCACAACCTGCGTGCTGTTTGGGGATGGTGCCGGGGCCGTTGTGCTCTCTGCTTCGGATGAGCCGGGTGACCGCGGCATTCTTTCCACGCATTTGCATTCCGATGGTACAGCAGGAGATCTGCTGTATGTGGATGGCGCTGTAGGGCGGCCAGATAAAAGCGGGCATCTGAAAATGAGCGGGCGTGATGTGTTCCGCCATGCCGTTGGCAAGCTTTCATCCTCTGTAGATGAAGCGCTGGAAGCTGAAGGTCTTTCTTACGCAGATGTAGATTGGCTAGTGCCGCATCAGGCCAATATCCGCATTATTGAAGGTGTTGCCAAAAAGCTGAATCTGCCTGCTGAACGGGTAGTGGTTACGGTTGATCGGCATGCCAATACATCAGCCGCATCTGTGCCTTTGGCATTGGATGAGGCTGTGCGTGATGGGCGCATCCAGAAAGGTGACCTGGTTTTGATGGAAGCCTTGGGTGGTGGCCTGACATGGGGTTCTGCTTTGGTAAGGCTATAATTTCAGAACATATTGTAAGCACAACTGCGTGAATGAATTGACGCGGCGTGTAAGCGTGTTACTTTAATTTTTATGGAAACTGTCACACGTGCATCCTTGATAGAGCAGATCTATCAGCAGGTTGGCCTGTCTCGTAAAGAATCCTCCGTTCTTCTGGAAGATGTTCTGGAGACGGTGATGGACGCTCTTGAACGCGGCGAAAGTGTTAAAATCAGCGGATTTGGCACTTTTTCCGTGAGGAAAAAAGGCCAACGGAGTGGCCGAAACCCGAAAACGGGTGAGGAAGTTCCGATTTTGCCGCGTTCGGTCTTGGTCTTTCGTCCGAGTCAGCTTCTGCGCGCTGAAGTAAACCACGAAACGCTAGATGCAGAAGCGGAGCATGATCATGACTGATGAGGCGCATACTTTTTCTGAAACAGGGGCAGAATCTTCTTCCCCCACACCGGAAAATGTAAGCACGAATTCAGCGCCTTCAGAAAAAGGGCCTTTTGCGTTTCGCACCATCAGCGAAGTGGCAGATGAGCTTCATGTGCCGCAGCATACGCTTCGGTTATGGGAAACCCAGTTTCATCAGGTTCGGCCGTTAAAACGTGGCGGTGGCCGCCGGTATTACCGGCCTGCCGATATAGAGCTTTTACGGCATATTGCAGATTTGCTTTATACGCAGGGTTACACCATCAAAGGTGTGCAGCGAGTTTTGCAAAACGGTGGCGTACCTGCTGCCGAAACGTCTGCGCCTGAAACACTCTACCAAGATGAGGCTGAAAAACAGTCAGAAACTGCCGTAGAAGCAGTTGAAACATCTGAAGTTGTTCCAGAAGACTCTGAAAATGTAGAAGATTCTTCTGAAAAAGTGGTTGCTGTGGATGATAACGCATCCACAATCCAGCCAGAGCCAGAGCCAGAGCCAGAGCCAGAGCCAGAGCCAGAGCCAGAGCCAGAGCCAGAGCCAGAGCCAGAGCCAGAGCCAGAGCCAGAGCCAGAGCCAGAGCCAGAGCCAGAGCCAGAGCCAGAGCCAGAGCCAGAGCCAGAGCCAGAGCCAGAGCCAGAGCCAGAGCCAGAGCCAGAGCCAGAGCCAACAGCAGTTGCTGAGGATGCCACAGGTTTGTCACCAGAAATGGAAGACGCGGTGGTGACATTTGCATCTGTTGAGCCGCATCCGCATATGACGGAACTGGTGGAACAGAACCGTCAGCTACGTCAGGATCTGGCAGATGTGCTGGTGGAGCTAGAAGAGTTCCGTAAAAAGCTGGTTTCTTAAAAAATTGTGCTTGGGGTGGGTTGTGTTGCAGAAAACCTCCTGCTAAACACCACTCCACACTTAACGGGCAGTAGCGCAGTCTGGTAGCGCATCAGTCTGGGGGACTGGGGGTCGTGGGTTCGAATCCCGCCTGCCCGATATTTTCTCTGAAAAATCAGTGTTGCAGAACAACCCAAAAGCCTAACCGGCTTTTGGGTTGTTTCCGTATGCCCACCGGCACCACAGCAGATTAAGCGCGGCCATAACGGCTGGCCCAATAAACAGGCCAATCAAGCCCCAGGTTTCTGCGCCACCCAGAATACCCAAAAGCACCCAAAGGAAAGGTAGCTTGGTGCTGCCGCCAATAAGGGCAGGGCGGATAAAATGGTCAGCTGTAAAAATAATCACAGCGCCAACACAAAAGGTTGTAATGGCGGCAACAGAGCTACCCTGCACCAGAATAAGCAGGGAAACCAAGCCAACAGCTATCATGGCGCAAAAAGGGATCATGGCAGCTACGGCAGTAATCACGCCCAATAAAGCGGGATGCGGTGCATGGGCAAATACGTAAATAATGCCAAGCAGCAGGCCTTCTCCAATACCTACCAGCACCAGCCCCTGAACAGAGCCGTGAATGGACGCAACAATCTGCCGTCCAATGCTTTCTCCGCGTTTGCCAAAAGCCCGGCATGAAACCACACGGCACTGGCGAATAACGGAAAGCCCATCCTTATAAAGAAAAAACAGGGTGAGGATGGAAAAGCAGAACAATGTAGCACGATGCGCAACTTGCGAACCCACGGCACGCGTAACAGCCACGCCTTTGCTATCCAGATTACCCAGCATGCCAGAAAGATCACGCGGGTCTGAAAGATGGGCCTGCCACCATTTGCTTATGGCGGCGCTGCCGAAAGGCAGGCGATGAATGGCATCGGGCACAGGCACGCCATACTCACGTGCGTGAGATACCCATTCCAGCGCGCTCTGGGCTTCGCCCACAGCTTCCAGCGTGACGAGCGTAAGCGGTATAACAAATAGCAATGCCATGGCCGCTGTAAATAACAGGGGCAAAAGCGTGCCAGATGCCGCATGGGGCCATTTATTGCAGGCGCGCGTATAAAGCGGCCATGTGGCAATGGCAAAAACGCTCCCCCACGCCAATGCAGGCAGAAAACCCTGAATTGTGTAAACGGCTACCCCTACAATAAACAGCGCCAGAACCGTACGCGCCATTTCCTGCCCCCGGCGAGAGCGCTGGCTTGGTTTGATAAGAGAGCACCGAGGTGAATCCGGAAGAAATTGTGATGGCAATGAATCGGGCATATTCCGGTGTGTTCTCCGAGGGGTTCCGCAATAACATTCTATCTTCAGCATACCTTGTATGCTGTGGTGAGCATAAGTTTAGTTATCAGACCATATCGCGCTATGGCGGTCGTGCCTATGCCATAACCCGATATGCCGCATAAGGATCATATTCCCGTATCTTTTTCTGACACTTTCGTTAGTGTCGCGCAGTTTCCTGCGGCGTAGTAAGAACTGATCCTGTCATGCTTAAAAATTTCCTTACCGTTGGCGGCTGGACAATGCTCAGCCGTATTCTTGGTCTTGTTCGTGATCAGCTTCTGGCTGCCTTTATGGGGGCGGGGGCATTGCAGGATGCCTATCAGGTTGCGTTTCGTCTGCCCAATATGTTCCGGCGTCTGTTTGGTGAAGGCGCATTTAACGCAGCATTTGTACCTTTGTTTTCTTCTGTGCTGACGCGGGAAGGTAAGGAAGAAGCGCAGCTTTTCGCGCGCAGAGCATTAGGTGTCATGCTGGTCTGGCTGCTGTTTTTATGCGTGCTGGGCGAAATTTTTATGCCGCAGGTTCTTAAGGTTATCGCCCCCGGTTTTTTGCAAAGTGGAGATAGATACGCCCTAGCTGTCAGTTTAAGTCGTATTACTTTTCCTTATCTGGTGCTGATTTGTGCTGCGGCTTTATTGGCTGGCGTTCTTAACGGCTTGCATCGGTTTGGTGTGGCCTCGGCGGCATACTTGGCTTTCAATGTGGTGGGGATTGCAGCCATTCTGCTGGCTTCGCCCTTTTTGCCAAATGTTGCTTACGCTGCGGCATGGGGGGTAACGGCATCTGGTGTTGCACAGCTAGGTTTGTTGTTCTGGGCGTGTGAGCGGGCGCATTTTGGTCTTACGCCTTTGTGGCCGGCTCTTACGCCCCGTATACGCCTGTTGCTGCGCCGTATGGTGCCGGGGCTGATAGGCAGCGGCGTTGGGCAGATTAACCTTACCATTGATACCATTATTGGCACGCTGCTGCCCGCAGGCAGTGTTTCCCTCATGTATTTTGCAGATCGGATTAACCAGTTGCCGTTAGGGGTTTTGGGAGCCGCTGCCGGTACCACGCTGTTGCCTATCCTGACACGCCATTTAGCGGCAGGAGAAACAGATGCAGCCCATGCTGCACAAAATCGGTCCATTGAATATGTGTTGTTGCTGACACTTCCAGCTGTGGCCGGTTTGTTAGTGCTGGCTGGGCCTATCATGATTGTACTGTTCGGCCACGGATCTTTCACAGAGCATGATGCGCTGCTTTCGGCACAATCCTTGCGGGCTTACGCTATTGGCTTGCCCGCTTTTGTAATGGTGAAGGTGCTCTCTCCGGCATTTTTTGCACGAGGCGATACGCGCACACCGGTTTACATTGGTATTGGCGTTCTACTGCTTAATTTTGTGCTCAATCTATTGTTCATGAAGCCGCTCGTTCACATGGGGCCACCTTTGGCAAGCAGTTTGGCTGCTTTTATCAATGTGGCTGTGTTGGCATTTTTACTGCGGCAAAAAAATGCCCTGCTTCTTGCGCCGGAAACATTGGGCGGTATTGGCCGGGTGGGGCTGGGTGCTGCTGTTATGGCGGTACTTCTAGTGGGGTTGGAAACCTTGTTGCCGCTACCAGCATATTTCCTCATGCGCCTGATGTGGCTGACAGTTATGGTCGGGCTTGGGGGCATATTTTATGCGGGTATGTTGCATGTGCTGGGGGTTATGGACTTGGCAGATGTGCTGGCAGGCCTGCGCAGGCGTTTAAACCGTAAACGCGCCTGACGGATGTAAGGAATAAGAGGAGCCGGGGATGGTTGAGATTGTTCTGGCACATCAGGTTGATCTGGCAACATGGCGGGCTGCTGCGCGCCATTATGTGCAAAAGCAGGTGCTTCCTGAAAGTATAAGCTGGCGTGTTGCGGGCAAAGGGGAAGCGCCTTGGAAGCTGGAAGCCCCAGAGTCCGCAGATAATGATGCTCCTCTTAACCTTCCACGCAAGTTGGTAACAGCCGTTCTGGAGGCATTGCAGGCGCATTACCCTGAACGTTTCGCGCTTTTATATCGTGTTGTTTATCGTTTTGCGCATGGCTTGCTGGATATGGAGGATCTGCGGGAAGATCCAGATATTCAGCGGCTTCGAGAGCTTGTGCAAAATGTTAAGCAAGAAACGGAGCAATTTCGTCTGGCTTTCTCGGCATTCAGTGCGCAACGCCAAGGTAAAAGCCTACACTACACGCCGCAGAATTATATTGTGGAAGCAAACGGACACTTCTTCTGTGTAGAGCGCAATGCCCAACCGTGGGAGGTGATTACACCTTATCGGCGTATGTGGTGGGATGGAACCCAACTCCATTTCGCGCAGGGTGAAGCAGAGGCCGCGCACGTATCTGCTGAGATGTGGCAGAAAGACGGGCAGGGTATCTGGCAGGGTTACCCCAATACTGTGCTGATGCCGACGCTAGAAGATGTTGCACAGGCACCTTCTCTCGCGTCTCTGTCAGCAGAGGCTATGGATTGTAGAGCCTGCTCCTTATGGCAACCAGCTAACCGCACGGTTTTTGGCGAGGGTGCAGAAAATACGCCTCTGATGTTTGTTGGTGAACAGCCAGGAGATCAGGAAGATCTGGCAGGCCGCCCATTTGTGGGGCCTGCTGGGCAGGTGTTTGATAGGGCGTTGGAAGAGGCTGGCATTTTGCGAGATCACGTTTATGTGACAAACGCAGTAAAGCACTTCCGCTTCACATGGAGAAACAACAGGCGCCTTCATCAAAAGCCAGATCAGGAGTCTGTCGATGCCTGCCGAATCTGGTTGGATGCAGAGCGTAGGCTGGTACATCCCAAGCTGATTGTTATGTTAGGTGTTACGGCAGCACAGAGTCTTCTCAAGCGGCCTGTTACCATCTCGCGTGAGCGTTCGCGCGTATTCCAGTTAGATGAGCAGTGTTCGGGACTGGTAACAGTGCACCCATCTTATCTGCTGCGCCTGCCGAATGAAGAAGCCAAAGCACGTGAATACGCACGCTTTATAGAAGACTTACGCTTGGCACATAGTTTTATAACGCAGCAGTCAGACTGATGACCGTGAGCGCTTATTGCTGGCAGCAGGCTTGTTCAGGCGCTGATGTAGCTCTTTACCTGTTTTAAAGAAGGGAACGAGCTTCTTGCCAACCTGCACTTGCACCCCTGTTTTGGGGTTGCGGCCAATGCGTGGGTCTCGCTCTTTTACAGAAAATGCACCAAACCCGCGTAATTCTACACGGCTACCTTCTGCAAGGCTGCTGGTAATGGTGCCAAATACAATATTTACAAGTCGTGTTGCTTCTTTCAGCTGAAGATGCGGATTTTTCTGCATCAGGGCTGTAATCAGCTCGGATCTGGTCATCTTAAGTTCTCCCACCCGGCTGTTGTGTGTACAATAATGATACTCAGAACATTCCGTAATGATGAAGAAGACGTCAAGATAGAAAAGTCTGACGGTATGAACCAGAGAAATACCGCCAGACCTTTTTGGCAATCAGTTTTTGCAGATTTTATGCTGCAGGAGACTTCTTGCTGCGGCGGCCACGGCCATTCTGTTCTTCTTCATCCCCAGCGGCATGAATTTTACGACCGAGGCCAATTTCACGCGCAAGGGTGGAACGACGTTCTGCATAGTTAGGCGCAACCATCGGGTAGTCTGCTGGCAGGCCCCAACGTTCACGGTACTGTTCAGGTGTCATGCCATAAGCGCTCTGCAGGTGGCGCTTCAGCATTTTCAGCTTTTTCCCATCTTCCAGACAGATGATGTAATCTGGAAATACCGAGCGCTTTACCGGAACTGCTGGCTGCAGTTTTTCCGGTTCATTCTGCGGATGTTCAGCTGTTTTCAGTGCCTGATAAATATCACGGATCATGCCCGGGATAAGTGCGGGGTCTGTCTGGTTGTTGGAGACGTGTGCAGAAACGATCTCTGATACCAGATCAAGAAGGGGAGAGTAGTCCTGGTTCTCACTCATGATAAATCCAATAGGAATTTGGTGTGAATATCTGCACTCCATACTCCTTTAACTGTAGTTTGTGAATGGTGAACTCACAATTTCGGCGCATAATTGGCCATAAAAGAACATTATTCAAAGCAATGCCTGAAATTTGGCGTGTTTCAAATAATAAACAAACGGTAATATTTGGTGGGTCTGTAATCGTCCGTTCGGGTTTATTGTTCTGCTTGGCGGTGTGCGCTCGTTTTATGTAAACGCAGAAATATCATCTCCGGTTCCAATAAATATGTGCTGCTATGATTTTCTGGAATGTTTGGTTTTTACATAATATCCAAGTAAAATATTATAATAACGGATAAATAGGATAAATATTGCATATATCTATCAGAGAAAATTAAGCATAAAAGTAGTTCGAGTGCTTTGGTGAGTGAAGGCGATAGAATATGAAAATAAAAAAGCCTACCCCTGAGAATAAGGGCAGGCTTTTTTAGTGTATGATATTTGGTAAGGCGATGATATTTACCGAATACCTAATTCACTCATAAGAAAATCACGGAAAACAGCAACGCGTTTGGAACTACGCAGCTCTTCCGGATAAACAAAATAAGCATCTACAGTTGGAGTGGTAATTTCCGGCAGGATCTGAACCAGATCAGGAAATTCTTTTGCGGCGTAAGTTGGGATAGACCCAATGCCCAAACCAGCGGCAATAGCAGAGGCCATGGCAGCCATGCTGTTAACTTCTAGCCGAGCAGTCTGTGTGCTGCCATCGGTGCGGCAGGCCTGAGTCAGCCAGTTAACATGTGCAACCGGAGGATGGTGTTCACCAAACAGCACCAGCTGGTGTTCTTTGATTTCCTCCAGAGATTTCGGCATGCCGTATTTCTCGATATAGAGAGGGGCAGCAAAAATTGGCAGGCTAAAATCGGCCAGATGGCGCTGGATCAGGTCTGGCTGTATGGGTGCATGCATACGCACCGCCACGTCAGCCTCCCGCATGCCTAAATCAAGATCATTATCTTCCAAAATCAGGCAGATATCTATTTCGGGGTTATCTGCCATAAAGCGATGAAGCCGCGGCATAAGCCAACAGTTACCAAAGCCGGTGGTTGTGGTTACGCGCAGCCGCCCGGCTGCCTTTTCCTTACTTTCGGTCAGCAGTGTTTGCGTCATTTCCAGTTTGGAAAAAACTTCGCGCACGGTTTTATGAAGTGTTTCACCCTGTTCCGTCAGGATCAGGCCGCGGGCGTGCCGATGAAAGAGAGGAACCTGAAGGACGTCTTCCAGCGCGGAAATCTGCCGTGATACGGCAGATTGGCTAAGGTTGAGCACATCCCCCGCGTGGGTAAAGGAACCGGCTTCTGCCACTGCATGGAAAACCCGGAGTTTGTCCCAGTCCACGCATGCCTCCTGCAAATTGAATGAAGTTACAAAAACACAGCCGTGTTTTATGCGGTGTATTACGTGCAGGAATTGGCCCCCTTGGTCAAGGGATGAAGCCGTTTTCTGTTAAGTTATCAGCTTAAGCCTGCAAGATAACGTTCCGCATCCAGCGCTGCCATGCAGCCAGTTCCTGCGGCTGTTACGGCTTGGCGATATGTTTTGTCCTGTACATCCCCCGCGGCAAAGACTCCGGGCACAGAAGTACGCGTGGTGCCGGGTGCGGTTTCAATATACCCTTCAGCATCCAGTGTAAGTTGATCGCGGAAGATGGCGGTGTTGGGGGCATGGCCGATTGCAATGAACACACCATCTGTCGGGATTGTCTGTTCGCTGCCATCTTGCGAGTTCTTCAGCCGTACGCCGCACACTGTTTCTGGCGTGCCATCGGCTAGAATATCTTCCACAACACTGTTCCAGATAACGGAAACCTTGGGGTTGGCAAAAAGCCTGTCTTGCAGAATCTTTTCTGCCCGCAAGCTATCGCGCCGGTGTACCAAGGTGACGTGCGCAGCATGGTGGGTAAGGTACAGGGCTTCTTCAACAGCAGTATTGCCACCGCCTACAACCACCACATTTTTCCCGCGGTAGAAAAAACCATCACATGTGGCGCAAGCAGAAACACCAGCGCCCTGAAGGTGCTTTTCACTTGGCAGGCCCAGCCAGCGAGCCTGAGCACCTGTGGCAACAACAACTGCGCGCGCTTTGTAAATGGTGCCCGAATCACCTGTCAGAAGGAATGGTGAACCCGCTTTGAAATCAACAGATGTAATAATGTCGTATTCAATACGTGTGCCAACATTCTGCGCCTGCTCAGCCATTTGTTCCATTAGCCAAGGGCCTTGTATGGCTGTGGCAAAACCGGGGTAGTTTTCAACTTCTGTTGTAATGGTGAGCTGGCCACCCGGTTGCAGCCCGGCAACCAGAACAGGAGAAAGGTTGGCACGTGCTGCATAGATGGCAGCAGTATACCCGGCCGGCCCTGCGCCAATAACGAGCAGATCAGTTGTAATGGTTTCAGCCATATTGGCAGCGCTCCCGCATATGGAAATCCAGCATACAGGCCGCTGTAATGGGGACAGCCTGCATGTAACTGTTGGAAGCATATGGCTGCCACATGGGTTTTGGGCAAGGGCGTGTATCTTTAGGTGTTTGCCGCCGGATGTGCTGCATGGCATATACTCGCGCGAGTTGAATTGGGGTGCATGCCTCTTGTGCAGGATGGATCAGGAAACGTGACAGATCTGGACGCAGTTGATCTTCGCATTGTGGCAGAGCTTCAGAATGATGGCCGCATGACCAATGTGGAGCTGGCCCGCCGTGTCGGTATTTCCGCACCTCCATGCCTGCGTCGTGTCCGGCGTTTGGAAGAAGAACGCATTATCCGTGGCTATCATGCAGAACCCAATGCTGCAGCTTTGGGGTGGCCCATTACCTTTTTTGCGTTGATTGGTCTGGAAAGCCAGAAAGAGGCCATTCTGTGCAGTTTTGAGCAGCAGCTGGCCCAATGGCCAGAAGTGCGCGAATGCCACATGATCCGCGGTGGGGGAGACTTTCTTGTCCGTTTGATTGCGCGTGATGCCGCGCATGAAAACCTGCTGACCAAACAATTGACAGAAGCACAGCACGTAATACGTGTGCAAACCTTGCAAACCATTCGGACAAGTCTGGAGCGTTGGGGTGTGCCAGTACAGGTTGAGGAGGAAGGGCAGGCCCCGTGACAGACCATCAAACGGTTTCAACTGAAGCCGTTGTAAAGGGGCCGGATATTAGCGTGGTTGTGCCATGCTACAACGAATCGGCAAATGTGGTGCCTCTTGTTAAAGCTTTGGAGCGGGCGCTAGCGGGCAGGCGGTGGGAAGTTATTTTTGTAGATGATAACTCGCCCGATCATACCAGCCAGCGTGTGCGCGATCTGGCCCGGAATGATGCACGCGTGCGCGGCATTTGCCGCATAGGGCGCCGGGGGCTTTCATCTGCTGTTATAGAGGGTGCGCTCTCTTCATCCGCGCAGGTTGTGGCGGTGATGGATGGAGATCTCCAGCATGACGAATCACGCCTTGGCGAGCTGATAGATGCTGTTCTGAACAACACATGTGATGTTGTTGTTGGGAGTCGGCATGTTGAGGGTGGCAATAATGCTGGTTTGGCCAATGCGTGGCGGCATGCGTTGTCTGATGGCGGTATCTGGCTTGCACAACGGGTCTTGCCGGTAAAGCTGACAGATCCGATGAGCGGCTTTTTTGCATTAAGGCAAGAAACATTCGCCGCAATTGCCCCGCGTTTGTCTGGCACAGGTTTTAAAATCTTACTCGATTTACTGCTTTCTGCCCCCAAACTCCTGCGTGTGCAGGAGGTGCCTTGCGGGTTTCGCCCACGTGTGGCGGGGGAAAGCAAGCTGGATGCGTTGGTTATGCTCCAGTTTGCCGCACTTCTTTTGGATAAGTTTGCCAAAGGCTGGGTACCTTTGCGGTTTGTCGCCTTTTGTATGGTCGGGCTGGCAGGCGTTGGCACAAATTTGGTGGTTATGCAGTGCGCCCGCTTGGTAGGGGCACATTTTTCCGTGGCGCAGGCCATTGGCACTGTTGCCGCCATGATTCTGAATTTCTTTCTGGATAACAATTTTACGTATCGTGACAGGCGCTTGCGTGGCTGGGCGTGTATGCGTGGGCTTGTTCTCTTTATGTTGGTGTGTTCGGTTGGCGCGTTGGCGGATGTGGGCATTGCCCGCATGATTTACGGTCAGAATCATATGCTTAATGAGGCCAGTCTGGCGGGTGCCATTCTTGCTGTGGTGTGGAATTACGCCATGTCTTCAACCGTTGTCTGGCGCTCGTGATCGTAAAAACAGCAAGCCACACGCGTGGTGCATGGATGTGCCTGATAGCGCTGGGGCTGCTTACATTGCTCCGGCTGATTCTGGCCGCATGGATCCCACTTTCTCCCGATGAAGCTTATTACCGTCTCTGGGCTTTGGCTCCGGCTGCGGGGTATCTTGATCATCCGCCCATGGTGGCGCTGTGGATGCGCATTGGCATGTTTTTTGCGGGTGATACCGCAGAAGGCCTGCGTTTTATGGGGCCTGTTTCTGCCGCGATTGGCACGATTCTGTTGGTGCAGGCTGCACAGCAATGGCTTCAATCTCAGAAAGTATTGGCGGAAAGTTCCAGCAGGTTCGTAACGGCTGTTAAGCCCGGTATTGTGCTGAACAGCACATTGGCCGTGGGGCTGGGCACGCTCATCATGACGCCAGATACACCGCTGGTGTTTTTTATGGCCTTGCTGC
Source organism: Acetobacter sp. A11-2 (assembly GCF_040208445.1). Lineage (NCBI taxonomy): Bacteria > Pseudomonadati > Pseudomonadota > Alphaproteobacteria > Acetobacterales > Acetobacteraceae > Acetobacter > Acetobacter sp. A11-2. Next base: position 634,375 of record NZ_CP157843.1, read on the forward strand.
TGTGGAGCGTGAGCAACCTGCTTTCTGGTAAGCATCCCGCATTCTGGTTGCTGGTGGGGCTTTCTGCCGGACTGGGGTTTGATAGCAAATATACGGCGCTTTTACCTGTAGCCGGTTTGGGCATGTGGTTGCTGGCAACGCATGCGGGAAGGCAATGGCTGCGCACGCCATGGCCTTGGCTGGGTGCTATGGTGGCGGTGATATGTATGGCCCCTGTGGTAGAGTGGAATGCCACACATCACTGGGTCAGCTTTCTCAAGCAGGGCGGCCGGGCAGGGGATTGGCAGCCCGCCCGTATATTCACCTTTATGGGGGAATTGCTGGGCGGCCAGGTTGGTTTGGCATCTCCGCTTATCTTTGTACTGTTCGTGGTGGCCGTAAAATATTTGCTTAGGCTGCGGGATCAGTTCGCCCAGCTCTTGCTGTGTATGATCTTGCTGCCCGTGGTTGTTTTTGTGCAGCACGCCATAGGCGCGCGCGTGCAGGCAAACTGGCCTGTTGTGCTGTATCCCGCTCTTGCCTTGTCTGTAGTGTGCGTACCGTATCGGTGGTGGAAGGCCGCCTGCGCGCTTGGCGTTGCCATGTTTGTTGTGGTGGTCGGGCAGGCTTTGTGGGCCCCCGCACATCTTTCGCCTCATTTTGACATGACGTTACGGCAAATGGGCGGCTGGCCTGAATTTGTGCAGACCGTAGAAAACCAGATTTCACCTGATGCTCTGCTGATCGCAGATGAATATGGGCTTGCGGGTGAATTGTCTTTTTATGCGCAGAATCGCGAAGTGCTAGTGGTTGAACCGAGATGGCAGTTTTTTGCGTTTCCGCATTCTACATGCGGGGTGGAGGGCTATTTGCTGCGTAGCCGCAGGCGGCATGATCAGCCTGATGCCGCGCTTTTTGATGTTCTCGCGCAATATCCAGATATTTCACGCAGCCGCCGTGGTGCTGTGGCCGATAGTTATGCAGTTTATCGCGTAAGATTGCGCTGCTTGGGGAGCGATGCGGTGCGGGAAGATACGGCAATATTGCCTGCCAATAGGCGTTAGGTGCGTGGCTTCCTGCTTGGTGTTGTTTGCAGCAGGCAGGCAAGGCAGGATACGCTGGCTACAGTTTAGATAGCCAAGAATAACAGGAAACATACCTCAATGGCATCATCCTTACAGGTTGCGGTTCAGATGGACCCTCTGGAGCACGTTAATATCCATGGGGATTCAACCTTTGCGCTTATGCTGGAAGCTCAGAAACGTGGGCATACCTTGTATGTCTATGAGGTGAATTCGCTGGCATTGGGCGAAGGGGCGGTGGAACCGGAGCAGTCTTCCAAAACCCGGGTAACAGCTTTGATGCGCCCTGTAACAGTCCGGCGGGAAGAAGGAAACCACGCCACGTTTGGTGTGCCAACACGCCAGTCATTGGGGGATATGGATGTGGTGCTGATGCGTCAGGACCCGCCTTTTGACATGGCATATATTACAGCCACACACATGCTGGACCACGTGCATGGTGTTGGTCCGGGCAAAGCGTTGGTAGTGAATGACCCGCGTTGGGTGCGTGATAGCCCGGAAAAACTGTTGGTCACTCATTTTCCAGATTTAATGCCCCCCACCTTGGTGACGTGGGATGTCGAACAGATTCGGGCCTTCCGGGCCAAGTGGCACGATATTATCGTGAAGCCACTTTTCGGGAATGGCGGGAGCGGGGTTTTCCGTATCCGTGCAGATGACCAGAATCTGAATGCTTTGCTTGAAATGCATTTTGCGCGCTCGCGCGAGCCATTGATGATTCAGCGCTACGAACCTGCCGTAACGGCCGGAGATAAACGTATTATTCTGGTGGATGGAGAACCCATAGGCGCCATCAACCGCGTGCCATCGGGGGAAGATCACCGGTCAAACATGCATGTGGGCGGCGTGGCCAAACAGATTGGGCTGAGTGATCGTGACCGCGAAATTTGCACGGCTATTGGCCCATTTCTAAAAGAACACGGCCTGATTTTTGTGGGTATAGATGTGATTGGCCAGTATTTGACAGAAATTAACGTAACATCTCCCACTGGCCTTCAGGAGCTGGAACGCTTTGATGGTATCAATGGCGCTGGCGCAATCTGGAACTGCATAGAGCGCAAGCTGAATGCCGCGTGATTTCTAGCCCTTGTTTTGCTTATGGGTGTCATCCTTTTTGTCGGCTGCTTCCAGATCAGCCAGTGGCGTGTCCTTCCCAAACTTGTTGTCCAGCCACTGATATATTGGGTCTCGGAAGTAGTAGATGAAGATGCTTGCCCATATGGCAATAGCGATGATGGCGAGAAGAATTTGAAACATAGCTCTATATTAACACTATCTATTGCACAGTTGCAGCGTAAAAGGAGTATATGCCCTTACACAAGGGCGCTTTTGTGACGAGTGCCTTGTGCAGAAGAGGAAGACCTTTTGTGGCTCTTGAAGAAATGTCCACCAGCAGGCAGAGAGAGGACATGAGTGACGTTCTCCAAAATTATCCTTCCGGCGGGGGGGATAATCCCGCGCCTCCTCCTTCCCGCTCGGCACTGGATGCGGAGGCTGTCAAAACAGCCTATCGCCGGTGGGCAAATGTATATGATGTTGTTTTTGGCGGCATCTCCCGGTTTGGGCGTTTGCGTGCTGTAGAAGCCGTAAACGGTCTTCCCGGCACGGATGTGCTGGAAGTGGGGGTGGGCACCGGCTTGGCACTGCCCCATTACCGGCCAGAAAAGCAGATTACCGGCATTGATCTTTCAGCCGATATGCTGGCCAAGGCGCGTGAGCGTGTGCAGCGCGGTAAGTTGACAAACGTTAACGGCCTGCTTGAAATGGATGCCGAAGATACGAAGTTTGAAGATGCTTCCTTCGATATCGCCGTGGCCATGTTCGTGGCTTCTGTGGTGCCGCATCCACGGCAGTTGTTGCGTGAACTTAAACGCGTTGTGCGCCCCGGCGGTTATATTCTGTTTGTAAACCACTTTTTGGCACCAGGTGGTGTGCGCGGCGCTGTAGAACATGCGCTAGGCCGGGCATCTCATTCTCTAGGGTGGCATCCTGATTTTGCAATGCAATCATTGCTGCCAGATGAGGATATACGCCGCGCCTATATTCAGCCTGTTCCGCCATTAGGGCTGTTTACTTTGGTCACGCTGGAAAATCTGCCTGCATAACCTGTGCGCTCCTGCCAAGGCAGGGGCGTTTCTTCTGCGTGGCAGAAAATGGCATTTGCGCGTATGTAACATGAATATGATGGAACAGTTTTATGCCGTGCCACGCGCCAAGGGCGTAGGGTTGCATGATGCCAGTAAGAAATTGGAAATTGGAGCATGATGGTCGCCCATAACCAGAGCCAACAGAATGAGACATCTGGAAATGGCATGCGTGTTACCAGAAAAGGGAATGGTACAGGTGCCGCTTACGTGGTGCTGGCCGCTCTGGCAGCATTAGCTGGCGGAGGTGCTTCTACACTTTCTGAAATGGGCATTATGCCTGCTACGGCCGGATGGCATGCGGTTGTGCAGGCTCATCCTGTTCTTATGCTTTTATATGTTGTTGTTCCGGCGTTATTGGGTGGTTTTGGCTCCTTGTGGCTTCCGCGTGCAGTGCAGCGGTCCGGCGTGTTGCTCCCTCGGATGAACGATGCCGGCTTTCTGTGTGTGTTTGCTGGGGCTGCACTAACGGTTACAGGGGCCGAGCTTAAAACAGCCACCTTGCTGTGGTGTGTTGGCACATTGATGACAAGCATGGCCCTGCTGGTAACCGTGTTTGATAGCCGTGCCGATATGGAAGAGCGTAAGCCGTTTTCTCCTTTTGTATGGGGGGAAATGCTGGCAGCCGCTGTTATGCTGCTTACCGTGCCGGTTATGGCCGGGCAGATTGTAAAACACTGGCGTGATGCCGCAGCAGTAAATGTAGAAAGCTTTGCTGGCCCCGTAGGGCTAGTGGTGCTGCTTGCCGGTTTTGGTGTGGTGTTTGAAATGAGCGCCCGCGTTGGCAAGTTCTCTGAAAAACCCGTTGCATTCATTATGGCTGCTGCCGCGGCTTCTGGCGTTGTGGCGTGGACCAAAAGCGTTTTTATGCAGGGCACTGAAAGTGCAGGCGCTATGCAGGTTGGCAGCGCCATGCTGGCTCTGTGCTCCTTTGCGGCCACCTGTCTGGCAGTGCTGTGGTTGGCTGGTGCATGGAATGCCCGTGCCTCGCTGCGTGTGCCGTTGCTCTGGGGCTTGGGTTTTATGAGCGTGGTTTCCGGTGGCTGGCTTGTGCAACTCGTGCAGGGGAGCGGCCTGCATTCTGCACTTCAGCTTGGCGCGCTGTATGTTGTGTGCGGTGGTTTCTATCTGTGGCGCGGTGAGGAATGTGGATATTGGTATCCGCAACTTATGGCGTATCTGCATTTTGCCTGCACTGCTGTTGCTACGGCATTGGTGTTTGTACCGGGCGCACAAATGCTCAGTGGTGCATTTTTTGGCTTGGCAGCTCTGTGCTTTGTTGGTGCTGCAGTGATGAGCTTTAAGCGTAACCAGCAGACAACTGCACATTGGGCCGCAATTTCTGTTCAGGATTCCAAGGGATACCGGGCATGAGTGATAGCGTGGCAACAGCTTCCCTAGAGGCGGCAGCAGAACGGCGCCCACGGTTTAAGGCCGATCAGGTTGGCACCCGTGCGCGGGATTGGATTCAGCTGTTAAAGCCACGCGTAATCTCGCTGGTTGTTTTTACAGGTGCAGCAGGCATGATTGTCGCACCGGGCCACATGAATTTCTTTGTGGCATTGGTGATCATCTTTTGCATCTGCATGGCCTCGGGTGCAGCTGGTGCTATCAATATGTGGTATGACCGCGATATTGATGCCGTCATGCAGCGTACCATTACCCGCCCTATTCCGGGTGGGCGTATTCCAGAAAATGAAGCATTGGCTTACGGGGTAGGGCTTTCCTGCCTTTCTGTATGTTTAATGTGGATGGCAACCAACACACTGGCTGCTGGCATTCTGGCATTTTCCATTTTCTTTTACGCCGTTATCTACACAATGTGGCTTAAGCGCTCCACGCCGCAGAATATTGTGATTGGTGGTGCAGCAGGGGCTTTCCCACCCATGATCGGCTGGGCAGCGGTAACGGGCCATATGGCCGTTCTGCCAGTAGTGATGTTTGGGATTGTCTTTTTCTGGACGCCACCGCACTTTTGGTCGCTTTCTTTGTATGCCTGTAAGGATTACGGGCGTGCGGGTATTCCCATGCTGCCGGTTGTGCGTGGCGCGCGGCACACACGTTGGCAGATCTTTATTTACACGCTGGTGCTGCTGGCTGTTTCTCTGGTGCCATCTTTCATGCACCTGTGCGGTTGGCTTTATACGACCACAGCTTTGGTGCTTGGCTTGGGGTTTGTAGCATGTGCTGTGCGTGTTTTGCTAGAACCGCAGGATGCGCAGGGCGTAAGCCTGAAAGGGGATAAAGCGGCCCGTATTTCCTTCCGTTTTTCTCTGGCTTATCTGTTCTTCCTTTTCTGTGGTCTGCTGGCAGACCACTTCCTTCAGGCATGGGTGTAAGTGGCATGAATGCACAGCAGGATGGTCTGCTTGAGCAGACAGAAAAGCACAAACGGCAAAAAGAACGTGTGCGCACCATGCTGGGGTTTATGATGGTGCTGGCAACCATCATGTTCGGGCTAACTTTGGTTCACCCGTAGGCTTTAGCTGTTAGAGCCAGATAATACTTGCTCACCACAGCCTATGTAGCTGCGTGGTGAGGTAAACGCTTAGCCTTGCTTCTGTGCAGGGCTTTGTGCGTTTAGAAGCGTCTCTTTGCTGATATCTATGCCTTGTGTGCGCAAACGGGTGAGATCAGATTCCAGCTCTGCCAGTTTACGTTTCTGCCAGAATAGAAAAAACACCCCAAAGCAGATTGCTAACGTAACACTGCATGCAGTTACAATTTCAAGCAGCAGCATAACAGCCTATCTCCCGTTAATGTCAGTCAGGCAATAAAAAGCCCCGCCCTTTGAGGTTAAAGGGCGGGGCTATAAAATGTCAGTGCTTACTGACGGGTTTGCTGTATGGCCGAAAGAAGCCAGCGCCCCCCGCGAGAGGGCCGGGTAAAGGTCCACAACTCGGTAATGTTCACCGGTTCGGTAGAACTCCCCTGAATAACCTGCCCCATGGCATTGGTGGTGAGGTCAATCAGGCTGTACCGCATGGCAACGGTGGCAAAGTCCATGCCGTTTTCACGCCATGCCTCGGCCAGATCGCCCTGAATGAAATGCACATCCGAAACAACGTTGCGTGCCCCTTGGCTGGCAAGGGCAGAAAGCTGCTCGTTAAAGTAGGACACCATTTCAGGCGTGGCCATTTGCTGCATGGCCGCAATATTCTGCTGGTTCCACGCTGTCTGAATATCCATCAGCGTTTGCTGGAATGCCTGATAATCTGCAGTGTTAATCTGCAAGGAGGCATTTCCACCGGCAGAAGGCATAGCCCCCGGTGTTACTCCCGGTGAATCGGCCACACCGCCAGCACCCAGGGAAAAACCGCTGCCACTAGAGCTTTTATTGCCAGTAAAGCGACGCACCAGCCACATGATGATCATGACAACAAAGGCCACTTGGATCATCAACCCGATCAGGCTGAAAAAGCTATGCATGCCACCAAAAAGGCCGTGCCCGCTCAGCAGACCGAACAAGCCAGCCCCCAAAAACCCACCAGCAAACCCGGTCAGGAATGGATGCCGAACGCCGGATTGTGCAAAGGGGGCTGCCGGGCGTGCAAACGGTGCTGTTTGCGGCCCATAGTTAGGGGAAGGCGCCGTGCGCGGCGTAATGGAGCGCTCCATCGGGGCCGCACTGTAAGGTGCCGTACGTGTGGGCGGAGGCGCGCTCCATGTTCTGCTGCCACGGCTGCCCATAGAGCCACCTTGGCCGGGTCGGGCATCAGCATGCAGGGCCAAAGGCCCCGCAATAAGGCCGATGCTCAGGAAGGCGGTGAGAACAGGTGCAAGAATGCGGGGTTTCACAGAAAGAATAGTCTCCGGCTAAGAGGTTATGCCCCGGCAATGCTAAGGGCATCTGTACGTAATGTGGGGGCGTCCGTGCCAAAACGGAAGTCCAGATCATTAGCTAACGTAATGGACGCAAAAATATCCAGAAGGTTGCCCGCCAAGGTGAACTCGGCAGCGGATTCCACAATCTTGCCATCGCGAATCATAAACCCGGAAGCACCACGGCTGTAATCACCGGTCAGGCCATTGATGGAGGATCCCATCATCTCGGTAATGTAGAGGCCTTCCTTGATATCTGCCATCAGCTCTGTGGGAGAGAGTGTGCCGGGCTCAAAAAACAGATTGGTGGCAGAAGGGCCGGGCGGCCCAGATGTTCCGCGTGCAGCGTGAGCATTGCTTTGCAGCCCAAGCTGGCGAGCACTTCGGCTATCCAGAATCCAGCTCTGCAAAGCGCCATTTTCCACCAGATGCAACGGCGCAACCTGCATGCCTTCACCATCAAACGGGCGGGAGCGCAGGCCTTTTTTACGGGTGGGATCATCCGTAATGGTAATATCTTTGGCAAAGATGGACTGACCGAGTTTATCCTTCAGAAAGGATGTGCCACGTGCAATGGCTGTGCCCGTAATGGCCCCGGCAAAGTGGCCCAGAAAGCTACCAGCTACCCGAGGGTGAAACACCACAGGGTAACGGCCAGTGCGGGGTTTAATGGGGTTAAGGCGTGCAATGGCTTTTTCCCCAGCACTTTTGCCAAGCTCTGCCGCATCTTTCAGATCACGCAGCCAGACTGTGCCGTGGTAATCGTAATCACGCTGCATGCCATCGCCAGAACCTGCCAGCACGCAAACAGAGTTGGAATGGTGTGTGCGGGTATAACTTCCGGCAAAACCAGCGGATGTCACCAAAAACACTTCTGTGCGCCCGCAAGAGGCACTGCTGCCAGCGCTGTTGGTAACGCCTTTTATGGCCAGCGCGGCTTCTTCTCCAGCGCGTGCGCGAGCCAGAAGTTCTTCGGTTGTAGGCTCTGCCGAATCTGCCAGTTCCAGATCATTCTGGGTAAAGCCGCCTTGCTGGGCCAGTGGGTTTAGCCCGGCATATTGATCTTCTGGCAGCACACGGGCCATGGCCATGGCCTGTTCTATCAGCGCATCAAAGCGCGAAGGCTCCGGCGAGGTGGTAGAAAGAATGGCACTTTTTTTGCCAGCAAAAACACGAAGCCCCAGATCCGTGGTTTCAGATCGTTCCAGTTCTTCTGTCACACCATTGCGGACACCGGCGCCAGCCGCCACGCTGCGGACAAACACAGCATCTGCTGCATCTGCCCCAGCCTTGCATGCACGGGCAACCAGATCAGAAATACGGTCTAGGGTTTGTTCTGTCATGCTGCCAGTTTCTCCGTAATGATCTGCAAGGAAGGAATGTGCTCAATCGGGCCGAGGGCTGCAAGCGTGGGTGCGCCTGTAAAGATGCGCGATGCCGCACGGCAAATGTCCCCAGCTTTTACGGCTTCAATTTTGCTGACGGTTTCGGCTGTGGGAATAATCCGGCCGAAAATCTGCAACTGTCGGGCAATCTGTTCGCACCGGCTGCCAGTGCTTTCCAGGGACATCAGAAGCGAGGCTTTAAGCTGTGCCCGTGCGCGCACCAGCTCTTCTTCCGTCACATAGCGCTGAATCTTGTTCAGCTCTTCCAGCGTTACGGGCACCAGTTCCGCACATTCCTTGGCGCCTGTGCCAGCGTAAATGCCAAAGATGCCGCCATCGGTAAACGGTGCGTTGAAGGAATAGACAGAATAGACAAGCCCGCGCTTTTCCCGAATTTCCTGAAACAGGCGGGAAGACATGCCACCACCCAACACGGTGGAAAGCAGAAGAGCGGGGAAGTAGTCCGGGTCTCCATACCCAAAGGAGGGGAAGCCCAGCACCACATGCGCCTGATCCAGTTCCTTCATTTGCCGGAATTCACCGCCACCATAACGGGCAGAGAGAGTGGCCGGCGCAGAAGATGAAGACAGATTGGCAAAATGCTGCTGCACGCGCTGCACCACGTCTTCATGGTGCAAGTTGCCTGCGGCAGCCACAATCATGTTGTCTGTGGTGTAATGCGCTTTCATGTAACGCATCAGGGTTTCACGGCTCATTTCCCGGATCAGGTTTTCCGTGCCCAATGTGGGGCGGCCCATGGGTTGGTTAGGAAAAGCTGTTTCCTGAAAATGATCAAAAACCACATCGTCAGGCGTATCATTCGCCTGTCCGATTTCTTGCAGAATAACCCCGCGTTCGCGCTCCATTTCGGCCGGATCAAACGTAGAGTTGGTGAGGATATCACCGATGATATCAACGCCCAGCCCTAAGTTTTCCTTCAGAAGCTTGACGTAATAAACAGTCTGCTCCCGCGCGGTGTAGGCATTGATATGCCCGCCAACATTTTCGATTTCCTCGGCAATGCGCAGGGCGGAGCGGCTGGTTGTGCCTTTAAAGGCCATGTGTTCCAGAAAGTGAGAAACACCGTTTTCTTCTGCCGTTTCGTGGCGTGTGCCTGTGGCCACATAGGCCCCGAAAGAAACAGTTTCCACCCGTTCCATGCGTTCTGTCACAACAGTCAGGCCGGAGGGCAGGCGGGTAATGTTGATGGGGTCTGTCATTCTTGTCCTGAAAAAGAAAGGCCGCCGGGCAAGGCGGCCTGACACGGGAAAGTAAGATGTGGGGTGTTAGGGAGCGTTTGCCAGTACCGCAGCGCGCACGGCATCTTTAATTGCGCCTTCGGTTGCCGGAACGGTGCGATAACGTTCTTCCCGCTCAAACAGATCTTCCAGATGCACAGGCAATGCTGGATGAATACCCGTAGCCGCCACCATGGCATCCGGGAACTTGGCCGGATGTGCTGTGGCTTCTGCAATCATGGGCACGCCCGGCTGCCGGAACTTGCGGCCCGCAGCAATGCCAATGGCGCTGTGGGGGTCTGCCAGATAATTGGATTTCTGGTGCAGGTTACGAATTTCTGCTTCCGTCTGTTCATCATCCAGCGCAAGGCCGGAGAAGACGGTGCGGGCATTTTCCCATACTCCTTCAGGTACATCCATATGCCCGGTGGCGCGGAAGCCCGTCATGATACGTGCGCAGGCAGCGGAATCACGCCCCAGAAGTTCAAACAGCAGGCGTTCAAAGTTGGAAGAAACCTGAATGTCCATGGAAGGTGAAAGGCTGGGCACCACACCTTTGATTGTCATGTCATTGGCATTCAGGAACCGGGTGAGAATATCGTTCCGGTTGGAGCCAACGCACAGATGTTTGATAGGCAGCCCCATTTTGCGTGCAGCCCAAGCAGCAAGAATGTTGCCAAAGTTACCCGTTGGCACAGCAAAGGAAACTTCACGCTCTGGGGCGCCAAAGTTCAGGGCCGCATAAACATAGTAAGGAATCTGAGCCGCAATACGCGCCCAGTTGATGGAATTGACGGCAGAAAGATGCATTTCCCGGCGGAAAGGCAGATCAGCAAACAGAGCCTTTACCAGATCCTGACAATCATCAAACGTGCCTTCAACGGCCAGATTGGTCACGTTGGAATCCAGCACGGTTGTCATCTGGCGGCGCTGCACTTCGGATGTGCGGCCTTTGGGGTGCAGGATGATAACAGACAGACGGTCCCGCCCACGGCAGGCTTCAATGGCGGCAGAACCTGTATCGCCAGAGGTCGCACCAACAATGGTCACGTGGTCATTCCGCTGGGTCAACACATGTTCAAAAAGCTGGCCCAGCACCTGCATGGCCATGTCCTTGAACGCCAGCGTGGGGCCGTGGAACAGTTCTTGCACAAACAGGCCATCTTCCACCTGTGTCAGTGGCACAATGGCTGGGTGGTCAAAGTTGGCATAAGCCTTGGCGCACAGGCTGCGCAGTGTTTCCAGATCAATATCCGGTGCTGCAAACGGGGCCAGAACACGGGCCGCCAGTTCTGGATAGGGCAGGCCACGCAGGCTTTCCCAGTCAGATAGCGAGAATTCGGGCCATGTTTCGGGCAGATACAGGCCGCCATCCTCGGCAAGACCGGTAAGCAGAACATCGGCAAAGGAAAGGACGGGAGCATTCCCGCGAGTGGAAATATAGCGCATGGAGAAACTTATATCCTGAATGGCGAACGCCGCGAAGTGTCCTTTTTAGGGGGAAAGCCTATAGCCTTTATTGGGGTGGAGGCGTTGTGGGCAACGTAAGCTGATACACCGTGATAGGCCATGAAATAGAAGGCGTTGCCGCCCCAAAGCCCACGCTGTGATCAAGCTGACTGGCCGCTACATACAAATGCCCATGTCCATCCAAACCGGGTGTGGTGGGCCATTTCAGGCGTTCATCCGTAACCAGCCGACGCGGAATGCGCCCAACGGTGTAGCTGAGGATACTGCCTGTGGTGATGTCAGACCAATAAAGCGTGCCATCATTATCAATGGTCAAACCGCCCAATGCGGGGGTTTTATACCACTGTGTCACACCTTCTTCAAACGCTGCGGGCGTTACGTCCGGGTCCGTGAACAAGGAGGTGGACACACGATACAGAAAACCTGCGGGCGGCTGCATAACAATCCATGTGCCATCCGGGCTTACCGCAATCATGCTGGTATCTACGGCAATGGCTTGGCCATTTGCATTCAGCAGCGGGCCTGTAGGGGTCTGGATCGGTTTGGTGGCGGTAAGGGCTGGGTGGTGGTCCAGAAAACGCCGCCCTGATACAGATGGAATATCGATAAGTAATAGCCCTGCCACGCCAGAATCTGGCACATAAGCTGTAGAGCCATGCACGGCAATGCCAGAAAGAATACTGCCCTGATGCAGCAGATTGGCTTCTATTGGCACAGTATGGGTTACTGTGTTGGTGGTTGGGTCAATCTGGATCAGGCGTGGGGCTGCAACAGGTGGTTTTTCACGGTTTGGCACGCCGCTATCCAGCACCCAGATGCTGCCATCTGCTGTGCGCGTCATGCCTGCAAGGGCTACAAAATGGGTATCGTTTGTGGCCTCGCGGTTGTTCCAGTCTGCATTTGGGTATGGAGCAAGGCTGCCATCGGTCTGCCGAACCCATAGCTGCGGGCCTGTATTGCCAACCCATGCCGGGGCTTCCAGCAGCATTCGGCCATCGGGCAGAGGCAAGACAGCATCCCATATCTGCTGGTTGGACTGCATGAAAGGCACCAGTGCAGAAGCAGGAAGTTCCGGCACTTTGGGCATATGCACAGCCCATGCAGGGTGGCCCATAAATGGAGAAAACAGTGCAGCCGCCAGCATGGCACGGCAAACCGTGCGGCGCGGCAGAACAGAACGCAGGAAAGAATGCTTCATCAGGGGCGTCCGGTCAGAAATCTTGCAAACAGGTGAAAAATGAATGCAGCAGTTTCGGGCCTGCACGGTGTTTGTGCAAACGCGTTCTGTGCGGGGCGGCTGCCCCTCTGCCACATTCAGGTGTGAGGCAAGAGGGGCTTTTGCGATTATGCGTCTTCCGCACGTTCCACATAACGGCGGTGGATATGGGCCATATAGGCCGAGGCATCCAGCTTGCGTCCTGTAGCGTCCTGCACAATCTGCGGCATGGAGGCACTGCGTGCACGGCCATGCACGTTTTCACGCAGCCAGCCCAATAGCGGCGTAAAATCACCTTTTGCAATGGCAGGCATAATGTGTGGCACCTGCTTGCAGGCGGCTTCTCGCAGTTGTGCGGCTGTTAAGGCACCTAGGGTGTAGCAGGGGAAATAACCGAATAGCCCCTCCGGCCAATGAATATCCTGCAAGCAGCCCCGGCCATCATCTGGCACATGCAGGCCCAGAAGCGCGTGAATGCGCTCATTAAATGCGGCGGGCAGATCAGTTAGAGGTAAATCCCCGGAAATCAGCGCTTTTTCCAGCTCATAACGCACCAGAATGTGGGCGGGGTATGTTACTTCATCCGCATCTACTCGGATAAAACCGGGCTGTACGTGGGTGAGCAGCCGATGAATATTGTGTGCATCCCAGCCAGTCGTGCCTGCGGGCACATCAAAAGCTGCCTGAAGTTTGGGGGCCAGCCAACCTGCAAAAGCATTGGAGCGGCACACCTGCATTTCCATTAGCAGGGATTGGCTTTCATGCAGCGTCATGCCGCCAGCCTGCCCAACAGGTTGAGAGAGCCACGTTTCTGGTAGGCCCATATCATACAAGGCGTGGCCTGTTTCATGCAGCACGCCCATCATGGCGGGAATGAAATCATTTTCATCATAACGGGTGGTCAGCCGTACATCATGCGTTGCTCCACCGCAGAACGGGTGCGTACTCACATCCAACCGCCCGCGAGTGACGTCAAACCCAAGCTGCTGCATAAGCTGGCGACCCAGCGCTTCCTGCCGCGGCACGGAAAATGGTCCGGGCAGAGGGGTGGCGGCAGGCAGGCTGTTCTGTTTTTCCAGCACGGTGCCAATCAGTTCAGGCAGGCCGGCGGCAAGCTGTGTAAAAACCGGGTCTATGTCTGTTTGGCGGGTGCCGGGGTCAAACGTGTCCAGCAGCGCATCGTAGGGGGAAAGGCCCAGTTTTTCCCCTGTGGCAACCGCAATTTCACGCGTAAGGCGCAGCACTTCGGAGAGTGTGGGCAGAATGGCTGCAAAATCACCATTCTCGCGTGCGGTGCGCCATACCATTTCGCATCGGGCCGTGGCCTGCGTGCTGGCTTCTACCAGTTCTCCGGGTAGCGCCGTAGCGTGGGCATGTAGGCGGCGCATTTCTTCCAGATTGGCGCGGCGCCAGACATCATCGCCCGGTTCTGCCTGTTCCAGCAGTTCTGCAATAACTGGGGCTGTTAGAATTTCGTGGCGCATGCCTTCCAGCATGGCTAGATTTTCTGCCCGACGTTCTGCTGCGCCGGAGGGCATGATCACCTCCTTATCCCAGCAGAGTATGCCAATGGCATCATTGAGGGAGGAAAGGCGGGCAAAGTGGCGTTCAAGGGAAAGATAGGCTTTATTCATGATGCATATGGTAAAGCATACACGCCGCGCACGGAATGCACTTTGTGAGGCATATCAGATGACAAAAAGGAGCCAGTTATACCCATGCAGATGGATACGCAGGTAGAATCTGCACTGGTATTGTTGGCGCAGGGCAATGCGGAGCAGGCATTACGTCTTCTGCAAAACTGTTTGCGGCAGAACCCGCACCACGCTGGCGCACTGCATGGCATGGCCTGTGTAGCGCGTGCGGGCGGGGATAACCGTGCCGCGGTGGCTTTTGCGGCTAAGGCTGTGCAGTTACAGGCAGAACCGCATTTTCATATTACACTGGGTTTGGCCTTGCTGGCAGAAGGGCAGGCGGAGGCGGCACGGGCAGCCATTCATGTAGCTGTGCTTGCATCTCCCAAAGATCCGCGTGCGCATGATGCCATGGCCTCTGTTCTGGAAGCACAGCAGCGCATTGCAGAGGCTGAACGTGCTTTGCGCACAGCTATAAAGTTACGGCCATTGGAGCAGGAGCGGCATCTGGCTCTGGCTGCTTTTTTGTCACGCCATGGGCAGTTGGAAAAAGCAATAGAGGTTTCCAGCAAGGCCGTGCGGTTGGATACACAAAACCTGTTTGCACAAAATCTGCATGGCATGATCCTGCATGGCGCTGGCAAAGCGGCAGAGGCCGAACCTTATTTTGGAACTGTAGCCGCTGAACTTCCAACATCCGCACCTGCTCTGGCCAATCATGGGGCGGCGTTGTTTGCAGCACGCAGTTATGAGAAGGCCCGGGATGTTTTAGTGAAATCTGCGCAACTGGCCCCCAAAGCAGCAGAAACACGCAGTAATCTGGGGCTGGTGCAGATGGCGCTGGGCCGCTTGCAAGAAGCCGCGCAGGAACTGCAAGCCGCATGCACATTGCAGCAGAATGATACGCGCCTGATGCTCAATTACGCCACGGTTCTTGCTGATCTGGGTGAAAACAAGCAGGCGGAGGCCTTGTTTTGCAAGGTGGAAAAACAGGCGGGTAACAGCACGGATGCCGCCCGAGCACGTATGAACCGCGGCGTGCTGTATCTGGCCCAAGGCCGCTTTGCTGAAGGTTGGAAGCTGTTTGAAGCACGCCAGAACCTTATTGCCCCTCCGGCTTGTGCAGCCGGGTTGCCTCGGTGGGATGGCACTCCGCAGGAAAAGCCTGTGCTGCTTTATGCAGAGCAGGGGGTGGGCGATGTGTTACAGTTTCTGCGCTACGTTGCTCCGGCGGCTCAGCGTGTTCCGGTTTTGCTGTATGTGCCGCAAAGCATACGTTGCTTTGTGCAGCAGATGGATTTAGCTCGCCAGCCGCATGTCACGGTTTGCACAAGCCAGCATGCGCCAAAAGCCGTAGCAGCTTGCGGCCTGATGAGCCTGCCTGATGTGCTTGGTATGGAAGTGCCGTTTGCATGGCGGCCCGATATTGCAGGCATTCATAAACTAGCCCCCAGCAAGAAAGCTGCTTTGCGTATCGGGCTGTGTTGGGCGGGTAATTCAACGTATCAGTTTGACCGCAGGCGCTCGATGAACCTGCAGGTCCTCGCAGCGTTGGGGCAGTTGGATCATGTTGAATTTCAGTCGCTTCAAAAAAATGAGGAAGGGCAGCCGCCTCCATTCCCAATGGCACAATTACCGCAAGGTGATGTGCTGGAAACAGCCCGTGTTATGGCGGGGCTGGATGCGGTGATAACTGTAGACACCATGATAGCGCATCTGGGTGGCCTGCTAGGTTTGCCCGTGTTGCTGCTTGACCGTTTTGGTGGCGACTGGCGCTGGGCTGCGGGTTCTACCATTACTCAGTCAGATGGAGAGGTGCGCAGCCTGTGGTATCCTTCCGTTAGGGTTATTCGTCAGCCACAGGCGGGCGAGGGTGATGCCCCGTGGCAGCCCTGCATCGCAACCGTTGTGCAGATTTTGCAGAAGATGACTGAAAAACGCACGGATATGGTGCCCTAAAGGCTGTTGCCGCTGTGTGAGAGCACTTTATGATAGCGGCATGACACGCATTTCCTCCAAAGGTGCTACGCCAGCAATGGCGCAGTGGTTCACCCTTAAGGCCGAAAATCCTGAAGCCCTGCTGTTTTTTCGCATGGGTGATTTTTACGAACTGTTTTTTGATGATGCCACGGCCGCAGCGGCTGCGCTGGATATTGCCCTAACAGCACGTGGCACACATGCGGGGGAACCGATTCCCATGTGTGGGGTGCCTGTCGCGGCAGCTCCGGCCTATCTTGCGCGTTTGATCCGGCGCGGCTTCCGGGTGGCAGTGGCAGAACAGACAGAAACACCCCGTAAAGGCAGGCCAGCAAGCAAGGGGCCTTTGGCGCGTGGCGTTGTAAGAGTCATTACCCCCGGCACGCTTACAGAAGATGAACTGTTGGAGCCTGGGCGTTCTAACCTTTTGCTCGCATTGGCACTCACCGCGCCGCAAACAAAGGGAAAAGGCAAAAAAGCAGAGGCATCCTTTGCCGATACAGTTATTGGTGCTGCGTGGATTGATGTTTCAACCGGGTTGTTTGAAACTGAAAGCCTGACAGGCAAAGGGCTTCCTGCGCTTTTAGGCCGTCTGGACCCTGCGGAAATTCTTGCGCCTGCCATTCTTAATCTGGCGGATTACGAGGCCCGCCGTGCGCCAGAAACCGTGGCATCGGGCGCAGATACGGCACGCCAGCGTCTGGCCAGTGCTTTTGATGTGGCCAGCATAGAAGCCTTTGGCACCTTTACGGATGAAGAAAGCGTGGCCGCTGCCATGGCGGTGGAATACGTTCAGCGCAGTCAGGCAGGCAAGTTGCCGCGTCTGGCACATCCTGTTCCGCAAAATGAAAGTGGCATTCTAGGCATAGATCCGGCCACACGCGCCAGTTTGGATATTTTACGTGCGCGGGACGGAGGGGATGAGCACACACTATTTTCTGCCGTAAACCGCACGGTCAGTGCAGCCGGGGCACGTATGTTGGCAGAATGGCTGGCTGCCCCGCTTACACATGCAGGCCAGATAGCCACCCGGCAGGAAGGCTGGTGGTGGCTGAAGGAAGATGCGGTGCGACGTGAGGCGTTGCGCGGGACGCTTAAAAAAGCACCAGATATTGCACGCGCACTCGGCCGTTTATCCCTTGGGCGTGGGCAACCGCGAGATCTGGCCGCCATGCGCGATGGCCTTATGGTGGCGCGGGAAGCTGCGCGTATTCTCACGGCTGCTGATGCCGTATTGCCTACGGCGTTACATCAGGCGGTTACACGGTTGGGCGGAGGGCAGGCGCTGGAGGCCGAACTGGCACGTGCGCTGGCGGAAAACCTTCCGGCTCGGTTGGATGATGGCGGTGTTATTGCGCAAGGCTATGATGCCAAGCTGGATGAATACCGTGGATTGCGAGATGATTCACGCCGCCTGATAGCGGGCTTACAGGCCAAATATGCGGCACATTATGGGCTGAACAGCCTTAAAATTCGCCATCACGCCCAGCTTGGCTATGTGATGGAAGTGCCCGTGGCAGCCAGCGCCAAGCTTAAGGACAAGCCAGAGCTTATCTTGCGGCAAGGCACAGCCAGCAATGCGCGTTTTGCTACAGAAGAACTCTCAACGCTGGATGCCCGCATAACCGAGGCCGCAGAAAAAGCATCCCAGCGTGAAAAAGAATTGTTCGGCGCGCTGGTTGAGCAGGTTTTGGCAGAACGCAGCATGCCGATTTTGGCGCAGGCTTTGGCCGTGCTGGATGTTTTGCAATCCTGTGCAGATCTGGCGGGGAATGGAACGTGGTGCCGGCCAGAGGTGACTGAGGATTTTGCTTTTGCGCTGGAAGGATGCCGCCACCCAGTGGTGGAAGCCGCCCTGCCAGCCGGCACGCGTTTTACGCCCAACACGTGTGATCTGGCGCCACAGCAGCGCGTTATGCTGCTAACCGGGCCAAATATGGCCGGTAAATCCACCTATCTGCGCCAGACAGCACTGGCGGTTATTCTGGCGCAAGGCGGTTTTCCCGTTCCGGCTGATCGGGTACGAATCGGGGTGGTGGATCAGCTTTTTTCCCGCGTGGGTGCTTCGGATGATCTGGCGCGCGGGCGTTCCACCTTTATGGTGGAAATGACGGAAACAGCCGCCATTCTTAACCAGGCTGGCCCGCGTTCTTTGGTTGTGGTGGATGAGATCGGGCGTGGCACGGCCACGTTGGATGGTTTGGCAATTGCATGGGCTGTGTTGGAGGCTTTGCATTCAAGCGTGCGCTGCCGTGCAATCTTTGCAACGCATTTTCATGAACTTTCGCGCTTGGTGGATACACTCCCGCGGCTTTCCCTGCATACTATGGCGGTGCGGGAATGGCGGGGACAAATTGTGTTTTTGCATGAAGTGCTTGCAGGATCAGCCAAAAAAAGCTGGGGTGTACACGTTGCGCGGTTGGCCGGTGTACCACACGCGGTGGTGGACCGGGCAGAGCGCCTGCTGCGGGAGCTGGAACGTGCTGAAAATACAATACCCGAACCGCTTCCGCTGTTTGACACGCAGAAGACATTACCCCCTGAGCCCCAAAATACGTTAAGTAAGCGTTTGATGGACATTGACCCGGATAGCCTGACACCCCGTGCCGCGCTGGATCTTCTGTATGAATTGCGCAAGGAAGCCGCGCAGGAAGACCACGCACAGGCAGCAGGCTAGATACTATGACGCCAGACCCCATTCAGGAGCAGAACTCGCCTCTCATGCCCACCCCTTCCGTAGAGCCTGCCGCCGCGCAGCAGTCCGACATGACCATGCTGGCTACCCTAACGCCAGAAATGCTTTCTGCGTGTCTGACGCGGGAATTAAGAGACGCAACACCGGAAGATGCGGCTATTCCTGAGCGGGATGATGCTGTTGCCATTTTCCGCCGTCATCTGGGGCGGTATCAGGCAGATATACGCAACCGGTTTGAGCGGCATGAGCTTAAAGGCGCAGGGGCAGCCAAAAAGATAGCTGTTTTTACAGACGTGATGGTGCGCGCCATTGTTGATCTGGCCGTACGCGCCACCATTGGGGCGGGCACTGTAGAAAGCGGCGTATTGCCCAGCTTCGCTATTGCCGCCACGGGTGGTTACGGGCGTGGGCTGCTGGCACCTTTTAGCGATATTGATCTGCTATTTCTGGTAGCAGAAGAAAGTGCAGAGCGCGCACATCCGCTTATTGAATACGTGCTGTATTTTCTGTGGGATCTGGGTGTGAAGGTGGGGCATGCCACCCGCACCATCAATGAGTGTATTGAGGAAGCTAAAAAAGACACCACAGTGCGTACCGCGCTGCTGGATGCACGTTTGCTGGCCGGGGATTCAGCCCTTTTTGCCACGTTTGAGGCCCGCTACATTCTGGCTTGTGTGGATGCAGGTGCCGCTGGTTTTATTCATGACAAGCGCCGTGAACGTCTGGAGCGTCATCGGCGCTTTGGTGATAGCTCATATCTGGTAGAGCCCAACATAAAGGAAGGGCGCGGGGGACTGCGTGATCTGCAACCCCTGTACTGGATGTGCCGCAACACTTTTGGCACCCGTCACGTTAAAGATCTGCTGGCTCCAGAATTTATCTGGATGGGCCTGCTAACGGAGCAGGAAGCCGCACGTGCCCGCCGCTCTTGGGACTTTTTGTGGACGGTACGTTTGCATCTGCACTACGTGGCAGGGCGGGCGGAAGAACGGCTGACTTTTGATATGCAGCCCGTTATTGGCGCACGCATGGGGTATACCCGGCATGGGCGGCAAAATGGGGTGGAGCGCTTTATGCGCCACTACTTCCTGACAGCTCGGGAAGTTATGCGTTTAACCCATGTTCTGGAACCCGCAGTGCTGCGGCAAGCTCAGGGGCCGGTGGCTAACGCAGCCAAGCCAGACGAGGCTATGCGGCAAGCCGGGTTTACCCTGCTGGACGGGCAGATTTTGCCTGATCGTGGCGTAAGTTTCGATCAAGAACCCATTAAAATGATGCAGATTCTGGATTGGGCGCGTGTGCGTCGCCGTCCGCTGCATCCATTGGCGCGGCATCAGCTTATCCGGTGGGAGCGTAGAGCCACCAGCCTGCGGGACAACCCGGAAGCTTCACGCATTTTTCTTGATCTGCTGTGTGGTGATGAATCTACGGTGGAGCAAAAGCCACGTCGTCGCCCAGCAACGGCTTCTGTACCGTCTGTGGTGGAAGAAAGTGGTCTGCCTTATTCCGCGGCTTATGGGGAATATCCACCCGCAGGGCATGCACACTGGCTGCATATTCTGAACGAAACCGGCATTTTTGGCCGCCTGATTCCAGATTGGGCGCGCATTGTCGGGCAGATGCAGTTTGATACGTACCACGTGTTTACTGTGGATGAGCACACCATAGAAGCCGTGCGTATTTTGGATGAAGTGGCCTCTGGCCGCATGGCGGATGAAATCCCCATTGCGTACGAATTGGTAAAGGGGCTGCATTCTAAACGGGCGTTGTATATGTCCGTTCTGCTGCACGATGTTGCCAAAGGGCGGGGTGGAGATCACTCCGAAATCGGGGCGGAAATTGCCGCTGAACTCTGCCCGCGCCTCGGGATGTCCGGTGAAGAAACAGAAACAGTTTCTTGGTTGGTGCTGCATCATCTGTTGCTGAGCCATACGGCGTTCCAGCGCGATATTGATGACCCCAAAACTATTCTGGATGTGGCAGATATTGTGCAGTCTCCAGAACGGCTGCGTCTGCTGCTTCTGCTAACCATTGTTGATATGCGTGCCGTAAGTTCCCGCGTGTGGAACGCATGGAAAGCCACGCTGCTGCGTGAGTTGTATGTGCGTGTGGCAGAAGTTCTGGCCGGTGGCCTAGCCACGACGGAACGAGATGTGCGTGTGCGCCATGCCAAGGAAATTACAGCCGATATTCTGGCAGAAGAAGGCGTTCCGCAAAAAGATATCGAACGCTTTTTGGGGCTGGGATACGCCGGTTACTGGCTTTCCTTCGATTATGAGACACATCGCCGCCACGCACGGCTTATCCGTGCGGCAGATGCCAAGGATGCACCGCTTACAGTAGAAGTGCTGCCTCTGCCTGCGCGTGGGGTTACGGAAGTTACCATTTACACGGTGGACGTGCCGGGCCTGTTTTCCAAAATAGCAGGGGCCTTGGCGTTGGCTGAGGCTTCCATTGTGGATGCACGCATCCATACCATGACACACGGTATGGCGTTGGATACATTTTGGATTCAGGATACCTCCGGCCAAGCGTATGAAGAAACGCACAAGCTTGCCCGTCTGGCATCTCTGATCGAACAGGGGTTAAGCGGCCATATTGATATTAGTGAAGAAATTGCCCGAGCCGGCTTTGGGCACATGCCCATGCGTATGCGCGCCATTCATGTGCCGCCGCGCGTGGTGATAGATAACGGAATTTCCAACACCTACACCGTTATCGAAATCAACGGGCGCGATCGTCCCGGCCTGCTGCATGATGTAACGGCCGCCATGAGCCGTGAAAACCTGCAAATTGCCTCTGCCCACATCACCACCTACGGCGTGCGAGCCGTGGACGTTTTTTATGTGAAGGACCTGTTTGGTCTGAAAATCACAGATAAAAAACGTTTGGAGGAAATCCGCGAGCGCTTGCTGGCCGGGCTAAAGGAAGCAGAAGCCGAGGCCAGCGCTTGTGCAGATGCGCGCTATTCAGCCTGAAATATCAGGCTGAAACAGGATGGTGCCCGGGGCTAGCCGCGGAAAGGCCGTGGTTAAGCCCCGCCCGTAGCTGCTGGCCTTCGGGTGTGTTGGCGTCTATCAGACCGTGGCGCAGGAACAGGTCAATCAACACCAGATTAACGTTGAACTTAAATTCATCCGTATCACGCACAATCTGAAACACTTTAGTCAAAGGCAGCAGCGCGAAAGATTCTACCTCGCCGTCCGCTGCTTCTGGTTTGAAGGCTTCAGGTAGATAGAGATCATAGCAGACTAAAATATCCCGCCTGAGCCCTTCAGGCCGCTCCATGGCATAAACCAGATGCCCTGTTTCCTGCGCCTGAGCCACAAGATCATGCGGGATGCTGGCTTCTTCTGCTGCTTCCTTGATCAGGGCTTCACGCGGTGTGTGGCCAGCGGGTACGCCACCTGCAACCAGATGGTCCAGCTTGGATGGGTCCAGCCGCTTGTTTGCGGCACGACGGCCTGTCCATAGGTAAAGGCCATCTGCTTTGCGTACCAGCCCGTTCATGTGCACGCCTGTGGCAACCAACCCAAAAAGAGGCAAGGCGCCGCGGTCAATGCGGGCAATGGCAGGTTCACCTACATCTGTTCGCACATCAAATAGTTCGTGGTGGGAGCGGTAAAAACCTTCCTGTGCCAAGGCTTCGCCCAACGCTTCCAGTTTGCTTGGGTCTGGCAGGTTAAAGCCGGTTGCACGGTTGCCCAGACCTTCTTTTTCCAGCCTGTCAAACAGTTCTGGCGTAATCCACCCGGCAGCCGTACCCGCCAGAGAAAAAGGGGCACGTTTGCCAGGAATGATAGCAGTGTTGCACTGCCTGAGATGCCGAAGAAAAGGCGTGATGTCAGAAGACATGGAAACAAGATCCTGTTGAACTGTGCCTAGCGTGTCTGAAGTTGTTATCGGGTGTGGCAAAGGCGGTGGCAAGGTGTGGCGGGGTTGCAAAATGCGCCCAGCATGGCACATGCGGGTTATGCCACCACGTCGCGCGGCTGCCGGGCCGCTCAAAAAGCCGGTTTCCATAACCCTTTCGCGTTTGCTGCCATATTTGTGGCCACAGGAAAATCGTGCCCTGCGTTGGCGCGTTGTGCTGGTTCTTGTGGTCATGCTTGGGGGCGAACTGGCCACATTGGGTATTCCGCTTGTTTATAGCCGTGTGGTGGATCGGTTTACGCACCCTCATTCGCTGGCTATGGCGCCTGCGGCTTTGATTCTTTGTTACGGATTGGTACGCCTTGCTTCTGCAGCTCTTACCAATTTGCGTGATGCCTTGTTCGCACCAGTCCGGTTTCGGGTGGCAAGGCAGGCGGCTTACCGCAGTTTTGAGCATATGCATGCACTTTCCTTGCGGTTCCACCTTGATCGCCGCACCGGAGGGGTCACACGGGCCATTGAACGTGGCACAGAGGCAGTGGAAACACTGCTGCGGATGATTATGTCCATTTCTCCCACCATCTTGCAGGCAGCATTGGTGATGGTGGTGATCTGGCGTGTTTTTAATTGGCAGTATGTGGCGCTGATGGCGCTGATGATTACGGCCTACATTCTGTTTACCGTGAGATTTACATCTTGGCGGTTGGGAATCCGGCGCGAGATGAATGAAACCAACAGCGAGGCCACAGGCAAAGCCTTAGACAGTCTGCTAAACTACGAAACCGTAAAATATTTTGGGAACGAGAAGCACGAAGCCCAAAGGTATGACAGCGCACAGGCGCGTTACGAACAGGCTGCCAAAAAAACGCAGTATTCCCTAGGTTTTCTCAACTTCGGGCAGGCGGCTATTATCGCCCTGTCTCTTACAGCCATCATGTTGTTAGGTGGGCATGATATTGAGGCGGGACGAATTACGGTTGGCGAGTTCGTTATGGTCAACACGTACCTGCTGCAACTTTATGGACCGCTCAATTTTCTGGGTTCCGTATATTCCGCCATTCGTACCGCCTTGGTTGATCTTGAGCACATGCTGGGGTTGACGGAAGAGGAAGTGGAAGTGGCAGATCCTGCACATCCGCTGCCCATTGCCACACGCTTGCAGGTTTCTGCGCCAGCGCGGGTGGCATTCAGAGATGTGCATTTTGGATACCGGGCCGAGCGTGAAATTCTGCACGGTATCAGCTTTGAGGTAGAGCCAGGCCGTAAGGTTGCCATTGTAGGCACCACAGGGGCAGGGAAGTCCACTATCAGCCGGCTACTCTTTAGATTTTATGATGTCTGGTCGGGGGCTGTGCTGGTGGATGGGCATGATGTGCGCGATTACCGGCAGGCAGACTTGCGCGCGGCCATTGGTGTGGTGCCGCAGGATACCGTGCTGTTTAACGAGAGCATTGGCTACAACATTGCCTATGGGCGCTTAGGGGCTACGCCAGCAGAGGTGCAGCACGCAGCCCAGTTGGCACAGATACATGATTTTATCATGTCCTTGCCCGAAGGCTATGAAACGCAGGTGGGTGAGCGCGGGCTAAAACTTTCTGGTGGAGAAAAGCAGCGTGTGGCCATTGCCCGCACGATTTTGAAAGACCCACGCGTTCTTGTGCTTGACGAGGCCACGAGTGCGTTAGACACACATACTGAAAAAGAAATACAGGCAGCGCTTAAAACGGTTTCAGCACGCCGCACAACGCTTGTTATCGCCCATCGTTTGTCCACCATTGTGGATGCAGACGAAATTTTGGTTATGGCCAAGGGGCACATTGTTGAGCGCGGCACGCATGCAGCCCTGCTGGCCCAGAATGCGGTGTATGCATCCATGTGGGCGGCTCAGGGGGGAGAAAGCGGGCAGGAGACGTGATAAAAGGTGTAGGCCTGCTGGTAAGGCTTGGCTGTGTCTGACGAATCGCGCGCCCGCAGATGATGCGGGTCGCAGAAAAATGAAGGATCAAAAGAGATGACCGAAACAGCAGGGCAGACTCCCGAAGCAGGCCCGAACATGGAAGTGCCTGAAGATCTGGCGCGGTGCGATATGGTCATTCAGCATGCCATTGAGCATTTGCGGAATGAAAAATATCCTCCACTGGCAGTAGCATCCGCGCTTCTGGGTAATTCTGTGGGTATTCTTGCCCAGATTATGGATAAAGATACCGTTTTGCGCATTCTCGACTCAGCTGCTCAGAGCGTTCGATCAGGCGAAGTACATGCGTCTGTTCGGGCACAGACCGGGCAGGAAAACGAGAAAGCCTGAGCAGAACCCTTGACTGAAAGCCGTGGCTAAGCCATAAGCCGCGCCAATCCTGAATGTGGTCGCCGGGCGCTTGTCTCGGCCCTCTGTTCCTATTTTGTATAAGACAAGGATGAGACAATGTCCCGTCGTTGCCAGATTACCGGCAAAGGTGTGCTGACCGGAAACAACGTCAGCCACGCTAACAACAAATCCCGTCGTCGCTTCCTGCCTAACCTGCAGGATGCTTCCTTGGTTTCCGAAATTCTGGGTTCTGCCGTGCGTATGCGCGTAAGCACCCGCGGCCTGCGTACCATTGAACACAATGGCGGTCTGGATGCATTCCTGCTGAGCACGCCTAACCGCAAGCTTCCTGAAGAAGCACAGGTCATCAAGCGCCGCGTTCTGCGCGCTCAGGCCAAAAAGCAGGCAGCCGCAGGCGCCTGATTCAGGGGTTTACCTTATTCAGTGGAGCCGGGTCTGCTCACTTAACAGAGTAGGGCCGGTTTCTGCGGTGTAGATGTCTGGCAAGGTGTCAGACATCGTCGTCTATCGGCCGGTTTCCGGCAGCCGGGTTTCCTGAAGATGTTAACATCACAGGTGCCAATACGGTGCGCGGCGGCCACAGGCGCGAAGGGATTCCCATTCGCGCCTGACCTGTTTTCTGGAGGTTTTCGTGTCCGCCACATCCGATCTGTCCAAGATTCGTAATATCGGTATTACCGCGCATATTGACGCTGGTAAGACGACCACGACCGAACGCATTCTGTACTACACCGGCGTTTCCCATAAGATTGGTGAAGTGCACGAAGGTAACACCACGACTGACTACATGGCTCAGGAACGTGAACGTGGTATTACCATTACGTCCGCCGCCGTAACCTGTGAATGGGAAAGCCACCGTATCAACATTATTGATACGCCCGGACATATCGACTTCAACATCGAAGTGAACCGCTCCCTCCGCGTGCTTGATGGTGCCGTGTTCATCATTGAAGGTGTGGCTGGTGTGCAGCCGCAGTCCGAAACCAACTGGCGTCTTGCAGACCGCTACAAGGTGCCTCGGATCATCTTCATCAACAAGCTGGACCGTACCGGCGCAGACTTCTACCGCGCATTTGATACGCTGAAAGAAAAGCTGGATATCGTTGCTATCCCGCTGCAGCTGCCAATTGGCGCAGAAGACAAGTTTGTTGGTGTTGTTGACCTGGTGGAAATGAAGGCCATCGTCTGGGAAGGCGGTGAACTTGGCGCGAAGTTCCACGATGAAGAAATTCCGGCTGATCTGAAGGAAAAGGCTGCAGAAGCACGCCAGAACCTGCTGGATACGGCTTTGGCTGTTGATGACGCAGCCATGGAAGAATACTTCGAAAAGGGTGAAGTTTCTATCGAAACCCTGAAGCGCTGCATCAAGAAGGGCGCTATTTCTGGTGAATTCCGTCCGGTTCTGTGCGGCACTGCGTTTAAGAACAAAGGCGTGCAGCCTCTGCTGGATGCCATCATCGACTACCTGCCGGCCCCGAATGACGTTGAAGGTATTCGTTGCGCTCCGCCGGAAGGTGAAGAAGACGAAAAGAACCAGCCCATCATTCCGGTTGATCCGAATGGTAAGTTCGCTGGTCTGGCCTTTAAGATCATTAACGATAAGTACGGCACGCTGACCTTTGTGCGCGTTTATCGTGGCGTGCTCAAAACCGGTGATACGGTTCTGAACACCACCAAGGGCCACAAGGAACGTATCGGCCGTATCTATCAGATGCATGCTGATAAGCGTGAAGAACTGACAGAAGTGCACGCTGGTGACATTGCTGCGTTTGTGGGCCTGAAAGACTCCCAGACAGGTGATACGCTGGCAGACCCGGCTGATCCGGTTGTTCTGGAACGTATGTCCTTCCCGGTTCCGGTTATCGACATCTCCGTCGAACCGAAAACCAAGGACGCAGTGGAAAAGATGACACTGGCCCTGCAGAAGCTGGCTGGTGAAGATCCCTCCCTGCAGCTCAAGACCGATCAGGAAACTGGCCAGACCATTCTCTCCGGCATGGGCGAGCTGCATCTGGACATCATTATCGACCGTCTGCGTCGTGAATATGGTGTGGATGCAAACGTAGGTGCACCGCAGGTGGCATACCGTGAAACCATCACGCAGCCGCATACGGAAACCTACACCCATAAAAAGCAGTCTGGTGGTTCCGGTCAGTTCGCTGAAGTGAAGGTTGAGTTCCAGCCGGTTGAACGTAACGAAGGTATCCTGTTCGAAAACAAGGTTGTTGGTGGTGCTGTTCCTAGAGAATACATCCCGGCAGTTGAAAAGGGTATTCGCGTTCAGTCTTCCACAGGTGTGCTGGCAGGCTTCCCGACTGTGGACTTCAAGTTCACGCTGCTTGACGGTAAGTACCATGACGTTGACTCGTCCGCTCTGGCGTTCGAAATCGCGGCAAAGGCTTGCTTCCGTGAAGGTATGAAAAAAGCTGGTCCGGTTATTCTGGAACCGATCATGGACGTAGAAATCACCACCCCGAACGATCACGTTGGTGACGTGGTGGGTGACCTGAACCGTCGTCGTGGCATGATCCAGAGCCAGGAAACCTCCGGTTCCACCGTTATGGTGCGCGCTTACGTGCCGCTGAAAGAAATGTTCGGTTACATTTCTCATCTGCGTTCCATGACGAAGGGCCGTGCTTCCTTCACCATGCAGTTCCATCACTACGAT
The DNA here is from genome assembly GCF_040208445.1 of Acetobacter sp. A11-2. NCBI lineage: Bacteria > Pseudomonadati > Pseudomonadota > Alphaproteobacteria > Acetobacterales > Acetobacteraceae > Acetobacter > Acetobacter sp. A11-2. The sequence goes on from NZ_CP157843.1 coordinate 661,884, forward strand.
CCGGTGCCGCGCAACGTTGCTGAAGAAATCATGGCTCAGTCCAAGTAATTTCAGCCGTTTTTCGGTTTCGGAATATAAAGGCCGCTCCCTGCAAAGGGGGCGGCTTTTTTATTGTGTAAAACCAGATTACGTTGCGTGCGCTTCATACAAAGCGGCATGCTATGGCATGAACCTGTGATGCTTTGAGTGTTTGTGATGGCGCAGAAAAGAAACGGAAAGACGAACAAGATGCCAAAGCTGTTTGAATGTGCCCCCGATGAGATCGCGCAGAAAACACGGGTAAACAGGCGTGCGCTTATGCAGCTTACGTTAGGGGGGCTGGCATCTGGCTTTGCTGCGCATAAAGCTTTTGCTCAGGCGCCTTCATTAGCTTTTGCGTCTTCTTCCGTAGATAAAATGCCGCCTATCAACGGGGTGTATGATTGGCGTGCATTGCCACCCACACCGTTGGCGCTTGAGGCCGAAAGTGGAGGCCTGCCTGTTGATACGGGCATGGTGCCAGCGCAGGGTAAGGCGCAATTATATTATGCATCGGCGGGGGAGGGTGTGCCGGTCATGCTGCTGCATGATGGTTTGGCAAACTCCAATTATATGGGAGACCTTGCCCGTGCACTGTTGCGTGCCAGATGCCGTGTGATTGTTATGGATATGCGAGGGCATGGGCGCAGCACAATGGGTGCCTTGCCCTTGGGGTATGATTTGCTGGCAGATGATGTGCTAACGGTTATGGCGTTTCTGCACCTGCGGCGCGTGGCCTTGGTTGGGTGGGGAGATGGTGCCGTGCAGGCGCTAGATGTTGGTATGCGGCACCCCAGCAGCGTCAGCCGGATATTTGCTTTTGCACCGTGGAGCACTCCAGATGGTCTCCTCTCTCGCGCAGAGGATATTCCTGCTTACAAATCCTTTATGGAAAGAACGCGGCAGGAATACAGGCAGATTTCTTCTATGCCCCATCGGTTTGGAGATATGGAAGCCGCAGTGCAGGCCATGCGCAGCAGGCAACCCAACTGGACAGATGCAGATCTTATGAGAGTGACAGCACCACTATGGGTGGCTGCCGCAGATCATGATGGTGTTGTGGGGCGTGTGCAGGCCGAGCATATGGCCGCTACGGTAGAAGGGGCTGGGCTTTTGGTGTTGCCCAATACCAGCCACTTTGCCTTTTTGCAGAATCCGCAACTATTTACGTTGGCGGTAGAAAGCTTTTTGGGCGGACGGTAAACTATATGGGGCTGCCGGTAAGGCAGCCCCTTTTTTGCAAAAGTGCCTTAGCCAAATGCACCAATGTTGTGCATGATGGCGACGCTGATTTCACGAATAAGCTCGAACATCTGTTGCATTGGCACAAAGATGTCTCTGTGTTCGCGCTCGTAAATACCTTCTTCGCGCGGGCCACGTGGTTCATGAAAATCAAGGTTGGTTGGGCCTGTGCTGGTGGGGAAGATATGCTCAAGTTCTTCCAACACTGCCGGAATATCCAGGCACAGTATGTGTTGCATCATGACGTCATGGTTAAAGCCACCACGCGGCATAAAGAAGGGCACGCGGCATGCCAGCAGCCATATCTGCTCAATAAGCATGATACGAATGGCATGTAGAAGGCGGATCTGTGGTTCCGTGCGGGGTGCATGTTCCCACGCTTCTCTCAACGCAAGATGGTCGGCCTGAATACGGCGGAACATGGTCAGCAACTCGGCAGACAGATCAAGCTTTTCCAGATCCTGCATCAGGGAGAGAAAAGCCTTTCGGCGTGCGGGTGTTTTTTCCTCTGTGGCGCGGTCGAGCCAGAAGCAGGGGTCCAGCAAACAGACAACACTTTTCAAAACCTTATCATCCGAGCAGGTAAGGCCATGCTGGGCAAAATCCAGAGCACGATGAAAGCGCGGGCTGGATGTGCGGAATGTTTCAAAGGTTTCTGGGTGGCGGCGTACGGCAGCCCCTAAGCCCTGCAAGGTGTTGGCGCACCATCCTAACTGCTGAAGAATGGCGTTGTTGGGGATGGCGCGTAACTGGCTTGGGTGAGTAATACGCTTGTGGGTTGCACTTTCTGCACTTTGGCGTGCAGGGGGGCGAGAACCGGTTCTATCAATAAGCGATGGGCCGAAAGCTCCCAACAGCGCGGCATAACCGGGGTCTTCCACCAGTTTTTTCATGCCCTCACTAATGCTGGAGAAGAAATCGGCCGAAAAATCGGGCTGATCATAAATCGGGTCTTCTTCCTGCTGTAAGGGCAGAAACAGGTTTTCTGCAATGGTGGCCAGCGTAGCGCCTGCCAGTTCTGGCGTGCCAAACAGCAGATAACCATCACCACCTTGAAAAGCCGTTTCCTCACGGCAGGCAATGCCTGTGGTTTTAAACCGTGCACGCACATGCGATGGAGAAAGGTAATCCAGCCGATCTGCCATACGGAAGGGATGCGCACCGCGGCCGATGCTTTCACCATGCGTATCAAAAAACACCACGGTGATATCCTGCATGTCCCACCGCACCAGCAGATCATGAATACGCAGGCGCAGGCGCTCTATCAGGTACGTTGCGGCCAACTGGCCAACATATCGGCCAGAATCGGAATATCCGAACTGGAAGCAGATGCGGCCAATACGGCGGATATACGCACGCCATGCAGGAGAGCGCAGGGCTTCTTCTACAATGTGCTCACCGTTCATGAGCGCATCTTCTGTTTCAAACAGTGGCGAGATTTCAATTTTATCTGCCACGCCAAAGCAGGAAGCCACCCATAGGGCCGAGAGCAACGTGTAACCGGTTTCTGTTTCTGCAATCAGGAAGCGGACAGGCGTATCGGAATCGATAAATTTGACCATTTGTGCAATGGTCATCATCAGTCGTCCGGCACTGGAGGGATCGCTCAGCAGCGCGCCAAAGTCCACAGGAACAGGCGTTACAGCTTCCAGCGCTTCGTTAATCTGGTTCAGCAATGCCCGGCGATGGGCCGGATTGTTGGGGTCATCCAGCAGGTTCAGCTTTTGGCGAACGAAGTTGTGTATCTGGGAGGCATTGAGCCGCACATGCGTATGGGCCAATCCCAACCCATGCGCCAGAAAGCCTGCCCGGGCAACAGCCAGTGGAATGCGTGCAGAAGGCGGCGCGCTCTTGATAGCGGTTTCAAGCAGGCCATCCAATTCCGCAGCATGTGTGAGCGCGGTGTTGCGCTGAGAAACCAGAAGTTTTGCAAAATGCGCCACAGCTTGGGCATCACTGGGGCCAGCAGGAACGGCGCTGATCTGTTCCTTTACGCAGGCAATGGCCCGTTGCAGTTTTTCTGTTAGCTCTGGCGCCAGTAAGCCCTCATGCATGATCTGGCTTTCCAACCGCATCAGTTGGAACAGCTTCATGCGCAGCCGCAGGCGTAGGGTATCCCACCAGCCAATATCTGTGCGGCCATCGGTATCATAGCCCACCCAACTGGTTGCAATAACCGGACAGGGCTTCAGGCTTGTCCATTCTTGCGGCCAGCGTGTGGCGGCTTCTTCCAGCAGGGCCGTGGCCAGCATATCCATGGCATCCCGCGCACGGGTGATGGCTTGCGCGGCCAGTGTAAACTCTTCTTCCAGTGTGGGTGGGGCTGCGCGTCTGTGCGTTTCAAAAAATGGTGCTTCCTGCGGGGGAATGGCTTGAGAAGCACTTTCTGCCAAAGCCGCATACACAGGATTGCTCAGGGCAAACGTGGGGTGCGCAGTAAAAACCGCAGCAAATTGAATAGCGGAGATGCGTGCCTGATACTCTGCAAAAGAACCGGTAGGGCATGCTTCGGCTATCGCACGCGCGACATTACGGAGCTTCTCTTTAGTGGCTTCAAGGGTCGCGCCACCTACGTAGCGATGCAGCTTACGAGCGCGCGCCAAAAAGGCTTCATCACGCAGCTTTTGCACCAGGCTCACAATATCTGTTTGCGAGATTTCCTTGCGGTCCAAAGCTTCTCCAAGCCGGAGCGCAATGCCCATTACAGGATTTGTGCCTTCAGCTGCAGTGCCGGCATCTGGGTGTGCAGTAGCGGACGCAAGGATACTGTCCAAACGGGAAAGAGAAGATGTGTTATCCATAGTCATAAGGGCGTCCTGAAGGTTCCTGTAATAGAACAGTTATAAAGCCGGAATGAATCGAAATAACAACGAAATAGCTTGAAAAGAGTGATGAACAACTTTTCACGTCTATGTTTTGTATGCAACCAGCTCACGCACTCTTGGGGGTGTTTGCGCACAGTGCTATTGAGTGAGTTATGACATCTCATCCTCATCAGGACGCGGATTTCGCTGCCCGCCAGACACTGCGGCGATACAAGAATGCAGCTACAGGGCTGGTTGGCCTTATGGCTGGGGTAACGGTGCTGGGTTACGCAGCGCCCGCTGCTGGCTGGGTGAGGGATGGATTCTGGCTGGAAATGCTGCGGGCTGGAGCGCGTGCCGGTGTTGTAGGCGGCTTGGCAGACTGGTTTGCCGTGGTTGCGCTGTTTCGTAGGCCTATGGGGCTTCCTATCCCGCATACTGCTATTCTGCCCGCGCAAAAGGATAGGCTTGGCCGGGCGCTGGGGCGGTTTGTTGCTGGGCAGGTGTTTACCCAAAAGGAAGTTGAGCGTGTATTGGGGCAGGTGGATCTGCCAGCTTTTCTGGCGGATATGCTGGATGACCCCGGCACGCGGGATGCCTTGGTAAAATCAATCACACGCTCCTTGCCGCAGATGCTGGACAGGCTGGAAGATGGCCGCGCCAGTAATGCCGTTGCCCGTGTTATGCCCAAGCTATTGGGGGGCAGTAATCTGGCGCCTATTATCGCACGGGCCCTGCGTAGCCTTGTGGATGATGATAAGCATCAGGAAGTGCTCTCCTTCCTGCTTGAGCAGATCAAAGATGCGTTACAATCCAAGGAAGGCGCATTGCGCCAGATGATTGAAGAGCGCGTGCGTGAGCAGGGTGGGCGTTTACTCGGGTGGGCCATAGGTGGTTCCATTGCTACCAAGGTTCTGTTGGCAGCAGCCAAGGAGCTTGAGCGAATCGACCCACAGAACTCCAGCATCCGTGAAGGCTTTACCAGTTGGGTGCGTGGCCAGATTGACCGCATAGAAACAGACCCGGAAAAGGGCAAAGAGTTTTCTCAAACCATCATGGGCGTGCTCTCCCATGAAAGTGTTGTGGGCTGGTGGGGAGATATCTGGCAGCGTTTCCGCCGTATGGTGGAAGCCGATGTGGAAGACCCGGAAGGGCGCATTGCATCTGTGGTGCAGGATGCACTTGAACGCATGGCTGCCCAGATGCGCTATGATCAGAACATGCGACAGCGGATTATGGATAGCGTAAACCGCACGGTTCTAAAGATGCTCCCCTTCATGCGGGAACGTATGGCAGAGTTTATTGCGCGCGTGGTTTCAAGCTGGAATGCTGTGGAAATAGCTGAAAAACTGGAGCTTCGGGTTGGTAAGGACCTGCAGTTTATCCGGTTTAATGGCACCCTTGTTGGCTTTGGGGTGGGGGCATTGCTGTTTGCCGTATTGCGGCTTCTGTTTGGGCTGAACGCACAGTAGGGCGGCCGATCACGTTTGCGATGGATGCTTTTGTCTGCTTGTTTTGGGTTGACGCAAGAGCAGTGTGTCGCCATGTATCCGAAACAGGACCGCTCAGGTCTTTAATTGGGTCAAGGGCAGATAATGCTGAAACTTTCCCGCCTGGCGGATTATGCAATCGTCATCTTGGTGAAACTGGGTGAACAGGCAGGCGTTGTTACGTCTCCAACACTTGCAGCCATTACAGGGGTGCCAGAGCCAACGGTGGCCAAGGTGCTCAAGGTGCTCTCTGCGCATGGGTTTGTGCTTTCCCAGCGTGGGGCAAAGGGCGGATACCGCCTTGCCAGACCGTTGGTAGATATTTCTGTAGCCAGTGTTATTACAGCCGTAGATGGCAAGATTGCGCTCACAGCCTGTGTAGATGGCGGAGAGTGTGATACCGGCGTGTCGTGTGGTCTGTGTGGCAGCTGGGATACCATCAATCAGGCCATACGAATCACGTTGGAGGGTATTTCCTTGGAAAGCATGCGCAGCAAGGCATCGTGTTTTTCAAACATGCCACGATCCAATGTGCAGCCCAGCGCTGCTATGCCACGTGAGGGGATCTGAACCATGCCGGCAGTTACTGAAACCCGCGAAGCCGTCGAAAAGCTCGGCCAGTCCACCTACAAGTGGGGCTTTGAAACAGATATTCAGATGGACCTCGCCCCGAAAGGGTTGAATGAGGACATCGTACGCCTGATTTCTGCGCGTAAGAACGAACCTGAATGGCTTTTGGAATGGCGGCTGACGGCGTTCCGCAAATGGCAGTCCATGAAGGAACCTACGTGGGCCAAGGTTTCTTACCCGCCGATTGATTATCAGGATGCGCATTACTATGCCGCTCCGCGCAAGAAAGAAGGCCCGAAATCTCTGGATGAGGTTGATCCAGAACTTCTGAGAACCTACGAAAAGCTGGGTATTCCCCTACATGAGCAGGCTCTGCTGGCTGGTGTGGAATTGCCCGAAGGTGAAACAGCGCGGCCGCCAGTTGCTGTAGATGCGGTGTTTGACAGTGTTTCTGTTGTCACCACCTTCCGCAAAACGCTGGAAGAAGCGGGCGTGATCTTCTGCCCGATTTCTGAAGCTGTGCAGGAACACCCTGAGCTGGTGCGGAAATATCTCGGCAGCGTGGTGCCGGTGGCAGATAACTTTTATGCTGCACTGAACTCTGCCGTGTTTACAGATGGTTCCTTTGTTTACGTGCCCAAAGGGGTGCGTTGCCCAATGGAGCTTTCCACGTATTTCCGTATCAATGCGCGCAACACAGGGCAGTTTGAACGTACCCTGATTGTGGTGGAAGACGGGGCTTCGGTTTCCTATCTGGAAGGCTGCACAGCCCCCATGCGGGATGAAAACCAGCTTCATGCCGCAGTGGTAGAACTGGTGGCGATGGAAGATGCCTCCATCAAATACTCCACGGTGCAGAACTGGTACCCCGGTGATTCCGAAGGGCGCGGCGGTATCTACAACTTTGTGACCAAGCGTGGCGCATGCCGTGGGGCACGCTCCAAAATTTCCTGGACACAGGTGGAAACAGGTTCTGCCATTACATGGAAGTATCCATCCTGCATTCTGCAGGGTGATGGATCTGTGGGTGAATTCTATTCCGTGGCTGTTACCAACAACTGCCAGCAGGCAGATACAGGCACGAAGATGATCCATATCGGGCGTAATACCCGTTCTACTATCATTGCCAAAACAATCAGTGCAGGGCGGTCAGACAGCACATATCGCGGTCTGGTGCGCGTGCAGCCCAAGGCTTCTGGCGCACGTAACTTCACCCAGTGCGATAGTTTGCTGATTGGTGATGAATGCGGCGCGCATACTGTGCCGTATATTGAAAGCCGGAACATGGCAGCGCGTATTGAGCACGAAGCCACAACATCCAAGATTTCAGAAGATCAGCTTTTTTATTGTCGCCAGCGCGGCCTGTCTGAAGAAGACGCGGTTGGGCTGATTGTAAACGGTTTCTGCCGGGATGTTCTTAAGGAACTGCCCATGGAATTTGCTGTGGAAGCACAGAAACTGTTGCAGATCAGCCTTGAAGGCAGCGTGGGTTAAGGGAGTACAGAACATGAGCCAGTTTTTGGAAATTTCCGGTCTGTGCGCCCGGATTGATGCCGATGGGCAGGAAAAGCAGATCCTCCGTGGTGTGGATCTCACCATCCCACCGGGTGAAGTGCATGCCATTATGGGGCCAAACGGGTGCGGCAAATCCACCCTTTCCTATGTTCTGGCCGGGCGTGAGGATTATGAAGTCACGGCTGGTTCTGTCACCTTCAAGGGGCAGGATCTGCTGGCTATGGAGCCGGAAGAACGCGCCGCGGCTGGCCTGTTTCTGGCCTTCCAGTCTCCTATTGAATTGCCGGGTGTAAATAACGCCAACTTCCTGCGTACGGCGGTAAATGCCGTGCGTCGCGCCCGTGGGCTGGAAGAACTGGATGCTGTTGCGTTCCTGAAAATGGCGCGTGAGGCAGCCAAGTCTCTCTCCATGGCGCCGGATATGCTCAAGCGTAACGTCAATGTCGGTTTCTCTGGTGGTGAAAAGAAGCGCAATGAAGTGTTGCAGATGACACTTCTTCAGCCCTCCTTTGCCATTCTGGATGAAACCGATAGTGGGCTGGACGTGGATGCCCTGCGTATTGTGGCGGAGGGGGTGAACCGTCTACGCTCACCAGAGTTCTCTGCTCTGGTTATTACGCATCACCAGAAGCTGCTGGATTATCTGGTGCCAGATCGCATTCACGTTATGGCCAAAGGGCGGATCATTTTGTCTGGTGGGCCAGAACTGGCCAAGAGAATTGATCAGGAAGGCTACACCAAGTTTCTGGCGGAGGCGGCGTGAACGCGATCAGCAAAGATATGAGCGGCACTCTGTCTTCGTTCGCGCAACGCCTGAACGATGTTGAGGGGGCAGAGCGGCAAGCAGCCATTGGCGCACTGCTCAGAACCGGCCTGCCAGACAGGCATGTAGAGGCATGGAAATATACCAGCCTGCGCCCGTTGTCGGCACAGGAGTTTCAGGCCCCACCAGCGCAATATGATGCAGCGCAGGCAAAAAGCCTGCTGGATAACCTGCTTAGCCAGCATGATGCCGTGCAGGCTCTGCCGCGCATTGTGTTTGTAAATGGCCGGTTTGTAAAAGATCTTAGCCTTCTGCCTGAAGGTGTGGATGTTTCCTTTTTCAACCAAAAGAGCCTGACATCAGATGTGCAGGCCAGCCCGGACAGAGATCCTCTTGTCGCGCTGAACACGGCTCTGGTGGATGATGGGGCGATATTGCACGTTGCCAAAGGTGCGGATGCAGGGCGTGTGCTCCTGATCTCCTTGGGTGTTGCCGGGGATACTGCAATTTCTTTCCATCCACGCCATAGCGTGGTGCTGGAAGAAGGGGCGCATCTTTCCTTGCTGTCACTCAGCGCTGGCGTTGGGCCATATTTCCATAATCCGGTTACGGAAGTAACTGTGGGGGAACGTGCCAAACTCTACCATACCACTTTGCAGACCGAAGGCCCGCAGGCCATAGCGCTGGCAACAACCTATGTGCAGGTTGCAGGGCATGGCGTTTACAATAGCTTTGCCCTTGGCTTGGGTAGCCTGTTGTCTCGGCATGAAGTGCATGCACGGTTGAATGCGCCACATGCTCAGTTGCATGTGAATGGTGCGCAAAACCTTGCTGAACATCAGGTAGGGGATATTACCAGCGTCATCACCCATGCTGCTTCGGACTGCATTTCTCGCCAGACTGTGCGGAATGTGCTGGATGGTCATGCGCGGGGTATTTTCCAAGGTAAGGTGCTGGTTGAGCAGGTTGCCCAGAAAACCGATGGCTACCAGATGAATCAGGCATTGCTGCTTTCAGAAAACGCAGAAATTGATGCAAAGCCTGAGCTTGAAATCTACGCGGATGACGTGCGCTGCAGCCACGGGGCAACCGTGGGTGCGCTGGATGATGATCAACTGTTTTATATGCGCAGCCGTGGTGTGCCAGAGGCACAGGCCCGCCATATCTTGATTGCAGCGTTTCTGGATGAAGCTCTTTCTCTGATTGAAGATGAAACGGCGCAGGAATACTGCCGCGCCATGCTGGCAATCCGTTTTTCTGCTGAAAGGAAGGCCGCGTAATGTCTCATCCTTCTATTACAGACACATCCGGGCTGGATCTGGTTGCTATTCGTAAGCAGTTTCCTATTCTGTCGGAAAAAGTGCACGATCGCCCGCTGGTGTTTCTGGATAGTGCTGCTTCGGCCCAAAAACCGGATGCGGTCATCAATGCCATGGTGCACACCATGCACCATCAGTATGCCAACATTCACCGCGGCCTGTATTGGCTGAGTGAACGTGCGACCGAGGCCTACGAAGCTGTACGAGATCAGGTTGCGGGCTTTTTGAATGCATCATCGCGGGAAGAAATTGTTTTCACCCGTAACAGCACAGAAGCCATCAATCTGGTTGCATACTCCTTTGGCTCTCTGCTTACGCCGGGGCAGGCTGTGGTTATTTCCGAAATGGAACACCACGCCAATCTGGTGCCGTGGCAGATGCTGCGTGACCGTATGGGTATTGAGCTGCGCATAGCCCCGATTACCGATGCCGGTGATCTGGATATGGAAGCGTTCGGCCAGCTTTTGTCTGATGGCAAAGTGGCACTTGTTGCCATCACCCATATGTCCAACGTGCTGGGCACCATTACGCCTGCGCGCCAAATTGCCGATATGGCGCATGCAGCCGGAGCGCTGGTGCTGTTTGATGGGAGCCAGGCCGTCGTGCATCATCGCACCGATGTGCAGGCTCTGGGGGCGGATTTTTACACCTTTACCGGGCACAAGCTGTATGGCCCAACCGGCATTGGCGTTTTGTGGGCGCGACGTGCACTGCTGGAAGATATGCCGCCGTTCATGGGCGGGGGAGATATGATCTCCACCGTGACGTTTGAAAAATCCACGTGGGCCAATGTTCCGCATAAGTTTGAAGCTGGCACTCCTGCAATTGTAGAAGCTATTGGCTTGGGTGCAGCCATTGAATGGGTGGAAAAGTTTGGTTTTGATGCCATTGCGGCGCATGAACAGGCTTTGACGACCTATGCGCTGGAGCGTCTGGCAACTGTGCCGGGGCTGAATGTAGTTGGGCACCCCAAAGAGCGTGGCGGCGTTATTTCCTTCACCATGGCAGATGTGCACCCGCACGATATTGCCACTTTGCTAGACCGCAACGGTATTGCCGTGCGTGCTGGCCACCATTGTGCAGAACCGCTTATGCGCCGCTTGGGTTTAACCGCTACAGCACGCGCCAGCTTTGGTATTTATACCATGCAGGAAGAAATAGATGCACTTGCCGATACGTTGGTGCGTATCCGGGAATTTTTTGTGTGACACAAACCGTGCCGGATTCTGATGCCCTGTATGACCGTGTGATTGTAGAGCGTGCACGCGCTCCACAATACGCAGGCAAGCTGGAAGCACCTTCCGTACAGGGTGAAGGCAAAAACCCCATGTGTGGGGATAAAACACGGGTGGATATCGCGCTAGATGCAACCCATATCCAAAGTGTGCGCCATACCACACGAGGGTGCGCCATTTGCGCAGCAGCGGCTGATTTAATGGCGCAGCAGGTTTCTGGTTTGGATGTTGCGCAAGCTGTCAGCTTATCTGGTCGGTTTTCTGCCATGCTGGTGGGGGAAGCTTCTCCTGCAGCAACGGCGGATACTTCATTAGGGCCGTTAGAGGTTTTCCAGCCTCTGCGGTCTCACAAGGCACGGATACGATGTGCCGAACTGCCTTGGATTGCGTTAAAGGAGGCGCTTTCTCATGCCGACGTCTGAAGACGTGCATGCTCCCGTTCTGCCAGAGGTAGAAAAGGAAGCTAAAACAGCAGAGGCTTCTGCCGATGTGCTGCATGCTGACCATGCGCCTGCCGGAGATGAAGCCGGAAAAGTAGAAAGCTGGACACCGGATGAAGGGGCAGAACAATCTGCCAAGCCTCCGGCTGCCGGTGCTGTTTCGGAAGATGCGGTTATTGAGGCGATTGCCACAGTGCATGACCCGGAAATTCCGGTAAACATTTACGAACTCGGCCTGATTTACGCGATTGATCTGTATGATGATGGCCGCGTGCGTATTGAAATGACACTAACAGCCCCCAACTGCCCCAGTGCGCAGGAACTACCTGTGCAGGTGAAGGAAGCAGTAGAAAAAGTGCCGGGCGTGAAATCTGCCGAAGTAGAAGTGGTGTGGGATCCGCCGTGGGATATGTCGCGTATGAGTGATGAAGCCCGTCTTGCGCTGAACATGTTCTGAACCGCAAACTCAGGTGAGGGTATAAAATGTCTCAGAAAACGGCTGCGGCTCCCGTAAAGCGGGAGCTTCCTCCTCTTATGCGGGTGTCTCAGGCTGCGGCAGATCGGTTGCAGCATTTGTATGCCACAGCACATGCAGGCCAGTTGCTACGCATTTCTGTCAGCACCAAAGGCTGCTCTGGCAAAGCATATGACATGCAGTTTGTGGATGCGCCGGGTGAAGGGGACGAAGTGGTGAAAGACCACGGCGTAACCCTGCTGGTGGATCGCAAAGCCACGCTTTACCTGATTGGTTCTGAAATGGATTATCAGGAGGGTGATCTGGAAGCAGGGTTTGTGTTTGCCAACCCTAACGAGAAAGGCCGTTGCGGCTGCGGCGAGAGCTTTCACGTTTAAAGCTGCAAACAGCTTCAATTTCTGCAGACCATAAAAACTGGTCAATTACAGTTACATTTTCCACCGTATATCCGGCTTTGGCCAGCAGGCTTGCATCCTGCGCCAAGGCTGCCGGGTTACAGCTTACGTAAACAATGTGGTTTGGTAACCCTTGCGCAATCTGGCGCATTTGCAGCTTTGCCCCTGCATGTGGGGGATCCAGTACAACCACAGCAGAGACTGCTATTTCCTTAGCCAGAAGAGGCTGATGGTTCAGATCTCGACAGAATGCGCTGATACGCGTGCCGCCAGTCGCCTTTTTTAGAGCGTCTAGGGCAGGAGCATAACCTTCGTAAGCGTTTACGCGGGCACGTTCTGCCAGCGGGAAGGTAAGGGTACCGCAGCCAGTATAAAGCTCGGTAATAATATCCCGACGGTTCAGCTTGGTCGGCAGGCTTTTTACAACGGCATCTTGAATATATATTTCGCTCTCACGCGTTGCCTGGAAAAAAGTTCCGGCGGGCGGCGTAATCTGGTGAGAAGCGATTGTCTGAACAACAGAGCCCGATTGTACCGCAACTTCCGGCAACCCTGTATCTTTGATCAACTGCCAACTGATGCGCGGAATATGCTGCTCTGTAGCTAATTGCGCTAAACGGACACGATCTGGTGCAGTGAGAGGTCCATCCGTTTGCAACAGAACATCCAGCCCAGAATCTAGCAAATTGATATGCAAATTGGCTTCGCGCCGAATGGCATTTAAGCTGCGGAGCGTGGCTCGAAAAGCGGGCAGGGCAGCCAGAATATCGGGGTGTAATACAACGCAGCTCGTAAGATCTGTAACCGCGTGGCTGTTGCGTGCATGAAGCCCAATAATAATGCCATCAGGCTGGCGTCTTACAGCCAGATCTGCTCTGCGGCGTGAATGAGGCTGTACCTGCTTGGCAGAAAATACTGGCAGATTGGTAAAACCGGCCTTTTGCAAAGCGTGCTGAACAGTAGCCGCTTTCCACTGCAAAATAGCAGCAGGCTTTACATGCTGGAGCGTGCAACCACCGCAACGTTCAAACAAGGAGCAGGGTGGTGTTTGCCGTTCTGGTGCAGGCTGGAGCACCTCAACAAGCTGCCATTTTCCATCTGAACTTTTTGTCAGACGAACACGCTCACCAGCAAGGGTTTCTGGAATGTAGGCCATACGCCCATCTGGCGTACGCACGGCCCCATCACCCTGCGTTGCCAGATAAAGAACGTCCGTATCGTAGGTTTTAGTCACAGACGTGTTCAGGACTGTGTATCTACAGCATGTTCAGCCGCAGCATCTGTTCCCGGTGAGGCAGGTCTTACAGAACTCCGCCGAGGCAGCAGCATGAATGCTGGCACCATATCGCCAAAGCCTTGCACGTCACCACCGGGTGCGGGAGGAATTTCATCCCGCTGGTAGCGCGTGTTGCGTGTGGGCTGACGTTCTGGGCGTGCTGCCTGCTGCTGGGGCTTGGCTTCAGGCTGCTGTTCACGCGCCACAGGTGCTGGGTTCTCGCGTTCCCGCTGAGGTGTGCGGGGTTTACGGCTGCGCCCTGCTGGTGGCCGTTTTTCATCAGACCATTCAAGCTGCTTCACACCATCCAGCGCCATGCGCGGAATTTCTTTGCCTGTCAGATTCTCAATGGCTTCTGCCAGCGCCTTATCATACGGCGTTGCAATGCTGTAGGCGTGGCCTTCACGCCCTGCGCGGCCAGTACGTCCGATTCGGTGCACGTAGTCTTCCGCATGGAAGGGCAGATCGAAATTGAAGACGTGGGAAAGGCCACCAATATCAATGCCGCGTGCAGCCACATCGGAGCACACAAGCACTTTTAGTTCATCATTCTTGAACTTTTCCAGTGTGGAAAAGCGGACGGACTGCGGCAGATCACCATGCAACGCAGCGGAAGAAAAGCCATGTTTCACTAGTGATTTGGTAAGAATATCCACATCGCGCTTACGATTGCAGAATACGATGGCATTCTGCAGCGCCGGATCTTTCAGCAACTGGCGGAGCGTTTCCCGCTTGCTGTATTCATCCACCACCACAATGCCAGTTGTAATGGTTGTGGCGACAGAAGACTGCCGTGCAACCGTAATTTCCTTGGGAGAATGCAGGAACGCATCTGCCAGTTTACGGATGGTAGGTGCCATAGTGGCAGAAAACAGCAATGTCTGCCGGTTAGGTGGCAACAGCCCGACAATTTTTTCAATATCAGGAATGAAGCCCATATCCAGCATACGGTCGGCTTCATCAATCACCAGAATACTGGTGTGGTTCAGCAGCAAACCGCCGCGTTCAAACAGATCAAGCAGGCGGCCGGGGGTGGCAATCAGCACATCCACGCCACGGTTCAGCACTTCTTTCTGATCCGCCATGCTTTCCCCGCCAATCAGCAGAGCATGGTTGAGTTTGAGGTATTTGCCGTAATTCACAAAGTTTTCTGCAACCTGCAACGCCAGTTCACGCGTGGGTTCCAGAATAAGAGAACGCGGCATACGTGCCCGCGCCCGCGAATCGGACAAAATCTCCAGCATGGGCAGTGTAAAGGAAGCAGTTTTACCTGTTCCCGTTTGTGCAACGCCCATAACATCCCGCGCCATCAGAATGGCCGGAATGGCTTGTTCCTGAATAGGGGTGGGGTGCGTGTAACCCATGTCCGAAATGGCACGCAAAATTGGCTCGGACAGTTCGAGGTCAGCAAATGTGACGGACTTGGTATCTTCTGTTGCTTCAACCGTAATTTCGGCTGTTTTTTCAACAGGTGCAGGCTCTGGTGCAGCTGTTTCTTCGGCTTTAGCCTTTGGGGCAGCCTGTTTTTCAGGAGGTGGCTCAGGCGCAACTTCAGGAGCTTGCTCAACAACGTCAACAGCAGAATCTGTGGCAGCTACGGGAGCAGGCGTTTCAGCTTCTGGCGTTGCTTTTGCTTCTTGCGGAGCTGCGGCTGGTTCTTCGGTTTTTTCCACCTTTTCAGCTTTAGGCTTCCGGCGTCTTACAACACGTTTTTTTGGGGCAGGCTTTGCTTCAGCTACAACCGCGTTTTCAGCAGGAGCTTCAGTTGCTGCGCCTGTATCTTCCGTAGCGTCTGCGGCGCTCACAGGGGCAGGGGTAGCCGTTTTTTTGCGGCTACGTGTTGTTGTCTTGCGGGGGGAGGCGGGCGTTTTAGCTGTCAATCTGCTCTCGGAACCGTAGGTCTGTCTGTTGTCAGCACTGGCTGAAGAGCCTGCCCGTATCGGGGTGCCTCAACAAAATGACTGAGGCACCGATTCACGTATCTACCCGGTCAGGCGTTAGTTCCGATAAAGCTGTTTTGGCCTGAAATCAAGTTTTTGCCAGAATGTGTTGCATTTCTTAGGCAAAAGGATGGCCAAGGCAGGCAGAAAGCACAGCCAGCACACCCAAAGCCACAATAAGCAGCACGCGGGAGCGAATGGAGTCGAACACAGAAGGCTGTGGGCGGATGGAGCGCCGGGCTTTCTGGTAAGGGCCTGTGTACATCATGACAAACAGCACAGCCATGATAATGCCCAACAGCTGCATGAGGTTTGTTGTCCACGGGGCATTGGCAAATCCACCTTCATGAATAATCAGCAGCCAGCCGGTAATCAGCGCCGTGGGAATAACGTGCGTTAAAACCTTAAAAAAGCGGGCAAGTGTCTGCAGGTGCACGGAATTGCGTTGCGTTGCATCCAGCAGGCGCAGGCTGGGGCGCAAAATCATAACGGCATAAGCGCCACCACCGATCCACAGGATGATGCTAACAAGGTGGAGGGTGAGAACAAGGCTCCAGAGAATGGAATGGGGCATGCTGAACTCCGCTTGGCGTTAATGCAGGAAAAAGGCGCGGGGCGGGGAAGGGGTAATCGTCCAACGCTTGTCTGCTGCCTGATTGCCAAGGGGACGGACGCTGCGCAAGGGGCTATATTTGCACAGATCATCGTCTACTCTGTGTGCGGAGGCTCGATATGGCAGCAATATATCCTTCACTTCTGAGCGTTTATTCTCCTGACGAAATGGGGAAAATTGACCATATTTCGGCGCAAA
This sequence comes from Acetobacter sp. A11-2, assembly GCF_040208445.1. Taxonomy (NCBI): domain Bacteria; kingdom Pseudomonadati; phylum Pseudomonadota; class Alphaproteobacteria; order Acetobacterales; family Acetobacteraceae; genus Acetobacter; species Acetobacter sp. A11-2. The sequence goes on from NZ_CP157843.1 coordinate 678,177, forward strand.
CAGTGCCTGTTTCCGTATTGATGGAAAATGCTGGCCGCGCCGTGGCCCGCGCTATTCTTCGGTATGGAAAGCCAGCCCGTGTGCTGGTGCTGTGTGGCCCCGGTAATAACGGAGGAGATGGCTACGTAGTTGCACGGCATCTTTACGATGCAGGCTGGCCTGTGGCCGTGGCGGAAATGGTGGCGCCCAAGCCCGGTGGCCCGGCAGCAGAAGCCTCGGCCCGATTCCGTGGTGTTCGTGTGCCGTTTTCTGCGCAGGAATCTGCAAGGGCAGATTTGGTGGTGGATGCCGTATTTGGCGCGGGGCTGAGCAGAGATGTTGCTGGTTTGCCTGTTGAAGTTTTGCAAGCCGCGCGGCGTATCGTTGCTGTTGATATGCCATCTGGCGTGGATGGCGCGACGGGATTGGTGCGTGGATATGCTCCACATGCTGTCATGACAGTAACATTCTGCCGGTTCAAGCCAGGGCATTTGCTGTATCCCGGCCGGGAATATCTGGGGCAGTTGATTCTGGCGGATATCGGAATCCCGCAAGCTGCGCTTGATCAGGTGCCACCAACAACATGGCAGAATGAGCCCGGCTTGTGGCATTTGCCGATTCCCGGCCCTGAAAGTCATAAATATACGCGCGGCGTGATGAGTATCTGTGCTGGCGAATCCATGCCGGGCGCAACGCGTTTGTGTGCGGGGGGCGCACGTGCTGCTGGTGCTGGTTTGGTGCGCGTGGCTGCTGGGGCAGGTGCCGCAGCTTATAAATTGGGTGCGCCCGGCCTTATTATAGATGACGCGCCGTTGACGGCATTATTGGAAGATAAACGTCGCCGTGTGTGGGTTTGTGGGCCTGGCCTAACGGAAGCAGAAGTGCAGGCCACACTGCCAGTATTGTTGGCTGCAGGAAAAGATATTCTGGCAGATGCTGGGGCTTTAAGTGCCTCTGCTGGTGCTCCTGAAAAACTTAAGGGTGTTGCGGTCATAACGCCGCATATTGGCGAGTTTACCCGCGTATTCGGGCCGATTGGCAGTAACCCGCCAGAGCATGTCCGGCAGGCGGCTCAGCAAATTAATGCTGTGGTTGTTCTGAAAGGGGCTTCGACCATGATTGCAGCGCCAGATGGGCGGCTTGCCATCAATAATCATGCAACCCCTGCATTAGGCACGGCTGGCTCTGGCGATACACTTTCTGGTGTTATTTCAGCCCTACTGGCTGCTGGTATGCCTGCGTGGGAGGCTGCATGTGCAGGTGTATGGCTGCACGGGGAAGCTGGGCGACAGGCAGGACCGTGGCCTGTGGCCGAAGATTTGGACCTTCATCTGGGTGCAGCGCGAGAAAAAGCAGCTCATATGCAGAAACAGAGGGTGAACTCGCACATCGGCATCTTGCCGTCGGCGAATGTTTGAGTTAAGTCCACCCAACTCGTGACGGTGAGCACGTTAATGCGCGGGTGTGGTGGAATTGGTAGACACGCCAGATTTAGGTTCTGGTGACGCAAGTCGTGGGGGTTCAAGTCCCTCCACCCGTACCAATTATTTTACGATCATGCTCCCGTCCTGGTCCGCGACGGCCTTTGCGTAGCGGGTGTTTGAGTTTTGTACCGAAAGGAAGGCCTGACCGATGCAGGTTACCGAGACCCTTTCCGAAGGGCTGAAGCGTGGTTTTACCGTAACAGTTCCAGCGGCGGAAATTGCCAGCAAGCGTGATGCGCGGCTGAAGGAAGTTGCAGCAAACCTGAACCTGCCGGGCTTCCGTCCGGGTAAGGTGCCTGTTTCTCTGGCCAAGCAGCGTTACGGCGAAAGCGTGTGGGCAGAAGTTCTGGAACAGACGGTATCTGACGCTCTGCGTAACGTTTTTGATGAACGCGGTATTCGTCCTGCTGGTCAGCCTAAGGTAGATCTGGTTTTCGGTCAGACCGATGATGGAAAAGATCTGGAATTCACGGTTGAAGCAGAAATCCTGCCAGAAATTGCTGTGCCGGATCTGTCTGACCTTGCGCTGACACGCCTGAAGGCAAATGTGAGCGATGAAGCCATCAACAAGGTGCTGGAAGATATCGCCAAGCGCGGTCGTACCTTTGAAGTGGTGGAAGAAGTTCGCCCCGTTGCTAAGGGTGATGTGGTTGCTATCGACTTTGTTGGTAAGCGCGACGGTGTGCCTTTCGAAGGCGGTTCCGCTGAAGATGTGAACGTTGAAATCGGCGGCGAAGGCTTTATTCCCGGATTTGCTGAGCAGATCGAAGGCATGAAGCCGGGTGAAGAAAAAGTTATTACGGTAACTTTCCCCGAAGATTACGGTGCAACCGAGCTGGCAGGCAAGGAAGCAACCTTCGATATCAAAGCCAAGCAGATCAAGAAGCCAGTTGATGCGCCGATTGATGATGAACTGGCCAAGAAGATGGGCTTTGAAAGCCTTGATCAGCTGAAAGATCTGATTCGCAAGCAGATCGAAGGCGAATATGATCAGCTTTCCCGCCTGCGCATCAAGCGCGAGCTGCTGGATGAACTGGCAAAGAAAACTGATTTCACTGCGCCAGAAGGCATGGTGGATGCAGAGTTCAACCAGATCTGGGCGCGCGTTGAAGAAGACCGTAAGTCCGGTCAGCTTGATGACGAAGACAAGAACAAAGATGAAGAAACCCTGCGCGCTGATTACCGCAAAATTGCGGAACGTCGCGTAAAGCTGGGTCTGCTTCTGGCTGAAATTGGTCGTAAGAACAACATTACGGTAACGCCGGATGAACTGGGCCGTGCAGTGCGGGCTGAAGCCATGCGCTACCCTGGGCAGGAAAAGCAGGTGTTCGAATTCTTCCAGAAGAATCCGCAGGCAGCGGAATCTCTCCGGGGGCCGATCTTTGAAAACAAGGTGGTCGATTACCTGATTGAACTGGCCAAAGTGACCGATAAAGAGGTCACACCAGAGGAACTTTCAGATATTCCACCAGCGAATATCTACGGCGTGTCGTCAGTTAAGCCCTGAGAGTGGCACGTGAGGGTTGTACTTTGTGTCTGCGTGTGCTGACTGTTTTCCCATTTTTTGGGGAGACAGACAGATGCGGCGCTATAGTTTACGCGATGACCAGTGGGAGCGGATAAAGGATCTTCTTCCTGGTCGAGAAGGCTATGTCGGCGGCACTGCGGTGAACAACCGTCTGTTCGTGGAGGCGGTGCTGTATCGCTATCGCGCGGGTATTCCATGGCGCGACCTTCCTGCCCGTTTCGGTGACTGGAAAAACGTGCACCGGCGTCTGCGCCGCTGGTGTGAAAGCGGCGTCATCGAACGGATATTTCGTTATCTGGCCGCTGATTACGACAACGAATACATGATGATCGACAGCACAATTGTCCGAGCGCATCAGCATAGTGCCGGAGCTCTCAAAAAAGGGGCACGGATCAGGCCATCGGACGATCACGAGGCGGGCTAACTACAAAGATCCATGCCATCTGCGACGCTCTGGGCAATCCAGTGGAACTCGGCATCACACCGGGACAGGATGCCGATATCACCCAGGCAGAACCACTTCTGGAAAACATCGAACCGGATGCTTTCCTTGCTGACAAGGCGTATGACGCGGACAGGTTGATCGATCGGCTGATACAGCGCGGGATTACCCCGGTCATCCCGCCAAAACGCAACAGAACGACACGACGGAAAACCGATTTTTCTCTCTATCGCGAACGGAACCTTGTTGAGAGGTTCTTCAATAAACTCAAGCAGTTTCGCGCTATCGCAACCCGCTACGATAAACTGAAATCGACCTTCCTCGCAGCCGTGCAGTTCGCCTCAATCATCATCCTGCTTAACTGACGACACGCCGTAATAAGAAAAAGGCCGTGTCCCGCCAGTGTGAACTGGCGGGACATTCTTTTTGGGCATGTTTTTCTTTTCCGGGGTGGCATCTTTCCACTTTATCTCTATCTTGAACCAGAGTGCCTGAGCTTTCTTGTGTTCGCGCAGGGAGGCAGGAAAGGCTAATTCAGTTTTTTATACGGGAATGAGTGGTATGAGGGATCGTGATCCCGTTGAGATTTTCAGCAATGCGCTGGTGCCGATGGTGGTCGAACAGACCTCTCGCGGTGAGCGGGCGTTTGATATCTATTCCCGCCTGCTTCAAGAGCGGATCATCTTCCTGACTGGTCCCGTTTACGATCAGGTTGCATCCTTGATTTCCGCGCAGCTTCTGTATCTGGAAAGCGTGAATCCTAACAAGGAAATCTCCTTTTACATCAACAGCCCGGGTGGTGTGGTTTCTGCCGGTTTGGCAATTTATGATACCATGCAGTACATCCGCAGCCCCGTAAGCACGGTGTGCATCGGGCAGGCAGCCTCTATGGGGTCCTTGCTGTTGGCTGGGGGAGAAAAGGGGCGTCGTTTCGCGCTGCCTAATGCTCGCGTTATGGTGCATCAGCCTTCTGGCGGTGCGCAGGGGCAGGCAAGTGATATCGAAATTCAGGCGCGCGAAATTCTGATCATTCGCCAGAAGCTGAATGAAATCTACCGTGAACATACAGGTCGCACGTTGGAGGAAATTGAGCAGAAGTTGGAGCGTGATACCTACATGTCCGCTCAGGAAGCTCAGTCCTTCGGGATTGTGGATGAGGTGATCAGCCACCATAAGGCGACAGAAACAGGCAAGAAGGATAAAAGTCATCCTTAATCTGGCGTACAGTAATCTTCCTGTTACAATAGGGAAGACGCCTGCCGTAAGGCAGGCACACACGTTCTGGGACTCGGCTCTCGGTGCGATGGGGCCTGGGATGATCGAGGGAGTGGGCTGATGAATACGAAGTCCGGTGATTCCAAGAACACGCTTTACTGCTCGTTCTGTGGAAAGTCACAACATGAGGTTCGCAAGCTGATTGCCGGCCCCACGGTGTTCATTTGTGACGAATGTGTTGAACTCTGCATGGATATTATCCGTGAAGAGAATAAGACTTCCCTTGTTAAATCGCGCGAGGGTGTGCCTACACCGCGGGAAATCTGCAAGGTTCTGGATGATTATGTCATTGGGCAGGCTGAAGCCAAAAAGGTTTTGTCTGTGGCTGTGCATAACCATTACAAGCGCCTGACACAGGTTGCTAAAGCTGGTGATGTTGAGATTGCAAAATCCAACATTCTGCTTATTGGCCCCACTGGTTCAGGTAAAACCCTGCTGGCCCAGACACTGGCGCGTATTCTGGATGTGCCTTTTACAATGGCTGATGCCACAACCCTGACAGAAGCAGGGTATGTGGGGGAAGATGTTGAAAATATCATTCTCAAACTGCTGCAGGCGTCTGACTACAATGTGGAACGCGCACAGCGTGGCATTGTCTATATTGATGAAATCGACAAGATTTCCAAAAAGTCAGACAATCCTTCCATCACGCGTGATGTTAGTGGTGAAGGTGTGCAGCAGGCGCTGTTGAAACTGATGGAAGGCACTGTGGCTTCTGTTCCTCCGCAAGGTGGGCGCAAGCATCCGCAGCAGGAGTTCCTGCAGGTAGATACCACCAACATGCTGTTTATCTGTGGTGGTGCCTTTGCCGGGCTGGACAAGATTATTTCTGCCCGCGGTAAGGGAACCAACATTGGCTTTGGTGCTGATGTGCGTGCTCCAGATGAACGCAAGACAGGCGAAATCCTGCACGATGTGGAACCGGAAGACTTGATGAAGTTTGGTCTGATTCCAGAATTCATCGGGCGTCTGCCAGTTATTGCAACGCTGGGTGATCTGGATGAAGCTGCACTTATCAAGATCCTGACAGAACCTAAAAATGCGTTGGTCAAGCAGTATCAGCGTTTGTTCCAGATGGAAAATGTGCAGCTGGACTTCACGGATGATGCACTTAAGGCCATTGCAGATCGCGCTATTGTGCGAAAGACAGGTGCGCGCGGGCTACGCTCCATTCTGGAAAGTATCCTGATGTCCACCATGTTCGATCTGCCGGGCCTTGAAAATGTAGAGGAAGTGGTGGTTAACCGGGATGTTGCGGAAGGCAAGGCCAGTCCGGTCTATGTCTACGGGAAAAAGAAAGATATCCCGGCAGAACAATCTGCCTAAGTTGGGAAATGTTCACAAAACAGCGCTGGCGGCACATGCTCCAGCGCTGTTTTTGTCACTGTCCCATTGTGTAAAACGCTGTGAATAACGACATAAGGATAGACTAAGGAGCTTTCATCGCGTTGGCTCTTGCACGGAACAAGGCATGCCGCAGGCGGGTGCCGTGTCCGGATCGTCCTTGTCAGGAGGTCATCATCATGGCTGATAACGAAAAACCAGTGAAACGCAGACGCCGGACTGCAACAAAAACCAAACCGGAAGTGGTAGCAGAAGCCACGCCTAAAACCGCACCAGTTGCAGAAGCTGCGGCAGAGCCGGAAGTTCAGGAAGCTAAAGCTCCGCTTCATGTGGCTGTATTGCCATTGCGCGATATTGTGGTGTTCCCGCACATGATTGTGCCCCTGTTTGTTGGGCGCGAAAAATCTGTAAAAGCGTTGGAAACGGTCACAAAAGATGACCGTCATATTCTGCTGGTCGCCCAAAAAGATGCAGCGCAGGATGATCCGTCCGCCGATGATATTTATCGGGTTGGCACGCTTTCAACCATTCTGCAGCTTCTAAAACTGCCGGACGGCACCGTGAAGGTGTTAGTGGAAGGGGTAAAGCGCGTACGCGTAAAAACCTTGCACGAGGTTGAAGGCCACTTCGAAGCCGATATCGAGGATATGCCAGAGCAGGCGGCTGAAGGGCCAGAAGCCGAGGCGCTTGGGCGTTCTATCGTGTCTCAGTTTGAGCAGTATATGAAGCTCAACAAGAAGATTGCGTCTGAGGTGCTGGTATCTTTGAACCAGATTAGTGATCTGGCAAAGCTGGCGGATACCGTAACCAGCCACCTGAACCTCAAGATTGCGGAAAAGCAGGAAATTCTGGAGGCGCCAACAGTGATGGCGCAGCTGGAAAAGGTTTTTGCGCATATTGAGGCGGAAATTGATGTTCTTCAGGTCGAGAAGAAAATTCGCAACCGCGTTAAACGCCAAATGGAAAAAACGCAGCGCGAGTACTATCTGAACGAACAGCTCAAGGCGATTCAGAAGGAGCTGGGTGAAGGCGAAGACGGTAAGGATGAAACATCCGAGCTGGAAGAACGTATTGCCAAAACCAAGCTCTCCAAGGAAGCACACGAAAAAGCTGTAGCGGAGCTGAAAAAGCTGCGCGGCATGAGCATGATGTCTGCCGAATCTACAGTGGTGCGGAATTATCTGGATTGGCTGCTGAGTATTCCGTGGAAAAAGCGGACCAAGGTCAAACATGATCTGACAGAAGCAGAAAAAATTCTGGATACAGATCACTACGGGCTGGAAAAAGTTAAAGAACGGATTCTGGAATATCTGGCTGTCCAAAGCCGGTCCCAGAAGCTCAAAGGTCCGATTCTGTGCCTGGTAGGTCCTCCGGGTGTTGGTAAAACGTCTCTGGCACGTTCCATCGCCAAGGCAACGGGGCGGCATTATGTGCGTATGTCACTCGGTGGCGTGCGTGATGAAGCTGAAATCCGTGGTCATCGGCGCACATATATTGGCTCCATGCCTGGTAAGATCATTCAGGGGATGAAGAAGGCGAAAGTCTCGAATCCGCTGTTCCTGCTGGATGAAATTGACAAGCTAGGGTCTGATTGGCGCGGAGATCCGGCATCTGCACTGCTAGAAGTGTTGGATCCGGAGCAGAACAGCACATTTGCAGATCATTATCTGGAAGTGGATTACGATCTATCTGATGTCATGTTCGTAACAACGGCTAATAGCCTGAACATGCCGCAGCCTCTGTTGGATCGTATGGAGATCATTCGTCTGTCCGGTTACACGGAAGATGAAAAGGTGGAAATTGCCAAACGCCACCTTATTTCCAAGCAGACGCAGGCGCATAATCTCAAGCCGGGTGAATGGTCGATTACAGATGACGCTGTGCGGGATCTGATTCGCTATTACACGCGTGAGGCCGGTGTGCGTAATCTGGAACGTGAACTTGCAGGGCTTGCCCGTAAGGCCGTGAAGGAAATTGTTACCGGCAAGGCCAAGAAAGTTTCTGTTACTCCCAAGAATCTGGACAAATACGCAGGTGTGCGTCGCTTCAGCTACGGGGAAACCGAAGCAGAAGACATGGTTGGTGTTGTCACTGGTCTAGCCTGGACTGAGGTGGGCGGGGAAATCCTGACCATTGAAAGCGTTATGGTGCCGGGCAAGGGCGGTATTGTTGAAACCGGTAAGCTGGGCGACGTAATGAAGGAGAGCATCTCTGCTGCATTCTCCTTTGTTCGGAGTCGGGCTACCAGCTTTGGCATTGTGCCCACCTTGTTTGATAAGCGCAGCTTCCATGTGCACGTGCCAGAAGGTGCGACTCCCAAAGATGGACCTTCTGCCGGTGTGGCGATGGTCACATCCTTGGTAAGCGTGCTGACAGGTATTCCTATCCGTCGGGATGTGGCCATGACGGGTGAAATCACCTTGCGTGGGCGTGTGCTGGCTATTGGTGGCTTAAAAGAAAAGCTGCTTGCGGCCCTGCGTGCGGGCATTCGTACAGTGTTCATTCCCAAGGAAAATGAGAAGGACCTTACGGAAATCCCTGACAACGTGAAGAAGAAACTGGAAATCGTTCCTGTCTCTCATGTGGATGAAGTTCTGGCGCGTGCGCTAGTGCGTCAGCCTCAGCCAATTGAGTGGGAAGATGTGCCAGATCCACTGCCAGCAGCTGGTGGAGAATCCGCTCTTCCGGTGTTGCCACACTGAATAGAAGGGATAAGAGCCTACGAAGTTGCGTTTGCTTGGTTGACGTGGCGGAAAACGGCTTCATAGTGCGTTCAGGTAGCGGACAGGCGGACGAAATAGGCCGCCCGCCGTTCCGAACAGATATAAGAAATAGAAAGGCGTAAGGATGGAGAAGCCGCTCAACAAGCAGGAACTCGTTTCAGCAGTGGCTGAAGCTGTTGACCTGCCCAAGGCAAAAGCCGGTGAAGTGGTCGATGCCGTATTCGGTGCGATCGAAAAGGCCCTGTCCACAAAGCAGGAAGTGCGTCTGGTTGGTTTTGGCACATTCGTGACCGCAACCCGCAAGGCAGCTAAAGGCCGCAACCCACGTACGGGTGAAGAAATCGATATCCCTGCTTCCACCTCTGTCCGCTTCAAGCCGGGCAAGGCGCTGAAGGATGCCGTCAGCGGTTAATTCCGTCAGAAAATTTTTTTCTGAAAAAGGCCGACAATCTCAAAAAAGGGGTTGTCGGCCTTTTCTGTTTATGGCACATACGGCGCGGGCAATTAGCTCAGCGGTAGAGCGTCTCGTTTACACCGAGATGGTCGGCGGTTCGATCCCGTCATTGCCCACCATTTTTCCCAAATGCTAACCCACACGCACAATGGACTTGGTTCCATTGCTGCCTGTGTGTGGTTTTTGCCAGAGCATTCTCTGGCCTTTCAATTTCTCCCTTAAAATTCGGCCTGTGCAAGAAGGTGCCCCATACCCAACGCGTTCGTGCATATCCGTGCGCAGGATGTTGGGGTTAGAGTTGCTGCATGAAATAAAAGCCATTGCGGTTTGAAGCATGTGAAGGGGTTGTCGGCCTTTTCTGTTTATGGCACATAGGGTGCGGGCAATTAGCTCAGCGGTAGAGCGTCTCGTTTACACCGAGATGGTCGGCGGTTCGATCCCGTCATTGCCCACCATTTTCCCCAAATGGTAACCCACACGCACAATGGACTTAGTTCCATTGCTGCCTGTGTGTGGTTTTTGCCAGAGCATTCTCTGGCCTTTCAATTTCTCCCTTAAAATTCGGCCTTCACAAGAAAGTGCCCCATACCCAACGCGTTCGTGCATATCCGTGCGCAGGATGTTGGGGCTAGGGTTGCTGCATGAAACAAAAGCCACTGCGGCTTGAAACATGTGCAGGAACCACACCATGCAGTCTGTTCTTGGTGATTATGCGCCAGTTCTCGTGTTTGGGGGCATGTCGGTTATTATTGCCGCCGCCATGCTGGGTATGGCGCTGCTAAGCGGCCACCAGAAACCGTATTCTGAAAAACTGACAGCTTATGAATGCGGTTTTGAAGCATTTGATGATGCACGCCGTCGGTTTGATGTGCGTTTCTATCTGGTTGCCATCCTGTTCATCATTTTCGATCTGGAAGTTGCATTCCTGTTTCCCTGGGCGATCAGCCTAGGGCGCATCGGGCTGTTTGGCTTTCTTTCCATGCTTGGGTTTCTGGCCGTGCTGGGCATTGGCTTTTTGTACGAATGGCGCAAGGGCGCGCTGGATTGGGATTGAGGTGAGGGAGATACAGCCATGACAACCAACCAGCAGGATGCGGTCTTATGGAACCGCGAAGCGCTTCCGCCTGGCCCAGAGCAAGATGCTGTTGTGCGGGGCATTACAGGGGTTCTGGCCGAAAAAGGCTTTGTTGTTGCCAATCTGGATAAGTTGGTGAACTGGGGGCGTACAGGTAGCTTGTGGCCTATGTCCTTTGGGCTGGCTTGCTGTGCAGTGGAAATGATCCACGCCTATATGCCGCGGTATGATCTGGACCGCATGGGTATTATCCCGCGTGGTTCTCCGCGCCAGTCAGATGTCATGATTGTGGCTGGCACGCTTACCAACAAAATGGCCCCCGTGCTGCGCCGGTTGTACGAGCAAATGGCCGAGCCACGTTGGGTTATTTCCATGGGCTCCTGTGCCAATGGCGGTGGGTATTACCACTATTCTTATTCTGTGGTGCGTGGGTGTGATCGCATTGTGCCTGTAGATGTGTATGTGCCCGGCTGCCCGCCTACGGCAGAGGCTTTGATCTACGGCATCATGCTGCTTCAGAAAAAAATACGTCGGACAGGGACCATTCTCCGTGGCTGAACTTCCTGTAAATCCTCGGCAGGGGCGCCTTGAGGGGCGGCTGTCTGCCATGGCCTTTACCTTTATGGCAACTGTGCCTTCAGTTTCCTATGCGGCAATAGAAAAAGGTGAGTTGGTTGTCCGCATAGAGCGCGATCACTTATTGCGTTTTTTCGAGTTGCTGAGGGATCATCCATCATATCGCTTTGAGCAGCTGATGGATTTGTGTGGGGTAGATTATCCAGAACGATCACAACGCTTTGAGGTTGTTTATAATCTGCTGTCTGTCACACATAACCACCGTATTCGCGTCGTTGTGCAGACAGATGAAGTAACCCCCGTGCCTTCAGTACACCATTTATGGCCCTGTGCCACATGGTGGGAGCGTGAATGTTACGATCTGTTTGGAGTGGTCTTTTCTGGGCAGCCAGATATGCGGCGTATCCTTACAGATAATGGGTTTGAAGGGCATCCGCTGCGCAAAGACTTCCCGTTAACGGGCTATGAACAGGTTCGTTACGATGTGGAGCGCAGGCAGGTTGTAAAAGAACCTGTTTCCTTGACACAGGATTTTCGAGATTTCGATTTCGTTTCCCCATGGGAGGGCATGCTGACTTTGCCGGGAGACGAAAAAGCGCATGAAGTCAGACAGGGCATGAAGAGGTCCGGCTGATGACTGAATTGAAAAACACCTTTATCGAAACTGCAGATACTGTGCTGCGGCAAGATGTTCCTGAAAGCCTTGTGCCAGAAAAGGTGGCGGAAGAAGAACCACGCAAGGTTGTGGAAATTGATTCTCACGCGCTGAATTTTGGCCCCCAGCATCCATCTGCACATGGTGTGTTGCGCTTGGTGCTGGAAATGGAAGGTGAGGTGGTGGCGCGTGCCGTGCCCCATATTGGACTTTTGCATCGTGGCACAGAAAAACTGATAGAATACAAAACCTATCAGAAAGCTCTGCCGTATTTTGATCGGCTGGATTATGTTTCTCCGATGTGTGAGGAGCAGGCATTTGCTCTGGCAACGGAAAAACTTCTGGGCATTGATATTCCAGAACGCGCCAAGTGGCTGCGTGTTATGTTTGCAGAAATAACGCGTGTTCTAAACCATATTCTCAACCTTACAGCGATGGGGTTAGATTGTGGGGCCGTTACCCCCGCTTTGTGGGGATATGAAGAGCGCGAAAAACTTCTGGAGTTTTACGAGGCCGCATCTGGCGCGCGGTTTCATGCCAATTATTTCCGCCCGGGCGGTGTGGCGCGGGATGTTCCGGCAGGTTTGGAAGATAAAATAGGCGCATGGGCCAAAGAGTTTCCAAAATGGATTGATGAACTCGAAGGCCTTCTGACTGAAAACCGTATCTGGAAACAGCGTACGGTTGGTATTGGCGTTTTTACAACAGAGCAGGCATTGGCTTGGGGCTTTAGTGGGCCGTGTTTGCGTGCCTCGGGTGTGCCGTGGGATCTGCGGCGTAATCAACCCTATGACAATTACCACAAGGTTGAATTCAATGTGCCGGTAGCGCGGCAGGGTGATTGTTATGATCGTTATTTGGTGCGCGTTGCGGAAATGCGTGAAAGCGTCAAGATTATTGAGCAATGTCTGGCCCAGATACGCCCAGGGGACGTAAAGGTGCAGGACCCTAAGTTCAGTCCGCCTCCACGCGCAGAAATGAAGCGTTCTATGGAAGCGCTCATTCATCACTTCAAGTTGTTTAGCGAAGGGTATCATGTACCCTCCGGCGCAACCTATACAGCGGTTGAAAGTCCTAAAGGAGAGTTTGGGGTGTATCTGGTTGCTGATGGAAGCAACCGGCCTTATCGCTGCAAAATTCGCCCAACAGGATTTGCTCATCTTCAGGCCATCGATGAACTGTCTCGCCGCGGTATGCTGGCAGACATGGTGGCCATTATCGGATCGCTTGATCTTGTGTTCGGGGAGGTTGACCGATGAATACCACCTGGGCCCCGGCAGAACAGCCGGATAGCTTTGCTTTTGATGATGAATCTGAAGCAGAAATTGTAAATGTTCTTAAAAAATATCCAGAAGAGCGCAAAGCCAGTGCGGTTATGCCGCTTTTGTATGTTGCACAGCGCCAGATGGGCCGTGTAACCGGTAGCGCCTGGATACCTCTTGCAGCAATGGATGACATTGCCCGCAGATTAGAGATGGCACCAATACGTGTGTATGAGGTTGCCTCTTTTTACACCATGTTCAACACAAAGCCGATTGGTCGCTATCATCTTCAGGTCTGCACAACCACACCATGCTGGCTACGTGGTTCGGATGCGGTAACAGAGGCTTGCCGTAAGGCAACGGGTATTCATCATTTTGGTGAAACCAGCGCAGATGGTCTGTTCACTCTAACAGAAGTGGAGTGTCTGGGCGCATGCGCCAACGCACCTATTCTGCAAGTTGATGATGATTACTACGAAGATATGGATGGGCCTCGCACAGAAGCATTAATTGCGGATTTGCGTGCAGGCCGGAAGCCAGAAGCTGGGCCGACTATCAACCGTATGTGCTCAGCACCGGAAGGGGGCAGAAAAACCCTTCTGGAAACGTCTGCATCATCCCCGGATCAGAAATAGGAGAAACGGCTATGCTTCAAGACAAAGACCGTATCTTCACCAATCTTTACGGCCAGGATGATTGGCGTTTGCCCGCAGCCCGCAAACGGGGAGACTGGGATAATACAGCAGCCATTATTGCAAAAGGGCGTGATGCAGTAGTAGCAGAAATGAAAGCCTCTGGCCTGCGTGGGCGCGGCGGAGCGGGTTTTCCCACCGGGCTAAAGTGGTCATTCATGCCCAAAAAGTCTGATGGTCGCCCACATTATCTCGTTATCAATGGCGATGAATCCGAACCCGGCACATGTAAGGACCGGGAAGTTATGCGGCATGAGCCACATAAGCTGATAGAGAGCGCAATGATAGCCTCTTTCGCTATGGGAGCACATGCGTCTTATATTTACATCCGTGGCGAGTTTTGCAGAGAAGCCGAGCGCCTTCAGGCTGCCATAGATGAGGCTTACGAGGCAGGACTCCTCGGAAAAAATGCAGCTGGTAGCGGATGGGATTTTGATTTCCGCATTCACCGTGGTGCTGGCGCATATATTTGTGGGGAAGAAACAGCTCTGCTGGAAAGCCTGGAAGGCAAAAAAGGCCAGCCCCGTATGAAGCCCCCATTTCCGGCAGGAGCGGGGTTATATGGTTGCCCAACTACAGTGAATAATGTGGAAAGTATAGCCGTTACATCCACCATTATGCGCCGTGGTGCAGCCTGGTTTTCTGGCTTGGGCCGACCCAATAATGCAGGCACAAAACTTATGGCCATTTCCGGCCATGTAAATACACCTTGTGTGTTTGAAGAAGAACTGGGTGTTCCGCTTAAAGAAATTATTGAAAAACACGGCGGCGGTGTGCGCGGTGGCTGGGATAACTTGCTGGCCGTTATTCCCGGTGGTTGCTCTGTTCCTGTGTTGCCTAAATCTATCTGTGAAACTGTGCTGATGGATTACGATAGTTTGCGTGCAGAACGTTCCGGCTTGGGTACGGCTTGCATGATCGTAATGGATAAATCCACAGATATTATTGAAGCTATCGCGCGTTTTTCAAAGTTCTTTAAACATGAAAGCTGCGGCCAGTGCACGCCATGCCGAGAAGGCACCGGGTGGATGATGCGTATGATGAACCGCATGGTGCAGGGTAAAGCTGAAATAGAAGAAATTGATCTGCTGGAGCAGGTGACCAAGCAGGTGGAAGGTCACACCATTTGCGCGCTGGGTGATGCCGCTGCATGGCCTATTCAGGGGTTGATCCGGCATTTCCGACCAGAAATGGAAGCGCGTATCCGGCAGTACAAGGCTGCGCATAGCGGCACGGGCTTGGTGCAGGTGCCTGCGGGCGGTGTGCCAGTGGCGGCGGAGTAAGAATAATGGTGAAGGTCATTGTTGACGGTACACCGGTAGATGTGCCCGCAGGTTTTAGTGCTTTGCAGGCGTGTGAGGCTGCCGGAAAGGAAATACCGCGTTTTTGCTATCATGAACGGCTTTCCGTTGCCGGTAACTGCCGTATGTGCCTGGTAGAAGTGGCGCGTGCACCCAAGCCTGTTGCATCCTGTGGTTTTCCTATTTCTGAAGGAATGCAGATTTTTACGGATACAGAGGTTGTGCGCCGTGCACGCCGTGCTGTTATGGAATTTCTGCTGATTAACCACCCGTTGGATTGTCCTATTTGCGATCAGGGTGGGGAATGTGATCTGCAAGACCAGGCTTATGGGTATGGATCTGGTATTTCGCGCTATCATGAAGAAAAACGCGCTGTAACAGACAAAGATCTTGGACCGTTGGTTAAAACGGTTATGACGCGCTGCATCCAGTGTACACGTTGTGTTCGGTTTAGCACGGAAGTTGCTGGCACGCCTGAGTTGGGTATGGTCTCACGCGGTGAAAATGCTGAAATCACCACATACGTGCAAAAAGCGCTGACATCAGAACTTTCAGGAAATCTGATAGATGTTTGCCCTGTAGGTGCCCTTACAGCCAAGCCATCGGCTTTTCATGCGCGTTCATGGGAATACAAAAAAACAGACAGCATTGATGTGATGGATGCGCTGGGCACGAATATCCAGGTTCAGGCACGCGGTGGTGAAGTCATGCGCATTGTGCCGCGTGTGAATGATGAAGTGAACGAAGAATGGCTTTCTGACAAAGGACGTTTTTCGGTTGATGGGCTTAAGCGTCGGCGGCTTGATCAGCCTTGGGTGCGTGTGCACGGTAAGCTGCATCCGGCCACATGGCAGGAGGCATTTGTTTCCTTGGCGTGTAGGCTAGAAGGCGTGCCAGGTGAAAAGATCGGTGCCATTGCGGGTGATCTGTGTGATGTAGAAAGCCTATGTGCCCTTAAGGATTTTTTGAATAACCTCGGTTCATCAAACTTGGACTGCCGACAAGATGGCGCATGGTATGATTTGAGTGCACGCGCAAATTACCTGTTTAATAGCGATATTGCCGGCATAGATGAGGCAGATGCCTTGTTGCTGGTAGGGGTAGAACCACGGCATGAGGCCCCTGTTTTAAATGCCCGTATTCGTAAGCGGTATCTTGATGCAGGGCGAGGCGGCTTTCCCATAGCCAGCATTGGCCAGTTTGTTTCTGACCCAACATATCAGGTTGATATTCTGGCTGATGGACCAGATGCGTTGGATGCCCTGTTAAAAGGGGAAAATGCTTTTGCAGAGGTTTTGCAAAAAGCATCACGCCCCATGATCATTCTTGGGCATGGGGCCTTAACCCGTCAGGATGCCCCAGCTATTTATGCAGCATGTAAGAATTTGGCGGCAAAAACAGGTGTTGTTGCGGATGGATGGAACGGGCTGAATGTTCTGCACACAGCGGCATCCCGCGTGGGGGCACTGGATATTGGGTTTGTGCCCGGCCCGCACGGATGCGCCACTGCCAGCATGCTGCGGGGTGGTGTAGAAGTTTTGTGGTTGATGGGCGCAGATGAACTTCCCATTGATCGTATCTCGCCAGAAACCTTTGTTGTGTATCAAGGGCATCATGGTGATGCAGCGGCCAAGAGGGCAGATATTATTCTGCCCGGGGCCGCTTATACGGAAAAATCAGGTACATACGTAAATACTGCCGGGCGTGTACAACGTGCCTTCCGGGCTGTATTTGCCCCGGGAGATGCGCGAGAAGATTGGCGTATTATCAGGGCTTTTTCAGAAGTGTGTGGGCACACGTTGCCGTATAATACGGTGGAGGAATTGCGTGCGCGTATGGCGGATGTAAACCCTGTGTTTGCGCATGTGGGGCATATCACAAAATTTGCAGCCCCTCAGGCAATTGCCTCACAACAGAAAAAGGATGAGGACAAAAGCTTTATGTCCGCACCTTTCAGGTCTGTCATCCCAGATTATTACCAGACCAATGCTATCAGCCGTGCCAGCCCTACTATGGCAGAATGTTCAAAAGTTTATAGCGTGCCTCGCGCAATAGCAGTGGAGTAAGGCCAATGGGACAGTTCTTCTACCACACCCTTGCTGGCCAGATTATTCTGATGCTGCTGGAAACACTGGCCGTTTTGGTGCCGCTGCTGATTGCGGTTGCGTATCTTACGCTGATGGAACGCAAAGTGATGGCCGCCATGCAGCGCCGCCGTGGGCCGAATGTGAATGGCCCGTTTGGGCTGCTTCAGGCTTTTGCAGATGCCATCAAGATGATTGTAAAGGAAACAATCATTCCGGCAGGCGCAAACCGTGCTTTGTTTCTGTTTGCACCGTTTCTTACCTTTTCGTTAGCCATGGTGGCATGGGCGGTTATTCCTACAGGTAACGGTTTGGCAGTTGCCAATATCAATGTGGGTATTCTCTACCTTCTGGCTATTTCGTCATTAGGTGTTTACGGCATTCTTATTGCTGGCTGGGCGTCTAATTCCAAATACGCTTTTCTTGGTGGCTTACGCTCTGCCGCGCAGATGGTTTCTTACGAAGTTTCCATTGGCTTGGTGATTGTTTCCGTGTTGCTGGCTGTGGGTAGCCTGAACCTGAACGATATTGTTCTGGCGCAGCGCCATGTCTGGTTCTGCTTGCCAATGTTCCCGATGTTTATTGTGTTTTTTATATCGGCATTGGCAGAAACAAACCGCGCACCGTTCGATCTTCCCGAAGGGGAAAGTGAGCTGGTGGCGGGTTTTTTTGTTGAATATTCATCCTTGGCGTTTGGTCTGTTCTTTTTGGGCGAATACGCAAACATGATCCTTATGTCCTCCATGGTCAGTATTCTGTTTCTGGGGGGCTGGCTGCCACCATTGGGTATTGCACCGCTGACTTGGGTGCCGGGGCCTTTGTGGCTGATTTTCAAAATCCTTTTTTGTCTGTTCGTCTTTATCTGGGTGCGTGCCACGTTCCCGCGGTATCGGTACGATCAGCTTATGCGGCTGGGCTGGAAAGTATTCCTGCCACTTTCCCTTCTATGGATGATCGGAACGGCAGGTTTTCTTATGGCAACAGGTCTGCTGCCCCATATGGGAGGTGTGAACTGATGGGTGCTTTAGGTAACACGCTGCGCTCTTTCCTGCTGAAAGAGCTGGTGGGGGGCATGTCATCCACTTTCCGCATGATGTTTCGCCCAAAAGTGACATTAAACTACCCTTACGAAAAAGGGCCGCTATCCCCCAGGTTTAGGGGGGAGCATGCATTGCGCCGTTACCCAAATGGGGAAGAACGCTGTATTGCCTGCAAGCTTTGTGAAGCGACATGCCCGGCAGAGGCCATTACCATTGAGGCGGAAGAGCGCGATGATGGGTCTCGCCGCACCACACGCTACGACATTGATATGACAAAGTGCATTTACTGCGGTCTGTGTGAAGAAGCCTGCCCGGTAGATGCGATTGTTGAAGGCCCGAACTACGAATTCGCCACCGAAACGCGCGAGGAGCTTATGTACGACAAAGACAAGCTTTTAGCGAATGGAGACAGGTGGGAAGCGCTGCTTGCGCGGCGTCTGGAATTAGATGCCCCGTATCGCTGAGCAGATGCAGGCCATGACATGGCAGGAGGTTGGCCAATGATGGCACAGCTTGTTTTCTACGTTTTTGCAACGGTGCTGCTGTTTTCGGCTGTAATGGTCATTAGCGCACGTAATCCGGTGCATTCCGTGCTTTTTCTTATCCTTGCATTTTTTAATGCAGCGGGTTTGTTCTTGGTAGCTGGGGCCGAGTTTTTGGCCATGCTGCTTGTTATTGTTTACGTGGGGGCAGTGGCTGTTCTGTTCCTGTTTGTTGTGATGATGCTGGATATAGATTTCAGCAGCCTACGCGAAGGTTTTCAGAAACACGCACCTTTAGGCGTATGTGTTGGGGGCGTGTTGTTTGCTGAACTGCTTATGGCGTTCAGTAACTGGAAAATGGCGCCTGCCAATATTGTGGCACCTCTTAATCCTGTGCCTCAGCTTACCAATACGGAAGCTTTGGGAACCGTTATTTACACACACTACGTTTTTCTGTTTCAGGCGTGTGGGCTGGTGCTGCTGGTTGCCATGATAGGCGCCATTGTGTTGACGTTGCGTGAACGCGCTACAGGCCGCCGCCAGAACATAGATAAGCAACACGCACGCACAGTTGAAGAAACGCTGGAGCTTGTACAACTGCCACTTGGCGAAAACGTGTTTGAAAGCGGTGGTTTCCTGCGGCCCAAAGGCTCCTATTACGAAACAGCAGTTCCCGGTTCCTATGGTTCCGGAAATCAGGCTGTAGCGGAAACAGAGGAGAACAGGCCATGACATCCGCAATCGCTCCCATAGGTATTGGGCCTTATCTTTTTGTTAGCGCGGCACTGCTGGTTTTGGGTGTGTTTGGTATTTTTCTAAACCGCAAGAACGTCATCATCCTGCTGATGTCCATGGAACTCATTCTGCTTTCGGCCAATCTCAATCTTGTTGCGTTTTCTTCCGCACATGGAGATCTGTCCGGGCAGGTCATGGTTCTGTTTGTGCTTACAATTGCCGCAGCAGAAGCGGCCATCGGTCTGGCTATTGTTACGGTGTATTTCCGTAATCGTGGATCCATCCAGGTCGAAGACGTGACGATGATGAAGGGATGATTGGCTATGCAGCCCGATCTTAACCTCTTTTCCGCCGCTGTTCTTACACCTCTTGTAGGGGCTACCGTAGCTGGGCTTGGTGGTCGCCTCATGGGTGATACCTTGGCCAAAGCCGTTACCCTTTTGTGTATGGGCATTGCGACGCTTTGTGCCATTGGGGCTTTGTGGGGTGGGTGGCTTGCAGGTTTTGGCCATGCCACAGTGCATCTTGCACAATGGGTTCATGCGGGTGGGTTTGATGCCACGTGGACGCTAAGGTTTGATGCGCTATCTGTCACTATGGTTGCAATGGTGCTTGTGGTCTCGCTGCTGGTGCATTGTTACAGCCTTGGCTACATGAGCCATGACTCTATGCCCACATACAGGTTTTTTTCTTATCTTTCCCTGTTTACCTTTGCCATGCTCATGCTGGTTTCTTCCAATGATCTGATCCAGCTTTTTTTCGGATGGGAAGGGGTCGGGCTCGCCAGTTATTTGTTGATTGGCTACTGGTATGATCGTCCATCCGCAACAGCGGCAGCTATCAAGGCCTTTGTGGTCAACCGCGTGGCGGATTTGTTTTTCCTTGTCGGCATCGGGCTGATTTATGTGCTGTTCCACACTGTGCAGTATGATGCCATTTTTGCACAGGTTCCGCAGGTTCTAAACGCCCCATACACGCTGTTTGGTGTTTCCTTCCGTATGCTGGAGGTTATCTGCCTGCTGCTGTTTGTTGGGGCTATGGGTAAATCGGCCCAGTTGTTCCTGCACACATGGTTGCCAGATGCCATGGAAGGCCCAACACCTGTATCTGCCCTTATCCATGCAGCCACAATGGTTACGGCCGGTGTGTTTCTTATGGCGCGTATGTCTCCATTGCTAGAGTTTGCGCCTGCAACACGCACGTTTATTATTCTTATTGGTGCAACCACCTGCTTTTTTGCAGCAACGGTGGGTATGGTGCAGCCAGATATCAAGCGCACCATCGCGTATTCTACCTGTTCCCAGCTTGGTTACATGTTTGCCGCTGTGGGTGTGGGTGCGTATCAGGCTTCAGTTTTTCATCTGACAACACATGCCTTTTTCAAAGCGCTTCTGTTTCTGGGTGCTGGTTCCGTTATCCATGCAATGCATGATGAACAGAACATGTTTAAGATGGGCGGCTTATGGAAAAAGCTGCCACTGACCTACACGGTGATGTGGATAGGCAGCTTAGCGCTTGCCGGTGTGTTTCCGTTTGCTGGCTATTGGTCCAAGGATGCCATTCTCAATGCGCTGTGGTCCACCGGTTCTTCTGCCAGCATGTATGCATGGAGCTTGGGCACAATCACTGCTTTTCTTACAGCTTTTTATAGCTGGCGGCTTATTTTTCTGGTGTTTCATGGCCAGGCAGCAGATGCCCATGCACGGGATGCCGCGCATGAAAGTCCAGCCGTTATGGGCGTACCTTTAGTGCTATTGGCTTTTGGTGCCGTTGTGGCAGGTATTCTTTTGGCGCCATTTTACATTGGAACGCACCAGATCGGTTTCTGGGAAGGGGCCATTTTCAACGCTCCAGATAATACGATTATGGAAAATCTGGAGCACGTGCCGGGCCTGATTGCCATTTTGCCCTCTTTGGCAGGTTTGGCTGGTATTGCAGTAGCTGTGCTGTGTTATGTGCTGAACCCCGCTTTGCCAACCAATATTGCGCGGGCTTTTGGGCCGCTTTATCGCTTT
Source organism: Acetobacter sp. A11-2 (assembly GCF_040208445.1). Classification (NCBI taxonomy): domain Bacteria; kingdom Pseudomonadati; phylum Pseudomonadota; class Alphaproteobacteria; order Acetobacterales; family Acetobacteraceae; genus Acetobacter; species Acetobacter sp. A11-2. The sequence goes on from NZ_CP157843.1 coordinate 699,323, forward strand.
CTGTTGAACAAATGGTATTTTGATGAATTGTATGATGCCATTTTTGTGCGCCCCTATGCCGCAATCGCACGTGTTCTCTGGAAAGATGGAGAAGAAGGTGTGGTGGAAGCCGTGCCGCATGACATGGTGCAGGCTGCACGTACAAGTGCTGCCCAAGCCGTAAAGCTGCAAACAGGGTCTATCGCTATTTACGCGTTTACGGTGCTGGCCGGTCTAGTTGTGCTGTTAACCGTGGCGCTGTGTGGCTGAGGAAGAAGCAAACATGATGCGCGAAACGGTTTTTTCCTTTTCTTTCTCCTCCCACCTGCGGGGTATGGTGCAATGAGTATGACCAGCTTTAACTGGACAATAGCGGTGCCAGAAATTGTTCTGGCGTTGTCTGGTATTGTTATTCTGGTGGCCGGTGTGTTGCAGCGGAAAGGGGAAGGATTTTTTTCTTCCGCCATGTTGAGCATTGCAGCATTTGCCGTATGCGGGTTTCTGGTTCTGCTGTCTCCCACGAGGGAAGGCTATGCAGGCACCTTTGTAAATGATGGCTTTGCCCGCTTTATGAAGATGCTGATACTGGCAGGTGCATTAACCGCTGTGGTGCTAACGTTCAGTTACCGCACGCGGGATAAAACCACTCTGCCGTTTGAAACCCCGGTGCTGATGCTGTTTTCAACATTGGGTGCGATGATTATGGCATCCTCCGCCAATTTGATGACATTGTTCGTAGGGTTGGAACTCTCATCTCTGTCCATTTACATTTTGTGTGCGATGGAGCGGGATAGCGTGCTGTCATCCGAGGCAGGGCTGAAGTATTTCGTGCTTGGGTCTTTGGCTTCTGGTCTGCTGCTCTATGGTATTTCGCTTGTGTATGGTTACGCAGGTACCATGGAATATACAGGGCTGGTGGCGGCCATTCGGGCTTCCGGCAATCTGCCAATGGGGCTGATTGTTGGTATTGTTTTTATTGTTACTGGCCTGTGCTTCAAACTCTCCGCTGTGCCGTTTCATATGTGGACGCCAGATGTCTATCAGGGTGCGCCCACCCCGGTAACAGCTTATATGGCAGGGGCGCCAAAATTTGCAGCTTTTGCGCTGTTCTTGCGCGTTATGGCCGGGCCGTTTGGTACGGTTGCGCCGCGTTGGCAAATCCTGATTGAAACTGTTTCCGTTCTGTCCATGGTGTACGGGGCTTTTGCAGCTATTCCTCAAGGCAACATCAAACGCCTGATGGCATATTCCTCCATTGGTCATATGGGATATGCCATGATGGGGCTGGCAGCGGCATCGCTTGCAGGCGTGCAGGCCACGCTTATTTATCTGGCCGCGTATTTTGTCATGAACGCAGGTGTGTTTGCCTGCATTACGGCAATGCGGCGGAAGGGGCGGGAAGTTGTCAGTATTTCCGACCTGGCGGGTCTTGGGCGTACAGATCCGGCAATGGCTGCTGTTCTGGCACTGTTTATGTTCAGCATGGTGGGAGCCCCACCTCTGGCTGGTTTCTTTGGTAAATTTCTGGTTTTTGCCGCAGCTTGGCAGTCTGGCCTTTACGTACTGGTGGTAATTGGCGCACTCTCCAGCATAGTTGGTGCGTATTATTATCTGCGGATTGTGAAGGTGATGTATTTTGATAGCCCAGCAGAAGAGCTGGATCGTCCTGCACCCAGCCTGCTGTTTGTTTCTGGTAGCATGGGTTTGGCAACTGCCTTGTTTGTTGCTGGAATGGGCCCTCTCATGGCATGGGCGCATCAGGCAGCACTTGCTCTGGGCGGATGAAAGATCAGCCTAGCCCGTGGCGGCTTGAATGCTTTGCAGAACTGGGCTCCACCTCTGATTTCTGTCTGGAACAGGCACGGCAGGGGGCAGCTTCCGGCCTTGCGGTTTTAGCCTTTAGGCAAACTCAAGGCCGAGGCAGCCGTGGCCGCCAATGGGTGGATGCCGGGCAAAGTCTCGCTTTATCTGTTCTGCTAGATGCGCAACAGGCGGGGCAGGATATGCTGGGGGGGTGGCCGTTTGCCGCCTCTTTGGCGTTTTATGATGGCTTGCTGCGCGCCGTGCCTGCTGTAGCAGGGCATCTCATGATAAAATGGCCGAATGATCTTTTGTTGGATGGTCAGAAGGCTGGTGGTATCCTGATAGAGCGGGAAGGCGCACGCCTTGTTATAGGTTTTGGCGCCAATCTCACGCAGGCGCCATCTCAACAGCAAACAGGTCGCTTTGCCGCTTGCTTGGGCCAGTATGGTGAGGTTCCGCCTGTAAAGGATGTTGCCCAATATATTCTTTCCAGTCTGACAGATTGGTGTGCCGTTTGGCAGCAAAACGGCTTTGGCGCATTACGGCAGGCATGGCTTGATCGGGCGCATCCTGTAGGGACGCCTCTTGTCGTTAGCAGTCGAACTACTTATGAACAGGGGAAATTTGCGGGTTTGGCCGAAGATGGCCGCCTATTAGTGGACACGGAAACCGGTATGAAAACGATCACGACAGGAGATATCCTGCTGGAAGAAGGGGTATAAAGGGTGCTGCTTGTTATTGATGCAGGTAACACCAATGTCGTGTTTGCGGTGCATGATGGTGAAAGATGGCGTGGTGTGTGGCGCATTACCATGCAGCCCCAGCGTACATCTGATGAATATGCTGTCTGGCTGAATGCGCTGTTGCGCACCCAAGGTATTGTGGCAGATGATATTGATGGTGCGGTTATTGGCACTGTTGTGCCCGCTGCCTTGTATCATTTACGCACTTTATGCAGGCAGTGGTTTGCTGTTGAACCGCTTCTTGCATCTGCCCGGCTGGATTGGGGATTTGCCATCAAGGTGGATAACCCTGATGAGGTTGGGGTAGATCGGCTGTTGAATGGTCTGGCTGCACACCATATGTATGGTGGACCACTTACGGTTATAGATTTTGGAACGGCCACAACGTTTGATGTTGTGGATAAGGATGGAAGCTACTGCGGTGGTGTTATTGCTCCTGGCATCAATTTGTCGGTTGAAGCGTTACATCAGGCAGCAGCACGGTTGCCCCGTATAGGAATAGGGCGGCCAGTAGGAGATTCCGCCATTGGGCGCAACACGGTAACCGCAATGCGGTCTGGCGTGTTTTGGGGTTATGTTGGTTTGATTGAGGGGATTGTCGAGAGGATCAGAAAGGAGGTTGGCCCCATGAAGGTGCTGGCAACCGGTGGTCTGGCTCCACTCTTCTCAGAAGGTACGTCTGTTTTTGAACATGTGGATTCAATGCTCACCCTAAATGGGTTGCGTTTGCTGGCGGGGCGAAACCCCCTGCCAAAACTTACAGTGGACCGAGATTATGTTGCAGAAGGGTAAAACACGGAAATGACAGAACAGAACGGCGATCTGGCCTTTCTGCCTTTGGGCGGAACGGGTGAGATTGGCATGAATCTCAACCTTTACCGGTTGGGAGACACGTGGCTGGCGATAGATTGTGGCATTGGGTTTAGTGGCAACGATACGCCAGAAGCCGAAATTCTGGTGCCAGATCCAAGCTTTATTGTAGAGCGCCGGGATAAGCTGGCCGGCTTGGTAATTACCCATGCACATGAAGACCATATTGGCGCTGTGGCTCATGTCTGGCCCATGTTGCAGTGCCCTGTATATGTTACGCCTTTTGCCGCAGCTGTTCTGCGCCGCAAGTTGGCTGAGGCCCGCATTATGGATGTGCCTATTCATGTCATCCAGCCCGGTGCGCGGTTTGATGTAGGGCCGTTTGATATTGAGTTTGTGCCGGTAACGCATTCTGTGCCAGAGGCGCAGTCCATGGTTCTGCGCACGCCCTCCGGCATTGTGGTGCATACAGGGGACTGGAAGTTTGACCCAGACCCGTTGGTGGGGCCTGCAACAGACCTGAACAGGCTGGCCGAAATTGGCCGTGAAGGCGTTCTGGCGCTGGTGTGTGACAGCACCAATGTGATGAAGCCGGGGCCGTCTCGTTCAGAATCCGAAGTGCGCCGCAGCATGACGGAACTGGTGGCAAGCCTTAAGGGCCGCATTGCCGTAACATGCTTTGCCTCCAACGTGGCGCGTGTTGAAACCATTGCTATGGCAGCACAGGCTGCTGGGCGTACGGTGGTTCTGGTTGGGCGTTCCTTGCGCAATCTCGATACCGCTGCGCGGGATTGCGGTTATCTGTCTGGCGTTCTGCCGTTCCTGACAGAGCAGGACGTAAACGATGTGCCAGATGATCAGATTCTGCTGATCATTACAGGTAGTCAGGGTGAGCCTCGTTCCGCTCTGTCTCGCATTGCCATGGATACCCACCCCAACATCGCTTTGGGTGAGGGGGATACGGTTATTTATTCCAGCCGTATGATTCCGGGTAATGAGCGCGCAATTATGGCGGTGCAGGATAATCTTTCACGCCGTGGCGTGCGGGTGATTACGGACCGCGAGCATTTTGTGCATGTGTCTGGCCACGCAACGGGTGGCGATGTGCAGAAAATGTACGAATTGCTCAAGCCGCAGCATGTTGTGCCGGTACATGGTGAATGGCGCCATCTGACAGCACAAGCCGCATTGGCGCAGGAAATGGGTATTGCCCCCGTTCTGCTGGAAGATGGTGATATCCTGCGTCTTTCTCCGGGCAAGCTGGAAGTGGTGGATACAGCCCCAACAGGCCGTCTGGCACTGGATGGTAACCGTCTGCTGCCCATGAACGGAGGGGTGCTGGCTGCGCGCCGCAAAATGCTGTTCAACGGCATAGTCATCGGCAGTTTTGCAGTGGATGAAGAAGGCTTTGTGATTGGTGAGCCCAAGGTGAGCGCACCGGGCCTGCTTGATCCGGATGATCTGGAAAGCGTGCGTGTGCGTGAAGAATTCGCCAACGCGCTGGACATTATTCCAGATGAACTGCGTGGGGATGATGTTTCCTTCCGTGAGGCCGCCAAAACGGCCCTGCGTCGCGCATTGGGGCGTAAGCTGCAAAAGCGCCCATTGGTGGATGTTCACGTACTGCGTGTCTGATACCTGACAGAAGGCGGGGTAAGAGAAAATGCCGGAGTGTCAGGCTTTTCTTTATCCCGCCGCTGTTTTACAGCAGATAGTGATTGGTTACACCAAAGCGGCTTTCGTTCAGGAAAAGTCGCTTTTTTTACAAGGCTGAATGCACCATGCGTCTTTCGCGCAGCTTGCTTCCCACTCTCAAGGAAAATCCGGCAGAAGCCCAGATTGTCTCGCACCGGCTTATGTTGCGGGCGGGGCTTATCCGCCAGACGGCATCTGGCATTTATGCGTGGCTGCCAGCGGGGCTGAAAGTGTTGCGCAATATCAGCCAGATCGTGCGGGAAGAGCAGGATCGGGTAGGCGCGCAGGAAGTGCTGATGCCCACCTTGCAATCAGCCGATTTGTGGAAGCGTTCTGGCCGGTATGATGCCTATGGCCCGGAAATGCTGCGTATTCAGGATCGGCACAAGCGCGAACTGCTGTACGGGCCGACCAACGAGGAAATGATTACGGATCTGTTTGGTCAGACCGTAAAATCCTACAAGGATCTGCCGCAGGTTCTGTATCATATCCAGTGGAAATTCCGTGATGAAATGCGCCCCCGCTTTGGGGTGATGCGAGGCCGTGAGTTTCTGATGAAAGATGCCTACAGCTTTGATCTGGACTACGACTCTGCTGTTGCAACCTATCGGCGCATGCTGCTGGCTTACCTGCGTACCTTCCAGCGTTTGGGTGTGCGGGCTGTGCCCATGCGGGCCGATACTGGGCCGATTGGTGGTGAACTGAGCCATGAGTTCCTGATTCTGGCCCCCACGGGGGAAAGCGGCGTGTTTTACGATGCCGCGCTGGAAGAGCTGGATTGGCTGGATGAACCGGTTGATACCAACAGCCCCGTAGCGCTGGAAGCCTTCTTCAACCGTGTGACAACGCCTTACGCCGCAACGGATGAAATGCACGATGAGGCCGGATGGCAAGCCGTGCCAGAAGAACGCCGGCGTGAAGGCCGTGGCGTAGAAGTTGGCCACATCTTCTATTTTGGCGATAAATACACTCGCTCCATGGAGGTCAGCGTAAGCGGCCCGGACGGAAACCAGCTTTACCCAGAAATGGGGTCTTACGGTATTGGGGTTTCCCGCCTTGCCGGTGCAATTATTGAAGCTTGTCACGATGATAACGGCATTATCTGGCCGGATGCTGTTGCACCCTTCCGTGCAGTTATTCTGAACCTGAAAAACGGTGATGAACTGTGCGATGCCATTTGCGAGCGCATCTACAACACGAATGAAGAAGCCTTCCTGTATGATGATCGTGCAGAACGTGCTGGCGTAAAGTTTGCAGATGCAGACCTTATGGGCCACCCGTGGCAGATTGTTGTAGGCCCACGTGGTGCCAAGGGAGGTAAGGTGGAACTGAAGCGCCGTGCCACCGGTGAGCGCCATGAAATGAGCGTGGATGACGCGCTGGCTCTGGTTCTGGCAGGCTGATCAGCATGTTCGGACCCTTTGAGCGGGCGGTGGCGGGCCGTTACCTCCGTGCGCGGCGAGGGGAACGGTTTGTATCAGTTATTGCCATTTTCTCGCTAGTTGGCATTGCCCTTGGTGTGGCAACGCTCATTATCGTTATGGCTGTGATGAACGGCTTTCAGGCCGACCTTATGGGGCGCATTCTGGGGTTGAATGGGGATCTGACCATTTATGGTCAGGGCCGCACAATCTCCCAGTATGAAGATGTCACGCGTAAGGTTCGGTCTGTTCCGGGCGTGGTCAGCGCCACACCTTTGGTGGAAGGGCAGGTGCTTCTCAGCGCCGGGGCCTATAATTCTGGCGGCATGGTGCATGGTCTGACACCGCAAGGGCTGAAAGACCTTAAAGCCGTCAGTTCTTCCATTATTGCTGGTTCACTAGATGATTTTGGCCCGGATGATTCCATCGTTGTGGGTGTTACAATGGCGGAACGGGCAGGCTTAGGTATTGGCTCTGGCCTTACCCTTGTTTCACCAGATGGAGCAGCCACGGCGTTTGGCACCGTGCCACGTGTGCGCCGGTATCGGGTGGTGGCTATTTTTGATGCTGGGGTGAACGACTACAACTCCAGCGTTGTGTTTTTGCCCATGCACGCGGCGCAAATTTACTTTCAGATGCCCAGCAAGGCCACGCAGATCCAGGTCATGACCAAGGATGCAGAGCACGTGCGCCCTGTTACCCTTGCCATTGAAAATGCGGTGGGGGATCCGGGCCTGCGCGTGTTGGATTGGACGAACGCCAACAATGCTCTGTTTGGCGCCGTGCAGGTGGAGCAGAATGTGATGTTCCTTATCCTCACGCTGATTATTCTTGTGGCGGCTTTTAATGTTATTTCCTCTCTCATTATGATGGTGAAGGATAAAACAGCCGATATTGCCGTGCTGCGCACCATAGGGGCCAGCCGCGGCGCCATTATGCGCATTTTTCTAATGTGCGGTGCTTTTGTAGGCGTAACGGGCACTGTGGCAGGCACGGCACTCGGCGTTGTGTTCTGCATGAATATCGAGCGTATCCGTCAGCTTCTGCAAAAACTGACCGGCACAAACCTGTTCAACCCGGAAGTTTACTATCTGGAGCACCTGCCTGCAAAGCTGGTGTGGGGGCAGGTGGTCGAAGTTATTGTCATGGCGCTGGGGCTTTCCTTGCTGGCAACGCTTTATCCTTCTTGGCGTGCGGCCAAAACAGACCCTGTGGAGGCTTTGCGGCATGAATAATCAGCCAGTTTTAAGCCTGAAGCACGTTCGCAAGGCTTATCGCAGTGGGGATGAGGGGGTTCTGCCTGTTTTGCAGGATATCAATTTCTCTCTGCATGCCGGTGAAATTGTGGGTCTGGTTGCGCCATCAGGCACAGGTAAATCAACCTTGCTGCATCTGGCTGGTTTGCTGGATACGCCAGATGCGGGCGAGATTGTTATTGCGGGCCAGATTACCACTGGTATGGCAGATGCCGGACGCACGGCGATGCGGCGAGACCAGATAGGATTTGTCTATCAGTTTCACCACCTTCTGGGTGAATTTACAGCCAAGGAAAACGTAGTGCTCCCGCAGATGATTGCGGGCGTAGGTAAGGCACAGGCGCGCCGTAAAGCTGAAGAGCTTTTGCGCATGTTTGGTTTGGCGCACCGTGTAAACCATCTGCCGGGCAAGCTTTCGGGCGGTGAGCAGCAGCGCGTTGCCATTGCGCGTGCTTTGGCAAATGACCCTGCACTGCTGTTAGCCGATGAACCTACCGGCAACTTGGATGTGCATACGGCAGATAGCGTGTTTTCTCAGTTGCTTGATGTTGTGCGCCAGAAAGGGCTAGCTGTTCTGGTGGCAACCCATAACCGCGAATTGCTACCGCGCATGGATAGGGTTGTGACCATGCAGGAGGGCAGGCTGGTACCTGCCGATTTTAACGGCGATGCACTGCCTGCCTCTGCTGGTTGATTTTTACGATTTAAGAGCGTTTTCCACAGCATGCCTGACACGCCCAGATGTAGGCGGCGTTAGGCAGCTGAACCACGCAACAGGCATTCCCTGACGGTTGGTGAGATACTTAAAGAAGTTCCACCGTGGCCGTGCCAGAAAACCAAGCTCACTATCCAGCCATTTAAAAAGCGGAATAGCATCTGGCCCTTTTACAGGGCTGCGTGCCGCCATAGGGAAGGTGACCCCATAATTGACTTGGCAGAAGGACGAAATCTCTTCCGAGGTGCCGGGTTCCTGCTGGCCAAAATCATTGCTTGGCACCCCTACAACAACCAGCCCAGCTTTTTGGAACTGTGTCCATAAAGCCTGCAAGCCTTCGTACTGTGGAGTAAATCCGCATTTGGATGCGGTGTTCACCACCAAAACAGGTTTCCCCCGATAAGCGCTCAGATCAAGGGTGCTTCCATTTAGGGCGGGGAGTTTAAAATCATATATACAGGTCAAGTTCATGCCCTTTTGCTGCTATGGTGCAGGAAAGGCTTTATCTGTAGCGCAGGACGGAAAAGGGAGCGAGATTTTGGTGCATTTATTTGCGGCATAATGCCGAAGTGAAGAAGTGGAAGCCTGCTGCCCGTTTTCGGGTTCTTGTTTTTCAGGCTTCCACTATATCTTCTGCGCGGCAAGATCGGTTCTGATTTTTGTTATTCATTATATTGAACTCGATCCCGTATTTGGAATAATGAAGAGATCGGACCTCTCTGTCAACAAGGAAAATAAGAAAAAGCATGTCCAAATCACAGGACACGGTTCCCGCATTGCGGCGGGCCGTTCGTATTCTTGATATGGTGAAGGCTTCCAGCAGGCCGCCCTTGGCCGCAGATGTGGCGCGCCAGCTCGATTTGCCGCGCAGTACGGTGCATGGTCTGCTGTCTGTTATGGTAGAGTTGGGGCTGCTGGAGAAAAACGCATCTCAGGGCTACAGGCTGGGCACACGCCTGTTGGACTGGGCCGGAGATGTGACAGAAAAGCGCGATCTGGTAACGGAATTCTACCATGTGCTGGAGAATCGTGCCGATCTGGATGCGTTTACAGTAACGCTAACCATGCTGGAGGGGGCGGAGGTTGTGTATGTGGCCTGCCGCAATAGCGCTACGGTGCTTGGGGCCTCTTTTAGGGTAGGAATGCGCTTACCTGCCATATTTACGGCCACAGGTAATGCCATGCTGGCTGGTATGGATGATACGTCTTTCAGAGAATGGCTGGCTCTTAACCCTGTTTCCACATGGTCAGAACCGCTTACACCGAACGGTATTTGCTCCGTAACGACATTGGTGCGTGAAATCGCAGAAATTCGTGACAGAGGATACGCCGTAGATGATGAGCAGGTGCATGAAGGCCTATGGTGCTTTGCTGCCTCTGTAAAAGATCATTCCGGGCAGACGGTAGCCGGTATTGGCATCAGCCTGCCTCAAACAGAATTAAGCCGTTTCACGGTTGCGCAATTGGGCAATATGGCTGCGGGGTTGGCGCAGGCTGTTTCTATCCGTTTGGGTTATCGTGGGGAACGGCAGGATTTTTCCTGATGATTCCAAAGGGACTTTCTAATGTCTTTTTTGCATCTGTTATTTAAGCGTCGTTTTGCCAAAGCCAGTGCCGTAGGTTTGTTGCTTGGGGCCGGAGGCGTGCTGGCAACGCCATATGCTGGTGCGGTTTCTGCCCCGCAAACAGTGGTGCGTTATTTTGTCTATGCACATGGGCTGCATGTTATGACCATTAACAGTGCTTATCGCCTAAGTGGGAACCAATATAGCGTAGCGGCCCAAAGCAAAACGGGCGGGTTGTTCCAGCTTTTCATGAAAACAAATATTAATCTGCGTGCGCAGGGACATTTTTATAATAGCGGCATGCCTGAGCCAGAAAGTTACGAGAGCGCAGGCTGGTCTCGCGGTAAAAACCGGCACATGTCCATTGCCTATAAGCAGGATATGCCGGACGTGCAGGCAATGGAGCCTGTAGAAACTGACCGTGAACAGATTTTGCCAGATGAGCGCAAAGGCACTGTAGATAATGTGGCTATTCTGATGGCGCTTTTGCACAAGGTGCAGGAGGGGCAGGGCTGTGGCAATGGTGCCGTGAAGGTATTTGATGGTGTGCGCTTAAGCACGTTGCAGGTGCAAACAGACGGTGTGCAACCTTTGCCAGATGGCGCATCAAAAGATTGGGGAGAAGATGGCTTGCGCTGTAATTTTGTGGCGCAGCAGATCAAGGGCTTCAAGCTGTCCAGCGCAGATCGTAAAGCCAGAAAGCCACAACAGGGCCGTGTCTGGTTTGAGAATATTCCCCAGATCGGCATGGTAGCAACCAGAATAGAGGTGGATAGCCCCAAAATAGGGCACATTATGGTGGAACTGGAAGGGAAACCTCAGTTGCAGCCATAAATGGTAAAAGCCCCTATCTATGTAGATAGGGGCTTTTTTGTATTTATTCCACGGTCACAGATTTTGCGAGGTTACGTGGTTGGTCCACATCTGTGCCTTTCAGCACAGCAACTTCGTAAGCCAGCATCTGCACCGGAATGGTTTGCAGAATGGGGGCTACAAAATCATGCACGTGGGGCAGAACCACCATCTGTTCTGCAATGGCAGAAACACGTTCAGCCCCTTTGGTATCCGTAAACACCAGCAGGCGGCCACCGCGTGCTTTAGCTTCCTGCAGATTGGAAAGCGTTTTTTCAAACAATGCGTTTGAAGGTGCTGTAGCCACAATCGGCACTGTGCGATCGATAAGGGAAATCGGTCCATGCTTCATTTCACCAGCAGCATATGCTTCTGCGTGAATATAGGAGATTTCCTTCAGCTTGAGCGCGCCTTCCATGGCAACGGGGAACATGCTGCCACGGCCCAGATACAGAACATCGCGCGCTTCCACCACAACTTGCGCCATGGTGCGAATAGCGTCTGTCTGGTTGAACACTTCTGCCGCGCGGCTAGGGAGGTCCAACAGGGCGCTGACAAGATGTTCTTCTGCCAACGTGTCCAGCTTGCCGCGTGCACGGGCTGTGGCAATGGTCAGGCACGCCAATACGGTTAGCTGAGCTGTAAAGGCCTTGGTGGATGCCACAGAAATTTCCGGGCCAGCCACTGTGCCCAGCACAACATCGCTTTCCCGCGCCATGGTGCTGTGTTCAACATTCAGCACGGAAGCGATGTGAATTGCTTTTTCACGCAGGCTGCGCAGGGCTGCCAGTGTATCTGCTGTTTCCCCAGATTGAGAAATCAACAGCCCCAAGGATCCTGCCGTAAGCGGTGGATTGCGGTAACGCATCTCGCTGGCAACATCTATATCCACGGGCAAGCGGGCAATTTCTTCCAGCCAGTAGCGGCCAATCATCCCGGCAAAAAAGGCAGACCCACAAGCGGTGATAACGGCACGCGGCACTTCTGCCAGATCAAAAGGCAGTTCAGGCAAAATAACGCGGCGAGAAGCCGGGTCTACCATGCGCTGCAAGGTCTGGCCGATTACCAACGGATGTTCGTGCAGCTCTTTTTCCATGTAATGGCGGTAACCATCTTTACCGATGGAACCGGCAGCCAAGGCGGTGAGCTGGATGGTACGTTCAACTGGCGCACCATCAAAGGTCATGAATTCTGCACCCTTGGGGGTGATAACAACGCAATCACCATCTTCCATGTAGGCGATGCGGCGGGTCAGCGGTGCCAAAGCCAGTGAATCGGAGCCCAGAAACATTTCATCATCGCCAAAGCCTACAGCCAGAGGCGCACTATGGCAGGCGCCAATCATCAGCCCTTCATGGCCAGCAAAAATCATGGCAACGGCGTATGCGCCTTCTAGGCGACGCAGTGCACGCAGTGCAGCTTCCTTGGGTTCCAGACCCTGCTGCAGGTGGTAATCGACCAATAGGGCAATAGTTTCACTATCGGTTTCTGTTTCAAAAACCTGACCAGCAGCTTCCAACTCACGCCGCAGGGTTTCAAAGTTTTCGATAATACCATTGTGCACAATAGCCACGCGCTCGGTACCATGAGGGTGAGCATTGCATGCAGTGGGGGCACCATGTGTGGCCCAGCGTGTGTGGCCAATACCGGTAGTACCGGGCAGCGGAGATTTCTTGAGCAGTGCCGCAAGGTTATCCAACTTGCCTGCTGCACGGCGGCGTTCAACACGCCCATCTACTAATGTAGCAATACCTGCGGAATCATAGCCCCGATATTCCAACCGGCGCAAACCTTCAAAAACAATAGGGGTGGCATGCCTTCGGCCAACAACGCCGCAGATCCCACACATCAGCCATTTTCCTTTTTTACTTGCAGGCGCTCTTTGAAAAGCCTGCCCATTTCCGCTTTATTCACCTGCTGCGCCCGACCAAAAGCCAAAGCCTCATCTGACACATTTTGTGTAATGACACTGCCTGCAGCCACCAAAGCGTTGTTTCCAATACTTACGGGCGCCACAAGAATGGAATCCGAACCAATAAAGGCTTTGTCTCCAATTATGGTGGTGTGTTTGAACACGCCATCATAGTTGCAGGTAATAGTGCCTGCGCCAATATTGGTGCGGCTGCCGATTTCGGCATTACCCAGATATGTCAGATGATTGGCTTTGGAACCTTTGCCCAGCGTTGTGGCCTTGAGTTCAACAAAGTTGCCAACGCGTGCAGAAGCGCCAATGGTGGTGCCTTCCCGAATGCGCGCATAAGGGCCAATAATCGCATTGGCTTGCACTTCGCATCCTTCAAGGTGGCTAAAGGCCCGAATAATTGCACCACTTTGCACGGTTACACCCGGGCCAAAGAACACATTGGGTTCTATCAACACATCGGGGTCAATTTGCGTATCAGCACTTAAAAACACAGTTTCTGGCGCAACCAAAGTTACACCATTTTCCATGGCTTTATTGCGTAGGCGTGTTTGCAGGGCTGCTTCTGCCTGCGCGAGTTCCGCACGGGAATTTACGCCGCGCAGTTCATCTTCTGCTGCTTCTACCGCGCGCACCTGCACGTTATCGGCAACGGCCAGATCCACCACGTCTGTCAGATAATATTCGCCCTTGGTGTTATCATTACGCACGTTATGGAGCCAACGGCGGAAATCCACGGCATCAGCACACAATACACCGGCATTGCACAGGTCAATCGCGCGCTCTTCTGGAGTGGCGTCTGCCCATTCCACAATACGTTCTACATTGCCATCTTGGGCTACTACGCGGCCATAGCGTGCAGGATCGGCCGGGCGCATGGCCAACAATGCCAAACCTACATTCGGCTTACGGCGTTCTTCTAGCAGGCGGTTGAGAGTTTCTGCTGAAATCAGAGGGTTATCAGCATACAGCACAGCCACATCGCCATCACCAAACCAGGCTTCGGCCTGTAAGGCAGCGTGGGCAGTGCCCAAGCGTTCTTGCTGCACAACCACCGGGTAGGGGGCTGCCAGTTCGGCAACTTCTTCCATATCTGGGCCGATTACAACAACCAGCCTGTCAAATACCTCCGCTGCGTTGGCAAGCAGATGTGCCAGCATTGGCCGGCCGCCAAGAGATTGCATGGCTTTAGGGCGGGAGGATTTCATGCGGGTGCCCAGTCCGGCGGCCAGAAGAACCGCCGTGGCAGGACGTGGTGCGGAAATAGACGTCATAAGAGCATGCGGTAAGCCAAGCTCCGGCATGTGTCAAACGTCTCCTCACCGGAAAACAAACATGCCAATATCATAAAAGTTTTCAGATATTTACTCGGTAAGGAAAAACCGCATGTCCGCACCTCGTCTGGCTGTTTTTGATATGGACGGCACGTTGCTTGATTCCGTGCCAGATCTGGCTGCGTGTAGCCGGGAATTACTCGAAATCTGCCACCTTCCGCCTCTGACAGATGCAGAGGTGTGCACCATGATAGGCAATGGCGTGCCTACTTTGGTGCAACGTGTTCTGAATGCCGGACGAGAAAAGCAGAAAACCATAACTGCGCAGCCTTATACGCTACCGCTTACGGAGTCTGAAGCTGTGCAAAAGTTTATGGAGCTTTACACACCGCGGGCCACGCGTCTTTCGCGTCTATTCCCCGATACTCAGCAGGCATTGGAGCAGTTGAAAGATGCAGGATGGTTGCTGGCTGTATGCACCAACAAGCCAGAGGTAGCAGCCAGACGTATTTTAGATAATTTTGGCCTGACATCACTTTTCGCGGCAATAGGCGGAGGTGACAGTTTTGCGGCCCATAAACCAGATCCTGCGCATTTACTGGGGACAATAAAGCAGGCGGGGGGAGAGGCTGTGCGCAGTGTTATGATTGGAGATATGCCGCCAGATTATGGTGCGGCTACAGGGGCTGAAGTGAAGTTTGTGTTTGCTGCGTGGGGATATGGTTCCAGCGCATTGGCGGCACAGGTAGATGGCCAGGCAGCTAGCATGGCGGAGATTCCTTCCGCACTACACGCGTTGCTGCCCGCCTAAATCTGAAAAAAGTTTATTTCTGTAGCGTTTTTGCGAAGGAACAAGCGGGAAGGCTAGCAGCAAGTTCTTCTGCCAGCACAACATCAGCAGGTTTATCTACATCTACAGCGGCACGGCCATCAGAAAGCGGAACAAGCTCCGCTTTCGCGCTGGTGAGGCGATAGATGCGTTGATAAAGCGCACGCCGTGTTAGCTCGCCACAAAGGGCGCGTAACAAAATACTGGGCCCTAAAAGCCATGCAACACGCAAAGGGTGCTTGCGGTTTTTTTCTACATGCCGCCACAGGTCTGCCACGCGGGCAGAAACAGAGGTGCGGAATAAAAACAGGTTACAGCCAGAAAAAGCTAGATCAGCAAGCCGAATATAGGTGCGCTGTGTATGGGGCACATCTCGCTGTATAGTTGTTTCTGCTGCAACGGCCACAGCAAGATCGGCTTGTGGGTGGCTCTGGCTGAGCAGTTCCTGCACCCAGCTTGGCTGGAGCAGAGCATTATCTGCCGTGGTCACCAACAAAGGGGTGCCATAGCGCGCAAGGCCAGCCAGCACGCTTGCGCTAGGGCCTTCAGGGCGCGCCGGAATAACGTCTATTCCTGTAGGAATGATAGAGGCGATAATTTGCGGGTTTTCAATGCAAACAGCAATACGCGTGATTTGAGGCACCTGTTGCAGCGCATCAATCACCCTTAAAAGCATTGGCACCCCGCCAATAGGCAGAAGCGCTTTGTGAGAAACGCCTCCGGCCAATGCAACGGGATCTGGCTTGCCGGGGCGAGAGCCCGCCAGAATAAAGGCTGTAATGCCTTGGGAGGAAGCGGTCATGCCGCTTTCCTGTTCTCCGCGGGGCGTGCACCATCGGGGCGATCACGCGGGGGGGCGCCAGTCAGATCCATCACCCACGGATACTGTTGGGCTTCCTTAACATCGTAACCCAGATTGAAAACCGTGGGGCTACGGGGGCGGGCTTTGGCATCCAGATAATATGAGCCAAATATCCGGTCCACGACAAAGCTGGTGATGCCGAAGTTTCCATCTTCATCATGGAAGTGGTGCAGCACATGGCGCGCTTTCATGCGCTGGATCCAACTCGCACGTGGCTTGTAGTTGAGATGCTGGATGCAGTGGAAGAATTCGTAAATGCAGGTAATGGCTACGCCCGTGCCAAAGGCTGTGGCTGCAGCCCCAATGCCACCAATAAGATACCCAATGGGGATGGTTACTGCCCCAATGGTCGGCAGTGTTGTTGCGGGTGCGCCGAACAGAACATCCAGCAGATGCGGGTCCTGATGATGGTCAAAATGGATGCGCTTCCACAGAGCGGCCGTCCATTTCATTTTATACAGGATACGGCCATGCAGCACGTAGCGGTGCAGCAGGTACCATACCAATGGATACACGATAACCACCGCTACCAGAGAAACCAGTGTTGGCCACCAGCCTGCAAAAAAGTACGTAGCCAGCGCAGCAGAAGCAATAACCAGCGCAAAATAGAGCAGGATGGTAGGGTAGGTAAGATATGCCACCCAAAGCTGCCTGAGGTTCATTTTCCCCAGATCAAAGCTGCGCCCGGTTTTAAGCGACGAGTTATTTAGCGTTCCGCTCATCGTGTTTCATTCCTCAGGAGCACAGTAATGGCCCCCAGTGTGAAAATAATCAATGCGGGTATGGTAGCAATGGCCGGTGGTAGCAACCCCGCATTTCCCATTGCGCGTAGCATACCCTGCACAATAATAAACAACAGCCCGCTGCCCAAGCACCATACTGGCACCCAGCTGCGCGTTCCTGTCCGTGGAGGGATATAGATTGTGGGCAGCGCAATCAACAAGAGAACAAGCAAGGATGCCGGATGCAAGAAGCGTTCAAGCAGCCCGGCCTCCAGAAAACCGGGGCTGGTATGGGATGGTAGGCGCCCACGTAACATGCCCAGAATGGTGGTGGAAGAAAGCGGCGGATTTTCGGCAGACAGCCGAATAAACTCCCACGGGTGCAGGCTTGTATCCCATCCCATGTCCTGAACAGAAGGCAGGCGTGTGGTTTTTTCGCCTTCCACGGTAATGCTATCAACATTGTGCAAGAGCCAGCCACGCGTATGCGTGTAGTCAGCCGACTTGGCGTGGAGAATCTGCTGGAGCCGCCCGCTAGCATCGCGGATGTAGATATCTACCTTGGTCAACATATTGCCGCCATCAGACGTATAACCAATATGAGCAATACGGTTGCCATCATGAAACCAGAAGGCATGCCCGTTTTCAGGGTGTGGGTCTGTGCGGTTCCACCACGCGGCCAATGCCTGTTCAGACCGGGGGGTGACCTGATCATCCAGCACAACACCGGCAAAGCCAATCACCAAGGTGGCAGGGATAAGGTATTTATACAGCCCAAAGGTAGAAAGGCCGCAGGCGCGCAAGATGGCAATCTCGCTGGCCAATGTCATCTGGGTGAGCATAAGCAGCGCGCCAATGAGCACACTTAATGGAAGCGCACCTGCCAACAGAAATGGGGCGCGCATGGCTGCAAAACTTAGAATACCTTGGATGCCCAAGTGCCGTTGTAAAATAGGGGTGGTTTGTTCAAGCAGAGCCAGAATTTCAAGAAGCCCGACAAGAACGGCACCGCAAAAAATCACGCGCGAGAGCAACGCCATGGAAAGATAGCGGAGAAGAACGTGGCGGGGCATGCTTGAAGATTGGCTCATGGCAGGGCTTTTTGGGCAGATGAGCGGGAACGCCAGGCTTTTAAGACCTGGAATGCACCAGATTTATAAAGCAGCAGCAAAGTGCAGCCGACAATAAAGATCAAAGCAGGCCCCCAGATAAGCAGGAGCGATGCCTTTTTGGTGGCAACCATGCTGTGGCCAAACTGGATGATGTGGTCAAACCCAACTATAATAATAAAGGCCAGAGGCAGGCCGGCATTGTTGCGCTGGCGCTTGCGCATGAGTGCCAGAGAAGCCGCCAGAAGCGGAATAAAAGGCACAGTCAGGCTGCGTGCCATACGAAAATGCACTTCAGAGCGCATATGCAGGCGGGAAATGGAAGGATCATGCCGGATGAGGCGGCCAACCAGTTCGGGAGATGTGAGTTCTCGCTCATCTTCCCCACGGGTGCGAAAAGGAGAGATGTGCGAAGCATGCGTAAGGTAGCGTGTTGAATGGTCAAACGTGACCAGACTGGGCACGCCATCTCCTTTATCCGTAACAATCACTCCATTGGTCAGATCAATCTGAACAGTTTCTCCATCTGAACCGATACGGATATGCCCATTGCGCGCTGTAATATCGCGTTCCTGCTGCTCAGATAGATCTCTGATAAAAACATTTTCCAGATCAGAACCGCTTTGAGAGACCTTGTCCGCAACAATGGTGAGTTGGGAGGAAGGGCTGGCAAACATGCGAGGCTGCAAACGCGGTGCCCAGCCCGTGTGGCTGGCAATATAAAATGTTGAGCGAAAATCATACCGCGCGTGAGGCTGGATAAAGCCATAAAGCAGGAAGGAAAGGATACCTAACACAACGCCCAACTGGATATAGGGGCGTGTGATCCGCAACAGTGAAAGGCCACTGCTGTTAATGGCATCAATTTCTTCATTCTGGCTCATGCGGCGGATGACGGTAAACACCGCCACGCAGAGCGCTGCGGGAATAGCCAAGCCCAGATAATGAGGCAGCAGAGCCGCCAGCAAGCCAATAAAGATGCCAATGTGGTTGTTGCCCGCTGCCAGCAAGTTGAACAGCACCAAAAGGCGTTCAAGTATCAGGGCAATCATCACAACAGACAGCGCCACCAGAAAAGGCGGCATAACCTGAGCGATCAGGTAGCGGTCTAATGTGCCGGGGCGAAGCGAAGCTACAATCCGGCGCAGAAAAGGCACATTGAACATGCGGGCTGTCATAGCGAGGTTGCGGGCAAAAGGCGATGCATACTGCACACACGCCTTATCTGGCTGTCTTGCAAGTTTCCATCCGGCATTAAGCTGCGGTGCTGAATGGTGATTTGCCAGATGTCGGGCTGTTTGTGCACGGAAATGGCGTTCCACCCCGCACTTTTTTCCGGTTCATCCGCAATATGAGAAGCGGAGGTGCTGCTGACCGCCAGAATATCTGTGCCCGGAATAGGAGTGATTTGCGCACGATGAGAATGCCCGTAAAGCACAAGTTCAGCACCTTCTGCACGCAATACATCTTGAAACGCCTGAAAGTCATCCAGCCCTTTGCGGCGGCTGACGATACCTTGCGTCGGAGGGTGATGAAGTAACACAATCCGGCATAATCCCATAGCGCGTGTGCGGCGCAACAGATCCGCCAAAAGCACAAGCTGGGTTTGCCCTGCCTTGCCAGATGCCAGAAAGGGCAGGGTGGGGATGGCTGTATTCAGCCCAATAAGGGCAATGTGATCTTTTACCAGTAGGGAAGGGGCCGCTGGTTCAGCCTTTGTGCCGTTATGTAGCCATTCGGCCCAGAGTGCCTGTTTGGCTGCACTGTTCTCTTTTATCAGAGCATCATGATTGCCCGGGATAAGCAGTGTAGGGGGTAAATCCTGCTGTAAAAGCCACTGCCGTGTGTTCTGAAATTCCTTCAATAATCCCAGATTGGTCATATCCCCTGTCAGGGCAACCATATCTGGGTGAAAGTGGCGGATATCCTGCATAACTGCCTGCAAAGCCGGTAGTTTATGCAAATGCCTGCGCCGCAGTTGCCATGACAACAGACTGAGAATGCGCTTGAAGCGGATTTCCTTCAAAGAAGGCAAGTCGACAAGTGGCAGATGTGGGTCAGACAGGTGGGCGATATGAACGCAGGACAAGAAAAACACATCTCCGATGACGGGGTATGGCCCCACGGCATGTGACAAGAGCCATAACAGCCTTTATACCATCGCCCGTAGCCGGGGCAAAAGGCGCTGGCGTTTTTGTTTGTTTATAGCAAGAGTGCTGAATGTCCGATCGTTTTGCCCTGATTTACAATCCTCGTAGCCGTCGGAATTTGAAGGCAGATCCCAGGTATCTGGAACTTGCGGGCAAAATGTTGGGGCCCTTGTTTTGTTCCCCTAGAACGCATGCTGCATTACGGCAGCAGGTTTATGCCCTTTTACAGCAAAAAATAAGCTGTCTGGTTGTGGATGGGGGAGATGGCACAGTTGGGAATGTTCTGAGCGCACTTTATACCTCTTCCTGCCCGCCAGAGCAGTGGCCCAGCATTGTTGTGTTGCCCTCTGGCAATACCAACCTGATTGCCACAGATGTTGGATTTGGTAAGCGCGGGGTTGAAGCATTACAGATTTTGCAAGCTCGTCTTGCATCCGGGCGCCTTCTTTCCGATGTGCGGCGCAGGCAGCCTTTGGTGGTCACGCGGGATGGGCAGAAAAAAGAGGCATCTCTAGGCTTTTTTGGCGGCTTAGGTGCTTTTGGGCGCGGGATTGAAATTGCACATGACCCCAAAATTCTGAAAAATTACTCGCATGATGCCGCTGTTATGGCGACCTTATTTGTAACAGCGTGGCAGTTACTAAACCCCAAACATAGGCGAGGATGGCTGGAAGGCACAAAAGTTACAGTGGAGCGTGATGGTGAAATATTGCCCGAACAGAATCATTTTCTGTTTTTATGCACAGCTTTGCATCGGTTGCCCCACGGTATCTGGCCATTTTGGCAAAATCTGAAAGAAGCAGACCGAGGGATTAGTTATCTGGATGTTGCCGCCTTCCCTCCACATTTAGGGCGTGCAGTCTGGAATTTGTTGCGCGGAAAAGCACCGCAATGGCTACGGCAGGATGCAGCCTATCATAGCGGCTCGGCAACAGAATTGGTGCTGCGTACGGACCAATCTTTTATTCTGGATGGTGAAGTTCTGCCTCCGGGGCAAGATGGCAGCCTAACTATTTCTGCGGGCCCCGTGGTTTCTTTTGTGCATGTTTAAAACGTTCTGGTGGAAAAGCAGTTCATGAAGGGTATTCGGCCGGGGCAGAAAGAAATTTTTGCCCTTACAGAGCAAGAACTGCATACATCGGTATCCCCTTTGGTGACGAAATTTGTGCGTAATCTTTTAGGGAATGCACAACCATTAGGGGTTCTGTTTTATGGATCTGGCCTGCGGGGCGGGATTCAAGATGATACTCTGCTGGATTTTTATATTATCGTAGATAAACAGTCAGACTGGCCCAGAACAAGGCTTTCCTGTCTGGCAAATGCTCTTTTACCCCCTAATGTAGAATATCATGAATATAGGGTAGGGAAGCATCTTCTACGGACCAAAGTTGCCATTTTGTCTCTTGCGCAGTTTCGTGCGCTAACGCGCCCACAAACGTTGGATACCACGGTATGGGCGCGCTTTTCTCAACCTGTTCGGTTGGTATGGTGGCGGGATAGTAAGGCCCAAGATGCATTGCATGCTTGTGTTATGCGGGCTGTATTGGCCGCCGCATGGTGGGCAGCTCAACTTGGCCCAGATTCAGGCACCGTTCTGGATTATTGGAATGCTTTGTATCGCAATACATATCGGGTTGAATTGCGCGTTGAAAAAGCAGGCCGTGGGCAAAGTATTGTAGATGCTTATACTCAGCGTTATGCGCAGCTTTTGTTGCCGTGTTGGCAAATGCTAGGCATTCCGTACACATCTCAAGATCAGATTGTAACGCCGCAAATCCAGCAGGAACAAAAGCAACATGCCATCCATAAATGGGCATTACGTGCGTCTTGCGGTCGACCTTTAAATATTTTGCGCCTTCTTAAGGCAGCTTATACTTTTACTGGAGGGGCACGTTACGCTGCTTGGAAAGTCCAGCGCCATAGCGGAATAGAAGTGCCGCTTTCTCCTTTTGCAGAAAAACACCCCTTGCTGGCAGCGCCACCAATTGTTTGGCGGTTATGGCAACAAGGGGCGTTTAAACGCAAATAAGGATTTTACGCGGCGGTAGGTGCGGGTGATACGCCCACTTCTGCGGCAGCTTGGCGGAATATGGCAATGGCCTGAGCAATTTGCTCTGGCGTATGGGTGGCCATTACAGAACAACGCAGCAAAGGCCGAGAATCTGGCGTTGCCGGAGGAAGGCTGAGGTTTACGTAAACCCCAAGTTCCAGCAGTCTGTTCCACATGGGAATAGCTTCTTCAGCTGTTTCCAGCGTAACAGCAATAACAGGGGTAGCCTGTTTGCTGGCATTCAGCCCGATATCTACAAATCCAGCATGAAGTTGCTGGGCATTGGCCATAAGCTGTTTGCGCAGTTCTGGATGAGCCTGCATATCGCCCAAGGCTGCCGTTGTTGCTGCAATAACTTCTGGCGGAAGGGATGCAGTAAACATGTAAGGACGGCAGTTCAGGCGCACGAATTCCAGTTCAGGATGATCGGATACGCAGTAGCCACCAACAGTGCCAAGGCTTTTTGAAAATGTGCCGACGATAAAGTCCACATCAGCTTCTACACCATCGGCTTCAGCTGCGCCGCGTCCGTTTTCACCCAGCACCCCAAAAGAGTGGGCTTCATCTACAAGGAGATATGCGCCAGTTTCTTTTTTAACAGCTACAAATTCTGCAATCGGGGCCACATTGCCCGTCATGGAATAAATACCTTCAACCACAATCAGTTTGGCACCAGGTGTGCCATCCATGCGTTTGAGGCGTTTATAAAGGTTATCCGGGTCATTATGGCGGAAGCGGATAACTTCAGCAGCACTCAGGCGGCTACCGTCGTAAATACTGGCATGGCTATCTGCGTCTAAAAACAGATGATCGCCTTTGCCAGCCAACGTGGAGATGATGCCCAAGTTGGCCTGATAACCGGTAGAAAATACCATGGCATCACGGCGGCCAAAAAATGCGGCAATATCTTTTTCAAGCTGCCGATGGAGGGACTGCGTGCCATTTGCAATGCGCGAGCCCGTAGTGCCGACGCCACACGCAGCAGCGGCTTCCTGCGCTGCGCGAATGGCATTTTTGGATTGGCTAAGGCCCAAATAATTGTTGGTGCCAAAAAGAAGCGTTTCCCGACCTTCAATAATTCCAACAGTTGAAGATACAGGCTTTTCAATAACAACAGCAAAAGGGTTGCGGCCACCAACGGCGACTACAGAACCCAGCGCGCCTGCCGTACCTTCAAATTTGGAAAATAGTGATGTCATCCACGCTCACCCTTTGTTTTTCAGAGCGACAATGCATGCAGCAAGGTCATTAATCGTCCGGATATCGGCCAGTTTGTCGAGCGGGATGGAAACATCCAAGCTGTCTTCAACTTCCATCACGAAGTTCATGACGGCCAAAGAATCAAACGCAAGATCTTCCATAATCTTGCAGTTACCATCAATGTCACGCGGAACCTTCGGGTTAGCGAGGAGCTTTTGAATGATCAGCGCGGAAACGCTTTCAACGGTTTCGCTCATGTCGGATCCTTCATCCCTTAAGGGCGTTTGTTTTATGCCGAGCTTGTGCTCGCAGTGCCGCCTTATGGGTGAAAAAGGCCAGTTTGACCAGCCTTTCTCCTCATAAAGGGGCGATAAAATCCCGTAGGCCGGTCAGGCGACTTCAGACTGCTGCTCAAACGCACCGCTCAGATACATGGTGCGGGCTTTGGCGCGTGTAAGTTTACCTGAAGATGTCTGCGGCAGCGCGTGCGGTGGCACCAATACAACAGAAACTTCCACGCCATGAAGGCGGCGGAACAAACTGGTTGCTTCGGCTTTCAGCTTCTCACGCGTATCTGTAGCGGAAGCGCGGCACTGAATAAGGGCCACGATTTCCTCATGGTCACCTTTTTCCAACGAGAAAACGGCGACGTCTCGGCTACGCAGGACAGGGATATGCGTTTCAGCAGACCATTCCAGATCCTGCGGCCAGATATTGCGGCCATTAATAATAATCAGGTCTTTGGCACGGCCAGTTACAACTATCTGTCCATCCAGCATGTAGCCAAGGTCGCCCGTATCTAGCCAGTTGTCAGCATCCAGTGTTTTGCTGCTTTCTTCCGGCATGCGGAAGTACCCGCTCATCAGGCTGGGGCCACGCACATAAATAGTGCCAACTTCTCGGTCACTTAGCACCCGGCCATAACTGTTCCGAACTTCTAGTTCATGCCCCGGTAGAACTTTGCCGCAAATCACAAAAGTACGGCTTGGTGTATCCGCATTGGCTGGAGGGCGTGCAATTCCGGTGCTTTCCAGTGCAGGAAGGTCAACCGTATCTGTCTCTATGCCAGTATTAAGTGGTGCAAAACTGATGGCAAGCGTGGCTTCTGCCATACCATAGCTTGCTACAAATGCTTTGGGGCTAAACCCAACAGGAGCAAAACGTGCAGCAAACTCATCCAGAATATGTGCGCGGATCATATCGCCACCAATGCCAGCAACCCGCCAGCAGGAAAGATCCAGCCCTTCAGATGCGGGCCGCCGTGCGCAAAGTTCATACCCAAAGGAAGGGCTGTAAGCGATAGTGCCTCGGTTGCGGCTGATCAGATCCAGCCACACATGCGGCCGCCGTGCGAATTCACGCGTTGGCAGCAAGTCCACACTCAGCTGGCATGTCATGGGGGTCAGGAAGAAGCCAACCAAGCCCATATCATGATAAAGGGGAAGCCAAGAAACGCAGCGGTCTCCCGTTTCCTTAACCTGCAAACCATTGCGCGCAATGGAAGAAACATTCGCCATGCCGGAACGGTGGTTTACGCAAACCCCCATGGGAAAGCGTGTACTGCCGGAAGAAAACTGAAGATAAGAGAGGTTCTCTGGCTGAATATCAGGCAAAGGCATATCTGGCACAGGGCGTGCCATCAGTTCAGCCGGCGGCCCAGCAAATACAAGCCCTAAGCCTGTTACAATTTCGTCAGTCCAGCCTTCGATAATCTGCGGAATAATAACGGCGCTGGCCTGTGCGCTGGTGATCATGCCCCGAAGAGTTTTTAGGTAGGCTTCTTTGCCACCAAAAGCGACAGGGAGGGGAAGAGGGGCCGCAACCAAACCAGCATACTGACAGCCAAAGAAGATACGTGCGAAATCACCATCGCTTTCTGCAACAATGGCAACACGATCTCCCGGCTGTAGGCCCATACCCAAAAGGCGCAAAGCTGTTTCAACAGCCTGCTGACGCAATACTTTATAGGGAAGGGCTTCCAGAAGTACGCCTTTGCCGGAATAAATATTAAACCCGGCTTCGCCTTGAGCGGCGTAGTCCAACGCTTCAGGAAATGTTGCAAAATCTCCGTACCGGCGCGGCTGGCCAGATGCGGTAGAAACCGGTTGGAGGGTTTCATCTAAAGAGATTGCAGAAGCAGGGTTCATACTATTCATCAGCTGGCCATTCGAAGAAAATCAACAATTGCGTCGGCCCCTACCGGCGCAGTCGGTTCGTCCCCAACAAGGTCGAACGTGTCGCGTATATAATCTTTTTGCAGATTTACGAAAGCATTGTGCGACGAAAAGGCTTGTTCAATGTCTTCTCCTAGACTGTCAATAGTATTCAGCACAGGCCCCAAAGACCAGAAGCGGTAATTTTCATCACCCTCCCACTCAACATTGTGCGCATTCAAAAACATACAAGCGCGCGGCTTTACCAGAAATTCGGCAACTTGCGAACTCACATCGCCCAGATACATGTCTGCAGTGGATGTGTAGGTCATATCAATGCTGCGGGCGCTGCCAGTATCAATCAGCATATGCGGGTAATGACCAAACGCGCGCTCCAACTGCAACGCTTCGGCTTTTTTGTTGTCAAACAGCCGATAATGAGGCGCAAAGATAAGATTATAACGGTCTTGATTGGCAAAATGCGCTAGCACATTCAGGCCCATTTTAGGCCAGGACGAGAGGCGCGTATTAAAATGTGGATTATAAAGGACGGTCGGACGATTATTGTT
>NZ_CP157843.1:730000-932500 GCF_040208445.1 Acetobacter sp. A11-2
GGACTCTGCGAAGTCGAAAGACGACGTATAGGGTCTGACGCCTGCCCGGTGCCGGAAGGTTAAGAGGAGGTGTGAGAGCGCTGAATTGAAGCCCCGGTAAACGGCGGCCGTAACTATAACGGTCCTAAGGTAGCGAAATTCCTTGTCGGGTAAGTTCCGACCTGCACGAATGGCGTAACGACTTCCCCGCTGTCTCCAGCATCGGCTCAGCGAAATTGAATTCCCCGTGAAGATGCGGGGTATCCGCGGTCAGACGGAAAGACCCTATGAACCTTTACTGCAGCTTTACAGTGGCATCAGAGACATTCTGTGTAGGATAGGTGGGAGGCTTTGAAGCAGGGGCGCCAGTTCCTGTGGAGCCATCCTTGAAATACCACCCTGAATTTTTCTGATGTCTAACCGTGGTCAGTTAGCCTGATCCGGGACCCTGTATGGTGGGCAGTTTGACTGGGGCGGTCGCCTCCCAAAGTGTAACGGAGGCGCGCGATGGTGGGCTCAGGCCGGTCGGAAACCGGCTGTTGAGTGCAATGGCATAAGCCCGCCTGACTGCGAGAGTGACAGCTCGAGCAGAGACGAAAGTCGGCCATAGTGATCCGGTGGTCCCGCGTGGAAGGGCCATCGCTCAACGGATAAAAGGTACTCTAGGGATAACAGGCTGATCTCCCCCAAGAGTCCACATCGACGGGGAGGTTTGGCACCTCGATGTCGGCTCATCACATCCTGGGGCTGGAGCAGGTCCCAAGGGTTCGGCTGTTCGCCGATTAAAGTGGTACGTGAGCTGGGTTTAGAACGTCGTGAGACAGTTCGGTCCCTATCTGCCGTGGATGTTGGAGACTTGAGAGGATTTGTCCCTAGTACGAGAGGACCGGGATGAACATACCTCTGGTGCACCGGTTGTCGCGCCAGCGGCACCGCCGGGTAGCTAAGTATGGAAGGGATAACCGCTGAAAGCATCTAAGCGGGAAACCCACCTCAAAACTAGGTCTCCCTGAGGGTCGTGGTAGACCACCACGTTAATAGGCCAGGTGTGAAAGCGTGGTAACACGTGCAGCTAACTGGTCCTAATCACCCAATAGGCTCACTCTCTTACTGTCCCCTTAAAAGGACGGCCCGTGCACAGAAATCATCCATATAACGCCTACTTCTTCATAACCAACCGTCCTCCACACACCCCTTACAGGGTGGACTGGATGACCTGGTGGCCATGGCGGGGAGAGATCCACCCGATCCCATCCCGAACTCGGCCGTGAAAACCCCCAGCGCCTATGATACTGTGGCTTAAGCCACGGGAAAGTCGGTCGCCGCCAGGTCTTCCAATCCACCCTATACAAATCTTACCCCTACAAATTTCAACACATCTTCAACCGCGGGGTGGAGCAGCCCGGTAGCTCGTCAGGCTCATAACCTGAAGGCCGCAGGTTCAAATCCTGCCCCCGCAACCATACCTAATTGCGATCTTGGATCAAAGCGTGAACGCATACCAGCGTTCGCGCTTTTTTGTGTTCCAGACGCAATCGTCAGAATGCTGGCCAGATCGCCACGAACGTCAATCCGCATGCCATCATCAGACGGCGTGAGGATAATGGCTTCAATCAGCGAGCGCACAATCTCCGCAGCCTCCTGACGCTGGGTCTCCAGTTCAGAATTGAGAGCTTCATGCAGGCGGAAGATCTGCTCACGATAAACGCAGGCCATCTCCGGGTGAAGCAGGGGAGGCGGGGCTTTGGAACTGGCCAGAAGAGCCTCGAGTTCTGTCCTGCGGGTTTCAAGCTTCAGGCTCTGCTGATCAAGGCTCTCCTTGCTCACCCGATCTTCCAGAACCTCGCGCCGGATGTTCTGAAGATTGGCGCAGATGCCCTTGTTGCGGGCGTTCGAACAGCCAAGCAGGTGTTTCGAGATCATGCTGTAACCCCCCTGACAGCAGCCACACCTCAGCAAGCCCGAGAGCAGATATTTCGGACGGCGTCTTGCGCGGAAATGGTCGTGACTGTGACCGGTTCTGATATCCGGGCTGGCTTCAAGGGTTTTCTGGCGGGCCTTGACTGCATCCCACAGATCCTGATCAATAATCCGCAGGTCCGGCACGTCCCGTATGACCCACGCGGCTTCGGGGTTGAGGCGGGAGACGCGATTAAGGGACACGGCAATCTTTTTCGCGGATTTTCCGGCGGCATAGTCCTGAAAGCATCAGGTTTCCTGAAAATCTGATAGTTGAAATCTGGAATATTTTCTCCCTTCTTCTTTTTTATAAAAAGGAGAAGGGGTTTTTAACTGTTATATTCGATCTTTATTATAACAGGTGCATAAGGCTTATGCTGTAAGAAGTATTTTTCAAATCACTTTTTATAATCGGGTTGTTCTCTATCCAATTTACGGCGTAGGGCTTTCCAGATCATTTGTCCTTGATCGGGGTCTGTATCAAACTGGCTTTTGGTGCGCAGGATTTTTTCTTCCGAAGGGATATGCAAAGGCACCCCGGTAGATTGAGCGGCAATCTGAATTTTGCAGGCCTGTTCCATGTAATACATACGGTAAAATGCTTGCGCTACAGTGCTGCCAACTGTTAACAGCCCATGGTTTTGCAGAATGATGGCATTGCGAGATCCAAGATCGCGTACAAGCCGTTCACGCTCGCTCAGGTTATCATCCGCAGCAATACCTTCGTACGCATGAAAAGCGACAGCACCGTAAAATTCGATGTTAATCTGGTTAAGTGGCAGAATGCCTCTATCTTGCGCGGCAATCACCATGCCTGGAACGGTATGCGTGTGCATGACACATGCCGCATCGGGGCGGTTGGCATGTATGGCGGAGTGAATGACAAAACCGGCCGGATTTATGGCCCAACTGGTTTCCTGCTGGGGAATGCCATCAGCATCTACAATCACCAGAGAGCTTGCTGTGATTTCTTCAAACAGCAGGCCATACGGGTTGACCAGATAGCGATGTCCGGCATTGGGAAGCCGAACGGAAAGATGGGTATAAACAAGATCAGTCATGTTGAAATGCGCCATCAGCCGATAGGCGGCTGCCAGGTCTTCCCGCAGTTCCTGTTCTGTTTGCTGTGTTGTCATTTGTAAAACCTCCTTAAAGGTCTGCTACAATTTGTATTCAGGCGGCAGAGTTGCGTTTGAAGTGCCCAAAAGTGGCTGTTTTACGTGCTCCTTTTGGTAATTGCAGTTCGCCCTTTTCAACCTTTTTAACCAGATATTGATATGTTTGCAGAGCCTGGGCCCACATGTGCTCGCCAATGGTTATGGTTTCATAAGAAGCATCATCTTTTTTTGCAAAGGCAGGAAGTGGGCGAATCTGAGTGTGATAGTCACAGGCATAAAATAGTGGAAAAGAGTAACGTTCTTCAGAAACTTTTCTAACACGGTGTGCTGTGGCCACAAATTCTCCGGCCGTCATCACTTCCAGCATATCACCAATATTCACAACAAATGCACCCGGAATTGGCGGCGCATCAATCCAGTCTCCGTTGCCGTTCATCACTTCCAGGCCGGGTTTATCCGCCAGCAGAATTGTAAAACACTCGTAATCCGTGTGGGCGCCAATACCTGGGGCGTCTTGTGCATCAGCATCGTAAGGATAGTGGATCATGCGCAATTTGGAGGGGGGAAAATTTGCAACTGTATCAAAGTAGTTTTCGTTTAACCCCAATGCGAGGGCAAACCCGCGGAAGAGTGTGCGACCCAGATCAAAAACAGCGCGGTAATAAGCTTCTGCAGCGGAGCGGAACCCCGGAATATCTGGCCAGTTATTGGGCCCCAGCAAGGGTGTTCCTGCCTGCACCAGAGGATGGTTGGCAGGTACTTCATATCCAATATCAAAGGCTTCCTTATGGTCTGGCCGTCCAGCAGAATAGACTTCTTCTCCTTCAGGCACGAACCCTTTATGAGTGGCAGATGTGCCTATGTAATATTCCATCTTTTTTTCAAATGGTTCGGCAAAAAAATCACGTGCAGCCTTGCGCACGCCTTCAATCAGATCAGCACCAACATTATGGCCGGAAATGTAAAGAAACCCGACATTACGGGCCGCATCTCCCAATTTTTCTGCTACAGCCTTACGCTCTGCAAGGTCAGAGCTATATAATTTGCTGATATCAATAACCGGAATACTGGTAAAAGTTTCAGTGGTCTTGGAAACAGACATCAACCCAATTCCTTCTTGTTGCCAGAATCTGACATGACATGTTGAAAATGTTCGTATTCTGTCTGGCCCGTCCAGACATTGAGTGACCAGAGGTCTGCTACGGGCATGTTGGTAAATGGCAAGGTATGCAAATAGCCATCAGGCCCACATTCTGGGGTCATTGTGGTGGTGGTGTATCCGCGCGTGCGCTGGCTTTGCCATATCTCTTGCCAGATATGCTGATGGAAGCGTAGGGCAGGGGCATATTCAGGAGCTGCTGGATGAGGAGCCTGAGGGCCCTGATCATATCCTACACGTGCCTGAATGTGATGAACACGGCTTATGAAAGGGGAGAAATCATCTGCCGGATCATTCAGTAACCGTTCACAGCAAACAACCCAATGGCTAATGTCAGCAGTAAAGAGCACATCTGGAAGTTGCCTGATAACATCAAGTGTAATCCAGGGTGTTGCCAGAATGCGGGAGCGATGTGTTTCAAAACAACACATCATATTTGCTGCACGACATATTTCCTGCGCAGATGCTATGAATTCAGCTTGTTTGTGAGCAGGCCATCGATCATTTCCTCCTAAAATATTAATAAATCGAGGGTTCATAAGCGATGCGCGGTCTATGGCATCATGCAGATCATCTAGATGATCCTGCACTGTTGCACTCTGCCGCGGAATAACGCCTCCACCTGTCATGGCAATAGCAATGAAGGGAGCGCCTTCTCCCTGTAAAATGGCAGCACATTCCTGAGCCTCTTCATGAGTTGGAGGAATACGTGCCTCCAACCCCACAAAACTGGCTTTGCGTGCTTCTGCCAGAGGGATATCCCATCGGCGGCTATCCCCCCACAATGTGCGGAAAAGTTCAAGTTTCATAAGCTCTTTCCCGGTTTCTTGTGTAGTATTCAGAAGTTGTAGTGTAGGTCACAGCCAACCCAGCGTGGTGTCTGAATATACTGGGCGCGGTTATCATCACTGCCGGTGAAGGAATAGGTTGTGCCATGCTTATTCTGCAGATTGTCAACATATACGGCAGCAGTCCACTTGCCGGTTTTGGGGCCGAATTCCATGCGGAGGCCAAGGGAGCTGATCTTGCTGGATTTGGCGTTGGGGTCCCCCAGAGCAACCCACATGTTGTCTTTCCATGTGTAGCTGGCTTGTAATGTTGTACGGTAAAGGCCCATGTCGATGCCATAACGGGCAACGGCGCTCCATGAAAAACGCGGCGCGAATGGCAAAGGCGAATTATGCGTAACGGGAGGATCTAGCGGTAGCCCATTAATGGAACCTACAGGGCTTTTGGCCTGAGCATCCAGATAGGCAAATGATCCGCGCAGATCTAGATTGGGGACGAGATTATGCAGCGTGCTGGAGAGTTCTCCCCCACGAGTGCGTGCCCGGGAAATTGTGCCCAGTGTAAGGGAGTTTGATCCATCTGGCATGGGCGCGAAGAAAAGTGTCTGCCGATTATGATATTCGTAGTCAAATAAAGAACCTTCCACAACAAGCTTGTTATGCAGGAGGGAGGATTTGATCCCAACTTCATACGCAATCAGGTTTTCAGGCTTTACGTAATCCAGAGCAGATGTGGCGGCCACGGGGCCTGCAAAATATGTGCCTGGCTTATAACCATTGGAAATGGTGCCATAAGCGTAAGTGCCAGGTACAATTTGGTAGCGCAGGCCAACACGCCCGGTAAAACGATGATACGCGTGAGTAGTGTCCAGAAAGGTTCTTTGCTCACCTGTCTGAACATTGTGTGTGCCACCATTAAAGCCGCGTTCATCGTAGGAAAGGCGGCCGGATGCAATGAAATCCAGCTTTTTGGTGATATTGGTAACTGTGTTGACGTACAGGCCTGTAGACAGGTTTTGCTGAGAAAACTGGTCTCTCAGCCAATATGGTGGTGTGGCAGACAAGGAATTGCGGAAGCTTGTGTAACTGCCATCAATTTTATCATAGGACTCATAAACACCTACGGTCAGATGGAGAATTTTTGCAAGATTCATGCGCAGGTGCATGTCGTGTGATTGCGCGATGGATGTATCATTCCAACGATAATCACCATATTCGTTGGATGTGCCATCGTAGTTGTCGTAATCATCACGGCGGTAGAAATCTATGCCGGTGGTGGAGGTGAATGTGCCAAAGTTGAAGGCTTTGGTATAGGCAACAGAAACACCGCCTCCATTTTCATTACGTTTAGCAGGGTCTTTTCCGACATTGACAGCATTGGCGTGTGGATGTGGCCCTACACCATCTACGGGATCCAGATCTTGCGGAGACATCGGGGTACCTTTGTCTCGTGTATAATGCAGATTCAACAATACGGAGGAAGTGTCATCTATCACAAACTTGGTCAGGTTGCGGATAGATAGCAGATCCTGCGATCCATAGCGTGCACCGGTTCCAACATCTTTTTGCCAGCCATCACCCTTTACGTAGTTAAAGGCTGTGCGATTGTAAATTTTGTTGGTGATGGGTACGTTTACAGCAAACCGACCACGGTTTGTATTATAGCTGCTATACCCCCATTCTGCATAACCTCCGAATTTATCAGAAGGCTTTACAGACTGAATATTGACCGTTCCACCTGTAGAGCTACGCCCCATATCAAAGCCTTGCGGCCCTTTTTCCACCGCAACATTTTCTGTATCGAGCATTTGGCCATTATAAAATACCGGATACGGTGCCAGCAGCCCATCCAGATAAATGCCAATTCCCCCCATGTTTGTGCCGATATAGTCATCCAAACCAACACCACGGATAGAAAAAATGGGTGTTGAACCGGAAGTGGCGTTTACTGCCGTAACACCAGGCGTAAATGCGGCAATATCCTTTGGGCTTTCAATGCGCAGTGCACGCAGTTCCTGGCCACTCATAACGTTCACCGTGCCAGGGGAGGACAGATAACGGTGTGTGTGGGAGCGTGTTACCTCCAGCTGTTCAGTAGAACCCATGTGTGGGGCGGTATTTTTACGGCGTGGCGTAACGACTGCATGCTTTCGTCCAGGAGAGACAGAATGCGCCGAAGCAGGCTGCGTGCTAGCGGTGGGTGTTGCTGTAGCAGCCAAAGAAGATGTTGATGCCAGAAGCAGGCAGGGCAGGGTTGGCAGTGAGATATATGCTGGAACAACGGCCAGAAAACGGAAGGACCGATGTAAAAAAGATGATTTCATGCCCGTATTCCTGTTTCATTCCTATTGGAACCGGTTTCTGGGGCGCGAAGACAACCGGCTTTTCATTTCTATTTGACAATGAAATTGGGTCGCCTTCGTTTAGGAATGACTCAAGCATACTTTTTCTGATTGATATTGAGATGCTGTTCAGTAACGGAGCATCTGGTTCAGAAAATTTTGTGCACGATCCGTTTGTGGTGCTGTAAAAAAAGTTTCTGGAGGCGTAATTTCCAGAATTTTCCCTTGATCCATAAAGATAATATGGTCTGCAATACGGCGGCTAAACGCCATTTCATGCGTTACGCATACTGTTGTAATACCCTGTTCAGCCAGTTCATCTATAATGCTTACCACACCTACAATCGCTTCGGGATCAAGTGCCGCGGTAGGTTCGTCAAATAACATCACTTCTGGCTGCATGCATAGTGCTCGGGCAATCGCAACGCGTTGTTGTTGCCCACCAGAAAGCTGAATAGGGTATTTATCTGCCTGATCGGGAATGCCCACCTGATTGAGATAGCGGCGGGCAAGATCTGTGGCCTCAGTGCGTGTCATGTGCCGGACGCGCATGGGGGCCAGAATACAGTTTTCTAAAACACTTAAATGTGGAAACAGATTATAGTTTTGAAAAACCATACCGACCATACAGCGGAGTTGGATAGGATCTGTTTTGTCATTAATCAACTTGCCGTTGATTTTAAGCGTTCCGCTATCGTGGGGCTCAATGCGGTTTAATGTGCGGATAAGGGTAGATTTTCCAGATCCAGATGGCCCCAGAATAACAATTTTTTCCCCTTTTTCCACATCAAAGTCTAAGCGGTCAAGCGCTACAAACTCTCCAAACAGTTTGCTCATGCTGCGCACGGAAATCATGGGGGTGGTTGTGGATTCATGCTGCATTAGACACAACCTTTTTGCGGTCAGACCAGGTGAAGCGTCGTTCAACCCGTTTTTGAAGGAAAAGGAAAAAGAAGACCATGACCAGGTAATAAACCAGAGCCGCAGCATAATATTCTGTAAAGGCAAAGGTCCGTGCAACCTGTATTTGTGTCACGGCCAGAAGTTCTTGCAGTGAAATAACAGAGGCAAGAGATGTAATTTTAAGAAGATTGATAAACTCGTTGATGGTAGGCGGCAGAGCAATACGGAATGCTTGCGGAAAAATAACGCGCCAATAAATATCACGTCGGCTTAGTCCAAGTGCGCTGGCGCCAAGTTCCTGCCCCGGATCTACGGCGCTGAGTGCGGAACGGTTGATTTCCACCTGATAAGCAGATTCATTGATGGAAAGGGCCAGAACTGTCGCCAAAAAGGGCGTAAACCATTGTTCACGAAAAATGGGGAAAAACTGCGGCACAGCGTTCCAGATGAAAAGAAGCTGCAACAATGTTGGGGCGGCACGAAAAAGAGCGACATATCCTTCCAGAACAATTTTGAGAACAGACCGTTGAGGATTGTTGAGTGCAATGGCAATCGGCACGGACAAAGTGATGGCGATGATGTGAGAAAGGAGGGCCACGGTTAATGTAATCAGGGCGCCATGGAGAAAGGCGCGGGATGTCAGCGCAGAAAAAAAGGCATTCCAATCAAATATCGAGCCAGAGGAAGACGCATCTGCCCCTTGTTTTGTGGACTGATCGGTAATGGACCATTTGTTGCGTAGTGTCGCCAGTGTTCCATCTGTTTCCAGCGCAGTGATTGCTGTTTGGAGCAGTTCCTGATCCTGCTTGTTCTGGCGCAGGTAAATGGCAAAATGTCGGTAATCCGGAATATCCGGGGTCAGAAGGATGTGTAGTTTGCCCTGAAGCTGCCGCATGCGAAAAAAGATTTCAACATCCTGGCTGACAAATGCAAAAACCCGCCCAATAAGAACCTGCTGTACAACCTGTTCTTCGGTTGGATATTGCTGGATAATCATAGGGGCTTTGCCTGCAGCAACCAGGGCATCGTTTATGACGCCAAGGCGGGTCACATAGCTTGTGCCAGATTCTACAGCGACATCCTTGCCAGACAACTCATCCATACTGGTCAGAACAGGAGTATTTGCACGTCCTGCCACCACCAGCGCCGTATCCTGATAGGAAACCGCATCAAAGCTTTTCTCTCGCGGGGGTGTGCGGATAATGCCACTCATGACCAGGCCACAACGTTGGGCGCCCAGACTGGGGAATAATCCTGTAAAATCCATGGTAACAACGGAAAGTTGCGCATGCCAGCGTGTGGCCAGAAAATGTGCAACGTCAATATCAAACCCTTCCGGATGTGTGACATCCTGCCCTTTCACGAAGGTCATGGGGGGAAGGGTCGGGTTGGTGCAGATGGTCAGTGTGCCATCATGTATAAACGAAGGAAGTTCTTCGGCTCGTGCTGATCCCAGCTGGCCTGAAGCCATAAAAAGGATGCCGAGCAGCGCGATAACATGCTGGAACCACTGCATGAGTGGCTGATGGGGGAAAAAGCGGGACATTAATATGACGCTTCCAGTAAATTACGGAATGTTTCGACCATCAGGCTGGTTTCGGGAGACATGCGAGCCAAAAAATGGCAGCAGGTTATAAGGTGCAGATCATTAAAGGTAATCCGGCGTAGTAATTTTTGCGCCACAAGAGGTGCTGCAAAAATTTCCGGCAAAAATCCAATGTAACTGCCAGACAGGATAAGAAGAGCGCGTGCATCTACTTTGTCCGCCTTGGCATGGTAGGTGAAATGCGGGCGTATTTCTTCCCATGCTTTGGATGTTGCAGCATCGGCAACGCTGATCATGCGCTGGCTGGTGAGCACATCAAGCGTGATTTCTTTTTCAGGCATATGAAAGAGAGGATGCCTGGCGCCGCAGAACAGGAAAGATGATTCTGCCACCAGTGGACGGCTGCCTAAAGGGGCCTCTCCCTGGGCGTAAAGGGCAATGCCAGCCGTAGCCTGCCCGTTTATAACCGCCACTTCCACTTCCTTGGTTGCAGCAGAATGCAGGTTCATAAATACGCTTGGGTGGTTTTGTGTGAATGTATGAATGGCTTTTACAAGCGGTGTTTCACCGTGGGTCTGTATGTTGTCGGGCACATACAGGTTGAACGTGCCGCTTAACATACCGCTGGCTTGGTTCACCTGCTGGCGAAACTGTTCAAGATTAAGAAAAAGCGCATGTGTTGCCTCCAGCACCTCACGCCCTTCATCTGTCAGTGCAAAGCCACTTCGTCCGCGTAGGCAAAGGGTGATCCCCAGACGTGTTTCTAAGGCTGAAATGTCCAGACTGATAGAAGACTTGCTTTTCCCCAGGGTTATTTCAGCGGCGCTGAACCCACCCTGTTCTGCCACAGTATGAAAGACACGCAGAAGGCGCAGGTCTATTTCCGAAACATGCCCTTGAAACCCACGCGGCCTTTTTCTGGGACGGGGTTTTTTATGGCTGCTTCCTATCATGGTTTGAATGCTCCTGCTGGGTGGGGCGTCAGGATAAAGATGGAGGAAACTGTCGGAGGATCCTTTGGCTTGATTAACAAGGCTCTATTGTTTCTTATAAGGAATGATTATGGCGTGTAAAACATGGGCTGTGAAGAGCGAACTGCGGACAATTATCAACATGTCGGAGGCAGAAAGCGGGAGAAAGGCGGTTTTCCGGGTGATTTGAATATATTTGTGAAAAAACTAAAGTGAACTCTTGTCCGTTCGTATTCGGATTGCAGTATCTCTCGGATAGTCTGTGCTTGAAACAGATACCTTGAGGAATTTCAAGACATGGCTGCAAACAGGTGGTTTATAGACAGCGAAACCGGCGTGCTGGCAGACGTTCTTTTGTGTCCGCCTGATTATTATGAATGGATTCCAAGTAACGATATTGCTATTCAAACAATGGCGCATGGTGGAAACATAGATCGCACCGCCTTGCGTACTCAGTTTGATGAACTGGTTTCAACGCTTAAAAGCGAGGATGTGTCCTGCCATTTCTTGGTGCCGCATGAAAACATGCCGTACGAAGTTTATACGCGAGACAGTTCACAAACCACACCATTTGGCACTGTTGTTACAAATCTTTCCCGCCCGGAACGTGTAGGAGAGGAAAAAGAAATCCGTTCTTTTTACGCACCGGATGAAATCTGGCGCACATGTACCGCAGGGCGTATTGAGGGCGGGGATATCCATATCATTCGCCCTGGTTTGCTAGCCGTTGGTGTAAGTGGCGGCCGGACGGATGCAAAAGGGGCGGCCGAATTCATCAGCTGGTTTGAAGAAGCTGGCTGGACCTGCCGCATGATTCACTTTCCAGAGCATTTTCTTCATCTTGATGTCATTTTCTGCATGGTTGCGGAAAACCTTGCGATTGCTGCCGTGGATGTGTTGGATGAAGCTGATCTGGAATGGTTCCGTGAACAGGGCATCCGTATTCTGCCGGTAAGCTATCGTGAGGCCATGCGGGATATGGGGTGTAACGTACTGTCCTTGGGGAAAGACAGGGTGGTAAGCCCACGTCACTCCGTGCGTATCAATCAGATGTTGCGCGCTGAAGGGCTGACAGTTCTTGATCCAGAACTCAATCAGTTTTCCCGTGGTGGCGGCAGTATTCATTGCATGACCATGCCTTTGCGCAGGCAGCCATTGTAAAAGCTTTAGGGATTTTACAAAGAAAGGAATAGCAAATGCCTGCTCGTATTGTAATCAGCGCAGATGGCCACGAGGTCTTTGAAAGCTGGCGGCAGGCTTTTGCTACGGTTGCGCCTGGTCTTCCTATCTGCTCATGGTTTGACCCTGCGTGGCAATTGCAGCCTGATGATTATGCCTTGGTCTGGAAACCAGAACCAGAGCATGTGGAATGCCTTGCCCATATGAAAGGCATTATATGCACAGGAGCAGGTGTTGATCATCTGCTTTCCTTGCCGGATTTTCCGCAGGATGTGCCTTTGGTGCGTATGGGCGGGGAGCAGACAGCCCGCCTGATGGCGGATTATGTGCTGTGGGCAGTCATCAGTCTTCTCAGGGGGGCTCGCACATGGGCTCTCCAGCAACAGCACGCTATATGGCGCAATAATGTATGCAGCCGCACATCCGATACAACCAGAGTGGGCGTGATGGGCCTTGGGCATCTTGGCGCTTTTGTTGCGCAGGATCTGGCCAGGTTTGGTTTTTGTGTCTCCGGATGGAAACGTCTGCATTCTGATGTGGAAGGCGTAACAGTCTGGAGCGGTAGAGAGAATCTGCCCGGATTTTTGGCCGAAGTGGATGTTCTGGTAAATCTGT
The DNA here is from genome assembly GCF_040208445.1 of Acetobacter sp. A11-2. Classification (NCBI taxonomy): domain Bacteria; kingdom Pseudomonadati; phylum Pseudomonadota; class Alphaproteobacteria; order Acetobacterales; family Acetobacteraceae; genus Acetobacter; species Acetobacter sp. A11-2. The sequence continues at coordinate 742,560 of NZ_CP157843.1, forward strand.
TACCAGCAACGCCTGCAACAGAAGGGCTGATTGATTCTGACTTTTTCCAGCATCTTCCAAAAGGTGCAGGATTTGTAAATGTTGGCCGTGGGAAACACGTTGTACAGAAAGATCTTCTGAAAGCACTGGATGATGGCACGTTATGTGGTGCCGTGCTGGATGTTGTTACGCCCGAACCATTACCCGCAGAATCTGCCTTGTGGCAGCACCCACGCGTAATACTTACGCCGCATGTTGCATCTGAGGCATCACGTGAAATGCAGGCCCGTTACGCAGCGAATGTGGTGGCATGCCTAGAGCGGGGAGAGCGGCCCGCTTTGTTATGTGATGTTGCGCGTGGATATTGAATACCAAAAAGCCTGAAACAGAAAAGGTGCAGAATATGAGCCAATATGCCGATCTGACAGTGAATGGACAGGCGCTGTGGCATGATCTCACCACAACTGCTGCTTTTGGCGGTACGGCCAAAGGTGGCATATGTAGGCTTGCTCTTTCGGATGAAGATTTTCAGGTTCGGGCATGGTTTGAACAAACCTGCAAGGCGCTGGGATGTACTGTAACCCATGATTCTATGGGTAATCAGTTTGCCCGTCGTGCTGGCCTGCAAAATGATCTGCCTCCCATTATGATGGGCAGCCATCTGGATACTCAAGTTACAGGTGGCCGTTTTGATGGCATTTTAGGCGTATTGGGCGGTATTGCGGTTTTGCGTGCGCTTCATGATGCAGGCATTCATACGCGGCATTCAATCGAAGTGGTGAACTGGACAAATGAGGAAGGGGCACGCTTTAGGCCTCCCATGCTCGCTTCAGGTGTTTTTGGTGGTGCTTTTACAGAGGAATTTGCCAGCAGCAGGACAGATGCAACTGGCATAACGTTGCGGCAGGAACTGGAACGTGGTGGCTTTGTAGGAGAAGAACACTGCGGGCAGCATCCGGCGGCAGCATATTTTGAGCTGCATATTGAACAGGGTCCTGTGCTGGAAGCCAAAGAATGCACCATAGGTGTTGTAACCGGCGTGCAGGGCATGCGCTGGTATGAGGTTGTGGTACGCGGCCGCTCTGCACATGCAGGCACAACCCCCATGCCCATGCGTAAGGATGCCTTATTGGCCGCCGCACGTATGATTGACCAAGTGAATGCCGTGGCACAAGCGTATGCGCCTGATGGTTTAAGCACCATTGGCATTATCACGGCGTTTCCTGCCAGCAGCAACGTTGTTCCGCGGGAAGTGCGCTTTACTGTGGATTTGCGGAATCCATCGGAAGACGCGTTGCAGGGTATGGAAGAAGATTTCCTGCGCCGTATGCAGGAATGTGCGCAAGCGGCAGGTGTGGAGGTCAGCATAACGCCGACATGGAATTCCCCAGCCGTACATTTTGATAAGCGCTGCGTTGCCTGTGTTCGGGAAAGCGGGAAAGAGCTGAATTATAGCATGCAAGATATTGTATCCGGCGCCGGGCACGATGCTGTGTATGTTTCTAGGGTTGTGCCAACCGCCATGATTTTTGTGCCATGTTGGCAGGGTATCAGCCATAACGAAGCAGAAAGTGCAACGCAGGAAGATGCAACGGCCGGAAGCAACGTGATGCTGCATGCCGTGTTGAAGGCAGATCAGGTATTTTGAACAGATATATTCATGTAAAGCGATATATGTAAAAGCCCTGCATTTTTCATATGATGCTTTGGAATGTTTGTCGCAGAGTTCGGTAACGCTGAATACAAAAATGACGGGATTTTTTGATGTCACAACCTCATCATTCATTCCCTTTTACACGGCGGCAATTGCTTACGCGTATTGGTGCATTGGCAGGCAGTGTGGCGCTATATCAAGCCATGACCACTATGGGGCATGCCGCCGGAACTGATTTTACACATCCTCCTTCTCTTACTGGCGCTAAAAAGGGAACTAGAATTCTGATTCTCGGGGCGGGGCTGGCAGGTATGTTATCGGCGTATGAACTGCGCAAGGCTGGATATGATGTTCAGATTCTGGAGTTTCAGAACCGCAGTGGTGGCCGTAATATCAGCTTGCGTGCGGGAGATACCGTAACGGAACTGGGGGGCGCGTCACAGAAAGTTCGTTTTTCAAACGGGAATTATTTCAATCCGGGTCCGTGGCGTATTCCGTGTCACCATCAAGGATTGCTATATTATTGCCGGAAGTTTGGGGTTGAGCTTGAGCCGTTTATTGAGGTCAATCATAACACGTGGCTGCATTCAGGTGATACTTTTGGTGGTAAATCCGTAAGGTACAGGGAGTTTTCTGCCGATTTTTACGGATTTACGGCAGAACTTCTCGCCAAGGCAATCAATCAGCACAAGTTGGACGATATCGTCAGTGAAGACGAGCATCATTATTTAATTGAAGCCATGAAATCATGGGGGGCTCTTACGCCAGACCTTTCTTATACAAAAGGTACTGTCAGTTCATGGCGTCGTGGTTTTGAGCGTGCGCAAGGTGGCGGTTTGAATGGTGCACCTATCCCATCAGAGGTGTTGGCGCGCAAAGATATCATGAAATCTGGTTTGTGGGACTGGATGGCATTTAACCAACGTATTGATATGCAGACAACACTGTTCCAACCCGTTGGTGGCATGGACCAGATTGGCAAGGGTTTTGCACGACAAGTTAAAGATCTCATTACATTAAACTGTAAAGTTACAAAGATTTCCCAGAATGAACAGGGTGTAACCGTTACTTATAACGATATGGCACGTGGTGGCGCTGTCAGACAGATGCAGGCTGATTATTGTATCTGCACTATTCCTCTTTCCATTCTCTCACAACTGGATGTGCAGGTGGAAGATGCGATGAAAGCTGCAATCCTGGCTGTACCGTATGCATCTTCTGTTAAAATCGGACTGGAGTTTAATCGTAGATTCTGGGAAGAGGATGAGCAGATTTACGGTGGCATCAGCTTTACAGATCAGCCGATCAGCCAGATTTCCTATCCCAGTCATGGGTATTTCAGGAAAGGACCGGCAGTATTGCTGGGGGCTATCTGTTTGGAACGCCTGCGTATGACTATGTTGGAATGCCTCCCCAAGAACGTCTGGAACGTGCTTTGGAGCAGGGAAGTATTATTCATCCTCAATATCACAAGGAGTTTTCAAACGGTGTGAGCTTTGCATGGAGCCGGATACCATGGGTTATGGGATGTTGTTCCATGTGGACAGAGGAAGCACGGCGAACACACTATAAAACACTTTGCAGTATAGATAAGCGCATTGTGCTGGCAGGCGAGCATGCTTCTTATGTTGGATGTTGGCAGGAAGGTGCCATTTTATCTGCCTTGGATGCTATTACGCGCTTGCATCAACGCATAGTGGGGGCAGCCTGATGCGTAATACATTTTTTCATACTCCCTTTTTTTACTTCTGATTTTTACATCAACAACGGCATGGGCTGATAGCTCTGGTAATGTAGTAGATAAAACGCAATCTCTTTCAGATGGCGCAGATATTTATAAGCACATCTGCCAGAGTTGCCATATGTCAGATGGAAAGGGTGCAGAAGGTGCTGGTGCCCGGTTTCCTGCCTTGGCGAAAAACCCCAAATTACAGAGTGCGGAATATGCTGCATCTGTTGTGCTTAACGGCATGGGCGCTATGCCATGGTTTGCCGTCACCCTGGATGATCAACAAATAGCCAATGTTATAAATTACATTCGTACACATTTTGATAACCATTATACAAATGCAATCAAGCCGGACACTATTACGATGATTCGGCCACATCTAACCGAAGAATATGAATGATTTTTATTTTGGGAGTAAATATATTTGATTTGGTGATCTTGGAGGAGTGTTGTTTTTAAAGCTTAACATGCATTGGTGACTGGTTTTTGAATAGAGTGATGATTTCATTGTGTAATGATCTGCTCTACTCTAGCTGTCAGGTTGTGAGACGTCATTGGGATGATGTAGCGTGGGCGATACCGCGTTATGCTTCGTTGTTTTCTTCCGTTTGCAGGGAGACCGAATGATGCTTCAGATCCACCCACAGGCACGCACGACACCGGCTGTCCGGGCTGAGATAGCTCGTTCGTCAGAACCGACATCCGTGCTCGCCAGACGCTACGGGATCAGCGATGAAACAGTCCGCAAGTGGCGCAGGCGTGGTTCGGACGCCTGTCAGGACCGCAGCAGCCGTCCCTGGAGGCTGGCCTGGAAAGCCTCGGAGGAGGAGCGCGCCATTGTCTGTCAGCTTCGGCGTTCTACCGGTTTTGGTCTGGATGATCTGACCTTTGTCTTACGGCATTTCCTGCCGCATCTGAACCGGGACAATATCTGGCGGATACTGAAAGACGCCGGATTGAACAGGCTGCCTCCTGTTCCAAAGGCCGGACCAGTTCGGGGACAGGGAAAGTTCCGCGATTACGATCCCGGTTATGTCCATATCGATGTGAAACATCTGCCAAAATTACAGACAGCAGATGGGGACCGGCGGAAACGTTTTCTGTATGTCGCCATCGATCGCTGTTCCCGTTCAGTGCACCTGGCTGTTTATGACGCGGAAAATGCGGATAATTCCGTTGATTTCCTCAATGCCGTCAAATCGGCCTTTCCTTTCCGGATCACCCATATCCTGACCGATCGTGGCTCCTGCTTTACAGCGGACGCCTTCGAAAAAGCCTGTCATGACATGGGAATCGACCGACGCCGGACCAAGGCTTACTCCCCTCAGACCAATGGAATGGTGGAACGCTTCAATGGCCGTGTCGCTACAGAAGTACTGCAGGTCTGTGTCTCAAACCATGAAGATCTGGAAATTCTGCTCAGAGGCTTCTGTTTCGCCTACAATCATCGCCCGCAGCGTGTTCTGGGCGGCATCGCTCCCGCCCAATGCATCATCTCATGGCTTGAAAAACATCCCGCGTCACGTAATCAAGACTATATCAAACCGGCTGGTCGTGACATCATGAAACAGGTCGACGAAATCCTTGATTACGCCAATGACGTCTCACAACCTGACATCTAGCACTACAGTTGCATTTTGTGTCGTGAGTGAGCGCGGATAGCACTGGCCTGATGCGTTCGTCGAAAGACGGACCATCTGAGGATGTGAGAGACGGGTAGTCTGCGTTGTGCAAGTTTTACGACGAGGCGCCTGATCTCCTGAATGGACCAGCGGACAAGGACTGTCGTGTTCTGAGTTGTGTTTTTTTCGGTTTCAGTGAGTTTGCCTGGTAACGGACACTGGCCATGACGGCATAGGCCAGCATGACCAGAGAGACATGCCGATGCCAACCATGCCAGGAGCGGGTCTCGTTATGATCAAGACCAAATTCGTTTTTGGCCGTCTCGAACCCTTCTTCGATCCTCCAGCGCGTCCCTTCAACGTTCACCAGTTCCTGCGTGGTTGTCCCTTTCGGGCTCCAGGTCGTAAAATAGGCAAGGTCCCCGTCAGCGATGTTTCGGCGGATCAACAGGCCACGTGTCCATGGTCCGGCTATAGGGCAGTCAAATTCTTCAGCATCCAGATCAGCAAGCGGAAGATACGCCCAGTCATAAAGTCGCTCACCTTTTGTGCCGTGCCCCGCTGACAGACGACGCCAGGCCTGGTCTGGCAGTCCTGCTGCAATATCTTTCGCCTCTCCGGCAATCAGCGGTTCCGTTGCCCATGATCCGAACCAGTGATTGCCCTTGACCCCAAGCACATATCCAATTCCTGCCCGGCGAAGCGTGCGTTCTACGTCGCCCACGCCATACACGCTGTCTGCTGCAACCCAGCGGAACGGCACACCGGCCTCAATACTTCGCTCAATCATCATCGAGGCTAACGCCGGTTTGGTTGCAAACACCACGTCATCGGGAACGTGGGCCCGCTTCAGACGCTCAGGCTTTGATGTCCAGTCTTTCGGGAGATACAGGGCGCGGTCAATAAAGGCATGCCCCCGTTCCGAAACATAAGCGCCAAACACACCAATCTGGCAGTTCGTGATCTTGCCGGCAGATCCCGTATACTGCCGCCCCACACCGCAGGACGCCTGACCCTTCTTCAGAAAACCGGTCTCATCAATGACCAGCACGCCCTCTTCAGTGCCCAGATGCTCAATCACATAATCCCTGACGACGTCACGAAGGGCATCGGCATCCCAGTGCCCGCGTCCCAGAAGCGCCTGCTGCCGCCATGGACCAGGATCTCCTGCGGCTTCCGCTCGCATCCATCCCGTCTTGCGTGGTTCATTGCCAATCAAAACATCAAGAAAAGCACAGGCCGAATCTACGACACGTTTTTGCGTGAACAGCGGCGCCATCCGATCCTTGGCGGACCGAAGCGAGCGCGCCCATAATTCCAGCGTCTCTTCAACAGACGTACCGCCACTCATCATATCCTGAATCATGGTTACCCATAGATTCAGAACTCAACACAAAATGCAACTGTAGTGCTAGGTGTCAGGTTGTGAGACGTCATTGGGATGATGTAGCGTGGGCGATACCGCGTTATGCTTCGTTGTTTTCTTCCGTTTGCAGGGAGACCGAATGATGCTTCAGATCCACCCACAGGCACGCACGACACCGGCTGTCCGGGCTGAGATAGCTCGTTCGTCAGAACCGACATCCGTGCTCGCCAGACGCTACGGGATCAGCGATGAAACAGTCCGCAAGTGGCGCAGGCGTGGTTCGGACGCCTGTCAGGACCGCAGCAGCCGTCCCTGGAGGCTGGCCTGGAAAGCCTCGGAGGAGGAGCGCGCCATTGTCTGTCAGCTTCGGCGTTCTACCGGTTTTGGTCTGGATGATCTGACCTTTGTCTTACGGCATTTCCTGCCGCATCTGAACCGGGACAATATCTGGCGGATACTGAAAGACGCCGGATTGAACAGGCTGCCTCCTGTTCCAAAGGCCGGACCAGTTCGGGGACAGGGAAAGTTCCGCGATTACGATCCCGGTTATGTCCATATCGATGTGAAACATCTGCCAAAATTACAGACAGCAGATGGGGACCGGCGGAAACGTTTTCTGTATGTCGCCATCGATCGCTGTTCCCGTTCAGTGCACCTGGCTGTTTATGACGCGGAAAATGCGGATAATTCCGTTGATTTCCTCAATGCCGTCAAATCGGCCTTTCCTTTCCGGATCACCCATATCCTGACCGATCGTGGCTCCTGCTTTACAGCGGACGCCTTCGAAAAAGCCTGTCATGACATGGGAATCGACCGACGCCGGACCAAGGCTTACTCCCCTCAGACCAATGGAATGGTGGAACGCTTCAATGGCCGTGTCGCTACAGAAGTACTGCAGGTCTGTGTCTCAAACCATGAAGATCTGGAAATTCTGCTCAGAGGCTTCTGTTTCGCCTACAATCATCGCCCGCAGCGTGTTCTGGGCGGCATCGCTCCCGCCCAATGCATCATCTCATGGCTTGAAAAACATCCCGCGTCACGTAATCAAGACTATATCAAACCGGCTGGTCGTGACATCATGAAACAGGTCGACGAAATCCTTGATTACGCCAATGACGTCTCACAACCTGACAGCTAGGGTTTGGTGATGTTGATGCAGCTTTGGCAGCTTCCGCGCATGTTGTGCATCTGAGTTACAGCACTGGGCGGCAGGAACACGCTTTTCTGGAACCTGAAGCCGGCATTGCCTATCGTGATAATCAGCAGCGTATTGCCATTATTTGCGGCGGACAAAACCCTTTTGCAGACCAGAAGCAGATAGCAGCTATTCTCGGTATCCCTGTTGAGCAAGTCTATGTGTCTCACCCCCCTATGGGAGGCGCCTTTGGAGGTAAAGAAGACCTGAATGTTCAGGCACATCTGGCTTTAGCGGTGCAAGCCACGGACCGTCCCGCCCGGTATGTTTATGAACGTGAAGAAAGCATTGGCTACTCCGTTAAACGGCATCGTTTTGAAGTAGATGTCGAAGTGGGATGTGATGCCACCGGGAAACTGACCGGCTTCCGGGCCAATCTTCTGGCCGATACCGGAGCCTACATGACGTTAGGCCCAGCCGTTCTTGTTCTGGCTGCCGAACACGCCTCCGGGCCTTATCGGTTTCAGGCAAGCCGTATTCATGGTCAGGCCGTCCATACCAATACAGGAAATGCCTCGGCCTTTCGTGGGTTTGGCAATCCGCAGGTTATTCTGGGCATTGAACAGGCTATGGATGAACTGGCCGCCAAATGCGGCCTTAACCCTATCGACTTCCGCGAAAAAAACCTTCTTCGCGGGGGAGATCGTGCAGGAGCTGGGCATATTGTTCGTCACGATGTTACGCTTCCACGCCTGATTGCTTCCGCACGCAAAGGGCCATTACTATCTGCCCTTTCTCAAAAAAGCGTACATCCAGATCAGGATGGTAAGTTTCGTGCAACCGGATTTGCATTCGTCTGGCAAGGGTTCGGGTTGGGGGCCGGCGCTGAGCCCGGATCAAGCGTGACCCTACGCCGAGACGAGAATGGACATTTCTGGCTGAATTGCTCCACGGCAGATTTGGGGGAAGGCAATCTTTCTGCATTTCAGCAGATTGCAGCATCAGGGTTGGGGTGTCATGCCCATGATATCCAGCTTGATATCGGTACAACAGATAACACAAATTCATGGTCCACAAATGCTTCCAGATCCGTGGTTGTAACAGGTAATGCTGTAGCGCAGGCAGCAAAACAACTAGCCATGAGAATAGCTGCGGGCGAAAGTGGTGTAATTGAAGAAACAGCACATTATGCCCCTATTTTTCCAGAAAAACTGACACTTGGCGCCCCGCACATAGGGTATTCTTATGGCATACAGGCCGTGCGTATTGCGCTGGATACTGCAACCGCCAATGTTACGGTGGAAGAAGTTGAAACATGGTTAGATGCAGGAACAGTTATCAATCCCGATGGTGTAACAGGCCAGATTGAAGGCGGTTTGGCACAGGGGCTTGGCTTCGCTTTAAGTGAAGACCTCGTGCAGCGCGAGGGATATGTTCTGAACAACCGCTTTTCATCATACATTCTTCCGACAATCCGAGATGTACCAATAGATGTTCGCGTCCATCTAATTAACCATCCCGATGCATCCAATCCTCTCGGTGCGCGCGGCATAGCAGAAGTTGGGCTCACACCCGCCGCTGCGGCTATCGCCAATGCTTTGGCACGGTGTGTTGGGCATCGCTTCGCGCACTTTCCAATCAAACCGGAAGCAATTCTCCCGGTCATGGAAGAAATTCTGTCATGATCACATTCCAGCTTAATGGTAAACCCGTCCAGATTGCCCATGCGGGTAAAACCCTGTTGCAGGTTCTTCGTGACGATTTCCATTTGACTGGCGCCAAGCTTGGCTGTGGTGAAGGCGAATGCGGAGCCTGCACCGTTCTGGTTGATGGTCGACCGGTCTGCTCCTGCCTACAAGCAGCCGAAACGCTGCAAGGCGCAGCTATTACTACCATTGAGGCATTAGCCCAGACGCCAGAGGGATCTGAAATCTGTTCTGCTCTGGCGCGCAAAGGGGGTGTTCAATGCGGGTTCTGCACGCCGGGAATAGTCATGGCTTGGGCCGGACGGCACCCTGATGACGCACCAGATGATGCCTTGGAGGGAAATCTTTGTAGGTGCACGGGATATGTTAAAATTCGCACAGCACTTGAACAAACAGACTGCCTTCTACCGCACAAAGATACCGTTTCCGGTAAAGCGGATATGTCTTTGCAAGACGGACTGGCCTATCTGGCTCAAAACCCAGACCTCATCCCGATTGCAGGCGGAACCGACCTGATAGTGCGCGCAGGCCATAACCTTGGCTCTCTGCGGCTTTTTTCATTAGATCGGCTGCATGCGCCGGAACTACGTCAGGTTTTCTGGGAAGATGGTAACCTTGTAATAGGAGCCCTGATGCGATGGCAGGACATTCTGCATGATCGTATCATTGCGCACACTGTGCCTATCCTCAGAGATGTCGCCTATGGTGTTGGCAGCCCTCAGGTTAGAAATGCGGCCACCATTGGCGGTAATGTGGCCACAGCTTCACCGGCAGGAGATAGTCTTCCGGCTCTCGTGGCACTTCAGGCCCGTATCCGGCTGATCCATCCAGATGGAACCCGGGAGATGCCCGTTGCAGAGTTTATTACAGGGGTTGGGCGCACAAAACGTAAGGCTGGTGAACTTATTGTCGGATTTGTTATTCCTGCAAAATGCATTGGTCAGCCACAAATATTTACAAAAGTAGGCCCTCGCAAAGCGCAGGCAATTTCAAAACTTTCTCTGGCAACGGTTTTAGTTCCTGACGATCCGGCCAGAATCAGCTTTGCATTCGGCGCTGTTGGCCCTGTTCCCATGTCATGCCCAAAAGCACATCGGTATCTTGCTGCACAGGAATGCGATGAAAGGCATTTCAAGTTTGCGGCTGAACTAGCTATGTCGGAAATTACACCGATTGATGACATTCGTTCTACCACAGCTTACAGAAAAGCCGTAGCTAGAAATCTCCTAGGGCCTGTTAGATCTTGAATTTCTTCCCATATTGTAGGGATGGAAGAAGGGGACAGAACAGGCACCTTTACGGACGAGACATGGGCGATCTGGGAACCTCTGATTGAGGAGGTTCGCCCGAGGGGCAAGACGCCGCCACATGATCTGCGGCGGACGATAGCAGCGATTTTCTGACGTCATGAGAATGGCGCGAAATGGCGGAGTATCCCCGCTGAACTGGGTCCGTGGTGGCGGGCTGCGCAGCTTTTCATCCGCTGGGCGAAGCTCGGCGTATGGGAGCGGCTGCTCGCACTGGTTCAGGAACAACAGGGAGTGGCATTCGGAATGACTTTTCTGGATGGCACGAACATCAGGGCTCACCACAAAGCGGCGGGAGCCCAAAAAAAGGGCCTCTTTCGAAGAGCGAGACCATCGTGAAGCACTTGGCCGCTCTCGCGGCGGCTATGGCACAAAAGTCTGCGTGATCGCTGATGGACATGGAAAAGCCTTCGGTTTTGCGCTGGCCCCTGGACAGGCTCATGAACTGCCTCTGGCACCAGCCATGCTCGACAGCCTTCCCGCCACTCCCCTGTGGGTAGTAGCGGACAAGGGCTACGCGTCGAACGCCATGCGTGAACGGATATGGGACATGGGAGCACGGCCAGCCATTCCCGCGAAACGACGCGATGGCCCGGTCGCCTGCCCCAAATGGGCCTATCGGTGTCGGCATCTCGTTGAGAACCTCTGGGCTCGCCTCAAGGAGTGGCGCGCTGTCGCAACCAGATATGAAAAAACAGCAACGTCGTTCCTCGCGGTCATCCACATCGCTGCCGCAGCAGACTGGATCAAGCCCTAACAGGCCCTAATCCGCCATTGCCAGAAGATATTTGGGTATAAGAACTAAAATGTTTTCTCGTATAGTTTACATTACAACTCGAAAAATCAAGAAACTACGCCATTTCCCGTTTCCTAGCTGTCAGGTTGTGAGACGTCATTGGCGTAATCAAGGATTTCGTCGACCTGTTTCATGATGTCACGACCAGCCGGTTTGATATAGTCTTGATTACGTGACGCGGGATGTTTTTCAAGCCATGAGATGATGCATTGGGCGGGAGCGATGCCGCCCAGAACACGCTGCGGGCGATGATTGTAGGCGAAACAGAAGCCTCTGAGCAGAATTTCCAGATCTTCATGGTTTGAGACACAGACCTGCAGTACTTCTGTAGCGACACGGCCATTGAAGCGTTCCACCATTCCATTGGTCTGAGGGGAGTAAGCCTTGGTCCGGCGTCGGTCGATTCCCATGTCATGACAGGCTTTTTCGAAGGCGTCCGCTGTAAAGCAGGAGCCACGATCGGTCAGGATATGGGTGATCCGGAAAGGAAAGGCCGATTTGACGGCATTGAGGAAATCAACGGAATTATCCGCATTTTCCGCGTCATAAACAGCCAGGTGCACTGAACGGGAACAGCGATCGACGCGGAAATCTCACAGAAGGGTTGTACATCGGGTTAGATTATGAAAAAGTCTGTTTTGTAGAAAAGAAATTTCCATAATCATCAAGAAAACCCGATGCAGACAGAGTGTAGCGCAGGCGCGTATGAGTTTCCAGCCTCCTGTGGACGGCGTGTTGTGGCCCGTTTTGACGGGGGTCGCATGAGTTCGGATGGGGGCGTCATTCTGGTGAAGCAGGCTGATGACATTCTGGGGCTCAGCCGCCGCTTTGCTGCCTGTTTTCGCGATAAGCGGCATCCCGGCTTTGTGGAATACCGGGTTGAAGACCTTGTCCGTCAGCGGATCATGGGCCTGGCTTTGGGCTATGAAGATCTCAATGATCACGATGCCCTGCGGCATGACCTGATCTTTGGTCTGGCCTCGGGTCGTCTGTCAGGAGGCCGGGCAAACTGCGCAGCATTGGCTGGCAAATCTACACTGAACCGGTTGGAGCGCAGTGGGCACAAGGCAGATCGTTACTGTCGGATCATTGCTGATCATGAGGCCCTGGCTACCCTGTTCGTCACGCTCTTCCTTGACCAGCATGAGCACGCACCCGCCCGGATCGTTCTGGATGTGGATGCCACCGATGACCGTATCCATGGCCATCAGGAAGGCCGCGCCTTTCATGGATATTACGGCCATAACTGCTATCTTCCCCTGTATGTCTTCTGCGGGGACCATCTCCTCAGCGCTACCCTGCGCACGGCAGACAGGGACCCGGGGAAGGAAGCACTGGCAGACATCCGCCGGATCGTCGAGCAGATCAGGAGCCGTTGGCCCCGGGTGCGTATCCTGGTGCGTGGGGACAGCGGTTTCGCCCGGGACAGTCTGATGACATGGTGCGAAGACAACCACGTTGACTTCCTGTTCGGGCTTGCAGGCAACACCCGCCTGTATGACCGGATTGCCTCTTTGTCCGCTGAGGTTCGTGACGAAGCCGCCACGACAGGCAGAGCTGCGCGCGGTTTCGCCTCCTTTGACTGGATCACAAAGGACAGCTGGACGCGCCGCAGGCGGGTCGTGGCCAAGGCCGAATGGCGCCACGGCAACCGCTATCATCGCTTCATTGTCACCACCCTACCGCAGGGAATGTCCGACCCCCGCCATCTCTACGAACAGATTTACTGCGCACGCGGGGATATGGAAAACCGCATCAAGGAATGCCAGATGGATCTGTTCTCAGACAGGACCTCGTCCCACACCATCCGGGCCAACCAGCTCCGGCTGTGGTTCTCGGCCGCAGCCTATGTCCTGCTGACCGCTCTGCAAAGACTGGCCCTTGGCCAGACCAGCCTGGAGACGGCGACCTGTGGCACCATACGCGCACGGCTGCTCAAAATCGCGACACGTGTAACGCTCAGCGTCCGTCGGATTGTCCTGTCCATGCCGGACATGTTCCCCTGTCAGCATGAATTCGCCCTCGCTCATGCACGATTGCGAAGGCTCCGGCAGGCCATCTGAAGAAACAGACAGTGCACAGACCACATAGCTTCCACCAACACTGCCTTCTCAGGCCGTGACACCCTCACTGCGTTCAGAACCCGCCGCCAGAAGCAGAATATCGTCAATATTCCAGATCGGGCTCCTGTGGGATGACTGAATTCTACAAAATGACCCGAAATTGCCTCAAGTGTGAGATGGGGTGGTTGCCGTCCTCCCCGCACGGCATCGCAATGTGCCAGAATGGTCGTTGGAAGAAACGACTGCGCGAAAGGACGGCAGATGAAGGATACAGTGATAGGCGTTGATCTGGCAAAGAACATTTTCCAGGTTCATGGAGCTTCGCGTGCGGGCGAGGTGATGTTTCGCAAAAAGCTGCGTCGTCAGCAGTTTATGCAGTTCATGGCCACGCAGCCGCCTGCTCTGGTCGTTCTTGAAGCGTGCGGGAGCGCGCATCACTGGGCTCGCGAACTGGCAGGAGCTGGTCACGAGGTCAGACTGATCGCTCCGCAGTATGTGTGAATTGCCCCGGGTTTTGTGGAGACAGAAAGACCCGTGAGGTAAGAAGAATTCATGAGCAATAAATCGAAGCGTTTTCCGCCTGAGTTTCGTGACCGTGCAGCCCGCATGGTTCTGGAGGAAGAGAAGAACCATCCTTCGCGGTGGTCTGCAGTGATGATGATAGCGCCAAAGCTGGATATTCATCCTGACACGCTGTCAAAATGGACCCGTCTGCATGAACGTGCCAATGCGCCTGCGGTGAGTGACCTGCCTGATCGAGAGAAGATCAGGCAACTGGAGCGAGAGAACCGCGAATTGCGGCAGGCCAATGAAATCCTGCGTAAGGCGTCGGCATATTTTGCCCAGGCGGAGCTCGACCGCATCTTCAAGCCATGACACGCTTCATTGAGGAGCACCGGCAGACATATGGTGTCGGGTCAATCTGCAGGGTTCTGTCGATTGCACCATCTGCCTATTATGCAACTGTTGCCAGACAGAAAAATCCGTGTGTGCGCAGCCAGAAAGACAAAGAACTGTGCGATGACATCCGTAGAGTGTGGAATAATAATTTCTGCGTCTATGGAGCGCGCAAGGTCTGGCATCAGCTCAGACGTGAAGGTCTGGATGTCGCCCGCTGCACGGTAGAGCGGCTGATGCGCCGGATGGGGCTGAAAGGCGTCATTCGTGGCAAGGGGGTCAGAACCACACGGCCTGATCCGCAACGTCCGTGTCCGCAGGATCTGGTGCAGCGCCAGTTTCATGCTCCTGCCCCCAACAGACTCTGGGTTTCGGATTTTACTTACGTTTCCACATGGCAGGGCTTTGTTTATGTGGCCTTCATCATTGATGTATTCGCACGGGTTATTGTGGGTTGGCGCGTCTCCTCAACGGCTCATACCGACTTCGTGCTGGATGCTCTCGAGCAGGCTCTGTGCCAGAGGCGACCTGAGGGAAAAGTGACCCACCATTCCGACCGCGGCTGTCAATATGTGTCCATTCGTTACACGCAAAGACTGGCTGAAGCGGGGCTCGTTGCTTCTGTCGGCAGTGTTGGGGATTCCTATGATAACGCCTTGGCAGAGACCATTAACGGACTTTACAAAACCGAACTCATCTATCGGCAGGGGCCATGGAAAAACAGGGAAGCTGTTGAACTGGCAACACTTAAATGGGTCGACTGGTTCAATAATCGGCGGCTCCTGTCCTCCATTGGAAACATCCCGCCAGCAGAAGCTGAGGCACGCTTTTATGCACAACAGAAATCACATGCATTAGCCGCTTAAATCAGATAAAAAACGTCTCCACAAAACCCGGGGCAATTCAGTGAAGCCTTTCGTGAAGCGCCAGAAGAACGATGCTGCTGATGCGGAAGCGATCGTCATTGCGGCCCGGCAGCCGGAAATGCGCTTTGTCGAACCACGCACTGAAGCGCAGCAGGCGCGTGGCGTTCTTTTCCGGGCCCGGCAGCGTCTGGTGCACCAGCGCACGGAACTGGTGAATGCCCTGCGTGCCGTTCTGTATGAATTCGGTCTCGTCGTGCCACAGGGGATTGCGCATATCAGACACATTGAAACCATGCTGGATGAGGCGGTTCTGCCAGAGGCTGTGAAGCAGGAATGCCTTGATCTGCTGCGACAGATTTCGGAGCAGAGTGTGCGGATTGATGTCAGAACAAAGAAGATCAGGATGCTTGCCCAGGAAAGTGAAAACACCTGCAGATTGCAGAGCATGCCTGGAGTGGGTCCTCTGACCGCTCTTGCGATTGAAGCTTTTGCGCCTGACCTGCAGAGCTTCCGGCGCGGGCGCGACTTTGCTGCGTGGCTGGGGCTGGTGCCCCGTCAGTTCTCATCTGGCGGAAAGGAAAGGCTGGGGAAGATATCAAAAGCCGGGCAGGCTGATATCCGCAGGCTTCTCATCATGGGCGCCATGACCCAGGTGAACTGGGCCAGCCGTAAGGCCCCTGCACCGGGAAGCTGGCTGGCACGGATGCTGGCCCGCAAGCCCCGTATGCTGGTAGCCATTGCGCTGGCCAACAGGATGGCACGAGCCATCTGGGCCATGGCAACAAAACAGGAGGATTATCGGGATCCGGCCCTGTCCCTGGCAGCCTGAGCGATGGCTCGGCTCCCGCGGATGGAACCGGTAGGGGTGTGAGAGGGCGATGACCTGAATGGGCGCATGATCGTTTGATCCGGATCGGAAAAACCAGTGGATTTCTCTGTGCTTTAAAGCACGCCTGTGAGATTTGGATCTGATCCGCTGATCACCATACCGGCCAGTGGCTTCTGAAAGGCCACATCAACAGGCCTTACAGAAGACCGCACACGATCACACGTCAATATTGGTCAGAAAACTCTTGCATAACGGACGGTAACCACAGAAGAAATCCGCGTCGATGGCGACATACAGAAAACGTTTCCGCCGGTCCCCATCTGCTGTCTGTAATTTTGGCAGATGTTTCACATCGATATGGACATAACCGGGATCGTAATCGCGGAACTTTCCCTGTCCCCGAACTGGTCCGGCCTTTGGAACAGGAGGCAGCCTGTTCAATCCGGCGTCTTTCAGTATCCGCCAGATATTGTCCCGGTTCAGATGCGGCAGGAAATGCCGTAAGACAAAGGTCAGATCATCCAGACCAAAACCGGTAGAACGCCGAAGCTGACAGACAATGGCGCGCTCCTCCTCCGAGGCTTTCCAGGCCAGCCTCCAGGGACGGCTGCTGCGGTCCTGACAGGCGTCCGAACCACGCCTGCGCCACTTGCGGACTGTTTCATCGCTGATCCCGTAGCGTCTGGCGAGCACGGATGTCGGTTCTGACGAACGAGCTATCTCAGCCCGGACAGCCGGTGTCGTGCGTGCCTGTGGGTGGATCTGAAGCATCATTCGGTCTCCCTGCAAACGGAAGAAAACAACGAAGCATAACGCGGTATCGCCCACGCTACATCATCCCAATGACGTCTCACAACCTGACAGCTAGATTAACCTCATGGCAGAGATTGCCATTCTGTCCGATCTGGGGGGCATCGGGAGTCAGAGCCTGTTTTGGGTCCAGTATGGCTGGCAGGTCTTCATATTCTACATGAATAAGTTGGCAGGCTTTTTGAGCCTCGTGCTCGCTTTCTGCAATTACAAGAGCAACTGCATCACCGGGAAACCTTACGCGGTCATGGCAAAGAACAGGTTGATCGGGGGTGATGAGGCCGAAGCTGTTGAGGCCTGGGATATCGGCGGATGTGAGAACGCGCAGAACCCCCGGTGCCTTTTGAGCTGCATGAATATCAATTTCAAGAATGCGGGCATGGGCACGTCCGGCCCTGAGTACCTTGAGGTGGACACAGTGTTCTGGCCGCAAGTCGGATGGGTACAGGAAAGTGCCTGTGGCTTTATCGCGTGCATCCCATTTCTGAATGGACTGTCCTATCACAGGCTTGCTCCGGCATTTTTCAGATTCCGACCGATATCGGAATGAAAAGATAATTACGATACGATCCGTATCGTAGTCAAGAAACGATACGGATCGTTGCGAAAAATGCTGGATAGTGGCAATTTCCTTAAGGACGCACTGGAGATCTATTTTGAACACTCGCAATCCATCTCATGCCTCAAAAGCTGCTGTAGCAGGGAGCGGGCGCAAGCGCAGTGAAGCAGCAACCGAGGCAGCGCGTAGCGCAGCCCTGAAGCTTGCATATGACTTGGGGCCGGAGCGCGTGACGATGGAAGCTATCGCAAGCCATTCAGGTGTGGCCAAAACAACGCTTTATCGCCGCTGGAACAGTGCTGCAGCCGTGGTGATGGATGCATTCTTGTCAGAATTGACACCACGCATTGCCTATCGCGCCGGACAGGATGTTAAGCAGACACTTATTTTTGCACTTGAAGATCTTAGCCATGCGCTAGACGAACCAAGACGGAAACTTTTGCGGCATATGGTTGCAGCTGCTCAATCCACTTCTGTGCTGGAACAGGCTTTTTGGGATCGGTGGATTGCACCTAGAAGAAAGGCAGGGCTGGAGGCGCTAGAACAGTTCGGAATGCCTTCAGAAACAGGAGGGCTTATGCTCGATCTGCTGTATGGGGCATTTTATTACCGGATGCTGATTCCATATGCGCCCATTACAGATTTATGGATTAGGAAAATTGTAGATCAGGTTTTGTGAGTGCAATTATAAATTGTTTTCAGAAAAAAGTATCATACAAAAGTTTGAAATTAAGAACCAGAATAATACCAGCAACACCCCAGGCCAGGATGGTTGTTTTACGAGAAATAACAAGTTCACCCATTTTCTTGTTGTCAGATACAAACAGAATTAAAGGGATAACCGCAAAAGGAAGTTGGATGGATAGGATAACCTGGCTGAGCATCAGCAGGTTTCCAATACCCTTGTTACCGTAAAGAGCTGTCACCATTATGACAGGAATAATGGCAAGACCACGTGTGAGCAGCCGTTGCATCCAGTGCGGTATTTTTAACCGCAAAAAGCCTTCCATAATAATTTGCCCGGCCAATGTGCCGGTTACGGTTGAATTAGTGCCAGCAGCCAGAAGGGCAACGGCAAATAAGGTGGATGCAATGCCTAACCCAAGAACAGGGGAGAGCAGGCGGTAAGCATCTTCAATTTCTGCAACATTTTGATGGCCTGTTGTATGAAAAGCAGCTGCGGCAACAATAAGAATGGCCGCGTTAATAAACAAAGCCAGCATAAGAGCAATTGTGCTATCCCACGTTGCCCAGCGAATGGCCTCCTTACGGCCGGATAATGTGTGTTCGAATGCACGTGTCTGCACGATAGAGGAATGAAGATATAGATTATGTGGCATAACCGTAGCCCCAACAATGCCGATTGCAATGTAGAGCATCTGACTATTGGTTATGATTTCAGGTGAAGGAATAAAGCCTTTTACTAATTGGGCAAGAGGTGGGGCTGCAGCTATCATTTGCACACCAAAACAAATGGCAATAATGCTGAGTAATGCAATAATAAATGCTTCCAGATATCGGAAACCGCGATTCATCAAAACAAGCACAAGAAAAGCATCAAGAACCGAGATAATGGCACCACCTAAGATTGGAATGCCAAGTAGCAGTTGTAGCGCTATGGCTGTACCAATTACTTCGGCTAGATCACATGCAATAATGGAAAGTTCACAGGCTAACCAAAGAACAATATTGATGGCGGGTGGAAAATGATCTCGGCAAGCTTGGGCTAGATCACGACCTGTTGCAATGCCTAGTCTGGCTGATAGAGCCTGAAGGAGAATTGCCATCAGGTTTGAAAGTAGAATAACAGCAAGCAGGGTATATCCAAACTGGGCACCGCCTTGTAAGTCGGTCGCCCAGTTGCCGGGGTCCATATATCCAACAGAAACCATGTAGCCCGGCCCAACAAACGCTAAAAAGCGCTTGAGCCATGATGTATTTGCTGCAGGGAGTTTAATGCTGGCAAAAACTTCTGGCAGACTTTGGCCGCCTGCATCTGCTGTTTTGGCAAAACGCCATGCAGATTTTTTTGAAGAGAACGGAGGCGCAGGAGCTTGCGAGTCTTGGGGCATAAATTCAGACTAAACTGTGCCTGATTAAAATATGCAATATGTATATAATTAAAGTGCGTGGAATTTCTGTGTAAGCTGCATGCCGTGAAAACATGCGTTGGCAGAACGGTGTAAGCTGCAGAAAACTGATGGATATCTTTTTTCTTTGTTTCTCAATGCTTCATGTTTTTCTGTTCATCACGTACAACACGGCGTGAAACGCTAAGAATAGCTCCGGTAAGGGCAAAACCTGTTGCCAGTTCAAGACAATGAACAGCCCCGGAACCGCCTTCAGACAAACCAAAAACCAATGCAACAAAGGCGGACCCCAGTGCCCAACCCATTGTGCGTGCAACAGCCAGCATACCACTGGCAGCACCACTGCGCGTTGTTGGGCCGGAGGTCATGACTGTAAGATTGTTGGGCGTTTGATAGAAACCAAACCCAATACCGCATAGCCCCATACGCCAAGCAACATCCAAGAAGGATGGGTGCGCAGGCATAATACTCAACATGCTTAATCCGGCTGCCAGAATAGTCAGCCCAATGCTGCTTAAAACAGAAGCGGGGTGGCGGGCAGCTAGCCGCCCGGCAAAGGGTGCTGCTACGGCAACAAGTAGTGGCCAAGGCGTAACAAGCAAACCTGTTGTAACTGCAGATTGATGCATAACGGTTTGAAACAGAAATGGCAGCGCAACATAAGCCAGAATTTGTGCTGCATACGCACAAACAGATGTGAGGATGGAGAGCGAGAATAGAGGAATGGCCAGAAGATCAAGGGGAAGCATAGGGGCCTTCTGGTGGCGTTGCTGCATATACAGCATAATGGCGCACAGAAAGCCTGCTCCGATTTCAATTCCTCCCCATCTGGCTTCTTTTTGCCCCAACGCATCAACACCAAGAACACCCAGCCCCAGAGCACCAACATTTAATAAAGCGCCCATCCAATCAAAAGCAAATGAACGGCGCGGGCTATGTGGTGCAACTCGTAGAAAAAGAGGGACAGCTATAAGGCCGATTGGCAGATTGATAAGGAATAACCAAGGCCAAGTGGCAACAGATAAAACTGCAGCGGCCAATGTGGGGCCGGTTGCTGCAGAAATGGCAACGGCAAGAGCAATTATTGCGAATGCCTTATGCAAAAGTTCTCGTGGGTACACACTTCTAACAAGTGCACCGCTTAACGCAGCCATGCAGGCACCACCAATGCCTTGCAAAACGCGTGAACCAACAAGAAGGCCAATAGACCCCGAAAGTGCACATGCCAGAGAAGCCGCAGTAAATAATGCTAACCCAAAACCATATACTCTTTTAAGACCCAGAGATTCAGCCAATGCAGCAGCAGGCAATAAACTGACAGCAACAGCAAGCTGATATCCGTTAACGATCCAGACAGTTAGCGTTTCGGTGCACGAAAGATCTCGGGCAATAGTTGGCAGGGCAATGTTGGCAATGGCACCATCCAACCCACCTAACACAATTCCTAAAACAGCACAGAGCATAACCAGGCGGCGTTGCGTATCGGAAACAGGCTGATTATTCATGTTTTTGTCAATGGAATGGATATCCCGCCTTGGATTTTAAGAGAAAATAGACAGAAGTTACTGCCTTAATCCACTACTGGAACTAAAATTTGAGGTGGAGAAGCTATGGTTTAACACGATGCCATTGTTAAAGACGATGGTAAGCGTTTTGCTTTTGTTATTTGTTTTTTCTCCCAGCATGCCCAGACCAACCACATCCTGAGCTATTGAGAGTCCATCTTCTCTACCAGCTGTAAAACTATAAACCCAGAAATCATAACCATTTTCATAGCCTTTCTGCCCCGGTTCTCCGTAAATCTGATACACTTGGGATGCAGTCGTCACGCCATCATGAATATTCTGGTTAACTTCCGTAAGTGTTGTATGTTTTATGGAGGTATTGCTGGTGGATGTACAGGCGCTCGTGATAGTAATAAGAGCTGTGACTACAGCAGTTCTGATAATTTTCATTCTGTAATATATCTCCTTATCTATGTATTCTCAGTATAATCCATTGCGTTGCATCAATACAGATTATCTATCTTGTGTGGTATCTCACTTACTCAGTGTAGGTTTTTTACGAACTATCTGTCTACTTGATTTACGACAGGCAAGCCTAAGGTTTGATTATGATGGGGCGTGAGAAAACCAGCTTGCCAGCTAGTCATATGCTGTCTGGCAAGCGCTTGCTCTTTATGGTGTTACAGCCCTAGATCGGAAAGTCCTGGATGCTCATCTGGGCGCCGTCCTTGGGGCCAATGAAACAATCTGCTTTCTGCTTCGATAGGCAAATCATTGATGGCAGCAAAACGGCGGCGCATAAGCCCATCGGGATCAAACTCCCACATTTCATTGCCGTAAGACCGAAACCATTGTCCTGCATCATCATGCCATTCATAGGCAAAGCGAACAGCCATACGGTTTTGACGAAATCCCCAGAGCTCTTTGATCAGACGGTAATCATGTTCTGTGCGCCATTTGCGTTTCAGAAAATCTACAATTTCATCACGCCCATGGATAAATTCTGTTCGGTTGCGCCATTGGCTGTTCACAGTATAGGCCTGCGCCACCTGATCTGGGTTTTGGGAGTTCCAGGCATCTTCAGCAAGACGGACTTTGCGTGTTGCGCTCTCAATATCAAAAGGCGGAAAGGGTGGGCGTGACATAGACATATTCCTTATGTGATTGAGTATGTAACGTTGCTGTAGGATGACGTTTCCTGAGCAATATTGATGAAAAAACAAGGCATCATGCAGGGTGCATGTTAAAAAGAGCAACGCAGAGGTGAAGCCGATATGGTTACATAAGGCGGGTAGGTTCTGTTAGTTTGAGCAGGTGATCTGAAATCTGTTTTCAGCCTGAATAGGAACGTTTCATGTTTACCTGCATCGGCTACGCTGCTTCCAGCGCCACAACTCCACTGGCTCCTTTTACTTTCCAACGTCGTGATTGCGGCCCTCTTGATGTGCAGATTGATATCACGCATTGCGGTATCTGCCATTCTGATATTCATACGGCCCGGAGCGAATGGGGGCCTGCTTCTTACCCATGTGTGCCTGGCCATGAAATTATCGGACGCGTTGCTGCCGTGGGTGTAGATGTAACACGTTTTAAGCTGGGTGAACTGGTTGGTGTGGGATGTATGGTCAATTCGTGCCAGACATGCGCCTCTTGCGAAGCCGGGTTGGAGCAGTACTGTGATGCCGGACCAACCTGGACTTACAATAGCCCAGATCCGGCTTTTCCTAAAACGGATGCCTATACGTTTGGTGGATATTCACGCGCAATCGTGGTGGATGAACGTTTTGTTTTGCGTGTGCCTGAAAATCTGGATCCGGCTGCGGCTGCACCTTTGCTTTGCGCGGGCATCACTACATGGTCTCCGCTATCACATTGGAAAGTGGGCGTAGGCCACAAGGTTGGTATTGTGGGGTTAGGTGGCTTGGGCCATATGGCCGTAAAATTTGCTGTGGCATTGGGGGCAGAAGTAACACTTTTCACCACTTCGGCAAGCAAGGTGGAAGATGGTAAACGTTTGGGTGCACATCGCGTAGTTATTTCGCGTGATGCAGAGGCAATGGCAGCAGAAGCCAACCAGTTTGACTTCATTTTAGATGCCGTTTCAGCCGAACATGACATTAATGCCTACCTCGCGCTGCTCAAGCAGGATGGGCATATGGTTCTTGTTGGTCTGCCAGAAAAGCCGATGTCCATTGGTGCATTCAGCCTTGTAGCCAAGCGCAGAAGCCTTGCTGGTTCTGCTATTGGTGGTATTCAGGAAACGCAGGAGATGCTGGATTTCTGCGGTAAGCACAATATTACAAGTGATATTGAAGTTGTGCATGCAGATCAGATCAATGAAGCCTATGAACGTGTTTTACGTTCCGATGTGAAATACCGCTTTGTGATAGATATGGACACCATGCCCGAAAGTGTTGAAGCCTAATAAAGGAATTTTACAATTTTTGTGTAATATTACTTTTTACGGGGCCACACCATTGCGGCCCCGTAAATGTGTTATTTAAGCGGTTATTTTAAAATCTTACATCTGCTTTCAGATAGTAAAAGCCACCATTGATACCCAGTTGTGATGTGCTCATGTAATACTGAGGTACGCCAAGGTAACGGTTGCTATCTGGCACGCGTGAGGGCAGGGCATTAAACAGGTTGTTCGCTCCAAGCGTAAAAGACAGTTGCGGCATAACCCGATAGGTAATGTCCAGATTGGTTACGAATTTTGGCGTGTTGTGAAATTGCGTAAAAGAGTAAGCGCTTACGCTAGCACTATTGGTTGGTCCTGTATAATCCGTGAGTTCGGATGTGGTTTGCCCCCAGCGTATTTCATGCACGCCTACGGTCCATTTGCCATTACTGCTGGTAAAGCGGCCACCCCAGATCATTTTGCTACGCGGATAGGCTGTGGTGATGTAGGCAATGCTTTGGGCAGTAAGCAGCGGTGTGCCATCTGCTGCAGCACTCTGATGTGTTAGGCGTGTGCGGTTCAGGTTAATACCAACATCCCAGTCAATACGGCCTATTGTGGGGCTTAATTCCGTTGGGTATGAGGCGGTAATATCCAACCCTTGTGTGCGCGTGCTGGCCACGTTTGCAAACCAGTGTGTGGAAAGAGAACTGCCCCATGTGGCAGCATCGTTCGGAAGTGTAAATCCGTTCATCTGCAAGGCAGAAAGGGCATCTGTGCCATATACGTTGCCGCCCGGCAGGATCTGATCGCGCAGGTTTATCTGGTAAACATCTGCGGTGATATGAAGCCGTTTGACGGGTTCCAGCACAATACCGCCAGAAACGTTGGTGGAGCGTTCTGGTTTAAGCGCATTGGCGCCATTTGCACGCGC
Source organism: Acetobacter sp. A11-2 (assembly GCF_040208445.1). Classification (NCBI taxonomy): domain Bacteria; kingdom Pseudomonadati; phylum Pseudomonadota; class Alphaproteobacteria; order Acetobacterales; family Acetobacteraceae; genus Acetobacter; species Acetobacter sp. A11-2. The sequence continues at coordinate 766,808 of NZ_CP157843.1, forward strand.
GCCGGGGGAATTGGCAGCAATAATGCCACGTGCCGCCGTGGGGGAAACTGCAACAGCACTATAATATTCCTGCGCCAGTGTGGGGGCATGAAAACCGTTTGATATGGTTGCGCGTAGGCCAAGCCACGGTAGTGGGGCATACCGCAGCGCAGCTTTGCCGGTTTCTGTATCACCCACATCCGTATAGTGTTCGTAGCGGCCGGCCAGATCAAGTTGCACATTTTTGGCAAGGTGGGTGGCAACATCAATATAACCACCAATAACATCTCGGCTGTAATTGCCAGCATTGGCGGCCACTGTGCCCTGCAATGCGTCTGAGCCACTGCTATAAGTGGAATCAGCCGAACCCGTGCCAATGCTATAACTTTCGTAACGGTAAGATGCGCCGCCTGCCACGTTTATGGCATACGGCCAGCCGGGTATATGAAAAGCTTTGCTGAGATCGAACGTATTGCTCCATTGCTCATTATTGTAGCCTTGAGCATCAAACTTTGTGGGTGTACGCCCGGTTGCTGTTGAAAGGGCAAGGTTGGCTGAATTGGCAATGCCAATCTGGTCGTAATCACGCCCATAAACGGATGAGAGATCCCAGTGCCAGTTGTCAATTTCACCACGTAAGCCTGCGGTCACTTCCCAGTCGTTTTCGTCCATTGTCATGACTGGGGAATAGCCATTTGGATAAATGGCCGCGTAAGCCGGGTAGTTATCTAAAGAACTGGCCGTACGGTAGTTCTGGAAGGATTCAGCGTGCCGGTGTGCATAGGTGGCTACAGCATACGCCTCCAGATTATCTAAGATATGATACCCGGCTTTTATAGCCACGGTTTCACGCGTTTGTTCAGGTTGGCCCAGAAGTTTGTTGATTTTTGTGTTCGTGCGCAGGTCTGGCGCGCTGCGATACGTGTGATCTTCATGCACGTAGTCACCACTTACATGAATGTAACCGCGATCCGTCAGTTTTGCGCCGCCATCCATATAGATGCCTTGCTCAAACCCATCTTTCGAGGCTGTGATGCCTGTAAGAGACTGCGCATGAAAACCGTGATCCTGCTTTTTCAGGATAATGTTTACCACACCCGCCACAGCGTCTGATCCGTATTGAGCGGACGCGCCATCTCGCAGGATTTCAACATGATCAATGGCAGCAAGTGGGATCATGTCTACATCAACGGGCGTGCTGCCCTGTTGGGGGCCGGGGTCTGCATAAATATTGGCTGTGGTGTGCCGCCGTTTGCCATCTACCAGCACCAGTGTTTCATTCGGGCTAAGCCCACGTAGGCTGAAAGCCGATGTAAGGGCACCTGCATCATACCCACTGGTTGGCATGGTTAAAGAAGGGGCCAGTTGGGTTAATGCCTCCCGCAGAGAGGGCATTCCTGTTTCAGAAAGTTGGCGTGCCGTAATGATATCTACTGGCGAGATACTGTCTCGTGCTTTTTTGCCAATTTCACGGGTGCCGGTCACGATAACGGCTTCGGTGCCGCCTGCTACGGGTTGTGCTGCTGTGGGGTGAGGATCGGATACTGTTAATTGCCGGGCCTGGGCGGATGAGGGGGCTTTCTTTTGTGTAGTCTGGTGCTGTTTGGGTAAGGAGCTACTGGCATTTTGGGCGTGAGTTGGCTCAGCCAATAAGCAGAATACGGAGGTTGTTCCTAAAAGCAGGGGATGTGTGATGCCAGTTGGACGAGCCATGATCGAACGAGGTGAACGCACAATAAGCTCCTAAAAATCGTATAGAATTCTTAAAGTCACGTTCACATGGGTGAATTAATAATTTCAACACATTTTTTGTATTATTGTGGGGTAAACTGTTGCTTTGTTGTGTATTTGCAACATCTGCAAAAACGTACCTTGGTGGATGCAAACCGTTGAACGTGTGCTGAGTTGCATAGAAAACCAAATATCAGGCACTCGTGCTTTCATAGGTACGGATCTTGCATAAGAACACGCATAAGCGTGTTTTAATAAACTTTCTGGTCTGTCTGGTGTTCGGGGGAGATAATAGCTGAGGAAAGTTGCGCATGCTTGCGTGCGCAGTATCAATATATAAATAGAAAAGGAACAGTATATGCCGCAATATATTGCCATGAACCGCTTTCTGGTGCCCCCAGAAAATGAAGAGGCTTTTCAGCGTCGTTGGCTAGACCGAGAAGTGCTGTTGAAAACCGTTCCCGGTTTTATCAGCTTTCAGTTCCTTAAAGGGCCGGAAAAAGAAGGCGGAAGGCTCTACGCGTCTCATACCGTATGGGCATCTTATGATGCTTTTGTCGGTTGGACACAGTCTGAGCAGTTTCGTCAGGCGCATGCCGGAGCAGGGCAGGGTAAGGCGCTTACAGCAGGGCCACCAGTTTTTGAAGGATTTACAGTTCTGCAGGATGTAAGTGCCTAAAAGGCAAAAGAAATCTCTCTCTTATATTTTTATCTATAAGAGAGAGATGCGTTTCTTTTAAGCGGAGAGTACTTTTGTTTCCGCTGCTGTCTGATCATCAATCAGATAGGGGCCAGCGGCGCGAATGGTCAGGGAAAGAATGCCCATTTTGCCGTTAAGCAGTTGTTCATCAAGCGGTAGTTGGGCGTTACCATTGGTCCATGCGCAATCAGTCCAATCTGTTGCGTGCCAGCCTTCTGGTTTTTCGGCCTGAAGATGTGTGGTGATGTTATGCTGCTGTTTGGCGGAAAGCAGATGGATATCTGCAATAGCCACACCCATATGGCGGCGATCATCCACAAATGGCCCAATCACATCAGCCGGACGGCTGGCGCGTGAGACAATGCGAACAGACTGTGTGCCAGCAGGCAGCATGAAGCTGTATTGCTGACCGTTGTGGCGCATCGGGCGAATAACTGCGCCTGTTTGTGTCAGCAGGTGCAGGTTGGCGTCATTGGTTTGTTCTAACGGAAGCGCTAGAACTTCATGGCCAATAACGTTGTTGCCCCTATATTCCAGTTTGCGGAAAAGAGGCTCTACAAAAGCCCGATCAACACACAGTGGGGCTGCGGCATCTTCTTCCCATGTGCCTATTTTGCCACCTAGCATGACAACAGAGCCTTCCTGACGGAAGGAGCGGCGGTTGCCTGTGTCCATGTAGCTTTCTGTCAGCATTCCATCAGCGCGAATAACAGAATGTTGCTCTGTTTCCACGTGATAATAATCGTAAGACGTGATGGATTTATCGTAGAAGATGGAGATACCATTCACAAGCATACGTGCAGGCACAAACTTGCCTTCAAAGAACAGGCAATGCTCTGGCGTAATCAGCATGTCCTTGTAAGGCACACCATCTGCAATGGCATCTTTGACGCGGATTTCTTCTGTGGTTACCGTCCGTTATGCAAGAGTTTTCTGACCAATATTGACGTGTGATCGTGTGCGGTCTTCTGTAAGGCCTGTTGATGTGGCCTTTCAGAAGCCACTGGCCGGTATGGTGATCAGCGGATCAGATCCAAATCTCACAGGCGTGCTTTAAAGCACAGAGAAATCCACTGGTTTTTCCGATCCGGATCAAACGATCATGCGCCCATTCAGGTCATCGCCCTCTCACACCCCTACCGGTTCCATCCGCGGGAGCCGAGCCATCGCTCAGGCTGCCAGGGACAGGGCCGGATCCCGATAATCCTCCTGTTTTGTTGCCATGGCCCAGATGGCTCGTGCCATCCTGTTGGCCAGCGCAATGGCTACCAGCATACGGGGCTTGCGGGCCAGCATCCGTGCCAGCCAGCTTCCCGGTGCAGGGGCCTTACGGCTGGCCCAGTTCACCTGGGTCATGGCGCCCATGATGAGAAGCCTGCGGATATCAGCCTGCCCGGCTTTTGATATCTTCCCCAGCCTTTCCTTTCCGCCAGATGAGAACTGACGGGGCACCAGCCCCAGCCACGCAGCAAAGTCGCGCCCGCGCCGGAAGCTCTGCAGGTCAGGCGCAAAAGCTTCAATCGCAAGAGCGGTCAGAGGACCCACTCCAGGCATGCTCTGCAATCTGCAGGTGTTTTCACTTTCCTGGGCAAGCATCCTGATCTTCTTTGTTCTGACATCAATCCGCACACTCTGCTCCGAAATCTGTCGCAGCAGATCAAGGCATTCCTGCTTCACAGCCTCTGGCAGAACCGCCTCATCCAGCATGGTTTCAATGTGTCTGATATGCGCAATCCCCTGTGGCACGACGAGACCGAATTCATACAGAACGGCACGCAGGGCATTCACCAGTTCCGTGCGCTGGTGCACCAGACGCTGCCGGGCCCGGAAAAGAACGCCACGCGCCTGCTGCGCTTCAGTGCGTGGTTCGACAAAGCGCATTTCCGGCTGCCGGGCCGCAATGACGATCGCTTCCGCATCAGCAGCATCGTTCTTCTGGCGCTTCACGAAAGGCTTCACATACTGCGGAGCGATCAGTCTGACCTCGTGACCAGCTCCTGCCAGTTCGCGAGCCCAGTAATGCGCGCTCCCGCACGCTTCAAGAACGACCAGAGCAGGCGGCTGCGTGGCCATGAACTGCATAAACTGCTGACGACGCAGCTTTTTGCGAAACATCACCTCGCCCGCACGCGAAGCTCCATGAACCTGGAAAATGTTCTTTGCCAGATCAACGCCTATCACTGTATCCTTCATCTGCCGTCCTTTCGCGCAGTCGTTTCTTCCAACGACCATTCTGGCACATTGCGATGCCGTGCGGGGAGGACGGCAACCACCCCATCTCACACTTGAGGCAATTTCGGGTCATTTTGTAGAATTCAGTCATCCCACAGGAGCCCGATCTGGAATATTGACGATATTCTGCTTCTGGCGGCGGGTTCTGAACGCAGTGAGGGTGTCACGGCCTGAGAAGGCAGTGTTGGTGGAAGCTATGTGGTCTGTGCACTGTCTGTTTCTTCAGATGGCCTGCCGGAGCCTTCGCAATCGTGCATGAGCGAGGGCGAATTCATGCTGACAGGGGAACATGTCCGGCATGGACAGGACAATCCGACGGACGCTGAGCGTTACACGTGTCGCGATTTTGAGCAGCCGTGCGCGTATGGTGCCACAGGTCGCCGTCTCCAGGCTGGTCTGGCCAAGGGCCAGTCTTTGCAGAGCGGTCAGCAGGACATAGGCTGCGGCCGAGAACCACAGCCGGAGCTGGTTGGCCCGGATGGTGTGGGACGAGGTCCTGTCTGAGAACAGATCCATCTGGCATTCCTTGATGCGGTTTTCCATATCCCCGCGTGCGCAGTAAATCTGTTCGTAGAGATGGCGGGGGTCGGACATTCCCTGCGGTAGGGTGGTGACAATGAAGCGATGATAGCGGTTGCCGTGGCGCCATTCGGCCTTGGCCACGACCCGCCTGCGGCGCGTCCAGCTGTCCTTTGTGATCCAGTCAAAGGAGGCGAAACCGCGCGCCGCTCTGCCTGTCGTGGCGGCTTCGTCACGAACCTCAGCGGACAAAGAGGCAATCCGGTCATACAGGCGGGTGTTGCCTGCAAGCCCGAACAGGAAGTCAACGTGGTTGTCTTCGCACCATGTCATCAGACTGTCCCGGGCGAAACCGCTGTCCCCACGCACCAGGATACGCACCCGAGGCCAACGGCTCCTGATCTGCTCCACGATCCGGCGGATGTCTGCCAGTGCTTCCTTCCCCGGGTCCCTGTCTGCCGTGCGCAGGGTAGCGCTGAGGAGATGGTCCCCGCAGAAGACATACAGGGGAAGATAGCAGTTATGGCCGTAATATCCATGAAAGGCGCGGCCTTCCTGATGGCCATGGATACGGTCATCGGTGGCATCCACATCCAGAACGATCCGGGCGGGTGCGTGCTCATGCTGGTCAAGGAAGAGCGTGACGAACAGGGTAGCCAGGGCCTCATGATCAGCAATGATCCGACAGTAACGATCTGCCTTGTGCCCACTGCGCTCCAACCGGTTCAGTGTAGATTTGCCAGCCAATGCTGCGCAGTTTGCCCGGCCTCCTGACAGACGACCCGAGGCCAGACCAAAGATCAGGTCATGCCGCAGGGCATCGTGATCATTGAGATCTTCATAGCCCAGTGCCAGGCCCATGATCCGCTGACGGACAAGGTCTTCAACCCGGTATTCCACAAAGCCGGGATGCCGCTTATCGCGAAAACAGGCAGCAAAGCGGCGGCTGAGCCCCAGAATGTCATCAGCCTGCTTCACCAGAATGACGCCCCCATCCGAACTCATGCGACCCCCGTCAAAACGGGCCACAACACGCCGTCCACAGGAGGCTGGAAACTCATACGCGCCTGCGCTACACTCTGTCTGCATCGGGTTTTCTTGATGATTATGGAAATTTCTTTTGTGCAAAACAGACTTTTTCATAATCTAACCCGATGTACAACCCTTCTGTGAGATTTCCGCGTCGACATGCAAAAGCGGGCCAACTTTGCGTGTGGCCTCCTCTATATCGGTATCCCATTTCAGGGTTGTCCAATCCCAATTTGGGTTCTGGAAAGCTGCATATTTGAAGAGATCCAACGCAACAGGAAAGGCTTTGCCATCGGCAGAAAAGCCATCCTCGCTTCCTTTTGCGGGACCAGGAAAAATCACCTCATGCGTTTGCGGGTTTACCGGCCCCTGATAGATGTTTTTGGCAGCCTGAACTTCATTTGCCGTCAGGCAGGATGAGGTATCATTCCCTTTGCACAAAAGCTGATCTGGGGTGAATGTGCATTTATCTGGCTCATCCAAAAAGCCTTGTTTTTTGCCAACAGGTGAAGCGCAGGCGTTCATGACCGCCGTGTTTAACAGACGAAACTTATCGCGTGATACACGCAAGGCCGGATTGTGATAGCTCATCCAGCCCGCCCAGAGTTGCTCGGCATTAAAGTTCACAATCGGGTTGGGGGGCGCACCAGCAACAATACCATCGTAATCTTGCGGGTATCTCTTTGCTTCAATCAGTCCTTCAAGGCCACCAAGTGAACAGCCTATCCAGTAAGCATGGATGGCAGGTTTTTTATAAAATGCTTCAATGAGTGCTTTGGCCGTGGTGGTCATTAAATGATCAGCGCGGTAAGCGTAATCAATCAGTTTTTCTGGGTGGCCAAGTGTAAAGCGGCCACCTTGGCCTTCCGGGGTGGAGCTATCATGCCCGGTATCGGTGCTGGTTACGGCATAACCTTCTCCCACACCTGTTGCCATGCCGTAATACATAAGGGAGCCGGCCCAGCCAAAATTGCCAACGCCCAACAATTTACCATTCCAGCCTTTAAGGGGTAGCCAGACTTCCGTGCGGATATGTGAATCAGCAGAGGGGTGCAGGGTCATGGCCACACGGCAGAAAGCCGGGTTAGGGGCCTGTGTAGGGTGCCCCGCCACATTCATGCCCGGAGCAGACATAATGCGGCTAAGTTGATTTTGCGGCGGCTGCCACTTACCGGCTTGCACAATTTCCACAGTGGTAAATGTTGTATCTGGCAGAGCTTGATGCGCGAGTTCTGCGCAGCTTGTGGCATGGGCTATGTGCGGAAGCATGAGCGTTGCCAAGGTAGCTCCCGTTATACAAAGGGAAAAACGGCGGGGGAATGCCGTCAACAGTGCTGAAAGTGGGTGCGGATAAGGCATGAGAAAACCTGCAGAAAAGGTGACACAATAATAGGGTACCATGCGCCAGACAGCTTTTAAGCGGTACTCGCGTGGCGATTGATAACATTCTGGACGGGAATAGAGGAAAAAGGAAACCCTCTTGAGCCAAAAGTAAGGTCCATGCAGTGTTGATGATAAAAGAGAATGATATCTGACCCAAAGGGTAAAGCAGAAAACGTATGCGAAAAATTTTTGGTATAGTTGGTGGATTATTAAGTGTGGTGCCTGCAGTAGCACAAACTTCTGCGCCACAGGTGTTACCCGCTTTGGTGCGTGCGGATGAAACAGCAACGGCCCAGCAGACCCATGCTGTGGTTATTGCTGCGCAGTCTTTTCTGTCCACTTTAGATGCGCAGAAACGTGCAGCTGTAGAGTTGCCTTTTACTATACAGAAGTTTGCAACACTTGCGCGTTTTCGGCGGAGTGCTCCAAATCAGCCTGTGCAGCCCGTAACAGATGCGCAAGCACATCAACCAACAGTGCGAGGGCCGGGTATGGGGCCGCCGGGTGGTTTTGTTGGTGAACGTTATGGTGCATCAGTATGGTCTAACTTTCCGGTTAGTGATGTGCTGCGCCCCGGTTTGCAAATGGGGCAACTCACAGCCATTCAGCAGACTGCCGCGCTGCATTTATTGCAGACGGTTCTAAGCCCTAAAGGTTACCAGAAGGTTCTGGATATCATGGGGGCTGATCAGGCATTGGCCGATAGCGGAACGCCTTTTGCTTCAGGCAAGGCAGTTTACACCATAGCTATTTTTGGTGACCCATCAGAAACAAAGCCGTGGATGATCCAGTTTGGTGGGCATCACCTTGGTTTGAATATTGTTATTGATGGTGAGCATGGGGCAATGACACCTACCTTAACAGGTGCGCAGCCCGCTGTTTATACAGCCAATGGCAAAGTGGTACGTGTTCTGGCTGGGGAGAATGACCGTGCTTTTACGCTGCTGGATGCGCTGGATGCAAAGCAACGTCAGCAAGCCATTTTACCCTACAAAGTAGAAGATCTGGTGCAGGGGCCGGGCCATGATGGTGAAACCATTGTTCCCGAAGGTATAAAAGGCTCTGCGCTTACAGCCATTCAGAAAGAACTGCTTATGGCAGTGATTGGAGAATGGGCGGGTATTATTAATGATACCTATGCGGCACCTCGGCTAAAGGAGATTAGGGAAGGCCTGAACGATACATGGTTTGCCTGGAGCGGCCCAACAACACATGCGCCGGACCGCAATGGGTCATCCTATTATCGTATTCAGGGGCCACGTCTGCTAATTGAGTTTTCACCGCAAGGGGTAGGGGATGACCCAACCATGCATGTGCACACGGTGTATCGTGACCCCACCAATAATTACGGCAGCCGGTATACTGCGCAGTGAAACCAAAATTATCCTTCTTGCTTATGCTGGCAGGACTCACAGCTTTTGTGGTTCCGGCATGGGCGCATCGTCTGGATGAATATTTGCAGGCCACAGTTATTGATGTTTCGAGGCAAGAAATAGACGTTGTTTTGCGTCTTACGCCCGGAGTGGATGTAGCATCTCAAGTTCTGCGCCAAATTGATGCAAATGGAGATGGTAAACTTTCTGTTCATGAACAGCAGCAGTATGCTCACCATGCCGTAAGCCAGGTGTCTTTAATGCTGGATCATGCGTATCTTTCCCTCAAATTGAGAGACTATGTATTTCCGAGTGTTGAAGAACTACGTACAGGAAGTGGCACGATAAGCTTGCGCCTTAGGGTGCATGCTGTTCTTGAGCCTGGGAAACATCAGTTGAGATATAATAATCAGGGAGCAGGACCAGATACTGTTTATTTGGTAAATGTGCTGCTTCCGCATGATGCAGCCATTCATATACAGAGCCAAAAACGATCATTCAATCAGGCTGTTTATGATCTGGACTTTAGTGTTGATCATTAGGGCCTGTTAGATCTTGAATTTCTTCCCATATTGTAGGGATGGAAGAAGGGGACAGAACAGGCACCTTTACGGACGAGACATGGGCGATCTGGGAACCTCTGATTGAGGAGGTTCGCCCGAGGGGCAAGACGCCGCCACATGATCTGCGGCGGACGATAGCAGCGATTTTCTGACGTCATGAGAATGGCGCGAAATGGCGGAGTATCCCCGCTGAACTGGGTCCGTGGTGGCGGGCTGCGCAGCTTTTCATCCGCTGGGCGAAGCTCGGCGTATGGGAGCGGCTGCTCGCACTGGTTCAGGAACAACAGGGAGTGGCATTCGGAATGACTTTTCTGGATGGCACGAACATCAGGGCTCACCACAAAGCGGCGGGAGCCCAAAAAAAGGGGCCTCTTTCGAAGAGCGAGACCATCGTGAAGCACTTGGCCGCTCTCGCGGCGGCTATGGCACAAAAGTCTGCGTGATCGCTGATGGACATGGAAAAGCCTTCGGTTTTGCGCTGGCCCCTGGACAGGCTCATGAACTGCCTCTGGCACCAGCCATGCTCGACAGCCTTCCCGCCACTCCCCTGTGGGTAGTAGCGGACAAGGGCTACGCGTCGAACGCCATGCGTGAACGGATATGGGACATGGGAGCACGGCCAGCCATTCCCGCGAAACGACGCGATGGCCCGGTCGCCTGCCCCAAATGGGCCTATCGGTGTCGGCATCTCGTTGAGAACCTCTGGGCTCGCCTCAAGGAGTGGCGCGCTGTCGCAACCAGATATGAAAAAACAGCAACGTCGTTCCTCGCGGTCATCCACATCGCTGCCGCAGCAGACTGGATCAAGCCCTAACAGGCCCTAGGTGCTCTTTATAGAAAGGGATATCCTGCATTTTTAGGTGCAGAGCGCAAAATATCAGCAGGATATCCCAAGTGTTATAATGCTATATTAAAAGTCTACGCTTGCTCCACCCATAACCATAAAGGGTGCTGCAATAGAAAATGTGCTGCTTCCGCCTTTAATGCTGGTGCCATACATACCGGTAGTGGCCAGAGCATTTGCGGCGGTGCCATTTACGTAGCCCAAGTAATGTCTGTCTGTAATGTTACGCAGGTTCAGCTTGAGAGTTGGAGCCTTGAAAACCCCCATATCAGGAAAGCGATAGCCTACATTGATGTTCATGGTCAGATAGCCGGGAATGTGCTGATCATTCACAAAGGTTGAATACTGTTTGGCAACGTATTTCAGGCTGTATCCACCAAATAGATGCCCATCATCGTAATCAAGATTAAGGGCAAATTGATATTTGGGTGTCTGGGGCGCAAATTTGCCTTTACTAAAAACAAAATCTCCACCGCTGCCAGCTGCAACGTTACTATCTGTTCGTGCATTGATGTATTCGGCTGAGAAATACGGGCGGATGTGGTACAGAATAGGCCGTGTGCCAATTTCAAAATCAACACCATCGGCATGAGAATTCCCGCCATTAAAGCTGCGGCTATAATAGTTGCCGTTCGGCATAACAACAGTTTGCTGATAAAGACGGTTGGTGAAGTTGTAATGGAAATAAGAAACAGAGCTCATGATTGTTGGGCCCTGATACCGCCATCCGAATTCTTCCGAAATTGAGATTTCCGGCTTCATGTTCGCATTGGCGCGCGTAGAATACCCCACACCAGGCGTAAAAGTTCCTGAATCATACAGGGATGTATTCATCGGAATGCGGAAGTTTGTGGTGGAAGATGCAAAAAGCTGGTTTTCATTATTAATTTTGTAGCGGATAGAAGCGGCAGGCAAAGGCTGCTGCCAGGAACCGTTTATGTATGGGCCAGTGGATGTATCGGGCAGAAAGTTATGGCCTTGGCGGTTTACTACGGCATATTTCAGGCCGGCTTCCAAGTTAAGGCGGTTATTAAGTAGGGAAAGACTATCTACAATAAACATGGTGTGGATGCGCGTTTGTGTCAGCGTATCACGATACTGAGCAGTTACACCATTGGAAAGAATAAGGTTTTGCCCACCACCTAGCAGATCGTCCGGTTTGCCTGTCTCATTATCAACCAAGCTAAATGGACCGGTCTGAAGCTGCTTTGAATACTCAAACCAATACCCAACAGTTAGCCGGTTAATGCCTGTGTGCAAGGTCAGCTTGGTTACAGACCCCGGGCGGTAGGTTTGGGTATTGGACGGATTATATAGCAGCAGAGATTTGGTGTTGGAGGCATTATATGGACCAATAGAACCCGTAAGTGTTTCATTCCCATATTGCTGAGAGGTCAGGCTTTCACTGTAAGCGCCGCCACCATTGCCATTACCGTACCAAAAATAAGGTGTTTCCGTTAAGGTGAGGTTGTCTGTAAGCGTAAAGGTAGAAGGTGCGCTGGCATAAATGTTGGTGAACGGATTACGGTGCAGTTGGTAATAGTTTTTGCTGGGGTTTTTAGGGTCCCATTTTGATTCATAGGCGTTATGGATACCTTTTTGCTGCCATGTATCCATATACGTGGTGGGAAACAAAACGCCGGTAGACTGGTTGCCAACCAGAGAGAAGGAAACGATATTGCCTTGTCCCCATTCACTCATCCATTTTGTTTCACCGTGCATTTTGTTCTGCCCGCCTGGCCCACGCCAGGAATGTTCAGTTGCATCGGAAAATGAGACAAAGCCTTTTACATTTGTATTGCCAACGTATCCTGTGTCCAGCCGTCCGAAAATACGGCGTGCATTATAGTTGCCGTAAGAACCAACAATCTGGCCGCCCAGTTTATCCTTGGGGTTGCGCAGATACATGTTAACAGCGCCGCCCGTTGCATTAAGGTGAGGGCTATCCAGATCTGCAGAGCCCTGTTCTACATTAATCGTTCTTAAATTTTCTGGATCAACAATTTCTTGCGGATACACGGCATAGTTGCCGATATCGTTAATAGGAAAGCCTTCAAGTTCAAAACCAATCTGGTTTTCTGTCAGGCCTCGCATACTCATATGCCCACCCGAAAGCCCCATTGGGTCTGTGGATGTGGTGTTTACGCCGGGCAGAGATTCAATAAGCTGCATGGGGTTTAGGCCGGCAGCCTGCTTTGCAATATATTCCGCTGTAACAGTAGAGCGAGATTTAGGGGCATCTTCCTTAATCATAAGGCCGCCACCTACAGCACGATGGCGCCCACCATGTACTTCCAGTTTTTCTGCGGCCTGATCTGTTGGAGCTGTCGCGCCCATCATGGAAGGCAGTGTAACAGTAGCTTTTTTGGGCGCCGCTTTTGCGTGCTGAGATGCCTTTACTGTAGAGGTTTCTGCCTTGGCTGTAGGAATATTTGCTTCCCATGCATAGGGAATGGCAATTCCGACAAGCGTCGTGCATACGAGAGACTTTCGGAAGCAGGAAGGCATAGAAAGACCTTTTAGTGAATTGAAGACCAGTTGTTGAGAACAGGTCCGTTTCTAAATGGTATTGTTGTGGTTTGGGTGTGAAGGTTTTGTTATTTGTATTTTTAATATGTAATATAATATAAATATTTATATGTCATTATTTTGTAACATTATGTGTGATTGAAATTGTTCTTGTGCTTTGAAGCCTTACAAAAAATAAGGGCGTTTGCATGGCTGAATATGCAAACGCCCTAAGATATAAATTTCTATAGAAGAATGAACTATAACTTACTGTATCAGCCCCATTGCTGGGTCTGTAATGCTATGGTGCCCATTATCAACGTGTCCGGCAAAAACATAAGAAAACTCAGGTTCCTTAGGTGTTGTCAGCGTTAAATCATACCACATGCTGGAGTGTGCAAGAGATATTTCCTGCTTAATGCTGCCGTGAGCGGGAACGTGCAGAATATGCAAAGATGGATGTTCTGGCACATTGCAGTGAATTTCCAATGGCTCGTGACCCATATTTTTTAGGCAGAGAAGAATGCTTTCCTTGCCGGACGGCATATATTTACATTCAGCCAAAAGCTTTATGCCGTTCTTACGCCCGGTGAATTTGCGGTAGAAACCATTGGGAGCATGAACGGATACATTATAAATATTATTATCAGATAAACCACTATCAATATTAACAGCCATATTATCTCCGGCAGCTACAGCGTAGGTGCTGGAGCGCATGCCACCTTCTTGCCGTATGTTATGGCTATAAACATTAAAAGGTGCGCCAGATGAAAGATGTTTGTGTACTTTGGTACCCGCTTGCAAATGTAAGGTTATGGTTTGTCCATCTGCGTCTAGGCCGCCATCACAATACAGTTCGTAGGGTAGGGCGCAGGCAGGGCGTGTTCCTGGTTCCTGTTTTACATATTGCTGTATCTGCCTAGGATTATTTTTGATCTGCGTAATTTCTGTTTCTTCAAGAGATTTAAAGCCACTGGGCATAGGCCGGTAGCGTGCATCTTCAATAACTTCCAGATGCTTGTCTCTTTCAATAAACGGAAGCTGCGGGGCTGTGCCATCATAGGGGCGGAAGCAGGATGTCAGATCCCCACTAATGGCACGGCGCCATGGAGAAATATTTGTTTCGGTAATCTTTTTACCAAACTTACCTTCAATAAACTTTTCAAGAAACTGAAGAGTAGAGCTGTGCTCGAACAGTTGAGAATTAACCCATCCGCCACGGCTCCATGGAGATGCAATAACCATGGGAACCCGAAAGCCCAGACCAATAGGGCCGCTACGGGCCAATGCAGATGGCACGGCCATAACTTCTTCATCTTTGGCGTAAGTGTATTCCAGACCATCTGGCCCAATGCTGGTGGAAGATTTGCCAGTTTCCGGGCGCTTAGGGTCTGGTGCGGTGAAGGAGCAGCAATGGTCAAAGTAGCCGTCATTTTCATCATAAGTCATAATGAAAATGGTTTTTTTCCAGACTTCCGGGTTTTCTGTCAGAATATCCATAACTTCTGATACAAACCATGCGCCATACCAAGGTGAAGCTGGGTGATCAGAGAAATGTTCCGGCGCGGCTAACCACGAAACGGTGGGGAGTTGGCCATCCTTCACATCCTTACGGAATTGGTAAAGGATATCTCCTTTGGGGGCATCCATATGGCGCGTATTGGGGCCATCAGAAAATGTTAGTGTTTCAAGTGTTCTATAATTTTTGTCTGCTTTGTTGGTTACAAAAGCGCGTTCAAACAGGCTGCGTTCTGCCGGAGTAAGTTGTTCTACCGTTCTAGTAGCGGTATCACGGCGGCGTTTGAGAACCGCTAGCAAAGCATTGGCTTCAGCTAATTGTTCCTCACGTTTTTCCGAAACAAGTCTTTCTTCTGTCTGAAGTTTTTCAATATGTTTTGAACAGGCTTTTATGCGTTCATCTACCCATTCATGAAATCTGGGGTTTGCTGAAGTATTATATTTTTCAAAGCATTCTAAGATATTCAAGGCAAAGTTAGAAAGCCAAGCGCGCTCTTTTTCATCCAAGCCGCCAACCTGGTCTGTTTCATTTTGGTAGACTTTCCATGAAACGCCAATTTGTTCCAGTCTTTCAGGAAATGTTGTCCATGTTAGGCCAGATTTCAGAATTTCCGGGTTGCGCATGTAAACTGTGGAATCTGTGCTTTGTTTATCACGCACTGTACCGGTCCAGAACACCAGTCGGTTTGGGCAGGTGCTTGTCATCACACCGCAGTAATTTTGATCACAAACAGTAAAAGCATCTGCCAATGCGTAGTAAAACGGCAGGTCTTCGCGTGTATAATATCCCATGGTCATGGGGTAATGTTCGTATTTCTTGTAATGAGATTTTTTAACGTCCACCCACCGGTCATGGTGTCCGTTGTTCCACGCATCCACCTGGCTTTCACGCGAGTGGGGGATGGAACCCATCCATGTAATGCGTGTATCGTGGATGTTCAGGCGCCAAGGTACATAGGTTTGCCCTTCTGTGCTGGATTGCACAAATACCGGGTTGCCGTTGGGCTGCCGCATGGCTCGTGGGTCGTTAAACCCACGCACACCCTGTAATGTACCATATAAATGATCGAACGACCGGTTTTCCTGCATCAGAATGACAATATGTTCTGCATCCTGATATGTCGTTCCCGGATCGGGGGAAATGGCAAATGCCCTGCTGATGGCGGAAGGCAACATACCCGCCGAACCAGCAGCCCCGGAAAGGAACGCATATTTCAGAAAATTACGACGTGTCGTCATGTCTCGATCCTGTCAGATACGTAAAACGTCTAATGAGAGGGAATGGTATTTTCGTAATGGTCCCAGTGCGTCGCTATTTCTTTTACAACAACACTTCCAGCCCGGTACGCAGCATCCAGAGCAGGTAGAAACCCGGAAAAACCAGATTCTTCAGTTTCAGCCTTAAGCAAATTTGCTGCCGTTTGTCCCGGTGGGGGCATGTCAAAATTACTACCAGCACGCAAAACCAGAATACGGTTCATATCAACACGGCCAGCACGTGCTTGCAGGGAAAGAGCCTGCAGCATGCCAATTTCTTCTTCTGCCGTTGTTGCAAAAACGCCTTGGTTTTCGGTCCAATATTTTACCCAGCGTTCAGCCCACGCATTCATCCGCTTGCCAACCCAGAAGGTTTCAGATGCCAAGGTATCTCCCACCATGACCTGTGGAGGCATTTGCGCGTGTGGGTATCCCTTGTATCGGCGACGGTTGGCTTGCAGGGCAGGCGTATCTGTTAAGGGCAGTGAGCGCGTAAGTTGGTATGCCCATGCAACCAAATTGAGGTTAAGTGTATAAACCATATCACCCCACTGGGAATGTAGAGCGGGTAGGGGATGAATGTTGGGGCCAGCACCTTGAATGGGCACCAGTTCATCTTGCCAGTCTTTGGGCATTTCACGGGCATCAATCATATGGGCTAGGCCGCCATTCACGGCGTATCGCGCCCATACGGCAGATCCGGCGGAGCCAAAATTGGGGTTTATGCCGCCAATACCAGCCAGAATAAAATAGGCTTTGCGTAGGTCAAATCTTGGATCAAGCACAAGGCTGGTCATGGCAGAGGCCATATGTTCCGGGCCTTCTCCTGCGACTACACCCAGAACCTGAAGATTTGGATTATAGCGCATAACGCCATGATCTGTAGCGGGGGCAGAAATTTCTTGATTAAGGGGCAGTTTTTCTACCCAATTCTGAAATTCGCCCGGAGTATCGCCGGTATCCTGGCCGAGTTCAAAAGTGGTGACAACAACCACCCTAACCGGAATTTTCTGTTCCTCTGCTTTTGCAGGTAAAATCGTCCCCATAAAAGAAGCGAGGAGAGAAAACGTAATTCCGGCAGAAATTAAGGACCGGATGCCATTTTTGTTAGGAAAAGAGTTTTGCATTTTCAAAGTGCAGCCTTTGTTGGGATGGAACTTGCTGTTCCTTTTATAGTATCCCAATTTGGCAGCAGAAAATGCGTAGGGCAGTTATCTTGTTCCCACGGGCTGCTTGTAAAGGATGAGGCGTGAGGGAACTCACCAAGTTTTTCAGGCTTAAGCGTAAACCATAGTTGCGCTAAAACCATGCGCCCTGTTGAATCTTTGTTGCATTGAAACTGCAAGCCTTTTTCTAGCAAAGGCCCTGTATCGGTTTGTATAAGTGTTTGCAGTTCGGATTTGGAAATAACCTGTCCTGCTTTGGCCGTTATCTGGGTAGATGCTGGTAAAGCTGCAAACCTGTCGCGCAATGTGGCGGCTACAGTAAAAAATTGTTCGGCGTTCATGCCAAAGCAACTCGCATGTTTGGTGTATTCATGCGCGACCAGATCAGACGGAAGATGCGCCACAATGCTGGAAAGTCGTGTAGATAGGCCAGAACTTAAGGCTGGCACCGTGGGCATAGGGGCTGCATCCGCATAGATGCTACAACCTTTCTTCCACCAGATTGTCACATCCTGATGGTTTTTGATCAGATCAGATGGGCGAGAGGCCCACAAACCATGCAAACCGATAAGCGGCGTTTGAGGCTGGTCTGATTTGCATGTGTTTTGGCCGTGCAGAAGGCAAAATCCCGGCTGCCACGTAAGCGCCAGCGTATAATGCTTGAAATCTCCATGGCGCGGGGCCTGAATAGCGAGATGATCTGGTGCTTCAGAAGTGATTGGCAAGGAATGCTGTGCGCAACCTGCCAGTGCCAAAAGCAGCAGGAAAGGCAACGCAGGTAAGCGGCAACTCATGAATATCCAGATCCCGAAAACAGAAAATATAGATTATTAAAAAACGTCTTGCGCTGCTTGCTGCTCTACAGCGCACGCGTTTGCGTC
This sequence comes from Acetobacter sp. A11-2, assembly GCF_040208445.1. NCBI lineage: Bacteria > Pseudomonadati > Pseudomonadota > Alphaproteobacteria > Acetobacterales > Acetobacteraceae > Acetobacter > Acetobacter sp. A11-2. The sequence goes on from NZ_CP157843.1 coordinate 784,491, forward strand.
TGGTTCTGTTTTTGCGTTACGCAAAGCAAGCAGTTCCTGGCGAACTTTTGCCATTTGCTGCGTAAATGCGGGTTGTTCCTGAAGAGCCACAAACATGGCGCTTCCGTTCATGTAGCCAGCTTGTACGTCGCTTTTCCAATGTACACCGCAGACAATACGGCTTTCACCAAATATACGGCCACGCTGCATGATCTGTGTTGCACGATCTGGCAGAGCGCTGGCAAGAATGGATGCCGTGAGCCATCCCCACGTTGTATGGCCAGAGGGATAGGCATAGCTGTTATCAAGCCCATCTGAATGTGCTGTGCAGATGTCTTTATTTGTTCCAACAAACGGCCTGCGCCGCTTCCAGAAGTCTTTTTCGTTTGAAACATCTTGCTCTACAGGTTGTGCGAGCGAGGTAAGAAGATTGACCATTGCGGGGAGTTTGGCCGGATCCAGCTCAAACCCAGCGGCGCATGAAAAATCTTTGATGACGTGGGATGGGTTAAGGTTGGCGTCATTCTGGGCCAATTTCCAGCGCGCTTTATCTTTCAACCCTCGTGTTTTTTCAAAAGCCCGCAAATCTGCCTGTTGCGCGGGTTCTTCAGCCTGTGGTGGTGGGGGCAAAAATGCGCGCCCATCAGGTAGGGTAAACTGTTGTGCCTGTGCGGTGTATCCAAAAAGGCTGCTCGCTAAGGAAAGGCTTGCGGCATAAAAAAAGGCGTTACGAAAACGCATAGTAACTTATTCCCACATCAATCGTCATACTGGCGCATAAGTTACCTGCATTTAACAGTTTAAACTGTGACGATTGCATGAAGATCGTGAAGAATATGTTTTGTAAAATACAGTGCCATGCTGCAAAAAAGAATAGAAAGATAAACAGATGCCAAATGACACATTTGTTGAGCAGTTAGGGATTGCCTTACCAGTTGTTCAGGCTCCTATGGCAGGAATAAGCACTGCTGAGATGGTTGTTGCCGCCAGTAATGCAGGTTTTTTAGGCTCTCTTGGTGCAGGCATGATGTCTCCAGCAGAAATTGAGACGTCTCTCCGCCAGATTAAATCTGAAACAACAGCAGCTTTTAACATTAATCTTTTTATTATTGATCACCTGCCAGAGTATCAGCTTTCTGCAGAAGATATTTTATTTTTGCGTCATATCTACGAAGTAATGGAATTAGATTTTATTTTGCCTCAGCAATACGCTCCATCTTTTCATGAACAATTTGAGGTTCTGCTTCACGCCAAGCCGCCTGTTGCAAGTTTTACATTTGGTATTCTTACACAGGAACAGGTTTCCAAGTTGCATGTACAAGGCATTCTTGTATGTGGCACAGCAACCACCAGTGCAGAGGCACGTGCATGGGCAGATGTTGGAGCAGATGCCGTGTGTGCCCAAGGAATAGAAGCAGGAGGCCACCGCGGAAGCTTTCTCTCTGATGGTAAAAATGGCGTTGGGTTACTTCCCTTGGTGCGAGAGATTGTAAAAGAGATCTCAATTCCAGTTATTGCTGCCGGGGGCATTATGGATGGAGAAGGTATAGTGGCGGCCATAAGTATGGGTGCACAGGCTGTGCAGATGGGCACGGCATTTCTTGGTTGTTCTGATGCAGTTTTGGCCCCGGCGTATAGAAAGACCCTTGCTCAGCACTTGCCTGCCGAGAGCACTGTATTAACCAATGTTTTTTCAGGTAGGTTTGCGCGCGGCATACGTAATCAATTTATTGAAGAATATGGAAGTTCCCAGCCGCTTCCTTATCCTATCCAGAATGCCTTAACTCAAGCATTACGCAAGAAGGCTGCGCGTGATGGAAACGCTGAAAACATGTCTTTGTGGGCCGGGCAAGGGCTTAGGCTGATACGAGATGTTTCTTTCATAGAGTTGGCACATGTTTTACAGGATGAAATTCGTACAGTGGTAGAAAAAGTAAATGCAGCCTTATCTGTTACAATGCACTGTGGACGCGGCGGCTCATAACGGAAAATGGCAAGCGACTTCATGCCCATTGTGACGAATGGGGCGTAAAGCAGGATCTTCCTGCTTGCAGCGTGTTTGCACATAGGGGCAGCGTGTATAAAAACGGCAGCCACTTGGGCGGTTAATGGGGCTGGGCACATCCCCCTGCAAAGGCACTGGGCGTGCCAGCCCTGTAACAGGCCGAGGGATGGCAGCAGTAAGAGCGGCTGTATAAGGGTGCGCTGGTGTATGCAGCACGCTATCGGTATCACCAATTTCTACAATGCGCCCCAGATACATGACAGCCACCCGGTTTGATATCTGGCGTACAACAGCCAGATCATGGGCTACAAAAATATAGGTAAGCCCAAGTTGTTTTTGTAAGTCAGCAAACAGGTTGATGATCTGGGCCTGAACCGAAACATCCAAAGCAGATACAGGTTCATCAGCAACAATCAGCCGGGGAGAAAGAGCTAATGCACGTGCAATGTTAATGCGTTGGCGTTGGCCCCCAGAAAATTCATGCGGATACCGTGCTAGTGCAGTGGTGGGCAGGTTCACCAGTTGCATAAGTTCGTGCAAACGTGCCGTGATTTTGGCAGAGGAACGCTTTCGGCCTTTGGCATCGGGGTGAACCTTAAGCGGTTCGGCCAGCAAGTCTCCTATTCTTCGGCGAGGGTTCAGGCTGGCGTAGGAATCCTGAAAAACCATCTGCATGCGTTGGCGTAAAGGGCGCAAAGTGCGTTCGGGCAGATGCGTGATATCACGCCCTTCAAACACAATTTGGCCGCTTGTGGCTGGTGTCAGCCTGAGTAGGCAGCGACCTAAGGATGATTTTCCACACCCAGATTCACCCACAATGCCCAGCACTTCCCCTGAGTGAACGGAAAAGGAAACACCATCTACAGCCTTCAGTTCCTGCCTGCGGGGTAGGCGATATGTTTTATACAGATCGCGCACCTCCAGAATGGGAGATAATGTTGCAGACGTTTTCATGGCCGGAGATGTTCCTGTGCAGTTGCATCGCTCAGGCGTGGTGGCAAAGGTTTACCTTCCTGCGGGAGAACACAGGCTGCAAAATGGTCTGGGCCCGTTTGGACGTAAGGCGGTAATGCTGTTGTGCAGGCTGTATGCGCGTACTGGCAACGTGGTGCAAAAGCACATCCTATCGGGCGGTTTTGTGGAAGTGGGGGAGAACCTGCAATAGCAGGCAAACGCAATGGCCGAGGACCATCCAATGGTGGAATAGAAGCCAGAAGCCCGGCTGTATAAGGGTGAGAAGGGGATACAAACAAGGCAGATGTCGGCCCATATTCTGCAACACGGCCAGAATAGAGCACCATGGTGTTATCGCAAGTTTCTGCCACCACCCCCATGTCATGCGTAATAAGTAAAATGGATGAGTGGTGCGTATCTCGCAGGCTGCGTATCAGTTCCAGTATCTGTGCCTGTACCGTAACATCCAGCGCAGTGGTGGGTTCATCTGCAATCAGAAGCGAAGGATTGCACGAAAGGGCCATGGCAATCATGGCGCGCTGACGCAATCCCCCTGATAGCTGGTGCGGATAGCGATTAGCTGTGCGTTCAGGATCTGGCACGCCCATATCACCCAGTAGTTTTACAGTGCGGGCACGGGCTTGTTTGCGAGAAACACGTTCGTGGGCGCGTATCTGCTCATCAATCTGCCAGCCTATTGTGTAAACGGGTGTAAAGGCAGTCATGGGGTCCTGAAAGATCATGGCAATTTCTTTGCCACGCAGGCGCCGCAGCTTTTTTTGCGGTATCCCTACCAGTTCCTGCCCCCGAAAGCAGACAGAACCTGTTACTTGCACACCGGGGGTATCAATCAAGCCCATAAGCGCCAAAGCCGTAACAGATTTGCCGGACCCAGATTCACCTACCAGCCCCAGAATTTCCTGATGGTTCAAGGTGAAGGAAACACCATCCACAATTGGAATCATCTGCCCACGGGCCGGAAAGCTCACCCGTAGATCGCGCACATCCAGCAGGGCTTTGGGAGGCATGTCAGCGGGCATCGCGCACTCGGGGGTCAAGCAGAAGGTAGATCATATCAACTGCCGCATTTGCCAGCACAACAAATACTGCAGAATACATGACGGTAGCCATAATAAGGGGTAAGTCCAGATTGGTAAGGGCCTGATAGGTGAGGCGCCCAACACCGGGCAGGCCAAAAACCACTTCTGTCAGCAAAGCGCCCCCTCCGACCAACTGGGCAAAATCCATGCCGAATAGGGATACAAAGGTGACCATAGCGGTGCGCAGCCCGTGCCGTATAAGAATACGGGAAGGAGAAAGCCCCTTGGCGCGGGCTGTGCGTATAAAATCTTCACCAGAGAGCGCGACAAGATCAGCCCGCAGCACCCGGCTGTAAACGCCAATAAACAAAACAGCCAAAACAACCCACGGAATAACCAAGGCCTTAAACCAGCCCCAAGGGTTTTGTGTAAGTGGCACATAGCCCAGAGCCGGCACCCAGGAAAAAAGCCATGTATCGTGGTAACGGTTCTGCGTAATCAGGTTTGCGACTTGCCCAAGCCAGAAAACGGGTATGGAAATACCAACTAACCCGAGCATCATCAGTGTACGGTCAATCCATGTGCCTTTCAGCGCAGCAGCCAAAGTGCCCATGGCAATGGAAAACACAACCCAGATCACGGCTGCACCACACACCAAGGAAACTGTCACCGGGGCTGCGCGTGTAATTTCGGGCACCACCAGTTCGCCTCTATCTGCGTAAGAGGCCAGATCCTGCGTGATGAACAACTTTTTCATCATGATGGCATATTGAACGGGCAAAGGGCGATCAAACCCGTATTCCTGCCGTACTTTCTGCATGGTTTGGGGCGATGCGTTTTTACCAGCAATACGGGCGGTAGGGTCTGCGCCCGGTGTGGCAAAAAACACAGCAAACACTAGCGCAGAAATACCAAACAGTACGAAAACTGTTTGTCCCAAGCGGCGGAGGGCGGCCATCAACATGCGTTGGGCCTCCTATTGTTCACGGTGGCTGGCATCACGCACATCCAGCGCATCTCGCAGGCCATCGCCCAGAATGTTCAGGGCCAGCACTACGGCAATAATGGCCAAGCCCGGAGCAATAGCCACCATGGGGCGCGTATAAATAAGACCTTCACCATCCTGAATCAGCGTGCCCCAAGATGCCGCAGGGGCTTGCACCCCAATGGATAGAAACGAGAGCGCGCTTTCTGCCAACAGCGACATCGCCATGATCAGCGGCCCAAGCACAACAAGGGTGGATGTGACGTTGGGGAGAATATCGCGGAGCACAATGCGCCAGCGGGGTACGCCAAGGCAGCGTGCAGCCATAACAAATTCAGCCTCCCGCAATGCCATGACACGGCCCCGAATGGGGCGTGCCGCATAAGGGATATAAACCAGCGCGATAATGCAGATAGGCAGAAGCAGGTTATCAGATTCAATAACAAACGGCCCCAGATGCAGCCCATCGCTGACCGTGACAATAGAAAGAGAAATAGCAAACAGATACACGGGAACAGACCACATGATATCCATCATGCGGGAGAGAATGGTATCGACAATGCCACCGCAAAAACCCGCCGCTATGCCCACAACCGCAGCCATTATGAGGCACAGAACAGCAGAACAGAATGAAATGAGCAGAGAGTTCTGCCCACCATATAATAGCCGCGCTGCAACATCACGCCCCTGACTATCAGCCCCCAGCATATAGCTTCCGTGCCATGTGGGGCCAATGGGGCTTAGGCCAAGATGTAGTGGGTTATCATTGGGCTGCATGATATCCACTTCCTTCCCCTCCATCATGATGGAACCTGCCACGTTGGAGACAAACGGATCTGTATGCGCAACATAGCGTGCGTAATAGGGTGCAAGCAGGCTAGCCGCAGCTAGCAATACCAAAACAGCCAAAGATATCAGCGCTGAGCGATTGTGGCGGAGGGACCGCAGCGCCATGCGCCACGGGCCAGGTGGTTTGGTGTCTTGCGCAGGAGAGGGGGCGGGATCAGTCATGGAACCTGTAGCTGAGAAAGCAGGATTTCATCATTAAGCGTAATTATGACATTTCGTGTGCGTTTAGAAACCAGCACAACTCTTTTGGTCTGCACCAAAGGCACTGCAGGGGCCTGTGCCATCAGCGCTTTATCAGCTTGTGCCCACATGGCATTGCTGGCTGCGCGATCTGTTAAGGTAAGCTGGGCAGCATGGTGCATCATGTCATCAATATGCGGGTCACAAAAGCCGGACATATTAGGTGAGTTATCGGAATGGGGATGAAAATTGGAACATGCAAACAGTGTATCCAGAAAGCTGGCAGCTGAGGGATAATCAGCATTCCACCCACTGATGGAAATTTGCACATGGTTGTCTGAATTCTGCACAAACGTAAAATGGACGGCAGGGCTGATGCTATGAACCGAAGCCTTGTAGCCCAGATTTTCCAATACGCTGCGTAATTCAAGCGCGGTATTGTCTGATTTGCCGCCGGAAGGGGTGACTATAGTAACCCGCATACCTTTTGTGCCACTTTCCTGCACAAGCTGGCGGGCTTTTTCCATGTCGGGTTTTACCCATTCTGGTGCAGGGTTTTGTGGAGAGGCTCCTGCAGTATAGGCACAAAAACGTTCATACCCCGGGGTGCCTTCTGGCAGAAGCTGGCATTGCGGAGATGCAACCGCGCTACCCCCATCATAAATCACCATTGCATGCCGATTGACCGCGTAATTGAGTGCCTGCCGCACCTTGAAGGATGTAAACGGCGGTTCATTTACATTCAGCGTTGCGTAGTAATACAGCAGGGGGGTGAAGATATGCACCTGATCCGCATATTTGCTGCCAACTTCGCCTAATCGGTCTAGCGGAACATTTTCATACATCAGGTCGGCTTGATCGTTTTCTACCGCGGTTACAGCAGATTCTGGTTCCAGCCCAAATGTCACTTCCATGTGGTCAGGAAATCCCGCAGGCTGTGCGTTGTGTGACCATTCATGAAAATAAGGATTGCGTTCAAAACGCATATGCGTTGTGGGGTTGTAATCTGTTATTTGGTAAGGCCCGGTCCCCGGAGGTGCAGTGTTTCCCATATCATGGGCAGGTGTATTGGCAGGTAGAATAGAGGCGTGAAACCATGCCAGATGCTCCAGAAATTCAGGGTCTGGGCGGCTGAGATGGAATGTAATGGTGTTGGTTGCAACATCCGTTTCAATACCCTCGGCCAAAGTGCAATGGGCAGGGTCTTTCAGGCAGGCATCAGCACCTTTAATGGCGCTGTAATATGGCCCGGCAGTGGGGCTGCCTGCAGCAAAAATACGACGGAAAGAAGCAACAACATCTGCTAGGGTTAAAAGCTGCCCATTGGAAAAATGAATGCCGTTACGCAGAGTGAGCCTGTAGGTTAGCCCGTTATCTTCTGGCAGGGGAACGTTTACTGCCAGATTTGGAATAACAGGTTGCGCGCCTGTGCCTGCAAATTTTGGATAAGTTAAAAGCGTATCGTAAACAGGTGTTTCAAAAAATTTGGTCAGGCCAACGTAGGATATCTGCGGGTCAAGCGTGCCAACTGCACTGGAAACCAGAATGCGCAGCGTGCCTCCCTTTTGCGGGGCTTCTACGGCATGCGCAGCAGCAGGGGCCAGCATAAAACCGCATAGGAAAGGAAGAACACGTTTCATCCACCGTGTTATGGCCTGTATGCGGGTGTGTTTCAAACTTTCAAGCTCTGCTTTTTTACATTCACATTAAAAAAACAGACAGAAGGCGCGTGTAATGCTTGCCTTTATGCGTGCATCATCATAAGAGGGAGCGCCAATGGTCGGGTGACCTGCGGCGTAGCGTATGCTTCAGGGTAACCTGCCTTTTTGTATTTCAGCAAGGGTGCCCGCAGCATGACCTCTTCTCCCTATAGCCGTGTTACGGAAGCTCTGGCGTTTGACGATGTGCTGGTTGTGCCGGCTGCATCTGACGTTGTGCCCAGCCAGACAACCGTTCGCACGCATCTCACACGCTCTATTGAACTGAACATTCCGCTGGTTTCCGCCGCTATGGATACGGTTACGGAAGACCAGATGGCAATTGCCATGGCCCAGCAGGGTGGCCTTGGGGTGATCCATAAAAACCTGAAGCCAGAAGAACAGGCCGAGCAGGTTCGCCGCGTTAAACGCTTTGAATCCGGTATGGTGGTGAATCCGGTTACGGTTGGGCCGGATCAGACACTGGCCGAAGTGCGTGATATCATGCATCGCCACGGCATTAGCGGCCTGCCCGTGGTTGAACCCGGCACGCAGAAGTTGGTGGGTATTCTGACCAACCGTGATGCCCGTTTTGCCGTAGATCCCAACCAGCCTGTTTCCGAATTGATGACCAAGGATCGGCTGATCACGGTTAAAAATGGTGTGGATGCAGATACGGCCCGCCAGTTGCTGCATAAGCACCGCATTGAAAAACTGCTGGTGGTTGATGATGCAGACCGCTGCGTAGGTATCATTACCGTTAAGGATATGGATAAGGCTGTTGCCCACCCGCTGGCTATCAAAGATAGCTTGGGCCGCCTGCGTTGTGCAGCCGCAACAGGTGTGGGCGAAGATGGCTTTAACCGCGCCAAAATGCTGATTGAAGCTGGCGTGGACGTGCTGGTGGTAGATACAGCGCATGGCCATTCTGCCGGTGTTCTGGGCGCAGTTGAACGCCTGAAAGCCTTTGATGCCAATGTGCAGATTGTGGCTGGTAACGTTGCAACGCCAGAAGCTGCTCATGCCCTTATTGAAGCAGGGGCAGACTGCGTGAAAATTGGCATTGGCCCGGGTTCCATTTGCACCACGCGTATTGTGGCTGGTGTGGGCGTGCCTCAGTTCTCTGCCGTTCTTGAAACCTCTCTGGCATGTAAGGAAAAAGGTATTCCCTGCATTGCAGATGGCGGTATTCGCACATCGGGTGACATCGTAAAGGCCATTGGTGCCGGTGCCGATGTTGTCATGGTGGGTTCACTGCTGGCTGGCACGGAAGAAGCACCGGGTGAGGTGTTCCTGTATCAGGGGCGTTCCTATAAATCCTACCGCGGTATGGGCAGCCTTGGCGCCATGGCGCGTGGTTCGGCTGACCGGTATTTCCAGCAGGAAGTCAAGGATGCGCTCAAGCTGGTGCCAGAAGGTATTGAAGGCCGCGTGCCTTACAAAGGCAGCATGGCTGCGGTTATTCATCAGCTGGTGGGTGGTCTTAAAGCCGGTATGGGCTACACAGGCTCCCATGTACTGAAGGAACTGCAAGAAGGTGCCCAGTTCCGCCGTATTACCGGTGCTGGCCTGCGTGAAAGCCATGTGCATGATGTTTCCATCACGCGTGAAGCTCCTAATTATCGTCGGGATTGATAACCACATATGACACCTTCAGCCAGGCTTGCGGCCGCCATTGATCTGCTTGCAGCAATGGAAGCCGCCCCGCGCAAACCCGCCGATGCTGTAGCCAACAGCTTTTTCAGAGAGCGGCGCTACATGGGCGGCGGAGACCGCAGAGCCATATCCGGCCTTGTATGGGATGTTATGCGGACGTGGCGTCGGCTTGGCTGGTGGCTGGAGCAAAAAGGGCAGGTAGCATCTGCCCGGCTCCGGGCCGGGGCGCGCCTGTTGTTCGATGGTTTCTCTATGGTCGAAGTAGAGGAAATGTTCGAGCAGGGGCGCTTTGCCGCAGGCGCTTTAACGCGTGGGGAACTTTCTATCCTTACGCCGCTTGCGGGTAAAACTCTGGATAACCCGGAAATGCCGCGGGCTGTTCGGCTGGAACTGCCCGATTGGCTGTTGCCGCATCTGGAAGCAACTTTTGGTGACAAGTTAGAAGATGAACTTGCCGCCATGTCCACCCCAGCGCCTCTGGATTTGCGGGTGAATATTCTGCGCGGCCCCCGTAAGGAGGCGCAGCGTAGTTTGGCCTGTGAAGGCCTGCATGCTGAGCCTACACAACTTTCTCCGTGGGGGTTGCGTTTGCCAGCGCGTTTGCCGGTTACAACCAGCGTGGCGTTCCGTGATGGGCTGGTGGAAATTCAGGATGAAGGCAGCCAGCTTGTTGCGGCCATAAGCGGCGTTGAGCCCCAGATGCGTGTGCTGGATTATTGTGCTGGTGCTGGTGGTAAAACACTTGCCATGGCCATGATGATGGAAAACAAAGGCCATATTGTTGCATGCGATGTTTCTGCACCCCGGTTGGAAGGTGCGGTTAAACGCTTGCGGCGCGCGGGCGTGCATAATGTAGAACGGCATTTGCTGGTTCCCGGAGATAAGTGGGCCAAACGTCGCGCCGGATCCTTTGATCGGGTGTTGGTGGATGCTCCATGTAGTGGCACGGGCACGTGGCGCCGTAACCCAGATGCACGTTTTCGCACCACAGAACAGGACCTGACAGAACTGTTGGAAAAACAGGCTGCCATTATGGATCGGGCTGCAGCACTTGTGCGTGCCGGAGGGCGGATGGTGTATGCAACCTGTTCTTTGCTTCGTGCAGAAAATATGGATCAGGTTACGGCATTTTTGGTGCGTCATCCTGATTTCAAGCTTGTGCCTTCAGATAGCCCAGATATGCCAGAGGCATTGCGTAAGGAAAGTTCCATCAGTTTAACGCCTCTGCGCGATGGCACAGATGGCTTTTTTGCCGCCGTAATGGAGCGCGCCGCGCCTGAACCGGAAGCAGGTATAGAATAGGAAAATATTTTTAACTGTTCATCTTATTGGTCTTACGCATAATACTGATGCCTGATTCATCAGGTCCTACAGACCAATAAGATAAATGGCCCCGCATGACTGAAAGCGTAATCCTTTTTGTTTTTCTCGTGCTGGGCGGCGGTATGCTGGCACAATGGACGGCTTGGCGTTTTAGGTTACCTGCCATTGTCCTGCTTTTTTCTTTAGGTTTGCTTTTGGGGCCGGGGTTGCAGATCATGCACCCCTCCGAGGTTGCCGGTAGTGCCTTCCACCAAATGGTCTCTTTGGCGGTGGCGCTTATTGTGTTTGAAGGCGGCCTGGCTCTTGATTTTCGTCAGCTAAAAGAAGCCGGTGAGGGCGTTTTGCGCCTTACGCTGGTGGCATTACCGATCAATTTAATTTTAGGCAGCATTGCAGCCCATTACGTTGGGCGCATGGGCTGGGGCCCGGCCTTTCTGTTTGGTGCCATTATTGTGGTAACAGGGCCAACGGTTGTTCTGCCCTTGTTGCGCCATGCTAAGCTCAAACCCCGTATTGCAGCCTTCTTGCGGTGGGAAGCCATTCTGAATGACCCCGTAGGCGCCATTCTGGCAACATTGGTGCTTGAAGTGCTGCTTATGCAGCCGGGCGAGGGGTCTGGCACATTTTTTGTATCCATCATCCCACATATGCTGATGAGTGCGACCTTGATGATCGCTCTTGGCATTGGCACGGCATGGTGTGTGCGGTGGCTGTGCATACGGGATTTAATGCCCGACCTCCTGAAAATGCCGATACTGCTTAGCCTTGCACTGATTTTGTACGTGATAGGCACCTTAACCATGGATGGTGCAGGGTTAATTGCTTCTACCGTATTTGGCATGGCGTTGGTTAATCTGCGTATTCCCGGCATGGCGGAAATCCAACGGATGAAAGAAGCACTGGTGGTGCTGATTGTCTCCATCCTGTTCATCATGCTCACGGCTGATCTGACACGGAGTGAGCTTGCTGGTTTGTCATGGTCTATTGGGGCATTAACATTGGCTGTGCTGTTTGTAGTGCGGCCCCTGGGTATTTGGTTGGCTACCATAGGTTCCAGCCTTAGTCGGGCTGAGCGGCTGTTTATGGGGTGGATTGCACCGCGTGGTATTGTGGCGGCCGCAGTGGCAGGTGCCGCCGGTGTGCGCTTGCAGGATGCGGGTTACCCCGGAGCTTCTCAGGTTATGCCGGCAGTTTTTGCCGTTATTGCTTCCACTATGATTTTGCATGGTTTTTCTCTTATTCCGCTGGGTCGGCGGTTGCATCTTACGCTTTCCAACCAACCCGCATTGGCCATTGTGGGGGCTAATGACTGGTCCACTCAGTTGGCTATGGCAGTGCATGCTGTGGGCACGCCTGTTTTGCTGGTGGATAGTTCCTTGGGTGATCTGCATCCAGCCGAGCGTGCTGGTGTGCCTGTTTTGTGCGCCGAAGTTTTATCGGAAGAAGGCACAGAAAACTTGGAGGAACGTCCGGCTGATTATCTGATTTCAGCTACGCCGGATGCCATTTACAATGGGTTGGTTTGTGCGCATCTGGCACCACATTTTGGGCGGCAGAGGGTTTATCAGGTTAGCCCGGGCATAGCGCGGCTGGACCAGTATCGTGGTTTTAGCCGGGAAGCGCGCGGAAAGGTGTTGGGGCAGCCCGCCTGGAATTTTACCGTGCTGGAAGCGCTGGTGAGCCAAGGCTGGCATTTTGTTGCGATAGAAGTAACCGAAGACAACCAGAACTACCTTTTGAGTGAAAGCAGCCATTTCCTGTTATTTCTGGTGCTTCAGAAAGGTGCAGGCATTACAATTGTTTCGGCTGAGGATGAGCCACAACCAACCCTGACACCAGGTTACGTGGCAATAGGGTTGGTTGCGCCAGAACAGATGGCCAAGCCAGCTTAACGGGGCGGATGAATAGTTATTTCTGTAGCGCCAGATGCCAGAACAAAGCGTAAGTCGGCTTCTATGAGCGCAACACATCCTTCAGTTGGCGTTTTGTTGGGGCGTTGCAGGTGCATGAAAATGGCAGAACCTTTGCCGGGTTCTGCTGGACTATCGTTGTAACCAATCACGACAATCAGATCATACACGGCATCTTCACGCCATAGTATTTCATGGCGGAAAGAAGAGGGAAGCTGAATGTGCTGGTTGTAGCTGGATGATGAAGGATCATCGCACCAGCCATCTTGTAGGCTTAATGGAATAACGGGCAGGGCAGATTGGGGCTTTATAACCCGATCAGCCCGGTAAAAGACCTGCCTGAGGGAGAAGGTGCCTAGCGGTGTGCACAGGTCTCCTTCGCGCTTATGGTGAGTTACGCCATTCTTACCGATAATGGCGCTCATGCTTTTGTGTCTGCAATGCAGTTGTGCATCCATATTGCTGTTTACTGTTGGCCAGACGTGTATCATCATAAACAATCTTACCCCTGCTTTATGGCTTTCGCGTGAGGTTGACGTATCATGCCGGAAATTGGTTTCGATACGATTCGTTGTGTGATCGATAAAGAAGTAGGCCAAGGCAGCCGAGCCAGAGGGCTGACATAAGGAGACGATGTTCCATGACGGGTGCGCGCCCAATTTTGGTTGTAGATGACGATCAGGTCATTCGCAGAACACTGGCAGAGCAGTTGCAGTTGGATGGAGAATTTCAGGTTCTGGAGGCGGCAACGTTGGCCGAAGCCCGCCAGAAGCTGAAGGAACCAGATGCACGGTGTGATGCCATTCTGCTGGACGTAACCCTGCCAGATGGAGATGGGCGCGATTTTTGTGCAGAACTGCGCAAGGATGGCCTGCGTATGCCCGTTATCATGCTTACAGGATCAGATGATGAATCTGATATTGTGAAGGGGCTTGATGCTGGTGCCAATGATTACGTTGCCAAGCCTTTCCGTATTGCAGAACTTCTGGCCAGATTGCGGGCGCAGCTAAGACTGTTTGAAAACAGTGAAGATGCTGTGTTTTCCATTGGCCCATATACGTTCCGCCCTTCTGCCAAGCTATTGCAGGAACCAGCCAAAAACCGTCGCATTCGTTTGACGGAAAAAGAAACGGCTATTCTGAAGTTTCTTTATCGTGCAGGAACGCGCCCAGTGCCCCGGCAGGTTTTGCTGAACGAGGTGTGGGGGTATAATGCTGCGGTAACAACGCATACGCTGGAAACCCACATTTACCGCCTGCGCCAGAAGATTGAGCCAGATCCAGCTCACGCTTCTTTGCTGGTTACAGAAGGCGGGGGGTATCGCCTTAACCCTGAACCAGAAGTTGCGACAACAGCTGTTTGATTTTTGGTAAATTGAAGTCGTTTTAACTTCTAACGGTTTCGTGATTTAAATTATATGAAAAAACCCTCCAGCTTGGAGGGTTTTTTTGTTGCTCAAGACACTATAATGGCGCTTATTATTTTATTAAGCATGCAGAACAGAATGCCCGCTGACTTAGAAAGTGGCCTCAATAGAGGGCGGGCTCAACATTACTTATAATAAGCAAAACCCGACCTGACACACTCATTGTCTGCATCGCTACAGGCAAACAAATGCTTTAATTCGCTGATTGTTTGTAATTTGATAGGCAGATTAAAATCTTGTGGTTGTTTTGGATAGCCTGCGCCAAGGTATCACCAACAAGCTCCAAATCTTCGCCAGATGAGCTATTACCAAGATTAGTTAGGCACGAAACGTATCGAGAATCTCACCATTGGAACAATCTGACAGTATGGACATAATAGGTTATGTCGTCGTCTGTTTTTCTAATAATGGATTATTAATTTCAAGGGAAGTTAATCGAGCTAACCTAGAAGATGAGAGATGAGCACAAAAGCTCTAAAACCCGCAGAAATCTAGGAAAAACCGTGGTGGGTGCGACAGGGATTGAACCTGTGACCCCCGCCGTGTGAAGGCGGAAATCCCAGTTACTAACTTATTGAAAAATAAGCACTATTCTTCATCATAAACCAACTGGCCCGGATATGGCACGCAATCGGTAATTTCTGGCCACATCCGGTAATTCAGCCAACGCTCAATCGCTGGCCGGTAATGCTCAGGCATCTTCTTGGCGTATCTGGCCACCATGGTGATGGTTTGCCATCCACCTTCTTCTTTTAGGCCGATCAGGTCTTTGTGTAGGCAGTAATGCCATGTCGCAAAGGTGTGGCGTAAGCAATGGGGTGTGAGGTCTGGAACGAATTGAGTGCGTGGCCACCGTTCATTCTTTGGCTGCCACGTTCTTTCATGCCCGGGAAATCCCGCGCGTTTGCAGGCTGCCATCCATGCACTTTTGATCTGGCCGCCGCCTGTGCGTTCAGTATCGTGATAATGCTCACCAATTGCCCAGCGTGTTATGCCTTGCTTATCGCGGCGCTTATAGGCTGGACGAAATACCCGGCCTGTCCTCCATGGTATTCCACTCAGAGCCAGAACCACTACAGGCGGTAGGTCGATATGGCGTTCATTGCCCTGCTTTTGCCAAACAACGCACCGAGCAGCTTCTAGGTCTAAATCTTTCCATTCCAGCTCCAGGGCTTCTGACATTCTCGCACCTGTACCGATCAGAAAGACGAGTAGGGGCCTGATATGAGGAGCAGCCTCATTCACTAGACGTATTGCTTCATCTGGCCGCAGAAACAGCATGCGCACTTGTTCAACTTTTGGGCGCTCAAATGCTGGCTTATCGCACCATCCACGCACGGCCGCATATTCCAGAACGGCGCGCAATGGTGTGAGAACTGCCCTGATCTTTGTGGCAGAGGATGCTGCAGATCCTTTGGTCAGTATTGCCTCGTAAGCTGCATCCAGATCAGTCTGATTTATGCTTGATACCTTTCGATCACCGAAATGCTTAAGTAATCGGGAAAGGTGAAGAAGGGTTGTTTTGCTGCGGGGCGCAGCTTTTTCATACCCCGCAACAGCCGAAGCAAATGTTACAACGGCACGTTTTCCATAAACACTTTCTTGCCAGAGTTCCGCTTCTCTTTTCGCGCGGTAAGCCTCTGCATGCTTCGGGTTATTTGTGCCTGTGCTTTCATATATGCTCTGTCCGCCGACGGTTCCGCGGACGTATAGCGTTTCCCTTCCTTTGCGTGAGACGATTTTGAGCGACATTCAAGGCTTTCGATAAGGCGTGGTAAATCTTCTGGGTAGAATACGATCTTTCCGCCAATGCGCCGGTGCGTTGGCTGGCCATTGTATTCAGGATGGTCTTTCAGGTGCCGGGAGAGGTATGTCTTTCCTACGATACCTTTTAGCTTAAGCAACACATCCTTCAGCGTCATAAGATCAGGCAGCGTCTCACCCATTCCCGCCTCCCTTCAATGGTGCGCTAGCAACAGCACAAACAATCATACCGATTGCATCTTCATCGGAAAGCGCGCCACCCTTCCAGCAGTGCAGAGTGTTCTTTGCCACTCGCATGCGGTCGGCTGGTATGTTGTACGGCACGATATGGGCTTTTGTTGCTGCATCTGCTGCTATGCTTTCTTCGTTATGCGTATTGCATAGGTTGCAACAGGCAATCAGGTAGCCAGCATTAAAGCTGCGTTTGCTTTCAGTCGCTAATTTTGCCTCCAGTTCTGCAATTCTGTCTTTGCACTTTGCAATCGCAGCTTCTGCTTCATCTGCGTAGCAAACTGCAACATCTGCAATTTCTGGGAAGCTTTTCTCACGGTAGATATATTGAGCAACACGGTGACGGCTTTCCCAAATTTTACCCGCAGGGACATACCCGATCACCACGAGCTCTTTCTTCTTCCCGTTAAACGGTGCGCGGGTTTCGGTCATTCGCCTTCTCCCGGCAGCACTTCGCGGACGTGTATTACTTCTTTTCTATACTCTGGTGTAAACGCCTGATGCGCTTGTTCTGGGCTTGTGCATGTTATGCGCCCACCAGAATTGCTAAGCGCCATCCAGAATTCACGCGGCTGCGGGACTTCCTCGGCGTTCTTTATATCCAACAGGCAAGCAATAAACCCTTCATTACTTTCGGGCCTGCTAATGAAAGCAAGCTGCCCCAAAACAGCATGAACCACGCACACCTCACCATTGAAGGCATAAGGCCCCTCATGTTCTGGCGTGTAGGGGCCGAGGATTTTTAGTTTCCGGGTCATGCTCCAGTTCCTTCCACATCACGCAGATGGAAGAACAGACGAGCGCATGCCCGAACATCCACCATGGCATCATGTGCGCCTTTGAGTGTTTCATTGAAGAAGTGCTTGATGCATTCTTCCAGTTTTGGTGCTTTGGGCTTGTCGATGCCAGCAGCGATCATGCGTTCTGTCGGCGGCAGGTTCACCAGCGGGGAGGCTGCATCCATCGTGCAGAACTTCTCGCCCAGCAGACGCCAGCCACGCGGCACACGCGCAAACATAATATCGATGATCTGCACATCGAATTTGATATTGTGCGCGACTAGAAGATCGGCCTTTTTGGTCAGATCATAGAAGGCCGCGGCTGCGATCGCTTCACGCACACCGCAACGCTGAGCCATTTCCGTTGTAATACCATGAACCTTTGCTGCCGCTTCCGGTATCGTCCACCCATCAGGATGAACGATCAGGTTCAGGCTTGCGCGTTTTGTGCCATCGTCTTCCGTCAATAGGGCCGCAAGCTGCACGCAATGCGGCTGCCGGTCGGAATTGAGGGGAGTGTACCGGTCGGGGAGGCCTGTAGTCTCCGTATCGAAAAAGAGGATCATGCCGGCACTCCATCAACAGGGGATTCGGCAGCTTTCTTGTCCAGTTCCTCGCGGCGATCAGCGATCATGTCCTGCACAGCTTCCTGCACTTCTTCACTGATCGGACGGCCTGCCTCCTGAGCCCGAGCGATAGTGGTCTGCCATAGGCTCCACTGGCTATCTACGCACGCAACATCAGGGCACTTTTCCAAGCGCGTGCGGAATAAGGCGATGTGGTCAACTGGTGGCGCAACACGCTGCTGTGCTGGCTTAGGCGTTACATCCACTGGCTCGGCCGGAATATCCTGTGCTTCTTCGCCAGAAATTAGGCCGCGCAGAACATCTGGGAAAGCATCGCGTAGAGCAAAGCCGCGGGCACGCATTTGAAGCATACGGCGCGTGTATTGCTGCCATGGCCCTTGCTTGCCAAAGAGGTTCGCTCGTTTGGCGTCTGCAATACTGAAATCGCCTATTACTTCATCACCATCTATCCGCTTGGCAACGCATACAGCGCGAAGGTTATCGCCTTCTCCTTCAAAGTATTCTTTAACCGAAGCGCATTTGCCGGATCCACGCACAAGCGCCAGCATGGCATCACCCCAAACACTAGGACGCCCATTGATCACGGCAATGTTCTGGATAGCCTGCATGGGGGCCAGGCCAAGTTCAGAACCCATCTGCACAGCGATCATGATGTTTTCTGGCTTACCCTTGTAGTCCTTGGGCATCAGATCTGAGTTTGCTGCCATTTTTGAAAACGTGAACAGCTCATTGAATGTGCTGATCTGCAAAACGGGTGCATGTGATGTCAGTGCATTACTCATTTCAACCATCCTTCCGGGCGCTAACAACCAAAACGGGAGCGCCGCCATTGCTCATTGTGACGCCGGGCAAATCTTGCTTCCGGGCCAGTTTCTTCATTTCTGTGGTTTGGAACTTATCCGGCTGGGGCTTCCAAAGTTCGGGATGGGCGGTTTGAAGCGCCTTTTCATCCGTGACCATTGGCTCCGGCAACCGTTCGCGCAGGCTGGCTTTCCAGTTGTCAGACTGAAAACCTGTTACGCCGTCCTGCTGCATCGTCTTTGCGAGTTCTGAGCGCAGAAGCTCTGCTGCCATCTTTGCCTTACGCACCAGATCCTCAGCCGCACCAATAGCTTCAAGGGCGCAGGCGTCTGTATTGGCTCCTTTCGCTCTGGATGCGATGATCTGGCTGTTCCACGCCTGCATAGCTTCACGCATGTAATCAGCGTGCGCTCTGTTGAGGGTTGCGAGGACGGCATCCATCACGCAGCCTCCAGAGCACGAAACGGATGCGCACGCCTCACCGCTTCCATGGCGTCCCGGTTTTGCAATTCCAGCCGCACGTATTCGCGTGTCAGATTGGAAAGTGCCTTCATTGCCATGTCGCGTTTATCATCTGGGACATGCTGCAGGATGAGAGAGTGCACGACCGATTCGTGTTCATTCCACGCGCTCATGCCGCACACTCCGCAACTTTGCGCATGTCGTCATTATGCGACAGGGCGGCAGACTTAATGCTTTCCTTCTGCTTTTCGCGCAGTTCACGCATAGCACAGACAATATCGCCGATAGCTTCTTCGGAATAATCAATCATCGTGTCTGCAAAACCACGGTCTGAAAATTCATCCCGCTGCATGCGCATGATGATCTGGCAGTGTTGATCTATTGCCGCTTCATATTCGCGGATTTCACGCGCTACATGCGCTGGCACATCATCCGTATTAAACATGCCATCACGCACGGCGTTTGCGTACGCCTTGTTTGTGTAAGCCATTTTCTACTCCTAGCGTGGAGAAACATTCGGCCAATGCGGCCATGCAACCCGCTGCGGACAGCGGGAAACATTGCGGCATCAGTAGGGGTAGGGAGCGCCGAACAGATTGCAGCCGATCATGACGACCAGCTCGATCAGGTATTCAGCAATTTTGCGGCCCGGCTCCGTGAGAACGATGAGCGCGAACAAGCCGTAGAAAAACACAGCCAGACAGAACAACTTCCCCAGCGCCGTAAACTGCAACCAGTCGCATACATCCCGCGCACCACTTCCGATGCGTTCAGGGATGCCGTCTTTGTGGATTGTGCCGGACATTATGCAGCGCCTTTCTTTTTGCGTTTTTCTTCGCGTGATTTCTTTCGCTCTTGGATGGCGCGGTAATGCCTATCCAATTCATCAGAACCAGCTTTGGTTATTTTGTATTTGTTGAAGTATTCACCCGGCATGATGAAACCGCGCGCAATATTGCGTTCAATGATGCTGCGGCGATCAAAGCCATCGAATTTTATATCGACAGGTTTCCCGTCACCAAATGCTCCGATAATGCTAATTTCTCGCTTGCTGGCCTTTTCCAGAACGCGCCAATCGGCCTTTTGCATCTTCATTTTGAGCGCCCTTTTACCGGGGCCCAAAACCAATATTTCTCTACGAAATCCTTTACAGTTTTAGCTTCCACGGGGCCACTCATAGCCATTGAGCCATTCTCATAGCGAAAGCGGATACGACCCTTGCTAGCAGTCACATAAATCCCAGATGGCTCTTTGTTGCCTTTCTGGATGCGTCCATCATTGGTTATGCGAGCGCCATAAGGCTTCAGCGCACCATCAATCAGATCGCGTGCGTTTTTATCTTTCGCGGCATTGTGCGTGTAAATGTCGGGAGCCTTCTGCTCGACCGTCTGTGTCTGTTCCATTTGCTTTACCCTCAGTGCTGGCCGGTTATTTTGACGAGGCGCGTAATGCCTTTTGGTGTGAAAAACACCTGCGGGCTAAAGCGCTCATCGCCGTCACGGTCGCGGTATGGGTGAAACTTTACGTAGCAATATCCAGCCTTCACCTTGTCGGAGTAGGCGTTCCATTTTCCGTTCTGCTTAAAGATGAATCCGTTTGCATGCGCTGCGCGTGTGAACTGGCTCAAGGGCATCTGCGCGGCCTTGGCTGACAGGTTCAGCGTGTAGAGGCCATCACTGTCTGCGATCTTTCTGGCGACCTCAGCTTGAGGCGCAAGAATAGCGTTTTCCTGTTTAAGCTCTTCAACCTGTCGTGCTGTGATCTGGAACGCCCGTGCGACAATTTCCTGTTCGCTTAGTGCGGGCGCAGCGATCTGGCCCGTTACCAGTGCGTCAAAAGCGCGAATGACAGTGAGGTGGAACGCTGGGCTGATCCACATGGCGTAGGCGTAGACTAGTTCTTTTACCGCGTAGGTTCCGCCGTATCGGCCAGCCTTGGAAGAAACAGGCTCAAATTCTAATTCCCCATTTTTGAGGAGTTCCTGAATGAGGCCTTCCGTTGATGCATTGCGCGTAAAGTGCTCGACCTGCGTAGCCTTATAATCATGGCCCGCAGCGGTTGCTGCCTTATGGCAGTCGTTCAGGCAGAACCGGCCTTCCGCATCCTGCCGTATCTTCGTCCCGAGAATTGAGAGAGAAGCGTTCATCGCCCATCACCTTTCGTTCGTGATGGGTTATTATGTCGCTTATACCGACATATCTTGTCAACAAGAAATGTCGCACATTACGACATTGGCACATAAAAAATATCCCGCTCCGAATTTGGGGCGGGATAAAATGAGCTTAGATTAATGCCGTGGAGCGTAGGCCATCATGCGCTCTACACCGAACCATCTAGACACAGACAGGAGCGAGAAAGCCTGTCTGGTAATGTCGATCACGTAGTAGGAAATGCGTTTCATCTGACCTTGTCCTCTTATTAGATAAGAGGAGGTTGGCAGGTGACTTTGCCCGTGCTTGGGCGAGAAAAGGGCAGGGATTGGGCAAAAAATCCCGGCTGGTTAGGCCGGGGATAAGCTATAAAATAATCATATTAAGGATTTTGTTTTTCTGCAAATTTATAAATTATAATTCCTAAAGGGATAGGCTTACCTTCATCAATAGTCATTCGAACCTTAATGAGACCATTAGGGTGACATATTATTCCAGGAATACGCTGTACAAATGTTAATTTTGCATAAAAAGGTTTATTGTCGTGACTCTTGGGGGGAGCGGACGGAAAATTTTCTTTTGTGTGTTCAATTTTAAACAAAGTTTTCTTGGTTTCATTATCCTCTTGGCGTGCATAAACAGTTATTGAATGAAATTTCAAATCTATTGGTATATAAATTTTCACATAAAAACCCAATAGAGGTATCATGCAGTGAGCATTGTTTACCTTATTGAAAATTATTTCTTCGCGTGGATTTGCCCCGATAAGAATAAAGTTCCCATTAGTTTCTTGACGTATATCATCGCAGAAAATGGTCATTCCAAACGGTTTATTAGTCACGATGAAAATCCTGCTGCAAATAAAAGTGGGGCGCTTTTTTCTAAAGAAGGATCTGAATTCTCTAATCCTTTTTCATTAATGTTTTGGGATAGGTCTTCGCTATAACTAACGGGAAAAGACATTGATTTGTTAATCTGACAATCTTCTACCGAGTCCTTATAAGCATCATAATTGCTAAGGGCACGATCCCTGCAATCTTCTACGGCTCTCACGTCTATAGTAAGATCGCCATCTAGTGCTACCGTAAGAGCGCCAAGAGTTTTTAGAGTCCAATTTGCAGGACCCTTTATAACGCGCGATAACCATGCTGGATCTTTTCCGATAGATTCAGCAATTTGCTCCTGATTTTTTCCTTCGAGAATGCGGCGGTCAAAGAGTTTTCTAACGGCGCGATGAGCAGCGCCTTTTGCCTGCTCTTCTCCGTAGCTCGCGTTCTCTTTCGGAGAGAATTCTTCCCAAACGAAATTCATCACAATTCTCCGTCACATAATCCGCGTAAGTTTTGCCGCTCCATGGCGGCATATTTCCAAAAATCGTATTCCACAGATCTAAACAGTGCTGCTCAGCATCCTTCCATTCTTTTGATCCGTACTTGCCGAGAAAATCACGCAAGTATACGCCAGTTACAACGTAGGCATCAGCCTTCATAAAGCGGCCGAGAGCTCTAACCTTTTTGACCGGAGTGGATATACGAAATTCCCATATTTCGTGAGGCGGAGCGTCTAGCTGTTTTAGATACCCTGGCTTTCTATTTCCCTCGGATAAAATCTGTTCGCCAGTTACCCACTCTTCGAATCTAGCTCTAACCTGGGGACGTAGGCCTAAGACTGCAATTGCGCCATGCGCCCCTAAATCTTTTGCTGCCTCCTTTGTTACAAAGAGCCTTCGTCGCGCCGGTTTATGGGCTAGCGGTAAGACTCGTTGCAATAACCCTGTTAGTTCTGCCTGCTTACAAATACGTTCAATTGACATAAAAATCAACCATTATGAGGGTATTCAAAAATCCAGTGGAATCGCAATGCATTAAGCTTATCATTATCTTCGCTTACACCTTGCTGTTCCCGTTTCGTTCTGACATACTCGCCACATGGTACGGGCACACAGAATCACTGGCGAGGAGTTAAGCAGCATCGGTATCGATGGCGGCCTGTATCAGGGCAAGCGCCATCCGCCTTTGTTTCTCGTTCATGTCGCGCCAGAGCCCGAGCCAAGCAGCCTCCTCGGCATTATCGAGAGTTTGCGCAGACGTGTTCGGAGAAGGAATGCCTCGATAAAGGTAGTCCATGCTAACCTGATAAAAATCAGCTAGGGCACAAAATGTCTGAAATCCAGGGTCTTTCCCGTTTTCAATTTCAGTAAGATGGTTGCGGCTTATTCCAATAGCCTCTGCGGCAGCCGCCTGCACTAGACCCTTAGCCCGCCGCAGCGCCCTGAGACGGGCACCCATTGTTTCCGCATGATTCATAAGTGAACATTCGCATGTAATGAAAAATTACGAGTCGGTATTAGCGACATTTTTTATTGACCGAGAATGTCGGTGTGTGCGACATTTGGGGCATGGAACCTAAAGAGCTTTTCAAGAGAGCGGGTGGCTGTGCTGCGGTTGCCACGAAACTCGGTCTCCGCGCCCACTCAACCGTTCTTGGGTGGAAACGCATCCCCCCACATCATTGTCCCACTATTGAGCGTATCTTCGGCATCCCCCGCGAAGAACTGCGCCCCGACCTGTTCAAGCGCACCCCAGCACAGGAGGCGGCGCGATGATTGAAGATATCCGTAAAACTGCCTTAGCTCATGCCATGGAGCTTTCTCGCTCCCGTATTAATCCTGAGGCATCCGAAATAGTCGAGGATGCCTCAGTGTTTGAGGGTTACTTAGCCGGGCATATATCCTGCAGTGCGACCATCAACGAGGCAGCGAGCAGTCTTAAACCATCCCTCAATTTCAGCTCGGGTAACTCGTCCATCTCTGACGGGGAGGGCGGGAAGTTCTTTCCCATCAGCAAGAGCCAAGTAGTTGGCGATTTGAAGGATCAGTCCTTCACGGGTGGTGATGTTCCCAGCACTCATAACACTTCATCCTCTCCAAAAGACGGTGAAAGCGTGGGGGAGGTTACGACTCCCTCACGCACTGAAACGGTAGTCCCAGACACCCAGCCAGTCATGCGGCCTTGTACGCATACCCGTACAGACGGGGAGGGTGTGTGATGAGCAAACCCAAGCCATGGACGTCTGAAGAAGATGCAAAGCTAGAAGCATTGGCCAATGCCGGCGAAAGCTGGGATGCAATCGCTGCAACTTTAGGGTGGCCAAAATCTGCGCTTTGGTGTCGGGTTAGATTTGTGGGGATGCATTTGGGGCCAAAAGCCCAGAAAATTTCCCAAACAAAACAGAAGAATAAAGTGGCCAAACGCACGCGCGCCGAAAGCATAGCGATTGTTGCGCGCATGATGAAGGAAAAGGCCTCTCCAGAAGAAATAGCCAAGGCATTAAATGTTCGTGTTCCCACGGTATTTAATTGGACAGCAGAAGCGCGAAAGATAGCGTTTCCAGAAAAAGCCAAGCCGCAACCTATTAAGAGCGAGAAAAACAATTCTCGAGGGGTTTTGGCGGCCCGCTTCCAGCGGGGTACCCGATTGCCATGAAAGGTTTATGGCGTGGGCTTGAACACTGGCGCATTCCCGGATTCCAGAAAGTGGTGAGCGCGTAATGGCTGGTTCCGTAAACAAGGTCACGCTTGTTGGTAATCTGGGCAAAGATCCGGATGTGCGCACGAGCCAGAGCGGTGCGAAGATCGTGTCTTTCTCGCTGGCCACCAGTGACACATGGAATGACAAGTCGTCTGGCGAAAAACGCGAACGCACGGAATGGCACCGCGTGGTTATTTTCAATGAACGTCTGGCAGATGTAGCCGAGCGTTTCCTGCGCAAAGGCCGCAAGGTTTATCTGGAAGGCTCCCTGCAAACCCGCAAATGGACGGATCAAGGCGGCGTAGAGCGCTTTACAACGGAAGTCGTTCTTGCGGCTTATCGTGGCGAGTTGGTGTTGCTGGATAATAAAGACGCAGGCGATGCCCCGCGCCAACAGCAGGGCCGCAGCCAGAACAATCAGCAGTCCGGTAGATGGGATAGCCCGCAAGGCAATCCCGATCTGGACGATGAAATTCCGTTCTGAGACTATCCAATGCACGCCGCATCAACCCCCAGCTTGTCGGCTACGTCCTGTAGCAAAAGCACGCGCTGCCTGATGGTGGCGTGGGGGTTGAGCTGCGCCCAGATGATCGCGCTGCGCACAATAGCGTTCCAGAGGAACGGTGTGCCGTGCGGGATGTCTGGGGCTGCATCGCAGGCATTCAGTAAATCGGGGGAGTATGTGCCCCCGAATTCTACAGTTCCGAATTCAGTCTCCTTCTTCATCGTTTCTCCAGTTCACGACCTCAACAATCGTGAATGTGGCAGGGATGAATTCCGTGGAGAGAGAAAAGTTTTTCGTGAGAGCAGAAAGGGGTCACGACATGACGCCTGAAGCTATTGCACGGCAGGTTCAGGGCCAGTTGCGTGAGGTTGTTGACGCAACCGGAGAACGCTCCTGCCTGAAG
The DNA here is from genome assembly GCF_040208445.1 of Acetobacter sp. A11-2. Lineage (NCBI taxonomy): Bacteria > Pseudomonadati > Pseudomonadota > Alphaproteobacteria > Acetobacterales > Acetobacteraceae > Acetobacter > Acetobacter sp. A11-2. Next base: position 809,707 of record NZ_CP157843.1, read on the forward strand.
CAATCGTTCGCTTCTATCGCCCGTAAGACTGGGCTGACGGAAGGGCAAATCAAGCGGCTGTTCTATGGAGAATGGAGCGTTATTCCAGCGCACATTTTCTTGAATGTAGAACGGCTTTACCGAAATCATCTGGCGCAGATGCGTGCGCGGTCTGAACATCAAGCCGCCCTGTATCGCGCCAAAAGTGAAGAATGGGATCGCAAATGGGGCGACTATTCCTTCAATGGCACATCCGCATCACCCGCTGGCGTGCCTGCCGTGCGCTCAATCGAGCCTTCTATTTCCGAGAGCTTGCCCAATGGCTGAACATCAAGGCGGATAAATTGCAGGCGCGAGCGGATAGGCTGGCGAGGGAGTGTGGGGAATGACTGGTACACAGAACAATCCTGTGGTAGATGGATATGGTGTTCTTCCGCATATCAAGCGCAGAATTAAGCAGATATACGGAACACAACGTATTTTTGCCACTGCCATTGGATGCTCACCTAGCCATCTATCGGATGCCCTGAATGGCAGATGCGCATACCCCAAGGGTTTCTGGAAAGCTTTAAAAATACGTCAGAAAACGTATTATGAGTTGGAGCCAGTGGAATGAAAACAATCCACTTTGAGCTTCCCTTTGCTTATCCGCTCCCTAATCGCACGCTTTGCCAGCACTGGGCTACGTCCACTCGTGAAAAGCGCAGAATGCAGCGCGCAGTTGCTCATGCCACTATAGGGCAGAGAATATCAGAGCCTATGCAAAAGGCGCGCGTGTTGATCGAGCGCCACGGGGTGCATGAGCCTGATATGGATAATCTTTGGGGTGGTGCTAAACGCCTTATTGATTGCCTGACCACGCCGAAGTTGCTTCAGGTGCGAACAGAAGGTGCGCGCCAACGCGTCAAAAACAAGCGCGGTCTAGGCTTCGTTGTGGATGATGGACCAGCGCATATAACGCTGGAAATCAGGCACGTTCCGGCACGTATATGCACGCAAAAAACAGTGGTGACGATTACGGAGATATTGCCGTGATTATCAGTAATTTTTCACCTGCGACCCCGTACCCAACGGGGCGCAACCCTGCTAACATGACGAAGGCCGCCCGGCTCCCCCGAACCAGCGGCCTTCTGACCACAATCTTGGAGTAGCAAGACGATGGCTAATCACGCTATAACACCAGTGTACAATGATTTAAAGCTGATTTCCAGTCGCGATCTTGGAAAGGAAGCAAGCGCACGCCGCCAGTGGAAGGCGCTCCATGCACGCCTAGAAAGCGGCGAGGAAGATTGTTCGCATCTTTCTCAAGATTTCAGAACATCTTTAAGCTATGATGTAGATTACGCACTCTTTGATCAAAGGATACGAATTCCAAGTCAAAGGCGGGTGTTTTCTAATAAGCAGACAGGCGTCTCTTTTACGCATGAATTTCGCCTCTGGATTCATAAAATGCAGAAGGGGCTTTGCGGGTATTGCGGGAAACGCTTGCGCTTGCATGACGATTGCTGCGCGTCAGTTGACCATATGGACCCTAGAAGCAGAGGCGGGGCAGATATTCCGCCAAATTTATTACTGGCATGCTGGGAATGTAACTCTGAGAAGCGTCATAAAACCGTTGAAGAATTTCGGCATATGATCATGACAAAACAAAGCCCAGCTTATGGCCTCATTACAAGGCGTCAGATTGCTGACCTTCAGGCGGCAGGAATAGATATGCAAATGCCCAAGTGGCACATCTTTGCTTTTGAGTTTCTTGCTTGGGCGCACGTAAATTCTGAGGCAGTGACGTTGGGTGAGGTGAACTGATGGCTCGTATCCGTAGTGTTCACCCTGGCCTTTACACAGATGAGGGATTCATTTCCCTCTCTATAGAAGCACGCCTTTTCTATATTGGGATTTGGAGTGAAGCTGATGATCAAGGCGCTTTCGCGTGGAAGCCCTTCACGCTAAAGGCACGCATTCTCCCTGCGGATAATGTCGATGCAAAAGCATTACTGCAAGAGATGGTCGATATTGGAGTGGTGAAAGAGGCGCTTGATGGCGAGAAGCCTATTGGCCTCATAAAAAACTTCTGTAAATGGCAGAGACCTAAAAAGCCGTCCCTCTTTTTTGAAATCCCTGATCATTTGCGTAGCTTTGTTGGCTTGGATGATGAGGCAGAAGAAAACCGCAGCAAACGGAAAGCTATATGGGCCCGCTTTAATGGCCGGTGTTTTTACTGCGGGTCTGAGGTTTCTTATTATAGCAAGCGTCATGACAGCCTTGAAATTGATCATGTTACACCGGTTTCTAAAGGGGGGTCTGATGATGCTTCCAATTTAGTGTGTGCATGCAGGGGATGTAATCGTTCTAAAAAAGATATGTCTGCGAGTGAGTTTTTCGCATTCCGAAAACTTAAAAAACTTCCAGTTTCGGAAGGTTTCGCTAAGTCTTTCGGAAGCATTTCGCATCCCGAAAATGTTGCATCGGATTCCGAAAGTGATTTTTCGCATCCCGAAAACGGTTTTCGCGTCACAGAAAGAAGGAAGGGAGGAAGGGAGGAAGGTAAAGATGTAGGTTGTAATCGCGCGACCGAAACCGAAAAACCGATTGCCGACCGGTGGCAGGAATTGGCCGAGGACGTGATCGCCGCCACGGGCAACAATCCGGCTCGGTCGATGGTGCGGGCTGACTGTGTGCGCCAATGGCTGGCTGATGCGTCTGCCCGTGGATATTCGTTCGAGACCGCAACCGAGATCATCCTTGGCACCGTTCGGGAGAAATCGCGCTTTGGCGGGAAGGGTAAACCGCCAGCGTGGTTTCACAGCCCCGTCACGCAGGCCTTGGCCAGCGGAACAATCCCATCTGCCCACATCGTGGGGAATGCCCCGAAATCTCGCGCAGACCGTGTGGCTGACGCATGGGCCGGTGTGCCCGATATCCCCGGAGTTTGACCGATGAACGCAATTTCGACACTCGCACCATCAGCCATTCGCCAGCCGAGCCCGGATCTGAGCGTGCTACTCGATGCCGTCCGCAACAGCGTGCCATTGCAGGCCCGTGACCTGACGCCCCAGCGTGTTGCCGAAGCGCGGGCCGTTGCAGGCGTTGCGCTCCAGCCTGCCGACCCTGTGCTGATCGCCGCATGGCTGAAAAAGCTGGCCGGGTTGGTGGTGAATGGGCCGGATGAAGCCCGGGCCCAACAGCAGGCGCATGCGATGGTGGAAGTTTGTGGCGATCTGCCCGCAGCCGTGTGGTGCCCCGAAGCGCGTAGGGCATGGGCCCGCTCCGGTGAGCGCGGCAAGTTCTGGCCTGCACCGGCTGAGCTTTACGCCCACCTGCTGCCGTTCGCTGAGAAAATCCGCTGGCAGGTTCACGCAGCCCGCAAGGTGGTGAAGATGGCCGAGGCCGCGAAGGAAGCCCCCAAGCGCCGCACGCCAGAGGAACGCGCTGCCGTTGAGCGTGCCGTCAACGCTTGGAAGGGTCGCCAGCCAGTGCAGCCCAAAGACGCCGTGAAGCGGATGCAGACAGATCAGCCGAGCTTGCGCCAGCGCATTGCCGAGTATCGCCGTCAGCTCGAAACGGCAGGCCCGGAAGCGCGGGCATGGTTGGAGCCGCTGATTACGAACCTAGAGGCGCAACATGCAGCGATATGCCGGAAACAGCCACGAGGTTTCACGGAGAGCGTGGTTAGAGCATGAGAACGATAAATGACCGCATGAGTGGTTACGGTGTACTCTGCGGTAAGATATGGGGATTTTAGGGGTATGCCTGAATTGAACGAATGGAAGCTGATGGATACTGCTCCAATGGAGGGAACTGCTATTCAAGCGCGCATTCCCGGGCATGGTGAGGATAATATCATCGCTTGGCTCGAGCATTATGTGGATGAGAACGGAGAGGATGTTGGTGGATGGACTTTTGTTGAGGATCAAGAGCCGCCAGATTGCTGGACGGATGGAGTGTGTTGGGCGTCAAACGAAGATGGAAAGCCTTCTGTTCAGCCCACTCATTGGAAGGAGATTTCATGACCAAACCCGACCTAATAGGCTGGCAAGAATGGCCGACAAACCGGCGCGAAACAGCACAGGAACCACGCACCGATCTGCCGCCCATACATGAGCCAGAGCCGGGGTTGCTGGATGAAGAAATCCTGCCGCTTCGGGATGATTGGATGAAGGGGCCGAAAGGGTAAGTTTTCCCTGTACTTTCTGGGCAGTTTGTGATTCCATCTGCGTATGAAATGGCTCAACAAACGCAAGCCCGTTATCGTGCAAAAGGTCTTTGCTTTTGGAAGAATAACCAAAGGCAGAACGGCACGCATTTGCGCTGGAGGGTATGAGTTTTCCGAGGGCTATACGCACCAGATGAAAGTCCCGAAAGGGATGAAGCGGAAGTATTGGGGAAAGCGCAGAATTACATGCGCGGCCATTTATGTTCATTGGCGCGATGAGGATGGGGAAGAGTATAGACGCGTCTTTGCTGCCCCAAGACCAAAGCGGCACCATGACGTATTCATGGTCATGCGGGAACAAGGTGTGAAGATCGAAAGCACAGATATTATCGACATTGTGCAGGGCTTCAATACATCGGACGGGTTTGTAGATCGGCGCATCGGATTTCTTGTCGCGCGTAATGCCGGACAGATCATCAAGAAGCATGGTCCTGCTGATATGCTATTCAGCGAGGATATGTGGTGACTGAGAAAACGAACTGGCGCGAAAACCTCCCAGATTTTCTAAAACCAGGCAATGTGGAAACATACACAGCGCCGGTTGATTGGAATGTGGCCTGTGCATTGCAGAATGTGCGGGCTGGTGTGCCTTTGACTGAGGCGCAGAAAGAGCTGGTCAATAATGTGCGCGACTGACCGCACGCCGCCACGCATTGTGATCGGGCTTTGGTTGGCATTGGTATTTTTCGAAATTATTGCAGGATTGGGTAGGTAATATGCAGAAGGTCGCAACAAAACCACGCTACATTATCCCCCATGCGCAGGATAATAGGCCTACGCCTGAACGGGCGGCGAAATCTGTTTTCACCCGAGGCAATCCACCTCGCGTGCTGACAACTGTGCAATCATTGCTCAATGCCGGGGACATCACGCAGGACGATGCAAACGCAGGTGAGCGTTGGTATCAGGATTATACCTTCGCGTATGAAGGCATCATCGAGTTTCCAGAAAACCATGTGTCGGACACAACCGTGAAGCATGATGATCTTTCTTGGAACATGACGCGGGCAAATGCTGCAGGACGATTGTTCGATGTGCGCAGAGCTTTGGGTGAGCGGGCAAACCAGATCCTGCGGTTGATGTTGGTGGATGAGTTGAGTTTTCGGCAGTTGGGGGAAATGTTCTTTCCGCGCGTATCATCAGGGTCCGCCCATAGAAAAATATCGGCACAATGCGCAATGCTGCTGGGCCAGTTGAACGAGTTCTATAGGTCGCTGCGGTGCAAAAATAAAAAGACTTGTACCCCTAGCGAGGTTTCTGTATACGTTTAACCACAATGCAATAACTACGTTCACAAGCCGCCACAGTGCGGCTTTTTCTTTGCCCGGACAAAATGCAGATACTCAGGCGTGGCGACATCGTGCGTTTCAAGCGCCGTGATGCTCTGTGTGTTGGCATCGTGTCCGGCCTGTCGCTTCTTTGCGACATCATGCCTGCAACAGAAAATACATGGCACCGCGCAGACTTGCCGCTGTCGATGATGGAATGCGCGAATACGGGGCTTCGTCCTGATGTGCGTATCCGGTGTTGGCCACGGTTTGGTTTGATGCGTGGGAATGTTTCGGGGCGTGTTTCCAATGCGCTGCTGATTGCAGTCGATGGGCGTGTTCAGCGTGAAGCAATGTTGCGGCAGTTCGAAAACAGTTTCGGGGGCGGCCATCCTTTAACGATGTAGCGCGCATCGCAATCCTGTTCTCTCTAACCGTTGGCTCCCGTGTAGTAGGTATTGGTCAACGGCATGGGTAAAACGTGCCGCCTTAAATTAGCAGCGTTAAGGCAGGAAGCGCATTTTTCATTCTGGAGTGTTGGATATGGCCGGACAAAAAGGGCCGGTTAAAAAGCCACCGGGGCGTCCTACGAAATACAGTGATGAACTTGGTGACGTGATCTGCGCGGCCATCTCGGAAGGGAAGAGTTTACGCTCTATCTGTGAGCAGGAAGATATGCCTTGCCGTCTGACTGTTTTTAGATGGCTACGCGAATACCAAGGGTTTTGTAACCAATACGCGCATGCACGCGAGGCTGCTGCTGATTGGTTCGCGGAAGAAATCATCGACATTGCAGATAAGGCGCGAGATAAAGAAGACGCGCCCGCCATCAAGGTGCGGGTTGATGCCCGGATCTGGGTTGCCTCCAAGTTGCGACCAAAGGTTTATGGGAACAATTCCCGCCAGGAACTGAGCGGCCCAGATGGCGGCCCGATAGAAGTGAAGGGCGGCGGCGTTTCCGGCTTGCTCAACGCGGCATTACAGGAAGATGGCTCTAACTCAGGCTGATATTGCTGATTACCGCAAACTGCGCGGTATCTGGCGTAAAGATCCTGTTCTGTATGCTCGCCAGCGCTTGGGGCTTAACCCGACCACGCAACAGCGTCAGTTGCTGGAGGCTATTGCCCCGCCGGGTGCCAAGGTATCGGTGCGGGCAGGTCATGGCGTCGGCAAGTCGGGCTCTACGTCTGCGGCGATCTGGTGGCATCTGGAGTGTTACGAATACTGTCGCATTCCATGCACGGCTCCGACTGCATCGCAGCTTTACAACGTTCTTTGGGCGGAGCTTTCTAAGTGGGGGCGTCGGTCTGAAGAGCGAGCGCGTGCAGATGGCCTGCCGGAAGAATTGTGGCTGGCAAACCTGTTTGACCGCAATCAGGACAGGATATCCGACAAGGGCCAGCCCGCTGAGTGGTACGCTGTTGCCCGCACAAGCCGCCGGGAATCTCCCGACGCATTGCAGGGCTTTCATGCTTCTGACGTGCAGATCACGGATGATAACAGGGCGGTAGAGCGTTCATCGTCTGGTGGCTCAATCATGTTCGTGATTGAAGAAGCCAGCGGCGTCCCTGATGAGATATTCGAGGTTGCGGAAGGTGCGCTTTCTTCCCACGGTGCGCGCCTGCTTATGGTCGGCAACCCAACGCGCAACACAGGCTTCTTTGCGCGTTCTCAGAAGCAGGACAGGGCGCTTTATACGGCGCTCCACTTTCGCTGCTCTGATAGCCCGTTGGTTGATCCCAGCTATCGCGCCAATCTGGTGCGAAAGTATGGGGAAGGTTCAAACGTTGTTCGTGTGCGTGCAGATGGGGATTTCCCCAAGCAAGACGACGATGTTCTGATCCCGCTGGAAACGGCAGAAGCTGCGCTTGCGCGTGAACCAGCGAACGGAAAATACGAGCGCAGGCTGGGTGTAGACGTTGCCCGCTTTGGTGACGACAGAACAACATTTGTCCTGCGCGAAGGCCCGCGCGTTGAGAAAATTGAAATCAGGGCAAAGCAGGATACGATGGCCACAGCCGGGATGGCGGCAGATTTTTTTCGCCGCTGGGGCGCTGACAGCATTTACGTTGACGTTGTTGGCGTGGGCGCAGGCGTTGCTGATCGATTGCGTGAGCAGAAGCTGCCGGTCGTGGATGTGAACGTGGCCTGCCGCGCGCCTGATGAGGTCGTTGCGGAAGATGCCAAGCCCGCAAAGCTGCGCGATTATCTGTGGCTGCAGGTGGCCGCTTGGTTGCGCACTGGTGACGCCTCCATTCAGGCAGAAAGCAAGGACAACGCAGAGGATCTGGCCGCTGAGCTTTCAACGGTTCGGTATGGTTTGGACAGTTCCGGCAATCTACTGGTGGAAAGCAAGGATGCCATGAAAAAGCGTGGCCTACGTTCTCCCGATATTGCCGATGCTTTGGGGCTTACTTTTGCGCCCGCTCCGGTGGTCAAACCACCAGCCCGCTTCGTAACAAACAAACGGTTCTCACTGAGCAGATAATGGACTGGCAGGAACTACAGGAAACAATTCTGGTGCCGCAGCAGGTATCTGCACGTGCCCAGAGATTGCTGCGTTTGTCTGCTGTGCGTGACGGCACGATGTATGACGCGTTGCCGTATCCGTTTTCGAAAGAGTGGAATAACGATGAGTATATCCCGCTCTCCCAACGGAGGCCGTCTGTGCGTTCGCATCTATGCACCGTTGTGGTTGAGGATGCGGCCAGCCTGACATTCGGTGAAACGCATTGGCCAACACTGAAATGCGATAGTCCTGACATAGCAGAAGCACTTTCCAGCATTACGAGAGAGTGCCAGTTGCCTGCGGTTCTAATGGAAGCCATTCTCAAGGGCTCAATCGGCTCTGTCGCATTGCTGGTTGAGGCGGTTGACGGGGCTTTGTCGGTTTCTGTGCTGGATACGCCATATCTGGAGCCTGAATGGGACGCCAAGGGCGATCTGGTGCAGGTTGTCAGCCAGTATCTTATTAAGGGCCGTCAGGTGCGTGCTCTGGGGTATGTCATTCCAGCGGGAAGTGACGCTGTCGATTACTGGTATAGGCGTGAATGGACGCGCACTGAAAGCCGCGTTTACAAGCCGTGGCTCGCAACCAGTGGCACCGACCCGGAAGTGGATACCGAGCGCAGTGGACCGCCGCACGGCTTGGGCTTTGTGCCGATTGTATGGGTGCGAAACCTAGCGCCACCAGGGCAAGAGCCAGACGGGCCATGCACTTTTGAGCGTGCGATTGATACGGTTATCGAGGGTGACTATCAACTTTCGCAGGTTGGGCGCGGCCTGAAATACTGCTCCGATCCTAAGTTGGTGATTACTGGTGTAGGTGGCGACCCTGCGGGCGGCGATGGTGCCCCGGCCAGCGAAGGTGGCTCAGCAACGGCGATTATCCTGCCCGAGCAAGCCAGCGCGAAAATGCTGGAGATCAACGGAAGTTCTGCTGGTACGGTGATGGAATACTGGCGCGAATTACGTGCGCTGGTTCTGGAAATCCTGCACGGCAACAGGGCGCATGCTGATAAGATCAGTGCTGCGCAATCTGGCCGGGCCATGGAGATGATGTGTCAGTCACTCGTGTGGCTCGCGGACCGGATGCGTCTGTCTTATGGCGAAGGCGCGTTGCTTTCGCTGTATCGGATGATCTGCGATTTCTCTCTGGCCATTGAGGGCGGTATTCAGGTTGATGGCGAGCGTGTCACGCTAGATGATGCTGGTCTGGCGCTGGAATGGCCGCCGTATTTCCCTGCGACCGACAGTGAGATTTTGCAGTTGTCACAGGCTCTTGTGACAGCGGTAAAGGGCGGGATCCTTTCGAACGAAAGCGCATGTTCGATATTCGCCGCCAAGACTGGTTGTGCTGACCCGGCCACTGAGTGGGTGCGGGTGCAGGCAGAACTTCAAGACCCAACAATACAAGCAACCCGGAATGCAGACGCATCCGCGACCAAAGCTGTGCGCACGGCGGCGGGTGTTGGGAAGACAGAGACGCATCAGGTTACGGCCTGACGCTTCCGGCTGATGCCGGTTTTTTTAATCAAAAAGTGAGGGACTGATGTCCGATAATGCAAACCCGGCTGATGCTGGGAACGGTGGTGCTGATCCTAACACGCCGCGTGAATTGGCGCGTGCGCGTGCTGACATTGTGACTTTGCGCAATGAACTTAAGGCCGCGCGGGAAGATGTGGATGCAGTGCGCGCTGAGCGTGATGCGGCCATTAAAGCCCGTGATGGTTTCAAAGGGCAGCTTGCGCAGCAGAAGTCCGACTTTGAAGGTAAGCTGGCTGAGGCACAGCAGGCCGTTGAAGCCGCGAAGACTGAAGCACAAACGGCAGTTGCACAGTCCAAAACACAGGCGGATCAGGCTGTCATTCGGGCAGAAGCCAAGGCGCTTGCAACCAAGCTGGGCGCTGTTTCTCCCGATGATGTGGTGCGGCTGATTGATCTTTCTGAGGTCAAGATGGGCGAAAATGGGCAGATCGAAGGACTGGATGCTGTGATGGACGCAGCGAAAGAGAGCCGTGGCTATCTGTTCACTCAACCCGTTGAGCCCGGCACCAAAACCGGCACCACCAAAACGGCGCCAGACCCTAAGCCGGGTAAGGCTGAACCGTTTGATGCGCGCAAGGCAACACCAGAAGAAGTGGCGGCCAAAGCGCAGGCAGCGGGACTTAACCCCAAACTTTTTACACCATCCTAACCGACTGCTGATGCAGTCTCGCCCAGCGGCTGATGCTGCGGGCGCTGTAGCAATGACTCTGCAAACAGTGAGATAACGAAATGGCAATTGCCGATTTCCCCGCAGCACTACAACCCATTATCCAGCAGGGCTTTCTGGCCCGTGCATTTGAAGCGAGCCTTGAATCCAAACTTGGCTTTCGTTCCGTTGCTGACCGCATGGAATTTCCGGCCCGTATCGGCCAGACCATTACGGATACCCGTCGTGGTTTGCTGGCTCCGGTTGAAACCCCGCTCAATCCCGCGGCCAACAGCAATTTCGATAACGGCATGTCTCCCACGGAATGGTCTGTGGAACAGTATACGCTGGAAATTGCGCAGTTCGGTAACACGATGGACCTCAATCAGGTCACGGAAGGTGTCGGACTTGCGAACCAGTTTGTCGAAAATGCACAGGTTTTGGGTATTAACGCCCGCCAGTCTCTTGACCGCCTGGCGCGTAATTCCTTGTTCGGTGGCGCTATTGGTGGTGTTGGTGGGTATCTAGGCGGGAACACCCGCGTAACCACAGCACTGGCGGCCGCTGGCACAACCGTTCAGGTTGATGATATCCGTGGTTTCCAGCGCGTCATGAATAGCCTGGGGCAGGTTATCCCGGTTTCTGCAACCAGTGGCATGACTGTTACCGTTGGTTCCGGCTCTTATACGCTGGTTAATGTTGCTGCGGATGCGACAAACGTCAGCAAGGCACCGGGCGGCATTTCTGGCACGTTAACGTTCTCTGAGAATGTTGCGACAACTGATGCAGCATTGAATGCCGCAGTGGTTGCTGCAACTGCACCTCTGGTTCTGCGTCCGAATGGTCGAGCCACGACGGCAGGGCTTCTTGCATCGGGCTCCAAAGACGCTAACGGTAACGTGGTGACGGGTGATTACCTGACCATTGACACCATGCTGGGGGCGGTTGCTGCGCTGCGCAACAACAATGTTCCGACGATTGGCGGTTGCTTCAACTGCTTCCTCGACAACTCCCAGCTTCTCGGCCTATTCCGCGATCCTGATTTCAAGCTGCTGTATCGCGGCCAGTACGGTTCTGATGAATACCGGACGGGTCAGGTGTTCGAACTGCTGGGTATCCGGTTTATTCCGACCACGGAAGCCCCGCAGCAGGCATCTCTGGGGCAGGGCCAGATCCACCGCGCCATCATCTGCGGTGCAGGTGCGCTGATCGAGGGCGATTATGCCAACATGGCGCAGGCATATGCCGATCTTCCGGGTGAGGTGGAGCATATTGATGATGTGCTGATGGTTACCCGTCCGCCACTGGATCGTCTGGGGCAGATCATTGCGCAGTCTTGGTCTTGGATTGGTGGATTTGCTCTGCCAACTGACCTAACGGCCAATACAACGATCATTCCCACGGCGACCAACAGCTACCTTAAGCGTGGCGTGGTGATTGAAAGCCTTGGCGCAACATCTCTGGGCGCTACAGCCTGATGAGCCAAGCGCGGCGTGGGGCGGCTAAACCAGCAGCTCCTCCTGCGCAGGACGAGAAGAAACCCGCTCCTGTGCAGGCCGTGCGACTTCTGCGGCCTTTCGGCTTCATTGAGGAAGAATTCAATCGAGGTCGGTTCGAATGGAGCGCAGGAGAGGTTGTGAGCAGCCCCGCAGAAATAGAACTGCTGCGTTCTCGTGGGGCGCCGCTGGAGCCAGCATAATGGCAGATGCAACCGACCCTTTGACGGATGATGAACTTGTAACGGTACGCCGCTTCATGGGCTATCCCGCAATGGGTGGCATCAACAGCAGCCAGCAGTCTTGGCGTTTCTTTCGGGTATATGGCTTCAATGAATGGCGCCTGCGTAACCTTGCTGATGCCGAAGTCGCGCAAGTGCGACAATATGTGAAAGACATTGCCAGTTTGGAAACGGCCATTCTGACCGCCAGCGACAATCTGGATACGGATCAGGCTGCTGTGTGGACGCACAACAAGAACGAAGTGCAGGACAGGATGGGCCTGTTTAATCGGTGGCGGCGGCAATTGTGCCAGTTTCTTGGTGTGCCGCCGGGCCCCGGCCTGCGTTCTGCAAATCGCGTGGTGATCTGAGGGAATATGACAATCAACAAAGTTCCGCCCCAGAGATGGGCGCGGGTAGAAAATGGCGTTGTGGTGGACATCCGTTCTGTTGAAGCTGGGGAGCCTGCGCCTTGGAGCGAAGGGCGTGCCATTCGTGTGACTGGCGTGCCCTGTGAAATAGGTTTCATCGCAGACCATCATGGGAATGTGGCCCCACGGAACGGGCGGCCTGAGTTGATGGAGGGCGAGGCGGCGTACTGTGCAGCGCGTGGCGTTCCTGCGCCCCCATCGGGTGTGCTGTCTGTCGCTCTAGCAGCGGCGAATGTTCATCCGTCCGAGGATGAAGAACGGCAGGAAGCTGAGCACGCAAAGCTGGAGGCAGGTGATGGCCAAGCTGACAACAGCACGCCGCAACCGGCTGCCTAAAAGCGCATTCGCTTTGCCCGGCTCGCGGCGTTACCCGATTGATACGAAAGCGCGCGCGGCCAACGCCAAGGCGAGGGCTACGCAGGAAGTGAAGAAGGGTAACCTTTCGCCATCTACTGCAGCCAAGATCAAAGCAGCAGCCAACAAGGTTATTCGGAAGAAGAAGTGATGGCAAAAGCCCCAAAACGCCCGACCAGCATGAACGCGTATCTGCGCTCGATGCAGGACAAGAAAGAAGATCGGTTCATGTCCGATCTGACAGGAATGACAATGCGGGAATTCAAGAAAACACCGCAGGCGCGTTCTATTGATCGTGATGTTGTGGCGCTGAACCAGCGGCGTACGAAACGCAAGTAATGGATCAGGCACGCCTACAGGCCAAAGTTGCCAAGGGATATGGCAAAGCAGCACAGCGTGTTGGTGCGTTAACCACGCAATATCGGCCTACAAGCCTGACTGATCCCATGGGTGTGGCACATACAACGCTGTTTGCTGATTTTGCCTCTGATGCAGCGTTCTCATTCAGGAAGCCGCCGCTTTGGGATAAGCCTACGGTTTTCGGGTTGTTTGATACGACTGATGTGCAGGCAGGTGATATTCTTGTTGCACCTATGGGCACGTATTTCGTGGCACGGTTTGAGCCATTCCGTCCGGCTGTGTGCGTTCTGACAAACCGCACTGTCAGTTTTGCAGCTACGGACCAGAGCGGATCAGGCGCGACTGGCGGTAGTTCTGGCGATGCCTGTAATCTTGCCGGTTATCAGGATGGATATAACGGTCAATCTACTGACGGTTCCGGATCTGTTGAGGCATCGGGTTGGCCGGTGAGTATTATCCTGAAAAACAAGGGTGAGCGTGTTTCTAGCGGGCTTCCTGGTAATTTGCGTTCCGGTCAGTTTGAGATGCTTGCGCCTATTATTCCCGGCTTTACGCCGCGTCCTTACATGACGGTTACCGATGATATGGGCGCGGAATATACGGTTGATGCTGTGGAGCCCTCGCAATATGGCAACCGTCTCATGATTTCGGTGAACCAGATTTAATGGCTGATGTTGGCACCATTTCTAAGGCTCTGGCCTACACCATAGCGCAGATACTGTATCCCAACGGTATTGGTGCGGGTGTTTTGCCGTTGACTGGCAGGCGTACGATTGTGCGGCGTGGGTGGCTGAACAATGCTGATTACACAGGCGCATGTAGTATCAAGAATGGCATCGATTATGTGGGGGTGACGGCTTATTCAACGGCTTACCGCCAGATTGCCGAGCCTCTTGGCTGGCCATGGCGCGAAGGTGCAATCAGCCCTTGCACCGTTACGCTCACAGCCTCTGGCAATCAGGCCACTGTCAGTATTGCAGACGGGGCTACGCCCAGTGGCGTTGTAGGGTTGCGCGTCATTCCAGATCGAAGCGGCCTGATACCCGACAAAACAAGCGTGGCATATGCGGTGCAATCAGATGATACCCCGGAGCTTATCGCGCAATCGCTGGCAGGCCTGATTGATGGAGCCTACACCAGCGGAGCCACGGTGATTGTGCCGAATGCGGCTCTGGTGGAAGCGGCTACCGCAGGATATGGCCAGATCACGCGCGTAACACGCAGGCAGGAGCAGCTTTTCACTGTCTCCATTTTCACAAATGGCGGGAATGCGCGTGATAATTTAGGGAGCGCATTGGACGCGGCGCTTTCTGCGCGGTCATGGTTGCCCACACTGGATGGGCAAAATGCCCTGATGCTGTTTGCCGGGGCCAATGATGTAGACGCCATGCAGACCAGCGGCGTTTATCGGCGTGACTTCCGCTTTAAGATCACGTTTGACACACTCAATACCCAGACAGCAGCGCAGATGATGTTTGGTGTTGGACTTGCCCATACAGTCACCCATGTTGGCGTGGCACTTCATCCGTTTGGCGATGTGCCAGGTAATGTCGGGGCAATCAGCACTGACGATATGGCAACGTTCTACAAAGATGCCGCCGGGAACCTCGTGTTTGCGGTTGAGCAGCCCTATGCGGGCCTCATGCTTAATCAGGCTGGCGATGTTGTCCTGCAGGACGCGGCCACCAATCTTGCCGGACAACCGGCTTAAATCAGCGAGACAATATGACGGATACACAGGGAAGCGCACCCGCTCAGGCGAGTGCGAAAGCTGCCGTTGCGCTTACCGCACAGGCACAGGGAAGCGTGCTCTATCGCGTGACGCAGCCCGGATATGGCTATGCGGTAGGTGCGACCATTTCAGACCCCGATGAAATCAAGAAGCACGGCGCAGACATTCGGCGTTTTGCTGTGCCCGTTGGAGGCGTGTGATGGCGAAAATTTACCAGCAGGGGGCGCTGAATACCACCTCCCTTACCGTTCCGAATGTGTATGTGCAGATCCAAGCGCCTGTAACGCTTCTGAATGGCGTTTCATCCAGCCGCATTGGTGTTGTTGGCACATCCTCGTGGGGACCGGTTAATACGCCAGTCGTGGTTGGCGGCATGCCTGATTATCTGCTCGTGTTTGGTGCTAAGCAGGCGCTGGCCACAGATATGGGCGTGAACGTCAATATATGCGTGTATCAGGGCGCTTCTGATTTCCGTTGTGTGCGTGTGACCGATGGGACAGATAAGGCTGCCACCGGCACGATTTCAGGCGCTACGATTACGGCAGTCTATACCGGCACAGCAGGGAACGCGATTACTGCCACGCTGTCTCAGGGCACGCTTAACACAGCTATGTGGACATTGACTGTGACGCATAGCGTGTTGGGAACGAGCACGTATCAGGGCACGGCGTGGGCCGATATTGTTGCGGCAATCAATGCCGATGCATCGTCTCTGGTTGTCGTTACAGGCGGCACGACCCTTGCTGCTGGCAATGTCACGCTGGCGGGCGGTGCAGACGGCGGCGCTCCTTCAGCAACATCCTTCATCGGCACAGACGGCACATCTCGCACGGGCATGTATGCGCTGCGTAATCAGGGTTGCGCCATTGGGTTGCTGTGCGGGTTGTCCGATAAAACCTCGTTCTCTGCCCAGATTGATTTCGGGTTGGGTGAGGGGCTGTATATGATTGCAGCCTTACCATCCGGCACGAGTGTTTCAGCCGCCACTTCTGCGCTTTCCGGAGCAGGTGCCGACAGCTATGCCATGAAGGTGATGCACGGTGACTGGATCTGGTGGGATGATGATACCAACGGCAATATGCTGGTATCTCCCGCTGCATTTGCAGCAGGTCTGCTGGCGGCTCTTTCCCCAGAGCAGTCAACGCTGAACAAGCAGCTTTACGGGATCATCGGCAGCCAGAAGGCAGGTTTGACAAGTTCTGGCACGCTGCTTTCGTATTCTGATGCAGAATTGTCGGCCCTGTTTGAAGCCGGGATTGACGTGATCTGTTACCCAGCACCGGGCGGAAACTATTGGGCTGTGCGTGGTGGCATCAACTGCTCCACATCCGCAGCAGTAAATGGCGATAATTACACACGTCTGACGAACTATCTGGCGGAGACCTTTGCCACAGGTATGGGTTCCTACATCGGCCAGACGATCAATGCCGATCTGTTCACCAACATTGAAGCTACGCTGCTGGGTTTCCTGTCCAATATGCTGACCGAGGGTGTTCTTGGCAGCACGGACGGTAGCATTCCGTATTCGGTCGTGTGCGACACCAGCAACAACCCGGATAGTCGGGCAGCCCTTGGTTATGTGCAGGCCGATGTGAAGGTCAAATACATGGGCATCCTGCGCTACTTTATCGTCAACTTGCAGGGCGGTCAGGGTGTGACTGTCACTGTGGCTTCTGGGGGCTAAGAAATGGCTACCAACCCATACAGCATCGGCCGGAACTGTCGGCTTACCCTCCTTTGGGCAGGGACCCGCATTGATCTACGGGACGTGACTGGTTTTACAGCCAATCAGGAAACTACAACCCAGCGCGCAGATCCGCTCAACAGCACGCCGATTGAATTTGCAACACCGAATGGTTGGCGCGGAAGCTTTACGATTGCCCGTGCTAATCGCGCTGTTGATGATTTGATTGCAGCCATTGAAGAAGGGTTCTGGTCTGCCGGCACGATCAATTCCGGCACCATTTACCAGTATATCAGCGAGCCAGATGGCAGCACGTCCAAATGGCAGTTCAGCCAGGTAGGGCTTTCGCTTTCAGCGGGCGGAACATGGCAAAAAGAGGGGATTGTTTATCAGACCCTCAGCTTCTTCTCTCCAATTCGGACTAAAATTTCATGAGCATTCCAGCAGAAGTTAAAACGGCAGCAGGCAAAACTCTTTCCCTGAAAGAAATTGATCCGGGCAGTATGCTGGATCTGATTGAGGCCGCAGGCTCTGCGATGAGTTCACAGTCTGCCGGAGCATGGTTGGGATATGCCCAGATGATCTGCTCTGTAACCGCCATTAATGGTGTGCCTGTGCAGATGCCGATTACGAAAGACGAAGTGAAGGATCTGGCCAACGATATCGGCAATGATGGCGTAGCTGCGCTTATGCCGATTTTTTACGGCAAGAAAGATGCCAGTTCTGCCGATGAAAAGGCCGCAGTAAAAAACTGAGCGAGCACCCCATTTTTAGGGAAATGCTGTTTCTCGTTCAGAATGGGGTGCCGTGGGAAGTTTGTGGGAAATGGAGCGATAAGCGCAGGTTGGCCGCCTGCGTAGCTCTGCGCGAAATGCGTGGAGAAACGTTCGATTGGGATGCCATGATGTTCATTGAGGTGCCAGATGGTGCGGAATTTTAAGACCATTGAGGGATTCATAGGCCATCTGGCGACAAGGGGGCTTGCCATTGATGTGGCCGTTCATCGTGGCATGGAAGAGGGCGCTGCCCTTATTGAGCGCGATACGAAAGAGCAGATCGGGCATTATTTGGATGGGCCTGAACCCGGCCTTCCAACTGCTCCACTGGCAGACAGCACCATAGATGAGCGTATCAGGTTGGGATTTACGCCGGATGATCCGGGGTTACGAACTGGCGATATGCGCGAGAGCTACGGCGTGCGTATATCCGAGGCCGGGCCTGTGGTGCATGCTTCTATCGGTTCTGACGATATCAAGGCTGTAGTGTTTGAACTCGGCCGCATGGAGCAGAAAAACTATCAGCCGCCACGTCCGGAGCTTTCTGTGGCGGCCTTTAGGAATGAGCACAAGATCGTGCGTCGTATTGGTGCGCTTGCTGTTCGTGCGATGTGTGGGCTACCTCTGCCTAACCAGCGGGAAGGGGATGAGTGAATGGACTGGTGTGGGCAGAAAGCTTTAGCGTGAGAGGACGTTGCCTACAGAGCGTATAAAGAAATCTTTACTTATCTTCTGTTTTTGTTGCTGATGTTGTTTTCTCAAAGGGAATTACTGATTTTCCATCAGAAAATAAAAATTTAACCGCAACATACCCCATACCGACGATTTGCAGAAATGTTTCAACCGTTACAGAGGTAATAAACCATTTATATTCTTTAAAGTTTAATGATCCCCATCCAACTAAAAAAGAAAGGCTTATATTAAATAAAATAAGAATAAAAATCCATATTATAATAACGGCTGACCATTGTTCTCGTAAATCAAAAAATTTTCTTCGACCATCTAGTTCTACGCGTTCGCGCATTCCTTTATTAAGATCATGAGAGACATCTTTGTTTGTTTTTTTCTGAGATTTACCAGCATCATCCACGATTGACTTTTCTGCGGCCAATCGTGGATCTTGAAAAGGAGCAGTATGAATATCCTCTGTCATTTATCTGCTGGTAGCTCTCAGCCAATAGAGCTGATTAACAATAACATCCTCCGAGACACAAAACATCTTTGCAAGTTCATGAGTCGAAGCAACATTTTCGTATTTTTTTAGCATACAAAACGGAACTAATAGGTTCGCAGCAAATATGTCAGCTTCAACTTCTTCTGGAGGTTTCCCTTTGGGATAATTGTTGTACCTTGGAAAAACATTATAGTTATGAGATTTCACATATCGCTTATGAAGCAAGAAATGTCCTAGCTCATGTGCAATAGTAAAAAGTATTCTATTGGTTGGCAATTCTTCGTTGACAACAATTTGGTTTTTGTCAGGTTGAATATAACCTGATATTTCTTCCGACGTAGGGAATGAGAACCTAACATAATTTACGTTAATCCCTAACGCTTCTGCTACAAAGCGTGGATCAACCGGAGGATAAATTATCTTAAGTCTCTGAAGAGTTTCTTCCGCAACTTTACGAGCTTTAGCAAAGTCAGGAGCTGCAAGGATTGGCTCCTGCGGACGAGTGAAATCGCACATCACTTACCCCCTTTTACACGGGGGTTGATGATCGAGAAAGAAAACATGCTCGGTCCTCCCGGTTAAAGTTGGCGGGCTACAGAATGCCCATGCAGGTACGATGACACACACTTTCGCGCTGGATCAATGATATCTTGATCAATGACACCTTGACAAAGGCGGTGGTCTCTAGATTTTGCGGGTTATATAAGAAAGATGGATCAAGGCAAGAGCCTTCTCTGCATATAGCCCCACACCTGAGACCGCGCCATCATACTATTTTTAATGTGGTGAGATTGCGGCTGAAATTCAAACTACCACTTAAATTCCGCAGTTTGGCAAGCGGAATCGCCCATAATAGTATTGGGGATAATGTGACGCTGCCCCTGACCACGCGCCCCCCCGCAACCCTTGTGCAGACTTCAAGCTCGCGTGAAGTGAAGGGCCTGCGGGTTGCCTATCTCTATCGAGAGATAGTCTTGAGGGAGGCATCATTGAGAGCTGCCTCAGCCCATTGGTTCATGCTCATGCCTTGCAGTTCTGCTGCAATGGCAGCGCGGGCGTGAACCTCAGGGGAAAGGCGAAGCATGACTTTGCCGCTGTAAGGTTTTTGCGGGTCTTTACCGATTTCTGAGCAAGTGCTGATATAATCATCAACAGCTTCCTCAAACGCAGCCCGCAGTTCTGGAACGCTTTCACCTTCGAAAGTGATGACATCCTGAATGCCCGCAATGCGGCCGGCAAAAACGCCATCTTCCGCAGAAAACTCAACGCGGGCGTGGTAGCCTCTATAAGCCATTCCGCTCATGGTGTTACTCCTAAGTTGGTCAAAAAGTCCCGCACAGCGCGGACTTGGTAAGCCTTTGCCTCCTTGCGCGGGTGGGGACGATGAACTGCCAGAACCTGCTTGCGGCAGACGAACTTCACGCGAGAACCGTTGCCTTCCATAACTGTGCAGCCAATGGCCACTAGAAGGGCTTCAATGTCTGCCCAGCTCTGGCTTGTGCTCACCGGGTTGGTGAAGATGGCTTTCAGGAGGCGTTCTTGCTTGCGGTTCATGATATTATAATATGCTATCATTCAAGAAAATGCAAGCATATAATGATAGCACAACACTCCCAAAAAATGAGACTCTGGACGCTCTCCAGTAGGAAAGAATGATGACTGTTGAAGCCTATAAAATCGGCGTCTCGCTAGTCGCTGATGCCACACAGGTTGTTGGCCCTGTTGGCGAAATGATCCGCGCGCTGGAGCGTCTGGCGACTGCCCAGAAAGATGCTCAGATGGGCTTCAACAACATGGTTTCGTCTCTGGGCGGTGCACGACGACTTACCGCAGGCATGGCTTCTGACATGGAGCGTGCCGCCCGTGCTGCACGCACGATTGCTGCGGCTTCTACTAAGTTCCGTGCGCCTGTTGCTCCGCAGTCTGGTGAGGGTGCTGGAGGCTTTGCGCCCTTCGTATCTCCTGTGCCAACTGGTCGCGCGCGTGCGACATCTCCCGTTCCGCCATCAGTCACTCCTATTACAGATGCCGGGGGCTCTTACGTTTCTCCGTATTCTGCTGCGGCTATGAATGTGCCGGGCGCTCCAGTTCCGCTATTGCCGCCTCCACAGACCGGAACTGCGCTTATTCCGCTGCCGGGGCAGGGCGATAGTATGGGGAATACCCCCAACTTTCGTCGCGTTGAAAATCCGGCTGATTATCGGCCAAACTGGACGCAGAGCGAACCTGTCCCGGGCACCGCGCTTATCCCGTATCCGGGAAACTTGCGCATGGATGGCAAGTGGATGGGCGGGAACCAGACCTACGGGCCGTGGAAGCCGATCTCTAACGCGCCATCTGGTTCACCTGCCGCGAATATGGCCGAGCGTGGCGCAACCATAGCAGCCGCAGCACGTCTGCCGCATTGGGTGGGCCCTCTGGCAGCTTACGAGGGCGTTCATGGTGTGGCGCACTTTGCCGCCAGTGGGTTTGATCAGGCCGCCGGGTATGACCAGACATTCCGGGGGATGAGTGGCGACCCTGTGGCCGCGCAGAATATGGGGGCTATTCAGGCCATCGCGCAGCAATCCATGAAGGATAACCCGTTTCTTGCGCCTAATGATGCTGCCCGGATTGCACAGGAAGCGTACCAATTGTCTGGGGGCGAAGTGGGAGAGTCGCCACACATTGCCAGCCTTCTAAACCGGGTTGATAAATCTTTTCTTCTTATGGGCAAGAGCCCAGAAGCCGCCATGAGAGAAAGCATAGACTTTATCCGGGCGCAGGATCTTTCTAATAGGTTTTACGATAAGAAGACGGGCCAGTTTTCGCGCGATCGCGCAGAAAAAAGCACGAATACAGCGTTGGCAATGTATATTGCTAACAAGCAGTTCATGAATGGTCACAAGTTTTTGGCTTTTGCCAAATCAGCGGGCGCAGAAGGTATGCGTATGTCTGATGAAGGGATGTTGAACTTTGCCCACTTCATCGACGTCAACCCGAACCGCGCGGCAACCGCCATTAAGTCGTTTGACGATCTATTCCTCGGCAACCACACTCGGATGAGAGACAAGGATTTTGCGTATTTCAGCAACAAGAAATTTGGGTTGATTGCGCGTAATGGTCAGTTTGTCGATCAAAAGGCTCTAGCTGAAGATCCGATTGGATGGATTACGAAGCATATCTCGCCTCTGCTTAGGACGCGCCCTGAAATGATAGGGTATTTCCAGCGTATGAATGTCCAAGATATGCTCAATGAGGCAACCGGCGCAGAGGGTAATATTGCGCGACAGGCTGCGGCCGCAAAGCGCACAGATGTGACTAGGACGCTTGATGCTCTGGCAAAAGGCCCGAAAGCTGCTCAATTGGCGATGGATACTTCCTTCGAACGCCTAGAATTTACGATAGGCCGTATTACGCAAGGGCCGTTTGTGAAGTCCATCAATCTGCTGACCCAAACCTTTAACGGCATGGCAGACTTCGCCGAGAAGCATCCTGACGATATCCGCATGTTTGCCAATGATGTTTATATGTTGCTGAATGTGGTTACAGGTATCGGCAATATGATTGGGAAGGTTATGGATACCTTGCCGGGTTGGGTTAGGCGCTTGATTGAGTCTGGTGCGACTGGGGCAGCAACAGGCGCTGCGGCGGGGTCTTTCATTCCCGGGCTTGGCACGGCTGTCGGCGCTTTTGGTGGGGGGCTTATCGGTGTTGCAGCAGATACGATTAATGAAGGTTACCTTCAAAGCAATAGCATTGCTCGCAGGGTAAATGTAACTCCGACAGGTGCGTGGACGCCCCCAGTGCAAGTGCGTAATCAACCTACAACAATTCAGGAAGGCGATACGCATGTATCTGTTTACCTAGATGGCAAGCAGATCGCCGGACATGTGCAAAGTGTGGTGAGGAAGGATTATGACCGCGAAATGCGGGCAAGCAATGCTATGCCAGACCCACTTTCAACACCACGGGTGCCGGGAGTGCCGGGCTGGTGATGATTGTTCTCCAAGGGTTTGGTATTAGTGTCCTTTGAACGCAAAAAAAGAGCGTAATATGGACGATAAATCTATGTGGAGGACGGTAATTGCCGCAGTTGCAATTACTACAGTCGGCAGTCTTTATTTTTATAATCAATATAAAAATGAACATGCCAGTTCGCTTGGACGGCCCCAAAACGAGCAAGCGGCTCCGCAAACAGAAGGGAGACCGCTTGTTTTTTCAGGTAATGTTTTGCCATTTACGATTATTGAAGCAGTACGAAACTATACGAATCCCAGCGTTCCTGACGCCCAAATTTCGGTTATGATTGAAGATGGTGGGCGCATGGAGGACTGGGCAGCTACAGCGGCTTACCTTGCGCGTTTAGCAGTAAAAAATGGCGCTGTTACTGGGAAAGTAAGGATTTTCTTAAATAATCCATGGGGAGATAGACCGCCTACAGAATATAAAAATCTTGCAGATGCTTATTTTGATCTGCGGCCAGAAGGAGAGCGAGTAGGGAGCGGATTTGATGTTTTCCCTGCCACGGAAATCGCGCCTTGGCCTCTCATGGTATATGATGAGTATGTTAACGAACTATCTGACGCCATCCCTATAGGGTTATCTGATGATGCTTTGGCGCGTTTAAATAAAAAGCAAGAAGAAGCGGCAAGAAAATTTGTGGTCAACCGCTACCATTTGCCCTCATCATGGCAATATCAACCTAAAAGCACCTACATGCTATCTCAGGATTCCATTGATGGGAAGCGCATTGGCATAACTGCCATTGAGAATAAAAACGATGTAAATAGTGCTGAAGCTTGTTTGCAAAGCGACAATGGCACAGATTTGGTTCGTGGATGCATTAGGTCTGGAGATTTTTCTTATATTTTGCCGGATGAAAAGCGGCGACCACCTATTAACTTTAACGCACACAATTTGATTGCATCGGACATTTCATCTTCAGATTCGTGCGAAAGCTTTATCAAATTCATAGATATGCACAAAAATTTATCGCCCGCCGATACAAGCCATAATAATGTGTTTTTAGGGACATTGATGTTTTCTGCGCATATAGATGCTGACACAATTGGAAATGATTATCCCCGCCTTTTAATAGGGTTCCTTGCTCAGTGTCACGCAAACCCAAAATTAGATATAACAAGCGCTATGCGTTTAGCGGCAGAAAAAGCGGGGATGTCTATTCAAGAATAGGATCGCTCAAGCCTTATCACAACCACTGATCTACACCCCCGTGCCGTGAACAAGTGCCCCGATGGTGCTGGCTAAAGCTGAACGTGCCATCGCCGCACTTTGCTGTGGCTCCTGATGGGGCTTGCCCACTGCGAGTGTGAGCGGGGGAATGGATCGTGCGGCCATCTACGTTTCTGTAGTGGCGGTGTTCTTCAAGCTGGCTTTCGTCCGGCTCTTGGTATTGGTATGGCGCAGTTTGTGTCTGCTGGTCTTGGTATGTCGATGGATCAAATGCGAGAGCTGGGGTGGCGAATAATGACGCAACAAAAGCCCCAGCCAGTAACCGCTTAAATATCGATCTTCTCATCCGAATCTCCCTTCCCGCAGAGTTTGCCTGTACGAGGAGGGGTTGGGGAGTCAGGAGAGGTTCCCAGATTGGGAAGGCTTAAATCAAACGTTCTGATAATTTCCCTAAGTGGAAAAGATAAGCCTTGCTTTTCCTTATCTAATCTTTTGGGGAAGGCTATTTAAGGCATTAAACGGGACGAAACACGGCCAAAAAGCCTTGAGTGAAATGGATGCGTGACAACTAGCCATATGGCGGCGATGTCTTCCGTTATATAAAAGAATCCTCTTACGTTTGGAGGTAGCTGTGACTAAGCCTGAGAAATTTAAGCCGCAATGGGCTAAAGACATTATTGAGGCAAGAAAGAAAAAAGGCTTAACCCAATCTGGACTTGCGCAAGCTATCAAGGTCTCTCAATCCACTATTACGGACTGGGAGAGGGGGAAGAGTAGGCCTTCTGGCGAAAATTTAACAATTCTTAAGAATTTTCTTGGCCTTTCCTATTTTGGGCACGACGGCTTCTATCAAGAGGCTATCAAGGGCATTAATTTAGGCCTCCCACTTACAGAAACACCATTTGAACAGGCGAATCAAAGAGAGCAGATAGATATCTTTTTTTATGCGCTGTTCTTTATGGTTGAAAAAATTATCGAGAGGAAGTTCCCGGTAAGTTTTTCTCGCGTAGCTGCGCAAGGTATGAGGTCATGGGTAAGATTCCATGATCCTATCCGCGATAGAAGATTGGGGCGTCCGTTAGCGGAATGCCTAGATAAAGATATAGAACAAATTGCAAAAGCCGAATACGCTAAGGCGGAAGATGACGCCTGCGCGCGCACCATGACACATGATGAATATTGGACTTGGAGAGAGGCGCGTAGGAAAAAAAATACCGGAGACAGTTGACCGGTATTTGGTATATGGAATATACCTTGATTCCTGTGAGGTTCTTGTTATCTCATAGGTATAAAGGAAAGGCACGATGAATAAATACCGGAAGCCATCTCCGGTTAGTGTTCAAATGCACATTCGCGTAAAGCCCGAGATCAAGCTATGGCTTGAGAAAAGAGCTATGTGGAGTGTCAATACTTTGAACGCAGAGGTAGCAAAAATACTAGAAGAAAAAATGGCAGCGGAGCCTATCGCCAAACAGTTCTCCGCCGCCACAAGCAGCAAATAGGATATATTCGCTATGACGAATGATAGCATAAATGTACCGGATAGCGCAAAGCTTCCGTGGTCTGGCCTCGGCGATGAGGCATTGCTCAAGGTAGCCAGCTTCATCGGGCTTCATTGCGTGGAGTCTGATATAGATATTGAGGATGTTCCCTTTATGGCTATGGGAGCAGTTCTCGCCCTCAACGCCATGGCCTTTTGCGCCGGGAAATATGACCCTGATGACGCTGAGGGCTTCGATCGCCGCTCCTCTACTTTCCACGATGCGATTGTAAGCTTCGCGTCTGCGAAAGACAAAATCTCTAGCGATGCCATTTCTCGCCAAATCAGCGAAGCCTTCCGTAATGGAGATGCAGCATGAGCGCTCTCCAAAAAGGTGTCATCACCTACAATGAGCACCCCATCAACTTTCTTGGTGAAATGCTTTGCCTAACAGATATGTGGAAGGCAGCAGGAGAGCCGGTGTCCAGCTCCCCATCGGAGTGGCAGCGTTCTGTTGATGGTGAAAAGTTTATAGAGTTTATCAGCGAAACTCAAAACATGGGAATTTCCCATGTTATAAAATCCAAGCCCGGGAAAGGCGGCGGGACATGGGCTTACTGGCAGGTGGCTTTCGCTTATGCAAAAAAGCTGAGCCCCGAATTTCACGCATGGGTCAACCAAGCCGCCCGCGAGAAAATGGAAGCGATAGCGGGCGGGGCATCGCATCTACCACCCAAGCCGCTCGACCAGGTTACTCGTCTTCGCAAAGCTATCGCCCTGCATGGTTCGGCTCTGGCCTTCAACAAACGCCAAGGAATGGACCTGACGCAAGCGCGATTAAAAGCGGTCTCCACCGTTAAAGAGAAAATGGGTATTGATCTTCCGAAGGAGCTGGGATGGCAACCACAGCCATTAGCTGTTCAAGAGCGCACAATGAACGCTACCCAGATTGGTGCGGAACTATTATCGCGGAAAACGAGGAGGGCGGCCAAGAAGTCTCTCAGCGAGTATTTGTAAGAGATCGCTATTATTCAATTCGGAAAGCGCAGTCTCTACGCGCTCATGAGATTGGAGAGCTTCGTCGAATTCCTCGGACGTCATGCAGGGCTCTTCCATGCTTGCATGAAACTCCGCTTCACCTTTCGCTGAATCAATCAGGTGAACAATTTCCGCATTGATGGAGCGGTGATTTTTCTCGGCTTCCTTCTCGACCCATTCCTTTAGGTCGCGTGGAATCCGTAAACGAAAATGAGCTTCATCTGCCATGACGCATGAATGACGCAATTTTTTATTGACTGCAATGACGCACTTTGGCACACCATAAGCACATGACGCATTTTGCGTCATAAGAGGTAGGGTATGGATACAACTCACCTAAGACTAAGGCTACCAACGCATCTCAAAGAGTGGGTGCAGAAGTCAGCAGAGCAGAACAAGAGAAGCCAGAATGCAGAAGTTTTGTTTTGGCTTGAACAGGCAAGCAATCGAGACACCGGGGCAGTCGCCAAACTTTCCCCCAGTGCCTCGTCAACCACAAAGGAATGATGGTCGTGATGGGAAATAACACATCTTCAGTTTCAACTTCAAATAACATCGTAGCTTTCTCTTTTGAGAATCATGCTGTTCGCGGTTTCGAGTATCGGGGTGAGGCGCATTTTATCGGTAATGAGGTAACTGATGCCCTCGGTTATACCAATGCCAGCAAGGCGCTAAATGATCATTGTAAGGCATTGAAAAAACTCAATTATAACGAATCGTTAGAAATGGGGTTAACTGAACAGGGGAAAAATCTTCGGGGGATTTCGATTATCCCAGAGCGCGATGTTTACCGCCTTGTGATGCGCTCCAATCTTCCAACAGCAGAAGCCTTTGAAGAAAAGGTCGTTGGTGAAATTCTTCCTGCCATTCGAAAGACCGGCGGTTATATGCTGGCGGCTCCAGAAGAAACGCCAGAACAGTTGGCGCTTCGGGCCATGCGGGTCTTGCAGGATACAGTGGCGCGGCAGAGGGCCGAGCTTGCAGAAGCCGCTCCGCAGATTGACGCATACAAGAAGCTGGCTTCTTTGGATGGCGTGCATAACCTGCGCTCTGCCGCTCAACAGTGCGGTTGGCCGGAAAGGAAGTTTATCCAGCAGCTTTGCCAAATGCGTTGGATCTATACGCACAATGTCACGGGGCGTAAGTGCGCATATGCCGATAAGGTAAAAGCGGGACTGATGGAGGCAAAAAACGTAGAGGTTAAGCGCACCGGATACGTTGAAGGCGTAGGGCAGCCAATGATTACCCAAGAAGGTCTGGCTGAACTTCGCTCTATCCTTGGACCATACGAAGCCCATACACGTGCTGAGGCGATGAAAACGGAAATCGCTAAACGCAGCAAAGCGCGGAAGGCAACCCGCAAGCCTTTTACGAAAACACCAGCGTAAGCGCCGCAAAGGCCAGCCACCCTTTCGAGGGTGGCAACGCTGGTGTGGAATCTACCCTTCAAATCATGAAGGATTGCGTATTCTTTGAAAGCACAAGAAAGGAAGCGCGCTTAACCAAGCAGCAGATCATTGATGCAATGCACTTGGGAACTGCTGCGTTCTATTCTGATAGGGAAACAGATGCGAAGAAGCGGTATCTGCGGACTGCCGGGAAAGCACTGATGCAACTCTGGCACGATCTTGAAGAAGAGGATCGGGCTAGTGTGGGGCAGAAGGCTTTGGCTTGAGAAAATTGATAAAGGGCCCCGATGTAAAAATCGGGGCAAATATTAAATATTTTTTTGATATTCAAGACATTTATCAATGTCGACAGTGGGATATACTTTACCTGTCCGCGTCCCATCTTTTACAAGCATCATTGGCAATGTAGATATAGAATCTGACAAGAAAGACAGAGAGAAATTCTCTAAAAGGCCGCCTTTTCTTTTTATTAAATCTGCGCTCCCTGCTGAAAGCTGACCCGCTTTGACAGCATCGTCTAGCACCTCATTTGCTATTTCAAAAACACCTTTCTCAATTTTTGCGGCGTTTCCTTGGCACCACAGCGTAGTATGCGGAAGCTTACAAAAAAATTCTTCTTTGTTATTGTCAACGGCGATTACAAATTCTGAGCAATTGCATTCTTTTAACTTTTCTTTAAATATATCATGGAAATCATTGGGGTGGGTTTCCCGAAGTAGATAAGAAATAAGGAACTTACTCATTATTAATCCTACGGTTGTTGATTGAAAAATAAGGCTGTACTTTCCCATCTAGTCGTACTAATGAGAGCGAATGATTAATTCTCATCCTTTCCCCGTAGTTTTCGTAGAATGGGAAGATAGCGCGCAT
Source organism: Acetobacter sp. A11-2 (assembly GCF_040208445.1). Taxonomy (NCBI): domain Bacteria; kingdom Pseudomonadati; phylum Pseudomonadota; class Alphaproteobacteria; order Acetobacterales; family Acetobacteraceae; genus Acetobacter; species Acetobacter sp. A11-2. The sequence continues at coordinate 838,060 of NZ_CP157843.1, forward strand.
TATGAAGCGGGTTGGAAATGGTCTGATGAAGTTCCAGCCCCAACAGGGCAACCATGTGTGACATGTGGGTTTCTGATTAAAGAAAGTGAACGTGCCTACATGGTTGCTCTGAGTGCTGGTGATGTTCACTCAGACCGCCAGCAGTTTAATGGGATTATGGAATTCCCAAAAAGCTGCGTGCAGAATATTACTTTTTTGGCTTACCCTTCGCCACGCCCTGCCGGACTGCAACAGATTTGTCAGACAGTACGCGACCGCCTGCAGGGTCACCGTTTCTCAAATCCTTTGAGGCGGCTGATAGGTCTTTTTTCGTAGGAGGCTTGATAGTTTCTTTTTTAGCCATAATGAACGGTCTTTCATTAAAAGAAAGTTAAAGAAAGCCGCCCTTGACCGATACTGCTTGCGGGGGCTAGATGCCCACGCTATCCACATAGCAGCATTTCCGCGAGCGGCTCAATCGCTGCGGAATTGAAAGGAGCGGCCCGGCCAGGTTGCTCCTTTCTCGTATCTGGGGAGATAATCCTGCCACCCGAGGTGTGGGTCAAGGCCAGATTCGCAAAATTTTTTCCTATAAATAAGCTTGATTTTTGGGAAACACTGATTTTCTGCGGTGGTTTGTTGTTCCTTTTGTGTTCACCGTTAATCTTTCATGCTCTATTTGCAAGCCCAGAAAGGGATGAATGCATCTAAACCATTGATAATTTTGTACGGAAATGTGATTCTTCCTGCATGCGCCGTTTAACTCCCATAATCACCATATTAGCCCTCGCAGCCTGTTCCCATCCCGGCACCCCATACGGGCGTGATTGGGGAGAAACAGACGCGCACTGCATGCGCCGAGTGATGAGTGCCCCCAATGCTCGCGGGCAATTTAGCTTTGATATGGCGGCAGGTGTATGTGGGCGCGTTGAGAACCTTGCTACGCATTCTGTTTTCACGGCTAAATCATTGCCTCTGGATCTGCGCTCTGATCCAGAATTGCAGCAGATGGCGGAAGATCCTGACATCAACGTGAAGCATAGGCCCTTTGTGCCGCGCACTTCCACGCAGCCGTTGCAGAAATGGCCTGTGTTCTCAAATCAGGGCGTCGTGCAATAGGGCTTGTACCCTAGCGAGGTTTATGCCATTCTGTCTCTATCATCGCCCGTTTTGTGATTAGGCCGTTCCGCATGGAGCGGCCTTTTTTGTTAGCGTCATGGCCAGCCTGCTCAGTATTGAAAACGTCATTGGCTCTATTGGACGTTACGGGACAACTGCGCCTGTTACTCTGGGCAGCGTGCCTTTGTATGGCATGGAAATTCCTGATGTTCTGACCAATGGTGGCCAGCAGCGGCTGGAAGTGCATTGGCTGCCGGGCGGCACCAAGATTGTTGACCGCTTAGGAAACGATCCAGCGCGGTTTTCATGGAATGCGCGGTTCACTGGCCCGAATGCATTGGCGCGTGCGCAACTTCTGTCCCAGATGCGCGATGCAGGGCAGCCGGTTTCATTCACGGGGCCGGGCATCAATGAAACGGTTATTATTGCTGAATACGCCTTTGACTATTCGCTTAAGGGCGCGATCATTCCATATCGTATTCAGCTAGAACGCCAGTCTGCTTCTGTCACCTCTACCAGCACATCAACATCAGCGCTCTCATCTCTGATTGGGGATGATGCGGCCAGTGCCCTTTCTGACGTTACAAGTGCATTAAGTGATGGAGCTCAGGCCCTTTCCAATATTTCTGCACAAGGTCAGGCTGTGATTGGGCAGGTTTTTCCCTTAGCGAATATGGTTGGCGCGGGTAGCGCCTTGGCATCTGTGAGCGATAAGTTGACCATGGTGCAGGGGTTATCCGGCGCGGGTATCAATCTCGCCTCTGTGCCCGATAATGTGGCTTCAATTGTGACGGGTCTGAAATCTGCTGGCGCCAGTTTAATGACTACCATTTCGCAATCTGGCGCAAATATTTCGGGAATTTCTATCCAGAATGGCTCTAGCCTTTCGGCGCTTACGGCCAATGCAGGTTTGCAAAGTGCCGCTGTTGATAGCGGAGCTTTGGTTAACCGCGGCTATGCCAACACCTTGACCGCTGGAGATAGCAGCGGGAGTTGGCAGCTTGTGTCGGCAGCAGCGTAGATGGTGAACACTGTTAAAGTAAGTGCAGCAGATAGCACTTTATACCATGTGGCCTGCCGCGAATTGGGTGATGCCACACAATGGTGGCGGATTGCGCAACTGAACGGGCTGACTGATCCTGATCTTTCACCTTTCACCATGCCTGTAACGCTCACGCTGCCTACACCTGATCAGACCCAGAATGCGGGCATTCCTGATTATACATCATGAGCGACATTACTCAGGCCGTTACCGTTGTTGGCTCCAGCGCCGCCAATTGGTGTCGTGCGCCGCGCTGCCGGGTTCTGATTGACGGGAAAATCAGGCAGGAAACGCAGGTAAAGCAGTTTTCTCTGATGAGAACGCGGTATTCCCGTGCAGATACCTTGACGCTGACGTTTGCCGTGGACCGACAGCTTTCGGCTTCAGCCAGAACTGGCAGTGGCGCAGGATGGTTTGACCAGGAAGACGCAGTCAGCGGCAAACCGGGGCCGGAAATCGACATCACACTGCAAATGCAGGATGCCGCTCTGGGTGGTGCGCAGTGGACAACGATATTTCAGGGGCTGGTAACAACGGTTTCCTATGAACCGACCTTGGCCACGCTGGACATTGAATGTCGAGATTATCTGGCTCGGCTTTTGGACATGCGTGTTCTGGCTTCTTGGATGAACATGACCGGGCCAGAAATTCTCAAGGATATGGCTGCGCGAGCAGGGCTGACGGCAGATTTAGATATTGAAGGTATCCTGCAAGGGAAAATGCTTCCTTCGGCCCGTGGTCGTAAGAAGTTGTCCAATGCCATGCAGGGGCAATTTCGGCAGACGGAACATAAGCGCCATTCTGGTGTGAGTGGCAACCGCTTCCGTAGTGCCTTTGATCTGGCTCGGTATATTGCCAACAGTTCACAGGCTGATCTGTATGTGGACGGTACAACGCTTGTGTGCAGGCCCATGCTTTCGCCTTCGTCTGATGGCGCTGTTGTTCATAAGCTGGCGTATGTGGACAGCGGAGCGGGCGCAGCAATACGGGCAGCCTGCGAAAGCCTTACTCTCAGGCGCGATTATCAGATTGCCAAAGGTGTGATGGTGCATGTGCTGTCTTGGGATAGTCGGCAGCGCACGAAGGTGGAATGGTATTTCGGCCCCGATGGCGGCTCTGCCCGCAAGGCTTCAGATGTCGGGAACCTGCATAGTTTTCAGTTTCCGGGTTTGCGTATGGATGAAGTGCAGGCGCGCGCTGAGCAGCTTTACCATGAGATTGTCGCGCATGAGCGTGTCATTTCTTACGAAGCACCGGGAATGATCAGCTTGGAGCCGCGCCATTTCATGTCTCTGGCGGGCACAAATTCCACATGGGATGGAACGCATGCCGTTGATTCTGTGACGACATCTTACGGTGAAGGCACGGGTTTTCGGCAGAATATCACATTGCGCAACCGTGATGTGACGCAGGACGAGACGCAGGAATATGATTGATAGCAGACCAATGGCGTTCGCCGCTGGTGGCACTTATGGGCAGCAAGAAAACGGTCTGATTTCAGCGGTTGATCCGGTTACACATGACGTAAAGGTCAAGGTGATGCCAGGCGGGGTTGAAACGGGCTGGCTGCCGTTTGCCGCGGTGCAGGTTGGGGACTTGTGCATTTCCTGCCCGCCGAATGTAGGCACGCAGGTGCATTTGCTGCCGGTTTGCGGCGACCCTGAACATTCTGTTGTGGCCGCACCTGTGTTTTGCACCGTGATGCCGCCTCCAGTATCGCCAGCGACAGGAAAGGTGGCCCAGTCGGGGGAATATCTCCTGATGGCTGGGTGTGGTGCGCCTCCTGTGGACGAAACAAGCCGCGAAAGAGGCGAAGCTGCACAAGTGGCCCCATGGATGCACGTTACGCGGGATGCGCTTTATTCTGGCGTGGGGGTTGATACTACAGCCACCATAAAGGATGGCCAGCATCAGTGGAAAGTTGGCGGGGTTACAGCTACGCTTTCAGCTTCCGGATTTGAGGTCACTGGCGGGAATATTACCACTGACCAGGACGTGAAGGCGGGAAGCATTAGTCTCACAGGCCATGTTCACAGCAACGGCAATAAGGGCGAGGATACGGGAGCGCCCGTTGGATGAGCTGCCTTTCCCACGAATGGGGCAGCGATCTGCAGGTTGATGCGTCTGGGTCGCTTCTGATTGCCAGCAACCATGATGGTGTCCGGCAACGCTTGCTCAGGCGGCTTATGACACCACAGACTGGGTATATCTGGCAGCCTGACTATGGTGCCGGATTGCCTCAGAAGATCGGCCAGATCATCACGGAAGCAGAGCTTTACGCGCTTATCCGCTCTCAATGCGCTTTAGAGGCCGGAATTGATCAAACGCAGCCCGTAACTGTGAAGCTGACCGATAACGGAAATGGCGGCTTCTCCTGCCTAATTTCTTACACTGATGCCCAAACAAACAGCGTGCAGGCCCTGACGCTGACCTGACGGAACATTCATGTCGCTTCCTTTAAGAACGTATGCCGCGCTTGTTGCTCAGTCAGTGGCGGCAGCGCAGGGTGCGTGTGCCTCATTGCTGGATATGGCTGTGGGTACGCCGCTGCGGGCAATTATGGAATCTGTGTCGGGCACAGGTCTATGGCTGCAATATATTGCGCTGCTTATCCTTTCGCGCTCTAGGTTGGCCACATCAAATGGCACTGATGCGGATAGCTGGGTGGCTGATTTTGGTATGTCCCGCATGCCGGGGACTGCCGCTACGGGTGAGGTGACACTCACCTCATTCCAGCCAGATCAGCAGTCTGCATCTGTGGCGGTTGGCGTTCTTGTTCGCACTGTAGTTGGTGTGAATTATGCCGTGACGGAAGATACGAGTAATTCTGCATGGTCTGCCGCAACTGGCGCTTATGTGCGGCCAGCGGGAACGGGATCTATTACTGTGCCCGTTGAATGTCAGGTTTCTGGCTCAACTGGCAATGTTGCCGCTGGCGCCATCTGCCTTCTTGGAACCAGCATTGCCGGTATTGATACCGTGACGAATGCAGTAGCGCTTGTGAATGGCTCCGATGAAGAGACAGACGCACAGTTAAAGGCTCGCTTCCCTGATTGGCTGGCGGCAAAAGCTACGGCCAGTAATGCCGCTATCGAAAATGCTATTGCTGGCGTGCAGACCAATCTCACTTACGAAATCATCAACTGCGAAGCGCCAGACGGCACATTCCGGCCGGGATATTTTACGGTTGTTGTCGATGATGGCACAGGCACTCCATCTGCCGATCTTCTGGCCTCTGTGTACGCGGCAATTGATGCAGTGAAAGCGGAAGGTGTTGGGTTTGCTGTTATTGGGCCGATAGAGCTTCTGGCAACTGTCAGCATGACGGTAACCGTGTCTGCAGGAACAGATACAGCTACTGTTCAAACCAATATCCAGAACGCGATTACGGCAGACATTGATGCCCAGAAAGTGGGGGCTGGTTACGCATACAGCCGACTTCCTGTGGTGGCTTACAACAATGCCGGGGTGGATATTGTTTCCATCACGAATGTGCTGTTGAACGGCTCGCAATCGGATCTAGCAGCCGCTACCAAACAGGTGATCCGGGCAGGTTCCGTTGCGGTGACGGTTGTTGAGGCAGGCAGCTAATGGCTACGGGAGATCAGAACGATTTTGCCCGCCGTGTTCGGCAACTCCTTCCATTCGGCTGGTTCCCAGATCCTCCAGCAGCAAACCAGAGTGAAAAAGCGCCTGTTCTGAATGGTATTTTGCAGGGCATCGGGAATATTCTGTCATGGGTTTATGACCTGTTCGGGCAGGTTAATCTTCAGATGCGTCTGGCCACGGCCACAGGCTCTTTTCTGGATCTAATTGCCTACGATTTCTTTGGTGATGCGCTGCCGAGAGCTTCTGGAGAGACAGATGCGTCTTATAGAAAGCGCATCCAAGAGACTCTTGTCGCCCAGAAAAATACTCGCACAGCCATTACGGAAGCATTGCAGGATCTGACAGGGCAAACGCCTATCGTGGTTGAGCCCACAAGTGCCAGTGATTGCAAGGGACTTGGTTCAACTGCGGCCCCAGCCGCTGGCGGTGGCTACGGATATGGTGTGGCCGGACTGTATTACGGTGGCCTGAATGGAGGCCAGTTTTTCGTGACGACAAAGCAGGGCAATGCAGCGTCCGTGGCGGCAATTTACGCCGCAATCAATAATGTGCGCGCCGAAGGTGTTACGGCGTGGGTGAAGGTTGAAAATTGATGCAGCGCAGGGTTGTTTATCAAGGGCAGATTCCGCTTGATGCAGATTTGTTGTGGGGTGAACGCAATCTGAAAACTGCATTGGGGCAGGCGTTAAATCTTCTTTATGGAGATTTTTCTACGGTTTCTGCGGCTTTCGGTTTTGCTGTTACGCCATCCGCTTCTGCGCTAACCATTGCTGTAGGCTCTGGCATTGTAGCATCTTCTGGCGCCATTGATGAAACAGCCTTCGGCGGGAATGGGGGTGGTATTCCTGCTGATACATCTGCGCAGTTTGTTGTTTACGGATGCGCTGGAGGAAGCATTACGCTCACAGTAGGGCAGACAGCAACATTATATGCTGTGTGTTCTGAGGTAGATACAGATGAAACTGTGCTGCCATTCTATAATGCGGATAATCCAAGTCAGACGCAGGCAGGGCCCGGAAATGCTGGTACGTCTTTGCCGGTTACCCGTTTAGCACAAGCGGAATTAGTTCTGGCTGCCGAAGCGCCTGCACCACCATCTGGCGGCGCAGTCGTTCCGCTTTACACAGTAACAGTTCCCGCTGCCGCAACAACCAGCGCTGGAGCCACGATTAAAGCCCTTACAGCGTTTTATCCGACCGTACCGCAACTAGAGCGTGGCCGTTATCTGGGGACGCAGAAATTCACGAGCAGCGGCACGTATATCCCAAGAAATCGCGCGCGTATGGCGCGTGTTCGGATGTGCGGTGCGGGTGGCCCTGGCGGTTATGCGCAGGCAAATAGTGACACGTCTCATGTTTCGGCTGGCGGCTCAGGTGGTGCTGGCGGTGAAATCGAATTCTGGTTTGATGTATCGGACGGTTCTCCTCAGTCAATCACTGTCGGTGCGTCGGCTGAATCCACGAATACGAATATTCAATCGACAAGTGGCTCTTCTTGGTTTGGCACGGCAGTAGAGTGCCAAGGCGGGAATGAGGGTGGTTATGGCGTAACTACGGCCAATACTTCTTTTAGTATCGGTGTGCAGGCAGGCGGTGGTCCCGCATACGTTCATGACAGCACAAATGTTCTATCTGTTGTCTATCAGAAACAGGGGCAGGGCGGCGCTGGCGGTTGGGCCATTAACGGAACTGTATATCCGGGTATTGGAACACCATCTAGCTGGGGAGCTGGCACTTACACGACCGATAACGGCCCGGGGACTGCAGCGTCAGGATTTGGTGCAGGCGGCGCAGGTGGCGGCTCCAATACAACGACGGGATATGCAGGTGGCCTTGGTTCTGCAGGTATCGTGATTATTGAGGAATATGCCTGATGGAACGGTATATTGTTTACCGCACAGAGGCGACCAGTACACAGCCTGCTGGATATGTAGTGAATGCAGTTCTATGGGATGGAAAGTCCACATGGACACCGCCTTCTGGAATGGGAATTGTTCAGAATAGCTCTCTGAATATTGGCGACATTTACACGCCTACTTCTTAATGATTTTCACGACTCTGAGGCCGCATTTTGCGGCTTTTTTTTATGCGAGGGCTTATGGCTGACGCAGATACTTTTACGCCGGTTTCTATTCGGCAACTCGCGGCTCTCGTTGCGCCATTAATTGCTTCTGGTCAGTTTGCTGGGCTTGATATTAGCCAGGCAATAGCGGGCGGAATGACGCTGGCAGAAATAGCCGCGGCACTGAACGGTGTTCTTCCTGCCGATGTCGTAAACAACGGCGGAGTGCTGATGGTGGGATCATCTGGCATCCCATTTTATTACCTGAGCAACGGTGGCGTAATTATGCAGTGGACGCGCCCAATTACTGGCGAATACGTCAGTAATGGTGGCGTCCTTATGCCCGCTCAATCGTAAAACTCTAAATTTTCATATAGAGGCGAGCATAAAGCTCGAACGCAAATGGCTGACGCAACTCCGTCAACGCCGTACGGGAGTCCGTACTTTTCGTCCGTGAAAGCCGATAATATTGACCCACAAAGCAATATTGGAGCAGGAAACGGCGCTGTCTCGCTTGGCGATGTTTCTAAATTGGTATCAAATATTGGAAAACCCAATGGGGTTGCCACTCTGGATGCCAACGGAAATCTAGTACTGCCTGACGGTGAAATTTTACAGCCTGCACTGTCTGTTGAGCCAGCCACGCAGACGCAGGCAGCCACGCTTAAGCCTCTTTTAACACTTGATGAAAGCGCAAAGGTACGGACTGCATCAGGTGATGTTGCGCTTTCTGATATGGCTACGACCATGCAGGATGGTGATTACCTGACTGTTCTGGGTGGTGCAGTGGTGGCGCGGCCTAGCGTTACGGGCACTGTTCCATCAGATTTCACCGTGAACGGGAATGTGTATGTCGCGCCTGCGTCTTACGTCAGCAATCCTTCATCTCTGCCTGCTGGTCTGTCTGTTGATGCCGGTACCGGAATTGTTCTGACAGACGGCAGCGTTTTCTTCCCTAACACAATCAATAACATCGGCGTTCTGTGCGCCGCTTCGGAGTAATTTTACAATGGCTACAACTTACGGCGCACCTACGAACCTTGATCTTTCTGCCTGTTCTGTAACGGCTACAGGCGGGACAACCAGCCAGACCCTTGCAGATATGGGCAAGGCTGTTGAAGATAATGCCACTGCGGTTGCATCTGCCCAAAGTGCAGCAACATCCGCCGCAGATACTGCCTCATCCGCTGTTACTGCTGCACAGGCAGCTACGAATGCAATAAATGATCTGGGCAATACATATATCCCACAGACTGCATACATGAAGCCGGGCGGGACAGTTAAACTAGACCAAAATGCACAGTTTACATTTCCTCCTGCTTGGTCAGCTAATCAATGGATTAATTTTGGTTATATTCTTAATTCTGATGGTACTACTTCACAAGACCCAAACTGTGGAGAAATTATTATGCAGTATAGTATTAGCGGGCGTACCTCGGGTACTATTCTTAATGAAGTTGTTTGGGGAACGGGTGTTGGTTCTGCTATTATTTATAAATCGTTTAGTGGTACAGCATTCCATTCAGGTGTAGATGGTGCTTCTAACCTTGGTATGGCAGATCATGCTTGGGGCAATATTTACTCTAAAACGGCTGTACAGGTTACATCTGATATTAACCAGAAAACAGTTATTGGCTCTCTAGGCGATACATCCTACGCAGACGGCCAGAAACTGGCAGATGCCCTGTTTGGTCTGGATACCACGATGTTCCAGCTTAATGCATCTATTGCTGAAAAAGGGGCTGCAAACGCCCGTTTGCATGCGGGCTTTATTGCCCAGACGGTGCAGGCAGCGATCACGAACGCAGGTCTTGACCCAGCAAAATACGCCTTGTGGACAAATTCGCCTGTGTATGAAACCACCGAGGTGGATACTGGTAAAAAGGACAGTTCCGGTAACCCTATCACCACACGCACTGTAGCGCTTAAAAAAGACGCCCAAGGCAATCAGGTCTATACGCAGATGCTGCGTTACGAACAGATACTGTGCGTGCTGTTCGAGGCCGCAAAAGCTAAGATCACGGCACAGGAAAGTGCCCTGTCTGCTCTGACAGCGCGTGTTGCGGCTCTTGAAGCCAAGGCAGGTGCATGATGTCAACCCTGCTTGATTTTTCGGCAGGGGTTGCAACTGGAGCGGGTGGCGACACCCTCTCCGGCGGTCAGATTGTGGATGCCGTGACAAGCGGCACACCGTTGCTGACCAAAGCAAACCCCGGCGCGTCCTGTAAGCTGCCTTTCGCAAACTGCGGCAACATTGGCTATCGCATCCTGCCTAACGAAAATTGCGCCCTATCTGTATCAGGCGGTAACGTTAGCGAATTGCAGATCATGCGTGTTCTTATCCAGCAGCCTTATGGCGGTAATTGCGAAATTACATGGCCTGATAACGTAATCTGGCCTGAAGGTGCTGCCTTTGTGGACAGCCGTATTGGCGCTGTCTGCTGTGTGGAAATCATGTGGGATGGTGCATCCCGTTATTACGGGAGGTTGATCTTTGGCTAAGGTGGCACAACCCACAACAGGGTTTATTGATAACGGTGGCCTTGTTCAGCTTGGTGCGGACAATGCTTCTGAACAATGGGATTATATTACCCTTGCGGCTCCTTCCGCGCCGTGGCGTATTCTGGTTGAAGGCGATCTGCCCACAACCAGCACCACCCCCAATATGTCGGTTACGTTTTTCGAAGGCAAAATCCCGCTGTTTTCAGCTTCCGGGACATGGCAGACACAGGGGCAGACCAGTGACAATGCCAACAAGCACAACTGGAAACTGAAACTGAAAAACGCCGATACTGGCAATAAGCTGGGTGTGCGTATCGGCAGTTGGTTCCCCATGACCAGCATTACCCTGAAAGGGTATGGCACAGACCGGACGCTTGTGCGGGATAGCATGACAACCGCGCTTTGGAGCGCAATGCACAAATATCCATCAGGGCTGCTGGCACCGAAATCTGCTTATGCTTATTGGGTTGATACGGATTTTGGTGAACATACGGGTGCCCTGTTTACCACGCGCGGTTTTCCGGTTGAGTTGTGGCAGAATGGTGCATTTCTGGGTCTGTATGTGTTGCGGTCGCCCGCTGATAATCCTGACTACCTAATGGATGATGCCAACAACCAACACATTCTCATTCAGCCGCAACACGCGGGGAATATCTGGAACGGCAATTTTGTATCCACAGAATGGGTCGTCCAGTCCCCATCCATTTCCGGGTATAAAAATCAGGACGATATCACCACCACAGCGCCGGATGTGAATGCCGCGTGCCAACGTATCGTAAAATGGATGGGGGATTGCGTGAGTGGAGCGGTGGATGCACGCGCAACCTATCGCCAATATCTCGATCTCAATTCGTTTCTTGATTACGTTCTGCTGTGTGAAGTGGCGGGTTCGTTTGACAGTATGCAGAACAACTTCATGCTGGGGGCATGGGGTGCCACCTCTACATCCGGTATCTGGTATTTCTGGCCCTATGATGAAGATGAAACATGGGGGCTTGTATGGGGGCTAACCGGCACCCAATCGGATGCTGACCAAATTGGCTGGGTTATGGATGAAGCTACATTGATTACCAGCCAGAACCCCGGCTTTTTCAAATTGGCGCATACAGTGTTCAAGCCGGAACTGCGCGCGCGTTGGCGGCAGTTGCGAGATGCGGGCATTATTTCCGCAGCCAATATCAACCGTCTCATCAAGGAGCAGTCAGATCTGATTGATCCGACCATGATGGTGCAGGATATTGCAAACTGGTCATTGACGGGTGCAACAGGTGCCCCGGCCAATATGGCAGCCGGGGGGAAATGGTCTATCCCGTATATCATGAACTATGCGGAAACCCGTATTGCATGGATTGATGCACAATGGGGATATAGCGGCGCATAACCGCATGGGCTGCCTATAAGCGGGCAGCCCGTTTTTCTCGGACAAAATAATGACAGATGAACAGAGCGCGGGAACCCCCTGCGTGACTGATGGTGACCTGCGCGAAATTGTGTACAGCCATGGTCGGCGCCTGGATGAGGTTGAAGATGATCTGGGATCTCTCAAGTCTGGGCAAAGTTCCATGTTGGAACGCTTGATTTCTATTGAAGCGCAAGGGCAGGAACGAGAAAGAAATTGGGCGCAGGAATCAGCGCAAAACCGTGCAGCTCTCACTGTATTTTCGCAACAACTAGCAGCCCAGAACGGAGCGCAGCAGGAGCGTAACCGTATTGAACAGCAAAAGCTTTTGCAGGCCCAGACCGATGCGGCGCGTGCGCAGAAATCCGAGGCTGATGCGAACGCTGCTGCAGCGAAGATTAAATACTGGACTGCCATTGCTGGCTTCCTGGTAGGTGTGCTTGCTGCTGTTGGCGCAACGCTTTTGTCCAGTCAGACATGGGATGATTATGCGTTCGGGAACGTACAATTCCTGCATCGGAAACATGCACCTGCACAACCGGCACCCCAGTCGCAGGCGACACAGTTCATTCTTCCCCCGCGCAAAATGGAGGCGGCATGACTGCTAAATATGTGTGGGGAGCAAACCTTTCTGTCATCAAGCACCTGACTATTCTTCCAGCATTGGAAGCTATCAACCTTAGTGGTGAAGCAGCAGTTAATCTGGTGACAGGAACAGGGCTTGTCGAAAGTGGGTTTATCCATGACCGGCAAATCAACGGACCTGCGCTGGGCTGGTTCCAGATGGAACCCAGAACACACGATGATATCTGGCGGAACTTTCTGCGTTACCGACCCGATCTTGCTAACCGCGTTCTGGCGGCAAGCAGTTTGACTGGTCTGCCTGGAGCAGAAAACCTTGTACAGAACAGGGCTTATTCAGCCTGCATGTGCAGAGTGCAATACCTGCGCACACCTGAACCATTGCCCTCGGCCACAGATGCCGCAGCCCTCAGTGCCTATCATAAGCAGTACTACAACACGGTGTTGGGGCAGGCCAATGCCAGCGCAAACACATCTCTATTCCAGCAGGCCATCAATGCATGAGGCGGGTTCTCCTGCCTCTTATGCGCCAGTTGGCATGGCGATTACTCAGAAAGGAAACCTATGGGGTTTTACACCGAAAACGAACTGCGCAGGATTGCGCGCATGATGGCGGAAGAAATGCGCGAAGATCTGCGGAAAGACGTGCATCGCAGCCCGAACGGAAATCTCATGATTGAGGTTGTGGATGTAAACACACTCCCACCCAGCTTGCGCGGCGGCATGGCACATGACTGACGCACCCGTCCCCGTAGCGCCAAAACGCTCTGCAGTTCTGGCACAGACAGCAAAGGCCGTTGCCGCGGGCTTGTCTATGCCCACGCTTATTGCGGCCCTGCCACAGCCGGAAGCAATGTGGGTGCTGTATGCCTGCGCTGTATTCGCCTCGGCAGGATTTGCGGCAACCCTGATCCCGCTTCCGGCCAATCAGTCTGGCAAGCTCTGGCTGGTTTACCGGATCATCAACTTCCTTGCTCTCAACTGGAAGTACGCAGCCAACGCAGCCGTCATGCTGCGGGGCGCGGCATCTTCCAAAGTTGAACCTCCCAAAGCTGGGCCCGGTTCCGTTGTGACCATTCCGAAAGACGATACGAAATGAAGAAAGCACTTCTCGCTCTGGGGCTGCTGCCTCTCCTTGCTGCTTGCGGCACGACAAAGCAGGCCAAGCTAAATCAGGCTGTTTTCGATGTGGACAGCGCCTTCCATGTGCTGGCCAACCCGATGCCGGATGTGATGGCGGGCAAGGTGCCCGGCGTGGCGCTGACTGATACGCAGAAGGCCATTGCTAAAGCAGCAAGCCAGTCGGTGTTCAACGAAATTCAGTCGCTGGAAACCTCCATTGAGGGCGGCGATAGCATCACACAAACAGCCGTGTCCGCATTGCAGACAGACTTCGCATCATTCGAAACCTGCTGGGCAGGACTGAAGACTGGCACCACGCCGGACGCCTGTGCAGCTATTGGCGGGAGCAAATAATATGAACGCAACTGACGCAAAAATTGAGCAGGAAATCCAAGCCAAGGGACTCAATGCGCCGCGCATTACTCCAGATCATATCAACAACACAATCCAAGATATTGAGTATCTGCGCCCTAAATGCGGGGTTTTGACGATTTGCGTTTTGACGCTGGCGAACGGATTTACCGTAACAGGAGAAAGCGCCTGCGCATCCCCTGAAAATTTCAATGAAGAAATCGGCCGCAATATCGCGTTTGAGAATGCTCGCCAGAAGATCTGGGCCTTGGAAGGCTACCTTCTGAAGCAGCGCCTATATGAAGGGAAAAACTAACCATGAACGCAGCAGAAATCAGCGCTATCCTTGGTGTAGTGACCACCGTTGCAGGTCTGGCCGAGAAATACGGGCCGGAAGTTTACGAAACGGTGAAGCAGGCCATCGAACAGTCCAAGAGCAAGGCTGGCCCAACGGTGGCGGATATTGAAGCCATCTTTGCCAAGTGCAAGGCTGACAACGCAGCCATCCAGTCTGCATGACGCCGGATTTTGAGTGCGGGATGGTTTTGGGTGGCGGGGGAGTTTTTCTCGCCACCATCATCTTGGCTGTAGGCTGGCGGTTGCTGGTAGTGCGGTCCGGGTTTGGGCGCGGAAATTGACCAAGAGCCGCCATAGGTAGCGGACAGGCTCTTGGCTTGCAGGCGTTATAACCTCTCGCGCCTTAAAGCAAAATCCTGAGAGACAAGGTTAGATGATAAAAAAGCATTGGTCAGATTGCGCCATTTATAATGGACCAGCATTAAGCACTCAGGAGTGTGACTGTGGAAGGCCTACAGTTGTGCGAATATACGCATCATGGCTCTATCGTCTTCTGACTTCATGGGACTTCATGTTAACGAAACACCGTTCTGTTAACATCAAAGCTTCTTGTCGTTAAAAACTGATCGACAAATTAACATGAGGTGACACGCGGGACGCAATCTCCGATCTCTTGGGCGCAGGAACCTATGCGCTTAATTACCTGACTGCAATCAGGTGCGTGGGGTAGCTTTCCCACCTCGTGTCATGCTGCGGGCAGGGCTTGATACCTGCTATGCGTCCGATTATCCACCACGACTTAACGCCGATACCCTTGGTGGTTCAAGAGAAGCCGGGTCAGCTTCTTTTATTGTCGTGTTTAGCGTGTCCTTCCACGCCGCCGCAGCCCCGTGATTCTAGTACGGGTCGGGGATGGGTACAAGGGAAAAGGAATCGGAAAATAGTGGCACGGATTTGGCACGGATTTTGATGAAAAAACGTGGTGCAAAATGACATTCCGTGGTTCAGAGTGACACACTCACACCAGCAAAGAATTGTCTAAAACCCGCAGAAATCTAGGAAAAACCGTGGTGGGTGCGACAGGGATTGAACCTGTGACCCCCGCCGTGTGAAGGCGATGCTCTACCGCTGAGCTACGCACCCGGTTTGTGCGAGCTTAATATCTGTCTCCCAGGCATTTGGCAAGGGGCTTCTTACGTAAAAAGTGTAAAAAAAACAGGGTAATGGCATTGCTTTGCATCATTAAAGCGGAGAAATTCTTGATTATGCTATTGCGAGAAAAAAGTCAGCGCAGTTTTCAGATGAACCGACAACTCGGTAGTTCTCTTGCTGTTGTGGCGGGGACTGTAAACGTGCTGGGTTTTCTGCAATTTGGATATTACTGCGCCAATATGACAGGCAATGCATCTAGCTTGGCTCTTAAGATAAATGCTTTAGATATGAGAGCAGCTTTTTTAAGTTTGGCTTTAATTGTCAGCTTTGTTTTAGGTGCGATTGTTTGCACCATTCTTGTTAACATGGGACGTCGCAAAGGGTGGGGCGCGGTATATGCTTTTAGCTTGGTTTTAGAGGCAGCTATTTTGGTAGCCTTAGGCGTGAAATCCATTTGGTTTACACAGGTTGGCGTGCCTGATGGTGGGGCTGCGTTAGTTCTAAGTTTTGTTATGGGCTTACAAAACGCTACAGTTACCCGTATTTCAGGATCTGTTGTTCGTACAACTCACGTTACTGGAATGTTGACGGATCTTGGAATAGAAATATCGGATTGGCTTGAATCTTTTTATCATCAAGTTGATAGTGAATATTTGGATATTATTAAAAAACGCTTATGGTTACATGCACAAATAGTGGTTTGTTTTATTGTGGGTGGTGTATTAGGCGCCTTAGGATATGCCTATTGCCAAAAATATATTCTATTTATAGTTGCAATTGTTCTAATTGCTTTGGCAGTGCCGGGCATTATTGAAAATGCCCGGATATCTGCTGAGAAAAAGTAATATTGATTTCGTTTATTTTAGAAAGCCAACAAGTTTTTCAGCTTCGGAAACAATAGGTTCCGCAATGCTCCGTGCGCGTTGTGCGCCTGAACGCAACGTATTCAGCAAATAGCTTTCATCCTGCAAAAGCCGTGTCGTTTCTTGCCCTATGGGGGCAATGGCGTTGACAACAATTTCTGTCAGCGCAGCTTTAAATGGGCCAAAGCCTTGCCCCGCATGCTCTTGTAGTACCTGCTCAGCAGAAATATCGGCCAAGGCTGCGTAAATGGAAACAAGATTTTTTGCTTCCGGACGATCCGCAAGGCCGGTGATATCTTCAGGTAGAGGTTCAGAGTCAGTTTTTGCACGACGGATTTTTAAAGCAATTGCATCAGCATCGTCTGTTAATTCAATCCGGCTTTGTGCTGAGGGGTCCGATTTGGACATCTTTTTGGTGCCATCACGTAAGCTCATGATACGCGCGGCTGTGGGTGGAATAAGAGGTTCTACCTGCGGAAAAAACTCTACCTTGTAATCGTGGTTGAATTTTTGGGCGATATCATTGGTAAGCTCCAGATGTTGTTTCTGGTCTTCGCCCACCGGAACATGTGTCGCTTTATACGCCAAAATATCCGCGGCCATAAGGTTAGGGTACACGTATAGGCCAGCCGAATGATTTTCGCGGTCTTTCCCTGCTTTATCCTTAAATTGCGTCATACGGTTCAGCCAACCTATCCGAGCAACGCAATTAAAAATCCACGCCAGCCGCGCATGGGCAGAAACTGCAGACTGGTTGAAGAGAATGTGCTTGTCAGCATCAATGCCCGCAGCAAGCAGGATAGCAGCCTGTGTTAAGGTATGTTCGCGTAGTTTTTCCGGGTCCTGCCACACGGTAATGGCGTGCATGTCTACAAGGCAAAAAATGCATTCATAGTTTGCCTGCAAATTAACCCAGTTTCGAATTGCCCCAAGATAATTGCCAAGTTGGGGAACACCAGATGGCTGAATACCAGAAAAAATACGCTGCATAAGAAAAGTATCACCACATGTTATGGGAACAGATTATGGGATTGGATGTGTGCGATCCAGTTCTTCCCGTTCGCCTGCTACTTTGCCAGCTGATTTTCTGTCAGCCCGCGCCGTTGCAATCTCTGCCGCGCTTATTGTTGGGGCAGGTTTTAGGTTTCCACGTTGTGAAAGCCAAGTCAGAATAGCCGCTACTTCTTCATCTTTAAGGTAGCGGAAGGGAGGCATTTCTGCGCTATAAGGCGCACCATTGGCTTTTATAGGCCCACTTACGCCATTCATAAGCACATCAGCCAGATATTTGCGCCCTTCTGGGGTGCTGGCAATCTGGTCAATGCGGTTGACAAGTGGGGGAACAGAGCCCGGCATGCCATCACCACCATGATGGCAAATGCCGCAATTGGTGCCGTAAAGGCTGGAGCCGCTTTTAGGAGAACATGCGGCTACAAAAAGCAACATGCCACTACATAAAAGGCGATACGCAAAGCGTGAAGCAAGCATGGGCAAAAACCCAAGCGGGTTCCTGAAGTTCAGGAACCCGCATTATCAGGAGAGTTTATATCAGGGCGAATTATGTGCATGTTCCACACCCAAAAGCTGGATGCGGAAAATGAGCGGGCTGTCAGAAGGGATAATACCCATGGATTTATGCCCATAACCAAGTTCTGGCGGCACATACAGCATCCACGTATCACCAACATGCATCAAGGGCAGAGCTTCCATCCAGCCCTGAATCAGACCAGCAAGAGGCATCTGCATATAGGCACCGCTGCCGTGCTGATCAGAACTATCAAAGATAGAACCATCTGGCAGTCGGCCTTCATAAATAAGCATCATGCCGTCACCCGGGCGAGGCTGCTCACCATCCTTGGGGCCGGATTCCAGAACTTTATAGGCCAAGCCATCTTTCAGAACAGTTACGCCAGGTGCTGAGCGCAGCTTTTCCATCTGCTGAGCAGGCGTAAGTTCCTGTTCTTCCTTGTGAGAACCACAGGCCGTAAGTGATACGGCCAAGCTGGCCGCAAGCATGCAGGGGATAAGAGAAAAGCGACGGATCATGATCTTCTTCAACACCTTCTGATGGATGGTGGAAAAGTGGTGCCCTATAGGGCACCACCTTTACGCCCGATCTGCGCGCCCAGACGCAGGCGGAGTGCGTTCAGCTTGATAAAGCCTTGAGCATCCTGCTGGTTGTATGCGCCTTCATCGTCTTCAAACGTTACAACACGGGCATCATACAGGCTGTTCGGGCTTTCGCGCCCAACACAGATAACATTGCCCTTGTACAGTTTGAGGCGAACACGCCCAGTAACGGAATGCTGGGAGGCATCAATAAGAGCCTGCAGCATCCGCCGTTCCGGGGAGAACCAGAGGCCATTATACAGAATGGAAGCGTAGCGCGGCATCAGGCTATCTTTAAGATGCATGGCTTCGCGATCCAGCGTGATTGATTCCATGCTGCGATGGGCTGTCAGCAGGATGGTGCCACCGGGTGTTTCATAAATCCCGCGGGATTTCATGCCAACAAAGCGGTTTTCCACCATGTCCAAACGGCCGATACCGTTTTCTTTGCCCAACTCGTTCAGGCGTGTCAGCAACGTAGCGGGAGACATAGCCACGCCGTTAATGGCAACGGGGTCACCGCTTACAAAATCAATGGTGATTTCTGTGGGCTTATCTGGTGCTGCTTCTGGAGAGATTGTGCGCTGAAACACAATTTCTTCTGGAGCAACGGCAGGGTCTTCCAGAACTTTCCCTTCGGAAGAAGAATGCAGCAGGTTGGCATCTACAGAGAAGGGGGCTTCACCGCGCTTGTCTTTGGCAATCGGAATCTGATTTTCTTCAGCAAAAGCCAGCAGACGCGTGCGGGATGTCAGATCCCATTCCCGCCAAGGGGCAATAACCGTGATGTCTGGCTTAAGGGCATAATATGCCAGCTCAAAACGAACCTGATCGTTGCCTTTGCCGGTTGCGCCATGTGCCACGGCATCTGCGCCAACTGCTTCTGCAATTTCAATCTGGCGCTGTGCAATCAATGGGCGTGCAATGGATGTGCCCAGAAGATACTGGCCTTCGTACAGGGTATTGGCCCGGAACATGGGAAAGACAAAGTCCTTCACAAATGTTTCGCGTAGATCTTCAACAAAGATTTCTTTTACGCCAAACATTTCCGCTTTTTTGCGGGCTGGTTCCAGTTCTTCCCCTTGGCCCAGGTCAGCCGTAAAGGTAACAACCTCGCAACCATAGGTGTTCTGGAGCCAGCGAAGGATAACAGACGTATCCAGGCCACCAGAGTAAGCCAGAACAACCTTTTTAACGTCTTTCCGGGCGGAAGTCGGGCCCATGAGGCAGATCTCCTGATATATAAATCTGTAACTATGGCTTTCCTCCTATCACTGCAGGAGGCGCGTAACCAGAGTGCATTCGCCCACCAAGGGCTGTTTATGCGGAAAAATTATTCCGAAACAGGTACAGAACTTGCGTGGGCGCGTTCACTTGCCGTTTTTAATTGCCCGCAGGCAGCCAGAATATCTCGTCCACGAGGGGTGCGAATAGGAGAAGCAAATCCTGCATTCATAACAATTTCTGCAAACCGGTTTTGCTGCTCCCGCGTGGAGGGCTTGTAATCGCTCCCCGGCCACGGATTGAATGGAATAAGGTTTACTTTTGCTGGAATGCCAGAAATCAGGCGCACAAGCTCGCGCGCATCGGCTTCACTATCGTTGATGCCGCGCAGCATAATGTATTCAAACGTAATGCGGCGGGCATTGCTGGCAGCGGGGTAGCGCCGGCAGGCCGCCAGCACTTCCTCAATTGGGTACTTTCTGTTGAGCGGCACAATTTCATCGCGCAGATCATTTCGAACGGCGTGCAGGGAAACCGCCAGATTGATCCCGAGTTCATCTCCGCACCGATCCATGAGAGGCACAACGCCAGAGGTGGAAAGTGTGATGCGCCGACGAGAAAGCCCAATGCCTTCGCCATCCATGATGATTTTCATGGCTTTGGCAACATTTTCATAATTGTAAAGTGGCTCCCCCATACCCATCAGTACGATGGTGGAGAGAAGGCGAGGCGTTTCGCCTTTGGGGCTGGGCCATTCTCCGTAGAAATCTCGCGCAGCCATGAACTGACTGACAATTTCTGCCGCCCCAAGGTTACGCACCAGCTTTTGCGTGCCTGTATGGCAAAAGGTGCAGGAAAGTGTGCACCCAACTTGCGATGAGATGCAGACAGCTCCCCGGTCTTCCCGCCTATCAGGAATGTAAACAGTTTCAGCTTCCTGCCCATCACGAAAACGAAATAGAAATTTACGTGTATCATCCGATGATGTTTGCACAGTCGCGGCTTCTGGGCGCCCGATAATAAACCGTTCAGCCAATTTTTGCTGAAGCGGCTTGGCGATAGTGCTCATCCGAGAAAAGTCGGTCACACCTTGATGATAAATCCAGTGCCAGAGCTGTTTGGTGCGGAAGGGTTTTTCACCAATTTCCGTCAGAATATCCGTAAGTTCATCGCGTGAAAGCCCAACCAGATCTCTCCGTCCATCGGATAGAGTGGCGGAGGGGGGGCTAAAAAGCGCAGCCTTGGCCAAAATGCGTGAACGTTCTTCCGCGTTCAGATCGGTAAGGGCTGAACTGTTAGCGTCAGCTGATGTGGAAGTATAAGTGCGGGAAGACATTGCGGACATGCTGCTACATAAAGGAAAAGGAAAGCGGGTATAACAAAAAAAGAGGCTGATAGATACCAGCCTCTTTTATATATGCGCACCAGTATACGTTATGGGCAGCAACTCTTACGCATTAATTGCTCTCTTTAAGTGCCGAGCGTAGCCAAGGAGCTATGGTGATTTTGGAAGCATCCATACCATCCAGAATCATGCCAATAGTTTGTGCGGAATATGAATCAGGCTTGGTATCAGCAGAGATAGGGAAGGCTGGCCGTGCAATTTCTAAAGTCATGGCAGGTTCTGCTGTATCTGCGGAGTTGGCGCTAGCAGGAGTGAAGCCATCCGTCTGAATATTGGCAGATACAGTAACTTCTCGCGCATCAGGGTTCTGGCCAAAATATAGATACGCATATGTTGCTGCGGCAGAAAGAACATCTTTCATGGCCAGTCGATAGCGATTGTTCGTATTGGAATCATGCGCTTGGAGTGTTGCTGGATCTGCCTGAATTGAAAGCGTGCCTGCGCGGACATCATCATGCAGGATCAAGCCGTCCTGTTCATATCCACGTAATAGCGTATTCCCAACTTCCGTTGCCTGCATATTTTGAACAGAATCAGAACTGTGGGATGCAGAATGAAAAATTGGAGCTGCCAGAGCCTGGCTGCTGGTAAATGCAAGGCAGGCGACGCCAAACAGACCTGCAATTTTGCGCATGAGATGCTTGCCCTTATTCTTAGTGATAACTGATGGAATGATCACAAAGAAATGTGGCAAAAAAATTGATGTGCTGCCATGCAAAAAAGGCAGGGAAACCTGAAAATTTAATTTAGTGTTACAATTGGCCGTACTGGTTAGGTGCGTTGAGCTGCAATAAGGAACTCTCTATTCCCTTCTGGCCCAGTAATAGGGCTAGGTTCAATGCCCAGCACTTTCCAGCCCGGGAGGGCGCTCCACCAAGAAAAAATGGTTTCGCAAACAGCGTCATGCACCGCAGGGTCCCGCACAACGCCTTTGGCTCCGATCTGATCGCGCCCAGCTTCAAATTGGGGTTTGATCAACGCGACAGCCCAAGCATTTTCTGAGGTAAGAGCCAGTGCAGCAGGAAGCACCGTGCGCAGGCCGATAAAGCTGGCATCACATACAACCACAGAAGGGGCTTCTGGTATGGTTGTGTTATCTAGATATCGGGCGTTGCACTTTTCTAGCACAGTTACGCGTGGGTCAGACCGCAGTTTCCATGCCAGTTGCCCGTGCCCGACATCAACAGCGTAAACATGCTTGGCTCCATGGGTAAGGAGCACATCTGTAAACCCACCGGTTGAAGCGCCAACATCCAAGCAGACCCGTCCTTCTGGGGAAAGGCCAAAGTGCTCAATGGCATGAGCCAGCTTGCAGCCGCCGCGGGACACCCAAGGATGCTCCTGCCCACGCACTTGCAACGGCGCATCTTCAGGAACCTGATCTCCGGCTTTAGCAACACGTTTTTCACCAGAAAACACAAGCCCAGCCATAATGAGAGCTTGTGCTTTTGTGCGGCTTTCAACCAGCCCCCTGTCTACAAGAAGCTGGTCAACACGACGTCGAGCCATATCCAGTCAGGCCATCTGTTCCGTAAAATCAACGCCCAACGCGCTTAGAGCGGTTCCGACGATGTGTGGTGCGGAGAGGCCGGCCTCGGCGTATTGGGCGGCCTGGGTGTTATGGTCGATGAAGCGGTCTGGCAGGGTGAGGGGGCGGAAACGCACGTTATCGAGCAGGCCGGTGCGGGCCAGATGGTGCCCGACAAGGGAGCCAAAGCCACCTTCCGAACCTTCCTCAATGGTAATCAGCACGGCATGGTTGCGGGCCAGATTTTCCACCAGTTCCGTATCAAACGGCTTGGCAAAGCGGGCATCCGCCACGGTGGGCGGCAGGCCACGGGCGGCCAGCATGTCTGCGGCTTTCAGGCACTCGGCCAGACGCGGGCCAAGCGAGAGAATGGCCACGCCACCTTTTTCCGGCCCGGACTGCCCACCCATTTCACGGATGATGCGGCCTTTGCCAATTTCCAGCGGTGTGCCTTCTGCGGGCAGGTCCAGCCCAAGGCCACTGCCACGCGGGTAGCGCAGGGCAATCGGGCCTTCATCAAACAGGGCGGCGGTGGCCGTCATGTGCAGCAGTTCCAGCTCATCCGATGGGGCCATGATGGTCATGCCCGGCAGGCAGCCCAGATAGGCAATGTCGAAGGAGCCTGCATGGGTGGCGCCATCGGCGCCCACCAGTCCGGCGCGGTCAATGGCAAAGCGCACGGGCAGCTTTTGCAGCACCACATCGTGCATCACCTGGTCATAGGCGCGCTGGAGGAAGGTGGAATAAATGGCGCAGAACGGGCGCAGCCCTTCGGTGGCCATGCCGGCGGCAAAGGTTACGGCATGCTGCTCGGCAATGCCCACATCAAAAAACCGGTCCGGGTAGGCCTTGGCAAAGGCATCCAGCCCCGTGCCAGAAGGCATGGCGGCGGTAATGGCGGCAATCTTGTTATCGGTGGCCGCACGGCGTGTGAGCTCGCGGGAAAACACGGATGTGTAGCTCGGCGGGCCTGCGGGGCCTTTTTTCTGCTCACCGGTGACCACGTTGAACTTGGCAACGGCGTGATACTTGTCTCCGGCTTTTTCGGCCGGCTGATAGCCGTGGCCTTTTTCCGTGATGACATGCAGCATGATGGGGCCGTTATCTGTATCGCGCAGGTTGCGCAGGATAGAGACCAGCTGCGGCAGATCATGCCCATCCACGGGGCCAACGTAGTAAAAGCCCAGCTCTTCAAACAGCGTGCCGCCGGTAATCATGCCGCGGGCATATTCATCGGCCTTGCGGGCCGTGCGTTCCACAGGGGCGGGCAGTTTTTTCACAAACTTGCCGGCCAGTTCGCGCAGCCCCATGAACTTGCGGGAAGACATCAGGCGCGACAGGTAGTTCGACATGGCCCCCACAGGCGGGGCAATGGACATCTCGTTGTCGTTCAGGATGACAATCAGCCGTTCCGCACCGGGGCCAGCCACGGCGGCGTTGTTCATGGCCTCATACGCCATGCCGGCGGAAATGGAGCCATCGCCAATCACGGCAATCACATTGCGTTCGCGGTAGCTGGGGTCTTCCTCCGCCCGCAGGTGGTGGGCCACGGCCATGCCGAGTCCGGCGGAAATGGAGGTGGAGGAATGGGCCGCGCCAAACGGATCGTATTGGCTTTCTGCGCGGCGGGTAAAGCCGGACAGGCCGCCCGGCTGGCGCAGGGTGCGGATACGGTCACGCCGGCCGGTCAGAATCTTGTGGGGGTAGGCCTGATGGCCCACATCCCAGATCACCTTGTCATCTGGGGTATCAAACACCGCATGCAGGGCAACCGTCAGCTCCACAACACCCAAGGAAGCCCCAAGGTGCCCCCCTGTGGTGGAAACCGCGTCCACCGTCTCGGCCCGCAGTTCATCCGCAACCTGCTTGAGCTGCTCAACCGAGAGATTGCGCAGGTCCGCCGGATACTCAACCCGGTCCAGCGCAGGAAAACGCCCTAACTGTCAGGTTGTGAGACGTCATTGGGATGATGTAGCGTGGGCGATACCGCGTTATGCTTCGTTGTTTTCTTCCGTTTGCAGGGAGACCGAATGATGCTTCAGATCCACCCACAGGCACGCACGACACCGGCTGTCCGGGCTGAGATAGCTCGTTCGTCAGAACCGACATCCGTGCTCGCCAGACGCTACGGGATCAGCGATGAAACAGTCCGCAAGTGGCGCAGG
Organism: Acetobacter sp. A11-2; assembly: GCF_040208445.1. NCBI lineage: Bacteria > Pseudomonadati > Pseudomonadota > Alphaproteobacteria > Acetobacterales > Acetobacteraceae > Acetobacter > Acetobacter sp. A11-2. The sequence continues at coordinate 862,569 of NZ_CP157843.1, forward strand.
CGTGGTTCGGACGCCTGTCAGGACCGCAGCAGCCGTCCCTGGAGGCTGGCCTGGAAAGCCTCGGAGGAGGAGCGCGCCATTGTCTGTCAGCTTCGGCGTTCTACCGGTTTTGGTCTGGATGATCTGACCTTTGTCTTACGGCATTTCCTGCCGCATCTGAACCGGGACAATATCTGGCGGATACTGAAAGACGCCGGATTGAACAGGCTGCCTCCTGTTCCAAAGGCCGGACCAGTTCGGGGACAGGGAAAGTTCCGCGATTACGATCCCGGTTATGTCCATATCGATGTGAAACATCTGCCAAAATTACAGACAGCAGATGGGGACCGGCGGAAACGTTTTCTGTATGTCGCCATCGATCGCTGTTCCCGTTCAGTGCACCTGGCTGTTTATGACGCGGAAAATGCGGATAATTCCGTTGATTTCCTCAATGCCGTCAAATCGGCCTTTCCTTTCCGGATCACCCATATCCTGACCGATCGTGGCTCCTGCTTTACAGCGGACGCCTTCGAAAAAGCCTGTCATGACATGGGAATCGACCGACGCCGGACCAAGGCTTACTCCCCTCAGACCAATGGAATGGTGGAACGCTTCAATGGCCGTGTCGCTACAGAAGTACTGCAGGTCTGTGTCTCAAACCATGAAGATCTGGAAATTCTGCTCAGAGGCTTCTGTTTCGCCTACAATCATCGCCCGCAGCGTGTTCTGGGCGGCATCGCTCCCGCCCAATGCATCATCTCATGGCTTGAAAAACATCCCGCGTCACGTAATCAAGACTATATCAAACCGGCTGGTCGTGACATCATGAAACAGGTCGACGAAATCCTTGATTACGCCAATGACGTCTCACAACCTGACACCTAACGTCGGAATCGGTGAAGTGTGGGGCTGATTGGTCATGAGTTCAGTTTTTCCGTTCGATCACATAATAGGCCAGATCACGCAGACGATCTGCCTGTGCACCAAAGGGTTCCAGATCGGCAATGGCTTCTTCTGTTACGCGCAGAGCTTCTGCTTTGGCGCCTTCAATGCCCAGCAGGGCCACGAAGGTGGACTTGCCTGAGGCTTCATCCTTACCGGCAGTTTTGCCAAGTTCTTCAGCCGTGGCTGTTGCGTCCAACACGTCATCTGCAATCTGGAAGGCTGCACCAATATTTGCACCATAGGAGCGCAGGCGACGGCGTAGATCAGGGGATGCCTGACCCAGAATGGCACCAGATTCTGCGGAATAACGGATCAGGCAGCCGGTTTTCAGTGCGTGAAGATGGCGGACTTCTTCAAGCGGAAGTGCGCGGCCTTCGCCTTCCATATCAATCATCTGGCCACCAACCATGCCAGCAGCGCCAGAAGCTTCGGCAAAGGCGGAAATCAGATCAATACGCACGTTTGCATCCGTATGGGTCTGACTGGCGGCTAGAATTTCGAATGCTTTGGTTTGAAGGGCATCTCCGGCCAGAATGGCTGTGGCCTCATCAAACTTGCGGTGCGTGGAAGGCTGACCACGGCGCATATCATCATCGTCCATGGCTGGAAGATCATCATGCACCAGTGAGTAAGCGTGCAGCATTTCAACAGACGCAGCAACGCGTGCGGACTGACTTTCTGGAACGCCAAAAAGGCTGGCCGTTACAATGGCAAGATAACCACGTAACCGCTTACCCCCGCCAAGTGTTGCGTAGCGCATGGCTTCAATCAGCCGCGCATCGCCTCCGGTTGTGAGGGGGAGCAAGGTATCAATCGTGTGTTCAATAACGCGGGCGCGCGCGCCCATATCCTGCTTGAGCAGGGCGCCATTATCTGATGCACGATTGATAGAGGGGTGTGTCGGGTTTGTCATCGACATCTCAGTCCATAGGTTTCATGTTCAGCGTTCCATCAGACCGCTGCACGATCGCCTGCACGCGGGCCTCAGCCTCGCTAAGCTTGGCCTCACAATGTTGCCGTAGGGCAGCCCCGCGTTCGTAGGCCGTTATTGCATCTTCCAACTTTAGCTGCCCACCTTCCAAGCCACGCACAATTTTTTCCAGCTCGGAAAGCGCATCTTCGAAAGACAGTGATTTGATGTTGTCCGACATGGCGCGGGGGTTCCTATCCGTCATGAGGGGCAGGCAATAGCCCGATATGCAGGGGTCTGCCAAGTCTTGGGTGGTGTGTGGCAGGCAGGATTTTTTTAGTTTGGCTTGTTTGCCGGCGCGCTGGCGCGACATTTTACGGTAAAACAGAACACACTGTTTTCATCTGTAAAGGCGATAAGAGCATGGCCGGTTTCACGGCAGAATACCTGAAAATCGGTTATAGAAGCGCGATCCGTTGCTAATATTCGAAGCCGTTCCCCTGGTTGCATGGTGCGGAGAACGCGATTGGCCTTGAGCACAGGAAGTGGACAATTCAGCCCGCGTGCGTCAAGAACAGTTTCATTCATCTTGGCTGATTCCTGCTGTAGAAGGTTGGTGGCGCAGTGTTTGCAAAGTGTGCCACTTTCTTTTGTAGTAGGAAACATTCTGTTAAAAGTTTAATAAAAACAGCAGGTTATAAAGTATGTCGGACTACCGTCTGGGAATCGATATTGGGGGCACCAAGATCGAAATCGTCGCTCTTGATGCCGAAGGGCAGGTGGTTTTGCGGCATCGCGTTAGCAACCCAGGTACTTATCAGGGGCTGCTGAGTGAAGTGAAAAAACTGGTTGATGATGCGCATGCCCGCACAAACCCATATGCCACTGTTGGGGTGGGTATTCCCGGTGCTGTGGATGCGCATACCCGCCTTGTAAAAAATGCGAATGCGACCTGGCTGAACGGTCAGCCTTTTGCTGATGACTTGCAGGATGTTTTGGGTTTTCCCGTTCGTGTTGAGAATGATGCCAACTGTTTTGCTTTGTCGGAAGCAACCGATGGAGCTGCGGCTGGGTGCCATGTGGTGTTTGGTGTGATTCTTGGTTCAGGCATGGGCGGCGGCATTATTGTTGATGGTAAACCCTTGAAAGGGTTGCATGACATTGCCGGAGAGTGGGGCCACACCCCCTTGCCGTGGGTGCGGGAAGATGAATTTCCTATGCCAAAATGTTTTTGTGGCAATTCTGGTTGTCTGGAGCGGTTTTTGTGTGGCCCTGCCTTGGCTGAGGCATGGAAGGGTGCAGGAAACCGCAGTGTGCAGGGTATTGAAGACGCTGCGGCATCTGGTGACCAAGCGGCTCAGCATGCTTTGGATTTGTATGTAGATAGGTTGGGTCGCGCTTGCGCGCTTATTGTGAATATTCTTGATCCGGATGCCATTGTTCTGGGTGGCGGGGTATCAAACCTGAATTGCCTTTATGAACGTGTGCCGGATGTTATGAAGCGATATGTGATTACGCCTGAGTGCAAGACCAAATTGTTGAAAAACAAGCATGGTGATAGCTCAGGCGTAAGAGGGGCAGCTTGGCTGTGGGGATAAAGTGAAGCCGCAGACCGTATAAAACTATGCGGTCTGCGTATTGATGCGGTCTGGGCGAAAGCCGGTTGCCACAACGTAAAGCTCACTGGAATCTTTGCGGCTAGCAGGCGGTTTGGCGTGCCGAACCTGCGTAAACGCCTGTTTCATGATGTTGAGCATGGCTTTTTCAGAACCGCCCTGAAACACCTTGGCAACAAATCCGCCACCTTCTGCCAAAATATCAAAGGCAAAATGCAAGGCTTCTTCAGCTAACCCAATAATCCGCACGTGGTCTGTGGGGGCATGGCCCGTTGTGTTGGGGGCCATGTCAGACACAACCAGATCAGCTTTGCCGCCCAACATGGAAATAAGGCGTGCGTCCATTTCTGGGTCCGTAAAATCGCCTTCAATAATTTCTGCGCCAGCTACAGGTTCTACGGGCAGAAGATCTACCCCGACCACTTGTGAAGCGCCGCGTTTGACTAGAACCTGTGTCCACCCACCAGGGGCAGCGCCAAGGTCTACAACACGCATACCGGGCCGGATGAGGTGGAAACGATCATCAAGTTCAATCAGTTTGAACGCCGCGCGTGAACGCCAGCCTTGTTTGTGTGCGGCCTGCACATAAGGATCATTCAATTGCCGGGAGAGCCAGCGTTGCTGTGCGGTCGTGCGCCCTCGTGCCGTGCGCAATGAGACCGACTGTGCCCGCATTTTTTGCGGGGCATCGGAATCGTTTTGTACCAAGCGGCTGCCGGGTGTTGCGCTGCTTTTGCGGGCACGGCCAGGTACGCGCAACGTGGAGTTGCCGGTGGAACGGTTTTTGTTTTCAGTCATAAGCCTGTTGCCTGCATAGAGTGGCGAAGGTGAGGAGGGATGGACAAAGACGCACGATTGCGACGAGAAGCCATGCCCGATTTGCCTCGGATCATACGCAAAACCATGCCATCGCGCAGCCCTCTGTCTGCAACAATAATATCTTCTACAGGCCAGACATCATGAATGGCCTCAAAAATGGCGCAGCCGGGTAACACAAAAGGTGCGCGATCGGGGCCGATACAAGGGTGTCGGGCTATGCCATCTGCTCCCATTTTTTGCAAAGTGCGCACAGCCAATCTGGCACTGGATGCAGGAAGTAAGGAGCCATCTACGGCAGCACGCGCATAGCGTGGCAGATTTAAGATAAGGCTTGCCAGTGTTGTGACTGTACCGCTGGTGCCGATCAGGCGTGTTTGTTTGCGTCTGATTTCCGGCCTGATCCGATAGACGTTTTCAAACTCACGTAGATGATGGCGCGTATGTTCAACCATTTTTCTGTAAGCCCGGTCATCCGTGCTGTATGCATGACCAAACTGCTCGGAAAGTGTGATGACACCGACCGGTAAGCTGAGATACCCAATCAGCTCTTCTGTCTGACGTGTTGAATCTGTGCGTACCCATGCAATCTCAGTTGAGCCGCCGCCAATATCAAACAATAAAGCGCGATTGCGCGGGGGGCCAAAGCGTGGGTTGTGCAGAAGATTTGCGCAGCTTTCGACAGCAAGGCAGGCTTCTTCTCGCCCGGAAATGATTTTGATATCAAATCCCGTCTGCTGATGAACGTGCTGCAGAAAGGCCTGCCCATTTTCTGCGCGACGGCAAGCTTCTGTTGCCACGGCACGAATTTCCCGCACGGGCCATCTGCTTAAACGTTCTGCGCATGTTTGTAGCGCCTCCAGGGTGCGATCCATGGCTGCTTTATGCAGTTTTCCGCTATGATGCAGGCCTTCTCCAAGCCGCACCATACGGCTATAACTATCTACAACCCTAAACCCACCCGCTGTTTGGGTTGCAACCATTAAGCGGCAGTTATTTGTTCCCAGATCAAGCGCGGCAAAAAGATCTTCCTCTCCACCAAGGGGCGGAGAGGACGACACAAATCTACCAGACCGGCCGGTCCAGGAAGGGGGACGATCCATCTGTCCGGTCCTTAAACAAGAGGTTAAACCATATTGTCTCTTATTTTGGGCTCTCACGCGCAGGGAGCAAGACAAATATGTGACAAAATGAAAATTCTTTTGGAAAAGGGGGTTGCGCACCCCAAAGTAGAATGCTAGATGAGCCTCACCGAACGGAAACGCTCTGTAAGAGCTTCTGTAAGGCCCAGTTTGCTGGGGGATAGTTTAGCGGTAGAACTACCGGCTCTGACCCGGTCAGCCCTGGTTCGAATCCAGGTCCCCCAGCCAATTCTTTCCTATAAAATTTATACCTATGTAAGTATTGGCTTGCTCTGCCAATGTTTTATGTTGTTTCGGCATTATCTATTTTTTACGGTAATGTTTTGGAATAGATGTAAATATCACTTAAAAAATTAAAATAATTCTGCATATTTCTGAGAATGATATTGCGTTCAGGTGTGTGTTATCTATTGCCTGTTGTATTTAATTTTTGGGTGTATTTTAAGTATTCATTTAAAAATAAAATTTTCACTCAAGTTGTGGAATGTCTGTATATTTATAAATACAGTTAAAACATAAAATAATGTGATCCGTATCAAAGACGCTCCATCAGGAAAAATGTAGATAACCTTCATTCTGTTTTTTAATAAAACATTCAGGATGGTTTACATGGCCTTGGGGCGCAGAGAGTTTTTACGGAACACTGGTGCATGTGTGGCAGGTGCCAGTGCTGTAGCGCTTGGTTTTGTGCCGCCAGTTAAAGCTCTGGCGCAGGAAACCCGTCAGTACAAACTGCTGCGTGCCAAAGAAACCCGTAACAACTGTACTTACTGTTCGGTTGGATGCGGTTTGCTTATGTATTCGTTGGGAGATGGTGCTAAAAACGCCAAGCCCAGCATTTTTCATATTGAAGGTGATCCAGACCATCCTGTCAGCCGGGGTTCTTTGTGCCCGAAAGGCGCAGGGTTGGTGGATTTTATTCACAGCGAAACGCGCCTGCAATATCCTTCGTATCGCGCGCCCGGCAGTCGGGAATGGAAGCGCATAAGTTGGACAGAAGCAACAGATCGCATTGCCCGCCTTTTGAAGGATGATCGGGATAAGAATTTTATCCAGCGCAATGAAAAAGGTGAACTGGTTAATCGCTGGCTGAGCACAGGTATGCTGGCATCTTCTGCTGCCAGTAATGAAACTGGCCTGCTGGATTTCAAATTTGCACGGGCGTTGGGTATTCTGGGGCTGGATTGCCAGGCACGGCTTTGTCATGCCCCCACAGTTGCTGCGTTAGGTGCCAGCTTCGGCCGCGGTGCAATGACCAACAACTGGGTGGATATTAAAAACGCCAATGTTGTTCTGATTATGGGGGGCAACCCAGCAGAAGCACATCCTGTTGGTTTCAAATGGGTGATGGAAGCTAAAACCCGCAATGGTGCCCAGGTTATGGTGGTTGATCCGCGGTTTAACCGAAGCGCCGCCGTTGCAGATTTTTATGCGCCAATTCGTGCAGGTTCAGATGCTGCTTTTATGCTGGGCGTTATTAATTATCTGCTGACGCATGATAAAATTCAGCATGAATATGTAAAAGCTTACACAAACGCCGCGTTAATCGTGCGCGAAGACTTTCAGTTTCATGAAGGTTTGTTCTCGGGGTACGATGCCGCTACGCGCAGCTACGCTACAACCTCGTGGGATTATGAGCGTGATGAACAGGGTTTTGCAAAGCAGGATCCTACATTCCAGCATCCACGTTGCGTGCTGAATCTTTTGCGTGATTATACCAGCCGCTACACACCTGAACTTGTTTCTCAGATTACCGGCACGCCGGAAAAAGATTTCCTGCATGTGTGTGAAACTCTGGCCTCCACTAGCGTGCCAGATCGTACATCGACATTCCTGTTTGCCCTTGGATGGACGCACCATACCAACGGATCTCAGATCATTCGTGCAGCATCTATGGTGCAAATGTTGTTGGGTAACGTGGGGATGCCCGGTGGTGGCCTTAATGCTCTGCGCGGTCATTCCAATATTCAGGGGTATACAGATCTCGGGCTGCTTTCAACGCGCCTGCCCGGGTACATGAATCTGCCTAAAGACAGCCAGCAAACATTGGATGCCTATCTGCAGGCAGTCACTCCAAAGGCAGATGAGCCCAAGGAAGTAAATTACTGGCATAATGCGCCCAAGTTTTTTGTAAGCCTGATGAAAACTCTATGGGGAGATAACGCTACAGCTTCCAATAATTGGGGGTATGATTGGCTGCCAAAGTGGGACCGCAGTTACGATATGCTGGCCTATTTTGAGCGTATGCAGCAAGGCAAGGTAAACGGTTACATTGCGCAGGGCTTTAACCCACTTGCGGCCATGCCGGATAAAAACCGTATGCGTGATGGCTTGGCCAAGCTGCTTTTCCTCGTCACCATAGATCCGCTGGATACAGAAACGTCCAATTTCTGGCAGGATGAGGGCATTTACAATGATGTAAGGCCCGAAGATATCCAGACAGAAGTTTTCCGTCTGCCTTCTTCCTGTTTTGCAGAAGAAAACGGTTCGGTCGTCAATTCCGCACGTTGGTTACAATGGCATTACGCCGGCACGCAGCCACCGGGAGAGGCTTGGAACGATGGGCGCATTCTGGGCACCATCTTTACCAAGTTACGGGCCCTGTATGCGAAGGAAGGCGGTGTATGCCCGGAACCTGTTCTGAACATGCAGTGGAATTATCAGGATCCGGAAGACCCCACGCCGGAGGAAGTGGCGAAGGAAGCCAACGGTTATGCCTTGGCGGATATTCAGGATGCCACAGGCAAGGTGGTTGCCAGAAAAGGGGAGTTGCTGCCTGATTTTTCCGTGCTGAAGGATGATGGCACAACAGCCAGCTATTGCTGGGTGTTTGCGGGTTCATGGACAGAAGCCGGTAACCAGATGGCTCGGCGCGATAATACGGATACAGGCCTTGGCAATACGCCGGGTTGGGCGTGGGCTTGGCCTGCAAACAGGCGCTTGCTTTACAATCGTGCATCGTTGGACCCGCAAGGGCGTCCGTGGGATCCGCGCCGCAAGATTATTGAATGGAATGGCCAGCGTTGGGGTGGGGCGGATGTGCCTGATTACCCACTTACATCTCCACCGGGCAGCGGTGTTGGGCCGTTTATTATGCAGAGTGAAGGTGTCGGCCGTCTGTTTGCAGGGGCATCGTTGGTGGATGGGCCTTTCCCCGAACATTACGAACCCACAGAAAGCCCGGTATTGGCCCCTGCGTTGGGCAGCAAAGTAAGGCACAACCCGGTGGCTAGGCAGTTTGCCGATGAAATACCGCGTATGGGCAATCCTTCCGAGTTTCCGTATGTGGCCACAACGTACTCTATTACAGAGCTATTCCGGCACTGGACAAAACATTCACACCTCAATGCCATTATGCAGCCAGAGCAGTTTGTTGAAATTGGTGAACGTCTGGCTAGCAAGCTTGGTGTTTCCGCAGGTGATACGGTGCGGGTATCTTCCCGCCGAGGGTATATTGAGGCCAAGGCCGTAGTTACCAAACGGCTCAAACGCCTGAATGTGATGGGGCAAGAGGTCGATCAGGTTGGGGTGCCCTGCCACTGGGGCTTTAAGGGCGCCACGCGTAAGGGCTTTTTGGCCAATACGCTGACACCAGCCATGGGCGATGCAAATTCTCAAACGCCAGAATTCAAGGCCTTTCTTGTTAATGTTGAAAAAGTCTGAGGTGCGCTGATGAGCATGCAGTCACAGGACATCATTCGCCGTTCCGCCACCAATGGGCTTACACCATCACCTCAGGCACGGCGGCATGAGCAGGAAGTTGCCAAGCTGATAGACGTTTCCCTCTGCACGGGGTGCAAGGGGTGTCAGGTGGCCTGTTCGGAATGGAATGATCTGCGAGATGAGGTTGGTCACAACGTAGGGGTGTATGATAACCCAGCAGACCTGACAGCAGAAACATGGACCGTCATCCGCTTTGATGAGGTGGAGGATGAAGGCGGTAAGCTGGAATGGTTGCTGCGCAAAGAAGGCTGTATGCATTGCGAGGACCCAGGCTGCCTGAAGGCGTGCCCAAGCCCCGGTGCTATTTTGCAGTTTGCCAATGGCATTGTGGATTTTCAGTCTGAACAGTGCATTGGCTGTGGGTACTGCATTGCGGGCTGCCCGTTTGATATTCCGCGTATCAACCCAAAAGATAACAAGGCGTATAAATGCACCTTGTGTGCAGATAGGGTTGCCGTAGGGCAGGAGCCCGCTTGCGTAAAAACCTGCCCAACCGGCGCGATATCTTTTGGTTCCAAAGCGGAAATGAAGGATCTGGCGCAAACCCGCGTGGAAGACCTGAAAAACCGTGGGCATGAAGGCGCAGGATTATATGATCCATCGGGTGTAGGCGGCACACACGTTATGTATGTGCTGACGCATGCCGATAACCCAACCCTTTACCACAGGCTACCAGCCGAGCCTCATATCAGCCCGGTTGTGCGTGGCTGGAAGGAATGGCTGAAACCGGTGGGTGCGCTGGGCTTTATTGCCACATTGGCTGGGGCTTTTGCGCATTACATGGCTGTTGGCCCCAATACTACAGATGAAACGGCACCGGAGGTTCCTGAAAAGGAACTGGTAGAGGCTGGCGAAAAACCGGACCAAAACGGGAGGGATGCGTAATGGATACTAAAAATCTTGTTCTGCGCACAAAGTTTATGGACCGGCTTTGCCATTGGACAATGGTTGCCTGTTTTTTTCTGGTCGCGCTTTCTGGAATCTCGTGGTTTTTCCCTAGCCTGAACTGGCTTGGTTATGTGCTCGGGCCACCACAGATGGCGCGGCTGCTGCATCCGTTTCTCGGTATTACAGTTTTTGTATTGCTGATGTGCATGTGCGTGCGCTTTGTGCACCATAACCTGTTTGTGCGTACGGATATTACGTGGTTTCGCCATATTGTTGATGTGCTGATGAACAAGCATGGCGAGAAACTGCAGATTGGCAAATACAATGCCGGGCAGAAGATACTGTTCTGGGGCATTATGTCACTTATCAGCCTGCTGCTTGTAAGTGGGTTAATGATCTGGCGTGCTTATTTTGCCATGTATTTTCCCATCCCTGTGGTGCGGCTGGCTTTGCTGGCGCATTCTGTTGCCGGGCTTGGGCTTATTCTGCTGGTGCTTGGGCATATCTATATGGGCATATGGGTGCGGGGTTCTATTGGGGGCATGGTTACAGGCTACGTATCCCGTGCATGGGCGCGGCAGCATCATGATCGGTGGTATGAAGAGGAAGTATTACCTGCTGAAACATCTTCTGCAAAACGGCCACACTAATGCGTTCTGAAACCGATATTGTTCCGCTGGATAAACGCACACCCGGCGTGCAGGCTATTGAGCCACTGATTTTTCCGATGCTGGAAGCTGTATATACACGCAGGGAAAAACGGCTCCGCTTGTTGGCAGAGCAACTGGGTGAAGCGGAGGGGGGATATTTTAAGTTCCTCTCTTATCTTGTGGAAGCGCAGCAGATTTTGAAACATATGCCACTTGGTGCAGCAGATGTTTCTGCTATTCGTGCGGTGCCCAAACAAGGGTGCGATCAAGATCATCTTGAAAAGCTGTTGTTGGAAATACCATCATGGCAACAGGCGTTTTTATTTTTGGTGCAGCAGGTGGGCTGTGTTGTACCAGAAACAACGCGCACAATGTTGGAAAAGTGTAGGCAGGATATTCCAGATTTAACAAAGCAGGCTGCCAGCTTGTTGTGTGGAGAGTATGCACAGGTTGATGCCGGGTTGGCCGTTATACTCTGGGCGGCTTTGTCTGTTTGTTGGGCGCAGGCTGTAGAACAGGATCAAAAACATATTCAGCAGGAACAACTTGTTGGAGAAGCCAGAGTATGCCCCTGTTGTGGTGCTCAGCCGGTAGCTAGCCTTGTATTGGGGGGAGACCGTGAGGGGCTGCGTTACCTTCAATGCAGTTTGTGTGAGACACGTTGGCACAGGGTGCGTGGTATTTGTGTGGAATGTGGTGCATCTGCTCATCTTGAACACTGGGCATTTGAAGATTTGAAAGCTCCTGTTCAGATAGAAAGTTGCGGAGATTGCAAAACATATCTGAAGGTTTTGCGGTTGGATTATGATCCAGAACTAGATGCACTTGCGGATGATCTGGGTAGCTTTGCTTTGGATACAGCCGTAGAGCAGCAGGGCTTTGCACGCGCAGGTTTAAATCCGTTCTCATTTCCGGGGTAATGGCTGTATGGTTGGTTCTTTATTAGCCTCAGCTGTTTCAGAACAAAAATGTACGGTGCCAGAGATGGTGGTGTATGATGAAGCACAGGCTCTTCTTGCAGCCTGTACGCAAAATATACCGTTACTTGCACCAGAATTTATATCTATCTCGCAGGCATGCGGTCGTGTTCTTGCCGAGGATATAAGGGCAGAGGTGCCACGCCCCGAAACTGATATCTCAGCAATGGATGGGTATGCATTCCGCTGTGCAGATATGGAAAAGGCGGGTGATATAGGTTTGCCTCTTTCTGGGCAAATCGTAGCAGGGGACACTCCACCACCTTTGGAACAAGGTGTTGCATATAGCATTCTGACAGGTGCGCGCATTCCTGCTGGGGCAGATTGTGTTGTGGCTCAGGAACGCACATCCATAACGAACGGACATGTGCATTTGTTGGAGCAGAATGCCAGAAATGGTTTGAATATTCGGCGGAGTGGGGAAGAGTTTTGTAAAGGTGACATGTTGCTTGGGCGTGGCCAAAGGCTGGATTGGCGGCATCTGCCCCTATTGGCGCACCAAGGTAAGGAGCAAGTAGCTGTCTATAAACGTCCGAAAATTTGTGTTGTGGCTAATGGAGCAGAGTTTGGTGCAACAGCAACGGATTGCCGCACGGAACTAAATACACAGCTATTGGCAACAATGCTGCAAAATGAAGGTGTGTTGGTCACGCGTTGTGTGTGTAGCTCAGACAGTGAAGAGGATTTACACAAGCTGCTTCATCAGTGTGCGCAGGAAGCTGATATTCTTATCACTACAGGTGGTATTTCTGTTGGGCAAACCGATCATGTTCTGCCTGTCCTCAGCCAAATGGGTGCCACGTGTCTTTTTCGACGCGTTAAAATGCGCCCCGGCAAGCCCATGACAGTTATGCAACTAGGCCAGAAAATGGTGTTCTGTTTGCCGGGAAACCCAGGGGCTGCAGCTATATGTGCGCAACTGTTCGTTGTGCCATTTTTGCATGGTCTGACTGGCGCAAAGCAGGGAAAAAATGCAAGTAAGCCTATAGAAGGAAAAAGCAGTTTTTCTTATGTTGCGGCAACAGATACAACCTGCTTTTTGCCAGTACATTTTACGGAAAATAGGGGAGAAAACCTTATAAACCTTGTGCGGTCTGTTGGAGCTTCTGATATTCTTTGCCTCACACGGGCTAGCGGTCTTCTCAAAGTCTCGGCTGGTCAATCCTTGCAGGATGGAGATGTCTGCGAGGTCATACCTTTTACAGTTTAGTTTATACTTTCAACGCATAAGCGTGTTTACGGATATATGCTACAATAGCCATTGTATCATTCAGATCCAGAAGAGTGAGACTATCTGGAACATCTGGTATGTTAGACTTGTCTGATGCGATAGCAACAATGCCCGGTGTTTGTGGGTATAAAGGGTCTTTTCCTATAGTGGGCCTCCATACCTCTAGGCAGATAGGTACGGTTACATGAAAGCCTTCTACCAACACCAGATCAACAGCCCGCATGCTCTGTAGTAGGTCAGATATGGTGGGTAGGCTATTACATTCATGCTGAAGCACCCATCGTTCCGGGGTGGCGAGCATAACTTCTGTTGCACCATTTTGTCTGTGCACAAACGTATCTTTACCTGGTTTGTCCATATCTACACCATGATGCGTGTGCTTGATGGTTGAGACACGCAAACCAAGATGACAAAATGCAGGAAGTAATCGTGATATCAAATGTGTTTTGCCAGACCCACTACGGCCGATAATGCCAAAAATAAGCTGCGTACGTTGAGACATCATGCTTGCAAAACCAATGAGAGATCTAAAAGGTCCTTAGATTTTAGAATGTGCAAAACGTAAAAACTACGGCGTGTCGTCAGTTAAGCCCTGAGAGTGGCACGTGAGGGTTGTACTTTGTGTCTGCGTGTGCTGACTGTTTTCCCATTTTTTGGGGAGACAGACAGATGCGGCGCTATAGTTTACGCGATGACCAGTGGGAGCGGATAAAGGATCTTCTTCCTGGTCGAGAAGGCTATGTCGGCGGCACTGCGGTGAACAACCGTCTGTTCGTGGAGGCGGTGCTGTATCGCTATCGCGCGGGTATTCCATGGCGCGACCTTCCTGCCCGTTTCGGTGACTGGAAAAACGTGCACCGGCGTCTGCGCCGCTGGTGTGAAAGCGGCGTCATCGAACGGATATTTCGTTATCTGGCCGCTGATTACGACAACGAATACATGATGATCGACAGCACAATTGTCCGAGCGCATCAGCATAGTGCCGGAGCTCTCAAAAAAGGGGCACGGATCAGGCCATCGGACGATCACGAGGCGGGCTAACTACAAAGATCCATGCCATCTGCGACGCTCTGGGCAATCCAGTGGAACTCGGCATCACACCGGGACAGGATGCCGATATCACCCAGGCAGAACCACTTCTGGAAAACATCGAACCGGATGCTTTCCTTGCTGACAAGGCGTATGACGCGGACAGGTTGATCGATCGGCTGATACAGCGCGGGATTACCCCGGTCATCCCGCCAAAACGCAACAGAACGACACGACGGAAAACCGATTTTTCTCTCTATCGCGAACGGAACCTTGTTGAGAGGTTCTTCAATAAACTCAAGCAGTTTCGCGCTATCGCAACCCGCTACGATAAACTGAAATCGACCTTCCTCGCAGCCGTGCAGTTCGCCTCAATCATCATCCTGCTTAACTGACGACACGCCGTAGCTGTCAGGTTGTGAGACGTCATTGGGATGATGTAGCGTGGGCGATACCGCGTTATGCTTCGTTGTTTTCTTCCGTTTGCAGGGAGACCGAATGATGCTTCAGATCCACCCACAGGCACGCACGACACCGGCTGTCCGGGCTGAGATAGCTCGTTCGTCAGAACCGACATCCGTGCTCGCCAGACGCTACGGGATCAGCGATGAAACAGTCCGCAAGTGGCGCAGGCGTGGTTCGGACGCCTGTCAGGACCGCAGCAGCCGTCCCTGGAGGCTGGCCTGGAAAGCCTCGGAGGAGGAGCGCGCCATTGTCTGTCAGCTTCGGCGTTCTACCGGTTTTGGTCTGGATGATCTGACCTTTGTCTTACGGCATTTCCTGCCGCATCTGAACCGGGACAATATCTGGCGGATACTGAAAGACGCCGGATTGAACAGGCTGCCTCCTGTTCCAAAGGCCGGACCAGTTCGGGGACAGGGAAAGTTCCGCGATTACGATCCCGGTTATGTCCATATCGATGTGAAACATCTGCCAAAATTACAGACAGCAGATGGGGACCGGCGGAAACGTTTTCTGTATGTCGCCATCGATCGCTGTTCCCGTTCAGTGCACCTGGCTGTTTATGACGCGGAAAATGCGGATAATTCCGTTGATTTCCTCAATGCCGTCAAATCGGCCTTTCCTTTCCGGATCACCCATATCCTGACCGATCGTGGCTCCTGCTTTACAGCGGACGCCTTCGAAAAAGCCTGTCATGACATGGGAATCGACCGACGCCGGACCAAGGCTTACTCCCCTCAGACCAATGGAATGGTGGAACGCTTCAATGGCCGTGTCGCTACAGAAGTACTGCAGGTCTGTGTCTCAAACCATGAAGATCTGGAAATTCTGCTCAGAGGCTTCTGTTTCGCCTACAATCATCGCCCGCAGCGTGTTCTGGGCGGCATCGCTCCCGCCCAATGCATCATCTCATGGCTTGAAAAACATCCCGCGTCACGTAATCAAGACTATATCAAACCGGCTGGTCGTGACATCATGAAACAGGTCGACGAAATCCTTGATTACGCCAATGACGTCTCACAACCTGACATCTAGCACTACAGTTGCATTTTGTGTCGTGAGTGAGCGCGGATAGCACTGGCCTGATGCGTTCGTCGAAAGACGGACCATCTGAGGATGTGAGAGACGGGTAGTCTGCGTTGTGCAAGTTTTACGACGAGGCGCCTGATCTCCTGAATGGACCAGCGGACAAGGACTGTCGTGTTCTGAGTTGTGTTTTTTTCGGTTTCAGTGAGTTTGCCTGGTAACGGACACTGGCCATGACGGCATAGGCCAGCATGACCAGAGAGACATGCCGATGCCAACCATGCCAGGAGCGGGTCTCGTTATGATCAAGACCAAATTCGTTTTTGGCCGTCTCGAACCCTTCTTCGATCCTCCAGCGCGTCCCTTCAACGTTCACCAGTTCCTGCGTGGTTGTCCCTTTCGGGCTCCAGGTCGTAAAATAGGCAAGGTCCCCGTCAGCGATGTTTCGGCGGATCAACAGGCCACGTGTCCATGGTCCGGCTATAGGGCAGTCAAATTCTTCAGCATCCAGATCAGCAAGCGGAAGATACGCCCAGTCATAAAGTCGCTCACCTTTTGTGCCGTGCCCCGCTGACAGACGACGCCAGGCCTGGTCTGGCAGTCCTGCTGCAATATCTTTCGCCTCTCCGGCAATCAGCGGTTCCGTTGCCCATGATCCGAACCAGTGATTGCCCTTGACCCCAAGCACATATCCAATTCCTGCCCGGCGAAGCGTGCGTTCTACGTCGCCCACGCCATACACGCTGTCTGCTGCAACCCAGCGGAACGGCACACCGGCCTCAATACTTCGCTCAATCATCATCGACGCGGAAATCTCACAGAAGGGTTGTACATCGGGTTAGATTATGAAAAAGTCTGTTTTGTAGAAAAGAAATTTCCATAATCATCAAGAAAACCCGATGCAGACAGAGTGTAGCGCAGGCGCGTATGAGTTTCCAGCCTCCTGTGGACGGCGTGTTGTGGCCCGTTTTGACGGGGGTCGCATGAGTTCGGATGGGGGCGTCATTCTGGTGAAGCAGGCTGATGACATTCTGGGGCTCAGCCGCCGCTTTGCTGCCTGTTTTCGCGATAAGCGGCATCCCGGCTTTGTGGAATACCGGGTTGAAGACCTTGTCCGTCAGCGGATCATGGGCCTGGCACTGGGCTATGAAGATCTCAATGATCACGATGCCCTGCGGCATGACCTGATCTTTGGTCTGGCCTCGGGTCGTCTGTCAGGAGGCCGGGCAAACTGCGCAGCATTGGCTGGCAAATCTACACTGAACCGGTTGGAGCGCAGTGGGCACAAGGCAGATCGTTACTGTCGGATCATTGCTGATCATGAGGCCCTGGCTACCCTGTTCGTCACGCTCTTCCTTGACCAGCATGAGCACGCACCCGCCCGGATCGTTCTGGATGTGGATGCCACCGATGACCGTATCCATGGCCATCAGGAAGGCCGCGCCTTTCATGGATATTACGGCCATAACTGCTATCTTCCCCTGTATGTCTTCTGCGGGGACCATCTCCTCAGCGCTACCCTGCGCACGGCAGACAGGGACCCGGGGAAGGAAGCACTGGCAGACATCCGCCGGATCGTCGAGCAGATCAGGAGCCGTTGGCCCCGGGTGCGTATCCTGGTGCGTGGGGACAGCGGTTTCGCCCGGGACAGTCTGATGACATGGTGCGAAGACAACCACGTTGACTTCCTGTTCGGGCTTGCAGGCAACACCCGCCTGTATGACCGGATTGCCTCTTTGTCCGCTGAGGTTCGTGACGAAGCCGCCACGACAGGCAGAGCTGCGCGCGGTTTCGCCTCCTTTGACTGGATCACAAAGGACAGCTGGACGCGCCGCAGGCGGGTCGTGGCCAAGGCCGAATGGCGCCACGGCAACCGCTATCATCGCTTCATTGTCACCACCCTACCGCAGGGAATGTCCGACCCCCGCCATCTCTACGAACAGATTTACTGCGCACGCGGGGATATGGAAAACCGCATCAAGGAATGCCAGATGGATCTGTTCTCAGACAGGACCTCGTCCCACACCATCCGGGCCAACCAGCTCCGGCTGTGGTTCTCGGCCGCAGCCTATGTCCTGCTGACCGCTCTGCAAAGACTGGCCCTTGGCCAGACCAGCCTGGAGACGGCGACCTGTGGCACCATACGCGCACGGCTGCTCAAAATCGCGACACGTGTAACGCTCAGCGTCCGTCGGATTGTCCTGTCCATGCCGGACATGTTCCCCTGTCAGCATGAATTCGCCCTCGCTCATGCACGATTGCGAAGGCTCCGGCAGGCCATCTGAAGAAACAGACAGTGCACAGACCACATAGCTTCCACCAACACTGCCTTCTCAGGCCGTGACACCCTCACTGCGTTCAGAACCCGCCGCCAGAAGCAGAATATCGTCAATATTCCAGATCGGGCTCCTGTGGGATGACTGAATTCTACAAAATGACCCGAAATTGCCTCAAGTGTGAGAAATCCGCGTCGAGGCTAACGCCGGTTTGGTTGCAAACACCACGTCATCGGGAACGTGGGCCCGCTTCAGACGCTCAGGCTTTGATGTCCAGTCTTTCGGGAGATACAGGGCGCGGTCAATAAAGGCATGCCCCCGTTCCGAAACATAAGCGCCAAACACACCAATCTGGCAGTTCGTGATCTTGCCGGCAGATCCCGTATACTGCCGCCCCACACCGCAGGACGCCTGACCCTTCTTCAGAAAACCGGTCTCATCAATGACCAGCACGCCCTCTTCAGTGCCCAGATGCTCAATCACATAATCCCTGACGACGTCACGAAGGGCATCGGCATCCCAGTGCCCGCGTCCCAGAAGCGCCTGCTGCCGCCATGGACCAGGATCTCCTGCGGCTTCCGCTCGCATCCATCCCGTCTTGCGTGGTTCATTGCCAATCAAAACATCAAGAAAAGCACAGGCCGAATCTACGACACGTTTTTGCGTGAACAGCGGCGCCATCCGATCCTTGGCGGACCGAAGCGAGCGCGCCCATAATTCCAGCGTCTCTTCAACAGACGTACCGCCACTCATCATATCCTGAATCATGGTTACCCATAGATTCAGAACTCAACACAAAATGCAACTGTAGTGGTAGATGTCAGGTTGTGAGACGTCATTGGGATGATGTAGCGTGGGCGATACCGCGTTATGCTTCGTTGTTTTCTTCCGTTTGCAGGGAGACCGAATGATGCTTCAGATCCACCCACAGGCACGCACGACACCGGCTGTCCGGGCTGAGATAGCTCGTTCGTCAGAACCGACATCCGTGCTCGCCAGACGCTACGGGATCAGCGATGAAACAGTCCGCAAGTGGCGCAGGCGTGGTTCGGACGCCTGTCAGGACCGCAGCAGCCGTCCCTGGAGGCTGGCCTGGAAAGCCTCGGAGGAGGAGCGCGCCATTGTCTGTCAGCTTCGGCGTTCTACCGGTTTTGGTCTGGATGATCTGACCTTTGTCTTACGGCATTTCCTGCCGCATCTGAACCGGGACAATATCTGGCGGATACTGAAAGACGCCGGATTGAACAGGCTGCCTCCTGTTCCAAAGGCCGGACCAGTTCGGGGACAGGGAAAGTTCCGCGATTACGATCCCGGTTATGTCCATATCGATGTGAAACATCTGCCAAAATTACAGACAGCAGATGGGGACCGGCGGAAACGTTTTCTGTATGTCGCCATCGATCGCTGTTCCCGTTCAGTGCACCTGGCTGTTTATGACGCGGAAAATGCGGATAATTCCGTTGATTTCCTCAATGCCGTCAAATCGGCCTTTCCTTTCCGGATCACCCATATCCTGACCGATCGTGGCTCCTGCTTTACAGCGGACGCCTTCGAAAAAGC
Source organism: Acetobacter sp. A11-2 (assembly GCF_040208445.1). NCBI lineage: Bacteria > Pseudomonadati > Pseudomonadota > Alphaproteobacteria > Acetobacterales > Acetobacteraceae > Acetobacter > Acetobacter sp. A11-2. The sequence goes on from NZ_CP157843.1 coordinate 881,799, forward strand.
CTGTCATGACATGGGAATCGACCGACGCCGGACCAAGGCTTACTCCCCTCAGACCAATGGAATGGTGGAACGCTTCAATGGCCGTGTCGCTACAGAAGTACTGCAGGTCTGTGTCTCAAACCATGAAGATCTGGAAATTCTGCTCAGAGGCTTCTGTTTCGCCTACAATCATCGCCCGCAGCGTGTTCTGGGCGGCATCGCTCCCGCCCAATGCATCATCTCATGGCTTGAAAAACATCCCGCGTCACGTAATCAAGACTATATCAAACCGGCTGGTCGTGACATCATGAAACAGGTCGACGAAATCCTTGATTACGCCAATGACGTCTCACAACCTGACAGGTAGAATTAACAAGAAAGATATTTAAAAATGGTGGAACAGGCATGAAAATAGCAGGACTGGTGTTGGCTGGCGGACAGGCTAGCCGGATGCATGGGCAGGATAAGGCCTTTTTGAATACGGGAAAGGGTCTTGCCTTAGATTGTGTTTTTGCACGATTGCAGCAGGAGTGTAGTGCTGTAGCCATTAGCGCTAATGGTGATCCCGCACGGTTTGGTGCATGGGAATGTCCTGTTTTGCCAGATAGCCTATACAATGTAGGGCCACTGGCAGGCGTGTTAAGCGGCTTGGAATGGGCAGAAAACAATGGGTACAATACGCTTATAACAATACCGGTAGATACGCCGTTTACTCCAGCGGGGCTTGTGGATGCACTTATGCCTGCACCTTCGTATGCACGTTGTGGGGGGCAGTCTCATCCATTAGTGGCAGCATGGCCTGTTTCCGCTAGGCCTGTATTGGCAGCGCAGTTATCTTTTCTGACACAGGAGAACAAAAAGCATCAAACACGTGTGCGCACATTAGCAAATACCTTAGGGGCGCGTGCTGTAGATTTTCCTTTAGTAGAGGGAATGGATCTTTTTATGAATATCAATACGCCGCAAGATCTCATACTTGCGCAAAAATATTGCGCTTCTGTGCGTAATGCTGATGCTGCAAAAGGCAATGGATGATGGCGGAAGATATCTCCTTTCCTGTAGTTTTGTCGTACGAAGCAGAACGGATAAGCTGGCAGCAAGGCGATGACATTGCGATTAGTGCGCGAGAGTGCAGTACGCTTATGGCCGCAGAAGAAGTGCCTCTAGCTCTGGTATATAATGGCATTGATTACGCGGTTATGATGATAACGCCGCATGATATAGATGATTTTGTTGCAGGATTTTCTTTTACAGAAAATGTTATTTCTTCCTTTGTGGATTTACGACACATAAAAATAACGGCACAGCCTGATGGTTTGCGTGCTGATGTGCGGGTAAATGCCGAAGCCTTGCGCAAGGTGTTGGCTCGTACGCGTCGTCCGATAGCTGGCCGGACAGGGTGCGGAGTTTGTGGCGCCGATATGGAGAGTATCACAAACCGCAACATATGCGGTGTAAGCGGGCAGGAGCCTGATGCGGGTGCAATCCATAAAGCGCTGGAAAATTTACGGAGCCATCAGGTTTTAAATAAAGGCATAGGTATGCTGCACGCAGCAGCATGGTGTCTACCTAATGGCCATATTGTGCATGTGCGAGAAGATGTTGGCCGCCATAATGCGTTGGATAAACTGATAGGTTACGGGCTAAGGAATCAAGTAGATTTCACGCAGGGATTCTGTTTTTTAACAAGTCGCTGTTCTTATGAGATGGCGGCAAAAGCCATTGCTGCAGGAATGTCTGCCGTGGTGTCGCTGTCTGCGCCTACAGCACTTGCGGTGCGCACGGCACGTGCCGCAGGGTTGGTTCTCATTTCTCCAGCACGGTCAACCGGCATGTATGTGGTTTCTCCCGCCCCATAGAATTGAGAGAGTATCTGTTAGGGCGGGAAGAGTAATTGCTTACGCCAAGCCTTCTGCTTTAAGCGCTGCCTGCGTGGCGGGGCGGTTGAACACTTTGTCTCTGAGTGCACGTGCTTTGGGGTAAGCTGTCAAATCAATTTCCAAAGGTGTTGCCCAGCTTAAAATTACGGCCATAAGAGCATCAGGCTGACTAAAACCAGCAGGAAGCAAATAGTCTGTGCCATTGCTTTCCAGCAATTGCTCAAGCTGCTCCAACCGCCGGATGACTGTTTTCAGGCAAAGTGCATGTGTGGTATCAGATAGATCTGGGGTAAAGAGCATGCCAAAAGCACTGTGTACGTCTTCACAAAAACCCAGAGCTTCCAGCATGCGTGAGCGATCTAATGAACCTTCTGCAGGCCGAAAGGCCGCAATATCAGAAAGATTCCCAATGTAGGGTAAAATAGCTACGTTCTGTGTCAGCACCACACCGGGTGAAATTTCGATGGCAGGCACAGCACCGCGTGGGTTGATCTTGAGATAATCTTTACCGTCTTCCAATGTCTTGGTTTTCAAGTCCACTTTTTCCAGACCAAATGGAAGGCGTGTTTCGTTGAGAATAATATGAGAGGCTAAAGAGCACGCGCCCGGAGTGTAATATAATTTTATCATAGTGTTTTTGTCCTTTTTATTGGGTTTCTGTCACGCATAATTCGACTTCAGCATATTAACGGCTATTTCTGTCCAGCGTTCATCTTCTTATTTTGAATTATTATGAATGCCTCATATGCCGCGTGAAAGATTTTGGTTTTTCAGGCTCTTGCGGAACATCTGCGATATTGATACAGAGGCTCCGTTCATTGGGGAGTAGCCACCCTCTATTACATGAGGGGTCTTCGTCAACACACTTGGTCAGTCGACCATGGCGGAGACAGCGTTTTTTAAAAAACGCCCAGCAAGACCAACGGCATTATCGCTTCAGCTGTGGCCGGGGGGCGATGCATGCTGTTTTGCGTTTTGCGGCCCTTGGACTTGCTCATGACTGGTATTTTCACACTCGGTGTTCTGGGGCTTTCCCTTTCTGTGGATGCTTTTGCAGCCGCGGTTGGTAAGGGTGCCAGTGCCAAACATGCACGTTGGAACGATGCCCTGCGTATTGGTGCCGTGTTTGGATTTTTTGAGGCCATTACCCCTGTTGTGGGCTGGGTGCTTGGGCTGGCCCTAAGCACATGGATTGCCGCAGTGGACCATTGGATAGTCTTTGCGCTGCTGTGTGGCATAGGTGGCAACATGATCCGCCTGGCCATGAAAGATGAACCAGAAGAAGAGGCGCAAGCTGAACAGCCCAAAACTGCAAGCCGTGGTGTGTTGGGGCTGATTGGAACAGCCTTGGCAACCAGCATAGATGCAACCGCAGTAGGGGTTAGCTTGGGTGTTATGCAGGTGAATATTTTATCAGCTTGCTTGGTGATTGGTGCCGTTACCACGGTTATGGCAACGGCAGGAGTTATGTTGGGCCGGCACGCCAGTGTATGGATTGGCCGTTATGCAGAAATCTGCGGCGGAATAGCTCTGATGCTTATTGGCTGTTCGATCCTATACACGCACCTTACCTCTGCCGCGGGGTAAGGTAAAAAGTTAACCACATGCCGCAGCGGCAGCGCGGATACCTGCGGCAGTCATGCCAGCTGTCAGCCGGGATGTTTGATCAATATCGACTAAAGGGTTGCGCGCAATATACAGCAACCCTTCTAAAGCTGTTGTTAAAACAGCGGCTGCGATAAAATCCATACGTTCAGGAGATGTGTTTTTCATGGGGACCACCCTGAGCAGATTTTGCTTCAGGTCATCCAGCATTTCCCGTGTTTCACTCATATTAAAGAGCTTGGCTCTGATATGATGCTGATTGAGCTCTAAAAAATGTGGTGCACCATGAATACTTAGAAGCTCCCGAAAAGCCGCATACTGACTTTTCTGAAGCATAGTATCCAGGTTATTTTCCTCGCTACGTGCCAGGCGCGCAGCATCTCTTACGCGCTGTGCAACTTTTACGAGGATAATATCAAAGATGGTTTCTTTGGTTTTATAATAATTATAGAAACTTCCCGGTGAGACATTGCTAAGGGCAACGATGTCTCTTACCGTTGCTGCATCCAAGCCGATACTAGAAAAAACTTTCCATGCAGCGCTTTCAAAGGCGTCTTGCTTGAATGCGCGCGTCATTTCGCGTTTTTGAGAAGCGCGATAGGACTTTTTGGGTCTGGTTGTTGTTGGTTTAGCCTTGGTAACGGGCTTTTGCGGGTGGTCCGTCAATTTTTTACAAACTCCAGTGTCCTTCTCGTCCTTTGTTTACAGTAAAATTCTCCTATCTGAAAGCGGTAATAAAATAAGATTTAAAAAAGAGATATTTTTTAATACATCATAGAATAAAATGGAATATTTAAGTAAACAAAAATAAAAAACTAAAATAAATTATACCTAAAAATCAAAAGAATACGTAAGATTCATGCATTATTGCGGTTCTTTCCAATCATTAACATTTAAATAACCTTTTTGACCATGATCCATTTTACGAAATTCATCATTGAGAACAGCGTCTTGGGCTGATGTTGGAAGCATGGCAAAGCCTCGTGATGAAAAATCATTTCTGGAAGCCAGAATTTTTCTTACTTCTGTATCAAACTCATCAAAGGAGAGGCGGCCATCATGGTTGGTATCGGCATCATTAAAATCTTTTTGCCGATCTTGTTCAGAATAAGCGCTGGAGATGGTTTCTGCACAAAGTTTTCCGGGGTAGAAATTAAAAATAATGACAGATATTGCAATAATTTTTTGAGGAAGATTATGCCAGCGGAATAGATCAAAAAATCTATGAAAATCAGGATGTTTTATCGCTATAAAGGAAAAGTTTCTTTTCACAAAAACATTTGCCTGCATGTTGCGCCTAAGCTCCTTATTTTAGCAGAATGAAAGGGACTTGTGCGACAAATCTTAAAAAATGAATAATATGTCAAGTTAGTATTTTTTCGAATACAGCACTATTTTGGTTCTTATTTTCTTTATGAATAGGAATTATCGTCAAAAATTGTTTTTAATGAAACTTATTTGCAAAGAAATAATACCAATAAGACGGTAATTTCATCAATTTAAAGTTGACGTTTTATTCGATTTTTGTCTTCCTGCACAAAGCGCATTGCGGTGCATGCACATGTTTCAGAAATCTGTTCCGTAAATGCGCGTTGCTTGCGCACGGTCACCCTAATGGCCACGAGGTCGGGAGAGAACTTACATGACTATAAAGCTGCACGACATGACACAGGTCATGCAGGAGACAACACGGAAAGGTGTTGGGAGTTCTCGATGGCAAAGGCCGGTTTACAAACACTTTCTGCCACCTTGTAATCATGCCTGCCCTGCAGGGGAAGATATTCAGGGGTGGCTGGCACATGCGCAGGCCGGAGATTACGAAAAAGCATGGTACGCACTTACCGAAAATAACCCGATGCCCGCCGTGCATGGCAGGGCCTGCTATCACCCATGCGAAAGTGCATGTAACCGAGGCAGCTTGGATGATGCTGTTTCCATTCATGCTGTAGAGCGTTTTTTGGGTGACTTGGCAGTGCAGAATGGCTGGCATTTTCAGTCTGCGGCACCTACGGGTAAAAAAGTACTGGTTATAGGTAGTGGACCAGCAGGGCTTTCCTGCGCCTATCACCTTGCCAGGTTAGGGCATCAGGTTGAGATATATGAGGCAGCAGCAGAGCCGGGTGGAATGATGATGCATGGCATCCCCGCCTACAGGCTACCGCGCCAGCCTCTTAAAGATGAAATTGCCAGAATAACATCCATGCCGGGCGTTACATTGCGTTGTGGTATGCGGGTTGATGACGTTGCGCAGGCGCGTCAGCAAGGTGGGTTTGATGCCGTATTTGTGGCTGTCGGTGCCCAGTTGGCTAATCATCTTAATATCCCGGCAACGGATGGCAAGAAGCTGGTGGATGCTGTCAGTTTGCTGGATGAAGTGAGTAAAGGTGAAAAGCCCCAGTTAGGCCGCACCGTTGCCATTGTTGGTGGTGGCAACGTAGCAATGGATGCTGCCCGCACAGCAGAACGCTTGGGCGCCAAAGATACGGTTTTGATTTTCCGTTATGACCCCCAGCACATGGAAGCCCTGCCGAGTGAGGCTGAAGCTGCTTTTGCAGAAGGGGTTAAAATTGAATGGCTGAGCGTTGCTGACCATTTTGGTGCAGACGGGGTAACGGTTGAAAAAGTGACCATGAATCCAGATGGCAGCGTAACCCCTACAGGGCAGACCGCGCATTTGCCTGCAGATGCAATGGTTATGGCTGTTGGGCAACATAGTGATCTAGCATTGCTTAAAACAGCGCCTGCTATCAGCATAAATAAAGATGATACCGTTGCGGTAGATGCCTCAACCCTCATGACCGGGCAGGAAGGTATTTTTGCAGGAGGAGACTGCATAGGTGGTGCACGCACCATGACAACCGCAACAGGCCACGGCAAACTTGCTGCGCGTGCTATCAATGCTTATTTGGCCGGGCAGCGTTATGTGCATCCCGCAGCGCATCCTCTTGTTTCATTTGATATGCTGCATCTGCCAGATTACGCGCAGGCAGACCGAAGCAAGCAGCCAGAGCGCCCCTTAACAGAGCGTGCCGGGTTTGATGAAATATTCGCCGGTTTGGATGAAAAAACAGCACGTTATGAAGCCGGCAGATGCCTTTCCTGCGGCAACTGTTTTGAATGTGACAATTGCTATGCATCCTGCCCAGAGCAAGCCATTACACGGCTAGGACCGGGGAAGGGATATGCCGTTGCCATGGATATGTGCACAGGCTGCGCTGTTTGCGCAGAACAGTGCCCCTGCCATGCCATTGAGATGGACCCGGAACCTGTAGAGGCTACGCCACCCAAGGGAAGTTTGGGTGAGCCCGTTATGCCAACACGCTTCAAGGTGCGTGCATAAAATGGAGAATGTCATGACCGAACAACTCCAGACAATGGATGGCAATACATCTGTTGCGCATATTGCTTACCGTGTGAACGAAGTCTGTGCGATTTACCCTATCACGCCCTCATCCCCCATGGCGGAACTGGCAGATACGTGGTCTGATCAGGGTGTGCAGAATATCTGGGGTGAAGTGCCCGTTGTGCAGGAAATGCAGGCAGAAGGCGGGGCAGCCGGGTGTGTGCATGGGGCTTTGCAAACTGGGGCGCTTACCACAACATTTACGGCCTCTCAGGGCCTTATGCTCATGCTACCAAATATGTTCAAAATTGCAGGTGAGCTGACATCAACAGTTTTCTATGTAGCTGCGCGCGCGCTGGCGGCTGGTGCTTCCTCCATTTTTGGTGATCACCAGGATATTATGGCCACTCGCACAACAGGGTTTGCCATGTTGGGGGCGGGTTCTGTGCAGGAATCCCATGATCTGGCGCTGGTTGCTCAGGCAGCTACTCTGGCTGCGCGTATTCCCTTTATCCATTTTGCGGATGGTTTTCGCACATCGCACGAATACAACAGCCTTGCTGTGGTGTCGGATGATGTCATTCGCCAAATGATAGATGATCGGCTGGTGCATGCACATCGGCAACGTGCGCTTAATCCGGAACATCCATTCATTCGTGGTACCTGGCAAAACCCAGATACCTATTTCCAGACCAGAGAAGCCGTTAATCCATTTTATGAGCGCGTACCTGCCATTGTGCAGGATGCCATGGACAAGTTTGCGTCTCTTACGGGGTGCCAATATAGCCTGTTCCATTATACTGGTGCGCCAGATGCTGAACGCGTTGTTATTTCCATGGGGTCTGGTTCCGAAGTTGTGCGGGAAACTGCAAAATGGCTGAACGCACAGGGTGAAAAAGTAGGCGCATTGCAAGTGCGTTTGTTCCGCCCGTTTTCTGCAGAACATTTTCTAAAAGCCTTACCCCCAAGCGTAAAATCTATTGCAGTGCTAGATCGCACCAAAGAACCCGGGGCCCCTATGGAACCACTGCATGCAGATGTTGTAAGCGTGTTGGCAGAGGGAGTGGGGAATGGTCAGTTCTCACATATGCCGCGCGTTATTGGTGGGCGGTATGGGCTTTCTTCGCGTGATTTTAACCCGGCCATGGCACGGGCCGTTTTTGATGAACTCAAAAAACCAACACCCAAGAACCACTTTACAGTGGGTATTATTGATGATGTTTCCCATACAAATCTGGAGTATGATGAAACCTTCGATATAGAACCAGAAGGCACTGTGCGCTGTCTGTTTTATGGTTTGGGTGCTGATGGCACGGTGGGAGCCAATAAAAACAGTGTTAAAATCCTGAGTGAAAAACCGGGATGGTATGCGCAGGCCTATTTTGATTATGACTCCCACAAATCTGGAGGGGAAACTGCATCTCACCTTCGGTTTGGGAAATCTCCTATTCAGGCACCTTACCTTATCCGACATGCAGATTTTGTTGCCTGTCATAAGTTCGATTTTCTGTTCCGGCGCGATATTCTGGGTGCGGCCAATAACGGGGCCACGTTTCTGCTGAACAGCCCCTATGCGTCAGACAAGGTTTGGGAACAGCTACCACGCAAAGTGCAAGATCAGATTGTAGATAAAAAGCTGCGGTTTTTTGTTATTGATGCGTCAGACGTTGCGCTAAAGCTTGGCTTGGGGCCACGTGTTAATACCATTTTGCAAACATGCTTCTTCCATCTCTCCAATGTTTTGCCACCTGATGAAGCTATTTCTGAAATCAAAAAGTCCATTCAGAAAACCTATGGCGCAAAGGGTGATAGCGTTGTGCAGCTTAACTTCCGTGCAGTGGATGCCGCAGTGGCGGCCTTGCATGAAGTGGCTGTGCCGCCCAAAGCTGATGGCACATTACCTATGCCGCCAGTTGTGCCTGCATCTGCTCCAGTGTTTGTGCAGCAGGTTACGGCAGAAATTATGGCGGGCAGGGGCGAGAGTATTCCTGTAAGTCGTATTCCGGCAGACGGTACTTTCCCCGGAGGCACAACCCAGTACGAAAAACGAAATATTGCCGTAGAAGTGCCAATCTGGAACCCGGATACGTGCATTCAGTGCGGGCAGTGCAGTATTGTATGCCCACATAGTGTGATCCGAGCCAAGACATACGAAGACAAAGATCTGGCAGGCGCTCCAGAAAGCTTTAAATCAGCCCTAGTCAATGCACGAGGGTATCCAGATTCCCGCTTTACGCTCCAGTTTTATGTAGAAGACTGCACAGGTTGTGGCGTGTGTGTTGAAAACTGCCCAGCAATCAGCCCGGATGGTGAAACGCGCGCCATTAACATGGGCGAAAAATTGCCTATTCTGGAACAGGAACGCGGGAATATCGCGTTTTTTGAACATTTGCCAGAAGTGGATCGGGCTGCGATTAACGAAGCCAACGTGCGTGGTGTGCAGTTTCTGGAACCGCTGTTTGAATTTAGCGGCGCCTGTGCTGGATGTGGTGAGACACCATACCTGAAGCTGATCTCCCAACTTTTTGGAGATAGGTTGCAAATCGCCAACGCCACAGGCTGTTCGGCCATTTATGCGGGCAATACACCGGCACATGCATGGAAGGCCAATGCGCAGGGGCGTGGGGTTGCTTGGTCGAACTCATTGTTTGAAGACAATGCAGAATTCGGCCTTGGTTTCCGTCTGGCGGCAGATAAACAGGAATCTCTGGCACGGCAATTGCTGCAAAAACAGGCTGATATTGTGGGGCAGGATCTGGCAACGGCTATCCTGAACGCGCCACAGATTACAGAAAGCGAATTTGCGCTCCAACGTGCGCGTGTAAGTGCGCTACGAAGCAAGCTGGAGGCTGTTCATACACCTGATGCAGCCATGTTGCTTTCTGTGGCGGATTTTCTGATCCGGCGTTCCATCTGGATTGTTGGAGGCGATGGCTGGGCATACGATATTGATTACGGCGGCCTAGACCATGTGTTGGCGCAAGGGCGTAATGTAAACGTGATTGTGCTGGATACAGAGGTGTATTCCAACACGGGTGGGCAATCCTCCAAAGCCACTCCATTGGGGGCAGCAGCCAAATTTGCGGCAGGTGGCAAACGTGTGCCGCGTAAGGATCTGGCCTTGCAGACCATTGCTTACGGCAATGTGTATGTGGCCCAGATTGCGCTGGGGGCTAACCCGGAGCAGGCTATTATCGCAATGCGAGAAGCCGAGGCGTATGAGGGACCATCTCTTATTCTGGCGTATTCGCAGTGTATTGCGCATGGCATAGATATGCGTACGGGTATGAAGCAGCAGGCACGTGCTGTGGCATCGGGGTATTGGCCATTGTTCCGGTTTGATCCCACCATGCGCAAAAGCGGCCTTAACCCGTTCCGGCTTGATTCCACCCGCCCGCGTATTCCGTTGGAAGATTATGCGTATCGTGAACTGCGTTATAAAACTCTTACCCGTACGCATCCAGAAAGTGCTGCGCATTTGTTGCATCAGGCGCAGGCAGCCGCCAACGAGCGCTACCGGATTTACGAAGATATGGCCGCCCGTGATGGCAGCCGCTTCCTTCCCCATTGGGAAGATGTGAACTGAGGCGATACGGGAGCATTATGGCAATGGATATTCGTACAAACTATCTTGGGCTGGAATTGCCTCACCCTGTTGTGGCTTCGGCATCGCCTCTTACTGCAGATTTGGAAGGGATTTTGCGTCTGGCAGATGCCGGGGCTTCCGCCATTGTTATGGCCTCGGTGTTTGAAGAGGATATTCAGGCGCAGGAACTGGCAGAAGCTGCATTGTGGGAAACGGGCGAAAATTCCCAGCCAGAAGCAGCAGGGTATTTCCCCGCGATGCATCATGCCTCTCCGTTGGATGGAAGGCTGGCTGTGCTGCGAAGTGCAGCAGAAAGAGCTGGTGTGCCTATTATCGCCAGCCTGAATGGCTGCACACCAGCAGGATGGTTGCGCTTTGCCAAGGATATGGAGCAGGCAGGAGCGGCAGCCATAGAATTGAACTTCTGGCATGTGCCAACCAACCCGGATGAAACGGGCACGCAGGTGGAAGAGCGCTGTATACAGGTGCTGCGTGATGTAAAGGCACAGGTTAAAGTGCCGGTAAGCGTTAAGCTTTCTCCCTTTTTCAGCTCACCGGGGAATATGGTGAAACGCCTATCAGAAAATGGAGCAGGCGGTATTGTTCTGTTCAATAGTTTTTACGAGCCCGGATTACGGTCATTAACAGAGAGTGCAGAAGTGGATTTTGTTCCAAGTTCTGCATATGAATTACGGTTACCGCTTATGTGGGCAGCGCTGCTTTCAGAACGTTGTCAGGCTGATCTGGCAATTTCTGGCGGGGTTCATTCCGGTATGGATGTTGCCAAATGTCTGTTGGCTGGTGCTGATGTCGCTATGGTAACATCAGTTCTGCTGCAGAAGGGGCCGAACTATATCTCCATTCTTCTGCAAGAACTGCGGGAATGGATGTCTGAGCAGAATTTGGGCTCTGTAAAGGCATTCAAGGGCCGAATGGCAGCCAGAGGCACAGCAACCCAGGCAGAAGAGTTTTTGCGCACACAATACAGGCATATTTTATCTGCCCATATCACTGATATTAAACAGTAATTGCAAAGATGAATAAGATGAACAACATCCCTTCAAGCAAAACACAGATTTCGCAATATACGCATGATACTGCAGAAATGCCTGTAAGTTCAGCGCCAACCAGTCATCAGGCGTTTGAGCAATTGGTCTCACGCGCTGTTCAATTGCCGGGGCAGGTGCCTGTTGGTATTGTCTGGCCGTGTGAACAGCATGCCCTTGAAGGCGCTATGGATGCCGCTCAGCAGAATATTATAGAGCCTGTTCTGATAGGGGATAAGGACACAATCACATCTGTGGCGAAGGCAAGTGGTATTACATTAGATAAGGCTGTTTTTATTGATGCCGCAACACCGGCAGAGGCTGCCCAGAAAGCAACGGCCTTGGTAAGACAGGGGCGCGTAAAAGCGTTGATGAAAGGTAGCCTGCATACAGATATTTTTATGCATGCCATTGTTGAGGCAGATAGCGGATTACGTACCAACAGGCGTATTAGCCACGTGTTTTTGTTGGCTGTGCCCGGGTATGAGGATTTATTGTTTGTAACAGATGCCGCTATCAATATTTTCCCAGATCTGGATGTAAAGCGGGATATTGTTCAAAACGCGATAGATCTGCACAACGGGCTGGGTTTGGGTGCCCCGCGTGTTGCTATTCTTTCTGCAGTAGAAACAGTTAATTCCAAAATACCCGGCACAGTTGATGCCGCATGTTTATGCAAGATGGCAGAGCGTGGGCAAATACAAGGGGGTGTTCTGGATGGCCCCTTGGCTATGGATAATGCTGTAAATATTGAAGCTGCAAAAATAAAGAACATTGTCTCACCCGTAGCAGGGCGCGCGCAAATTCTGGTGGCTCCAGATCTGGAATCCGGCAATATGCTGGCCAAGAATATGATTTTTATGTCTGGTGCAGATTCCGCAGGAATTGTTCTGGGCGCAGCGGTTCCCGTATTACTTACTAGCCGTGCAAACAGTGTGCAGGCGCGTTTGGCATCTATAGCCATTGGGGCGCTTTATGCTCATCATCTTGCCGGTGGGCAGGGCTGAAAATAGCCTTATAACAAGGAAGAGTATCCGTGCAGGATGTAGTTGTTGTTTTTAATAGCGGATCTTCAAGCCTGAAGCTGACGATTTACGCTTTCTCGGGCAAAGTAGATCCGCAGGTTCTGCTGCATGGAGAAATTGAGGAGTTCCCAGATCATTCTCAGTTTACGGCCAAAGATGTGGCGGGAAAGCTTCTTGCGCAGGAAAAATGGTCAGAAACGGGGCTGCATATTTTCAGCCACCTTTTCCATTGGTTTGAACAATATTCCGGCCAAGGGCGTGTACTGGCAGTAGGGCACCGGATTGTGCATGGCGGTGCAGAGTTTCTGCAGCCGGTTAAAATTACGCTGGATACGCTCAAGCAACTGGATAAACTCACACCATTTGATCCGTTGCATCAGGCGGCTACGTTGGCTCCTGCAAAAGCTATTTTTGAAAAGCGGCCTGATATTTTGCAGATCGCCTGTTTTGATACCACCTTTCATCAAACCATCCCGGAAATGGCGCGGTTGTTGCCACTTCCTCGTCGTTATGCAGAGCATGGCATACGCCGTTACGGGTTTCATGGTATTTCATACAGTTATATTGCAGGCCGCTTGGCAGAGGTTGATCCTGCATTAGCGCAAGGGCGTACTATTGTTGCGCATTTGGGAAGCGGCGCCAGCCTGTGTGCATTGCGCCATGGTAAAAGCACGGAAACAACTATGGGGTTTTCCGCCCTTGATGGGTTAATGATGGGCACGCGCTGCGGTGCGATAGATCCGGGTGCTCTGCTTTACATGGTGCAGTCTGAAAAAGCAGATTGGAAAACGCTAGTCACCACGCTCTATCATCAATCGGGGCTATTGGGTGTTTCGGGTGTATCGTCCGATATGCGTATTTTGCGCGCAACATTGGCGCAAAGTCAGGATGCTTTACAGCGTAAGAATATTACAGAAGCGCTCGGGCTGTTTGTTTACAGGATTGTGCAGGAAATTGGTGCATTAACCGCTGTTATGGGTGGGTTGGACGGCATTGTGTTTACAGCAGGTATTGGTGAGCATGATCAGAATCTTCGTGCAGATGTCTGTCAGGCATTGGCATGGATGGGCGTGCAGATTGATGAAACCGCTAATGCGGCCCATGCGCCGGTTATCAGCAAAGCCAGTAGTAAAATAAAAATCCGTGTCATACCTACAAATGAAGAACTGCAAATATATCGCAGTGTTCTTCCTTTTCTTGATTCGGGAAAATAAAATTAAATATATTCCTGAGTCGAGAAAATAATTTTCGTAGAAGTTTGGATAATATTTCTGCATTCTATTTCCTGATAAAGGATTGGGAAAGGTATTTGTATGCCCCGTTGGGTATGGTTGGCCGGAAGTGTTCTGGCTGTTTCCGCTGTGGCCGCTGGCGCGCTGGTTGCTGGCCTACCACACTATAATCTGGCGCATATTGCATCAGATAAACTCAGTGCGTCACTTGGTCGCAAAACCCAGATTGAGGCTTTGCATGTGCGTTTTGGCCGGTGGGTTACGGTAGATCTGAACAATCTGCATCTGGCCAACATTCCCCAAGGCAGCCGCGCAGATATGATAACCCTGAAGCATCTGCACGCTCAAATTCTGCTTAGCTCTTTACTGAGTGGAGATATGCAGGCGCGAGATGTGAAAATTGATGGGTTTTCAGGCCTGTTCGAGCGTACACCTGAACGTGAACCTAACTGGAGGTTCGGTAAAAAGGCCTCTTCAACGCCATCCAAGCCCAAAGAACCTAGTGGGAAAGTATGGTTTCCTGGGCTGCGTGATGCAACCATTACCGATAGTGAGGTTATTTATCGCTCTGCACATGGGCAGACCTACGTAACGGGCCTTAAAGCGGTTACCTTGCATTCAACAAGCGACAGCACACCGTTGGTGATGGATGTAAACGGCGCCTATAATGATACACCCGTAACGTTACAGGCCAATATGCAGCCAATAGATGTTTTACGCCAAGCGGGTAAACCTTATGGAACCGATATCCATGCGGCATCAGGTGACTTATCGCTCCACCTGAATGGCACCATGACCGATCTGTTTGATTTTGATGGTATTGATGCAAAGCTGGATTTGCAGACAGCAACATCTCGCCCGATCATGGCTTTTGCAGGGGAAGCTGATAGTAAGATTACGCAGCCCGTGAAGCTATCTGGGCACTTCATGCATAAAGGGGATGTATGGCATCTGGACCATACAACTGGTTCGCTGAAGGAAAGCCCGATTAGCAATGCGGATGTAACATTTACAGAAGGGGCCACAGGGCAGCCAGATAAGGTTTCTGGCTCCATGGCTTTTTCCCGCCTAAACCTGAATGCTCTTTTGGGAAGTTCTTCCGAAAAACCCAAAACACCTTCCAGCGGTATTGATGTGCCGCTACAGGTGCCGTTACATCCTGATCCCCTTATCAACGTAACACTTGCGGCAGATACAGTGCTGTATAATGCACTTGTTTTTAAACAGGCTCAGATCAGTCTCAGCCAAATGCCTGGGCGTGTTGATGTAAGTTCCATGAAGATGAATTGGCTTGGGGCCAGTATTCAGGCTTCGGGGCATTTATTGGCAGGTCAGAAAGGCACGCGTGTGCAGGCTACAGTGAATGTAGATAACGGGGATATTGACCAGTTCCGTAAGCAAGCAGGGTTTTCACCTTTTCCGGTAGGAGGAAAGCTAAATATTCGCGTGCTGACGCATGCAGATAATATCCAGACTTTGAATGAAGCTTCACGTTTAGCCAATGTCACGGCTGCCGTGGGCATGAATACAGGCACTATTTCTCGCGAAGTGATGGATATTGCCACAACAGATGTTGGCGCACTCTTTCGCCAGAGTAAAGGTAAGGCGAGTGTATCGTGCTTGTTGGGAGCGTTGGAAATGCACCAAGGCAAAGGTGTTGTGCAGCCATTACGCATAAAGTCGGATGCAGGGAGTATTGTGGGAAAAGCCGAGTTTGATTTGAACAAAAAAGCGTTTGAGCTGGTTTTTGCCAGTAATGGTGCCAAAGGTATGCTGGCTATGGAAATTCCCGTTATGGTAAGCGGCTCTTTTAGCAGCCCACATGTAGGGTTAGCCAAATGGTCTGGCTGTGGACGAGAACTTTTGAAAGAAGCAGATATGGCGGCACTTTTACCCCCTGAACTCAAAAGCTTTACGGCTGGTTCAGCCTGTAGCCGTGGGACGAATGCAAAATAATGATACCAGAGACATCTGTTCCCGGACAAAAGCCAGAATTGGCTACAGGAACCCGCCCAGTACTGGTGGCTCTGTTTGCCTGCACCCTTGTGTTGGGTGCGGTGTGGATTTTAGAACCTTTTATTCCCGCTCTTATTTGGGCTGGCACTATTGCGGTAACCATGTGGCCGTTGCTGTTGCGGTTGCAGGCATGGTTACACGGTAGCCGTAAAATGGCTATTTCCTGCACACTTTTGGTTGCTCTAGCCTTGTTTGTGCTGCCATTTTGGATGGCCGTTTCTACGGTGGTCAAGCACGCTGATGCATTTGGCCGGATTATTCCTTACATCAAATCCTTAAAGTTACCTGACTTGCCAGAAAAGCTGCTCCATCTGCCTATGGTAGGTGAGTATTTGGGTAAATGGTGGCAGCATCTGCAAAACATGAAGCCAATGGATATTGTGCAACAGGCAGTGCCGCAGCCAGACCAGATCATGCATTACCTTATGTCTTATGCAGGCAGTATTGGAATGCTTGCAGTGCAGTTTTTGCTAACTTTGATTATACTTACTGCATTTCTTGCAAAGGCTGAATACCTCATTACCACCTCAGAAAGGTTGGTAGGAACGTTATCCGGCAAGCGCGGACAGGAAATGCTGGAACTGGCTGTGCGTACCATCAGGGGGGTGGCGCTGGGGGTTACTCTTACCGCTATTGTTGAAAGTCTGGTGGGCGGCGGCGGCATGTATCTTACAGGCGTGCCATGGGCCAGTATTCTTACAGCGGTTACATTTATGGCATGTCTGTTGCAGGCAGGGCCAGGGGTTACACTTTTTCCTGCCGTTATCTGGGTTTACTTTGATAAGGGAATGGTATCCGCAATTGTTCTGCTTGCCATAACTTTCTTGACCATTTTTCTGGACAATATGCTGCGGCCTTATTTGATCCGCAAACAGGCAGATGTTCCGTTGGTTCTTATCATGATGGGCGTTATTGGCGGGTTGGCTGCCTTGGGTTTGGCTGGTATTTTTGTTGGACCGATGATCCTTTCCATTACCTATACATTGATTAAGCAATGGATGGAAAGTAATCAGGAATCCTGATTGCAAAATCATACCCCCAATATCTGTGCATCAATATAAGATATTGGGGGTGTTTTAGGCTTATTTATTTGGCTTGGTGGTGAATACACAAGCAGCCAGAGTAATCATAACAACCTGCAAAATACCGCTCTGCACGGCATCTTTTTTATCTTGGTGCTGAACAGCCTTACGGCTACGTACGCCAGCAATTCCGTGGCTGGCAATCAGGCTGAGCCCCAACCAAGGCCGATATGTTTTACCCCAACCGTCTTTACGCAGCAGACAGAAACCAAGAATACCGACCAAGCCGGCAGACCCCATTGTAGCCAAGTGAACAGATTTTTCTTGGCCATCCAGTTCCTTATCTTTGCTGCATGCTGCCATAGCGGTCCATGCCGCACTTAGGCCAATAGCTGTAGCTTTTAGAGTGGGAAATATACACTTTTTAATAAGACTCATAGAAATCTATCCTTCAGGCATCATCTTGATTCCATTAAGATTTGGGACTTCGATATGGAATTTGCAAGATTATCAAAGATACCCTGCCATGGCCTGAGGGCAGGGCAGAAGGTAAGGGCCTAAGTGGGCTGGAGTTTGCTCCATAAAGGGCAAAGCAGTACAAGCTACAAAAATTATGTTGATAATGATTCTTAATAATGTATTTGTGCAACGTGTTCTACTTTAATCTGTCTGAAAGAGAGCGTGGGCTTTCCGCATGAGGTTCGTAACTTTCTATATACGCATGTGCGGGGAGAGCATGATGGAATCTTTTCTGCCCGAACGAGATACCGAGGGTAAGTATGTGGCCTGAATACATGATGTGGATTGCAACAGGGGCTACTGTTTTCGGGTGCTGTTTGCTTTATGCCACTTCGCGCAATCAATACGTATTTTCTGTGCCGCTTCATCCCAAAAGTTTATACAGAGCACTAGGGTGGGGGGCGCAGGCGCTTTCTTTTTGCTGTCTCTGGCAGATCAAAAGCGCAACAACTGCATTGTTCATGCAAATACTGTTGATGATGCTTGTATGGCTTGTTTTTCCATTTGCTGTTGTTTTGCTGAAACAGCGGTAAGCATTTATGATGCCTAGATACACTTATACAAGCCAGAACTGGCTCTCCAAAGTTACAGCTGCTGTTGTTCCGGGCAATCTTCTTACATTTGGCCTTGTCGGGGTTATTGGTCTTCTTTCTCAAGCAGACAGTGATCCGCGTAAGGCATCTGCTCAGTTTTTAACGTGGCTAACGGTTTTGCTGTGGTGCACTATTTTGTCAACTTGCTTTTTATTTTCTAATGGCAAGCGTGCTTGGAACTACCTGTCTGCTGCTGCCTTATGTGTTTGGGGCCTGTTTTTTGTTTTAAAGGCTCTATAGGCATGAAAATACGTGCAGATATTGTGCAGATGTATCGGGATATCCACAGTTGGGTGGGTATTCTGGCGGGGTTGTTCCTGTTTGTGGCGTTTTACGCTGGAGGTATCAGCGTTTTTGAAGCCCCTCTACAAAATTGGCTTACAAAACCAGTTGTTTTGCCTGCTCCGGTAACAGTGGGGCAGGTGCCCGATCTTATGCAAAAAGCATTTGCGGCTTATCCTGAGGCACAGCAGGAATATACGGTTGTGCTGTCTCCTACGGTTTCTTTTCCTGCTAGGTTGATGTGGCCTGTGCATGCGGGGCAAAGGCATGCAGGCCCTGTGGATATGATAGCGGCTTCACTTGATGCAGAAGGGCATTTAGTGACGGCAAAACATAAGCCATCTGAAGTGGCTCATTTTATAGATGAGCTGCACGAAAACGTAGGCTTGCCTGTTTTTATGCCTTACAGCAGATGGTTTATGGGCATTGTTGCGCTGTTGTATGCCGTTGCGCTGGTATCTGGTGTAATTGCATTTTTACCTATGCTGGTAAAAAATATTTTTGCTTTGCGGCTTATCCATGGGGCATGGAAGAAATGGCTAGATATCCATAACCTTTTAGGTATTTTCAGCCTGCCTTTTCATGTCATTATTGCGCTTTCATCTGTGCTTTTTGCTTATCATGGTTTGATTCATAATGTGCAAACCATCATGTTTTCAGCTCCAACGGCTTTTCATGATCGTCATGCACCTACAGGACGTATGGGGCATCAGGCGGTTGCGCATTCTTTAACCCCTTCCATGCCTCCATCAGAAATTGTGCAGGCTTTACAAAAACAGGCCCCCGAGTTTGTACCTGATGTTTTGAATTACACGTTAACAGATAAAGCAAAACAAACTTTATTCGTTATCGGGCATGATGAACACTATATGATGCGTGGCCCGGCAGGTGGTCTGGCGGAACTGGATCCAGCCTCTGGGAAAATACTTTCTGCAGAGTATATGCCGGGGCTCCAGTCGGCATCATTTAGCATTTTAACCACGCTGTTTGCGCTGCATTTTGGAAGCTTTGGTGGGAATGCAGTTAAATTTGGATATCTGATATTAGGCGTTGCCGGAGCCGTTCTTTTTTATTCCGGCAACAGATTATGGTTGATATCTCGATATCGAAAAGAGCAGAAAAACGGGGCAACAGAACCAAGTAAGGGCACGAAATTTCTTACACGTATAACATATGGCTGTATTTTTGGCTGTATTTCAGGAATTTCTGTTCTTATGAGCGCAGCGCTTCTAACGCCTTATTGCGAAAGTTATCTAGGTGTCAGTCTGATTTATTATGCTATTTTTTGCATGTGCCTTGGGGTGTCTTTTATGGTGCCAGATCCAGTGCGCATACGCATGCTGGGAATGTGCGCTGCCATAACAACTCTTGCCATTCCTTTAATATATATTGGTAAATATTTTGTATTTTAAGGCTCTTAATCTGCGGGTGTCTATCGTGTTGTAATGATATACACCCGCAGAGCTCTTTTGGGTTTATAGAATGTAATGCTTTAACGTGGAGCCAGAAGGCGGAAGAGGGGCCCAGTCAATACTGTGGAAACAACCGCCAACACCATTAAAGAAGCAAAAGCAAAATCAGACAGCATGCCCTGTTCATGTAAAATAGTGGCTGCAACAATTTCCATCAGCCCCTTGCATTGTAGAAGTGCTCCAATACCCAAAGCCTGCCTGGGTTTAAGCCCAGGGGCAGGGGGAAACACATAAACCGCCCCAATCTTGCTAAGAATGGATATGCCCACCAAAGCAAAAGAGGCAATGATGGAAGGCCATGTGAGAGCATCCCCATTTATGCGCAGGCCGCTATGGCCGAAGAACATGGGGGCTAGCCAGATAAGGGCAAATGTTCCCACTTGTTCTATGGGCAAACGTCTCACCCAACTGGGCGGCATGATGGCACCGGCAAAATATGCGCCTATCAATTCATGCAACCCAAGTTGCATGCTGGCCCATGATCCAGCTGCCAGATAAACAGGAACAGTTACCCAGATAACCCACGCAGGTGGATGACGAAAATGGCGAGAGGCCCAGTTACCAGCCGCAGCCAGCGTAGCAAGTAATGCCACGGCCAGAAACTCCAGCCCTGTCCACCCATGCAGAGAGGCGGTGCCTCTATGCGCAAACTGCAAAATGGCAAGGCCAACCCATAAGGCAGCATCATCTACCACAGCAAGCTTAAGCGCCAATTGCCCTAACGGGCGTTGGGAGGCATCAAGTTCTCTGACCACTCCAATCAAAACGGGGAGTGCGCTTACGGAAATGCACAAGCCGATAGATGCGGCGGCAAGAAGAGGAGAGGCCAGGGGGGCTTGCCATCCATGCAAGGGCAGAAAACAGGTGTAGGCTAAGAAAGACCCCAGCAGGAAAGGAATGCCTAAAGCCACACCTGCTCCAGCTAGTAGTCGACCGAGAGAGGGAGAGGCAATAGCATGGGCAGAAGTATCACCTTCTGGGTGCTGCCACATTTCCAAGCCAGCCGTAAAAGCCAGAACCAGTACAGCAATCCACCCAATGGTATCACCATAAGAAGAAGGAATACCGAGTTCTTTAATTGGTGCGTGCCATACAGCCAGCAAAATGCCAATAAGGATAGGCAATACAACAATAGGCAATGCTTTATGCAGAAGGCGCCACAGCACCCAAGGAAGGAAAACAAAAATTGTGGCATCTGTGAAAAGCGATGTCATTGCTGTGTCGTTCCGTCCCTTGTTGTTGAAGAATGATCCTTTGTAATCGAAAACCACGACGGTATGCAAATTTCGCATATCAGGGCGCGATCGCATGTTGCGCATGCACAGGTTTGTGAGGAATTGCAAACGTGCATGCATAAGAACTATACTGGAAGTATATCTAAAATATAAGCATTTGTAATATGTAAAAAAGAGATCAATATTTTATGTCCATTTGGGTTTTACGGCGTGTCGTCAGTTAAGCCCTGAGAGTGGCACGTGAGGGTTGTACTTTGTGTCTGCGTGTGCTGACTGTTTTCCCATTTTTTGGGGAGACAGACAGATGCGGCGCTATAGTTTACGCGATGACCAGTGGGAGCGGATAAAGGATCTTCTTCCTGGTCGAGAAGGCTATGTCGGCGGCACTGCGGTGAACAACCGTCTGTTCGTGGAGGCGGTGCTGTATCGCTATCGCGCGGGTATTCCATGGCGCGACCTTCCTGCCCGTTTCGGTGACTGGAAAAACGTGCACCGGCGTCTGCGCCGCTGGTGTGAAAGCGGCGTCATCGAACGGATATTTCGTTATCTGGCCGCTGATTACGACAACGAATACATGATGATCGACAGCACAATTGTCCGAGCGCATCAGCATAGTGCCGGAGCTCTCAAAAAAGGGGCACGGATCAGGCCATCGGACGATCACGAGGCGGGCTAACTACAAAGATCCATGCCATCTGCGACGCTCTGGGCAATCCAGTGGAACTCGGCATCACACCGGGACAGGATGCCGATATCACCCAGGCAGAACCACTTCTGGAAAACATCGAACCGGATGCTTTCCTTGCTGACAAGGCGTATGACGCGGACAGGTTGATCGATCGGCTGATACAGCGCGGGATTACCCCGGTCATCCCGCCAAAACGCAACAGAACGACACGACGGAAAACCGATTTTTCTCTCTATCGCGAACGGAACCTTGTTGAGAGGTTCTTCAATAAACTCAAGCAGTTTCGCGCTATCGCAACCCGCTACGATAAACTGAAATCGACCTTCCTCGCAGCCGTGCAGTTCGCCTCAATCATCATCCTGCTTAACTGACGACACGCCGTAGAAAGTTATTGAATATTTAAGGGTTTTGTGAAGAGTGCATTGTGTGCAAAGCGCAAAGTTTTCCTAACCAACGCAACATATAGGCAGGAGTTGCTTGTATGTTGGAGCGTAAACTCAGCCCTTTAAGTTTGAAAAAACAGAATATTTTTGCAAGGCCAACTGTGTTGGAAGCTGTGTTTATTTTGCGCCTGGAGGATTGCTATTTTGCGCACGGTATATTATTTCTGGTTCGAAACGTACGTATTGGTCTTGCAATTACGGTGAAGGCATTATGCTGCTGGGTACTTTTGTATTTGGCTAGAGGTAAGTGCTGATCAATATGTTTCGTATTCGTCACTATTTCTGATGCGCAAGAGAAGTGATACATGCGACAGACTATGACTAATCGAAGTGCCTTCAAATTTGTATTGCTATCATGTTGTGCTGCATTTTTGTGTGAAGCAGGGACGTCAGTAGCCCACGCACAAGTTTCTGCGCCGGCACAGGTGCAGGTAGGAGACATTGCCAAAACCCTTAAGCCAGAAGAGGCGGAAAAGGGCGCAGGCACCCCAACAGATGGGGAAGAACCACCTGTGACTTCTCTTTCTGAAGAGGAAGAGGCCATGAAGCCTAAGGCGGGTAATCTGTTCCATGTTAAACCCGGTCATACCCCCACATATTGGGAAGGGCTGGAAGGGCACGTCTCTATTGAAGCGGGGATTTCAGGTAACCCCTGGACACGCTCAGGACGCAACTTTGCGCAGTACTATTCAGATCGGGCGAATACGGTCACACTGAACCAGATTATTGGGTCATTATCTCACCCTGTTACGTCTGTAGGTAGTGGGTATGGCATCGGCTTTGTGCTGGAAGCCATGTATGGTTCCGATGCGCGGTTTGACCCCACAATCGGGATGGGCTCTGGCTCCCTGCATGGGCTGTATCAGTGGGCGCCCACACAGGCTCATCTGGACGTACATCTGCCGTGGATCTTCAAGCGCGGCATTGATGTGCAGATCGGCCAGATGTACGGCATTATGGGCGCAGAAGGCACGCCCGCTCTTGCGCGGCCTTTTTACACCTATAATTACGCATCTGATTATATCGTGCCGTTCCAAACGGTGGGTATTCTGGCCACTATGCATCTGACACGCCACATGGACTGGATTTTGGGAGTAGATGCGGGGAACTCCACAACCTTTGGTGCTTCTGGCAATAACAACAAGCCCAAGGGCTATTTTGGTCTGGCCTGGAACAAGCTGATGGATGGCAAGTTGGATGTGCATGCTATCGGGCACTTTGGGCCACAGGGCAACAATGGCCGCACTATTGTGTCACCTACGGGATGGGTGAGTGCGGGCATTGGCAAGCAGGCCAATAGTCTCATGCAGTATAATGCGGATGTTATGGCCACGTATCATATCAATGATAAAATGACCGTTTCCGTGGA
The DNA here is from genome assembly GCF_040208445.1 of Acetobacter sp. A11-2. NCBI lineage: Bacteria > Pseudomonadati > Pseudomonadota > Alphaproteobacteria > Acetobacterales > Acetobacteraceae > Acetobacter > Acetobacter sp. A11-2. The sequence continues at coordinate 905,134 of NZ_CP157843.1, forward strand.
TGGCACCTATCTGCACGATGATTCCCTGCGTGATGATGCTTATGGGGTGACAACCTATTTTTCCTACGACATTCACCCATGGCTGACATTTAATGCGCGTGGTGAGGTCTTCCGAGACAACACTGGCGGGGTTATTACGGAATATTCCAGCTTCAATTCTCTCACGCAGGCGCTCAGCAACCAGCCTTTCCCGTATTATAACGCTCTGCCGACAACTTATGGAGAACTAACGGTAGGTGTTGCCTACAGGCCGGAATTTGTAAACAAAAGGCTGGCTTTGGGAGGCTTTACCATCCGACCGGAAATCCGGCTGGACAAATCTCTTAACGGCACACATCCGTTTAACCAGGCCGGCACGGTACAGAACCCAACCGTTAATAATGGTACAAATAACATGCTTTGGTTCAGTTGTGATGCAACCTGGTCTTTCTAAGATATCTTCTTAAATACAGAGGTGATAAGAATACGGGAGATATAAACGCAAAATCTTCCGTATTTTTAGGGATGTATTTTGTAAAACGGAAGAATGATGTATCTGCCTGAATATGTCCGGCAACGCTATTTTTGCTTCCATAGAACAGTCGGTCTCACCAACTGTCTCATGTGTGAGACAGTTGGTAACATTTTCTACAAACTCGCGTGAAAAACAGGACAAAAGTGTGACGATATTGCGTCCTTTTGTGTTGTGCAGGGCCATTGGCCGCTGCGAGGGCATGGTGTTTCAGGATCATGCTGTCGTAACGGCTCATGAAACTGTAGAAAGAGCACGAGTATGCGAGAGAGTCAGACGAGGTTATTCTCGCTCATAACCTCTATTCTGCTTGCCATTGTGGGGCTTTTCCTCTTCTTTGGCGGCGCGGAACTTCTGTTCCTTGGTGGTTCCTGGTTTTATATTATTGCTGGCGGTGTCATGCTGGGGGCCGCTTTCAGCGGTTTTCGCAAGCCTGCTCTGGCTATGCGGCTGTATGCAGCTTTACTGCTTGTGGCCACTATCTGGTCTTTGTGCGAAGTCGGCCTCAACATTTGGGGGCTGGAAGTTCGCTTGTTTACCCTTATCGGGCTAGGTGTCTGGCTGCTGCTGCCGGGTGTTTGGCGTTCGGGCAATAGCTGGCTGACTGATAAGCGCGAAGTTCTGGGTTCCTTGGTGGTGTCTTGCCTTGTTGTTGTGGCAAGTTGCTTCAGCTCTTATTCCATTGATGGCACAGTGCCCGCAGACCGTATGACGGCAAGCGGCCAGTCTGATGAAACATCAGCAGGGGTACCTGATGGAGACTGGACAGCCTATGGCCGCACCGTTGGTGGAGACCGTTACACACCATTGGGGCAGATTACAGCTTCCAATATCTCGCATCTGAAGCGTGCATGGGTTACCCGCACCGGGGACGTGCAGCAAGCGGGTGAAGGCACTGTAGCAGGGCCAGACCAAGGGCATGAGTTCAACCTGGAACTCACTCCCATTAAGGTTGGTGATACACTTTACATGTGCACGCCCCATAGCTGGGTGATGGCGCTGGATGCTGCCACAGGTAAAGTGAAATGGAAGTTTGATCCGCACCCCGCAACGGCAGATTTGGACAAGAACGTCTATCTGGCTTGCCGTGGTGTGTCTTACTACCATATCCCTGATGAAATTCAGACAAGCTGCCGTAACCGTATTTACTCACCTGTTGCTGACGTGCGTATGGTGGCCGTAAATGCAGAAACCGGTAAACCCTGTGAAGATTTTGGTGATCACGGCTTTATTTCCCTACGCCAGTATCTGGGCCATGTGCCGCACGGGTTCCATTTTGTAACTTCCCCCCCAATGGTGGCCAAAAACCGTGTGATCACTGGTGGGTGGATTTTTGATAACCAAGCCAATTTCGAGCCTTCCGGCGCTATCCGTGCGTTTGATGCCACAACGGGTGAAATTGCCTGGGCGTGGGATGCTGGCCATCAGCCAGAAACATGGAAACCCGGCCCGAATGATGAACTAACGCGTGATACCCCCAATGCTTGGGGTGTTTACACGGCAGACCTCAATCTGGGTCTTGTTTACATTCCTACAGGTAACTCTCCGCCGGATAACTGGGGTGGAAGCCGCCGTCCGTTTGACGATGCAACATCCTCTGCCACAATTGCGCTGGATATTGTAACGGGCGAACGCCGCTGGACCTATCAGACCGTGCATCACGATCTGTGGGATATGGATATTCCCTCCGGCCCATCTATGGTCGAACTTCCCGGCCCGAATGGTGAGCAAATTCCTGCGCTGGTGCAGAGCACCAAACGTGGTGAGTTCTTTGTTCTGGACCGCCGCACCGGCACACCTGTTCCGGGGTATCCGGTTGAAGAAAAGCCGGTTCCTACAGCGGGCCATGCGCCGGATGACCGTGTATCTCCTACACAGCCTTATCCTGTTGGTATGCCTTCTCTCACACCAGCCAATCTTAAAGAGTCCGATATGTGGGGGGCAACGCTGCTTGATCAGATGATCTGCCGTATCCAGTATCGTCAATCTGCTTACGAAGGGCAGTTCACACCACCGCATGTGGGTAAAACAACCATTGTTTATCCTGCGTTCTACGGTGTTGTAGACTGGCAGGGTATTACCATTGACCCGCAGCGTAAGATCATGCTGGCCAATGCAAGCTACCTGCCTTTCCGTATCAAGCTGGAAAAACGCACGGGAATGGAGCAGGCTGGTACGCTGCCAAAGTGGACTGGCAGCGGGGAAGAACCAGCACCTAAAGGTGATGCTCTTTCTGTTTCTCCAGATTACGGCACGCCCTATATTGCGCTTACCAACCCGTGGCTGAACCCATTGCAGATCCCCTGTAAGGGGCCTGTCTGGGGCACGCTGACAGCAATTGATTTGGTAACCAAAAAGATTGTCTGGCAGCACCCTGTTGGCACAACGCGTGATACCGGGCCTTTCCGTACCCATAACAACCTGCCTTTGCCTACCGGTATGTATAATATTGGCGGCAATATTGTTACCAAAGGTGGCGTTGTATTTATGGGTGCCACAGCAGATGACTATCTGCGGGCCTTTGATTTGGCGAGCGGCAAGGTAATCTGGCGTGATCGTCTGCCAGCAGGCGGCCAAGCAACACCAATGAGCTACGAAGCTGGTGGCAAACAGTATGTGCTGATTGCAGCCGGTGGCCACGGTGGCCTTGGCACCAGAAGCGGTGATTACATTATCGCTTACACACTTGATGGTGAGAAAGCTTCTCCCGCTCAGTAACGCGTTACTACATTGGGGTTCCAGTTTATCTGGAACCCCGCATCACGCGTTTATTTGATTGTTACTGTTACTTATCGGAATATTCAGATGCGTTTGATAGAAGGCGGGGAGCGTCTGCTTTCCCTCGTGCGTTTTGTCATGCCTACTGTGATCGTCGCGGATTTCTTCTGTGGTTACCGTCCGTTATGCAAGAGTTTTCTGACCAATATTGACGTGTGATCGTGTGCGGTCTTCTGTAAGGCCTGTTGATGTGGCCTTTCAGAAGCCACTGGCCGGTATGGTGATCAGCGGATCAGATCCAAATCTCACAGGCGTGCTTTAAAGCACAGAGAAATCCACTGGTTTTTCCGATCCGGATCAAACGATCATGCGCCCATTCAGGTCATCGCCCTCTCACACCCCTACCGGTTCCATCCGCGGGAGCCGAGCCATCGCTCAGGCTGCCAGGGACAGGGCCGGATCCCGATAATCCTCCTGTTTTGTTGCCATGGCCCAGATGGCTCGTGCCATCCTGTTGGCCAGCGCAATGGCTACCAGCATACGGGGCTTGCGGGCCAGCATCCGTGCCAGCCAGCTTCCCGGTGCAGGGGCCTTACGGCTGGCCCAGTTCACCTGGGTCATGGCGCCCATGATGAGAAGCCTGCGGATATCAGCCTGCCCGGCTTTTGATATCTTCCCCAGCCTTTCCTTTCCGCCAGATGAGAACTGACGGGGCACCAGCCCCAGCCACGCAGCAAAGTCGCGCCCGCGCCGGAAGCTCTGCAGGTCAGGCGCAAAAGCTTCAATCGCAAGAGCGGTCAGAGGACCCACTCCAGGCATGCTCTGCAATCTGCAGGTGTTTTCACTTTCCTGGGCAAGCATCCTGATCTTCTTTGTTCTGACATCAATCCGCACACTCTGCTCCGAAATCTGTCGCAGCAGATCAAGGCATTCCTGCTTCACAGCCTCTGGCAGAACCGCCTCATCCAGCATGGTTTCAATGTGTCTGATATGCGCAATCCCCTGTGGCACGACGAGACCGAATTCATACAGAACGGCACGCAGGGCATTCACCAGTTCCGTGCGCTGGTGCACCAGACGCTGCCGGGCCCGGAAAAGAACGCCACGCGCCTGCTGCGCTTCAGTGCGTGGTTCGACAAAGCGCATTTCCGGCTGCCGGGCCGCAATGACGATCGCTTCCGCATCAGCAGCATCGTTCTTCTGGCGCTTCACGAAAGGCTTCACATACTGCGGAGCGATCAGTCTGACCTCGTGACCAGCTCCTGCCAGTTCGCGAGCCCAGTAATGCGCGCTCCCGCACGCTTCAAGAACGACCAGAGCAGGCGGCTGCGTGGCCATGAACTGCATAAACTGCTGACGACGCAGCTTTTTGCGAAACATCACCTCGCCCGCACGCGAAGCTCCATGAACCTGGAAAATGTTCTTTGCCAGATCAACGCCTATCACTGTATCCTTCATCTGCCGTCCTTTCGCGCAGTCGTTTCTTCCAACGACCATTCTGGCACATTGCGATGCCGTGCGGGGAGGACGGCAACCACCCCATCTCACACTTGAGGCAATTTCGGGTCATTTTGTAGAATTCAGTCATCCCACAGGAGCCCGATCTGGAATATTGACGATATTCTGCTTCTGGCGGCGGGTTCTGAACGCAGTGAGGGTGTCACGGCCTGAGAAGGCAGTGTTGGTGGAAGCTATGTGGTCTGTGCACTGTCTGTTTCTTCAGATGGCCTGCCGGAGCCTTCGCAATCGTGCATGAGCGAGGGCGAATTCATGCTGACAGGGGAACATGTCCGGCATGGACAGGACAATCCGACGGACGCTGAGCGTTACACGTGTCGCGATTTTGAGCAGCCGTGCGCGTATGGTGCCACAGGTCGCCGTCTCCAGGCTGGTCTGGCCAAGGGCCAGTCTTTGCAGAGCGGTCAGCAGGACATAGGCTGCGGCCGAGAACCACAGCCGGAGCTGGTTGGCCCGGATGGTGTGGGACGAGGTCCTGTCTGAGAACAGATCCATCTGGCATTCCTTGATGCGGTTTTCCATATCCCCGCGTGCGCAGTAAATCTGTTCGTAGAGATGGCGGGGGTCGGACATTCCCTGCGGTAGGGTGGTGACAATAAAGCGATGATAGCGGTTGCCGTGGCGCCATTCGGCCTTGGCCACCACCCGCCTGCGGCGCGTCCAGCTGTCCTTTGTGATCCAGTCAAAGGAGGCGAAACCGCGCGCCGCTCTGCCTGTCGTGGCGGCTTCGTCACGAACCTCAGCGGACAAAGAGGCAATCCGGTCATACAGGCGGGTGTTGCCTGCAAGCCCGAACAGGAAGTCAACGTGGTTGTCTTCGCACCATGTCATCAGACTGTCCCGGGCGAAACCGCTGTCCCCACGCACCAGGATACGCACCCGGGGCCAGCGGTTCCTAATCTGCTCCACGATCCGGCTGATGTCTGCCAGTGCTTCCTTCCCCGGGTCCCGGTCTGCCGTGCGCAGGGTGGCGCTCAGGAGATGGTCTCCGCAGAAGATGTATAACGGCAGATAGCAGTTATGGCCGTAATACCCATGAAAGGCCCGGCCTTCCTGATGGCCATGGATACGGTCATCGGTGGCATCCACATCCAGAACGATCCGGGCGGGTGCGCGCTCATGCTGGTCCATGAAGAGCGTCACGAACAGGGTAGCCAGGGCCTCATGATCAGCAATGATGCGGCAGTAACGATCTGCCTTGTGGCCACTGCGCTCCAACCGGTTCAGCGTGGATTTTCCTGCCAGTGCTGCGCAGTTTGCCCGGCCTCCTGACAGACGGCCCGAGGCCAGACCAAAGATCAGGTCATGCCGCAGGGCATCGTGATCATTGAGATCTTCATAGCCCAGTGCCAGGCCCATGATCCGCTGACGGACAAGGTCTTCAACCCGGTATTCCACAAAGCCGGGATGCCGCTTATCGCGAAAACAGGCAGCAAAGCGGCGGCTGAGACCCAGAATGTCATCAGCCTGCTTCACCAGAATGACGCCCCCATCCGAACTCATGCGACCCCCGTCAAAACGGGCCACAACACGCCGTCCACAGGAGGCTGGAAATTCATACGCGCCTGCGCTACACTCTGTCTGCATCGGGTTTTCTTATAGCTTACGAAAATTTCTTTTACACAAAATAGACTTTTTCATAATCTAACCCGATGTACAACTCTTCTGTGAGATTTCCGCGTCGTGTGTCACGTAGTTCCTGCGCGAGCTGCGGATATCACGTTGGGCATTATTGGCCCCCATGAATATGACCTTCCTGTAGATTTCAAGCCGTTTAACGTGCTTGTGCAGTATGGCGATGGAAACGCCGCAGGCCATAGCTATGGCAGTGGCGGACAGCGTACGCCAACCGGTGGCAGCCACACATGGTCGGGTATGACAAAATATGTGCATTTCCGTAGTTTTGAAGCCATCCCTCATGTCGGGTTTGCTTTTGAGCTGATCCAGACAGAAAGCTACAAACTGGCAGATGGCACAAATTACGGTGGGTTAGGGCCAACTATTGTTGGGCCAGCTGCATGGTTTAAGCCTAATAAGCACAGTACTTTTGGCATACAGACCTTTATGCAAACGCCATATGGCACAAGAGATGCAACATCCACGAATTATTGGTCAAATATATCCAGTTTAATATTTGATTATGAATGGAAGCATTTCAGTTTTGATGGTGATGCCGGTACGGTTGTTGGTTCTACAAAGCACCAAAAAGACCAGCATAGTTATTCACCTGGCGTAGTATTTTACACCAACCTGCGCTTTAGCTGGAAAGCGACCAAGAAGTTTGAGCCATTTCTTGCGTTTGACTGGCAGAATGTTACTGGAACGCGCGATAACACGCTCCGCCAGTATCTGGATAATTCTAACAGCCGCGAAATAGCTCTGGGGCCGGGGCTTATGTACAATATTAACCAGCACTTTTCGCTAACAGCCCGCTACTCGCACTCTCTTGAAGGGCGCAATACACCAGAAACCAATGCTTATTACATAAAGTTCGTTTACCTTTGGCAGTAGGTTTTATTGTTAAATAACGAAAACTTTACTTTGTTCAAGCAGGTAAAAAATAAAATACACAACATGCCTATGAGAGTTATGTTTTTTATGTATAAGAGGAAGGCAACGTTAGGAAAGTCTTTAATATGTCCTTGTCGGATATGGCAGAGCCCCCCGCGATGAATACATGGCCTTTTTCTCAACGCACTGATTCTAAATCAGAAAGTCCAGAAGAAACAGTCCAGAAATCATGGATACGTTGCGAGACATCCTACCAGCTAGATCCTTCCCAAAAATGGAAGGCAGACGTGTTGTGTGGGGCAGAGTTTCGGCATGTCAGTAGCCGGTCCGCATTGCTTTTGCGTCAAGCTTCAGAAGAAATGCAGCACCTTTTTACTTTGGTGCAAGGCTTGGGCCTTATGGTGTTGCTGGCTGACCCCAACGCCATGATTTTGGCACGTTGTGCGGATGAAACGCACCTTTCTGTTTGTCGGCGTCTTAATCTGCGTGAAGGTGCGATCTGGAACGAAGCTATTGCAGGCACAAATGGTATTGGCACTTGCGTAGAGGATAGATGCCCAATCTTTCTGGGGCGTGGTGCGCATTGGCGCTTTTGTTTTTCCTTGCTGATCAGTTATGCCGTGCCGATATTTGATGCACAGGGGCGGGTAGCAGGGGCTCTCAACCTTGCTTCTATGAACGGCAAAACAGAAAAACCAATTGATAAATTGCTTATGGAAACACTTGCCCAGTCTGGTCGGCGTATTGAAGAACAGCTTTTCCGTAATAGTTATGCAGGGCAAAAAATCCTGACATTAGGTTCTGTAAGAGGGTGCTCAGCGCCTTTGGTTTCTATTAACGACCAAGGGGAAATTACGGGTGCAACATATGCTGCGCGTGAATGGATGGGCTGGACAGATCAAACCATTGCGCAACATCCCAACCTGCTAACCGAGCTGGAAGAGGGTTCGGAAATAAGTTTCCAGAAGGCAGAAGAAAATGTTATCCGCTCTGCTTTGGCTGTTTCTCAGGGGAACGTCACGCAGGCAGCTCGTGGTTTGGGAATTAGCCGTGCAACGCTTTACCGCAAAATGAAGAGCTTTGGTATTAACTAAAGCCCTTTACTGGAACGGGAAGTAGCGGAAAGTTACATATACTGTGTTGCCCGATGTGGCAGGATCTACACTATTGCCATGCCCGTCATTCCCTTTAAAGGCGAATTTACGCACAAAAGTATATTGCAAGCCTGCCATCATGCTTCCGTAACGGCCTTGTAAAAAATGCCACCAGCCGCCAGCGGTAAAGGAGGCAAGGGTGTGTGTTTGAGCACTACATACCCCAAATTCTACATCGCATCCGGCCAGATCCAGATCGTTTACGCCATAACCATATTGCTTGCCATCTGCGCCAATATAACGTTTGCGGCCAGAGGCTTCTACACCCCCATAAGTGTAAAGCAGCACGGAAGAATTGGGGTGCCCCACCAAGCCGAGTGATCCCATAATTTCTGGAACAGGCGTAAGCTGCCCACGGCCATTAAAGGTTGTATCTGGTATCTGGGTTGGCCCATAGCGCCCAATACCATCACCTGCCAGCACATCACCGGTAAGGTGTAGGCGGTTTGTGCCCAAGGGAGCTGTCATGCCTGCACCTACGCCACCGCCAAAATGAGTATGTTTTTTGGTTGTTGTTGCACCAGGTTCCACCGCAAGGGAACGGAACCAACGTGCAAGACCGAATACTTCATAATGTCCGAAGGATGTATCTGCTGCGGCCTTCAAAATCATGTCGGGCACAGGGTTGTAGGAGTAATTTGTGGCCGCGTTTAGCAGCATCCCCCCGGTATTGGCATAGTAAACACGAGCACCGTCTGCTTGCCCACGCGCAGCGGGAATGGTGCTGCCAGAACTAATGGTGGAAGAAAAGCCAACAGTAGCCTGAGGGTCTTCAATAGAGAGACCCAGCCAGTATTTCTGGTTCCAGTCTTTGCCAATTCGGATTTGTGGCACGCGTGTAAAAACAATGCCCGGCAACTGGTTGTTATCCGTAACAGCGGGCAGTTCTTCTTGGCGGGGAATAATGCCTTTGGCGTAGTTTGTGGCCAGGCTCCATGCTTGCCCCATCAGGATATGCAAGCCCCAATCTTTTTGGGTGAATGTAAAGTAACCTTGCCGCAAGCGTGGCGTATAGCCGTTAATCTGCACGCTGTTAGTTGTGCTGCCAGAACCCGCAAAATCACTTTCAACATAAGCCTGTAAACGGGAGGATTTGCTTGGGTTGGCTTCCATCAAAATAGATAGGCGGCTGAGCTGGGCAGAAAGTCGTTCTTCAGACAGCCCGTGGTTGGGGCTGTTAGCGTAAGGAAAATTGCCCCAGCCCGTTGCAGGGCCGCTTGTCATGTTCGAACTACGCCAGATGTTGGACATATCTATAAAACCGCCAAGTTTTACAGATATGCCACCAATACTAAAAATAGGCGGCAGTCTATCAACTTCTGTTTGTGTAATAGCCGTTGGGCTGGAAGATGAGAGGTCGATTGAGGAATGGCTTTTTTCGTCCGCATCTGCGCCAGCGGTTGCATCGGATCCAGAGGCTCCGGGTAGCCATTTAAAGCCTAGCCCACCTTTGGCTGTGCCCCCATGTGTATCGGCGGCTGTTTTAACTGGGCCTTCATCTGGAGAGAACCGAATGGAAGGATCTTCTCGGTCTGCTTGGTTTGCGTAAGCTGTGGCAAGCTTATTGCCAGTATGCGGGGCAGAAGGTGAGGGCGTGTTGCGGGCAACATTATGCGTGGGGGCGGAGGGGCCTGCATGCCGCTTGGCCTGACGGGATTCAATAGCTTCTACCTGCGCGGCCAACCGGCGCATTTCCGCCTTGATGGCTGCCAGTTCCTGCGCATCATCTGCCAGAGCGGGGGCAGAAAGCAGCATAGTGCAGGTAAAAACGCCCCCTGTCAGTAACAGTTTTCTCATATTTTCCACGGTATGTGCACGTTGAATGCTGTACCATTTCACGATGAAATTATTTGCATGATAATTGTTTGTGTAATCATGCATTGAGCCAAGTCCATGAGGGCGCAAAACGTCACGCCCTTTTGAATGATATAAACAAAGCGTGTAGAATAAACGTTTGGCTATAGCAAGTCTATGAAGAGGCCAAATTCATAGCAGAAATGCATCCCGGTTTTTCTGGTGCTTACTTCAGTAAAAAATCATCAAAATACAAATATAAGTAAATTTTAAAAAACTTATAAATATCTGATTGAAAATTATAATCGTCTAAATGTGATGGTCGTGGCCTCATTTTTAGGCGCGGAAGAGGTCTATGCTGCTCAAACCAGAAAGCTGGCGGAACGTAACGCAACGGGCCAGCAGGGAGGTAATGTATTATGAGCAATAATCCGCAAATTCGTTTTTGCCCCGTAGGTATTCAGGCCACAGGTGTTCGGCAGGAACGAGACTCAATGGGCGCTATAGATGTTCCGGCAGATAAATACTGGGGCGCACAAACTCAGCGTAGTCTGGTGCACTTTTCCATTGGTACAGAGCGTATGCCTCTTCCACTTTACCATGCTTACGGCATTGTCAAAAAAGCAGCTGCATTGGTGAATGCAGCAGAAGGGCGTATGCCGCAATGGAAGGCGGATCTGATAGCCACGGTTGCAGATGAAGTGACCGCGGGTAAGCTGGATGCACATTTTCCACTGTTTGTCTGGCAGACAGGGTCTGGCACCCAAACAAATATGAATGTGAATGAGGTTATTGCAAACCGTGCCATTCAACTTGTAGGCGGCAAAATTGGCTCCAAAACGCCTGTTCACCCCAATGATGATGTGAATATGGGCCAATCCAGCAACGATTCATTTCCTACGGCCATGCATGTTGTGACATTGCTGGAAATTGAAAATCGACTTTTGCCCAGTGTAGAAAAGCTTATAGAAGCCTTGCGCCAGAAGGCTGAGCAATGGATGGACGTTGTCAAAATTGGCCGTACCCATTTGCAGGATGCAGTGCCTTTAACAGTAGGGCAGGAGTGGTCTGGCTGGGTGCAGATGCTTGAAGATGCACTTTGCGGCCTGCGTAAAGATCGTAAAGCTTTGTTCGAACTTGCAGCTGGGGGCACTGCTGTGGGCACGGGGCTGAATGCACCGGCAGGTTTTAGTAAGGCTATAGCTGCACGTATAGTAGAACTAACAAAACAGCCCTTTGTTACGGCACCTAACAAGTTTGCCGCGTTAAGTGGGTTGGATGCCATGGCCAGAACATCTGCAGGTTTGCGGGGCTTGGCTGTGCCATTGCTGAAAATTGCCAATGATATGCGCTGGCTGGCTTCCGGCCCTCGTTGTGGGTTGGGTGAATTGCACCTGCCGGAAAATGAACCCGGATCTTCCATCATGCCCGGCAAGGTGAACCCAACCCAATGTGAGGCAATGGTGATGATTGCCACGCAGGTGCTGGGCAATGATAACACGATTGCTTTTGCGGCCAGTCAGGGCCAGTTGGATCTGAATGTTATGCGGCCGGTCATACTGGCCAACTGTCTTGCCAGTATCCGTATTCTGGCAGATGGCTGTCATAATTTCCGCATTTTCTCTGTAGAAGGCACACAACTGAACGAAAAGCGCCTCAAGCAGAATGTGGGCGGGTCCGTTATGCTTGTTACGGCATTGGCTCCTGTCATTGGGTATGACAAAGCTGCAGAAATTGCGCACATTGCCATGGAGCATGATCTTTCCCTTAAGGATGCAGCCTTGAAATCCGGCTACGTAGATGCCGCCACCTTCGATAAGGTGGTGAACCCACTTGATATGGTGGGGGAAGGCGTTGCTGGCGCCTGAATACTGAAGAGTTTAGAGTGTGGGGAGAGTTCTTCTCTCCCCTTTATTTTACGGTAAAATCAAAAACGACCACATTCGCTAGAAATGGTGCGGCAAACTTTTTGAACGCATCATGCGCGGGGTCAAAACAGCCACTCGTATGTACAATAGGGCGGCCGACATAGTAATTACGATCACCTTCTGAGCGGAAGGTCACAAGGTATCCGTAATCCAGCCCTAGATCAGCATTTTCCCCACTGTTTTGTGGCCCAGCCTCCAAGCTGGCAACAACGGGTGCGCCGTTCGGACGGCGTGAATGTGTTGCCAGTTCCAGAAAGCGACGTGTCACTTCCTGCTTTTCTGCGGCAGTTGCCGTGGGGCGGAATTGAAACATAACCATGTGGCGCACAGTGCCCGGGCGAAAATCTGGTGCAGTAAAGCGCTGTTCACCTATCTGCTTTACCAGCGCGTGCGTGGCCTGTGCGGCAGGATCGAGCACTGTCTCACGCGCACTGGCATGCGTAGGATAAGGGGTTGATACAGAAAAAAACAAACTGGCTATCAAGCCCAAACGGATGGGGGAAGTGGATATCATACTCATCTGTATTTCATACCACAGATTACAGTTAAGAGCCGTAAAACCACGCTGTGCTTTGAAACGGAATAGGCAAGCATGCCCGGCTTTTTGACAAGCAGGGCTTGTGTTGCGTAACAGGGCGGCCGTGAAGAAAGATTTTGCATCCGCCGCAACCAGAAAAGGAGGCAGATAGCGTGACACAGCGTTTTACGCCACCAGAGGTTAAAGGGTGGTGTCCGGGCTTGTTTGCCCCCATGCAGGCCAAAGATGGTTGGCTGGTGCGGGTAAGGCCTGCCTTTGGTCGGATAACTGCGGCGCAGGCCGTTTTTCTGGCGCAGATTGCAGAGCGTGAAGGCAATGGGCTGATCTGCCTTACCAACCGCGCCAGTCTGCAATTACGTGGATTTTCTCACGCTAATGCTCTGCGTTTTCCCGAACTGGCTGTTCTGGCAGGTTTGGGTATGGCCAATCCTGAGCATGAAAAACGCTTGGCATTATTGGCATCTCCCTTGGCGGGGTGTGATCCTTCATGCGCTCCAGATACATTGGAATGCACCACAGCTTTGCGAGCAGCTTTGTGTCATGCCAACATCCTTTCTGCATTGCCAGATAAGTTCGGTTTTGCCGTAGATGGTGGGGGGGTGTTTAATGTCGGGCTGCTAAAGGCTGATATTATGCTGCAGGGCACTGGGGCAGGGTTCTGGTCTGTTGTATGTGGCAATCAGAAAAGCAAGCCTGCATCTGTTCAGGCTGCTGTTGAATTGGCTATCAAACTGGCTCAGGCTTTTATCACTATTCCCAAAAGTAAACGGCCTGCACGATATCCAGAAACGGGTAAAATGCTCTTTCAGGCCGTTAATGAGTTAGGTGATCCGGTAGAAGTTCCGGCGGCAGATGCGCCTGATTCAGCTTTGTTGGCGGGTAAAATAGGACAAGCTTTATATGCCCTCAATGCGCCACTAGGCATTTTAACATCTGCCATGCTGCGAAGTTGTGCCAATCACGCACGAAATGGAGATGGCATTCTGCGGCTTACGCCGTGGCACAGCATTATTCTGCATGGTCTGTCATACCCGCCACATGTGGCGGGTATGGTGGATACAAGCACCAATCCTATTTTGCGGGTTTCTGCCTGTATGGGCAATGCAGGGTGCGCACAGGCAGAAGGTGAAACCCAAGCTCTGGCAAAAAAACTGGCGCATGGTTTGAAGGCAGAGGAAAGCTTGCATGTATCGGGGTGCAGTAAAGGTTGTGCGCACCCTGCAAAAGCAAGCTGGACAGTGGTTGCCGCCCAAAATGGCTACGGGCTTATCTGTAATGGCACGGCATCGGGGCCTGTCATGCGATTTTTTCCGGATGACAGAGCAGTCGAAGACTATTTTATAGGCACCAAGCCACAGGAAAGGATAATGAATGGCCGCGTATGAGTATATCAAGGATGGAGCAGCTATTTACGAACGCTCCTTCGCGACCATTCGGGCGGAAGCTGATCTTTCTGCCTTTACGCCAGAAGAAGCGCAGGTTGTTGTGCGCATTATTCATGCCTGTGGCATGGTGGAAATGGCGCAATCTGTCAGCATGACAGCAGATTTTGTTACAGCTGCCCGCACAGCCCTGAAAAAAGGCTGCAATATTTTGTGTGATTCCGAAATGGTAGCACACGGGGTAACGCGGGCGCGTTTGCCTGCTGATAATGCGGTTGTTTGCACGCTGCGTGATAGCCGCACGCCAGAACTGGCCCGCCAGATTGGCAACACCCGCTCAGCTGCCGCGCTAGATTTGTGGGGTGAAAAGCTGGCAGGTGCAGTAGTCGCCATTGGCAATGCGCCAACAGCATTATTCCATTTGCTGGAAATGCTGGATGCAGGGGCACCGTATCCGGCAGCTATCATTGGGCTGCCTGTAGGTTTTGTGGGGGCCATGGAATCCAAGGAAGCTCTTTCCCTCCGTAAGGATGTGCCTTGGCTTGTGGTGCGTGGCCGCCCGGGGGGAAGTGCCATGGCTGCTGCTGCTGTAAATGCTCTGGCTTGTGAGCGTGAATAAATGACACGCGGCACATTGCAGGTTGTTGGCGTAGGGCCGGGTGATCCGGAACTCATGACTGTTCGGGCAGTCCGGCTGGTGCAGGCGGCAAAGGTGGTGGCGTATTTCTGCCGGCATGACAGGCCGGGTCATGCGCGCACCATTGCACGTGCGCATATTGCCCCGGATGCTGAGGAATTGCGGCTGGAATATCCATTTACAACAGAAATCTCTGTTGCCAATCCAGCATATCATGGGGGCATGGGGCAGTTTTATGATGAATGCGCACATAATCTGGCGCAGCGGTTAGATAAAGGGCAGGACGTTGTTCTGTTATGTGAGGGCGATCCCTTCCTTTACGGCTCGGCCATGTATCTTTTTGATCGGCTGAAAGCTGGTTTTGAAACCGAGGTTGTGCCCGGCATTATGGCCATGAATGGGTGCTGGACACAGGCGCATCTGCCCATAACGCATGGAGATGACGTGTTGTGCGTTCTTCCCGCCACGTTGCCAGAAGAAAAACTGACCAATTGGCTAGAGCAGGCAGATGCCGCAGTTATCATGAAAACAGGCCGTAACATGCCGCAGGTTAAGCGGGCGCTGGAAAAAGCAGGCCGTTTGTCAGATGCCGTATATGTTGAACGCGGCACGCAAGAAAATACCCGTATGTGTGCTTTGCAGGAGCAGGAAGATAGCGTGCCTTATTTCTCGCTGGTTTTGCTGCCAGGTCGAAAAGGTGTGAGATGAAGGGCAGTGTTACCATTGTAGGGTTGGGGCCGGGTAACAGCCTTCAGCGTACCCCGCAGGCAGATCAGGCCTTGGCTAAAGCAACAGATCTGGTTGGATATGGTCCGTATGTAAACCGGGTAGAAGCCCCTCCGCATGTTGTTCGTCATGCCTCAGATAACAGGGTGGAGCTGGATCGTGCCCGGCATGCTTTGGAAATGGCAGAGCAGGGGCGGCATGTGGCTGTTGTTTCTGGTGGAGATGCCGGCGTGTTTGGCATGGCTAGCGCTGTATTTGAGGCATTGGAGCAAGGGCCGGATAAATGGCGCGCGCTGGATATCAGCGTTGTTCCCGGCCTGAGTGCTGTTTTGGCAGCGGCGGCGCGGTTAGGAGCCCCCTTGGGTGGGGATTTCTGCGTAATGTCTCTTTCAGATAATCTCAAGCCTTGGGATGTGGTGCTTGAACGTTTGCGGCTGGCAGCACAAGCAGGCTTTGTGATTGCGCTGTATAATCCACGCTCTCATGCCCGTCCGTGGCAGTTGGGGGAGGCATTGGAGCATTTGCGGGGTGTTTTACCCTCCACTATTCCCGTTGCTTTTGCACGCGCCATAGGGCGGCCCGATGAGGCAGTAAGGCTTTCTACTCTACAGGATGCCAATGCCGAATGGGCCGATATGAGCACATTGGTGCTGATAGGCTGCAAAGCCAGCCGTTTGGTGGATCGGCCCAATGGTGAACCGTGGTTCTACACTTTACGGCGGGTTGATGCTGCCTGATGCGCCTGTAACCATGCCATGGCGTGCTGGGCCGTTTCTACTGTAGGGATGTTTGGGCAAGCCGCTGGGCGATCAATCATCAGGACGGGAATATGCAGCAGGCGTGCAGCCTCCAGCTTGGGGTATGTTGCACTGCCGCCAGAGTTTTTTGAAACCAGAAGTGTGATGCCATGATCCTGCATCAGCTTGGCTTCATTCTGCACGTCAAAAGGACCGCGATCCAGCAGGATGGTTGCGTGCAGAGGTAAGGAAGCAGGATCTGGCGCATCAATAGAGCGGATGAGATAATGATGCTGTGGCGCAATTTTAAACGGCGCCAACTCCTTACGGCCTGTTGTTAAAAAAATACGCTGTGGTGCCGTGTTCCATTTTTGGGAATTGGCTAATAGATTGGCCGCTTCTGCCAGATTGGCGGTATGGAGCCATGTATCGCCCAGCATTTCCTGCCAGCCCGATCGTTCCAAACGCAACAAAGGTATTTGCGTAGCGGCACAGGCCGTGGCGGCATGTTGGCTCATGGTGGCTGCAAAAGGGTGAGTGGCATCTATTACGGCGTTGATGGCGTGAGTTTTTAGCCACGTGCTCAGCCCATCAGTGCCACCAAATCCGCCAATCCGCACGGATAACGTGGGCAAATGCGGCTGCTTGGTTACCCCGGCAAGGGAAAGCGTGGCACTGATAGAAGGCTCCTGTTCCAGATAACGGCACAAAGCAGAGGCTTCCGTAGTGCCTCCCAGAACAAGAACGTGAAAATTATTGGAAGATGAAGGCATTAGGCACAAGCTTTACAGCATGAAAAACAAAAGTGTTGTAAAAGCCGAGGCCGTTGCCGCGCAAGTATGTGCCAAAAAGGAATGGATGAATGACCGAGCAGCCCCAGCATGCGCCACAAACACCGTGGTTAACCCTGATCGGGATTGGGGAAGATGGTGTAGAAGGTCTTTCTCCCGTTGCACGCGCCATTCTTGCACAAGCCGATTTTGTGGTGGGGGGTGCGCGCCATCTGGAACTAGCAGCCCCATTGATGCAAGGAAAAACACTTGCATGGCCCACGCCTTTTGAGCGCGGAATAGATGCCATTCTTGCCCGGAAGGGTTTACCTACAGTGGTTCTGGCATCTGGTAACCCATTCTTTTTTGGGGTGGGGAGCACATTGGCGCGTTCTATCCCTCCGCAGGAAATGCTGTGCTTACCGGCGCCATCTTCTGTGGCCTTGGCATGTAGTCGGCTTGGATGGGCAGAGCAGGATTGCCGGGTGGTATCCTTATGTGGCCGGCCCATAGAGCAGCTTTATCCAGCTTTGCAGCCATCTGGCCGCGTTATTGTACTGTCTGCGGATGAAAATACGCCGCATGTTTTGGCTAACTGGCTTGTTGGTAAAGGATTGGGTGCTACGCGCTGCCATGTGCTGGAACGGCTGGGTGGCCTACATGAAGCTGTACACAGTTTTTATGCCCATGAAGGTGCGCCAGATAAGCTCCAGCGGCTTAATCTGATCGCGCTGGAGATGGATGCTCAAAGCGCTTCCCACACTTTGCCACTAACCAACGGGCTGCCCGATACGTGCTTCGAACATGATGGTCAGCTTACAAAGCGAGAAATTCGTGCGGTTACGCTGTCATCCCTAGCACCGCGGGCAGGCGAATTGTTGTGGGATATTGGCGGAGGAGCTGGTTCCATCAGTATTGAATGGATGTTGGCCTCTCCTTCCTGCCGTGCTGTGTGTATTGAAGCGCAGCCAGAAAGAGTTGCACGCATTGTACGTAATGCGGCGGCTCTTGGTGTGCCGGGGTTAGATGTAAGGCAAACCCGAGCGCCAGAAGGCATGGAAGATTTGCCAAAGCCCGATGCCATTTTTATTGGCGGTGGAGCAAGCCGTGCAGGCGTGTTGGAAACCGCATGGCAGGCTCTTAAACCCGGTGGGCGCATTGTGGTGAATGCCGTGGTGGCTGAAACAGAAGCCCGATTGCTGCGTGCCATGCAGGAATGGGGGGGAACGCTTACGCGTATCTCTGTATCCCGGTTAGAAACAATAGGGTCTCTTCATGGTTTCCGCCCCGCCATGCCGGTAACACAGTGGGTTGCTCAGAAACCCGAGGCCTCATGATATTTCTAGGCTTGGGCTGGAACAGCAGAGCGACCTTAACGCACGCTCAGGCATGTATTGCACTCGCCTTGGCACAACAGTCTGGCAAAGAATTGTCTGCCCTTGCTGTTCCTGCCTTTCGGCATACGGAAAACCTGCCTTTACAGGTGGCAAAATGGCTGGGCACCCGAATTGTTTGGGTAGAGCTTGCCGCCATGCAGCAGGTTAATGCCCAATGCCAGACAGTATCAGCCCGTAGCATGCAGCATACCGGGGTAGCCTCTGTATCTGAGGCTTGTGCATTGGTTGCGGCTGGCCCACAGGGCAAACTTATTGTACCGCGTTGCAGCATGAGTGGTGTGACATGCGCCGTGGCAGAAGGAGACATTTGAATGACCGTGCATTTTATTGGGGCAGGCCCCGGAGCGGCTGATCTACTCACCATACGTGGGAGAGACATTTTGGCATCCTGCCCGGTCTGTTTATATGCGGGGTCTATTGTGCCGCCGGAAATGCTGCAATTTTGCCCGCTAGATGCGCGCAAGGTTGATACAGCCCCCATGACATTGGATGAAATTGAAGCTGAATACGTAAAAGCTCATCAGCAGGGGCAGGATGTGGCGCGGCTGCATTCGGGGGATCTGTCTGTTTACAGCGCTGTGGCTGAGCAGATCCGCCGTTTGGAAAAACACGGTATTCCGTGGAGCATGACGCCGGGGGTGCCAGCATTTGCAGCGGCAGCTTCCATACTGGGGCAGGAATTCACCGTTCCGGGTGTTGCACAAAGCGTGGTGCTTACGCGCGTAAACGGGCGGGCTTCCGCCATGCCAGAAAAAGAAACGCTGGCAGCTTTTGGCGCTACAGGCGCTACACTAGCCATTCATCTGGCAGTGCATGCGCTGGATAGAATTGTAGAAGAGTTGACGCCATTTTATGGGGCCGATTGTCCGGTTGCTATTGTTGCACGAGCCACATGGCCAGATCAGCTTGTGCTGCGCGGAACGCTTGCCAATATTGCAGACAAGCTGAAAGAAAACCCCATTGAGCGCACAGCTCTTGTGATTGTTGGCCGGGTATTGGGAGATAAGGATTTTAGAGAAAGCGCTCTGTATAATCCTGATTATCGGCGGCGCTTTCGCGGGCAGGACTAAGCTTTCAGGCTTGCCCAACCAGATTGCCTGCACGGTCAAATACCAGCACATCGGCTTGTATAGGGGCGGGGTGTAGAACGTCCTTAACTGTTTGTAAGGCGGAGCGGGCAATCAGGTATCCTAACGGAAAACCCTGTTGGCTTGCGTGCAAAAAGGCTTCAGCCACTGTGGGGCTGCGCGCAATTGTGTCTGACAGATCGGGTTTTCCGTTATGTGCCAGAACAAGCTCGGCCAACTGGCGCATGTCTGCAGGGCCTCGTTTGGAATGCAGGTCCATAAAGCCTTGGCCCAGCTTGGTCATTTTTGCGATGCCGCCAGATATTGTAAGGCGCGGGACAGGATGTTTGCGAAGGTATTTTAACAGGCCGCCAGCAAAGTCCCCCATTTCAATCAGCGCACTATCTGGCAGGTTATAGAACTTCTGCACACCTTTTTCGGAAACATTACCGGTGCTTCCTGCCAAGTGTGTAAGGCCTTCAGCGCGCGCAACATCCACACCCCGATGGATGCTCTCAATCCATGCTGAGCATGAAAAAGGCACCACAATGCCAGTTGTGCCCAGAATGGACAGGCCGCCCAGAATGCCTAGCCGACTGTTTAATGTGCGTTCAGCCAGTTTTTCTCCATTTTCGACGCTGATAATCACTTCTGCATCTGGGCAGATACCTGCATTTGCTTCGGTTAAAGCTGTACGGATCATGGCGCGTGGGGTGGGGTTTATGGCAGGTTCTCCCACCGCTATGGGTAAGCCAGGGCGGGTAACCGTACCCACACCGGGGCCAGCCTGAAACACAATCCCACAACCCGCGGGCAAGGTTTTTACCGTTGCACGGATAAGTGCTCCGTGCGTGATATCCGGGTCATCCCCGGCATCTTTAATAACTTCCGCAAACGGTGCATCTGGCGCGCCACCGGTGCGGGCAATGGCAAACCCAACTTGTTGGCCAGCGGGAAGGGTGATGTTCACGTATGCTGGGGCTGAATGACCGTTTAGTATAAGCCATGCGGCCTTTGCTGCGGCTGTTGCGCAGCTACCTGTTGTCCAGCCGCGCCGGAGGGGATGAGAGTTGGGTGCCATGCGGCATGATGTAATTCATCTGCGTGTTGCAGAACATAAAAAAAGCCCCATCCACGTTTGGATGGGGCCTTTGTCAGCTTTGCATATAAAGCAGAACAGCTTCAGGATTGTTTGCTGAGGGAAAGTTCTTCAGCAATATCACCACGGGCCGCAGCCGCACGCTTCTGCTTCTCCCGTTCGGAGATTTTTTTCAGATAGCGGCGAGCTTCGGGTGAGATGGTCAGGCACATGGTCATCAGGGCAGAGGCTACGTACAGACCAGAGAAGATCCAGATAATGCCTTCAACGCCGCGCCAGGATTCAAACCACGTTACAATGGCCGGACCAACCCATGTGCTGGCGCCAGCACCCAAGCCAAGAGCGGAAAGAGCGGCAGCTTTTTCCTTCGGGCAAATCTGGGGCACCAAACCGGACAGAGGCACAAAAGCAGCCAAAGATGCGCCGTACAAAGCCCCCACAATAGCGGCAATCATAAAATTGCCGGGGAACATCTGCGGCACATAATAGAAGGCAGGCACCATAATGGCTGCACCAATGCCACCACCAAAAGCCACAACTTCACGATGACCGAATTTGTCTGCTGAAATACCGGAAAACAGATTTACCAGAATGTTGGACAGGAACACGATGGACAGTAGCTGCAACCACTGAGAAAGCGTAAAGCCAACAACCTTGGTAAAGAAGGTCGGCATGATCACCAGAAAGGCATATTCGGATGACGTGTTGATGGTACGCACCACCATGGCCACAAACGTTTTGGGTTCGCGCCACAGAATGCTGATGGAACTAAAGAAGATTTCCTTGGCCGGAGTGCCGGGGGCAGCCAGACGCTGAGAACCTGTAGGTTCACGCGTAAGCAGCAGAGCCAGCAGGCCACCAAAGACAACCATACCCAGAGAAGACCAGAAAGTGGCCATTTCCCCAATAACGGGAATGGCGAAGCTGGCGAACAGAGACCCCAAGGTAGGCAAGCCACCAGAAAAGGCAAACCAGAACCAACCTGCAGCAGAACCTAGCTGACGAGGAGGGGTGGCAGCAGCAATCCAGACCAGAAAGCCGTAAGTGAACAGCGGATACCCTAAACCACGCAGGGAATATGCCAGCAGCATGATGGGGTAGCTGTTAACGGCAACACCGCAGGCCAGAAAGATAACTTCAAAAACGGCCCAGATGGCCAGACCGATCCACATGACGCGCTTGGGGCCCCATAGATCAGACAGCGGGCCAGAAAGCCAGGCGGAGATGGAAACGGTCACACCGTAAATAGTAAACAAAAGCGCGGTGTTGCCGGCTGATGTACCATGTGCTTCCAGATAGGGAGCAAGGTAACCAGCTTCTACACCATCACCAATCATAAAGAACAGAAGCCCCACAAAGCCCCAGAACAGAGGCGCGGGAATTCCAAGACGATCTGCAAACGATGCAGGCGGAGGCGACAGAGGGTCTGTCTGTTTCAAGGGGAGATACTCCTCTTTACACAGGCAACCGTCATTTTGACGGGATATTCCACCGAAGTGCGGAATATGCTGGCTGACTGCAATTCTCCGGGTGATGCCAAATGGCCGTTCACTCCGGAATCTTGTGGAAAAATACGGTTCGGGAGAAGTCCGCGCCTGAATGGTGGAAGCCAATAGGGGCTTCTAACCATAAAAGCCTCAGGACATGAGTCTGAGGGAAAAAGAGCGCAGCGGGTCTGCGGCACTATGCGATAGCTGGATGTATCTGCTTGCCTGATGGGGGAAAAGAAGGAATCTGAGAGTAAACTGATTATGGTTTTATATTATTGCAATAATATAAAACATGCACCCATCTAAAGACCACAAGAAAACGAAACCATTTGATGATGTGGAAGAATTAAAATTCTAAAGGAAAGGTCTCTCCTTATGCCGGTTGTCATAACATTGCCTTAATAATATTTTCTGATAAAATTTTCAACGGAAAAGTTTTACAATATATTATTTTGTATCAATTATAATATATGAAAATAAATATATAATTTTACAATAAAAACAAAATTACTTTTTAAAAAACAGGATTTATAAAACAATTACTGATGTATTATTTTTTGGTATTTATTTATATACAAACTTTTCCTGTGTTTCTGATTGTTAATTCTCAGAAAATGCAACTCAGGAAAAGTTTTTTATAATCAGACCGCTACAGAATCCAGCAAAGGAATGCCCGAGCGCTTGGAAAGAGCCTGCCTATAGTTCTCTACCGCAGCAGGGTAAGTAAGCCCTTTGATGATGGAAAAACTATGCAAGTGCGCAAACAGATGGATATCATCATAAGAAAGCGGCCCCTGAAGCGCAGAGGGTTCAGGCAGGAGAGAGGCTAAATCTTCCAACAACGCGTTTAAAGGAAGAAGGGCTTCTGTGCCTTCATTGAAAATCTTGCAGAATGGGCCAGTTGAAGCCTCTTTTTTGCGGATAAAGTATGCCCGCCCGGATGTGGTGGAAAATTCCGGAAAAGGAGCCGCTGCCGCGCGAGGAAGGAATTGCCTATACAGCAGAGAGCTTGAACGGCTGATCCAATCAGAAATTTCTGGCCGAGCGGGAACAGTAAGAAGAGGTGTTCCTTCACGGTCTATATGCGCAATAATATCCAGGCTTTCCCCCATATAGTGCCCGTTTTCTTCCAGAATGGGCAGCATTTTCTGACCGATCATGCCAATAGGCGTTGCTTCATCATCATTTTGAAGAACAACAAGCTCAACAGGAATGTTTTTGAGGCCAAAAATCATTCTGGCTTTAATGCAGAATGGGCAATGATCATAAACATAAAGTTTACGCATGAGAGACAACTTTCTGATACAGAGTGTAAGACTGAATGTCCTGCAAAAACAGGATGTTTGTTTTATTGTTTACGCATGAAGCATAAACATGGTTTGAATAATTTTGTAGTAGGAAGAGGCCAAAATGGATGCGCAATTCTGGAACATGAAATGGCAGAAAAACCAAATTGGCTTTCATCTTCCTGCAGTTAATCCACTTCTGGTTAAATATTTTCCTGTTCTGGAGCTTAAAGAGGGCGCGCGTGTTTTTGTGCCGTTATGTGGCAAAACGCTGGATATTCACTGGCTCTTACAACGCGGGATGAATGTGGTTGGGGTAGAGCTTAGCCAGATTGCCGTAGAGCAGCTTTTTTCCGAACTTGCTCTAACGCCGCAAATAACCGATGTGGTACCCAATATGCAGTGTTTTCAGGCAAAAAACCTCACTATATTTGTAGGCGATATTTTTGCGCTCTCTCGGGCGTTGGTGGGGAGTGTGCAGGCTATTTATGATCGGGCTGCTCTGGTTGCTTTGCCGCCTGCCATGCGTGCAACTTACGCAGAGCACCTGATGGATATTTCAGACAAAGCGGAGCAACTCCTTGTTACCTTGGAGTATGATCAATCTTGTATAGCGGGGCCACCGTTTAGCGTAACCCAGCAGGAGATTCAGCGGTATTACGGGGCAGAATATGCCATAAGCTGTTTGGAAAATACTTCCGTAACTGGCGGTTTAAAAGGTGGTGTGCCCGCTACGGAGAATGTATGGTTTTTGAAACCTGAATAGTCCGTATCAGGCATTTACCAAAAATTAAGTAGGTAATCGTTTATGTTGATAAGTAAAAGATACGGTTAAGAAATAATTTTGCTTGTTTTACAGCTTTGACCTCTTGCGTCTTCTTCCCTATATGAGCCTTCTTTTTGACAAGTTTCATGCTCCAGAGGGAGAAGAATGACAGATGGCAGCGGTTGCTTCACCCACTAATACCAAACGGCGCACCTACGCTATCCTAATTGCCCTTGTGCTAGGCATTTTATGCGGGCTGGCGGTGCATGATCTGTTTCCGGCCTATATTTCGGCTGCGCATCAGGTGGCAACCCTGTTAACGGGGCTTTTCCTGCGGCTTATCCGCATGATTATTGCGCCGTTGGTATTTGCAACATTGGTAAGCGGCATTGGCAAGCTGGGGGATGATACCTTGGTGGTGCGCGTGGGTGGGCGCGTTTTGCTATGGTTTATCTCCATGTCCTTTATCTCGCTGCTTATTGGCTTGTTTGCCGCCAATATTCTTCAGCCGGGTTATGGATTTTCAGCACCCTTGCCGTCTGATATTTCATCCCTGAAGCATCCTTTTGAACCAGTTGAGTTTCTGCTGCACGTTGTGCCAACCAGCGTCATGGATGCCATGGCACGCAACGATATCCTGCAGATTGTGGTGTTCTCGGTTCTGTTTGGCGTGGCCTTGCCCGCAGCGGGCAAGGCAGGTGAGACCATGCTGAAGTGGACGGAAGAACTCGCCCACATCATGCTGCGTATGACAGACATGGTCATGGTGCTGGCACCTTTGGCCGTGTTTGGCTCCATTATGGGCACTGTGGCGCAAAGCGGTGCGGGCATGTTGCTGCATTTTGGCCGGTTTTTGGCAGAATTTTACGGCACCATTTTTGTGCAGTGGGGTGTTCTTACTGTTATTGCTTTTCTGGTTCTGGGGCGCAGCATTAAAAGGCTGGTGGGTGAACTGGTGCAGCCGGTGCTGCTGGGTTTTGCTACGGCAAGCAGTGAGTCCGTTTACCCATTGCTGCTGGAAAAGCTGGAGAATTTTGGCGTACCCACCCGGATCAGTGGCTTTGTGCTGCCATTGGGTTACAGCTTCAATATGGATGGCTCCATTCTGTTTCAGTCTTTCGGAGCCATTTTTATTGCGCAGGCTTACGGCATTCATATGCCGTGGTCTCAGCAGTTTCTGATGCTGCTGGTTATGATGCTCAGCAGTAAGGGTATTGCTGGTGTGCCACGTGCATCGCTTGTTACGCTTGTAGCCGTTCTGCCTCAGTTCGGCCTGCCAGAGGCGGGTATCGCGCTTATTCTGGGTATTGATCATTTTCTGGATATGATGCGCACAGCGACCAACGTGCTGGGCAACGGCTATGCCGCTGCAATCTCGGCCAAATGGGAAGGTGCGCTTTCTGATGGGCCAACAGAGGATACTCTGTAAGCTTCATTTTAAGTTAATCAGGTGCTCTTGTTATCCGTGCCAAATGTCAGAAAGCGGCACATGCAGGGCACCTATTCTTTTTTCCATACCACAGGGCAGAAATAGGGGGCGTATAATGCCCCCATGAAAACACAACCTTCTGCCAGTAACCCTGCCGATATGATTTGCGTCCGCGGGGCACGTGAACACAATCTGAAAAACGTTTCTGTTTCTGTGCCGCGTGACAAGTTTGTTGTGATGACTGGCGTTTCAGGGTCAGGCAAATCCTCACTGGCATTTGGCACAATTTACGCAGAAGCCCAGCGTCGGTATCTGGAATCTGTTTCTCCTTATGCGCGTCGGCTGTTTAATCAGATGCCGGTACCGGTTGTGGATGCCATAGAAGGCCTACCCCCAGCCGTTGCCTTGCAGCAGCAGCGCGGGGGCAGCAGTAGTCGGTCTTCTGTCGGAAGCCTCACAACACTCTCAAACCTCTTGCGGATGCTGTATTCGCGGGCAGGCACATATCCTGCTGGCATGAGCCGCTTAGAGGCAGAAGATTTCTCGTCCAATACGCCAATGGGTGCATGCCCACGTTGCCATGGGCTCGGGCGCATTTACGATGTCACAGAAAAAACATTGGTGCCGGATGATACGCTGAGTATCAGGCAACGGGCTGTTGCGGCATGGCCAACGGCGTGGCAGGGCCAAAACTTACGGGATATCCTGATCACGCGTGGCGTGAATGTAGATATTCCGTGGAAAGACCTGACCAAGGCCACGCGGGATTGGATCCTTTATACAAAGGAAACTCCAACAGAGCCCGTTTATCTCGGCCGCACGCATGAGCAAGTGCTAGAGGCCATAAAGCATGGTGTTCCTGCAGATTATAACGGTACATTCACCGGTGCGCGTCAGTATGTGCTAAACACCTTTGCCAAATCGCAAAGTGCTAAAATGCGGGCGCGGGCTGCATCATTCATGGTTAGCAGCGTGTGCCCAGAGTGTCATGGTCAGAAGCTCAAGGCTGAAGCCCTTCAGGTGCTGTTTGCAGGGCGCAATATTGCTGAACTTTCAGCGCTTCCACTCAAGAACATTACAGCCATTTTGCAAGAGCAAAGCCAGCAACTTAAAAAACAGACAGATGCCACTGGCCTTGCAGCTTACGGCATTGTGGAAGCATTGATAGAGCGGCTGCAAACGCTATTGGAATTGGGGTTGGGCTACCTTCAGCTCAGCCGTGGCGTGCAAACACTTTCTCCCGGTGAATATCAACGCCTGCGGTTGGGAACCCAAATTCGTTCCAACCTGTTTGGCGTGCTGTATGTGCTAGATGAGCCAAGCTCTGGCTTGCACCCATGTGATACGCAAGCCTTGCTTAAGGCGCTGCATGGGTTGTTGGATGCTGGCAATTCGCTCTTGGTGGTGGAACATAATTGTCAGGTTATCCGTCATGCAGAATGGCTGGTGGATGTTGGGCCAGATGCTGGCGAAAAGGGTGGCGAAATCCTATACAGTGGCCCGTTGGATGGGCTGAAGTCTGTTTCTCGTTCTCGCACACGGCCTTATATTTTTGATGAGATTAAGTGCGGGCAGACGGTGCCTCTCAAGCCTAAAGAGTGGCTTTGCCTGAAAAACATTAACTGGAACAATCTACGCAACGTTACGCTTGATCTGCCCTTAGGTGTCATGACGGTCGTGACCGGCATTTCCGGGTCCGGTAAATCCAGCTTAACTGGTCAGGCATTGGTCAGTATTGTTTCCAAGGCGCTTGGGCAGAAAGAGCCTGTTGAGCAACCAGAGGCAGACGATAACGATATTCCAGAAGTTGCAGAAAGCGCTGAACCAGCAGGGCAGGTGGTGAGCGGATTGCAAAACATCCGGCGCCTCGTAGTGGTGGATCAAAAGCCTATTGGGCGCACACCACGGT
>NZ_CP157843.1:937500-2000000 GCF_040208445.1 Acetobacter sp. A11-2
CCGGTGCCGGAAGGTTAAGAGGAGGTGTGAGAGCGCTGAATTGAAGCCCCGGTAAACGGCGGCCGTAACTATAACGGTCCTAAGGTAGCGAAATTCCTTGTCGGGTAAGTTCCGACCTGCACGAATGGCGTAACGACTTCCCCGCTGTCTCCAGCATCGGCTCAGCGAAATTGAATTCCCCGTGAAGATGCGGGGTATCCGCGGTCAGACGGAAAGACCCTATGAACCTTTACTGCAGCTTTACAGTGGCATCAGAGACATTCTGTGTAGGATAGGTGGGAGGCTTTGAAGCAGGGGCGCCAGTTCCTGTGGAGCCATCCTTGAAATACCACCCTGAATTTTTCTGATGTCTAACCGTGGTCAGTTAGCCTGATCCGGGACCCTGTATGGTGGGCAGTTTGACTGGGGCGGTCGCCTCCCAAAGTGTAACGGAGGCGCGCGATGGTGGGCTCAGGCCGGTCGGAAACCGGCTGTTGAGTGCAATGGCATAAGCCCGCCTGACTGCGAGAGTGACAGCTCGAGCAGAGACGAAAGTCGGCCATAGTGATCCGGTGGTCCCGCGTGGAAGGGCCATCGCTCAACGGATAAAAGGTACTCTAGGGATAACAGGCTGATCTCCCCCAAGAGTCCACATCGACGGGGAGGTTTGGCACCTCGATGTCGGCTCATCACATCCTGGGGCTGGAGCAGGTCCCAAGGGTTCGGCTGTTCGCCGATTAAAGTGGTACGTGAGCTGGGTTTAGAACGTCGTGAGACAGTTCGGTCCCTATCTGCCGTGGATGTTGGAGACTTGAGAGGATTTGTCCCTAGTACGAGAGGACCGGGATGAACATACCTCTGGTGCACCGGTTGTCGCGCCAGCGGCACCGCCGGGTAGCTAAGTATGGAAGGGATAACCGCTGAAAGCATCTAAGCGGGAAACCCACCTCAAAACTAGGTCTCCCTGAGGGTCGTGGTAGACCACCACGTTAATAGGCCAGGTGTGAAAGCGTGGTAACACGTGCAGCTAACTGGTCCTAATCACCCAATAGGCTCACTCTCTTACTGTCCCCTTAAAAGGACGGCCCGTGCACAGAAATCATCCATATAACGCCTACTTCTTCATAACCAACCGTCCTCCACACACCCCTTACAGGGTGGACTGGATGACCTGGTGGCCATGGCGGGGAGAGATCCACCCGATCCCATCCCGAACTCGGCCGTGAAAACCCCCAGCGCCTATGATACTGTGGCTTAAGCCACGGGAAAGTCGGTCGCCGCCAGGTCTTCCAATCCACCCTATACAAATCTTACCCCTACAAATTTCAACACATCTTCAACCGCGGGGTGGAGCAGCCCGGTAGCTCGTCAGGCTCATAACCTGAAGGCCGCAGGTTCAAATCCTGCCCCCGCAACCATACCTAAAGCCCCGCTCAACCAATCGGTTGGCGGGGCTTTTTTGTGTCCAGATTTCCACCGCAGGAAACACATAGGAAACAGACGGAAAGGTACCAGGGCGCGATTTTGTCCACTTTCACAAATGAGTGAAAGCGGGGCACCCTGCCGCCTGTTTCGGGGTATCATTCTAGGCTTGTCGAGTCAGGACAGTCTGCGCTTCTGCTGTCCGTATCAGGAGACGCACGAGCAGCCATGGCCGCAGACGAACTCACGGGACTGATCCGTTATCTCGGTCAGGAGGACTGGCAGGAGTGTTTTGGCGAAGTGCTCAGCGATCACATCGGTCCGGCGCTGGAAGCGGGCGACATCTCCTTCGAGGATCTGGCGGAGATGATCGGCCCTGACGTTGCCATGACGCTGTGGGGCTGCGCTTTCGAAGATTTTCTCGGGTAGGACTGGGACGATGGCCGGAACTTCGTCGACGTTTACCTCAAACGGCGGGGCTGGAAGGAAGGGCCGCGCAACAGCGCCTACATGCGTGCCCTCAAGGCTTCGGTCATGAGTCTGTATGAAGTCTCGGATATCAAACCCGGCCAGAGCCTGATGGCGCGTGACCTGCTGCGGGGTGGGGAACCCGTTCTGGCGCATGAAGGCACGGCTACCCGGACGCTGGAACAGTGGGACCGGATTGCAGCGCGTCTCGTACCGTCCGATGGAAAGAC
Source organism: Acetobacter sp. A11-2 (assembly GCF_040208445.1). NCBI lineage: Bacteria > Pseudomonadati > Pseudomonadota > Alphaproteobacteria > Acetobacterales > Acetobacteraceae > Acetobacter > Acetobacter sp. A11-2. The sequence goes on from NZ_CP157843.1 coordinate 939,600, forward strand.
CATTCTGGCAGGCGGGCTGCTCGCCTATTCACGGGGCGCCTGTGAAGATCTGTCAGGGAACCTTTACAGGGCTCTGCGGAAAAGACGGGGCAAGGCCGAGTTTCCAAAAGTCGATACGCAGACGCTGTATGAACTTGCGCCCATGTTCATGCTGACCTGGCTGTTTCGGACACTGGAGGACATGGCCCGGCAGATGGAGGGGTCAGCGCTGTTCAATGGGGACGGAGAGGATTTGGTCTTCCACGAAGTGTGTTTCCCGCTGGCAAAGGGCGTGACACAGAAGACAGTGGCGGACGTGCTTGACGGGGTCATGGCCCTGCAACCGGAAAACCGGTCATTCTGGAACTGGCTGAAAGAACCGAGTAATCCCGTGGGCAAGGCTGGACGAGATGAAAATGGGCGGTTCCTGCGCACCGAGATGGATGATGGTGCGATCGTGCTCGGCACGCTGGATCTGAAGGGGCGGCAGTTGCGGCTGCAGGTGAACTCGAAAGAGCGTGCCGAACGTGGCCGCGCCATGCTGCAGGCTGGTCTGGGAGATCTCGTGCGCGCTCCGCTCACGCAGATCATGACGCCGGCGCAGGCTATGGAAGACCGGGGGACGCATGGACGTGAGGTCTCGCCAGAACTGCAGATCCCGCCCGAGGAGGAAGCCCGGATTATCGTGCAGATGCTGGAGCGGCACTATCGGCAGGTGCTTGATGAGCCAGTCCCGGCCCTGGGAGATATGACGCCGCGCCAGGCCGTCCAGACAGCCTCAGGGCGTAAAAAGGTGGCCATCTGGTTGAAGGATATCGAAAACACTACGGTCCGAGCCCAAGGGAGTGGCGGTGCCACGGCTGCCTACGATTTTGGGTGGATGTGGCACGAATTCGGAATCATCAGGCTCAGGAAATAGTCCGCTTACGCCCTCATCTCGGACGTTCTTTGGGTATTCAGGGAATGGCTAAAAGCAGACGTTTCCGCAGCCAGCATTCCCTACACATCCTGACAGGTATTGCTTAGCGGATACTAGGCCCCGACCGTGCAATCAGTTAGGAAAGAGAAACGCCTGTCCACCGACAGCAAAACGAGGACCATACATGACGCAATTACAAGACAATGACCTGTGCAGTGATCTTTATGATGTTCTTGCGAATTGCACAAATGAGGAACTTGATCCGATTGTAGATGTCCTTGGGCAATCACAGCAGAGCGTTCTTAAAATCAGTCGTGCGTTCGAAAAGTACTTTCCTGACCACACGCATTACGCAGACCGGATAGGCGACGAGATTTATCGGCTTGGCTTGCAGGCTCTTGGCCGCAACGATGGGAAGCGCCCCTCCTACACCGAGATCATTGGTGGCTTGTGCAAACAGGTCGGGTTTCCCTCAACATTAACGGGCGAAGACGAAGCGACCCTGTTGAATTTGTTTTCAAAGCAATATCTATCTCTCCGTCCATCTACCTTCGACCAGCAGGCTTTGGTCAATGAGGCAGCCACGGCCGTGTCGGCTGCCGTGCGGGGCATATTGAGTTCGGATGCCTGGCCGCCATTTGCGGCAATTATGCTGCAGATAATATATCTGCGCCGTAAACTGATTGAGGAAGGACGGATCCAACCCGCCTCAATCACCGGAACAGAAATCAGTAATAGTTCTGCTAGCATCGATAGCGCGTCGGACTCTGTTATCATCCAGACTGAAAATGGTGACCGGGTTCTATCTCTTGCGACGATTCCCGATGCCGACACAACTGGGTGGCGGGACATGGAATACAGTCGCAACTTGCTGAATGTTCTGACGCCGATACTGAAGGGCGCCCAACCATTTATTTCGACCGAACAAATATTAAAAAATGGGAACTACTATCGCGCAGAAATGGCGCTTTCATACAGCGAAAAGTTGGGCCACTATGTAGGTACTGCCAAGGGTCACCAAGGTATGGTCCGCCTCGATCCGGCGTCCCTGGTCAGTCTAGCTACTCCCGCCGCGTTACTGACATTGGCTGCCGCCATGGCGGAGCAGAAAAAACTGGAAGCTATTGAAAAAAGCCTCGACGAAATCAAAGCTTCGATCAAAGATGTCTCGAAATTCCAGCAGAATGAACGTCGCTCCATAATCACTGCGTCCATCCGTTACTTTCAGCAGGTTGCCCCTTCTGTTTTGACAGGGGAACTGGCCAACGAAGTCTTGCAGGAAATCGAACGCCATGAAGTTGATCTTGTCAGGGTGCAGGAGCACCTGACCAGCGACATCAGAGCTCAGATTGAGGCCTTCAGCGTCATCAAGAAAGAAGGCTGGGGATCAAGCAAGTATGCAACTGCGATCAAGGAATCTCAGGCCAGCATTGGGAGGACGTGCGATGAAATCCTCCTGTGTATTCGGGCACGGGCTTGCGGCTATCAACTCCTGTGTGCATTTCCTGGTCGCGATACGGGGAAAAAGGTGCGCCTACAGGATATTACCAATGCATTGGCCGTTCTGTCCCCTATGGGCGAGGTTGGTTTATCAATAGACAAGGCGTTTCGGGATAAAATCCAAGGTATATCATCATATGAAATCAAGGCCTCCGTCCTTGCTCATGAGAACGTCCTTTTTGAAAAAATCACTGTCGAAAGTGCAAATATAATCAAAGGGCTGAATGATGCAGCCAAAGAAATATCACAACAAACAGAAGTGCTGTCTGTTGACATCAAGGTCCAGGACGGTGTGCCCGTAGCCATCCGGATGGCCTGAACTGTCAAGTATGCGTGTTTATCCCTCTGGCGCAGTATGCGGGAATCATGCGCCCCCCGCTCAAGCCGCCTTCGTATTGGATACTCTAACAAGTAGGTCGGGTTCGTATTTGACTAGTGCATAAATTAAATAATAATATTAAAACTTTATATTCTCGAGGTTTATATGGCGCAGATTATGTTTGGAAGGACTACAACCACAATAGCAGAACAAGTTCTACTATCTGCATATTGGGAGCCACAAAGAAACCATAACCGCATTTATTACATGCTGCCCACTGCAAGCGTAGCGACACTTATACCTTTTTCTTACTATCCATGTTTTTCTGATCTTGTTCTGGAGTTAAATGTTAATTACGGATGTTCGGGATGGGTCGCAGATACAACGATTGATTCGATAATTAATAGTCCGGCATCAATTAAATACATAAAAACATCGCTATCGAGTCTATACTTTTTATGGGAAATAAATTATTCTTTTTCCGTTTTAAAGTCAGCGATTAATAATATTCTTCATTTGTCAATACCACGAACATTTCGTATTTACCATTCTTATATTCGTTGAAAATGAGAGGCAAGATATTGCGTCTTGTTTGATGGTTTATGGTATTTCACGCGAGTGTAAAATCTAAAGCCGACAGTCCGCCTCCCCCCCTATACTGTCTGTCAGCACAGCAGAAACAGAGCAGACAGACAGCAGTCGCCTCATGACGGACACGAGAAGCATCATGCTAAATTCTGAAAAGCGGACGTAAGTGTCTGTATCTGCCGAGCTGAAAAAAGCTGAAGAGCGCTGCCAGTGAGGATGGTAGAAATAAGAGTCGACCGGCCCAGATACTTGCACCGGCTCTATCTTATTCCTAACCCTTTCCGAACCCCGATTTCTCGCTGTCGAGTACCTCCATCTGTTTCGGATCGTAGCGTTCCCCGGTAGCAGACCCTTTTGGAACTGCCTGCTCGATAGCAGCCAGATCGTCAGGCGTCAGCGCAAGATCAAGCGCACCCAGCGCCTCGGAGAGCCGATCGCGTCGGCGGGCTCCTACAAGTGGTACGATGTCGTCACCCTGTGCTGCCACCCAGGCAATTGCGAGTTGGGCCACGCTTGCGCCCTTGGTGGCTGCAATTTCGCGTAATGTCTCCACAAGGGCCAGATTGCGCTCGACATTGCCTTCCTGAAAGCGGGGACTACGAACCCGAAAGTCCCCTGGCCCCTTAGCCCCTTGCCAGTGCCCACTGATTAGACCACGCGCGAGCACGCCATAGGCTGTTATGCCGATGCCAAGTTCACGACAGGCAGGAAGAATTTTGTCCTCGACGCGGAAATCTCACAGAAGGGTTGTACATCGGGTTAGATTATGAAAAAGTCTATTTTGTGTAAAAGAAATTTTCGTAAGCTATAAGAAAACCCGATGCAGACAGAGTGTAGCGCAGGCGCGTATGAGTTTCCAGCCTCCTGTGGACGGCGTGTTGTGGCCCGTTTTGACGGGGGTCGCATGAGTTCGGATGGGGGCGTCATTCTGGTGAAGCAGGCTGATGACATTCTGGGTCTCAGCCGCCGCTTTGCTGCCTGTTTTCGCGATAAGCGGCATCCCGGCTTTGTGGAATACCGGGTTGAAGACCTTGTCCGTCAGCGGATCATGGGCCTGGCACTGGGCTATGAAGATCTCAATGATCACGATGCCCTGCGGCATGACCTGATCTTTGGTCTGGCCTCGGGTCGTCTGTCAGGAGGCCGGGCAAACTGCGCAGCATTGGCTGGCAAATCTACACTGAACCGGTTGGAGCGCAGTGGGCACAAGGCAGATCGTTACTGTCGGATCATTGCTGATCATGAGGCCCTGGCTACCCTGTTCGTCACGCTCTTCCTTGACCAGCATGAGCACGCACCCGCCCGGATCGTTCTGGATGTGGATGCCACCGATGACCGTATCCATGGCCATCAGGAAGGCCGCGCCTTTCATGGATATTACGGCCATAACTGCTATCTTCCCCTGTATGTCTTCTGCGGGGACCATCTCCTCAGCGCTACCCTGCGCACGGCAGACAGGGACCCGGGGAAGGAAGCACTGGCAGACATCCGCCGGATCGTGGAGCAGATCAGGAGCCGTTGGCCTCGGGTGCGTATCCTGGTGCGTGGGGACAGCGGTTTCGCCCGGGACAGTCTGATGACATGGTGCGAAGACAACCACGTTGACTTCCTGTTCGGGCTTGCAGGCAACACCCGCCTGTATGACCGGATTGCCTCTTTGTCCGCTGAGGTTCGTGACGAAGCCGCCACGACAGGCAGAGCTGCGCGCGGCTTTGCCTCCTTTGACTGGATCACAAAGGACAGCTGGACGCGCCGCAGGCGGGTCGTGGCCAAGGCCGAATGGCGCCACGGCAACCGCTATCATCGCTTCATTGTCACCACGCTACCGCAGGGAATGTCCGACCCTCGCCATCTCTACGAACAGATTTACTGCGCACGCGGGGATATGGAAAACCGCATCAAGGAATGCCAGATGGATCTGTTCTCAGACAGGACCTCGTCCCACACCATCCGGGCCAACCAGCTCCGGCTGTGGTTCTCGGCCGCAGCCTATGTCCTGCTGACCGCTCTGCAAAGACTGGCCCTTGGCCAGACCAGCCTGGAGACGGCGACCTGTGGCACCATACGCGCACGACTGCTCAAAATCGCGACACGTGTAACGCTCAGCGTCCGTCGGATTGTCCTGTTCATGCCGGACATGTTCCCCTGTCAGCACGAATTCGCCCTCGCTCATGCACGATTGCGAAGGCTCCGGCAGGCCATCTGAAGAAACAGACAGTGCACAGACCACATAGCTTCCACCAACACTGCCTTCTCAGGCCGTGACACCCTCACTGCGTTCAGAACCCGCCGCCAGAAGCAGAATATCGTCAATATTCCAGATCGGGCTCCTGTGGTATGACTGAATTCTACAAAATGACCCGAAATTGCCTCAAGTGTGAGATGGGGTGGTTGCCGTCCTCCCCGCACGGCATCGCAATGTGCCAGAATGGTCGTTGGAAGAAACGACTGCGCGAAAGGACGGCAGATGAAGGATACAGTGATAGGCGTTGATCTGGCAAAGAACATTTTCCAGGTTCATGGAGCTTCGCGTGCGGGCGAGGTGATGTTTCGCAAAAAGCTGCGTCGTCAGCAGTTTATGCAGTTCATGGCCACGCAGCCGCCTGCTCTGGTCGTTCTTGAAGCGTGCGGGAGCGCGCATTACTGGGCTCGCGAACTGGCAGGAGCTGGTCACGAGGTCAGACTGATCGCTCCGCAGTATGTGAAGCCTTTCGTGAAGCGCCAGAAGAACGATGCTGCTGATGCGGAAGCGATCGTCATTGCGGCCCGGCAGCCGGAAATGCGCTTTGTCGAACCACGCACTGAAGCGCAGCAGGCGCGTGGCGTTCTTTTCCGGGCCCGGCAGCGTCTGGTGCACCAGCGCACGGAACTGGTGAATGCCCTGCGTGCCGTTCTGTATGAATTCGGTCTCGTCGTGCCACAGGGGATTGCGCATATCAGACACATTGAAACCATGCTGGATGAGGCGGTTCTGCCAGAGGCTGTGAAGCAGGAATGCCTTGATCTGCTGCGACAGATTTCGGAGCAGAGTGTGCGGATTGATGTCAGAACAAAGAAGATCAGGATGCTTGCCCAGGAAAGTGAAAACACCTGCAGATTGCAGAGCATGCCTGGAGTGGGTCCTCTGACCGCTCTTGCGATTGAAGCTTTTGCGCCTGACCTGCAGAGCTTCCGGCGCGGGCGCGACTTTGCTGCGTGGCTGGGGCTGGTGCCCCGTCAGTTCTCATCTGGCGGAAAGGAAAGGCTGGGGAAGATATCAAAAGCCGGGCAGGCTGATATCCGCAGGCTTCTCATCATGGGCGCCATGACCCAGGTGAACTGGGCCAGCCGTAAGGCCCCTGCACCGGGAAGCTGGCTGGCACGGATGCTGGCCCGCAAGCCCCGTATGCTGGTAGCCATTGCGCTGGCCAACAGGATGGCACGAGCCATCTGGGCCATGGCAACAAAACAGGAGGATTATCGGGATCCGGCCCTGTCCCTGGCAGCCTGAGCGATGGCTCGGCTCCCGCGGATGGAACCGGTAGGGGTGTGAGAGGGCGATGACCTGAATGGGCGCATGATCGTTTGATCCGGATCGGAAAAACCAGTGGATTTCTCTGTGCTTTAAAGCACGCCTGTGAGATTTGGATCTGATCCGCTGATCACCATACCGGCCAGTGGCTTCTGAAAGGCCACATCAACAGGCCTTACAGAAGACCGCACACGATCACACGTCAATATTGGTCAGAAAACTCTTGCATAACGGACGGTAACCACAGAAGAAATCCGCGTCGAGATATCTAGATCTTGCCCATACCCGACATACTAATCTGATTTAATGATGGGCTGGTCTTACGGCCACAACTTCAATTTCAATCAACCATCCGGGATTAGCAAGCTGCGCTACGGCAAAGGCTGAACGCACAGGTAAGTTAGGTTGTACTTTTGTGCCAAAGAATTTTTTGTAACCATCCATCATTCCTGCAAAATCCAGTTTCTTGGTTTGGGCATCGGCTATCATAAAAATATGCATCTGCACGATATCGCCCATGGTTAGCCCCATGCCTTTGAGTGTTTCCTCTATTCGTTTAAGTGAGCCTTCCGTTTGGGCTGCCATGTTACCGTAGGCTTCCAGAGATTTTGCAGGGGCCTGAGGATTAATTACAGGAGCACCCATACCGCTCAGATAGATGGTGGAATATCCGGCAGGTACTTCAATTGCAGATGCAATAGGAAAGGTCGCCTCGTTATGCCGTATAATATCGCTCTGGGCGTATGCTGGTGCCGCTGATCCCATTACTACAAAAGTTGTTGTCGCAAGTAAGGTTGAAACCCCGAATAATTTGAAGAAACGCATGAACTTATTGCTCCTCTGCAGTCAGGTGAGGGCGCATGAGTGCCACTTCCGACGGGTTAAGTTTATCTTTGTAATTATTGCCAAAATGCGTGCGAATATAATCCACCACATCCGCAATTTGTTTGTCATTTAACAAGCCCGCAAACCAAGGCATGGCTCCGTAACCGTTAAGGATAACCGTGGCAGGGTAGCTTGCAACCTGTAAATGGGAATTATGCGCCAAGGCAGGAATTTGCGCCCCGGCTCCAACAGCACCCTGTCCATCAGGCATATGGCAACTCTGGCAGATATGCCGGTAAATAGCCTCACCTGATGGTAAGTCTTCCATTTTGCCGGATATGGCGCTTGCACTATCTGCCCGCGCCCAACCACAAGGCACAAGAATGCTCACCAGTGCCGAAACAAGAAGAAATTTACGCATCAGGCGGCTCCCAGTGCTCGTTTGTGCAAACGTGTGACGGCATCCAACGCGGAAAGAATAGCCCCTTCTTGCCAGCATCCTACGTAAGAGGCATGTTCTCCGGCTAGAACAATCCTCTGGTCAATCGAACATAGGGTTTTGTAATGGGTTTTGCGGGCTTCTTCACTCCACATAGAACAGCACCCCAATGTCCAAGGTACGCGGCTCCAGGCAAAGCTCACGCCATTCAGGAATTCCTTGCGGTATTGTGGATGAAAGGCCAGCCCCTGTTTTATGCCTTCTTCCAGTCTTTCTTGTGGTGTCATGCCGGCAAAGTCATATGCTGCTGGGCCAAACATATACCCTCCTAACAGCACGGCTGGTCCTTTGGAAAAAATACCGTGGCTTGGATAGGAAATCTGGCTGATCGGTTGGTCGGTAAAGCTGATACCGCCGTAAATCTGGTCATCTTCCTCCCAAAAACGCCGCTTGAACTCCAGACCCAACTTGACGGAAGATGCGTATGGCACAGCGCCTATGGCTGCTTTCATGCCAGCACTCACTTGCACATCCAGTTGTGACAGAATGGAAAGGGGGATGGTGCAGACACAATAATCTGCCTTGGCTTGCCTCACCGCGCCAGCGTGCTGCATATCGTTATAGGTTACAGTAACGCCATTAACGTCTTGATGAATGGCTGTAACCTTGCATTGAAGTTGCAGTAAATCCCGCACCTGCTTGGTAAATGCCTTGCCAATATTATCCATGCCCCCAACAGGTTGGAACATGGTTGTCTGCATATCCAGCCGCTCATGGAATGCCATCCAGTTCCACATGCCGGATTTCCAAATTTCGTTTCGCTGCATCAGATCAGAGGGAACCGGGGCACCATTCAAGCCACCACCCTGCGGTTTTTCAAACCCGCGGCGTAAGGAGCTGGTATTTCCCTTAGCATAAGCCAATTCAGGTGTAAGGGCGCCCCAGCCACGCATGGCATCTTTAAGGTAAGCAACCTCGTCTGTGCTAACCAGATCATCCAGCTTGTGTTGATCTACTGCCTTGGCCAGCAGTTCTGCCGTAAATCCATTAAAATCTGCCGCCAATTCCCGGTAGCGCACAGCTTTGCCACCAAAAGAGCCCGTTGAATGGAGCCAGCTGTTATGATTGAGCTCAATAAATGGTTCAAGCTGCACACCAAATTCGCGGCAGTAGTGCAAAAGTCCTTGATGGTGGTAGGGAATACGCCACGGGCCTGGATTAATATAATTCCCTGAAGCAAAACCAACCTTTTGCGTTGCGCCCCCCAGTTCTGTTACCGTATCTCCACCGCGCAGGCTGATATTACGACCACCACTACGTGATTGAAATTCAAGGATTTTAACATTGTATCCAGCCTTTCGTAATTCGTAGGCGCTCAACATACCTGCAAGGCCAGCCCCCAGAACCAGAACTGATGTTCCTTTTTTTGTCCCTGATAGTTTGGGCGGGCCAGAAAAATCTGTTCCCATGGCATGACCCATGCTGGTCATGGCCTGATAAAGTGCAGCACTTCCTGCTACCATGCCAATGCGGCTCAACAGTTGCCGCCGTGTTTGCGAAGGGGTGCGTGATGGACTTGCCATTGAGTATTCCTGCTTTTTACTCATGGTCCCTTACAAAAAGAACCGGTAAAAATGCAGAACGTTTAAAATTAAACGCTCTGCATTACTTATTTTAGAAATCTGCGTTCAGGCGGCCATAGTAGTAGGCACCTGTGATTGGTACCTGCAGTGAGAACTGGTCATATGGTTGTGCACCGCGCGAATTATTGATCTGCGCAACAATACGGGGCCGGACATTGGCAATATTGTTGACGCCAACAGCCATGTGCCAGTTTTTGTTAAAGCGGTAACCAATTTCAATATCGGTCATCCAACGTGGTGTGTTTTTAAACTGGCTAAAGCACGTGTTGGAGTAAGCCAGATTTCCACCTCCAGAGCAGGGCGTGTTCTGGTTCTGCCAGTCGTAATAGGTCAGCATGGAGGTTGTTTCACCATACCGGGTTTCTCGTACGTTAAAGTCCCAGTTTTTGTAATGGTAAAATGCGTTCAGAATAATTTTACTACGTGGGTAGGCAGTCGTGATGTAGGCAATATTTTGTGCATTCAGCAAGGAATTGCCATTTGTATCCAGAGCATTGTGGTGCAGGCGTGTACGATTGAGGTCTAGCGCCAGTGTTAAAGCCAGAGTGCCTGCTTTACGAAAACGGAACGTATAGTCTGCTTTAATATCCAGCCCCTGAGTACGCGTGCTGGCACCATTGGTCATGTAATATGCAGATACGTTGTCTGCAATCAGACCATTGGAAGGTAGCAGATAACCAAGTTGTTCAATGGCCGAAATGGCCGATGCGCCTTTAACCGTGCCACCGCCCACAATACGGTCTCGCAGGTTGATCTGATAAACATCTGCTTCAACATGGAACCCTTCAACAGGTTCAACAACAATGCCACCACTGGCACTGACAGAACGTTCCGGCTTGAGTTTGCTAGCTCCCAGAGTGCGGGCTGCTTCGGAATCAACCGGCAACAGCCCGGATGCTCCGTTTGGATCCACGTTCATGGCGGAATAATGCTGCTCTGGCAGGGTAGGGGCACGAAAACCGGTGCTGATGGTTCCGCGCACACCAATGCGTCGGGTTATATCATACCGCGTAGAAACCTTGCCGTTTTCGGTATTTCCAACATCTGTATAGTGCTCGAAACGCCCAGCAAAATCCAGATCCCAGTTTTTAAGCGGGTGGAAATCACCATCTACATAAGCGGCCCAGATATCACGGCTCCAGCTGCCTGCGCTTTGCGGCCCAATACCGGCGTAACCCTGTGTTCCTCCCAGAATATAGGATGCGGCATTGCCAGCTTTTAGATCATATGTTTCCAGCCGGTGTTCGCCGCCAAATGCCAGCAGCATGGGAACTTTCTGGGCAATATTAAAGTGCCGCCGAAAGTCCAGATTATTGGTCCACTGTGCCAACCTGTATGTTTCAGCTCGAACTGTTGTTGGGGTCCAGCCACAACCAAGGGATGAGTAGTTGGAAGATGTTGGATCTGAAGAACAATCAGAAGACAGCATACCCGTATTGGCTGTATTTTTATTGCCAATTTTAGTTTCATCTGCACCATAAGTGGTGCTCAGATCCCAATCAAAACCAAAAAAGTTATCACCTTTAAGGCCAAGGGTTGCCGCGTAGTCATCTTCCCGAATGGTTTCGAGGGGTGAGAAGCCGTAAGGATAATAAGAGGGGGCGATGGTTGGAATACGATAGTTTTCGTAGGCTTCACCATAGCGATGCGCGTAGGTGATCAAACCATAAAAGTTGATGCCATCGGTAATTTTCTTGCCAAAATCAATGGCAAGGTTTTCCCGTGTTTCCTCTGGTGTGCTCATGATCTTGTTGGAATCCAACGGCACATTCATGGCGTTGGGCACGATGCCATTATAATAGCCCGTCGTTGTTGCCCCTTCAGGCCATGACCCTAAAAGGCGATGATCTTTTGTTTTTACAACGTAATGATCTGTATGTGTGATCTGGCCGGATATATGGATGTACCCATCTTCACCCAGCTTCAGGCCACCATCTGCATTTAATTGGTACTGCCAGCCATCACCATTATAAGCATTGGCGCCTGTCTGGGCAGACATATGCAGGCCGTGATCTTCCTTTTTTGTAATAATATTTACAACACCCGCAATGGCATCTGAACCGTACATGGCGGCTGCGCCATCTTCTAATACTTCAATATGATCAATAGCGTTTGCCGGAATCATGTTCAGATCAACGCCGGTTGAACCAAACTGCGGTCCGGCATCAGCAACAATATTTGCGGTTGAATGACGGCGTTTGCCATCAACCAGTACCAGCACTTCGTTCGGGTTAAGCCCGCGCATCTGAATGGAGGACGTAAGGGCGGCACTATCTGCGGCCATAGCCTGCACGTTAATGGAAGCATAAGTGCGAACCAATGAATCTGCTAAGTTGACCTGCCCTGAACGGCGCAAAGTTGCTGCCGATACAACTGTAACGGGAGATGTGCTCTGCCGTGCTTTGCGGTTGGTTGAATGGGTGCCGGTTGAAACATTTACGGTTTCTACATCCGTAGCATATAGAGCTTTTGTATTATTTTTTTTATGGCTGGCTGTTGCTGCCGGGGGAGCTGTAGTTTGAGCAACTGATTTACCAGCTACACTCCCAGCATGCTGATGCGAAACTTTACGGTGTGTAGCTGTTGTTTCGGTTGTTTCTGCAACTGAAAGTGAAGGCAAAACGGTGCAGAGTGTGGTGGCAAGAAGGGAAAAGCGTCTGGCTAATCGCATGTTTCATGTCCCACTGATGAAGCGTTATTGCTTTCACAGCCGTAAACTATTACGTTTAAGAAACGATATAAAAAAACATATCAGGGCCGTATATTTTGCATTGCGTTGCGGAAATGCAACATTTTTATCCCGTTCAGCTAAATCCATAAATAATTGTACATGCACAATGTCATGATGGAAGATGACGTGGAATTTCCTCATGTTTTCGGCTAAGGCATGGCGGAAAATACACGTATTTATAAGGAGATATCAGAATATTTGGCTTCAACGCTGATTTCTCACACTTGAGGCAATTTCGGGTTATTTTGTAGAATTCAGTCATCCCACAGGAGCCCGATCTGGAATATTGACGATATTCTGCTTCTGGCAGCGGGTTCTGAACGCAGTGAGGGTGTCACGGCCTGAGAAGGCAGTGTTGGTGGAAGCTATGTGGTCTGTGCACTGTCTGTTTCTTCAGATGGCCTGCCGGAGCCTTCGCAATCGTGCATGAGCGAGGGCGAATTCATGCTGACAGGGGAACATGTCCGGCATGGACAGGACAATCCGACGGACGCTGACCTTTACGACTGTTGCGATTTTGAGCAGTCGTGCGCGTATGGTGCCACAGGTCGCCGTCTCCAGGCTGGTCTGGCCAAGGGCCAGTCTTTGCAGAGCGGTCAGCAGGACATAGGCTGCGGCCGAGAACCACAGCCGGAGCTGGTTGGCCCGGATGGTGTGGGACGAGGTCCTGTCTGAGAACAGATCCATCTGGCATTCCTTGATGCGGTTTTCCATATCCCCGCGTGCGCAGTAAATCTGTTCGTAGAGATGGCGGGGGTCGGACATTCCCTGCGGTAGCGTGGTGACAATAAAGCGATGATAGCGGTTGCCGTGGCGCCATTCGGCCTTGGCCACGACCCGCCTGCGGCGCGTCCAGCTGTCCTTTGTGATCCAGTCAAAGGAGGCGAAACCGCGCGCAGCTCTGCCTGTCGTGGCGGCTTCGTCACGCACCTCAGCGGACAAAGAGGCAATCCGGTCATACAGGCGGGTGTTGCCTGCAAGCCCGAACAGGAAGTCAACGTGGTTGTCTTCGCACCATGTCATCAGACTATCCCGGGCGAAACCGCTGTCCCCACGCACCAGGATACGCACCCGGGGCCAACGGCTCCTGATCTGCTCCACGATCCGGCGGATGTCTGCCAGTGCTTCCTTCCCCGGGTCCCTGTCTGCCGTGCGCAGGGTAGCGCTGAGGAGATGGTCCCCGCAGAAGACATACAGGGGAAGATAGCAGTTATGGCCGTAATATCCATGAAAGGCGCGGCCTTCCTGATGGCCATGGATACGGTCATCGGTGGCATCCACATCCAGAACGATCCGGGCGGGTGCGTGCTCATGCTGGTCAAGGAAGAGCGTGACGAACAGGGTAGCCAGGGCCTCATGATCAGCAATGATGCGGCAGTAACGATCTGCCTTGTGCCCACTGCGCTCCAACCGGTTCAGTGTAGATTTGCCAGCCAATGCTGCGCAGTTTGCCCGGCCTCCTGACAGACGGCCCGAGGCCAGACCAAAGATCAGGTCATGCCGCAGGGCATCGTGATCATTGAGATCTTCATAGCCCAGTGCCAGGCCCATGATCCGCTGACGGACAAGGTCTTCAACCCGGTATTCCACAAAGCCGGGATGCCGTTCATCGCGAAAACAGGCAGCAAAGCGGCGACTGAGACCCAGAATGTCATCAGCCTGCTTCACCAGAATGACGCCCCCATCCGAACTCATGCGACCCCCGTCAAAACGGGCCACAACACGCCGTCCACAGGAGGCTGGAAACTCATACGCGCCTGCGCTACACTCTGTCTGCATCGGGTTTTCTTATAGCTTACGAAAATTTCTTTTACGTAAAACAGACTTTTTCATAACCTAACCCGATGTACAACCCTTCTGTGAGATTTCCGCGTCAAAGGACTGCTCCATTATCGACGGAACAGTTCATCAATAGATTTCTTGAAAACCAGCATTCTATGAGGGTTATACCCCAAAAAAGCGTAGATGTTTGCAGCTTGGCAAAACGATTCAAATATTAATCTTATGATGTGAGTAAAAGTGAAATTAAGTATTTTGTTTATGTAGCAATCCTGCGCAAGGGGCGTGCCGGGTTGCCAGCTACGGTTACGCCAGAAGGCACGTTATGCGTAACAACACTGCCAGCCCCGATAATGGCGTTATCCTCAATCATAACCCCAGGCAAGATAATAGCTCCGCCGCCAATCCAGACATTTTTTCCGATAGTAATAGACTGGCCAAACTCCAGCATTTTTTGACGTAGTTCAGGATCCCGCGGATGGTCTGCCGTCAGGATCTGAACACCGGGGCCAATTTGCGTGCCACTTCCAATCCTAACAGGCATCACATCAAGTATGATGCAGTTAAAGTTCAGAAAGACATTGTCGCCTAGAAAAATATTATAGCCGTAATCACAATGAAAAGGAGGGCGGATACAGACGTTCTCTCCAATGGCTCCCAGTTGTTCAGTCAGAGATCCCTGACGATTATTATATCGGACCAGCCATTCAGCGCATTGCGCCATGTCCTGCTGCAATTCAGGATCGCTGGCGATATACAGATCGCCAGCCAACATTTTCTGTTTTTCGCTTCGGTGCGCCATTATGTCAGATCATGCAGGGCCTTGCCGAGTGGCGCGCTGAGGTGCCAGTCAGAAAAACGCACTTTCAGGCCTTCACGCTCGGGCGTACAACACATCGGGCCAACCAGGTAAGATGTGGCCGTGGGGAAGGGGGCCAAGCGCACCAGAGGCCAAAGCTTGCCATCACCAGAGACCTGAAGCCTTAACACACCATCGGCTACGGTAGCTCGAATCCAGAAGTCTTTTGGATTGCCTTCATAAGGGGCCGTTGCCCAGTCTGAACGGCCATCTGTAAGAACACTGCTGAGCATTGCGCGCCCATCAGAAAGCTCTATACCGGCCTTTACCCAGTGCTTTTCGTCAATCCGCACCATAAGCCCGGCTTGATCATACAGCTTCTCATATTCCGCACGGATACGCAGCTGTGCGGTAAAGCGTGATGGTGCATGGATGCCGTAAAAATGGCCACTATCACGGGTGAACCCATAAAAGGTCTCACGCCAGAAATCGGAGCCTTTGTCCGTTGTCATTTCAAGTGTATCGGCCGTGATCACGCTTTGATGGGGCTTGTTGAGCCAGACCCCATTTTGCCACGAGTCAGAAAGGCCGCTGGCGCGGGCTTTGCCACCCAAAGCCATACTGCCGGCCACTGCGCCTGCTACAATCACCGTACGCCTTGTTATGTTGGGACAATCATTTTTTTCGGGGATATGTGTCATGGTTAAGATTCTATATCATGAACAACAAAAATGAGCAGACAATATTAACACATTCATGTCGGTTCCTTTTGAAGAGCTCCATCTCCCTTCAAAAGGAAAGAGTATTGGTTTTTCCCGAGACTAGAATGATTGCGAGTTTAAGAAAGAGCCTGCTGGCCTGCGATCCGCCGCAGTAATTCAGCATGAGGTGCGTGAATACGCCCACATAGTGCATCGCGATGGGCACGCTCTAATGGATTGTGAGCAGATAGTCCGGCATTACCAGCCAAACCAAGGAGAGCAGATGTAAAATCCGCAGCGGCATCTACAACACGCGTTTTTATAACTGCTGCATGTGCCTTTAGTTGCTGGGGAGAATGCTCCGCCTCTACATCTGCTGCGTAAAGGTGCAGCAACATGGCGTTCATGTGCAATGTAATGGTAAATCCGCCAACAGCATCGCGCATTGAAGGCAGTGTTGCCAGTGGTGCTCCCAAATTGGATGGCACACGGTTTTTCAGGAAGTCACAAAACCAAGCCAATGCGGCGGTGGCAATGCCATTATATAAAGCCCCCAACAGGCCTGTATTCCATAAAACAAGAGTATTACGCCCGATTGGTGGTGCATCAGGTGCATGCAATTCCAGTGCCGCATCGGGAGGCAAGGTAACCTCGGTAAACATGACCTCATGGCTATTGCTGGCCCGCATGCCGATGTGGTCCCAGTTTTCAAGAACCTCAATGCCATCTGCCTTGGCAGGAACAATAAAGGTGCCAACTTGTGCTGGGGTCTCATCTGTGCGGGCACGTACCAGAAGCCATGATAAACTAGGAATGCCCGTTACATAGGCTTTTCGTCCTGTTAAAACCCATCCGGTTTCCGTGCGGGTGGCAACTGTACCTGGCAATCCGCCACGAGATGTAGATCCAAGGTCTGGTTCCGCCAAAAGGATATTCAGCAGTTGATCATGCTGATCATCTTCTATCCAGCGGGCGATCTCATCTGAGCCGAATTGGTGATGCGCAATGGCAGCGCGTACCATATAATGATTGACCATAACCAGTGCTGTAGAAGCATCACCCTGAGCAATCTGCCCAACAATATCCTGCACAACTGTTAGCGTGAATGGCGTAGGGCGCGCAGGTGTAGATAGACGTAAAGACAGCAGCCCTGCCTGACGAAGATCTTCAATATTTTCCTGCGCAAAAATTCCAGTACGATCATGATGCGCGGCACGTGTGGCAAACTGTTGCTTGAGATGCGTAGCAGCATCAATGGCACTGTGCGCGGTCTGTAGATCAATTGACATGGAATATATATTTCACCATTTCTATGGGTTCGTCATAAAATACAACATTTATGACGCGAATATATCTGTCAATAACTTAGCCATACTGATTTCTGGCCGGAGCGTATGTTCATACAAACGCTTTGGTTTTTTATGGTGTCGTGGCCAATCAGAATGGAGAATGAAGGTGCTCAGTCACACACCTTCATTCTTGCAATGCCTGTTGATATTTTCAGAATAATACTTCGGTCTGGTTATCATTCATCAGCCGCGCGGCTTGCAAGGCCTCAGCAAATCTGGTGCGTGTTGCTTGCCCCATACGGCTCATACCGCAGGCATCGCGCATACGTGTAATGGCTTCATCATCAGGGCAATCAATGGCGATAGCGCGGCAGGCAAGATCCACCAGAGCAGGCAGCGGGACTTTGGTAGGATCTATGCTTTTTTCTGAAGAGAAAGAAGACAGAGGCATGCGTGGCGCAACAGGCAGGCGTTCTGACCACAGGAATACACCCACACTTTCTTCCGTACGACCAAGCGAGGATGGAACTGCACGTTGAATGCGCTCACGTATCTCTCTGCCCACACGGGCAAAGCCATGATCGCGCGAGAGTGTCTGGATAAGCACATCTTCACGTATAACGCCTGCCTCATCCACAATCTGATGAATGAGTTGCGTTAATGTGGGCAGATAATCTTCCTGATGAAAGCGGGAAGGATCAATCACCGGTTTTGAAGGTGTGAGTGTAACACTTTCAGTAGGAGCCTTGGCGTAAAGTGGTTCAGATGGTGGCGCAGCTAGTGCCAACGCATCGGATGGTGGGGTTTCCGCCAGAGGTTCTGCGTGAGATGTAGCGACAGAATTGGCAGAAATCTCCTCTATTTCGGGGGAAGTTTCGCTCAGGCTTGCTGCTGCCATTGCCGCATCATGTTCTGCCTGTTCTGCCCGTTTTTTGCGTGCTTCTTCCAAAAGCGCGTTCAGAGCACGGTCAACCCGTTCCACTTCACGCGGTGCATTGGTCCACCAGTCTGTGGACCAGATGCGCAGGATGTTCCAGCCAAGGTTTTCAAGCACGGCCTGCCGAAGCCTATCCCGATCACGCGCAGTAGCGCTTCGGTGATAGGTCGCTCCGTCACATTCAATGCCCGCTAAAAATGTGGTGGGCAGATCGGGATCCACCACACCCAAATCAATACGAAAGCCGGATACACCTACTTGCGTTATGACATCCCACCCCTTGGCACGCAGCATAGAGGCAACTTCAATTTCGAATACACTGTCATAACCACCAACAGAACCTTCATGCGCACCAGCCAGTGCTGTTGCGCCACGTTCAGCAAAGAGCAGGAAGCGGCGCAAATCACGCACACCTGCGGCGCGCGTGCGCTCAATTGCAATCTTGTCGCCTCGGAGTGAGCCGAACACAATCAACTGTTCTCTGGCACGAGTGATGGCAACATTCAGGCGCCGTTCACCGCCTTCCCGGTTAAGCGGCCCGAAGTTCATGGAAATCTTGCCCGCAACATCAGGGCCATAAGTCAGGGAGAACAGCATAACATCGCGCTCTTCACCCTGAATATTCTCCAGATTTTTTACAAGCAGAGGTTCTGGGGCAGCATCGCCCGTAAATCTTTCAAGGCTTGGGTCTTTGCGCACTTCTGCTTCCAGCAGATCGACAATCAGTTTTTGCTGTTCACTATTAAAGGTAACAATACCAACGGAACGTTCCCGCCCATCCCGCATGATCTTTACCGCCTCGGCAACCACCATACGTGCTTCTACAGGGTTGGTATGGGAGCCGTTACGTCCGGGTTCATAAATGCCTTTGGGCACGAAACGGAATGATACCGCCTGATCTGATGTGACAGGTGAGGGGAAGGTGACGAGGTTGCCGCTATAATATGTCTGGTTAGAGAAGGCGATCAGGCTTTCATGCCGGCTACGATAATGCCATTCCAGACTAATGGCAGGAATACCTGCGCCAAGGCATTCATCCAGAATGGAATCAAGGTCAGTCATTTCATCGGATATGGCTGCATCCTCCGCAGCCTTGCCGGCTATAAAGAAGTCTGTTGGCGGAAGCTGTTTGGGGTCTCCCACAACAATAACCTGTTTTCCTCGGCCAATAGCGCCAATGGCATCCCATGTTGCAATCTGAGAGGCCTCATCAAAAATCACCAAATCAAAAGGTTCAGCATCGGCCGGCAGATATTGGGCCACAGAAAGAGGGCTCATCATCAGGCAGGGGGTTAACGTGCGCAGGGCGTGAGGCATTTTTTCAGCCAGTTGACGTACCGGGAGATGACGGGTCTTTTTTGCAATTTCGCGCGTTAATACCTTGTATTCAGGGTCATGCTGCCGCGTGGCTTCTCCGGGAATTTGTCCTGCCAAGCGTGCACGTATCAACCTGACCGCTAGGTTTTTCAGTTTCTCATCAAGTTCACGAAAACGCAGGATACGCCCTTCATGCGTTGCAGCCACAAAACCGCTTAACAGTGCGGAATCACTTACGGCATGCATGGTCCACCAACGGGCGTAATTTGCCTCAAAAACAGAAAGCACATCTTCCTGCGAAACCAGACCTTGCTCTATTGCAGTCACCAAAGGCGTTAAACCCAGTTGTGCTGCATGGTGGCAGGCGCGTTGCCATGCGCACCAGTCACGCAATTCACGCGCAGAATTTTTCCAGCTTTGTAGTTTTTCACTAACCTCGTTAAGCCAATCAGGAGCCTTGGGGTTTACCAGAGCGCTGATATTACTGGCACTACACTCAGTAAGCGTTTTCAGGGTTGTTTGCAGTGCTGAGAAGGCAGCCCGATACTGCGTGAGTGCAGTATGAACGCTGCCTCCCGGTGCCAGCAGATCCTGCCCTTCGGTAAGCAAGGTTTTGAGATGAGTGCGGGCAGAGAGGAGGGCAGCAGTGTCTGCCATACATCCGCCAAGATGGTTTCTGGCCTGCTGTCCCCATTCAAAAACAAGGTTTACCTGGTCGAAATCAGTCTCAAGCCCGCGCCATAGGGCACCGATATGTGCCTTGTGCGGTGCTTCTTCCAGCTTATTGGCAATGGTCTGGCGTTCCACCAGCTTTTCCAGATCACTTTCGCAATCTTCCGGCATGGCTGTGGCATGGTCATTTAACCGCTTGCGGATGGCTTTTTGCCCCATGGAACGTGCTATCAGCCATTTTTCTTTTGCCGTGCGCCATTCAGTAAGAATGTCAGACACTGGAAGCGTATCAACGCTTTCTTTCCAGCGTGTATTCAGGTCTTCAGTCAGGGTGCGATGTTTGGCAACCTGCTCTTTTTCTGCAAGCACTTGGCTGCAAATGTCCTGCGCGGCATCTCCAAACGCCCAACCGGCAACATGGGGCTGTAATAAATGTGCGCATAGCGCATCAATCTGCCCGAGGCGGATAAATGATAAATTATCTGCCCCCAATGCAAGCGCCTTGACCACATCATGAGCCGCGTTGCGGAGTTCCTCCAAAGCTGCCAGCGTTGCGTTGACTGTCTCCAGCAACCGCGCCTCCCACAGAGGGGACCATTCCGTCTGCTCAAGGCCTGCTAATTGGGGAGATACAACAATATCGCCAATGCGGGCATAGAGTGTGGCCAGGTCTTCGGCCGCCTGCACTAAGTTGTCGTAATCTGTTTTTGAATGTGCATCAGCATCGCGCCATACAAGGGGGATGCGTACGATTTTCTCTTCCTGCGCACGTAATGTGATGCCAATACCTCGGTACGGCGTCCAGCCATTTCGGCGTGGGGCATGGAGCGCGTGAACGTAAGCATTCAGTTCAAGCCGCAGCGCATCAAGTGTTTGTTTTGTGTGTGCGTATTCTTCCTGCTGAAAATCTTCCAGCGCGGCCTGGGCTGTCTGGAATTGCTGGAGCACACCCATTTTACTGGCTTTGGGTGAGAACAGATCCAGACAGAACTCGGCAATACCCAGCTTTGCCAGCCGATTGCGTACAACCTCCAACGCTGTACGCTTTTCGGCCACAAACAATACGGTGCGGCCTTGCGCAAGCGTATTGGCAATAATGTTGCCAATAGTCTGGCTTTTACCTGTGCCAGGTGGGCCAATCAGCACAAAGTTTTCGCCCGCAGCAGCCCGTGCCACGGCTTTGAGCTGTGAGGAATCAGCTTCCATCGGGCAGACAAGATCGGCTTCAGCCAATGCCGTATCGAGATCCTGAGAAGCATCAAACCCATTGGAAGGTGTAGCACCATCTTGCTCGGGTTCTTGAACACCATTTAACAGACGGCTTGCAACATCATTGGTAGCCAGCTTGTCTCGCCGTTCAAGAAGATCTTTCCACATCAAGAACTTTGAGAAACTTAATGTGGTCAGACTAACATGTTCACGAATTTCCCATCCCGGAATGTGGCGCAGATGAAGCCGGAATGCTTCGATAATTTTTGGTACATCCAACCCTGAACCATCTTCAGGAAGGTTTTCATGTTCCAGCAGGGGGATGCGGATATCATAATCCGCACGCAGCATTTCCAAAAGTGTTGTGTTTATGCGGGTTTCATCACTGTGCGCACGTAACGTAAAGGGAGATTTAATGCTGGCGCGTTCCAGAATAACCGGAACAAGAATAAGTGGCGCAAGATAAGGCTTGCTCTTATCCTCTGGTGTCCACGCCAAGGCCCCTATGGTCAGAAAGAGCACATTCGTGCCGCCTTCCTGCTCCGCAGCTCTGGCTTGGCGATAAATCTCGATAAGGGCGTTCTGGAGGTTTTCTTTCTTGCGCGGGACAACAATCTCGCGCCGTGCAAGCGCCTCTATGGCATAGGCGCGTGCGGCATCCTCCTGATGGCGGCCTTGATGAAGGGATTTGTTGCGCGGATCATCCTCATCCATCAGGTCTGGCGCAGAAATAAAGCGCAAAGGTTTAGCGTTACCGCCTGCGCGCATGTCTGCCAGCATATCTTCCAGCGTGGCAGGCTCTGGGCACTCAATCTCAATTTGCTGACGGTCAGACTTCGGTAAATTAAGCAGGCGGTTACGCGCTGACATATCCAGAAGACGATTGCACCAACGCTGAACACGATCAGCGGGGCGATCCGGTAACAGTTCCTCTTCACGTTCCTCACGCAGGGCCGGAGGAGCCTCAAAAAGTGGCTGCTCGGAAGTATCTTCCGAGGTTTCATCAAGCGCCGTATCTGTGCGCAAACCTGGTGTAGAAAGAGGACGGATGCGGCGAAGACGTGCGCGATGCACATCAATAATTTCACGGAATGCGTCTTCGTCATCATCGCCGATATCGCGCAGGTGGGCCTCTCCGCGCTCACAGGCAATTGCAAAGCTAGGTTTGCGGGCAGCCGTTACAAGCGTTGTTTCAAAAACGCGCAGATCATCAAGTTTCAGGCGGTTGCGTATGCCTGGCAGATCCTGAACAACGGATGCACCTGCATCCTGCTGAGAAAGCCAGAAACCTGCAAATGCATGCCCTTTGGTAAGAACAATCAATGGGCGCAGGCCAATGGCCTCAAGGCAGGCGGCAAAAAGAACGGTGGTATCCAGGCAGGTGGCCAGCCGTTCTTCATACACCTGAGAGGGCAGGCGAATGCGTTGCCCATGTTCCACAAACGATGCGGGAGGGTTGATGTAAGTGATGTTCAGCCCACAAATAGCACACCAGATAGCCTGCGCCTGTGCCCATACTCTGGTTTTATCGCCCTGATATCCTTCTAACGAGGCAACTTGCCCAGCCTGCTGCAAAATATCGGCTGCATTGCGCAGAATACGGGCTATTGCTGGGTCATTCGGCAAAACAAATGCTGCAAGAATATCAGGAATGCCACATAAGCCGCCCCATTCATTACGGGCCAACACGCGCACATCGCGGGTGGTTTTGGTTAATTCCTGCTCTCCGGCACGTGCGATAACTGTTACGACAGCTTTGGAAGCCTCCGTTTGGGCGGAAAGCAATGCCCCATCAAGCGTGATGTCACGATCATTCAGCACGCGCAGTTCTTGGGGGCGAACCTGCTGCAACATCCATGTGCGTGGCGTAAGAAACGGAGGTTCACTGCTGATGGTAATTTCTACGGCAGGGTATTCAACGTCCGTTTTGTTGTCGAAAGCAAGTTCTTCAAGAACGGGAACACTGTTTTCCCACAGGCTTGCATTTACGGCTTCCTGTAGTGCGATTTGCAGCGATGGTGTTTCGGCAGGCAAGGGGTGATCGGTGTTTTCAGAAATCTGTTTTTGCTCTGTATCCACCCAAAAATCCCCTTTATCTGCCGTTATCATGCGCTCAATAACACAACTATCGCTTGTATTATGACAAAGTTATTCATGTTTCATAGGAAAGAGGAGTGTCTGTAATTGGTGCCAGATTTGCAAGCCGTGTATTGGCGGGGTTTGTAAGTTTATAACAGGCGACGTACGGCTTCCAACACATCATGACGCACACGCTTGCCTAGAGAGGAGGGCAATAGGTCAAAGGCATGTACTTCATTGGCATAGACGATAAGTTCTGTTGGTACGCTTGCTTTCCATAGGCGCTGCGCAAAAGTGATATCTTCATCGCGAAATAGATCCAGCGCACCAGTAATAATGAATGTTGGCGGCAAGCCAGAGAGATCACGCATGAATGCAGGCGATAAATAACCAAATTGCGGATCATCATCAGCCAATTCTCCACGCACGGCAGACCAAGCATGTTGGTTCTGGGCGCGTGTCCACACAAACTCTCCTGTTGTCGGATCATCTGAAGGTGCATCTGTGCTGCCTGTGCGCAGATCAAGCATTGGATAAATCAGGACTTGTGCGTGCAATTTTATCTTGCCGCGATCTCGCGCCAGAAGTGCTGTGGCGGCGGCCAAACATCCTCCACCACTATCACCCATAACCATGATGCGCTCAGAATTAATGCCCAATTCTCCCGCACTCTCATGCAGCCAGACCAGTGCGGCATAAACATCTTCCAACCCACCAGGGAAAGGCGTTTCCGGTGCCAAGCGATAATCAACCGAGACAATGAGGGTGCCTGTTTCAGATGCCAGTCGGTCCAGCATACCCGCCTGCATGTCAGGGGTTCCGGCAATCATGCCGCCACCATGGACGTAAAGAATGGCAGACGTTGTTCTGCTGGTTTTAGGTGGGTGAAATAGGATAACGCGAACATCCGGGGCTGCATCTGGGCCGGGGATCAGTCGCTCCTCATATTTGACAGCTCCAGAATTGAGGAGAGCTGTTGTCCCTTCAACCAAGCTGCGGCGGAACTCCATCAGATCATCCTGCTCTGGGTTGAAGGACGGAAATGACGCAATCATGTCGCGCTGTTCGACGCGGATTTCTTCTGTGGTTACCGTCCGTTATGCAAGAGTTTTCTGACCAATATTGACGTGTGATCGTGTGCGGTCTTCTGTAAGGCCTGTTGATGTGGCCTTTCAGAAGCCACTGGCCGGTATGGTGATCAGCGGATCAGATCCAAATCTCACAGGCGTGCTTTAAAGCACAGAGAAATCCACTGGTTTTTCCGATCCGGATCAAACGATCATGCGCCCATTCAGGTCATCGCCCTCTCACACCCCTACCGGTTCCATCCGCGGGAGCCGAGCCATCGCTCAGGCTGCCAGGGACAGGGCCGGATCCCGATAATCCTCCTGTTTTGTTGCCATGGCCCAGATGGCTCGTGCCATCCTGTTGGCCAGCGCAATGGCTACCAGCATACGGGGCTTGCGGGCCAGCATCCGTGCCAGCCAGCTTCCCGGTGCAGGGGCCTTACGGCTGGCCCAGTTCACCTGGGTCATGGCGCCCATGATGAGAAGCCTGCGGATATCAGCCTGCCCGGCTTTTGATATCTTCCCCAGCCTTTCCTTTCCGCCAGATGAGAACTGACGGGGCACCAGCCCCAGCCACGCAGCAAAGTCGCGCCCGCGCCGGAAGCTCTGCAGGTCAGGCGCAAAAGCTTCAATCGCAAGAGCGGTCAGAGGACCCACTCCAGGCATGCTCTGCAATCTGCAGGTGTTTTCACTTTCCTGGGCAAGCATCCTGATCTTCTTTGTTCTGACATCAATCCGCACACTCTGCTCCGAAATCTGTCGCAGCAGATCAAGGCATTCCTGCTTCACAGCCTCTGGCAGAACCGCCTCATCCAGCATGGTTTCAATGTGTCTGATATGCGCAATCCCCTGTGGCACGACGAGACCGAATTCATACAGAACGGCACGCAGGGCATTCACCAGTTCCGTGCGCTGGTGCACCAGACGCTGCCGGGCCCGGAAAAGAACGCCACGCGCCTGCTGCGCTTCAGTGCGTGGTTCGACAAAGCGCATTTCCGGCTGCCGGGCCGCAATGACGATCGCTTCCGCATCAGCAGCATCGTTCTTCTGGCGCTTCACGAAAGGCTTCACATACTGCGGAGCGATCAGTCTGACCTCGTGACCAGCTCCTGCCAGTTCGCGAGCCCAGTAATGCGCGCTCCCGCACGCTTCAAGAACGACCAGAGCAGGCGGCTGCGTGGCCATGAACTGCATAAACTGCTGACGACGCAGCTTTTTGCGAAACATCACCTCGCCCGCACGCGAAGCTCCATGAACCTGGAAAATGTTCTTTGCCAGATCAACGCCTATCACTGTATCCTTCATCTGCCGTCCTTTCGCGCAGTCGTTTCTTCCAACGACCATTCTGGCACATTGCGATGCCGTGCGGGGAGGACGGCAACCACCCCATCTCACACTTGAGGCAATTTCGGGTCATTTTGTAGAATTCAGTCATACCACAGGAGCCCGATCTGGAATATTGACGATATTCTGCTTCTGGCGGCGGGTTCTGAACGCAGTGAGGGTGTCACGGCCTGAGAAGGCAGTGTTGG
This sequence comes from Acetobacter sp. A11-2, assembly GCF_040208445.1. Lineage (NCBI taxonomy): Bacteria > Pseudomonadati > Pseudomonadota > Alphaproteobacteria > Acetobacterales > Acetobacteraceae > Acetobacter > Acetobacter sp. A11-2. The sequence goes on from NZ_CP157843.1 coordinate 965,435, forward strand.
TGGAAGCTATGTGGTCTGTGCACTGTCTGTTTCTTCAGATGGCCTGCCGGAGCCTTCGCAATCGTGCATGAGCGAGGGCGAATTCGTGCTGACAGGGGAACATGTCCGGCATGAACAGGACAATCCGACGGACGCTGAGCGTTACACGTGTCGCGATTTTGAGCAGTCGTGCGCGTATGGTGCCACAGGTCGCCGTCTCCAGGCTGGTCTGGCCAAGGGCCAGTCTTTGCAGAGCGGTCAGCAGGACATAGGCTGCGGCCGAGAACCACAGCCGGAGCTGGTTGGCCCGGATGGTGTGGGACGAGGTCCTGTCTGAGAACAGATCCATCTGGCATTCCTTGATGCGGTTTTCCATATCCCCGCGTGCGCAGTAAATCTGTTCGTAGAGATGGCGGGGGTCGGACATTCCCTGCGGTAGCGTGGTGACAATAAAGCGATGATAGCGGTTGCCGTGGCGCCATTCGGCCTTGGCCACCACCCGCCTGCGGCGCGTCCAGCTGTCCTTTGTGATCCAGTCAAAGGAGGCAAAGCCGCGCGCAGCTCTGCCTGTCGTGGCGGCTTCGTCACGAACCTCAGCGGACAAAGAGGCAATCCGGTCATACAGGCGGGTGTTGCCTGCAAGCCCGAACAGGAAGTCAACGTGGTTGTCTTCGCACCATGTCATCAGACTGTCCCGGGCGAAACCGCTGTCCCCACGCACCAGGATACGCACCCGAGGCCAACGGCTCCTGATCTGCTCCACGATCCGGCGGATGTCTGCCAGTGCTTCCTTCCCCGGGTCCCTGTCTGCCGTGCGCAGGGTAGCGCTGAGGAGATGGTCCCCGCAGAAGACATACAGGGGAAGATAGCAGTTATGGCCGTAATATCCATGAAAGGCGCGGCCTTCCTGATGGCCATGGATACGGTCATCGGTGGCATCCACATCCAGAACGATCCGGGCGGGTGCGTGCTCATGCTGGTCAAGGAAGAGCGTGACGAACAGGGTAGCCAGGGCCTCATGATCAGCAATGATCCGACAGTAACGATCTGCCTTGTGCCCACTGCGCTCCAACCGGTTCAGTGTAGATTTGCCAGCCAATGCTGCGCAGTTTGCCCGGCCTCCTGACAGACGACCCGAGGCCAGACCAAAGATCAGGTCATGCCGCAGGGCATCGTGATCATTGAGATCTTCATAGCCCAGTGCCAGGCCCATGATCCGCTGACGGACAAGGTCTTCAACCCGGTATTCCACAAAGCCGGGATGCCGCTTATCGCGAAAACAGGCAGCAAAGCGGCGGCTGAGCCCCAGAATGTCATCAGCCTGCTTCACCAGAATGACGCCCCCATCCGAACTCATGCGACCCCCGTCAAAACGGGCCACAACACGCCGTCCACAGGAGGCTGGAAACTCATACGCGCCTGCGCTACACTCTGTCTGCATCGGGTTTTCTTGATGATTATGGAAATTTCTTTTGTGCAAAACAGACTTTTTCATAATCTAACCCGATGTACAACCCTTCTGTGAGATTTCCGCGTCGATACGATCATACATGGAAAGATCAAAACTGGCGTTATTCAACGTGCCAGAAGCGTTTGGCGTGCCATCCACAGAAGTGGTGAGTTGGTACCCACGTGAGTAGAAATTTGAATTGGCCGTAGAGGCCGGCATAACCCGAATACCGTTAATCTGGCGCATGGCGTCCGTCATTGTCAGCATGTTGGAATCTTCCATACGCTGCTGTGTAATGACAGATACAGACTGGGGAATATCCTTCAGTGCAACCGGCGTTTTCCCCCACGCTTCTATTGTTGGCACAGTGTAGGAATGTCGGGAGCCAGATCCATATACCGTAATATTCTGATGGGTTGTTTCAGCAGATGCGTGATTTGCCGAAGATGAACACCCGCATGAAGGCCCTGAAGCGCTGCATTTTTTAGGCCCACTGGTTGAGGTTGGCGTGCAGTAGGCGGGGGGTGAAGCAGCCAAAGCTGGCGCACAGATAAGCGTAAGACCGCCTACCATAACCCCAAAACATGGGAGTGTTCGAAAAATACGAGACATACCTATCTGTCCTGACAGCGTCATACATAAAGGCTGACAGGGCAGGTTGATGTATCCAGCCCTTATGGCTGGTTCCCGCATAGGGCGGGAATGACAGATGCTATTATATTACAGATAGCAGCCGCAAAAACGTGTTCCTGTCAGTAAAGACATGACAGGGAAAGAGGTGGCCCACGTGTATGGGGAAGGCCCGTAAAAACACCAGCAGGTGGAGCCCGTGGGGCACGATCATGATAGATCTGCCGCTTTGCCAGCAGCATAATGCTTAAGGCAACAAAAACCCCGATAAAGGCGATATCAGGCAGTTGCAGCAGCGGGCAGAGAGGGCAGAACCCGTTGTTATCATCATGCGAATGGTGTGCGGGATCATGCCTTTCATCATCGTCAGGCATAACCATGGCATCATCCATATCAGGGCATGCCGGGCTTTTAAGTGCTGGGCCAATATGAAGGCCGGTAAGGCGTTCAAGCGTAGCGCGGGGCATTTCCCCCAGCTGCGCATGACTTTGGAGGAAAAGCTGCCCAACAAGCCCCACCATCACGCAAATGGCCACCAGCCATCGGCTGGCAAACAGGCGCATTTTTGCGTGCATGGTGACTGATCTAGACAAAAATCCTCTCCAAATTGTGCTCTTGTTAAAGGAAGATTATTTGCCTTTTGTCAAGAAAGAGTAAGTGGCATTGCACAATGTGGGCTGTAAAATGACACATGCCACAGATCAGCAAGGCTGTTCTGTGGTAGGGGCAGGTATAGCTGCTCCTATATCAGTTCTCTCGCTTTTGTGGATGAAGGGGCGTAACCCCGTAAAAGACCTGCACGATGCTTTTGTCAGCTTCCGGCTTTTTTAAGCCACATGCGGGTTAGACTGTTATTCCTGCAAAGAGGAAACAAACCATGTCAACTTACAGCATTTTACGTACCGCTATTGAACAGAAAAAAGCCGTTTCTTTTACGCTTCATGACAAGCCGCAGGTTGGTTCACCCCACGCTCTGGGCAAAGGAGATGGCGTAGAAAAAGTGCTGATGTATCGTGGTGTGGATGCACATGAAAAGCGCGTGCCTGCTCAGGGGCAGTGGGATTGCCTTGCCGTATCTGAACTGAGCGACGTGAAACTGCTTGCAGATGAGCCGTTCCACCAAGGCCACCCGGATGCCGCACAGCGCGCTGGCATTCGTGAAGTAGATATTGAACTCTGATATACCCCTGTTTATCGGCATCACGCTCTGTGATGCCGATAAAACCGCACATTATTTCCAAAGGTGATGAAAATGGTGCAGGGGGCCGTGGCCATGCCCGACATCAAGCGTATCACTCGCCGCAAGAGCGCCATGTAGATACGCTTTTGCCTCACGCACGCTTTCTTCCACCGATTTGGAAGGTAGTAACGCCGCTATTGCAGCAGAGAGTGTGCAGCCGGTACCGTGGTCATTACGTGTGTGGATACGGGGCGCTGCAAACTCCATAATTTCATCGGGGCCATACAGCAGATCAACACTCTCGGTTGATCCTTCAAGATGGCCACCTTTCAGCAAAACCCATTCTGAACCCAGCTTGGCCAACTCTTTTACCCGTAAGCGCATTTCATCCAGCGTCCACATAGGGTCGGCATCCAGCAAAACGCCTGCTTCTGGCAGATTGGGGGTAATAAGCGTTGCAAGTGGCACCAGAAGGTCTCTGATAGTGTTGACTGCACTGCTTTCCAGAAGGTGATCTCCACTTTTGGCCACCATAACCGGATCAAGCACAATATTTTTTGCACCATGATGATGCAGCCGTTCTGCAATAACCTCGGCAATGCCGATATTGGGCACCATTCCAATTTTAACGGCATCCACCCGCACGTCATCAAACACGCTATCAATTTGCTCACCCACAAATTGTGGGTCTAGCGCCACAAAGGACCGTACACCTTGGGTGTTCTGGGCCACCACAGCCGTAATGGCCGCCATGCCATAAGCTCCCATGGCCGAAAATGCTTTAATATCTGCATGAATTCCTGCGCCACCTGTGGGGTCGGTGCCGGCAATACTCAAAACATTGGCGATCATGGTCAGGCAATTCCCTTTCCGCAAGAACGTGGCTCCCTGCCGCGCAATTCCAGCAAAAAGGATAGGGTGGCCAAACCTGTCCCTTCGCCGGCATAACCCGGATCAGGTTCAAAGGGTCATTGCGCTGCCTGTTGGCTCTGCAATCTCTCAGCCCCATGTCGGGGCACCCCTCGGTAAGGCCTAACGTATCAGGGCAAGCCCCTTTATGCACGCCATATTAAAGGTGAATCTGGCAGGCCGGGGGAACACTGCCTTTTATTTTTGCAGCACAGGGGGAGAAATGGCTACGCCGTTTTCCCATGTTTCAATAATCTTGTCGGCATTTGCTATATTGGCGGCAGGGTTACCGGCAACCACCAATACATCTGCCCGTTTACCCGGTGCCAATACGCCCCGATCAGAAAGATTCAGCAAATCTGCTGCGTTCTGGGTGGCAACATGAATAGTCTGCAAAGGTGCTAGCCCTGCCTGCACGGTAAGGGCGAGTTCCCGATGTTCTGCCACACCGGGCACGCGCAAAGGGGTGGCGCCGCTATCTGTGCCAAAACCGATTTTTACACCAGCATCATGCAGTGTTTTCAGGTTTTGCAGGTTCATCTCTAAAGATGAGTGGGCAAAATCAGCCTGTTTGCCAGCTTTGTGCTGTGCCTGCCATGCAGGATCATTAATCTGTTTCTGTAACGGGCTAGAAAGCCCTGCTATTGCAAAGGGAGTTTGCGTCCACGGTGCGCGATCAGCCCATGCTGTTGTGGCTTCATCCAGCTGAAGGGTGGCAATATACCAGATGCCGCGAGATTTCAGCGCCGCAACCAGCTCTGGCGTAACAGGTTTGTCCCGCACGCCATGGGCAAGAATATCCACCCCGGCAGCCACAACATGCTGGGCATCTTCCAAGTCATGAATATGCGCTGCCACGCGTAACTTGCGTTTGTGAGATTCCTCCACAACGGCAGCAATAATATCCGGGTTCATTTTAACGGGCAGCGTGCCATCAAAATCATCAACCCAGATTTTAACCAGATCTGTGCCTTCATCTGCCATTGTATCCACGGCTTCTCGGGCTTCATTGGCCGTTTTGGGGCGAAAAAGCTGGTTAGGAGCAACATTTACGGGCGGCGCACCGTTGGGAACGCCAATGCCCTGATCAACCCCAAATAGATCAGCTGGCGTTTTCCCTGCGTGTGCCTCCTTACGGAGCGGATCAAACACATCTGGCACGTTATTACCCAACGCCGTAACCGTGGTAACACCGTAACGACGATACTGCCCAAGTGCAGCCATGATATTGGCACGTGTATAAAACTGGGACCCCGTGGTTACGCCCTCATACTGCCCAACATGGCTGTGATCGGAAATAATGCCGGGCAGGGCAGTATCTCCTGAACGATCCAGCACTTTGGCATCTTTGGGTATGGCCACATCCTTGCCAACAGCAAGAATATGATCTCCCTGCATTACAAGTGTTGCATCTTCTATAGGGGGTGCTCCGGTGCCATCCACAATACGCACATGCGTGAGTGCAACGGGAGGGGCAGAGGCTGCAAGCGCCGGTGTTATCATGAACAGAGCGGTTGTGATGAAAAACATACGGCGCATATTGATCCCCCTAAGAGCGGCATGAACGGGAAGAAATTGGTATTCGTTCCATGTTTAGCAAATATTCATGAGCCAAGTATCACTTCTACTTTATGTAAAAGCCCATCATCTTGCATGTTCACTTCATGCATCATGTAACTTTGCAGACCATCTACGGTGATCTTTCTAACACCACGGCAGACATGATCCGGGTTTTTCACCAGAATACTGTATCGCGCTGTTTTCCATTGCAATGTTACCTCAAATTCTGGCCAATGCTGCGGAATGCACGGGTCTATCAAAAGCTTGTCTGCATGGATACGCACGCCAAGAATGGTCTCGGTTCCCACCCGTTGCATCCAACCGGCAGAACCGGTGTACCAAGACCACCCACCACGCCCAACATGCGGGGCTTCGGAGTACACATCAGCAGCAATAACGTAGGGTTCCAGCTTGTAACGGGCTGCTTGTTCCTGTGTCTGGCTATGGGTAATGGGGGTGAGCATATGAAACAACGTTTGGGCCAGATTACCATCACCCAAGGCCGCTATCGCCATAACCGTCCATAAAGCTGCATGGGTGTACTGGCCGCCATTTTCACGTATGCCAGGTGGGTACCCACGAATATAGCCGGGGTCTGGCATGGCTTTATCAAATGGTGGCGTAAGCACCAGAATGAGCCCATCCTGCTGCCGCACAAGCCTGTGAATGGCGGAGCGCATGGCGTGGTTGGCCCGTTCCGGCATGGCTGCCCCAGAAAGCACAGACCATGATTGGGAAATGGCATCTATCTGACATTCCGGCATGGTGTGGGAACCTAGGGGCGTGCCGTCATCAAAATAGGCCCGCAGGTACCAATCTCCATCCCATGTATGTTCCAGCGCTTTGGCCAGTTTACGGGTGTGTTGTTGCCATTTATCTGCCCGCATATCCTCATTACGGGCGCGAGCGATAGGGATAAATATCTCAAGCGTGGAGTAGAGGAACCAACCAAGCCACACACTTTCTCCACGGCCCTGTTCCCCCACACGGTTCATGCCATCGTTCCAGTCCCCCGTGCCCATAAGGGGAAGGCCATGCACACCCACGGCAAGGCTCCGATCAAGCGCACGGGCGCAATGCTCAAAAAGTGTTGCGCTTTCGGCCGAGTGTGCTGGAACCATGAAGTTGTCATGCTCGGTTATGGGTAGCGGAGGGGCTTCCAGAAAACCGATATTTTCATCCAGAACAGCCAGATCACCTGTTGTGGTTACGTAATGCGCAACCGTGTAACCAAGCCATGTGCAATCATCCGAAATATGAGTGCGCACGCCTGCTCCTGTTTGCGGCAGCCACCAATGCTGCACATCGCCTTCCACAAACTGGCGGGAGGCCGCGCGAACAAGATGCTCCCGCACCAAAGTGGGGCAGGAGGCTGCAAGGGCCATGCCATCCTGCAACTGATCTCTGAACCCATAAGCCCCACTGGCCTGATAAAAACCTGCACGCGCACGCACGCGGCTGGAAAGTGTTTGATACAACAGCCAGCCATTGAGCATGATATCCATGCTGCGATCAGGCGTTTTAACCTGAACAGACCCACAAATACTGTTCCACTGCTGTTTGACCTCATCCAGAACGGTGTCCAGATCAACCGTCCGGTAATGGGCAATTATTCGTCTGGCTTCAGCCTCGTTTTCTGCTTCTCCTAGCAGGAAAACAATTTCCACCCGTCCATCTGCTGGCAAAGTAACTATGGTTTGCAAAACACCGCACGGATCAAGCCCAGCACCGGTGCTTCCCTGCACGGTATCTGCCAGTGTTAGGGCATAAGGGCTATTCAGTGTACCATTTCTACCAACAAAGGAGGTCCGGTCTCCTGAACTGGCAGTGACGTAACCACCAATATCGGCAAAGGCAACGCAGCCACCATAAACCGCACTCCATTGATTGCGTGCAAACAGCGCCCCTGTGGCTTCATCTATTTGCGTTGTAATGAACGGCGCTGTTTTGGAGCGTGCCGTACCAAGCACCCATTCAACATATCCGGTCAGAGAAAGTGTGCGGGCATGGCCTGAAAGGTTATGCAACTGAAGGCGAGAAATCTTTATAGGGTCTTTTACCGGCGCATATTGCAACAGCGTGCTGCCTATGCCGTGCGCGATACGATCATACCGCGTATAGCCTCGCCCATGTCGGCAAACATAGGTTGCTTCTATATCACGGCGAATAGTGGCTGTGGGGCTCCATAATACCTTTGTATCTTCATCCCGCAGATAAAAAATCTCGCCCGGTTGATTGCTGACAGGATCATTGGACCACGGGGTTATCTGGTGTTCACGGCTGTTCAGCGCCCATGTATAACCGCTTCCTTCGGCAGATGCCTGAAAACCCGCAGTATCATTGGCAATCACGTTAATCCATGGGGCTGGCGTTGTACGGCCAGATGCCAATACCACCACATATTCCTGCCCATTCTTAGCAAACCCACCATGGCCATTAAAAAATTCAAGTTCGGGAATATCTGGTACCTTGAAGGCACTGGGCGCGAACACATGCGGTGTTTGAAACAAAACAGATTTTGGAGCCACCGCCACATCGGCCTGATCAAGCTGTTCTGCCAAACCCTTATCTGCTGAAAGAACAACCCGGGCTGCCGCCAGCAAAAGGTTCTTAACTGGTGCGGATATCAGATCAGCCCGTAAAATGCTGATAGAGCCAGCCACGGTTGCCGTTTTGGGCATGGAGCGAACAAGGTTTTCAAGAGTGTTCTGTAAATCCTGCAGGTAAGAAGATGGGTGTTCATTCATCAACACCAGATCGACAGCAACCTGCTTAAGCCGCAAGTATTCATGGGCCAGCAGAACCTGCCGGATAATATCCGTATCTGGCGTATCCTTTACGCGCAAAACCACCAAAGGCAGATCACCAGAAATACCTTGTTCCCACAGTATTGGCTGGGCGGCCATACCCTGCATGATAACGGAGGATGGTGCCCGTAAGGCAGCATTTGCAAACAGAATGTGGCCTGCCAAACGCTGGAACAGATCTGCTTCTGCTGGTGTAATATCAAAATGCCGAAACTGGATTTGCGCCTGTGTCCAGGCCAGTGTGCGCGCACGGTCCAGCGCTGTATCATCCTGATGCACCTCAATCAGGCGTTCGAGCTCCTGACGGGATGAAGCCACCATTGTCCAGAACGTTATCCGCGCTGTAGCACCAGGTTTAATGCTGACACGGCTGCGCATTGCAAAGCAGGGGTCCAGCACTGTTCCTGTTTGGCCAGATAGTTCTGTTTCTCCCGCCAATGCCGCAGGGGATTGTAGTGTGCGGCCACGGCCAACAAACTGTGCGCGGTTTGTTTCTACCGTCATGGGTGTGGCGCACACAGCCACATGCGCAGCCCAGATTTCCGGTTCATCAGGCGTGCGGCGCCTACGGGTTGCTATAAGGGCTTTGGCTTCTGGTAGATAATCTGTTTCTACAAACAGTTTTGTAAACGCCGGATGCGCAAGATCGGCATCTGGCGCAAGCAAAGCGAGTTCTGCATAAGATGTAATGTCTATTTCAACATTCTCATAGCCACCATTAAAAACGGTCAGGTAGCGCACATCAGCATCATCTTCCGCAGAAACCATAACCTCAACCGTTGTGGTGAGAGCACCATCACGCCGGGTAAATTCTGCACGATCTTCATGAAAAACACTTACGTAATCATCCGGCTCCTCCCCACAGGGCTGAATGCCAGCAGACCAGACTTTCCCGGTTTTTACGTTTTTGAGGTAGAGATATGACCCAAAATTATCCAACGTTGGGTCTTCCCGCCACCGCGTAACAGCCAAGCCTTGCCACATGGTGTAGCCAGACCCCGCAGCCGTGAGCATAACTGTATAACGGCCATTGGAAAGAAGATGCGTAAAAGGTACTGGCGTATAATCCGTACCGTAATAGCGGCCAGATGTGGCTTGCGGCAATTCCGAACGTGGAAGCGGGTATTCTTCAATTGGCAGAGGGTGAGCCACCGCACCGGTGCGTGGGGCGCGTTCCTGCAACAGCAATTCGGCCGAGGCAATTACTGGGTCATCATGAAAGCGTTTTCTCATGATGCCGTCCAGAACGGCATCTGCAACGGAAAGAATAGACATGCCCTGATGATGCGCCATGTAAGCCTGCACAATGGCCATTTTCTGCCCATCCGGCACGCGTTCTGGAGTGTAATCCAGGGCTTCGTAAAAACCGTATCGACCGTGCGCTCCTGTTTTTTCCAGAACAGAGAGATTAGCCACAGCTTTTTGCGGATCAACCATAGACGCCAGCAGGGTGGCATAGGGCGCCACAACTCTATCCTGCCCAAGGCCACGTTTTAACCCCAGACCCGGAATGCCAAAGTTGGAGTATTGATACGTATAATCAACATCCCGCACATTATAGGCTGATTCCGAAATACCCCATGGAATGTTGTGTGATTGCCCATAAGCAATCTGGCGCTGCACAATAAGCGCATTGGTTTGCTGGAGCAGGCTGCCTATAGGCGCACGCATAACCAGAGAAGGCATAAGATATTCAAACATTGAGCCAGACCACGATACCAGTGCGGCTCCGCTGCCAGCCGAGGTAAGGGCCCGCCCCAGACGGAACCAGTCTCGCGCGGGAATGTCTCCTTTTGCGATAGCAAAAAAGACCGCTAACCGAGATTCAGAAGCCAGCAGATCATAGCAGTTACTATCGGGCGTATCTTCGGTTACCACAAACCCGATAGACAGAAGCTTGCGTGCAGGATCACGCAAAAAGGCAAAGTCCATACCATATGCAAGCATGGTTGCTTTGGTTTGCAGCTCTTTCAGCCGGGCTTCAAATGTTGTGCCTTGCGCGTGGTCCAAATCACGCAAATGGCTTTCAATCGCTTTTAATGGTGCCAAACACCAAAAAAGTGGATCTGCGGTAGTTTGTTCTTCTGCTGCAGTGGGTTCAGCGTACAGGTGAGATGCGTGTTCTGCTATGGTTTGCGCCTGCTTCAGCAATGAAAGCAAACTGGCCTCGGTTTTTACTTCGGAGGCGCTCAGAACAGATGTTTTTAACCGTGCGAGTGACCGAACAAGAACTTTTTGCTGCTTTGTATTCTGCAATCGTTCACCATTACGGAAAGTAAGATCTGTAATGGCTAAAGTAATGGCATCTGCTATTCCCTCACGCCACATGGATGGTTGGGCTGAATTGAGAGTCCATTCTCGGCAAACACGGGCTAGGGCAACAAGATGGCCAGCAAAATTACCGCTATCTACGGTAGAAACATATAAAGGCGCCAGAGGCTCCAAATCCGCCGTACTATACCAGTTATACAAATGCCCTTTGTGTTTTTCTAATGCATCTAGTGTTTTAAATGTGTTTTCAAGCCGCTCTATTGTATCCGCCAAGCCATTCCAGCCAAAATCATAGGCGCTGACAGTGCATAAAAGATAAAGCCCTATATTGGTGGGAGATGTACGTCTGGCTACAACGGGAGAGGGGACTTCCTGAAAATTGTCTGGCGGAAGCATGTGATCATCCGCTGTAACAAACTCCTCAAAAAAGCGCCACGTATTGCGGGCTGTCAGTCGTAAAGTGCGAATATCAGTGCGAGATGGGCGGGATTGAGCCGTTAAAACAGCTACCCGGCTTGTCCATAACCCAATAGCGGGAGAAAACGCCCACAGAACAGCCAGTGGGCCAATAAAAATCAGGTTTTCTACATCTTGCATGGTTACTTGTATGACAAGAATAACCGCAATAAGTGGGGCAGAAAGCATCTTCAGGTAATATTGAAGCAGCCCGGATTGCAAAAGATCTGCCGTTTGCGCTGCAGGCACCCATTGCAACAAATATCGCCGTGTTACAAAAACGCGCCCAAGGGTGCGTATAATTGCATCACCTAACAAACAGGCCTGATGCACCAGAAACGTGATGTTCAGTGCCGTCATCACAACGGCATTGGAAATGGATGCTCCCAATACATTAAAATAGCTACGAAAACTGATCCATTCTCGGCGGGGGGCAATATCGGGAATAACTGGCAGAAAAGCAGGCACAGCCATAATCAGAAGGATAAACAACGTCCAGATACCGGCGTTTTCTGGCAACAAAATCCAACTGATAATCAGAGCCAACAGAGTAAAGGGTGCGCATAAGGTGCGGCGCAAATTATCCACCATTTTCCAGCGCGCAATTCCAGATAAACTGTCGCGCGGGGAAGGGGTGCGGAATATGCCTGAAACAATCCAGGGAAGCAGTTGCCAGTCTCCCCGTGTCCAACGATGGAGCCTTTGAGCCGCAACCAGATAATCTGTCGGAAACTCCTCTATCACCTCAATATCAGACGCCAACCCGGCACGCGCAAAAATACCCTCAAACAGATCGTGGCTTAAAAGGGTTGCTTCTGGCACACGTCCGGCCAAGGCTGCTTCAAACGCATCAATTTCGTAAATGCCTTTGCCCGCGTAAGATCCCTCTCCAAACATATCCTGATAAAGATCTGATATGGCAGATGAATAGGCATCTATTCCGCTAGATGCAGAAAAAATGCGTTGGAACAAAGTGCTCTGATGCCCGATAGGCAAAGAGGGGGTAACGCGCGGTTGTAAAACGGCATAACCCTGCTGCACACGCCCGGTTGTGGCATTGAACTGTGGCGCGTTAAGGGGATGCGCCAGTTTACCCACCAGTTTTTTAACGGTTTCAAGGGGCAGGCGTGTATCTGCATCCAGCGTGACGATATATTTTACAGCTTGAGGAATATTCTGGCAGCATTCTGCCAAAAAAGTGGTATCTGTTGCACCGCGCAACAGTCGGTTCAGTTCATGCAACTTGCCCCGCTTGCGTTCCCACCCCATCCATACGCCTTCACTCTCGCTCCAAACCCTGTGGCGATGAAGAAGGAGAAACCTGTTACCATCCGGGACAGATCCGTATTTTTGGTTAAGATGATGAATACCGGCAGCAGCTGACTGAAAAAGTGCCTCGTCCTCTGGGGCAGAAGCCTCTGAATGATCAGACCAGTCTGTTAAAAGCGCAAAGTACACACCGCTATCATGTGTGGCCAGGTAGTGGACTTCCAACCGGGATAAAAGCTCCTCCACCGTTTTTACGTTAGTAAGCAGGGCAGGAATAACCACCATTGTGCGCAATTTTACCGGAATACCGCCTAAAAGCTCCAATCCCGGTAATGCCGTTACCTTGGTAACGCGCAAAGCCATCCAGTTAATGCACGCAACTGCTGCTTCCAATGCGGGGGCAAATGCCAGAACTGCCACCAAGAGTACCCACGGGAACCATGCTCTTTCCTGAAAGGAAAGCCATACAGGACCAACCAGGAAGATGAGCGCCAGCATAAAAACAATTACGGCATAACCTGTAATGCCGCTTTGGCAGAATGTTTGCGCCAGTTTTCTGGTAAGGCTTGGGCGAAAACCGATGGAGGCCTCCAGAATGGAGCGCCCCTCCATTACCAGATAATAACCGGGATCATTCTTGCGTTGGTCAAACGTATTGGAAGAAGTAGCTTCCTGCGCTAAGGAAACTGCCTTTTTGGCAATATCAATTTCATCAACAGTGCTGCCATAGGCCAAATCTTCAATGGCTTTGCGGTAAAGGTCTCGGCTGGCAAAATCAGCGCATGTAAAACTTGCGTATTCTGCAAATACTGTATCCACCAAACACACTTGTTCAAATGTTTCTGTCCAGTCTGATTCTGCAATATGCCGCAGGCTGGTAATAATATTTCGAATGGTGGCGTTAAAGGCGCCCTGTGTTTGTAAATATTCCTGAATGCCTTGCTCGATATTTGTTTTTTTGTCTGCCAGACGCTGCTCCAGCCATATAAGTACAGGATCTTTTTCTGGATCTATTCCTCTTGAGCGATGAGCAAGCTGCGCCGTAAATGCAGGCGTAATAATGCGTGGATCTATTTGAGATAATATGGCGGACAATGCGGGCGCATCGCTCTTTCGGGCAGATGCAAGTTGATCAGCCAAAATATCCGCTGCTTGTTGGCTGGCATGGCTATCTATAATGGCGCTTACAATCCGGCGCAGATTTTCTATTAAAACAATGCGCAAGGTAATGGGAACAGCCCAAAGCTCACCTATCGTAAGTGGTGTAACCGTTTGGTAGGCAAGCAGAAACCGGCGCAGAAAATCGGGCTGAAGATAGCTGTCTGTATGGGCCACAAAAGCCCATGTAATGCCAAACACGCGCGGCAAACCTATAAAAGGGCCATTCGCAAGCTTGGGCAGGCGCGTATAGTAACCACTCGGCAAATCCAGACTGGTTTCTCTAATCTGCATATCAATAAGGGCATAGTTATCTGCCAACCATTGGGCGGCTGGTGGTAACAATCGCCCTCTTTGGCTTGCCTTGGTTACTGTTTCATTTGCCGCAGCCAGCAGGGCCGCATTTTCTGCCAATCTGCGCTTAAGAGGCTGCCCGCGCCGATTATGCTTGGCGGGCACAACGGCCTGTGCAACTGCCAAGCTTTTGGCGTGCGCTTCCAAACGTTCAATGCCAAAAATTTCGCTTTTTATCGGGAAAAGGTCATCCTGTATGTTGATGTGAATATGCCCCCCGAACAAACGGCGTAAAAACGAACGGCTGGCACTTTTGGGGCCGGTATCAGATAGTTGTTCTGTATGCATGTACCAACTCCCTTATAAGGGCCGTACTCACGTTAAACGCGGCCTTTATGTGCTATTTCCGAAACAGGCTTTTTCTTGTTTTTGAGGTAGAAGACGGTGCTTTTTCTTTTAGAAGAGTTTGCTTTTTCACCGCTTCATTTTGCGCTTTGTTGTTTTCTGGAGCCGGCTTTTTACCGCCTGCTTTGGCATCAGCCGTCTTCTGCTCCGCCTTTTTCTGTGTTTTGGAGGAACTGGAAGGGGCCTGAGTATTGACAAAAGGAGTGCGCATATTCGTTCTCCATCCAAGAGAAGCAGTCGCAGGTGTTTCGCGTGTACTTTGGGTAGATTGCAAAAAAGAAAATGAAGTTACCCAGCAGATAAAATATTATTCTAACCGCCAAGTATTCAGCCGTTATTCAACGCTGGAATGCATTAAACGTTCCAGAACGGGATGTATCTTAAAAAGTAGAAGCAGAAATAATTTTTAACGGAAAATAGCCGCTCATTCAGCTTGGGCTTATTGGGCGGTATCAATCATCAAACCGCACTGTTCGCCCTTGTTTAATACGTGCGCGATGAGCTTTTCCTTGTAGGCGCCGCTGCCGTGCTGCGCGGCTAGGGCGGGTGGCAACACGAAAAGCCGGGCGGTGCGCAGCCTCACGTATCAGAGCCGCCAGACGTTCTATTGCATCCTCCCGATTGCGTTGCTGCGTGCGAAAGCGCCGTGCCGTAATAACAATAACGCCATCACGCGTGGCTCGACTGCCCGCTAATTCCAGCAAACGCGCCCGCACCCGATCTGGCAAAGATGCAGAATGCGCTGCATCGAACCGTAACTGAGCAGCCGTGGCAACCTTGTTGACATTCTGCCCACCCGGACCAGACGCCAAAATATAAGTGACCTCCAATTCGGAATCGGCCAGAGAAATATTGGGAAGGATAGAAATTGCCATAAACCCAATATAACACGTTTTGTGCTGTTGTGCTTGCGTGCTGGCATCCACCACAGGAACTATTCTGTCCCCCATACGTAAGACTTAAAATACGGGGAGCGACGAAACCTTAAAGGCGTACGATTTTAAGACATGTAAAGGGACGACGCTCCTGCCAAAACAACGGCGAGGAGAAGATCATGGCTGTCAAAAAAAATACGTCAGGCAAGGCTGCTAAAACCAAATTTGAACCGAGTTATACAGAACAGCAGGGAAATGGAGGAGAAACACACCAACAAGCTGGGGGGGATGTTGCAACGCTTACCTCTGCTCAGGGTATTCCCGTAGCGGATGATCAGAACACGTTGCGTTACGGTGCCCGCGGCCCGGCATTGATGGAGGATTTCCATTTTCGGGAAAAGATTTTCCACTTTGACCACGAACGTATTCCCGAACGCGTTGTGCATGCCCGTGGCTATGGTGCCCACGGTTATTTTGAGCTGACAGATAGCCTTGCAGACGTTACTCGCGCAGCTATTTTCCAGAATGTGGGAGAACGTACACCTGCTTTTGTGCGGTTTTCCACAGTTGCAGGCTCCAAAGGCTCATTTGATGTTGCGCGAGATGTTCGCGGATTTGCCGTTAAACTCTACACCAAGGAAGGCAACTGGGATCTGGTTGGCAACAATATCCCGGTATTCTTCATTCAGGATGCTATCAAGTTTCCCGATATGGTGCATTCCGTAAAACCCGCGCCAGACCGTGATTTTCCGCAGGCTCAATCGGCCCATGATAACTTCTGGGATTTCATTTCGCTTACCCCAGAAAGCTTCCATATGATCATGTGGGTTATGTCAGACCGGGGTATCCCGCGATCCTTTCGTTTTATGGAAGGGTTTGGGGTGCATACATTCCGTTTTCTGGACAGCAATGACCGTTCAACCTTTGTAAAGTTTCATTGGAAGCCAAAGCAGGGCTTACAGTCTGTTGTCTGGAACGAAGCGGTCAAGATCAATGGGGCGGACCCTGATTTCCATCGGCGAGATCTTTGGAACGCAATTTCCAGCGGAGACTTTCCTGAATGGGAACTTGGCGTGCAGCTTTTTGATGAAGAATTTGCTGAAAAGTTCGATTTCGATGTGCTGGACCCCACCAAACTCATTCCCGAAGAGTTAGTACCTGTAAGAACGGTAGGCCGCCTGGTGCTGGACCGCGTAGTTGATAACTTTTTTGCCGAAACAGAGCAGGTTGCGTTTTGCACCCAGAATGTGCCGCCTGGGATTGATTTCTCGAACGACCCATTGCTTCAGGGTCGCAATTTCTCATATCTGGATACGCAGGTAAAACGGCTTGGCAGCCCCAATTTTACGCATATTCCCATTAATGCCCCCAAATGCCCCATGGCGCATTTTCAGCAAGATGGGCATATGGCCATGCGCAACCCCGTGGGCCGTGCCAATTACGAGCCAAATAGTTGGGGCGCAGCAGGTGGCCCGCGTGAAAACCCCAAACAGGGCTTCCGCAGTTTTGCAAGTGAGGAAACCGGCCCGAAACGGCGGTTGCGGCCCGAAAGTTTTTCAGACCACTACAGTCAGGCCCGACAATTTTACATCAGCCAGACGCCTATTGAACAGAAACATATTGCAGATGGCATTACGTTTGAACTGAGCAAGGTGGAGCGGCCTGATATCCGTTCGCGCGTTGTCTCTCATCTCCTGCATATTGATGAGGAGCTGGCAACAACGGTGGCCGATCATCTGGGCTTACCTGTAGTGCCCGAACCCGCTGAGGCAACGCAGCCTACACGCACTGACCTTCCTCCATCTGATGCCCTCAGTATCGTTAAAAATGGGCCAAAAGCGTTTGCTGGCCGTAAAATGGGTATTCTGGCGACAGATGGCGTGGATGCAGACCTTTTTGCTGCGCTCATTTCCGCTCTTCAGGCAGAAAAAGCCAATTACGAAGTCATCGCCCCCAAAATTGGCGGCATTACACTCTCAGATGGTACCAAGGTAGCTGCGCAACAGAAAACAGACGGCGGGCCATCGGTATTATACGATGCTGTAGCCATTCTGGCTTCCAAGGAAGGCACAAAAGTGCTGGCCAGCACTCCTGCTGCCAAAGATTTCCTGACGGACGCTTTCACGCACTGCAAATATATTGGGTATTCTTCAGAAGCCTGCACATTGTTCAAAAAGGCAGGTTTGGCAGATGATGTTGATAAAGGCTGCATTAAACTGGGCAGTCAAAACGATGCCAACGCATTTGTAAAAACCTGCGGCAATCTCCGCTTCTGGCAGCGTGAAAAACTGGATTGAAGTAAAGAAACTCCCCCTCATGTGCGTTTATGAACGTAGGTGAGGGGGCTTTTACCCACCACTTGATTCTTTTTTCTGCCTCACGCTGTGGGCATATTTATCACCCCATTCCTTTAATGCATGGATGACCGGCTTGAGTGTTTTACCCAAGTCGGTCAGTTCATATTCCACGCGTGGTGGCACTTCTGGAAAAACCGTGCGGGAAATCAGGCCATCGGCTTCCAGTTCTCGCAACTGGTTTGTCAGCATACGTTGCGTTACATTTGGCATACGCCTACGGAATTCGCTAAAGCGCAGCACGCCATCTTCAAACAGATGATACAGAATAAGCGCCTTCCATTTGCCCCCAAACAACTCCAGCGTGGCTTCTACGGTGCAGCCGGGGCTGCATGTTAGCGTGGTGTGGCGAATACGGGGCATGGTATCATTCCTGACACTATAGGCGGTTTATGTGCGTTCTTGCGCCTTAAACCTAATAGGCCAATGTTTACGAGCAGACCAGAGACTATTTCTGCTTCTGAACAAGGCTGATCATGACTTCAATTTCTCTTTTTGATCCCATAAGACTGGGTGATCTGCCCCTGAAAAACCGGATCTTTCTGCCGCCTCTCACGCGCTGCCGCAGCACCCAACCGGGCGATATCCCCAATGCGCTTATGGCCGAATACTATGCCCAGCGCACACAGGCTGGTTTTCTGATTACCGAGGGCACGCAAATTGAACCACGCGGGCAGGGCTATGCCTGGACACCCGGCATTTACTCTCCTGAACAGATTGCAGGCTGGAAACTGGTAACAGATGCAGTACATGCCAAAAAGCGCCCCATTTTTGCACAGCTTTGGCATGTAGGCCGTGTTTCTCATCATCTTTTGCAGCCCAATCACCAACCGCCTATTGCCCCCTCTGCTGTGGCCGCAACGGGTGTGAATGTTTTTATCCCAACTGGCCCGGGCACCGGAAAACTGGTGCCGCCGGATACTCCGCGCGCTTTAACCATTCCCGAAATTCATGAACTGGTAGAACTTTATGCGCAGGCCGCCAGAAACGCACTGCAAGCCGGATTTGATGGCGTGGAAATTCACGCTGCCAATGGGTATCTCATCAACCAGTTTATTTCTGAACGCGCCAATTTTCGCACAGATGCCTATGGTGGTTCACTCTCCAACCGTCTGAGATTTCTGCGTGAAGTGGTTGAGGCCGTTTCTGCCGTGGTTTCTCCTGAAAGGCTGGGCGTCAGGTTTTCTCCACTGTTCAGCACAACCGCGGAGGAACGCGTTTATCTCGGCTTGTTGGAAAGCAATCCGGCAGAAACCTATACCCAAGCGGTACGTGTTTTGGCGGATGCAGGCATTGCGTATCTCTCTCTGGCAGAAGCGGACTGGGATAACGCGCCAGATATGCCGGATTCATTCCGTGCGGCCGTAAGAGATATCTTTCCGGGCCGCATTTTGTGCGCGGGTCGTTACGATAAAGCCAAAGCAGACCACGTTTTGCAAAACGGCTGGGCAGACATGATCGGGTTTGGCCGCAAATTCATCGCCAACCCGGATTTGCCTGCGCGTTTGCAGCACGGATGGCCCCTTAACGCCATAGACCCCACAACCATGTATGGCGGCGGCGCGCACGGATACACCGATTACCCTTTCTATAATCAGGATACCAAAAAATGATTACATATCAGACAATTAACCCCACAACTGAAGCTGTTGAACGCACGTTTGAACTGCATACCCCAGAACAGATGCGCCAGATTATAGACAAGGCAGACCATATCTGGCGCACAGATTGGAAAAAGCGCAGTATTGCCGAGCGTAAAGTCATCATGTCAAAGGCGGCTGATCTGCTGCGTAAGGATCGGCAAGCCCATGCGCGCCTGATTGCCACGGAAATGGGCAAAGCGCTGCCAGATGCATTGGAAGAAATTGATATTACGGCAGATATTCTTTCCTTTTACGCCAATGGGGCAGAGGAGTTTCTGGCTCCCACACCACTTAAGGTGAAAGATGGCAGCGCAAAAATAATCAATCAGCCACTCGGTGTTATTTATTGCATCGAACCTTGGAACTTTCCCTATTACCAATTGGCACGGGTAGCCGGGCCCAACCTGATGGCGGGCAATGTGGTAATAGCCAAGCATGCCCCCAACGTGCCGCAATGTGCCCTGGCGTTTGAAAAACTGTTTCATGATGCCGGAGCGCCAGCAGGCGTTTATACCAATATTTTCCTAAGCAATGATCAATCTGCCGAGTTGATCAAGGATGTGCGTATTCGTGGTGTGGCACTTACCGGTAGTGAGCGGGCAGGGCAAACCGTAGCGGCAGAAGCAGGTGCGGCACTCAAGAAGGACACAATGGAACTTGGCGGCAGTGATGCCTTTATTGTGCTGGATGATGCCGATCTGGAACTTGCCGTCAAATGGGCTACATGGGGCCGCTTTGCCAATAACGGGCAAGTATGCACTGCTGCCAAACGCATGATTGTGCATGAAAAAATTTATGATGCGTTTTTGGATGGGCTAAAAAAGACCATCACCCAATTCCATATTGGGGACCCACTGGCAGAAGGCACAACACATGGCCCCATGAGCAGCCAACGCGCTTTGGATCTGGTGCTGGAACAGATTGATGAAGCCGTAAAAGCCGGCGCAACACTGGTTGCTGGTGGCAAGCGGATAAACCGTAAAGGGTTTTTTATGGAACCCACAATTCTGACCAATGTGAAAAAAGATAACCCTGTTTTTTATCAGGAAATCTTTGGCCCGGTTGCGGTTGTTCATAAGGTGGCATCTGAGCAGGAAGCTGTTGATCTGGCGAATGACTCACCCTACGGCCTTGGTGGTTCCGTATTTTCACGCGATATCGGACGGGCAGAAAAGGTGGCCGAGCAGGTTGAAACCGGCATGATGTTTATTAACACAGCCACCGCTGCCGCGCCCGAACTACCATTTGGTGGCATTAAAAATTCTGGCTTTGGGCGGGAGCTTTCTTTCCTCGGGATTGAGGAATTCATTAACCGCAAGCTTATTCGTATAGGTTAAAAACGTATCGTTCTGCTTTGTGTCTGCCCTTAACAAACGCGGCAGACACAAAGCAAACGAACATGCCAAGCTATTTGCCGCTTACAGCCGCAAGGTTTGCAGAATGCTGGCTTGGTTGTTTAACAGGCAAACAGCGCAGCCAACTCCAGCCAGCCAATGCTGCAATAACAGATCCTGCAAATATCCCCAGTTTTGCTGATACTATTGTATCTGCATCCTTAAAAGCCAAACCAGCAATAAACAGACTGATGGTAAAGCCAATGCCGCACAGCAGAGAAAGCCCGAAAAGCATTTTTATGGATGTTGCTGCTGGGGCAGGCGCTATGCGCAGTTGGAGTGACAATATGGTTGCGCCAAACACACCCACGGGCTTTCCTATAATCAGCCCCAGCATAATACCCAAGGGAACAGGAGCAAGAAGTGCCTCCATATGCACACCAGCAAGAGAAACCCCAACATTCATAAAGCCAAACAGGGGCAGGACCAGCCATGTCACGAATGGTGTTAATGCGGATGATACTTTTTCAAGCGGTGTAATCTGTTCTGCATCGGTTGTACGCGGTTGAGCCGGCAGGCAAAGACCAGTAATCACCCCGGCAAGTGTTGGATGCAGGCCAGAAGATAAAAGCATACCCCACAGCAGCAGGCATCCGGCAAAATACCCCCACAAAGATCTGCATCCCAACCGGTTTGCAGCAATCATGGCTACGGTTACACACAGCACACCAGCCAGTGCAGGCCAGTAAAGTGCAGAACCGTAAAACAGGGCAATAACAACAATGCCCAACACATCATCAAAAATGGCAAGCGCCATAAGCCATGCCCGCGCCCCGGCAGAAACACGCGCACCCAGCGCCATAATAACGGGCAGTGTAAATGCCGCATCGGTGGCTACAGGAATGGCCCATCCATGAACCGCATCTGCATGCTGATACGTTACCCAAAAATAGGTAAGCGCGGGCACAGCCATACCGCTCAATGCGCCAATCAACGGCAAGGCAATCTGACGCATGGATGAAAGATGGCCAGAAACCATCTCTTTCTTGATTTCCAGAATAATCAGCAGGAAAAAAAGCGTCATCAACCCATCAGATACCCATGCCTCAAGCGTATCTGGCGTGTGCGGTCCTAAAATAGAAAGCCGCATGGGTGTTGTAATCAGGGCTTCGTAACCACCACACCAAGCCGAGTTTGCCAGCACAAACCCCGTGATCGAGGCCAGAAGCAGGGCAGTTGCTCCTCCTGCCGGAGACTGCAAAAAATGATGGATGCGATGAACATACGCAGCAGGGGTTTCTGTCATGCATGAATATTGAAGGCGTTATATGCCCCGCACAAGGGAGGAAAAACGTAAAGCCGCCGCTTTCCCTCCCGCAATCAAACCCGAATATGTGTAGGTGATTTTATTCTGGCATGGGGGTGCACTGAGGCGTAACAGCTTGCCCGTTCATGACAGCCTGCGTGAAAGAAGCTGAATCTGGTAATGAGGCATTTACCGTCTGATCATGGTTCAGGCCTTTATAAACATGCGCCTGCACAACTGTGCCAGCAGCGCAGGCTGCCTTTACCAATCCGTACTGAAGCGGCGGAGGCACATCCTTATCAAGCTCTCCGGTGCCAATAAACAGGGGTTGAGCCAGATGCATGGTGGGGTATTGCATTGCCTGTAAAGCCGGAGCCAGATTTTTTGCAAAATCGGGCTTAAGGGAGTTGCTGAAATTCAGGCCATCTTCCTTCACCTTATCTGTCAGCTCATACACACACAAATTAGCTGCAGCACGGTAGGCTGGCATGGCTTTGGCCGTAAAAACGCTTTCCGGCTTAAAGCCTGTATCATAGCCAGAAAGGCCCTGCGCCAGATAAAGCGCATAAACAATAACGGGGTTATATGGCGCATTGTCTGGCGCTGTTGCCATCTGCTTGAGCAGTTCCGGGGTAATATAAGGCGCACCCGTGGCCACCGTGCCCCGAATATTCAGTTCTGGCGCATAGGTTGGAGCAAAAGCAGCCGAAGCAAAAGCGGCCCCACCACCTTGAGACTGCCCGACAATCATGATCTTGTTCTGCAAATCCGGCACCGAGGCCAAAGCTGCCTTCACGCCGTCCAGCAGGCTATAGGCTTCCACACGCGTATTCAGGTATGGGTGCGTGCCGGGAGTGCCTAAGCCCTGATAGTCTGTGCCAACTACGGCAAAGCCACGCTTCATCCATTCAGAAAGATAACGCTTGTTACGTGCGCTCCACGGGTTGTTAGAGGGCGCGCAACGGTCTGCAACGCCTACCGTGCCATGTGCCCAGGCAACAATGGGCCACCCACCAGCAGGTGGCTTACCCGCGGGCAAAATCACCTCTGCCGTAACCGGCACAAGCCCTTTGCCTGTAATGCCATTGGTGGAAAGGTACGTAATGCGCAGGGAACGCCCAGCATCTGGCAGCGTAAAAGCCTCTGGTAAAGATTGCGTCGATGTAAGCGTACCAGCCGTGCCAGAAGGGGATACTGTTGCTGCAATGGCGCCAGAACTCACCCCCATAAGGCAAAGACCAGCAACCAGACGAGAAACATGATAAACAGAGGGGAGAAAACGCAAGAGGGATCCTTCCTCAGGCTATTGGTCTTGTGTTTGACCGCCCGACAAATTGAAACTTAACAATGTTAAGAATGGAACATGGGGATAGAATGTCAAGTGTTCTGATGGTCATCGTGAATATTCTGGAAAATATGTAATGGGCCAGCCTGTTCAGCCTAAAAAAGCCTATCATCATGGAGACTTGCGTGCCGCTCTGTTGCGTTCCGCGCGCACTATTCTGGAGGAGCAGGGCATTGCTGCGCTGGGGTTGCGGGCCATTACACGCCATACGGGTGTTTCACAAACCGCAGCAATTCCGCACTTTGGTAATCTAACTGGCCTGCTTAGCGCACTGGCAACCATAGGGTATGAGGAACTGGCCGCAACGCTTACGCCGCTGCTTGATAAAGGGCCATACGCTGTGGGTGTAGCCTATGTGCAATTTGCCATGCAGCACCCCGGCCTGTTTACACTTATGTTCCGCAGCGATGTAATTGATAGGAAAAACCCGCATCTGGATGCCGCCGCAGCCAAAACATCTGCCATGCTCACACAATTGGTGGGAGAACTGAAAGGTCAGCATTCTGCCCATACACGTGCTGGTGCGCGCGCAGCCTTGTGGGCCAAAGTGCATGGCTTGGCTGTATTGGCCATAGACGGGCTTCTGGAAGCCTTGCTGATGCGAGAAGGTGAGAAGATGACACTCAATGCCCTTATTGAAGATGCACTAAGGTCGTAAAAATCGGAATTTATTTTTTATTATCATGACATTATGTGAATTTTCTTACTTGCATCGGGATGTTTTCTGCCATTCTAAAAATGCATCCGTGTATTCCAATAATATGGTTGCACAATCATCGCTCTCATTTTAATTCCATCCGGATGGATTGAAATAATAGAGGACGGTGCATGGGCCGCCGCAGAACCATTGATCGGGAGAGCGTTCTGGACAGCGCGGAACTGCTTGTTCAGAAAGGCGGCGCCACCGCTTTAACGCTTGATGCCGTAGCCAAAGCCGCAGGAATTACCAAAGGTGGCCTGCAATACTGCTTTGGCAACAAGGATGACCTGATTACCGCCATGATTGATCGCTGGATAGCGGCTTTTGATCTGGAAATAGAAAAACATGCGGGGCCCAAGGCATCTTTGGCAGAGCGGGCGCGTGCCTATGTTCTGGCATGCCGCCAGATAGATGCCGCCACGCAAGCCAGAATGGTGGGTATGCTGATTACCCTGCTGCAATCCCCCAAATACCTTAACCGGATACGGGAATGGTACGCAGGATGGTTTGGGGATTGTAACGTTACCGCAGAAGATGCGCGGCAGGCACGTACTGCAATTTTTGCAGCCGAAGGGGCTTTCCTTCTCAGAAGCTTCGGCTTTATCGCTATGGATCAGTCTGGATGGGATTCAGTGTTTACAGATTGCCTGCGGCTTATTACGCCCCAAGCAGAAACACCGTGATCTTTAAAACAGGAACCAATGAGTCTTTCATGATATTTCGCGCAGGTATGACACAATGAATATGGCAAGCCGTTTTTCATTAAAGAAGATTTTGCGTTCCGGTTCAGACACACAGGGAACAAACGTTAACACCCTTATTCAGTCTGGAACCTCGGATATTGTGCGTCAAAAACCTGCTCCACAGGTTCCGGCAGATCTGTCAGCCCTGAAAGCAATGGGGAACAGCCTGACACACACGCTGTCTTCCGCCTGTGAATGGTTGATGAAGCAGCAAAAGCCCGATGGCCATTGGGTGGGTTCTGTTGGGTCCAATGCCTCCATGGAAGCTGAATGGTGCTTGGCCTTGTGGTTCCTGGGGCTGGAAGATCACCCTCTGCGCCCACGTCTGGGCAAGGCTTTGCTTGAAATGCAGCGGCCCGATGGCTCTTGGGGCACATATTATGGTGCTGGCTGTGGTGATATCAACGCGACTGTGGAATCTTATGCAGCTCTCAGATCTTTGGGTTATGCAGAAGATGACCCGGCCGTTAGCAAAGCTGCTGCCTGGATTATCAGCAAAGGCGGCCTGAAGAATGTGCGTGTTTTCACCCGCTACTGGTTGGCCCTGATTGGGGAATGGCCGTGGGAGAAAACACCGAACCTTCCGCCTGAAATTATCTGGTTCCCCGATAATTTTGTTTTTTCCATTTACAACTTTGCGCAGTGGGCCCGCGCCACCATGATGCCGCTGGCAATTTTGTCTGCGCGTCGTCCATCACGCCCGCTGCGCCCGCAAGATCGGCTGGATGCTCTTTTCCCTGAAGGGCGAGCAAATTTTGATTACGAACTGCCCACCAAAGAGGGCAGGGATGTTATTGCGGACTTCTTCCGTCTGGCAGATAAAGGCCTGCATTGGCTGCAGTCTTCTTTTCTTAAACGCGCTCCTTCGCGGGAAGCGGCCATTAAATACGTGCTAGAATGGATTATCTGGCATCAGGATGCAGATGGTGGCTGGGGGGGTATTCAGCCGCCATGGGTGTACGGGCTGATGGCCCTGCATGGTGAGGGCTATCAATTCCACCATCCCGTTATGGCAAAGGCGCTGGATGCACTGAATGATCCGGGTTGGCGGCATGATAAGGGGGATGCCAGCTGGATTCAGGCCACAAACAGCCCGGTATGGGATACCATGCTGTCTCTCATGGCGCTGCATGATGCCAATGCCGAAGAACGCTTTACCCCAGAAATGGATAAAGCTCTGGACTGGCTGCTTTCTCGCCAAGTGCGCGTGAAGGGGGATTGGTCTGTTAAACTCCCCAATACAGAACCCGGTGGCTGGGCGTTTGAATACGCCAATGACAGATACCCCGATACAGATGATACCGCCGTCGCGCTAATTGCCCTGGCATCCTGCCGCAACCGGCCTGAATGGCAAGCCAAAGGCGTAGAAGAAGCCATTGGCCGTGGCGTGCGGTGGCTGGTTGCCATGCAAAGTTCCTGCGGTGGCTGGGGCGCTTTTGATAAGGACAACAACAAGAGCATTCTTGCCAAAATCCCGTTCTGCGATTTTGGGGAAGCGCTGGATCCGCCATCGGTAGATGTTACGGCGCACGTTCTGGAAGCTTTTGGCCTGTTGGGCTTGCCGCGTGATCTGCCCTGTATCCAGCGTGGGCTGGCTTACATTCGTAAGGAGCAAGACCCAACAGGGCCCTGGTTTGGCCGCTGGGGTGTAAATTACCTGTATGGCACCGGGGCTGTTCTGCCTGCTCTGGCGGCATTGGGTGAGGATATGACACAGCCTTACATCTCCAAGGCATGTGATTGGCTCATTAACTGTCAGCAGGAAAATGGCGGTTGGGGTGAAAGCTGTGCATCCTATATGGAAGTATCTTCCATCGGCCACGGCACCACCACGCCATCCCAAACGGCTTGGGCTCTTATGGGGCTGATAGCAGCCAACCGTCCGCAGGATTATAAGGCCATAGCCAAAGGCTGCCGCTACCTGATTGATTTGCAGGAAGAAGACGGAAGCTGGAATGAAGAGGAGTTCACCGGTACGGGCTTCCCCGGTTACGGTGTAGGCCAGACCATCAAGCTGGATGACCCTGCCATTTCAAAGCGTCTGATGCAGGGGGCCGAGCTCTCACGCGCCTTTATGCTGCGTTATGATCTTTACCGCCAACTCTTCCCGATTATCGCACTCAGCCGTGCATCCCGTTTAATCAAAATCGGAAACTAACTTACAATAAGGATGCAGAAGTTTCCTTCTGCATCCTTTATAATTTAGGCATTACATCATCCGACTTGGCAGTCTTTAATGCCCTGAAGAGGTGATTGAGTCCTGATTATCTGCGGTGTGGCTGCCGGTTATGGCCATATCGCCACCGCCCTGCATACCGCCACCTCCACCATTACCACCCCCGCCGCCACCGGCTTTTTCTGCCCCACCATCTTTCCCTTTGCCACCAGAAGCCTGCACGCGGGTTGGGCCTTGTGTGGGAATACTCAGATCAGATGGAATAGGGGCAAGATCCAGCGCCTGCCTTACAAAATTACGCAAGGATACAACCAGATCATGCGTATGCACCCGCTGGCCTGCTACCAGTTCACGCGCAGCATGTTCTGCTAAACGCACATGTTCTTCCTTACCCAGAAGAATGATGTCGGATAAAGCTGCCTCTACAGCATCACGAATACGGCGTGCCCGGTCTGATGCATTGGCATCTTCCAATATGGAAGTAGTTGTTGTGGCATCCGTATCCGCCATAACACGGAAATCTCGCTTATGCCGTGGGTCTACCGCCAGATCTCCGGTAAAAGAGCCACCCAATGTGCGGTAAGCTGCAATCAATGTGCGCAAACGTTCATTGATCTGGCGGTTCATACGCTCTCGCCGCTGCTGGATCAGCACCATCATCAACAGCCTGATGCCCACACCAATCAAGGTAATGAGCGAGAGCCCAATCATGGTGAACAGGAAGCTGTGCCATGAACTAAAGTCTAGATTATGCAATATGGGCTCCCGATGCTGATGGCTGTTCTAGAACATGACTTTAAGCAGTAACATACTGGCACAAATCAGCCCGAGCAGAGAAAACCCTTCCGTCAGAAGCAGTGGACGGCCCGCCCGAAAAACCGAACGTATGTCTATGCACAAGCCCAACGCAGCCATGGCCAGAATGGTTAAAAAATTGGCTGTAAAGCTTAAAGGCGCAATGAGTTCATGCGGAATAACGTTCACGGAACGCGCAATCATCATGACAATAAAGCCAACAATATACCACGGCACCATCTGCGGAGCACGATGCGTATGCTGCACTTTTTCACGGTTGAAACGTGCATGAAGTATGGACAGGACAATACACACTGGCCCCAACATCAACACACGCATCAGCTTCACCAGCATACCAATATGGCCCGCATTACCGCCAAAAGCCGAGGCCGCAGCTGCAACCTGGGGCACGGCATAAACCGTTAGCCCGGCAAGGGCGCCACCGGTGCGGCTATCTAGGGGCAGAAAGGGCGCTACAAGTGGCAACCCCACAACCAGTATCAGGCCACCTGCTGCCGTAAAGGCAATAGTTGCGCCAATATCTTCATCTTTGGCATGAATGGTGGGGGCTGCCGCCATAATGGCCGAATTGCCGCAGATGGAGTTTCCGCAAGCTACCAGTAGAGTTTGGGGTAAAGGTAACCCCACCAGGCGGCCAATGCAGCTGGTAAATATCAGGCTAAATGCCACCAGCCCCATAACGCCAACCAAAAGCCATGGCCCGGCAGCAAATGCGGCATCAATGCTAAAAGAAGCCCCAAGCAGCACAATCCCGATGTTCAAAAGCGTTTTGGAGCATGTTCTGATACCCGGCTGCCACAGATGATCTGGCTTATGCATAGCCCGCACCACAACACCGGCAATAAGCGCCAGATTGAGCATTTCCAGCCAGATTTTCCCAAATAAAAATCCTTCAACCTGCTGGCAAAGGTAAGCAATGCCCGTAATACCCAAGCACAATAAAACACCAGGGAGATTATGGCTGATAACGTCCAACATACGCTGTTTGAATAATGGCTGCGCCTGAGATGTGGTGAACATGGCAATTTCCCTTTCTGCGCAAAAAATAAGGGAAAGCCATTTCATCACTCCAACTCATTATTCTATTCATTCCAATCGAAAATTATGATTGATTGAAGTATGAAATCAGGCATGACACTACGGCGTGTCGTCAGTTAAGCAGGATGATGATTGAGGCGAACTGCACGGCTGCGAGGAAGGTCGATTTCAGTTTATCGTAGCGGGTTGCGATAGCGCGAAACTGCTTGAGTTTATTGAAGAACCTCTCAACAAGGTTCCGTTCGCGATAGAGAGAAAAATCGGTTTTCCGTCGTGTCGTTCTGTTGCGTTTTGGCGGGATGACCGGGGTAATCCCGCGCTGTATCAGCCGATCGATCAACCTGTCCGCGTCATACGCCTTGTCAGCAAGGAAAGCATCCGGTTCGATGTTTTCCAGAAGTGGTTCTGCCTGGGTGATATCGGCATCCTGTCCCGGTGTGATGCCGAGTTCCACTGGATTGCCCAGAGCGTCGCAGATGGCATGGATCTTTGTAGTTAGCCCGCCTCGTGATCGTCCGATGGCCTGATCCGTGCCCCTTTTTTGAGAGCTCCGGCACTATGCTGATGCGCTCGGACAATTGTGCTGTCGATCATCATGTATTCGTTGTCGTAATCAGCGGCCAGATAACGAAATATCCGTTCGATGACGCCGCTTTCACACCAGCGGCGCAGACGCCGGTGCACGTTTTTCCAGTCACCGAAACGGGCAGGAAGGTCGCGCCATGGAATACCCGCGCGATAGCGATACAGCACCGCCTCCACGAACAGACGGTTGTTCACCGCAGTGCCGCCGACATAGCCTTCTCGACCAGGAAGAAGATCCTTTATCCGCTCCCACTGGTCATCGCGTAAACTATAGCGCCGCATCTGTCTGTCTCCCCAAAAAATGGGAAAACAGTCAGCACACGCAGACACAAAGTACAACCCTCACGTGCCACTCTCAGGGCTTAACTGACGACACGCCGTAGAACAGCTTCGTTTTTTTATTGCAGTTGCAGAGCGCGAGCACGTTACTGCGGCCAGCAAGGCCCTGCATGTTACGCAATCCGCCGTATCTGCCGCCATTGCCACGCTGGAAGAACAGCATGGGGTCAAGCTGTTTCACCGTGTTGGGCGTGGTATTTGCCTCACAGAAGCAGGCCGTCTGTTTTTACCAGAAGCACGTGCAGTTCTGGCGCAGGCAGAAACGGCCGAGAACATGCTGGAAGCCTTTAGCGGGCTAAAGCAAGGCACATTACGCGTTGTTGCCAGCCAGACTATTGCTGCCTATTGGCTGCCTGCGCTTTTGGTAAAATTCCACCGGCAATATCCGCAAATTGTTATGGATATTGCCATCAGCAACACAGAAGAAGCAGCACATCGCGTTAAAAACGGTGAAGTTGATTTAGGTATTGTAGAAGGGCTGGTGGATGATCCCGCCTTGGCGCAATGGCCCGTTGCAACAGATAGCCTGAGTATTGTGCAAGCCGATGCGCATGTGCCTGACACTATAGATGCCACGTGGCTTAGATCTGCCAAATGGGTCATGCGTGAACCGGGTTCTGGCACCCGCACCACACTGGAACACGCTTTGCGCCAACACGGCATAGACCCGGCAGAACTGGATGTAACGCTTGTGTTGCCTTCTAACGAGAGTGTGCGCACTGCCATTGAGGCAGGGGCTGGTATTGGTGCTCTTTCTGCGCTCGTCATTGCACCCGCCGTGCAGGCGGGCACGTTGCATGCCGTGCCCCAAGCGTTGGGCACACGCTTCTTTTATGGCTTGCGGCATAAGGAGCGTTATCGCAGCCCGGCAGCAGAAGCTCTGTTGGATTTAATTGCCCAATCCAGCAAAGTTCAGACCTAAAAGCACAGCAATGGGCGCTAGGCTTTTACCGCTTGGTTGTTTGCGTATCCCAGCCACCGCCCAAAGCCCGCGCAAGGCGCACTGTTGCCAAAGCCTGCCGGGTTTGGGCACTTGCCAGTTCATCCTGTGCGGAAATCTTTTTTATCCGGGTTGTCAGAATATCCTGCATGGTAAACTGCCCGCCCTCGTAAAGGCCCTGCGCCTGAGTTGTGGCGAGAGAGAGGGATGAAACTTCTCCACTCAGGCTGGCAATGTTCTGGTCTGCGCTGGAACGGCTTTCATAGGCGTCTTCCACCTCTGCCAAAGCTGTCAGAACCGTTTGATCATATGATGCCACAGCCTGCTTTAGCTGAGAGTCCGCAGCACGTATCTTGGCCTGTATGCGCCCAGCCGTAAAAATAGGCAGATAGGCATTAACCGCCATAAGCCCGCCAGAGCCGGATACACCCGGAATACCATCAAACCGCAAGCGTCCATCACCACCAAAAAACTCTAGCCCAAACCGTGGCAGCAAATCTGTTTTTGTGCTGATCAACCGCTCCAGATTGGCTTGCACAATATTCTTTTGCAACAACACATCTGGCCTGCGGTCCAGCACTGTAGAAGGCAATTCGGTAGCAGGTGGCGCTGGCACTCGGTATTGCGCCGGCGCTGACAGATCAGGCGCCTGTTCGGGCGGCAGGCCGGATAGAATAGCCAGCCGATGCCGGCACGCATCAAACGCGGCAACCAGTAATGGCCGTTGCGCCTGTACCTGATTGATCTGGGCCGTTATGGTTTCCAAATCAGCCCGTGTTGTCTGGCCAGCATCAAACCGAGCTGAGGCATACTGCAAAAGCTCCTGCAGCGTGCGGGCAGATTGATCCAGCAATGTAATGCGTTGTTGCAGCCCGCGCGCCGTAAGGTAATTAGCAGCCACATCTGCCGCAATGGCCATGTGTGTGCCATGCAGCACATCTGCTGCCGCCAAGGCCATATGTTGCGCGGCCCGTTTGCGGGCTCGGTTGCGGCCCCAGATATCTGGCTCCCACGCCATGGTTATGCCTGCCAGATGCCCATCCGTTGCCGGGTCCTGAATGTCTGGATCTGCCATTTTCATAAGGGGTGGCACCGGGTGCCGCCAATCCACACCACCACCCATCATGCCGCCTGTTGCGCCAATGGTCGGATACAAGGCGGATTTGGCCATTTGGGTATAGGCGCGAGATTCCTGCACACGCTCTTGCGCCATGCGTATTTCCGGGTTGGCAGCCAACGCATTTTGCACAAGCTGATCAAGCAACGGGTCCTGCCATGCTGTCCACCAGTTTGTCAGGTCTGTAGGTTGTGCATCCTGCGGTGTAGCGCTGAACTGCGCCGGAACCACCACGTGGGAAGGCGGCAGTTTGGTATGGAAAGGAGAGCACGCCACCAAGCCAGTGCATAGAAGAGTGCCGAACAATAAGCGCGTAGAAGAGGAAGAAAGGGACATCAGCATTCAATCCTGGCGGGCAAGCATGGAACGGAAGCGAAGCAGCGCCATGGCAAGAAAGAGAGTAGAAGAGAACACAATAGCCAGCAGCGAAGGCCAAATACTTTCCAGACCCGCACCGCGATACAGAATGGATTGTGAGATTTTGACAAATTGCGTGGTAGGGAAAAACCGCACCAAGGATTGCACAGCCTCTGGCATACTTTCCACTGGTGTTGCCGCGCCAGAAAGCAGGTAGGCCACGGCATAAACCGGCACGACCAAAAGCCCAAACTGCGGCATGGTGGGCGCAATGGTGGCCAGCATCATCCCCAGAGATGTTACCGAAAACAGGTATAAAATAAGGCAGGCGGCAAACAGTAAAGGCGAGCCAGAAATAGGCACAGCCAGCCCGATATGCACAATAACCCAAAGGGAAAGCATGCTGGCTACAAAGATAACAGCACCATTTGCCAGAATTTTCCCAATAGCAATCTGGCTGGCGGAAACGGGCAGAACCAGAAGATGCTCAATGGTGCCGTGCTCACGCTCACGAATAACCGCAGCCCCAACCAGCACGATGGAAAGAATTGTTGCGTTGGTGACAACCTGCATAACAGACGTAAACCATGCAGATTCACTATTCGGGTTAAAACGGATGCGGCTTTCAGGATGAAACGGCATCAGCTTGTTGATATCGGGGGAATGGAGCTGCGCCTCTACTTCACCCAGAAAAATTTGTTGCAGATAAACACTGCCAAGCCCTGCCTGTGTCATGGCCGTGGCGTCAATCAGTTCCTGTATCTGTGGCGTGCGGCCTGCCAGCACATCGGCTTCAAAACGCGGTGGAATATCAATAACGAAATTGTAGGTTCCGTTATCCATGCCCGTTTTGCCGTCAATACGGTTAGTAAGGGTAGGGGGCTTGAAGTAAGGCGGCAGCACAACAGAACGTAACTGGCGCGAAAGGGCTGAGTGGTCTTCATCAATAAACGCAACTGTTGCGTTTGCAACATCCACACGCACCCCATGCGCAACCAGAACAATGGCCGCCGAAAATGCAAAAACAATCAGGCCCATCAGCACAAAATCACGCATCAGGCTGTGGAATTCCTTGCGGCACAGCAGGCCGACATTTATGAGCCAGCGCAGCATCACGTATCCTGCTTTTTCAAGAAAAGGCGTGCCCCCACCATGTAAAGCGCGGCAAAACCACCCAGTGCCAGATACATGGAAAGAAAGGATTTAATACCCAACCCCTTGGTAAAACTGCCAAGGCTAATAAGCTGAAACCACGAAGCCGGGAAAGATTTGCCCAGATAATAGGTAAACCCGGTAAGCGTTGAAACCGGATACAGCAAACCAGAAAAATTGGCAGACATAATCAGGCAAATAATGGCCGTGCCAAAAATGGCCGCCACCTGAGAACTGACAAAAGTTGAAATCAGCAGCCCCAGCCCGGTGCTTGCCAGAATATACAGCGTGGCCCCAATGCTCAGCCCTATAAAAGAGCCTTTAAGCGGCACCCCCAGAACGGTAACAGAAAGCGCCACCAGCACCAGATAAGCCATGACAGCCAATGCCACGTAAGGCAGTTGCTTGCCCACCAGATACTGCCCGGAACTGGCAGGGGAGGCATATAGGTTCATAATGGAACCAATTTCTTTTTCGCGCACAACACCAAGAGCTGTCAGCATGGTGGGAACAAGAATAAGCGCCAGCATGATGGTGCCGGGGGTCATGGCAAAAATGCTGCGGAATTCCTGATTGTACACAAAGCGCGGCACTATGCTTACGGGTATCAGGCTGGATGTTACGGATGCCGGCAGCGTTTTTTGCATATTCGCCATATAGGTTAACAGCACGGCATCTGTGTAAGAACGCACATTGGCGCTTAAAAAGGGCATGGAACCATCAATAACCACACCAATGGCCGGGTTACGTCCTGCGGCAACATCTCGCCCAAAACCGGGCGGGATATCCAGCCCCATTGCAACCTGCCCATGGCGTATGCGTGTTTCCAGTATTTCGCGATCTGGTGAAAACGCGGTTTCCTGAAAATAACGAGAGCCCCGAAACTGCTCGACAAGCTCTCGGCTGGCATGGGTATGATCGTAATCTACCACAGTGTAGCGAATGGTGTTGATATCGAACGAGATACTATAAGCTGAAATCAGCAGTAGAATGGTCGGGCCAAGAATAGCGAACATCAACCGCAGGCGGTCACGCATCAGTTCCACAGCTTCTCGCCGCGCAAAAGCCCAACAGCGTGAAAACCAGCGGATATAGGGCGGTATTGTGCGCATTGCGCCCGTTGCTGCTGTGGCAGCCTGCTGAGGCTTGGCTACAGCTATGGAATTACCAGCTTTTTCCAAGCACGAAATAAACGCATCTTCCAGAGTGGAGGCACCTTCCTCCTTCGTAATCTCGGCCGGGGTGCCCATAGCCAGCACCTTGCCCTTATCCATAAGGGAAATACGGTCACACCGGGCGGCTTCGTTCATGAAGTGTGTGGAAACAAAAATAGTCACATGTTTCTGGCGTGAAAGCGCTACAAGGTGCTTCCAGAACATATCCCGCGCAGCCGGGTCCACGCCAGAAGTTGGTTCATCCAGAATAAGAATATCCGGGTTGTTAATGCAGGCGGCGGCAAGTTGCAGCCGTTGCCGAAACCCCAAGGGCAAGCCCGTTGGGCGGCTATCGGCCTCATCTGCCAACTGAAAGCTTTGCAGCATGTTTTCAACACGCTGTTTGGCCTCGGTTGAGGAAAGCTGAAAAAGCTCTGCCTGCAACATCAGGTTCTGGCGTACCGTCAGTTCTTCATACAAAGAAAAACCCTGAGACATGTAGCCAATACGCATACGCGTTTTCATGTCTCCCGGTGTTATCGGGCGGCCAAACAGGGTTGCTGTGCCGCTGGTAATATCCAGTAGCCCTGTCAGCATTTTCATGGTGGTGGATTTACCGCAGCCGTTAGAGCCCAGAAACCCGAAAATCTCACCCCGGCGGATACGGAAACTCACATGGTCAACCGCCGTGAAAGATCCAAATTTACGCGTCAGGTTTTCAGCATCAATAACCGGGGGGCTGCCATCATCCTGATAAGGCGGAATTGCAAAATCAGAAATTTCCTTCTGATCCGCCGCAGGCAAAAGTGAGATGTAAGCCGCTTCCACTGTTGTGGTGTGGGTCTGCTTCTTCACCTCATCTGTGGGGCCAGAGGCCAGAATACGCCCGGCATTCATGGCCACCAGCCATGAAAACCGCTCGGCTTCATCCATATAAGCGGTAGAAACAATAACGGTCATGGAGGGGCGCTCAGCCCGCATCTGCTCCACCAACGCCCAGAACTGACGCCGGGAAAGTGGATCCACCCCCGTTGTGGGTTCATCCAGAATAAGCAAGTCTGGCTCATGCACCAAGGAGCAGCAAAGGCTGACCTTTTGCTTCATACCGCCAGAAAGGTGGCCTGCGGGTCTGTCTGGAAAAGGCGCAAGACCGGTAGCATCCAGCAGATGCGTAATACGGTTGGCGCGGGTTGTGGCATCCAACGCAAACAGCCGGCCAAAAAAGTCGATATTCTCACGCACAGAAAGGGTAGGGTAGAGGTTCTTGCCCAACCCTTGCGGCATAAAAGCCAGGCGAGAAAGAAAAGCCTCTCGCTCGGCTCTGTTGCTGATATCCACACCAAGTGTGTGAATGGCCCCACGCTGAAGATGCCGAACCCCCGCAATCAGCCCCAGAAGTGTTGATTTACCAACACCATCCGGCCCAATAAACGCAATGGTTTGCCCTGCGGGAAGGGTAAGGGAAATATCGTGCAGAACATCGCGCCCACCATAAGCATGGCTTACACCTTCAACACGAATTTCAGAAGCAGATGCCCCCATTATCTGGCATCGCCAGACAGTGCTGCTTTAGGCCATGCGGCATCTGGCCGTTGCTTGATATAGCCTTCACCCGTCATTCCAGCTTTTAACAATGTGCCGAGTTTCTTCTGCTCATCTGCGGTTACGCGCAGTTTTACGCGGTATACAAGCTGTTCACGCTCGGTGGCTGTTTCCACATATTTGGGGGTGAACTGGGCCTGGCTATCAATAAAGGAAACAGTGGCCGCAACCGGCGTATCCATTCCATCAAACCGGATGCGCGCTTCATCACCTATTTTCAGATTGCTAATAGATGCGGTGGGGAAAAACAGCGTCATGTAAGGATCCACCGGATCCAGCATGGAGTACACACGCCCGCCCGGCGGCAGAACACTTCCCGTTTCAATAACACGGTATTCAATCCGGCCAGAAACAGGGGCGCGAATGGTCATATCATCCAGAACGGTCTGAACCTGATTGACCTGCGCTGCGGCGCCTTCCTTGGCATGCACAGCTTCCTGCACGGCCTGAGAGGCCGCATTTACCGCAGCCTGTGCAGTTTCAACCTGCGTGCGCCGTTGCGTAACCTCCATATCGGAAACAAGGTTTTGCTGCCGCATTTTCTGGGCGTGCCGCAATTCATCACGTGCGAGCTGCAAGGCTGCCTGACGCGCCACAAGCTCAGCCGAGGCTCGGCCTGCCGCACTTGCTGCGCGATTTTGCTGTGCACTTGCCTGATCGTATTGCGCCTGAATGGTTGCCTTATCTTCCTGCGCAAGAATCTGACCGGAGGTTACGGTATCCCCTTCCTGCGCCAATAATTGCGTAATGCGCCCCGGATATTTCACGGCCACATCCACACGGGTAAATTCCAATCGCCCGTTTCCGTAAATAATGCCATCTGGCACACTTTGAGCGACTTGATGTTCATGCCATGCGAAGGCCCCGCCCGCGACTGCAAAGAGAGAAACAGCGATGATTGCAATTTTGGCAGGAGTTTTCACAATAAACCTTGCTGGAAAAAAGCTGATAACAATATGTTCAAAGCGCAGAATGCAGACGGGGCATATGATTAAATTATGACACAATGGTCAAGTTATTATTTTATATACCAACACATTGCTCTACACGGGCTGCATAACCCATAATCTTCTGAGTTTTGCAGATTAAAAGAACAACAAAAACCCCTCAATGATCTTGATCAAAAAAGCTGCATAAACACCTTAACAATTGCACCAAAACAAATTGACATTTTGTTCATGTTTGAAGTGTATCATAATGAAGTTGTTACATACCTAAAGCATCTATATCGCTTTAAAAACAGACGTTAGCATAGCAACCTTACTCATTGCCCATTCGTCTTTGACATTAGAGATTCAAACCGGAAAACACACTTATTGCCTTTGCCCTGATACAGGGGGAAAATTTGAAATCCGTTTAGATGATAAAGTAATAT
This sequence comes from Acetobacter sp. A11-2, assembly GCF_040208445.1. Lineage (NCBI taxonomy): Bacteria > Pseudomonadati > Pseudomonadota > Alphaproteobacteria > Acetobacterales > Acetobacteraceae > Acetobacter > Acetobacter sp. A11-2. The sequence continues at coordinate 1,002,754 of NZ_CP157843.1, forward strand.
GGGAGCGCAAGCGGGACGGGGGCTTTCCCAACCCCAAAGAACTCAAACAAAGAGTAAGAAATATTATTGCCCCAGAAAAAGATTTGGAACACATAGATCGATAAAATAAGCGCATACAGAACTTAAAATAATTACTCATACCTTTCTCTCTACATTTTATTACTCATAAAATATTCATTTATGAGCATGTAGATATAACAATTACATAATTGCAAAAATATATTTGATATTCGCGCACCCATTTGTGTGCCCAAACATTTTATTTTGCAGTGCCGCCTCACGCATCACGCTTTTTAAGATAGGGCAGAGCTTCAAGTTTAAATCACTATTAAAATTTTGTGTTTTATAATTGACTCAATTTTTTATGTGTAATTTAATTATATAACTTCTAATTTCGTTATTTTTGTGAGGAACTGATATGCGCTGCCATGATTCTGACGGACATTTCCTACCCGATCACTATTTGGCAACGAGGAAGTGCATTTTTTGTTTTTGGTAAGAAACGAAAATTTATCTTAACTTTATAAAAGTAACTATTTATCAGGAATAATATTTTTCTAGAGTTGCTTTTCCAGAGGTTTTTCAAGAAAGCAACGGAGGGAAACTGGCGCAATGCAGGATAACTCTCAACGAACAGAGGGGAAGGAGCGTTATGTTCTTCGCGCTGGTGGTGCGGTTGGGGCTGGTGCGCTTATAGCGGTTCTTCTTTTGCATGGAGCTGGTGTGTGGGGGCTGATGTATGGGATGGGCACGAAGGCGAGCGTGCCCGTTGAACACCCGCCCATCCAGACGGAAGTGCTGCCACCACCTCAGCCGCCACCGCCGCCACCTCCACCGCCGCCGCCACCGCCGGTGATGGCAGAGCCGCCCCCGCCGTTCATTCCACCGCCCAAGATCAAGGTGCCGCCCCCGCCCAAGCCGCCCATCAAGCATGTGGCCAAGGCGCCCCCCAAACATCCGGCACCCCCACAGACCAAAACGGCCAAGGCGCCACCTGCCGCTACCGAACCCGCAGCCAGCGCACCGTCATCCGATGCGCCAGACACCACGGCCGGAACGGCACCGCTTAACCATGTGCAGCCGGTCTATCCCCCAGAAATGGAGGAAGACAACATTGAAGGCCGCGTGACGGTTGCATGTGATGTGGAACCCACGGGCATGACCAGCAACTGCCAGGTGCAGTCGGTCTCTGGTGGTCAGGCCTTTGCCCAGGCGGCGTTGGATTACGTGCACAAGGCCCGTTATCGTCCGGCCATGCGCAATGGTGTGCCGGTGAAGGAACTGCACAAGGTCTATGTCATCCATTTCAAGCTGGATGACTGAGATCAGCTTACGAACACAATAACGGATTGCCCGGCCCATAATGGCCATACCCTGCCGGATCGGGCCCTGATGATGAGGATTATGAGGAAGATGACCAGACTGCCCCGTTCTTTTGTGTCAGGTCTTGCGGCTCCGGCTCTGGCGCTGCTGATGAGCACTGCAGCCCCAGTTGCGGCTTTTGCGCAGGATGCTGCTCCTGCAGCACCCGCAGCCACGGCCCCGGCTCCTGATGCGGCGCCATCTTCCGCACCGGCACCTGCCGCCACACCGGATGCAGCCCCAGCCCCTGCACCTGCTGCCAGCGCTCCGGCTGAACAGGCGCCACCTGCGGCAGCAGACACCAAGGAAGAAGCCAACCCCTACGGTCTGGGTGCTCTGTGGTCCAATGGCGATATCATTGCCCGCGGCGTGCTGCTGATCATGCTCACCATGTCCCTGGGCACTTGGTATATCATGATCACCAAGTTCATCGAGCAGGCCCGCCTGTTCGCCGCCGCCAAGGAAGCCACCAAAAGCTTCTGGACCAAGCACAGCATTCAGGAAGGTGCTTCCGCACTCACCTCCACCTCTCCGTTCCGCTACATCGCCGATACCGGTATTGTGGCTGCCGAACACCATGAAGGCACGATGCAGGAAAGCATTGACCTGCATAGCTGGACGGGCATGTCCATCCAGCGCGCGGTCAACAACATCCAGAACAGCCTGCAAAAGGGTCTGGCCTTTCTGGGCACCGTGGGTTCCACCTCTCCGTTTATCGGTCTGTTCGGCACGGTGTGGGGGATCTACCACGCACTGACAGCCATCGGCATTGCCGGTCAGGCTTCCATCGACAAGGTGGCAGGGCCCGTGGGTGAATCCCTGATCATGACGGCCATTGGTCTGGCCACCGCTGTGCCGGCCGTTCTGGGCTACAACCTGCTGGTACGTCGCAACAAGACGGCCATGGACCTGGTGCGTGACTTTGCCGCTGACCTGCAGTCCATCCTCATCGGTGGCGTGCGTCATGGGGCTGCGGTGGATCAGATTGTGGTGCGCCCCGATAACTCCCCCACCACGGCCACGGTTTCCAACCGCGTCGGCTAATCAACGGGTCAGGTCAAGGCAAGGAGAACGCTTATGGGCATGCAGGTTGGCGATAGCGGCGGGGAAGACGACGTCGTCTCCGCCATCAACACCACACCGCTTGTGGATGTGATGCTGGTGCTGCTGATCATCTTTCTGATCACCATTCCGGTGGCGACACATACCGTGAAGGTGCAGCTGCCCAAGGACATGAACCAGCCAACCCAGACCAAGCTGAGCAATGTGGTTCTGGCAGTCACGGCGGATGGTCAGACCTTCTGGGATGAAACGCCGATCAAGGACCGGGCCGATCTTCTGGCCCGGCTGGAGAAGGCGGCGGTGCAGAAGCCTCAGCCGCAGATCCAGATCCGCGGAGATGTGACCACACGCTATGAGAGTGTGGGCCGTCTGGTGGCGACGTGTCAGGAAGCGGGCATCAGCCATATCGATTTCATTACGGAAAAGCCGAAATAGGCAGGGGCGGGTGGCGCAGCACGCCACCCCATCCTGTGGGGGAGAGCACAGGCCATGGGCATGAATGTTGGCTCTGAGAGCACAACGGAAGATGAAGGCATTGTCGATATCAACACCACGCCGCTGATTGACGTGATGCTGGTGTTGCTGATCATGCTGATCATCACCATCCCGTTGCAGACGCAGGCGGTCTCGATTGATCTGCCGCAGGGCAACCCGCCGCCCAGCACGGAAGAAACACCTGTGGTGACACTGGTTGTGGACTTTGACAACTCGCTGACCTGGAATGGCCAGCCCATCAATGGCGAGGCCGATCTGCAGGCGCATCTGCGTGAGATCGCCAGCGGGCCAGAGGCTTCCCGCCCGGAGTTCCATCTCCAGCCCAACCGTCTGGCTGACTACAAGACCGTCATCCACGTCATGGCCGACGCACAGCGCCTCGGCGTCACAAAACTCGGAATCGTCGGACAGGAACAGTTCGCTGACGGTAAGTGATTAAGGAGGGGTTTGACCTGCTGGTGTGGTCAAGTATCTGATACGTCGTATTATCTTATTTCCATTTATGAAAAGCGGTTGATTGTCATGCAAAATACATTCCAGTCGGGGCGCGGGATGGTGACATCACCGCATCATCTGGCCAGCCAGAGCGGCCTTTCCATACTAAAACAGGGCGGCACAGCCCTGGAGGCCGTTGTAGCAATGGCCTCTACCTTATGTGCCGTTTACCCACATATGACCGGCATTGGGGGCGATGCCTTCTGGCTGGTTTCTTACCCAGATGGCCGGGTAGAAGTTATAGAAGCCTGTGGTGCCGGAGCTTTACAGGGTTCAATAGACGCATATCGTAACGCGGGCCATACAACTGTGCCATGGCGTGGGGGCTGGGCGGCCAATACAATGGCAGGCACTGTTTCTGGCTGGCAGCTTGCCTTGCAACAGAGTGCATCTATCAAAAATCCCCTTCCAATAAACGCACTTTTGGAAGATGCCATTTGGTATGCAGAAAATGGCTATGTTGTTTCAGAAAGTGAAGCAGAACTTCTGGCCTCCAAGCAAAATGAGCTTTTGCAAAATGAGGATTTTGCGCAATCCTATGCGCCAGATGGCAAATTGTTTCAGCATGGCATGGTGCGCAAGAACCCAGCATTAGGGCACACGCTACGTCAACTCGCTCAAGATGGACTGCAAAGTTTCTATACTGGAACGACCGCGCAAAACCTTTTGCAGGATCTACAACGAATAAGCAGCCCCTTAAGCTCTGAAGATTTTTCATTACATGAGGCCGTCTTCAGGAAACCGCTTTCCGCAAAGCTGAAACATGCTCAGCTTTACAATGCGCCACCTCCAACGCAGGGTGTGGCATCTTTGGCTATTCTACGACTATTTGAAAAACTGGAAGTACAGGAAGGCGAGGGATTTGCCCACATACATGGGTTGGTAGAAGCAACAAAACAGGCTTTTCTGTTCCGTAATGCCCATGTGGGCGATCCACGATGGATGACAGAAGACGCTCAGGCTTTTCTGGACAATGAAGAGCTTTGCACAGAACTGGCGCATAAAATTGACATGCAGCGTGCTTCCCCGTGGCCTCAGCCTTCACAGGCTGGAGATACGACATGGATGGGCGCTATTGATTCCTCTGGCGTTGCCGTAAGCATGATACAAAGCCTGTATTTTGAGTTTGGATCTGGCGTTTTTCTGCCGCAAACGGGTGTTCTCTGGCAAAATCGCGGAGCCTCCTTCCAACTGGAGGAAGGCGCATGGAATGCCTTTGTGCCGGGGCGCAAGCCTTTCCATACCCTTAACCCGGCACTCGCACATTTTGATGATGGCCGCGTGATGGTTTACGGCACAATGGGGGGCGAGGGCCAACCTCAAACACAGGCTGCGGTTTTTACCAGATATGCACAATTTGGCATGCCTTTGCAGCAGGCTGTTACGGCGCCTCGGTGGTTGTTGGGCCGCACATGGGGCAGTGAAAGCCAATCCCTGAAAGTGGAAAGCAACATGGATGCGGGCGTTGTGGCCAAGCTGGAAAAAGCAGGCCACCCCGTAGAGCGTGTTGCGCCTTTTTCTAGTATGATGGGGCATGCAGGCGCTATTGTAAGGCATGCCGATGGTGTGCTGGAAGGTGCGGCTGACCCGCGTAGCGATGGATGTGTGGCGGCTTTTTAAGGCCGCTCATACACAGCTTTCCCATTCACCCAAGTTGCTTTTACGCTGCGGTCATCCCCCAAGATCATCAACGGGAAAAGCATATCCTGCACCGCCTGGCAGTGGGCGGTTCTTTGCGCAAGCATAGGTGTAGCGGCTGGATCCAATATACAGAAGTCAGCCTCCATTCCGGGTGCAATGCGGCCGATTTTTGTATCCAGTTTAAGTGCTTCTGCGGCTCCAGCCGTTGCAAGCCAAAAAGCCTGAATGGCTTGCAGCCGTTCTCCTCCAGCCATGAGAGAAACTTTATAGGCTTCGCCCATTGTGCCAAGCATGGATAACGTTGTGCCAGCACCAACATCTGTACCCAGCCCAACATGAACGGGCCGGTCTGACCGAATGGCGTCAAACAGCTTGAATAAGCCGCTCCCTAAAAACAGATTGGAGGTTGGACAATGTGCAAGTGTACACTTGGCATGATGGCAGTGCTGAAAATCTGTTTCCTGCAAATAAATACCATGCCCGAAAATAGAACGTGCTCCAACCAAACCTGCTTGCGCATAAACATCCAGATATGAAGCGGATTCTGGAAACAGGCTGGAAACAGCTTTAATTTCATCCATATTTTCCGCCAGATGTGTTTGCATAAAGACATCGGAATGGCGCGTGAGCAGATCTCCAGCCATTTCAAGTTGTTCTGGCGTGCTGGTAATGGCAAAGCGAGGCGTTACTGCATAAAGCTGGCGGCCTTTATTGTGCCAACGTTGGATTAAAGCGGCTGAATCATCATATCCACTTTTGGCGGTATCACGCAGGTTATCTGGAGCATTGCGGTCCATCAGCACCTTGCCCGCAATCATGCGGGTTCCACGTTTTTCTGATTGTCTGAAAAACGCATCCACCGATTGCGCATGCACAGTGCAATATACAGCTGCCGTGGTTGTGCCATTCCGCAAAAGCTCGTCCAGAAATGCACTGGCAACTGCTTCTGCGTAAGTGGAATCATCAAACCTGGCTTCAGTTGGAAAAATATACTGCTCCAACCACGGCAAAAGCTGCTGCCCCCACGAGGCAATAGCTGGCATTTGTGGATAATGGACGTGCGTATCAATAAACCCGGCAGAAATAATGCTATCCGGGTAATGCGTAATCGGAACTGCCTTATCCAGCTTGGGTGCAAGGGCCGCATAAGGCCCGCAGTCCGTTATGCGGCCAGCTTCCATTACAATCAGGCCGTCTTCTTCAACGCTCAAACTTTCTTCCGGGGGCACCATAAAAGGATTGCCCTTGAAAGTGATGTAGCAACCCCGAATAGCCGTTTTTGCAGAAGAGACTGACATGATTTTATAGCTGTTCCAGAAAGAAATTTTCAATTTCACTAATAATAAACCGCGCTGCCGTAGAAAGCTGGCGAGAACGATCTACACACAAAGCCAAGGAAAGTGGCGTAAGTTTTTTATGCACGATAGGGGTGAAAGCCAGCTGATTTTTTTGCACCTCATCATAGGCATCCAGATAACTTAATATCCCAATTCCCGTGCCTTCCAGCACCAGAGATTTGATCATCTGAATATTATCTGCGCGCGCAACGGCGGCTATTTCTATACCTGTTTCTGCTTCCAAAAGCCCAATGGGCCGCCAAAGTGCAAGAGGCGGCGAGGGCACAATAACCGGATATTCCGCCGCCACACTAAAGCGTGCCTCACTCAACGCTGCAACGGGGTGAGACGGCAGAGAAATAAACCCTAGCGGGATTTCCTTATGTGCCCGCACGGTCAATTCCCGCATGTGGCTTGGGTTGAACATCAGGGCAAAATCTGCGTGTCCCTTTACCAAAAGTTCTCCCATATTCTGGCTTTTGCGCACATGCACACTTACCAGAATACCTGGATGACTTTCACGCAACCGCCCCAGAAGAACCGGCAGAAAACCTTTGGTGAGCGCATCCGGGATAAGAATATCCGCCGTACCCTGCCGCAGGCCTTTAAGGTTATCTAGCTGGATTTTAAGCGTATTTAAGTCGCGCGACCAATGGCGGCAGGATGTTAAGAGTAACTCTCCGGCGGTTGTCAGGCGCAGGCCCGTTGGCAGGCGCTCAAACAACAGCGTGCCCAGCAATTTTTCACCCTGAAGAATCTGCCTATCAATAGCGGAAGCGGCAATATGCAGTTCGTCCGAAGCCTTACGGATTGAGCCATGCTGAGCAACAGCCATGAAGTAACGAAGAAAACGGGAAAAAACTGGCATTTGCTTTTGCTCTCATTTTGCGAACGCACCATGCTGAATTATGTCATATACAAGAACGATGCGGATGTGAAACATTATGCTTGATTTTATCGTCGTTGTCAGGGACATGAATCAGATTGTTTTCGGGCAACGCATATTTCGGACTGATATGCAGGCATGGAACAGCTTAATAAACGTGTGCGTGATGATCTCGCAAAAATTCAGTATGCAACAGGCAATTGGTGCATTCCCCACAAGCATGATGGCGAAGATGTTCTGGATGTTGCGATTATTGGCGGCGGGCAGGGTGGTCTGGCCACCTGCTTTGGGCTGAAGCGGCGCGGCATTACAAACACCTGTATTTTTGATACAGCCCCTAAAGGGGGAGAAGGACCATGGATTACGTTTGCACGTATGCTAACACTGCGTACGCCCAAATATGTTACTGGCCCGGACCTCGGTATCCCCAGCCTGACACCTCAATCCTGGTATGAAGCCCGCTACGGTGCTGCCGCATGGCATACGCTGGATAAAATCTCCCGTCAGGATTGGCAGGCTTATCTGGATTGGGTGCGTGATGTTCTGGAACTGCCCGTAAAAAATGAGCATGAACTGGTAGATATTGAGTGGCAGGACAACCTGCTGAAACTGACATTTTCATGCGCTGGCGGTGTGCAAAAACAGGTTTGGGCACGTAAAATTGTGCTGGCAACCGGTATTGAAGGCGGTGGCGCATGGCATGTGCCAGACTTCATTACCAAATCACTGCCCAAAACACGTTATGCCCATACGCATGAACAGATTGATTTTGAAAAACTGCGTGGCAAACGCATTGGCGTTCTTGGGGCTGGGGCCTCGGCTTTTGATAACGCTGCAACAGCTTTGGAACATGGCGCCAAGCAGGTTGATCTGTGCCTGCGCCGCAAAAAAGTTCCATCTGTAAATCCCTATCGCTGGATGGAAAATGCCGGGTTCCTCAGCTATTTTTCAGAACTGGATGATCTTGTGCGCTGGCGCTTCATGCGGCGGATTTATGATCTCAACCAGCCGCCCCCGCAGGATACGTTCTGGCGCTGCCGGAGCCATAAAAACTTTGCCTTCCATACGGGCACTCCATGGCTTTCCGTAAAAGAGGAAGGCAAGGAAGTGGTTGTAACCACACCACATGGTGAAATGCGGTTTGACTTCCTGATTATTGGCACCGGTTTTGTAATTGATCTGGCCCAGCGGCCAGAACTGGCCAAACTGGCACCACATATTGCCCTCTGGCGGGATTGTTTTGCCCCACCGGAAGACGAACAGAGCACACTTTTAGGCAGTCACCCCTATCTGGGCGAACGCTTCCAGTTTCTGCCGCGCAATGCGTCTGATCCGCTGGCTCCCATGCTGGCGGCTATCCATAACTTTACATTTTCTGCCACACCCAGCATGGGGCTTTCGGGTTCCTCCATCAGTGCCATGCGCTTTGGGGTGGAAAAACTAACCTTTGGCATCGGGCGTGATCTGTTTGTGCAGGACGGTGAAAAACACCTGCAAAGCTTGCTGGATTACAACGTAGATGAATTGGTTAGTCTGGAACCTCCTCAGTGTGTTTGATGATGTGTTCTGGAAGGTAGGGAAATAATGCAGAATTACCCGCGCGATATGGTTGGATACGGCGCTTGCCCGCCGGATCCTCACTGGCCGAATGCGGCCCGCATAGCCGTACAGTTTGTGGTGAATTACGAAGAAGGTGCCGAAAACTCTGTTCTTCACGGAGATAAAGGGTCCGAGGCCTTTCTTTCGGAAATGATCGGCACAACGTCTATCGTAGGCGAACGCTGCATGCAGATGGAAAGTCTGTATGAATATGGCAGCCGCGCGGGGTTCTGGCGCTTACACCGGTTGTTTGAAAAGGCAGGCATAAAGCCCACCGTATTTGGTGTGGCAACAGCCATGGCGCGTAACCCCGCAGCCGTTGCCGCCATGCAGAAAAGCGGGTGGGAAATTGCCTCCCACGGCTTGCGCTGGATTGATTATCAGCATGTGCCTGAAGATGTTGAGCGCGAGCATATTCGGCAAGCCATAGCGCTCCATACGCAGGTTACGGGGCAGCGCCCCCTAGGCTGGTATCAGGGGCGCACAAGCCCCAACACAGCACGCCTTGTGGCAGAAGAAGGCGGCTTTGTTTATGATGCAGATTCCTACGCAGATGACCTTCCGTATTATGATAGAACACACGGCAAGCCACAGCTGATTGTGCCTTACACACTGGACGTAAACGATATGAAGTTTGCGGCCCTGAACGGCTTTACGGAAGGTGAACAGTTTTTCCGCTACCTGCGAGACTGCTTTGACATGCTGTATCAGGAAGGCGGGCGCATGATGTCCGTTGGCCTGCATTGCCGTCTGGCAGGCAAACCTGCGCGGGCATTGGCTGTTGCCAAGTTCATACAGCATATCCAGCAATATGAAGATGTATGGGCACCAACCCGCCTGGAAATTGCCCGGCATTGGCAAAAGGTGCACCCGGCATGATACCCCTGCAAGATGTCAACACGCTCTCTCCCCAACAGTTTGTTGAAGCATTTGGCGGCATTTACGAGCATTCTCCGTGGGTGGCAGAAGCAGCTGCAAAGCAGCGCCCCTTTGCCTCCATGCAGCAGATGAAACACGCTTTTTCTCAAGCCGTGCAACAGGCTCCAGAAAGCCAGAAGCTGGCTTTGGTACGTGCTCACCCGGAACTTGGCCACCGTATGGGCATAGACCCGGACCTAAGCGCTGAATCAACGCAGGAGCAGGGGAGTGCCGGGTTAGATAAGCTCTCTCCCGCAGAATACAGGCAACTGCGTGATCTGAATGATGCTTACCAGAAAAAGTTTGGCATGCCGTTTGTTATTTGTGTTCGACAAGCCACCAAAGCCGTTATTCTGGAAGCCATGGAACAACGTCTGACAAGCTCTTTTACGGAAGAGCTTGCAGAGGCGCTAAAGCAGATTGATGCAATAGCAGCCCTGAGATTGCAGGATAAGGTGCAGGCATGAGCTCTCTTTCCACACATGTGCTCAACACAGTTTCTGGCCGTCCGGCCAGCGCTGTGCAGATCCGCCTTTTTGCGGGCGATACCCTTGTGTTTACGGGGCTAACAAATGCCGATGGCCGGTGTGCGGAGCTCAGAAGTCTTGAGCTCAAATCCGGCACGTATCGGCTGGAATTTGAAATAGGCGCCTATTTCCAGCAACAGGGCATGAACCTGCCGGAACCACTATTTCTGGATGTCGTGCCAATTGTTTTTGGATTGGGTGAGGCCATGCACGCCCATGTGCCGCTGCTTGCTGCGCCTTATGGTTATTCCACTTACAGGGGAAGCTGAAAGATGAAAGCTGCCAGAAACGTTCCGCAAGCGGTTCATCCTGTAGATGAATTCCTGCCTTTCTGGCAGTTGGGTGTTTATGGGTTGCAGCATGTGCTCACATTCTATGCTGCATCCGTTATTGTGCCCATTCTGCTTGCCAGTGCTCTTGGGCTTTCGCACGATGCCTTGGAACATCTTATTGAAGCCGATCTATTTACCTGTGGCATTGCCTCTCTTATTCAGGCCGTAGGCCTTGGCCCGCTTGGGGTAAAATTGCCGCTTTTGCAAGGGGTTACCTTTGTTTCCGTCACCCCCATGATCGCCATTGGCACGGCTGCCGGGGGCGGGATTGAAGGGCTGCATCAGATTTTTGGCGCAGTTATTGTTGCAGGCATTTTTTCCTACTTTGTGGCGCCGTTTTTCTCACGCCTGATCCGTTTTTTCCCGCCTGTTGTCACCGGGTCTGTCATTCTGGTTATCGGGCTGGCTCTGCTGCCGGTGGCTGCCAATGATATTGTGAATGGCCAAGGCACGGGCACCATGCAAAACCCTGTCAGCCTGCGTAATGTTGCGTATGGCTTGGGCACGCTGCTGTGCATTCTGGCTGTTCAGCGTTTCTTCAAAGGTTTCATTGGCACCATTGCTGTGTTGGTCGGGCTGATTATGGGCACGCTGGTAGCATGGGTTTTAGGAGACGCGCATTTTGGAGATGTGTCATCCGCTCCATTACTAACCATTGTGCGCCCGCTGTATTTTGGCATGCCCAGCTTTCATATCGTGCCCATTCTCTCACTGATTATCGTGATGATGATTTCCATGCTGGAAACAACGGGCGATGTGTTTGCCACCGGCGCGATTGTGGACAAAAAGATCACTCCGCATGATATCACCCGCGCTATTCGGGCAGATGGGGCCGCCACAATGCTGGGGGGTATTTTTAACTCCTTTCCCTATACCTGCTTTGCCGAAAACGTGGGCCTTGTGCGGCTTACGGGCGTAAAAAGCCGATGGGTTGTAGCTGCTGCAGCTCTTATCATGATGGTTATGGGCTGCCTGCCCAAACTGGCTGTGCTGATGGCCTGCGTGCCTCTGCCAGTGCTGGGTGGCGCTGCCTTGGCCATGTTTGCTGCTGTGGCTGTGGTGGGCATTCAAACCTTGGCGCAGGTCGATTTTGATAACCAGAATAACGGCATTATTGTTGGCACCAGTGTTGGCTTGGGCATGCTTGCTACGGCACAGCCCCACATTGCAGACCACTTTCCGGCATGGGCTCAGATCATCTTTGGCAGCGGCATCACACTAGGGGCCATGTCCGCCATTATCCTGCACCTCATCTTCAATCACGGCACGCATGATGCTGTTGTGGAAGACGTAGAGGCCGCCCCGCAGCCAGCAACCACTCACCCGGAAATGTGGAAGAATGTTGTTGTGATCTCGGAAGATAAACTGGGCTCTCGGCCTCCCAAATCCTGCTCCAGATAAACCCTGACCCTATACTTCTTCTACAGAGACCAAAAAATGCGACACCATATAAGGTTTTATCTGGGTCAGACTTTGCACGAAGTGTCTGATCTTTCTCCCACTCACACAGTATTGGACTGGCTACGTGACCAAAAAGGGCTAACCGGCACCAAGGAAGGCTGTAATGAAGGAGACTGCGGGGCCTGCACTGTTATGGTTGTACGCCTTGAAAACGGCCAACTGACATGGCGTAGCGTAAACGCCTGTATCCAGTTTTTATGGATGCTGGACGGTGCCCAGCTTTTTACAGTTGAGCATTTGCAAAACCCAGATGGCTCACTGCATCCAGTGCAGCAGGCTATGGTCGATCTGCACGGGTCTCAATGCGGGTTTTGTACGCCGGGCTTTGTAATGTCCATGGTAGCTTATGTACAAAACGGCGGGGGAGATGATCCTAAAGCCATAAATACAGCACTTGCTGGCAATTTGTGCCGCTGTACAGGGTATGCCCCCATTATCCGCGCCATGCAGCAGGCGCGCCGTATTATGGTGCAGCAGGGCAACCGTTTTGATGTGGAGAAACAGGACATAATCCTGCGCCTTTCTGCCTTACAGGATGGCAGCAGTGTAGATATTCAAAACGCCCATGGCCGCATCACTTTGCCTGCCAATTCCGATGTACTTGCTGCCGTTTATCAGGAAAGCCCCAAGGCCACTCTTGTTGCTGGCGCTACAGATGTTGGCTTGTGGGTTACCAAGCATTTGCGCGATCTGCCGCATGTTATTGCTGTAAGATCTGCCAAGGATCTGCTCAAACTCGAACAGCATGATGGCGGTTTGTGGATAGGCGCAGCCGTAACATACACGCAGGCCCTTCCTGCCTTGGCAATGCATCTGCCAGATGCGCTGGAAACCGTAAAACGCATTGGCTCTACGCAGGTCAGAAATGCCGCTACTGTTTGCGGCAATATAGGCAATGCCTCACCCATTGGGGACGGGCCACCCTTGTTTATAGCCGCCGGTGCCGTGCTACATTTACGGCAAGGCGATACACGGCGGCAGCTTCCGTTAGAAAACTACTTTGTAGAATACGGAAAGCAGGACCGGCAGCCCGCTGAATTTATAGAAGGTATTTTTATACCGGATCAATCTGCCCAAACAATTATGCGGGCCTACAAGGTTTCCAAACGGTTTGATCAGGATATTTCTGCCATTATGGCTGCCTTTGCAGTTTCCATAAATGCAGAAGGCAAGATAACAGAAGCGCGTCTGGTTTTTGGCGGAATGGCGGGCATTCCCTGCCGTGCCAAAATGGCGGAAAAAGCTTTGGTTGGCCAAAAGTGGAATACTGCAGCGTTAGAAGCCGCACGCACAGCCATACAGAATGACTTTACGCCCTTAACGGATATGCGGGGCAGTGCGTGGTATCGCTCCACTGTATCCGCCAACCTGTTAACGCGCTTTTTTGAAGAAACAGCCCATCAAGGAAGTGCTCAACCTATCTGCCTGGAAGGTTAGAGGGAGATTTCCCATGCTTAAAAAGCATATTCACGAACCCCAAACTGTTCCCGGTGGCGCAACACAAAGCCTGAAGCATGAAAGTGGGCGCCTGCACGTTTCCGGCAAGGCAACGTATATTGATGATATTCCCACACCCGCAAATGTTGTGCATGTGGTGCCCGGGTTAAGCACCAAGGCCCATGCTCGCATTGTTTCTATGGACCTGGAGCCCGTTAAGAATTTTCCCGGCGTTTTGTGCGTGCTTACTGCCCAAGATGTGCTGGGGGAAAACCAGGTTAGCCCCGTAGGCGCGGGGGATGAACCTCTTTTGGCCACTGATGAGGTTTTTTATTACGGCCAGCCCATTTTTGCCGTTGTGGCCGAAACACGTCTGGCAGCCCGCAAAGCCGCGCGCAAAGCCAAGATTGTGTATGAAGACCTGCCTACAGTTCTTTCCGTTGAAGAAGCCCGCCAAAAAGGCGGAGACATGGTGTGCCGTCCGCTTGAAATGGTGCGTGGCAATGCTGAAAATGCGCTAGAAAACGCTCCCAAACGGCTTTCCGGGCGCATTACAGTTGGGGGGCAGGAACAGTTTTATCTGGAAGGGCAAGCTGCACTCGCTACGCCGGGCGAAGAAGGGGAGATGCGCATATGCTCCTCCACACAGCACCCCACAGAAACCCAGCACATGGTGGCGCATATTCTTAACCGCCCCAGCAATTTGGTAACTGTAGAGGTGCGCCGTATGGGCGGCGGCTTTGGTGGTAAGGAAACCCAGGCAAATGCTCCGGCCTGTCTGGCGGCCTTGGCTGCAGAAATAACCCAACGCCCCGCAAAATGCCGCCTTGATCGTGATGATGATATGATCATGACAGGCAAGCGGCATGACTTTGTGATTGATTATGATGTTGGCTTTGATGCGCAAGGGCATATTCAGGGCGTAGATATGCTGCTGGCCGCACGGTGCGGATGGTCTGCTGATTTATCTGGCCCGGTAACGGATAGAGCGCTGTTTCATGCAGATAACGCCTATTACTATCCTGATGTGCGGCTGCGATCAGAACCCTTTCGCACCAACACGCAGTCCAACACAGCATTCCGGGGCTTTGGTGGCCCCCAAGGCATTGCTGCCGCCGAACGGGTTGTAGAAGAAATTGCCTTTGCCACGGGGCTGGACCCGCTGGATGTGCGTTTGCGCAACACTTACGGCACGCAAGACAAAAACATCACGCCGTATTTCATGACCGTGGAAGATTCCATTTCCCGGGAAATCATGAAACAGCTTGCTGAAGAATGTGATTACCGTAAACGCCGTGAGGAACTCCGTGCCTTTAACCGCACCAGTAAATACATTCGCCGCGGCATAGCCCTTACGCCCGTTAAATTTGGCATTTCCTTTACCGCCACGCATTTCAATCAGGCTGGCGCTCTGGTGCATGTCTATACGGATGGTTCTGTGCAGGTAAATCACGGCGGCACAGAAATGGGGCAGGGGCTGCATACCAAAATGGTGCAAATTGCCATGCGGGAATTTGGCCTGCCCGAAAACCGCGTGCGCATTACGGCCACAACCACAGGCAAGGTGCCCAACACATCAGCCACAGCAGCATCCAGCGGGGCAGACCTAAACGGCATGGCCGTGCTAGATGCTATCAGCAAAATTAAGGAACGGCTTGTCAGCTTTGCCGCCACGCATTGGCAGGCGCCAGAAAGCACCGTGCATTTTGGAGCCAATGGCGTGCAGGTGGGGGAAAACTGTATTCCGTTTGTGGATGTGGTGAAGGCCGCCTATATGGCCCGTGTTTCGCTCTCTTCATCCGGTTTTTACAAAACACCCAAAATTTCGTGGGACCCGAAAACCGGCCGCGGCCGCCCATTTTACTATTTTGCCTACGGAGCCGCCTGTGCAGAAGTTGCGGTTGACCTGCTAACCGGTGAAAACCGCATGGAGCGCGTGGATATCCTGCACGATGCCGGGCAATCCCTAAACCCAATTCTGGATATTGGCCAAATTGAAGGGGGCTTCATACAAGGGGCAGGATGGCTGACAATGGAAGAGCTGGTGTGGGATCAAACAGGCCGGCTGCGTACACATGCCCCCAGCACCTATAAGATTCCGGCCTGCTCAGACAGACCGCCGATTTTTAATGTGAAGCTGCTTGAGAACTCCCCCAACCGGGAAGAAACCATCTTCCGTTCCAAAGCTGTGGGAGAACCACCTTTTGTGCATGGGCTGGCGGTATTGCATGCCATCTCGGACGCCATAGCAAGCATTGCGGATTATCGCATCTGCCCGCAACTGGATGCACCCGCCACACCAGAGCAGATTTTACGCACAGTGGAGCGGCTTAAAAAACAAAAGGACATGCCTCACTAATACGGAGCTGATCATGCGAGAGGTTGCAAGGGTTCTTCAACACTGGCACCGCCATCCAGAACAGCTCATTCTTGTGCGTGTTACGGAAGCCAAAGGCTCCACCCCGCGTGAAACAGGTGCCTTCATGCTGGTGGGCACCTCTTTTCTAGCCGGAACTGTGGGTGGTGGCGCATTGGAGCATGAATGCGTTGCACAGGCACGTCAGATGCTGTGCCAGCACGAAAAGCTGCGTGAACATGAATTTATTCTGGGTGGGCAAAATACCAACCAGTGCTGCGGAGGCTGGGCACGCGTTCGGCTGGAGCGTGTAACGCCAGATATTGTAAACGAACTGGAAAACAATATTCGGCAAGAACTTGAAGCGCGCCCGGTGCTGCTGATGTTTGGAGCGGGCCATGTTGGGCGTGCCCTGGCCTATAGCTTGGCACCGCTACCCCTGAGGTTGATTTGGATAGACCCCAGAGAACACGAATTTGGCCCTGTGCCCGCAGGCGTAGAAACACGCATAACAGACCAATGGGAAACAATATTGCACACTGCACCTGCCAAAGCAGGCGTGCTGGTGCTTACACCCAGCCACACCTTGGATGCGTTAATTATAGAATCTGCTCTTTTGCGGGATGATCTCTCTTACGTGGGGCTTATTGGCTCTGCCACCAAACGCAGGCGGTTTGAACACAGCTTCCGCCAGCTTGGCATGGAAGAAGAGCGCTTACAGTCCCTCATTTGCCCCATAGGAGAGCGTGGAATCAGGGATAAACGGCCAGAAGTTATTGCCGCCCTTGTTGCGGCGGAAGTGGTGGAGCATGTGCTCCACCCATCCCCATAACTGTTTAGGCCATTTCTTTTTCTGGCAGGGGCACGCACCCTGCCAAACCGCTTTTCTTCAGCGCCCGCGCAACACTAAACAGCGCGGCTTCCTGCCCCGGAGCAGCAACAAGCTGCAAGCCAAGCGGCAAAGAGCCTGTATTTTTCAAGGGCAAACACAATACAGGCAAGCCTGGCAGGCTAAGCGGTTGCGTAAACAGGCCCAGATTAGCCCTGGCGGATACAGGTTTACCGTCCACCATAACAGTGGGTTGGTCTAGCAGAGGCGCTTCCCCCATAACAGCAGGCGCTATGAGAACATCTGTTTTCTGAAAGAGTTCGTGGATTTTTGTACGAAACCAGTTTCTAAAACGCTGAGCCTGCAGATAGGTGGATGATGGCAACAAGGCTCCGGCAATCAGGCGGTCTCGCGTGGCGGGGTCATATTCTGCTGCCTGTTTGCGCAGGCGCGGCAGGTGCAGGTTTCCGCCTTCTGCTGCGGTTATCAGAAAAGATGCTGCACGTGCGCTTGCCACTTCTGGCAATTCAACCGTGCTGGTGGTTTGCAGGCTGGCGCAAACACGGTCCAGCGCTGCCACAAGGGCAGGCGCCAGATTGGATGCAAACCATCCCCCCAATCTGGAAATCCGCAGCGTATCGGCTGCTGGTTCTGGCGCTGGTGTGCTGCCATCCATCACGTAAAATGTTGTAATCAGATCATCCAGAGAGGATGCAAAGCTGCCCACTACATCCAAACTGGCAGAAAACGGATAGGCACCAGCACGGGGCAGGCGGCCAAAAGTAGGTTTTATCCCCCACACACCGCACAATGATGCCGGAATACGAATAGATCCGTTGGTATCAGACCCAAGGGTAAATGGTAGAAAACCCGCAGCAACAGCCGCAGCAGACCCACCGGAGGACCCCCCAGCCATACGGGCCAGATCATGCGGATTATGGGTTGTGCCGTAATGAGCATTTACGGTTGCAAAACCGTAAGCAAACTCATCCATGTTCAATGTTGCAACGGGAATGGCCCCAGCAGCTTTAAGCCGCTGCACAATGGCGGCATCTTTTTGTACTGGTGGCGTATTGCGCAGCACAACAGAGCCTGCCGTGGTTACGTGGCCTGCAATATCAAACAGGTCCTTCACGCCAAATGGCACACCCGCCAATGGGGGCAAAATTTGGCCCGCCTGCCGCATGGCATCTATTTTCTGGGCCTGTAGCAAGGCCTCATCTGCAAAAAGATGCGTGACACTCTGGATGTCATGATCCTGTGTACGCAACGTATTTAATGTTTCCTGAATAATGGAAACTGCACTTTTTTTACCAGAGCGAATAGCCTCCGCAATGGCATGCGCGCTGGAAAAACGGGTCATGGAATGTACTCGTATGCTGGTTCACACGTATCGGGCAGGGTGTGCTGTTCAACCAGTTTGGCATAGTGCGCCAAAAGGGCGGAATTGCTGATAACCCCCGGCAGACATGTGGGAGAAAGATCTAGCCCTATGGCTGTTGCGCGTGCGTGCACAAGATTTTCCTGATCAGAGGAAGGGGCGGTCATGGGCCTAATTTCCTTATAAAGCAGGTCTTTCGGTTTCTGGCCGCGCCGCCATGAGTGACACATGGGCTGCCAAAATTTTCCATCCATTGTCAGTCCGTATCCATGTCTGCATCTGACGGCCGATACGATCCGACCCTTCTCGCTGGAATTCCAGACTGACAACAGCACTTTCAGTGCCAATGGCGGTAATGGTGCGCCGCAGGTTACGGCGTGGCGGGCTTCCTCCTTTTCTGGAGCGGCGAAACGCTGCTATTTCTTCCGCTCCATACAGGTTCTCACCCACGCCGTAGCGCACCACTTCCGGGCCATTCCAGAACAGATCATCCAGAACTTGCACATTATTTTCGGCCAGAGCGCGTTCATAAAGGTCTGAACAGGCTTCAACCTGCCGGAGTGTTTCTGGATTATTCAATTCCATTGCACTTTACTCCGTTAGTTTACGGCCAAGATGCCATGGCAGCATCCACCGCAGCGCCGCGCGGGGGCTTAAACCCTTCAGCAGCCAAAGCCGCTTCCAATGCACCCAATGTCAGCAACACTTTGTGTTTAACGGCATTGTAACCCATGGTGCCAATGCGCCAGATTTTGCCAGTAAGCGGACCAAAAGCCGTGCCAATTTCAATGCCAAAATCATCCCGCATACGCATGCGAACTTTGTCTCCATCAACACTGGCTGGAATCCATACGCCTGTAACGTTAGCCATACGGTGTGCATCATCACCAAAAATGGTCAGCCCCATTGCGCGCAGGCCCGCAATAAGCGCCGTACTGGCCATTTTGTGGCGGGCAAAGCGGTTTTCCAGCCCTTCTTCCAGCACAATACAGGCAGCCTCTCTGGCGCCGTACAACATGGTGGTGGCTTCGGTATGGTGGTTCAGCCGCTTTTCAGACCAGTAATCCATCACCATGGCCAGATCGAAGTAGTTGGATGGAATACGCGGGCGCAGCCCATCCGTAAGGCTTGCACTGCGGATACCGGCCTCTACATGGCGGCGGGCCATAATGTGCTCGGCAGCCCGATCCGAAATGGTAATGGGGGCAGAACCCGGCGGCCCGCCCATGCATTTCTGCAAACCGCCGGAGATCACATCAATCCCCCATTGGTCTGTGCAAACCGGCACACCACCCAGTGTGGCCGTAACATCTGCATAGGAAAGAACATTGTATTTTTTACACAATGCGCCAACGCCATCCAAAGGTTGCGCCATTGTGGTGGAGGTATCACCATGAATGCAGGCCAGAACCTGCGGCTTATGCTCCTGCAATGCCGCTTCTATCTGCTCTAGCGAGGCCACTTCACCCCACGGCAGGTCCAGCGTGCAGATTTCTGCCCCTATGCGTTCTGCAATTTCTGAAAGCAGCAAACCAAAGCGACCAGCCCGCACAATAAGAATTTTTGCGCCCGGTTCCACCAGAGAAACAAGAGCCGCTTCAATACCGGCACGGGCCGTGCCGTCTACCAGAAATGTCCATTTGTTCTGTGTCATGAATACCTGACGATACAGCGCCATGGTTTCATTCATGTATTCCGTCATTTCCGGGTCAAACTGCCCCAGCATATCGGCAGACATGGCACGCAGAACACGCGGATGGGCGTTAATGGGGCCGGGGCCCATCAAAAACCGTTGGGGCGGATCAATCTGTTTGAACATTGGTGAAATCATACGGGTTTGCTCCATGATTAAGCGGCTTTTTCTGATGGAATATTCTGGATGAAATCGCACATGACACGTAAAGCCGTTTCTACATCTTCATCCTGCACAGCTTCGGCAGGGTTGTGGCTTATGCCTTTTTCACAACGGATAAACAGCATGCATACAGGGGTAAGGGCAGCCATGATCATGGCATCATGCCCGGCACCACTTACCAGCGCATAAGCCGGTTGCCCCGTGACTGTTTGAATGGATGATGCCAGAATATTGCTAAGCTGCGGGTTACACGGTGTGGCGGAAAGATCATGCTGAAGTGCAAGTTCCATTTCCACACCGCGTTTTTGGCTGATCTCGTGCAGGGCTTGGGTTAGTGTTTCTGCGGCTTTGTTACGCACATTTTCGGTGCCTGCACGCACATCAATACTAAACTCCACCCAGCCCGGCACAATATTGGGCGCACCGGGCTTTACACTCATTTGCCCAACGGTTGCCACCAGATCATCCGGGCCTGATTGCGCAATTTTTTCTATGCAGGAAATGGCTTCAGCAGCAGCAGCCAAGGCATCCTGGCGCAAATGCATGGGCAATGTGCCCGCATGCCCGGCCATGCCTTTCATTGTCACCTTAAACCGGTATTGCGCGGCAATAGATGTCACCAGCCCAACGGCATGGTGCGTGCTTTCCAGAACAGGCCCCTGTTCTATATGCGCTTCAAAATAAGCCAGAACCTGAGAGGGCTTATAGCTGACCTCCAGATATTGCGCGGGGTCTAGCCCACTTTCCTGAAGTGCTTGCTGGATACTGGTGCCTTGAGCATCCTGTACATCTGGCAACGCGTCCAAGGAGCCCGCTACAGCGCGGGATGTTAGCATGGAGACAGGAAAGCGCGATCCTTCTTCATCCCCAAAACCGATCACCTCTATGGCGAAGGAGAAACGCTTTTGCTGTGCATGAAAGCTGGCAACGGCCTCTATGCCCAGAATAACGCCTAATGTGCCATCATACTTGCCTGCGTTTTTCACACTATCAAGATGAGAACCAATCAGCAGGGCCGGGGCGTTGGGCGCAAGACCTTCATAACGGCCAATCAGATTACCTGCAGCATCTATCCGGCAATGCATGCCGGCATCTTCCATCCATTCACGCACCTGCTTCACTGTCGCCGTATAGGCGGGGGATAGATAGGAGCGGAACAGGCCATCCGGTATATCTGAAAAAGGAGGGTGCGCTAAAAAGTCACACCGTTGCACTGCCCTTTTCCCGGACGCATCTGCAACACGTAAAACATTGGGCAGGATTTGCATACGGGCCTCTGGGGTTAGGAGGTCAATCAAAAGCGTTCGTTCTTGCGCCATATCAAGGGCGAAACAAACTATACGCAGGTTTTTTCCGTTCTCTCAAAAGCAAAAAAAGCAATGTTGCATTGCCAAATTCAGATCAGGCGGCGCTCTTAAAACAGCAACAAGAAAGTGCCTTTTTTATTTTTGTGCGTTCGCTTATAAGCCTATATATATCGATATCGTATCGTTTTATAGCCCGCTGCCCGGAGCCTTAATCTCATGTCGGAAGCTTACTCAAAGATCTCTGCTGATTTTCAAATTGCGGCTCTTGCACAGGCCAATTTGAAAAAAAAGGCCTTGTGTTCCTGCATCGTTGTTAAGCTTCCCTGCTGAGGAATTTTCTCATGTCCTTTCGGATTATTGCGCCAGCCCGCCCAGTTCTGTCCCGACTGACATACCGCCAACATCTGGCAACGTTGTCCTGCCTTGTCAGTGCTGTTGGGTTTTGTGCCAGTCTTTCTACGGCGCAAGCACAAACGGCCACGGCAGCCAAAAAATCATCCCAGCTCACACGGACATCTGCAACATCTTCCGCTGCACATGTGCGCCCGCGCTCCACAAAAGCGATTGAGGCACACGGAACGGAAGAAGTTTCGGTGGGGTCCACACGCCGCAAGCGCAATGGCGGCGGCGGCATGATGCGGCTTGAAACAGCTCCCCATGCGGTGCAGACGGTCACCAAAGAATATATTGATATGCGCAGCCCCGTTTCCACATCTCTGGATCTGGTTAAAAACCTGCCGAGTGTGAACGTGACCACCCCGGATACATCGGGCATGCAGGGCGGGCAGGTGCAGACACGCGGCCTGACAGACCGTGACATGGCCATTATGGTGGATGGCATTTCTGCCGGGCAGGCAAAATATCTTGCAGAAATTATTGATTCAGAAAACGTGGATGAAGTAAGCATCACACCCGGCAGTGCGGCGCGTGATCTGCCCGTTATGTCTGCTGCGGGTGGGGTGATGAACTCCAAATCCCATATCTCCTCCCACAAATTTGGCGGTATGACGGATTTTTCCTACGGCACCAACAACCTCTCGCGTGAGTTCATCCGCCTTGATTCAGGTGATATCGGCAACAGCGGTATCCGGGGCTACTTCTCCTTTTCCAACACGCATGCACGCAGCTGGATGGGCTCTGGCATTAACGAGCGTAAGCATATTGATTTTGGCGCCCGCAAGGATTGGGAAAACGGGTCCAACGCCAACCTGTTTATCTCATGGAACTCTGCTGACTGGACAATTGATAACTACCCCACAGAAGACCAGTTCATGCGGTACAAGCACACGGGGCAGGGTTGGGATCGCTCATCCCATCCGGGTAACGCGAACTACTGGAAGAACAACGCTGACCACTGGAACCAGATATTCCTGAGTGCGCCTATCCACACCGTTATTACAGACAAGCTGTCCTTCGATCTGCACCCATACCTTACCTATGGGCAGGGCTGGAGCGCCAAACCCAATGGCGCGGAAGCCAACTCTGCGGGTGATATGCAGAACACGATTGGCTACTTTCAGGAACATGGTGACCGCGTAGTGGGTGCCACGGCATCACTCGGCTACGATATTGACAAGCACAACCACCTGACCTTCGGTTACTGGTATAACAACAGCCAATCAGACCGCAGCTACCCCACCAGCTTTGCCATGCCCGCAGGGGGCGCACCCAGCCCGAACTGGTCTCAATATCGCATTGATAAAGGTGATCGGCAGGTTGCGGGGTATGAAATCCACTCGCTGTTCATTCAGGATACAGCCAAGTATCTGCATGACAAACTGCTGATTAACGGTGGCTTCAAGTTTGTGATGTCCAACGCATGGAACAAGGATTACTACGGCAGACAGGGGCGCAACAGCACGGCACCATTGCCGCAGCTTTCCATCAGCTACAACATCAATGATCAGAACCAGATTTATGTGAATGCGGAAGGGGATTACCGTCAGCCAACAGAAAACGATATGGGCTGGCTGTACACTGATGTGCCGATCCTAAAAAACCAGTACTCCATCAAGGAAGAACTGGGTTACCGCTACCACAACCGCTACATGATGATGGATCTGTCATTCTTCAACTACAACGTGACCAACCGTGTGGTTGACCAGTATATGGGCATGAACAACTACCGTCCGTTCTCCATCGGCAGCCAGACCATGCGCGGGCTGGACTTCATGATCGCCGGGCGTGAGATCCATGGCTTCAGCCCTTATGCCTCTGTGGAGTATCTGCACGCCACGCAGGACAGCAACGTGTTCGATCCGTACCAGAACATCATGCTACATTCCAAAGGCACGCAGGCCATTATGGCGCCACGGGTTATGGCCAACTTTGGTTTGACGTATAAGTATAAAGGCTTCTTTGCCAACGGTTCCGTCCATTACACCGGCCCGCAGTCCGTCAGCGTTGCCGGAGACCAGAGAATACCGGGTTACGTGACCAACAGCCTGACAGTTGGGTATCACTTCAAGCCATTTGGCTTTGTGAAGTCCCCCACTTTCCGGTTGAACTTCACCAACCTTACCGGTTCCATTGTGCGCACGGGTGCCATGGGCGCTGTTTACAGCAAGCATGATGCCGGCACGGTTTATAGCGGGAGCTCCGCAGCTTACACAGGTTACGGCAATACCTTTATGGTGGAACCACGCTTCTCCATGACAGGCACGATCTCTACCTCTTTCTAATACCGTCCTGAACAAACTTAACGCCCCTCTCTTTGCAACAAAGGGAGGGGCTAGGTGTTTTTATGATGTCACGTAGATACTTGCTGAAAAACGCCCTGTGCCTCGTCACGATGGATGATGCCCGGCAGGAGCTGAAAAACGGGTGGATCGTGACAGAGGGGCGGCAGATTGTCGCCCTTGGTGGTATGGAAGACCCGCATCCTCCCGCGGATGACGTGCTGGATATGTCTGGCCATGTGGTTATGCCCGGCATGGTGAATACGCACCACCATATGTACCAGTCCTTAACCCGGGTTATTCCGCAGGCTCAGGACGCATCTCTGTTCCAATGGCTGCAAACGCTTTACCCCATCTGGGCACGCCTTACGCCAGACATGGTAAAAGCCTCCACCCGCACGGCCATGGCAGAACTGCTGATGTCTGGTTGCACTACAACCAGTGATCATCTTTACCTTTTCCCCAATGGGTGCCGCCTTGATGATGAAATTGAGGCTGGGCTTGAAATGGGTATGCGCTTTCATGCCTGCCGCGGCAGCATGAGTGTTGGAGAAAGTGCAGGGGGGCTGCCGCCGGATAGTCTGGTGGAAAAAGAAGCCGACATTCTGCGTGATACGCTACGCGTGATTGAAACGTACCATGACCCGGAACCGCTGGCGATGCTGACCGTAGGCGGCGCACCATGTTCTCCTTTTTCTGTTAGCCGGGAACTCATGCGTGACATGGCAGAACTAGCCCGCACCACTGGCACCCGGCTACACACACATTTGGCCGAAAACCAGCACGATGTGGCTTACAGCAAGGAACGCTTTGGCCAGACACCTGCAGAATATGCAGAAGATGTTGGCTGGGTTGGTGCCGATGTATGGCATGCCCATTGCGTTAAACTGGATGCTGCAGGGATGGCCCGCTTTGGCCGAACAGGTACGGGAATAGCGCATTGCCCATGTTCCAACATGCGCTTGGCATCTGGCATTGCCCCCATTTGGTCTATGCAGAAGCAGGGTGTTCCTGTCGGGTTGGGGGTTGATGGGTCTGCCTCTAATGATGGCGCGAGCATTCTGGCAGAAGCACGGCAAGCTATGCTGGTTTCCCGTCTATTATCTGCTCAGGATGAACAGGCCATGATGCTTAAAGCGCGTGATGTGTTGACTTTAGCCACACGCGGAGGGGCCAGAGTTCTGGGCCGCACTGATATTGGCCAGTTAACGGTAGGAAAAGCAGCCGATATTATTGCGTTTGATATGCGCAAGCTGGAATATACCGGCGCATTAAGTGACCCGGTAGCGGCCCTGGTGTTCTGCACCCCATCTTCCGTTGCCTTTAGTATGGTTAACGGCAAAGTGCTGATACAGGACGGCCATTTTACAAAGCTGGATGTGAATATGGTTATAGAACAGCATAACCGTCTGGCACAAAAACTGTATGAGGGAAGTTAACCTTCCCCCATACGCACCCATTACTTGTGCTTTTGTACAAAGTTGGCATGCAGGCGCTGGTAGATGTAGTCTTCCGCTGTAATTGGCGGGTATTTACCTTCTGGCCCTTCAATGACAGCCTCCCGATTTGCCTGACAGAAAAAGGGAACAGACAAACGTGGGCCAAGGTATTCGCCTGGTTGCGGCATACGCACGCGGTGGAGGGTGGACTTTAGTTTATCATCACTCCAACGCATCAGCATGTCACCAATATTGCAGGTGACAGCACCTGCCACGGGTGTCACTTCTGTCCACGCATTGGATGAAATTTCATTGCCTGGGCAAAGCTGCAGGCCGCCTTCACCTTCACGCAGGTGCAGGAGTGTCAGGCAATCAAAGTCTGAATGCGCACCTGCACGCCATTGCTGGAAATCTTCCGGTTTGGCGTTTTCCATGCTCATGTAGTGGATAAGACGTAAGGTGCACTGATACCCCGGAGAAGATCTTTTACAGCACTCTGCAAAGAAATCTTTTTCAAACCCAAGTTTTTCTGCAAAACAGGACAGTATTTTCATGGCAAGCTGCCAGTTATCTTCCTCAAATTGCAGAAGTTTTGCCTGAAATCCGGGAAGAACCTGCTCATCCGGCCACAGATTATCCATTTCCGGCAAAGTAATCTGGTAAGATTCCTTGTTATCTGGCGTGCCGGTGGAAGGCCGTACCTGAGAGCAATATTCCCAGCCCGCATTTACGGTGGGCTTCTTTTTGAAAACTTCCTTTTCAGACATAGGAAGAGCAAAAAACCTTTTTGCCTCCGCAAAAGCATTATCAATGTCTCCTAACGAAATTCCGTGATTGATAACCTGAAAAAAACCATCCTGAGTTGCGGCATTCCACAGATCATCCGCAATCTGAGTGCGTCTGTTCTCATAGTCTGAAAAATCTATAACAGGGATGGAGCGGACGGAGGTTGTGCCCATGCTGCCTATAGTGGCCTCACGCTTGAGCTCTTCCATAGGGTAATCCGGGGTGGTTTTGGTATTCAGGGTCATGGCGTTTCTCACACAAATTGCAAACTGGCCCATAGGGCGTAGCAGTTGGTGCAAACCAGCATGTGGGAAAGCGTGTTTTCTAGCGGCCAAAGCTTCCCCCATGCTGAATAAGACCAACATGGTGGAGCAATGCCCAGAATATTTCTATTCCGACCGCTTCTACTCACTTGTTGTAGTATAGATCTTGATGTTTCGATAAGTCAACAAAATGATATGGGTAAACACTTTATTTCTACGGCGTGTCGTCAGTTAAGCCCTGAGAGTGGCACGTGAGGGTTGTACTTTGTGTCTGCGTGTGCTGACTGTTTTCCCATTTTTTGGGGAGACAGACAGATGCGGCGCTATAGTTTACGCGATGACCAGTGGGAGCGGATAAAGGATCTTCTTCCTGGTCGAGAAGGCTATGTCGGCGGCACTGCGGTGAATAACCGTCTGTTCGTGGAGGCGGTGCTGTATCGCTATCGCGCGGGTATTCCATGGCGCGACCTTCCTGCCCGTTTCGGTGACTGGAAAAACGTGCACCGGCGTCTGCGCCGCTGGTGTGAAAGCGGCGTCATCGACGCGGAAATCTCACAGAAGGGTTGTACATCGGGTTAGATTATGAAAAAGTCTGTTTTGTAGAAAAGAAATTTCCATAATCATCAAGAAAACCCGATGCAGACAGAGTGTAGCGCAGGCGCGTATGAGTTTCCAGCCTCCTGTGGACGGCGTGTTGTGGCCCGTTTTGACGGGGGTCGCATGAGTTCGGATGGGGGCGTCATTCTGGTGAAGCAGGCTGATGACATTCTGGGGCTCAGCCGCCGCTTTGCTGCCTGTTTTCGCGATAAGCGGCATCCCGGCTTTGTGGAATACCGGGTTGAAGACCTTGTCCGTCAGCGGATCATGGGCCTGGCACTGGGCTATGAAGATCTCAATGATCACGATGCCCTGCGGCATGACCTGATCTTTGGTCTGGCCTCGGGTCGTCTGTCAGGAGGCCGGGCAAACTGCGCAGCATTGGCTGGCAAATCTACACTGAACCGGTTGGAGCGCAGTGGGCACAAGGCAGATCGTTACTGTCGGATCATTGCTGATCATGAGGCCCTGGCTACCCTGTTCGTCACGCTCTTCCTTGACCAGCATGAGCACGCACCCGCCCGGATCGTTCTGGATGTGGATGCCACCGATGACCGTATCCATGGCCATCAGGAAGGCCGCGCCTTTCATGGATATTACGGCCATAACTGCTATCTTCCCCTGTATGTCTTCTGCGGGGACCATCTCCTCAGCGCTACCCTGCGCACGGCAGACAGGGACCCGGGGAAGGAAGCACTGGCAGACATCCGCCGGATCGTCGAGCAGATCAGGAGCCGTTGGCCCCGGGTGCGTATCCTGGTGCGTGGGGACAGCGGTTTCGCCCGGGACAGTCTGATGACATGGTGCGAAGACAACCACGTTGACTTCCTGTTCGGGCTTGCAGGCAACACCCGCCTGTATGACCGGATTGCCTCTTTGTCCGCTGAGGTTCGTGACGAAGCCGCCACGACAGGCAGAGCTGCGCGCGGTTTCGCCTCCTTTGACTGGATCACAAAGGACAGCTGGACGCGCCGCAGGCGGGTGGTGGCCAAGGCCGAATGGCGCCACGGCAACCGCTATCATCGCTTCATTGTCACCACCCTACCGCAGGGAATGTCCGACCCCCGCCATCTCTACGAACAGATTTACTGCGCACGCGGGGATATGGAAAACCGCATCAAGGAATGCCAGATGGATCTGTTCTCAGACAGGACCTCGTCCCACACCATCCGGGCCAACCAGCTCCGGCTGTGGTTCTCGGCCGCAGCCTATGTCCTGCTGACCGCTCTGCAAAGACTGGCCCTTGGCCAGACCAGCCTGGAGACGGCGACCTGTGGCACCATACGCGCACGGCTGCTCAAAATCGCGACACGTGTAACGCTCAGCGTCCGTCGGATTGTCCTGTCCATGCCGGACATGTTCCCCTGTCAGCATGAATTCGCCCTCGCTCATGCACGATTGCGAAGGCTCCGGCAGGCCATCTGAAGAAACAGACAGTGCACAGACCACATAGCTTCCACCAACACTGCCTTCTCAGGCCGTGACACCCTCACTGCGTTCAGAACCCGCCGCCAGAAGCAGAATATCGTCAATATTCCAGATCGGGCTCCTGTGGGATGACTGAATTCTACAAAATGACCCGAAATTGCCTCAAGTGTGAGAAATCCGCGTCGAACGGATATTTCGTTATCTGGCCGCTGATTACGACAACGAATACATGATGATCGACAGCACAATTGTCCGAGCGCATCAGCATAGTGCCGGAGCTCTCAAAAAAGGGGCACGGATCAGGCCATCGGACGATCACGAGGCGGGCTAACTACAAAGATCCATGCCATCTGCGACGCTCTGGGCAATCCAGTGGAACTCGGCATCACACCGGGACAGGATGCCGATATCACCCAGGCAGAACCACTTCTGGAAAACATCGAACCGGATGCTTTCCTTGCTGACAAGGCGTATGACGCGGACAGGTTGATCGATCGGCTGATACAGCGCGGGATTACCCCGGTCATCCCGCCAAAACGCAACAGAACGACACGACGGAAAACCGATTTTTCTCTCTATCGCGAACGGAACCTTGTTGAGAGGTTCTTCAATAAACTCAAGCAGTTTCGCGCTATCGCAACCCGCTACGATAAACTGAAATCGACCTTCCTCGCAGCCGTGCAGTTCGCCTCAATCATCATCCTGCTTAACTGACGACACGCCGTAGTGCTGAACACGGTTATGCAAAACAAGCTTTCTGATACTGCTTGTGGCCATATAAAGGGCAAGGCCGGTAAGGGTAATCATGAACAGCGCAGCAAACATGCGTGGAATATCCATCTGGAACCCAGCCTGCAAAATCTCGTAAGCCAAACCGGCACTGTTGCCACCCGTGCCAGCCACAAACTCGGCCACCACAGCGCCCACAAGGGCCAAGCCGCTGGAAATTTGCAAGCCCGCCATAAACATGGGCAGAGCACTGGGTATTTGCAGGCGCAAAAGTGTTTTCAGGCGTGAGGCCTTGTGCATACGGAAAAACGCTTCCAGCCCCGGATCAACACTTTTAAAACCTTGCAACGTATTGGAAATAATAGGGAAAATAGCAATCAGCGTGGCGCAGATAACAAGTGCCAACAGTGTTGTTTTTACTAAAATAATAATCAATGGGGCAAGAGCCACCACAGGTGTAACCTGCATGAGCACCACATAGGGCATCAGGCTGCGTTCAATAAGCGGATGCTGCACCAGCACAAAAGCAACCAAAACACCCAGAACGACAGAAACACAGAGTGCTGCCAATGTAACGGTAAGCGTACTGTAAAGCGCGTGGCAAAGCGTATCGATATTGCTGAACAGAGAACGCGCAATATCAGATGGTGCTGGCATAAGGTAAGGCGGAATATGCCAGAAATAACAAACACCTTGCCACAACAGCAAAAACAGAATGCCTACAGCAAGGGGGGCAAAAATGGATATCAGGCGGGCAGGCATAAGTTAGGCCACCTCTGCAAGAAGGGAAGAGTGAGATGCCTCAATAAGCAGTTTGCTCAGGTCCTGGCATATCGTGGCAAATGTATCGCTGAGGCGAAATTCCTCATTTCTGGGAATGCTTGGGTCAATTTCATATTCGGCAAATATCCGGCCCGGATGTGCCGCCATAACCATCACGCGGGTGGAAAGAAAAGCCGCCTCATACAAAGAATGTGTTACAAACAACAGGGTAAGGTCATCCTTGGCGCATAGCGTGGCCATGTCCTCATCCAGCCGGTTGCGCGTTAATTCATCCAAAGCGCCAAAGGGTTCATCCATTAAAAGCAGGTTAGGGCGCGTGACCAATGCCCGCGCAATGGAAACACGCATCTTCATCCCGCCTGAAAGCTGGGCTGGAAAGCGTTCTGCCGCATGGGCCAAGCCTACAATTTCCAGCGCCTGCTGCACGCGCGGCGCTGATACATCAGGAGAAATCCCTTCCAGATCTAGCGGTAAACGTACGTTTTTGCGCACCGTGCTCCACGGCATAAGCGTGGGTTCCTGAAACACAAAGGACAGGCGGCGATTTTCCTTACCAACTTCTGCAAACCCTTTGTTCCACCACGTCAAATGCCCGGAAGATGGTTGGTGTAAGTTGGCAATCAGCTTCAGCAATGTGCTTTTGCCGCAACCAGAAGGGCCAATTAGGCCAATACGTTCCTTGGGGTGAATATCCAAGGTAATAGGTGCCAGCCCCTGAACACCGTTTGGAAAGGTTTTTTCAGCAGATTGAATGCTGATAACGGTTTCTTGCATGATCTATCCAAACTTTGCAGAAGAATAAGGCGGTAGGTTATTCGGGCTGCTGCACGTAAATGCACACAGCCAGCATGGTTATAAAAAAGCGGAATGCAGGTTGCTGGCCGTTCCATGCCTGTGATTGCCACATAAGAAACCACTCGGCCCCCACAACAGAAAAACCAAAAAACCAGATCAGAAACCCCAAAGCCGTAGCTGCTGGCACAAACTTTTTTGCGGTTTTAAAGGCATCTTCCGGGGCCCAAAGGCGCGCGCTCATCTGATAAGCTGCAATGGCAAAAAGCAGACCGGTTACGGCTTCCCCCAAAATAATCAGGCCGTAAAACAGGTGCCACAGAACAGGTTGGGATATGGCGCGCCACATCAAGCTGTTGCCGCGGAATGTTGTATCCATGCTAAGAACATGGCGCACAAACTGAAAGTTCGAGTTGTAATCAGTAACGTTATTCAGCGCGACAATCAGGCCAAACGCACCCAATGCTCCCACCATGATGGTTTTAGCCAGCCGAGAAATAGCAACTGGGGAAGAAAAAGCTGAGAGACGCGACATATAACATTCCTGCATAGAAATGATTTATGCAGTTTAGGCCATTCAATCCTGCGAAGATCAAGGGGTAAATCGTTACAAAAAAAGCAATGAAGCGTGCTCTATTTTACAGCTTCCCAAACGCGCACGTTCTGTATGAACATACCGAATACGAAATAAACAGATCATGCCAGTGCAGGAATTCGGGATGTCTCTTACACGTCGAACATTGCTTTCAGCTGCTGCGGCATCGTCTGTTGCGGCATTTACGCCGTTTAAACGTGCACAGGCCGCAACGCCGGTCAGGCTGCTGCTATCATGGTTTGCGCAGGCAGAAGTAGGCGGGTTTTATCAGGCTCTGGCTAAAGGGTTTTACGCGCAGGAAGGGCTGGATGTTCACATAGATATGGGCGGCCCGCAGGTAAACACCATGCAGATACTGGCGGCTGGCCGTGCAGATTTTGTAACGGGTTATGATTTTCAAACCCTGCGCGGCATACAGGGCGGCATGCCGTTACTTACTGTCATGTCCTCTTTCCAGCATGATCTGCAAGGGTTGATGACGCACGATAACATTACAGATCTGGCCCAGTTACGTAATCATCCCATTCTTATTTCCAGCCCGGCCCATGCATCCTATTGGGGGTGGTTGTGCAAGAAGTTTGGTTACAGCCCAGCGCAGGCAAAACCCTATACCTTTAACCTGCAACCATTTTTTCTGGACCCGGAAATGGCGGTGCAAGCCTATGCATCCTCTGAGCCCTACGAGGCCCAGCAGCGCAATGTGCCTGTAAAGTTCTTTCCATTTGCAGATCTGGGCTATCCACCATACGGCACACCAGTGCTGACCACCCATGAATTGGCAGACAAAAATGATGCCACCACGCAAGCCTTCGTGCATGCATCTCTATTAGGGTGGCAAGATTACATGCGTGATCCAGAGCCCGGCAATGCCCTGATACGCAAAGCCAATCCACGCATGACAGAAGGCCAGATTATGTTTGGCCATAGTGCCATGGCCAAAGCCAACGTGGTGGAAGGCGGAGATACAAAAACATTAGGCCTAGGCTGTATGACAGAAGCCCGCTGGCAGGCAACATATCAATTCATGGTGGATAATGATCTGCTGGATAAAACCGTAAACTGGCAATCCGCCTTTACAACCAAATTTACAGACCGCGCCAAGGTGATGCCCGCATGAATGATCTGGTTATTCGCAATGCATCCGGCATTCTTACTGGCCTGAAAGGCCTGCAGGAACGGCGCACGGGAGATATCCGCATACGGGCAGGGCGTATTGTCAGCATTGGGCATGTTCCCGAACAAGCGGGCGATACAGTGCTGGATGCAAAAGGTGGCGTGATTACACCCGGCTTGGTTTCTACCCACCACCATCTTTTTCAGAGCATGTTGAAAGGTATTCCTACCGCTATTAACGCGCCGCTTGAAAAATGGCTGCGTTTGGTGCCCAACACATATTGGCGCTATTTGGATGAAGACACACTGCAAACGGCCGCCCAGGTTGGTATGGTGGAGCTTCTTCTCTCCGGCTGCACCACAGTAGTGGATCATCACTATCTATTCGCCCGCAGCTATCAGTATGATCCTGCCGCCGTGCTGTTTGAAACAGCAGAAAAGCTGGGCATGCGGCTGGTTCTGGCCCGCGGTGGCACCACGCGAACCCGTAAGTTTGATACGGATGAAATTGTTCCGGCCCCCACAGAAACGCTGGATGAAATGCTCAAGCGGGTGAGTGATCTGGTCAGCCGTTACCATGATCCGGCGCCAGATAGCAGCAGACGCATCGCCATAGCGCCCAACACCCCCACATGGGGCGTAACGCCGGATGAACTGCGCGCCCTTGCTGAAGGCGCACGTAGCATGGGCATTGGCCTGCACACGCACCTTTCAGAAACAGAAAATTACGTAAAATACTGCAATGAGGTGTACGGCATGCGCCCCGTTCAGTTTGTGGGTGAGCATGGTTGGCTGGGGCCAGATGTGTGGTTTGCCCATTTGGTACACCTTGATGCCAGCGAAATAGCACTTCTGGCCCAAACCCAAACAGGCATGGCCCATTGCCCGCAAAGCAACGGACGGCTGGGGTCTGGCATTGCACCAGCACCAGCGTTGGAACAGGCTGGGGGGCGTGTTTCTCTGGCGGTTGACGGTGCGGCCTCAAACGAGGCCTGCGATATGGGCGCAGAAATGCACACTGCATGGCTTTTGCACCGCTTTGTGCATGGCGCAGATGCCATTCGTTGTGAAGATGTTGTGCGTTGGAGTTCGCACGAAGGTGCGCGTATTCTGGGGCTACCAGATATAGGAACCGTAGCAGAAGGTATGGTGGCGGATCTGGTGGTGCATGATATCAATCATCCACGTCACGCTGGGTTGGCAGATCCACTGATTGCACCCGTAGCCTCTGGAGCTGCCTGCGTTCGGCACGTGCTCAAAGCGGGTAAGCCTGTTGTGTATGATGGCGTGGTAAAAGGTGTTGATGTGCCAGAGCTCATGCAGCATTCGCGCCAAGTTGTAAAACGTCTGGCGCAAGCTGTATCTGCGTAAAAAAGAAAAGCGTTTTAAAAACTGCGATTGTTAGGTTTTTAAAACGCCATCCACTGCCGTTACACATTGGCCGCCAATAGTTATTTGCCCATCCTCTGCGTGAATATGCACTGCAATGCGGCCAGAGCGCCCAAGGCAATGCCCTTGTGTTGCCGTATAATCGCTACGCCCTTTGGGAAGAAGGCCAAGCGCCTGACGGAATACGGCTACACTAGCATTTCCGCTGCCACAAACAGGATCTTCCTGCACGCCTTGGGAGCACGCAAAAGAGCGCACTTCTATTTGCGCATTATCTGTTGCATGTGGCCCAAAAACTGTAATGCCGGTCGCACCAAGGCTGTGCTCAAACGCCGCAGAGCGCCCGAAATCCGGGCGCAGAGCCAGCACTTTAGATGCGCTGGAAAGCTGCGCAACAATCCACACAACCCCCATATCCACAATCATGGGGGTAATTTTACGCTCAACTGTTGCGCCCAGAATGCCCTCCAGCCGTTCAATCTGGGCAGGGTTTAAAGGGGTAAGCTTTGCTGGCGGCACGGAAAAAGAGAGCGTTCTGTTTGCGCCATCTCCCTCCACAGCCAGTTCTACAAGCCCAACGCCGCATTCCTGCACCAGCACACCATTGCGAGGCACAGCGCGCCCAGCTTCTAGCGCGGCATGCGCGCTGCCAAGGGTGGGGTGCCCGGCAAATGGGAGCTCATGCTTGGGGGTGAAGATGCGCAACCGATAATCGGCTTGCGGGTTTGTAGGAGGCAGCAGAAATGTGGTTTCAGACAGATTTGTCCAACTCGCAATAGCCTGCATGGTTTTGGTATCCAGCCCATCCGCATCCAGCACAACAGCTACCGGGTTACCCAGCAAAGGTGTTTTTGTAAAAACATCTACAACTTTGTACGCACGTTTCATGATGCTGTTATGCCTTTCAGGAATCTGCGGGGTGGATAGAAGATAACAGAGATAAAATCAGATGGTTCAGTGGAACATCAATTCCATGTTTTTCTGCCGCTTTTACAACGTAACCGGTTAAAGCCTTATATTCCAACTCTCGTCCGGCCTGCCGATCCTGCAACATGGATGTGATACTCTCAGCCGGTATGGTTTGCAGCCATAACAGAATATCCTCTACATGCTGCGCAGTCAGTTTTGCGCCTTCGGCTTGGCCAACCTTTACAGCTTCGACCATAATCTGTCGGGCTGTCGCCTGAATGGCAGGACCTCGCATGACCCCTGTGCGGCGGCCAGTCAGCGTGGTTATAGGATTGGCTGTAATATTTGCCAGCAATTTCAACCACAAAGCAGTCGTGATATCTGCTGTTATCCCAACCCGCATATTTCCTTTTTGCAGAACATCCGCAAAATATTGTGCAGTTGCATCATCTGGCACACATAAATCCTGCGTTCCAATGCGTTTTAACGTGACCTTGCCAGGGGCTGAACGTTGCGCGTTAAAGTAAACAATAGCCGGTAGAATGTGGGCCTGTGGCGCATAGGTTGCCACGCACTCTTTCTGCCCAAGCCCGTTTTGTGCAACCAGAATAGTAGCGCTGGCCCGATTAAATGCGCGCAACCAAGCGGATACATCTTGGGTTTGATAAGACTTCACTGCCAGAATAGCGGCATCGCAAAGGCCAATATCTGCCGGTGTGACTGCATGTCGAATAGGGTATGTATGCGTGTTTGCCCCTTCGGTTTCTTCAATTTGTGAAAACCGCACCCGCGCTCCACACACCACAACCTGCCATCCGGCCCGAACAAAAGCGGCCGCCAGGCAAAGCCCAACGGCTCCAGCCCCAATAAGGGCAATAGTCTTGGGGGCTGAAACAGGCTGTGTGTGCATTTTTATCAAAACAATACAATCAGAGGTGGCAGGGCAAAAACGCCCCATACCATACCTCATACCCAAACGAAGCGTATCTGCCACAAACCGCTTTAACTTGGGATACAATTAACTATTTTTATTCGTTAAATTATCGGATCACATCATTTTTGTTGTTTTATGAGTTCTCTCAATCTACTCGTTCTATAAATGAGATCACCTAGATAACGGAAACCTTTATGCAGCCTCCAGATACGCGCACATCAAACGCCGGAGCCGATGCGCTTTCTCCCCAGCAATGGAAAGAAGCTACACGGTTTGATGGCACTGATATCGGCTGGATTTTCATGAGCATTGGCATGGCCATTGGTGCGGGCATTGTGTTTTTGCCCGTGCAGGTGGGGCTAATGGGCGTGTGGGTTTTTCTGCTATCAGCCGTGGTTGGATACCCGGGTATGTATCTGTTTCAGCGGTTGTTTATCAACACCTTAGCTTCTGCGCGCGTAAGCCAGACCTACCCGGATATGATCTCCAGCTATCTGGGGCGGGGTTGGGGCACTTTGCTGGGTGCACTGTATTTTGTCATGCTGGTTATATGGATGTTTGTATATGCCACCGCCATTACGCGCGATAGTGCATCTTACCTGCACAGCTTTGGCATAACACAGCATCTACTTTCCAATTATGCGTGGTACCCGCTTATTCTACTCACTGTTCTGGTAGGTTTGGCATCTCGCGGGGAAAAGCTGCTGTTCCGCATGTCTTCCTTTATGGTCATCACCAAACTGCTGATTGTGGCAGCCATGGGTGTTTTCATGATCCCGCGCTGGAACACCGCTAATCTTGGCGCATTACCGCCTGTTGGCACGCTGATAACAAAAGCGGTTATCACGCTGCCTTTTACACTTACGTCTATTTTGTTTATTCAAACCCTCAGCCCTATGGTCATTTCCTACCGGGCGCGGGAAAAATCTCCAGAAGTGGCGCGTTACAAGGCCTTGCGGGCCATGAATATTGCTTTTGCAATCCTGTTTGTAACGGTCTTTTTCTACGCAATTTCCTTTACTCTGGCCATGAAGCCGAGTGATGCCATTGCTGCGTACCAGCAGAATATCTCTGCCTTGGCCATTATCGCACAGGTGTTTCCGGCAAGTTCCATTAGCCTGATTGGCGTTATCCTAAATCTTTTTGCCGTTATGACAGCATTTTTTGGGGTGTACCTTGGCTTTCGGGAAGCCAGCGTGGGTATTTTCAGTTCCATGCTTGGGCACTGGGTTAAACCCGGACATCTGCACCGCAACTGGGTTCAATACGGCGTTATGGGGTTTGCCATCCTGCTCTCATGGGGGGCAGTGGTTGCCAATTTGCCGGTATTGTCTTTTACAACATTCAGCAGCCCGATTTTTGGTATTATTGGCTGCCTGCTACCCGTTTGGTTGGTAATAAAAACACCTGATCTGAGCAAATACCGCAAACCCAGCCTGATATTTATTACCCTTATAGGCATTCTGCTGTGCATCTCACCCTTTTTGGCATGGATGTAAAAAACACAGGCTAACAAACCAGAGGGCGCATGTTTGAAAATGCGCCCTCTGTGTAAATAATCAGGATTTTTTCACAAATTCTGATTTCAGGTTCATCGCGCCAAAGCCAGCAATTTTACAGGCAATGTTGTGGCCATCGCTCGCATCCACCAGCCGAATGTTCTTTACCTTGGTGCCACCTTTAACAGCCTGAGAAGACCCTTTGATTTTCAGGTCTTTCAAAACCGTTACCGTATCACCATCAGCAAGCTGGTTTCCGTTGGCATCCAGCACAACAGATGAATCTTCCGCTCCGGCAGTATCCGCTTGGGTTTCTTCATTCCATTCATGGGCACATTCCGGGCAAACCCACAAATTTCCATCATGATAGGGATACTCGGAACCACAAGAAGGGCACTTCATTTTCTCATCCTTTAATTTCTCCGTCTGAAATCCTGATCCTGAAGGGCAGGGCAGAAGGTGTTTTTGATAAATACCATTTATGATGGAGAACACGAAATACCACGATGTTTATGTTTGAGGGAAATTGTGATGCCTTAACCCCGAACTCTCAATATCAACGGGCAAGAGGATATGGCAGATTACTGCCAGCCTTGAGGAACAGGAGAAGGTTTTCATGAAATCACGCGCCGCAGTTGCATTCAAACCGGGCCAGCCTCTGGAAATTGTTGAAATTGACGTAGCCCCCCCACAGGCGGGGGAAGTTCTGGTTAAAATCCTGAACACTGGCGTTTGCCATACAGATGCCTTCACTCTTTCTGGCCAAGATCCGGAAGGGCTTTTTCCCGTTGTGCTGGGGCATGAAGGCGCAGGCATTGTAATGGAAGTGGGCGAAGGCGTTACCAGCGTAAAGCCGGGAGACCACGTTATTCCGCTATACACAGCAGAATGCGGTAAGTGTGAGTTCTGCACCTCTGGCAAAACCAACCTGTGCATTGCTGTACGCGCCACACAGGGCAAGGGCGTAATGCCCGATGGCACCAGCCGTTTTTCCTACAAAGGCCAGCCGCTTTACCACTACATGGGGTGTTCCACCTTTAGTGAATACACAGTGGTTGCTGAGGTTTCCCTGGCCAAGATCAACCCCAAATCCAACCCCGAACATGTTTGCCTGCTGGGCTGTGGGGTCACCACTGGCATTGGGGCCGTACACAACACGGCCAAGGTGCAGGAAGGAGATTCCGTAGCTGTTTTTGGCTTGGGCGGTATCGGGCTGGCCGTTATTCAGGGTGCCCGCCAAGCCAAGGCCGGGCGCATTTTTGCCATTGATACCAACCCGGACAAGTTTGAGCTGGCCAAGGCTTTTGGGGCCACAGATTTTATCAACCCGAAGGATTACGAAGCCCCCATTCAGCAGGTCATTATTGAAATGACAGGTTGGGGTGTGGACCACAGCTTTGAATGTATCGGCAATGTGGAAGTTATGCGCGCGGCTTTGGAATGCGCACACCGTGGCTGGGGCCAATCTGTTGTTATTGGCGTGGCCGGCGCCGGGCAGGAAATCTCCACTCGTCCGTTCCAGTTGGTAACGGGGCGTACATGGAAAGGCACGGCGTTTGGCGGTGTTAAGGGCCGTACTCAGCTGCCCGGCATGGTGGAAGATGCCATAGCAGGCAAAATTGAGCTGGCCCCGTTTGTAACCCACACCATGCCGCTGGAAGATATCAACACAGCATTTGATTTGATGCACGAAGGTAAATCTATTCGGAGTGTTATCCACTACACTCCGTAACACATTGGCCTGTGCTTACTGATTATCTGGTTTTTCTGGCTGATCAGTATGCTGGGCCGGTTTATCTGATGATGACGCACTGTGCGGGGCTTCCTGCGCAGGCGCATCGTCATCATCGCCATCATCATCCTTGTTGAATTGCTCCATATTGAGGGATGATAGCGGCACACCGCGCAAAGGAGAGCGCTCTTCCACCGGAATTTCCGGGCCTTTGGCATCCCACGCATCAATCGGGGGTAGGGGCTGCTGAGAAGGCTGATCCGCCAGCGGGTTGTTATCCAACACCTGCCGCGTATTTTGCGGGTAGCGGTTCATAAAGCCCACCAAGGTGCCGTTCGTCCAACCAAAGCCAATCTGCATGGGGTATTCCCCACCACCTTTACCGCCTGTTGGGCTGATCTCGGTGGCAGAAACATCGTATTTTTCCAGCAACACACCGCTGCGTTCAAAGGTGCCAATCACGCGGGCCATCCAGCGGCGTGCAATATCAGCCGCAAATTCATGATGCCCGTATTGTTCCAATCCTTTAACGGCCATCCATTCCAACGGCGCCCAGCCATTTGGGGCATCCCACTGTTGGCCTGTTGGGTGCTCGGTTGCTGTTAGGCCGCCCACATG
This sequence comes from Acetobacter sp. A11-2, assembly GCF_040208445.1. NCBI lineage: Bacteria > Pseudomonadati > Pseudomonadota > Alphaproteobacteria > Acetobacterales > Acetobacteraceae > Acetobacter > Acetobacter sp. A11-2. Next base: position 1,042,318 of record NZ_CP157843.1, read on the forward strand.
CAGTAAGCGCGTTTTAAGCGTTTCGGCCACCGCATCAGCCTGGTTTACACTGGCCTGATGCAGGAACAGCGGCATGGACGTCGCAATGGAAAGAATGTCCGTCTGCCGCCCGGTGCGCCAGTTATAATCAAAATAGGCACCCTGTTTTTCGTTCCATAAAAACCGGTTGATGCCAGAGCGCAAAATTTCTGCCTGCTGCGCGTAGTAGGCCGCCTTATCTTCCTGACCATTCAGTGCGTACGCATGAGAGAGCGTCTGATCCAGATGCACCATCAGACAGTTCAGCTCAATGGTCAGCAACGATGTGGTCTGGATTGTTGTGAGCGTTTTGCCATCAGCCAGCCAGCGCGATGAAAAATCCCACCCGCTTTCTGCCGCAGCACGCAAATCACGCCAGACTTCGCCAGAAGGGCGGCTTGTTTCCTGCGCTGTGGCCATATCCTGCGGCCAGCTTTCATCACGCGGGGCGCTGCGTGTATCCCAATGACGGAACATCAGGGTGCCATCTGGCAGGCGCACCACATGGTGGCGTGCCATACCCGGTGGCAGATTGGCGGCACCTAATGTCCAGTAATCATATTCCTTCTGCAATTCTGGCAGGAAGGAGGTATAGGCAATTTGCCCATCGTGGCTGGCTAGCAAATCCAGCATGAGGGAAAAGAATGGTAGGCCGGAACGGCTGAGGTAATAGGTGCGGTTGCCGTTGGGCATATGCCCATACGTATTGATAAGCGATGCAATATCGCGCACCATATCACGCATGAGGTCCACATGATCATCCTCATACAGGCCGATCATGGTGAAGTAGCTATCCCAATAATAAATCTCTGCAAACCGTCCGCCCGGAACAATATATTTATAGGGCAGAGGCAGCAGGGTAGACCATGACATGGCCACGTCCGGGTCTCGCGTAAGCACATCCCACATGCCGGAAATATAATCACGCACGCTTTCATCAGGCTTGCGCGTATAGGCGGCAGAGCGCAGGGCAGGGATAGTAAAATGGTCTGTTACAAAGTCTTTGAGGTTAAAGCCCGGCTTGTCTTTTTCCTGCTTCCAGAGTGCCACCAGATCTGTAGGTGAGCGATCGGGCACAATGTCTGAAACCACTTTGGGGTCTGTAAACATGCGTGTTTGATGGATGGCCGCAAAAAGCCCATCAAACGCAATGGATGGTGGGCGGATATCCTGTTCCACCATTGCTGGCGCTTCAGTCTTGCTTTTGGCCATAACTTCTGGCGCTTTCGGCCCCTCCGGCTTTGGGGCTTCTGGCTGCACGCTCCCCGGCGGTAAAGGCGCCAGACTGAGCAATGGTTGCGCGCCTTCAGCATCTGCAGCGGCAGGCGTATCCTGCGCATACGCCATTGGCGCTGCGGTTAGGAGGGCAAGAAGCGCCACACTGCATACAGGAAGAGTGCGCTTATAAAGAGAACCAGTAAAACAGGGCATACCAAAACATAGGCACTGCCGCTGCCTACCTGCAAGTCGAAGATGGTTGAAAAATGCGCCAGCCCTTAGTCTGCCTGCAGGGCCTCGCGCTTCATTTCCAGTTCCAGCCAGCGTTCTTCAGATTCAGCCAGCTTGGCTTCCACCTTTTGCAAATCGGCCGAAATCTTTTCAAACTGCGCCGGATTTTTTCCATACAGATCTGGGTCAGCCAGTTTTTCACGCAGGGTTGTGGCCTGTGCTTCCAGCTTTTCCATTTCCTTGGGCAAATTATCCAGCGCGAACTGGTCCTTATAACTCAGCTTTTTGGCTGGGCCGCGTGCTGGTGTTGCCTCTTTGCTGGGTTTGGCAGGTTCATTTTCCACCACGGCGGCAGTTGTAAGGGGTTTCTGGTGCCGTTGGGCCAGCATGTCACTGTAACCTCCGGCATATTCTATCCAGTTGCCATCTCCCTCCGTTGCCAGAACAGATGTGGCAACCCGGTCCAGAAAATCACGATCATGGCTTACAAGCAGCACTGTACCTTCGTAACTGGCCAGCATATCCTGCAAGATATCCAGTGTTTCCAGATCCAGATCGTTCGTCGGTTCGTCCAGCACCAGTAGGTTGGAGGGTTTGGCCAAGGCACAGGCCAGCATCAAACGCCCGCGCTCCCCACCAGAAAGAGCGCTTACCGGGGTGCGCGCCTGTTCGGGCCGAAAGAGAAAGTCCTTCATATACCCAATAACGTGGCGCTTTTCCGTGCCAACCTGCACCATATCACCGCCACCTTCGGTAAGGGTATCAGCCAAGGTGCGTTCTGGGTTCAGGCTCCGGCGCTGCTGGTCCAGCGTAACCATGTTGAGGGAAGGGCCAAGAGCGATGGTGCCACTATCGGGTTGGTCCAGCCCCGTGAGCATACGCAGCAATGTGGTTTTGCCTGCACCGTTGGCACCAACAATACCCAGCCTGTCTCCGCGCAAGATGCGCAAGTCCAGATGGCGAACCACCTGTTTTTCACCCCACGCCTTGCTGATATCTTCGGCCACAGCCACCAGCTTGCTGGATGTTGCGGCAGCCTGCGTGTTCAGGGTGAGGGTGCCTGGTGCCCGAATGGCCTCCTTACGGGCTGTACGCAAATCTGCCAGTTCCCGCACGCGGCGGACGTTACGTTTACGGCGTGCCGTAACACCATAACGCATCCAGTCTTCTTCGCGCGCAATCTGCCGGTCCAGCTTGTGCGCATCGCGCTCTTCCTGTTCCAGAACCTCTTCACGCCAGGCTTCAAACCGTCCAAAACCTTCATCAAGCCTGCGGGTAATGCCCCGATCCAGCCACACAACAGACCGTGAAAGAGTGGAAAGCAGGCGTCTATCATGGCTGATAATAACCATGGCGCAGCCAAGGCTCAGCAGCTCGCGCTCCAGCCATTCAATGGTCGGCATGTCCAGATGGTTGGTGGGTTCATCCAGCAGCAGCACATCAGGGGCGGCCGCCAGTACCCCGGCAATGGCGCAGCGCCGGCCTTCACCACCAGAAAGGTTTTGCGTGTTTTCCTTGCCTGTCAGCCCTAGCGCATCCAGCAATGGCGCGGCGCGCCATGCCATGTCCGGGTCTGCAATCTGATCCACCACGTAATCTGCCGTTGTGGCATAGGCGGTTAAATCCGGCTCCTGCGGCAGATAGCGCAGAGAGGCTCCGGGCTGCACAAAAACAGAACCTGAATCCGGCTGAATAACGCCAGCCGCAATTTTTAGGAGAGTGGACTTACCCGAACCGTTTCTGCCTACAAGGCACAAGCGCTCACCCCGCCCAACGGCAAAGCCTGCGCCATCCAGAAGTGGGTTCCCCCCCAGTGTAAGAGTGATGTCCTGAAGGTGGAGTAAAGGAGGATGCGCCATGCTTAGAAAAGATAATCCGAGTTATGAAAGAGCGATGAAGGCCCGTTAGTTATACAGCCTGCGTGCGTGCGCTGCTAACGGCCTGATACGTGGCTACGGCAAGGGTGAGGGGGTCAAACGGCTTGGTAATGACAAAACTGGGTTCCATGGTTTCCCCAGTCAGCAAGCGTTCAGGATACGCGGTTACATAAATAACCGGCACATTGAAGGAGGAGGTAATTTCTGCCACCGCCTGTATGCCATCTCCGCCCGGGCCAAGGTTAATATCTGCCAGAATAAGCCCCGGCTTGGTTTCCTTGGCCAGTTTTACCGCATCGACCTGTGTATGGGCTATGCCTGCAACCTGATGCCCACATTGCAGCACAAGCTGTTCGATATCCATGGCGATAATGGGTTCATCCTCAATAATCAGCACGGATGTCTGCACATTCTTGTGTAAGCGGCCCTGTGCGTCTTCCAGTTCCTGCTCCGCCTGTTTGGTGGATACGCCTGTAATCCGCGCGGCCATTTCAACCGGCACTTCTTCCAGCGTGATCAGCAGCAAAAGCTGGCGCTGTGTTACAGAAAGCCCTGCAACATCATATTCCGCAGCAAACCCTTTACGAGAAAATAGCCCTGAAATTGCCTCATAGAGCTGATAGAGGGGTGTAAAGCCTTCCTTCAGCCGTTGCGCAGAAAGGCCGCGCAGGCTTTCGGCCACCAGCAGATCACCTTCTGGTTGGCTGCCTGTCAGCGCGCGCGCATAACGTCTGCCATAAGGGAGGGCCCGGATCAGGCCGTCACGCAGCGACTCTGACATGGCAAGTCTCCTTCATAATGGGTCATGACAAAAACATGCGAGAACGCGATGATGCACGCGCACCGGCTTTCCGGAAAGGGGATTTATCCTGACTCGCACTCCACATTCCACCCATGTTGCCACGCGGCGCACGTTTCGCACAGAACTTCTTGCAATTATCCCTGCATTACGTGGGTTTGCACGCTTTCTGGCGCGTGATTCCGCCATTGCCGATGATCTGGTGCAAGATACAATTGTGCGTGCTCTGGACAAGGCAGATGGCTTTACACCGGGCACAAACCTGCGGGCCTGGTGCTTTGCCATTTTGCGCAATCTTTTTTTGGAGCAGCACCGCCGCGGGCGCAGGGAGCGCATTGCGCTGGAAGATTATGGCCACCAGCCTGCATCCACCTCCGAATCGTCTCCGCACACGCAAACCGAAATGCAGGAGCTTGAAAGCCTGTTGTGGCAGATATCTCCGCTCTTGCGTGAGGCTCTGGTGCTTGTTGGCGCGCAGGAGCTGACATACGCAGAAGCCGCAGAAATATGCGAGGTGGAAGTGGGCACCATGAAGGCGCGCGTTTCACGCGCACGCGCCGCGCTCAAGAAGGTCATGGCCACACAGGATAAACAAAACGACCCGGAAGGCTCGTAAATCTGGCGCTCTCGTTTTCGTGAACACTCGCTTGTTTTTGAATGTAACCTTTTCACTCCGCCGAACATTGAAGGGGTAAGAGATCCACAAGGCGGAGAACACAAAAATGACAGCCTCTTTCCATGATCAGGTTATCGCTATCCTCCCCAAACTGCGCGTGCAGGCATTGGCGCTTACCCGCAATCGTTCTGTAGCCGAAGATCTTGTGCAGGATACTGTGTGCAATGCTCTGGCAGCGCAGGAAAGCTTTGTTATGGGCACCAATTTTGCCGCATGGATGCACCGTATTCTGCGTAACCGTTTTATCTCTGATCTTCGCAAAAAGCGTGAGGTCGGGAACATTGATGATACCCCTCAGTCTTTGCTGTCTGTAAGCGGGCGGCATGAAGACAGATTGGCCCTGAAAGAACTGGATGCAGCACTTGCACGGCTGCCAGACGACCAGCGGGAAGCTTTGGTCTTGGGAGTTCTGGAAGGGATGAGCTATCAGGAACTGGCAGACATTGCCGGATGCGCTGTGGGTACAGCAAAAAGCCGGGTTTTTCGGGCACGTCGGCAGCTGGAAGTCTGGCTGATGGGAGAAGAGGACATTGGTGTTTCTGACAAAACAGGTTCAGAATCCACCACCAGAACATCTTCTGCTCGACGTAAAACCCGCACGGCCCGCAACACAACGCGTAACGCACAGCAGACGGCATAAATGCAATGGCGTACGATACTGATGTCAGGGATCCAAAGCCCGCAGAGTCGTGCAAACACAGCACCCAACAGGTCATGCCCGAATGGATGGTATGGCAGAAACCGGAGTTCAGGATGGGAAAAAGGAAAGACGATACCCAATCCCGAAAGCCGAAAAAAAAGCGGGATAAAGCTTTTGACCTCTGGCTGAAGCGTGGCCTGCACCAGATGTTTGATAACGTTGTGAATGAACCCGTGCCTGAAGAACTGCTTAAGCTGATTCAGGAAGATCGAGAAAAACAGGATTAAGCACTTTGCATATCAGTGGGCGAGGGGAAGGCCCTGCAAGCCGGGTAGCGGCCTCCCTTCTGTCTGGTTTAGGGCGTATTTTCAGCACCACAAGCGCACGGATGCGGCTGCTGATCTGCCTTTCAGCCGTTCCTGTTATTGCCATTGGCGCTGTGCTGGCTCTGCATAATTACCGCGAAGTTACTCTGGGCAGTGCGCAACGTGCTGGCAACGCCATTATGCGGCTGGACCTGCAATTCCGCCACGATACAGACAGATTACGTAGCGCCCTTGAAACCATAGGCCATATGGATCTGACACCGGATCAGATTGTGCATGCCCTCCGGCTTATGGAAACCATTAGCGGGCAGCGTTACTGCTTTCTTTCCGTGCTGGATGATGAAGGAAAACCCATTCAATCCGTTTCCCCCCAAGGGCGGGGATGTGCGGAGGTAGGGGCTCTTTCCATGCCAACAGATGTACATTCCACATTGCTTGAGGCCGTGCAGACCAGTGGCGGACCGGGGGAAGGTGGCGCTTTTTTGCGCATTACCGTGCCAGCAGGTTTTTTGGCCCTCCCTGAAGCACATGGCTATCTGATGGGCATTCTCCAGATATCCCGGCAAAGGGCGTATCTGGGTAGTGCCTCCGGCTGGCAGGTTTTTGCAGAAGATGACAACCCCATACAGGCGTGGCTGCTCATGCATAATGGGCAGTTGTTGCCTGTATGTTCGGATTGCGGGTGGCAATCTCCACCACCTTCCATCGTGCATGAACTCAAGAATGCGCTGGAAAACAGTGAGCGCAGCATTATCACGCTCCCCACCGGGTTGGGGGGCTATGCTCTGGGCGCTATTGCTGGTGGAGCAGATATTCTGGTTTCCACCCAGCGCACATCCATGGAATCTGATGCCCTGCATACCATGATCCTGCAAATTGTAGGGCTGGTATTGCTACTGGTCATCGGCCTGGTTGCCGTTACGTTAGCGGCCAATATTGTGTTGATAGGTCCTTTGCGTCGCCTCACATATTCCGTGCAGAAATGGCAAATGGAAGGGATTTTTGATGCACGCATCACCCGCTCCATGCCACTTGAACTCCAACGCCTTGGGCAGGCTTTTACCCGTGCCACACGCCGCCTTTCTCGCCATGAAGCACGGCTTAAAAAGGCAATGGCGCATCAGCAACTGCTGATGAAGGAAGTGCACCACCGCGTTAAGAACAATCTCCAGATTGTGGCCTCCTTGCTCAACCTGCAGGCCAACCAGATTGAACACCCGGAGGTGCGGGCAGAATTTGCCCTCGCGCGTGATAGAATTCGTGCACTGGCAACACTGCATCGAACACTCTACGCAGAAGATGCCCTGAACAGCCTGAACATGTCTGTTTTTCTCAAAGAGCTTTGTGAGCAGACACTCCACATTGCCGGAGAATCAGAATCTGGGCGCATGACGCTGGACGTGGTTTCAGACAGTTTCTGGATGGACCCGGATCAGGCTGTGCCTCTCGCCCTGATTGTTACGGAGATTATCACCAACTCCATTAAATATGCTTTCCCCGATGGGCAGAAAGGCACGATTTTTGTGCGCCTGCACCGCAGCCATGGCCAACTTACCATGCAGGTTGGAGATAACGGCGTAGGGTGCGTATGGGAAGAACCGCCAATACATCAAGGTATTGGCCTTAAACTCATTCACGCATTTGCGCGCCAGCTTAAGGCAACACTTACGTATAAGGGGGAAGGCGGCGTGCAATATACGTTGGTCATGCGCCTGCCAGAAAACCCACCAGAGACCAAAAAATAAGGCAAAAAATGCACGCTATGCCCAGATTGCAGCAGGGGTTGGCTTTCTAAACTGTTTGCGTCTTGCGCCTGTCGGTATAAACGCCTTGTGTTATGAGCAACGAGAAAGCAGCAATCCGCAACTGGACACGGACACAATCGCGTCTGGGGCGTCAGGCAGCGCGATCAGTGGTTGGAGCCGGGCTGCTCTCCAGTCTTGTCGGTATAGGGCAAGTCTGGTGTGTGGCCGTTGTGCTGGGGCATGCCCTGGTAAACTGGAAAATGGCAGAAGCCGCAGGCCCCATGCCTGTATGGCCTTTTCTGGCCTTTCCTGTTCTGGCCATTCTACGCGCTTTGGTTATGGTTCAGGCCGATACAGGTGCCGCACGTGCAGGCATTGCCGCGCGCCGCCGGTTACGTGGTGAGGTTCTGGCTTCTGTTCTTACAGGTGGGCCTGCACTGTTGCGCCGCGTGCATAGCGGTGTGCTGGCCTCCACCATTGTAGACCGTGTGGAAGCGCTAGACGGCTTTTTTGGCCGCTGGATTCCTGCTTCTATTCTGTGGATTGCAGCACCTGTTGCCATTCTTATCCCCATAGCCTTTGTGCAGCCTCACGCGGCTCTGGTTCTGGGTCTATGCGGTATCGCCGTACCTTTTGGGCAGGCACTGTTCGGTATTGGGGCGGCTGTGGCTTCCCGCAATCAGTTTCTGGCCATGACACGCCTGCAGGCGCGTTTTCTGGACCGGGTTAAAGGCATTGCCACCATTGTGCTGGCAGGCCGGGCAGAAGATGAAACCCGCAAACTAGGCGATGCTGCAGAAGAACTACGCCAGCGCACCATGAAAGTGCTGCGGGTTGCGTTTCTGTCTTCCGCTTCCATCGACTGCGCCATGGTTGTTGCTTTGATTGCCATTGCCATTATGGATGGCAGGCAGGCTCTGGCCCTACAGGCGGAGGGAAGTGCTCCGGCATTGGTGCATGCCGTTACAGCGGGGCTGTTTGTTCTGCTGGCTGTGCCCGAGTTTTTTGCGCCTCTGCGTGGCTTGGCTCTTGCTTATCAGGACAGGGCACACGCCCAAGGGGCCGCAACGGCTGTTCTGGAACTGCCTGAAGCTCAGGATCGCCCTGCGCCGGAGGGTGCACGCACCGTCAACGCCAATGGCGTGATGGTTTCCTTTGATGATGTCAGCTTTGCGTGGGACCCCGCACGTGGTCTGGCGCTAGACCATGTCAGCTTTACCGTGCCTGCAGGTGAAACCCTGATTCTGGCAGGGGCTTCAGGTTCCGGCAAATCCACCATCATGGAATTGCTGCTGGGCTTTATTCAGCCTGATACAGGGCGCGTTCTGTTTAACGGCGCACCGCTGGATAGCATTGTGCCAGACGCACTGGCACGCATGGTTTCTTGGATTGGGCAAAAACCGGTTCTATTTGCCGGCACCCTGCGCGAGAACATTCTGTTTGCAAAACCTGATGCCAGCGATACCGAACTTCAGGCCGCGCTAAAATCTGCTGCGGTTGACCAGTTTTTGCCCAGCCTGCCCGAAGGGCTGGAAACCCGGATTGGGGAAGGTGGGTTTGGTCTTTCCGGTGGGCAGGCCCAGCGTATTGCCATTGCCCGCGCTTATCTGAAAAATGCCCCGGTGCTGCTGCTGGATGAACCCACAGCGCATCTGGACCCGGCAACAGAAAAAAGCGTGTTTGAAAGCCTGCAACGCTTGGCCGTAGGCCGCACCGTTATTCTGGCCACCCATTCTGCCGCCGTGCATATGTTTAAAGGCCGCCGTATAGATCTGGCCGGTGGCCGCGTTATCAGCCGACAGGGAGCAGCCTGAGCATGACCTCTCTCCCTAACCCTCGTCCCACCGGGGAACTGACAGACTGGCAAGCTATCCGCACCGTTTTTGCGCTTTGGCGCAAACAGGGTGCGCGCCTTGCGGGTGGTATTGTTCTGGCTCTGCTGGCCTTGGCTTTTGGTCTGGCCCTGATGCAAACTTCCGGTCTGCGTTTGGCCGGTTGCGTTATGGGCGAAATTGTTATTGCCACAGCCGCCTTGCGCTGGATTGGTGCAGGCCGCGTGATCCTGCGTTATGCAGAACGCCTGTTCGCGCATGATGCCATGTTCCGCGCGCTGGCTGATTTGCGCGTATGGTTTTTCCGCTCCCTCGCACAGGGCGCTGCTGCCGGGCTGGGCTTCCGCCGGGCTGGGGATATGCTTTCCCGCCTTGTTTCAGACATTGGCACGCTAGATGGGCTGTACCTGCGCATTGTCATGCCGCTTATCTGCGCCTGTGTAACATTCCCCGCTTTGGTCATTATTGCGGGCCATGCCAGTGTGCTGCTAGGCTTTATGGTGGGGCTGCTGTTTGCCTGCTCTGCTTTTGTAGTGCCGTGGATGATTGCACGGTCCAGCCGCGCATCTGCCAGCCAGATTGTGCATCATCTGGCCCATTTGCGCATTACGGTGCTGGATCTGGTAGGGGGCCTGCGTGAAATCCGCGCCTTTGGTGCTGAAGGCCGGATGCTGGCGCGTGTGCAGGCGGCAGATGCAGCACTTCTGCAAGATCAGCTGCGTCTGGCACGGCGGGCTGCCCTTGCCAATGCCATGGCTTTTCTGGCCGGGCAGATTGCCGTGTTTGCTGTGCTGCTGAGCATTGGTGGCCTATTTGCAGAACACATCCCCGCGCTTGAAGGTGTAGGCATTCTGTTCCTGACCGTTGCTGCTTTTGAAAGTGCCGCAGCACTCACCCGCGCCGGGTTACAGGCTGGCGCAATGGGGTCCGCAGCACGTCGCGTGGTAGAAGTGGCTGAACAGCCATCTGCCATCAGCATTCCGGCATCTGAGCAAACAGATGCACCGCTAGACACACATATTCATGTAGAAAGCGTAAAGTTCCGCTGGGCTGCAAATCGCCCATGGGTGTTTGATGGCCTTACGCTGGATATTCCCGCAGGTACGCGCGTGGCTATTTTGGGGCCATCTGGCGTGGGTAAATCCAGCCTTGCGGCGCTACTTCTCAAAGCGGCTACGCCAGAAGCAGGCACCATCACGCTGGGTGGGGAGGATATTTCCCGCATTAAGGCAGACTCTCTGCGCCAGCGTATCGCATGGCTTTCCCAAGCTACCCATCTGTTTGATGATACCATCCGCGCCAACCTGCTATTGGGCCGCCCGGACGCCTCGGAAGAAGACCTGTGGCGGGCGTTGGAAGAAGCCGCCATTGCAGATGTTGTTCGCAACCTGCCAGAAGGGCTGGACACATGGCTGGGTGAAGGTGGGGTACGGCTATCTGGCGGGCAGGGGCGGCGTATTGCACTGGCCCGCACATTGCTTACACAAGCACCCATCATGATTCTGGATGAACCGGCAACCGGGTTGGATGCCCAGACCGAGCAAGACTTCCTGCGCACACTCAACACCGTTACAGAAGGGCGCACAGTTATCCTTATTGCCCACCGCCTGACTGGTGTGGAAAAGCTGGACCGTATCTGGCGGCTTTCTGCCGGAATTGCCAAAGCTGCCGTTGCGTAAGCAAATCTATGTTGACGTAATGGCCCCGGCAGGGCACCAGTTAGGAAATAATTACATATCTTGATTAGGACATTTTATATGCGCCGCTTGCTTCCTGTTGCTGGTCTCTGCCTTTTGGCTGCCTGTGCTGGCAATGCACCACGCAAATACGTGGTTTTCTTTTCCGCTCGGTCAACAGAGCTGGATGACAATGCTCGCAATGTCCTGTTGCAGGTGGCGGACGAATCCAGAAAGCATCCTTCCCGCATTGTAAAAGTGGAAGGTTATGCACACGCAGGACATGATCTTTCTGCTGATGCTCTTCTGGCCATTCAGCGCGCCAAGGCTGTTGCCCAGCAGCTGAGCGAAGATGGCGTGGCGGGTGATCATATCGTCCAGACCCCACGCGCACCTTCCAGCAGCGAAGGCATGCAGGTTGGCTCCCGCCGCGTGGAGATTGAACTGGCCAACCCCTGATAGAATGACAGAAACCGGCTCCATATCCACGCCCTCTCAGTTTTCACATAGCAGGCTGGAACGGGACCGGTTTGCTGGCAAACCGCCGCAGGAAGTCCTGCAGGCGGTTTTTGGCTTTCCGGGTTTTCGCAGCCTTCAGGCGCAAGCCGTTGAATGCGTTATGGAAGGCAGAGATACACTGGTGCTTATGCCAACCGGCGGCGGCAAAAGTGTCTGTTACCAAATACCTGCCCTGTGCCGGGAAGGTATGGGGCTGGTTATTTCCCCCCTTATTGCTTTGATGGATGATCAGGTTGCGGGCCTACGCCAGCTTGGCATTAACGCGGCGGCTCTCCACTCTGAACTGGAAGGCGATGAAGCCGCCAAAATCCGTTCAGATCTGGCAAACGGGCGGATAGACCTGCTGTATATATCCCCAGAGCGGCTGCTTTCATCCGGCACGCTGGACCGGCTGGTGCGCATACCGCTTTCGGTTATTGCTATTGATGAAGCCCATTGTATTTCGGCTTGGGGGCATGAGTTCCGGCCAGAATACCGCGCGCTTACAGCATTGCCGCGGCATTTTCCGCATGTACCGCGTATTGCCCTTACTGCCACAGCAGATGAACGTACGCGCGAAGATATTCTGGCAGCACTGGATATGCCGCATGCCGAAGTGCTGGTTTCCAGCTTTCATCGGCCTAATCTCAACATTTCCGTCCAGCCCAAAGCATCTGAAACGCGCCAACTTATTACAGCGCTGGAGCGGCATAAGGATGCAGCCAGTATTGTGTATTGCGGCAGCCGTGCGCGTACGGAGCGCATGGCCGCTTCTCTGCGTGAACGTGGATGGCCAGCGCTGGCGTATCATGCCGGACTTTCCCCTATAGAAAAACGCGCCGCATTGCTGCGTTTTCGTTCTGGTGAACCCCTTGTTATTGTGGCCACCGTTGCCTTTGGCATGGGTATAGACAGGCCCGACGTACGTGCCGTTGTGCATCTGGATATGCCAGCCTCGCCCGAAGCCTATTACCAGCAAATTGGCCGAGCAGGGCGCGATGGCCTGCCATCAGACACACTCCTGCTTTACGGCGGGGAGGACATGGCCCGTGCCCGTTACTGGCTGGATCAATCTGCCGCACCAGAGAGCGAAAAGCGGATTATGCGCAGCCGGTTGGAAGCCATGATTGCGCTGACTGAAACCACAGGCTGTCGCACCCGCGCCTTACTGCACTGTTTTGGTGAGGAGCTGGCCGAACCCTGTGACCATTGTGATAACTGCCTGCACCCGGTGCTGACATTTGATGGCACCGAAGCCGCACGCAAGCTGCTTTCTGCCGTGTATCGCACAGGGCAATGCTTTGGCGCGCTACATGTTATCGGTGTATTGCGTGGCAAAACCACAGAAGCCATTACGCGGAATGGGCATGACAAGCTGACCGTATGGGGCATTGGCAAGGATAAAAGCGAGCAATTCTGGCGCGGCGTGGTGCGCCAGCTTATAGCCCGTGGCGCCTTGCGCACAGAAGGCCAGTACGGCGGCCTGATTTTAAACCAGAATGTAGCCCGGCCCATTTTGCGCGGAGAAGAAGAAGTTCACTTACGGGCAGACCCTGTTGTGGAAACAACCAGCCGGTTATCAGACCGCGGGAGCCAAAGCACAGGCATAGCCCTTACAGAAGATAGCAAAGCGCTGTTTGATGCCTTGCGCCAATGGCGCCGGGAAGAAGCGCAGGAGCAGGAGATTCCGCCTTACGTTATCTTCCATGATTCCGTGCTACGCGATATCGCCATGGAAAAACCTTCAGACCTAGATGAACTGGGCGATATCAAAGGGGTAGGGCGCTCCAAGCTGGAACGGTACGGAGAAGCCGTGCTGGAGGTTCTTGAAACAGCGCAGGCATGACACAGGCAGTGCAACAACGTCGGTTTCGTATTCTCAAGCTGGTGCAGCAACATGGCTACGCAACCAGTGAAGATCTGGCACGTGAGCTCAATGTTACGGTGCAAACCGTGCGGCGAGACGTCAATACCATGGCGGCACAAGGGCTTTTAGCGCGGCATCATGGCGGGGCCAGTTCCCTTTCACCTTCAGAAAACATTTCCTATTCCGATCGGCAAATCCTGAACCTGCGCGAAAAGGAAGCTATTGGGCGCAATGCCGCACAGGCTATTCCCAATGGGGCTTCGCTTTTCATCAACATCGGCACCACCACAGAAGCCTTTGCCCAGTCTCTCCGCACCCATAAGGCGCTGCGGGTTATTACCAACAACATTCATGTTGCTACACTTCTGGCCCCAGCCCCTGAATGTAGCCTGATTATTACGGGTGGCCATGTGCGTCTGCGTGATGGTGGCATAGTTGGCCCCACAGCCGCCGCCATGATTGAGCAATACCGAGCAGATTTTGGTGTGATCGGCATTAGCGGCATAGATGAAGACGGCACATTGCTGGATTTTGATGCCGATGAAATTAACGCAGCGCAGGCGATCCTACGCAATGCGCGCACTGTTTTTTTATTGGCGGATCATACCAAATTCCGCCGCAGACCCATGGCACGGGTTGGGCATATTACACAGGTTAACGCGTTTTATACCGATCAACCGCCACCTGCGGGCATTCGCGCTCTGCTAAAAGAGCACGATGTAAAGCTGCATATTGCCCAGCCGTGATCGTTCTTTTTCGTAAAGGAAAGCGGAGAAGGCTGTTAAAAACCGCCATCTGGCCATATTGACGCCATTCTTCTTGCGTTTTCTTTTCGAATACGAATAAAAGACAGAAGTTTGCGTTCTGACCGAAACCGGAAGAAACCATGACCACACCTACTGCATCTCCCGCCCGCATTTATGATCTGCTCATTGTTGGAGGAGGGGTAAACGGCGCAGGCATCGCACGAGATGCTGTTGGCCGTGGCGCCTCTGTTCTGCTGGTAGAGCAGGATGACCTTGCCAGCTACACGTCATCTTCCAGCACAAAGCTGATCCACGGCGGGCTGCGTTACCTGGAATATTACGAATTCCGCTTGGTGCGCGAAGCGCTGATGGAACGCGAACGCCTGCTGAAAATGGCACCGCATATCATGTGGCCGCTTCGGTTCGTGTTGCCACATTCCAAGCTGGTTCGTCCGGCGTGGATGCTCAAGGCTGGCCTGTTCCTTTACGATCACCTTGCTTCCAACATGACACTGCCGAAGTCTCGCTGCATTGATTTCCGCACGCACTCATCCGGCGCGGCACTGAAGCCCGAATACACCAAAGGCTTTGTGTATTCCGACGGCTGGGTGCAGGACAGCCGCCTTGTGGTGCTGAACGCCATGGATGCCGCCGAACGTGGGGCAGATGTGCGCACCCGCACCCGCCTGATTGCCGCCAGCCGCGCCAACGGCGTATGGGAAGCCACGCTGGAAGACCGCGCAACCGGCAAAACCACAACCGTACGCGCCAAGGCGCTGGTAAATGCTGCTGGCCCATGGGTTGCGCGCCTGCTGGCCGATACGCTGAAGATCCCGAACTCCAAATCGGTTCGGTTGGTCAAGGGTAGCCACATTATTGTGCCGCGCGTGTATGAAGGCCCGCAGGCTTACATCTTCCAGAACCCGGATAAGCGTATTGTGTTCGCCATTCCGTATGAACAGAAGTTCACGCTGATTGGCACCACCGATATTCCGTGGAAGCAGGAACCGGGCAAAGTGGAAATTGCGCCCGATGAAGTGACCTACCTGTGTGAAAGCGTAAACCGCTATCTGAACGTGCAGGTAAAAGAAAGCGATGTGGTGTGGAGCTACGCTGGCCTGCGTCCGCTGTATGATGATGCCTCTGCCAACGCTTCTGCCGTCACGCGTGATTACGTGCTGGATCTGGATACGCAGGATGGTGCGCCGCTACTTTCCATCTTTGGTGGCAAGATCACCACTTACCGTAAGCTTGCCGAACACGCGCTGGAAAAACTGGCACCTGTTCTGCCCGCAGTGGGCGGCCAGAGCTGGACTGCACAGGAAGTTCTGCCTGGTGGTGACTTGGGTGACGGTGGGTTTGATCAGGCTCTGGCACGCCTGCGCCGCACAGCACCATGGCTGCCGGAAGGTCTTGCATGGCGCCTGATGCGCAATTATGGCAGCCGGACCTACGAAATTATTGGTGAAGCCAATAGCATGCAGGATATGGGTGAAGTGCTGGGCGGTGACCTGACAGCGCGCGAAGTGGATTATCTGATTTCTCGTGAATGGGCACGCACGGCAGAAGATGTTCTGTGGCGCCGCAGCAAGCTGGGCCTGCATCTGAACGATGCAGAAAAAGCCAATGTTGAAGCATATGTCGGGAAGAAACTTGCCTGATATCTGAGAACCATAGATACGTCCTTTCCAACAACAAAAATAATAATGAGGAAGGTCATGGAAAAAACAGGAAAAGCCCTGCTTGGGGAAATGATAGCCGAATGTCTGGCTGTTATGATTATTGTGACTATTGGGGATTCAGTGGCAGCAATGTTCTCGCTGTATGATCCCAGCCCCTACAAGCAGGCTTACTGGGGTGTTGCCATTACATGGGGGCTGGCCGTTACGCTGGCCATCTATGTAACTGGCTCTGTATCTGGCACGCATGCCAACCCGGCCGTTACGCTGGCCTTGGCATGCTACCGTGGATTTTCCTGGAAAAAAGTTGTGCCTTACTGGGTGGCACAAATTGGCGGCGGCTTTTTAGGGGCCTCGCTTGTGTACGCCCTCTATGGCTCTGTTATCCAGCATTACGCGCTCGCCAATCATCTGGACTGGGTGAATGATGGCGCAGCTTCTGGCGTTTTCTTTACCCATCCCGGTGATTTTGTAACCCCACTTCATGCCATGATGAATGAGGTTATCCTGACCGCCATTTTGGTGCTGGGTATTTTTGCCATTACCTGTGAATACAATACCGTGGCCCCGCAAGCCAATTCCGGCGCGCTGATTATTGGCCTGCTGGTGGCCATTCTGGGCGCATCTTCCGGCTTTCTGGAAGGGTGGGCGCTTAACCCTGCGCGTGATCTTGGGCCGCGCATTTTCTGTTTTGTTGCAGGATGGGGACGTGCCGCGTTTCCTTCCCCCGGCAATTATTGGTGGATGCCTATTGCTGGCCCCATGGTGGGCGGTTTAGTGGGTGCCACACTTTACCAGACACTTCTCCGCCCATTTATGCCCGCACGGGCCCGGGTGACCACGACGGCGGCCGACTGACCGCAACACGCAGAAGGATACTCCTTAATGAGCAAGCAAGACTGTGTCCTGGCTATTGATCAGGGAACGACATCAACACGCAGCATTGTCTTTGATCGTGATGCGCAGGAACTCGCCGCCGCCAGAGAGGAGTTTGCACAGCATTACCCCAAGGCTGGTTGGGTGGAGCACTGCCCCGAAGATATCTGGAAAGATGTTGTAAGCACCGCGCGCGCAGCGCTGGAAAAATCTGGCGCGGCAGACCGGGTGGCAGGCATTGGCATTACCAACCAGCGCGAAACCATTGTGGTGTGGGAACGCGCTACCGGCAAGCCTATCCATCGCGCCATTGTCTGGCAGGACCGGCGTACGGCCAATGTGTGCCAAAAGCTGCGGGATGAAGGTGCAGAAACACTGGTGCGTGAACGCACCGGCCTTTTGATTGACCCGTATTTTTCTGCCACCAAGTTGGCCTGGCTGCTGGATAACGTGCCTCAGGCCCGCGAGCGTGCAGAAAAGGGTGAACTGGCGTTTGGCACCATTGATTCCTTCATTCTGTGGCGTCTGACTGGCGGCAAGGTGCACGCAACGGATGTAACCAACGCATCTCGCACCATGCTGTTTGATATCCACCGCCAACAGTGGGATGAAGACCTTCTGCGTCTTTTCCGCGTACCTGCGGCACTTCTGCCAGAAGTGAAGGATAGCAGCTGCATTTATGGTGAAACCGTGCCGGAACTGTTCGGTCGGCCTATTCCTATTGCTGGCATTGCAGGGGATCAGCAGGCCGCTGTGGTGGGGCAGGCGTGTTTCACACCCGGCATGGCCAAGGCCACTTATGGAACGGGCTGCTTTTTGCTGCTGAATACGGGGGATAAACCCGTAACATCACGCAACCGCATGCTCACCACCATTGCCTACCGCATTAATGGCAAAACCACCTATGCGCTGGAAGGCTCCATCTTTGTGGCCGGTGCAGCTATCAAATGGCTGCGTGATGGGCTGCATTTGATTACCCATGCCTCTCAAACCGATGATATGGCCACGCGCGTGCCAGACAGCCACGGCGTTTATATGGTACCGGGCTTTGTAGGCCTTGGCGCCCCGCATTGGGACCCGGACGCACGCGGGCTTATCTGCGGCCTCACGCTGGATTCAAGTGCCGCGCATATTGCCCGCGCAGCTCTGGAATCCGTGGCGTATCAGACGCTCGATCTGGTAACCGCCATGATGCAGGATGGCGGTGGCACCACAGATAGCATTCGCGTAGATGGCGGCATGTCTGCCAATGACTGGTATTGCCAGTTTCTTGCAGACATGCTGCAGGCCAAGGTGGAACGCCCACGCAATGTGGAAACCACCGCTCTGGGCGCAGGCTTTCTGGCAGGCATTGCAACAGGTGTGTGGGATAGTGAGCAGACCGTGGCATCTGAATGGGCACGGGGCGCTCTGTTTGAACCCAAAATGGAAAATGAACAGCGCCGCACCATGATTGCCGGGTGGCATCAGGCTGTTAAGCGCACCCTCAGCACCTATACGGGCGGCTGAAACCACAATTTCTGGCAGGAAGTTCTTTCCTGCCAGAATGGCGTTTTACTGAATTAAACGTGATCAGTCTGGCTTGTGGTCACTTTCTGCGTCTGTGCCTGCATCCTGCACAGGGATAGAAACAGTTTTTGAAGACCCGCCCATAAATGTGAATGTAAACTGCACGTTCTGATTGGCATGCACGTTATTGGAAAGGCCAAAGCAGAGCAGGTGGTAACCGCCCGGCGGAAACACCAGTGTAGAATTGCCGGGTAGGGCAAGGTGGGTAAACAGCACCCGAGTGCCACCTGTGCTTTCCTGGTCAGCATGGTGCCCAACCAGTTTCTGACAAACAGGAGAGCTTACACCCGTAAGCAGATGTGCTGTTTCACTGGAATTGGACAAAGAGAAATACACCGTTGCCGGCTCTCCTTCCGGTGCCAGATGCAGTGATGTGTTAAATATGCTAATATCTTTTTGCGCATCTGCCTGATCGGGCAAAACGGGCAGGGGAGGCTGATTATCGGCCCAAACCTGTGGTGCGGCATAGGCTAAACAAGAAAGAGCTGCACAGAATAGAACAGCAAAATGGCTGCGTTTCATAATTTCTCCATCCAGATGGACCGCCACATGGTATGGACGAAACGGCCCAAAAGAAATAAGTGGTGCCTTTACATACGCGCTCTTTTAACAACAGAAAACGCCAGCCAAAAATGCGCCTGAGGGAAGGTTGATACCACCATGCGTTGCCCTTTTTGCGGGAACCCAGATAGTCAGGTCAAGGACAGTCGCCCCAATGAGGAAGGACTGGCCATTCGGCGGCGGCGTGCATGCCTGTCCTGCGGGCAGCGTTTTACCACAGTAGAACGCGTGCAACTGCGTGAACTGGTTGTGGTGAAAAACGATGGCCGGCGCGCGCCCTTTGACCGGGAAAAAATTGCACGCTCCATCCGCATTGCCCTGCGCAAACGCCCTGTTTCGGAAGAACAGATTGAGCAGATTGTAACTGGCATTGTGCGCCAGCTTGAAGGGAATGGGGAAACCGAGGTGACATCCACCCGCATAGGGGAACTGGCAATGGATGCCCTTAAGGAAGTGGATGGCGTTGGATATGTGCGGTTTGCAAGCGTGTACCGCGATTTTACGGAAGCCAAGGATTTTTCGGAAATTCTGAACCTTATGGAAATAGGTGGCGCCCCAGCCCCCGGAAAAGACTAGACCTTAGAACAGAAAAACGTCATGAAACCCGGCTTTGCAACTGACTAGCCGGGCAGGAGGGATGGATGACAGAATTACAGGATGAACCCCGTTTGAAAGGGGCACAACGCCCCCGTACGGCAGCACGCGTTGCCGCTGTGCAGGCCCTGTTCCAGATTGACCAGAATGGAGACCGCCCAGAAAACGTTATTGAGCAGTTTCTGGTCCATCGGTTTGGCACAACGCTGGATGGCGCAAGCTATGAAGATGGCTGCATTCCAGAGGCCGATACACAGCTTTTCAGCCATATTGTGCGGCTGGTCACCTCCATGCGCACGCAGGTTACGCAGGAAGTTGAAAAAACACTTCCAGAAACATGGCCCATTGCACGGCTAGACCCGGTATTGCGCGCATTGCTTCTGGCTGCTGCTGCAGAAGCCACAGAAGGTGATGCACCTGCTCCTGTGCTGATCAATGAATACATGGACGTAGCCCATGCGTTCTTCTCTGGTGACGAACCGCGCCTTGTGAACGGCGTTCTGGATACGCTCTTCAAACGTCTGGCGGCTGAACGGAACCATGATACAGAACAAACCCAGCAGCCAGACTGATCTGCCGCAGGAATTTGCGTTTATCCGGCAGCATTTTTCTGCTCTGGCTGGTGCTGCTGCCCTTGAGTTGAGGGATGATGCCGCTGTTTTCACGCCGCCAGAAGGGCGGGAGTTGGTGATTGCAGCGGATGGCATGGTGGAAAATGTTCATTTTCTGCCAGATGATCCACCAGAAACCATTGGCCGCAAGCTGTTACGCTGCAATCTGTCTGATCTGGCAGCCATGGGCAGTCGCCCAGAAGGTTGGCTGCTCACGTTTGCGCGGCCGCCCCATATTACCGAACAGTGGGTAGCGCAGTTCTGTAAGGGGCTGAAAGCGGATCAGGAGCAATTCGGGCTCCAGTTATTGGGGGGAGATACAACCTCTACCCGTGGCCCGCTGGTGTTATCCCTAACCATTCTTGGCTCTGTGTTGCCGGGGCAGGCTATCCGCCGACAAGGCGCACAGGCTAGCGATGGTTTGTGGGTTACCGGCACCATTGGCGATGGTGCGTTGGGCTTACGCGCCCTTCAAGGTGAAATAGCTGATCCATCCGGGTATCTGGCACAGCGTTACCGCCTGCCGCAGCCCCGTATTGGTTTGCCTTTATACGGCCTTGCCTCTGCTGCCATGGATATTTCAGACGGCCTGCTACAAGATGCAGGGCATTTGGCGCGGGAAAACACGCTGCATGTGACCATCCACGCAGATGCAGTGCCTCTATCAGACGCAGCCCGCCAAACCGGCCCAAAATGGCTGGAAACGTGCCTGACTGGCGGCGATGATTATGAGATCTTATTTGCCGTTCCTGCTCAACACGAAGCCACGCTGCTGAGCAACGGCACGTTAGATACTGTTTGCGGCCCCGTACAAGTCACCCGCATAGGGGAATTTACGCAGGGATCTACAGGCGTAACGGTTCTGGATAGCGCAGGCAAAAACCTGCAATTCCGTTCCCACGGGTGGAGCCACCTTTAGGTGTTCCACCCGCCAGAGCGCGGTTTATTCCGTCAAAAGTTTTTCGTACATCCGGTGCCGTTTGTAAGGCGTGGGAGAAATGCGCTCAATCAGCTTGCGCAGTCCTTCATGCGTTTCCAGAACCCAACCAAGCTCAATGCTGCGGTAAGGCAGCACGTGGCCACGCTTCATCAACTCATCAATAATCAGGGCTGGCAGCATGGCGCGCAGGGCGGTGCCAAGATACTTTTTGCGTACACCAAGCAACACCACACGAGCAGACCGGAAATCATGGCTGACCACGCGTGAAGCCAGCTTGAGCCACCCAAGCGGAGAGGGTGCGCCACCCAGATCACCACTGATATCAAACATGTTGGGAATAACCAGCGCAATGGCTGCGGGTTCTCCTGCCACTTCAGCCAGTACATACTGCTCTGGCCGCAAGATGGGCTTAAGCGCCTTAAGCAGGCTTTTCACCTCATCCTGTGTAAGGGGAATGTTCCCCCATGTATCAGACCACGCATCATTATAGATCTCGCGCAGGATTTCGGCGTCTTCATTCACCTTGTCCTTACGCAGGCCGCGCATGGTAATAGCCCCCAGACGCTGCCGGATATTGGCAGGTATCTGGTTTGCACGCTCGGCAGAAGGGCTGGTTTCCATCCGGTAGGACAGCAAGTCCACAGCACGCTTAAACCCGGCAGCCTCAACCGCGGGGCCAAGAGTTTTGGGGTGCCACGGTATGCCTATCATGGGGGGCTCATCCTGCCCCTCCACCATAATCCCGGATTCACCATTGCTATTCAGTGTCCACGGGCCTCGTATGCGCTCAACTTTGCGCAGCTTCAGCCATTGTGTGGCGGCTTCAAGCAATGGGGCCACACATTCCGGCTCCAGCGTATCCAGCGCACCAAAAAAGCCCGTGCGCGGGCCGGGCTGCTTAAGAGCCAAGGCATCTATCTGGGCAGATATACGCCCAATGGGCTTTCCATTCCGCCACGCCAGAAAATAACAAGCAAAGCCGTGCTCAAAAAATGGTGCATGCGTGGGTGAAAAAATATCCCGCTGCTCCATATCTAAAGAGGGCACATAACTCGGCAAGCCATCGTAAAGAAGGCGTGGAAGTTTTATAAAGAGAGAAAGCTGGCGTGAACCCGAAACAGGTGTAACCGTAATCTGAGTGGGGGAAGACATTGCCACTCCGTTGTGTGAAAGCCAAAAGCCAGTGGGTGATGCCTTATTACGCAGCATTGGGAAAGGGAAAAGTGTGAAAGTTGTTGCGAACGGAAAACACACCGCACGCTCTGTTCTGCTAACTGGGGCCACCGGCGGAATTGGAATGGAACTGGCCAAACGCTACGCACGGCCGGGCCGGACCCTGATATTATGGGGTAGAAACCCCGAACGCCTGACAGAAATTGCCACAACGTGCTGCGCGCGCGGCTCTGCGGTTTTTACCCGCCAGATTGATCTGTGTGACGGTGAAGCCGCTCTGGCGGCGTTTGAAGCCGATTATGCGGACCATAAGCCTGATCTGGTTATTCTGGGGGCTGGGCTATCTGACATACAGCCGTTAGGCAGCATGACAGAAGACCCGCAAAAAGTATTAAAACTTGCGCAGGTGAATTATGCCACACCTGTAGCCTTGGCCACGGCTGCTGCCCAGAATATGATCCCCAATGGGGGCGGGCACATTGCCCTTATTGGCTCCGTTGCTGGGTTTTACGAGCTTCCGTGCTCTCCGGCCTATAGCAGTTCCAAATGTGGGTTGGATTTCTTTGCACGCGCGGCAGGTCTGGCGTGGGAAGATAAAGGGGTGGGCCTAACGCTGATTGTGCCAGGCTTTATAGACACCCCCATGAGCCGCAGGCTGGAAGGGCCGCGCCCATTTCTGGTTTCGGCCAAAAGTGCTGCGCGCCGCATTATCCGGGCCATTACCAAACAAAAGAAAGTTTATATCTTTCCGTGGCCATTTAGGGTGCTGCGGGTTCTTGAGCGACTGCTGCCGCAATGCCTGCGTGAACGTATCTTACGCAGCCTGATTGTCGGCCAGAAAGAGCGATAATAAGTTTTTGCCTGAGAGCTTGTGCTGCTTAAAAAAAGTAAAGCACAAGCTTGATGGGGGCAAAAAACCTTAGCTATCACCACCCGGTAATCTGCCTTTTCCGACCCATAGAATGAGAGGGGGCAGGAAAAAATAAAATGCCATGATAAAAATAAGATCTCGCACCAGATAAGCCAGATCAATATGCAGGCCGAAATGGCAGATCAGGTTGGCCAAACCCAGCATAAAGCAGACACATAAAAACGCACCTGCGCTGGCATAAATTGATCGCCCAGCGTTTATCTGTTCTACTTTTTCCAGAAAAACATCGGCAAATTTTTTCTGCACAAGCCAAGCCCTTTCTTGCGAAATGTTTATACCCGGCATGGCAAACCGGAGCCCAAGATATGTGGGCAGCAGCACCTTTTACAGATTCGCTGCCCGCAGTATCTTTTATTCCGCAAAATTTGGAAGCGTGATGTTCTGATCTTTTGCCACCTTCTGAATGGCAACCTTGGTCAGGCCCAGCAGGTTGGCGGTATCAACAAACGCAGCATCAGCACTTGCGCCCGGCGTTGGGGGCAGGGTGACCGTTACAGAAAATTCAATATTCTGATCCTGCTTTGTAAAGCACAGCTTTGCCTTGGTGCTTCCGTCCTTCTGCACCTTAACGGAACGCAGAACGCCATTCTGTGCTGTTGTGTCATTACTCACGAGAGTATTCCTTTGCAAAATTATGACAGCGGGAATGTGAACGCAGCAGCCACAAGAGGCAACGCTTCTACCTGCACCCCAGACCACCCAAAATATGCAGACTACCCAAGGGGTTCTGAACGTACATTGCGCCCAATGTGCCCGCAACAGGACAGCTTTTGTGAACTCTGCAAGTATTATGGTGGGAGCGACAGAGGTTGAACCTGCGCCCTCCGCCGTATGAAGGCGATAGAGTTGCCGAATAAAAACTGCTTTTTACGCGCCTGTACAGCACTTCAAGCGTCATAACCGATCTCTCCTCGGATTCACACGCAGATAGAAACGTTCCGAATCGGTCAGTTTTTCAGGCTTATTTTTGGGGCTTTAGCATACGAACAAGAGCTGACAACCGCGGCTTTCTGCGGAAAATATCAAGCATTGTCTTTTAGATTCGTAGGCAGATGGAGGTCTGGGCGGGAATCGAACCCACATTCGCGGATTTGCAGTCCGCTGCATCACCATTCTGCCACCAGACCATCGGGTGATGGGGTGCCTTATCTCCTGTTCTGGCGGATTGGTCAAGCCGTTGTGTTGTGCGAATTTTAAATCAGTGTGTCACAAAATGTTTTGCCCTTGATCTGGCAGGAACCGCAAAGGGCATAAACCTTAACCGCAAGGGATGGGAAAACGTGACATTTCAAGCCGCAATACAGCAGAATTCCTACCCAATGCCGTATCCAAAAGATAAAGATATGGAAACCGCACGCAACCTTATGGTGGACGATCAACTTCGTCCCTCAGAAATTACAAACCTCTCATTATTATCGGCCATGCGGGAATTGCCGCGTGAATGTTGCGTTATGCCCGATCAGCAATCTGTAGCTTATGCAGATATCACACTCCCTCTGGGCCAAGGGCGCGTGCTGCCTCAGCCGCTACTTACCGCGCGCCTCATTCAGGCCGTTCTGCCGTTAGAAAAGGCGCGGGTTCTTGTTGTGGGGGCCGCCACCGGCTACACGGCAGCACTTTTTGCTACGCTCGGCGCCCATGTTACAGCCCTTGAATCCAACATACATCTTGCCGAACAAGGGCAACATTTTTGCCAACAAGAAGCTTTAAATGTTTCATGGGTCATTGCCCCCCTCAGCGAAGGCGCGGCAGGCAATGCTCCTTATGATGTTATTTATTTTGATGGCGCCATTCTGCATTTTCCCGCTTTTTGCGCCGCGCAACTTGCTGCATCCGGCACCATGGCTGGCGTAATGGCATCTTCCAACAAATTGGCAAAAGCCTTTGTTGCCATGAGAGAGCCAGAAAGTGCATCCAGTTTTATTGTCACTAACCTTTTTGAAACACAGCTTCCCTTACTGCCAGATCTTGCCGCGCCCATTACTTTTGAATTCTAGAAATAAACTTTTAGAAAGATATTCTGCCGCAGCTGATTACAAATTTGTAGAAATAGGTTCAGTATCGTGGCATGAGCAGTGCCTTAAGCGGCAATACGGTAACTGAATCAGGAGTATCAGATGCGGCGTATTTGCGGAGCAGGGGTAGGTATGGCTGTTTTGCTATGCAGTTCCACTGCATGGGGACAGAAATACGATGGCAGTGGTTCGCCAACCTTTGTGCCACACACGCTGCAGGAAGCGCTTGCCGCGGCCTATCTGACAAACCCGACCCTTCAGGAAGCCCGCGCCACCTTACGTGCGACAGATGAACAGGTGCCAACCGCTTTGGCTGGCTGGCGCCCCACTGTCAGTGGAACAGTAGGCCTGACATACTATAATGGTGTAAACGATTATCAGGGGGAGGCAGATCAACCCGCCACTGGCTATATTCGTAAGTATAATACCCCAGGCTACACAGCAGGCGTAACTGTCAACCAGCCCTTGTATACAGGCGGCAAAACCACCTCCTCGACACATCAGGCCGTCAACAAGGTTATGGCGGCCCGTGCGCATCTGATTTCCACTGAACAGCAAGTGTTCAAGCAAGTTGTTAATGCATATGTGGCGGTTATTGAGGATGAGCAGCTTTTACAGTTGAACATCAACAACGAACGCGTGCTTCAGCAACAGCTTCGCGCAACGAATGAACGCTTCCGGGTAGGGGAAATTACGCGTACAGACGTTGCGCAGGCTGAATCTGCTTATGCAACAGCCAAGGCCACCCGTCAGCAGTCTGAAGGCACACTCCAAACTGCGCAGGCCACATATATGCAAATTGTGGGCATGGCGCCGCCGCCTAATTTGATGCCGCCGCAACCTCTGGTATTGCCAGTTAAAAATGAACAGATGGCCGCCGCCATGGCGGTTAAAAACAATCCTGATGTTATCAATGCACTGTTTGCCGAATCTTCCCAAAAAGATGCGGTATCTGTTGCAATGTCGGCAATCATGCCCAAAGTTTCCGCCACTGTGGCTTATTCCAGGCAGGTTAACCAAAGCCTGAATAACCAGATTGATGAAAACAAATACGCCATGATCAACTTCAATATTCCTGTTTATCAGGGCGGTTCGGAATACGCGGCCGTAAGGCAGGCTAAGCAACAAGCGCAGGCAGCTCACCGCGAAGTTGATGTTCAGCGTAGAACTGCTGCCCAGGATGCTGTTTCAAACTGGCAGAAGCTCGTTGCTTACCAAGCTGCCATCAACAGTAACCGCGCAGCCATTCAGGCAGGCACCGTGGCGTTGGATGGGGTAGAACGGCAGGCTATTGTGGGCACCAGCACCACGCTAGAAGTCTTACAGCAACAGCAAACTCTGCTGCAGGCACAAGTTGCCCTTGTGCAAAGCCTGAGCAACATGGTGCTGACTTCGTACAACGTTGCAGCCGCCATTGGCCGCCTAACGGCGGTCGATCTCAAGCTGAATGTTCCTCTTTATGATGACAAGGCATACTATAACGCTGTAAAAGATCGTCTTTGGGGGCTGAACGATTATGCGGTCAGCCAACCAGGGCGCTAAAAGCTGAACAGCAAGGGTAAGGGCAGGGGTTATTGTATGGCATCGTCACAGGATTCATCTGAAGGTACAGGTAAATCAGTAGCAGATGTGCTGTCTTCTATCCGACAGACCCTGCATGATGAACATCTGGCAGCCATGGCTCCCCCTTCTTCGGACACAGACTCCGCTGAGGGTGATGAAGACGACGATATGCTGGTTCTTTCACCTTCCATGATGGAAGGGCTTGTGCAGGAAGCAGAGCCGGATCATCACTCCAGCCAGCCCGACAATTCGGCTCATCATCCAGTCAATATGGGAGAAGACGCGGCTCTTGTGCAGTCATCACCTATCGCTCATGATGACGGTATTCTATCCGTAACCGATCTGAGACAGATCCCGCTAACTGAAAAGGCAGAACACGATATGTCTGGTCCTCTCCCTATCCCCCTGAATGACGAAACCATGTCAGATACATCAAATTCATTCGCTGTTCTGCAGAAAACCCTGCAGGATAAGTATCTAAGAGAGCATGAGGAGAGAAAAGTGGCTATTTCACATGAAGGGTCTCTGACTGTTGAAGATATCGTGCGCCAGGAAGTGCGCGTATTCCTTAAAAAGTGGCTGGATGCACATCTTGCAGGCATCGTGCAGGCTGCTGTCCGTAAGGAAGTGGAACGTCTGACGCAGCGCGGTCTGTAATACCGGAAATCAGACACACCGTTACTGGGTAAATGCACACATTTCAGTAACGGGTGCGCTGCATAAAACCGGATGATTGCTCTGCAAAGGCGGAGGCAGTACATGCCTGCCGCCTTTTTTACGTTGTGTGGTGGAATACATATGCTGAACAAGTCTTTTGAGCCGGCCCAAATAGAAACACGCCTGTACGAATTATGGGAAAGCAGAAAGGCATTTTCTGCACAGCCCAACAGCGGCAAAAAGCCGTTCACCATTATGATTCCACCGCCGAATGTTACCGGCACCCTGCACATGGGCCATGCCCTGACCATGACATTGCAGGACACACTTATCCGCTGGAAGCGCATGCAGGGGTTTGACACCCTGTGGCAGCCCGGCACAGACCACGCAGGCATTGCCACCCAGATGGTGGTGGAACGTACCTTGGCCACCGAAGGTAAAACCCGCCAGGAAATGGGCCGCGATGCGTTTATTGAACGCGTGTGGGAGTGGAAAGAGCAGTCCGGCGGCGGCATTACAAAGCAGCTGCGCCGCCTTGGGGCATCGCTCGATTGGCCGCGTGAACGTTTTACGATGGATGAAGGTCTTTCCCGCGCGGTGCGGGAAGTGTTTGTAACCCTTTACAACGAAGGGCTGATTTATCGTGACCGCCGGTTGGTGAACTGGGACCCGGTTTTCCGCTCCGCCATTTCCGATCTGGAAGTGGAAAGCAAGGATGTTGCCGGTAACCTGTGGTATATTCGCTACCCGGTTGAAGGCGCGGGGGATGCAACAATTACTGTGGCCACCACGCGGCCAGAAACCATGCTGGGCGATACTGCGGTAGCTGTTCATCCAGAAGATGAACGCTATAAAAACCTGATTGGCAAATCCGTTCGCCTGCCGCTTACTGGCCGTCTGATCCCGATTGTGGCGGATGAACATTCGGACCCGGAAAAAGGCACGGGTGCGGTTAAAATTACCCCCGCGCACGATTTTAATGACTTCGAAGTCGGCCGTCGCCACAACCTGCCCATGCTCTCTGTTCTGGACGATCAGGCCCGTGTTGTGCTGGACGAAATTGAGCAGGACCTGAGCGCGGTTAAAGGCCTGGCTGACCCGGCTTTTGTGCGCAGCCTGTCTGGCCTTTCCCGCGAGGAAGCACGCAAAACCATTGTCGCCCGTCTGGAAGAAGATGGCTGGCTGGAAAAAATCGAACCCCATCGCCATCAGGTGCCCCATGCCGAACGCGGTGGCGCGGTTATTGAGCCACGCCTGACCACACAGTGGTATTGTGATGCCGGAAAGCTGTCTGGCCCAGCGGTAGAAGCCATTACATCTGGCCGTGCCAGCTTTATTCCCAAACAGTGGGAAAATACCTTCTTTGCATGGATGCGTGATATCCAGCCGTGGTGCATTTCGCGCCAGCTTTGGTGGGGCCACCGTATTCCTGCATGGTACGGGCCAGATGAGCACGTGTTTGTGGCGCATGATGACGCCGATGCACAGGCACAGGCCAATGCCCATTACGGCAAGGCAGTAGAACTGCGGCGTGATGAAGACGTGCTGGATACGTGGTTTTCTTCCGCCCTGTGGCCGTTCTCCACACTTGGCTGGCCAGATAAAACACCAGAACTTGCCCGCTATTACCCCACTGATGTGCTGGTAACAGGCTTTGACATTATCTTCTTCTGGGTTGCCCGGATGATGATGATGGGCCAGCACTTCATGCACGATGTGCCGTTCCGCAACATCTTCATTCATGGCCTTGTGCGCGATGAGCACGGGCAGAAGATGTCCAAGAGCAAAGGCAACGGCATTGATCCGCTGGAACTGATTGAGCAGTACGGCGCAGATGCCATGCGCTTTACCATTTGCGCGCTTACCGGCATTGGGCGAGACGTTAAACTGGGCCGCAAGCGGGTAGAAGACTACCGCGCATTTATCACCAAGCTCTGGAATGCCGCACGCTTCTGCGAAATGAACGGCGTTAAACCTGTAGAAGGGTTTGATCCGGCAACCGTGAAATCTCCGCTGGGCCGCTGGATTATTGCGGAAGCTGCTGCTGCCATTACGGAAGCAACGCGGGCGCTGGATTCCTACCGTTTTGATGAATATGCGCTCAGCTGCTACCGCTTTGTCTGGAACCGCTTTTGTGACTGGTTCCTGGAGTTTGCAAAGCCCGTCTTTAATTCCACGGATGAAGCCGAAGCAGCCGAAATTCGCGCTGTAGCGGCTTATGTTCTGGGCGTTATCCTGCGTCTGTTACAGCCCGTTATTCCGTTTGTAACGGATACGCTGTGGCATTCCTTTGGATATGGGGAAGAAGGTAGCCTCATTTCTGCTAGCTGGCCGGAACCTGTCGTGCCTGCCGGTGCAGAAGCCGCTCAGGCAGAGTGCGATCAGATTATCCGCCTGATTACGGAAATCCGCACGGTGCGCGCAGAAATGAACGTGCCGCCAGCACAGAAAGCCC
This sequence comes from Acetobacter sp. A11-2, assembly GCF_040208445.1. Taxonomy (NCBI): domain Bacteria; kingdom Pseudomonadati; phylum Pseudomonadota; class Alphaproteobacteria; order Acetobacterales; family Acetobacteraceae; genus Acetobacter; species Acetobacter sp. A11-2. The sequence goes on from NZ_CP157843.1 coordinate 1,072,091, forward strand.
CAGTCTTTTTGAAAGACGCCTTGCCGCAAACCTTGGAACACGCACAGCGTTGGCAGGAAGCCATTGGCCGTATGGCCCGTGTTTCGGAAATTGCGCCATTGCAGGGTGATATTCCGCATGGTTCCGCACAGGCTGTGGTGGATGAGGCAACCCTTATTATCCCGCTGGCCGGGCTGATTGATCTGGATGCCGAACGTGCTCGCCTGAAAAAGGAACTAGGCAAGGCGGAAGATGAAGTTGCCAAAACCGAAAAGAAACTTGGCAATGAAAACTTTGTCACTCGCGCCAAACCGGAAGTGGTGCAGGAAATGCGGGACCGCCTGGAAGCACAGCAGGGCGAATGTGTGCGCCTGAAGGCCGCTCTGTCTCGCATCGGGTAACAACCGCGCGAGCCAATATAGCCTGCAGGCTTAATTGCTGGCAGGTTATTGCCCACACAAGATAAGGGGAGAACGGAAGCATGGAAACAGCAATATTAGGCGGTGGATGCTTCTGGTGCCTAGAAGCCGTTTACCGCGGCATGAAGGGCATTCTCTCCATTGCGCCGGGTTATGCTGGCGGCACTGTGCAACACCCTACCTACCAGCAGGTGTGCACTGGGCAGACTGGCCATGCCGAAGTGATCCGGCTGGAGTTTGACCCGAGCATTATCAGTTACGCTGAAATTCTGCGCATCTTCTTTATTATGCACGACCCCACAACCCTGAACCGGCAGGGGAATGACAAGGGCACGCAGTATCGCTCCGTTATTTTCTATGAAAATGACCAGCAAAAGCAGATTGCAGAACGTACGAAGCAAGACATCGCGCAGGAAAAAATCTGGGGTGACCAGCCTGTGGTGACGGAAATCCAACCTCTCACCACTTTCTGGCCTGCGGAAGAAGCGCATTTTGATTATTATGTCCGCAACCCTATGGCAGGGTACTGTCAGGTGGTTATCAGCCCCAAAGTGGCTAAAGCCCGCAAGGAATTTGCGCGTTACTTTAGCCCCGCATAAAAAGCAGACCGCTTATTCGGAAGTTTCATCTTCCAGAAAGAAGCGGTCTCCTTCTTCATCATAGTCAAACAGTTCCGCAAACCGGCCCCAGCCAATAATGGTCTGGAGTGTCTGGCGTGCGTAATCGGCAGACATGCTGTCTTCCAGCTCACTACGGAAGCGCTCTGCCTTAATGCTGTGTGTAGGGCGTTCATCCAATAGGGTGCAGATCATCCGCACCAATGGCACGTTATGCAGCAGCGCATGGCCCATAATGGCTTTGCGCTCATCCAGATCACTCAGAACAAAATGCACGCCCTCATTGGTGAGCAGGATATCTCCATCTTCCAGCTCTGCCAGACGCAAGAGTTCCAGAGATTCACCTAATGGGAACAGATCATCCAGCTCAAGCTGAAGTTTTTCTGCCAATACCGGCAAATCAGCTCGCCCATTTAGAGGGGGGGCGGCCAAGGCCTCCATCATCCCAATCATCATAGTGATGGAAACAGGCACCAAAGCCCGGAAAGAGCGGGTGAGGGCAGCCCCCTGCGGCGCGCCGCGGCGTGCCAGATCCGCTTCGGAAACAATGGGGGCACGTTGCGTCATCAACGCATAAATGTGGTCCACCAGTTGGCGGAACTCTGCATCTTCGCGGTTGCGTGGGTGTGCAAATGGCACGTGCAACACATGCGCAATGCGTCCGGGGTTAGAAGACGCAATCACGATGCGATCACACATCAGCACGGCTTCTTCAATATTATGCGTCACAATCAGCATGGATTGAACCGGCAGCTTTTCTTCCGACCAAAGCTCAATCAGGTCTGTCCGCAGGTTTTCCGCTGTCAGCACATCCAAGGCTGAAAAAGGCTCATCCATCAGCAGCAGATCAGGATGCACCACCAAGGCGCGCGCTAGCCCCACGCGCTGCTGCATGCCGCCAGAAAGCTCCTTGGGCCATGCGTTTTCATAACCGCCAAGCCCTATCAGATCTATGGCATCATCAACCAGCTTGTCACGTTCTGCCGCAGGCACGCCGCGCGCATCCAAACCCAGTGCTACGTTTTCCTCCACCGTCATCCACGGGAACAGGGCGAAGGACTGAAACACCACAGCAATTTCCTGCGTGGGTTTGCGTAGCGGCTGCCCTTTCCACAACACCTCACCAGATGAGGGCGGCAACAAACCTGCCAGAATACGCAGCAGGGTGGATTTGCCAGAACCAGACCGCCCAAGCAGCCCCACTATTTCTCCGGCATGCAGGGTCAGGCTGATATTATCCAGCACCTGCACATCGGCGGCGCTGTCCTTATGGTAAAAACGGCTGACATTGCGTGCTTCTGCCAAAACAGAGCCGGATGGAAATGTTTTTTTCTCTGGGCCAGATGCCATTGCTATCTATCCGGTTCAGTTCAGTTTCAGGCGGCGTGCCACAAAGTCAGACAAGGGGCGCCATACCAAAGCGTTGGTGAACATGACAAATACACACATCACCACCGTACCCAACCCAACATTGCTAATGTTTCCAAGCTGAGTGCTTTGCGCAACATAGGCGCCCAAGCCATGGGCCGTTAAGGTTGTTTCTCCCCACTGCGCCACTTCAGATGCAATGGCTGCGTTCCATGCGCCACCTGCGGCCGCCATAACGCCTACAAGGTAATAAGGGGCAATACCCGGCAGGATGATGCGCCGCCACCAGAACCAGCCTCTCACTTCCAGATTGCGGCCAACTTCCAACAGATTGGATGGGAAGGAGGACGCCCCGGCAATAACGTTAAAAAGGATGTACCACTGCGCACCCAAAATCATCAGAGGGGTGAGCCAGATATCCGGGGTTAAGTGGAAATGCACAATCACCACCACAAACACCGGAAAGAACAGGTTTGCAGGAAAAGCTGCCCCATACTGCGCCAGTATCTGTGCCCGCCGGGCGCGCGTTGGGTCCAGACCGCACCAGATACCTACAGGCACCCAGATTAACGAAGCCAGCACCAGCATGCTGACCACACGCACCAATGTTATACCGCCCAACCCAAACACATAGGCAATCTGGCCAAGTGTATAATGTGTATGGGCGTAGTCCCACACTTGCCATGACGCCCCAAGGCAGACGAGCAGAAGAAAGCTCCACCACAGCCAGTCTGCGCCACCATTATTCTCCTCGGCATTAACCAGCACAGAGTTAGGACGAGACCCCAGAGGCAAGTAGCTAATACGCCGCCCAACAGAAAGCAGGGCATTCCCGCACATCCGCAGCAAACGCGTGCGGCGCACCAGCCGCAAAAACCATGGCTCCACAACCTGGGTTGCGTTCACACTTTCCAGCCTGAAACGCGTGGCCCATGCCGCCAAAGGCCGGAACAGCACCTGATCGTACACCAGAATAACACCCATCATGGCCACAATGGCTGCAGCTACGGCGCCAATATTCTGGTGATCTATGGCCATACCCACATAGGAGCCTATGCCCGGCAGAGTGATATCCGTGCTGCCAACGGTAATGCTTTCAGAATACACCACCATGAACCAGCCACCGGCCATGGACATCATGGCGTTCCACACCAGAGAGGGAATGGTGCAAGGCACTTCCAGCCGCCAGAACTTCTGCCAGCTTGTCAGGCCAAAGCAGCGGGCGGTTTCTTCCAGTTCAGGCGGCACAGACCGCAGGCCCTGATACATGCCCAACGCCATGTTCCATGCCTGACTGGTAAAAATAGTGAAAATGGCAGCACATTCCGCACCCAGTATGCGCCCCGGAAATAACCCCAGAAAAAACGTAATGGTGAAAGACAGAAACCCAAGGATGGGAACAGATTGCAGCACATCCAGCAGCGGCACCAAAATCTGTCCTGCACGCCTGCTTTTTGCCGCCAGCGTTGCATACACAAACGTAAACACAAGTGAGCACGCCAAAGCCGCAAACATGCGTATGGTGGTGCGTAGCGCGTAACCGGGCAGGTGCCACATATCCAGATGTATGGGCATGCTGGCTGGGGCCACCAATGGGCCCAGCATGTGCCTTACCGCGGCCCCAAGCGCTATTGCCGCAGCGGCCAGACACAAAAGCAGCAGGGCATCTGCGCTGTTCAGATAACGTAAAGGCAGAGAAGACGAACCTTGTGGCCTAGGTACAAGGTTCATCCAGCTTCTGTTCATGGCACTCCGGTTCCCGTGCTGCCAAACCCACCTGCGCCGCGCTGCGTTTCATCCAGTTCATCACATTCGGCCCACACCACGCGTGTCACGGGTGCCACAACAGCCTGAGCAATGCGCATGCCGCGCTCAATAGTAAACGGAGCCTGCCCGGCATTCAGCACAATAACACCCAGTTCTCCGCGATAATCTTCATCCACTGTTCCGGGAGAGTTGGGGAGAATGATGCCGTGCTTAAGGGCCAGACCAGAGCGCGGGCGCACCTGAAGTTCATACCCACGGGGCAGAGCAATACGCAGCCCGGTTGGCACCAGCACCCGTGCGCCGGGCAGCAATACTACGGGCTCTACTACCGCAGCCAACAGGTCCATCCCCGCGGCGCCTGCTGTGGCGTAGGAGGGTAAAGGCAAATCTTGCGCATGAGGGAGGCGTTGCACCTGCACACTAAGATCAGCCGAAGGAGAAATGGGTGCAGACATCAACAAGCCTCTATAAAAATTTCAAAAACACTCTATCAGGATTCTGTAAACCAATCTGCCATGCGGGAAGCAAGCCTTTGTGCAACTTCTTCCTTGGGCATGTGTGGCCAGCGCTCGCTCCCTTGGGCGGTTATCAGAACAACCTGATTACTATCACCCCCCATAATACCTGTGCCAGCACTTACATCGTTTGCAACAATCCAGTCACATCCCTTGCGCTGGCGCTTGGCGGTTGCGTGTTCTTCAACCTTTTCGGTTTCAGCCGCAAACCCCACAACAAGCGCTGGCCGCTGTGGGCTGGGGGCTGAAATTTCGGCCAGAATATCTGGGTTAGGCACCAGCCGAATAGGGGCGGGCACATCATCCCGGCTGGTTTTTTTAATTTTTTGCCCAGCCTGCACCTCAGGCCGCCAATCTGCTACCGCTGCGGTGCAGACTGCTGCATCAAACGGAGCGGCGGCCTTCACACATTCCAGCATCTGGCAGGCCGTTTCGCACGGAACACACGTCACACCGGCAGGAGCGCGTAGCGTAGTTGGGCCACTTACCAGCGTAACTGTTGCCCCAAGGTCTGCCAACGCTGCCGCAATGGCATAGCCCTGCTTACCGGATGACCTGTTGGCTAGATACCTTACAGGATCCAGCGGTTCATGCGTGGGGCCTGCCGTTACCAGAACAGATTTACCCGCCAAAGGGCCATCCTGCTGTTGCTGATGGCGAAAAAAGGCCAACACGGCATCCAATATATCGGCAGGTTCGGGCATACGGCCTGCACCAAACTCACCGCAAGCCATGGGGCCAATAGCTGGTGGCACAACGTGCACACCGCGCTGCTGCAACGTGGCCACGTTATCCTGCGTGGCAGCGTGTTCCCACATTCTCACATTCATGGCGGGAACAGCCATGACAGGCGCATCTGTGGCCAATAAAAGCGTGCTGGCCAGATCATCCGCCAGACCTGCTGCCATGCGCGCCAACAAATTGGCAGACGCAGGACAAACAAGAACCAGATCTGCCCAGCGGGAAAGCGCGATATGCCCCATTTCCTGCTCAGCTGTTAACGAGAACAGGTCTGTATAAACCGGCTCCTCAGTTAACGCTTGCAGGGTAAGTGGGGTTACAAACTGGCTTCCACCTTCCGTTAGCACGCAGCGCACCTGCATGCCCGCACCTTTAAGCAGGCGCACCAGCTCCGGCGCCTTGAAGGCGGCAATACTGCCGCCCACAATGAGCAGAATGGAACGGGAAGGCAAAGCCACATCCATACCTTTTGGCCTTACACGCGCCAGCCGGAATGAATGGCCGCAATACCACCGGAAAGGGACTGATACCGCACATGAGAGAACCCAGCCTCACGGAACATATCCGCCAGTGTTTCCTGATCCGGGAAGGTGCGGATACTTTCTGCCAGATACTGGTAGCTATCACGGTCCTTGGCAATCAGGTTGCCCATGGCAGGCAGCACCTTGAAAGACCACGCATCATAAATAGGGGCCAGAGCTGCCACCTGAACGCGGGAAAATTCGAGGCACAGAAAACGCCCACCGGGCTTGAGCACACGCCGCGCTTCACGCAGCACGGCCATTTTATCTGTGCAGTTGCGCAGGCCAAAAGCGATGGAAACCCGATCTACTGACATATCACGCAGTGGAATGGCTTCTGCATCCACAACGCAAAAAGACAGGTCAGACACAAAACCACGATCAATGGCCCGGTCCCGCCCAACAGACAGCATGCTGCTGTTGATGTCGGTCATGATAGCGGAACCACCGCCACCCTTCAGCCAGCCAAAGGTGATATCACCCGTGCCACCGGCCAGATCCAACAAAGACATGCCGGGCTGCGGGCCAAGCTCTGTTACAAAAATACGCTTCCATACCCGATGGATGCCAAGGGACATGATGTCATTCATCACGTCATACTTGCCGGCGACGCTATCGAACACGTCACGAACAAGGTTTTTCTTTTCTTCCTTCCTTACGGAACGGAAGCCGAAATCCGTTTCTTCCACTGTTGCGTCAGAAGAAGCGGGGGAGGGCGTAAAGCTGTTGTCGGTCATGGGGTTCCCCTATACCCTGCTTTTTAGCCATGCCGGAACTCCCTGAAGTAGAAACCGTAATGCGCGGGATGCAGATTGCCCTGCAAAACGGTACCATCCAAGAAGCAATTGTGCGCCGTCACGACCTGAGATGGCGGATTCCTGCCGATTTCTCACAAACAATCAAAGGCCGCCGGATAGAAGGCTTTCGTCGCCGGGGCAAATATATTCTTATGCGCCTGTCTGGTGGAATGTCCATAATCTGGCATTTGGGCATGTCTGGGCGCGTGCTTCTCGATTCTCCAACAGAGCCGTTACGGCATGAGCACGTCGTGCTGATTCTGCAGGACGGAAAGCGCTGCGGGTATATAGATCCGCGCCGGTTTGGGATGCTGGATCTGGTGCCCACCGATCAGGAAGAGACCTACCCATTGCTGGCAGGTATGGGGCCTGAGCCACTTGAACCTGATTTTACTCCTCAAACTTTATTGGCTGCCAGCAAGAACAGGCGGATGCCTATCAAACCTTTTCTGCTTGATCAGAAGGTTGTGGCGGGGTTGGGCAATATTTATGTGTGCGAGGCCCTGTTTCGGGCTGGCATTGCTCCAACCATGCCAGCTTGCAATCTTACCGCCCCCAAAGCCCGCAAATTGGCGCAGGCCATACGGGATGTGCTGGAAGAGGCCATAGAAGCAGGAGGTTCCAGCCTGAAGGATTATGTGCGCCCAGAAGGCGGGCTCGGATACTTTCAGCACGCATGGCGGGTATATGGGCAAACGGGCAAACCATGCCCCAATTGCCCCGGCGCGCCCGCATGCTCTGGCGTGCAGCAGATAACACAGGCCGGACGATCCACATTTTTTTGTCCCCAAAGGCAGAAAAACGGGTAAAATCCTAGTGGTCGGCACGGAAGAAGCTTGACGGAAGGCGCTTAGGTGCATTACAGCACCGCTTACTCTTTTGGGTAGCGCGTTCCGGCGTGTCTGCCCTTTTAATCTTTCTTAAGTGCTGGACAGAATAGAAACTCATGGCGAATATCGCTTCGGCGCGTAAGCGCATCCGGCAGACCGCGAAGCGGACTGCTCGTAACACCGCCCGCAAATCCCGCATGCGTACTTTCATCAAGAAAGTAGAAACCGCAGTTGAAGCTGGTGATCATGGCGCTGCGCGCGAAGCACTGCGCCTTGCTCAGCCAGAAATCCAGCGTGCGGCCACCAAGGGCGTTATCCACCACAACACTGTGGCCCGCAAGATTTCCCGCCTGTCTGCCCGTGTGAAAGCACTGGCTCCGGCCTGAGGAAAGTGCGGGGCCACCTAAATGGTGGCCATCTGACGCTTTGAGATAAAGCCGAATCATCACCCAGATGGTTCGGCTTTGTTTTTATCACCACCTTGGCTGGATAAAGTGCAAGCAGGGCTGGCAGCATGAAATATTGATTGCTCCATTTGCTCTCACTGCTTTACCTTGCTGGATGGCTTGGCGCTGTTCGGGCTATCTTTTTGCAAGATAAAAGCAAGCCTGCACCATAGGCTGCCAAGGCCGTTACAGATGTTGCACAGCACCGGCAGCACACTTGCCGCCAGTTTTGTGAATTGCGTGAACCCATTCGCGCCTTAATGACAGCTCGGGAGCAAAAATGACAATCGGAGTGGACGATGACGAAAGCGCCTTTTCCCGGCTTGAAGACGGCAAGGGGCTTGAGGAATCGTGGCTGCGTATCTGCGCCCGCCTGAAGGGCGAAGTTGGCGAAGTTGAATACCGCACCTGGCTGACCAAAATTGCGCTGGGCCCGATTGATGGCGATGAAATCACCCTGCTTTTACCCACACGCTTTTTGCGCGATTGGGTGCGAAGCCAGTATGGTGACCGCCTGAGTGAACTGTGGAACCAGGAAATACCCAGTATCCGCCGGGTAGAGTTGCAGGTTGCCCGCGCCGGTGATCCTGCCCCCATACCGTTGGAAGATATTCCCACCGCCAGTGCGACAACACCCGCGCAGGAAGAGGTAACCCCAGCGGCACGCACCGCGCCAGAAGTGCGGAGTGATTTGGTAACCGCGCTGGATAGCCGCTTTACGTTTGATACGTTCGTGGTGGGCAAGCCAAACGAATTTGCTTATGCCTGCGCCCGCCGTGTTGCAGAAAAGCCCTCCAGCGTTGGCTTTAACCCGCTATTTCTTTATGGCGGCGTCGGGCTGGGTAAAACACACCTGATGCACGCCATCGGGGCCGAGCTGATCCAGAGCGGCAACGTGTCTGTGGCCTACATGTCTGCCGAAAAGTTCATGTATCGGTTTATTGCGGCCATTCGCTCTCAGTCCACCATCGAGTTCAAGGAACAACTGCGCTCTGTCGATGTGTTGATGATTGACGATCTGCAGTTCCTGATCGGCAAGGACAACACACAGGAAGAGTTTTTCCATACCTTTAATGCGCTGGTGGATGCTGGGCGGCAGATTGTGGTTTCGGCTGATAAATCTCCATCCGATCTATCGGGGCTGGAAGATCGGCTGCGCACGCGTTTGGGATGTGGCATGGTGGCGGACATTCACGCCACCACGTTTGAACTGCGTATTTCTATTCTGGAATCAAAAGCTGCTGCGTCTGGCGTTGTGGTGCCCGGTAAGGTTCTGGAGTTTCTGGCACACAAAATCACGTCCAACGTGCGTGAACTGGAAGGCGCGCTTAACCGCCTGATTGCTCATGCCAACCTGTTTGGGCGCCCCGTTACGCTGGAAGCGACACAGGAAGTGTTGCACGATATCCTTAAAGCACACGACCGGCGTGTGACGATTGAGGAAATCCAGAAAAAAGTGGCAGAGCACTGGAATATCCGCCTCACAGACATGTCATCCGCCCGTAGGGCGCGCAATGTTGCGCGGCCCCGGCAGGTTGCCATGTATCTGGCCAAGCAGCTTACAAGCCGCTCACTGCCAGAAATTGGGCGCAAGTTCGGTAATCGTGACCACACAACCGTTATGCATGCGGTAAATCGCGTTACGGAACTTATGGGGCTGGATGCAGCTTTTGCAGAAGATGTGGAACTCCTACGGCGGATGCTGGAAAGCTGAAAACGTAGAGATTCCAAAGGGATTGACTGATAACGCCCACCTGTTACTTTTCGAGGTGGAAAAAGCGGATGCCTCTTGCAAAACAGAGGCCCTGTCTTGCAGGAAAGAGGGTTAGATGAAGTTTTCGGCGGAACGCGCAACACTGCTTAAGGCGTTGGCCCATATCCAGAGTGTTGCGGAAAAGCGTAACACCATACCCATTCTAGCCAATGTTCTTATTCAGGCAGCTAACGGACAGCTCAGCCTGAAAGCCACAGATATGGAAATTGAAGTGGTTGAGGAAGTTCCCGCCAAAATCACGCGGGAAGGGGCCACAACGGCCCCCGCAGCTGTTTTGTACGAAATTGTGCGCAAGTTGCCCGATGGCGTGGATGTAGAGCTGGATCAGGCCGATAGCGAAGGCCCGCTTCTGCTGCGTGCCGGCCGCTATGCCACCCGCCTGAACGTGCTGAGCGTAGATGATTTTCCATCCATGGGCGCAGGGGATTTCCCGCATCGGTTCAAACTGCCTGCCACAACACTGCATTCGCTCATAGACCGCACACGGTTTGCTATCTCCACCGAAGAAACCCGCTATTACCTGAACGGTATCTTCCTGCATGGCACGGAAGTAGATGGAGAACCGAAACTGCGCGCCGTGGCGACTGACGGGCACCGTCTGGCCCGCGTAGAAGCTGACCTGCCTGCGGGTGCTGCGGGAATGCCGGGCGTTATTATCCCGCGCAAAACAGTGGCCGAAGTGCGCAAGCTGATTGATGAAGCGCCGGAAGAAGTGGAAATTGCACTTTCTGAAACGCGTATTCAGTTCACGGCAGGGCCAGTTACACTCACATCCAAGCTGATTGACGGCACGTTCCCTGAATATGAACGCGTTATCCCACGCAACAACACACGCATTCTGCGGGTTGGTAAAAAAGACTTTGCCGATGCCGTGGCCCGTGTTGCTGCCATTAGTCAGGAACGCTCTCGCCCGGTAAAGCTAACGCTCGAGCCCGGCTTGCTCACTCTGTCTGCCAGCAGTGCCGAGCAAGGGGTGGCTAAGGAAGAACTGGATGACAACCGCATTTCCTACGATGCAGAAGGGTTGGAAATCGGCTTTCAGGCCCGCTACCTCAACGACATTACAGATCAGGTAGAAAAAGAGGTGGAATTTGCGTTTGCTGATAGCGCATCCCCCACCATTGTGCGCGATGTAGATAGCCCATCCGCACTGTATGTTCTCATGCCGATGCGCGTGTGATCCGCTTTTTTGCTTTAACACTTACGGTCTGCCAGCATTGCCCAAATGCAGGCAGGCCAGCAGAAGCAGCGTGGCATGCCCCGGCTTCTTAAACTTACGCTTTCCAATTTTCGCAATTACGAACGGCTTGTATGGTCTCCCGATTCAAGCCTGTTGGTACTAACGGGCGAAAACGGCAGCGGCAAAACCAATTTGCTGGAAGCGGTTTCTCTTCTCTCTCCGGGCAGAGGCTTGCGCGCGGCACCCCTTACACAATTCGGCCGCATGGGTGCAACCAACTGGGGTATTTCTGCGCGCATTGAAACTGAAGATGAGTTTCTTGAGCTCGGCACCGGCACACAGGGGGGGCAGGAGAGGCCACGCCGCGTTTTTTTACTAAATGGGCGGCAGATCCGGGGGCAGGAGGCGTGGGAAGATACCCTCGCCACTGTATGGATCACCCCGCAGATGGACCGGTTGTTTAGTGAGGGCGCATCCGGCAGACGACGCTTTCTGGACCGTCTGGTTATGGCAGTTACGCCCCACCATGCGCGAGAACTGGCAGCGTATGATCGCGCCATGACACAACGTAACAAACTGCTGCAAACACGCTTTTCCGAACACTCATGGCTATCCGGGCTTGAGGCCTCCATGGCGCGGCATGCTGTGGCTGTTGCAGCAGCTCGGCAAGAGACCGTGCGCCAGATTTGCCATTACGCCCAAAATGGTCTGGGGGCTTTTCCTGCTGCCATTGCAACATTGGAATGCGCTGTGGCCCAAAAACTGGAAACATCTCCAGCACTGGCCGTAGAGGACTGGCTGCGCGAAAAACTCGCTGATCTGCGCGAAGATGATGCAGCACGTGGCCGGGCCACATTTGGCACGCATCGCAGTGATTTTCTGCTGGAAGATCTTTCGTCCAGACAACCCGCTGCACTAGCAAGCACCGGGCAGCAAAAATCCTTGCTTATTGGTGTTGTGCTGGCACATGCCCGGCTTGTAACGGATTATCGTGGGCAGCCCCCCATCTTGCTTTTGGATGAACCTTTGGTGCATCTGGATGCCGCGCGCCGGGCCTCATTACTGGAAATTGTGCAGGATTTTCGCACAACCGTGTTGCTTACCGGCACAGATCAGGCGCCTTTTGCACCACTTAAGCAGACTGCCCAGTTTGAAACCCTGAAAAACGGAGCTTTTTTGCTCTCAGGGTCATAAAACATGCTGCTCAATCTGGCCCCAGAGGTTTGATCAGGGTATAAGAATAAAAGGTTTTTTGTTCTTTCCTGTACGGAGCGTACCGTTCTTATGACCGACCTCTCTCAGCCCACGCCATCTGCCGTTTCCGAAGAGTATGATGCCGCGTCGATCTCTGTGCTGAAGGGGCTGGATGCTGTCCGTAAACGGCCCGGCATGTATATTGGTGATACGGATGATGGTTCCGGCCTGCACCACATGGCGTTTGAAATTATTGATAACGCGGTGGATGAGGCTCAGGCCGGTTTTGCATCTCGCTGCGTTGTCACTTTCAATGCAGATGGCAGTGTGAGCGTGCGTGATAACGGGCGCGGCATTCCTACGGATATGCATGCTGAAGAAGGCATTAGCGCCGCTGAAGTGGTGCTGACGCGCCTGCATGCTGGTGGCAAATTCAACCAGAACTCCTACAAGGTTTCTGGCGGCTTGCACGGCGTGGGCGCTGCTGTGGTGAATGCTCTGTCCGAATGGATGGAAGTGCGCATCTGGCGTAACGGTAAGGAACATTTCATTCGCTTCCAGCATGGTGAGCGTGATGCCCCGCTGGAAGTGGTTGGCCCTTCTTCCGAACCCTCTGGCACGGAAGTCACTTTCAAACCCAGCAGTGAAACATTCCCCAAAACGGATTTTGATTTCACCATTCTGGAGCGCCGCCTGCGTGAACTGGCCTTCCTGAACTCCGGGCTAGAAATTGTGCTGCGTGATGCACGCGTTACCCCCGTGCGGGAAGAAAAATTCTTTTACGAAGGCGGGCTGGAAGCTTTTGTAAACTGGCTGGATCGGTCTCGTACCTCGCTGTTTGCCCCGCCCATTACCGGCAGTCTGGAAAACCCGGATAACGGCATTAAGGTAGAGTTTGCGCTGACATGGAACGATAGCTTCCATGAAACCATGCTGTGCTTCACCAACAACATTCCGCAGCGTGATGGTGGGGCCCATCTGGCAGGTTTCCGTCAGGCGCTTACCCGTGTTGTTGGTAAATATGCAGAAAGCATTGCCAAAAAAGATGCGCTCTCCCTGCAAGGGGAAGATATGCGTGAAGGGCTGACGGCTGTGCTGTCCGTTAAGGTGCCAGACCCCAAGTTCTCATCCCAGACCAAGGACAAGCTGGTTTCTTCCGAAGTGCAGCCCGTTGTGCATGCGGCGGCGGCAGACATTATCAGCCACTGGTTTGAAACCCACCCCAAAGAAGCAAAAATTGTTATCTCCAAGGTGCTGGATGCGGCCTCTGCGCGTGAAGCCGCCCGTAAGGCGCGTGAGCTAACACGCCGCAAGGGTGTGCTGGATGTTTCCTCGCTTCCCGGTAAGCTGGCAGACTGTCAGGCGCGTGACCCCGCCAAAGCTGAACTGTTTATTGTGGAGGGTGATTCCGCAGGTGGTACCGCCAAGCAGGGACGTGACAGACGCTTTCAGGCCATTCTGCCGCTTAAAGGTAAAATCCTGAACGTAGAGCGTGCACGGTTTGACCGTATGCTGGGTTCTGCCGAAATTGGCACGCTTATTACCGCATTGGGCACTGGCATTGGCCGTGGTGAGCCAGAGCAGGGTGGTTTTTCTATTGAGAAGCTCCGCTACCACCGCATTGTCATCATGACTGACGCTGACGTGGACGGCTCTCATATCCGTACACTGCTGCTGACCTTCTTCTTCCGCCAGATGCCGGAACTGATTGAGCGCGGTTACCTCTATATCGCCCAGCCGCCTCTTTACCGCGCCAAACGCGGGAATGAAGAAACCTATCTGAAAGACGATGCAGCACTTGAGCAGTATCTGCTCAACAAGGCCCTGAGCAACGCCAGCTTTGTTTACACGGATAAACGCGTTGTAAGCGGTGAAGAACTGGCAGCAGACCTTCCGTTTATTCGGCAGGCGGCGCAGGCTATTAACCGCCTTTCCAACCGTATTCCTTCCTGGATTATTGAGCAGGTAGCCTTGGCTGGCGCGCTGACAACGGATGTGGAGCAGCTCCAGCAGCGGATGCCCGCACTGCAGCAACGCCTTGATGCCGCATCTGCTGAAAATGAAAAAAGCTGGAAAGCCGTTGCCAGCACCGATGGTGTGGAACTGGCCCGCAATGTGCGTGGAGTAGGGGAAGTGTACCGCATTGACCCCACCATGCTGGCTAGTAACGATGCCCGCTGGCTGACCATGCAAGCAAACCGCCTGCAAAAAGACTTTGCAGAGGGCGTGGCGTTGAAAAACGATACCACCGAGCACCAGCTGAGCGGCCCGGCTGATCTTTACGCCCGTCTTCTGGCTCAGGGCCGCCGTGGGCTGACCATCAACCGCTTTAAAGGTCTGGGCGAAATGAATGATGCCCAGCTTTGGGAAACCACGCTGGATCCGGCCATGCGCACACTGCTGCAGGTACGCGTAGGTGATGTGGAAGAAGCGGGCGATGTTTTCACCACCCTGATGGGCGATATTGTTGAACCGCGCCGTGACTTCATTGTCGGCAACGCACTCAAGGTTGCCAATCTAGACGTCTAATACCCGCACAAACAAGGGAGAGGATTTATCTCTCCCTTGCAGAATCTACAAAAAAAGCCGCAGCCTGAATAATCAGGTTGCGGCTTTTTGCTAGAAAGCAAGCTGGCTGCTTACCCCTTAATGAGAGCATCAATCTGTTTAAACTGCTCCAGCAAGGCAGGCAGGCTTTTAATTGGCAGCATGTTGGGGCCATCACTCGGTGCTTGGTCCGGGTTCTCATGCGTTTCAATAAACAGAGATGCCACACCAATTGCCAAAGCAGCACGAGAAAGCACAGGGGCAAACTCTCGCTGGCCACCAGATGCGCCGCCCAAACCACCGGGCTGCTGCACAGAATGCGTGGCATCAAACACAACTGGGTAACCGGTTTGGGCCATAATGGGCAGGCCGCGCATATCGTTTACCAGCGTATTATAGCCAAAGCTGGTGCCGCGTTCGCACAGCATGATGCGATTATTACCGGTGGAGGCAATTTTGGCCGCCACGTGCTTCATGTCCCACGGAGCGAGAAACTGGCCTTTTTTCACGTTGACCGCAGCACCAGTTTTACCAGCAGCTAACAGCAAATCCGTCTGGCGGCATAAAAAAGCGGGAATTTGCAGCACATCTACAGCTTCCGCCACAGGGGCGCACTGTTCTGGCGCGTGCACGTCTGTCAGCACCGGAATATCCAGCGTGTTGCGCACATTTGCCAGAATATCCAGCCCTTCTGCCATGCCAATGCCACGTGCGCTAGAAATGCTAGTGCGGTTGGCTTTATCGAACGAGCTTTTATAGATCAGCCCGATACCAGCCTTCTGGCAGATTTCCTTCAGCGCTGTGGCTGTTTCCATGGCATGAGCCGCAGATTCAATCTGGCACGGCCCGGCGATCAGCACAAAAGGCTGATCGTTCCCGATGTACAAAGACCCAAGCTGGAAATCTGAACCCAATGCCTGCGTCATGCTTTTTTCGCCTTTTCCAGTGCAGCTCCCACAAAACCGGCAAACAGCGGATGCGGTGCAAACGGGCGAGACTTCAGTTCCGGGTGATACTGCACAGCAATGAACCACGGATGATCTGGGTATTCCACCACTTCTGGCAAGATGCCATCTGGTGAAAGACCAGAGAACTTCATACCGGCTTTTTCAAGCTGATCCTTGTAATGAATATTCACCTCATACCGGTGGCGGTGCCGCTCACGAATGGAAGTTGCGTTATACACTTCCGCTGCGCGGGAACCTTCAATCAGCTTGGCAGGGTAGGACCCAAGGCGCATGGTGCCGCCCAGTTCTCCGCCTTCGCTCCGGCGCAGGCGTTCGTTACCGCGTGCCCATTCCGTCATCAGGCCTACCAGAGGCTCTTCCGTATAGCCAAATTCGGTGGAAGACGCATTGGGCAGGTCTGCCAGATTGCGGGCACATTCAATAACCGCCATCTGCATGCCAAAACATATCCCAAGGAACGGAATACCTTTTTCACGCGCAAAGCGAATGGCCTCAATCTTGCCCTGAGAGCCACGCTCACCAAACCCGCCGGGCACCAGAATGGCATCTACATCGCCCAGCTTGGCTTCCAGTGATGCAGGATCTTTTTCAAAAACCTCGGCATCCACCCAGTCCAGAACAACCTTGGTACGGTGGGCAATACCACCATGCAGCAGGGCTTCGTTCAGGGATTTATAGCTATCCAGCAGGGCTGTGTATTTGCCAACCACGGCAATACGCACCTCGTTATCCGGGTGGCGGATGGCATCTACAATCTTTTCCCACCCTGTCAGATCTGGTTCTTCTGCATGTGGCAGGCCGAAGTAACGGAGCACTTCGGTATCCATGCCCTCTGCGTGGTAAGAGAGGGGGCAGGAGTAAATGGTATCCACATCCCGCGCGGCAATAACGGCTTCTGGCCGCACGTTACAGAAGTTGGCAATCTTGCGCCGCTCTGTTGGTGGAATGGGGCGATCACACCGGCACAGCAGAATCTGCGGCTGAATACCCACATTCTGCAATTCCTTAACGGAATGCTGGGTCGGCTTGGTTTTCAGCTCACCTGCAGAAGGGATCCACGGCAGCAGCGTAAGGTGCACAACCATGGTCTGATCCGGGCCCAGATCATTGCGCAGCTGACGGATCGCTTCCAGAAACGGCAGGCTTTCAATATCACCAACTGTGCCGCCAATTTCCACCAATACGAAATCCAGATCATCCGTATTGGCCACAACAATATCTTTAATGGCATCCGTAATATGCGGGATAACCTGCACAGTTGCGCCCAGATAATCACCACGCCGTTCACGCGCGATAACGTCTGAATAAATTTTACCTGTTGTGGTGTTGTCTTCCTTGGAAGCATTCACCCCTGTGAAGCGTTCGTAATGCCCAAGATCAAGATCTGTCTCGGCACCATCCTCAGTCACAAACACTTCCCCATGCTGGTAGGGGCTCATGGTGCCGGGATCAACGTTCAGGTAGGGATCAAGCTTGCGTAGGCGCACTTTGTAGCCACGCGCCTGCAACAGGGCAGCAAGGGCAGCAGATGCAATGCCTTTGCCAAGAGAGGATACCACACCACCGGTGATAAAAACAAAGCGGGTCATGAGCAGACTTCCTACACGGACATGGCCGGGCGGGTAAAGATGGACAAACGCAAACTACCGCATGCCACAGGACATGCGGAGCTGAAGGGATAAAAGGGCTCTCTCCTCACACATGGCGGAAAGGAGAGAGTAACCTGCATTTTACGGATGCGCCGGAGCAGCTGGCTGCGGAGCCGGAGCCGTTGTTGCCGGAGCAGCAGGTGCGGGCGTGGTGGCTGCCGGGGGCTGGGCCAGAATATCGTGCCCTTCACCCGTAACAGAGCCTTTGTAAAGCACGGCCAGCAACAGGGAAAGCAGCATGAACACACCAGCCAGCACAGCCGTTGTGCGCGTAAGCAGGTTGGCTGTTCCACGGCCGGACATGAAAGCCCCCATGCCCTGGCTGCTGCCAATTCCAAGGCCACCGCCTTCACTCCGCTGAATTAGCACAACGCCAATCAGGGCTATGGTCACACAGAAATGCAGGATCAGCAGGGCTGTGGTCATGTCAGATTCCAGATCAGAACAGCAAATCAGGCAGCAGATGCTGCGCTGACGATGGAAAGAAACGCGTCCGCCTTAAGGCTGGCGCCGCCAACAAGCGCACCCGCCACTTCAGGAATGGGCAGGATGGTGGCCGCATTCCCGGCGTTTACGGACCCTCCATACAGGATTTTGATGACTTTTCCAGCCTCTCCAAACTGCCGCACCAATTCTTCACGCAGGAATTTCATGGTTTCGGCTATCTGATCGGTGGTGGCAGCAAGGCCTGTACCAATTGCCCAGATGGGCTCATATGCCAGAATACCGTTGAAACCATCGGGCAGGGAACCCTTGATCTGCCAACCCAGCGCATCAAAGTGCTCACCGGTTTCGCGCTGATCTTCTGTTTCACCAATACAGACAATAGGGGTGAGCCCGGCTTTGGCAGCGGCCATGGCTTTTTCACGCACCGTTTCGTCCAGCTCACCATGTTCCTGACGGCGTTCTGAATGACCCAAAACAACATAAGACACGCCCAGATCGGCCAGCATGGGGGCAGAAATATCACCCGTATGCGCGCCAGAAACTTCCTGATGGCAATCCTGCGCACCCAGCTTTACCGGTGTGGGCTTAAGCATATCTGTTAGCAGCCCAAGCTGGGTAAAGGGCGGGCATACCACAACATCTGCGCTGTTGGCGGGCAGGCCGCTGGTAATAGCCTTGACGAGTTCCTGCGAATCACGGCTTAGGCCATTCATTTTCCAGTTGCCGACAATAATCTGTCTGGTCATGCCCTGCTCCTTGCCTGTAGCGCGCCATGCCAACGGGCACGCGCGTTTTACAATATGGTTCTTCCATGAAGGCTAAACCATAGACGCACCCTTTGGGGCAAGAGAGCAGGCGCCTTATTCTTGCCTGTCTGGCGTGCAGGCACGGTTATGTCTGGTCAAGCACCGCAGCTACCCTTATGGTGCCGCGCCTGTGCATACCCTTTTGTGGTATGGTTTTTTTAAAGCATAGCTGTGGATCCATCGGGTCATGATTTCCTATCTACGTCGCGTTTTTGTTGAGTCCTGGCTGGGCCGGGTGACTGCAATTGTCATTTTTCTGGCGTTTGTCGGCTGGGGAATAGGCGATGTTATGGGCTATATGGGGGAAGAAACAGATGTTGTTGCCAAAGTGGGACAACAGCAGGTTTCTGCCGATGATCTGGCCACAGCCCTGCAATCTGAACTGCCAACTATTGCGCGCCAGATGGGGGTGACGGACCCATCGCAAATTCCTCTGGCCATGCAGCGGCAGGTTGCCTACCAGATTCTGCACCGCCTGATTGGGCAGGCAGAACTGCTGAACACTGCACAGAAACTGAAAGTGGCCGTGCCTGATTCGGCCGTGCGGGATGAAGTGTTCTCGCTCCCTTATTTCAAAGGGGCCAATGGCCAGTTTGACCGCGCCAGCTTTAATCAGAAACTGCGTGACCGCGGGCTGACCGAGCAGCGCTTTTTGGATATGGTGCGGAATGATCTGACAACCCGCACCATTCTGCAGCCTTTGGCACAGGCTGGCAGCGTTTCCGACACAATGCTTCAGCGTTTTCTCACCTACGGTGCAAAAACGCGCGTGGTGGATTTTGTAAGCATTCCGTTTGATGCACAGCCCACACCCAAAGCGCCAGACGATGCTGTGCTCCAGCGCTATTACAACAACCATCCGTGGATGTTCCGCACGCCGGAATTGCGCCATGCCAAAATTGTGGTGCTTTCCCCCCAAACAGTGGCAGACAGCATCACCTTGGATGAAGCTGACATCAAACGCATTTATGATGAGCAGAAATCCCGCTACAATGTGCCAGAAACGCGCGATATTCAGCTGATAACCCTGCAAAATCAGGCGCAGGCAACCGCCATTGCCAATGCATGGAAAGTAGGTGGCAACTGGCAGGCTATCCAGAACAGCGCAAAAGATGCCGCAGCGGTAGAAATGCCAAATGCGCGCCCATCCACCATTCCTTCCGCCACATTGCGGCAGGCGGTTTTTCAGGCACCTGAAGGGCAGGTGAGTGATCCGCTTAAAACAGAAGGGGGATGGGCTGTTTTTCGCGTCACCAAAATAACGGCTCCGCATACCACGCCGTATGAGGATGCCAAAAAAGACATTCTCTCACAGTATCGGGCCGCTGTTGCGCCATCGGTTGCGGGTGAACGCAAACGCAAACTGCAAGATGCCCTTGCAGGTAAAGGGCTGGATGCCATTCCGGCTGATCTGGGTGCTGTTGCTGCTGCAGGCACACTGGATGCACAGGGCCTGACTGCAGATAAGGAACCCGCACCGCTGCCTGCATCGGGCAAGCTGCGTGAAGCCATTATCCACCAGATTTTCACGCAAAAACCCGGCGCTCGCGCAACGCTTGTTGATGGGCCAGACAACAGCAGCTTTGCTGTGGAAGTAGATACCGCAACGCCAGCAGCGCCACGCACCTTTGAGCAGGCACATGCAGATGTTCTGGCCGCATGGCAGGCCGAAGCCCGCAAACATGCCGCAAATGAGCAGGCAACAAACCTGTATCTGGCAGCCAAAAACAAGCAGGCTCTGGCAGCAACAAACGCACCGGGCGCACTGATGACGCGGGATGCGGCATTCTCCTACGCCAAGCCCAACAAAAACATACCAGACGCACTGATGGACTATCTGCCGCGCATGCAGCCGGGGCAGGCAGTTATGGCGGAAGATGATGGCCACTTCCTTGTGGCGGTTGTTACAAAACTGTTCGTGCCCAATCCGCCAGCGCCTGCCGATGGCGTGCAGCGCCTGAAAGATTCTCTGGCACAGGCCGATAGTGATGATCTGGTTGCCAGTTACGTTGAAGCATTAAGCAAACGCACGCCGCCCCATATTAACGAACGCGCCGTTATGGCCACACTATCTGCAGCCGGATTTGGAGGAGCAGCCACGCCATGAGCATTACCGCACGCATTGCGCCTTCACCCTCTCGGCAGGAATGTGAGGCCGCTTGGGCGCAAGGTCTGCCTTCTGTTGTGTTCTCTGTAGAAGCTGCGGATCTGCTCACACCGGTTTCGGCCTATCTGCGCCTTGCACGATTTGATGGTGGCACAGGCAAAAACACGCTGTTGCTAGAAAGTGTAGAAGGCGGCACATCCCGCGGGCGGTATTCTGTTATCGCCCTCAAACCGGATATCATCTGGACCTGCCATAACGGGCAGATCACCTTGGATGAAAACCCGGAAAACCCGGATAGCGCCCCGCACATTCTGACAGAAAAGCCGCTGGAAAGCCTACGTGCGCTCATCCACGCCACGCGTCTGGAGCTGCCCGAGGGTGTGCCCCCTATGGTGGCGGGCCTGTTTGGGTATCTGGGCTATGACATGGTGCGCCAGATGGAGCATCTGCCAGATGCCCCACCGGATGACCTGAACCTGCCCGAATCTATTCTGATGCGTCCCGGTCTTTTTGCTGTGTTTGACACGGTGAGTGACGAACTCATTCTGGCCGCACCCGTTCGCCCGCAAAAAGATGAAACCGCAGGGCAAGCTTGGGATGAAGCGCAAGACCTGCTCCGCCGTGCGCGGGAATGTCTGGCAGGGGCGCTTCCGCCTTTACCCAAACCGCCAGAAAACCTGCCCGAACCCGCCGAGCCGCGTTCCTCATTCAGCAAGGATGAATTCTGTCAGGCTGTTGAGCGTATTCAGGATTATATTGCCGCCGGCGATGCCTTTCAGGTTGTGCCCAGCCAGCGTTTTTCCACACCGTTTCCGCTGCCATCTCTGGCGCTGTATCGTACGCTGCGGCGCATCAATCCGGCGCCATTCCTGTTCCATCTGGATTTTGGTGAGTTCTCGCTTGTCGGCTCCTCGCCCGAAATTCTGGTGCGTTTGCAGGATGGCACCATGACGGTACGCCCACTTGCGGGCACGCGCCCACGCGGCAAAACTGCCGAGGAAGATCTGCGGCTTGAAAAAGACCTTCTGGCCGATCAGAAAGAATTAGCCGAACACCTGATGCTGATAGACCTTGGCCGTAATGATGTGGGCCGTGTCAGCATTCCCGGCACGGTGAAAGTAACGGAACGATTCGTCATTGAGCGTTTCAGCCACGTCATGCACATCTCTTCTAACGTGCAGGGCACGCTCAAGCCGGAACTGGAAGCGCTGGATGCTCTTGTGGCCGCTTTTCCCGCAGGCACCCTTACGGGCGCGCCTAAAATCCGCGCCATGGAAATTATTGATGAAGTTGAGCGCACCCGCCGCGCCACCTATGCCGGGTGCATTGGCTATTTTGGTGCTGGCGGCAACATGGATACCTGTATCGGGCTGCGTATGGCCGTTGTAAAAGACGGGCAAATGCATGTGCAGGCAGGCTGTGGCGTAGTGGCAGACAGTGTGCCCGAAACAGAATATGAAGAAACACGCCATAAAGCTCGCGCCGTATTCCGCGCCGCAGAAGCTGCGCTGGAACAGGCAAGGGCAGGGCGTTCCTAATGTCGCTTCTGTTTCATTCTTATTTGACCCCAACAGCACATAAGGTCATCATTCGGCCATGATCCTTCTGATCGACAATTATGACAGCTTCACCTTCAACCTCGTTCACTACTTGGGTGAACTGGGTGTGCAGTGTGACGTACGCCGCAATGATACCTTGAGTGTGGAAGATGCTCTGGCCCTTAAGCCAGAGGCCATCGTGCTTTCTCCCGGCCCATGCTCCCCCAATGAGGCAGGGATCTGCTGTGATCTGATATCTGCCGCAGCCGGTAAGGTGCCAGTTTTTGGGGTGTGCTTGGGGCATCAGGCCATTGGGCAGGTATTTGGCGCAGAAGTAGTGCGTGCACCTACGCCCATGCACGGCAAGGTGAGCCCCGTTTTCCATAACGGGCAAGATGTTTTTGCAGGGCTACCCAACCCATTCAATGCCACACGCTACCATAGCCTCACGCTTGAACCCGCCAGCATTCCTGATGCTCTGGAAGTTACGGCGTGGACGGAAGATGGCGTGATTATGGGTGTGCGCCACCGGCAATATCCTATTTCGGGCGTGCAGTTCCATCCGGAAAGCATTGCCTCGGAATACGGCCATGATCTGATGAAAAACTTTCTTTCCATCGCTGCTGCCTGGAAAGAAAAACAGGCCGTTGCCTGATGCCTGTCACCACTCAGGACACCGCGCCTCAGCAGGCAGGTGAACAGTTTTTTTCCTCCATTCTGGCACGTGTCGCTGAAGGACAGACACTCAGCGCAGCCGAAGCAGAAGCCGCTTTTGGCGTAATTATGGATGGCCTGATTGCGCCAGAGCGTATTGCAGCTTTTCTTATGGCCTTGCGCGTGCGTGGGGAAACACAGGAAGAACTGCTGGGCGGTGTAACCGCCTTACGGGCCCGTATGCACAGTGTACCCGCCATGCCAGCCGATACAATAGACGTATGCGGCACGGGCGGAGACAATTACGGCACGTTGAATGTATCTACCGCCGTGGCGTTTGTAATGGGTGCGCTGGGTGTGCCTGTTGCCAAGCATGGCAACAGGGCTATTTCCTCCCGATCAGGCGCTTCCGATGTGCTGGCCGCGCTGAGTGTGCCGCTTTCTGCACAGGCTGAAGTGCTGGCGGAACAGATGCAGGCGCATAAGGCTGTCTTTTTATCTGCCCCGCACCATCACCCTGCCATGCGTTTTGCTGCCCCGGTACGTAAAGCCTTGGGTGTGCGTACGCTGTTTAACTTGATGGGGCCTTTGGTAAATCCAGCAGGTGTTAAGCGGCAACTGGTGGGCGTGTTCTCACCCGCATGGCTAGAGCCGATGGTCAATGTGCTCAAAAATCTGGGCTCCCAGAAAGTCTGGGCCGTATGCGGCCTGCCATCAGACGGGCAGGGCGGCATTGATGAAATTACGCTGGCAGGCCCCACGCAGGTTATGGCGCTGGAAGATGGTGCCATCTGCCCGTTTTCCATTACGCCGGAAATGGCTGGCCTTGCCTATGCCCCCGTTAGCGCCATATTGGGGGGAGATGCCCAATATAATGCTCAAGCTCTGGAAGCTTTGTTGCATGGCGCACCCGGGGCATATCGTGATACAGTGGTTTTGAACGCCGCCTGCGCACTCCACGTGGCAGGGCGGGTAACGCTCCTGCGGGACGGACGCATTGATCCGCAGGCCTTGCGGGAAAGTGTGGCTCTGGCTGCACGCCCACTGGATGATGGCACGGCTTTGGCAGTGCTGAATGGTTTGCGTGCTTCCACCCCGGATGCACGCGCCTGAGACATGACAGGATAATCATGAACGATACACCACTCGCGTCCTCGGCAGGTTCTGCTCCGGACATTCTTGCCAGCAAGATTGACGAACTGCCGGATGTTCTCTCCCGCATCTGCGCACGCACCAAGCTGGAAGTTGAACATCGCTCCACCCTGATGTCCCTTAAGGAAATCATGGCCAAAGCGCAGGAAACCAAAGAGGCCCCACGCGGGTTTGGTCGGGCCCTGAAGGAAAAAGCTGCGGACCGTGCCGTTGGCCTGATTGCAGAAATCAAGAAGGCTTCTCCTTCTGCCGGTATTCTGCGTGAAACCTATGATCCCGCAGAAATTGCCGCAGAATACGAGCAAGCCGGCGCAGCCTGTATTTCCGTGCTGACGGAAAGCTCCTGCTTTCATGGTGATAATGAAGATCTGGGCAAGGCGCGGGCGGCATGCTCCCTTCCAGTTCTGCGCAAGGATTTTATCCTTGATCCATGGCAGGTTTATGAAAGCCGCATGATCGGGGCAGATTGCATTCTGCTGATTATGTCCATCCTGTCTGATGAAATGGCGCTGGAACTGGTTGACCACGCCAAAGGGCTGGACATGGATGTGCTGGTGGAAGTGCATGATGAGGAAGAACTCAACCGCGCCCTTGCGCTGGATACCTTCCTGATAGGTATCAACAACCGTAACCTCAAAACACTTCAGACCAGTCTGGAGACCACGCGGGAACTTTCTCCGCTTGTGCCGCCGGATCGGATTATTGTGTCTGAAAGCGGTATCAAAACGCATGAAGATATCGTTCAGCTTTCTGGCATCGGTGTAACGGGCTTTCTGGTAGGTGAATCCCTGCTGCGTAATCCGCACCCGGGCGATGCAGCCAAAAAACTTCTGGGGCTGGCCTAACGTGGCCTCCTCTCCAGCACTCACACATCTGGATGCGGCGGGACATGCCCATATGGTGGATGTTTCCGCCAAGGCTGCCACACGCCGCAAGGCTGTTGCCACCGGGGCTATTATTATGCAGCCCCAAACACTGGAAATGATCCTTTCAGGCGCAGCGCCAAAAGGTGATGTTCTGGCAACAGCCCGTATTGCTGGCATTATGGCCGCAAAAAAAACAGCTGATATTATTCCGCTCTGCCATCCACTTAGCCTGAGCAGTGTAACAGTGGATCTGGCGCCGAACGATAACAGGATCGAGATTACCGCAACTGTTACAACAACCGGCGCAACCGGGGTGGAAATGGAAGCGTTAACCGCCGTGTCTGCTGCAGCCCTTACACTTTATGATATGTGCAAAGCAGTTGACCGCGGCATGCAGATAGAAAATATAAAGCTCCTTCACAAAAGTGGAGGACGCTCAGGAGACTACAACGCTGCATAATGAATCACGCGAAACACCATGCGGTTTTACTGGGCCTTTAGGAAACACCTGAAGATCTGGAAACGGATGCCGTTGTTACGCACCATTTATTACGAACTGTTTACATATCGCAGAAGGTTCATCACGCATGGGAACGAACGCCAAACAGGTCGGTAAGGCAGGGAATAATGGTCCTTCCTTAACACGAGACCAGTTTCTTAAAGCCTACTATGACATGCTTCTGATCCGCCGCTTTGAAGAAAAAGCCGGGCAACTTTACGGCATGGGTCTGATTGGCGGTTTCTGCCACCTGTATATCGGGCAAGAAGCTGTGGTGGTTGGTATCCAGATGAGCCTGAAAGAAGGCGATAAGCTGATTACATCTTACCGAGACCACGGCCAGATGCTGGTAGCCGGTATGACCCCTCGTGGCGTGATGGCAGAACTGACGGGCCGCTCTACCGGGTATTCCCACGGTAAGGGTGGCTCTATGCACATGTTCTCCCGCGAGAAGAACTTTTACGGTGGCCACGGCATTGTTGGCGCGCAGGTCTCTCTGGGTATCGGGCTGGCATTTGCTAACAAATACCGTGATACGGATGAAGTTTCCGTAGCTTATTTTGGTGATGGCGCAGCCAATCAGGGCCAGGTTTACGAAAGTTTCAATCTGGCTGCTCTGCTCAAGCTCCCCTGTATTTTTGTTATTGAAAACAACCGTTACGGTATGGGCACCGCTGTTGAGCGGGCGTCTGCATCGCACGAACTCTACAAAAATGGCGAGCCGTGGGGCATTCCCGGCAAGCGGGTGGATGGCATGGATGTTGCCGCCGTATATGCCGCAGCAGAAGAAGCCGTAAAGCATTGCCGCGCAGGAAAGGGGCCTTACCTGCTGGAGGTGATGACATACCGCTATCGTGGCCATTCCATGTCTGACCCGGCAAAATACCGCACGCGAGATGAGGTGGATGAAGTCCGCAAAACGCGTGATCCCATTGAACACGTTAAACACATCCTGCTGGATTCTGGCGTGACAGAAGCAGAACTGAAAACCATGGAAACCGAGATCAAGGGCATCGTGAACGACTCTGCGGAATTTGCGCAGACCAGCCCGGAACCAGATCCGGCCGAACTTTATACGGATGTTGTTCTGGAGGCTTGAGCATAAACATGGCGACTGAAATTTTAATGCCCGCCCTTTCTCCTACCATGACAGAGGGCAAACTGGCCCGCTGGCTGAAAAAGGAAGGGGACGCCGTAAATAGCGGTGACGTTCTGGCCGAGATTGAAACCGACAAAGCCACAATGGAAGTAGAAGCCATTGAAGAAGGTATTCTAGGCCGTATTCTCACAGCAGAAGGCACTGAAGGTGTGGCTGTGAACACACCTATCGCCATTCTGGTGGAAGAAGGCGAGGCGGTGCCAGATAATATCGACACGCCTAAAAGCACTGCCCTTGCAGAAGCCGCGCCCGCAGCACAGCCAACCGCATCTGCTCCCGTAAGCGCACCAGTATCTGCCCCGGTGGAAGAAGAAAAAGACTGGGGCGAGACGCAGGAAATCACTGTGCGTGAAGCACTGCGCGATGCACTGGCTGCCGAATTGCGGCGTGATCCAGACGTGTTCCTGATGGGTGAAGAAGTTGCTCAGTATCAGGGCGCTTACAAAATCTCCCAAGGCCTGTTGCAGGAATTTGGTGAGAAGCGCGTAATTGACATGCCTATTGCCGAACACGGCTTTACAGGCATGGCCGTGGGCGCTGCTCTTACTGGCCTCAAGCCCGTTGTAGAGTTCATGACCATGAACTTCTCCATGCAGGCTATTGACCATATCATCAATTCCGCAGCCAAAACGCTGTATATGTCTGGCGGCCAGATGGGGTGCCCCATTGTGTTCCGTGGGCCAAACGGCCCTGCATCCCGCGTGGGTGCGCAGCATTCTCAGTGTTACGGTAGCTGGTACGCCCATGTGCCGGGCCTGAAAGTGGTTGTGCCGTGGTCTTCCGCAGATGCCAAAGGCCTGTTGCGCGCCGCTATCCGTGACCCCAACCCCGTTGTGGTGCTGGAAAACGAAATTCTTTACGGGCGCAAATTCCCTTGCCCGATTGATGAAGATTTCATTGTGCCCATCGGCAAGGCCAAGATCGAACGCGCTGGCTCGGATGTCACAATTGTTGCATTCTCCATTGCTGTTACCACGGCGCTGGATGCTGCAGCTGAGCTGGCCAAACAAGGCATTGAGGCTGAAGTGATCAACCTGCGCAGCCTGCGCCCGCTGGATACAGATACAATTGTAGAAAGCGTAAAGAAAACCAGCCGTCTGGTTACGGTAGAAGAAGGCTGGCCGTTTGCAGGTATTGGCGCAGAAGTTGCCATGCAGGTGATCGAACACGCGTTTGATTGGCTGGATGCCCCACCGGCCCGTGTAACGGGTGTGGATGTGCCCATGCCGTTTGCCGCCAATCTGGAAAAATTGGCCCTGCCACAGCCTGAAGATGTGGTTAAAGCCGCACTTGGCCTGATGTGAGGGAATGACAGATGGCGACTGAAATTTTAATGCCCGCTCTTTCTCCTACCATGACAGAGGGCAAACTGGCCCGCTGGCTGAAAAAGGAAGGGGACGCCGTAAATAGCGGTGACGTTCTGGCCGAGATTGAAACCGACAAAGCCACAATGGAAGTAGAAGCCATTGAGGAAGGTATTCTGGGCCGTATCCTTATTCAGGAAGGTGCAGAAGGTGTTGCGGTCAACACACCTATCGCCATTCTGGTGGAAGAAGGCGAGGCGGTGCCCGATAACATCGACACACCTCAAAACGCGGCATCTGCTGAGCCAGCCCCTGTACCGCAACCTGTCGCTTCAGCAGCACCAGTGGTAACGCAGGCAGCCCCTGCACAGCGGGCAGATAAACCTGTTGGCCGGGTTGTGGCATCTCCGCTTGCGCGACGCATTGCACGCCAGAAGAATATTGATCTGGCAGCCATTAAAGGCACTGGCCCAAATGGCCGCATTGTCAAACGGGATGTGGAAGCAGCTCTTAACAAAGCCCCGAGTGCAGGGCTGGTGGCTTCTACCTTGCCTGCATCTGGTGGCAGCAGCGCAGTACCGCACACCACCATGCGCAAGGTTATTGCCCGCCGCCTGAGTGAATCCAAAGCCACCATTCCGCACTTCTATGTTTCCATAGATGTAGAACTGGATGCACTTCTGGCTTTGCGTGCGCAGCTTAATGCCATGTCTCCGGCAGAAGGGGCAGATGCTTTCAAGCTGTCTGTAAACGACATGCTTATTAAGGCTTCTGCCGTTGCTCTCAAGCAGGTGCCGGAAGTGAACGCGTCTTACACCGAAGAGGCCATGATCCTGCACGAAGATGCAGATATCTCGGTTGCCGTTTCTCTCGATGATGGGCTGATCACGCCTATCGTCAAACAGGCAGACCGCAAGAGCCTGAAAGACATCAGTCAGGAAGCCAAGGATCTGATTGCCCGCGCCCGCGCCGGCAAGCTGAAGCCAGAAGAGTTTCAGGGTGGTACGTTCTCCATCTCCAACATGGGGATGTACGGCGTAAAAGACTTTGCCGCCATTGTTAACCCGCCGCAGGCTGCCATTCTGGCTATTGCAGCAGGTAAAAAACAGGCTGTGGTGAAAGGGAATGAGCTGGCTATTGCCACAGTCATGACCGTTACCCTCTCGGTGGATCATCGCGTGGTGGATGGGGCTGCGGCAGCCCGTTGGCTCTCTGCTTTCCGTGCAGCGGTTGAATCTCCGCTTTCACTCGTTCTCTAACCGCGCGGCTTTCTGAGGATCAGGCATATTATGAGCCAGACTGATTTTGATATCATCGTTATTGGCGGTGGGCCGGGCGGTTATGTAGCGGCACTTCGGGCAGCACAACTCAAGCTTTCCGTTGCTGTGGTGGAAGCCAATCATCTTGGGGGTATCTGCCTGAACTGGGGCTGTATTCCCACCAAGGCATTGCTGCGCGCTTCCGAGATCAACCACCTGCTGCATGATCTGGGCACATATGGCTTTAAAGCTGATGGCGTAAGCTTTGATTTTAAAGCAATTGTTGCGCGCTCTCGTGCTGTTTCCAAACAGCTTGCATCTGGTGTGCAGCACCTGTTGAAAAAAGCCAAAGTTCCTGTTTTTAAAGGATTTGGTAAGCTGGGCGGCGTTGCTGCCGGTGGCAAGCGCAAGGTGCTGGTGCAGCCGGAAAGTGGCGCACCACAAACCCTTACCGCCAAGCATGTTATTCTGGCCACAGGTGCGCGTGCGCGTGCATTGCCGGGGCTGGAAGCAGACGGCAAACTTGTCTGGTCTTATCGGGAAGCCTTGGTGCCAGATGAACTCCCCAAGCGGCTGCTTGTTATTGGGTCTGGCGCTATTGGCACGGAATTTGCCTCCTTCTATCGCAACATGGGGTCTGAAGTTACGCTGGTGGAAGTTGCGCCGCGTATTCTGCCCGTGGAAGACGAAGAAATCAGCGCCTTGGCCCGCAAGGAATTTGAAAAACAGGGCATGCGCGTTCTTACCAGCGCCAAGGTTGGGGCGCTGAAAAAGGGCAAGAACGATGTGACTGTGCCGGTAGAAGTAGGCGGCAAAACGGAAACCATTACCGTAGACCGCGTTATTTCTGCCGTGGGCATTGTCGGCAATGTTGAAAATATCGGGCTGGAAGGCACCAAGATCAAAGTAGACCGCACACATGTGGTTACCGATGATCTGTGCCGTACGGGTGAACCGGGCGTTTACGCTATTGGTGACTTGGCAGGGGCCCCGTGGCTTGCACACAAAGCCAGCCATGAAGCTGTGATGTGCGTTGAAGCCATTGCTGGCAAAACCGTGCATCCCATTGATGTTACAAAAATTCCGGGCTGCACATATTGCCGGCCTCAGGTGGCTTCTGTTGGGTATACAGAAGCGCGTGCCAAGGAAGCCGGTTACAAAGTGCGCGTTGGCAAATTTCCGCTTATGGCTAACGGCAAAGCGCTTGCCATGGGTGAGCCTGAGGGCATGGTAAAAACCGTATTTGATGCCCAGACAGGCGAACTGTTGGGCGCGCATATGATTGGCGCGGAAGTTACGGAAATGATTCAGGGTTTTGTTATTGCCCGCACAGCAGAGCTGACTGAAGCCGAGCTGATGGAAACCATTTCCCCTCATCCCACCATTTCTGAATCCATGCACGAAGCCGTTCTGGCCGCTTATGGCGGGGCGCTTCACTTCTAGTTTTGGTGTATCATCTCAAGGGTTTGATGTTGCCAAAGCACTATCTGGAGCGTTCCTGCCTTGACGCCACGGCAGGAGCGTTCCAGTTCTGTGGTAACCCTTGGCAAAAGCGGGCAAAGATATGTCTATTCGCGTTGTGATTGATCATCGAACAGGAGGCAGCAGCCCCAACAAGCTGCGTCATCCAGAAAAAGCACACCGGCCAGACAACCCCATAGCCCGCAAACCGGACTGGATACGCGTTAAGGCACCCAACCACCCAGTTTACCACGAAACACGCGCGTTGATGCGCAGCAACAAACTGGTAACCGTGTGTGAGGAAGCTGCGTGCCCCAACATTGGGGAATGCTGGTCTCAGCGCCATGCCACCATGATGATCATGGGGGAAATCTGCACTCGGGCCTGTGCATTCTGCAATGTGACTACCGGCCTGCCGCATGCGTTGGATGAAGATGAACCCACCCGCGTGGCAGAAGCCGTAGCACGCCTTGGGCTACGGCATGTTGTGATTACATCCGTAGATCGGGATGATCTGGAAGATGGGGGCGCACACCATTTTGCCCGCGTTATTCATGCCATCCGTACTGCGGCACCAGAAACAACCATTGAAATCCTGACACCAGATTTTTTACGCAAAAAGAACGCGTTAGAAGTGGTTGTTGAAGCACGACCTGATGTTTTCAACCACAATCTGGAAACCGTGCCACGCCTGTATCCGACTATTCGGCCGGGGGCTCGTTATTACCAGTCCTTGCGGTTATTGGATCGGGTCAAACAGCTTGATGCATCCATTTTTACCAAATCCGGGCTGATGCTTGGATTGGGGGAAGAAAAAATGGAACTCGCTCAGGTCATGGATGATCTGCGCGTGGCAGATGTAGATTTTATTACAATGGGCCAGTATCTCCAGCCTACAGTCAAACATGCCCCAGTTGCACGTTTTGTTACCCCGGCAGAGTTTGAGGATTACGGCACAATGGCACGCGTAAAAGGCTTTTTACAGGTTAGCTCCAGCCCGCTTACGCGCTCCTCCTACCATGCCGATGCCGACTTTGCCGCACTGCGTGATGCACGCAATGCCCGCCTGAAGGAGGATCAGTAATGCCACAGCACGCAGAAAAGCGTGTTTTACCTTATCGCCCGGATCAGATTTTTGATCTTGTTGCCGATGTTGGCCAGTATCCCAAGTTTCTGCCTTGGTGTGTTGCCGCCAAAGTGCGCACTCGCACCGCCACAGAACTTGTTGCGGACTTAACCATTGGTTTTGGCCCGTTTCGGGAAAGTTTTACATCGCGCGTGACCCTGGACCGTCCATCATCCATTACCGTTCGGTATGAGCGCGGGCCTTTTAGGTATTTGCGCAATATCTGGAAATTCACTGCAACGCCTGAAGGCTGCCTTGTAGAGTTTTTTGTGGATTTTGAGTTCCGTTCGCGCATTTTGCAGGCGGCTATTGGTGTTGTATTTACAGAGGCCACAAGGCTGATGGTTTCTGCCTTTATCAAACGTGCGCGGGAAGTATATGGGCCGCCACAAACGCCAACCACCAACACAGCAACAGCCTGTACCAGTGAACACCCCGCCACCTGAAAGCAGCGCGGATATTTTCTTTGGTTTATTCCTTTGTTTCAGTTGAAACCCTGCTTATGATACGCGCAGGCAATTTTCTGTAACCTATTGTGGAATATGGGAATTGCCTGTGAAAAGGCGATTCAACCTTATTGAAGGAATATATCCATATGAAAAAACTTTTTGCGGCAGCTCTGCTGGCATCTTCTGCAACTCTGGCTGTTGCGCCAGCTATGGCTGCTGAAACCGCAACGCATCATGGTATGCATGCGCACCATCACCATGAGCATTGCCTGAAAGGCAAATGTGCCGCAGGTGAAAAAGCTGCACAGAACAACGGTGATGCTGAAACAGCAGATCTGAACGCCAAAAGCCTGGCAGCGGCACAGAGCAATCAGGTTCCTGCCATTGCTGGCGCAGCACCTGCCGTAACAGCTCCATCTGCACCAACTCTTACCGCACCAAGCGTATCTGCTCCTGGCATTCCGGCCCCGGTAGCTGCTGGCACAGGCGTAAAAGCGCCAGCTCTGCCTACAGCGCCTACTGCTACGGCGCCAACAAATGCTCCGCTGCCGGCTCCTGTTCCGGCTCAGTAATCTGAGTGGCGTGCTGCTGTCGGACCTGTTTCGGCAGCAGCATTTTATTGGTGATTTTAGCTCAAACGCTGTAAAATCAGTTCAAACGCATGTAATGCCGCTTGCGCTCTTATATCTTCCCGCCCGCCTGAAAAAATCTGCTTGTCCGAGACAGCAGCACCATCTTTCTTGGCTGTGGCAAACCATACAAGCCCTACGGGTTTTTCCTCTGATCCGCCACCCGGCCCAGCAATACCAGAAATAGCGACAGAAATAGTTGCGAGTGGAGAGGCTGCTAACGCACCTTCAGCCATTTTTTCCACGGTTTGTGCACTTACGGCCCCGTGCTTTTCCAATACTTTAGCCGGAACGCCCAGCACCTTTTGCTTCATGATGTTGGAATACGTGACAAACCCGCCTTCCGTAACATCGGAAGAACCGGGAAAATGCGTCAACATGGCCGCAGCCAAACCACCTGTACAGCTTTCTGCTGTTACCACGTGTCCATCTATCTGCCGTAAACGGGCCAGCACACGCTCAGCTGCTGCCAACACAGAAAGCTCTGAAAAAGATGCATCAACCGCAGACATGGCCCAAACCTTCCGCTTAGTGTGATGAGCGCCCCACAACCGTGCGCACGCCTTTTACACATAACGCTGCCATAGCGCCTGCAACTACATCATCCCCCATCACACCTGTGGCATCATGCCGTTTATCCAGCACACCAACGGGGCCGGGCTTTGTAATGTCAAACAAACGGAAAAAGGCAAACGAGAGCAGAGGATACATCCAGAACCATTTTTCACGGGCCTGTTCCTCTGTTTTGGGCAGGCACGCCAGCAGGGCTATCCACATACCGGCCACTTCATCAATCACAATCCAGCTGTGATCTTCGCCTTTGCCACTGCGTTTTGTGGCCCACCAACCCACCACGGTGACAACAGCAATACCTGCCACCAAAAGCCGTGGGCGCTTTAACAAAGGCAACCCCACCACCAGTGCAGCCAAGGAACCAACCGTACCCGGTGCGCGGGGGGAAAGCCCACACCCACCAAATGTTGCTATCAGCCGTGCCATATCCATTTTATTAGTTCCCCAATGCCACATAGATGGTCATGTTTTCCCACACACGCTGCACATAATTCCGCGTTTCGGAATAGGGAATACTCTCAATCCAGTCGATCATCTCTTCGGCAGAAGCGCCGTTCTGGGCTGGGTTGCCAGCTGTGCTCAACCAGCGTGCCAAACGGGTAGGGCCTCCATTATACGCTGCGGCCATATACGGCACCACAGCCCCAAAGCGGGATTGAATATGCTCCAGATAAGCTGTGCCCAAACGCATGTTGTTTTCTGGATCATGCAGCCCGGCAGCCGTTGCTGCTGAGGCCGGCAGGCCCGTTACGCGCAGCATATCTCCTGCAGTGGAAGGCTTAAGCTGCATAAGCCCAATAGCGTTAGAGGGGCTAACGGCATCAGGGTTAAAGTTACTTTCCTGCCGCATCAAACCGAGTGCCACGCCCGCAGGCAACGTGCTGGATGGCGGCGTATAAGGTAGCGGCCAACCAGAGCGCAGCAAAAATACGCCATCTCGGCCCGCATGGCGGGAGACTGTTACGGCGATATCCGGCAAGCCCAACTGCGCAGACAAAGAAGACAGTGCCAGACGCTGCGGCGTACTTGTAACCTGCTGTTCCAGCATGTTCATAAAATCTCGCGCATGGGGGCGATCTCCCCATGAAACAAGAATTTGCGCTGCCTGCGCCAGTTCACTGCCAGAAACGTAAACATCTTCTGATGTGGTTGTTTCCGGGTCACGCTCAGCTTTTAGGCGCGTGCGGGTTTCCTCTGGCACATTGGCGGGGTCCAGCAGCACATTGTTGCGGCCTTCCAGTGCAGCAGCTGCCATTTGCCCATAAAATGTACCGGGCAGGGCCGCAGCCTGCTGCCAATTTGCGTGGGCCGAAGCGGAATCTCCTGCCGCAGCACGCGCCCGCCCAAGCCAATAAAAGCCGCGACTACGCGTAATAAGGGCTGAAGACTGCGCAAGCGGGCGGAAAAAAGTTTCTGCTGTTGCCGGATCATGCTGCAGGCGCAGGGCAATCCAACCGGAAAGAAACTGTGCATCCAGCCTGTTTGTTGGTGTGGTCGCGGTATCATTTGCCACAGCAAAAGCATCTGCGGCACGACCTGCCTGAATCAATTCCCGCGCCAGCGTATCTCGTTCCCGCCAGAATGAGGCACCATGTGTGCTGCGTTCGGCATCTACACCAGCGCTTTTCCATAGCGCCACGGCTTCATCATAACGCTGCTGTTTGCGCAGCCAGCGCGCATGATCAAAAATAAGGTAAGGGTCAGACCGCTGGTTAGCGGGTAGGGCGGCTAGCAGTGTTTCTGCTGCCGGATCATCGGCACGGAAAGCCAGGCGGGCCTGCGCCAGCTGCTGCTTTTGGGCCGAAAGAGTGGGCAGGGTTTGCTTGGCTGCCGCGATCAGCCCATTTTTTTCTTCACGATCAAACCGCAACCAAGAACGTTCTGGCGTGATGGCAGATGCAAAGTTGCTTTGCAGGGCTGCGGCGGCGGAGCTGGCATCATTCCCATTTACCCAAGCCTGTGCGGCTTCTGCATTCAAGCGTTTGCTTAAATCCGCCGAGGCCGGAACCTGCGTGGCACATTGCGCAAGGGCAGGGCCATATGTCAGATTTTGTGTGGCGCACAACCGGGCCAGCACGGCTGGATCTGTTTCCTTGGCCAATGCCAGTTGCATGCGTGATGTCAGCAACTGCCAACGGGGCCATACCGGACGTGTTTGTAGGAAATCAGCATAAGCCTGCGCACTGTTCTGCGAGGATTTCACCAACCCCAGCCAGACCGTCAACCGGCTGGCGACATCACTTGTAGGGGGTGTGCCTTGGGCGGCCTGCTGCTCCGTTGGCCATGCCAAACGGTTTTCAGAGGCTCCCTGCTGTTCTGGCGAGGAGGACGAGCAGGCGCTCAGCCCCATGCACGCCAGAGAAACAGCCGCCACAAGGCGGTATCGGTACGAAATCGCAAAACGTCTCATACCGCAGAATCAGCGCGTTTCCCGCGCCTTGGCAAGTGCTTTCCGCACCAGCCTTCAATCAGTGGGGCAAATGCCCCCAAACTTCGCCGCCACCTTTCACAATCAGCTCAATGGCAACGGCCAGAACAATCAGCAGGCCAACCCAGGAAATCCATTTATATTTATCCAGTAGCCGCGCAATAACAGACGCCGCCAGCCCCATAAGCAGCACGGAAAGCGCCAGACCGGCTATAAGAATAGCCGGATGCTCCCGCGCAGCACCGGCAACAGCCAGCACGTTATCCAAGCTCATGGACAAATCAGCTATCAGGATACGGAAAATCGCTTTTCCCAAGCTGGCTGGTGGAGCCGGGCCTGCATCAGCATCGGCATGGCTTTCCCGCATTTCGCGGTACATGCGCCAGCATACCCAAAGCAGCAAAAAGCCGCCGGCCAGCGTAAGGCCCACAATTTCCAGCAGCCGTACCGCCACCAGCGCCAGCAAAATACGGATAACAGCCGCCAGCCCTACACCGGCAAAAATGGCTTTCCGCCGCTGCGCGCCAGAAAGAGACCGCACCGCCATACCAATAACAACGGCGTTATCCCCCGCCAGTGTCACATCAATCAGCACAACCTGCAAAAAGGCGACAAATGCTGTCAGGCTGAAGGAATCCAGAAAGCCGTTCACGTGAGCTCCGATTCGAAAAACAGGGCGCAAAATGCGCCCGAAAAGGCGGCAGTTTCGGGAAGGAACACAAAAAGTCAAAGTTTTCCGCTTTGCGGGCAGACGAAAGGCACGAAATCCGCTAGAGAGACGCCACCTGTTGGCTTTATTGTTTTGGTTAAGGAATTCTGCGTTATGGTGCCGCGTTATACTCGCCCCGTCATGGCCGCCATCTGGTCTCCCACAAACCGCTATCGCATCTGGTTTGAAATTGAAGCGCTGGCATGTGAAGCCATGGCTGAATATGGCACCGTGCCAAAGGAAGCCGCCAAGGTTGTGCGCGAAAAAGGCGATGCCGCAATGGCCGCCTTCTCTGATGCCGATCTGGCCCGCATTGATGAAATTGAAGCCGAAACCCGGCACGACGTCATTGCCTTCCTGACATGGCTGGCAGAAAAGGTTGGCCCGGAAAGCCGCTTTGTGCATTTGGGCATGACATCATCCGATGTGCTGGATACCTGTTTGGCCGTACAGCTTGTGCAGGCAACAGACCTGCTGCTGAAAGATCTGGATGGTGTTCTGGATGCGCTGAAAACACGCGCTTTCGAACACAAACATACCCTCACCATTGGCCGCAGCCACGGTATTCATGCCGAACCCACATCTTTCGGGCTGAAGCTGGCTGGCCATTACGCAGAATTCGCCCGCAACAAAGAACGGCTTGAAACTGCGCGCGCTGAAATTGCCACCTGTGCCATTTCTGGTGCTGTGGGCACCTATGCGCATCTGGACCCGCGCGTTGAATCCTACGTGGCAGAACGTCTGGGCCTGAAGCCGGAAACCGTTTCCACGCAGGTTATCCCGCGTGATCGGCATGCCGCTTACTTCTGTGCTCTGGCTGTGATTGCCAGCGGCATTGAACGTCTAGCCATTGAAGTGCGCCATCTCCAGCGCTCTGAAGTGCGTGAAGCAGAAGAATTCTTCCATAAGGGCCAGAAGGGCTCTTCCGCCATGCCGCACAAGCGCAACCCGGTGCTGACAGAAAACCTGACAGGTCTGGCCCGCTTGGTACGTGCGGCCGTTATTCCGGCGCTGGAAGACGTAGCCCTGTGGCATGAACGCGATATCAGCCATTCTTCTGTAGAACGGAACATCTGCCCAGATGCCACTATCGGGCTGGATTTTGCCCTTGTGCGTCTGTCTGGCATGATCTCCAAAATGCTGGTGTATCCAGACCGCATGGCCGCCAACATTGAAAGCCTTGGCGGTGTTGTACATTCCGGCGAAGTGCTGCTGGCACTGGCCAAAGCTGGTCTTTCGCGCGAGGATGCCTACCGGATCGTGCAGCGTAACGCCATGGAAACATGGACCAAACTAGGCACGCCGGAATGCAAAACCTTCCGTGAAAATCTGGATGCAGATCCGGAAATTTCTGGCCGTATCTCCCCCGACGTTCTGGATGCAGCAATGGATAGCCGCCAGCACCTGAAGGCGCTGGATACGCAGTACGAAAAAATCTTTGGTGAAACAGGGCCCCGCCAGTAAGCAGGCTCCCCTGTCATAGCAGGATATATCTTCCTACCCGGAAGCCTGCTATGAACCATATCCTAGCATGTAAGGGGCCATACTGGCTGGCCCCTTGAACAACAGCCAGTTCTGCCCGAACTGGCTTACCCTTTTTCGACAGGTAAGGATCATCATGGCCCGTCGGCGTCAGCTTTATGAAGGTAAAGCCAAAATCCTTTTTGAAGGCCCCGAACCTGGCACCCTTGTGCAATATTTCAAGGACGATGCCACAGCAGGGAACGGCGCAAAAAGCGGCGTAATTACCGGGAAAGGCGTTCTGAACAACCGTATCAGTGAATTTCTGATGCTGCGGTTGCAGGAAATCGGCATTCCCACGCACTTTATCCGCCGCATCAACATGCGTGAGCAGTTGGTAAAGGAAGTGGAAATTATTCCGCTAGAAGTGGTTGTGCGCAATATTGCCGCTGGCAGCATTTCCAAGCGCTTTGATATTCCCGAAGGGGAGCGTCTGCCACGCCCGATTGTGGAATTCTATTACAAGAATGACGCGCTGGGTGATCCTCTGGTTTCAGAAGACCACATCATCGCCTTCGGCTGGGCCTGCCCGCACGATATGGAAGAAATTACCCGCATGGCCATGCGGGTAAATGATTTTCTGTGCGGCCTGTTCAGCGGTATCGGCATCCAGTTGGTAGACTTCAAACTGGAGTTTGGCCGTATCTGGGAAGGCGAAGATATGCAGATTGTGCTGGCAGATGAAATCTCGCCAGATAACTGCCGCCTGTGGGATATGCACACAAACGAAAAACTGGATAAAGACCGGTTCCGCCGCGATATGGGCAACGTAAAAGAAGCCTATCAGGAAGTGGCGCGCCGCATGGGCATCCTGCCAGAAAACGGGGCAGGCGGAGATATGAAGGGGCCGGAAACGGTCCAGTAACCACGCTGGTGGCAACGGGAGCTTGAAAATGAAGGTACGTGTAACCGTCATGCTGAAGGACGGTGTTCTGGATCCGCAGGGCAAGGCCATTAGCCACGCATTGCAGACACTTGGCTTTGAAGGCGTGCAGGATGTGCGCGTGGGCAAGGTGATTGAGCTGGATCTGCCCGGCGCAAAAGCCGAGGAAGCCCAGAAAAAGGCCGATGCCATGGCGCGTGATCTGCTGGCCAATCTGGTAATTGAAGATTACTCTGTAGAGGTGGCGGAATGAAGCGCACCCTCCTTGTAACTTTGGCTTTGGCATGCGCGGCACCGGGCTTTGCCCATGCCCAGCGCATTGCGCCCATGAAGGCAGGCAACTTTGCCCGCCTTTGCACGCGCGCCACCAGCGCTGGCATTTGCGATGCCTATATTGGCGGCCTGACGGATGGTGTCTCTCTT
Source organism: Acetobacter sp. A11-2 (assembly GCF_040208445.1). NCBI lineage: Bacteria > Pseudomonadati > Pseudomonadota > Alphaproteobacteria > Acetobacterales > Acetobacteraceae > Acetobacter > Acetobacter sp. A11-2. Next base: position 1,111,396 of record NZ_CP157843.1, read on the forward strand.
TCCAAGATCAATGATCGGAACGAGGGTGATCCATCTGCACCTGCTGGTTTTTGTGTGCCTACCACAGAAACCATGCCCGTTATGCGTTCCAAGGTTCTCGCCTGGCTGAAAGCGCATTCTGAAACACTGGACAAGCCGGTTGGTGAAAGCGTTTTTGCCGCCCTGCATGCCTCTTATCCGTGCAGTGTGAAAAAATGAAAGCAGCAATTATCGTATTCCCCGGCACGAACCGGGAGCGCGATATGGCCATTGCCCTCAAGCGTGTTACAGGGCAGGCCCCGCGCATGATCTGGCACCATGAAACAGATCTGGGAGATACCGATCTGGTCGTGCTGCCAGGTGGTTTTAGCTATGGCGATTATCTGCGCTGTGGTGCCATGGCCGCGCATTCTCCCATTATGGGGGCTATCAAAGCCTTTGCCCAAAAGGGCGGCCATATTCTGGGTGTATGCAACGGCTTCCAGATTTTAACGGAAACAGGGCTTCTGCCCGGTGCACTGTTGCGCAACGCCAACCTGCGCTTTCTCTCTCAGGATTGTTACCTGAAAGTGGAAGCAGAAAACACGCCTTTCACGCACAAGTGGAAAAAGGGCGATGTTTTCCGCACCCCGCTGGCGCATGGTGATGGCAATTACACGGCAGATATCGCCACGCTGGAACGGCTTGAAGGTGAAGGCCTTGTGGCGTTCCGCTATGCCGATGCCAAGGGCAACGTGCAGGCGGATGATGCCGCCAGCAACCCCAATGGCAGCGTTAACAGCATTGCGGGCATTCTGAGCGAAAACAAACGCATTTGCGGCATGATGCCTCATCCAGAAGATCTGGTTGATCCTCTGATGGGTGGTGAAGATGGTCTGCCGTTGTTCCAAGGTCTGGTGGAGGCTGTAGTCCGGTGAATAAGCCTGTAACCGTTGATGAATCTCTCGCCCGTGAATTCGGGCTGACATCTGAGGAATACGGCCGCGTGCTGTCCATTATGGGCCGCACCCCCAGCCTGACAGAACTGGGCGTGTTCTCTGTGATGTGGTCGGAACACTGCTCCTACAAATCTTCCCGCAAGTGGCTGCGCACGCTGCCAACCAAGGCGCCGTGGGTTATTCATGGTCCCGGTGAAAATGCTGGTGTGGTGGATATTGGGCAGGGCTATGCCGCCATCTTCAAGATGGAAAGCCATAACCACCCATCCTTTATCGAGCCCTATCAGGGTGCGGCCACGGGTGTTGGCGGTATTCTGCGCGATGTGTTCACCATGGGCGCACGCCCCATTGCCAACCTGAACGCCCTGCGTTTTGGCAGCCCGGAAAACCCCGTAACCCGCCGCGTGATTGATGGCGTGGTGCGTGGCATTGGCGGCTATGGCAACTGCGTGGGCGTGCCCACCGTAGGCGGGGAAATCAACTTCCACCCGGCCTATGATGGCAACCCGCTGGTAAATGCCATGACGGTTGGTTTGGCCCGTAAGGACCGTATCTTCCTTTCCGCTGCGGCAGGTGTTGGCAACCCGGTTGTTTACGTGGGCTCCCGCACAGGGCGTGATGGTATCCATGGTGCCACCATGTCTTCCGCCGAGTTTGATGAAGATGCACTTTCCAAGCGCCCCACGGTGCAGGTGGGTGACCCCTTCATTGAAAAGCTGCTGATTGAAGCCTGTTTGGAACTGATGGCAACAGATGCCATTGTGGCTATTCAGGACATGGGCGCTGCAGGGCTGACATCTTCTTCCGTGGAAATGGCAGGCAAGGGCGGCGTAGGTATCGAGCTTGATCTGGATGCCGTGCCACAGCGTGAGCCGAACATGACGGCTTATGAAATGATGCTGTCTGAAAGCCAGGAACGCATGCTGATGGTGCTGCGCCCTGACCGGACAGACGTGGCGCGCAAGATCTTTGAAAAATGGGAACTGGATTTTGCCATTATCGGGCATCTGACAGATACCGGCCACATCGTCGTCAAGCACAAAGGGCAGTTGGAAGCCGATATTCCGCTGGACCCATTGGCAGAACAGGCCCCCATTTACGATCGCCCAGCAACACCACCCAAAGCGCCGGCTCCGCTGGAAGGCGTGCATGCACCGCTTTCTTTGGATGCCACGTTGCTAAAGCTGGTTGGGTCTCCAGATCTGGCCTCCCGCGCATGGGTATGGAACCAGTATGACAGCACCGTAGGGGGGCAGACAGTCCGCCGTCCGGGTGCGGCTGATGCAGCTATTGTGAAGGTGGAAGATACAGACATCGGTCTGGCCATCACCACAGATTGCACCCCGCGCTACTGTCAGGCAGACCCAAAAACGGGTGGTGCACAGGCTGTTGCAGAAGCATGGCGTAACCTTACAGCTACTGGCGCACGCCCACTGGCCGTAACGGATAACCTGAACTTCGCCAACCCGGAAAAGCCAGAAATCATGGGCCAGTTTGTGGCCGCGGTTGAAGGGATGGGGGAAGCTTGTACAGCGCTGGACTTCCCGGTCGTGAGCGGCAACGTGTCTCTTTATAACGAAACACGAAACCCAGATGGCTCCACCACAGCCATTCTGCCCACACCCGCCATTGGCGCTTTGGGCGTTCTGGATGATGTGAACAAGGCTGTTGGCCTTGGCATGCAGCCAGAATCTGACGTGGTGCTGATTGGTGAAACCAAGGGTGAACTTGGCCAGACCATCTGGCTGCGTGAAATCCTTGGTCAGGAAGCTGGTGCACCACCGCCGGTCGATCTGGCTGCTGAAAAACGCAATGGTGACTTTGTGCGCAGCGCCATTCTGGATGGCACCATTACCGCATGTCATGACATTGCTGACGGTGGCATTATGGTTGCCGCCGCAGAAATGGTGATGGCAAGCGGCATTGGATGTGAGCTGGAAAGCCCAGATTCCGGCATCCGGCCAGAAGCCTTCTGGTTTGGTGAAGATCAGGCCCGCTATCTGGCTTGTGTGGCAAACGGCAAAGCCCTGTGCGAACGCGCTCAGGCAGCTGGTGTGCCAGCACGCATTATTGCCCGCTCAGGCGGAAATGATTTGATTCTGCCCAGCGGCGTCACCATATCCGCAGCACGCCTAAAAACGGCCCATGAAGCGTTTTTCCCGACGCTGATGGGCAACTAACAAACAAGCGGGAAGGAAGCAGACCGATGGCAATGTCCGCCACAGAACTCGAAACCTATATCCGGCAGGCTTTTCCGGATGCCCAGATCAAGATTGATGATCTGGCAGGGGATGGTGATCATTATGCCTGTTCCGTGGTGAGCGAAGCCTTCCGGGGCCTTTCACGCGTGCGGCAGCATCAGCTTGTCTATCAGGCCCTGCAGGGCCACATGGGCGGCAAGCTGCATGCGCTGGCGCTTACAACTTCTGCTCCCTAATCACTTAGCTTTAAGGATATCAGACCATGACAGATACAGCACAGCAGCGCATCAAGCAGGACATTGAAGCCAACCCCGTCATGCTGTTCATGAAAGGGGATGCCGATTTCCCTCAGTGCGGTTTTTCTGCTCGCGTTGTGCAGATTCTCCAGCACCTTGGCGTGCCTTTCAAAACTGAAAACGTGCTGGCTGATCCGGCCATCCGTCAGGGCATTAAGGATTTCTCAAACTGGCCGACAATTCCCCAGCTTTACGTAAAAGGGGAATTCATTGGCGGGTGCGATATTGTCACCGAAATGTATCAGTCTGGTGAACTGCAAAACCTGTTCAAGGAAAAAAACATTCCTTGTAACGCCCCAGCCTGATTTTTGGGTTGTCAAGTGGGGGTGGGACTGTATAGTTCCTAAAGAAAAGAGAAACAGGTTGGGATCAGATTAATGAAACGAGTTGCGGTTGTACGTGGCGCTCTTGCTCTTACAGCACTTGGCGTAGGGTTAGTCACCACTTCTTCCTCTGCTCGGGCAGAACGCATTATTTCTGATCTGGAAGCCAGCAAGTTGACTTTCGCGGCGCTTACAGCAGCGCCGCCGCCGGTTGTGCACCATGTCCGGCATGTTGCTGTGGCCAAGTCCTCACACCGTGTTGTTCTGGCTGCAGCCCAGCACGGCAAGGCCCATAGCATGGTGCGGCTTGTAAGCTACCACCCAGCGCATGCGGTTTCTGCACATAGTGTCAAACGCCGCCATCGCACCTGATTTTTTCTCTTTTACACCCACGAATGTTTTAAAGGCGCTCCTGTTGCAGAAGCGCCTTTTTTACATTTGGCGGATAACATCCTCCAACCGCTCCATCCTGCCTGCCTCATCAAACACAAACAGATCAAAACGCATTTCTTCATATTGCCAATAAGGGTGCTTTTGCAGCAGACATTCCGCCGCACGGAATAAGCGCCGCTGTTGTGCTGGCTGTAAACTTACCAAGGCTTCTTCTATAGAACGCCGTTTTTTTACTTCCACAAAACACAGAACTGCTGCTTTACTGGCCACAATATCAATTTCACCGCGGTGGGTGCGGGCTCGGCGCAAAAGCACGGTCCATCCGTCCTGCTCCAGCCAGTCACAGGCTTGCTGTTCGGCTGCCACACCTTGCGTGTAGGCAACACTGCCGCGTCTTTGTTTCTGCAAAAATGCTGGCCCCTGTTTTGCAGCCACTTTGTTCGGTATCTTATAGCCCAGCCCATTTTGTGTGAGCATTTTACCTATCATGTTGCCAGACTTATCCATTTCACCTTTTACGCTTGTGCTTACAATTATCAGGTTTGTGCTGGTTGTTTCTGTCGGGTTGCACATTCTGCTTACAAAACGCAACACGGCATCTGCTATCGGGTGGATAGGCGCGTGTGTGTTTATGCCTATACTGGGCACAACCCTTTATCTGATGTTCGGCATCAACCGCGTAACCCGCTTGGCCAAAAAGCTGGTTGGAGATCGCTCCCCCCGCCGGTTGGAAATAGATCAACCTTCATCCTGGAACAGGGAGCTAGAAGGGCAGTTTGCGCCATTAGCCCTTATGGTGGGTAAGCTGAGCAGTCGCGCTCTGGTCGGTGGCAATTCCATCATTCCATTGCATGATGGAGATGGCGCATACCCGCATATGCTGGATGCCATAGAAAAAGCCAGCAAAAGCATTCTGCTGTGTTCCTATATTTTCAGAGATGACAAAGTAGGTGGCCTGTTTGCAGATAAACTGGTTGCTGCCCATAAACGTGGCGTGCAAGTGCGTGTGCTGGTTGATGGCATAGGTAGCGGTTATTTTCTTTCTCCCCTTTACCATCGGTTGCGGCGGGCAGGGGTGCCGTGCGCGCGCTTTATGCATTCTTTGCTGCCGTGGCGGATGCCTTTCATCAATTTGCGCGATCACCGCAAAATTCTGGTGGTAGACGGGCGTATCGGCTTTTTAGGCGGGCTGAATATTGCGGATGAAAACATGGTTTCCCGCAAACCCAAGCACCCGGTATCGGACACGCATTTTAAAGTGGAAGGTCCGGTTGTCCGTCAGTTGGCCGAAGCCGCTGCGTGGGATTGGTATTTTACCACGCAGGAGCGCCTGCATGGTGATCTGTATTTTCAGGAACACAAAAGCACAGGCGAATCACTAGCACGTATTGTCACGGCTGGGCCGGATACAGATCTGGAAAAAATAGAATACACCATGTTGCAGGCCATTACGCTGGCCCGCAAAAACGTAAGGTTGATGACGCCTTATTTTCTGCCGGGGCAACGCCTGATGTCCGAGCTGGGGCTGGCAGCCCTTCGCGGTGTGCAGGTTGATCTTGTTATCCCCCACCAGAGCAATCATCTCCCGCTGGATTGGGCGTGTGCTGCCAATATTGCACCTTTGCTCAATGCCGGGGTGCGTGTCTGGCTGGCCAATCCACCCTTTAACCATTCCAAGTTAATGGTGGTGGATAGGGCTTGGTCTTGTGTGGGAAGTTCCAATCTTGATATTCGCAGCCTCAGGCTGAATTTTGAAATCAATATGGAAATCTACGATACCGTATTGGCCGAAATGCTGGATGATTTTATTACCAAACACCGCAACAAACGGCTCACACATTATGATCTGGATAATCGTAACAAGATCATCCAGATCCGAGATGCGTTTGCCAGATTGTTTATGCCCTATTTGTAAAAATTACAGCCCAATCAAAGGCCGTAAAGTGACCGCAATAGGCCGGTGATCCGAGGCAAAAACCGGCAGAACACGTGCACTTAAACACTGCATGCCTTCCACCAAGCACCGGTCAATTCTAATAGGCAGCAAATCTACCATCCGGTGTGTGGGGGCCTTAGGCCCAACATCCTTAAAACCTGGCACCAATGTTGGGCCCAACAGGTTGAAATCCCCCAAAATGGCACATGGGGGAGAAAGCAGAGTGGCCAAACGCCGCAACTGCTTACGGTTTAACATCTGCCCATGAGACAGATGCACATTGGCCAGAGAAAACTTATCATACTCAATAATCTGGGCATGACGCTTAAACAGCGGCCCAGAAGGAATGGTGCAGGCTCTGGGCGCGCGCGCGAATGGAATACGGCTCCAACATGCCACACCATGAATACGCCCCGGCTGCGGGTTACGCGCATAGTGGCCACCAATTACATCTGGCAGCACGTCTATTTCTACCGTGGCCTCCTGCATCAGCAGCACATCGGGCTTTTCGGCCTCAATAAGGGCGGCAATGTCATGCACGGTTGCCCCCGTGCGGCGCAGCAGGTTCCAGCTAATAACCCGCACGCCCTCCATATCGCAGGCAACAAAGGAATGGGCTGACTTGCGACGCGCAAACTCAACCAGCCGAGAGAGTGGACGCCTCATGATGTCAGAGTCCTTTTTTCATCCTGCGTAAGAGGTTGCGCGGCTTCATCTGCTGCAAATTCTGTTGTGAGCGTAAAGCCAATAGCCAGCAGAATAGGCCCCAGAAAAATGCCTACACCGCCAAAAGCCAGAAGGCCGCCAATAACACCCAGAACTGTCAGCAAATAGGGAAGCTTACTGCCCCGCGCAATAAACAGCGGGCGGATAAGATGATCTGCCCCCGAGATAACCAAAACACCATAAAGCAGCAGTAAAATGCCTTTTCCCGGATGGTGCATACCAAACAGCCATAGGGCGGCAGGTATCCACACCAACGGAGCACCTATGGGAAAAACCGCCAGAAATGCCGCCAGCACACCTAAAATAACAGCTTCTCCAACCCCTAACAGCCACAGGCCCAAACCTGTAAGAATACCCTGTATGATCGCGGTGCCTAAAATGCCATACACTGTTCCGCGTACCGTGCTGCCCACAATATGCAGGTGCCGCCCGGCCTGATGGCCTGCAATACGCACCATAACGGCTTGCACCGTATCCCATAACATGGGGCCGCTGAGCCAAAAAAAGAAGGCAATAAACAGCGCCATAACCAGATGCAGGGCGCCATTGGCCATGCGCATCAACACTTCAAGGAGAGATTGAATGATCTCACCCGCATAGGGGCGTAGTTCATCCCCCACAGAGCTGATGTTACGGCTCCAGCGCTCCCAATGGTGGCTGATATCCGGCCCAAACGCCGGCAGTGATGCAATCCAATGGGGCAGGGGTGGCAGTTCATGAATAGTGCCAACAAACGCCATAACCTGCCGCGCCCAGCGTGGGCCGGATGATACGCAGGCAGATGCCAGAAATGCCAGCGGCAACACCACGCCAACGGCGCATAGCAATGTCATGGTCAAACTGGCAGCGTTTGGCCCCATGCGGCGGCGCAAATGCTGGAACAATGGCCACGTTGTATAAGCCAGCACGCCCGCCCACAGCAGAGCGGAAGAAAAGGGTGCAAGCACCAGAACGCACCCATACGTAATGCCGCCCAAAAGCAGCAGCCGCATGATGCGTTCGGTAGAAGCGGGCTGACCAGTTGCCATTCCGCCATTAAATCATGAAATCTGGATTTTGTCTGGTGTGAAAACAAAACTTCTCCATGCACACTCAACATGCCGCACCATGATGTTTTGTTTGCCAGCCAGACAGGGCTGTGTGATCTTTGCGGTAGAATATTCAGAATAACAATGGGTCAGACAGCCGATATGTCACCTCTTATTTCCACACAAAAACTGGCCGAAATGCTTGGCTCCTCCGGCGTGCATGTGCTGGATGCAACTGCCCTCTTGCCCGGAGAAACCTTTAACCCGCAGCAAAGTTTTGCCGCTGCGCATATTCCCGGTAGCCGGTATTTTGATATCGAACTGTTTTCTGATCCAGAAAGCGCGTTGCCACATACTGCCCCCTCCGCCGCGCGGTTTAGCCACCTGTTTGGCAGGTTGGGCATAACGGCACAGGATACCGTGGTTTTTTATGATCAGGGCAATGTGGCATCGGCTTGCCGCGGGTGGTGGTTAACGCGCCTGTTTGGGCATGAACACAGTTTTATTCTGGATGGCGGATTGCCCGCATGGGTGCGTGATGGACACCCAACAGAAGCCGCAGCCCCAACCGCAGCGTTACCGGCACCTTACCAGCCACGCACATGTTATACGCATATTGTAGGGCTGGGGGACATGCTGGATATTGTAAAACACGGCGCACGCCCCATTCTGGATGCCCGCAGCGCTGCCCGTTTTTATGGTGAAACTCCAGAACCTCGGCCCAATGTCGCTTCAGGCCACATGCCGGGCGCGCGTAATATGCCTTATAAAAACCTGCTGAATACAAAAGGGCAGTTTTTACCGCCTGAACAGTTGCATACTCTATTTGCGCAAGCAGGCATTACGGAAGCTGATACCCCCGTAACCACCTGCGGCTCCGGCATGACCGCCGCCGTGCTGACAGCAGGTTTGGCTATTGCCGGGCTTAATATGGGTGCCTTGTATGATGGATCCTGGGCCGAATGGGGCAGCTTCCCCAATGCGCCCGTAACAGTGGAACGCACAGCATGACAGACGAAAACAGAGTTTCCGCCGGCTGGCTTAAACTTGCATCTTCCCTCAGCCATGTTGCACGCCCACAAGCAACAGAGGCAGGTACCTATGTAAACCTGCCACTGGAACGTGGCTCTACCGTTGTGTTTCCATCCTTGGATGCCATGCAGCAGACGGGCCGCAAACGGTATGAGCATGTCAGTATTTATGGGGCCATGGGCTCACCCACCCAGCATGAGCTGGAAAAAGCCATTGCCACCATAGAAGGCGGCTCGGACACGCAAGTAGTCTGTTCTGGTCTGGCAGCTTGCACCACGCCGCTTCTGGCTTTTCTCAAAGCCAGAGATCACTGCCTGCTGGCAGATAACGTATATGGCCCAACCCGGCGCTTTGCAGAAAATATGCTCAAACGCTTTGGGGTGGAAATTTCTTATTTTTCACCATGTGCGGATACCACAAGCATAACGGCCCTTATGCGCCCCAATACGCGTGTGGTGTTTACAGAAAGCCCCGGTAGCCACACGTTTGAGGTGCAGGATGTTGCCATGCTGGCAGAAGTTGCCCATGCGCATGGTGCCTTGTTGTTTTTAGATAATACATGGGGCTTTGGCATTTTTGCGCCATTTAAACACGGCGTGGATGTGTCTATTCAGGCGCTTACAAAATACCCGGCTGGCCATTCTGATGTGATTGCTGGTGCCATTACTGTTGCCGATACACGCCTGTGGCATACATTGCGTGATGCCGCCATTCAGATGGGGCAGGTAGCTGGGCCAGATGAATGCTGGCTTACGTTACGCGGCCTGCGCACCATGGGTGTGCGGTTGGCTCAGCAGGCAAAATCTGCCCTGTACATTGCCAAATGGCTGCAAACGCAGCCGGAAGTGGCCCGCGTGTTACACCCCGCATTACCGGAATGCCCCGGCCACACATATTGGAAGCGTGATTTTACCGGAGCAGGCAGCCTGTTTGGTGTTGTACTGAAGGCCGATTACACAGTGCAGGACATGCAGCGCATGATTGATGCCCTGAAGATGTATGGCATTGGCGCATCTTGGGGAGGATATGAAAGCCTTATTCTGCCTACCACGGGTGGCATTACCCGCAGCGGTGAATCCCCTGTACAGGCTGGCCCAGCTTTTCGCCTTCAGATTGGTCTGGAAAACCCGGATGATCTGATTGCTGATCTGGAACAGGGCTTGCAGGTTCTTAAAAGCGCCTGACCAATTTTCTACCAGCCGGGGTTAGTTAGCAGAGCTCCGGCTGCGATAGGTGGCTGCTTCTGCCACATGCTGGGGCTGAATATCTAGCTCTCCTGCAAGATCAGCAATGCTGCGTGCTACGCGTAACATGCGTGTATAGCCGCGAGCAGAAAACCGAAATCTGGCCGCTATGGCTTGCGCCATGTTTTGCGCTTCTGCTGATACGCACAAATCTTCCAACGCGGCCTCTGCGTTCTTGCGCGCACCTTGTCGCTCTGCCTGCATCTGGCGCGCGCACCGCACTCGCTCTGCCACTGTTGCGCTGTTTTCTCCCGGTGGGCCTGCCATATAGCCCAAGGGTTCATAGGGCTGCATGGCCAGATGCATGTCTATTCTGTCCAGCAATGGGCCAGAAAGACGGTTCATGTAATCCTCACCACAGCGCGGGGCTTTTCTACATTCCCGGCTGGCATCACCCAGATACCCGCAACGGCACGGGTTCATGGCCGCAATAAGCTGAAAGCGGGCAGGGTAGGTTACATGCACGGCAGCCCGCGCAATGCTGATCTGGCCGGTTTCTAACGGTTGCCGTAGCGCCTCCAAAGCGGAGCGGGAAAATTCTGGCAATTCATCTAAAAACAACACACCCCGATGCGCCAGACTGATTTCACCCGGCCGCGCACGGGCACCTCCGCCCACTAAAGCGGGCAGACTGGCGGAATGGTGCGGATCACGAAAAGGGGGGCGCCTTATGGGCCGGCCACCAGTCAGCAAACCCGCCGCACTATAAATGCGCGAAACGTCCAGACTCTCTGCCACAGAAAGATCTGGCAGCAGGCTCGGTAAACGCGCAGCCAGCATGGATTTACCCGCACCCGGCGGCCCACTGAGCAATAGGGAATGCCCGCCTGCCGCTGCAATTTCCAACGCACGACGGCCCGTTTCCATCCCGCGTATATCCGCCAGATCGGGTTCAGACACCGGTTCATCTTCCTGCACAGCAAACGCTGGAGGAGACAAAACCTGCAATCCGTTAAAATGATTGATAAGTGCTAGCAGATCTGGTGCGGCCAGAATGGAAATATCCCCACCACACAAGGCCTCCTGCCCTTGTGCCGCAGGGCATACCAAACCCAAATTCATGGCAGCTGCTTCTAGGGAAGCAGAAAGCACACCCGCAACCGGGTTGAGCCGCCCATCTAGGGAAAGTTCGCCCAAAGCGGCATACCGCGCCACTTCCTCACCCAGAATTACACCCATGGCCGTTAGCAACGCCAAGGCTATGGGAAGATCGAAATGCGATCCTTCCTTGGGAATATCCGCGGGAACAAGATTAACCAGAATACGCTTGGCAGGCAGGGCAAGCCCGATGGAAGTGAGCGCCGCACGCACACGCTCACGCGCTTCTGCTACGGCTTTATCCGGCAGGCCAACCATTAAAAAGGCAGGCAAACCGCTGGAAATCTGCACTTCCACCCAAACGGGGCGGGCTTCTATGCCGCAAAAGGCAAAGCTACGGATGCGGGAATTGAGTATTCCCGCCCCGATAGACACGCTTATTTACCTTTGTAAATCAGGCGTGCGCGGATTGTGCCTTCCAGACCGCGCAGAGCCTGAAGAAGACGATCATCCAGTTCCGTGTTGCCGCCGGTATCGGCTTCAATCACCACGTAACCGATTTCTCCATCCGTCTGCAGGAACTGCGCCGTAACGTTGCAATCTGCGTTCATGAAGATTTCGTTCAGGCGCATCATCATGCCCGGCACATTGCGGTGCGCGTGCATAAAGCGCGTGCCACGTGGGCTTTGCGGCAACTGAACGCCGGGGAAGTTCACGGAACCGAATGTGGACCCCACATCGGAATATTCCACCAGCTTGCGCGCCACTTCCACGCCAATGCGTTCCTGCGCTTCCACGGTGGAGCCACCAACATGTGGGGAGAGGATAACGTTATCCAGCCCCTGCACGGGTGTTTCCAGCTTATCGTTCGGGCCTTTGGGTTCCTTGGGGTACACGTCAATAGCAGCACCCAGCAGATGGCCGCTTTTCAGTGCTTCTGCCAGCGCATCCAGATCAACCACGTTGCCACGTGCGTTGTTGATGAGGAAAGAACCTTTCTTCATCGCCTTGATCTGGGCTTCACCCATCAGATTCTTGGTTGTGGGCAGCTGCGGAACGTGCAGGCTAACAACATCGCTCTGTGCCAGCAGGTCTTCCAGCGTTTCTACCGGCAGCGCATTCCCGTGGCCCAGCTTGTCCACCACATCGTAATACACAACGCGCATACCAAAGGCTTCTGCCAGCACGGAAAGCTGGGAACCAATAGAGCCATAGCCGACAATACCCAGCGTTTTACCGCGTACTTCCCAGCTATTATGGGCGGATTTGGACCACTTACCTTCATGGCATTCCACAGAGCGTGGGAAAATACGGCGCATGAGCATGACAATTTCGCCCATCACCAGTTCCGCCACGGAACGTGTGTTGCTGTAAGGTGCGTTAAAAACGGGGATACCGTTCATGCGCGCAGCTTCAAGATCAACCTGATTGGTGCCGATGCAGAAGCAGCCAATGGCCATAAGCCGGTCTGCGCCATCCAGCACTTCCTTGGTCAGCTGCGTGCGGGAACGGATGCCAACAATATGCACACCTTCCAGCGCCTCTTTGAGGGCATCGCCCTCCAGCGCGCCTTTATGACGCACAACGTTTTCATAACCGCTGGCTTTAAGAAGGGCGACGGCACTATCGTGGATACCCTCCAGCAGCAGAATGCGGATCTTGTCCTTGGGGAGAGACAGGTGCGTGCTTGTGCTCATGTGGAACCGACCAAATAGCTGTTGTGCCGAGCGGCAGACCTATCTCAAAAACTACAAAATTGATAGGGCCGCCGCATGAGAGATAAAGAAAAGATACCGAAATCTAGCGATCTGCCTGCAAGGTTGCCACGGCCTGCTGATGTAAAGATGCCGAACCAGCCGCCAGCACTGTACGGTCTCCATCCATCCGTAAGGGTGTGCCATCCCATGCTGTTATCACGCCACCTGCGCCTTCAATAACGGGCACAAGGGCAGCCCAATCCCACGGATTCATGTCACATTCGGCGATCAGATCAATCTGCCCCAGAGCCAGCAGGCCATAGGCGTAGCAATCTCCACCCCATGTCATGCGCTTGGCGCAGGCTTTCAGGGTTTTCCAGCCGGTATGCGGGGCCAGTTCCAGCATTTCGGGGGATGTGCAGGACATTTCTGCGGCTTCCAGCGCCACGTTCTGGCGTGTGGCAGGCCGCCCGCCCAGCGGTGATGAAAACTGCGTAGGCTGGCCTTTCACACCCAGCCAGCGTTCATTCAGCACCGGCTGATCCAACAGCCCCAGCACCGGCACACCATGATGGCAAAGGGCAATAAGCGTTCCAAACATGGGGCGACCCGTTACAAAAGCCCGCGTGCCATCTACCGGATCCAGCAACCATTGCCACGGAGCCTCTGCGTTTTCGTGGCCGAATTCTTCACCGAATACACCGTGATCGGGCAGGCGTTCAGCCAGAATGGCACGCATCACCCGTTCTGCGCTGCGGTCTGCAATGGTTACGGGGCTTGCATCCTTTTTATCATCCACCGCCACATCTCGTCGGAACCACGGACGCACAACCGTGCGGGCAGCATCTGCCATCATGGTGGCGACATCAGTAAAAAGGCCGAGTTCTTCCGAATGTGTCATGGTGTGCATCCTGCCTGCGCGGGCGCAGCCTGCCCGCCGAGAGTGTGAAGAAATGCAATAACATCCGCCCGTTGGGCGGGGTCTGGTATACCGGTGAGAGACATACGTGTGCCGGGCGCAAAGCGGGCAGGAGCCATAAGCCAATCTGCCAGCATCTGGTCCGTCCAGTGCTGGCCTGCATGCTGCCGCAATGCCGCAGAATAGATGTAGCCTGTGCATGATGCCACACCACGCCCGGCAACGCCGGCCAGTGGTGGCCCAGCATTTTCCGTAGCTCCACCAGCCAAAGCGTGGCACTGCGCACAAACCTGCCTTACGGTTGCGCCACCACGCTGCGCATTGGCCTGCACCATTAACGGAGCAATAGGTACGGGCTCTAACCCCGGCAGAGAAAAAACAGGGCGGGCAGGGGCTGTATCTGGCACGGTGCTGCGTGCGGCAAACACACATGTTGCCAGCACTGCCGCACTGAGTACGGTGGAAACCGCTATTCTGTTCAGAAACCTGCCATCCATGCCCGGGAGGCACCTCGTTTTCTGCCGGTTGCGTTTACCGTGCAGCTTTCATAAACTGCGCGCCGCTTTCAACCGGCTATAGGACGAGCCGCTTTTCGGAGCAAGCTGATGGTTTCTTCTCTTGTTGTCATACCTGCCCGGCTTGCTTCCACTCGCCTGCCAGGAAAACCGCTGGCAGACATTGCTGGCCGCCCCATGGTGCTGCGTGTGTGGGATGCAGCCATGGCCGCCAATATTGGCCCGGTTGTGGTGGCCGCAGCAGATCAGGAAATTTATGATGCCGTAACCGCAGCAGGTGGCACCGCGATTCTAACAGACCCCAACTTACCTTCCGGGTCAGACAGAGTATGGCAGGCCACCCAAGCGTTTGATCCTGACGGCAAATATGATGTGCTGCTGAATCTGCAGGGGGACCTGCCAACATTTGAGCCACAGGCCTTACGTGCGGTTATGGATGTTATGGCCAACCCAGCGTATGATGTTGGCACACTGGTTGCGCCCGTAACATCGGATGCTGAAAAAAACGCACCCTCTGTGGTGAAAGTGGCCTGTGATTTTTCAGAGGATACGCAAACAGCGCCCGCGCTTTATTTTTCCCGCCAGCCTATTCCGTGGGGCAATGGGCCGCTATGGCACCATATTGGTGTGTATGGATGGCGCCGGGCTGCGTTGGAGCGGTTTGTAGCTCTGCCACCATCTGGCTTGGAAAAGCGTGAAAGTCTGGAACAGCTTCGGGCATTGGAAGCTGGCATGCGTATTGGCTGCACACGCCTTGCATCAGCGCCATTTGGGGTGGATACACCAGAAGATCTGGAACGCGCACGCCGTGCATTTGGAGCATAATTGAGGCATGACACAAAAGGTTATCGCCTTTCAGGGCACACCGGGCGCGTATTCAGATCTGGCCTGCCGTAACGCCAAACCGGGGTGGAAAACCCTGCCATGCCGTACCTTTGCTGATGCCATTGATGCTGTGCATCAGGGCCGGGCAGATCTGGCCATGCTGGCGTGCGAAAACAGCTTGGCCGGGCGCGTGCCGGATATCCATTCCCTGTTGCCAGCTTCTGGCCTGCAAATTGTGGGAGAGCACTTTCAACGGGTGGAACACTGCCTGCTGGTTGTGCCCGGCACCCGTATGGAACAGGTGCGGCGCGTGCATACGCACCCTGTAGCCTTGGGGCAGATCAGAAACCTGATCCGTGATTACAATCTGGAACCCGTGGCCGAGTTTGATACGGCGGGTGCCGCGGAGTTGGTAGCTTTATGGAAAAAGCCGGAAGAGGCCGCTGTGGCTTCTGCTCTGGCAGCAGAACTCTATGGGCTGGAAATTCTTAAAAAGAACGTGGAAGACGCAGACCACAATACCACGCGTTTTTATATTGCTTCCCGCACAGCAGATCGTCCGCCGGTAGAAACTCCTAATGTGATGACGACGTTGATCTTCAGTGTCAAAAACCAACCCGGCGCGTTGTATAAAGTGTTGGGCGGGTTTGCCACCAACGGCGTCAACATGACCCGGCTGGAAAGTTACATGTCTGGTGAAACCTTTGCCGCCACCCGTTTTTTGCTGGATGTTGATGGTCATCCAGATGATATACGGTTGAGCAAAGCACTGGCAGAACTTGATTTTTTTGCACAGAACACCACAATTCTAGGTGTCTACCCTCAATCGCCCTTCCGCCAGCATACCCCTGCCGAAGGGCAGGACACGCCGCGCAGTGTGCCGGCACATGCCATTTCAGGATAAGTGACTGCCCATGTCTGATACCTTTTTCTCCGGGTCTATTACCGCGCTGATTACCCCCATGAACCGGGACGGCAGTCTGGATTTTGCCTCGTTCGAAAAACTGGTGGACTGGCAGATCCGTGAGGGTACGTCCGCCTTGTGTGCTGTTGGCACAACGGGGGAAAGCCCAACCCTTTCTCATGCTGAGCACCACGCGGTAGTGGAACGTACCATTAAGGTATCGGCCGGGCGGGTTCCTGTTATTGCAGGCGCAGGCTCAAACAGCACATCCGAAGCCATAGATCTGGCGCAGTATGCTGAAAAAGCCGGGGCAAATGCTGTGTTGGTGGTAGCGCCATATTACAACAAGCCCACGCAGGAAGGGCTTTACCGGCATTACATGGCTATTGCAGATGCCATTTCCATTCCGGTTATTCTTTACAATATTCCGGGCCGTTCCATTGTTGATATCAGCGTGGAAACAATGGCGCGTCTGGCGCGGCACCCCAATATTATTGGCGTAAAAGATGCCACAGCAAATCTTTTGCGCCCATTACAGGTGCGCCGCGCAGTAGAAAAACGCTTTAACCAGCTTTCTGGGGAAGATGGCACTGCCGTAGCTTTTCTGGCTGCAGGTGGTGATGGCTGCATTAGCGTAACCGCCAATGTGGCGCCTGCCTTGTGTGCCAATGTGCAAAAGGCGTGGCAAGAAGGCCGCACGCAGGATGCCATTGCCATTCAGGACAAGCTTCTACCGTTGCATGATACGCTGTTTTGCGAGAGCAATCCGGCCCCGGCCAAATACGCAGCCAGCCTGCTAGGGCTTGCGGGGGAAACTTGCCGCCTGCCGCTTGCTCCGCTAACCGAACCTTCTCGTGAGAAAGTACGCGCTGCCCTTGTTGATGTCGGGCTACTGAACTGATGAGCTCCAAATCTGGAAAATCTGCCAAAAGCTCCATGATCTCTCATGGCATGGTGGCGCAAAACCGTAAGGCGCGCTTCAATTACAATATTCTGGAAACCATTGAAGCCGGACTTGTGCTGAAGGGCGCTGAGGTTAAGAGCCTACGCCTTGGCCGTGCCACCATTAACGAAGCCTTTGCGGGCGAACGGGATGGAGCGCTCTGGCTGTTTAACAGCTATATTCCTGAATATCAGGGCGGCGTTCTTTCTCGCTTTGATACGCGCGCGCCGCGCAAGCTGCTGATGCACCGTAAGGAAATGCGCAAGTTTATAGGTGCCATTGCCAAGCAGGGCGCAACACTTGTGCCTTTAAATGTGCATTTTAATGATAGAGGCTTGGCAAAAGTTACGCTCGGCTTGGGCGTTGGCAAGAAAAGCCATGACAAGCGACAGAGTATTGCAGACAGAGATTGGCAGCGTGATAAAGCGCGCCTGATCCGGAATAAGGGGAAGGGGGACTACTAACCTCTCTTTCCCGTTTGCCTGTTGAAATATTCAATCAGCCAAGCATAAAAAAAACCCCGGCAAAACCGGGGTTTTTCTTGAAACCTAATTCTAAAATCAGGATCAGGCCGGAGAAACTTCAGCAGCTTCCGGGCCTTTCTGACCCTGAACCACCTTTACGTTTACACCCTGACCTTCGTTCAGTGCGCTCAGGCCAGACCGTTCAAGAGCAGAAGCGTGAACGAAAATGTCCTTGCCACCGCTTTCCGGTGTGATGAAGCCAAAGCCTTTGACAGAGTTGTACCATTTTACGGTACCACGTGTGTCTTCAGCCATGGACAGATCCGGGGCAGGGCGGCCAGCCGGACGGCTGCCAAAACCGGGGCGCGGTGCACGGGGGCGTTCTGGCTGAGCGGTGCTTTCGTCAACGGAAATAACTTCCGCAACCTGGCGACCTTTCGGGCCCTGGCCAATCCGTACAACCAGTGTCGCACCGGGGCTTACACCCTGATGGCCTGCCTGAGAGAGTGCATTGGCGTGCAGGAATACATCACCGGTGCCATCTGCCAGTTCAACAAAGCCGAAGCCTTTTTCGCTGTTGAACCATTTAACAGTTGCACCAACTTCCGGCCCGGAAGCCACAACCTGCGGACCACCAGCGCCACGGCGCGGTGCAAATCCACCACGGTCACCGCCACCAAATGCTGGGCGCTCACCAAAGGAAGGCATGGACATGTAATCGTCATCAAATCCGCCGCGGCGAGGAAAACGAGAGCTGCGGTCGGTCCTGTTACTTTTCAACGGTCTTGATCCTGGAGTACGGAGAAGGCTGAAGCTTCTCCCGATATTGAAAAACGGGCAGTTTGCCGGAATGGGTTGACACGTTTACGTATTTTGAAGAAAACGCCACCGTTCCCGTTCCTGAAAGCTGCAAATGCGCCCACTGTTTCCGTAGCACAGCCAACAGCGTGCGACTATAGGAAAGCATGAAATTGGCGGGAGTTTCACACACTTTTCTTAATCTCACAGTTATGTGATACCTCCGCCCCCATAACCGCCTGATGCTGGCATGATAGCCACAGCAAGACAGGATAAGGGGAAACGGGCTTTCTTGTGCGGGTATTATCCATTAAGAACAGCCTAGAATCATGCCCGCACATGGCCAAATGGAAGAAAAAGCATGCCCGTAGTTTTAAAACGGCTTCGCGCACGGCGCCTTGCCCTTGCGTCTCTTATGCTGGCAGGGGCATCCGTGTGTTCTCTTTCTTCCGCCAAAGCGACTCCTGCCTCTGATAACAAAGGCACATGGACTCTTCAGGGTGAAAACGATGCCATAACCACCCTGAAAGGTACGTCGGACCAATACTATACCAGCGGCCTGCGCTTTAACTGGACATCCGGCACCAACACGCTGCCCACACCCATTGCCGCCATTAACAAGGCCATTTGGGGGGAAGGGGTGCAGCGTATCAGTATAGGCTTGCAGCAGCTTATCTTTACGCCGCGCAACACGCAGGTTTCCAGCCCGTGGGCTCCGGGGCAGGCGCAAACTGCCCGTATTAATGATAGGCCCTATTCCAGCCTGTTGCTGGGCACCGTGAACCTTATTAATGATACGGATAGAACCCGCAGCGTATTTGGCATTCAGTTTGGTATTATGGGGCCGGGCGGCTTGGGCGAGCAGCTCCAGAACGGATTCCATGGCCTGATTGGCGATACCAAAAACCAGGGCTGGTCTCACCAGCTTAAAAACCAGCCCATCTTTCAGGTGCAGGGTGGGCGTATCTGGCGTTTGCCTTTGGCGCATGTGTTTGGCGTAGAATTTGACATGCTGCCATCCGCCGCTGCAGCCATTGGTGATTACCAGATTTATGGCCGCATTGGGGATGTGTTCCGTATCGGGCAGGGGCTGGATAGTGATTTCGGCACACC
This sequence comes from Acetobacter sp. A11-2, assembly GCF_040208445.1. Classification (NCBI taxonomy): domain Bacteria; kingdom Pseudomonadati; phylum Pseudomonadota; class Alphaproteobacteria; order Acetobacterales; family Acetobacteraceae; genus Acetobacter; species Acetobacter sp. A11-2. Next base: position 1,130,708 of record NZ_CP157843.1, read on the forward strand.
TACCATTCAGGCCTCCGGCACAGATGGCACAGATGCCTATAAATCTCGGCGTCCTTTTTCATGGTACATCTTTGGTGGCGTAACGGGTGAGGCCGTTGGGTATGATGCCTCATTGCAAGGCAACACCATGCGCAGCAATTCCCTGCATGTGATTAAAAAATGGGATGTGGGTGAAATTCACGCCGGTTTGGCCTTTATGTTCTGCGGTTTGCGCATTTCCTACAGTCAGGTCTGGCAGACACAGCAGTTCACCACAGCCAAGTCTGGCCTGTTTAACTATGGCTCATTAATGGTTTCGGCAAAGTTCTGATTCTTTTTTCTGCATCGCAGAAAGGCGTTTGCACAAAAAACAGGCATAAAAATTGTGCAATTTGCGTGCGTCTGTGTTTTTTTCGTCACGAGGCCTCGAACCTGCCTGCTTTTGAGGCGTTAACATTCGTTTTCTCATAGCGTAGCGCGCTGCGGCTCTTTTACACTCCAAACATCAAGACCGAACCGGGATTGTAAGGGGGATAAAAGAAACCATGACGCGCACAACAACATCTTCTCAGCAACACACCTGCCAGATCATCCCATTCCAGATGGAGATCACATCCCGCCAGCAGGCTTACCTTACCCGCTGGGTTCAGGCTGCTCAGCCCATGGGCATTTGCGATGCGGATGTTTTTGTATCTGAACAGAAGCAGGCCGGCGTTTCCGCTGGTTATGTTGTGGTATGGGTGCGCGAAACGCCAGATCCGGCTTACCAGATTTACTGCCACGGCAACCGCTGGATTGTTATGGATGCTATCCGTGATAATAAACTAGGCAGCTTTAACACCTTTGCAGATGCCCTGAACATGATCCGCCCCGTCATGCCGCGCGAACAGGGTATTGTTGCCGCTTAAACGCCCCAGTTTAAGGTATTATTCCGGTTGGCCGCCTTCTTCCCTTACAAGGGAAGGGCGGCTTTTTTTTGCCCTTTGCCTTGCACCAAATCATTACGAAATCCTGTTATTTCCATTTCAGGGATTGCCTCATGGGTTTCTCCTGCTGCAAGGACTACGCAGACCATCACCAGTTCGAGCAGATCTGAAAGGATCCTGAGATGACAAGCCTGACCCTCGCATACCCCGAAACCACCGTGCATGAGGCTACGGCAGCAGCAATCATCCGCGTTCTGGAAGCCAATGATGTAGAGCCGGATATTGTCACTGGCCCTAAAGACGTGCTGACAGACATGCTCAAAAAGGGTGAGGTTGATTTTTACGTGTCTGCATGGCTACCGGATGAAGATGCGGGCATGCTGGCCCCCGGTATTTTGCCTCTTGGCAATTTGTTTCGCCCAGCCGCCCATTGCTGCATTTCTGCAGAAGATACGCCGCTGACATCTCTGGATGATGTGGCACAGGCTGGGCCAGAACTTTCCCGCACCATTATCACGCCTGCATCCCTGCAAAAGCACATGGAAAACGTGTTGCAGCAGTATGGGCTGGACACCGCAGGCTTCAGCCTGAAAGTGCTGCCGGATGAAGAAGCTCTGGCAGAGCTGAACGCTGCCCTCAAGCGGGAAGAACTGGTGCTGATGCCGCTGTTTCAGCCTTGCTTCCTGTTCCACATTGGCGGTTTCCGTATCCTGAACGACCCCAAGAACGCACTGGGGGGCGAACAGGATGCACGCATTCTGATCCGTGCAGAAACCAAGGATGAAATGGAGCAGGACCTTCTGGACGAACTGGATGAACTGATGCTGAGCGCCAAAATTATCAGCGCCATGGATTACGCCATGCGTGTTGAAGGCATGACAGCCGATGAAGCGGCAGAAGCCTGGCAGCGCGGCAAACTGCTGCCCCGCTAAGGAAAGGCCGCGCCAGCATGACAGATCAATCCCCCGCCGATACGCGCGATTCCAGCCTTGCCGCCCAGTATGAGGCGTATCCATACCCGGAAAGAAACCCGCAGGATGAGGCCAAGCGCCTTTTAATAGGCAGCCCCAGCCACCTGCGGGAAATTGACTACTGGGTTTTTGGTGCCAAACGGCCGCAAAGCCAGCCTTTGCGGGCACTGGTGGCGGGGTGCGGCACGGGGGATGGCGCCATCATGCTGGCAACACACCTACAACGCGCGGGGCGCCCCGGTGAGGTTGTATGTGTGGATCGCTCCCAAAAAGCGCTCTCCATTGCACAGGCGCGGGCAGAGGCGCGGGAGCTGGCAAATATCCGCTTCATTCAGGGCTCTCTGACAGAGCTGGATGGGCTGGATCTGGGCCTTTTTGATTATATTGATTGCTGTGGTGTACTGCATCATTTGCCTGATCCTGATGCCGCATTAGCCATGCTGGAAAAGCACCTCGCGCCCGGTGGTGGAATGGGGCTGATGGTCTATGCCCCTTATGGGCGCACAGGCGTTTACATGGTGCAGGATGCACTGGAAAAAATTGCCCCGCATTCCGAAACGCCTCAAGCGCGGCTGGATATGGCGCGCCGCGTCATGCGCACACTACCGGCTACTGCGTGGTTGCGGCAGAATGGTAACTTTGGAGATCATCTCTCTGGCGGCGATGCAGGATTGTATGATCTGCTGCTGAACCCGAGAGATCGTGCTTATACCGTTACCGAATTTTTGAATTTTCTTGACAAAGCCGGTCTGGAACCATCCTGCCTGATGGAACCGGCGCGGTATGATCCAACCCTGTTTTTGCCAGACCCACGCCTGCGTGCACGCATCAGCGGCCTACCATGGCAGCAGCAGGCCGCTATAGCGGAAGATCTGGCGGGCAATATGGCCACACACGTTGCCTATGTTGTACGCAAAGGCGCACGCGTTACACCTCCAGACCCGCTAGATTTTGCGGCTGTGCCAGTAATGCGTGAAATACCGGGGGTAGAGTTGGCCAAGCAGATGCGGCCAGATCACACACTACCTTTTGCGTTTGGCACGTTGGTGGTGCCCATTCCCTTGCCGCCACAAATGCGCGGCATTCTGCCATTAATTGATGGAGAACGCACTGTTGGCGCCTTGGCAGAGGCCGTGGCCCCACGTGGTATTTCGGAAAGCAAGTTCCGCAAAGTGTGGGCTGAAGGCTTTACCACTCTGGAGCGGCTTAACCGCGTGCTGTTACGTCCTCCAGCCTGATTGCACCCATTGCGGGGAGGAGATTTGAAGTGTCAGCACTGCCCGTAATTATTTTTGGTGCAGCCCTCAATCCAGATGGCAGCCCTTCTGTAGCGCTCCTAAACCGGGTGCATTCAGCACTTGTGTTTGGCGCTGCGCATGGGCCCGTTATGTATATTCCCACAGGTGGCGTGCCACAAAATGGCCAGACAGAAGCAGATGTTATGGCTTCCTGCCTGTTAAAGGCCGGCGTTGCTCCAGACACTATTTTGCCCGAACCCACGGCGGGAGATACGTTTGATTCCGCCATTGCCTGCACACGTTTGTTGCGTCAGGCAGGGTATTCTACTGCTCAGCCCATAGCTGTTGTTTCCAGCCCCTTGCATCTGCCGCGCTGCGTTTTGCTTATGCGCCTTGCAGGCTGGAAAGTGCAGGCTGTGCCTTTTTTACGTACACAGCCGCATGTGCCCAACATGCGCAAAAAACTCCTACGTATCGCGCATGAATGTCTTGCCCTGCCGTGGGATGCACTGCTTGTTCTGGGCTGGCGTATTGTGCGGCGCTAAACTGCACCGTATTCTGCCGCCCGATTTCCTGCCGGTCTGCGTTTTGCGTGGCTTCCTTTTTACAGGCCGCCATAAAGCGCAAAACATAACAAAGCAGCCCGTGCAGTTCATGATCTTGCCAAAACAGGTGGCTTCCATCCGTCTGGCAAGGAAAAATTTGGAACAGTGAGTATCATGGCCGTTTACGCATTTGTTTTTCCCGGACAGGGCAGCCAGTCTGTTGGTATGGGGCAGGAACTTGCAGAAGCTTTTCCTGCGGCACGTTCTGTTTTTGAAGAAGTTGATGACGCCCTGGGCGAAAAACTCTCCAAAATCATTTTTGAAGGCCCGATGGAAAGCCTGACCAGCACAGAAAACGCCCAGCCTGCACTTATGGCGGTTTCCATGGCTGTTCTGCGCGTTCTGGAACAGGATGGCGGCTTGGATCTTGCCGGCAAAGTTACGCTGCTGGCCGGGCATTCTCTAGGTGAATATTCTGCTCTGGCTGCTGGGCGTGCCTTTGGTGTGGCAGAAGCCGCACGCCTGCTGCGGCTGCGCGGGCAGGCCATGCAGAAAGCTGTTCCCGCAGGGGAAGGCGGTATGGCAGCCCTGATTGGCGTTACATTGGCGCAGACAGAAGATATTTGCTCCAAAGCCTCTGCCAAAGGCGATGTGGAAATTGCCAACGATAACGGCGGCGGCCAGATTGTTATTTCCGGCAAGAGCGCAGGCATTGATGAAGCCATTGCCATCGCCAAGGAAATGAAGATCAAGCGCGCGCTCAAGCTTCCGGTTTCCGCCCCATTCCATTCTTCGCTCATGAAACCAGCAGAAGATGTGATGGCCGAAGCACTGGCCAAAGCCGAAATTGCCGCCCCGATTGTGCCCGTAATTGCCAACGTAACAGCCGAGCGCGAAACCGATGCCGATACGATTCGGCAAAACTTGGTGCGTCAGGTTACTGGCCGTGTGCGTTGGCGCGAAAGTGTGGCCGCTATGGTGGGCATGGGCGTAGATACGTTTGTAGAAATTGGCGCAGGTAAAGTGCTTTCCGGCCTTGTGCGCCGCATTGATTCTGAAGTGACTGGCCTTTCTGTGGGAACGCCCGCCGATATCGAATCTTTCCTGAAAACTTTGTAAAAACAGCGGGTAAATACATATCATGTTCAAACTGGACGGAAAAACAGCACTGGTTACAGGCGCAAGCGGTGGCATTGGTAGCGCCATTGCGCGCCTGCTGCACGCACAGGGCGCAAAAGTGGTGCTGTCTGGCACGCGTGAAGCCGTGTTGCAGAAACAGGCAGAAGAACTGGGGGAGGGGCGCGCATTCTACGTGGCTGCCAACCTTTCTGACCCGGCAGAAGCCGATGGGCTGATTGCCAAGGCAGAAGAAGCTGCTGGAGCACCCATTGATATTCTGGTGAACAACGCAGGCCTAACGCGCGATATGCTGGCCCTGCGCATGAAAGATGAAGACTGGGATCAGGTTCTGAATGTTGATCTGTCTTCTCCTTTCCGGCTGTGCCGCGCAGCGCTTAAGGGCATGCTGCGCCGCCGGGCAGGGCGTATTATCAACATTTCCTCGGTAATCGGCTCTACCGGCAATGCCGGGCAGGCCAACTATGCTGCTGCAAAAGCTGGCATTGTAGGCATGAGCAAATCCTTGGCGCAGGAAGCCGGGCCGCGTGGCGTAACAGTAAACGTGGTGGCTCCGGGCTTTATTGTGACCCCCATGACAGATGTTCTGCCAGACGCACAAAAAGAAAAACTTCTGGGCGCGATTCCGCTGGGGCGTCTGGGCCAGCCAGAAGATGTGGCTTCTGCCGTGCTGTATCTGGCATCGGACGAAGCTGCATGGGTTACGGGCACCACGCTGCATGTAAACGGCGGTATGGCAATGGTTTAAGGGGTAACGCCCTTAAACTTGGCCTCTGCATTTCTCTGCGCAGAAGAGAGGGTGCAAAATCCTTTCAGATGTGGCAGACAGACTATACAAACACGCACATGGCCAAGGGGCCGGAAGAAAGTCTTTTCCGGTTTGCCTTGGCTTGTGATGGAAAAACGTGCTAAGCGCCCGCAACCCCTGTTGCTGGGGAAGAATAACGGAAGCAGTGCTGTTTTCTATTCTTCTACCAATGGGGGTTGTGGTAGAGCAGGCACCAGAACAACCTGCCCGCATGTAAAACCGGGCCTATGGGATACAAAGACAGATGAGCGAAATCGCTGATAAGGTTAAGAAAATCGTGGTCGAGCATCTCGGCGTCGAGGAAAGCAAGGTCACACCGGATGCATCGTTCATCGATGACCTGGGCGCTGACAGCCTTGATACCGTTGAGCTGGTGATGGCGTTTGAAGAAGCCTTCAATGTCGAAATCCCGGAAGATGCAGCGGAAAAAATCACCACCGTTAAAGATGCTATCGATTACATCGAAAAGCAGAAAGCTGCCTGATTTTCAGGTACTTTTGCGTTTAACGGAAACTGTAGGTCCCTCTGCTATTTGAGGGACCATATACGTGCAGAACAGGGAGCGGGCTGGTTTGTTGCAGTCGGCCGGAGTAAATTCTGGACGGAGACGGGTAGTCGTCACCGGAATGGGCATCGTCGGACCTCTGGGTCTGGGCGTTGAAAACGTATGGTCACGTCTGATTGCAGGCGAAAGCGGGATTGGTAGAATCACGCAGTTCGACCCAAGCGATCTGCCGGCCCATGTGGCTGGGGAAGTGCCGGAAGGGCCGACCGCAGAAGGAAAGCTTACACTTTCCGAGTGGATTTCCCCCAAAGACCAGCGCAAAATGGACCGCTTCATTCACATGGGGCTGGTGGCAGCAACGGAAGCGGTTGAGGATTCCGGTTGGAAACCCGAAACCGAAGAAGATAAATGCCGCACCGGTGTGATGATTGGCTCTGGCATTGGTGGTTTGCAAACCATCTATGATGCCTCCATTACCGTGCATGAAGGTCGGGCTAGGCGTCTTTCGCCGTTCTTTATCCCGTCCGCTCTCATCAATCTGGTTTCTGGCCATGTTTCCATCAAATATGGTTTTCAGGGGCCAAATCATTCAGTTGTGACAGCTTGCGCCACCGGTGTGCATGCCATTGGTGATGCCGCGCGCATTATCATGTTTGGTGATGCCGATGTAATGGTGGCAGGTGGGGCAGAAGCAACCGTTTGCCCATTGGGTATTGCTGGTTTCTGTTCAGCCCGCGCGCTGTCCACCGGCTTTAATGACACGCCCGGAAAAGCCTCCCGCCCATGGGATAAAGACCGTGATGGTTTTGTAATGGGTGAAGGTTCCGGCGTTGTGGTGCTGGAAGAATACGAACACGCCAAAGCCCGTGGCGCCAAGATTTATGGCGAAATTATCGGCTACGGCATGTCTGGTGATGCATACCACATTACCGCACCGGCAGAAGGCCATTACGGGGCATACCGCGCCATGCGCGCTGCACTGAAAAGTGCAGACCTTACCCCGGCAGATATCAACTACGTTAATGCTCACGGCACCTCCACCATGGCGGATGATCTTGAGCTGGAAGCTGTTGAACGTCTGTTTGGTGATGATGCCCGTAAGCTGGCCATGTCTTCCACCAAATCTGCAACAGGCCATTTGCTTGGCGCGGCTGGTGCAGTGGAAGCCATTTTCTCCATTCTGGCTATTCGGGATAACGTGGCACCGCCTACGCTGAACCTGGATAATCCATCGCGTGAAAGCGTGATTGACCGCATTGCCCACACGGCGCAGCAACGGGAAATCAACGTGGCTCTTTCCAACAGCTTTGGATTTGGCGGCACAAATGCCAGCCTGATTGTGCGTGGCGTCTAAACCGAAAAAGAAGCCTGCAAAACAGCCTGCCAAAAAAGGCCGTGCTGCCCTGAAATGGCTAGGGGGCCTGTTTCTTCTTTCTGCTTTAGCAGGGGGAGGAACAGGTTTTTTTGCATGGTATAACTATACAAAACCGGGGCCTCTGCCAGTGGCTACGGATGTTGTGGTGCCACATGGTGGCTACGCCAGCACGATAAGCGCGCTACAACAAGCACAAGTTTTGCCGTCTGGCTGGTTTACAGATAAGCTGTTTGTAACAGCTATTTCTCTTACGCGTAAAAGTGGCCAGCTACACGCTGCAGAACTGCATTTTCCACAACATGTTTCCATGCAGAATGTGCTGTTTATTTTGCGGCACGGCAAACCTGTTTTACATAAGCTGACCATTCCTGAAGGGCTTTCTGCCCACCAGATTCAGGCCATTATTGCCTCTGCCCCTTTTTTGGAAGGCGAGGCACCTCTGCCAGCAGAAGGCAGCACATTACCGCAAACCTATAATTATCTGCGAAATAGCCAGCGTGCGGATATTGTAAAGCGTGCACAAAACGCCATGCAAACAGCGCTAGATACTGTCTGGCAAAAGCATGATCCAGCTTTGGATGGCACTATATCCTCACCGCAGGTTCTGCTTGTGCTGGCTTCCCTGATAGAAAAAGAAACAGCCTTACCTGCAGAAAGGCCCATGGTTGCGCGCGTTTTTCTAAACCGCCTGCAAAAGGGCATGAAACTGCAAACAGACCCAACCGTGATTTATGCCATAACACATGGCAATCCACCGCTGGGGCGCGCACTTACACACACAGATCTCGCTACGCCAGATCCGTATAATACGTATGCTGTTACGGGGTTGCCTCCCGGGCCTATTTGCTCACCCGGCCTGTCTTCATTAGAGGCCGCAGCACATCCAGCCAGTGGGGATGCTCTTTTTTTTGTGGCAAATGGCAATGGTGGACATAATTTTTCCACCACTCTGGCCGAACATAATCGGAATGTTTCTGCTTTTCGGCAGCATAATACGCATTAAGCGCTTTCCACCCTCAAGGGTAAAAAGCGCTTAATACTTCAGCATAGAAAAAACTTATCTAGAGGGGCTCAGGCTTTCCTGCTTGATGCCACCACCGCCAGATGCCCCAACCGTATCTGCTGCCAGAGCATCTGCATCGCTCTGAGAAACCGTGTTGCTGTTAGATGCGCGTGAGGATGTAGAAGACGCGCTGACATTTTTTGCCATAGCGGCATAACGCATCAGCACACTCCGCAGGGGGTCTGCATCCGGGTTGTTCACACGCATGCTCACCACAATATCTTCCGGCCCAACGCTCTGCTTGTAGTATTCACGGTTGGCATCACTGTTCACGGTCAGCTTGCTGCCGCCCAAGGAAGCACCAGCAAACACACCCTGAGATTTCTGGGCAATCAGAATATCCGTATTGCGTGCACCCGCATTTCCCTTAGCAACTGCCGTGCTCATGCTGGCAAAAGAAGCTCCAGCATTAGAAGAAAACTGGAACTGGCTATCAAGCAGAGCCTGCAAGCCGCGATCCGTCATGACAAAGAAAACAATCTCGGAACTCTGCACCCCAAACTGCAAACCGAAGGATGCGGTGCTAAGGGTATAAAATGCCGGGTCAGACCATGAACCACGCGCATCGCGCGCCAGCAGTAGGCAGCCACCATGCGCGCCACCAAAGGCAATAGACATGCGGAACATATCCGGGCACACCATCACGGCACGCGCCTTGGCCAGATTGGTTACCATCGGGCTTTGGCCGGTTGCGCCTACAAAAACATCCTGTACGCTCAGGGCAGCCTTATCAACCAGCGCCTGCGGCTTATCAGCCGCCTGAGCCGGTGCCGCAACGCACAGAGAAAACGCAGCAGCCAAAGCCAGAGAAGCAGAAGAGAGGTGAGTAACCAGACGCATGCCGGAATTCTCCACAATAAGCCGGTAAATATGATCTGCTAGAAAGCACGCTTTTGTGGCCGCAGAAAGGCCCAGCGTACATGTTTTTCATTTATGCTAGCGGAATGGACACAGCCTCGGAAAGAGCCTGCGCAATATGCGGGTTTGCAGCCATAATTGTAGCTGGCCCCGTAAGCCCACCTTCCTGCAAAAAGGGTGAAACACGTGCCCCGGCTTCTGCCAGCAAGGGCAGGGCGGCGGCTACATCCCACAGGTTGATAACGATTTCGATATAGCCATCCAGCCGCCCACTGGCCACATCAGCCAGCGCCAGCGCACCACAACCACCAGAACGGGGCATGGTGCCCATTGCCATAATGGCATCCATTTTTTCCATGAATACAGGTTTGGGCACTCTGTTGCTCCAGCCCATTTCAATCATGGAACTGGCGGGGTCTTTTACCGGAGAGGCCTGAATACGCTTGCCATTTAAAAATGCACCATATCCACGTAGGGCAGTGTAAACTTCACCCAATGCTGGGGCATCAATCACACCGGCCACGGGTTCATCCCCATCTAGCAGGCCGAGTGAAATACACCACCGGCAACGGCCACGGGCATAGTTGGACGTACCATCAATAGGATCCACCACCCAACGCAGGCTACCTGTACGGGCCACGCCACCTTCTTCGCCCTGAAAGCCATCATCAGGGAAAAGAGCTTTCATGCGGTTGGCAATAAAGGCTTCTACCGCGCCATCTGTTTCTGTCAGCCAATCCTGCGCAGATTTTTGCGAGGCCTGCGGCCCTCCCGGCGGCGGACGCATGGCCATGGCCATTTGTGCTGCATCATGCACCACAGCCCGCGCGGCTTCCAAACGTGTGGCAAGGGCTGGGCTGGGTGAAGACATATTGCTGTAACTCCTAATAAAATAAGGCATTAAAGACTGAGCGCATCATACGCCTTTACGTGTGGCAAGACGAGCACGCAGGCCTGCATTCGGCCCATGCCTTACATGCACACACCCAAAAAACTAGGCCTTGCGCTTATAAAGTTCCTTGGGCCAACGCCGGTGTAACCACAGCCAGCTTTCTGGCTTGCGCCTTATCCATGTTTCAAGGCGATCATTGATCATCTGCGCCAATGTGTGCAGATCCTGCTTGCGGTCTCCCGTATCAGGCAGATCCAGCGGTGGCTCAACCACAATACGCAAACGGGCAGGGCCAAGGCGTTCCACATAGCCAGGAATAACCGGGCATCGATAACGCAACGCCATGGCGGCAAGGGCAGGGGCTGTCATGGCCGGGCGACCAAAGAATGAGACCTCAATGCCATCATTCATTTTCTGGTCAACCAGCATACCCAGCCTGCCTCCCTTGGAGACATAAGAGAGTGCCTCTCGCGCACCTTTGGCGCCTTTGGCAAACAATGGCACAGGCGTGTTGCCCATGGCTTTATCACGCAAACGGCGGATCATGCCATCTATCAGCGGATTGCCTGCGGCCCGGTAGAAAGAGGCAAAAGGCGTGCCATGCCGGGCTACTCCGGGGGGCAGCATTTCCCAATTTCCGATATGGCCGGATACAAACAGAACAGACCCACCCTTGCGCGCCTGTTCCTCCAGATATTCAGCACCCTGAACCTCAAAACCCGGGCCAGAAGGTGTGTTTTCCTGCAAGGCCGCAATATGAGGCAGTTCCCCCACCGTGCGGCCCAGATTTTCCCACACACCATGCACAATCTGGCGGCGCTGCTGAGGGCTGAGCTCTGGCATAGCGAGTTCCAGATTGCGATATGCCACCCCAGAAACCGGCAGTTTAGGGCCAATAAAACGGCAGACATTCCCCGCAACATTGGATGCGGTGGCAGGGCCAAGCCATGTCAGAAACTTCAGCAAACCGCTTGCTAAAAGAGCCTCTGCCTGCAGCAAGGCAGCGGTGAGAGCTTTGCTGCTCATTCTGCTACCCCGTTCAAAAACTGGTCCAGCAAGACTTCTGGTGCAGCAGGGTCCTGCCATACCAGTTCTACACCTACGGTTATCACTTTCTGGCGGAAGTATTCAGGCAAACGCACGGCATCCTTGGGTGTTGTCACCAAACGCGCCTGCAGAGAAACAGCCATGTCTGCCAGACGCGCCAAATCCTGTTGTTTATAAAAATAATGATCAGGAAAGGCTACGCTCTGCGCTAATGCAATATTGCAGTTTTTAAGCCCTTCAAAAAACTTTTCTGGCCGCCCCAGCCCAGCAAACGCCACACAACGCTGCCCTTGTAACATTCTAACCGTATCAGACTGCCGGAGTTCTGCCCGCATAAGATGCGGTGCCATTTTGCTAAATCGTTCCTGAAAGCCTGTTTTATCCGGCCCGATCAAAACTGTAGCCTGTGCCCGCGCAAAGGCCTGCAATGGCTGCTCCCTTAACGGGCCGGCTGGCAAAACATGGCCATTACCCAAGCCAACACCACCATCCACCACCAGCAAGGAGAGATTTTTGTGGAGGGATGGATTTTGAAAGCCATCATCCATCAACAGGCAATCAGCACCAGCAGCCACAGCCATACGCGCAGAAGCTGCACGGTCTGCCCCAACCCATACAGGGCAAAGCTGTGCCAGCAATAAGGGTTCATCCCCTACATCCTGCGCGGTGTGTTGTGCAGGGTTTACCTGTGTTGTGGTGCGTAGGCGCCCACCGTATCCGCGCGTGAGGATGTGAGGGGCTTTGCCCCGCTGGAGCAGGCGAGAAGCCAGATCCAGCACCACCGTAGTTTTACCTGCGCCGCCTACAGAAATATTCCCGCAACACAACACGGGCACCGGTGCCGCCCAGCCCATCTGGCGCTGTTTACGTGCCGTTATTGCCGCCACAATGGCAGAAAAGGGAGATAACAGGAGCGGCCTTATTTGGACAGAAGGCTGGCTCCAAAACGCAGGGGCACGCAGCCTTACCATATCTGCGCTAGAATATGCTTTGCCAGACGTTCTGGCAGATCTGCATTGGCCGTAGCAATGCGCTGCACATTATCTGCAAGCTGCTGCCGTTTGCCAGGATTTGCGAACATATCTCGCACCCATGCAGCCAGTTCCTGCGCAGTGCTTACAATTGTAATGCCTGTGGCCATGTGCGCAAAGGCATCTACAAAGTTCTGCACCAATGGGCCAGATGCAATGGCACATCCTAACCGAGCAGGCTCGTACGGATTATGTCCGCCACCACCACCCAATACACCGGGCAGACTGTTGCCAATAAACACGCACGATGCCAGACGGAAAAACAGCCCCAATTCACCCAGCGTATCGCACACCCAAAGCAGATCATCTTCTGTAGGCATTTGCCCGGCACCACGGCGCGGCACATAGCCCAGCATCACACTTAAATCTGCCCCGCGCTCTGGATGGCGCGGAATAACCAGAACCAGCACATCCGGGTAATCTCGCCGGATCAGCTTGGCTGCCTGCGCAATCTGCTGTTCTTCACCCTGATGGGTGGAAACCGCAGCAAAAATCCTGCGGCCTGCCAAACGTTCTTTCAGACGCGCCAATTCAGCCTCATCCACCGGCAAGGGGGGGGCTGCGGTTTTCAGGTCTCCCGTTTCAAGCAGCTTGGTGGCACCCAGTTGTTTCAGGCGCTGGGCATCTTCATCCGAGCGTGCAGAAACCCACGCAAAACGCTCCAGCATCCGCTGCGCCACACGCCCCATACGCTGCCACCCCTTAAAGGAAGATGCAGACATACGGCCATTAACCAGCATGACGGGAATATTACGTGTATGGCACAGCCCCAGCATGTTGGGCCATAGTTCGCTTTCCGTAAAAACAGCGGCTTTTGGCTGCCAGTAATCTAAAAAGCGCTTGCCCCAACGCGGTACGTCCAGCGGCATGAACTGATGTACCACACGCGGGTGCGTAAGACGCTGCGCCAATAGCCGCGCAGCTGTAACCGTGCCAGTTGTGACCAGCACTTGAAAATCTGTTTTCTGCGCCAGACATGCGCAAACAAGTGGCAGAATAGAAACGGTTTCTCCCACACTGGCGGCGTGGAACCATATCAGATTTGCATTGCCCCGAGAGCGTGAAGGAAAACCCATTCTTTCCCGCACGCGGGATGGAATTTCCTTTCCCTTGGTTTGCCGCCATCTCAGAAAAAAAGGCAGAGCAGGGGAAAGAACCGTAGCTGCCACCTGCCACACGCGCGAAGGCATAAGGGAAAGCGGGCTAAGGGCCACTTTTTCCTGCGAGTAACCTGCTGGAGAAGACATGCTGGAAGGCTGTTGCGCAAGATGCATCATGTTATCCAGCGCGTGTTCCAACTTTTGGGTAAATGTTTCGCCGCCGCTGCCTTCTTCCTGATTATGCCGCTGCATATCTATAGGAGGCGCACAGGCCATGGTGCCGTGCCCAAAAGGCAGCGGGAAAATCATCTTATCCCATGTTTTCAGCCGTATGCCTGTGCATGTTGCACCCACCAGCACAATCGGTTTGCCCGCCAGTTTGGCAAGGGCCAGCGTGCCCTGCTGCGCCTGCCGGCGCGGGCCACGCGGGCCATCGGGCGTAATGGCAACAAGGGTGGCATTGCGCAAGCTTGCACGCATCCGCCTGAGAGCTGCGGCCCCACCTTTGTTTTTTCCTTTGGAATCTGATGATCCGGCAATGGACCAGATACGCCACGGGGCCACCACATCTGCAATCATGCGGCCATCACGGTTGCGGCTTATCAGCACACGTAGGCGGATATGGGGGTTTTGAGGTTCAGCCCACCACCACAAGGCTGGTGTAAGGGGCAATATTTCGTGCCAGAAAGCCACAACCGCTGTTTGCCCATTCTGGCTGGTTAACAGCGGCCATGCCTGTTCGTTTACCCGAAATGTCCATCGCGTTGTTTTAAGGGCAAACCCCAAGTACTGGCGTAAACTCCATACGCCAGCCTTGCGGGCCATATTTGTGCAATCTGTCTTCAGGGCGCGCAGCATAATCACGCAGCCTGATTAGGAGAGAAATCTCCTGAATGCAAAGCCTTCCGGCTTTTCGTTCAACACAGAAGGCTGATAGGCGATGGTGAAGCGATGATGCGCTTTTTCCCACACATCAATCTTGCTGCCTTCCGGAATAACCACCTGATCAACCCCGCAACGCAGCAGGAATTCGTATTGATCGGGCAGGAAATGCCCGGTTACACGAATTTTTCCCGCATAATGCAGGTGTTCACGCAAGCTACGCGCCTGCGTGAAGGCCCGTCCGTCACGGAAAATGGGGAATGTCAGACACACAATATCAAGCCGGGGCAGGGCGGCTTTCAGGTCTTCCACCTGTTCATCCTGCTTGAGCAGAACGCCCAGACGCCCATTGCCATTACGGCCCAAACCTTCTGCCAGACGCGCCAGCGGCACCAGCACATCACCTTCCGGCAATGGCTGATCATCCTGTGCGATCAGCCATGTATCTTCAATAATCTGGCCGTTTTCAAACAGGGGCATAAGCTGCATCCTTGAAGGGGGCTGTGCCAAGACGGCGGCACGTATCAATAAACCGTTCTCCGACCTCACGCTGGGCCAGATATGTATCTATGATCCGCGCCACGGCATCAACCGTTTCATCTTCAGAAAGTGCAGAGCCCAGAATCTGCCCGACAGAGGCATCTTCCATTGCACTGCCACCCAGAGTGATCTGGAATGCTTCCTCACCCCGTTTATCAACACCCAGAATACCGATATGGCCCGCATGATGGTGCCCGCAGGCATTGATGCAGCCAGAGATATTCAAACGCAGGTTGCCAATTTCCTGCTGGAGTGTGGCATCTCCAAAGCGTTCGCTCAGCTTTTGCGCAATCGGGATGGAACGCGCATTGGCCAGTGCGCAATAATCCAGACCAGGGCAGGCAATAATGTCTGTCACCATCTCGATATTGGCCGTGCCCAGCCCATTTGCCTTAAGGATCTGCCACAATTCATGCAGCGCATCCTGGCGCACATGGCCCAGAACCACATTCTGCAAATGCGTAATGCGCAGTTCACCAAAGCTGTATTTATCTGCCAGATCAGCCAGCAGATCCATCTGGGCAGATGTTACATCCCCCGGAATACCACCAACCGGCTTGCAGGATATGGTAACGCATGCGTAGCCGGGCTGTTTGTGAGCATGCGTGTTGGTGCGCACCCATGCATCAAATTGCGCATCGGCTTTCTGTTGGGCGGCCAAAGCATCTGCCGCGCCATTTTCTGCCTGAAACTCTGGCGTGCCAAAACGGGCCTGAATGGCCGCAACAATTTCTGCTGGCAGGCGATAGCGCGCCCGATCCATAGCCGCAAATTCTGCGTTTACCTTGGCCAGAAAAGCCTCTGCGCCCAAGGCCTGCACCAGTATCTTGATACGAGCCTTGTACATATTATCGCGCCGGCCGTATTCGTTATAAACACGCAGCACGGCTTCCAGATACGCAATCAGGTCTTCTTCTGGCAGGTCATCACGCAGCTTTACACCCACAATAGGGGTGCGGCCCAAGCCACCGCCAACGTACACTTCAAACACGGCACGGCCGTTTTCACCCTTACGGGCCAGCAGGCCGATATCATGAAAGCGTGCAGCAACACGGTCCTGCTTGCTACCGGAAATGGCGATCTTGAACTTACGCGGCAGGAACGTGAATTCCGGGTGCAGGGTAGACCACTGGCGCAGGATTTCAGCATGCACGCGCGGATCCAGCACCTCATCCGCCGCAGCGCCAGCAAACTGGTCTGACGTAACATTACGGATGCAGTTACCGCTGGTTTGAATGGCGTGCATTTCTGTATCAGCCAGCACGTTCAGGATATCGGGCGTATCTTCCAGCTTGATCCAGTTGAACTGGATATTCTGCCGTGTGGTAAAGTGCCCGTAATCCCGATCATACGTTCTGGCGATATGTGCCAAGGCGCGCATCTGGGATGAGCTGAGCGTGCCATAGGGAATGGCCACACGCAGCATATAGGCATGCAACTGAAGGTACAGGCCGTTCATCAACCGCAGGGGTTTGAACTCTTCTTCGGTCAGCTCCCCAGCGATACGACGCTGAACCTGATCCCGAAACTGCTCAACACGCTGATTGAGAAACGTACGATCAACATCATCATACGCGTAACGACCAACCGGAAGGGCAGGCTGGGTGGAATGAGACATGGCTTTAACTGTGTCCGTCTTGCTCTGCTGGTATCAGGCGCTGGCGTGTTGCGCAGCCTGCCATGCAGGTGTGAATTCGGCATGAACGCTTGGCCCAAGGGCACGAATACGCTCCCGCGTGGTTATGGGCAGCAGGCCAGACGATG
The DNA here is from genome assembly GCF_040208445.1 of Acetobacter sp. A11-2. Classification (NCBI taxonomy): domain Bacteria; kingdom Pseudomonadati; phylum Pseudomonadota; class Alphaproteobacteria; order Acetobacterales; family Acetobacteraceae; genus Acetobacter; species Acetobacter sp. A11-2. Next base: position 1,147,369 of record NZ_CP157843.1, read on the forward strand.
TTTGCTCGACCTGTACACCATACACCCCAACCACTTCATCCGCGGCAGCTTTTGCGTTCTGGCGGGCCAGAACCTGTTCCATTTCCGCATTGGGGAAAGGATGCGCCTGCTGGATAAAAAGCTGCCACTTACCTTGCGCATCCAACCATACAATACGCCCATCAAGCAGACGGTTGGCTGTAACAACGCTCAGCCCCTGTTCATCCCGCCGATTATTTCTCCGATCCAACGCTTATCCCTTTCTGCCCCGTGTGCAGGTTCAGAATTACACAACAGATGCGAGAATATCAATATATCACGAATCAAAAACGTATCTTGAAGCACCCCCGGCACCTCAAGATACACATATGCTCTTAACAACCACCTGCAAGGGCAGATAGGACGGGTATTTTACACCCGCCTTATCAAACCAGAACGCAATCAGGACTGCGCGCGGGCACCCGTTTTGTTACGCACGGTGTCTTCTACAAAAGTCACTAGCGTTTTTGTGGCTGCTTCTACGCTATCCTTACCTGTTACCAGCCGCAGAGCAGGGGCGGCAGGGGCTTCATACGGAGCATCAATGCCCGTAAAGCCGCTGATTTTTCCTGCACGGGCGGCTGCATACAGGCCTTTGGGGTCACGCTGTTCGCAGGTGCCAAGATCGGCATCTACAAACACTTCCTCAAACCCGTCCCCAATAATCTGGCGGGCCAGATCACGGTCAGAACGCAGTGGGGAAATCAGGGCCACAATCACAACCTGACCGGCATCACGCAGCAGGCGTGCCACTTCCGCAGCCCGGCGCACGTTTTCTGTCCGATCAGCTTCAGAGAAGCCCAGATCCTTGCACAGGCCGGCACGCAGCGTATCACCATCCAGCACGGTCACATCCACACCATCTGCAAACAGACGGGTTTCTGCCGCACGGGCCAGCGTGCTTTTGCCAGAGCCAGACAGACCTGTCAGCCAGAACACAGAGCCTTTATGGCCCTTGGCGCGTTCACGGTCCTGCACGGTAACGGTGCTGGCACTTGGGTGAATAACCTTTTCACCATCTGCAATGCTGGCTGGGCCAATAATGGGTGCGCCACCCACAATACGCTGCTGGCGGTCAACCAACACACCGCGGCCATCCGTCGTGCCGGGGGTGAACGGGTCAAACTGAATGTTTTCTGCCGCAGACAGCACGATTTCCGCAAAGCCTTCGGGCGGAACTTCGGTGCCGGGATGTTCTGTCAGATCATCCAGATCTACCACTTTATCAATGGCCGTCACGGTAACGGCATGTTCTGCCGTGGCCAGACGCAGGCGGAAATGCTCACCCACACGCAGCGGTTCCTGACGCAGCCAGAACAGACGCACCCGCACGCGGGAGGCTTCCATAGGCGCAGCATCGGCATGGTGCAACAGGTCACCACGATCGGGAATAACGTCTGGTTCCAGCGTTACTGCAATGGATTGCCCGGCAGAGGCAGACACATGCGGTGCCGTATGCCAGCTTTCAATCGAAGCAATGCGGGCAGGGGTTTTTTGCGTGCCGATAATAACCGTATCGCCCACACGCACACGGCCACGTTCAACACGGCCAGCCACATAGCGGGTGTTATCAAAACGATACACATCCTGCACGGGCAGGCGCAACGCCAGTTCGGAGCGGGAAGCGGGTGAGGGCACGCTGGCCAGAGCTTCTGTCAGCGTAGGGCCTTTATACCACGGAGAGCGTTCTGAACGGCTGGCAATATTATCACCATCACGCGCAGAAGCCGGAACAAACAGAGCAGCTTCCAGCCCCAGCTTGTTCAGCAGTTCCGTTACGGATTTTTCGACCGCTTCCACCTTGGCCTGATCGAAATCAAGCAGATCCACCTTGTTCAGCAGCACAATAACGTGGCGAATGCCGATAAGGTGCAAAAGCATGGCGTGGCGGCGTGTCTGTTCACGCGCACCTTCCTGCGCATCCACCACCAGCACGGCGGCTTCTGCATCGGCGGCACCTGTAATCATGTTACGCAGGAACTGGCGGTGTCCCGGTGCATCCACAATCACAAATTCGCGCTGGCCCAAACGGAACGGAATACGGGTGGAATCAACCGTAACACCCTGATCGCGCTCGATCTGAAGGGAGTCCAGCAGGAAGCTCCACTCAATCTTCAGGCCACGCTTTTTGGATGATTCAATAATCTGGGCAACCTTGCCATCCTGAAGGCTGTCCGTATCGTGCAGCAAACGCCCAATAAGGGTGGATTTGCCGTGGTCAACATGCCCCACAATCACGATTGGCGTGGCGGCATCCTGAGATGAATAAACTTTTTCGCTCATGATATTCTATTTCCAGTCCACGCCGTAATCAGAGGTAACCCGCCACACGCAGGCGTTCAAAAGCATCTTCAGATTCATGATCCATTGCGCGGCCTGCGCGTTCAGATGTTTTGGTTGTTTCCAGTTCTTCAATCACTTCCGCCAGAGTGGAAGCGTTGCTTTCTACCGGGAAGGTGATGTCTGAATCACCCAAGGAGCGGTAACGCTTGCCGTTTTTAGCGAAATACAGATCAACCAGCGGAATGCCTTCACGCTCGATATAGCGCCAGATATCGATTTCACGCCAAGCCAGCAGCGGATGCACGCGAATGTGCATGCCTTCTTCGTGCGGCGTTGCGTACTGGTCCCAGAATTCGGGCGGCTGGTTGCGGATATCCCATTTATGGCTAGCACCACGCGGGCTGAAAACACGTTCCTTGGCACGTGTACCCTGCTCATCACGGCGGATACCGGCAATAACGCCCTGCAGCTTGTGCTTTTCGATCATGGCGGCAAGACCTGCCGTTTTGCGGGCTGCAGAACGGGCAGCAGGAGGCAGGGAGGGGTCCATATCTTCTACCGGCGGGCACTCGCCCAGCAGCAGGTTGAGGTCCCACTTTTTGGCGTATTCATCGCGGAATTTGTACATTTCCGGGAACTTCTTGCCGGTATCAACGTGCATGACAGGGAAGGGAACCCGGCCCAGAAACGCCTTTTTGGCCAGCCAGACCATCACATTGGAATCTTTACCCAAAGACCACAGCATGGCCAGAGGTTTGAGCTTTCTGTACGCTTCTCTCAGAATGAAAACGCTCTGAGCTTCGAGTTGATCAAGATGATCCATGTTTCCGTTTCCGTAACCCTGTGTATGACACGATGCGGCTGAGGGTAAAATCAGCCAAAACCCGTTAGTGTTTGATGTGGATACCGCATTCGGTTTTGTTCAACCCGGCCCAGCGTCCGGCCCGTGCATCCTGCTCACCATTGACGGGTTGCGTGCACGGGGCGCAGCCGATGGAAAGATAGCCTTCCGCCACCAACGGGTGAGGAGGCAGCCCCCGGCGCTGCATTTCCTGCGTAATGTCTTCCGCACTCCAAAATGCAAGAGGGTTGAGCCGTAGCTGCCCATCTTCTCGTAATTCCACAATTTCCAGCGTAGATCTTGTAACGGCCTGCCCACGCTTACGCCCGGTCACCAATGCCTCATAGGGCAGAGAGGCCACTTTTAGAGGCTCCACCTTGCGCAAGGCGCAGCAGGCATCCGGATCAAACGCCCATAATTCCCCGGTAGGATCTCGATTTTCGACCTGCTGGGGCTGGGGCGCTACATCCTGAACGTTGGAAAGATGCAGAAAATCCGCCAAATTCCACCGATATTCGAGGGTTTGCGGGAAGTGTTTTCCGGTATTCAGAAACAGCACTTTCATGGCCGGATCGGCCTCTGCCACCATTGCCAGAAGCAGCGCAGATTCCGCCCCGAAAGAGGAGAGAACAGCCAATCTGTCTCCCAAAAGCTCACTTGCCTTGCGCAGCAGCAGAACTGGGTTCTCCTGCACAGGCACAAGCTGCTTTGCTATGGTCGCTGTATCATCAGAAAGAGCGGTCACTACACACAAACCCGTATGACAGAAAATGTAATTAACGATGTGATACAGATATAATAAGGAACCCACAACCCAAAATTCAACGCCGCAAGGGTCATATTCCCCAATTAACTATCATAATGGATAGTTATATACACGATCCCTCATGCGCTCATGTTTTATAGTCCATTTTGTTGGCATAATATATCTTATGCGATTTATGGCCGTTTCGAAAATACTCCGGTCGATCCATCATATCCACACCGCATGCTTTCACACGCTCATTCTGACGCCCTAAAATCCTGAAATCGATCCACCCTACCGCCTAAAGCGCTCAAAATACCCGATGCAAAGCCCCCTCACGGGTCAAAACGCTCTGCATCGGGCCAAAAATCACGCTCGATCGATCAGATCACTTTTTGGGCGCTGGATTGTCCCTGCGGAACAGTTCCCATTCTTCCATCACGCTGCCGTCTGGCAGATGGCAGTAACTGATCTGCCCTTGTCTGTGCTTTCGGTGCTCAGCGTGCCGCCTTTCTTGATACAATAGACTGCAGCCGGATTTGGCATCCGCAACGGCCGTACCGCACGGTTGGCATTTTCTTCATGCTGTTCATGACAGCCACCCAGAAGTCCGGTAATTGCAACAGCAAGAACCGCGCCGGAAACGCCTTTTTTTTGCAGACATTTTGTTCTCCTTCATTCCAGCCGCATCATGACAAGCTGAATTATAAACATTTAGTATGGCGTATAGCCCTGAATATGTCTTTAACACGCAACGTGAAAACTGGCCTTACTGCGATAAAAAGGCTATAAATCACTTTCCTTCTCTATAAATCTGGTTCGGTTTGCACTCCATGCCTGATGGTTCTTCCCCGCTCGCTCACTCTTCTGTCACCTCCTCTTCGGAAGTCCGCCATGATTGGACGGTCGCAGAAGTTCAGGCTCTGCTTGACCTGCCGTTTCCTGAACTGATGTTCCGGGCGCAAACCCTGCATCGCGCTACGTTTGATCCCACGGAAATCCAGATTTCCACGCTGCTTTCCATCAAAACAGGTGGCTGCCCGGAAGATTGCGCCTACTGCCCACAAAGCGCCAAGCATGAGCAAGGCGTAAAGGCAGATAAGCTGATGGCTGTTGAAGCCGTGTTGACCGAAGCCAAAAAAGCCAAGGCCGCTGGGGCCAGCCGTTTTTGCATGGGTGCGGCCTGGCGCTCACCCAAGGAGCGTGACCTGGATACCGTGTGCGCCATGATTGAAGGCGTAAAGCAACTGGGCATGGAAACCTGTGTCACACTAGGCATGCTGGATAATGCGCAGGCTCATAAACTGCATGATGCCGGGCTGGATTACTACAACCACAATCTGGATACTTCCCCCGAATATTATGGAGAAATCATCAGCACCCGTACCTATCAGGAACGGCTGGATACGCTTTCCAACGTGCGGGATGCTGGCATCAATGTGTGCTGCGGCGGCATTGTGGGGTTGGGTGAAAATGAATCAGATCGCGCTGGCCTGATTACGGCCCTCGCCACCCTGCCCGCACACCCTGAAAGCGTGCCAATCAATCTGCTGGTTAAGGTGGAAGGCACACCATTGGCCAAAGCGGACGAAGTGGAACCGCTTGATTTTGTGCGCATGATTGCCGCCGCACGCATTACCATGCCCAAAAGCCGCGTACGCCTTGCCGCTGGCCGTGAAAACATGAGTGATGAAACACAGGCACTCTGCTTTTTGGCTGGCGCCAACTCCATCTTCTATGGTGAACGCCTGCTGACCACCCCCAACCCACAGGCCACGCGTGACAGAGCCCTGCTGGATAAGCTTGGTATGCACACAACAGGCATTAGCCTGCCTTCTGCATAATTCATGACATATTCGGTTAAAGAAATTTTTCTTACCCTTCAGGGTGAAGGTGGACAGGCTGGTCGTGCGGCTGTTTTCTGCCGTTTTACAGGCTGCAACCTCTGGTCTGGGCGGGAGGAAGATCGGGCTAAAGCTATCTGTCAGTTTTGCGATACCGATTTTATCGGCACAGATGGCGTGAACGGCGGCAAGTTTGAAAATGCGGCCGAACTGGCAGCAACCATTGCCAGTTTCTGGCCGCAGCCTACGCAGGATACAAAAGCAACCGGCCAAAAACTGGTTGTTTTTACAGGGGGTGAACCCCTGCTCCAGCTTGATGCCGCCCTGATAGATGCCATGCACGCCCAAGGCTTTAGCATTGCAGTGGAAAGCAACGGCACAGTAACCGCGCCCGCAGGCATAGACTGGCTATGCATCAGCCCCAAAGCCGGAGCTGAGCTGGTGCAAAAAACGGGAACCGAGTTGAAGTTCGTATTCCCGCAGCCGGACATTGACCCTGCTGCTCTGGAAAATCTTGATTTCCAACATTTCTGGCTTCAGCCTATGGATGGACCGCAACAGGCAGCCAACACCCAGGCCGCTATTGAATACTGTCTGGCGCACCCTTTATGGGGGCTTTCACTCCAGACCCACAAGCTTATCGGAATACCTTAATCATGCCCCTTCCTGCCCGTGATAAACAGGAATCTGCCCTTGTTCTTTTCTCTGGTGGCCAAGATTCCGCAACCTGTCTGGCATGGGCGCTGGAACGCTATGGGCGCGTAGAAACACTGGGGTTTGATTACGGCCAGCGCCATGCGGTTGAGCTGGAATGCCGTGCCAGTATTCGCCAAGGGCTTGCGCATCAGAATCCCGTCTGGGCTGCGCGTTTGGGAGAAGACCACACCCTGCCCTTGCACGCGCTGGGCGAGGTTTCTGAAACATCCTTAACGCGAGATGCTGAAATCAGCATGGCAGAAAACGGCCTGCCCAATACGTTTGTGCCGGGCCGAAATCTGATTTTTCTTACTTTTGCGGCTGCTCTGGCAGCTCGGCGTGGCATTAAGCACATTGTTACCGGCGTGTGCGAAACTGATTATTCGGGCTACCCGGATTGCCGGGATGATACCATCAAAGCCCTACAGGTTGCGCTCAACCTTGGCATGGAATCCCGCTATGTTCTGCACACTCCCTTGATGTGGCTGGATAAAGCCGAGACATGGGAGCTGGCGGAAGAGCTTGGCGGGCAACCGCTTGTTGAGCTGATCAATAAAGAAAGCCACACCTGTTATTTGGGAGAGCGCGGCACATTGCACGCATGGGGGCATGGGTGCGGCACCTGCCCCGCCTGCCAACTGCGCAAATCTGGGTGGGATGACTACGCAGCCCACAAAAAAGGCACACAGACACATGCCTGATCTTGTTTTTACCCGCCGTTTTTCCATGGGCCATCGGCTTATTCATGGTGCGAGTGAAAGCTGCGCCCTGCCCCACGGCCATAATGAGTTTGTAACCGTACGTCTGAAACCCACATCTTTTGCGCCGCTGGATGGCAAAGGCAACATGCCGGTTTCCTTCCAGAAAGCCAAAAGCACATGGCATCGGTTTGTAGATGAAAAGCTGGATCATGCCCTACAACTTGCAGAGGATGATCCATTGCTGGCGTGGTTTCAAACCAACGAGCCAGCCCGCGCGGCCCGTATTGTCATTACACCGGGAGACCCCACCACTGAATTGATGGTCTGCCTGCTTATGGCCAAGATCAATGCCTTTCTGGCAGCAGAAGGCGGCCTGCTATGGTGTTCTGAGCTGAGTATTCAGGAAACACCCACCAACACAGTCTCTTTTTCCGGCAATCCGGCAGAGTTTATCCCTACCCCACGGCCGCCAGAAAATTGCTGGTGGAACCGGGCGGATATGAGCATATCCGATACCAACAGCCCGGTTACCTTTATCTGATAAAACGCAATAAGAGCCTGCCGCAATAACAGGCAGGCTCTATGCAATATCAGGCTTCTTTCAGCCCCAGAACACTGGTGGTTTTATCAAATAGCTGCGCACAGAGTGCCGGATTATCTGCCAGTTTCTGGCCATAGGATGGGATAATCTGCTTCAGCTTTTCTTCCCACTCAGGCAGCTTGCTGGCAAAGCACTTTTTCAGAACCGTCAGCATAATTGGGGCTGCAGTTGATGCACCCGGAGAAGCCCCCAGAAGTGCGGCCACAGATCCATCTGCGCTGGAAATAACTTCCGTACCAAATTGCAGAACACCGCCTTTTTTGGCGTCTTTCTTGATAATCTGCACGCGCTGGCCAGCCACAACCAGTTCCCAATCCTTGGCCTGTGCATCGGGAATAAAGTCCCGCAGCGCCTTGATCCGATCGTTATGGGACTGCATGACCTGTTCGATCAGATACTTGGTAAGCGGCCAGTTATCACGGGCCACAGCCAGCATGGCGCTGATATTGCTTGCCCGAATGGAACGCGGCAGGTCCATTAAGGAACCATTTTTCAGGAACCGGGTAGAAAAGCCCGCATATGGGCCAAACAGCAGCGCTGGGGTGCCGTCTATCATGCGTGTATCCAGATGCGGAACAGACATGGGCGGTGCACCAACAGAGGCCTTGCCATAAATCTTGGCATGGTGCTGTGCAATCAGATCCGGATTGGTGCAACGCAGGAACTGCCCGCTAACCGGGAAGCCACCCACACCGCGAGATTCCGGGATACCCGTTTTCTGCAACAGCGGCAGAGCACCACCACCACCACCGATAAAGACAAACCGCGCCTTAACCTCACGTTCCGTATTCAGGCGCGTATCCTGCACCTTAATAACCCAGCGGCCATCTGCATCACGGCGGATATCATGCACCTCGTGCTTGGTGTGCAATGTGCAGGCTGGCGTGCTGACCAGATAGGTAAACAGCAAGCGCGTAAGTGCACCAAAGTTTACATCCGTGCCGCGCAGGCTGCGCGTGACAGCCAGATTTTGGCCCGCGGGGCGGTTGCGCATAATCAGCGGTGCCCACTGCGCAATCTGTGCCTGATCCTGCGTAAACTCCATGCCGGAAAACAGCGGGTGTTCGCTCAGCGCCTTATAACGGGCTTGCAGGAAGGATACGTTTTTATCCCCCCACACAAAGCTCATATGTGGCACGGGGGTCAGAAAATCTCGCGCAGAAGCCAGAATGTTCTGCTCAACCAGATACGTCCAGAACTGGCGGGAAACCTGAAACTGCTCGTTTACGTTGATAGCCTTGGAGATATCAACGCTGCCATCTGCCTGCTGTGGCGTGTAGTTTAGCTCACACAAAGCAGAATGGCCTGTGCCGGCGTTGTTCCAGGCGTTGGAGCTTTCTTCCGCCACGCTATCCAGGCGTTCAAAAATGCTGATGCTCCAGTCCGGCTGAAGCTGCCGCAGCAGGGTTCCCAGCGTGGCGCTCATGACGCCCCCACCGATCAGGACGACATCAACAGAAGAAGCGGTATCGGTCGTGGTGGAACTCATCGTGGTCTCCGCATTGTCAGCCGTATCTGCCTTTTGCACCTTACATGCTGGCAGGGCTGGATCCATACCTGCACATGCCCCCAACTTCTTTTGCATGCAAGAAAGAAGTATGCGCGCGCGGCAGGCCTTTAACTGGAAAGCATTATAGGCACATCGTTGCGCTCTCGCCTGCTCATCTCTGCGAGAGCATGGCAGCTTTTCCTGAACCATTCCCCCGTAAGAGCGTTTGGGCTGCTAACCGTTAGGATGGTTTTCTAACATTCACACATAAATGAAAAGGTTTGGGTATGAGCATTATCAAATACGGTTCCGCACATTGGGAAGGTTCCATCAAGGAAGGCAAAGGCACAATTTCCACCGAAAGTGGAGCCTTAAAAGACCAACCTTACGGCTTTAACACCCGCTTTGAAGGCAAGCCCGGTTCCAACCCGGAAGAGCTTTTGGGCGCTGCACATGCCGCCTGTTTTTCCATGGCTTTTTCGCTCATTCTGGGTGAAGCGGGGCTGACCGCTTCTGCCATTGATACACGCGCAGACGTGAGCCTGAACAAAAAGGATGGCGGGTTTGAAATAGATAAAGTCAACCTCACCCTTAAGGCGCGTATTCCGGGCGCAACTGCGGATCAGTTTGAAAAACTGGCCACAAAAGCCAAGGAAGGCTGCCCGGTTTCCAAACTGTTCAAAGGGGCCTCCATTACTTTGGAAGCCACTCTGCTAGACTAAAAGGTGAATGGGTGGGCTTTTAGCCCACCTGTGCCCGGTGGCGCATTAGATGGTCTGCCAACACGCAGGCCATCATGGCTTCACCCACTGGTACGGCACGAATACCCACACATGGGTCATGCCGGCCTTTGGTAATCACTTCCGTTTCCTTGCCATCCGTTGTGATGGATGGAACCGGCGTGAGCATGGAGCTGGTTGGCTTAACGGCAAAGCGGGCCACAATAGGCTGGCCGCTGGAAATACCACCCAAAATACCACCAGCGTGGTTGGCGCCAAAAGTCAGCTTGCCATCTCGCATATACAACGGATCTGCATTTTCCTGCCCCGTGAGGGATGCAGAAGCAAAGCCATCTCCAATTTCAACACCTTTTACGGCATTGATGCTCATAAGAGCAGCGGCAAGATCTGAATCCAGCTTGCCATAAACGGGGGCACCCAAACCGGCGGGCACACCCTCTGCCACAACCTCAATCACGGCACCAATGGAAGATCCCGCCTTGCGAATACCCGCAAGATATTCTTCCCATTCCGCCACCACACCGGCATCTGGGCAGAAAAAGGGGTTGCGGTTTACCTCTTCCCAATCCCAACGCGTGCGGTCGATATCATGCGGGCCAAGCTGCACCAGCGCGGCACGAATACGCACGCCATCGCCCAAAATCTTGCGGGCCACAGCGCCAGCGGCCACACGGCAAGCCGTTTCACGCGCAGAGGAACGGCCGCCACCACGATAATCACGGATGCCGTATTTCAGATCATACGTCAGATCAGCATGGCCGGGGCGATATGTACGGGCAATATCGCCGTAATCGCGCGAGCGCTGATCTGTGTTTTCGATCATCAGAGAGATAGGCGTGCCTGTTGTCTGCCCTTCGAACACGCCAGACAGAATACGCACCTGATCCGGCTCTTTACGCTGCGTGGTAAAGGCGGATTGCCCCGGCTTGCGCTTATCCAGAAACGGCTGAATATCTGCTTCTGTAAGCGCCAGACGTGGCGGGCATCCATCCACAACACAGCCAATGGCCGGGCCGTGGCTTTCACCCCAAGTGGTCACACGAAAAAGCTGTCCGAAGGTATTGTAAGACACGGCGCGCCCTCAGTCCCCAGCTACAGAAATATCAGGAGCAGTTGGGTTTTTCATGCCCACAACATGGTAGCCGCAATCCACATGGTGCACTTCACCCGTTACGCCGGATGAAAGATCAGACACCATATACAGGCCAGCGCCACCCACTTCTTCCAACGCCACGTTGCGTTCGAGCGGTGAGTTGTACTGGTTCCACTTCAGAATGTAACGGAAATCCCCAATGCCGTTGGCGGCAAGGGTTTTGATCGGGCCTGCGGAAATAGCGTTTACGCGGATGCCATCACGCCCAAGATCTGTTGCCATATACCGCACAGAAGCTTCCAACGCGGCCTTGGCAATGCCCATCACGTTGTAATGCGGCATCACCCGTTCTGCACCCAGATAGCTCAGGGTTAGCAAGGAGCCACCATTTTTCATCAGCTTGGAAGCGCGCTGCGCAACGGCCGTGAAAGAGTAGCAGGAAATATCCAGCGCCTTCAAAAACGCTTCACGCGGGGTATCAACATAGCGCCCACGCAGGAACTGTTTGTCTGCCCAACCAATGGCGTGCACCACAAAGTCCAGCTCACCCCATTCTTTTTCAATGGTGGCAAAAGCAGCATCAATGGCGGCGTCATCTGTAACATCGCAAGGCAGAACCAGGCTGGAGCCCACGCTTTCTGCCAAAGGCTGCACGCGCTTGCCCAGAGCTTCGCCCTGATACGTAAACGCAAGCTCCCCACCCTGTGCCGCAACGGCGGAGGCAATGCCCCATGCAATGGAACGATCATTAGCGACACCCATTACCAGACCCTTCTTGCCCTTCATGAGCGTTCCCTGAGCAGGCAATGTGGCGTTGGGAGAAGACATGCGTGACCTCAACCTATTTTCTGTTGTTCAAATATCCGAATGTTCGCTGGTTGGTCGCATACACGCGCTATTGAAACAAGAGCAAAGCGACACACATGCTTCAAACCCGGTGAACGTAGGAGTATGATAACAGGCGTAAAGCTGCAATGCCGCAGCTTGACGTAAACGAACACGAATTGAGTCCGAGCATGACGGAAACCTCACCTTCTCCCGCAGCCCTCCCATTAGACAGTCAGCCTCTGATTGATCTGGCAGCCAACCCGTTTACGCTGTTTGAAACATGGATGAAGGAGGCGGAAAAGACAGAGGTGAACGACCCCAACGCCATGGTGCTGGCCACCGCCACGCGGGATGGCAGACCATCGGCCCGCATTGTGTTGCTTAAAGGGGCAGACCATAAAGGGTTTGTGTTTTATACCAACACGCACAGCCGCAAGGGGCGTGAGCTGGAAGAAAACCCGCACGTAGCCCTGCTGTTTCACTGGAAAAGTTTGCGCCGCCAGATTCGGATTGAAGGGGCTGTTACCCCCGTAACACCGGAAGAAGCCGATGCATATTTTGCGAGTCGGAGCCGCGTTTCCCGCCTTGGTGCTGTGGCATCGGATCAATCCCGCCCGCTGGCAGACCGCGCCGTATTTGAAGAACGCCTGAAACAGGCGGAAGAAGCATACCCGCAAGACCCTATTCCCCGCCCGGCCAACTGGTCTGGCTACCGGGTAAACCCCGAATATTTTGAGTTCTGGCAGGAACGGCGCTTCCGCTTGCATGATCGCGCTGTATGGGCACGTAATGGAAACGATTGGGATGTTACGCGTTTATATCCGTAAGCACACAGCCACTTGAAACGTATTATTTTAAAAGACAGCGGAGAAAAATAAGAATGAAAGATGTTCGTAAAATTCTGCTGCCGCTTCCCAGCACATCCAATGCTGAAGCCGCACTGATCCGAGGCTATAACTTTGCCCGCCGCTTTGGCGCTCATCTGGCTGTGCTGCACATTCGCCCAGATGGGCGGGAAATGGCGCCGCTGGCTGGTGAAGGCCTTTCCGGCGCTATGGTGGAAGACCTGATGCGCTCTGCCGAGCACGAAGGCGCACGCCATGCGCATGAAGTGCACGCCCTGTTTGAACGCTTTGTGGCAGCGCATCCAGATATTCAGGTGGTGCCACCACGCGGCCCCTTCCCGATGGATACGCCAACCATCAGCTTTAACATTCTGCGCGGTGCGGAAAGTGAAATTGTGCCTGCGCAGGCACGCTTGTCTGACTTCACGCTCGTGCCGCACCCCGATTCAGGTGATGCTGTTTCATCTTCCGAAACCCTACATGCCGTTCTGTTTGATAGCGGACGCCCGGTAGTTATTGCCCCGCGCACGCCACCCAAAGGGCTTATCAAGCGTGTTTGCATTGCATGGAACGGCACGGCAGAGGCTTCGTCCGCTCTGCGTGGCGCTCTGGCATGGGCATTAACCGCAGATGCCGTACGCGTGCTGCACTGTGGAGATTACCAGCGACGCGGCCCCACCGCGCAGGACGTAGTGGATTATCTGGCTATTCACGGCATTACGGCGGATTGTGTGGAGTTCCCACCCGTGGATCGAGATGTGGGCAAAGGACTGGAAGCTGCGTGTAAAGACTTTAATGCCGACATGCTGGCCATGGGTGCTTATTCGCACTCTCGCCTACGCCAGCTCATTCTGGGGGGTGTTACCCGTTATACGCTGGAACATGCCGACATTACGGTGCTGATGAGCCGCTAAGGCCCAAAATGTGCAGAGGGTTTGCCAAAACAAACCCTCTCTCGGTTTCTTTTAGGGGTCAGCAACCTCAAACACAGCGCCATCCCATGCGGGTTCCATACCTGCGGGAAGATGGTCCTGCATCCACTGCCAATCCATATCCGGGCCCATATGGGTGAGTATTATGCGGCGTGGATTGATAGCCTGCTGCCATTCCAGCACGCGTTCCAACCAAGCATGTGCACTATGGGGCTGGCGTTGGAAGCAATCCACCATCCACGTATCTACCCCACGCAGAACTTCCACAGAGTCTTCGGGAAACTCCATCACATCGGTGCTGTAAACAAAGTCTCCGCATCGCACACCAGTCGAGCCAACACGGCCATGCACCTGATCAAACAGGGTAAACTCCGTACCGCTTATGGTAACAGGCTGCCCCATTTTCACCGGGTGTGCTTCCACCACAGCACGGAAAAAGTTTGGTGGTGTCCACGGTTTGAACACATAATCAAACCGCTGTTGAATATCTTCCAGCGTTTGCGCTGCTCCATAAGCATGTAGAGGCTTTTCAATCACGCGGTTAATGGCGCGCACTTCATCCAACCCGGCAATATGATCCGCATGGGCGTGGGTGAAGATAATGGATTCAAAATCCCTAATGCCATTCGCCAAAAGCTGGGTACGCAAATCCGGCCCCGTATCCACCAATACGCCAGCACCATTTTTTAACCGCAGCAGAATGGAGGAGCGTGTGCGGGTGTTCCGGGGTTCCTTCGGGTTACACGCGCCCCAGATTCCGTGGCCATCGGCACCACCAACCATGGGCACACCAGCAGAGCCACCACACCCCAGAACTGTAATTTTCATACCCGTTTCTCCCGCATTCTCTTGGCAACCATCACACTGCCTTGCGGAATAACCGGTAAAAGTTTTCTGTGATCATACGTGTGAAATCTGGCAGTTCCATGCCGCGTTCCTGTGCAATCCGGGCTGCCGTATGCGCCACAAAAGCCGGCTGATTACGCTTGCCGCGCTTTGGCACGGGTGCGAGGTAGGGAGAATCCGTTTCCACCACAATGCGATCTGCTGGAAGATCGCGCGCAACTGCCCGGATTTCATCGCATTTCGGAAATGTGGCGATACCTGAAAAACTGACATATCCGCCCAGATTAACCACACGCTGCGCCAGTTCGGGGCCAGAGGCAAAACAATGCAGCAAAATGAGAAAAGCCCCTTTCGCGTGTTCTTCCTCTAAAATGGTGGCCACATCTTCGTCTGCCTGGCGGGCATGGATAATAACCGGCACATCCAGTTCCCGCGCGGCACGAATATGCTGGCGAAAATATTCATGCTGAAGCGGGCGCACGTCTTCCTTGCCGTGGAAGTAATCCAGCCCGGTTTCACCAATGCCAATCACTTCAGGCACATCTGCAATGGCCACAATATCCGCCACAGTGGGCAGAGGTTCTTCCTCTACATGGTCTGGATGTGTGCCAACGGTGCACCATACGCGCATATCTGGCGTATCCAGCTTGGCCAGCGCCTTTTGTTGCGGTGCACGGGCCAAGCGGGTGCCGATGGTAACCATCCCGCTCAAGCCCGCCTCTTTGGCGGCCTCAAGCAGTTCTGGCATTTCCTCGGCTGAAAAATGATCAAGATGGCAGTGAGAATCTATTAGCCCTGCCAACTTTGTAACGTCCTCTGTCATCATTATGCCTGTTCGGGCTCAACATAGCGGGGGAAGATGCCCTGCGGCGCCGGAAGCTGACGCCCACCGGGCAATGGCGTTTCCAGCGCGGCAAAGCTGCGTTCTTCTGCCGTAACGGCAAGCTGATCCAACATGCGCTCCATGCTCTGCGGCATGAAAGGCTGGAGCATGGTGGAAATACCACGCAGGGCATCCACCAACACGCGCAGCACATCCTTCATGCGTTCGGGATCTGTTTTGCGCAGCGCCCACGGGGCCTGATGATCGATATACGCGTTGCAGGCACGGATAACCTTCCACACATCTTCCAACGCATCAGTCAGGGCGCACCGCTCAATCTGAGATTTTAGCAGATCTGGCAGCACCATCACCTGCCCCAGCAGATGGGTATCTTCCTCTGTCAGCTCACGCCGTTCTGGCAGAATGCCGCCGCAGTTACGCGCTACCAGAGAAAGCGTGCGCTGGGCCAGATTGCCCAGATCATTCGCCAGTTCCACATTGTTGCGCATGATCAGCGCCTTGCGGGAAAGATCACTATCCCCACCAAAAGGCACTTCGCGCAGCAGGAAGAAGCGAACCGCATCCAGCCCGAATTCCTTTACCAGATCACGCGGGTCCACCACATTGCCCAGAGATTTGCTCATCTTCTGGCCTTCAATGGTCCACCAGCCATTGGCAAACACCTTGCGCGGCAATTCAATACCAGCAGCCATAAGGAAGGCTGGCCAGTAAACGGCATGGAAGCGTGCAATATCCTTACCAACCAGATGCAGGTTGGCAGGCCAGAATGCCATGCGCGGTGCGTTGGTATCTGGGTAGCCCAGAGCACTCAGATAGTTAGCAAGCGCATCAAACCACACGTACATAACGTGCTTATCATCACCCGGAACAGGAATGCCCCATTTGAAGCTGGTGCGGCTGATGGAAAGATCGCGCAGACCCTGTTTCACAAAGCTGACAATCTCGTTTCGTGCGCCATGTGGGCCCAGAAAATCCGGGTTGTTTTCATACAGCTCCAGCAGCCGATCCTGATACTCGGACAGCTTGAAGAAGTAAGAGGGTTCCTTCACCCATTCTACCGGCGCACCTGTGGGGGCAACTTTTTTGCCATCCGGGCCGGGCACCAGTTCATCTTCACCGTAAAAGCATTCATCACGCAGGGCGTACCAGCCCTCATACGCGCCCAGATAAATGGCCCCGTTATCCGCCACCTTCTTCCACAATGCCTGCGTGCTGGTAATGTGGCGCGGTTCTGTGGTGCGGATGAAGTCATCATAAGAGATGTTCATGGCATCGGCCATGTTGCGGAAATCGGCCGAAACCTTATCTGCAAAGCTTTTGGCATCCGTGCCGTTGGCCTGCGCGGCCTGCTCCACCTTCTGGCCGTGCTCATCCGTGCCTGTCAGAAAGAAGACCTCATCCCCTGCCAGACGATGAAAGCGGGCCATCACATCCGCAGCAATAGACGTGTAAGCGTGGCCGATATGGGGCGCTCCGTTCACGTAATAGATGGGCGTAGTTACATAGAAACGACGGGTCATTCTCGGCTCGCAATCGTCATAGCTTCAAGCAGGGCTTCCTGTTTATCCAGATTAAAGCGTTCCGTCTCGGCGTGCTTGCGCATGGTGGCTTCCCACGCATTGGCCAAGGCCACACATTGCGGGTTGCCCTGCCGCGCCGCCTGACGGGCCTGTATCTGGAGTGTGTCTGATAACAGGCTGAAAAACAGACTGAAACCATAATCCCTGCGCAAAATGGTTTCTGCAACCTCATAGCTGCGTAATGGCGTAATACCCTGCACCACTTCGTGCACAAGGCTGGCAATTTCACCACCCTTATCTGCCAGCAATGCCAGAGCACGCCCGGGCGCGCCGTGGGCCTCTGCCATAACGCGCTGTATTTCTGTATCCGAAGCCTCTGGAGCCTGCGCACGCAGCACGGCAGACATATCTGCAGCATCCAGCGGGGCAAGTTCCAGCTTGCGGCATCGGCTACGGATGGTAGGCAAAAGCCGCCCCGGAGCAGAACAGGTTAACAGCAATACCGTAGCGGGTGGTGGCTCTTCCAGAATTTTCAGCACGGCGTTAGCGGCGCTGCGGTTCATGTATTCCGCACCATCCACAATCACAACGCGCCACCCACCTTCTGCCGCTGTGCGCCGCAAAAAGAAGTTAATGGGGCGCACATCATCCGCCACAATCTCGCTGCGATATTTCTGACGTTTTTCATCAAACCCGCGGGCAACCACCAGCAAATCTGCATGGGTAGCGGCAGAAACGCGCCGCCCAGCGGGGCTCAGTTCATCCTCCCCACCCAGCAAAATACGTGCCAGCCGGAACGCGAATGTAGCCTTACCAATGCCCGGTGGCCCCGTAATCAGCCACGCATGAGGCAAACGCCCACCCTGCATGGCCTGCCGAAACGCCTGCAAAGCGGCCTGATGCCCACACAGTTGCAAAGATGCCAAGCGTGGTTCCTGCACGCCCTCAGCCCCCGGCATGGGCCAGACGGGTCTGGATATCTTTCAGAATCTGGGCGTTCACCTGTTCTGCCGAATGAACGGAGGTATCCACCACCACCACCCGTTGCGGCTCGGTTTTGGCAATATGTGCAAACCCATCTGCCAAACGAGCATGAAAACCCTCGTCCGCCTGTTCATACCTGTCTGTTGGCGCACCACGTGCAGCCAGACGTTGGCGGGAGACGGCACGCGGCGCTTGCAGCAGAAAAGTTATAGCTGGCTGCAAACCAAGCTGTTTTTGCAGAGTTTCAATCAGGCTTAAAATAGCCGGATCACCATTGGCGCGCCCGTAACCCTGATACGCCATGGTGGAATCGGTAAAGCGATCACACAGCACAATCTGCCCGGCCTTGAGGGCGGGCAGAATGACCTGATCAACATGATCATACCGTGCAGCAAAATGGGTGAGAATTTCTGCCCGAGCAGAGAGCGGATTTTTACCAAAAAGCAAAAGCTGGCGCAGATCTTCCGCCCCGGCAGAACCTCCCGGCTCACGCGTGGCCAAAACTTTCTGGCCTTGCGCTTCCAGATTTTCCTTCAAAAGCCGCAGTTGGGTGGATTTTCCCACCCCTTCTGCGCCTTCCAACGTTATGAACATGCCACAAGCCATGGATTACAGGTGCAGCCGACGTGCAGCCCGCCCCAAAAAGCCAAGTGCAGGCACGCTCTGCCCGGCTTGCACCGGAATACTGGCCTGCCGCCCACCGGGGAGCGACACTGTAAGTTGGCCCACAACCTGCCCGGCCTGCACAGGCGCAATAATCGGGCCGTTATAGTCCAGCGCCAGATGCGTGCCATTGCGCCAGCCATGTGGCAGAAGGATTTTGAAATCCTGCGCAGCCACCAGCGGCACTGTCTGGGTTACGCCCATCCATACCGGAGCCTGCTCCAACACATCGCCTTTGCTGACAATCTGTGCGGTTTCAAAATTGGCAAAAGCCCAGCCCATCAGGCGTTCAGCTTCACGCCCACGCGCTGCAGAAGATGGCAGGCCGTTAACAGCCAGCACAACACGCCGCCCTTCACGCTCGGAAGATGCACACAGGCCAAAACCACCTGCATCTGTGTGGCCGGTTTTCAGGCCATCGGCCAAACCTTTAACCACCAGAGAGTTCCGGTTTTCCTGCCGGATTTTGTTAAACAGGAACTCTTTTTCCGAGAAGAAGTGGTAATATTCCGGGAAATCATGGATCAGACGCAGGGCCAGATAGGCCACATCCCGCGCAGACATGTAATGATTTTCTGCCGGCCAGCCGGTTGCGTTCATGAAGTGTGAATTGGTCAGCCCCAGCTTGGTGGCTGTATCATTCATCAGCGCCACAAACTGCTCTTCCGAACCGGAAATGCCTTCTGCAATCACAATACAGGCATCATTACCGGACTGGATGACCATACCCTGAATAAGATCCTGCACGCTCACGCTCTGCCCCAAGGGCACAAACATGCGTGAACCCTGCATACGCCATGCGCGTTCACTTACGGGCAACATCTGGTCCAGCTTCAGGCGGCCAGATTTGAGCATGCCAAATGTAACGTACGCCGTCATCATCTTGGTAAGGGATGATGGAGGCATGCGCTCATCTGCATTTTTCTCAAGCAGTGTGGCACCGCTATTGTAATCCAGAATGCAGGCCCAGCGTGCCTGTGTGTCCACCGGCCCCACGGGCGTGGTGGCGGGTGTATCCGCCCCCGGCACAGCAGGCTGGGCCGCCGCAGGTGCTGCACCTTTGGCCGCCGCGCCGTGGTGGCGAGGCCGTGCCATGGCATCAAGCGCATAGGCACCAGAGAAAAGGGCAGCGCCCCCTGCGAGTAAGAACCGTCGAGTCTGCAACATTTTTCCCTATTCGACGACGATATGAGATCCGGTTAAACCAGTAGCAAGTGCCCGCTTAAGGGCGGCATCTGCTTCGCTTATAGTCGCAAAAGGCCCGTAGCGCACAGCCCACATGGTGCTGTGCGCCAAAAACACAGGCCGAACGCTGGCACCCTGTGCCGCCGCCTGCCGCATGGCGGCCAAGCGAGATGTAAAATCCATGGTTTCCACCCACAGCATGCTGGACACAGGCGCGCCCTGCATAACAGTGGCTGGCAGATCTGCCAGCACCACCTTGCCCGGCGCAGGTGTTTCCTGCGTGGTGTTATCTGCCAGAACTGTAAGGCCCTGCCTATCCACTGGCGCGTTACCTAATGCCGTTTGTTGCACTTTTTCCAGCGGGGCCGCACTAATCTGCAACATGGGGCCACCGGGCAGCACCTCGGCAAACTGCCTGCTGACCATTTCATCTTCCACCACCTGCACACGTGCAGGCTCCTTACCCACGCCAAGCAAATCTGCGGCACGTGGGGAAAGGCCAATCATGCGCCCTGGATCATTCGGGCCACGATCATTCAGGCGGATCACAATCTGCCGCCCGTTGTCCAGATTGGTCACACGCACCACGGCGGGCAGCTGTAATGTCTGATGGCTGCCCGTCATGCTGGCAGCGTGCCAGACCTCACCATCTGCTGTCAGATGTCCTTCTGCCTGCGCAGGTTCCCTTACAGCCAGGCCTGTGCCTTGCCATGCAAAGTCTTCGCGCGGGTAAAACCACTTGCCGCCTGCCTGCCAGGCCGGTCCAACTGTATAATGCAGATCCTGCTGTGCCACGGGCTGCAGGCGCGAACAGGCCAGCACTGCCAGGCACCCTACAAGGGCGAGTTTTTTCACGTTATTGCATCACCAAGAAGCCCTACACCCAGCGCGTAGAAATCGGAGGGGTTGTAGCGGCGGATCACGTTGAAATTATGATAGACGATAAAGGCTTCGCCCCCCACCCCATCCGGGCGGATAATCGCACCTTCCTGCACGGCGTTTGAAAACTGCCCAGCGCGTGGCCGCACACCCTGCTGCGCCCACCATGAAATGGGATGCACAGCCGTACGGCCAATTTGTGCCTGCGTTATGGTATCCGGCAGCAATACTTCCTCACCCCAAGGCTGGCCGGGCAGCCAATGGCACTTGGCCAGATAATTGGCGATAGAGGCAAAAACATCGGCTTCATTATGCCAGATATCGCGCCGCCCCCCATCCGGGTAGCTGGCCGCGTAACGCAGATAGGCGCTGGGCATGAACTGCGGCTGCCCCATGGCCCCTGCATAGCTGCCCAGCATACCTGCGGGTGTGATATCACCCTGCCCCAGAATGCTCAGCGCCTTCATGAGTTCTGAACGGAAAAAGGCCGAACGCCGGCCATCATAGGCCAGAGTCGCCAAGGCATCGATCACATGGAACGTGCCCATGCGTGTACCATAAGCAGATTCCAACCCCCAGATCCCCGCAATGGCCCCTTTATCAACACCATATGTGGAACTGATACGGTTGAGCAGCGCTGTACGTTGGCCCACAGCCGCAAGCCCATCGGAAATTTTCTTTTCCGTAAGAACCCGATCTTTGTATTGCGCCCATGTCAGGGTGAATTCTGGCTGATGCCGGTCTGCCTTCAGCACCTTGGCGTTTGGCTGGGTGGTGAGTGCAAGGGCCTGATCTACCACAGCGGCAGAAATACCCTGCCCTATGGCTTCACGCCGCACGCCTGCCAGAAAGGTGGCATAACTGGATGAGGCTGCAGGGTGTGGGAGAGTTGCCGCCGTTGTGCGGGCCAATACAGGTGTGGCGAACAGAGCAGAAGCCCCACCAACAAGAAGTTTTCTTCGTAGCATTAAGGCTTCACGCTTCTGATCTGTGTAACATTCACTGCCATAGAATATAGTGGAATAAGGCCTTTGTCAGGCCATCTTCTTTATTCCCTTATTTTGGGCGCAAACACATACACCAATAGGCCCCACGCCCTCTTGACAATACTGTCACAAAAGAGCCTGTTGGAGCCCTGCTGATACTCTTAAAACCTTCAAGACCGTGCTGTTCTGGCCGGAGAGAGATACCCTTCTTTGCTGGATCAGTTTCTGGAACTTACCGCCGCTTACCCTTTTGCGCAGGTTGTTATCGTTATTCTGGCTACATTTGTGCTGGAAGATGCGGCCACGGTTATTACGGCCATTCAGGTTAACCTCCACACACTCTCACCCATTACAGCACTTATTGCTTTGTATATTGGCATTGTAACTGGTGATGTGGGGCTTTACGGCTTGGGTTATCTGGCTGCACGCTGGAAGCCCGCCCAAAGATGGGTGAACACATCACAAATGGAAAACCAAAAAGTCTGGCTTTCCAAAAACCTGTTCTGGGTTGTATTTGTCAGCCGCTTTATTCCGGGCACCCGGTTGCCGCTTTACACGGCAAGCGGTTTTTTTAACGCGGGTTTGCCTGTATTTACCGCCGCCACATTTCTGGCCACACTTATCTGGACAACCGCATTATTTGCGCTTTCGCTCCATATTGGTGGGTTTATTCTGGACCATCTTGGCGCATGGCGCTGGGCTGGGCTGGCCGGGTTTGTGTTGGTTATTTTCTTTATGGGCCGTTTGATTGCCCGAGCACAGAAACAGAAGACATGACACAGGCCGAAAAACAGCCTTCTCCTCTCTCCCTTTTTGAATTCTGGCCTGGTTGGGTTTTTTACACCCCCGTTGTGGCATACTGGATTCTGCTGGGCCTGCGCTATGGGGATGTTACCCTGCCCACAGCCGCCAACCCGCGTATTGAAACCGGCGGCCTGTGTGGTGAAAGCAAAAGCAGCATTCTGGATATGGCCGGTAATTATGCCAAACGCTGGATTGCACCTTATGTCACGCTCCCAACAGGCACGCATGACCTTGCACGCGCTCACACAGCCATGCAGGCCAAGGGGCTTACGCTACCTGTCGTGGTGAAGCCCGATATTGGGTGCAATGGCACCGGCGTAAAACTGGTGCGCACGGAAGAAGAACTGAAAGCAGCCCTTGCCGCCTTTCCGCGCAAGATCCGGCTGGTGATACAAAAGCTGATTCCGTGGAAGCACGAAGCCGGGCTGTTTTATATTCGTCACCCTGACAGCCCTATGGGGGAAATTTCATCCCTCACCTACAAGGATATTCCGGCCCTGCGCGGGAATGGGCGCGATACGGTGCTGCAATTGCTGCAAAAAGATAGCCGCACCAGCAAAGTGCTGCACATCTACACACCGCGCCTGACCCACTGCCTGCATGAAGTTTTGCCAGATGGTGATGAGCTAGAGCTGGTTTTTGCGGGTAACCACTGTAAAGGGGCCATTTTCCGCAACGGCAAAGCCGACATTACGCCAGAACTCACACGCCAGATTGATGCCATTATGCAGGATATTCCCGATTTTCATTTCGGGCGTATTGATGTGAAGTTCCGCTCTGCTGAAGCACTACGTGAAGGCAAGGATTTTGAGATTATCGAAATCAACGGCGTAGGCTCAGAAGCCATCCACATCTGGGACTCTCGCACCACACTGCGTGAAGCCTATGCAGCCCAGTTCCATCATTACCGGGAAAGCTTCCGCATTGGCGCCAAAAAGAAGAAGGCTGGCTGGTCTCCCACCAATTTGTGGGAAGGCGTGCGCCTGTGGCAGCGCCAAAAGCGACTTTTGGCTTCCTACCCGTTGAACGACTGATTATTTGGCTTTTTCGCGCTGTTCCCGCCCCAGGCGGGAATGGACGTGACCATAAAACCGATAGCTGGCCCACCCTATCCCGGCATAAGTAAGCAGCAACAGCAAAGGGATAGGGTCTCCCTTATACAGGGCTAGCATCATATCCACGCAAAGCGGCGCCACCATGGTTGCGCAGAAGAAAATCCCCAAAAGCGGCACATAGCCCAACCAGATTCCACGCACGGTAAAGCCACCCCACGGCACACTGAAACGACGGGGAATTTCCGGCGCCTTGTTGCGCACCCAGATAACGGTAAAGCACACAATACCAAACGCCACAGCTGTACCGAGGCTGACCAGATCACCAATAATATCAATCGGCAACGTAGCGGTGGCCAGCGCCACACCAAGGCCCAGCACAATACTGCCGATCCACGGGGTTTGAAAACGCGGATGCAACTTGCTGAACATTGGCATCAGCAACCCATCTTCCGCCATGGCAAAAAAGATGCGGCTTTGGGCATATAACAGCCCCATCAGCACGGAACACAGGCCAATAACGGCCCCCAGCTTTACAAACAAAGCCAGCCACGGCTGATGCATGGCGTTAACGGCTATCGCCAGCGGGTCTGCCACATCCAGCGTCTGCCACGGCACCACGCCTATCAGCACGGCAGCCACAATCATGTACACAACCGTGCAGATGATAAGTGAAAGCACAATGCCAACTGGCACATCGCGCCGGGGGTTTCGTGCCTCCCCAGCCGCAGTGGAAACAGCCTCAAACCCTACATACGCAAAAAAGATAACCGATGCGGCACGGAAAATACCGGGAAAGCCAAACCGAAAACCACCTTCGTATTTGGGAATAAACGGCGTCCAGTAAGAGGGATGCACCTCCCACACACCCAGCGCCACAAACAGCGCCAGAACACCCACTTTGAGAAAAACAATCAGCGCATTGATTTTGAAGGATTCACGCACCCCTAAAACCAGAAGCAGAGAAACCGCCAGAATAGAAAATGCGCCTACGGCATCCATGCGCCAGCCCGCAGCAACGTGGCGGGATGCCCCTTCAAACGCAACTTGCAGCGTAGTGGTGGAAAGTGCCGATGGCACATGCACGCCAAAGTCCTGCAAAAGGCTGACAGCGTACCCCGAAAACCCAGCCGCCACACCTGCGCAGGAAATGCCATATTCCAGCAAAAGCAGCCACCCCACAGCCCATGCCCAGCGTTCCCCCATGGAGACATAGGCATACGTGTAGGCAGAGCCAGAAACCGGCATGGAGGATGCCAGCTCCCCATAGGAAAGAGCCGTAAAAAGGCAGGCAACCCCTGCCACAATAAAGGACAGAAGAATAGAAGGCCCGGCATAATTGGCAGCGGCCGTGCCGGTCATGACATAAATGCCCGCACCAATAGTAGAACCCACACCCAACATGGTGAGCTGTAAGGGCCCCAATGTTCTGCTTAGGCGTTGGTTACTGTTTTCCTTTTCAATACGCTGTAAGGATTTACGCCGTGACGAACCAGAAAGATCTCCCATCAGATTATTTCTGGATCAGTGCATAAAATGGAACAGAATGGTCGCAATACCGCCTACGCCCATGCAGTACCAGGCAAAGGGGGAAAGCGCCCATCTGTCGTGATCACGGAAATACCGCATCAGAAAAGCGGTGCTGAACAGTGCAGTCAGGCCAGAAACAACGGCCGCCACCAAGGCAATACGCATCTGGCCCGGTTGCAGGTCCAGATGCCGCATCTTGAAGGCCTCACGCACCGTGGCAGCCAAAATAACCGGCTGGGCCATCAAAAAGGAAAAGCGTGCTGCCGTATCATGATGCAAACCACGCAGCAGGCCACCGCAAATGGTTGCGCCAGAGCGCGAAAGCCCCGGGAAAAATGCAAGGCACTGAAACAGGCCGATAATCACCGCATCGCGCGATGTCATGCTGGCAACAGAGTTCACGTTTTTACGCACCATACTGCTGCGCAACCGTTCCACCACCAGCAAAAGCAGGCCGTTCAAAAACAGAAAGATGGCTGCGGAAGAAGCTGAGCCAAACAGATTGCGCAGGAAGTGCTCAAACAACCCGCCCACCACAACAGCGGGAATGGTGGCCACAATCAGCAGCCACAGAATATGCAGGCTTTCCATTTGCATGCGCTGCCCGCAACTGCCACTGGCCCCCTTAAAAATGGCCAGCCAGTCTTTCCAGAAAAAAACCAGCAACGCCACAGAGGTGCCCAGATGCAGCATAACCAGAAACGGCAAAAAAGCCGGATCATGCGGATCGTACGACCAATGGAACAGCGCCGGCAGAATAACAGCATGTCCAAGGCTACTTACGGGAAAGAGTTCTGTTGCTCCCTGAAGAAGAGCGATAATGATAGCCTGAAGAAACGACATATGCAGTTACAACCCACGCTGGCACAACTTTGCTGCCTGTCCTTGCACCATGCGCCACCATGCTGCAAGGATTCATGCTAAGTCTTGTACCACAACATCATTATTCAGGATGAAAACACACCCATGAGCAGGCAAAACCGTGCAGGCGCGTGTCTTTTTAGCGGAGCAGTTCTGGCAGCCACGCTGGGTTTTGCCGTTTATGCGCATGGCACCCAGAAATCTCCGGGCACAGATAGCTACGCCCTCTCTGCCCGCTTTGTTTCTGCCAACGGGCTGGAACGTGGCGCGGATGTAGATATTGCAGGTGTAAAAGTCGGCCGCGTATCTTCCATCACGCTGGACCCAGCCACCCAGATGGCCTTTGTGCACTTTACACTGGATGGTGCCCTGCATTTACCGCAGGACAGCACCCTCACAATCAGCAGCGCCACGCTTTCATCTGAAAACGCGTTGATGATTGAACCTGGTTCATCCTCCACCATAATGCCGCCCAACGGAATGCTGACACATACGCTGGAGCCCACAAGCCTTGAGCAACAGGTGAGCAATTACATTTTTGGTGCCGGAAATCTGGGGCAGTAAGCCCGTATATTCTCTTAATCTGATTATTTTTATAACAAAATACGCCAAACCGGGTTGACGACATTACGGAGAATCAGGTAGATCAGCGCCAACACAGTATGGCGGCGTAGCTCAGTGGTAGAGCAGGGGAATCATAATCCCTTGGTCGGAGGTTCAAATCCTTCCGCCGCTACCAATTCCCTTAAAAAACAATACACTCAACAAACACCAAGCCTAGGGCTTGCAGTGTTGTGTGTAGAATGTTGATGGCTTGAAACAGCCTTCAAACACATACAGCCAGACCTCGCCTACCCCGCCTCCAGATACCGGAAGCAGGGCAGCAAGGGATCTGAAGATTTTTAGCCTTCGGAAAGTTCAGGCTGAGGTTCAGATTCTTCCCGAACGTCGGGCTGAGGATCCTGTTCCTGCCGGTCTTCACCTTCCTCATTTGCCTGTGCAGCAGCACGCTGCTGGCGGGCGGCAAGGCGCTCGGCGCGTTCTTGCTGGCTTTGCTGCGCAGCCTGCGCCATGGCATTCATGATACGGAAGTAATGTTCAGCATGCTGGAAGTAACCTTCCGCTGCCACGCGGTCTCCGCTGCCTGTAGAATCACGGCCAAGCTGGAGGTATTTTTCAAAAAGCTGCTGGGCTGTGCCACGTACGCGCACATCCGGGCCATGACTATCAAAAACATGATTCCTGTTCATCGGAATCTGTCCATTCAGTTGTCGGGAACTCCCATTGCTCCCGTTGGAACGATGGTGTCTTGTCCGCATCCGTTTTACGTTCATGGGTTTATCACAGCGCTTTCCTGTTCAGGGCACTTTGGCATAAAGAAACAGTCCTGTATTAAAAAGGTATGCTTCCTGAGTGAAGGCCGAATTGTTTTTTCGGAATGGGCTTTATGTAAGGCAACATATAAAGTGTTGCCAAATGAAAGGCCCCCTTGCTGCTTTAATTTCTGATGCAGTGATTTTAGATTTTTACATCTGCTACAGAAGAAAGCTTGAGCAGTGTAGCAACCCAGGCACATAAAGCCAAGTTATTTTTCACGCCTGTTTTTCCAGCACCACAGCGCGGGCAATGCCTGCCAGATCGGCTTTTACATCCACCACGCGCAAGGCATTGGCGCTTGCCAAGGTGCGTAAATCGGCCTCCTGCCCTATGCCAATTTCCAGCACAGCCAACCCACCATCTGCCAACAAAAATGGCAGACGGCTGCAAATATAGCGGTATGCCGTTAACCCATCATCCCCACCATCCAGCGCGCGTACGGGCTCATGCTCACGCACTTCCGGCATAAGGTCGGCCAAATCCGAAGTGGGAATATACGGTGGGTTGCTCAGCACCACATCAAAACGCATGCCTGGGGCCAAAGCAGCATCCCACTCCGCCACCATAAACAACGCGCGATCCTGCATACCGCAACGTTGGGCATTGCCATGCGCTAAAATGGCAGCCTGCGGGTTAATATCCACCCCTACTCCATGCGCCTTAGGGTATTCGGCCAAAGCTGCCAGCAGCAAACAGCCCGTGCCTGTGCCTAAATCCAGAATATTCAACGCTGATGCCTGATCCGGGCGATACTCCAGAAGGCTTGTAATAAGTGTTTCTGTATCTCCACGCGGCACAAGGCTTGCTGGCGATACGGCCAAATCCAAACTCCAGAACCCTTTGCTGCCGGTAATATAGGCAAAAGGCTCATGTGTTGCGCGGCGCTTTACGTAAGAAAAGAAAGGCTCACTTGGCACGTTTTCTGTTGGGGAGCGTGCCAGAAGTTGCTCTGGCGTAAGAGAAAGCGCATGAATAAGCAGTAATCGGGCTTCCCGCCGCGGGCCTTCAATACCGGCTTGCGCCAGAAGCTGCGTTCCCTCACGCAACAGTTGCGCTATGGGTTGGCAGGGAACTTTTTTTTCTGCTGTATTCACGCACGCAACCTTGATGGATTGATCTGGTTAGACATCAATGCCCCAATTTTTCCGCCGCATCCAGCACACAACCACCTGCTTGCTCACCCTTTTGGCAATGCTGCCATTTTCCTACGCATATGCAGGTGAGTTTACGGTAACAGACGGCAAAGCTGATGCTGAAATTTCAGAAGTTTCACGCATTTATTTAGATGGCAAACTTGTCAGCGTGATCCGGCTGAATGACAAAAATCAGGAAAAAACGGTAAAAATCACCACCCCTATGGGCCGGTTAGACCACACCTATACCTTATGTGGTGAGATCACCATTCGCTCCCCCGAAGGGCGGGTGGAAACCCATGAGGTGGATAGCGATGGCACGCTCCACAACCCCGATGGCCACCATTTTTATGCTTTGGGTTCTGACAATTTTACCGAATTCTTTTTAACAGACCCCAATGCGCCAGAAGCGGCAGAGCATCACCCCGGCCGTTCTGGCGTATGTGCGGCACCTATTAGTTAAAAACCTTCAGCCGCCAGCAATGCTGCCTGTTCTTCCTGCGTGAGGGCATCCACAAACTCATCCAGTTCCCCCAACATGACACGATCAATTTTATAAAGTGTCAGGTTGATCCGATGGTCTGTGACACGCCCCTGCGGGAAGTTATAGGTACGAATACGCTCTGATCTATCACCCGTACCGACCTGAGAACGCCTGTCTGCCGCCCGGTTGGCATGAGCCTGTGCTCTTTCACGCTCATACAAACGCGCCCGCAGAATTTTCATGGCCTTGGCGCGGTTCTTATGCTGGCTTTTTTCTTCCTGCATGGAAACCACAATGCCACTGGGCATATGGGTAAGGCGTACGGCACTTTCCGTCTTATTCACGTGCTGCCCACCCGCGCCAGAGGCCCGAAACACATCTACCCGCAGGTCTGTTTCGTTAATATCCACATCCACTTCTTCGGCTTCCGGCAACACGGCTACCGTAACTGTGGATGTATGAATACGGCCCTGGCTTTCCGTAGCAGGCACACGCTGTACCCGGTGCACACCGGATTCATACTTCAACCGCGCAAACACGCCTTTGCCGTTAATTTCGGCAATGCCTTCACGCAAACCGCCCAGCTCACTTTCGTCATAATCCATAACGGTAAAGCGCCAGCCATTCAGATCGGCATAGCGGCGGTACATATCAAACAACTCGGCAGCGAACAGGCCGGCTTCATCGCCCCCAGCTGCGGGGCGCACTTCCAGAATAGCACTGCGCGCATCTGCCACATCTTTTGGCAGCAGAGACAGGCGCACATCTTTTTGCAACTGCGGAAGTTGCTCACGCAGTTCAGCCAGCTCAGCTTCTGCCAGTTCCTTCATTTCTGGATCTGCCAAAAGCTGCTCGGCTTGCTGAATGCCGTCTTCTACCCCACGCAGGGCGTTGATACGCGCCACAACGGGTTCGATTTCAGCATACTCGCGTGAGGCCTGCGTAAAGGCCTCACCATTCAGCCCACTTGCTAGCTGCGCTTCCAGTTCAAGCGCGCGGCTAACAATCTGGTCTAACCGTTCGTCAAACTTCATGCCGCAAATACGTCTTGCGCTTTAGAAAGCAGCGTATCGCGAGAGACTTCCTGCTCCGCCCCTGTTTCCATGTTTTTCACACGGAACAGACCTTTAGCCAGCTCATCTTCACCAAGGAAAAGCACGTGGCTGGCGTTCTGCTTGCCCGCACGCTCCATGCGTTTGCGCAGTGAGCCCTTATAGCCAATTTCTGTTCTCACGCCCTGCCCGCGCAAACCCTGCAAAATCTGCACAACTGCGCTTTCATCCGGCGTGCCAACGGGCACCAACACAACCGAGCGCAGTGCTGCGGGCACTTGCTCCAGCAGCATGGACAGGCGCTCAATACCCGCAGCCCAACCAATAGCTGGCACTTCCGGGCCGCCCATCTGCTTTACCAAGCCATCATACCGGCCACCAGCCAGCACTGTGCCCTGAGACCCCAAGCGGTTGGTCACGAACTCAAACGTGGTGTGGTTGTAGTAATCCAGCCCGCGCACAATGCTGGGGTTTACGGTGTAGGCAATGCCAAACACATCCAGCTTGTTGCGCAGATCATCCCAGAACGCACGTGCTTCTGGTGTAAGGAATTCCGCCATCATGGGCGCATCCGCCACCAGAACCTTGTCGCCCGCATCCTTGCTATCCAGAATACGCAGCGGGTTCTTTTCCAAGCGGGTCAGGCTATCTTCGGACAGTTTGTCTTTACGAGCAGAAAAATACGCCACCAGAGCATCACGCCACGCATCACGGCTGGCGGCATCACCCAATGTATTCAGTTCAAGGGTAACGTAATCTGCAATACCGAGTGCCTTGAGCACTTCGTACCCCATGGCAATGGCTTCTGCATCTGCCAGAGGTTCTGCTGCACCCAGAAGTTCTGCACCAATTTGGTGAAACTGGCGATACCGCCCTTTCTGGGGCCGTTCATGCCGGAACATGGGGCCAGCATAAAACACTTTTTGTGGGAGAGACTGCGTAAGTGCATTGGTCACCAAAGCGCGGCAAATGGCTGCCGTGCCTTCTGGCCGCAATGTCAGGCTTTCACCATCCCGATCGCTGAAGGAATACATTTCCTTGGAAACAACATCGGACGTATCCCCCAAAGAGCGGGAGAAAACCCGCGTATCTTCAAAAATCGGGGTTGCCCATTCATCAAACCCGTAAACACCTGCAATCCGGCGCGCTGTGTCTACCACATGCGCGTGGCGGCGCTGGTCTTCTCCAATAAGGTCGTGCGTTCCTCTTACGGGCTGAATGCTGCTCACGAATACATATTCCCACACCACGGCACCCGTCACCTTGGCTGGCGTGGTGTTTTTTGCTGTTTAAATGGCACGTCTACCCCTGCCCGCACCTTTTGGCGCAAAGCAGGGGGAGAATGTTGAATGCTTAGTTGGCAGATGCCATGTCTGGCAGTTCCTGCGCCTTGCCTTCCTGCTTTTCCTTGGCTTCTTCTGCCTGAATAGCTGCAACGCGCTCTTCTACCAGTTCTACAACATGTTCGATCATGTCAGCCGCAGGCACGGTATGATCCTGCTTGCCGCCGGCATACACCATATGGCGGCCAGAACCACCGCCGGTTACGCCCAGATCTGTCAGCAGGGCTTCACCCGGGCCGTTCACCACGCACCCGATGATGGACAGGGTAAGCGGGGTTTTAATATGCGCCAGCCGGTCTTCCAGCGTCTGCACTGTTTCCACCACGTTAAAGCCCTGACGTGCGCAGGATGGGCAGGAAATAATCTTAACGCCACGGTGGCGCAGGCCGAGGGACTTCAGAATATCCCAGCCCACCAGCACTTCTTCTTCGGGTGCAGCGGAAAGAGAAACACGCATGGTGTCACCCACACCGGCCCACAGCAGATTGCCCAGACCAATGGAGGATTTTACAGTGCCGGCACGCTTGCTGCCTGCTTCTGTAATACCGATGTGCAGCGGATAATCGCAGGCTTCTGCCAACTGCTGATAAGCCGCCACAGCCATGAAGACGTCCGATGCCTTCACGCTAATCTTGAATTCACGGAAGTCATGGTCTTCCAGAATTTTGGCGTGTTCCAGAGCGCTTTCTACCAGCGCATCGGGGTTTGGCTCACCGTATTTTTCAAGCAGATGCTTTTCCAGTGACCCGGCGTTTACACCAATACGGATGGAACAGCCGTAATCCTTGGCGGCCTTAACCACTTCACGCACACGCTCGGCGCTGCCGATGTTGCCGGGGTTAATACGCAGGCAGGCGGCACCTGCTTTTGCAGCTTCAATAGCGCGTTTGTAGTGGAAGTGAATGTCGGCCACGATAGGCACGTTCACTTCCTTTACAATTTCTTCCAGTGCTTTGGTACTTTCTTCATCCGGGCAGGACACACGCACAATATCCACACCTGCCATTTCTGCACGGCGAATCTGTTCGATTGTGGCCTGTGCATCGGTGGTGAGGGTGTTGGTCATGGTCTGAACGGAAATCGGCGCATCACCACCGACGGCTACCTTGCCGACATGGATCTGCCGAGATTTCCGACGCTCGATATGCTGGTAAGGCCGGTAGCCGCTCATTTTACATCCTTTTGTCGAAAACGACAGTTGAGGGAAGCTGCCGTGTTCGGCCACACGGCGTTCTCCATTGCGTTTGGTGTTTTCCTGCCAAAATCAGGACCATTTGGCTACACATAATACGCGCGAGGGTGCCATTCTAGTGCGAACCCATGCCCTGAAGCTGGCGCGCATTCAAATCATCAGCGCTTGGTTCGGCTTGCACGGGGGCGGCCCGGCGGCGTGGCCGGGGTGCAGTTTCCTTGGGCTTAAGCGCCTGTTCCGAGGCTGCCAGATCTGTCTGCGCATCTGTTGTTCCTGATACCGCATTGGGCACAGGGGCTGCAACATCTGCATGCGCAGGCGGTATGACAACATTATTTTGCGCAGCAGGTGCGGCCAATGTACCATCACGCACACCTTGTGGCGTGAGCACCATTTTGCGGCGTACGGCACCATTCCGCCCCAAAGGTGCTGTAACCAGTTCTCCCATACGCAAAACCACACCACCGGCATTGCCTACGGTAAGGCTATAAGGCCCACCCTCAACCGGCACATTCCATTCCTCATCGGGTTGCAGAATGTGGTCATACACAACCTTGCCGTTGGCATCCTTCACCTGCACCCAACTGGCGGCCAAGGCCTTCAGCACGATCTGATTATCTGCAACGGCAGCAGAAGGAACTTCTGGCGTTGCCGGAGGTGGCGTTTGCACATTGGGTTGCTGGGCAGTTTGCGCAACTGGCGTGCCAACATCCTCACCCGGCTGGTGTGTGTCTGGCGCTACACCATTTTCAGGCGAAGCACTTGTCGCACCTTGTGCATTCAATGCCTGTTCAGCACTGGGCGGCTTAGGCTGCGCAGATGGTGGCAAAGGTGCCGGAACGGCACTTTTATCGGGTAAAATGGAAGCCACTTGCGGAGAAGGCGCATTATGCGTCTGCTCACCGGGCAGAAGGCTTGCCACAGGCGGCACGCGCTCAGGTGCAGGGGGCGTGTGCCCCGTAAAATAATACCAGCCCACATAGCTGGCCAGAATAACCGCAAGCCCAAGAGAGATGGACACAGCCGGCGGAATACGCCGATCCGGCGGTGGATCTGGAAACACAAGTTCTGGCTGCCGAATGGCGTTGCGCGTTTCCAGCCTGTAACGCTCCACCATGGGGGTTGGATCAAACCCCAAAGCCTGCGCATAGGCCCGCAAAAACCCAAGCGTATACACTTCCGCCGGAAGCACATCCGCTTTTCCGGTTTCCAGCGCATCCAGATATGCATCACGGATGCGCAGATACGCGGCAACATCCTCCAAGGACCAGCCAAGCTGTTCGCGGCGTTTGCGCAGCGCGCCCCCTACCCCGTATGTACCAACATCGGGGAGCGGAGGCAGAGCAGCCGGCTGCTCCTGTTCAGAACTTGGGGCGTTTTCAGCCATCAGCATCCATACGGCGTTGTTGACGGATCAGCGCTATCACGGCCTGATCTATCAGGTCAGCAATAATCTGGGCCACTGGCTGCACAGATTTCACCATGCCAACAGATTGCCCGGCCATAACAGAGCCTTCTTCCACATCCCCTTCAATAACCGCACGCCGCAAAGCGCCAGCCCAGAAATGTTCGATTTCCAGCTGAGCATCTTCCCGCGTGAGATCACCGGCCTGAAAGCGGCGGATAACATCTGCCTGATGCGCCACAAATTTGCGCCCGCCCTCATTGCTGATAGCCCGCACCGGAATAACCGGAAAGCGTTCATCAAGCTGCACCGAGGTTGTGGCATCTCGCGCATTGGCCCGCAAAAAAGCTTTTTTAAAGTTTTCGTGGGCAATGCTTTCCTCTGCCGCGGCAAAACGTGTGCCGAACTGACCACCAGCGGCACCCTGCTCCAGATAGGAAACCAGCGCATCACCCCGGCCAAGGCCGCCAGCCACAAAAACCGGCACGTTCTGAATATGCGGCAGAATTTCCTGCGCCAGCACAGTCAGAGAAACGGGGCCGATATGGCCGCCTGCTTCTGCGCCTTCAATCACCAGCGCATCCACACCCATCTTGATCAGCCGCTTGGCCAACACCAATGCAGGGGCAAAACCAATAACCTTGGCGCCACCATCCTTGGCAGCCTTAATGGCTGAGCTGGGCGGAATACCACCTGCCAGCACAATGTGGCCCACCTTGGCATCCAGACACACCTGCACCAGCTCATCCAGCTTGGGGTGCATGGTAATCAGGTTCACACCAAAAGGCCGGTCTGTCAGCGCACGGGTGGCGGCAATTTCCTCAGCCAGACGGGCTGGTTCCATTGCGCCACAGGCAATCACGCCAAACCCGCCTGCGTTGGAAATGGCGGATACAAGGTGGCGTTCACTCACCCAAGACATCGCCCCGGCCAGAATGGCATAAGGCGTGCCCAGAAAATCCGTTCCACGCTGCCACAGCTTATCCAGCCGTGAGCGGGCGCGTTGCCATTCTTCTGATGTTGGCGCGGGGTTCAGGCTGCTTGCAATATCAGACATCATCAAGACCATAGGCCGTGTGCAGCGCACGCACTGCCAGTTCGGCATATTCTGCAGCCACCAGCACGGAAACCTTGATTTCGCTGGTGGAGATAGCCTGAATGTTGATGGAGCGTTCAGACAACGTGCGGAACATGGTGCTGGCCACACCTGCGTGAGAACGCATGCCGCTGCCAACTACGCTCACCTTCACGATATCCGGGTCTGTTTGCAATTCTTCATACTGCACAGCGCCACGCACGCTTTCCAGAATGCTGATAGCGCGCGGCAGATCGGTCTTGCTGGTGGTGAAGGTCATGTTCGTGGTGCCATCGGCACCCGTGCTCTGCACAATCATGTCCACATTCACGTTGGCTTCGCTCAGCGGGCCAAAAATTGCCGCCGCAATGCCCGGACGGTCAGGAATGCGCCGAACCGACAGCTTGGCTTCATCACGGGAGTAGGCAATGCCGGTGACCAGTTTCTTTTCCACGATTTCGTCCTCATCCACCACCATAGAGCCAGGAAGGTGACCTTCCATCACTGCGGGGCCATCTTCAAAGCTGGAAAGCACCTGCACACGCACGCGCTCACGCATCGCAAGGCCTACACTGCGTGTTTGCAGCACCTTGGCGCCAACAGATGCCAGCTCCAGCATTTCTTCATACGTAATTTTGTCCAGCTTGCGCGCCTTGGGCACGATTCTGGGGTCTGTGGTGTAAATACCATCCACATCTGTGTAGATATCGCACCGATCTGCCTTAATGGCGGCAGCAAGCGCCACAGCAGATGTATCCGAGCCACCACGCCCCAGCGTGGTTACGCGGCCATCTGGCCCCACACCCTGAAAGCCAGCCACAACAGGCACCATGCCTTCGGCCATGCTGCCCAGCAGGCGTGCGCCATCTATCGAATCGAGGCTGGCCTTGCCGTGCAGGGAATCCGTAAGAATGGGCACCTGCCACCCGGCAAAGGAGCGAGAGGGCACGCCAAGTTTTTGCAGGGCAATGGCCAGCAAACCGCTGGTAACCTGCTCACCCGTTGCCACAACGGCATCGTATTCGCGCGCATCATACAAAGGAGAAAGAGACTGACAGAACCCAACCAGACGGTTGGTTTCCCCTGCCATGGCTGAAACAACCACCAGCACATCGCAGCCTGCGTCTTTCTGTTTTTTGACGCGTTCGGCCACGGCTCTGATACGGTCAAGATCCCCCACGGATGTCCCGCCGAATTTCATGACAATCCGGGGTGCGGAACCGGACATAGCTTTATTCTCCACCAAACAGGCCGTAAAACGCATTGCACCAGCCCTTCCCGCCACCTGCATAGCGGAAAAGACGCATGGGAACGGTTGCGCTGCTTCACAAGCCGCGTCACATACCTCTCCCGGCCCCCTTTCGTCCAGCGGGGAGACCAGCAGGAAAGGAATTTGTTGTATGCACGCCACCCGAGAGGAAGCGCCTTCCTCTGTTTCTTCCGAGGAAATTGCCCGCTTTAGTGCTCTGGCAGACAAGTGGTGGGATCCAACAGGCCCCATGCGCCCCCTACATGCCATGAACGGCCTGCGGATTGAATGGGCCAGCCGCCACCTGCCCCTGCGGGGCCGCAAATCACGCAAGCCGCATGTGCTGGATATTGGCTGCGGTGCCGGACTGGCCAGTGAGGCCCTTGCAAAAGCCGGGTATGACGTATTGGGGCTGGATGCATCGGCCAATGGCATTGCCGCCGCGCAGGCGCATCTGGAAGCCAACCCGCTTCCTGCCGGTTCTGGCACACTGCACTATCGTCAGGGCAGCGCAGAAGAACTGGTGGCCGAACATGCCAAGTTTGATGCCGTTATGGCTTTAGAAATTATAGAGCATGTCACTGATCCTGAAGCATTTATGATCATGCTGGCTCAGCTTGTAGATGCCAATGGCACGGTTATTGTTTCTACCATGAACCGCACCCTGCGCTCTTTGGCTGTGGGCAAGATTGGGGCGGAATATCTGCTGCGCCTGTTGCCTGTGGGCACGCATGAATGGCGTAAGTTTATCCAGCCTTCCGAACTGGGCCGCTATGCCCGCGCCGCTGGCCTGCGGATGGTCGCCATTTCTGGCATGGCACCCGGCATTGGTAGCTGGAAAGAAACGCGGGACTTGGGCATTAACTACATCGCAGCCTTCAAAAAAGACTGATATATAATTTACTTTATTATCAGCATGTTTCTGGCACTTCCTTATGCACAAAGTTAAGCAGGAAGTGTCAGAAACTCAAAGCAGGTTGGGCTTCCAATAGGGGTAAAATCCCACGTAAAGCCAATCTTGCCTGTGGTTTTATCTACCCGGAAAGATGTGATGGAATCACTCCGCTGGTTGGCTACAAACAGATAGCTACCAGACGGATCAAATTTGAGCGCACGCCCGTAATCGGCATGAGTCCAGATTTCGTCCACCAGTGTCAGGCCTCCATCTTTGGCCACCTGAAACACCGCAAGGGAATCGCCCAGGCGGTTGGAGACATAAAGAAAATGCTCATCGGGTGAGAACAGAATGCCCGCAGCCAACGTGCTGCCCCGGAAATGAGCCGTCAGGCTGCTTACAGCCTGTTGCGGGGCAATATCCCCTGTTTTGGCATCAAAATTCGCTACTACCACCTTGGAATCCTGCTCGCACAGAATGTACAGGCGCAAGCCATCGGCAGAAAACTGAAAATGCCGCGGGGCTGAACCGGCTGTCATGGTGGTAAACGGCTTTTTGGCCGGGAACAGACGCCCCGTATCCAAATTGATGCCATATACATACATTCTGTCCAGACCAGCATCTGCCACCGCCACAAAGCGGCCAGAAGGATCTGTGTGGATCATATGCGGGTGAGAGCCTGAATGATCGCTTATGGCAAAATTGCCCGGCGGATTATCCGATGCCCTATCAGGCATGCGTGGGCCAGTATTATGGATCAGGGTTGTCATGCCCCCTAAGGAACCATCTTTCTGCAAACGCAGCAGTGCAAAGTTGCCCCCCGTATAGTTGGCAACCATAACGTATTTGCCAGAGGGATGGACGCTCAGATGCGCCGGATCTGCCCCACCGGAAGAAACGGTATTCAGCTTTGTTAACGCGCCCGTACCATGATCTACCGAAAACGCCGTGACAGCACCGGTATTTTTTCCTTCAAAATCATTGATTTCGTTAACGGCGTAAAGAAAACGCTTATCTGGAGAAAACGCAATGAACGACGGGCTGGCAACATCTGTAAATGTATTCAGATGGTTGAGAGAGCCTGTTTTACGGTCCATTTCAAAAACCGTAATGCCATCTCCATTGCCGCCCGGTGGCCCGTGCTGTGTATAACCGCCTACATAACATAAAATACGCTCTGGCTGCGGTGGCGTTGTGGCATCCTGCTTATCAGGCGCAGGCGTCTTATCGTCTGCCCGTGCATAGGCGCTTCCTAAAAAACCACACGCCAGACTACCCAGCCCGAAAGCACGACGCGAAAACGAGCCGCTCATAATCCTGTTTTTCTCCTTGGTTCGCGTATGCTCAGGGCATCTTGCAGACAGGCCCCATAGGCGGCCCGGAATAACGTGTCCATGTCTGGGTTTCACCAAAAATGGGCAGGCCCAGATAGCCGCGCAGCTTTAGAACACCAGATTGGGGAGACCAGATGCGCGCGTCATACTTATGGCCGCTATCGGGGTCCAGAATATTCCCCTCCCACTTGTTCTTTTCATCTTTCAGGGGGCGGAAATCCGTTAGCATCAACAGGTTGCACTCGGTTTTTCCGTCATGCCCCTTAGGCACATCCGTACCATCGTAACGCAGCCCAATTAGCCGGCCACAAACGGTTTCCCCGCATTTTTCAATTTTAAAAACGCCATCATGATCTTGGCTCAGCCAATAGCCCATCAGGCTATCTTCGCCACCCATGGCAGCAGAATCCGCTTTGGCAGGCTGAGAAAGTGCAGGAAGCAGCGCCGCAGATATGCCTAATACAGACGAAAGAAAAAAAGCCTTAATTCCAGTTTGAACGCCGCGCGTCATGAAGTTTTTCATGCTCTCTTTCTCCTTCGCCCAGCCCTGTTTCCAACATACACTTTTTTACATAACTGGCTGGCCTGCCCTGTTAATTTGGGCACCGTAAGCACTGCCTGCCACCCCCGGCACTGTTCCGACAACCCCGAAAAATCAGCTGTCGGTCTTGCGTACCCACGGAAGCGGCAGCACATCAATCCCTTCATCTTCCAGCATTTCGCGCTCTGATGCCGTC
This sequence comes from Acetobacter sp. A11-2, assembly GCF_040208445.1. Lineage (NCBI taxonomy): Bacteria > Pseudomonadati > Pseudomonadota > Alphaproteobacteria > Acetobacterales > Acetobacteraceae > Acetobacter > Acetobacter sp. A11-2. Next base: position 1,186,455 of record NZ_CP157843.1, read on the forward strand.
ATATCCCCATAGATGCCGCGCTCTGGCGCTTCTCCATGATGAATACGCAGGGCCTCATCCGCAAAATTGGAACCTACGTTTTCGCAGTTTTCTTCCACCACGGCCCTGATCTGGCGCAAAGCGTTCATCAGATTATCTGGCGTTACAGGTTCTGGCTGTTGCATTGCTGCAGGCGCTGCCGGTTGTTGCTGAGGCGTTGCTTCAGACTGCGAAGTTTCCACTTTTTTCGGGCGCGAGCGCCCCTTTACAATAGCGGGCGCCATAAGGGCCTGTTCCACTTTGGACGAGCCACAGATGGCGCAGCTGAGCAAATTTTCCTGCTTTAGGCGTGCAAAAGCGGCGCTATCCCGGTACCAGCCTTCAAACGTATGTCCGTTTGCGCAACAGAGCTGATAACAGATCATCCGCTTTTACCTCCCGCCTTCAGTTTTCGCCCAAGCCCAAAGCGGCATCCAGCTTGCCTTGCCGCTCTAGTGACATCAGATCATCACATCCACCCAAGCACTTATCCCCTACAAAAACCTGAGGCACTGTTGTGCTGCCACCAGAACGGCGGATGGCATCTTCGCGTTCCTGCGTGCCGCGGGGTGCGTTAATTTCCTTAAACGGCACCTTTTTGCTTTCCAGCAGCGCAACTGCTCGCACGCAAAAAGGGCATCCACGTTGTGTGTAAATTTCGATTTCAGGCATAAGCGTATTCCTTGTGCATGTTTGAAAGCCCGGTTCTGACACCGAGCATCTATTCTGGCAGGTTTATATCAACTTCTGGCCGCGCAGGCACCAGCCCCGCAACCAAAAGGCTAACATGACATACCCCCGCTTGCTTTAACGCCTGTACGCAGGCCGTAGCAGTGGCACCCGTTGTGAGCATATCATCCACCAATACCACAGAACGCCCCTGCAATTTTTGCTGCCATTTGGGCCTGAATGTAATGGCGCTTTGCATTTCCTGCTGCCGTTCCTTGCGAGAAAATCCAGCTAATTTTGTTGTTGCGCGCGTACGCATAAGGGCATCTGGCGCGACCTGTAAATGCCTGATGCGCGCCACTTCAGCCGCCAACAACGCCGCCTGATTATAACGGCGCCTCAGCAAGCGCCACCTATGCACAGGCACAGGAATTAACAACACATCTGGGGGCAGAATATCCTGCCCAATCTGTGCCATACGTTGCGCCAGAAACCGGGCATTTTCTGTTCTATCGGCATATTTAAGCTGTAAAATCAGATCTCTGGCGGCTGTTGTATAAACAAAAGCAGCCCGCGCCTGTTGCCATACGGGATGGTGTTGCTCACACGCAGCGCACAAACCCGTATGCCCCAAACTTTCCTGCGAAGGCTGAGGCGTTGCACAAGCATTGCAAAATGGACGGCTGATAGGCTGTAAGCGGCCAAAGCAGGATGCGCAGGTAAGCCCATGCTGGGCCACATCTGCCCCACACAACACGCAACTTGGCGGATACAAAATATCCATCAAAGCTGTGCCCAGCTTGCGTATCTTCACCTGCATTTCTGGGGTTCACGCAAAATTTCCCGGCCTCTGTTCTTGGCAAACCACAGGGAAGCACGCACATGTTGCAAAATGGATGTGCCCGTAATTTTTGATCGCAAAGCTGTAAGACTGCACCGTGAGCGTGCTGCCAGCACCCAGCGCACTACTGCCCCTATACTGGAAGCCGCAGCGGATATTTTGTTAGATCGGCTGGATGATGTCATGCGTTCATTTTCTAGCGCACTGGATATTGGCGGGCGGGGCATTATCTGCCAAGGGCTGAAAAATAGAAATATCCCAACCATTGCGTGTGACCTTTCTGAAGCACAGGCCCGTTGCGCCTCAACCCCAAGCATATGTGCAGATGAAGAGCGCCTGCCCTTTGCCCACGGCAGTTTTGACCTGGTGGTTGCCAGCCTTTCCCTGCATTGGGTGAATGATCTTCCAGGCCTATTCCACCAAATCCGCTCTATCCTGCGTCCTGATGGGCTTTTTTTGGCCAGCATTCCCATTTTGCCCACGCTGAGACCATTGCGACAGGCCTTGGAAATGGCTGAACTGGCTTTAAGCGATGGTGTTTCCCCCCGCGTATCACCACTGCCCACACAGCAAAGCTGCGTTTCCCTGCTTCAGCGTGCCGGGTTTGCGCTGCCTGTGGTTGATACGGAAACATTGGAACTACGTTACCGCTCCTTACGGGCATTGATGGCAGATTTACGCGCTGCGGGAGAAACGAACGCTCTCGCCTTGCGCTCTCGTGCCATACCTCCTCGCCTGCTGTTCCCGGCGGCGGCGCATGAACTGGAGGATGAAAAGGCAGGAAGTTTCTGCATGCCATTACATATGGCAATACTTGCTGCGTGGTCTCCCTCTGGCAATCAGCCGCAACCGCTTACACCGGGGCAATTTACGCACTCACTACATGATGTGCTGCAACAGCAGCCACGCCCTTTAACCAAACAATAAGTGAATGGTTTTTTAGCCGCCCGTGACGCTCATATGCCGCTGCGGGCCAGAGACATCGGCTTCTGATGCGCCCAGCAGGAAGTCATGCCCTTTGGGTTTGCGGGCAATGGCATCCTGAATAGCACTTTCCAATGCGGCATCATCTGCGCCAGCCCGCATCAGACTGCGCAAATCGGCCCCATCTTCCTGCCCCAAGCAGGTATAAAGCCGCCCTGTGCAAGATAACCGCACTCGATTACACGTTGCGCAAAAATTATGGCTCATAGGGGTAATCAGCCCCAACCTTCTGCCGGTTTCTCCTACGCGCAAATATCGGGCTGGGCCACCGGTAACATCTGGAATGGGCGTAAGTGTCCAGCGCTTGGATAAATCAGCCTTTACATCCAGCAATGGTAGGTAGCGGGATGTGCGATCTTCCCCTGTATCTCCCATTGGCATGGTTTCAATCAGGCACAAATCTGCGCCTATTTCTCCACACCATGCCAGCAGCGTATCAAATTCATCATCATTCACACCGGCCATGGCAACGGTGTTGATACGCAGTGCCAACCCGACATCCCGCGCGGCACGTATACCCTCCAACGTGGCAGCCAGCTTGCCCCTGCGCGTTATTTTGGCAAAGCGTGCCTCATCCAGCGTATCCAAGCTGACATTCACACGGCGCACACCGGCATCAAACAAGGTTTGCGCATACTGGGCCAAATGGCTGCCATTGGTTGTAAGGGTGAGCTCTTCCAACTGGCCGCGATTATCGGAATGTTTGAGCCATGAGCCCAGTTCCTGAAAAAACGGGCCAATATCACGACGCACCAAAGGCTCTCCGCCTGTTATACGCAGGCGGCGCACACCGTGCTGCACAAACACACGGCATAGGCGCAGCAGTTCATCATAATCCAGAACATCTGAGCGCGGCAGAAAGGTCATGCGTTCGGCCATGCAGTATGTGCACCGCATGTCGCACCGGTCTGTTACCGATACACGCAGGTAAGAAATCCGCCGCCCGGCAGGGTCCGTTAAAGAGGACAACATTGGTTCTCTATATCAGAAACCAACCCCACATAAAACGACAGTTTGAAGGTTGGAACGGAAAAACACATTGCTTGTGATAGCAAAGCGGACAGCCCCGAAGAGCCGTCCGCTTTACCTATGAGCCCAACCTAAAAACTTAGTGGCCAGAGCTGTTACCTGAAAAATCAGGCCGCGGCAGACCAGAAAGTTCAAGCTGCTTCGCCAAAGCTTCCTTCAAGCGTTCCAGACACGCTTCTGTCGGGCCTTCTGCACGCGCAACCAGAACGGCCTGCGTGTTAGAAGCCCGCAGCAACCACCAGCCATCTGGCGTATTCACACGCACACCATCAATTTCGGAAACATCAGCACCTTCCTTACGCAGGCGTACTGCAACTTCCTCAATGACCTTGAACTTGCGGTGGTCATCACACTCAAAACGTAATTCCGGGGTGGATACGGTTTTGGGCAATGCTTCACGAAAAGCAGAAAGCGGTGCATCCATCCGGGCAACAATATCCAGCACGCGCACACCGGCGTACAGGGCATCATCAAAGCCGTACCATTTATCTGCAAAGAAGATATGGCCCGACATTTCACCTGCCAAAGGTGAACCCGTTTCCGCCATTTTGGATTTGATAAGCGAATGGCCCGTACGCCACATCAATGGCTTGCCACCGGCTTTTGCTACTTCATCAAACAGCACCTGACTGGCCTTGGCATCCGCAATGATGGTGGCCCCGGAATGGGATTTTAACACATCGCGCGCCAGCAGAATAAGAAGCTGATCACCCCACAGAATGCCGCCTGTATTATCCACCACGCCAATGCGGTCTGCATCACCATCAAATGCAATACCCAAATCAGCCTGATGCTCACGCACAGAGGCGATAAGCTGTTCCAGATTTTTGGCAACCGTTGGGTCTGGGTGATGCACGGGAAAAGTGCCGTCAATTTTGGCGTTCAGCACAATGTGCTCGCCCGGCAGCTTTTTTACCAACATTTCCAGAACTTCACCGGCGGAACTGTTGCCGTTGTCCCAGACAACTTTCAGCTTGCGCTGTCCGCCAACGTAATCCCTTACAAGGCGTGCTACATAGTCTTCACGAATATCCACATCGCGCACGGTGCCTTTTTCTTCTGGCACCACATCGCCCTTGGCAGATAGATCCCCCAGCTCCCGAATCTGGGCCCCGAAGAAAGGCTTGCCAGCCAAGGTGATTTTAAAGCCGTTGTGATCTGGCGGGTTATGGCTGCCTGTCACCATAACGGCGCCATCAGCCTTAAGAATAACAGACCCATAATATAGCAACGGTGTGGGGCCACGCCCCACACGCACGACATCCAGCCCGCACGCTACGGCGCCTTGCACCAATGCCTTCTCCAATGCAGGAGAAGACAGGCGGCCATCATAGCCCACAACCAGCGTTTTACCGCCATTGCGGCGCACAAGGCTACCAAAGGTGCGGCCTATGGCAAACGCATCATCGGTTGAAAGGGTTTTACCAACAATGCCGCGAATATCGTATTCGCGCAGGCTGGTAGATTCAAACCTATGCGCAAAAGACATCAGATTTTATCTGTGTATTTTTTCAGAAATTCCTTCACGCCTTCAGCAAGATCCGGCCGTTCCAGAGCAAAGGCTACCTGCGCTTCAAGGAAGCCAAGCTTGTTGCCGCAATCATAGCGCGTGCCTTCATAACGCAAGCCGTGGAAAGGCACCTGACCAATGGTTTTTGCCATGGCATCTGTAAGCTGCACTTCACCACCTGCACCTTTTTCCAGCTTGGAAAGATACGGCATAACTTCTGGTGTCAGCACATAACGGCCAATGATGGACAGGTTAGAAGGCGCATCTTCCGGCTTTGGCTTTTCAACCAGGCCTTTTACTTCCACTAGGCGGCCATCATCCTTGCCTGTGTCCAGAATACCGTAGCGGTTTGTCTGTTCACGCGGCACTTCTGTCACCGCTACAACGCTGCCGCCTGTTTCGTTATACGCATCAGCCAGCTGCTTCAGACAGCCCTTGCCGGGTGCGGCTTTCACAATATCATCGGGCAGCAGGATGGCGAACGGATCATCCCCAATAAAGGAGCGCGCACACCAGATGGCGTGCCCAAGACCCAGCGGTTCCTGCTGACGCACAGCAATAAGAGAACCTGCTTCAATAGAGCTGGGTTCCAGTGCTTTCAGGCAATCAAGCTTGTGACGTTCTCTGAGCGTATCTTCCAGCTCATAAGCAATATCAAAGTAATCAATAAGGGAGTCCTTACCGCGGCCTGTAATCAGGCAGAACTCTTCAATCCCGGCTTCACGCGCTTCATCAATCGCATACTGGATCAGCGGCCGGTCAACAACAGGCAGCATTTCTTTTGGCATGGCCTTGGTTGCGGGCAGAAAGCGCGTTCCCAATCCCGCAACAGGCAGGACTGCTTTACGTAAAGGCTTGGGTTTGGACACGAATACAACACCTTAAAAAAAACGGGTTAAACCTCAACCATCAGAACCACCTTGTCCGCAGAGAGCACCCTGCCAACAACACGGCCCATCAAGAATGCAACAAAACCCGCCCAACGCGCAAAAACGCGTGTGCGTGTTTTAGGCCACACTCTACATGGCTTTTATTTTACACATCTAAAACCATGCGCCTATTCTAAAAACCGGAAAAGAGAGGCGTGAATATGACAATTCATGCACAAAAATGCAGAATTATACTCTGGCAGAACAGATATGCACCCAACAGGCAGAAGCTTCTGCTGCTGTTTACTGCTCTGATTTTATTTTGTTTTTGAAGAAATATGGTGCGGCCGAGAAGACTCGAACTTCCACGGGGTATTCCCCCACAAGCACCTCAAGCTTGCGCGTCTACCATTCCGCCACGGCCGCACGTGACAATCGGTACCAGAAGAGCGATACCGTTGGTGAACAGCCCTATAGCCGAAGCAGGAACGTGCGGCAATGACAAAAGAACAAATTTTATGGGAAATCAGCAAAAAACTGGTTCCATACCCTCAAGCACTCAGTCGCATGGAAAGCATGGCCCGCAGCATTCGTGCAGATGAAGCTACAGAACGGGTGTGGTTACTGGAGCATCCACCCCTTTATACTTCAGGCACATCCGCCAAGGCAGAAGATCTTTTTAACCCTGCACATTACCCCACCTATCACGCAGGCCGCGGTGGGCAGTGGACATATCATGGCCCGGGACAAAGAACCGCTTACGTGATGCTAGACCTGCAACGCGCCCACGGCCCCGTACCGGGAAGAGACCTGCGGGCTTATGTGCACGCTTTAGAATCGTGGGTGATTGGTGCTTTGGCCCATTTTGGCATTCATGGTGAAGTGCGCGAAGGCCGTGTAGGGGTATGGGTAACAGACCCCAAAACCGGGAAAGAGGAAAAAATTGCCGCCATTGGGGTGCGTGTTTCCCGCTGGGTGAGCTGGCACGGTGTTGCCATCAACCTAGACCCCAACATGGCGGATTTTGAAGGCATTGTACCCTGCGGAATTAGGGAATACGGCGTTACCAGCTTTCGCAAGCTGGGGCTTTCCACCACCATGCAGGAACTGGATCAGGCACTGGCCCAATCCTGGGCCAACACATTTGGCAGCGTGCCTTCTCCTTTACAGGAAGTGGCCGTTACACAGGGTCCAGACTGATGGAGATAACGTGCCTGCGTTCATCCACAATCTGGATGGAAGAAAGCGCAAGCCTGTTTGCCACATCATGAAAAACCAGCGTGACCAACCCCTGTGATGGATTATCCGTGCGTGTGAGCGAAAGCTGCAACACGCCGGGTTGCTTTTGCACGTTGGTAACAGTAACGGCGCCAGACAGCACAACAGGGTTATCCAACAGCAAACCCAGCGGGTTATGCGCCAGACCAATACGGGTTTGGGAACCCTGCTGGGCATCTGTAAACACGGCATGATGGCCAGAAGCCCGAAGCTCCATTTCATGCGGTGCCGTATAGTGCATGTACAATGATCCGGGCTTGTAGGTAATTAACCCACCGCCCCGGCTGCCATTAGGCCATGTTTGAAGAAACGGTGCGTTCTCCAAATCCACAGTGCGGAAATAATTTTCCACACGGGCAACATCTGCATTTTTTGCGCCGGATGTGCCCTGCATGGTCTGCCCCGCGCAGGCAGCCAACGCCAGTGGTGCCAACACGGCAAATGCACGACGGTTTAATTTCAGGCCTTTGCGCATTATGCCACCTTCTCGGCTTCCTGCGGTGTGCGCAGGGTAAGGGCCAGAGCATGCAAACCACTGGAAAATTCAGGCGCCAGTGCGTCATGCACCATGCGGGAGCGGTTTACACGGTTCACACCTTCAAAAGCTGAGGAAACCATAAGCACCCGAAAATGCGTTTCCGTGGCGCCGGCTTCTGGCCCACGCACCATGGCTTTATGGTGGGCGTGGCGGTGGCTTTCATCCTCAATTTCCAACACAATGGGGTTGAATGTTTTTTCAAGAACATTACGAACCCGCTGCATACGCACACCTTCTGCCTTGGAAAGAGCCGAAGAATCTGAAAGACTGGTCATATCCCTGTTTACCCCTTGCTACAGATGCTTTTGCACCGCACATAACGCTAAATGATTAAACGTAGGAACACCCGCCCCCGCGCGTTCGATCCTGATCCTGACGCGCCAGCACGTTGCTGTGACATGCCTAGCTGTCAGGAGCCGGCCGGTTACCGTGCGCCCCGCTCACGCGATGCACTGAACCAGTATTACTGGTTCTGCCTCAACCATGTTCGGGAATATAATGCGCGTTGGGATTATTACAAAGGCATGAGCCCCGGCCAGATTGAAGCGCACCTACGCGCAGATATCGGGTGGGACAGGCCTACATGGGCCTTTGGCCAGAGTGCCAAAGGTGCAAAACGCGCCACACCGAATGAAGAGGATATTCTGGACCCGCTGGATATTCTGGGCCAGAACCGCCGCTCTCGCGCAGAGCGCGCACGTGCGCAAGCTTATCAGGAACGTGTATCGGCTCCTGCCGCGTTGCGGGAACCTTTGGCCATTCTGGGGCTTTCTTGGCCTGTAAGTATGGAAGAGGCCAAAAGCCGTTACCGGGCACTGGCGCGCAAGCACCACCCGGACACCAATAACGGAGACCGGAATGCCGAAGAGCGGCTTAAAAAAATCAATGTTGCCTTCACGATTGTGAAGACCCATCTTTTAACCGAAAGCCTCGAAAAAGCGCTGTGATGATGTATGCTGCATTCAGGGCATCATATATTTCCGGTAGCTTTGCCTTTTTTCTTTCCTGTCAGACAAAGAGCGCAGACATATAGCCATGACGGATATTTCCAGCCAGTCCAACGCTTCCGAACTCCCACCCATTTCAGCCATTTCCGTACCAGATATGGAAGTCAGCGTGCGTGATGTGTTCGGCCTTGATTCTGACATGAAGGTACCTGCCTTTTCCATCCGCACAGAACATGTGCCTGAAGTGGATAAGGCTTATCTGTTCGACCACGGCACCACGCTGGCCATTCTGGCAGGCTTTGCCTTCAACCGCCGCGTGATGGTGCAGGGTTTCCATGGCACCGGCAAATCCTCCCACATTGAACAAATTGCCGCGCGCCTGAACTGGCCGTGCATCCGCATCAATCTGGATAGCCACATTTCCCGTATTGATCTGATTGGCAAGGACGCCATTGTGGTGAAGGACGGCCAGCAGATTACCGAATTTCAGGAAGGCCTGCTGCCGTGGTGCCTGCAACGCCCCTGCGCACTGGTGTTTGATGAATACGATGCAGGCCGTGCGGATGTGATGTTTGTGATCCAACGCGTGCTGGAAGTGGAAGGCAAGCTCACCCTTCTGGACCAGAACCGTGTGATCTCCCCCAACCCGTTCTTCCGCCTGTTTGCCACGGCCAACACCGTTGGGCTGGGTGATACAACCGGGCTGTATCACGGCACGCAGCAGATCAACCAGGCCCAGATGGACCGGTGGAATATCGTAACCTCCCTGAACTATCTGCCGCATCAGCAGGAAGTGGGCATTGTGTGCGCACGCCTTGGCATTGCGGAAGATGACAAGGCCGAGCGCGATAAAATTGATAACATGGTGGCGCTGGCGGCCCTTACCCGTTCCGGCTTTATGGCGGGAGATCTTTCTACCGTTATGTCACCCCGCGGGGTTATTGCTTGGGCAGAGAATGACCGCATCTTTAAGGATGTGGCCTTTGCCTTCCGCGTAACCTTCCTGAACAAGTGTGATGAAGCCGAACGCAGCATGGTGGCGGAGTATTATCAGCGCTGCTTCAACACCAGCCCGCTGCCCGGCCGCACTGCCTGAATCGGATTTTTTCATGGCTGAGCGCACCAAAGGTCCATCCTCCCCCAACACACCACCTTTCTCTCGGGAGCAGGCGGAAAAACGGGCGGACACTTTCAAGCAGGCCACATCTGCCGCTTTACGCGCCATTGGCGGGCAGAAAGAGGCAGATGTTTCCTTCCACAGCGGCAACATGCCTCTGGCCCCGATCAGCCTTGGGGAAAAAGTCCGGCTGCAATCTCCTTCTCTCAATTTAAGTGAGGAGGAAATGCAGCGTATCCGTGGTGCGGCAGATGCGCAGGCCCTGCGCCTGAAGCACCATGACTTTGCCCTGCACGCTGCCCGCCAACCTGCTGAAACGCAGGCGCGCGATGTGTATGACGCACTGGAACAAGCCAGAATTGAATCTGTAGGCGCACGCCACATGAAAGGCGTGGCCGCCAACCTGCGCCACCGGCTTGAGCAGGATATCCGAGCATCTGGGCTGGACCGGATGAAAGATGCCTCTCAGCTTTCCCCCGTTGTGGGGCTGGAACTGCTGGCGCGTGAGAAACTGACAGGCCAGCCAGTGCCAGAACCGGCTCAGGCCATTCTGGAAAAATGGAAGCAGACCCTTTCACCAGAGGCCCTGAGTGCGCTGGATGAAATGGCCAAGCACCAGACGGATCAAGCCGCATATGCGCGTGCCAGCCGTCAGCTTATGGCTGCCTGTGCCCTGACAGAAGATGACACGGCATCCGAAGATATGGATGCCGATAATGAGTCTTCCGAAGCAGCAGATTCGCAGGACGATTCAAACCCACCGCCCCCGGATCAGGAAGAAAACACATCTCCCCAGCAGGATGAGCAGGAAGAGGAAATCTCTCAACCTCAACTCATGGCTGGCAGCAGCGAATCTTCTACTGAATTTGCAGAAGAAGAACATGATGCCAGCATGGGTGAAGGCACGGGGGAAGCCTCAGGCCCGGGCAGCCGGCCGGAAAATGAACCTGACCTGACAGCCAAAGGCTACCATCCCTATACCACCCGGTTTGATGAAGAAATTCGCGCAGAAGAACTGTGTGACCCAGAAGAACTCTCCCGCCTGCGGCATCAGCTTGATCTGCAATTGGCCACCTTGCACGGAGTGGTGTCTCGGCTTGCCAACCGGCTCCAGCGCCGTTTGATGGCGCAGCAGACGCGTTCTTGGTCTTTTGATCTGGAAGAAGGTATTCTGGATGCGGGCCGCCTATCCCGCATTGTGGTCAACCCCATGCTTTCCCTTTCCTATAAGCAGGAAAAGGATACGGAATTCCGCGATACGGTTGTTACCCTGCTCATTGATAATTCTGGCTCCATGCGGGGGCGGCCCATTTCTGTTGCGGCATCCTGCGGGGATATTCTGGCCCGTACGCTGGAGCGCTGCGGCGTAAAGGTGGAAATTCTGGGCTTTACCACTCGCGCATGGAAAGGCGGCCAAAGCCGGGAACTCTGGCTGCAAAACGGCAAGCCGCCAGAACCGGGCCGCCTGAATGATTTGCGCCACATTGTTTACAAATCAGCCGATATGCCGTGGCGGCGTGCCCGCACCAATCTGGGCCTGATGCTGCGTGAAGGCCTGCTGAAAGAAAACATAGATGGTGAAGCCCTGCTATGGGCATGGAACCGTATCAGAAACCGGCAGGAAGCCCGTAAGATTCTGATGGTGATTTCAGACGGTGCCCCAGTGGATGACAGTACGCTTTCCGTCAACCCGGCTTCTTATCTGGAAGACCACCTGCGCGCTGTAATTGATATGATCGAAAACCGCAGCGCAGTGGAATTAACAGCCATTGGTATCGGGCATGACGTGACGCGCTATTACCAAAAGGCCGTTACCATTACAGATGCGGAGGAACTGGGAGGCACAATGCTCCAGTCCCTCTCCGCTCTGTTTGAAGAAAAACGCCGCCCGCGCAAACGCGCACGTTAAGCGCAAAAGCGCCGCCTGCTGACCTTGTATTTAAGCCAGCGGGCGGCCCAAGCGGGCTTGAACCATATCAGCCAAGCCAGCCAGCATAATATCTGCATCTTCCTTGGTGGTGCGGTGGTTTACGATAGCCGCACGAATAGCCAGCCTGCCATGAATGCGCGTGGTGGACGGGGCCGCAATGCCACTTTCCTGAAGGTCCTTCACCAGTTCCGCATTCAGCGTATCCAGATCACCCACATCGGGCATGTCCACCCGAAAACACACAATATTCAGCGTTACGGGAGCCAGTAGCGTAAGGCCGGGCGTGGCAACCACGCGAGATGCCAGATATTGCGCCACCGCACAGGATTGCGCCACCACATTACCCAACCCTTCGGTGCCAAACCCCGCCAGCGTGAACCACACCTTAAGCGCCCGAAACCCGCGCGAAAGATCTGGCCCAAAATCACAAAACCACGGAGCATCCGCAGCCAATCCACGATCCTCGCGCGAGAGATAGGCTAAGGACTGCGCAAACGTTGCCGCCTGCCGCCCCTGTTCCCGCACCAGCACGCAGCCTGCATCGTAAGGCACTTGCGCCCATTTATGAAAATCAAAGGCAAGGCTATCGGCCCGCTCCAGCCCCTTGAGCAATGGGGCGTAATCTGGTGCCAACTGCGCCAACGCGCCAAAAGCCCCATCAACATGGAACCAGAGCTTTTCAGCCTTTGCGTAATCTGCCAGTTCATCCAGCGGGTCTACGCTGCCAGTATCCACGGTGCCTGCTGTGCCAACAACCAGAAAAGGCTCGTATCCATCCGCCCTGTCCTGCGCCACCATGCGGCGCAGCGCCTGCATATCCATACGGAAGGCAGCATCCACCGGCACGCGGCGCAGGGCCTTCATGCCCAGCCCGGCCATATCAAATGCACGGGCCACACAACCGTGCGCCGTTTGTGCTGCGTATCCTACCAGTTTGCGGCCTGCCACGCCTTGCTCACGCAAAGCCGTGCCATCGGGCACTGCGCGGCTGGCTGTCAGAATGGCAATAAAATTGGCCATGGAAGAACCGGTAACCAGCACACCGCTTGCTGTATCTGGAAAACCGAACATTTCCGCCGCCCAGCGGATAACCATGCGCTCCACTTCAACCGGAGCATGGTTACGGCCACCCAGATTGGCGTTTAGGCCAGCGGCCAGCATTTCTGCCAACATGCCCTGTGCCGTGCCACCACCATGTACCCACCCCATAAAGCGCGGGTGCCGATTGCCCACAGCATAAGGTGCCACTGCCTGAGAAAACTGGTCATACAGCCCATCAAGCGGTTGTGCGCCTTGAGGCAAAGGGGCCTGTTTGAAGCTCTGCCGCAGCGTATCCGGCATAGGTTGCCATACCGGGCCTTTTGCCACGTTTTTGATGGACTCAAGCATGTCATCCAACATGCGGTGGCCTAGAGTGCGCAATTCTTCCCAGTTTTCTGGATCTAACCCGGCCACTTCTGTTTTCTCCAATATCCGTATTCAGGATGCGTGCCGTATCTCTGGCGTTTGCTCATGCTGTTCTGCCTGCTGTGTCATGCGGGCAAAACGGCGGGCCAGAACGGCGCATACAAAAAGCTGGATCTGGTGATACATCATAAGTGGCAGAACAATCATCCCCACCGATGCGGGCGGGAACAGCACGTTGGCCATAGGCACACCAGATGCCAACGTTTTTTTGGAGCCACAGAACACCACGGCAATTTCATCTTTAAGGGGCAGGCCAAAGGCGCGGCCAGCAAAAATGGTAATGCCCAGCACCACAAACAGCAACACGGCATCTACCAGCGCAATCACACCCATTTCTGCCACGGGCAGCTTGTGCCACAGCCCTTGCATCACGGCATCACTAAACGCCGCATACACCACCACCAGCACAGACCCGCGGTCTGAAAAAGAAAGCAGCTTTTTATTACGGTGCGCCCACGGGCCAAGCCAAGGCTGCAACACCTGCCCCAAAATAAAGGGCAGCAAAAGCTGATAAACAATATCCAGCGGGTTACCAGCCGCACCACCATGCTTGCTAAGAATAAGCCCCACCAACACTGGCGTAATAAAAATGCCCAAAACGTTAGAAGCCGTGGCCGCACATACCGCCGCAGGCACATTGCCCCCACCAATGGAGGTAAACGCAATGGAAGACTGCACGGTGGAAGGCAGGCAGCACAAAAACAGCACGCCCATCCAGATTTCTGGCTGCATCAGATTAGGCAGAAGCGCGTGGCCCAACAGCCCCAGCAGCGGGAACAACACAAAGGTACAGCACAGAATAAGCAGGTGCAGCTTCCATGCCACCAAGCCATCCACCACCGCCTTGCGCGAAAGCCTTGCTCCCTGCAAAAAAAACATCAGGGCAATCAGGCCAATGGAAAGCCACCTAAAAACCGGAACAGCCGCCCCATGACAGGGAAAGAACGTTGCCAGCAGCACAGCGCTGACCAGCCCCATTAAAAAGGGGTCCAATTTCAAAAACCGCACGCGCCTGACCTTTCGTTCTTCTTTCTGGTTGCCTGCATGTTTTACTTACGGCACCCTTTAACTGAAATGAAACAGTATACTTTCCTGTCCCTCTCCGTTCTCGGTGCTGTGAGCATTTATGCCACAGTTGCTGCGGCTCCGGCTTTTGCGGCCCCTCCTTCTGGCTGCGCGGTGGTTTCCCGCGCTTCTGGGCAGGAAACGGCGCAAGGTGTTACCTACCAGAATCTGGTGTTACGCACCCCAGATGGGGGCACCACCTTTAAGGCAGGCCACGTTACCCTGCATGGTTCTGGAGAAACGCCCGAAGCCACGCATGATCTGGCAGATGCGGCCTCTCTGCTGCTGATGTCCGCCATGACGGGGCATCACAATGCCGCGTGCACGGATTGGCTGAACACACAGGGCAAGCGCGTGCTGGCGGGCCTTCAGGCAGGCAAAAGCTATGATCTGACATGGCAGAACGCCACGCTCACGCATGGTGCCGCACAGGTAACTGTCAACACCGCGCGCTACCAGATGCAGGGTGGCAGTGCCACGGCCTCGGCATCACTGGGGATGGATGGGGTAAGTTTCCGTAACGTTGCCAATCAGGATCTGCTGCCCACAGCGGCTCATGCCACGTTCTCCCTCCCCGCGGCAGAAGTGCCCGCCCTAATGAGCGCCATTGGGGGCCGCAGCGCCAGTGCTCCGGCTGTGCATGCTACCATTTCCAGCTTTGATGCCATACAGGGTGATGCCTCCCTACACGGCAATGGCGTGGCAACCCTTACAGGCAATGTGAACAACACATCTGCCTCTGGTCATCTGGAAATTACCAATCTGGAAACCCTGATTGATAAAGCCCGCACCGCCAAGCAGATGAAGCTGGCCGCAGGCATGGTTGTGGCCCGTTTGGTAAGCCACAAACATGGTGAGCAGAATACGTGGGACACCAAGTGGGAAAGTGGTGTGCTGACTGTAAATGGCTTCCCCATCCCGCTAAAATAAACAAAATGGCCGGAGGGATTGCTGTTAAGCCCCTCCGGCCATCTGGGCCTTGTCAGGCCATTTCCATCACTTTCTCGCACATACTGGCCAGATCCTTCAGTACGCGCCGGGCCAGATCTATGCGCTGCACGTTGGTGAGTTCGCGCACAACTGCCATTTTGTGGTCTGGCCGGAGGCGCACTGTGCCATCCTTCCATTTACCCATCCATTGCACCAACCCGGCCGGGTTGCGGAAGGTATTATTGCGGAATTGCAGTACCATGCCCTTGGGGCCAGCCTCAACACGCTCTACCCCGGCCTGACGGCACAGGCGCTTAAGCTCCACAATATCCAGAAGGTTCTTAACCTCCGGCGGCAGGGCGCCAAAGCGGTCTATCAGCTCGGCTTCCATGGCTTCCAATTCCGCATCAGATGCCAGTGCACTGATACGGCGGTATAACCCAAGCCTTACGGGCAGATCTGTCACATACTCATCCGGGATCAACACCGGCAGGCCCATAACAATGTTGGGCGTCCAGTCCCGATCCTCTGCGGCACGGCGATTTTTATCTGAGCGAAGGTCGGCCACGGCATCTTCCAGCATCTGCTGGTAAAGTTCGATCCCCACTTCGCGCACATGGCCAGATTGCTGATCACCCAGCAGATTACCCGCACCACGCAAATCCAGATCGTGCGAGGCCAGCGTAAAGCCAGCGCCCAGCGTATCCAGCGTTTGCATCACTTCCAGCCGCTTTTCTGCGGAAGCTGAAAGCACATGTGTTTGTGGCCATGTCAGGTAAGCGTAGCCTCGCTGCTTGCCACGTCCCACGCGCCCGCGCAGCTGATAAAGCTGCCCAAGGCCGAACATATCTGCCCTATGGATAATAAGCGTATTCACCGCAGGCATATCCAGCCCGCTTTCCACAATATTGGTGGAGAGCAGAATATCGTATTTGCCGTCTGAAAACTCGGTCATCACCCGTTCCAGCTCGGTGGCGGAAAGGCGACCATGCGCCTGTATCAGCCGGGCATCGGGCACAATGGCGGTCAGCCGTTCAGCCAGCCTGTCCAGATCCTCAATACGCGGGGCCACACAGAAAATCTGCCCACCACGGAAGCGTTCACGCTGGATGGCTTCCCTTATCACCACGCTATCAAACGGCATGATGAAGGTGCGCACTGCCAACCTGTCTGTTGGTGGGGTGGCAATCAGGCTCATTTCACGCACGCCGGAAAGCGAAAGCTGGAGCGTACGGGGCAATGGTGTGGCGGAAAGTGTGAGCACATGCACATCTTCGCGCAGGGCTTTCAGCTTTTCCTTATGAGACACGCCAAAATGCTGTTCTTCATCAATAATCAGCAATTCGAGTGAGGCAAACTGAACCGTTTTGGCCAGCAGTGCGTGCGTGCCGATAACAATGTTTACGCTACCATCTGCAATGCCCTTGCGCACTGCTGTGGCTTCCTTACCCGTTACCATACGGGAAAGCTGCGCCACCTTGATGGGAAAGCCCTCAAACCGCGCAGCGAAGGTACGGTAATGCTGCCGGGCCAGAAGCGTAGTAGGCACCACAACAGCCACCTGCCCGCCTGACATAGCCGCCACAAAGGCCGCGCGTAAGGCTACCTCAGTTTTACCAAAGCCCACATCACCACACACCAGACGATCCATTGGCCGGCCGGAGGACATATCCTCCAGCACATCGGCAATGGCGCGTGCCTGATCATCCGTTTCCACAAATGGGAAGCGGGCACAGAACTCATCCCACTGCCCCTCCGGCGGAACCAGTTCTGGCGCTTCCTTTAGGGCACGCATTGCTGCAGTTCTAATAAGCTCACCCGCCATATCGCGGATGCGCTTTTTCATTTGCGATTTACGGTTCTGCCATGCCGTGCCGCCCAGCTTATCCAGCGCAACCCCTGCCTGGTCTGACCCGAAGCGGCTCAATAGTTCAATATTTTCTACCGGCAGGTAAAGTTTCTGTCCGCCATCATACAGCAGGCGCAGGCAATCATGCGGGGCCACGCCTACGCTTACGGTTTCCAGCCCATCATAACGGCCTATTCCGTAATCCTGATGCACCACCAGATCACCAGCAGAAAGTTCGCTGGCTTCGGCAATCAGTTCATCTGCACGGCGGCGGCGGCGCGGTGGGCGGCCAATACGTTCACCCAGCAGATCCTGTTCGGAAACAAATGCCAGATCATCTGCAACAAAGCCGCGTTCCAGACCAAGGGTAAGCAAACCCACCGGGCCGGGCTTGGCTTTATGGGCCTGTTCCCATGTTTCATATGTCTGAGTGGGTACACCATGTTCACGCAGCAATGTGGCAATGCGCTCGCGCGAACCTTTGGTCCATGCAGCCACAAAGGCGCGGCGCTTTACCTGCGCCCATTCCTTTACCTGATCCCCCAATAGCGTAAACACCTGCTCACGCTGGGCACCGGGCACAATTTTGGAGAACATCTTACCGGGGCGGCCACCTACATCCACCCCTCCGGCACCATCGGGCTGCGCATAGGGGCTAAACGCCACCACAGGCACGCGGGACAGGCAGGCATCCCATCCTTTTTCATCCAGATAGAGCAGATGCGGAGGCAGCGGGCGGTAGGGTATTTCCCCTTCCCGCACAGGCTGACGGCGGGCCTGATAGTGATCTTCTATCATTTCCAACCGGGATTTCAGCACATCTTCAGCCTGATGTTCCAGCGAAACAGCAACATCTGGCAGGTAATCAAACAACGTTTCCAAGTGATCATGGAACAAGGGCAGCCAGTGTTCGATACCCGGATGCCTGCGCCCATCTGAAATATGCTCATAAAGCGGATCAGACGTGGCAGCAGGGCCAAAGGCATCACGCCAGCTGGTGCGGAAGCGTGAAATGCTTTCCTTGTCCAGCGAGAATTCAGAAACGGGGCAAAGTGTCAGCCCATCGCGCTTGGCCGTAGAGCGTTGGGAACCGGGATCAAACGCACGGATGTTTTCAACCTCATCCCCAAACAGATCAAGCCGCAGGGGTTCACCTGCACCGGCGGGGTACAGATCAAAAATACCGCCGCGGGTTGCAAATTCCCCGGCTTCCATCACCGTATCCGTACGGGTGTAACCATTGGCAATCAGCAGCTCGATCAGAAAGCCCTGATCCAGACTTTCCCCCGTGCGGATGGAAAGTGATTGCCCATCAAACGTTTTGCGCGGGGCCACACGCTGCACCACGGCGTTAACCGTAGCCAGCACAAGCCGTGGGCGGCCTTTTGCGGGTTCCAGCAGGCGCGTAAGGGTGGAAACACGCTCGGCCACAATGGCAGGGTTGGGAGAAACCCTGTCATACGGCAGGCAATCCCATGCGGGAAAGCGCAATACATCCACATCAGGCGCCACAAAGGCCAGCATATCATTCAGGCGGGCCATGGCGGCATCATTGCGCGCAATATGCAGCACCGGGCCTTTATGATCCCGCGCACGACGTGCCAGCAAAAGGGCATCATACCCTTCTGGCACGCCCCATACGGTTGCTATCCGCTTTTGTGCGCCTGTCTGTGCTGTCATCCCGGTATCCGCCTGTTCTTAAATACGTAAACCCCGCAAGCTGCCAGCATACCTGTGCCAGAGCCTGAAGGGTTTTTATTAACCGCCGCGCCTGATACGGCTATCTTCCACCATACGGCGTAACATGGGGGTGGCTTTCTCTTCCGGCAATGGCAGGCGGCCAAACAGCCAATCTGTCAGCTCCGGATCTGGCATTTCCAGAATGTTTTCCATGTCCGTCAGTTCTTCTGCCGTCATGGTATCTGCATTGGCTTCTACAAAGCCGCCAATCAGAATATCTGTTTCAAACGTGCCCCGATGGTTGGCACGGAACTTCAGCCGCCGCCTGCGGGCAGCCAGATTATCTTCCGCCACGCCAGATGCGCTGGAGGAAGATGAGGGAGAAGAAGCTGTAAAATTGTCTTGCATGGCGCTGGTATCCTATACCGTTGCTAAACCTGTCTGTCAGCCTGCCAAACAGAGGCTTGTGTATCGCTTGTGTCCAGTCCCCTTTCCTTCACATCCTCTTCGGTTCCTGGGCAAGATGGCAATTCTGCCCTAGCCCCATTACTGGCCCCGCTTGAAAGCCTGCCTGGCGTCAGCACCGCACGCGCCAAGCTGTTGGGCCGCATTGCAGGCGGACGCAGGGTAATGGACCTGCTGTTCTGCCTGCCCGAAAGCATTACAGACCGCAGGCTGCGCCCCACACTGGCGCAACTCAGGCCCGATACAATCGCAACCGTTACAGGCGTGGTGCAGGATATTCGCAGCCCCGCACCGCGCACCCGCCAACCGTGGCGGGTAATGATTGATGATGCCACGGGTGTGCTGGAAGTCGCCTTCTTTTCCCCCTGGCAGGCCAAACAGGTTGTGAAGGGAGAAAGCATTGCCCTTTCCGGCAAGGTAGAACGCTTTGGCGATAAGCTGACCATCACATCCCCCGATTATCTGGTGCCCGCAAACCAGATAGAGCGCATTCCGCTGCTAGACCCCGTTTGGCCCCTTACGGCTGGGCTGTTTACCGGGCAGGTGCGTATGGCCATGGCAGCCGCCCTCCGCCTTTTGCCGCCCAACCTGCCCGAATGGCATGACAAGGCCCTTATCAAACAAAAAAACTGGCCGGATTTTGCCACGGCCCTGAACTGGATGCACTTTCCGGACACCATTCCCGATAGCGCACAGGGGGATGCGTGGCATGGAAACCGCACACGTGCACAGGCACGTTTGGCATGCGATGAACTGCTGGCAGACCAACTGGCCATGCGCATTGCCCAGCAGGCATCCCGCGCCCGGCCCGGCCGTAGCCTGAATGGTGATGGCCACTTGCAAAAGCAGGCCCTCGCCAGCTTTGGGCATGAGCTGACCTACGGCCAAAAACATGTGCTGCGTGAAATTGAAGCCGATATGGCCACCCCGCACTGCATGAGCCGCCTTTTGCAGGGCGATGTAGGCGCAGGCAAAACGCTTGTGGCCCTTATGGCCATGCTGCGTGCGGTAGAAGCTGGCACTCAAGCCGCCCTTATGGCCCCAACTGAAATACTAGCCCGCCAGCACGCAGCTACGTTCCGCCGGCTTTCCCCCGTGCCGGTGGCGTTTTTATCCAGCTCTGTCAAAGGCAAGGCGCGCAAACAAACGTTGCAGGATATTGCCGATGGCACCGCCAAGCTGGTGGTAGGCACCCATGCGCTTGTGCAGGACGGCGTAAAATTTGCTGATCTGGGGCTGGCCGTAATTGATGAGCAACATCGCTTTGGGGTCGACCAACGTCTGGCATTGGTGGAAAAAGGCCGTGATGCCGATATGCTGGTGATGACGGCAACCCCCATCCCCCGCACGCTGCTGCTTACCCGCTTTGGTGAAATGCAGATCAGCCGGCTGGAAGGCAAACCGGCTGGCCGTAAGCCTGTGCGCACATCCCTGCACAGCCTTGGCAATTTTGAAGATGTGCTGGCAGGCATTGGCCGCGCGCTGGACAAAGGTGCGCAGATTTTTTGGGTGTGCCCGCTGGTTTCTGAAAGCGAAGCCATGGATCTGGCAGCAGCCGAGGCCCGGCATGCGGCTTTGGTTGAGCGGTTTGGAGATAAAATCGGGCTGGCACATGGGCAGCAGGATGCCAATGTGCGTGAGGACGTGCTGCAAGCCTTTGCCAAAGGTAAAACCCGCATGCTGGTGGCCACCACCGTAATTGAAGTGGGCGTAGATGTGCCCTCCGCCACAATTATGGTGATAGAACATGCAGAACGCTTTGGGCTGGCGCAGTTGCATCAGCTCCGTGGCCGTGTGGGGCGTGGGGCGGATGCCTCCTTCTGCCTTATGCTGCATGATGAAGGCTTGGGCCTAACGGCACGCCGCAGGCTTTCCTGCCTGAAGGAAACGGAAGACGGCTTTTTAATTGCGGATGAAGATTTTCGCCTCCGTGGCGGAGGTGAGGCAACGGGCCGTCGCCAATCTGGCCTGCCCGATTACCGCATGGCGCCGGAAATGCTGGTGGATATGCTGTTAGACACAGCACATGATGAAGCCACGGAGATTCTCCCCGATGGCCCACCCTCCAGCGCGCCAGAAAAGAACCTGCCGGTAGCAGCCCGCATTTTGCTGACGTTATTTAACAAAACCGACGCCGCGCGCATTTTCAGCGGCGGCTAAACGGTTGCAGCTTTAGCCTTCTACGGCTGCCAGCCACGCCTTAACCTGCCCTTCCGGGTCTGGTTGGCGAATAAAGGCAGATACGGCAGAAACACTATCGGCCCCGGCCTCAATGCACGCCCAGGCGCGTTCCAGCGTAATGCCGCCAATGGCAACCAGTGGCAGGTTGCCAATCAGCTTGCGCCATTCTGTCAGCTTCAGTGGGCCTTGGGGCCCGAACGCCATTTTTTTCAGCTTGGTTTCCCATATAGGGCCAAGGGCCACGTAATCCGGATTGCAGCTTAGAGCGCGATCCAGCTCTTCATGGCAATGGGTGCTAATGCCAAGGCGGATACCGCCTTTGCGAATGGCGGCCAGATCTGCCGTATCCAGATCTTCCTGCCCCAGATGAATGTAATCTATGCCTTCATCTAGCGCGATCTGCCAGTAATCGTTCAACACAAGGCATACGCCGTGCTGTTTGGCATAGGCATGGCCTTGGCGAATTTCTGCGCGCAGGGCGTCTTCTTCCATGTCCTTCAGGCGGAGCTGAATAAAGCGTGCACCTGCACCGCCCAGCCTGTCCACCCATGTGGCGCTATCAACAACGGGATAAATCTTTTGGGGCAGAGCTGTCATGCCAGCATGGCCTTTCCTGCAACGGGAGTAGAAGGAACAGCCATATCGCGCTCTTCCATTGGGTCTGCAATACGGGCCAGCTCCCCGGCCTCTACAGCCAGACGAAACGCACGGGCCATATTTACGGGGTCTCCTGCCTTGGCCACGGCGGTGTTTATCAGCACCGCATCATAACCTAACTCCAGAGCCTGCGCGGCGTGGGAGGGCACACCAATACCGGCATCCACCACCAATGGCACACCGGGAAAATGCGCCCGCATGGCCCGCAGGCCGAACACGTTGTTCAAACCCTTGCCAGAACCAATAGGCGCACCCCATGGCATCAGCACCTCGCACCCCACGGCCAGAAGTTTTTCCGCCACCACCAAATCTTCCGTGGTGTAGGGGAATACCTTGAAGCCATCTTCGGTAAGAATACGCGCCGCCTCTACAAGCCCGAATACATCTGGCTGGAGCGTATCCAGCTCCCCAATCACTTCCAGCTTCACCCAATCCGTGCCGAACACTTCCCGCGCCATGTGCGCAGTGGTGACGGCTTCCTTAACCGTGTGGCAACCCGCCGTATTTGGCAGCACCGGCACCTTGAGCTCCTGAATGAGAGACCAGAACGCCTGCCCGGCCCGCTCCCCCGCAGATTCGCGGCGGAGGGAAACAGTTACAACACCCGGCTGAGCAGCCAGCACGGCATCGCGCAAAATCTCGGGGGATGGATACTGGGCCGTACCCAGCATGAGTGGCGAAACAACATCCTGCCCATAAAATGAAACAGCCATGCCCTCAGCCCCCTTGCATGGGGGCAACAATTTCAATTTGCGCCCCTTCTTCCAGCGGCGTTTCATTGCGCGTTGCCTTGGGCACAAACCGACCATTCAGCGCAGTAGCAATACGTGCACCGCTATAGCCAAGCTCATCTATCAGGGCCGCCAGTGTTTTGGCAGAAACCTCGTGCGCTGTATCGTTAACCACAACTTTCATCGGGCGTTGCTCCTTAGGCCTGTGGGCCAAATATCAAGTCTGCCGCCTCCCGCGCCCGAGCGGGAGAAAGCAGAAAACCGTGCCGGTACATACCGTTGATATAAATGCGTTTTCCATCCTGCACCACGCGGGGCATGTTATCTGGGTAAGACGGACGTAAACCTGTGCCCATTTCCAGAATTTCCGCCTCGGCAAAACCGGGGTGCAGGGTCCATGCCGCGTTCAGAAGTTCCATCATGGAACGCACCGTCATGCCGCCAGCATTTTCGCTTTCAATCATTGTGGCCCCGACCATGAACACATGGTCAGCCCTTGGCACAATGTAAACCGGTATGCGCGGGTGCAGCATACGCACAGGCCGATGCAAGGTAACATCCGGGCAGCGCAGCAGCAGCATTTCACCCCGCACGCCACGCAGATTGTCCAGCTTTTCACGCGCAGCAAGGCCGGTGCATTCCACCACCCAATCAAACGTGGCTTCATCCGGGCAGGTTTCACCAAACTCGGCGTGGCCACCCAGTTGTTCCAACCGTGCCAGAAGGGCTTTCAAGGCCTTGCGCGGGTCCACATGCCCTTCATCGGGAAAGAACAGCCCTTTATGGAAACGGCCTGCCAGATCCGGCTCAAGCTGAGTGATTTCTACTGTGCCTACCGTCTGAAAATGCGATGTGCGACGGCCAAAGCGGGCAATTTCCCCCACATCTCGCGCAGGTGCCAGCACAAGGCTACCTTCACGCGTAACATCGGGCACATGCTCGGCCCACCACTCTACCGAATCGATAGATTGGGCGGTGACTTCCTCTGGCGCAGATTCGGCCTCGCACCACGGGGCAAGCATGCCACCTGCCATCCATGAAGCCCCGGCCCCCACGCGGCCTCCGCTTTCATACAGGGTGACATCGCCTCCCCGTTCAGCCAATGCTACGGCGGCTGTCATACCCGCCACACCGGCCCCTTTTACCAGAATGCGCGGTTTGCCGTTCATACTTTCTACCTTGCCTCCGTTACTGGCGCTGTGCTGCTGCATCTGGGCGTTATAACACGCCTCAAACCCTGCTTCTGCAAGGGGTTATGCCGCTTTAGTGTTTAGAATGCCCGCACAAGCAGCACCATGAGCAGGCAACATTCCGTTACCGCCGTGGCAATCCAGCGCATGCCCATATAGCCGGGCGGCAACCAGCCACGCTGCCATGCGCCACGTTCAGCCAATGCCACCAGCGGAAAAAGCGCTGCCAGAATAATCACCCCGGCAAGCGGCACCCACGCATAGGCCAGGTAAGCTGCAATCCACCCGGCAAAAGCGGGCACCACACCCAAAACCAAACGCAGATTATCGGCCCTGTCTGCCCCGCTTGTCAGAATGGCGCGATCAAGCTCCAGCGCCAGCCCCCAATGCACGGCCCCGATAAAAGACAGGCTTACTGCCCCGTAAATCACCAACGCCATCAGCAGATTGGGCACAGGCACGCCGGAATCGAAAAACACAATGCCGCATGTGCAGGCAACAAAGGGCAAGAGCCCTGCTGCCATAAGCACCACAGCCAGAAATGGAAGTTTTTTCATGAACGTGCAGCAGGCCCTTACCTGATAATTTCATACCCAATATGGTTGACAGAAAAGCCCAACAGGCGGCCACTAGCAACCGTAGGCAGGTTTACCCTGCCCACCGTGTTCCGCCCGGAACCAAAAAAAATAACACCGGCTTCTGCCGCCAGAGGCCAGACAATAAAGGAACGGAAACACCAATGAGTGCCATTGTTGACATTATCGCACGTGAAATTCTGGACAGCCGCGGCAACCCAACGGTTGAAGTAGATGTGGAGCTGGCATCCGGCGCCAGAGGGCGTGCGGCTGTTCCTTCTGGTGCCTCAACCGGTGCGCATGAAGCCGTAGAACTGCGCGATGGTGACCCCAAGCGGTTTGGTGGCAAGGGTGTTCTCAAAGCTGTTGAGAACATTGAAAACGAAATTCTGCCCACGCTACAGGGTGCCGAATCGGCAGATCAGATCGATATCGACAACGCCATGATTGATCTGGATGGCACACCCAACAAAAGCCGCATGGGTGCCAACGCCATTCTGGGTGTGTCCCTCGCCATTGCCAAAGCCACGGCAGCCGAACTGCATGTGCCGCTCTACCGCTACATTGGTGGCGTGTTTGCCCATGTTCTGCCCGTGCCGATGATGAACATTGTCAACGGTGGTGAACATGCAGATAACCCCATTGATATTCAGGAATTCATGGTGCAGCCGGTGGGTGCGCCTACTGTGGCCGATGCCATCCGCTGGGGTTCGGAAATTTTTGCCCAGCTGAAAAAGGCCCTGAGCGCTGCTGGCTACAACACCAATGTTGGGGATGAAGGCGGCTTTGCCCCTGCCCTTAAATCTGCCGATGAAGCACTGGGCTTTATCACCCGTGCCGTGGAAGCCGCAGGCTACCGCCCGGGTGAAGACGTGACCTTTGCGCTGGATTGCGCCAGCACCGAGTTCTTCAAGGACGGCAAATACAACCTGAAGGGCGAAGGCAAGGTATTCGATTCCGCTGGCATGGTGTCTTACCTGTCTGACCTTGTAAGCCGTTACCCGATTGTTTCCATCGAAGACGGCATGGCTGAAGATGACTGGGAAGGCTGGGCCCTGCTGACGCAGGAACTGGGCAAAAAAATCCAGCTGGTTGGGGATGATCTGTTTGTAACCAACCCGGAACGCCTGCGCCGCGGCATTCAGGCTGGTGTTGCCAACTCCCTGCTGGTGAAGGTCAACCAGATTGGCACGCTGACAGAAACACTTCAGGCTGTGGAAATGGCGCATCGCGCGGGCTACACCGCCGTGATGAGCCATCGCTCTGGTGAAACAGAAGATTCCACCATTGCTGATCTGGCTGTGGCCACAAACTGTGGGCAGATCAAAACCGGCTCCCTTTCCCGTTCCGATCGGACAGCCAAATACAACCAGCTCATCCGTATTGAGCAGGAACTGGCAACTGCTGCACGCTATGCAGGCCGCACCATTTTAAAAACCGCATAAACCACAGCGATTTTGGCGCAACAGGTTGCAAAAAAGCCGCTCTCCTACCCGGAGGCGGCTTTTTTCATGCGCTCATGCCTTGGCGCTGCCACACTTCATGGTTTAGACAGAAAGACAGACCCAGAGGTGCAGGCTAAACTGCACAGAACCAGAAAAAAGGCAGCGCCAGAGTGCAGATCGGTCGTTTCATTCGTCGCACAGTGCGGGCGGTTGTGCCTCCTTTGGTTTTTCTTGGCATTGCAGGCTATTTTGGCTGGAACGCAACGCAGGGTGATCACGGTATTCAGGCTTACAAGCAGCAATTGGGGCTGCTGGAACAGGCCAAACAATCCAAACAGGATGCCATTGCCGAGCAGGCCGCATGGCACCGCCGCGTAAACGGCCTGCGTGAACAATCTCTGGATACAGATATTCTGGATGAACGCGCCCGCGCCATGCTGAACATGGCAGACCGGAATGATATTGTTGTACCCTACGATAGGCGAGACCCGCTGTTTTAAGCGCCTCCCCTTAATATCTGTGCCGGATAACGTATTCTTCCGGCACAATCAGGCATAAAAAAAACGGCGCCCGAAAGCGCCGTTTTTTCGTATCCACATTCCGAAGAATGCAGATTATTTGATCTTGGCTTCGCGGAACACGACGTGCTTACGAGCAACCGGGTCGTACTTCTTCAGTTCCATTTTACCGGTGTGCGCACGAGCATTTTTCTTGGTCACGTAGAAGTAACCGGTGTCCGCCGTGGAGACGAGACGGATCTTGATAACGTTGGTCTTGGCCATGACTTCCTCAGCAGAGCATGATGTACGGAGCCGCATAAACGGCACCGACGGTGTTCAAGTGCCGGCAAAATGCGCATACAAGTGCAAAAGGTCAAGTATTCTTGCATCAAAGCGGTGCAACAGGCCAAAAAAGGAGGAATTTTTATGCTGGATGTGGCTGTTGCGCGCGCCCGAATTCTTGAAAACCTAAAAACATGCGGGCAGGAAATTGTGCCGCTTTCGCAGGCATGTGGCCGCGTGCTGGCCCAGCCCATTCATGCTCGCACGGCCAACCCACCGGTTTCTGTTTCTGCAATGGATGGATATGCCGCAAAAGCGGAAGATGCGCTGGAAGGCGCGGTTTTGCGCATTGTGGGCGAAGCCCCCGCAGGCCACCCATGCACTCTTACAGTGCAGAAGGGGGAATGTGTGCGGCTGTTTACCGGCGCGCAAATTCCCGCTGGCGCAGATGCCATTATCATTCAGGAAAACGTGCAGCGTGAAGGTGATCACGCCAAGCTGACGGCCCCGGCACGCCAAGGGCAGTATATTCGCCAGCAGGGGCAGGATTTTCAGAAAAACGATGAGTTGTTGCCAGCTGGGCGCAGACTCGGCCCACGAGATATCGGGCTGGCCGCTGCGAGCGGGCATGTGTGGCTTACGGTTTCGCGCCGCCCACGCGTAGGTATTCTGGCCACGGGTGATGAAATTATCCTGCCCGGAGACCCCGCCCCGGCGGATGGCATTTTCAATTCCGCCACCTTCATGGTGGCTGCCCTCCTGCAACAGCAGGGCGCAGAAACCATTATGCTCCCCATTGCGCGCGACAATATGGAAAGCCTGACAACCCAGTTCCGCCAAGCTGCCACGCTGGATATGCTGGTGAGCATTGGTGGTGCAAGCGTGGGAGATTACGATCTGGTACGCCCTGCTCTGGCCGAAATCGGGCTAAAGCAGGATTTCTGGAAAATTGCCATGCGCCCCGGCAAACCGCTTATGTCTGGTCGGCTGGGTAATACGCCCATTATTGGCCTGCCCGGTAACCCCGTGGCCGCCATGGTGTGCTCCATTGTGTTTGTAACACCTGCCCTGCACGCTCTTATGGGGCTACCCGTTGGCGATGAGCTCCAGACAGAACCCGCCATTCTGGGCTGTGATGTGAAAGAAAACGATGCCCGGCAGGATTTTTTACGCGCAACACTTGCGCCCTCCCCGCAAGGCGCTGTACCTGTGGCCACGCCTTTTTCCCGGCAGGATTCAGCACAGCTGAACATTCTCAAGCAAAGCCAGGTTTTGGTAATGCGTGCCCCCTTTGCTCCGGCACAAAAAGCAGGCACACCCTGCCAGATAATCCGCCTGCCCTGATCGCTCCCTTGACATAAAAAGAGAACTTATGTAGAACAATCGCAAGATTTTCTTTTCATTACGACAGCCGCTTTTTGAGGTGCGATATGCTGACGCGCAAACAGCACAAACTCCTGCTTTTTATTGATTCGCACCTCAAACAAACAGGTTTCTCACCTTCCTTTGATGAAATGCGTGAGGCTATGGGCCTGCGCTCCAAATCTGGCATTCACCGGCTTATTTCCGGGCTGGAAGAACGCGGGTTCTTGCGCCGTCATCACCATCGGGCGCGGGCGCTGGAAGTTATTCAACTGCCAGAAATGCAGGAACTGCCACCCAACGTGGTGCGTGCCAGCTTTACGCGCCCCAAAGCCGAAACAGTACGAATCCCGCTTTATGGGCGCATTGCCGCAGGCCTACCCATAGAAGCCGTGCCTGATACCTCCCATGCGCTCACGGTTCCTGCCGAAATGCTGGGCAGCGGTGATTACTACGCGTTGGAAGTAGCCGGAGATTCCATGGTGGATGCTGGCATTCTGGATGGTGACAACGTCATTATCCGCCGCACAGATCAAGCCGAAAATGGGCAGATTGTGGTGGCGCTGATTGATGAGCATGAAGTTACGCTCAAACGCCTGCGCCGCAAGGGCAACATGATTGCGCTAGAACCTGCCAATTCCAGCTACGAAACCCGTATTGTTCCGGCTGAAAAGCTGCGTATTCAGGGCTGCTTGGCTGGGTTGATCCGTCAATATTAAGTCAAATACCTGCGGGGCAAAACTTACCCTGCAGGTATCTGTTTTTCTATTATGGATAAATGTCTTCCCATTGCGGGAAAAGCTTTGCCAGTTCAGACACCACATCTGGTGTAATTTCCGCACAAAACGGCACTTCTGCCAGAATACGCACCCTGCCTTTTTGCGCGATTGTCTCACGGTTTTCTGCATTCAGTGGGCCACTTAGCACCACACCAGCCACGGCAATGTGCCGGGCACGCAAAGCTTCCAAGCTCAACAAAGTATGGTTAAGCGTGCCAAGCCCACTCCGCGCCACCAGCACTACGGGCAAGCCCCAGCGTTGGGCCAGATCAATCATCATCAGGTCTGGCGTTGCAGGCACCATCAGGCCGCCTGCGCCTTCTACAACCAGCGGCTTATCTGCTTCACCTTGTGGCAGCGCCAGTTGGGCGGGATCAACCTGCACACCCTCTGCACACGCTGCAGCATCGGGAGAAAGGGGCGCAAGAAAAGCCCCAGCGGGTGTGAAGCAAGGCGGATCTCCGGCAAGGTGCTTAACTGTAGGGGTATCCCCTTCCTCATCCGCCAAACCGCTTTGCAAGGGCTTCCAATAAGCCCCCTGCCAGCGCCGCACCAAACAGGCGGAAACCAGTGTTTTGCCAATGCCAGTATCGGTGCCCGTTACAAATACGCCTTTACGTGGTGGCTTACGGAAACAGGCATATCCAACACGCCATGTAATGGCGCATCCTGTTTGCTGAAACCGCAAAGCAACGCGGCGCAAATATGTAGAAGATAACGGCACAGCGCCATCGCGCGGGACAGATGCACCTGTAGCCTTCAGATGCCTTACAAAATCCAGCCCATCAGCAAAAGCCTGCACAATATCCTGCTCTGCCCAACCACCAGAAAACGCAGGCGGGCACCAACTTTGTACAGCGGCTAATTCTGGGTAAACCGGAGTTGCCGCCTGTTGTCCTTCTTGCTCACAGGCCTGCTGCCATTCAGCAAAAGTGCCATCCAGCAACGTAGAAACCGCAAGCACACCACCCGAAGCCAGAAGCTCTGCAAGAGTGCGCAAAACCTTTGCGGGTTCTGGCAACCATTGCATAATCAGATTGCCGCAAATCAGATCAAATGGGCCGTTCACATCTGGCGTGGTCGCGTCCATCTGATGGTAGGAAACACTTTCCCCTAACCGGCTTTGTGCGCGCGCCAGCATATTTGGCGCAAAATCCGTTGCCAGAATATCTGCATCAGGCCAGCAAGCGCGCAGATGTTCGGTTAGCAACCCAGTGCCGCAACCAATTTCCAAAATACGCAGGGGCTTTTTGCCATCCATGCTGGTGTGTATGCGCTGGAACAGTTCACGCGCTGCCACACGTTGCACCGTGGCAGCTTGATCATACTTTTCGGCGGCATCAAAACTTTGGCAAATACGCACAGCGCGGGTGGGTGTTTTCATGGCTGTTGTTCCATCCTGTTGCGCAGCGTTTCCAAAAAGCGGGCACATTCGACCGGGTGCGTTTGAGGCAACAAATGCCCTCCGTTTTCCACCCATTTTATATGTGCAGGAGCAGGAAAAGAGGCTTTAGTCATACTGGGTGAGGCAATGTCATCCTGCAGCCCTGCCAACACATCTAATGAGCCATATGGCAAATCTGCCCGCACATCTTCTGTGCGCAGAATATCCAGCCCATGCGCCAGTTCTTCTGGCTGGCAGCGTGTGGCAGAAACAGGCGATGTTCCACAGCGCTGGCGGAAATCATTTACCACCGCAGCAGGTTCTCGCCCCAAGCCGCGTATCATGCGTTGCACAATACGTGGCGCCACACCTTCAGAAAAACCTTCTCGGCTGGCAAAACAGGCAAACGTGTTGATACCTGCAAACTGGCTCCCTGCTGGCAAAACGCCCTGCCTACGTTGCATCATCAGCCACATAAACCCGAGGGAATGGCCAATCCCCAATATGGGCTGCTGTTTTTGGCATATATCATCCAGCGTAATCGCTTTTGTAACACCGCTCGCCTCTGGCTTTAAAAAACCGAGGTCCAACGTTACTGCATCTGCCCAGTTCAGTTGCGCAAGCACGGGCTGCCAGAACTCCGGCCCAAATGCCCAGCCGTGTACAAACACAGGTAAGAGCCGCGCCATTACGCCAAACCTTTGCTTGCATGTATGAACGTATCAGCCAGCGCTTCCATTTGCGCCCATGTATGGTTGGCATGAAAAACCACCCGCAAACGGCAGCCGCCTGGTGGCACCGTGGGGGGACGAATAGCCACGGCCAGAAAACCAGCCTCTAACATCTTCTGCGCCAGAGTGCGCGCCTGTGGCTCCTGCCCTACCAGAATGGGCACAATCTGAGTGCTGGATGGCCCTGTATCCTGCCCCGCATCGTGCATTTTCTGGCGAAAGCTGGCGGCAAGTGCGGCAACATGCGCGCGCTGGGCATCCATTTGCGGCAGCAAATCAAGTGCGGCATCAACAGCCCCCAACACCAAAGGAGAAGGCGCTGTAGAATAGATAAAGCCAGAAGCTGCGTTATCGAGCCATCTGCATAGCCCTTCGGAGGCAGCAATAAATGCCCCCATACTGCCCAAGGCCTTGCTGAAGGTGCCTATCACCACATCGGCTAGCCCATTTACCAACCCGGCACCTTCTGGCCCCAATATGCCGGTTGCGTGGGCTTCATCCACACATAGCAGAGCGTCATATTTTTGGGTGACCTCATGCAGCGCAGCAATATCCGCCACATCGCCATCCATGCTGAACACGCTTTCTGTCAGCACAATACGTAGGCCGGTGCCTTCGGTTTTCTGAAGCAGGCTTTCAAGATGCGCCACATCATTATGGCGGAACCGAATCGGGCGTATACCAGCCGCTGCACAACCATGATACAGGCTGGCATGGATAAGCTTATCCGTCAGAACAATGGCAGGTGCCCCACATATCTGCACAGAAAGCCGTGCCAAAGCTGGCACTAGGGAGGCATTGGCCTGCCAGCCGGAAGAAAACAAACGTGCCGTCTGCATGTGCTTTAGCCGCGCCACACGTTTTTCCAGCATACAAGCCTGCGAGGATGTGCCCGTTACCAACCGGGAGGCACCGCTGCCGCTGCCTTCTGCCTGTGCCCAAGAACACGCGCGCTCACGCAACAAGGGATGCATACGCAGGCCCAGATAATCGTTGGACGAAAAATCTGTGACCACAACGCCATCTGAACGTTTGAGCAGCGCCCCCCCGGCATATTGCCATTGCTGACAGGTGCGCAAACGCCCCTGAGCAGACAGATCTGCCAGCCCCTTCTGGAAAAGATTATCAAACCGCGTCATGTAACATGTGGTGCCGCAGCCTGAAGGGCGGGTCAATCATCTACAGGGAACATTCCATGACAGAAGCTTCCGGCTCATCTCTATCTTCCATGCCGGAATGGTACACGCAGGGCCTGCCCCATATCTGGCTACCTTATAGCCAGATGAAAACAGCCCCGGCGCCACTTGCCGCCGTACGCACGCACAACACACGCATTACCCTAACCGATGGCCGGGAACTGGTAGATGGCGTGGCCGCGTGGTGGACAGCCTGCCACGGCTATAATCACCCTCATATTCGCCAGGCTATATGCCAGCAGATGGAAACCATGCCACACGTGATGTTTGGCGGCATGGTGCACGAACCCGCTTTGCGGCTGGCCAGCAGATTATGCGCCATGTTGCCGGGAGATCTGGAACGAGTGTTTTTTACGGATTCAGGCTCGGTTTCCGTAGAAGTGGCCATGAAAATGGCCATTCAGTACCGCCTGAACAAAGGGCAGACCAAACGCACCAAGATGCTGGCCTTCCGTGGTGGCTATCATGGGGACACACTGGCCACGATGTCTGTTTGTGACCCGGAAGAAGGCATGCACCATCTGTACGGTTCTGCCCTGATGGAGCACGTGATCTCTCCGCTGCCAGTCGATGAAGCCAGCACCGCTGTATTTCTAAATCTGCTGGCCAAACATGCGCACGAACTTGCCGCCATTATAACCGAGCCTTTGGTTCAGGGTGCTGGCGGCATGCTGTTTCATGCCCCGCAAACACTGCGCACTTTGCGCAAAGCTGCGGATGACCACGATGTGCTGCTGATTTTAGATGAAATCTTTACCGGCTTTGGTCGCACCGGCACCATGTTTGCCTGCGAACAGGCTGGTATTGTGCCCGATATTATCACGCTTTCCAAAGCGCTTACAGGCGGCACCATGGCTCTTGCCGCTACAGTAGCGCGGCGGCATGTGTTCGAGGCTTTCCTTTCTGATAACCCCGAACACGCGCTGATGCACGGGCCAACCTTTATGGCCAACCCGCTGGCTTGCGCCTGCGCCAATGCCTCGCTTGATCTGTTTGAAACCGAGCCCCGCCTTCAGCAAGTAAAAGATATCAACACGTTTCTGACTGAGGCGCTGGAACCCTGCCGCACCCTGCCCGGCGTAAAGGATGTACGCACACTTGGAGCTATTGGCGTTGTGGAACTGGAAAAGATCAATAACCCGGATGCATTGCGGCAGCGTTTTATTGCCGAGGGCGTATGGATACGCCCCTTCCGCAATATTGTTTACCTAACACCTGCGTTTACCATTGAAAAACAGGATTTACGCAAACTAACAGATGCCATTTACAAAGTATTATCCTGAAAAACCGTAAGATCAGGAAGATGAAGGCGCTGTGTGCATCCATGCAGCTGCAGCGTGTTCATCTTCTTCCCGCGCATCCACCCATGCCGTATGGCCGTTGGCGAATTCTTCTTTTTTCCAGAACGGCGCGCCGGTTTTAAGCCGATCGATCAAGAACGATGTGGCCGAAAGTGCCGCAGCCCGATGTGCTGCAGCAGTGCCCACCAGCACAATAGGCGCACCCACTTCTAACCTGCCAACCCTGTGTATGAGCGTACATCCAAGCAGATTGAAGCGCTGCATGGCTTCCTGCGCAAGCTGGTTAAGGATTGTTTCTGTCATGCCCGGATAATGTTCCAGCGTCAGGCTCAGCAAACCATCTCCGCCACGCACCTGCCCTATAAACAGGCCCATACCGCCAACTTGTTCAGAAAGGCTGGAAAGGCGCGCGGTTTCAGCCCCTGTATCAAAAGCTGCCTGCTGCACCAAAACACGAACAGACATGCGTATCAGCCGCCTGTCATGGGAGGGAAAAACGCAAGCTCATCACCAGCTTGCACACAGGTATCAAACCCACCCAACTTTTGGTTGATGGCAACACGAATGCGCGGTGTGGCGGCAAACACCTCATCCAGCTTTGCATCATGCTGGCGCAACTCCTGCACCAACGCCGCAACAGGCATAGTATTGGATGGCAGCGTAACCCGCTGGCTTTCACGCCCCAATTGCTCACGCAGGGCGGCAAAATAAAGAATATTTACGGAGCCTGTCATGGCCTGCCTGCCGTGGTTTGAGTTTTCAGCCGCTTCATCCGCTACGCTCAAACAGCGTAAGCGTTAATGATGCACGGTGGAACGATTATCCTTGATGGTGCTAACGGATCCATCTGGCTGGATCAAGGTAATGGTGCCGTCATCATTCGGAATTTCGATGGGTGCACCTACACCACGATGCGCCCCGTATTTGCTGGAAACATCCGGCTCTACATCTGGCAGCTTACCCGCTGTACCACCCCCAATAACACCGTGGCGAATATCTTCTTTTTCGCCAATGCTCATTTCCTCACCATCAGGAAGCTGGGGGCCATTCGCCGCCTCTCCACCCAGCACAGTACCTGCGCGGTCTTTTTCAACATCTTCCAGCGTAGGCAGTGGCGTTGGAGGGCCGGGCCACATATTGCCACCTTCTGGCAGAATGGGAATATCTACAGCAGATTGCCCCCTGATCCGCCGCATATTAAGGTCTTCCCCCGATGGGGCATTGGGGTTTTCGCCCGGAAGCGTTGCTGTATCCGATACAAACTTGTCAAAGCCTGCACATCCGCTCACGATCATACATAAACCTAGAAGAGCGGCTTTTCGCATGCCCTGACTCCGCAATCATCATCTTTCAATAGCAGGCGAATCATTTCCTGCCTGCGATTGCGGCCCTTTAGAACCGCACCTCATGCTAAATAACGGTTTATCCACCAGACACAAGGCGATGCGGCAAAATGAAGTTATTTTTCTGGAATAGATGCAGCGTATTACTAAAATAGTAACGAAGTTTTTTACATTTCAACATGGCGCAAACCGGTTGTTAAATAATCCCAGCCGGTTATCAATGTAAGCACCGCAGAAATCCAAAGTAATACAGCACCAATAAGCGCAACTGGCAGCCACGGCATACCCAGTAAAGCGCCAGTTCCATCACCCGCCAGCAAAAAGCCAATGGCTGTCATCTGGAAGCCGGTTTTCCATTTTGCCAAACGGGTTACGGGCAGGCGCGCATGCCGCTCTGCCAGATATTCCCGCATGCCGGAAACCAGAATTTCACGGCACAGAATAATAATGGCTGGCCATAGCCCCTGATAAGGCAGACGCGCAAAACCAGCCAGCACCATCAGGCATGCCCCAACCAGCAGTTTATCTGCAATGGAATCAAACATGCGCCCGAAATCTGACATCTGATGGCGTGAACGCGCCAGCTTGCCATCAAAATAATCGGTTATTCCCGCCAGAATGAACAGCAGACACGCCAAGGCATCTGTACGCGGGCTTCCCCATGCAGCCAGAGTGACCACTATGGGTATGGCTACAATACGCGAAATTGTCAGGACATTCGGCAGATCTGTCAGCATTGCGGAATATAGTAACCTATTTCCTGCACTGCTGGAATGGCTTATGCTATCGCAAAGGTGTCAGGCACCCAGAATTCTTGTGCAATGCTCATATGCCAATGCTCATTCTGGTGTCCAGTCTAGGTGAAAATGGCCGTAAATGGCCCGTGCAGTTTCTCGGCTGATACCGGGTGCGGCTTCCAGTTCTGCCAAACCGGCCTGTTTGATCGCACGTGCTGAACCAAATGTGTTCAACAGCAGCTTTTTACGCGCCGGCCCAATACCGGGCACATCATCCAGTTCGGATTTCACCAACGTTTTGGATCTGCCAGACCTATGGGTGGTAATGGCAAACCGGTGCGCCTCATCACGCAGCCGCTGTAGATAGTACAGTACAGGGTCGCGCAAATCGAGCTGGAACGGCTCCTTGTCCTCTGTATAGAACCATTCCTTCCCGGCATCACGGTCTGGCCCCTTGGCAATGCCCACAAGCTTTACGCCTGTTACGCCCAGATCATCCAGCACACTGCGCACGGCAGAATATTGCCCGGCACCACCATCAATCAGCAGCACATCGGGCCAGTTGGAAGTATCCCCCTCTTCCGCTTCTTTCAAAGCGCGGCCAAAGCGGCGCTCCAGCACTTCGCGCATCATGCCAAAGTCATCCCCCGGTGTAACGGGGCCTTTGATCTTGAACTTGCGATACGCCTTGCGGTTAAAGCCCTCTGGCCCACCCACAATCATTACACCATAGGCGTGCGAGCCCTGAATATGGCTGTTATCATACACTTCTATGCGTTCTGGCGGCGCATCCAGCCCCAGAACATCTGCCACGCCTTGCAGCAATTTGGCCTGCCCTGCGGTTTCTGCCAGCTTGCGGCTTAACGCATCTCGCGCGTTGGTTACCGCATGATCAAGCACCTGCTTTTTCTCACCCCGCTGTGGTGTCAGAATTTCTACCTTGCGGCCACGCCGGAGAGAAAGCGCCTCTGTCAGCAGCAAAGATTCCGGCAGTTCATAATTCACCAAAATCTGGGCCGGGCATGGCTTGTCATCATAAAACTGCGCGATAAAGGCAGAAAGCACATCTGCGGGTGCGGCATCCTGCGTATGGGCCGGAAAGAATGAGCGGCTGCCATTATTGCGACCACCGCGAATGAAAAACACCTGAATACAGGCGTGTCCGGCCTCCTGCCACAATGCCAGCACATCTGCATCCTGCAGAGATGCCGGGTTGATCACGCTGGATTCCTGCATCTGTGCCAGCGCACGAATACGATCTCGCAGCACGGCCGCACGCTCAAAATCCAGCGCTTCTGCGGCGGCATTCATTTCCTGCCCCAAGGTTTCGCGCAGCGCCGTATCCTTGCCAGACAGGAAATCCCGCGCCTGTTCTACCAGTTGCCCATAGGATTGCTGATCTATCCGGTCCACACATGGGCCAGAACAGCGTTTGATTTGATAAAGCAGGCATGGACGGGTGCGGGCGTTAAAAACCGCATCTGTGCAGGAGCGCAGCAGAAAAACACGCTGGATCAGGTTGAGCGTCTGGTTAACAGCCCAAGCCGAAGCAAACGGCCCCCACAGGCTGGCCCCTTTAACGGCCTTGCCGCGGTGCTTGGCAATTTGCGGGAACGCATGTGCATCTGTCAGCATCAGCCACGGGTAGCTTTTGTCATCCCGCAGCAGAATGTTGAAGCGCGGCTTCATGCGCTTGATGTAGTTGGCCTCCAGCAGCAGCGCTTCCGCTTCCGTGTGGGTGGTCACAATTTCCATTGCCACCGTTTCGGAAACCATACGCCGCAGCCGTTCGGACAGGCGGTTGATAAGGGTGTACGATGTTACCCGCTTTTTAAGCGCTAAAGCCTTGCCAACGTACAGCACCTCTCCCTTAGCCCCGAGCATACGGTACACGCCGGGTGAAAGCGGCATGGTTTTAAGCGCATGCCGAATGGCCTCCACCCCTTTTACAGCAGGGGCTGCCTGTTCCTGCGCCACAGGCAGGGTGTCTGAAGGGGTAGAATCAGCTGTCATCATACGCTCTTGGTCGAAAGGGAAATTTCATCCACCGTTTTTGTGGATAACTCTGTGGAACAGCTGGGGCTGACTCATCATAAACCGCAGAAAGTCGGCCCTTTCAACAGATTGCACAGTTTTTGGTCATTCCCGCCAACTCACTGATTTCAAAAGATTTAATGTGTTGCGGTTTTTTGACACCCTGCGGTTTTTGAACTTTTTGTTGAAAATACGCGATGTCAAGACAGGAAGTGGACAATTTTTGCAGTTTTTTGTTCTCATGCAATCCTGCTTTGTTCTGCCACCTGTTCCGCCTTTTCCAACACACGTAGGAAGTTTTCTCCCCAGAAGGCCGCAATTTCACTTTTGTCATAACCACGGCGCATCAACTCGGCAGTGATGTTCACACCCTGCGTGGCATTCTGCCAGTCTTCCAGCGCGCCACCACCATCAAAATCTGAGGAAATACCTACGTATTCTGGACCCAGCCTGCGCACCACGTAATCAATATGGTCCACCAGATCGGCTACAAAACCCTGCCGTTTGCCTTCCTCCGGCTTGGGCTTCAAAAATGCGGGCATGGCTGTAATCTGGATAACACCACCACTTTCCTTCAGCGCATCTAACTGCTCATCATCCAGATTGCGCGGGTGATCACAAAGCGTGCGCACGCAGGAGTGACTGGCCACAACAGGGGTGGCAGAAACCTGAACAGCCTGAAGCATGGTTTGTTTGGATGAGTGAGATACATCCACCACAATGCCAAGGCGGTTCATTTCAGCAATCGCTTCACGCCCAAGGGCGGAAAGGCCGTGGTGGCGCTGTAGTGTATCCCCCAGACTTGGGCGATGAATGGCCGCATCTGCCAGAGCGTTATGGCCATTATGAGTTAAGGTAACATACCGCGCGCCTTTGGCCCGAAACCGCTTGAGCAATGCGGGGTCATCCCCCATGCCGTAGCCATTTTCCACTGCCGGAACAACAACCAGCACACCTTCCTCAAACGCAGCACGCATATCCGCCACAGTGGAGCATACACGTACGCTTATGCCATGATGAGTGCCCTGCATGCGGCCTATGGCATCCAGCATGGCCAAGCACTGCTGCTGCGCCTGTGTATGCCCTTCGCGGTCTATAGCTGCCTGAGCAATATATGCCACAAAGCACCCGGCAGACATGCCGCCCTGCTGCATTTTTGGCAGATCTACTCGCCTGTCTGCCGTATTCTCAAACGCATCATTCCGATCAGGCCACGGAATATCGATATGGCTATCCAGAGTGAACAAGGCACGGTGCAGCGCAACTGCATCCGCAGATACGGAAGAAGGTTGGGTTGTCATAATCTAAAAAATGGCCCTGTTACATGAAATTACAAGGGAACAGCCGGGTTCCATCTGCCCCACTTATGCGCCTGTTTTTGCTTGCCCTGCAAACTGCAATCCGTCATGCCACGGCACATGCGATTAGTAACATGGAACATCAATTCCCTCCGCCTGCGCCTGCCTCTGCTTGAAAAGCTGGTGCGGCATCTCGCCCCAGATGTTGTGTGCCTACAGGAAACCAAGGTGCCAGACCCTTTGTTTCCCGAAGATGGCGTAAAGGCTCTGGGTTTTGAGCACCTGCATTATCGGGGCATGAAAGGCTATAATGGTGTGGCCATTCTTTCTCGCCATCCGTTAAAGCCCGTCACGCAAACGCCAGTATGGTATGGCAAGGAAGATTGCCGCCACGTGGCCGCCACCGTATGTGCGCCAGAAGGCGAAGTGGAACTGCACGATTTTTACATTCCTGC
This sequence comes from Acetobacter sp. A11-2, assembly GCF_040208445.1. Lineage (NCBI taxonomy): Bacteria > Pseudomonadati > Pseudomonadota > Alphaproteobacteria > Acetobacterales > Acetobacteraceae > Acetobacter > Acetobacter sp. A11-2. The sequence continues at coordinate 1,225,822 of NZ_CP157843.1, forward strand.
AGGTGGGGATGAGCCAGACCCGGAAACCAACCCCAAATTTGCCCACAAACTGGCGTTTGTTGAGGAAGTGACCGAGTGGTTTCAGTCTCGCCCTCTCAACCGCACAGTGCTGGTGGGAGACTTCAACATCGCACCACTTGAGCACGATGTATGGAGCCACAAGCAGCTTCTTAAAATTGTCAGCCACACCCCACCGGAAACAGAGCGCCTAAACCGCTGGCTGCAAACCGGCTTTGTGGACGCCATGCGCCATTTTGTACCAGCAGACGAAAAACTTTATACGTGGTGGTCTTACCGCAACCGGGACTGGAAAAAATCCAACCGCGGCCGCCGTCTGGACCACGTATGGATGACGCCTGACCTTCTGCCCAACCTACACGGCATGACGGTTGTGCGTGAGGCGCGAGATTGGGAAAGCCCCTCCGACCATGTGCCGGTCGTGGTGGATTTCAGCCTTTCAGACTAACGCACGGTTTGAGGCGCTCTTTTTCACGAGCGCCTCAAACTCTCGTCTCACCGTTTAATAACGATACTGCCACAACAGCCCAACACTACTGCCCGGATCATTTTCCGGGGTAGTAAAGCCGGTGACTGTACCGCCTGTGCCCACTGTTGTGTTCAGCTTGAGGTGCTTTGTTAGATCAACCTGCACCTGCGCCTGCGTGCCAGAACCAGATGTGGCCTGCTTGGCACCTACGTAAACGCCTTTCATCACGTATTTGCCGGCTTCAACGCTGGTGCCACCATTCCCCACGCCGGAACCGCCGCCAATGGCCAAGCGGTCCAGATGCAGGGTTTTGCGGATGGTGCCCATGGGGTCAAACGGCGTAAGCCCTGTAAGTGTGGCCAGTGCTGTGCCAAGTTCCACCATCTGCGTGGAGGAAAGGGAGTGCGCATCTGTGCCAAATAGCAGCATAGCCAGAACCTGATCCTGCGGCAGGGGCGGCATGGATTCAAATGTAATCTTGGGTGCACTGGCATAACCGCCCACCTTGAGCATGGCCGTTTGGCCCTGCACGGCACGGTCGGCTTCAAAGTCCAACGTAGGGTCCAGTTTATGGCCAACGCCAGAGCCATTAAAGGCTACCCGCCCCTTGGTGAAGTTGAGCGAAATACCGGCCAGATCAAAATTGCCGCGCTTGAGGTCAAACCCGCCGCTTACAAGTGGGGCCTGCGTTGTGCCGCCTACTTTCAGCCTACCGGCCATTTCTGCATCAAGGCCATGCCCGCGCACAAAGAATTTGCCCGGTGATGTGACATTCAGGTTCAACCCTATCACGGCAGACTTTGTGCTTTCCGCTTTGGCTGCTTCCGCCTGTTTTTGCTCATCACCGGGGCGCACAACATCCAACCGCGCTACGGAAGATGGCAAGGAATTGGGAATGTTAATTTCCACACGCCGCAAATCCACCGTGCCATCAACATCCATACGGGTTTGCACCTGCCCCTTTACGGCAATATCCGCGTTCATCACCGCGGTTAACAGGTCACTGGAAATGGGCCGGGCATCATGGGCCTGCAAGTGAATATCCAGTGGCATGCCGGGGGAGCCTATGCCCACAAATCCGGTTACGCCCAAGCTGCCATCACCTGCCTTGGCCGTAAGGTTCTGAATAACAACCCTATCGTTCTCCCCCACCACGCGGCCATTGATATTGGCCAAATGGAAGCCTTGGGCAAAATCCTGCACATCGGCATCGCGCAGATCCACCGTGCCAGTTACGCGGGGGGAGGACATAGTGCCTGCAACCAGCAGCGCCATTTGGGCTTGCCCCAACGCCTGCCGCGCCTGTGCCCCTAGAATGCCATTGGCAATACTTAAATCCAGATTGCCATTCACGCGCAGGTTCATTGGCCCGGTTTTGTTCAGCGGGGCCGTGCCAGCCACATTCATGTTCAGCTTGGGGCCTGCACCGGCTGCCACCTGCACTTTGGCAGAACTACCTGCCAGATTGGCAGCCGCATCTACATGCAACGGCGGAATGGAAGCCGCTGCAGAACTGCCAGCCATGCGCAAATCTCGCCCGGTCAGCTTCACCTGCCCTTGGGGGGCATTTAGCGTTCCCGCCACCTTGGCCTGAACAGAAACCGTGCCAGATGCCTTGAAATCTGGCGCAAATGGATGTGCCAGCGCGGGCGTTACATTGCGAATGTCCGCCGTAACGGCCAAAGAGGGTTTGATCTTGCCAGCAACATCAATGGTGGCAGGCTGGCTGCCAGCGGTTACCAACGTGGCCCGCAGCCGATCAACCCCCATAGTATCCCCGAATGAGACCAGCGCAGGCGCCAAAAGGCGCAGTGTTTCCTGCTTGGCGGTAGCATTCAGCCGCTGCACTTTCACCTGCTTGGCAGGCAGGTTCAACAGGGCTGCAGTATCCAGCATCAACGGGCTGCCAGACCAGCTTGCTGGGCCCACCTGCGCTGTTAGCGCCATAGCGTTATCCGGCCCCTTGGCGCTCAAGCGCGCCTGCCCGGTTACGCCAGAAGCAGAAAGACCACCCAGTTTAAGCGTAAGATCAGCATTGGGATGAGCCGCCGGGTCTTTTACCGTGCCTGCCAGAGCCAGAGAGCCAATTTTTACGCTGGGCATGGCCACGTTGCCATCCAGCTTAAGGGCAACTTGAGGTTTATCCGCCACCTGCGTGGTTTTAACCGAGGCCGCCAGCGCGCCAGAAATAGCCTGCCCGATAAGCGGGCGAAAATCTGCCAAGCGCCCCACCTTGAGGTCCAGCGTGCCCAGCGGCACCACCTCCCCTGTGGGGAGAGAAAGCTGCCCCTGCCCGGCCACGCTATTCCATGACAGTTTGCGAATATCAACCTGCCTGTCACCCTGTGCGCTTTGGGCCAAAGCCACATCCAATAGCAATGGCGCGCGGTTAAGCGTGCCATGTGCCTGCACTGTGCCTTCTGGCGCTGTGGGCAAATGTTGTACATTGGCGTCCAGCTCTATTGGGCCGCGCGGCATGGTGGCGGTACCGGGGTCTCCCTTCGCATGGAGAGTGGCGGCAAAATCCTGCATCGGGCCTTTGGCCTGCAAGGCCAGCGTAAGCGCCCCACGCAGGGAAGGTAACGCCCGCGCCAGATCTGTTAGGCCCAGGTCAAACGCCAGATCCATATCCCGGCCTGTATTCACCTGCCCGCCACCTTTAAGGTTCAGGGCGCGGCCATCTACACTCAGATTTTGCAGGTCAATCTGCTTGGCCGCTGGCTGTTTATCCTGCGCAGCCAAGGGCCGCATGGTGGCCGTAAGGGCAAATTTGCCATCCGGCCCAATCAACCCCGCTGCCTGGGGCTGTCCACCCGTAATGGCCAGCGTGCCATCTGCTGTAAGATGTGTATCTCCCTCCGGCTTTGCGGGAAGGTCAAACTGCGCGTTCATGCCTGCACTGCCGCGCAAAGGCGTGCCCGCCATTTCACCAAACGGCAGCAAATCTGGCAGCTTTAACGCCACCGTGCCGCGCTGCGGAGCGGCAGACTGCACATTGCCAGAGAGATTTAATAAAGGGTGAGAAAGCGTAAAGGCCAGCGGTTTTCCCGGTTTTTGTGGCTCCAACTGCGCATCAAGCTGCAACGGCGCAGAGGCCAGCAGCGTTGGAGCCTTACCCGGCAGGCGCACGCCATCTGCCGTTGCCACCACATGCAGCAAATTTGCCATATCGGCACTGCCGTTCTCACCCGAGAACTGCACTTTCAGCGTGCCCACACCTGCCCCGGATGCGGCGAGCTGATCCACCTGCACCTGCGCTGTGCCCAGCGGTGCGGCCATTTTACCGTGCAACTGCGCCCCTAAATGAATGCCCCCCCATGCCAGATCGGGCGAAAGGGACATGGCTGGCGCATCCACCCCGGCATTCAGGTTGCCCAGCTTTTCGGCCAGCAGGTCCAGCACGCCATCTGCATGGGCTTTTATATCCCCCGCAGATGCAGCAAACCCCAGCACAGCGGCAGATGGTGGGCCATTGATATCCAGCTTGAGCGCCAACGGCACCAATTGCGGCATTTTCAGGCGCGTGGCGGCAAAACCATCCGTGCCCTCGCTGGCATCCAGATGCAGGCCCAGCTTGCCTTTGCCTGTGGTGGTTGCCAGATCAATCTGTCCGGCAGCATCCAGCCTTTTCAGGTGCAGGGCAATATCCGCCCCCGGCAGAGAAGGCAGGCTTAGCCCATTGATAACCGGATCAATATTCGAAATTCTGCCACGCCCGGCCAAAGCAAAACTGGCAGGAGAGCCCGCAAGCGCCGCCCCCACATTAATACGCCCCACCGCAAGCTTACGAATATCCACGCCCAGATGCAGCGCAGAAGGTGAGCTTTTAGAAGGTGTCGCGGGCTTGGCCGGATCAGACACTGGCAGACGCGGAATATCCAGCTCATCTGCCGTAACAGCGTAAATACGTGCCGTACGCCCGATTATAGCCAGAGGTGACCAGTTAAGCGCCACGTTATGCAGTGTAAGCCAAGCACCCTGCTTATCGCGAATTTCCAGCGTATTCAGCCGAAAGTTATCTGGAAAGCGCCCAGACATACCCGTAAGCCCGATCATCCCCCCCGTAAGAGAGGATGTCTGATGCATGAGCATCTTGCGCCCCGGGCCGGTATTGGCCCCCACCAGCAAAACAGCCACGGCAAGGCCGGTAATCCCAACCAGAGAACCGCCGGTTATAAGGGCAATACGCCCCACACGCCGCCAGAGTGGGCGGGCAGGTTTATCTGGTGTGCGCGGCAGAATGGGTTCTGGCGTATCGGCCATTAGAATGTCTCCCCAAGGCCGATATACAGATCCCACTTATCCCCACGTGGGGCGCGGTTAAGGGGTACGGCAACATCCAGCCGAATGGGGCCAATAGGCGTATAATACCGCACGCCACCACCGGTGCCCACACGCAGCTTGCCCGTAAATGGCAAACTGCTGCTGCCAACCTGACCGGCATCTATAAATCCGGCCATACCCACATTGCCTATAATCCTTTGGCGGAACTCGGCGCTCCCGGCATCCAGAGAGGTTCCACCAATAGCATAGCGTGTGTTTTTATACTGTGGCCCCACGCCCTGCCAGCGGAAGCCGCGCACCGTGGAACTCCCCCCTGCATACAGGCGCTGATCTGGCGGAATATCCCACGTGCTGGCGCCCTGAATACTGCCAACCATGCCGCGGAAAGCCAGAACACTGTTGCCCGGCTTGCTAATGCCCAGATGGTGCAGGTCAAAATAGGTAGAGGCCGTGCCGTTCAGGATGGCAAAAAACGAGGTGCCACTGCCTTTGTTGCCCAAGGAAACAGAAGGCGTAATGCTCATGCTGGCGCGTACGCCGTGCGTTGCAGGCTCAATAGGGTTACCCACGCCGGTATTATCAAACATGACGGAAAGCGGGGCAGAAATAATGGTGTAATCACGCGTTACATCAAACTGTTCGATCTTTTCCTGCTCGGCCATCAATCCAAAACTGCCATTCCAGTTTTTGGCCAACGGGCGCGTAATACCACCGCGGATCAAAAACGCCGTCTGCCGGTAAGACCAGAACAACTGCCGCAGCCCTTCAATACGTGCGCTCAAATTCTGATTGCGTTGCAGAAAATCGGGTTTGAAGAAATCTGCATACACATCATACCCCAACCCTTGCTGGGCAGAGCCGCCAAGGCCGGTAATCAGTGCGGTAAGGCGCAGGCGCTCTGCATTGCCCAGCAGGTTATAATGTGTCCATGATCCACCAGCACGGGCACCCAAATCTGTGGAATACCCCCCTTCCGCCGCTACGGAATGGCGCTTGGCTTCCTTAAAGCTGAAATCAAGCGGCATGGTGCCATCCACTGCGTAGGTGGAGGCATCCTGCACCGTTACGTTGGAAAACACCCCAACGGAGGCCAGATCCTGCCGTGCGTTTTCAATTTTAGAGGGCTGATAAAGCTGCCCTTCCTGTACTGTCATACGGCGGTGCACGAACTTTTCATGCACCTGCTTCAGGCCGGTTGTGTCTATCTTGCCAATATTTAGCACCGGGCCCGGCGTTACGGGGTAGGTAATGTTCAGCGTATGTGTGGTGGGCTCCAGATAGGCTTTGGGTTTTTCCACCGTGGCAAGAGCGTGCCCATCTTCACGCAGGGCGTCCATCAGGTTACTGCCACCATCCAGCACCGTTTTGGCAACCGCAGGCTGGCCCGGCGCAAGGCCAAAGGCTTTTTTCTGAGCATCTGTCAAAACAGGCGGTTTGCCAGTTTTATCATCCACCAGTGTAACGGTGCCCAGATGAAACAGTGGGCCTTTATCCACCTTCACCTCGGCCTGAATTTTCTCACCCGATGGCACGGATTCGATCCATTGTGAAAGAGCGGGAGACATCCCGTCCATCTTCACGGCATCCTTGCCGCCATTCCGGCTGAGGGTGATATGCACCGTGCCTGCGTAATAGCCGCAACTTTCCAGCGCGGTGCGCAGGCGGTCATACTCATTCCGCACACGCCCGGCCAACGCAAACGGCCCCACCGCATGCGTGGACTGGAGAGACTGGAGATCGGACGAGCTTTTGATAGCCGTATCCAGATCAGCCTCTCCCGTAGGCACCAGCTTGGTGGTGTAAGGCTGTGGGTCTGCCGCCCAGGACCAAGACAGGCAGGACGATGCACCCCACAAGGCGGCACCAGCCAGAACACGATTCGCAGTGAGAGCAAGCCTGTTCAGCATGTTGTTCTTGCGTGTCCTCACTAAAATCTGCCTGCACCTATTTGCCAAAGTTCTGCTTACAAACCCTTTTATGCACATACCATGACAAAAATGCGGTGCCGAAGCCGAAAACAGCTTCTGTTACGCTTAAATTGGCTGATGGATTGTCCAGCCGCCTAAAATCGCGGTAAGAGAGCGCATGCTTTTTCATTCCATCTGCGCCGCTGCCGGGCGCGTTTGTCCGACAGAGCTGTGTCTGGCAGAAATGAAACGATGACACCACGCCCGTCTGACCAAACCCGCCCCCCCTATGCTTCCCCCAAAAAGAAGCCCAATGGCCTTTCCCCTTTACCTGCGTGGGTGGAAGCCTATTTCCGCCGTACGGCAGATTTAAGGGCGGCCCTGCGCCTTGGTGCGCTGGTTGTCTGGGTGCCACTTTCTGTTGGTTTTGAAGCGTGCTTGCTGCTTGTGCCCGGTACGCCCAAAATCCGCTGGACACGTGTGATCTGGGGCGTGCTGTGCCGTATTATCGGGTTGCAGATCCATGTTGTGGGCCAACGCGTGGGCACGGTGGGTGGCCTAAAGGCCCGCCAGCGGGGTGAACGGCCCGTTATCTATATTTGCAACCATATGTCTTGGTTGGATGTGCCGGTGCTGGGCACCATTCTGCCCTCCGTGTTTGTGGCCAAGGGTGATATTGAAAAATGGCCCATCATGGGCTTGGTCTCCCAAATCGGGCGTACCATTTTTGTCAGCCGTCAGCGCAGCACCACCGGGCGTGAGCGTGATGAAATGATCCGCCGCATGGTGGAAGGGGATAATCTTGTCCTGTTCCCGGAAGGCACATCGTCCGATGGTTCGCGCGTGTTGCCGTTCATGTCCGCCTTTTTTGCCATCGCAAAACTGCCACGGCTGAAGGAAGGCATGGATAAAAGCCTTCTGCCCATCACGTTTGAACCGGGCATGACGCCTCTTATCCAGCCCGTATCCCTTGTGTATGACCGGTTGGAAGATCTGCCTATTTCCCGCCTCCGCCGCCCTGTGTTTTCATGGTACGGTGATATGGACCTTGGCCCCCATGTATGGGCCTTGCTGAAGTGGAAGCGCTCCCGCGCAACCGTGTTGCTACACGAACCGCTGGACCCAGATATGTTCCCCAGCCGCAAGGCTTTGGCACAGGCTGCATGGAAGGCCGTTTCCATAGGTGCGGCAGAACTGCGCCAGAACCGCAAGCCTACGGTTATAAAAGGCCGGTTTAACCCCGCCACCCTGCCCGCCAATTTTCTGCCGCCTTCTGTCAAGAAAGCCAAAAGGATACTTGACAGAACCGCCTCCTTTTTTGCTTCAATACGTATAAGACTTTAGGCAGCAAAACGGGTGGCTATTGCAGGCCACCAAACCCATAAGGAACATTCGGTCTGTTAAGCGCCAGAATACTTTTTGGCCGTTCTGACATCTCCACTATTCTCGCCTTGGTGAGAAAAGAGGCTTGACCTGCACGCGCTCTGGCCCGATTTCCTCCACCTGCCGCATGGAATGGGCCAGCGGCATAGCGGAGCGCCTGCCATCATGACCGGAACCCCAGCCAACACATCCCCTGCCCGTGGCCTGCACGTTATTACGTGGGGTTGCCAGATGAATGTGTATGATAGTGCACGTATGGGGGATGTTCTGCGGCCACTCGGCTATCAGCCAGTTGCCACACCAGATGCGGCAGACATGATTATCCTGAACACCTGCCACATTCGGGACAAAGCGGCAGAAAAAGTATTTTCAGAACTCGGCCGCCTACGCAAAATCAAGGAAGCGCGCGAAACAGCCGGGCAGCAAACCATTATTGCCGTGGCCGGATGCGTGGCGCAGGCCGAGGGGCAGGAAATTCTTGCCCGTGCACCGTATGTAGATATTGTGCTGGGGCCGCAAACCTATCACCGCCTGCCAGAAATGGTGGCCCGTGCAGCGCGTGCCGGTGGCGCCGTTATTGAAACGGATTTTCCCGCAGAACAGAAATTCGATTTTCTGCCAGAAGCAGAAGCCCCACAAACCGCAGGCAATTACACGGCTTTCCTGACCATTCAGGAAGGGTGCGATAAATTCTGCTCCTTCTGCGTGGTGCCTTACACGCGCGGGGCAGAAAGCAGTCGCCCAGTGCTTTCCGTGCTGGCAGAAGCACGCCGGATGGTGGAAAGCGGTGTAAAGGACATCAGCCTGCTGGGGCAGAACGTGAATGCCTATCATGGTGAAGGGCCGGATGGCTCCACATGGGGTTTGGCCCAACTGGCCTATGAGCTTGCCAAACTGCCCGGCCTTTCGCGCATCCGTTACATGACATCCCACCCGCGAGATATGGATGATGCGCTGATAGCCGCCCACCGTGATCTGCCGCAGCTTATGCCCTTCCTACATCTGCCGGTTCAGGCTGGGTCTGACCGTATCCTGCGTGCCATGAACCGTGGCCATACGGCAGATGAGTATCGGGATATCGTGCGCCGCCTGCGTGAAGTCCGGCCTGATCTTGCTCTTTCATCCGACTTTATTGTGGGCCACCCCGGTGAAACGGATGAGGACTTTGAAGCCACCATGCAGCTTGTGCGTGATGTTGGCTTTGCGCTGGCTTATTCCTTCAAATACTCCCCTCGCCCCGGCACCCCCGCCGCAGGTGCTGGCATGCAGGTGCCTGAGGATATGAAGGACGCCCGCCTGCAAGCCTTGCAGGCCCTGCTGCGTGAACAGCAGGATGCCTTTAATGCAACACTTGTGGGTAAAACCATTCCTGTTCTGTTTACCTCAGAAGGACGGAAACCGGGGCAGATTGCCGGACGTTCTCCGTGGTTGCAGCCTGTGCATGTTTCTGGGCCCAAGCATCTGATTGGCAAGGAACTGCCCGTGCGTATTGTTGAACGCCTGACCAACTCCCTGTCCGGCGTTTTAGAAGAGGAGTGTGTGTCCGCTTGAGTAGCACGCGTATTTCCGCCTCACCCCGCATGGCTGCAGAAATGCCCCATGCCTCTGCTACCCTGCAGTTTGAAGATAACACCCTTCTGGCGCGCCTTGTGGGAGACCACGACAAGCACCTGCGCTGCCTGGAAGAAGGTTTGGAAGTGGAGGTTGCCCGGCGCGGCAACCGCATTTCCATCCAAGGTGTGCCTGAACAAACGGCCCGCACACGTGCGGTGCTGAGCGTGCTGTACCAAAAACTGGCAGCAGGCGAAAACGTGGATATCAGCAGCATAGAGGCCGCCATACGCATGTCCCGCCCGCCCCAGAACACCACCAGCATTCTTTCCAACGCCCCGCAGGCTGCCCCGGAAATAGAAGGCGATCTGCCCGTTATCCGTATGCGGCATGGCAATATCGAGCCCCGCTCCCCCGGTCAGGCCGCGTATATGAAAGCACTGGCCAAAAAGGAGCTGGTGTTTGGTATTGGCCCTGCCGGCACGGGCAAAACCTATCTGGCCGTAGCGCAGGCTGTGGCCATGATGCAGGCTGGCTCCATTGATCGGATTATTCTCTCCCGCCCTGCAGTAGAAGCCGGTGAGCGCTTGGGCTTTTTGCCCGGAGATATGAAAGACAAGATCGACCCCTACCTGCGCCCGCTATACGATGCCCTTTATGATATGCTGCCGGGGGATCAGGTCGTGCGGCGCATGGCATCGGGGGATATTGAGGTTGCGCCGCTAGCCTTTATGCGTGGGCGCACGCTTTCTCATGCATTTGTTATTCTGGATGAAGCCCAGAACACCACCATCGCGCAGATGAAAATGTTTCTGACCCGCCTTGGCCCCGGCTCCCGCATGGTGGTGACGGGTGATCTCACACAGATCGACCTGCCAGCAGGCACCACCTCCGGCCTGCGTGATGCGGTGGAAACGCTTGAAAACGTCAAGGGAATTACCATTTCCCGCTTTGATTCAACAGATGTGGTGCGGCATAAGCTAGTCGCCCGCATTATTGAAGCCTATGATGCAAAGGCGACGGCTGTAAGGGAACCCTCCCGTAGCAAGGGCCGTCAGGAGAAAAATGGAACCGCCAAGTAGCCCCGCCCATATCCCTATGCAGGATATGGATGCCCCAGAAAAAAGCCTGCCTTTTCAGGCTGTTTTTTCCGATGAGCAGAACGAAGGCCCTGAAATCCTTATCCGGGATAGGCGCTGGCGCTCTTATGTGCACAACCCGGAACAGCTGGTTTGGCGCGCCTTGGCAGCTTGTTCAGAATATGGCGGCCTGCCCGATACTGTTGTGCTTGCAACAGATCGGGAGGTGCGCGAACTGAACGGCCGCCACCGTGGCAAGCACCGCCCCACCAATGTGCTGACGTTTGAACCTCCGCCCGGCATTACCGGTGGAGACATTATTCTGGCGCTGGAAACCGTGGTGCGCGAAGCCCGCAAAGCCGGCAAACCTGTTGCAGACCATCTTGCGCATCTGGTCATTCACGGCAGCCTGCATCTGGCCGGGTATGACCACCACCACCCCGGTGAAGCGCGCGAAATGGAAATGCTGGAATCCCGCCTGCTTTCGCGGCTCAGGGTTCCCAACCCTTGGAAGCCCCGATCATGAGCGAACACGATTCCTCCTCAGACAAACAGGAAGCCAGCAGTCGCGGCCTGTTTTCCTTTTTCCACCGCAAAAAACATCAGACCGATCTGCGCAGCTCCATTGCTGCACTTGTGCAGCAGGCTGCGGATGAGCCTGAAGAATCTGCCACGGGTGAAAAACCGGAGCTAGACAGGCAGGAACGCGCGCTTATTGCCAACGTGCTGCGCCTGCGCAACATTTCGGCAGATGATGTAATGGTGCCCCGCGCCGATATTGTGGCCATGCCGGTTTCCATCAGTCTGGATGAAGCGCTGGCCATGATGCGGCGGGAAAACCATTCCCGCATGCCGGTGTATCGCGATCAGTTGGATGATATCGTTGGCATGATCCATGTGAAGGATCTGATTGCCTATGTTGGCACCAGCGAGGCCTTTAATCTGGAAGTGCTTTTGCGCCAACCACTGATGATTGCGCCGCAAATTCCGGTGCTGGACCTGCTGTTGCAGATGCGCCAGCGCCAGACCCACATGGCGCTGGTAATTGATGAATACGGCGGCATTGATGGTTTGGTAACCATTGAAGATCTGATTGAAACCATTGTGGGTGACATTTCGGATGAGCATGATGAGCCCGCTATTGTCATGATCACCCCGCGCCCCGATGGATCTTTCGATATAGATGCGCGCTGCCCGATTGAAGAATTTGAAAAAGCCATCGGCCCCATTCTGACAGACAGTGAGAGAGAGGCCGAAATTGAAACCGTTGGCGGCCTTGTGTTCCGCATGGCTGGGCATGTGCCCACCCGTGGTGAAGTGCTAACGCATGAAAATGGCTATCTCTTCCGCGTGCTGGATGCAGATGCCCGGCATATCCGCCGTGTGCGCGTGCGCAAGCTGGCCGAGCAGTCTGCAACACCCACTCCGGCCGAAACATCTGCTGCCACGGATAAATCTGTGGGTTGACGGCAGAGCAAATCTGCCGTCATGCCTTTAACCGCTTATTGATTTGCACCCACCAAGGGAGACCGGATTTCCATGTCTTTCACCCGCCGTTCCATTCTCGCTGCCGGAAGTCTGGCCGTTGCCTCCACTGCCCTGCGCGGTATTTCTCTGGCGGCAGATGCCACGGATACACGCTTTACCCCGCGTGAACTGGGCAACCCCAACGCCAAGATTGTGGTGGAAGAATGGTTCTCCCTTACCTGCATTCATTGCGCGCACTTTGCAGAAAACACCTTCCCGCAAGTGCAAAAAGAGCTGATTGATACCGGGAAAATCCGCTACGTTTTTCATGATTTCCCCACAGATCAGCTTGCAACGGTTGCTGCCATGGTAGCCCGCACCCTACCGCCAGAACGGTACGAGCCTTTCTGCTCCTCCCTGCTTTCCAGCCTCGATCGCTGGGCCTACATCAAGGAAGGCAGCCCGAAGGATGAGCTGAAGAAAATGGCGGCCTTTGCCGGCATGCCGGGCGATACGTTTGAAAAAGCCATTGCTGATCAGCAGCTCATGCAGTTCATCCTGAACCAGCAGACGGAAGCGCAGGACAAATTCCATTTTGATTCCACCCCCACCTTCCGCTTCAATAACAAGGAGCAGGTGTCCAGCGCGCTGACTTATGAGGACTTCACCAAATATTTGGCTAAAGCCAGCTAAGCCTACGCATGTTGTCCTGAGCCCGCGCCCTATACCTGCATGACAGTTCGTTTCGTTCGTCTGCGCATTGTCGGATTCAAAAGTTTTGCGGATCCGGTAACGGTGGAAATCCTGCCCGGGCTGACAGGCATTGTCGGCCCCAATGGGTGTGGCAAATCCAATGTGGTAGAAGCCCTGCGCTGGGTGATGGGTGAATCGTCCGCACGTTCCCTCCGTGGGGGGGAAATGGATGATCTTATTTTTGCAGGCACCACGGGCCGCCCTGCCCGATCTTTAGCCGAAGTTACTGTTACGCTGGAAGGCACCAAGGGCTTTGGCCCCGCTGCCTTTGCAGATATGGACGAACTGCAGATTACCCGTCGGGCAGAACGCGGGTCTGGCAGTGATTACCGCATAAATGGCCGCCCCGTACGTGCGCGAGATGTGCAAACCCTGTTTGCCGATCTGGCATCTGGCGCACGCTCTTCTGCCATGGTCAGCCAAGGCCGCGTGGCCATGCTGGTTGGCGCGCGGCCAGAAGAACGCCGCACCATTTTGGAAGAAGCCGCAGGCATTACCGGCCTGCATGCCCGCAGGCATGAAGCGGAACTCAAACTGCGTGCCACAGAATCCAACCTGACACGCGCAGAAGACCGCCGCCAGCAACTTTCAGACAGGTTGGATGGACTGGCCGAACAATCCCGCGATGCCAGCCGTTACCGTGAACTTTCCGCCGCGTTGCGAGAAGCCGAAACAGAACTTCTGGCCGTGCTGCATGCCCGCGCTCGGCTGGCTGTAGAGCGCACCATTGATAACGCCGCCCGCGCCCGCAAGGCCCTGACCGAGCATGAAGAAGCCGCAGAAAGTGCTGTGGTTGCCGAATTTGAAGCCAACAAGGTTTTACCCGGCGCCAGAGAAAAAGCCGATGCTGCCCGCACCGCGCTGGAACGGTGCCGCGTATTGGCCGAAGGCGTTGCACGGGAAGAAGAACGCGCCGCCACACAGGCCAATGATGCCGCAGAACGCCTAAAACAGCATGAGGCCGATGCAGACGCAGCCAAAACCCGTCTAGATGATGCCACAGCAACGCTTGAACGCCTGAAGGCCGAAAAAGCAGAAACAGAAGCCGCCATTACCTCACTGCCTACGCGCACGGCAGAAGCAGAGGCAAAGCAGCAGGCATTGGCCAAAGAGCTGGCAGAAACAGAGCAGAAACTTGCCCAGCTTACCGCCGAACTCAACACAGCGCGCGCGGCACATGATCGCGCAGCCGAAAATCTGACGGTAGCACAAAACCACCATGCCCGTATTGCGGCAGCATACACAGCATTACAGGCTGAGCTTGCATCGCTAGAGCAGCAACTGCCGGATGCAGAGGCCATTCAGGCTACACAAAAAGCTGTAGAAGATGCCCAAGCCGCTTTCCAGAACGCCAAAACCACACTGGATACGGCAGAACGCACACGGTCTGAATGCAATGTCGCACTTTCCGTTGCGCGCAATAACGCGCAGGCTGCGGAGCAAGCGCTAACCGAACTCCGCCGCACGCTGGAACAGGCGCGCACGCGGCTTGTTTCCCTCAAGGCTGATCTGGCCCAAGCGGAAAAACGCCATGCCGATACACTTGCCGCTTTGGTTGATGAAAGCATCCGGCTTCAACTCAAGCAGGAAACCGATGCTGCCGCCCAAGCCGTGCAGGCTGCGCGTGACGCACTGGAAAAAGCCGAAACAGAACGGCTGAACACCAACACAGCCCTAACAGATGCCAGCCGCGCCGCGCAGGAAGCCGAAGCCCAGCGCCGCAATGCAGAAAACACCCTGCGGGCCGCCGAATCCTCTCTTAAACGCGCAACGCAGGAAGCCCAGACCCTCACGCAGGCGCTGGAAAAAACACTGGCAGAAGCCCCGCCAGAAGATGCGCTGAAGCAAGCGCGGGAACAACGCACCACGCAAGAACAGGCCCTGCAAAAAGTTGTGCAGGCGCTGGAAACAACCGAACATAACCTGCAACAACACCGGCAGGAACAAACACAAACACAGCAGCAGCTTACCACCCTGCATGCCGAACTTACCCGCCTACGCGCGCAAGCTGAAGGCTTGGCCGAAGCGTTGGGGAATGAGAAAGAAGCCTCGGCTGAACCCATATCCGCGCAGATCACCGTTCCCGAGGAATATGAAGTTGCGCTGGCTGTAGCACTCACAGATGAGCTGGATGCCCCCGCAGCAGACAATGCCCCCCGTGGCTGGCATTTGCTAAAAGATGCAACTGCCGCACCTCTGCCCGGCAAAGCTGTTGCCCTTAAATCCGTTATTACCGCACCGCCAGAACTGAACAGGGTGCTGGCATATACTGGCGTTGTACCCGATGGCACAGATGGTGCCAGTTTGCAGGCACACCTTCTGCCGGGGCAATGCCTGGTCTCTCGCGCAGGGGATTTATGGCGGTGGGATGGCTTTTACACCCGCGCGGGTGAACCCGATTCCTCTGCCCGCAGGTTGGCCCAACGCCGTATTCTGCGTGAAACCTCGGCCCGTATTGCAGAAATGGAACAGCACGTTCCGCAAGCCGAAGAAAAAGCCGTAGCCGCCCGCACCAACGTGCACGCCGGAGAAAAACAGGCTCAGGAACAACGCATAGAGCGCAGCAAGCTGGAACAGAGCCTGCAAAAAGCCCGCACGCAGGAATCCGAGCTAGAACGCCAACACACGTCTTTCCGGGCAAGGTTAGATGCGCTCCGCCCCCAACAGGAGCGCGCGCTTGCTGCTAAAACCGAGGCTGAATCGGCCTTGGCTACCGCTACGGCAGCACAACAGGCCTTACCTCCGGCGCAAAACTTTCAGCAAGCTCTCACCACTGCGCGGGAACAGCATACAGCCGCGCAAAAAACGGAGCAGGACTGCCGCACAGCCCTTAAACTGGCGGAACAGACCTTCCAACGCGTCCAGCAAAAACAGACCCAAACAGAAAACCAGCACACAGCCGCCACAACGCGACTGGAAACGCTTGCTCCAGAACGCCAGCGCCTACGCCAGAATCTGGAAGCGGAAGAAGCCAATGTTCTTGAACTTGAGCAACGCTTAACATCTGCTCAAACAGAAAATGCCACAGCCGCGGCCCTGAAAGACGCACAAGATAATCTGGAACAGGCGCAACAGGCTTTTCAAGCGGCCTCATCCGCCTTTGCCCAAGCTGAACAGGCGGCCCAAGCCAGCACACAGCAGCAGCAAAAAATGCAGGAGCAGGCCCTTACGCTGCGCAGCCGCATTGCCGCTCTGACCCCTCGGCTAGAAGAATTGCAGCAAGAGCAGCAGGACGCACAAGACAAACTCTCAACCGCCACACAAACAGAAGCCCAAACAGCAATCGCCCTGCCGCAAGATGCCGAAGAAACGCTTGCCCATCTGCACACGCAACGCGCGGCCCTTACAAGCCAGCTAGAAGCCACGCGAGAACTGCGCGCCACGCTGCAGGCTGAAGCCTCAACGCTGGAAACACGCCTGACATCTCTTGTGGCTGCAGAAGAAGAATGGAGCCAACGCGCCGCCACAGCTAACGCAGAAGCTGAAAATGCAGCCCAGCGCGTGGAAGCGGCACGCAATGAACACACCAAGGTTTCAGAACTTCCGGCCGAAGCGCAACGCCAGAAGCAGCAAACCCTTTCAGCATTGGAAGAGGCTGAAGAAGCCTACGCACAGGCCGATAAAATACGCGCTGAAGCCGAATCTGCCTTAAATGCCGCCAATGAACAGCGCCGCCGCACAGAAGCCGAGCTAAACACAGCACGTGAAAACCTGCTGAAAGCCGATGCCAAAAGTGAACAGGCACAGGCTATTCTGGATCAGCTTTTGGCAGATACCCCCACCCCGCCGCGCCAACCCACGGGGGATCTGACAGAAGCTGCCGAAAGCTCCCTGCGCCGTAAGATCTCTCGCCTCACGCGTGAACGCGAAGATATGGGGCCGGTTAACCTGCGTGCAGAAATTGAAGCAGAAGAAGCCTCTACCCAAGCGCGCACGCTGGCAGATGAGATTGCTGACCTTGAAGCGGCCATCAGCCGCTTGCGTGGCTCCATCGGCACACTAAATAAAGAAGGGCGTGAACGGCTGATGGCTGTGTTCACGCAGGTAGATCACCACTTCCAATCTTTGTTCACCCGCATGTTTGGCGGCGGGCGGGCACATCTGGGGCTGGTGGGGAGTGATGATCCGCTGGAAGCCGGGCTGGAAATTTACGCCCAGCCGCCAGGCAAAAAGCTTGCTACACTTTCTCTGCTTTCGGGGGGTGAACAAGCTTTAACCGCATTGTCATTGATTTTCGCGGTTTTCCGCTGTAACCCTGCACCAGTATGCGTTCTTGATGAAGTGGACGCACCGCTGGATGATGCCAATGTGGGCCGCTTTAGCGCCCTACTTGGTGATATGGTAACCGAAGCGGGAACCCGTTTTCTGGTGGTAACCCACCATCAGTTAACTATGGCCCATATGGACCACCTGTTTGGTGTCACCATGCAGGAGCGAGGCGTAAGCCGCGTGCTTTCAGTTGATCTGGCACGGGCTGCTTCCATGGCTGGCCAGAATGATTAAGGAAGAACCGAATGTCGCATCCTGAAAAGGCGGCTGACATCTCTGTGCAACAGAGCAGCAAGTCTTCTCGTGGCTGCTTTAAAAAGATCGCTCTGGCTGTTGGGCTGTGCGTGGCAGTGGGTACAACGCTGGTTGTGCAACACTCCAAGGCCTATGGCATTATGGCACGCATCCACCACGGGCTGATTGTTTGCACGCCGGGCACAGGGCTTGTAACCACCCCGGTTTCCACCTCCTCCCCGCATGATGGCGTGCCTTCCATGCTGCGGCTGGAACTTGCCAATGGGCCAGATGGGCGCGTTATGGTGGAACCCGGCTCTAACGAGCTGGAAGGCGTGCTGGCCTCTGCCCACCACTCCAACACATTGCTCATGCTGGATATCAACAGTGCCAGTGCAGATAATGTGGTGAAACTGGTGCGCAAAACCCGGATGCGGGACAGAGTTATTCTGGTGCCTTCAGACCATAAGGACACAGAAACCGTTCTGCATGCCGATTCCAAAATTATGGTTGCCATTCCCGTCAATTCCGAGCGGGATGCCTATGCTGCCCATAAGCTGGCTGGCCGCCACCCTTATGCCGCGTATCTTTCACCCTCCGCCACCCCGCACCTGTTTGCGCTAACGCACCGCGATGCCGAAGCCATTATTACGGATAATCCGGGTGCTCCCAAAGGCTCCACCAGCGAGTTTCTAGCTGAACGGCCCGTAGATATCATGATTACGCAGCAGCCTACGCAGCTGGCCGATACAACAGCCAACAAGAGCTGAGCATAAAAAGGCTTCTTCCCACCTCACATGAGAAGATGCAGGAAGAAGCCTGAAAAAAAGAGGCAGAAAACCTGCCCCTCTCCTTCATTTTAAGCAGGCATCATGGAGCCTGTTTCAATAAACCGCTGATGCCAGGAAAGAGCTTCCGTCAGCAGGTGTGGCGTATGCTTGCCAAAGGAGTTCTTGAGCGCGCGGTCAAAGTAATCCTGCAGCATTGGCCGGTAATCCGGGTGTGCACATTTGGAAATAATTTCACGCGCACGCTGCACGGGTGAAAGCCCACGCAAATCTGCCAGACCCTGCTCGGTTACGAAAATCTGCGCATCCTGCATGATGTGGTCCACATGCGCGGCCATAGGCACAATGGCAGAAATTTTGCCACCTTTGGCCGTGGAGGGAGACAGGAAGATGGAGAGGTAGGAACTCCGGGCAAAGTCACCCGAACCGCCAATACCATTCATCATCTTGGAGCCCATCACGCGGGTGGAGTTTACGTTGCCGTAAATATCCGCCTCAATCATGCCGTTCATGGCAATGCACCCTAAACGGCGGATAATACCGGGGCTGTTGCTGACATCCTGCTGGCGCAGAATGATCTTGCTCCGGAAGAAATCCATACGGTTGTTAATTTCTTCCGCCGCTTCCGGGCTGAGTGAGAAAGACGTGGCAGAGGCAATGCGCATGCGGCCAGAATCCAGCATGGCCAACATGCCATCCTGAATAACCTCACTATACCCTACCAGATTTTCAAACGGGCCTTCCTTCAGCCCTTCCAGTACGGCGTTGGCCACGTTGCCTACGCCAGACTGAAGCGGCAGAAGTGATGGCGGCAGACGGTTCTGTTTGACTTCATGCCCAAAAAAATCAAGCAGATAGCCCGCAATGGCCTTGGCTGTATCATCCGGCGCAGCAAAGGGGGCATTTCTGTCCCGATCATTCGTGCGCACAATGGCGGCAATCTTGTCCGGGTTTACACGTAAAACCGTGCCGCCCACACGCTGGTCTGCCCGCACAATTGGCACAATATCACGCGTTGGCGCACCACTTACGTTGCCATCCCAAATATCATGAATGCCTTCCAGCGCCGGGTTCTGCCATTCATTCACTTCAATAATGACCTTGTCAGCCAGATTGAGGAATGTCTGGGAGTTACCAACAGAAGATGTGGGCACAATGCCGCCATCTTCCGTAATGGCTGTCGCTTCCACCAGAGCAATGTTGAACTTGCCGTAATTGCCCTGAATGGCACGGCCAGCCACCTGCCCCAGATGGTTATCAAAATATTCTGTTTCACCCGCATTGATACGGTTGCGCATGGTGGCATCCGTATTGAATGGTGAACGGAAATAAACCCCGTTGGCCTTTGCCAGCTCACCATCCAGCTGCGGGCCGGTAGAGGCACCCGTAATCAGGCTGATCTGGTATTTCTCACCCCGATCATGCGCAGCCTCCATCCGGCGGGCCAGCGCCTTGGGTACTTCCTTGGGGTAGCCTGCACCAGTAAAACCACTGGTGCCCACCACATCACCGTGTTTGATCAACTCGGATGCGGTTTCTGCCGGACATACTTTACTGCGCAGCGCGACGTTCCGAATGCGCTCTGTCATGAGAGGGCTTCCTGTTCTTTTTCAAACTGTTCCGAATTCCCGAAAGCACAGACCACCAAGAAGACACCGCTGCAACTGTTTGAAGCTGCTCCAACACATTCTTCTACCTGTGGCATGTTATCCTTCCGTTTCAGGCTGTTTTTTCAAAAACCCGATTGCCCGTATAACGTAAGCGCAAACAGATCGTGCTGGCGCGTCACATACTTGTGCATGATCTGGAGGTAAATGAAAAAAAACTTGCTGTTCCAGTTCCTGTTTGATCTCGAAAAGCCTACATGGAAGTAAGGAAATAACGGATTAAAACACCATGCTTGAGCTGCTTCCCCCTGACGGAAACGTGAAAGATGCAATGCGAAACGGACTCCGCATTGTGGGGGACGTGCATGGAGATCTGGACGCTTTCCGCCACGCCGTTGCCACAGACCGCTTTGTGATTCAGCTAGGTGATCTGGTAGATTACGGGCCAGACAGCGCAGGTGTCTTGCGGCTGATGTTGCAGGTGATGCACGAAAGACGTGGCCTGTTCTTAATTGGCAACCATGACCGCAAACTTGGCCGCGCCCTTATGGGCAAGCGTTTGCGCTCTACCCCTCATCTGGAAGACACGCTGGCGCAGCTTTACCGGCCAGAAAACACAGATGTGCTGCATGCCCTTTTACCTGTGCTGGAAAACGCCCCCGCGTGGCTGGTAATGGGCCAGACCGTTTTTGTACACGGCGCGTTTGACCCACGTATGTTGATGGAGCCACCTCCACCACCGTTGGGCCGCGTGACCTACCTGCTTTCCCGCGCATTGTTTGGGGAAACCACAAACCGCATGCAGCCAGATGGATACCCCGAACGCACACTTAACTGGGTAAACACTATTCCAGCCGGATACACCATCTATTGCGGGCATGATCAGCGCTCCACCAATGGTTGCCCGCTGGCCATTCCTGGCCGTTCTGGCGGGCAGGCTATTTTTGTAGATACGGGTGCGGGTAAAGGGGGACATCTGGCATGGCTAGACCTGCCCCCACCTTTTGTGGAAAAAGCCTGAACAGACTTTACCAACCACAGCGCATTTTACAGGCGCTGGTGCATATTCTGACAGAACCGGAACAGCATGACCGTGACAGACGACCAGTCCATCTCCCCCACTCAGGCCCTTCAGGACCTGCGCCGCAGCATTGATAATATCGATTCCGCCCTAGTTTCCATGCTCGCGGAACGTTTCCGCTGCACCAAGGCCGTGGGGGCGCTTAAAGCACGCTACAACATGCCGCCGGCAGACCCTGCGCGTGAGGCCCAGCAGATTGCCCGCCTGCGCAAACTGGCAGAAGATGCACATCTGGCCCCGGACTTTGCTGAAAAGTTTCTGAACTTCATTATCCATGAAGTTATCCGGCATCATGAAGCCATTGCACGGCAAACAGCCGCAGCCCCCAAAGCGTAAGGCCCACGCATGCGCCGCCTTGTTCTGCTTCGCCATGCTGAAGCGGCTTCCGCCCTGTTAGGAGATTTCAGCGCCGAAGCTGATATGAACCGCCCCCTTACACCTGTGGGGCAAGAGGCGGCACGCCGCTGCGGGCAGTGGCTGGCAGCGCATAGTATTGTTCCTGATAGCATTATATGTAGCCCGGCCTTACGCACGCGGCAGACCTTGGCAGGTGCCCTGGCGGCTCTACCTGCTACGCTTCCCGCTCCAGATTACTGTGCAGATATTTACGAAGCCACGCCCGAGGCTTTGTTGGCACGTATTCAGCAAGTGCCCGATTCAGCTTTTACCGTGCTGATGGTGGGGCATAATCCGGGTATTTCCTTATTAGCCCACCACTTAGACATGCAGGCCAGTGAACTGGACCAGGGATTCGCGCCAGGAGCCGTTGCTATTTTTGAAATGTATGGAAGCGACACATTGCCGGATATGACACGCTGGCAAATGTGCGATGGCCAAAGCATGCATTTGCACACATTCGCGCGACCCTAATCCCAAAAAACTGTGGTTTTCCAAGCATACTCCGTTCCGATAACGCTTCGTTTATCGCCGGCAATCTTCCGGTTTCCTTTTGAATAGGTGACAAAGTGGAACGAGCAGGCCGCAGCAGCGACCGTGGCCCAAACATGCAAAAGGAAACACTAATGAGCGCGTCGCAGAAAGAAGGTAAGCTATCTACCGCTACCATTTCGGTTGGTGGGAAGTCCGCCGAAATGCCTGTGCTTTCAGGCACTCTGGGACCGGATGTTGTCGACATCCGCAAACTTCCTGCGCAACTGGGCGTTTTCACGTTTGACCCAGGTTACGGGGAAACCGCCGCCTGCAACAGCAAAATTACCTTTATTGATGGTGACAAGGGCGTTCTGCTGCACCGTGGTTACCCCATTGCCCAGCTGGCGGAAAATGCTTCCTATGAAGAAGTTATCTACCTGCTTCTGAATGGTGAACTGCCTAACAAGGCACAGTACGACACCTTCACCAACACTCTTACAAACCATACGCTGCTGCACGAGCAGATCCGTAACTTCTTTAACGGCTTCCGGCGTGATGCCCACCCAATGGCCATTCTGTGCGGCACGGTTGGGGCTTTGTCCGCCTTCTACCCAGATGCCAACGATATTGCCATTCCCGCCAACCGGGATCTGGCAGCCATGCGGCTGATTGCCAAAATCCCAACCATTGCGGCATGGGCTTACAAATACACGCAGGGCGAAGCCTTTATCTATCCGCGGAATGATCTGAACTACGCAGAAAACTTCCTGTCCATGATGTTCGCGCGCATGTCCGAACCTTACAAGGTCAACCCTGTTCTGGCCCGTGCCATGAACCGGATTCTGATCCTGCATGCCGATCATGAACAGAATGCTTCTACCTCCACCGTGCGCCTTGCCGGTTCTACGGGTGCCAATCCATTTGCATGTATTGCTGCGGGCATTGCCGCCCTGTGGGGACCTGCTCACGGTGGCGCCAATGAAGCCGTACTGAAAATGCTGGCGCATATTGGCAAAAAGGAAAACATCCCCGCCTTTATTGCGCAGGTAAAAGACAAGAACAGCGGCGTGAAGCTGATGGGCTTTGGCCACCGCGTTTACAAAAACTTCGACCCGCGCGCGAAGATCATGCAGCAGACCTGCCACGAAGTTCTGACAGAACTGGGCATTAAGGATGATCCGCTGCTGGATCTTGCTGTTGAGCTGGAAAGAATTGCCCTGAGTGATGATTACTTCGTGCAGCGCAAGCTCTACCCGAATGTGGATTTCTACTCCGGCATCATTCTCAAGGCTATGGGCATCCCCACCAGCATGTTCACCGTGCTGTTTGCCGTAGCCCGTACCACCGGCTGGGTTAGCCAGTGGAAGGAAATGATTGAAGAACCGGGCCAGCGTATCAGCCGCCCCCGCCAGCTTTATATTGGCGCACCGCAGCGTGACTATGTGCCGCTTGCCAAACGCTAAAAGCGCCTAAACTCCAAAAAGCCGGTTTTCCTTAAGGGAGACCGGCTTTTTGTTTGCTCTGCTTTTCAACAGGCACAAAACACACATAAAACATGCGGGCATAAAAAAACGCATGCCCTTGCGGGACATGCGTCTGATTACATCGGGCTATGCCCTTGGTGCGTTAGTTGCAATCACACCCTTTGGTTGGCCCGGAATCCATGCGGACAACATGATGATCAATCCATTCGGACACAAGGCGGCGTGCCTCATTCACTGATGCTTCAGGATGATGAATGCGGTACAGGGTGGTGCAGGCATTAAATGCCGTAACATCTGCTGTCCCCACTTCGCGCAGTTCCTTGTAAGCCGTTATAACGGCCCGCTCACACTTGCGCGCGATACGATTAGCTTCGGCGGCCACGGCATATTCCTTAACTGATAATCAATCTTAACTGGAGATGATTAAACGCTACATCTGCCATATAAGCAAGGTGCAAAAATCAATTCCGGGGCTTTTGAACATCACAAGTTTTTCACCCATATGCTGCTCACGTCTTTATCTGGCATGCATATGCAGGAAAACTGCCATATCAGGCATGGATTTTCCAAGCCTGCGGCGTTATTCCAAACATATATAGACAACCGCCAAATTCAAGGACATGCGCACATGACATCACCCTCAGGCGTGGCCTCTGCCCACCCCGCTGAGACCAGCGACTGGGACCGCGACGCGGCCCTGACCACCGCACGCCTGCTGCTGGAAATCAAAGCCGTAAATTTCCGCCCAGAAGACCCCTACACCCTGACTTCTGGCTGGAAATCCCCCGTCTATATTGATTGCCGCCGCATTATCTTCTTCCCCCGCGCCCGTGCCAAAATTATGGAACTTGGGGTGGAAAAAATCGGCCGCCACGTTGGGTATGAAAGCCTGGATGCCGTTGTGGGTGGTGAAACCGCAGGTATTCCGTTTGCCGCATGGATGGCAGACCGCATGATGCTGCCAATGGCTTATGTGCGCAAAAAGCCAAAAGGTTTTGGCCGCAACGCCCAGATTGAAGGCGATGTGCCCGAAAACATGCGCACCCTGCTGGTAGAAGATCTGACAACCGATGGTGGCTCCAAAGTGCAGTTTGCCAACGCTCTGCGCAATGCGGGCGCCATTATCAACCACGCATTTGTTGTGTTCTATTACGGCGTTTTCCCCGGCGCACAGAACACGCTGGCAGAAATGAACGTCTCTCTGCACGCCCTGTGCACATGGTGGGATGTGCTAGAAGCATGCTCCACACGGCCATACTTCTCTGAAGAAGCTGCATCTGAAGTACGGCGTTTTCTGGAAGATCCTTGTGCTTGGTCTGCCCGCCACGGTGGTGTTGGCACCTTGGAAGAAGCGGCTGCATTTAAAGCCAACAAGGATAAATAAAACGGTGCAGATAGATGGCCCTGCCCTGTCCGGCCCCCGGCATATTCTGGCGTTTGATTCCGGAATTGGGGGGCTGGGTATTGTCAGGGCCATTCAAGCGCTGGCACCAGATATCTGCATAGATTATCTGGCCGACACCGCCATTTTTCCATATGGCGAACAGGACGACGATTTTCTGATTGAGCGAATCGTCTCCTTACTTTCCCAAGCTATTCGGCGGCTTCAGCCCCAAGTTGTCGTGGTGGCCTGCAACACGGCCAGCACATTGGCGCTGGAAGCCCTGCGCGCTGCGTGGCCTGATATGCCTTTTGTAGGGTGTGTTCCGCCCATACGCTGGGCAGCACGCATCACCCAAACCAAAGTGATCGGTCTGCTTGCTACGCGTGCAACTGTGCGCCGGCCTTACCTTTCTCGCCTCCATACACTTTATGCGCCAGAATGCACACTTATTGCCCACGCCGCACCCGGTTTGGCTGGATGTGCGGAATTGACCTTCCGTGGGCAAGATGTGTCTGATTCTACGCTTTTGCGAGAGATTGAAGGGCTATTTGTCCACCCGGATTCTAACCGGCTGGATGTCGTAGGCCTTGGCTGCACGCATTATACCTTCGTGCTGGACCGCCTGCGTGCGCTCTCTCCACCCGGTTTAACGTGGCTAGACCCCGCCCCCGCCGTGGCGCAGCATACCTGTAACCTGCTGGCTTATTTGCCACAGAAAACTCACGCACACCCCTGCGCATGGTTTACGGCTTTGCCGGATGATCAAGCCCTATTCACGCACTTAAAACCTTACAGGTTTAGTGCTGCCGCATTATGGGAAGATGTGAATGAAGTAGAAGCCAGCTATTACTCACCCGTAATAGCCAGCCCCTAATATACAGCCGCCCTTAACGTTCGCGGCTGGCAGAATAGCTGGCGGTTTCCAGCAGCAAGTTCTTCAATGTGTCATCCGGGAACATGGAAAGATTTTCACGCGCCTTGGCTGCGTAATCTTCCGCACATTTCAGGGTAATCCCAATTGCATTTGTTTTTGCAATACGGTCCAGCGCTGCTTCCAGATCTCCGGGGTGCTGGTCACATTCCTCAATCACCCGGCGCCAGAAAATGCGGTCTTCCTCATTCCCTGCTTCGTAAGCTGCCAAGACAGGTAGGGTGACTTTCCCTTCACGGAAATCATCCCCCACTTCCTTGCCCAGAGTAGCCTGATCTGCCGCATAGTCCAGCGCATCATCTACAAGCTGGAAAGCCATGCCCAAATTGGCGCCATACATGCGCAATGCTTCACGCTGTTCTGGTGTAGCTTCACCAATGACAGCGCCAGATTCGCACGCAGCCGCAAAAAGCGCAGCGGTTTTGCCGTAAATGACCTGCAAATACTGATCTACCGATGTGGAGAGATCGTTCTGCGTGGTCATCTGCATGACCTCACCTTCCGCCAGCGTGGCAGAAGCCGCAGACAGAATCGCCATCACACCCAGCGAGGCATCGGCTGTCAGAATCTGGAAAGACCGCGCAAACAGGAAATCCCCCACCAGCACGGAAGCCTTGTTGCCAAAAATGGCATTGGCACTTGCCAGCCCACGCCGAAGCTGGCTGTCATCCACCACATCATCATGCAGCAGCGTGGCTGTGTGAATGAACTCCACACACGCGGCAATTTCTACATGCCGCATGCGCCCATCCTGATTGTTGTAGCCGCACATTCTGGCCGCAGCCAGAGTAAGCAACGGCCGCAGCCGCTTACCACCAGCCGCCACCAAATGGGCCGCAAGCTGCGGTATAAGTGCCACGGGGCTTTGCATACGGTCTACAATGACCTGATTGCAGGCAAGCATGTCCGACGCAAGATAATCGGCCAGCGCTTTCAGGCCTGCTTCTCCTGGTTTACTCACTGAAACTCCAGATCCATCCTGGCTTGTGGTTCTGCCTGTTTCTGACAGACTGATTGCAACACCCAAACGTTTTATCCCCCAGCCATGGGATGAGTTGACGTTCTTCTATATGCGAGGCACCTGAAAAACGGTCAAGCGCCTACGAATTCAAGCCAGCCAGACACATAGCTCCCATCGGAAACCATGCCAGCTCGTTTTGCCATCACTCCCGGAACGCTTTTGCGTGGCCGTATCTCCTATAGTCAGTTTCTGCAAGGCTACCGCACCGGGCTGGAACCCGTGCTTATGGCCGCCGCCGTACCGGCCCGCACAGGCCAGCATGTGCTGGAAATTGGCTGTGGCGCTGGGGCTGGGCTACTTTGCCTGCTCCACCGCATTCCCACCATTCATGGCACGGGTGTGGAAAAAGAAAGCGATACAGCAGCCTTGGCCCAGCAAAACATGGCCGCTAACCAGCAGCAGAATATCAGGATTCTGAACGCCACATTTCCCGATGTTTTTCTGGCAGATACGCCACAGCCCGAACAATATTTTGACCACTGCATGGCGAATCCGCCGTGGCATGCCCCTTTAGGCACGGCTTCGGCGCATCCGCGGCGTGATCTGGCCCGGCGTATGGGGGCAGATACTTTACCTACATGGATTGCGGGAGCGGCCCGAATCCTGCGCCATAAAGGCAGCCTTACACTCGCCCTGCCCGCAGCTTTGGCTGACCAAGCCATTTTCTGCCTAAGCAAAGCTGGGTTTGGTGGCGTTACGCTGTATCCCTTCTGGCCCAAGGCTGGGCGGGAATCGCGCATTGTGTTGGTGCAGGCCCGTAAGGGCGTAAAAAGCCCTGCCCGTGTTCTGGCAGGGCTGGTGCTGCACGAAGCAGATGGAGCTTTTACCCCTACGGCCCGCACAGTGCTGGAAGAAGGTGCCCCGTTGCCAGGGCTGTAACCTGCTTATTCGAAAACTGAGTTTTCGAAGGCTTCTTCCCACGTGCCAGAGGTGGAGGCTCGGCTGTATTCCGTAGCGCGGTTTTCGAAGAAGTTGGTGTGTTCTACCGCATTCAACATATCATCCAGCCAAGGCAGCGGGTTGGTTGTGGTGTTGTAAATCGGCTCCAGCCCAAGCTGGGTCAGGCGGCGGTCTGCAATAAAGTGGATGTAGGTTTTTACCTGCTCCGCATTCAGCCCTTCTACAGCACCCATTTCAAAGGCCAGATCAATAAAGGCCTCTTCATGCTCCACAATGGTGCGGCAGATATCAGTCAGTTCCGTACGCAGCTGCTCGGTCCACAGTTCAGGATTTTCCTGAATGAACACGCGGAACAGGCGGATAATGGAGAGGCAGTGCAGTGTTTCATCACGCACAGACCATGACACAATCTGCCCCATGCCCTTGAGCTTGTTGAAGCGCGGGAAGTTCAGCAGAATTGCAAAAGATGCAAAAAGCTGAAGCCCTTCCGTAAAGGCCCCAAAGGCTGCCAGCGTTTTGGCGATTTCATGCTTACTGTCCACAGTGAACGTCTGCATGTAATCATATTTATCCTTCATTTCCTTATATTTAAGGAAAGCAGAATACTCGGTTTCGGGCATACCGAGCGTATCCAGAAGGTAGCTGTAAGCTGCAATATGGATGGTTTCGATGTTGGAGAACGCTGAAAGCATCATCAGCACTTCCGTGGGTTTAAACACACGGCTGTAGTGCTTCATGTAGCAGTTGTTCACTTCCACATCGGACTGGGTGAAGAAGCGGAAAATCTGCGTTACCAGATGCTGCTCACCTTCGTTTAAAACGCGGTGCCAGTCCTTCACGTCATCAGCCAGAGGCACTTCTTCCGGCAGCCAGTGCAGGCGCTGCTGCGTCAGCCACGCATCATACGCCCACGGATAGCGGAACGGCTTGTAAACCGGGTTGGCTGTCAGCAGGTCAAACTTCTGTTCCTGCTGCGGCTCCTGACCAGACATATGCTCGCTCATGCTGCCTCCCTTGACGGCAACACGCGTGAGGCCGTCATATTTCTTTTATAAACAGTTTGTTAGTAGCCAATGCTTACTGGCAGGCCAAGCATTCTTCATAGTCATTCCCGCTTGATGCGGAACCTGACGATGCTTGAGATGAATCCACATTCATCACGTCATTCTTGGCCAGAACATTGCTGACTGTATCTGCACGCTGGATAGACAGGCTGCGGCAATAATACAGAGATTTCAGGCCCTTTTTCCAAGCCATGTAGTGGATCTGGTGCAGATCCCGCTTATGCACGTCAGCAGGCAGGAACAGGTTAACGGACTGCGCCTGGCAGATAAACGGCTGGCGGTCTGCCGCATGTTCCACCACCCAACGCTGATCCAGCTCAAACGCGGTTTTAAACACGTCCTTTTCCTGCTGGGTCAGAAAATCCAGATGCTGCACGCTGCCCTTGCTGGTGGTAATGGAAGACCACACCTCCGGCGTATCCTGCCCTTTTTCTTCCAGAAGTTTCTGCAGGTGGCGGTTACGCACCGTGAAGGAACCGGAAAGCGTTTTCTGCAAGAACACATTGGCCGCAATCGGCTCAATTCCGGGGCTGGCATTACCAGCAATAATGGAAATGGACGCCGTGGGCGCAATGGCTATCTTGTTAGAAAAGCGCTCCATAATACCGTATTCTTCAGCATCCGGGCATGGGCCGCGCAGTTCCGCCAACTTGCGGGATGCTGCATCCGCCTGCTCACGAATATGCTTGAAAATCTTACGGTTCCAGACTTTTGCTATCACGCTTTCAAACGGCACGTTGCGGCTTTGCAGGAAGCTATGGAACCCCATAACACCCAGCCCAACAGAACGTTCACGCATGGCCGCATATTTGGCGCGGTGCATGTCTTCTGGCGCACGGTCAATGAAATCCTGCAACACGTTATCGAGGAAGAGCATGACGTCCTCAATAAACTGCGGATTATCTTTCCACTGGTCCCACGTTTCCAGATTGAGGGAAGAAAGACAGCACACCGCCGTACGCGCCTTACCGTGATGATCGATCCCGGTTGGCAGCGTAATTTCGGAACACAGATTGGAGGTTTTGACTTCCAACCCGGCCAGCTTGTGATGCTCCGGCCGCGCGTTGTTCACGTGGTCAGAATACACAATGTAGGGCTCGCCCTGCTCCATGCGGGCCGTCAGAATACGGATCCACAATGCACGGGCAGAAATCTTGCGGATAACGCTGCCATCCTTGGGAGATATCAGCGCCCATTCATCATCGCTTTCCACCGCCCGCATAAAGGCATCTGACACCAGCACACCATGATGCAGGTTCAGCGCCTTACGGTTGGGATCCCCCCCGGTGGGGCGACGCAGTTCGATAAATTCTTCAATTTCCGGGTGCCAGACCGGCAGATAGACCGCAGCAGACCCACGGCGCAAAGAGCCCTGAGAAATCGCCAGCGTGAGGCTATCCATCACGCGGATGAACGGAATAACGCCAGATGTTTTGCCATTGCGGCCAACATTTTCACCAATGGAGCGCAGGTTGCCCCAGTAGGACCCAATGCCACCGCCCTTACTGGCCAGCCAGACGTTCTCGTTCCACAGGTCAACAATGCCTTTCAGGCTATCGCTGGCCTCGTTCAGGAAGCAGGAAATCGGCAGGCCACGTGATGTTCCGCCGTTAGACAGAACTGGCGTTGCCGGCATGAACCAGTGCTTGCTGATGTAATCATAAATACGTTGGGCGTGGGCTGCATCTGCCCCGTAATAGGAGGCCACACGGCCGAACAGATCCTGATACCCTTCATCTGGCAGCAGGTAACGGTTATCCAGCGTGGCCTTGCCAAAAGGTGTCAGCAGCGCATCACGAGAGCGATCTACCCGCACCTGATGGTGGCCGGGCAGCTGCACCATATCTTCCATCTCACCAGCGTTGAACAGATCGGGCTCCCCAGCTTCTGCGCCCCCGGACGAGGAACGACGAATGTCATTTTCCTGTACGTCAATCAGGGTCATGGCTGGGTTACTCCGCTATTTTCTGCGTCAATTTTGGGGTCGGATGGGGAGGCTTTGCCTCCGCACCATATCTCGTGCTTGTGCTCTATCTTGCCCCCTATATCTAGTGAAATTTTACACACAAAGCCAGAAAAAGGGGCTTGATATTTTGAAACTGGCGGTTTTCTCCCGCTTCTGTGGCGCGGTTTCCTGTTCGGTTTTATTCGGCCCGAATCAGTCCGGAAAGCTCCATCCGGCGGCGAGATTCGGCAATACCATCTGCCACGGCCAGAGCCGCCGCCAGAGCGCGCCGACCAGCATTTGCGTCCACCACCACAGGGGCGCCATCCAGGCACGCAGCAACAAAAGCTTCGTGTTCGGCCAAGAGCGAATCATGCTCTTTCCATGTGATGTGCTCGCGCCGGAATCCCCCCGTGCCCGGCAATGGCAAGCCGCGATCACGGCCAATCATCGTCAGTTCCCGCTTTACGAAATCGGCAGACAGGTAACCTTCCTCAGAAAACAGGCGCATGCGCCGTTCTGTTTTAAGTGAAATGCGGCTGGCGGTAATGGTGGCCACACAGCCGTTTTCAAACCGCACCCGCGCATTGGCAATATCTTCATGCGCCGAGCTTACAGCCGCACCCAAGGCATCCACCTGCGCAATGGGGCTATCTACAATAGCCAGAACCAGATCCAGATCATGGATCATCAGATCCAGAATAACCGATACATCCGTGCCGCGCGGCTTGTAGGGGGCAATGCGTGTGGCCTCTATATAAAGCGGGCGGGTGATGCGCTGGGTAATGGCATCGTGCTCGGCAGAATAACGCAGCAGGTGCCCAACCTGACAGACCAATCCACTTTCCTGCGCCAGAGTTACCAAAAAGTCGGCCTGCTCCAGCGTGGCGGCTATGGGTTTTTCCACCAGCACATGCTTGCCAGCCCGTAGGGCCTGCACTGCCAGTTCAAAATGAAATTCTGCAGGCGCAGCCACCACTACGGCATCGCACGCCGCCAGCAGGGTATCTACATCCTGCATAACGGGGCATCCGGCTTCCTTCGCTACCAAGGCGGCGCGCTTGCTGTCGGGGTCAAACAGCCCCACCAGTGTTTCCCGCGCAACGTGGCGCACTTTCAAGGCATGAAAACGTCCGAAATGTCCGGCTCCAATTACGCCAACCTTAAGTGTTTCAGCCATGAAATCCGCCTTCTTTTTATGCCCTACAAGACTGCATGCAGGCGTAGCACCCCCGCAGCCGAATGCAAGCCGCCCCCAACAACAGGCAGCCTTGCCGCAAACTGATGCAGTTTGGCCACGTACATCTTGGTGTGGCGACCATACAACAGGTATGAAACGCGAATAATGCAGCACAACGGTTGCATCCCGCCAGCCGGGGCGGCATGTTCCCGGCAAGAAAACTGCAAGCGATCAGGTGAGAATGTATTACAGCCGCCTCAAACTGGCCTCGGTGCTGGGCGTGTGCCTGTTGGGCCTGCTGCTGTGCCTACCCAACGGTATGCGCAAGCCTTTCCCTTCCATACCATGGCGTCAGATCCATCTGGGGTTGGATTTGCGGGGCGGGTCTTACCTGCTGATGCAGGTTGACCTTAAAAGCCTTACGCATGACAGGCTCCAGACACTGGCGGAAAACACGCGTGATACCCTGCTGAAATCTCAGCTCGGCTATCAGAACATCAACGTGGATGCCGACAAAAACACCGTCTCCTTCCAACCGCGTGATGCGGCTGAGGCAGATGCGGATGTTGCCACGCTGGACAAGCTGCCCCGCGTTGTGCCCAATGAATTCAGCGTAAAAAAGCAGGATGATGGCACAATCGCCCTCATGCTTTCTGCTGATGCCATTAAGGCCCGCGCGCGGGAAGCAGTGACACAGTCTATTGAGATTGTGCGCCGGCGTATTGATGGCACAGGTGCGGTTGACCCCGAAATTACCCGCCAGGGTGATGATCGGATTGTGGTGGAACTGCCGGGAATCAGTGATCCGGAGCGAATCAAGGCGCTGCTGGGCACCACAGCCAAAATGACCTTCCGGCTGGTAGATTCCAACCCGCTGCACGCCACATATCCGCCGCCGGGTGTCAGCCTTGTGCCCATGGCCAACCCGGCTGAAGGCGGCCCCCTGCCCGTTTTTGACCACGTGGATGTGGACGGCACAGACCTGACAAACGCAGGCGCTGTGATTGACCAGCAGACGGGCGAATGGGCTGTCAGCTTCTCGTTTGATTCAGTTGGCACGCGGGCTTTCTCATCGGTTACGCAAACCAATGTTGGCAAACGCTTTGCCATTGTTCTGGATAACAAGGTGATTGAAGCCCCCGTTATCCGCACCCCCATTACAGGCGGCAACGGGCAGATTACGGGTGGGTTTGATGCCCAGAAAGCCACGGATCTGGCCCTTATGCTGCGTGCTGGCGCGCTGCCCGCACCTTTGAGCGTGGTAGAACAGCGCAGCATTGGGCCATCCCTTGGGGCCGATTCCATCCGGGCTGGCATTCTCAGCCTTGGCGTTGGCTTCCTGCTGGTTGTGGTCTTTATGGTGCTGTTTTATGGCCGCTTTGGCTGGTACGCAGATATCGCCCTGCTGGCCAACCTTGTGCTGATGGTGGCTATTCTCTCACTGTTTGAAGCCACCCTTACGCTGCCGGGTATGGCGGGTATGCTGCTGACCTTGGGCATGGCGGTGGATGCCAATATCCTGATTAACGAACGCATACGCGAAGAAGTGGCCCGTGGCCGTACGCCTCTGGCCGCCATGCAAACCGGGTTTGAACGCGCCACTTCCACCATTGTAGATAGTAATGCCACGGCCTTTTTGGCCCATGTCATGCTGTTTGTTTTTGGCACGGGGCCGGTACGTGGTTTTGCGCTAACCATTACCATTGGTATTGCCACCACGCTGTTCACCACCCTGCTGCTTTCCCGCATGCTTATGGCCCGCTGGTATGCGCGTACGCGCCCTGCCAGCCTGCCTGTCTGAAGCGAGGCCATTATGTTCGGACGTCCTCTTCTGCGTTTTGTACGCAAAGACACGCAGATCAACTTCATGCGTGGCCGGTACATGGGGCTTATTGTCTCGGCCGTGCTTTCCGTTGCCTCTATTATTCTGTTCTTCCATCCCGGCCTCACGCTGGGGCTGGATTTTAGAGGCGGCATTGTGGTGGAAGCCAAAACCAGCGGCCCGGCAGATTTTGCCAAGCTGCGTTCGGCATTGGCGGCACAGCATATCTCTCACGCATCGCTTCAGGCTTTTGGGGCGCCTGATGATGTGCTGATTCGCCTTGATGCTGGTGATGACCAGAATACCGATGCCGTGGTGGATACTGTGCGCCGTGCCGTTACGGAAGCACAGCCGGGCACCACCATTTTGCGGGCAGATGCGGTTGGCGCTTCTGTTTCTGCCGAGCTGTTCCGCAATGGCATGCTGGCGCTTGGGCTCAGCTTGGCCATGATTCTGGTTTACATCTGGTTCCGCTTTGAATGGGAATTCGCCCTTAGCGCCGTGATCACACTGGTTTTGGACCTTACCAAAACCATGGGCTTTCTGGTGATCACCGGTTTTGAGTTCGACCTTGTGATGGTGGCCGCCATTCTAACCATTCTGGGCTATTCCACCAATGATAAGGTGGTGGTGTATGACCGCGTGCGTGAAAACCTGCGCAAATATCGCACCATGCCGCTGATGGACTTGATCAACCTCTCCATCAACGAAACACTGAACCGTACCTTGGGTACATCCTCCACCGTGTTTTTGGCGGCCCTTCCGCTGGCACTATGGGGTGGCGCTACGCTTTCCGGTTTTGCTTGGACAATGCTGTTCGGCATTGTGGTGGGCACCTCCTCCTCCATCTTCATTGCAGCGCCGTTGCTGCTGTTTATGGGGGAAGGCAGATTGAAACGTGGTGCCAAGGCAGGCCCAGCCGCGGTACAGCAGAAAAGCTGATACGTCTTTCTTCTTGGTATCAAGCCAACAAAAAAACGGAGCAGGTTTTACACCTTGCTCCGTTTTTTTGTGCCTAGCGCATGAAACCGGGGGTTGATGGCGGCGGTAAAAGAATGGGGTCAGACAAAGCGGGAGAAAGAGGCTGCGTGGGCTGCTCCACCGCGCCAATAAAATCTTCCACCTTATGCCCTGCCTGCCGCAGCGTACGCCGGGTTGGTTTATCCCGAAACGCCAGAATGGCCACAAGCGCATTTCTATCTGTTTTAATGATATTGAACACTTGGTCCGGTGGCATATCTTCTGTCATCATCCGCCCGCGCGCCATGCCATTGGCTATTACGTAACTGTATAGCAACGTGCGCGGTGTTTCCTGCACCTTCAGCCCGCGTGAGCTTTGGCACCCTGCCAGCCCTAAAATGGCCAGCACGCCAACTGCTGAACGAAAAAAAACCGGAAAGCCGGATCGGGAGCGCTTCATATAAGAAGCATATCCCATATCCCACTTTCCGGGAACAGATCACACAGCCGCCATTTTAGACCCATGGCGGCAGGCGCAAGGCTTAATTAGCCCTGATGCGGTGCCTGATCTTTATTGTTAGCGGCCAGTTCATCACGAATCTGCTCAAGCAGAACTTCGGTTTTGGAAGGCGGCGGCGGTGCCTTGGGCTGTTCATCTTCACGTACATGCAGGCGTGTCAGGGCCTTCACCATCCAGAAAATGGCCATAGCCACAATCAGGAACTGGATAACAGCGTTCAGGAACAGGCCAACGTTCAATGTAACCGCGCCAGCTTTCTGGGCTTCTTCCAGAGTAGCCAGATGCGGGCCCTTAAGGGTGATGAACAGGTTGGAAAAATCAATCCCGCCGATAAGCAGACCAATCAAGGGGTTGAAGATATCTTTTACCAAACTGTTTACAATTGATGTAAATGCAGCACCAATAATAACACCAACTGCCAGGTCAACAACATTGCCGCGCATGATAAATGCCCGGAACTCGCCCACCCAACCTGGGGCATGGACGTGAGATTTAAGATCAGCCATACAAAAATTCCTGTGAAATACTGGGAAATCCGCTCAGAAGTAGCCGTTTTACCGCTTTTTCCTCAAGCCCTTGTATCAGAATTGACACATTTTTCTTAATATTTGAGGTATTCTGTAGCACAAAAGCTGCACAAACGCTGTTATTTGCCTATTATATGCTTCACTTCATTATCATGCCCACCAAGGCAAAATGAACGGTTGATCCAGCATACGCATTTCGTTTATATGCACGGCAATCTTGGCCCGGTCGGTATCGGGCCCTTTCTGCTGTAACGAAAGAACCAGTTTCATGAAACCCGGCATTCACCCCGATTATCACGAAATCACTGTTGTCATGACTGACGGCACGGAATTCAAAACGAACTCCTGCTATGGCAAGGCTGGCGACACGCTCCGTCTGGACGTTGACACCAAGTCTCACCCGGCTTGGACAGGCGTGCAGCGCATGCTGGATACCGGGGGCCAGGTTGCCAAGTTCAACAAGCGTTTTGCTGGTATTGGCACCCGCAAAAAAGGCTGATTTTTCAGTTCTTTGCGTATGCAGAAAAGCCCCGCCTCTTGAAAAAGAGCGCGGGGCTTTCCACGTTCAGGGATATGGAAATGCCCGCATATGGGGTTTCCGCCAAAAAACGCTGCCGGGCAGATTGCCTTCGGGGGTCTTGGCAAAACCGGCAGAACCTTGCTGAACGAGGAGGTTCTTACATGAGTTACGATTTTACACCGCTATTTCGCACTGCAATTGGCTTTGACCGCCTTGCACAGGTGATGGATTCTGCAGCCCGCTCACCGGGTAATTCCAGTTTTCCGCCGTATGATATCGCTAAAACGGGAAATGATAGCTACACGCTTACTATGGCTGTGGCTGGTTTTGGGCCGGAAGATATAGAACTGGTGGTGCAGGATAACACGCTTGTTGTTTCTGGCCGCGTGAATGCCCCGCAAGATGAAGGCGAAATCCTGCATCGTGGAATTGCGCGGCGTGCGTTTGAGCGCCGCTTTGCCTTGGCCGACCACGTTGAAGTGACCGGCGCGGAAATGAATAACGGGCTCCTGCGCATTACAGTGCAACAGATTATTCCCGAAGCACTCAAGCCGCGGCGTATTCCTGTTAAGACTGTAAGCACCACACCGGCAGAACGTGCGGTAGCAACCGAGCAGAAAAATCAGGCACCGCAACAGCCCCAGCATTCCATTGCCACAGCAGCCTGATTGCTGAAGTTTTACCAATACGTTCCATATGGGCTTAGCAAGGGGGAAACTGCGGTTTCCCCTTATTTAATTGTGTAGAATATTGATCCGTTATGTGTATTGCGGCTTGACCTGAAGCAGCCACTCCCCCCATATCGTGGCACAGATGCGCGCCGGCAGGCACGCAGGCCTGCGGAACACGTTCCGGGCCGTCAAGTTCCCGGTGCCTGCGCAAGCGCCGCCCGACGACAGGAATACAAAACCATGACGACCCTACCGTTAATGCCCAAAGCAACTGCTGTGTGGCTGATTGAAAAAACCGCTCTCAGTTTTGAACAGATTGCCGCTTTTTGCGGTATGCATCCGCTGGAAGTGCAGGCCATTGCTGATGGTGAAGTGGCACATGGTATTGTGGGTTATGACCCGGTTGCGAATCACCAGCTGAAGCAGGAAGAAATCCAGCGTTGTGAAAAAGACCCCAACGCACGGCTGAAAATTCTGCCTTCCAACAACCCTGTACGCCGTCGCTCCAAAGGGGCGCGTTATACGCCTGTTGCCAAACGTCATGATCGTCCAGATGGCATTGCATTCCTGCTGCGCAACTATCCGCAACTGAGCGACCAGCAGGTTGTTAAGCTGCTTGGCACCACCAAGGATACCATTGCCAAAGTACGCAACAAGCAGCACTGGAACACCCCCAACATCAAACCGCGTGATCCGGTAACCGTGGGGCTGTGCAGCCAGACAGATCTGAATGCTGCCGTGCATGAAGCCAATATGCGTCTGGAACGCGAAGGCCAGGAAATTCCTGCGCCTGTAACAGATACCGAAAGCTTTAGCGCTTCCGAAAACTGATTGAATGATGCCTGAGGCAGAAGGATTGATCTTTCTGCCTCAGAAACATTTAAGCTGCCAAATACGGCATCAGGCCGAAAGGCGCTCTATTTCTTCCTTTATTCGTAGCTTTTGTAATTTCAGGCACATCAGCACGCGCTCGTCCGGTCTGGGGCGTCCGCCTTCGCTCATAATTTTCTGATCAATACGGAAATGGCGGGATTTAAGACTCTCGATCCTTGAAAGGCGTGTCATTTGGGTGCCTCCACTCGATTGATGACCCATAAACGCTAGCGTACCGAGAATAAGAAAGTTCATGTTAATTTCATATATCGTGCCCTGCTGGCATGCAGCCTGAGCATGGAAGTTTTTTTGTAATCCTGGCTGGCGTCCGGCTCTTACATGGTAAACACTGCTTCGGGCATGCTATTCACTCTGCGGGCGGCCAGACCCGGCGCGCGATTCCGCATTAGTGGTGAAGGAGACAGGACATCATGCTGCGAGATCGCGATTTACTGCTTGCCCAACTGCATGAACTGCGTAGTGAACACAGAGATCTGGATACAGTTATCAGCCGGATGGCGCATGAAACCACCTTTATTGACCAACTGTATCTCCAGCGGCTTAAAAAGCGTAAACTCCTGTTGAAAGATCAGATCACCAAGGTTGAAAGCCTTCTGATCCCTGATGATATCGCCTAAACCATTCCGTTTCAGTCTTTAGAAAACCCGGATAGATACCTACCGTGAGCGAAACTGCCCCCCTGCCCTCCGCTTCCGATGCTTTAGAAGATAAAGCAGCCTCTGCCCCAGTTGTGGGGATTATCATGGGCAGCCAGTCAGACTGGGAAACCATGCGCCATGCAGATGCATTGCTGACAGAGCTGGAAATCCCGCACGAAACTCTCATTGTTTCAGCACATCGCACGCCAGATCGGCTGGCGGATTACGCACGCACGGCAGCCGAACGCGGGCTGAATGTGATTATCGCCGGGGCTGGCGGGGCTGCCCATCTGCCGGGCATGTGCGCGGCATGGACACGCCTGCCCGTGCTGGGGGTTCCGGTAGAATCTCGCGCGCTTAAAGGCATGGACAGCCTGCTTTCCATTGTGCAGATGCCCGGCGGTGTGCCCGTAGGCACGTTGGCTATTGGTGCATCCGGGGCTAAAAACGCAGCCTTGCTGGCGGCCTCTATTCTGGCACTGCATAACCCCGCCCTTGCCGCACGCCTTGAAACATGGCGCGCACTACAGACAGCCTCTGTCCCCAACTCCCCTATCACCGAAGATAAATGACCTCCTCACATTCTCCGCTTAAGCCCAATGCAGTTATCGGCATTGTGGGTGGTGGCCAGCTTGGCCGCATGTCTGCCATTGCTGCTGCGCGCCTTGGGTTTCGGACGCATATTCTGACAACCGAGGCCGATGGCCCGGCGGCTCAGGTTTCTCACGCCGTAACATGCGGCAAGTATAATGATCCGGCAGCACTGGATGCGTTTGCCAGTGCTGTTGATGTTGTCACCTTTGAGTTTGAAAACATCAGCGCTGATGCGTTAGACCTTTTGGCCAAACACTGCCCTGTGCATCCTTCCGGCCATATTTTACGCATCAGCCAGGACAGATTGGCTGAAAAAACTTTTTTTGCTTCGGCTGGCATTCCATTAGCGCCGTGGCATGCCGTTACAGACGTAAAAACGCTGCACGAAGCCGCAGAAAAAGTTGGCTTGCCGCTGATTCTCAAAACCACCCGCAATGGATATGATGGCAAAGGCCAGCGCCGTGTGCATCATATCCATGATCTGGAAGAAGCTTTTAACGCGCTGGCACCACATCCTCTGGTTGCAGAAGGTATGGTGGATTTTGCCTGCGAGATCAGCGTTATGGTGGTGCGCAGTGCAGAGGGTACGGTACGGTGCTTTGATCCAGCCCTGAACCGGCACTGGAACGGTATTCTGGACCTTACGCTGGCTCCAGCCCCTATTGATCCCAACATTGCCGCGCAGGCTGTAAAACTGGCCACCACCATTGCCGAAAAGCTGGAATTGGTGGGCATTCTGGGCGTTGAAATGTTTGTTGATCGCACCGGCAACCTGCTGGTGAACGAAATGGCCCCGCGCCCCCATAATTCGGGCCATTGGACCATGAATGCCTGCCCGCAGGATCAGTTTGACATGCATATCCGTGCGGTTGCGGGCTTACCTCTGCCTCATGCTGTGCGCCATTCTGATGCAATCATGAAAAATCTGGTTGGGCCGGAGGATATGGCTCTGTTGCCGCAGATTATGGCCACACAAGGCTTTATTCCGCATTTATATGGCAAGGCAGAAGCCCGCGTTGGCCGCAAAATGGGTCACGTAAATATCCTGTTCCCCTACGGTGCACTGCCCGGCAATTTGGGTATTCAGGATGCCTTGGGGCCACTGGCCACCAAAACAGCCGCCCCGGAACCTGAAGAAGACTGAGCCGCCAGTTACAGCATTGCGTGAAGCCAAGGGCTTACAACAGCCCAGCTTCACGCATGCTCAACAGTTTTTCTCCGGCAACAATAATATGATCCCATACATGGATATTCATAATTTTTGCCGCACCACAAATTTGGGTTGTCATCACCACATCATCGGCTGAAGGCGTTGGGTCTCCACTTGGGTGATTATGCACCAACACCAGCATAGTGGCGTTAAGCTGCAAAGCACGCGCTACAATTTCCCGCGGGTAAACAGGTGTATGGTCTACCGTGCCCTGCCCCATAACATCATCAGCCAGTAGCTCGTACTTGTCATTCAAAAACAATACGCGCACTTGTTCGCGCTTTTCCGGCCCCATAACAGCCCGCAAATACGCATAAAGCTGTGCGCTATCGGCCAATATGCCAGAACGGCGCAATCTTGCACGCTGAATGCGTAACCCAGCCTCACGCACAAGCATAAGCAAAACACGCACGGCTTCTGGCAGGGCCTTTATGCTTTTACTTGGCTCATGCCAGCTTATAGCTGCCATAACTGCGGAAATGCTTCCGTACTCATGTAATAAATTACGTGCTTGTTCCTGTGCTTTGCCATTGCGTGGCTGCGCTTGTGCTATCAACCTGCATAATAGAGCGAGGTCTGTTTCTTCTGCTGCAGCGAGTTCCGGCGCAGCGCCACCATACATTTCTGCTGGAAGGGCAATGGCTTCCGCAGTTGAAACATTCAGCCGAAAATGTGTGGCATCAGCAAATTGACTTGTGGGCTTTTTTTCAGATTTTGCAGATGGGCGCTTCAAGATTTCGGCCCTGTATGGTGGTTGAAGCTGCGCCATTCGCCACATCCAATGGCAATATGGTCGTGCACCTCTACGGCCAATAATGGTGCACTGCGCTGTAATTCCCTTACAAAAGGTGCGTTTTGCGCAAGGGTTTGATCCTGCGTCTGATCTTCCGCCACCCAATCCACCGTTACCAACGCACAGGCATGCAAAGCCAACGCACGTTGCAAGACCAGCGCGACCGCTTGCCGAATACAGGCCATGGTCTCATGGCTGCTACCCTCATGCAAAAAAGCTGGCACAGCTTCATCGGCAATTAACTGGTTACGGCTATCCAGAAATAAAGCGCGCACCTGCCCTCTGGGGGCATTTGCCAAGTATACATCTGCATATTCTAAAATACTGTCCCAGTTTCCCAAAAACTGGCGTGTTTCCTCACCATTTTCTGGCAATCTGTCTGCCACATAGGCGACATCCTGCAAAACTGCCGCACTTGCGCGCGTAACGCCGCTGATCTGGCGCAGATTTTCTTCCCCCGCTTCCAGCACAGCCGGCAAAGACCCAAAGACCCAAAGACATTGATAAGGTTTTTGGCCAGCGGCTTTGTATCTTTACGTGGAATCCCGACATAGAGCAGCATTTCCAACAATTCGTAATCCGCCAAGGAAGCCGCGCCCTGTGCCAACACGCGTTGGCGCATACGTTTGCGATGCCCTGTCGGGCCGGTGCTTTCAAAAACAGGCATGGCACCTTGTTGCACATTTAAACAACCGTGGGTTGTGTCGGTCTTTACTGCAAAGCAGCCAGGCTTTTTTTGCCTTTTCTGCTCTGCTGACTGTCTCCCCATTCCATTGCTCCGTTTGGCCTGAAGCGCACATGCTTATATAAAGGCATGGTGAATACGTCCGAACACCCCTCCGCCCCGCTTTTTTCATCTCCGTCTGCCTCGGGTGACAGTTATCTGGCTCGTCTCAACCCCGAACAGCGCGCAGCTATTGAAACAACGGATGGCCCTTTGCTGGTACTGGCTGGTGCTGGCACAGGCAAAACACGGGTTTTAACCACCCGCTTTGCGCATATCCTGCTAACAGGCCGCGCCAAGCCGTGGCAGATCCTGACAGTAACCTTTACCAATAAAGCTGCGCGAGAAATGCGGGAGCGTATCGGCCTGCTTTTGGGCAGCCCGGCAGAAGGGTTATGGTTAGGCACATTTCATGCCCTTTGCGCGCGTATGCTCCGCCGCCATGCTGAGTATGTGGGGCTGACCCAAAGCTTTACCATTCTGGATACGGATGACCAGTTGCGCCTGCTCAAGCAGGTTATGGCGCCGTGGCAGATTGACATTAAACGCTGGCCTGCTCCGGGCCTTTTGGGCGTGATCCAGCGTTGGAAAGACCGAGGACTTACACCGGAACGCATTACCCCCACCGAGGATTCGGACTTTGCCAATGGCCATGCCCGCGCCATTTACACCGCGTATCAGGCCCGCCTGAAGCAGCTGAACGCCTGCGATTTTGGTGACCTCATGCTGCATGTGACCGAAATTTTGCGCACACGGCCTGATGTATTGGCCCAGTATCACCGCCTGTTCCGCTACATTCTGGTGGACGAGTATCAGGATACCAACACCATTCAGTACCTCTGGCTGCGTCTGCTGGCCAAACATGCAGAAGGCCCGGCCAACATCTGCTGCGTGGGGGATGATGACCAATCCATCTACTCATGGCGCGGCGCAGAAGTTGAAAACATCCTGCGGTTTGAAAAAGATTTCCCCTCCGCCAAGGTTGTACGGCTGGAACGCAATTATCGCTCCACCCGGCATATTCTGGGGGCAGCAGCTGGGCTTATTGCCCATAATAGCGAACGATTGGGCAAAACACTCCGCCCCGGTCGAGAAGATGCAGAAGGTAAAAAGGTTAGCGTTCTAGGAGTATGGGATTCGGATACAGAAGCCCGCATGGTGTGCGAGCAGGCCGAAAAACTGCGCGCACAAGGCCACGCCCTAAAGGAAATTGCCATTCTGGTGCGTGCGGGCTTTCAAACCCGCGCATTTGAAGAACGCCTGATGCAAACCGGCCTGCCTTACCGCATTGTGGGCGGCCTGCGTTTTTATGAACGCGCAGAAATACGTGATGCACTGGCCTATATGCGCGTGCTGAGCCAACCAGCAGATGATCTGGCTTTTGAACGCATTATCAACGTGCCCAAACGTGGTGTTGGCCCGGCCGGGCTGCAAAAGCTACATGCAGCAGCCCGCGCCAATAACCTGCCCCTTACAGGTGGTACGGAAAAACTGCTGGAAGATAACGCCCTTAAAGGAAAATCTGCCGCCCATTTACGCCAGTTGATGGAAGCCTTTGCCAGCACGCGCGATATTCTGGCGCGTGAAGGCCATGTGGTGGCCGTAGAACACCTGCTGGAAGAAAGCGGGTATCTGGACATGTGGCGGCAGGATCGCTCCCCCGATGCGCCGGGGCGGTTGGAAAACCTGAAAGAACTAACGCGCGCACTAGCCGATTTTGGAACTCTGGGCGAGTTTCTGGAGCACGTTGCCCTTGTTATGGATCATGATGAAAACGGGCAGGATGATTACCTGTCCATCATGACGCTGCACGGCGCCAAGGGGCTGGAGTTTGATACGGTATTCCTGCCCGGTTGGGAGGAAGGCGTTTTTCCCTCCCAGCGCACGCTGGATGAAGGGGGCCTGAAAGGGCTGGAGGAAGAACGCAGGCTGGCTTACGTGGGCATTACGCGCGCACGGCAGGAAGTCATTATCTTTCATGCAGGCCGCAGGCGCATTTACGCCAACTGGCAGCCCTCCATGCCCAGCCGTTTTCTGGACGAGCTGCCAGATGAACACGTGGTCCGCCATGATGAAGGCGGCGGGTTCCAGCGGCAGGGCCTGAACCTTTCCGAATCCGTGTTTGATAACGGCCCCATTATTGCCCGCCGCAGAAAAGACCCCATGCTGGAGGCCGCACCGGCCCTGCAACTGGGTGACCATGTGCGCCACCCCCGTTTTGGCGAGGGCATCGTTATTTCGGCAGATCGGCACCATGTTGAAGTGTCTTTTGAATCTGTCGGTACCAAACGTCTTCTTTCATCCTTTATCGAGAAAATCTAATGGCCCCTCCTACCCGCCGTCATGC
Source organism: Acetobacter sp. A11-2 (assembly GCF_040208445.1). NCBI lineage: Bacteria > Pseudomonadati > Pseudomonadota > Alphaproteobacteria > Acetobacterales > Acetobacteraceae > Acetobacter > Acetobacter sp. A11-2. The sequence continues at coordinate 1,269,711 of NZ_CP157843.1, forward strand.
CACCAGCCTTGAAACCATTTCTGTCACTGTGCCGGAAGCGGCGGTGGAAGCTTACGAAAACGCCATTGGCAGCGTATGCGCCACGGTAGGTATTTTTGAAGCCAACCCGGAAGGCACCCAGTGGCGGGTAGAAGGCGTAAAAGACACCGGGCACCGTGAGGATGAATTGGCAGCCGCCCTTGTGCTGGCTGAACTGACAACAGGCGTAAGCGCCCCTCTGGAACGCATCAGCACAGAAGCCGAAGGCTGGCTGGCCCGCACGTATGAGGCTTTTCCTGAACAGGAAGTGGGCCGCCGTTTTGTGGTGCGCGGCACGCATTTGCCCGATTCCAAAAATGCCACCCGCATTGTGCTCACGCTGGATGCTGGCGTGGCCTTTGGCTCGGGCGAGCATGGTTCCACCCGCGGCTGCCTGCGCGCGCTGGAACGTGTGGCTTACCGCCGCCCCCGCCGTATTCTGGATTTGGGTTGCGGCACCGGTATTCTGGCCATGGCCGCAGCAGCATTGCTGCACCAAAAGGTGCTGGCCGTGGATATTGAGCCGTGGTCTGTGCGTGTGGCAGCACAAAACGCCAAACGCAACCAGCTTAACCGCGCCATGACATGCCGCCTGGGCAATGGGTGGCAAACCCCCGCCATCTGGAAGGCCGCGCCGTTTGATCTGGTTTTTGCCAATATTCTGGCCCGCCCCTTGTGCCTGATGGCCAAGGACCTGGTGCGGTATCTGGCCCCCGGCGGCACGGTTATTCTGGCCGGTCTGTTGCGCACACAGGTGCGTATGGTGCTGGCCGCGCATCGGCGGCAGGGGCTGGTGCTTGAGCAGGAACTGCATGAAGGCGAATGGGCTACTCTGATCCTACGCCGCCCGGTTCTTCCTATTCGAAAAACGGCCTGATCGGCCTTTTCTTTTCCTATATTTTCAGGACACGGTTTCCATGGCGTCTGCATCCTCTACCCGTCTTGCCGCATTGCGCACCCTTTTGCAAAACGAGGGGCTGGATGGCCTGATTGTGCCCCATAGCGATGAGTTTTTGGGGGAATACACACCAGCCTGTGCAGAACGTCTGGCATGGTTAACAGGTTTTACAGGCAGCGCAGGCACGGCCATTGTGCTGCCCCATACTGCCGCCGTGTTTTCTGATGGTCGTTACATTACCCAGATGGATCAACAGGTGGATGGCACATGCTGGCAACGGCTACATATTAGCCAGACACCTCCAGCCACATGGCTGAAGGAACAAGCCAAACCAGAAACCCGCGTGGGGTATGACCCGCGTGTGATGAGTGTGGCGGAGCTGCGCCCGTTTGCAGCCCAAAGCGGGGTAACTCTGGTGCCCACATCCCGCAATCTGGTGGATGATATCTGGACCGATCGCCCAGCTTTCCCCTCGGCCCCAGCCTGCATACATCCGCTTGCTTTTGCTGGCCGAAGTTCTGCTGAAAAGCGGCAGGAAATTTCTGCAATTCTGACACAGAATGGTCAGGATGCCGCTGTTCTGAGTGATTCAGCCTCTATTGCATGGCTACTGAATATTCGTGGCTCCGATATCCCCTGCACACCTGTGGTGTTGGCCTTTGCGTTGGTGCATGCAAACAGTTCGGTGGACCTGTTTATAGAACCAGAAAAAGTTTCGGCTAACGTTAAGGAATGGCTTGGCTCTTCCGTGCACGTGCATGCGCCGCAAGAGATGGAGCAGGTTCTGGCAACCCTGAAAGGCAAAACCGTTGGTGTGGACCCTGCCAGCAATGCTGTCTGGTTTGGGCAAACCCTCACCCGCCATGGCGCCACGCTGCAGGAAGCACCAGACCCCTGCCTGCTGCCCAAAGCCCGCAAAAACAAGGCGGAACAGATGGGCATGCGCACAGCCCATCTGCGTGATGGCGTAGCGCTTTGCCGCTTTCTGCATTGGCTGGATACAAAAGGCCGCAACTGCACAGAACTTGAAGCCGCCACACAGCTTGATGCCTTCCGTGCCGAAGGGAAGGATTACAAAGAAGAATCCTTTCCGGCCATTTCCGGTTCCGGCCCCAACGGGGCCATTATTCATTACCGCGTTACGCCGGAAAGTGACCGGAAATTACAGGATAACGAAGTTTACCTGATTGATAGCGGTGGCCAGTACCCTGAAGGCACAACAGATGTTACCCGCACAATCTGGACAGGCCCCGATGCGCCATCTGCCAGCCTGAAAGACGTATTTACCCGTGTGCTCAAGGGGAACTTGCGCCTTGGTCGCGCGCGTTTTCCGGTGGGCACCAAAGGCCATGCGCTAGATGCACTGGCACGGTTTGACCTGTGGCAGGCTGGGCTGGATTATGACCACGGCACTGGCCACGGTGTGGGCAGCTTTCTTTCCGTGCATGAAGGGCCAGTCCGTATTTCCAAAATGCCTTCTCCCATTACGCTTGAAGAAGGCATGGTGATTTCCAACGAGCCGGGCTTTTACAAACCCGGCGCCTACGGCATCCGGCTGGAAACACTAGTGATGATCCGCCCCGGCAACATGCCGCATTCGGACCGGGCTTTTCTGGAATTTGAAACCCTTACACTGGCACCTTTTGACAGACGGTTGATTGACCTCACCCTGTTAGGCCCGGAAGATACCGCCGTGCTGGACGCGTACCATGCTCAAATCTTGGATCAGGTAGGCCCTCACCTGCCATCTGATGCACAGAAATGGCTGAAAACGGCATGTGCGCCTCTCAAGAGGGCGTGAGAGGCGGAGTCTTTCCCCTCTGGTCACGAAATTGAGAATCGCATGCACCGTAAAACGGGCGCAAAACAGGCTACGAAGTTGAAGGGAGCTTCTCAGAATGACGACAGACAGCAAGACCATTCCAGCCACTCTTATTGCAGGTGATGGCATCGGCCCTGAAATTGTTGAATCAGTTACCGAAATTCTGGATACCGTTGGGGCCCCATTTGTATGGGACCGCCAGCTGGCCGGTATGGCGGGTGTGGACGCGGTAAATGACCCGCTGCCCAAGCAGACAATTGAAAGCATCCGACGCACGGGCCTGGCCCTGAAAGGCCCGCTGACAACTCCAGTTGGTGGTGGGTTCAAATCCATCAACGTAACCCTGCGTCAGGAATTTGGCCTGTTTGCCAACCTGCGCCCAACCAAAACCATCATTCCCGGTGGTCGGTTTGATGATATCGACCTTGTTCTGTTCCGTGAAAACCTTGAAGGTTATTACGCAGCAATGGAACATTACATTCCGGTGGGGGATGACCCCAAGGGCATTGCGCTAAGCTCCGGCTTTAACTCCCGCGCAGAATGCCGCCGGATTGTAAAGTTTGCCTTTGAATATGCGGTAAAGAACAACCGTAAAACGGTAACCATTGTTCACAAGGCCAATATCCTCAAACTGCTGACAGGCCTGTTCCTTGAAGAAGGCCGCAAGGTTGCAGAAGAATACAAGGGTCGCATTGAATTCAATGAACGGATTGTAGATGCCTGCGCCATGCAGCTTGTTATCAACCCGTGGCAGTTTGATGTGATTGTGACCACCAACCTGTTTGGTGACATCCTTTCCGACCTTACGGCCGGTCTGGTTGGTGGCTTGGGTATGGCACCGGGTGCAAACATTGGTGAAAAAGCCGCTGTGTTTGAAGCCGTGCACGGTTCTGCGCCAGATATCGCAGGCAAAGGCATTGCCAACCCGCTGGCTCTGCTGCTGGCAGCCGTTATGATGCTGCGCCATGTAAACCGTAATGATCTGGCTGACCGTATTGATGCCGGTATCAAAAAGGTTATCACCAACGGTACAGTGCGCACGAAAGATCTGGGCGGCAATGCCTCCACAAAGGATCTGACGGCAGCTCTGAAACAGGCCGTTGCCTGATATTGAGCAGTCTGGCTGTTCAAAAAAACCGATTGCGATGGAAAGGGAGCCCCAGTGGCTCCCTTTTCTTTTGGCCACACATCGCATTAGGGTAAGGCATGATCCGTTCTTTTGGTGGCCCGTGGCCTGCCCTGCCCCTTTCTGCTTCCTTCCGCATTGATGTGGTGGCCCCACCTCCGGCGGCTCCGGCAGATATTGAGCAGGAAATCACACATCTATGGCAGCAAGCCTGTGCCACAACGCCTGCCCTGTTTAATGGCTGCGTATTTTCTGCATCCTGCGTAACGCGCACAGCCATTAAAGGCTATTGGACAGAGTATCGCCGCGTATTTGCGCAAATGAAGAACCCCGCACTTTTTCCATTTTTGCGCCTGCAACCATTAGCCGTGGTGGGACTGGTACACACGCCAGATGGATACGTGTTGGGCAGGCGCAACCCATCTTCCATTTATCAGGGAAATTTCTGGCAAAGCCCGCCTGCTGGCAGCATTGAAAAACGCACTGATACGCAAAACGTCAATTTGGCCGAGCAGATTTTAGCAGAGGCCACAGAAGAATTGGGGCTGAATGCCAAAAGCCTACAGGTTGGGCCGCCACTTATGGCGGTGCGGCACCCTCATACCCGCGTGTTGGATATTGGGCTTGTGTTGGAAACGCAGCTTGCTTTTACAAAAGTGGAAGAAAGCTGGAAACAACATGCCAATAAAGAATACGACATGCTGGCCTGCGTGCCTGCCCAAGATGTCACAACATGGCTGGGGCAAAACGCCATTTTACCAACCAGCCAGTATCTTTTGCAGCATGATGTAAAAAGCAAAATGCCGCGCACCTTATGATACGCGGCATTGCATAACTTATTTAATTTCCACACCAATCTGCTTGATATCATGGAAGCTGATATCCGGGTTCTGCTCTTCTGTACGGCGCATCATAAACGCTGAAGTAGCCAGAAATACCGGATCATCATCCAGATCATCCGCCATGGCGGAGCGATGTGCTGCGGCAAAGGCCTCAATTTTCTCACGCGGGCCGGTAATCCAGCGTGCCAGAGAATAAGGCGTGGAATCAAAACCAATGGCCACGCCATATTCCGCCTTCAGGCGAGATTGCAGCACATCAAGCTGCAAGGTGCCCACAACGCCCACAATTGGCTGCGCGCCATCTTGTGGGCGGAACAACTGCACCACGCCTTCTTCTGCCAGTTGCACCAGCGCCTGCTTGAGCTTTTTGGCCTTCATGGCATCATCCAGCCGCACGCGGCGCAGAATTTCCGGGGCAAAGTGTGGCACGCCGGTAAACTGGATGTCTTCACCTTCTGTCAGTGTATCGCCAATACGCAAGGTGCCGTGGTTGGGAATACCCACCACATCTCCCGCAAAGGCTTCTTCTGCCAGATGCCGATCCTGCGCAAAAAAGAACTGGGGCGTATGCACGGCAAAGCTTTTGCCCGTACGCGTGTGCTTAAGGCGCATGCCACGGCTGAGCTTGCCGGAACAGATACGGGCAAAGGCAATACGGTCACGGTGGTTGGGGTCCATATTCGCCTGAATTTTGAACACCAGCGCCGTCATGTTTGGCTCCGTGGCCTTTACCACGCGGGTTTCTGCTGCTTGGTCACGCGGTGGTGGGCCAAAGGCCACCAATGCGTCCAGTAGATCGGTCACCCCGATTTCCTTGATCGCACTCCCGAAGAATACGGGGGTCAGGTGCCCGGCATCGAAGGATTCTTTATCAAACTCTGGCAGCGCGGCTTCTACCAGTTCCAGTTCCTCACGCATCTGCACAAGGCGGGCATCATCTTCTGGCAGATCAACCGTTGTGTGCAGCTTTTTGGTGAGAATATCGTACGTACCAACAAACGTGGCCGCACGCCCAACCGGCCATGTGGCGGGTGATGTATCCAGCGCGAGGGAGGATGCAATTTCATCCAGCAGGGCAAACGGATCCTGCGCCTCACGGTCCATCTTGTTGATAAAGGTCACAATCGGAATATCGCGCAGGCGGCAAATCTCGAACAGCTTGCGTGTACGATCTTCAATACCCTTGGCGGCGTCAATCACCATTACGGCGGAATCAACGGCTGTTAGGGTACGATAGGTATCTTCGGAGAAGTCTTCATGTCCGGGCGTATCAAGCAGGTTGAACACACAGCCGCCGTAATCGAACGTCATCACTGAACTGACAACGGAAATCCCGCGGTCCCGCTCAATGCCCATCCAGTCAGACCGTGTGCGGCGGCGTTCACCCTTGGCGCGCACGTTGCCCGCCATCTGAATAGCCCCACCTGCCCGCAATATCCGTTCTGTCAGCGTGGTTTTACCGGCATCCGGGTGCGAGATAATAGCAAAGGTCCGGCGGCGGGTAATGTCACTGCTAAGAGGGGCGGATGCGGTATCAGACATAAGGGCTCTGTTCCGAAACAAACATGAGTAAAAACGGCAAACGCCGGATGGAGAGAAACCCCTCCACCCGGCGCGGCATAAAACGAACCTAAACGCCGATTAACGGGAGTAGTATTCGACCACCAGATTCGGTTCCATCTGCACCGGATACGGCACATCGGAAAGCTGCGGGCCACGCAGATACGTGCCCTTCATCTGGCGATGATCTACTTCCATGTATTCCGGCACATCGCGTTCGGAAGACTGAGCGGCATCCAGAACGATAGCCAGCTGCTTGGACTTTTCACGCACTTCGATAACGTCACCATCCTTCACGAGGTAGGAAGGAATGTTCATCTTCTTGCCGTTAACCAGAATGTGGCCGTGGCTGATGAACTGACGGGAAGCGAACGGCGTGATAGCAAACTTCATCCGGTACACAACGGCATCCAGACGGCGTTCCAGCAGGTTGATCAGGTTTTCAGACGTATCACCCTTGCGGCGCACGGCTTCCTGATAATAGCGGTGGAACTGCTTTTCTGTAATGTTGCCGTAGTAACCCTTCAGCTTCTGCTTGGCCATCAGCTGAACGGAGAAGTCAGACGGCTTGCCCTTACGGCGCTGGCCATGCTGGCCCGGGCCATATTCGCGACGGTTAACCGGAGATTTGGCGCGACCCCACAGGTTTACACCAAGGCGACGGTTAATTTTATACTTGCTCTCAAGGCGCTTGCTCATAGTGCGCTCTTCTCTCTTAACAGGCGGAACATCGGGCAGATGTCCGTCGTTACACCGGTAGTCTCCGTCCACCACGGATCGGAGCGGGCGCAAACCGTATTACCAGCGCGGCATGTTGCCCTGCTGGCCGATTTGTCCACATTCCCGGCAATGGAGGCAGGAATTACGAAACCCCGGGCGCAGTGTCAACTTTTTCCGTTGCGCTTTCTGCCATTCTGCAGTGCATAGTCGTGCCATCGGCACATAAAATTGAAAAGAAAGGATTGCTCAGCATGCCATTTGCTAAAAAATGGGGGCTATTTGTGGCGTTGGGTCTCGCCCTGATTGTATTGGGCTTTATTGCCTGTATTGATGCGGTTTCCGTCACCCTTGCCAGCACCATCTTTATTGGCGCGCTGCTGATTGTGGCAGGCATTATGCAGGTGATACATGCCTTTGCCGTGCGGGATTGGGGCGGCTTTATTTTCTCCCTGCTATGCGGGCTGCTTTACGCCGCTGGTGGTTACCTTCTTATAGAAGAACCAGCCACAGGCTCTGTTGCCATTACCATTTTTGTATCTGCCTGCTTTGTGGTTGTGGGTGTGCTGCGTTGCGTTCTGGCCCTGCAGGCACGAGGTATGCCCGGCTGGGTGATCATTCTGGGTAGCGGGCTTATCAGCCTGCTTGTGGGCCTGTGCCTGTACTTTACCCTGCCGTGGTCTGGCCTGTGGCTGATTGGCACATTTGTTGGGGCAGAACTGATTGTAAGCGGCATAAGCTGGCTGCAAATTGGTCTTGCCCTGCGCCAGAGCAATTCCCTGCCGCCGCCCATTACCCGCCTGTAAAACTTACGGCGTATTCTACAAAAACGGCGCGGGCCTATTGGCTCCGCGCCGTTTTTTATGCCCGCATGATAAGGCCATTTATTCCTTTGTTTCGGATGAAGGCGGTAGCTGGCTTTTAGGTGCCAACAGCATCAGCGCATCCTTGCCTGCATCCTCATCCACCTTACGGTTTGCACCGGGCAAAAGCGCAATAGGCCGCTCTCCGGCTTCACGCTTGCGCAAGATGTTCTGAATATTTTCCAGCACCACGGGGTAATCTTCAATCAGGCGTTGGAAGCGGCTGGCTGTAATCACCATAAAATGCCCAAACTGCACGGCGCGGATGGTGCCGGGGCAGCGCCAGCCATGCAATGCCTCCTGCGCGCCTATCAGATCCCCTGCGCCATACAGCACATCGGCCCCGGCCACGTGGCTTTCTGCCAAACCCGCGCTGATAAAGTAGATGGCGCGCATTTTCCGCCCCTTGCGGCAGATAACCTCCTGCGGGGCCACAAAGCGTAGCGATGTCGTGGTAGCCAGATCATGCAGCTCTGCCCCCGGCAGGCCCTTGAAGATAGCAGCATGCTTCAGGCGGTCTTCTATACCGCTGCGCAGATCAAAGCTCATCCGCTTGACCAGACGGTGTCTGCGGCGTTCCAGCTCTTTCAACAATTCGCGGCTGAGTTCATCACTGATAAGGGATTCTGAAAGCAGGGTTGTGTATTCTTCGCTTTCCAGACGCAGGGCGATTTGACGGAAAATCCGGTTTTCCAGCGCCTCGGCATAGCCGTGATAATGCAGGCGCAAGGTTTCCAGCGCCTCATCCAGCAGCTTGCGCTGGCGGGAAAGCACCTCGGCCACAATTTCCCCAATACGGCTGCCCAATGTGGGTTCCAGCCGTTCGTGCATGAAACGTGTGAGCGAGATGGAAATAAAATGCGCCACCATCAGCATTTCAAACCGCTCCGCCATGCACAGCATCAGTGGCCGATCCAGACGTAAATGATTATGCACCCACTGTGCGGCCTTAAAGCGTAAGGAGGGGCTAAGCCGTTTGCGCAACGCCCGCACATAGCCCAAGCGCCCTTCCAGCCGTGCACCATCAATAGCTGCTTCGGAAGACCGCAACAGTGTTTCCATCACACGGCGGGAAAGCCCCTGCATGCGGAACAGGTCCAGCAGCATGGAACGTTCCTGACTGGCAATGGTGATCAGTGCCAGATTAACGCGTTGGATATCAGACAGTGCGCGGTCAAACTCGTTAGCGGCCTGCTCTTCCTCTGCCCGACGCGCCAGATGATCAACAACCGAGCGCGTGGCATCGGCACTGAAACCCAGTGCATCCCCCAATTCCTTGGCGCGGGCGCACACATTACCTAGCCCGATGCTGAGCACCTGATGGCGCATGGCCTCATCAATGGGGGAAAGCCGATCCAGCTTGAGAAACAGCACGAGTGAACGCAGCGTGGTGCCGTTAACAAGCAGCGTGATCAACACAAAGCCAGTGGCAATAATACCGATAAAATGCGCAACAGGCGTGGAAACGTGCTCGTTTTCCGTAACGGCCAGCGCCAGAGCCAGCGTAATGGCCCCGCGCAAACCGCCCCATACCATTGTCACCTTGAACGGTGTGGGCACGGGTGGGGAAAGACGTGTCCATGCCAAGAGCGGCAACATGCCAAACACCACAGCCGCACGTGCAGCCAGCCCCGCCACGCTGGCAATAAGGATAAGCACCCAGTCCCACCGCGTCATGCCCACCAGCAGACGCGGCACCAGCATGGAGGCCAGCACAAACACCAAGGACCCCGCCCAGAACACCAGCTGTTGCCAAAGCTGATTGAGAAACAGCCACGTTTGAGGCCGAATGGTGGATGGTCCGTAAACAGAGAGCGTAAGCCCAGCCGCCGCCGTAGCCACCACACCGGAAACCCCCAGAATTTCATCTGAAAGGATGTACACCACGTAAGGCAGCGCCACAGTTAGCGTGATTTCTGCTGCCGAACTGGCGATGGCGGACATCATGACCAGCGTGAGACGCCCGACAACCACCCCGACAATCAGCGCCCCCACGAAAGAGACCACAAACGAGATCAGCGCATCACCCAGATGAATGGCTTTGTGCAGCGTGACGGAGGGCAGAAGGATAGAGAAGATGGAAATGGCCGCAGCATCATTCAGCAGCGCCTCACCTTCCACCAACCGCGTCAATCGTGTTGCAGCCCCGATATCCCGGAAAATCCCGGCCACAGCGGAAGGGTCCGTCGTCGCCACAATGGATCCAAGCAGCAGGCAGACCACAAGCGGCATCTGGGCAAAGGGGTAAAGCGCAAAACCAATAGTGGCTGTGGCAATAACAACCGCCACCACAGCCAGCAGCAAAACGGTGCCTGTTTCATGCGCCAAGCGCCGTACATCAATAGCCAACGCCCCCTGAAACACCAGCGCAGGCAAAAAGATAAGCAGAAACTCTTCACTATTCAGCGGAAAATCAAGCAGCGCTTCTGCAATGCCATTGAAGGCCGAGGTGTGAGAACTGCGTAACGCAACATCAGCCAAGGAACCGATGATAATGCCCACAATAGCCAGCAAAACCGTTTCAGACAGTTCCAGCTTGCGCGCAATGGGCTGCACGGTGCTGACCACCACCAAAAGCAATGCAATAACAAGCAGTACCGCTGCCAGACCCGTTACCGCCATGCCACGCTATTCCCTATATCCAACACCAACATCCATCCTGCTCCCGCCGTTATCATCATGATAAGGCAAGGACATGGCAGCTTCTGTGCCATATACGCGTTATCCCTAACATGGCATGCCCTGCACTAGCCATATTGCCCACGGCATTGGCCTCATTATTCACGCATTTTCTTGCCATTATGTGAACGTATCGGGCCTGTACGCCACATATGAGCATCTACCTGCTTTGTTCTTGGCGAACACACCCAAACAACGCTATGCTGGAGGTATGATGAAACAGTTTTCTTCATTGCGGCGCGCCCATAAGGCCGCCCTTATGTTACTGGTCGGGTTTGGGCTTGCCGCCTGTGCGCATGATCCACACCGGCACTATTACCACCCCGGCTCAAACCACGGGCGCGCGGCGCCTGGCTGGTACCGTCCCCCTCTTACGCCCCAGCAGGGATCCAACCCGTATAAGCACTCCACCACCAATTATGGTGGCGGCGCAATGCGCTATGACCAGTAAGTTTGTACGAATCTGCATCATTATCGCCACGATAGTTGTGGGGATCATGATGGTGTCGTCCCTTTACAAAAACCTTAGCGCGTTGATGACATCCCCATCCCCTGAAGCGGCAATGGAGCAGAATGCTGGCCAGTAAATCTGGCAAGCTGTTTCGCTCTGCCTGTTTTTGTGTGCTGCTTGCAGCTGGCACAACAAAAGCAGGCATGGCCGCAGATATTTCAGATGCTCCATCCTCCCCACATATGGGGGGCACTTTGCGTCTGGTTGCGGCTTCTTCCGGCGGCACGCTGGACCCCCAGATCAATTACTCCGGCAAATACATCAATCTGTTTGCCAATGTGTATGATGGATTAACCACCTTCCGCAAAGCCGATGGTCTGGCCGGGGCAGATGTGGTGCCAGATTTGGCAGAAGAACTCCCGCACCCTGAAGATGGCGGCCTGACCTATACCTTCCGCCTGCGTAAAGGCATTACCTTTTCCAACGGTCAGCCCGTTACCACGGCTGATGTTGTGGCATCCTTCCGCCGCATCTTTCGTGTAGGTAGCCCAACGGCCGGGGCTTTTTACGGTGCCATCAAAGGTGCTGATGCCTGCCTGCGCAGCCCAACAGACTGCAAACTTGAAGGGGTTATAGAAAACCCCGCTACCCGCAGCATCACGTTTCATCTTACAACGCCTGATACAGAATTCCTGCATAAGCTGGCATTTACCCACGCCGTTATTTTACCAGCCAACGCGCCAGACCATGATACCGGCAATGTGCCTTTGCCCAGCACCGGCCCCTACCAGCTTACTGCCTATGACCCAAACCGGTTTTTGAAGCTGGAGCGCAATCCGTATTTCAAGGAATGGAACGCACAGGCGCAGCCTTTTGGTTACCCGGATCGGATAGACTATACTTTTGGCATACCGGATGAAGCTGCAGTAACCGCCGTAGAAAACGGACAGTATGACTGGATGGCAGACCCTATTCCCCTAGACCGATTGGGAGAATTGGGCAGCCGCTTTACTGGCCAGACGCATGTATTGCGCCATCCGGCCATGTATTTTCTGCCCATGAACATGCGCGAAGCCCCTTTTTCTTCCCTCAAGGCACGACAGGCCGTCAATTACGCACTAAACCGCAAGGCCATGGCCATTTTATATGGTGGCCCCGGCATTGCCCGCCCGCTATGCGGCATGTTGCCTTCCACTTTGTCGGCATCCTCTACGCAATGTTTTTACACCAAGGATGCCTCTCCTGAATCTCCTGCCCCCATGTGGCGTGGCACAGATATGGAAAAAGCGCGCAATCTGGTGCGTGAAAGCGGAACATACGGCCAGAAAGTGACCGTGATTGCCGCCAACACCAGTGTTGATCTGGCCATGGGCGCATGGGTGCGGGACATGCTGCAAAACCTTGGTTACCGTGCCAACCTGCGCCCACTTAGCAGCGCACTGGCTTTTTCCTACATGCAGAATTCGGATAACCATGTGCAGATTGGCGTAGCATCTTGGTCTGCCGATTATCCATCGGCTTCCAACTTTTTGGATGCTTTATTGGGATGTGAAAATATTCACCCCAGTTCAGACAGTTCCATCAATATTCCCGGGTTTTGTAACCGGGATGTGCAAAGCCTGATGGATAAAGCCAAAACGGATGTAAGCCTGAGCGCACAGGCACAAAACGCCTTGTGGCAGGAGGCAGACAGGCGAGTTATGGAGCAAGCCCCCGTAGCCCCGGCCATTGAAAAAGATGCTGTAATTTTAACATCCCCACGCCTGAAAAACCTGCTGTTTACAACCGTAAACCAGCTTTTGTTTTCTCAGGCATGGGTTCAGTAGCTTATCCCGCGTAGCGCGTTATCCACAGAATCTGTGGATGAAACGTGGGACAACCGCAGGATGAACGCGGGAAGAACCGGATAACCCAATTATCCGCCTATTTCAGCCGCTCCAAAACGGCATCCCGCACAACTGGAGGCAATGGCACGTAGTCCAGCTCCCGGCTGGCGGCTTCTCCATCCTTTACGCCCCAACGGAAGAATGTTCTTACAGCGTTTCCGTGGTTTGCCTCATTCGCCTCACGCGGCACGAGCGCATAGGTGGTGGTAACAATCGGCCAGCTTCCGGCGCCATCTGCATCACAAAGCGAGGCTGTCATGTCTGCATGGTCCCACGTGGCATTTTCCGCAGCCCGTGTAAAACTGGTAACAGACGGCACCACAAATTCCCCGGCCCGATTTTGCAGAACAACGGTGGAAAGGTGGTTGCGTTCTGCATAGGCATATTCCGCATACCCCACACTGCCTTCCGTATTTTTAACGTAAGAGGCAATGCCATCATTCCCACGGGCACCTGCGCCAACTGGCCATGCAACAGATGTGCCACGCCCTACCTGTTTCTCCCACGTGGGAGAAACCCGGCCAAGATATTCTGTAAACACGTAGGTTGTGCCAGACCCATCTGCCCGATGCAGCGGAGCCACGGGCAGATCCGGCAATGTAACACCGGGGTTGAGCGCTACAATGCGTGGATCATTCCACTGCGTGATGGAACCATCATAAATCGCTGCCAGAACGGGGCCGGTCAGGCGTAAGGCACCTTCAGGCACGCCCGGCACATTGGCAATAACAACAATGCCACCAATAGCGGTGGGAAACTGGAGCAAATGCCCCGCCTCCAACCGCGCATGAGACATAGGAGCATCAGATGCCCCAAAATCTACCGTGCCAGCCAGAACCTGATTTTGCCCAGCGCCGGAGCCAATGGTCTGATAATTCAGCTGCACACCGGTTTGCGCCGCAGAATGCGCCGACCATGACTGATACAAGGGCGCGGCAAAGCTGGAACCGGCCCCTGTAATCTGCTCGGCCTGCGCCTGTGGCAAAACAGCGCCCGCCAAGCCACACAACAAGGCAGAGAGGGCAGCAGTTTTCTTCCAACTCATAATTTTTGCCCTACCCGCCATGATGCGCTTTTCCTTCATACAGCCCTGCTCCTTCCTACTTAACGCAGGGTTGCGCCTGTTGCCTTGGTAACAGCAGCAACAATTTTTTCAGACACAGCTTCCAGTTCCGCATCTGTCAGGCTTTTATCCATGGGCTGAAGGGTCACTTCCACACCGATGGAGCGATGACCTTCTGGCACATGCGGGCCTTCATACACATCAAACAGGCTTACATCTGCCACAAGCTGGCGCTCTGCCCCGCGCACGGCCCGCAGCAGTTTTTCACCCGGCACATCGCGCGCCACAACAAATGCAAAATCACGCCGCACGGGCTGGAACGCAGAAAGACGCGGTGCGGCTTTCTTTTTACGTTTGGGGTCTGGCACCACATCCGGCATCAGCTCAAACCCGACAACCGGCACATCAATACCTTCGGCCTGAAGCAGAGATGGATGCAACTCACCAAAATAGGCCAGAACGTTTTTAGGTCCCTGCCGCAGCACGCCAGAACGGCCGGGGTGGTACCAACCCGGTGCATCTGTGGTGGTGCTGATGGCATCTGGGTTAACCCCAAGCTGCTGGAGCAGTTCCAGCGCATCTGCCTTGACCGCCCAGAGAGAAACAGCCTGCCCCGCCTGCCCCGGATAACGCGGTGTATGGCCAGAGCGCACACCAGCCACCACTGGCTGCTGGCCGTTTTCTGCAAACGCCGGACCAACTTCAAACAGCCCCAGATCACCCCATCCGCGTGCACTGTTATGCTTAACCGCAGCCAACAGGTTGATCATGGGTGTGGGGCGCATCTGGTCCAGATCAGACGCAATAGGGTTAAGCAGACGCAGGGATTCCGGCGCACCACCAAAGCGCTCAGCTGCCTCGTGCGAAACGAAGGAGAAACCAACTGTTTCTGTTAACCCACGTGCAGCCAGAAAGCGCCGTGCCAGTGCCAGACGCGCCTGCCGCGGTGTGAGTGCTGCTTCTGGCACAACCACCACAGATGGCAGCGGCACTGCAGGCACAGCATCCAGCCCTTTCAGGCGCAGCACTTCTTCAACCAGATCACTTTCTGATTCTATGGCCGCAACGCCTTCCGCAGCCTTGGCTGCCACATCAGCCGGAATACCTTCGCCCTGAGCCAGAACTGGCTTTTGGGCAATATCGTTCCGCCATGATGGCACGCTCACACGCACCTGTGCATCGTTGCGTTCCTGCACCTCAAAGCCCAGCTTTTCCAGCAGATCCACGCTTTCATCAGCAGGCACATCCAGCCCACCCAGATCACGCACACGGGCAAAGCGCAGCGTGGCATCGCGCTGCCATGCAGGCTGTTCACCTGCAGAAACAACTTCGCTGGCCTCACCACCGCACAGATCAATAATCAGGCGTGTTGCAGCTTCCAAAGCCGAAACCGGCAGCGCCTGATCTACCCCGCGTTCAAACCGATAGCTGGAATCTGAAGAAACACCCACGCGGCGGGCGCTCAGAGCAATTTTCACGGGGTCAAACAGTGCACATTCCACGAATACATCTGTGGTTTCTGCTGTGGCACCTGTGGCCTCACCGCCCATAATCCCGGCCAGAGACTGCACGCCAGCCTGATCTGCAATCACGCAGTCTTCCGGGCCAACTGTGTAGTCCTGTCCATCCAGCGCACGAAACTGCTCCCCTTCGCCACGGCAAATTGTCAGCTTGCCACCAGAAATTTTGGCGGCATCAAACACGTGCAGCGGGCGGCCGAGATCGAAACAGAAATAGTTGGTGATATCCACCAGTGCAGAAATCGGGCGCAGGCCAATGCTTTCCAACTTGCGCTGCAACCATTCCGGGCTGGGGCCATTTTTTACACCACGAATAGTGCGGCCCAGCACCCACGGGCAGGCGTCCGGGTAGGAAATATCCCACACCACGGGGGAATCAAACTTGCCTTCCACCGTTTCTGCCAGCCACGGGCGCAACGTGCCCAGCCCAGCAGCAGCCAGATCCCGCGCAATGCCACGCACACCCAGTGCATCACCACGATTGGGAGTAATGGCAATGTCGATCACCACATCATCAAGGCCGGCAAAATCAGCATAGGACTGGCCGGGAAGCGTATCTTCCGGCAGTTCTGCAATGCCGTTGCTTTCTTCACCAAGGCCCAGTTCACGCAGGGAGCACAGCATACCGCCGCTGGCTTCACCACGGATCTTGCCTTCCTTGATGGTAATATCAAGCCCCGGCACATAGGTGCCCGGCTTGGCAAAAATAACGGCTAGCCCCTTGCGTGCGTTGGGGGCACCACACACCACCTGCACATCCTGAAAACCGGGGCCTGCATCTACCCGGCATACCTGTAGGCGGTCTGCATTGGGGTGCGGCTGGGCATCCAGAATACGGGCGGTTAAAAATGGCTCAATTGCCGCACCGCGGTTTTCTACACTTTCAACTTCAAGCCCGATCTGGTTCAGCTTCGCGCAGATTTCTTCCAGCGTGGCCTGCGTATCCAGATGGTCATACAACCAAGATAGCGTGAACTTCATTCCTCACACCCCCTCATGCAGTAGCGCGGGCGCAAGTGGGTCCGACCCATAATAGCGCAGCCAGCGGATATCACTTTCATAAAACGAACGCAGATCGGGAATACCGTTCTTCAGCATGGCCAGCCGCTCAATGCCCATACCAAAGGCAAAGCCCTGCCATTCACGCGGGTCCAGCCCACAGTTGGCCAGCACACGGGCGTGAATCATGCCTGCACCCAGCACTTCCAGCCAGTCTTCCCCTCCACCAATCTCACCGGTTTTGCGAGACCAGCCAATATCCACTTCCAAAGAAGGCTCGGTAAACGGGAAGTAGGAAGAACGGAAGCGCACCGGCAGTTCCGGCTTACCAAAAAACGCCCGCAAAAATTCAATCAGGCAGCCCTTAAGGTGCCCCAGTGTAATGCCCTTGCCCACAACCAGGCCTTCGCACTGGTGGAACATGGGGGAATGCGTGGCATCATGATCCGCCCGGTAAGTGCGGCCCGGCACAATTACGCGGATAGGCGGCTGTTGCGCCAGCATGGTGCGGATTTGCACGCCAGATGTTTGGGTACGCAGCACGCGCGTTACATCCAGCCCCGGCTGTGGCGGCAGATAAAACGTATCATGATCCGTGCGGGCAGGATGATGATCAGGCGTGTTGAGGGCGGAGAAGTTGTGCCAGTCGGTTTCGATATCCGGCCCTTCTGCCACCTTAAAGCCCATGGCGCCAAAAATGGCGGTCATTTCTTCAATCGTGCGGCTGATGGGGTGCAGGTAGCCACGTTCCACCGGTGGTGGTGGCAGGGTCACATCTACCCGCTCGGCAACCAGACGGGCTTCCAGCTCTGCGGCTTCCAGTTCTTTGCCGCGCGCTTCAATCGCGCGGGTTAGTTCATCACGCAGGCGGTTCAGCGCCACACCGCGGGCTTTGCGTTCATCGGGCTGCATTTTCCCCAGCGCTTTGAGCAAAGCCGTCAGCCTGCCGGATTTTCCCAGTATGCTGACACGCACGGCATCCCATGCTTTCAGGTCTGTGGCGCCAGCCAGTTCGGACAGGACTTCCTGCCGCAGAATCTCAAGATCGTTGCTCATGAAACCTCACGCGAGGAGAAAATGCTTACCGGGCGGATACAATCTCCCGCAGCGGGAGAAAAGCCCCAAGAGGGAAAACCACATCTTCCCTCACCGGCACCAAGCAAAAAGGCCGCCCACGTGGGACGGCCTTTTCTTCAACCTTATCGTATCAGACAGGCAGATCAGGCAGCCAGAGCAGCCTGAGCCTTCTTTACGATTTCAGCAAAGGTTGCGGCATCATCAAACGCAATGGCGGCCAGCACCTTACGGTCGATTTCGATACCAGCCTTGTCCAGACCGTTGATGAAACGGCTGTAGGTCAGGCCATGTTCGCGCACCGCAGCGTTGATACGCTGAATCCACAGAGCGCGGAATTCACGCTTTTTATTGCGGCGGTCACGGTAAGCATAGCGCAGTGCCTTTTCAACACGTTCCAGCGCAATGCGATAGTTGGTGGAGGAGCGGCCGCGATAACCCTTAGCCAGTTCCAGAACCTTTTTATGACGAGCAAGGGTGGTAACACCCCGTTTTACACGTGCCATGAATCAGATGCTCCTTATAGCCCGTAGGGGGCCCACTGCTTGACGGCACGACCGTCCTGCGGGGTCATGGTCTGCGTGCCGCGTGCGGAGCGCTTCATTTTCTGGGGGCGCTTGATAAGGCCGTGGCGCTTACCGCACGGACCAGAGAGCACCTTGCCGGTTGCGGTGATTTTAAACCGCTTTTTGACCGACGACTTGGTCTTCATCTTGGGCATTTCAACACTCCTGAACAAATCTGGATAACGTCACCTTAAAATAATTAAGGCAACCAACCACGGCCGGGCATGCCCTACAAGCCCGGACGCGTGTGCGAATGCGCTCCCTTAACGGAAAGCCCCATCACTTTCAAGCCTCACATACGCAGCTTTCTTGCTTATGCTGCGTTTTGCCCCAACATTATGCCCAACAGATATTTTTAAAGCGAGGTACACGGTTTTCATGATCCCTCTTTCCAACGCCACACTGCATCAGCTTCCTGTTCAGGTTACAACGCCGCGTTATGATCGGCAGAAAACCACGGCAGGCATTGCACATCTTGGCGTGGGCAATTTTCATCGCGCCCATCAGGCCATGTATATCAACAAAGTTCTGGAGCGTGCGGGCCAGCAAGGTTGGGCCATTGTTGGCGTAGGCCTGCGCAATACACCGCGTGAAGATAAGCGCGCTGCCATTATGGCAGAACAGGACAACCTGTACACACTCACCGCCTTTGCGCCCGATGGCACGCATGAAACCAATGTTATCGGCAGCATTATAGAATATGTGCACGCAGCCAAAGATCGCGCTGCCGCCATTAAGCGCCTGACAGACCCGGATATTAAAATTGTCACCCTCACCATTACAGAAGGTGGCTACTACCTGGATGCTGAAGGCAACTTCACGCTCGATCACCCTGATATTAAAGCAGATTTAGCGCGTGATGTGCCCGAAACGGCATTCGGGTTGGTATGTGAAGCCCTGCGCCAGCGGCGCGAAAGCGGCACCGGCCCCTTTACGGTGCTCAGCTGCGATAACCTGCGCCATAACGGCAAAGCTGCCCGCACGGCTTTTTGCACCTATGCTACTGCGCGTGACCCTATTTTGGGTGCGTGGATAAAAGAAAACGTCACCTTCCCATCCAGCATGGTGGACCGGATTACACCTTCTGTTGGTGAAGCAGACATTACGCGCCTGGATGCCCTGACGGGCGTTGCTGACCAGATGCCCATTTTTGCGGAAGATTTTACGCAATGGGTAATTGAAGACAATTTCTGCGATGGTCGGCCAGAACTGGAAACTGTGGGCGTGCAGTTTACAGATGATGTTGGGCCTTATGAGCAGGTAAAACTGCGGATGCTCAATGCCTCCCACTCCATGCTGGCACTGCCCGGCGTGCTGATGGGGTATGACACTGTGCCACACGCCATAGAAGACACCTTGCTGCTGGGCCATCTGGAACGTTTTCTGGCAGAAGACGCCTCACCCTTCATTACGCCACCCAAAGGTGTTTCTCTGGCACAATATGCCCAGCAGGTATTGCACCGCTTCCGCAACCCTGCGGTGGGTGATCAGCTTTTGCGCATTGCTTCCGATAGCGGCTCCAAACTGCCCGTGTTCCTGACAGATACTGTCAATGGCGTTCTAGGCTCCGGACGCGATCATTGGCGACTGGCGTTTGGCACGGCGTGTTTTCTGGAATATCTGCGTGGCACTACAGATAAAGGCACGCCCTATACCATTACAGAACCGGCCATTAACGCAGAACAACTTGCGCTGGCGCGTGCAGAAGATCTGGCCACAGGGTTGCAGATGACTGTTTTTGCGGGCTGGAACCTGAAAGATCATCCCAACTTTGCAACTGACGTTGTGAAAATTCGCCAAAGCATTCGTGCACAGGGCACACACAAAACCCTTGCCCAGCACGCTGGCTAATCTGCCTTAGGCCATTGTGCCGCCTTCCCGTTGCGCTCTCTCTGATAAACCGAATACGGCCATAGCAGAGAGGCGCAGCGGCCTTTTCCATCGCAAAAATATGATTTCTTTCAAGAACTGAACGCATGGCATACATGCAAAATCAACGCTTAACTATATACGATAAAATATAGATAAAGACGAAACCCCTGTTTTTCTGCAATATTCTCGGCAGACAAATAAATCTTATTCAGATTTCACTGTAATACAGTGGAACCTATGCGTTTATTTACATCGCAATTCCAGATAAGAATCGTCCTGAATCAAGAAACGAACCTCAGACGCTGATCCATCGGCTCATGGCGCGTAGGCTTACGTGTTGCCCGCCAGATGGTACGTTTTTCACGGGATTGGGGGTAGAGTGATCAAACGTCTTCTAGCGGGAGTAGCCGCGGCCGGGGTCCTTGGGGGGCTCGGGTTCTTATATTATGCATGGTATCCACCAATTGCCCCGATTGAGCGGCCAAACCCCGCCAGCTTTTCTGCCGAGCAGATAGAGCGCGGGCGGATTGTGGCGGCTGAAGGGTATTGCGCAGAATGTCACACCCGCACAGATAACGGCGGCGGGCCGGAACTGGCGGGTGACTATAAAATGGATACCCCGTTTGGGGCCATCTATTCTTCCAACATCACACCAGATGTTGAAATGGGCATTGGCGCTTGGTCGGAAGAAGCTTTCCGCCGCGCCATGCACCTTGGTGTGTCCCGCAAGGGCGTGCATCTGATCCCGGCTTTCCCGTACGATCATTTCACCAAGATGACGGATCAGGATATTTCCGATCTGTATGCCTACATCATGACACGCCCGGCCGTGCACATGTCTCGCCGCCCGAACGAGCTGCCCTTCCCGCTCAGCCTGCGTATTCTTCAGGCTGGCTGGAAACTGCTGTATCTGCGCCCCGGCGTGTACAAGCCCGACCCACGGCATGATGCATTGTGGAACCGCGGTGCCTATCTGGCCGAAGGCAACGCCCACTGCGGCGCGTGCCATACCCCGCGTGACCTTATGGGAGCCGAAAAGAAAGGCTCTGCCTACGAAGGTGCCGTGGTGGATAACTGGATTGCGCCCGCCCTTAACGAGCACAACCCAACCCCCACCACATGGACGGAAGATGAGCTGTTCCAGTATCTGCGCTTTGGCGTAGCACCGCTGCACGGCCCGGCTGGTGGGCCTATGTCCCCCGTGCCGCATCGCTTCCTTTCCACCGTGCCGGAAGAAGATGTGCACGCCATTGCGCATTACTTTGCGGATGTGGACCACGCTGCCGAGCGTGAAAAGAACGACAAGGCCGCCTTGGCCCGCGCCATGGAAGCTTCCAAAACCGATCTGATCGGCCCGAATGTGGACCCGGACGCAAAGCTGTATCAGGGTGCCTGTGCGGCCTGCCATTACAATGCAGCGCCCACGCCTGTTCTTGGCCGCCCGGATCTGGCGCTGAATAACGCACTGTGGCTGGATGAACCCACAAACCTGTATCAGGTCATGCTACGTGGGCTTACGGCGGAAGAAGGGCAATCTGGCGTAGCCATGCCCAGCTTCTACAATGCGCTGTCCGACAAGGATATGGCTCGCATTGCCGCCTATCTGCGCCGCACCCGCACCACACTGCCACCGTGGACAAACCTTGAGAAAAAGGCCGCCGAAGTGCGCAAGACCGTCCAGCCAGTTCCAGTCAATTCTTCGCACTAAGACGGAACACGGAGCAAGAGATGATAAAGTTCAAACTCAATGGCCGTGACGTTTCCGTCGATGTGCCAGAAGATACCCCCCTGTTGTGGGCCCTGCGTGATGATCTGGACCAGACAGGCACAAAGTTTGGTTGTGGCGTAGGCCAGTGCGGTGCATGCACCGTGCTGGTGGGTGGGCGTGCCACCCGCTCCTGCATTACGCCCATCAGCTCCATTGAAGGCGCTGATGTAACCACCATTGAAGGCCTGCACCCAGAAGGCAAACACCCTGTGCAGGAAGCCTGGAAGGATATTCAGGTTCCGCAGTGTGGGTACTGTCAGTCCGGCCAGATCATGCAGGCTGTCAGCCTTCTGAAAGATTATCCCGACCCAACGGATGAGCAGATTGATGGCGTAATGGGCGGCAGCCTGTGCCGCTGCATGACGTATGTGCGCATCCGCAAGGCAATCAAGAAAGCAGCCGCCGCCATGCAGAAGGAGGAGGCATCTCATGGGTAAGCTGGAACGCATTGCAGCCCGGCAGGATCGGGCAGCAGGCCGTGGGCCCACGCGCCGCGGTTTTCTGCTTACGGCCATGGGCTCGGCCTTTATGTTCGGCTTTGCGCGGCAGGGTAACGCTGCGCAGGTTTACCCGCAGGCCGCAGGTAATCTGCCCGCCGGTGGTGTGTTTGAACCCACAATCTGGTGCTCCATTGCGCCGGATGGCTGGGTGAACGTAAACGTTATTCGTGCAGAAATGGGCCAGCATGTTGGTACCGCCCTTGCCCGGATTATTGCCGATGAAATGGAAGCGGACTGGAACAAGGTTAAGATCACCTACGTGGATACAGACCCCAAATGGGGCCTGATGATTACAGGTGGTTCTTGGTCTGTCTGGCTGACGTGGGATCAGTTCCGCCAAGCTGGTGCAGCAGCCCGCACCGTAATGGTGGAAGAAGGTGCGCGCCTGCTGGGTGTGGCGCCTTCTGCCTGTATTGCACGTAATGGGCAGGTTATTGCGGGCAAGCGCTCTATTTCCTACGGCGAAATTGTAAGCCGTGCGCACCCCACCCGCACCTTTACGCCAGATGAAATGGCCAAGCTGCCGCTCAAACCTTCATCCGAACACCGGCTGATCGGGCGTGAAGTTAAAGCGCTGGATATTCCTTCCAAAACAGATGGCACGGCCATTTATGGCATTGATGCCAAGTTGGAAGGCATGGTGTATGCTCGCCCCAAAATGCCGCCCACGCGGTATGGCTCCAAAGTGGTTTCTGTTGATGATACGGAAGCCAAAAAGGTGAAGGGCTATATCCGCTACATTGTGCTGGATGATCCTTCCAACACAGTGCCGGGCTGGGTTGCGGTTCTGGCTTCCTCCTACCCTGCGGCCATCCGTGCAACAGATGCCCTGAAAGTAACGTGGACACCGGGTAAAACCGCCAACGTGACCGAACAGGACATTATTGAGCACGGCCGCAAGCAGATTGCCGAAAAAACCGGCGGTTCGCGCATCTTTAATGATGCCGGAGTGGATGAAGCTCTGGGCAAAGCCGATAAGGTGGTGGAACGCACCTATACGTGCTCATCCGTGCTGCATTATCAGCTGGAACCCATGAACGCTCTTGCCCGCCTGCATGAAGGCAAGTGGGAAGTGCATTGCGGTAACCAGTGGCAGACCCTGTTCCTGCCCGTTATTGCCAAGGCGCTTCAGGTTCCTGAATCCGATGTAGTGATGCGCAGCTACCTGCTGGGTGGTGGTTTTGGCCGCCGCCTGAACGGAGATTACGCAGTTCCCGCCGCGCTCATTTCCAAGGCACTGGGTGGCAAGCCTGTTAAACTGGTGTTTACCCGGTCTGATGACGTGCTGTTTGATTCCATCCGCTCACCGTCCATCCAGACAGTACGCGCTGGTGTGAACAAGGATGGTTCCATCAACGGGTGGGAACATCATGCCTCTGCCGGCTGGCCAACAGGCGTGATGGCTGCTGCCTTTATGGAAAAAGGTGAAGACGGCAAACCATACGATCAGTTCGCCATTGCAGGCGCTGACCACTGGTACGATGTCGGCCCCATTCTGGTGCGCGCACTGGATAATGATCTGGCCGATGCCACCTTCCGCCCCGGTTGGCTGCGTTCGGTCAGCTCCGGCTGGACACCTTGGGCGCATGAAAGCTTTTTGGATGAACTGGCCCATGATTATGGGAAAGACCCGGTTGATTTCCGTCTTGGGCTGCTCACGTGCAAGGGCCGTAATGCGGGCAGTGCTCCCAACTCTGTTGGTGGGGCATCCCGTCAGGCCAATGTGCTTAAAAAGCTGGTAGAAAAGTGCGGTTACGGCAAGGTTAGCCTGCCTAAAGATACAGCCATTGGCATTGCCACCACCTTCGGGCAGGAACGCAACATGCCAACATGGACAGCAGGCGCCGCACAGGTGCATGTTGACCGCGAAACAGGCGTTGTCACCTGCCAGAAAATCTGGCTGGTGCTGGATGCTGGCACGATTATCGACCCAGACGGCGCCTTGGCCCAGACCGAAGGCGGTGCGCTGTGGGGCCTGAGCATGGCGCTGTTTGAAGGTACGGAAATTGAAAACGGCAACGTGCGTGACCGCAACCTGAACACCTATACGCCCCTGCGTATTACAGATGTGCCGGATATGGATATTGAATTCCTGCCCAGCACAGAAAAACCCATGGGGCTTGGTGAACCGGGTGTAACCACCATTGCACCCGCTATTGGCAACGCCATTTTCAATGCTGTTGGTGTGCGTATGCGGCATCTGCCCGTACGCCCGGCTGACATCTTGAAAGCGCTGAAAGAAAAAGGGAACGCCTGATTTTTCAGGCACCCGCTTTTCTGTAAAGCAGGCATAAAAAAACCGGCGGCTGGATTTTTCCAGCACGCCGGTTTTTTATTTGAAATTGCACCACCTACATAAAGGCGGCGCAATTCACATTCAATTCAGGCCACAGCAGAAGCTGCAACGGAACGAATAGCCCGCGCCATAGCTTCCACCCCGTTGCCTCGGTTGGTGGAAAGAGCCTGCACAAGCCCCAGATCACGCAGGAACTTGGGGTCTGTTGCCTGAATTTCTTCCTTGGATCGGCCGGAATATACGCGCAATAACAGGGCCACCAGCCCGCACACTATGGCGGCGTCAGACAAGCCTGCAAAATACAGTTTGCCGCCCTCTTCCTTTTCTTCCAGCCATACCTGGCTTTGGCAGCCAGGCACGCGGTGGGCATCATCACACCATTCTTTGGGGAATGGGGGCAGCTTGCGCCCCATTTCTATGATGTACTGATACCGTTCCATCCAATCATCAAAGATTTCCAGCTCATCACGGATGGCTTCAATAGCTTCTTCTGCCGTATCTTCCTGCGGCGTTACAAATGGTGCTTCCATTACAGAATAAACCTGCTCAGATCTCCCTTGCGCGCCAGTGGCGCGACTTTTTCCTGCACCATTGCAGCATTTACTTCCACGGTTTCGCCCTTACGGTCCGATGCCGTGAAAGAGACATCTTCCAACAATCTTTCCAGCACTGTGGCAAGACGCCGCGCCCCAATATTTTCTACGCGGTCGTTAATATCTGCTGCCAGTTCAGCCAGCGCATCTATGGCATCATCCGTAAAGTTCAGGGTTACGCCTTCTGTGCCCATCAGCGCGATGTACTGCTTGAGCAAAGAATGCTCCGGGTCTGTTAAAATACGGCGCAAGTCTTCACGGCTGAGCGGCTGCAATTCCACCCGAATAGGCAAACGCCCCTGAAGTTCTGGCAACAGGTCAGACGGCTTGGCCAAATGGAACGCGCCAGAGGCAATAAACAGAATATGGTCTGTATTCACCGGGCCATGTTTGGTGGAAACGGTTGTGCCTTCAATCAGCGGCAGAAGGTCACGCTGCACGCCTTCGCGGGAGACATCACCACCCTTTGCCCCGCTTTCTGATGCACGGGCACATACCTTGTCTATCTCATCTAAAAAGACAATGCCGTTTTCCTGCGCATTGGCCACGGCTTCCCGCGTAAGGGCCTCACCATCCAGCAGACGGTCTGCTTCTTCACGCTTCAGATATTCGCGTGCCACAGAAACCTTGAGCTTTTTCTGCTTGGGGCCACGGTTCATGAAGGCTTTCATCATATCGCCTACATTAATGGCCTGCCCCGGCACGGCTCCGGGCATATCACTGCTTCCGGCAGGGGCCTGCTCGGTTACGGCAATATCAATTTCTTTATCTTCAAGCTGGCCGCTGCGCAGCATGCTGCGGAATTTGCTTTTTGTATCAGCAGAAGATCCTTCCCCCGCCAGCGCATCCACAATGCGTTCTTCAGCTGCCTGTTGGGCTTTTTCTTCAACATCCTTGCGGCGCGATGTTTTCAGCATGGTGATGGAGACTTCCACCAGATCGCGCACAATGCTGTCTACATCACGGCCCACGTACCCCACTTCGGTAAACTTGGTGGCTTCCACCTTCAGAAAAGGGGCTTGCGCAAGTTTTGCCAGCCTACGGGCAATTTCCGTTTTACCGCAGCCGGTAGGGCCGATCATGAGGATGTTTTTGGGCACAACCTCCTCACGCATACCTTCAGAAAGCTGCGCACGCCGCCAGCGGTTGCGCATGGCAATGGCCACGGCCCGCTTGGCATCCTGCTGACCGACAATAAACCGGTCCAGTTCGCTTACAATTTCACGCGGAGAAAAGTTAGGAGCATCCATTACCGGCTCTCCTGATCTGAGGCTGCCTTGAGCGTTTCCACCCGGACAGAATGATTGGTGTAAACGCAGATATCACCAGCAATCTTCATGGACCGCCGCACAATTTCCTCTGCCCCAAGCCCATCAACCGTCAGCAGCGCACGGGCAGCGGAAAGAGCATAATTGCCGCCTGACCCAATAGCGATAATGCCATCTTCTGGCTCCAGCACATCACCATTACCTGTAAGGGTAAAGGAATGTTCGGCATCTGCCACGGCCATCATGGCCTCCAACCGGCGCAGGTAACGGTCTGTCCGCCAATCCTTTGCCAGTTCCACACAGGCGCGCTCAAGCTGGTTGGGGTAACGTTCCAGCTTGGCTTCCAGCCGCTCAAGCAGGGTAAAGGCATCTGCCGTGGCGCCCGCAAAGCCCGCCAGAATATTATCCTGCGGGCCTATGCGGCGCACCTTACGGGCATTGCCCTTAACAACCGTGCTGCCCAGCGTGACCTGACCATCGCCCGCCATGGCAACTTCGGCCCCGCGCCGCACGCAGAGAATGGTTGTCCCGTGCCAGCCGACGGGATCATGAGATGAGGAAGCTGTGTGAAAAGTATGCATGATCTTCCTCAGATAAGCCTTATTCCGCCCAGAACAAGGGGTTGGCCTATGCAGCCAGCATGGCCTTTACATCTCCTAAAAGCGCATCACGCGTGTAAGGTTTGTGCAGCACGGCCACGCCTTGGGGCAAAATACCCAGATCTGCGTAGCCTGTTACAAACAGCACGGGCAGCTCTGCCCGTTCGGCATGGATACGTTGTGCGGCTTCGCCCCCGTTCATGCCGGGCATCATCACATCCATCACCACAAGGGCGATATCCGGCCTGTTGCGCACGGTTTCCACGGCCTCTGCGCCACTAGCCGATTCCAACACCTCATATCCTGCACGGCTCAGAAAACCTGCCGTTACTGCGCGCACGCCCGGTTCATCATCCACAACCAGAATAGCGCGGCCCTGCGGCGTGGCTGCCAGCGTGCGCATATTGGCGGTGGCATTGCCAGAAACACCTGCCGCGGGTGGAATGGATGCTGAAAGCTGCGCATCCATGGCCGGGAACCACAATTCTACGGAGGTGCCACCCCCCGGTGTGCTTTCCACACGCACTTCGCCGCCGCAATGGCTGATAAAGCCGTAAATCATGGACAGGCCCAGCCCTGTGCCCTGCCCCATATCCTTGGTGGTAAAGAACGGATCAAAAATGCGGGCACGCATTTCTTCCGTCATGCCCACGCCTCTGTCCGAAACCTGCACAACCACCCATGCCCCGGCATGATCCTTGCCCACATGGCGGCCTAACAACCGCGCAACCTGCCGCACAGAAACACTAGTGCTGCCGCCCTCCGGCTGTGCGTCTATGGCATTAATGCACAGGCTGAACACCGCCAGTTCAAGTTGCACGGGGTCTGTCCATACAGGTGGCAGAGGTTCTTCGGGCAGTACAAACTGCACGCTGCTGAAGCGCCCACTACCTTCTACCGAGGCGGAATCCAGTGCATCACGGATATCTTCTGGCACCTTGCCCTGCTTCATGAAGCCCTGAAGGTTTTGCATCACCTCCTGCACTTCCACCCTCTGGCACACCAAGTGGCGCGGGCGGCTGAAGTCTAGCAGTTTGCGCGTAAGGGTGCCCCCTCGGCGGGCCGCTTCCATGGCGTTTTGATATAGCCGTGCCACGCCCGGCTCTCGCGGGGGTTCCAGATCCTGCACCAGCTCCAAAGAGCCCTGAATAGCGGTGAGCAGATTGTTAAAATCATGCGCAATGCCGCCAGCCAATGTGCCAATGGCCTGCATTTTCTGGGCCTGCCGCAAACGCTGCTCCAGCCCCAGCAGATCTGTTACGTCCCGATCAATCAGGATGGAATAATCAGACAACAAGCCCGAACGCACAGGAGCATTACGCAGGCTATCAAGCCGCACGCGGGTCAGATCATGCCAGCGGTTTTGTCCATCAGGCCCCGGCAGTTGCAAGACCTGCTGATCCCGCCCGGATGTTTCCAGCGCCTGCCGCGCTTCTTCCAGACTTTCCTGCCGTGGGCCGTTTACCAGGTCCTCTTCTTTCTGGCCCAGGCATTCAGCAACGCTGCGGCCAAACTCCCGCGCCATCTGCTGGTTCAGGCGGATAAAGCAGCCATCCTGATCTTTGAACGCCAGCCCAAATGGCAGGTTTTCCAATAGCCCGCGTAGCAAAAGCTGTTCGCACTCCAGTTCTTTTTCCAAAAAATAGCGCGCGGCAGCCTGCCCCACCATGGAAAGAAGTGTTTCATCATCCCACGGTTTGTACGCAAAAAAGGAAATCTGCCCCCGGTTCAGCGCGGCTTCTACGGCGGAGATATCGGCATATCCCGTTAGCAAAATGGCCCCTGCGCCGGAAATATCCCGCGCCTGCGCCAAAAAGACATCACCCGTCATGCCGGGCATACGCTGGTCCGAGATAATAACCGCTACATCCGGGTTTTCACGCAGCAACGCCAAACCCTGTTCTCCTGATGAAGCAGAAAGAACATGGTAGGCACCTTCTAGCAGGTCTGTCAGCGCAACCAGAATCTCCGGTTCGTCATCCACCACAAGCACGATGGGACGCTGTTTCAGGTCAGGCAACGTTATCACCGCGCCTCTCCTCTCCTGCTCTGTATGGCACGCGGAGGGTGAAACAGGCGCCCCCCAACGTGCTTGCATTGGTTACAACAACATTGCCGCCGTGGGCCTGCACAACACCATATGCGGTGGCCAGCCCAAGCCCCGTACCAGACCCTACAGGTTTTGTGGTAAAAAACGGTTCAAAAACACGTTCCTGCAGCTCTTTGGGCACGCCCGGCCCGGTATCGCTTATCTGGATCACGTATTCTTCACCTTTACCGCTTTCAGCTTGCTCCAAAAACGAGGTGATAAGGATACGATCTGCGTGAGAAATCGTGGGTTCGGCGCTTTGAATCGTCTCGCGCCGTTTGTCCAAAATGGCATCTGCGGCATTGCTTACGATATTCATGACCACCTGATTGACCAGCGCTGCCTGACACACCAGTTCCGGCGGGGCCTCCAACTTGCAGGTAACTTCAATATCCTGCCCCAGCTTGGGGGCAAGCAGTGTAAGCACCATGCCTATGGCTTCGGGCACATCCAGACGGCGGAACTCACCTTCTTCCAGCCGGGAAAAACGGCGCAGACTGGCCACCAGATCCCGCATGCGTGAAAGACCGATAAGGGAGGCTGAAAGACGCTCACTCCCCTTTTGCAATGCGGTTTCCGCTGTAACCAGATCTTGCGATCTAACGGCATGCAGCGCCTTGACCATGCTGCGCTTAACCGTGTTTTCATGCGCCAGAACAAACGCCAGTGGATTGTTGAATTCGTGCGCGATTCCGGCAGCCAGTTCCCCTAATGATGCCATTTTGGCGGACTGCACCAGTTTGGCCTGCGCCTCTATCAATTTACGATTAGCAGCTGCCAGATCTGCATTCACGCGCCGCAGAGCATCGGCCAGCGCCATACGTGCGCGGGCACTTTCTATATGTGCTTCCTCGCGCCGGGCTTCGTCCTGCAATGTCTTGCGCCGCACAAGGCTGCCAATACGGCTTACCAGCAAAACTACAGGTGTGTCGGCATCCAGCAGATCATCTATTCCGGCATGAAATGCGCGTGCCACCTGTTCACCAGAAAGACCGCCGTGTTCCACCATGCCCATAATGCGGGTGCACTGGCGGCTACGCCTGCGAAAAGCCGCTATGGTGCGCGCAAGCGCCAAACCATCAAACGCAGGGCAAGCCAGATCCACCACCACACAATCCGGGCAGGCGCGGCTACTGGCAATACCGGAAAGATCCAGTTTTTCCGGGTCTTCCACCAGCAGGGCATCTTCCCCATTCTGTTGCAGAAGTTCCACCAGATAAGGCTGGCCGCCTCTGATCGGTTCAAAATCTGCGGGTTTCTGCCTATCAGACCACGCCCATAATACACCGCCCGGTGCTGTCATGATCACGATGCGCGGCTGACGAAACACCACACCCTCGCGCCCGGCCAGGTCTTCATCATATTCACGCAGTAGCGCGCAGATACGGAAAACCAGCAAAAGCGGATTATCCGCCATGCTGAAGCAACAATCTGCCCCACGTTCCAGAATTTCGGCTTCCTGCCTGCTGTTGGCCTCTGGCAACAGCACAACAACCGGGATACCGCGCGTGGCCGCATTTAACCGCAAACGCTGGCAAAGCTGGGTTGCGGGCATATCTGGCAACCGTGCGGGCACAACCAGAAGATCAGGCAGATCTTCATCAAACCCGGCAAAGGCAGAACGACCATCTGCCACGCTTTTTACACGCAACCCACGCGCCTGCAGCAAGGTTTCAAGATGCACCTGCCAAGCCGCGTCCACCCCGACAAACAGGATGGAGCAGGAAAGAAAATCCATAATTTTACCGGCCACCGGCATAAAATCCGCTGACGTGCCCTTCCGAGAGGTCAGTGTAAAAAATGCACCATAACAAAACTCTGCCCTCACACCCTCATCGCGAATGCGTTACCCATATGAAAACATGTCTTGCATCCGTCATATGGCTATCCATTGGCATGCTTTACCCTGTGCCTGTATATATAGGGCAAGAATAGTCCGCCTGCGCGCTCTGTGGGTTGGATACAACACAACCACTCGGCCCATTTACTGCCGGCAAGGAACCAATACCTATGGACCCGCGCATGCCTCTTTCTTCCCAGTCTTCTGCTGCTTACCGATCTGGCGCTTCTGGCTTTGCCCTTGTGCGCACAGCCATTTGGTCTGTCTGTTATTTTGCGTTCTATTTTGTGCAACAGATTGCCGAGCTGTTTGCCCCATTGCTGCTGATTGCAGGTGTGGCATGGGCCGCGCTGCCCGCGCTGGTTGGCGCTCTTTCCAAATCTGCTGCATCGGCAGACCCGCAAGCGCGTGATGCCATTGCCAATGTGGCTTCCGCTATTCCGCATCATCTTGCCATTGCCGGGCATGATCTTACAGCAAGCGGCCTGATCTGGGATGGTATTATGCTTATGGCCTTGGCAGCCGCAGGTGCCACACTGGCAACACTGGCCGGGCGCAGCATGTAAAAGCTGCGCACTGCCGTGCGTACACGTTAGGCGCGTCTTTTTATATCAGGCCTTAACCGGCCCGATGCAGACGCGCCGCCGCAGGCCATGCGTGCACAATGGCATTCCACCAATGCCAGATAGCCACAAAGCCGATAACAGCCAGCACTACGCTGATAATCCAGGCTATTTTCCAGAATTTTTCCGTTAAAATCAGCCCGCGCACATCAAGCTTGCGCGCAGATGGCGCTTTGGGTTGGGCAACGTGCGCCGCTGCACTTTGAGCATAGGCTTGCGCCACTTCCGGCCGCACTTTGGGTAGCCCCATAGGCCGAGGCGTACTTGCAGCCCCCACTTGTGGTGCAGAAGGTTCTGCCGGGGGTGAGGCCCTGCGCAAAGGCTCAGAGCGTTGGCCCGTTTGCGCAGCAGTTTCTTTTGGCTGCGGCGGCTCTGGTGCAGTTATGGGGCCAGATGGCGCGGCAGATTTTGTAGCCGATGGCAGCGTTGGTTCAACATGCGGCGGCACATATGGCGGAGGTGTTTGCGTAACATGCACCTGTCGCACTGTTGTTGGTTGCGGCACTTCCGGCACGGGCTGCGGTGCAACTGGTTCTTCTGGCTCTGGCGCAGGTGTGTGTTCCGGCTCGACGACAGGTTCCGGTTCAACCACAGGCGCGCTGGGAACTTCCGGTTCTGGTTCCGGTGATGGTTCTTCTGGAACAGGCTGAGGCTCTGCCTGCGGCTGAACGGGGGCTTCTGGTGCTTGGGGTTCAACCGGCGCTGGTTCTTTTGGTGTTTCCTCGGCAACGTGTTCTGGAGCAGGCTCTTGCGGCGCCGGAGGTTCCGTTACAGGCGGGTGCTCCGAATCCGGTTCATCAGCAGGAGGAGCTTCCGAAGGTTCCGGAGCGGGGGCTACTTTTTCTTCCGGCGCGCTGTGTGGTGCTGTTGCTTCTGGTGGAGCAGATTGCGGTTGAGCGTGTTCATGCGGCACAGGCTCCGCAACGGGTTCTGGCTGCGGCTGCGGGAGCTGAACCCGCCATTTAACGCCACAGGCAGAGCATTTGAGCATTTGCCTTTTGGCAAGAAGAGCCTCTGGAACCTGATAGGCCACACCGCAGGAAGGACAGACGATCTTCATGAACACTCTCTTGATACAAGGCTGCCTTCCTCCCTGCGCCTGCTGCACGCAGATGCGAGGCTAAGGCATCGAACGGAAGAACAGATTTGGCATCTCCCTTAGCACAGGTAACACCCGTTCGCGCCAGACATCGCGCCAAAAAGATGGAACATGCCGTTTATTAGGCAGTATGTTGTGTCTTTCAATCGACACTCCCCCTGCCTCTCGGTTACACTACATATATGCAACAATTGTTCCGCTTTATGCCACTTCCGTTCCTTATGGTTCCAGCATGATCCGTCTGGAAAACGTTTCATGGCGGCGGGGCAAAAAGCAGAATACGCAGGTATTGTCCGATCTTTCCTTCTCTATTCCGCAAGGGGGGTTCCGCTGGCTTCTTGGCCCATCGGGCGCTGGCAAAAGCAGCCTGTTAAGCCTGCTGCACCTTGAAACACTCCCCACAGAAGGGCGCATGCTGCTTTTGGGCAAGCCTGTTTCCAAGGCAGAAAAGCGTGCACATTTTGTGCGCCTGCGGCAGAGAATCGGCATGGTGCATCAGGATTACAAACTTATTCCCGGCCTGAGTGTGGCGGATAACGTGGCCCTGCCTTTGCGCCTGCAAAAACGCCCTGAAGATGAAATTCAGGATGAAATTCACGCCATTCTAAAATGGGTCGGTTTGGGTGAGCGCCTGAATGCCCCCGCGGCCAGCCTTTCTGGTGGGGAGCAGCAGCGTACAGCCATTGCGCGCGCCATTATCCACCGCCCCGGCCTGATTTTGGCGGATGAACCCACCAACGCGCTGGAAGAAAGCCAAGCCCACCGGCTGCTGGATATGTTTGCCGAACTGAGCGACATGGGCACCACCATGGTTGTGGCAACACATAATGAGGCCCTGATCCGCAGGTTGGAACGCCCGGCCCTGTATCTGGAGCGTGGCCGACTAGTGCAGGATGAAGGGGCAACGGTATGATGATGCCCTTTTCTGGCCGTAAGGACGGTCTTTCTGTTTCTGAAGCGCTGCCCGACCGCAGCCTGTTTACGCTTGTGGCCATGATGAGCTTTCTGGCTGCCTTAACGCTTGCCGGGGCAACAGGTGCGCGCGCACTTTCTGCCCGCTGGGCCGGAGGTGCAGCCCAGCTTGTAACCGTGCAGGTGCCAGACCCTGATCAGCCCCTTACCCCTGCCAGCAAAAAAGAGCCCACAGGCCCCACCCGTGCGGAAGCTGTTTTGGCAGACCTCAACACCCTGCCTCCCGGCTCGGTGATGCACCGTTTGGATAAAGAGGAACTGGCACGGCTCTTGGAGCCATGGCTGGGTGAGGCCGATAACTCCGCCCTCCCCCTGCCAGCCATTATCCGCATTCGTTTGCCAGATAACGCGCAGGTGCCCAACGATCTGGAACAAACCCTTACCGCGCATGTGCCCGGCACCATTGTGGAGCATAATGCAAGCTGGGGAGAACGCCTGAAAGCACTGGCCAACAGCCTTTTGGCCTGCGCAGGTTTGGCTTTGCTGACCGTTGGCGGCATTGCCACACTTGTAACCGGCCTTGCCACACGTGCGGGCCTTTCAACCCGGCGCGATATTATTGAAATTCTGCACGGGCTGGGGGCATCCGATGGCTATATTGCAGGCCGTTTTGCATGGCGCACGGCCATGCTGGGGCTAGGCGGCAGCTTGGCTGGCACTGTTCTGGCCATGGTGCCTTTGCTGGTGCTGTTCAGAATGGCAGCGCCTTTTGCCAATATCTCGCTCCAGTCTGACACGCTGTTGCTGCCCGATTGGCAAACCCTGCAAAACATTATTCCAACAGATATGCTGGTTGCCTTTGCAGCACTGCCATTTGTTGCTGCCTTTATTTGCTGGATTACAACACAGAGCATGGTGCGCCTATGGCTGCGGCGGCTCCCATAATCCCTCAGCGCAAGCCATCCGGGCCGCGTCCTTCTGGCCCGATCATGCTTTTCATTCGGCTTTCATTCCGGCTGATCTTATTGGCCTGCCTTGCCTTTACCGGCGGGTTTGGCTGGTTTGTAAACGATGCCCTGCGCCCACCGGGCTACTTGCCCCATGCAGATGGCATTGTTGCCCTTACAGGTGGCGCAGGCCGCATTGACACATCACTTAATCTGCTCGCACGCAATCAAGGTGAAAAACTGCTGATTTCGGGGGTGGATACCCAAACCACATTGGGTGAGATTTTACCGCCCACCGCCCCTCCGGCTTTGGCGGAGCGCATTACCCTTGGCTATCAGGCTCGCTCCACCATTGGCAACGCGACAGAAACAGCCGTTTGGGTTGCAGATAACCACATAACATCGCTTATCGTTGTAACGGCCAGTTACCACATGCGCCGTGCCTTGCTGGAACTCAGCCGCACATTGCCGGATGTAACCCTATATCCTTATCCGGTGTTACCACCCGCCATGGAACATCCTTTGCACCGTTCCTCTTTGCGGCTTCTGGCTTTGGAGTATCTTAAATGGCTGGGCGCGCTCGGGGGATTGACCTCTCCCAGCCTCAGCCGCGCCCTGCACTCCTAAAAAAGTTCAGCCTGCCTTTAGGTTCGCCGCATGGTGGCGCAAATGGTCGGCCACAAAGCTTTGCACAAACCAGTAGGAATGATCATACCCCGCGTGCTGGCGTAGGTTCAGCTTTTGCCCAGCCTGCTCCGCTGCGTGTTGCAAGTGCCATGGCTGAAGCTCGCGTTGCAAAAACTGGTCAGCCTCACCCTGATCAACCAGAATGGTGTTGGGGTGTTTGTAACCATCTTCTAACAAGCACACCGCATCATACGCGCGCCAAGTAGCCTGATCTGGCCCCAGATACGCGGTAAATGCCTTTTGCCCCCACGGTACTGCGACCGGATGCACAATAGGCGCAAAAGCAGATATGGATTTCCAGAATGTTGGCGCACGCAAGCCATGTATCAGCGCCCCATGCCCGCCCATGGAATGGCCCATAATGCCACGCCGTGCGCTATCCAACGGCAAGGTCTGCTCCACAATTTCTGGCAGTTCTTGCGCGATATAACTGCCCATGCGGTAGTGTTTGCACCAAGGCTGCTGCGTGGCATCCAGATAAAAACCGGCACCTGTGCCTAAATCCCAATCCTTATCTTCTTCCGGCACACCTGCGCCGCGTGGCGATGTATCTGGCGCCACCAATGCCAGCCCCAACCGTGCGGCCTCCGCCAATGCCGTGGATTTGATAAGGAATGTTTCTTCCGTGCAGGTAAGGCCGGCCAGCGCATACACAACAGGCACCTTTTGCCCGGCACAGGCTGTTGGTGGCAGGAACACACCAAACCGGGCAGAAAGCCCCAGAGTATGAGAAAAGTGCTCGTAAAACTGTATCTTGCCACCATGGCACAGATGCTCTTCACGCAGTTTCAAGCCGGTTGGTTGTGTTGCCATTTCTCCCCTCCTGATCCTTCAAAAATCCGCAATCGTGCTGAAAAATATGAAATAAATATATGTATTGTTAAGAAACTCCCTTTTTCGTGCCATGTTGATATAGGTTCAGGCAAGAACGCTTTTCTGACACGCGGAGATTTGTGAATGATTGTTGACCAAAGGGTCGGGCTACGCATTATCGGGAAAGAAATTCTAGGTGTTATCCTGCTAATGGCAGGGTGGGATTTAATTGTAGTTGTGCTTTTTCAGGTGTTCCATCAGGAATGGATGGAACAGCCCAGCCTGCCGGTTTCTCTTATTGGGTCTGCACTGGCATTGTTTATGGGGTTCCGCAGCAACAGCGCCTATGCACGCTGGTGGGAAGCCCGCACATTGTGGGGTGCCATTACCAACAACTGCCGCTCCTTTGGCCGACAGGCCGGAACATTGCTGGGAGACCGGCATGATCTGATGTACGCCATTGCCGCCTACCCCCATGCCCTGCGCATGGCTTTGGGGAAAGAAGATGCTTCGGCCGATATTCAACGCCTGCTGCCACCTTATATGCAGGATGCCATTGTTAATTACCGGAACAAGCCCAACGCCATTTTGTATCAGATTGGGCTGGGTGTGACGGAGGAAGTGAACAAAAAGGGCATTGATGGCGCAGTACATGGGCAGATAGACCGCATTTTGTCCGATATCGCCAACGCCCAAGGCGGGCTGGAGCGTATTCGCAACACACCTTTGCCCATGCAGTTTTCGGCTTTGCCACGCACATTGGTGAACATCTTTTGCATCGTACTGCCTCTTTCCATGGTGCAGACGCTGGAATGGATTACACCGCTGGGCTCATCTCTGGTGGGGTGCCTGTTTTTGGTGCTGGACAAAAGTGCGAACGATCTGCAGGAACCTTTTTCTGGCACACCGCACGCGCTGCCTATGGCAACAATGGCACGCAATATTGAAATTGACGTTACCCAACCAACCGGAGACCCAACAGCACCGCCCCTTAGTGCTGTAAACGGCGTACAATACTGAATAGCAGAACCGCAGTTTTCTCTTTTACAAGACAACGCTGCGGTTTTATGCTATAAGCTATCGCTATGAACACGTTCAGAGCACCTCCTAAAGGCGGCGTGACAGACGCCATGGCACGCACCGCTGCAGCTGCTACGGCAGCCCAGGCAAAAACAAAAGTAAAGGATGAAGATCCTTTTGAGGAAGGCGATGCCATTGTCTATGCCGCCCATGGCGTGGGGCGGGTAGACCGGATAGGGGTTGATGAAATTGCCGGAACGAAGCTGGAAGTCATCCAGATTTCCTTCCCCGGCAACCAGATGACACTGCGCATCCCGCTCAGCAAGGCCCGTAAGGCTGGCCTGCGCAAAATTGTCTCGCGCGAGATTGTGGATAAGGCCATGGCCATTATCAAGGGCAAGCCGCATGTCAGCAAAGGCATGTGGGCCCGCCGCGCCGTTGCGTATCAGGAAAAAATCAACTCGGGTGATCTGGTTCAGATTGCCGAAGTGCTGCGTGATCTGCGCCGCAATGTTGATAGCTTGGATGGCAGCTTTAGCGAACGCAAACTGTTTGAAGCTGCGCAGGAACGTTTTGTGGCCGAGGTGGCCGTTTTGGAAAATAAAGACCCAACTGAAGTTCTGGAATCCCTGACTGCAGTTATGAAAGCTGCCTGAACCTTTTACATTCCGTTACTTTATTTATTCAGGTTCATCGCCCGGCATGATACACTATCGTGTCGGGTTTTTTATTGCCTACACATTATCTCGCTCGTGTTATTCATTCTTCTGTTTTGAACGATACCTAATGCCATCATGAACACTCCTGCTGCTTCTGCCTCTCCCCTGCCCGATCAACTGACGTTCCGGCGCGCGCGTGCAGAAATTGCTGCGGGCCATTTCAATGAAATGCTTGCCGTTCTGGAGCCATTGAGCGCAAGCGACAATGATCTGGCTAAAACCTTGTATGCATATTGCCTTGCGGGCACAGATCAGCCGCAAAAAGCTGCAGAAATTCTGTGTGATATTGCCTCCCGTCATGCTGGCACAGAACATCCGCTACAGGCACTGAGTGATCTTATAGCAGAACTGGACAAACGCCCTCTGGCGGAAGCCACATGCCGCGCCGCCCTTGAATGCACGCCACAGGATGCCCGTATCTATGATATTCTGGGCAACCTACTGGTGCAGTGCGGGCAGCTTGATGAAGCCATCAGCCTGTTACGCCATGCCATTGAGCTACGGCCTAACAGCATGCACTCCCACAACCTACTGGCCATGGCACTGCTTGAAAAAGGCTGTTTTGATGAAGCCTTGGCTCATCTGCAAGATGTTCTCAAAACGCAGCCAGATCATGCCGGCACACTTTCCAACATCGGATGTATGCTGGCAGGCAAAGGGCGGTTGGATGAAGCGCTGGATTATTACCGCCGCGCCATTTCCCTCCGCCCTACAGAACCACAAATCCGGCTGAACCACTCCATTACGCTGCTTAAAGCCGGGCGTTATGCACAGGGTTGGGCAGAACATGAATGGCGCTTACGCCTGCCCGGCCATACCAGCCTGCCGCCAAACACTCTTATGCCTTCGCTTGGGCCAAATACGGATATTCGGGGCAAGCGCATTCTGATTACGCAGGAAGAAGGGCTTGGCGATACTTTAATGTATCTGCGTTACATCAAGCCACTTTCAGATCGGGGGGCTATTCCGCATTTGTGGGTGCCTGAAACACTGGGAGAACTCTGTAACCGGGTTGTTGGCGCACATATTGTGCAGGTTGGCGGCACCACGCCACCCTTTGATTGGCACTGCCCGTTTATCAGCCTGCCCCGCGTTTTTGCTGCCACATCAGATGCCATGGGGGCCCCTGTGCCCTATTTGCGTGCAGATACCCTAAAGGTGCGCGAACTGGCACAATTCCTGCCTGAAAATGATAATCTGAATGTCGGGTTAGTATGGGGCGGTGCACCACGGCCCAATACCATTTCCGCCCATATCGTTGATCGCAGACGTTCTTTAAACCTGCACACCCTCTCGCCTCTAGGGGATATAGAGGGCATCAATCTCATCAGCTTGCAAAAAGGCCCCTATGCCGAGCAGATGAATGATCCACCACCCAACATGGTGTTGTATGATCCCACACACCACTTCCATAATATGGATGACACCGCGGCCTTCATCATGTCTCTTGATGTTGTGGTTACGGTAGATACATCTGTGGTGCATCTGGCTGGTGGTTTGGGCAAACCGGTTTTGCTGATGGATCGGTACGATAACTGCTGGCGCTGGCTCAGTGGGCGCACAGATAGTCCGTGGTACCCGACCTTGCAGATTATCCGTCAAACCACCCCGCGAAAGTGGGATGATGTGATAGAACGCGTTGCCGAGGTTTTAACCATTCTGGCACAGCACAAAAAATAATTTCTTTTATGCACTGTAAATAAAAAGGGCTGCCTGAAAATACATCAGGCAGCCCTTTTAAGCATTTATTACAAATACACTCAGATCAGCCAGATATTGCACTGGCCTTTGCTGGAGCGCTCTGCATTTTGGCAGGGCTACCGCCCCCAATCACTTCAAACACACCCAAGGCGCGGCGCACGCGCCCATCGGGCAACAGCGTGAACGGGCCATTTACGCCAGAAAACCCATCTGGCCGTGTAAGTGCACTTGCCGGATAGCCAGCAACACCACTCTGCGCCACGGTTTTGGCCACATTGGCAGCATCGTAAGACAAATCTGCCAAGGGCTTGGGCATATGGTGATTAACCGCCATAAAGCGCGTTACAAAAGCTTGGCGGGATGAAGGATCTGGCGCAGCATACCATGCACCTTTAATGGCACCCAACTTGGTGGCAAACGCGGCCCACAGGCCCGGCCCCATAATCCGCACGGATGGCAGGCTGATCTGGGTTTCATTCAGCGCCACAATCACGTTTTTCAGGTTCAGGCCAGTATCACCCAGCAGCAGCGCATCAAAAGGTGGCGCCTCCAGCTTGGGAGTTTCTGCCTTGGGGGCATCTGTTGGCGCAGCAGAATTGCCATCCGTGCCCAATGCTGCCGCCAGATTAGAAGGCAGTTTGTCTGCCGTTTTAGCAGCATCTGCATCTGCCGAGGTAGCTTCTGGCGTGTAAGGAGCAGGCTCACTGCTGCTGCCTTTAGCAGCCTGCAGGCGCGTATCGTAATTGGAAATATCACGCAGGCTCTGCGAAATGCTGGCCGCCGTACCGGAGTGATACACAATGGTGGGCGCTGGCAGGCCTTGATCATGGCAAGCAGACTGCAACCCATTACCCAAAGCGTGACCCAGCGGGTTGTTAGGCAGAAGAGCTGCAAACTTGCGCCGCCCATCCTGCCGCGCCTGTTCTACCAGCCGCTGCACCTGATCTTCCGGCGTGATACCCATAATCCACACACCAGAACGGGCCTGAGAAATATCACTGGTAAAAGCCAGCACCGGAATACCGGCAGATTGTGCAGCCGGTGCTGCCACTGCGGTATCACCACTGGTGAGCGGGCCAAGCAGCAGGCCATCTCCAGCACTTACTGCGGCGGTTGCTGCACCAGATGCGCCACCGGCTGCGGCTGTGTCATGCACATCCAACTGCAGACCTGTGGAAGCTGTCGAGGCCGTGGTGCCGACTGCAAGCTGTGCGCCTGCCAGCAATTCATGCCCCAACCCGGCATTTGGGCCGCTCAGAGGCAACAAAACCCCAATTTTATGGCTGGCAACAGGCTTGGAAACCCCACCGCCAGCAGAGGGAGATTGGTCTGCACAGCCAGCCAAAGCCATGCCTGTTATGCCCAACGCAGCCAGACCGGCCTTGCGCCATGTCTGTTTTCCCGCCAGACCTTGGCTGGCAAGTCCAGACAGGAGCGAACATGCACGCGTCATCATCAAGATCGTCCTCCACAAACAACCGGCCTGATGAACACCGCGACCGGACTTTCCCCCTGCATAGCGAAGGAAAGCCGCCAAGTCATGCGCCTTCTTCCCCCGGCCTTACGCTGGTTGCCACACCCATTGGCAATCTGGGGGACTTCAGCCCACGTGGTGCTCAAGCTCTTGCAAGTGCGGATCTGATTCTGTGCGAAGATACGCGCACCACAGCCCGGCTGCTGACAGAACGCAGTATTTCTGCCCGCACAGAAGCCCTGCATGAACACAATGAGCGCCAGCGTATTCCCGGCCTGATTGCCCGCTTGCAGGATGGGGCCAATATTGCGCTGGTTTCTGATGCAGGGATGCCTCTGTTGTCCGACCCCGGCTTTCGCCTTGTGCGGGCAGCCATAGAAGCCAACGTGCCGGTTACGGTCGTGCCCGGCCCTAACGCAGCACTTACAGCGCTTGTGCTTTCTGGCCTGCCGCCGCATCCGTTCATGTTTATTGGCTTTCCGCCCCCGCGCTCATCAGCCCGCAAGGAAAGTTTTGCCAAGCTGCATGCGGCCGAACGTGCTGGCCTGAGCGCCACCCTGATCTGGCACGAAGCCCCGCACAGGCTGGCTGAAACTCTGGCCGATATGGCGGAAATTTTTGGCCCCACACGCCCCTGTGCCGTAGCGCGGGAATTGACCAAGAAGTTTGAAGAAGTACGGCGTGATACCGTAGGTGAGCTGGCTACTTTTTACGCCACCACCCCGCCGCGCGGAGAAATAACCGTATTGCTTGGCCCAGCCGAGCCGGAACAGACATCTGAAGATGATCTGGACACCACCCTGCGCAGCCTGCTGGAAACACATTCTGTTAAAGATGCCGCAGCACTGGCGGCAACGGCAGCGGGCTTGCCAAAGCGCACTGTTTACACACGCGCTCTGGAACTGGCTGCCGAAATTAAGGCTGCAAAAAGCTAAAACCTATACGGCGCGAAACTGCGCTGCGGCTTCCCCCGCAGCGTGGCCGCTGGCCCATGCCCAGTGGAAGTTATAGCCACCCAGCCAGCCCGTAACGTCCACAGCCTCACCCACCATAAACAGGCAGGGCACAGCTTCTACCTGCATGGTGCGGGAAGACAGGGCGCGTGTATCTACTCCACCACGCGTCACCTCTGCTTTGGCAAAGCCTTCTGTACCTGTGGGGAAAAGCTGCATGTTCTGAGCCCGCTGCGCCAAGGCCTGAATATCTTTATCTGCCCATTCCGCCATAGGGCGGTCAGACGCCTTTTGCGCCGCCAAGGCCGCAGCCAAACGCTGGGGCAACCATCGGGCCAAAGCTGCAGGAGCCTTGGCTTTGGAGCCAGCTTTTTTCAGCCCCATCAGCAATGCTGCCAAATCCTGCCCCGGCAGCATATCCACCTTTACGGCCTGCCCTGCCTGCCAATAGGAGGAAATCTGCAACAAGGCTGGGCCAGAAAGCCCCCGATGCGTAAACAGCAAGGCCTCATCAAACGCTGTTTTGCCACAGCTTACACGCACGGGCAGAGAAACACCCGCCAGTGTTTTCAGCC
Source organism: Acetobacter sp. A11-2 (assembly GCF_040208445.1). NCBI lineage: Bacteria > Pseudomonadati > Pseudomonadota > Alphaproteobacteria > Acetobacterales > Acetobacteraceae > Acetobacter > Acetobacter sp. A11-2. The sequence goes on from NZ_CP157843.1 coordinate 1,312,143, forward strand.
AGCCATCCTGAGGCTGATCAAACACCAGTGGCACAAGCGCGGGTTCTGGTTTGATAACGGGCACATCAAATTGCCGGGCCACATCATACGCAAAGCTGCTGGCCCCCAATTTGGGAATGGAAAGCCCACCGGAGGCCAAAATAACGGCCTTTGGCTGAAACTCACCTGCAGAACTCTCGACCCGAAAAGCATCACCAGAGCGGCTGACGTGGCGAATACGTGTATCTGTAAGAATACGCACACCCGCTGCAGCACATTCTGCCAGCAGCATGGACACAATATCCCGCGCTGAATGATCGCAAAAAAGCTGGCCCAGCTTTTTTTCGTGCCATGCAATGGAATGTTTGGCCAAAAGCGCCAGAAAATCTTCTGGCTTATAGCGGCTGAGCGCTGATTTTACGAAATGCCGGTTGGCAGACAAAAACCGATCTGCCCGCATTTCCGTATTGGTGAAATTACAACGCCCACCACCGGAAATAAGGATTTTGCGCCCTACCTCCGGCCCGTGTTCCACCACAACAACGCTGCACCCGCGCTGGCCTGCCGTTATGGCGGCCATAAGCCCTGCGGCACCGCCGCCAATAACCAGCACATCTGGCGCGTGCCACGCCGTTTGGTGTTTCAAAAGATCAGAAATCCAGGTTGGTGTAATATTCAGGCGGCGTTATGCCAGAAACCCGATCGGCCAGAAGCGGACGGAAACAGGGGCGAGACTTCATGCGTGCGTACCAATCGCGCACGGCAGGCACCTTGCTCCAGTCAATATCGCCAATAAAATCTAGGCAGGACAGATGCCCGGCGGCCGTAAAATCTGCCAGAGACAGAAAATTACCTGCAAGCCAGTTCCGGTTTTCTGCCAGATCGTTCACGTATTTCATCAGCGGGCGCATGGCGGCATAGGCCTCACGCAGTGCGGTGCCATCGGGGTTACCGCGGCCGCTCAGGCGCTTCATCACCCGTTCATCAATAAACCGGCCAGAAACTTCGCGCGCAAACAGCGTATCAAACCACGCCATCACACGGCGCACTTCCACACGTTCTGCCAGCGTACGCCCCAGCAGCGGCGTATCGGAATATGCTTCTTCCAGATATTCGCAGATCACATACGAATCCGGCACAATCAGCCCGTTATCTTCCACCAGAACCGGCACATCACCTGCTGGGTTCATGGCCAGAAATTCGGGCCGGTGTTCCCATGCCCGTTCAATAATGGCCTCAAACGGCAGGCGCTTTTCCGCCAGTACAAGCCGAACAGTACGGCTGGCAGGAGAGAGGGGAAAATGAAAGAGGGTACGCATACCCGATGATTTATGCCATTGCCTGCCCCAGCGCCAGAGGGAAAACAGCATGAAAGCACATCAAATTCCCACCATCCCCTTGCCTTCATGCATCCAATGCGTAACAGACACTTCCCAACTGCACTATAACGCCATTATCCTGTGCATCTGTTATTCCTGATCTTTATTTCGAGAGCGGCTGTTCTTGTCCGGCACACATCCCCCACTCCCCCGTATCCGTATGTCCGGGCGCTCTTTTCTGGCGCTCACCCTCACGCCAGAAGCCCCGCTGGAAGATTGGCTGGTGGCGCTGGATCATCAGATCACACGGTCTGTTGGCTTTTTTGCTGGCAAGCCTGTCATTCTTGATCTGAGCATGATGCAGGCCGACACCCCCAACCTTGCCTTTTTGCTGCCAGCGCTCAAAGAACGCGGCATACGCGTGCTGGGCATAGAAAACGGTGATCGCTCATGGCCAGCCGTAGCTGATTGGGAATGGCCAGAAAGCCCGGTCGGTGGCCGTTCCTCCGGCCCCATTACCGCGCCGGAAGAAGAACCCGAAGGCCCGCCAGAACCCACAACCCTGCTGATAGAAGACCCGGTGCGCTCTGGCCAGCACATTGTCTGGCCAGATGGTGATGTGGTTATTCTGGGCGCTGTGGCCTCTGGGGCGGAAGTTTCTGCCGGCGGGTCTATCCATGTTTATGGTGCCCTGCGCGGGCGGGCCATTGCAGGCATTGGCGGGCACGGCAATGCCCGCATTTACACCCGCAATCTGGCTGCCGAGCTTGTCGCCATAGATGGATTCTATGCCACGGCGGAGGAAATGGACCCCGCCTGCACAGAAAAACCCGCACAGGTTTTACTTTCGGGGGAAGCCCTTTTGTTCCGTCCGCTGCCCTAAAAAACGTAAAGAAAAAGAAAACTAACACCAAATAGACATTGGCAGTTTTCTTTTTAGATGCAGCTTGTCATGTTATCGCCATACAAGGTCATCATGGCTTCAATCCAGATGATCCCGCAGAGATATAAAAAGGAATACTGATGGCAAAGGTTCTGGTCGTCACGTCAGGCAAAGGTGGTGTGGGTAAAACCACAACCTCCGCAGCCTTGGGAGCCGCACTGGCCAAAACCGGCCAGAAAGTTGTGCTGGTAGATTTTGACGTCGGGCTGCGTAATCTTGATCTGGTTATGGGGGCAGAACGCCGCGTGGTGTTTGACCTGATTAACGTTATTCAGGGTGACGCCAATCTGGCACAGGCGCTTATCAAGGATAAGCGGATTGATACCCTCTCCCTTCTCCCGGCCTCCCAGACGCGGGATAAAGATGCCTTGACAACAGAGGGCGTTGCCAAGGTTATTGAAGAACTCCGCAAAAAGTTTGACTGGGTGATCTGTGATAGCCCCGCAGGTATTGAACGCGGCGCGCAAATGGCCATGCACCATGCAGATATGGCTGTTATTGTCACCAACCCGGAAGTTTCCTCTGTGCGAGACAGTGACCGCATGATCGGCATGCTGGACAGCACAACGGAAAAAGCCAAAAGCGGCAAAAAAATTGAAAAGCACCTGCTGCTGACACGTTACGACCCCCAGCGCGCCGCACGCGGTGACATGCTGGCTACGGATGACGTGCTTGAAATTCTTTCCATTCCACTGCTTGGCATTATTCCAGAAAGCCCGGATGTTCTGAAAGCATCCAACGTGGGCGCCCCTGTTACCATTGCTGAACCGGAAAGCGCCCCGGCCCGCGCCTATGCAGAAGCAGCGCGCCGCCTGTTGGGTGAAAAAGTGGAAGTTACCATTCCAACTGAACGCAAAGGCCTGTTTGACTGGCTGTTCAAACGGAGAGTCTCATGACCTTCCTCTCCAACCTCTTTAAGCGCCGCTCCTCCGCTCCCGTTGCGCGGGACCGGTTGCAGATTTTGCTGGCGCATGAACGCATCAGTGTGGGTGACGGCAAGGATGACTTGTTGGCTCAGCTGCACCGCGAGATCATGGAAGTTATCAAGCGGCACGTTGCTGTTGATCAGGACAAGGTTCAGATCAAGCTGGACCGTGGTGCGCATTGCTCCATGCTGGAAATTGATGTGGAAGTGCCGGGTCTGTCTGACAAGGCAGACAACAAGGCCAAAAATGCTGCATCAGGCAAACCTTCGGCTGGTGGCAAAACCAAACCGGCCTGATTGTCTAGCTTTGGTGTAGGGGTGTTTGCCCACACATAAATATACAAGCCTGCCTCATCTTCATGGTGTGGCAGGCTTGTATATTTTACTTCATATTCAAACTGTTACCGGCTGCTCTTCGGGCAGCAAAGGCTCCAGCCATTCTCTGGCTTGCAGAAAGTCACGCTGCAATGCGTCTGTTGCAGCATCCACATCGCGCTTTTCAAACGCAGCCAGAATTTGCAGATGCGGGTGGTTGGGGTCTGCCGGGCTAAGTGTGGGCAAGCTGTTAGCTGCCGCATAAATTGGCCCCATACGTGCCCATAACCCGCGGATAATCCCTACCGTAAACAACAGGCGGGAAAAACCTGCTGCAGTACTATGGAAAATGGCATTGGCCACAGCCGTGGCGTGTGGATCTGCTTTTTCATAGGCCACAATAAAATCCCGATGCTTTTCACGCAGCACCGCAATTTGTTCAGGAGTAATATGCGCAGCCAGATCTCGGGTTATGCGGCCTTCCAGATCGCCCCGCACGCCATGAATTTCCAAAAACAGAGTACGCGTGGTGGTGGGTACACGGGCCGTATTGCGTTCATCCAGTTCCAGCGCCTGCTCTGAAACCAAGCGCAACAATGCTTCACGCACCGGGGTCGGGCTTAACTCCAATGAAGCTGCAAGCGGGCGTAGAACCAGGCGCTCACCACCTTGATAATGACAGTAAATCAGCCTGTCGCGTATCTGCTGGTAAGCGTAGGCTGCAAGAGCACCTCGTGCTTCACCACGCCCTTCGGGTCGCAGGTTTTTCCACGCCTGTGGTGTTTGTGTCGTTATCATTATGCGTGTGTCATCTGCCTGTTAAGAAACTGCCTGTACGGGCCATCCTGCTGTTCAAGTTGTGCAGGAGAACCATCCTCAATAATCCTGCCTTCCTGCATCACAACGATTCTGTCAAAGTTTTGTAAGGTGGAAAGTCTGTGCGCTACAGCAATAACCGTGCGCCCAACCATCAGCCTGTCCAGCGCTTGCTGCACATGTTGCTCGCTTTCTGTATCCAGCGCGCTGGTGGCTTCATCCAAAATAAGAATAGGGGCATTGCGTAAAAAGGCACGCGCAATGGCAATACGCTGGCGCTGCCCGCCAGACAGCTTCACGCCTCTGTCCCCTACAATGGTATCAAACCCTTCAGACAGTTCCTCAATAAATGCAGCACATCCTGCAGCCGCGGCAGCAGCACGCACTTCTGCATCCGTAGCATCAGGCCTGCCGTAGCGGATGTTTTCCATTACAGAGCGATGCAGCAGAGAAACATCCTGCGGCACAATGGAAAGGCAGGCCCGCAGCGCATCTTCTGTAAGATCACGAATATCCTGCCCGTCTATCAACACACTGCCAGACTGCACAAAACGCATACGCTGCAACAGAGCCAGCACTGTGCTTTTGCCAGAACCAGAACGCCCCACCAGCCCCACGCGGGTGCCTGCCTGAATATGCAGGTTAAAATGGTCCAGCACCGCAGCGCCACCCGGATACGCAAACACCACATCCCGAAACTGCACATCACCCAACACAGGGCCCTTCATCGGCACGGCGTTTTCGGCATCTGGCATATCATGCGGCACCAGCAGCGAGGAAAGCACTTCTGAAAGCCGGGCATTATGCTGGATGGTTTCTACCATAGATAAAGCCAGATCCCGCGTGCCGTGCAGAATGGCAAAGCCCAGCGTGATAATCATGACCACCTGCCCTACGGTGGCCTGCTGCCATTGCCACAGCAACACAGCCCAGATAAGCAAACCCGTGGTAAGCACAGCCGTTAACAACGCATGGATCATGCGCAGCTTTTCCATATAGCGCAGAGACTTCAGGCGTTCGCCCATTTCCCGTTGCGTCAGGGCATTAAACCGCTCGCGCTCACGGTTGCGCATGCCAAAGGCCCGCACCAGCGCGATGTTGCCCATCACATCCAGTGTTTCACCTTCCAGCCCGGCGGCTGCGGCTGCGTAATCTCCGTGCAGTTTGCGGCCCCTTACGGCCAGACGGAACATGAGAAAACACAGGCCAACAGCCAAAACCACAGTTACGCTGCCCATAATGGTGCTGACAGACAACATCAGCGCAACAGAAAGCAGAACGTTCAGGCTGGGTGGCAACACGCTCCATGCCAATAGGTTTTCTATGGTGAAGCTGACATTGCCAGCGGTCGCAATACGCGCGGCAAGAGATGTGGGCATGCGGTCTGCAAAATAAGCGGGAGAATGGCCAGTGAGAAAACGGAACAGATCCTGCCGGATATCCCCTGTAACCGCCACAAAAGTGCGGGCCGCAAACCACCCGGCAATACGCCAGGAGATATTGTCTGCCACAATCAGGCCGATCAGCACCCCAACGGCAGACCACACAGCCATAACATCTCCCGTGGGGGATGTGCCTGTCATAAGGTCCACCAAGCGGCGAATACCGTTGGATGATAGCACAATGCAGCCAATGGCCAGCCCTACGGAGCCAAATACCAACGCATGCCCCACAGGCCGGTGCCGCATATAACGCAGCAGAAAGGCTACAGGCCGCCCAGCATAGTGTGGCAATTCTTCATCCGGCACAGTTACGACGGGCTGAGCAGAAACAACCTGCTGCTGAGCGCCTTGAGCCAAAGCCTGACTGTGTTTTTCTTTTTCCGCCGACACTGTGTTTGCTTTCGTTACTGATTTGGCAGAACAACACGCCCCGCCCGGCCAAGTTTGAATTCAGGACACCAAAATGTGCTGTGCAGCGCGAACACGGCGGCATAATGGCAAACCGTGTTGCAAGGTACTGCAATTACGGAAGAATTCCTGCGCCCTTTTGCGCCACCACTTACAAACAGGGCCTGAAGGACATGTAAATTATTGTTATAACAATAAAAATTCCGTGATGATGGGAACTTTTGTGCGTGCACTTTTCTTCACTTTTTGTGCTGTGTGTATAGCATTTTATAGCCAAAACTGCTTACGTCATTTTTAATTCATACTGTTTTCCGCTCTGTTTCCAACGCAGAGAATCAACTTATAATTCCTTGATATTAAAAATTATTATTTATTCCATTCCGTTATGGAACCAATACATTTTGCCACTCACGCAGCAGCGCACGGCCGGAAATTTTCTACCAATGCATTCGGTTTTGCTGCATCGTTACCCCCACAGCTCACACATCTGCTGCCTTTTTACGCCGTATTGACGGCAGGAAGTCTGATCCACAGTAAGAGAGAGCAGGTTTTTAGGGGAGCACAGTTTTATGGCATCGGGAAAAAAGGCGCTGGTTGCCACGGTTATGGCCGCATCGGTTGCTGGTTCGCCTGCCATGCTGCCAAAAGCTGCTCTGGCTGATGATTATAGCGATCTGCTGGACGTGCTGCGCGCCAAAGGTAGCCTGACCAAGCATGAATACGACACGCTGCTTGCCAAACATGTGCGCCACTCTGCCCCAGCACAAACCGAGCGTGCATCTTCAGGTGGCAGAGGTGGTTCTGGCTCTGGCCGCACGGCAGCGGCTTCGGGCACACGGCACCGCATGGTGGCTCATGCCGGACACGGTGCGGGCAGTGATGAATACGAACCCGGCATCAAGTTTGACCCCGGCGCAGAAGATTCCGGCATGCGGGCCGAAAGTGCTGCAGAACGTGCAGAAGCCAGCGCACGCTCTGCTGAAGAAGCAGCCAAATCTCTTAAAGGCAACGATGTGGTGCGCGTGGCAAAATACGTGGCCGGCAAAGGCCTTACCTTTATGGCAGGCCCCATCAACATCAACCTTTCCGGCTTTGTAAACGGGTTTTACACCTATAACAGCCCTGCTGGTGGGCAAGCTGTGGCTGGTGGTGTTTCCACCGGTTCCAGTGGGTTTGATTCTTCTGCCGTACGTAACGGCCTGCTGCCTGCCGGCTTTGTGCTCAAGCTTAGCACCGTGCAGCGCGGCATGGATATTTCTGCCGTTCTGGGCATGTATCCGGGCATTGATAACGCCAAGAACGGGGCCTTTAATGCCAACACGGGCGGTAGCCCCGTTGGTCTTGGCACTGCTGGTATCGATCTTCGTCAGGTTTACGTCACGTTTGGCAACAAGAATATCGGCACATTCAAGGTCGGGCGTGATCTGGCACTGTTTGGCTCCGATGCCATCCTGAACGATGCTACGCTGCTGAGCGTGGGGGCTTCTGGCAACAATGCTGCTCCGGGCAACACATCTCTGGGCCGTATTGGCGTAGGCTATGTGTATGCAGACTGGATCCCGCAAATTTCCTATGCCTCACCTACAATTCACGGCTTTCAGGGCACCGTTGGTATCTTCCAGCCGCTGGATGAATTCAATTTTGCCGGAAGCAATCTGTCTGCCTCTTCCGAGCATCATTCCTCCCCCATGGTGCAGGGCAAGGTTACGTATGATTTCAAAGTGGGTGAGGTGCAAACGCGTATCTGGGCCAGCTTCCTGATCCAGCATCAGCAGGGCCTACAAAGCACGTTGCTGAATACGGACAGCCGCAAGGGCGCCATGGCAGAAGCTGGCGATATCGGCACCAAGGTCACCTATGGGCCGCTTGAAGGTGTGGCCTATTACTATCGCGGCAGCGGGCTGGGCACGACCGGGCTGTTCTTTGATGGCGTTGGGCAAAATGGCCGCAAACGCGCATCCGAAGGGTATTACGTGCAGGGCGCCTACCACGTAACCAAAAGGCTTAAGCTGGTGGGCAGTTACGGCGTGAGTAATCTGTATCAGGCTCCGGGCGAAAACAGCCCCACCCTTGTACGGCGCAACCAGTCTGAAGTTGGCGCTGTCTTTTACAAGCTGACAGACTGGCTGAATCTGGTGGGCGAATACACACATACATCTTCTGCCGCCCATGGCCCTTACAAGGAAAGCGACAACACAGCTGCTGGTGGTGTGATTCTTCTATTCTAGAAATTCTGCGGAAACCGAAAAAAGAAAACGCAGATTTTTGAGAGTTTGCGCCAATAAAACTGTCAGTTTTTAAGAAAAACCGCGCCAGAGCAACATGCCTCCACCTGCTTTATGCATGATAAGGCTGTTGCCTCCCGCACAGGTGAAGTAGATAACAGACGTATGACCGTCCGTTCACTTCAGTCTTGGCTGAAATCGCGTTTCCTCACGCTGGACAGGTATGTGTTCCACCAGCTTATGGTGGCACTGCTGGCAACCACCGGGGGGTTGGCCGCGCTCATCTGGCTTATGCAGTCTTTGCGCTTTGTCTCTCTGGTCGTGGACAGAGGGCTTTCACTGCGTGTGTTCATTGAACTCACCAGCCTGCTCATTCCCTCCTTTGTGGCTGTGGTGCTGCCGATTACCACTTTTGTGGTGAGCCTGTTTGTATATCAACGGCTAGCGGGAGACCGTGAACTTACGGTTATGCAGGCGGCTGGGCTTTCACAGTTCGCACTGGCAAGGGCGGGGCTTGGCTGCGCGCTTATGGCCACCATTATGGGCTTTTTGCTCAACCTGTGGATTGTGCCCACATCCTACCATGCCTTCCGGCAATACGAATTTGATATCCGCAACAAGATGGCCGCCTTCATGCTGCAAGAGGGGGTGTTCACCAAGGTTTCGGATGCCATGACGGTTTATATCCGCTCCCGCAGCCACGATGGCACGCTGCACGGCATTATGGTGGAAGATGATCGGCAACCGGGTAATCAGGCCACAATTCTGGCCAATCATGGGTCCATGATGATCGTGAATGATACCCCGCGCGTGATCCTGTACGATGGCTCCAGACAGGTGATCGACCATAAGACAGGCCGCCTGAACATGCTGGTTTTTAAGCAGGATTCCATGGATTTGTCTTCCGCACATCAGGAAGACGCCCGGTTTAGGGATGCTGCTGAAATGTCTTTGGGGGAACTGCTGCACCCAGACCCCCAACAGGTTTCTGAGCGCGATACAGGCAAGTTCAAGGTAGAAGGCTGGCGCCGCCTGACATCCCCCCTTACCTGCTTTTCCTTTGCCATGGTGGGGCTGGTTGCCGTGCTGCGCGGGGCTTTTTCCCGCTACGGCAATATCAAGCGGCCCCTTGCTGCGGTGCTGACAGTTGTGGGGCTATTGGCTATCAACCTGTTGCTGCAAAATCTGGCCAGCCGAAACATGGCCCTTATCCCGCTTATTCCGCTTGTGGCATTACTGCCGGGGCTGATATGCGCAGGCATACTGTTCATTCCGGAAATGCTGGCAGATCGCGCCTCTGCCCGTCTGACACAAAACTGAAGGGGCTTCCGGCCTGATGATTGTTGCCGTTACCCTCTCCCGCTATATCGCGCGGCAGTTTGTGTTTTCTGTTGTGGCAATGATTGCCTCTCTTACCGGCATTGTCTGCCTGTTTGACTTTATTGACCTGCTGCGCCGCGTGGCCACCAAACCAGATGTTTCCACCAATGTGGTAACAGAAATTGCAGCGCTTCACGTTCCCTATTTTGCCACGGAAATTCTGCCTTTTGGCATGCTGCTGGGCGGGATTGTGTGCTTCTGGCGGCTAACCCGTTCTTCCGAACTGATTGTGGCGCGTGCGGCTGGTATTTCTGCATGGCAGTTTTTAACCGCCCCGGTTGCCTGCGCCATGCTGATTGGCGCTGTTTTTACCACTCTGGTTTCTCCGGTCTCTTCATCCATGTATCGCCGGGCGGAAGAACTGGACCAGCAATATCTGCGTACCGGCGGTGGGCCACTCAGCCTCTCCAGCGGCTCCTTATGGCTGCGGCAATCAGATAGTCAGTATGATCCGCACGGCGTTGCCATGCTGCATGCACGTGGCGTGCAGCTTAAGGATGGCTTGCTCCGTATCCGTAATGTGAGCGTGTTCCGTCTTGATCATCAGGACAAGCTGATGATGCGAATCGAAGCTCCTGAAGGCTATCTGGGAACATTGAAATGGATTTTAAGTGATGCCTCGGTCGTGCGGCCGAATGATTTGCTGCACCCCGTTGGCCAGATTGATTTGCCCACAGATTTAACGGTCAACCGTGTGCAGGAAAGTTTTTCTTCCCCCGAAACGCTTTCCGTCTGGGCGCTGCCGGGCTTTATTTCCCTGCTTGATCGCTCTGGTTTTTCGTCTATTCGGCATCGTATTCATTTTCAATCACTGCTGGCATTGCCTATGCTGGCGGGCACAATGGCACTGGTTGCGGCGGGTTTTTCCATGCGTCCATCACGGCGCGGAGGCGTTGCCCGCATGATCGGGTCTGGCGTTGCGGCTGGTTTTCTGCTTTTCACCGTATCCAAGGTTGCAGAGCAGTTCGGTAATTCGGGGGCACTTCCTCCAATGCTGGCTGCATGGGCCCCTACGCTGGCTGGGTTGTGTCTGGCTGTTTCGTTGCTGCTTCATTTGGAGGATGGCTGATTGACCGTGGCCCGCCGGCCTTTCCGCAGCCCTTTGCTGCGCCGTCGTTCCACCCTCAGTGCGGCCACCGCATTGGGGAGCATGGCCGCGTGCCTTTTTTTCAGCCCGCCCAAACATGCGCATGCGCAGTTCCGCCCGCAGGTGATGCACCTGAATACCGGCCGCCCGACATCTCCCGATGAACCGGCAACCTTTCAGGCCGACAAGGTTGACTACAACGATGTTGAGCACACCGTTACCTGGACTGGCAACGTCCAGGTCTGGCAGGGCGACCATGTGCTGCGAGCAGACCGCATTGTGTATGACCGCGATACCGGCGTTATAGCTGCACGCGGCAATGTAGCCACCATCCAGCCAGATGGTTCCGTGCTGTACACCCATTATGCCGAACTTTCGGGCGGCATGAAGGATGGCATCATGATGCACGTGAATGCCACCATGCAGGACAACGCCAAACTGGCAGCCAACGGCCTGCGACGCACGGCAGGCAAGATTAACGTGATGAGCCGCGCCGTTTATACGGCCTGCGAAATTTGCGAAAAAGACAAAACCCGTGCGCCCTTCTGGCAGTTCCGCGCCTATGACGCCACGCAGGATCTGGAACATCAGAAGATCGACTTCCGTGATGCCTATCTGGATATTCTGGGCATTCCAGTCATCTACCTGCCCTATTTCTCCATGACAGACCCCTCCGCCAAGCGGCACAGCGGGTTCCTCATGCCCGGCATCACACCGCATGACCGTTACTTGGGCACGTATTTCACCATCCCGTATTACTGGGTGATTGATGATCAGTCTGATCTGACTGTGCAGGGCCTGTTCTCCACCAAAACAGGACCACAGATCAGCGCGCAGTACCGAAACTTCTTCAACTTCGGCAAGATCAACATTCAGGGCGGTCTGGCTTACGATACGCACCGCAGTAACAGCTATACCAACGGCTTTGGTGATGATGTGGGCCGTGGCGGCAACCATGGTGTGCAGGGCTATCTGTTTGCCCGCGGCCAGTTTTCTATAGACAAGCACTGGCGCGCCGGGGCCAACATCAATCTGGCCACCTCTGCTGACTATATGCGTGATTATCGTGTGCAGGGCTACGGGTCTGATACCCTGAACTCCAACGCCTATATTGAAGGCTTTGGCACGGGTTCTTACTCTCGTATTGATGGGCAGTACTATCAGGGCCTGAACAAAGGTGTCATTCACAACACCGATCTGCCGTGGGCACTCCCACGTTATACCTATAGCTTTGTTGGTCAGCCCGATGCATTGGGCGGACGCACCAGTGTAAACACCACCGATTTTTACGTGTATCGTGAAAACGGGACTGCCGATCAGCGCGGTGAATTGCAGCTGAATTGGGATAGGCTGTGGCGCTCCCGCCAAGGGCAGCAATTCCTGCTGACATTGCGGCTTGATTCCATGGTCTACCGCGCCCGCAAGCTGTACCAGCAGCCCAACTACTATAAAACTTCACGCACGATTGTAAGCGGACAGGTACTGCCAACCATTGCATTGAAAACAAACTGGCCGTTTGTACGCAGCTTTGAACATGGCCGTGGCACGCAGCTGATCGAACCTATTGTGCAGGCCATTTACGCCCCCAATACCGGCATGGGCGCAACGGACATGATTCCGAACGAAGACAGTATGTCCTATGAATTTACGGATTCAACGCTGTTCTCGCTCAACCGCTATCAGGGCACAGACAGGCTGGATGGCGGCCTGCGCGGTAACATTGGGGTACATGCCAACTGGACATGGGATGGCCATGAAGTGGACCTGCTGGCCGGTGAAAGCTTCCAGGAACATATCGAACATGATCGCCTGCCCTATTCTGGCCTAGACCATCATATTTCGGATATTGTGGCGCGCGCCCGTGTTTCACCCAACGAATATTTTGACTTCAACGCCCGTATGCGGCTTGACCCCTACACCGGCAAATTCAACTTTGGTGATGCCCTGTTCAGCGCCGGGGTGCCGCATTTCCGTATCCGTGGCGGATATGTATATGAACCGGTAACACCCTATTACTATTTCGCCACCAACTATCGTTCCTACAACCCGAACCAGCTATACACTGTACGCACAAACGAAATCAGTGGCGGCTTCTCTTCCGACTGGGATAACTGGCATCTTTCCGGCTTTGCGCGCCGTAGCCTCTCCCGTCGTGAATTTGTCTCTCTGGGTGGAGATATCGGATATACGAATGACTGCTTCGGGCTCGATTTCATGTATCTCAAGCAGTACACCACCATTGGTGGGCAGCAGCGTAACTCCACCTTCCTGTTCACCCTTAGCCTGAAAACGCTTGGGTCTTTCGGCCTTAAGTAAGAACTGCTTCAAAAATGCCTCGCGCTCCGGTATCAGGGAACAGAGTTCCCGATCTGGCAGAAAGCTGAAAGACTGTTCCGTATGCGCCTGCGTTCCCTTGCACTGGCCTGTTGTTCCCTTGCCGCGCTTACTGTTCCCGCCATTGCTGGCGCACCGTACGCGCAGGCAGCAACACGGCACACCTCCAGCGCGGCAACGCAGCAAACAGCAACACCGGCCCAGCCAGAACCAGATGATATGATTCTGGCGGTTATCAACAGTATTCCGCTGACCAAGCGCGATGTTGATAACCGCGGCAAACTGTTTGCCCTTTCTACCGGCCTGCCCCTTACGCCTGATCTGATGGCACGGCTGCGGCCCCAGATTATCCGCCAGCTTATTGATGAACGCCTGCGCACGCAGGAAATTCTCAGCCGCCATATCAACGTGCCGCCCGAACAGATTGCGGGCGCCATTACCAATATTGAGCGGCGCAACGGCATGCCCGAAGGCACATTGCGTGAGCATCTGGCGCAAGATGGCGTATCCCTCACCACGTTGATCGACCAGATCCGGGTGCAGATTGGCTGGATTCAGGTGCTCCGGCAGGAACTGGGCGCGCGCTCACGCGTATCTGCGCAGGATATTGCCCAGCGTCAGGCCGCGCTCAAGCGTGAGGAAGGCCGTACGGAATACGAACTGGCCGAAATTTTTGTAAAAGTGGAAGATCCCCGGCACGATCAGGAAGAGCTGGATTTCACCAACACCGTTATTCAGGAACTGCGTAAGGGCGCACCCTTCCCCATTGTGGCGGCTCAGTTTTCTCAAAGTCAGACAGCGCTGGATGGTGGGTCCATGGGCTGGGTGCAGGAAGATGAGCTTGACCCCGCAGTGGTTCAGGTGGTGCGGCAGATGCCCGTGGGCGTTGGGGCTATTTCTAACCCCATCAAGGTGCCGGGCGGGTATGTTATCATCACCCTTAATGGCAAGCGTGTTATCGGGCACGAAATGGGCCACCTGATCACCATTCGGCAGGTGTTCCTTTCCTTTGATACCCCGCTAGACCCGCAGCACATTACGCCGCAGCAGGAATCTACGCTGCAAAAGGCCATGCAGGTTATCCAGAACACCCATAGCTGCACGGAAATGGAGGCCCTTAACAAGGCCGAAGGCGAAAAGCGCCCCACAGATCCGGGTGAAATGCCGCTGGAACGCCTGAACCCACAAATGCAGTCTCTGCTGGCTGATCTGCCCGAAGGCAAGGTATCGCGCCCTCTGGTCTCGCGCGATGGGATCGATCTGTTGATGGTCTGCACCAAAAAGGAAAAGAACTTTTCCAACCGCTCACCCAGCGAAATTGCTGACCAGTTGATGAATGAACGTGTGGAACAGGCCGCCCGCCAGTTGGATAGTGACCTGCACCGCCGCGCCATTATTGACAAGCACATCAAGCTGAAGGGGGTATAAGGCCCTGTCTGCCCCTCTGGAAAGCCTGCGCGATGTTATCCATCGGCACGGGCTGGATGCACGCAAAGCCCTTGGCCAGCACTTTCTGCTTGATCCGGGTGTAACAGAACGCATTGCAACACTGGCAGGCAACCTGAAAGGCCGCCACGTTGTAGAAGTTGGCCCCGGCCCCGGCGGGCTGACGCGTGCCCTGCTGCACGGCCCAGCGGAATCCGTAACGGCGGTGGAGCTTGATAGCCGCGCAGTGCTGGTTATTCAGGAACTGGCAGGCTTTTACCCTAACCGCCTCAAGGTGGTAGAAGCCGATGCCCTAAAGTGCGACCTTACAGAACTGTGCCCCGCACCACGGCAGATTATTGCCAACCTGCCTTACAATGTGGCCACACCATTGCTTATTGGCTGGCTGCGCCAAGGTAATGCGTGGGAACGGCTGACACTGATGTTTCAGTTGGAAGTGGCAGAACGCATTTGCGCCACCCCCAACAGCCAACATTACGGGCGCCTTGCGGTGCTGGCCCAATGGTGTGCAGATTGTGCGATTGTTATGAAGCTGCCGCCGGGTGCGTTTTCACCCCCTCCAGCTGTATGGTCTGCCGTTGCCAGCATTACACCTCATGCCCAGCAACCTGAGCCTGCTCTTTTTAAAGCAATGGAACGGGTAACGGCAGCAGCCTTTGGACAGCGGCGCAAAATGCTGCGCGGCGCCTTAAAAGGCCTGAACGGTGATAAGCTTTTGGCAGCTGCAGAGATAGATGGCACGCGCCGCGCGGAAACTCTGGATGTTGCAGAGTTTGACCGCTTGGCGCGCGCGCATTTTGCCCTATCGGCTCAATAAAGCGCCTTATTCTTTTTCGGCTGCGGCAATATAATCCCGCGTAAACGACACGGCAGAAATAGAACGTGAAAGCTGGAGCTGGAAGTTCATGTGCCCCTGCACACGGAAAGCCAGTTCAGCGGCGTTAAGGTAAAATTCAAACATCCGCGCAAAGCGTTCATCATACAGCGCAACAGCTTCTGCACGCTTGGCCTCAAACCGCTCACGCCAGATGGCAATGGTTTTTGCGTAATGCAGCCGCAGGATTTCACAATCCGTTACCCACAGGCCAGTTGGCTCAACTGCGGCAAAAACCTCGCTCAGTGCTGGAGAATACCCACCGGGGAAGATATATTTGTTCACCCACGGGTTTGTTGTGCCCGGCCCATCACTGCGGCCAATGGAATGCACAAGGGCCACGCCATCTTCCACAAGTGCGTTTTTGATAACATCAAAGAACTGCCGGTAATGCCCAACGCCCACATGCTCGAACATACCTACCGAGACAATGCGATCAAACCGCCGATGCAGGTTGCGGTAATCCAGCAGCTCAAACCGCACGCGCCCTTCCAGCCCTTCATCCTTGGCGCGTTGGCGGGCAAAAGCCAACTGTTCTTGGGAAAGGGTAATGCCGGTAACAATCGCACCGTAATCCTTGGCCAGCGTAAGGGCCATACCGCCCCAACCACACCCAATATCCAGCACCTCCAAACCCGGCCGATCTAGCAGCAGCTTGGCCGCAATATGGTGCTTTTTGGCCTCTTGCGCCTCATCCAGCGTTTCTGTGCCATGGCGGAAATAAGCGCAGGAGTATTGCCAGTCTTTATCCAAAAACAAAGAATACAGGCGGTTATCCAAATCATAATGATGCGCCACATTCTGCTGCGCACGCTTGATTGGGTTAAACTGAATCCACCCACGGCGCACATACCGCAGAGCCGATGCCAGACGTTCTGCCACATGGCCACCGGGGCGCATGGCGTTCAGCATCAGCACATCCAGCAGATTGTAGAGTGTGCAATCCAGCGGATCGAGGTGAGAGTCCATATAGGCTTCACCAAAACCCAGCCCCGGATTGATCACCATTGCCCGCACGGCCGCCTGATTATGCAGAACCACACCGGCTGAAGGGCCGGGATTACGCCCTTTATAAAAGCTTGTGGTGCCATCCGGCCAGCGCACCTGCAACTGACCATCTGCGATAAAGTGTTGCAGAATGCGATCAAGAACTTGCTTCATGCCGCGTCTCCTTCAGAAAATTGATTGCAGCATACGCGCAAAAAAAAGCCCGGAAAATTCTTTTCCGGGCTTCTTCCGCATGAAAATGCAAACGGCAAATTAAGCGTTAGCTTCTGCCGGTGCAGCTTCTGCTTCAGCAATTTCTGCTGGGTCGGTAATGAGTTCGCCTTCAACAACGGCATCATCACCAGCACTTTCAGCTTCTTCTTCAGGAGAAGCTGCTTCGCCACGTGCCTGACGTTCTGCTTCTTCTTCAGAACGCGCCACGTTAACGATAACCGGCACAACCACTTCTGGGTGCAGCGCGATTTTCACTTCGTACAGCCCCAGAGACTTAATGGGGTGTGCAAGGAAAACCTGCTGGCGGGAAATGGTGAAGCCTGCTTCCGTAACAGCCTGCGCAACGTCACGCGTGCTGACGGAACCATACAGGCTGCCGCTATCACCAGCCTGACGGATCAGGATGACAGCCAGACCTTCCATCCGTTCGGACAGACGTTCAGCTTCTTCACGACGCTTGATGTTCTGTGCTTCCAGCTGAGCGCGTTCACGCTCAAAACGGGCACGGTTGGCATCGTTTGCACGAATAGCCTTGCCCTGTGGCAGCAGATAATTACGGGCAAAACCCGGACGTACCTTCACCACATCGCCCATCTGACCCAGATGTTCGACGCGCTGAAGCAGGATTACTTCTGTAGCAGCCATTGATCGCTCCCTCAGCTTACAACGTAGGGAAGCAGAGCCAGGAAGCGGGCACGCTTGATAGCCTGTGCCAGTTCACGCTGCTTCTTTGCGGAAACCGCCGTGATGCGGCTCGGCACGATCTTGCCACGTTCGGACAGGAAGCGGCTGAGCAGACGCACGTCTTTATAATCGATCTTCGGCGCGTTGGGGCCGGAGAACGGGCAAGACTTGCGACGACGGTAGAACGGACGACGCGCACCCACGGCCGGGCGACGGGCGGCGGGGTTTACTTCCATTGTATCAGACATTCTGGATTACTCCGCTGCTGCGTTGTCAGCTGGCTGTTCAGCGTTGCTGCGGTCTTCACCACCGCTGCGACGGCCACGGCCACTTTCGAAACGACCACCGGCCTGCTTAGGACCACGGAAGCCGCCACGGTCACCACGGTCATCACCCTTGCGGGACAGAACCGGAGACGGAGTTTCGTCGATTTCTTCAACGCGCAGTGTCAGCAGACGCAGAACGTCTTCGTTCAGAGCGAGCTGGCGTTCAATTTCTTTCACCAGTTCAGAACGTGCTTCCAGACCCAGAAGAGCGTAGTGGCCCTTGCGGTTCTTTTTGATACGATAGGCAAGGCTGCGCAGGCCCCAGTACTCGCGCTTGCGCACGGCACCGCCATCGGCTTCGATCTGGGCGGCAATACCATCAAGAATGGCATCCACCTGCTGCTGGGAAATATCATTCCGCGCAATCAGCACGGTTTCATAAAGTGGCATGTTGACTCCCTTCGGATACAATCAACCCACCCGTGCCGAACCCTTCCGGCCTACGGTGCCACAGAGTTTTAAAATCTGAAGCTGCGGGTATAGCCGGGCCAATGCCATGAACCCGGCAGGGAAAGAGCAGTCTCAATCATATTTACGCAGCAAAAGCAAGAGAGATTCATACACGCAGATGCTGAGGAACGGGAATGCCCAGCCGATCTGGCACATCCCATACCTCTTGCACGCGCCGCATAATCTTGAAGCCTGCCTGCTGATACAAAGCCAACGCCCGTGGATGATCTGCCGTGCAGGTGTTGACGCGCACAGATTGCGGGCCACCCTGCCATGCCAAACGCAGCACGTTATCCAGAAAAGCGCGCCCCACCCCTTGGCCAATCGCCTCAGGAAAAAGGCCAAAATAAGAAAGGTTTACAGATTGCGGGTCTGCCAGATCCAGTTCGAAAAAACCCCGGATCTGCTGCTTTTGCCGCAACAGGCCAATGTTTACAGGCGCTGTTTCCAAAAAACGCGCCAAAGTGGCATCTGACGCCGCCTGCCGCATCCACCAGCAATAGTCTCGCCCAACCCGATCCTGCAAAAGCCGATACCCAGCCACATCGGGCCGAAGATGCTCCTGCACATGCCACCCTTCTGGCAACGCCAGAGGTGCGTGCGGCGGCGGAGAAAACATGCGCATGAAGGTCACAACCACCTTCATGCGCGTTGTGGATTCGGCGTTAAAGTTTAGATCAGTTATCATCCAGGAAGGAACGCAGCTTACGGCTACGGCTTGGATGTTTGAGCTTACGCAGGGCCTTGGCTTCAATCTGGCGGATACGTTCACGCGTTACGTTAAACTGCTGGCCAACTTCTTCCAGCGTATGGTCGGTGTTCATACCAATACCAAAGCGCATACGCAGCACGCGTTCTTCACGCGGGGTAAGAGAAGCCAGAACACGGGTTGTGGCTTCACGCAGGTTGGTCTGAATAGCGGCATCCAGCGGGATAATAGCTGTTTTATCTTCGATGAAATCACCCAGGTGGCTATCTTCCTCATCCCCGATCGGGGTTTCGAGGGAGATGGGCTCCTTGGCAATTTTCAGTACCTTGCGCACTTTTTCCAGCGGCATACCCAGCTTTTCAGCCAGTTCTTCCGGTGCCGGTTCACGCCCGATTTCATGCAGCATCTGGCGGGAAGTACGCACCAGCTTGTTGATCGTTTCGATCATATGCACCGGAATACGGATTGTACGGGCCTGATCCGCAATGGAGCGCGTAATAGCCTGCCTGATCCACCACGTTGCATAGGTGGAGAACTTGTAGCCACGGCGGTATTCAAACTTATCCACCGCCTTCATCAGGCCGATATTGCCTTCCTGAATCAGATCAAGGAACTGAAGGCCGCGGTTGGTATATTTTTTGGCAATGGAAATAACCAGCCGCAGGTTGGCTTCAATCATTTCCTTTTTAGCACGAGCAGAATCACGCTCGCCACGGGCTACCGTTGCATATACACGGCGGAATTCACCAATCGGCAACCCCGTTTCCTGCGCCAGCTGTGCAACCTGATCACGCAGCCCCACCACCGTATTGGCGTGCTTGGCCACAAAGTTCTTCCATGAACGACCAGACAGGCCGGAAACCATGTCCATCCAGCCCGGATCAAGCTCACGACCACGGTATTTCAGCAAGAAATCTTCACGCGAGACACGGCAGCTTTCTGCCAGACGCAGCATACGCCCTTCCAGCATGTTCAGCTTCTGGAACATCTGCTTAAGCTGGGCTACCAGATCTTCAATCCGGTTATTATGCAGGTGAACCTGCTCTACCTTGCCCACCAGTTTTTCGCGCAGGGCAACGTAGTTTTCTTCAAAATTGCCATCAACATCTTCACCAGATGTCAGGGCTTCAATCCGCTGCACCTGCAACTTGCGCAGTTCGGCATAAAGCGGCTCAATTTCATCAAAATGTGCCAGAATTTCGGGCTTGAGCTTTTCTTCCAGCGCAGAAAGGGAAAGGCCGCTGCCTTCGCTTTCAATATCGCCTTCGCCCTCATTTTCGGGTTCTTCTGCTTCTTCCGCATCAGAATCAGCTTCGGCTTCGCTAAACGTGCCGTCTCCGCCTTCTTCCAACGGGTTGCCGCCACTTTGCATGGCTTCCAGATCCACAATGTCACGCAGCAGCATTTCATTGTTACGGATCATCTCATGCCAGGAGATGATGGCGCGGAATGTCAGCGGGCTTTCACACAAGCCGCCAATCATTTCATCCCGGCCAGCCTCAATCCGTTTGGCAATGGCAATTTCGCCCTCGCGGGAGAGCAGTTCCACTGTGCCCATTTCGCGCAGATACATACGCACGGGGTCATCCGTACGGCCTACGCTTTCGGCATTTACGTTGCCGGTTGGGCTTTCGGATTCTGCTTCGGCTTCGGTCTCAGCTTCTTCCTCTGCATCTTCGCTTTCAGCGGCGGCTTTTTTGGGTTCAGCCTCTTCGTTGTCGTTATCTTCGTTTTCGACAACCTGAATACCCATTTCAGACAGCACAGCCATAATGTCTTCAATCTGTTCAGAAGACATTTTGTCCTGCGGGAGAACGGCATTGAGCTCATCAAACGTGATGCACCCGCGCTCACGCCCTTTGGCAATCAGTTTTTTGACTGCAGAAGACCGCGTATCAAGCAGGGTGGTATCACCATCCTGTTCCTGCGCTGCGTTGGTTGATGCCGTTTTTGTCGCCATGCCAGACCTGCTCCTCCCCGCCCGCATCCGAACAGAATGCAGAACGACCAGTTTACTATGTACTGCTCTCTTTTCAGGGCGGGCAGGACGTGGGATATCCTGCGCGTGAAGTCAAGGGGAACACGCCCTGAACACATTTGTTGTCTTATAGCTCGGTGTCGTCCACACCGCCGCGTTTCAGGCGCTCCATTGCCTCTAGCCGCGCCTGTAACCGTTGCCATTCAGCGGAATCTCCGCCTTTTTCAACAAAACGCGCAATCTCACGATTTACTTCCTGAATAAATTGCGGCCCGTAGAGCAAACCATAAAAATGCCACCACTGTGTTCTTGCCGCAACAGTGTGTGCCGGGTCTTCTGCATCACTTTCCGACATCGCAGAGTAGCTTTCACGCATGACAGCGCGAATGGTTTCCTCCGCCCCTTCCGCCTGTAACCATGCATATAATGCCGCAGCATTGTCTGGCAACTCACCCTCGGCAGAAAGGTCCAGCAACAGGGCACGCACCTCGGCAAATTCTTCTGGCAAATCCAGCCGGCACAGAGCTTCCTCCACCTCCGGCACCAATACAGGATGAAACAGCAGCAACTCCAGCATCAGGCGCTGGCGCTCTCGCGCTTGATCCATGTTAACTGGCACGGCACCGGGCACCGAGGCTGGCACATTGGCTTTACGCCCCTGCGGCCCGTTCCATTTGCCACCACCGCCACGCCGGAAGGTTGTAAAAAACCGATCCAGCAATGTGGAGCGATATTCAGACGCCAGCATTTTATCTGGAATAAGGGCGGCAACTTCCGTGAGCCTACGCCGCAGGGCTGCGCGCTCTTCCGGCCCCGGATTGTTGATGCCTGCGCTCAGCAGATCGAACAGTACCTCAGATAAAGGCTGCGCTGCAGCAAACATCTCCGCCACAGCCTGCCGCCCGCGTGTGCGCACCAGACTATCTGGATCTTCTCCATCTGGCAGGAGGCAAATGCGCAGGGAGTAATCCTGCTTGAGCAGCGGCAGCCCGGTTTCCGCCGCTTTAACTGCGGCCCTGCGCCCGGCTGCATCCCCATCAAAACACAGAATGGGTGCACGATCGACCTGCCAGAGCGCCTCTAGCTGTTCAGGCGTTAACGCTGTGCCCAGCGGGGCCACAGCCCCCGTAAAACCGGCCTGATGCAGGGCAATAACATCCATATACCCTTCCACCACCACCAGATCCGGCGCCAATACACCTTTGGGCCGCGGCGCACGCACAGCAGCGCGGGCACGATCCAGCCCGAACAACAGCCGCCGTTTGGAAAAAACAGGGGTTTCCGGCCCATTAAGATATTTGGGCTGCCCATCACCCAGAATACGCCCACCAAAGGAAACCAGCCGCCCTTTGCGATCCCGAATGGGGAAAGTGACACGCCCCCAGAACAACTCGCCCTTGGGGTGGCCGTGCTCATCCACCCGCATCAGGCCGGCTTCAGCCATCATCTCGGGCGTAATACCTTTGGGCGCGAGGGCAGAAACCAGTTCTCCCCGCCGCTCGCTCGCCCAACCCAAACCAAAGGTTTCCAGCGTTTCCCGCGTGAGGCCGCGCCCCAGCAGGTAATCCAGCCCAGCGCGCCCTTCCGGCTTGTATAAAGCGCGGGACCAAATTTCCTGCGTAGCTGCCAGCACATCTTCCAGCGAGCGCACATGCGCCACTTCTTCCTGCGTGCGGCGCGTATCCTTTGGCACTTCCATGCCTGCGCTGGAGGCTAATTCCTCTACAGCTTCAGGGAAGTTCTTGCCTTCCATCTGCATGACAAAGGAGATGACATCTCCATGCACGCCGCAGCCAAAGCAGTGGAAGTGATCATCATACACGTAAAAGGAAGGCGTTTTTTCACCGTGAAAGGGGCAGCACCCCTTCCAGTTCCGCCCGGAGCGGGCCAGCTTGACCCTGCGCCCGATAACGGACGCAATGGGCGTGCGGGCCCGCAATTCATCCAGAAAAGCTGAATCAATCGCCATTGACTGTCCGTTTCATCAAGCGACCCGACCGAGCGGCACAAAGCCACCCCAGATCGGGCCGATACTTATTTCTGCAATATGACGTTTAAAAAACGCTTAGCCCAGACGCGCTTTGACAGCAGCACTGGCTTTACCCATATCCAGCGCCACGCCGAACTTGTTTTTCAGTTCAGCCATCACCTTACCCATATCCTTCAGGCTTTCGGCCTTTACGGCAGCAACGGCTTCATCCACCGCAGCCTTCAGGGAAGCTTCATCCATTTCTGGCGGCAGATAACCACGGATGACATTAATTTCTGCCTCTTCCTTTTCCGCCAGTTCAGGGCGGCCGCCATCACGGTACATGCCAGCAGATTCCGTGCGGGACTTTACCATTCCACGCAGGGCGGCAATGGCTTCGTTTTCATTCAGGCCTTCCTGCCCTTTGGCGCGTCCTGCAATTTCCACATCTTTCAGCTTGGCCGTAATCATCCGGATTGTGGCCACACGGGCGCTTTCGCCTGCTTTCATGGCTGTTTTCAGGTCTGCCATCAGGCGTTCACGTAATGTCATTTCCATATGCTCCGCTCTTTCTGTGCTGCAATCGGGCGCACCTTATCACCCAGACTCACAAAAAACATCTGGCGAAAAATAAAGAGCCTCATCTCCTCCTGCGCGGCACGTATGCAACACTACGGGAAAAAACTTCCCACCCCCTTCCATCACCCCATCTTGCGGGTGGGAAATTTCTTCCCACCTTGGAAATCGAGTGCTAAAAGACGGCTTCGGGAGGCACAAGCACGCACATGCCCTTGTCCATAGATACCATTATCGCCCGGATTGGCGGCCCAGATGCCACAGCCAAGCTGACAGGCGTTGGCACAGAAGCCATCCGCAAATGGCGGCAGGCGCAGGCTATTCCGCCCCGCCACTGGCCAGTTATTGCGCAGGCCACCGGCCTTTCCCTGGAAGACCTCCAGCCCATTCCGACAGACCGACCCTCCCCCCATGCGGGAGATAGCAAGACAGGATCATCCATGCCCGACGCCCGCCCCGAAGGCGCCACCGCCGCGCTTGTTCTCGCAGATGGAACCGTATTGTGGGGGAAAGGCTTTGGCGCTTTTACCTCCAAACCCTCCATTGGCGAAATCTGCTTTTCAACCGGCATGACCGGGTATCAGGAAACACTGACAGACCCATCTTTTGCCGGGCAGATCATTACCTTTACCTTCCCCCATATCGGAAATGTGGGCGCGAATGCCGAAGATGATGAAGCCGCAAAAGTGTTTGCCCGCGGCCTTGTGGTGAAGGAAGACCCCACGGCACCGGCCAACTGGCGCGCAACAGAAAGCCTTGATACGTGGCTGAAGGAACGCGGCGTTTCCGGCATTGCCGGTGTGGATACCCGCTCCCTCACCCTGAAAATCCGTGACAAGGGTGCGCAAACGGCCGCGCTGGTTTTCCCGCAGGATGGCAAGTTTGATCTGGATGCCGTTTTGGCAGAAGCCAAAGCATGGCTCGGCCTTGAAGGCATGGATCTTGCCAAGGAAGTTACCTGCGCCGCCCCATATGCGTGGACAGAAAGCGTGTGGGAATGGCCCAAAGGCAGCAAGGAAGCCCCCACAAACCGCCGCAAGGTTGTGGCTGTAGATTACGGCGCAAAACGTAACATCCTGCGCTGCCTTGTGGCCGCTGGATGCGACGTAACCGTTGTGCCCGCCACCACCACGGGTGAAGAAATTCTGGCCCTTAAGCCTGAAGGCGTCTTCCTTTCCAATGGCCCGGGGGATCCGGCAGCAACAGCTACATATGCTGTGCCCGCCATTAAAGCTGTGCTGGATGCTGGCGTGCCACTGTTTGGCATCTGCCTTGGCCATCAGCTTCTGGCCCGTGCGCTGGGTGCAAAAACCTACAAGATGGAACGCGGCCACCGCGGGGCCAACCAGCCGGTGCAGGATCTGGCCACCAAACGGGTGGAAATTACCAGCCAGAACCACGGTTTTGCCGTGGATGCCGATACCCTGCCTGCCGATGCCCATGTGACGCATGTCAGCCTGTTTGATGGATCAAACGAAGGCTTGGCATCAGACAAGTATCCGGCGTTTTCCGTGCAGTATCACCCCGAAGCCAGCCCCGGCCCGTCTGACAGCTTTTATCTGTTCAAACGCTTTGTCACCCTGATCGACCTTAACAGCGCCAAGAAATAACGGGAACGAACGTATCATGCCCAAACGGACAGACATCCGCTCCATCCTCATCATCGGCGCTGGCCCCATTGTTATCGGGCAGGCGTGCGAGTTCGATTACTCTGGCGCACAGGCCTGTAAGGCCCTGCGGGAAGAAGGCTACCGGGTTATTCTGGTAAACTCCAACCCGGCCACCATTATGACAGACCCCGGCCTTGCGGACGCCACCTATGTGGAACCCATTACGCCGGAAGTGGTGGAACGCATTATCCTTAAGGAAAAGCCAGATGCCGTGCTGCCTACCATGGGTGGCCAGACAGCGCTGAACACCGCCATGGCGCTGCATGCCTCGGGCTTTTTAACCAAGCACAACGTGGAACTGATTGGCGCAGACGCCGAGGTGATTGACCGGGCGGAAGACCGCCAGAAGTTCCGCGAAACCATGGATGCCATTGGCATTGAAAGCCCGCGCAGCTTTATTGCCCATACGCTGGCAGAAGCACACGATGCGCTTAAGCAGATTGGCTTTCCCTCCATTATCCGCCCATCCTTCACCATGGGTGGTTCCGGCGGTGGCATTGCCTATAACCGTGAAGAGTTCGACCAGATCGTGCTTTCCGGGCTAGATGCCTCCCCCACCACGGAAGTGCTGGTGGAAGAATCCGTTCTGGGCTGGAAAGAGTATGAAATGGAAGTTGTGCGCGATAAGGCGGACAACTGCATTATCATCTGCTCCATTGAAAATATTGACCCCATGGGTGTGCATACGGGTGATTCCATCACCGTTGCCCCGGCACTCACGCTGACAGATAAAGAATATCAGCGCATGCGTGATGCCTCCATTGCCTGCCTGCGGGCCATTGGCGTGGAAACGGGTGGTTCCAACGTGCAGTTTGGGGTGAACCCCAAAGATGGCCGCATGGTGGTTATTGAAATGAACCCCCGCGTGTCCCGCTCCTCTGCGCTGGCTTCCAAGGCTACGGGCTTCCCTATTGCCAAAGTGGCGGCCAAGCTGGCCGTTGGCTACACGCTGGATGAGCTGAAAAACGACATCACGCGCACCACCCCGGCCTCTTTCGAACCCACCATTGACTACGTGGTGGTGAAGATTCCGCGCTTTACGTTTGAAAAGTTCCCCGGCGCACCGGCCCTGCTTTCCACCTCCATGAAATCGGTTGGGGAAGCCATGGCTATTGGCCGCTCCTTCCCCGAAGCCTTGCAGAAGGGCCTGCGCTCCATGGAAACCGGCCTGCACGGGCTGGACCCAGTGGAACAGCCCGGCGATGGTGGAGAAGATGCCTTCCGCGCGGCTCTTTCCCAGCCCAAGCCGGAACGCATCCTTATGGCTGCACAGGCGCTGCGTGCGGGCCTTTCCGTGGATGACATTCACGAAGCCTGCAAGTTTGAGCCCTGGTTCCTGCGTGAAATGGAAAAAATCATTCACGCAGAACGGGAAGTGGAAAATCACGGCCTGCCGAAGGATGCCCAGAGCCTGCGCCGCCTGAAGGCCCTTGGCTTCTCGGATGTGCAGCTTTCCCGCCTGTCTGGCACGCAGCCTGAAGAAGTGGCCAAACTGCGGGCAGAAGCTGACGTTACGCCGGTTTACAAGCGCATTGATACCTGTGCGGGTGAGTTCGCATCCTCCACCCCGTATATGTATTCCACTTACGAAGGGCAGTTTGCGCCGCCAACCTGTGAATCCAACCCGACAGACCGGGAAAAGATTGTTATTCTGGGTGGTGGCCCCAACCGTATCGGGCAGGGTATCGAGTTCGATTACTGCTGTGTTCATGCCGCTTACGCCCTGCGTGAAGCTGGTTATGAAACCATCATGGTCAACTGCAACCCGGAAACGGTTTCTACCGACTATGACACCTCCGACCGTCTGTACTTTGAACCGCTGACGGCTGAAGACGTGATCTCCCTTATCCGCTGCGAACAGCAGAAAGGCACGGTTAAGGGCTGCATTGTGCAGTATGGCGGGCAGACACCTCTCAAGCTTTCTCGTGCTCTGGAAGCCGCAGGCATTCCGCTGCTGGGCACCCCGGCAGATGCCATTGACCGGGCAGAAGACCGTGAACGCTTCCAGACCATGCTGCACAAGCTGGGCCTGCGTCAGCCAGAAAACGGCATTGCCCGCACGCCAGAAGAAGCCGAAGCCGTGGCCGAAAAGGTTGGCTACCCGGTTGTGGTGCGCCCTTCCTACGTGCTGGGTGGCCGCGCCATGGAAATTGTGTACGACCGTAACGGCCTGCAGCGCTATATGCGCGATGTGCTGACAATGGCCGGGCACGATATTTCTTCTGGCCCGATCCTGCTTGATCGGTACCTGAACGAAGCCATTGAAGCGGATGTGGACTGCATTGCAGACGGCACGGATGTGTATGTGGCTGGCGTGATGGAACACATTGAAGAAGCAGGCATCCATTCTGGTGATAGTGCTTGCGCCCTGCCGCCCTATACCCTCTCCCCCGCGATTGTAACTGAGCTGAAAGCCCAGACAGAAGCCATGGCGCGGGAACTGGGCATTGTGGGCCTGATGAACGTGCAGTACGCCATCAAGGATCAGGAAATCTTTGTTCTTGAGGTGAACCCACGCGCATCCCGCACCGTGCCGTTTGTGGCCAAGGCAACGGGTGTGCCGGTAGCCAAGATTGGTGCGCGCGTTATGGCTGGCGCCAAACTTTCCGGCTTTAATCTGGATGACCGGGCCGTGGTGCCGCATGTTGCGGTCAAGGAAGCTGTATTCCCCTTCAACCGCTTTGCGGAAGTAGACACCATTCTGGGGCCAGAAATGCGCTCCACGGGTGAAGTCATGGGGCTGGATACATCTTTCGAGCGTGCCTTTGCCAAATCCCAGCTTGGGGCTGGCGTTAAGCTGCCAACCTCCGGCACGGTGTTCCTTTCCGTGCGTGAAAGTGACAAACCCCAGCTGCCGCCGCTGGGCCGCCTGCTGGCTTCCATGGGTTTCCGTATCATGGCCACCCGCGGCACAGCCAAAAAGCTGCGCGATTCCGGTATTGAGGTAAACCTTGTGAATAAGGTGCTGGAAGGCCGCCCACATTGTGTGGATGCCATTCGCTCTGGTGAGGTGCAGATGGTTATCAACACGGCACAGGGTGCGCAGTCTGTGGCAGACAGTTTTGATATCCGCCGCTCTGCCCTTGTGCTGGGTATTCCACACTACACCACCATGGCCGGAGCGCGGGCTGCAATTCATGCAATTGCGGCAATGCGTGAAGGACCGCTTGATGTTGCGCCACTTCAGTCATACTTTAGTGGAACATTCTAAGCTAAAGGCGCGGGCATAACCCGCCCGCGCCCCCTTAGCCATGTTCGGGTGGCAGCCTGCTTTCAGGTTATGCCTTGCCCGTGTAACTGTTTAACTTTTGCGCCGGAACCCGCTGGTTCCGGCTGCTTTTTTAAGTCTGGGGATGCGTCTTGCAGAAAACTCCAATGACGGGCAAGGGCCTGCTGCAGCTAGAAGATGAGCTGCGCAAGCTGAAATCAGAAGAACGTCCGGCAGTTATCCGCGCCATTGCGGAAGCCCGTAGCCACGGCGATCTTTCTGAAAATGCGGAATATCACGCAGCTCGGGAACGACAGTCCTTTATTGAAGGCCGTATTCTGGAGCTGGAAGAACTTATTTCCACTGCAGAAGTTATTGATCCCACAACCCTTTCTGGCAAGCAGGTCAAGTTCGGGGCCACTGTGTGCCTTGTGGACGAAGATACGGACAAGGAAATTACGTACCAGATTGTTGGCCTGCATGAAGCAGACATCAAACAACATCGCATTTCCATTTCCTCCCCACTTGCCAAGGCGCTGATTGGCAAGGAAGAAGGCGATACCGTTTCTGTGCCCGCACCGGGCGGAGATCGGACTTACGAAATCCTTTCTGTCAAATTCATCTAATATGATCACGTTTGAGGATGTCACAGCCGCGGCAGATCGTATCCGTGGCAATGTGATCCGCACGCCCACCATTGCATCCCACGCGCTTTCCAAGGCAACCGGGGCTGATATTACCCTTAAGCTTGAAAATCTTCAGGCTGTCGGGTCGTTCAAGGAGCGTGGTGCCGCCAACAAACTGGCACTGCTTTCCCCCGAAGAGCGCAGCCGTGGTGTCATTGCCGTATCTGCTGGCAACCATGCGCAGGGTGTGGCCCGCCATGCCAGCCTGCTGGGTATTGATGCCGTTATTGTCATGCCCAAGTTTACGCCGGCAGGCAAAGTGGTGCGCACCCGCAACTGGGGGGCACGTGTTATTCTGGAAGGCGAAAGCTTTGCAGAAGCCCTGATGTTTGCAGAAGACCTGCAGGCGCGTGAAGGCCGCACCTTTATCCACCCGTATGATGACCCCGCAGTGATGGCGGGCCAAGGCACCTGCGCGCTGGAGCTTTTTCAGGATGCCGGGCCGCTGGATGCGCTGGTGGTGCCTATTGGTGGTGGTGGCCTGCTTTCTGGCTGCGCCGTGGCAGCCCGCGCCATGCGCCCGGATATCAAGCTGATTGGCGTGCAGGTGGAAAAGTATGATTCCCTTTGCGCCTTCCCCGGCCCTGCTACGCACCCCAATGGGGGCGCAACCATTGCGGAAGGTATTGCCGTTCTGCAAATTGGCCGCCAGACGGATGAAGTTATCCGCAAGCTGGTTGATCAGGTTCTGGTTGTTTCTGAATCCGCTATTGAAAACGCCATTACCCTGCTGGCTGAAGGCGCCAAGCAGGTTAGTGAAGGCGCAGGCGCTGCCGGGCTTGCTGCCCTGTTGACCTACCCGGATATGTTCCGCGGTAAAAAGGTTGCCCTGCCTGTTTCTGGCGGAAACATTGATAGCCGTATTCTGGCCAACACCCTGCTGCGCGCTATGCTGCGTGATGGCCGCATTTTGCGCCTGATTATGGAAATTCCAGATCGCCCCGGTGTTCTGGCCGATATTTCCAAAAGCATTGGGGAAGCTGGCGGCAATATTATTGAAGTTTCGCACCAGCGCCTGTTTGCTGCCCCTTCCGTGCAGGCAGCACAGTTGGAAGTGATGATAGAAGCGCGAGACCCAGAACACGCTGCCCTTATCACGCAGGAACTGGGCAAATCCTACATTGTGCGCCGCGCCTGAAAACTTTTAGGTGTTAAGGCTTTTACAAAGGGCAGCTCCAGTATTGGGGCTGCCCTTTGTGTTTGGGCATATGGGCACCTGCTGCACTTGCCCTCTTTGTCTTCATGCAATTTGGTGGCATTATTCACGCATAAACAAAAAACATAAAAAGGCTTAACCTATGACCTCCACATCGCACCCACAGAAAAGACCAGTCATGCTTGTCATCCTTGATGGGTTTGGATGGCGAGAGGATCAGTCAGACAACGCGGTGCAGATTGCCCGCACCCCCAATTTTGACAAGCTGTGGCAAAACAGCCCGCACAGCTTTGTGCGCACCAGTGGTGAAGATGTAGGCCTGCCTGAAGGGCAAATGGGCAATTCCGAAGTTGGACATCTGAACATTGGTGCTGGCCGTGTGGTGATGCAGGAACTGCCGCGCATTTTCACCGCCATTCGGGATGGCAGCCTTGCCCGCAACCCGGTGATGGAAAACTTTATTACCACGCTGAAAAAAAGCGGCGGCACCTGCCACCTGATGGGCCTTGTTTCTCCCGGTGGTGTGCATTCCCATCAGGATCATGCTGTCGCTCTTGCGCGCATTGTTGCCCAAGCGGGTGTGCCAGTGGCCTTCCACCTGTTTACAGATGGGCGCGATACGGCTCCACGCTCCGCACAGGAGTTTTTGGAAAAACTGCGCGCTGATCTGCCTTCTTCCGTAAAACTCGCCACCATTTCCGGCCGTTACTACGCCATGGACCGCGACAAACGGTGGGACCGGGTAGAAAAAGCCTACAACGCCATTGTCAGCGCAGAAGGCCCAAAAGCTGCTACGCCAGAAGATGTGGTAAGCAACGCCTATCAGGCCGATATTTCGGATGAGTTCATCATCCCCACCGTGCTGGAAGGCTATACCGGCATGAAGGATGGAGATGGCATTCTCTCCTTCAACTTCCGTGCAGACCGCATCCGCCAGTTGATGGATGCCCTGCTGGAGCCTGATTTTGATGGCTTTGCACGCGGCAAGGTTGTGCAGTTTGCCGCCGCTGTGGCCATGACACATTACAGCGATACGCTTTCCAAACGCATGTCCATTCTGTTCCCGCCAGAGGAACTGACAAACCTGTTGGGGGAAGTTGTCTCCCGCGCAGGCCTCAAGCAGATCCGTATGGCGGAAACGGAAAAATACCCGCACGTCACCTACTTCATGAACGGTGGGCGCGAAATGCTGTTTGAAGGGGAAGATCGTATTCTGGTACCCTCCCCCAAAGTGGCCACCTATGATCTTCAGCCGGAAATGTCTGCCCCGGAACTGACGGACAAAGCCGTAGCGGCCATTAAAAGTGGTGAATACGACTTGCTTGTTCTCAACTTTGCCAACCCGGATATGGTCGGCCATACGGGCAAGCTGGATGCTGCCGTAAAGGCCGTGGAAGCCGTGGATACTGGTTTGGGCCGCATTGCGCAGGCCATAGCAGAACAACATGGCGCGCTGCTGGTAACGGCAGATCATGGTAACTGCGAAACCATGAAAGACCCCAAAACCGGCGGCCCGCATACATCACACACGCTTAACCTTGTGCCCTTTATTGCCTATGGCTCGGGCGCATCTGCTGTGCGTGATGGCGGCAGGCTGGCAGATATTGCCCCCACGCTGCTGGCTCTTCTCAACCTGCCAAAACCTGCGGAAATGACGGGTTCTTCCCTGCTTGAACGCTGAATGAAACGTATCCGGCCTTTTTCTTCCCCTGTCTGCCCTTCTTCCCACTGGGGAAAACTGGCCGGATATACGGCGCTTCTGGTTGCAGCCCCTGCTTTGCTGGCGGGCTACCCGGCAATGCCCTTACAGGCTGCAACCACACATCATAAAAAAGCAGCCACGGCACATCATGCCACACAAACTACGGCCAAAACCCCTGCGCGGGAAAGCAAAGCCCGCAGCACACATGCGCGCAAAAGCAAAACGGCCGCAGAACCTTCCGTTATGTCCGATCGTTCAGTGCGCGAAGCACAGGCTGCCGTAAATGCCGCCCATGCACAGCATGAGGCCATGGAGCAGGAAAAAGCGCGCCAAGCTGCCGCAGTTGCGCAATCTCGCAGCCAGAATGAGGCAGCTCAGGCCGCAGCGGCAGAAGCCAAAAACCGTGCGCTTGCACTTTCTGCTGCAACGGTAAGTGCTACATCGCAACTTCAAAGCACCGAGCAGCAAATTGCTGATCTGCAAGATCAGATTTCGGATGTGAAAAAGGAGCAGGCATCTCTTCAGGCAGCCTTGGTGCAGGATGCCCATGCGCTTGCCCCTATTCTGCCTTTGGCGGAACGTCTTTCCCTTTATCCATCAGATACCTTGCTGGCTGCCCCCATGCCGCAGGGTGATGCCATTACCGGCTTTTTGGTTTTGCGCGGGCTTTCCCGGCAGATGGAGCAGGAAGCCGAAGGCATGCGCGCCCGTCAGGCTCGGCTGGCTGCATTAAATACCACGCTTACAAACAAGCTGGCTGAATTAAACCAGCTTGAGCAAACCCAAAGCCACCAGCGCGATACCGTGCGCCAACAGGCAGCCCTTGCGCGGGAAGCACAAAAACAGGCGTCTGCCACTGCCGTGAACACCACGCATCAGCTACAGGCCGCCACACAACGCGCGGCCAGTTTGCAGGATGCTGTTTCCAAACTGGATGCCCTTCAGGCACAGGCCGAATCTGCCCTGCAAAAAGAAATAGCTGCCGCAGAACGTGCGCATGAGGCCGCGCGGGCAGAAGCCGCACGCCGCAAAATGGCCGCTATGGTAAAAACACAAGGCCCGGGGCTGGCAGAGCATCCCTCTGCCGGGTCTGGCCTACGGCCCGTTGCGGGCGCGCTTATTTCTACTTGGGGGTCTGCCACCGAATCTGGCCCCGCTACGGGTATGACGTATCGCACGCCCCCCGGTGCCAGCGTGCGCGCGCCCTGTGCTGGCACTGTGGATTTTGCAGCCCCGTTCCGCACCTATGGGCAAATGCTTATTTTGAATTGCGGCCGCCATTACCGCTTTATCATGGCGGGCCTGAGCGGACTGGCCGTAGATATGGGCCAGAGTTTGACAAAGGGCGCACCTATAGGACAGATGGGCAGTTCCGGAGGCTCTGGCACACTGTTCATTCAGTTGCGCCATGGGCAGAAAACCATCAATCCCGCGCCATTTCTGTAATGGCAGAAAACACGCTGGCACTTTGCCAAGCAGGAGCACAAAGGTTACTCTGCCCAACCAACGCCAGAACATCTGGTTATGCGCGTAAAACCTTGGCCACACCCCTATTGTGCTGGCTGAAAAGACAGGAAGAACACGCAAGGGCCACATACAGCCCTGCGACAGGAGAGACGATCGCATGAAGTTCCGCACAGGTCTGATGTTCGGCGCCACTGCCTTAACCGGCCTTGCCCTGGCTTTTCATCCGGGCCACTTTTCTGGCTCTGCCCTTGTAGCTTCCCCCGCGCAGGCTGCCACTGCGCCAGATGCCACACCCACCACAAACCACGCTGAAACATACCGGCTTCTCACACTGTTTGGCACGGTTATGGACATGATCCGCCAACAGTATGTGGAACCTGTTTCAGACCGTGATCTAATTACAAATGCGCTGAATGGCATGTTGAGCGGGCTGGACCCGCACAGCTCCTACATGACGCAAAAACAGTATGATGACATGATGGTGCAGATGAAGGGCGAGTTCGGCGGCCTTGGTCTGGAACTTCAGCAGCAGGATGGGCATATCCGCGTTGTATCCCCCATTGATGGCACACCGGGTTTTCGGGCTGGCATCAAGCCGGGCGATTACATTATTGCCGTAGATGGCCACCCGATTGACGGCACCCCGCTGGACGAAGCCGTGAAGAAAATGCGCGGCAAGGCCAACACCAAAATTACCCTGACACTGGTGCGCGAAAAAACACCCAAGCCAATTGTGGTGACGCTAACGCGTGAAGTGATTCACATCGATGTGGTCAAATCCGCGCTGTATGACCGGGTGGGGTACATCCGCGTGGCACAGTTTAACGAAACCACGGAAAAAGAACTGCTGAAGGCTTATAACAGCCTTAAACAGCAGGCTGGTGGCAAGCTGGCCGGGCTGGTGCTGGATCTGCGGAATGATCCGGGCGGCCTGCTGGATCAGGCTGTGGATGTTTCTTCCAACTTCATTCGCTCGGGTGAGATTGTTTCCACCCGCTCGCGCAACCCCAAAGACAGTCAGCGTTGGGATGCCCACGGCACCGACATTACTGATGGTCTGCCGCTGGTGGTGCTGATTAACGGTGGTTCCGCTTCTGCTTCCGAAATTGTTTCCGGCGCGTTGCAGGATCATCACCGGGCAGTGCTGGTTGGCACACGTTCCTTCGGTAAGGGGTCTGTGCAGTCCATTATCCCCATTCCGGGTAACGGTGCCGTGCGGCTGACCACCGCGCGTTACTATACACCTTCTGGCCGCTCCATTCAGGCGCTGGGCATCACGCCCGATATTGTGGTGAAGGAAACGCGGGAAGACCCGGCCTTCAGCCTGCGCGAAGCTGATCTGGAACATATTCTGAAAAATCAGGGTGGCAACCAGACCAAAGCACAGCCGCGCACAGATCTGCCTGCCATTGCCAAGGATATTCCAAACGAACCGCCAGCAAACTGGCCGGAGTTTGAATACGACAAGCCCACAACAGACTTCCAGCTTCAGGAAGGCCTGCGCATTGTGCGCTTTATGGCGGGCCTGCCTTCTCCTGATCCGGCTGCATCTCTGCCACCTGCCAAGCAACCCGCCAAAACGGATAGTGCAACGCACCACTAAGGGCGCGAAAGGGAAAGGCCATGCACACTCCATCGCTCTGGCAGCAACTGCCCTCTAACGGGCGCGCCTTTATCCGCTTTTGGGGCGGGTGCGCCACAGCTGCTGTGGCGCTTGCCATAGGGTTACAGGTTATGGGGCCGCCCGGCCTTTCCATTGAGGGGCAGGATATTGATGTTTCGGCAGATTCTGCTGCCAAACAATCCTCCCCCGCGCAGCGCACCACCATTCCGGGGCCGCAGGCTGATCTGCTGGAAAGCAAGAATGGGCCGGGGGGCTTTCCCCTCCCCAAAGTGGGTGCGCATGATCGCACACCCAAAAAGGTTTATGCCGCCCCTGCGGTGGATGTGCCACCCGGCACCCCCATGGTGGCATTGCTGATTGATGGCATAGACCAGACAGATGACCTGACAACCGAAGCCATAAACTCCCTGCCCGGCCCGGTTTCTCTGGGTATTTCACCTTATGCCGCCAACCCTGAAGAATTGATGAACGCAGCACGCCAGCACAGGCATGAAACGCTGCTTTCTCTCCCCATTCAGGATAACGCCACCAAGAACACAGATGCCGGCCCCAAGGCACTTGGGTTGCTGCTTTCACCCCAGCAGAACATGGATAATCTGAACTGGGCGCTTTCTCATCTGGCGGGCTATGTGGGTGTTACCAACGCCTTTGCAGGCCAGAATGGTGGCAGTTTCCCGCAATCTGAAAGCTTTAAATCTCTGGTAAAGGCCATAGACCAACGTGGTCTGCTGTATCTGGATGCCACACCCGGCACACAAACCGAAGGGGCTAGCAGCACTGCCACCGCGGATGTGGTGGTGAA
The DNA here is from genome assembly GCF_040208445.1 of Acetobacter sp. A11-2. Lineage (NCBI taxonomy): Bacteria > Pseudomonadati > Pseudomonadota > Alphaproteobacteria > Acetobacterales > Acetobacteraceae > Acetobacter > Acetobacter sp. A11-2. Next base: position 1,347,864 of record NZ_CP157843.1, read on the forward strand.
CACGGATACGGATATTGTCAACATTGATATCCAGTTGCTGAAACTCCAGCAAATGGCACGGCAGAACGGGCGTGCCATTGGCATTTTGGGGCCATTGCGGCCTGTGGCCATGGCCTGCCTGCGCGCGTGGTTGCCGCACCTCAAAGACATGGGCATTGCGTTGGTGCCAGTCAGCCAGATTGTTCTGCCGCCAGATATGTCTGCTTACGGCCCAGCCGCCGCAGATGGCAGCATGCATGTGAACCTTTCCAACCCACGTGTGCAGCAGCAAGGCCAGCCGCAACAATGACAGACGCAAGCTCTCCGTCCCTTCCGTATCGCCCTAATGTGGGGGCCATGATCTTTCATGCTGATGGACGCATTTTTATTGCCCGGCGCACGGATATGCCCGGCGCTGGCGGCCCATTGAGCGAAGGTACATGGCAATGCCCCCAAGGCGGCATTGATGCCGGAGAAGACCCCCAAAAAGCCGTACTGCGCGAAGTGGCGGAAGAAATTGGCACAGATAAAGTGCGTATTCTGGCCGAACATCCAGAATGGATTACGTATGATCTGCCCCAGCACCTTATAGGCCGTGCATTGGGTGGGAAGTATCGGGGCCAGACACAAAAATGGTTTGCCTTGGCTTTTGAGGGCACAGATGCCGATATCCGGCTGGATGCCCAAACCCCAGCAGAATTTGACGCATGGCAATGGATAGAGCTTGCCACTCTGCCCCAGCAGAATGTCGGGTTTAAAAAACCGATTTATGAACGCTTGGTGCAGGATTTTGCACAATTTGCAAAACCCCGCGCATAAACATAACGCACAATAAAAAAGCTCCCTGACCAACCATAGTCAGGGAGCTTTTTTATTGGCTTTTTGCTGCGCTTTTTAATGTGCGCCAGTCGTTTTGCCGCTGCCTGTAATGGCAGAAAACAGGAAGCAGAACGGCACGCACAGGAACGAGCCGATACCCAAGATCATAAACACTTCGTTGTAAGAAAGCATGGCCACCTGCCGGGTAAATTCCTGAAACAGGGTATGCTGGGCAATAGCCTGTGCGGCACCAGGGGCGTATCCGTGGGCTGTGGCAACACCTTTGGCCTGTGCCAGATAATCATTATACGGCTGATGGTACGGTGTCATCCACTGCACCATGTAGGACTGATGCGCCTGCCGCCGCTCTGTAAGCAGTGCCGTAGCACCAGAAATAGCCAAAGACCCCAACACGTTACGCGCCATACTGAACAGCGCCGAGGCATCTGCATTCAGCTTTTCGGGAATGGTGGAATACGCAATGGTAGAAAGCGGCACAAACAGAAAGGCCAAACAGGCTGTCTGGCTCATGCGGAACAGCATGAGGTGGTGGAAGTCCAGCAATGGCAGCAAATGGGCAGACCAGAACAGAGCGATGCCCATAAGCCCAAAACCCAGTGCAATCACATTGCGCACGGGCATCAGCGTCATCAACTTACCCACAATCGGGATCAGGAAGATAACGGCAATCCCGCCCGGAGAAAGCAGCAAGCCAGAAATTGTGGCCGTGTAGCCCATAACCTGCTGGGCAAACTGCGGAACAATAATGGCGGATGCATAAAGCAGCGCGCCCATTGCCCCCATAAGTGCTGTGCCCACCGCAAAGTTGCGGTCCTTGAACACGCGCAAATCCACCGCCGGGTTTTTGGCATGCAGCAGCCACAAAATGGCGCCACCAATGCCCAGAAACGCCAGAACACCCATAATGCGAATGAAGGTAGAGCCAAACCAGTCTGCATCCTCACCACGGTCCACCATCACTTCAAGGCTGGCAAAACCAATGGTAATCAGGCTGATGCCAATGGCATCTACCGGGGCTTTCTGTTTACGCGCCCATGGTGGATCTTCCACCAGCGCCATCACACCAACGGTGGTAAGAAACCCGAATGGCACGTTGATGAAGAAAATCCAGCGCCATGAGAAGTTATCGGTAATCCACCCACCCAGCGTTGGGCCAATAACCGGCCCCACAACCGCTGCAATGGCGGTAAGGCCAAACGCTGCGGCACGCTTTTCGGGCGGGAAGCTATCCAGAATAATGGATTGCTGGTTGGGCTGAAGCCCTCCGCCAAAAAAACCCTGCATCAGACGAAAAATAACCAGTTCTGCAAGACTGGTAGCCGTACCACACAAAAACGATGATACGGTGAACATAACAATACAGATAAGAAAGTAGTTTTTGCGGCCAAAAACCTTACCGAGCCACCCAGAAATTGTCAGCACAATCCCGTTGGCTACCAGATAGGCCGTGAGTGTCCACGTCGCATCATCATACGTGCTGGATAGGCTCCCTGCGATATGCGGCAGGGAGACGTTCACGATGGTTGTATCCAGAATTTCCATGAACGCCGCCATGGTAACAACAAAGGCGACAGTCCATGGGTTATGCTTCGGCTTCCACCCGCCGGGGGCTACTTCGGCCTGTGTGCTCATTGCGCAGCCGGGGCCGGAGTTGCAGGTTCTGCCCCATCACGCGGCGGGGCATCAGAATGGCCTTCTGTATCAACATGCACAGTAGGCACTACGGACATACCAAGTGCCAGCGGCTGGTTGGGGTCCAGACCATCATCAATCAGGATTTTAACAGGCACACGCTGCACGATTTTTACGTAGTTGCCTGTTGCGTTTTCTGGCGGGAAGGCACTGAACTGCGCGCCCGTGCCTTTTTGCAATGAATCAATATGCCCATGCACCTTGAGGGATGGATAGGCATCAACCTTGATATCCACCTTCTGGCCGGGCTTCATGCGGGTAATCTGGGTTTCCTTGTAGTTGGCCACCACCCACACTTCTGGCTGTACAATGGACAGTATATTCTGCCCCTGCTGCACGTAATTGCCCTGCTCCAGATTACGCTGAGAAATCCAGCCATCATGCGGAGCACGAATTTCTGTCCATTCCAGATTCAGGTTGGCTGTTTCCAGCCGGGCCTGCGCAGTTTTAACCGCGGCCTCTTCCTGACTGATCTGGATGGCGGCGTTCTGAATATTGGGCTGCACGGGCATGGCCATCTGCACGGCACCCTGTGCGGCTATCACGCGGGCCTTGGCGGCATCCAACGCCGCGCGGGCGGAATCTATATCCTGCTGCGAGGTTGCTGCACGTTCCACCACATGCTGGCGGCGGAAATCTGTTTGCGCCTTAAATTCCTGCGCCTTGGCGGCTTCTAGCTGACCTTTTGCCTGCAACAGCTTACCGGGGAACTCCAGCATGGCCACCATGTGCATCATGTCACTGGCATTTTTGGAGGCCTGCGCACTTTCAACCTGTGCGGCTGCCTGATCTCGCGCTGCTTTCCAGTCTCGCGGGTCTATGCGGGCCAAAAGCTGGCCTTTGCGTACAAACTGGTTATCGTTCACCAGCAGTTCCGTCACATACCCACTCACATGCGGTGCAATGGTAATGGCACGCCCTGCGGTAAAGGCATCATCCGTTTCCACTTCATTGCGAGTCATAAACCAGTACACACCGGCACCTACAGCCAGTACGGCAATAACCCCAGTGAGAATAATCTTGCGGCGGGGATTTTCTTTTTTCTTTTCTTCTGGCTTGGCTGGTGCGCCGGTATTTGCGGAAGACTGGTCGTTGTGGTCGTCTGTCATACTGTTCCCTGCCATCTCAAACGCACGGCGCATACCCTGCTTTTTCGGTCACTCTTTCTCTGACCGAACTGGTCGGTCAGAGTTGTGGCATGTTCACAGGCGGGCATCAAGTCGCACATGGTATTCAGCGCACGTGCAACCTGGGTTTTTAATGTTTTGCTGTAAAAAAGACGCAGTTTGCTACGTCTGATCTGCAGTGCTAGCCTTAGCGTTCCAGCCCCTGCGTTCTGACCAGACGCGCATACAGGCCATTTTGCGCCATGAGCTCATCATGGTTTCCGCATTCCACGGCATGCCCTTCCTGCATCACCACCACCAGATCAGCCGAACGCACGGTAGAAAGACGATGAGCCACAACAAGCGTGGTGCGCCCTTGGCGCAGGGTTGCCAAGGCATCCTGCACGGCGGCTTCGTTTTCACTATCCAGCGCACTTGTGGCCTCATCCAGCAGCAGAAGGCGCGGGTTGCGCAGCAGTGCACGTGCCAAGGCCACACGCTGCCTTTGGCCGCCAGAAAGGCGCTGCCCGCCCGGCCCCACTATGGTTTCATACCCTGCGGGCAAAGCCAGAATAAACTTTTCAGCCGCTGCGGCCTTGGCTGCAGCCTGCACTTCTTCTTCCGTAGCTGTGGGGCGGCCTATCAGAATATTGTCGCGCACAGAAAGATCAAACAACAAAGGGTCTTGGCTAACATAGGCAATGGCATCTCGCAGGCTGGCCAGCGTCAGATCACGCAAGTCCTGCCCATCCAGCAAAATGCGGCCAGATGTTACATCATGCAGGCGCGGCACCAGAGAAAGTGCGGTGGACTTACCTGCCCCAGATGGCCCCACCAAAGCGACAGTAAAGCCGGGCTTGGCCTCAAAATTCAGGCCAGAAAGGCCAACCCGCCCATCTGGGTAAACAAAACCTACGTTTTCAAAAACCAGATCACCCTGACCAGCGCAAAGAGGCACAGCATTCGGGCTATCGGCCACAGCCGGTTTTTCATCAATAATTTCAAAAATGCGCACAAGCCCGGCCAAACCTTCCTGCAAGGCAGCATTCAAGGCGCCCAATGCACGCAGAGGGCGCGCTGCCAGCAACAAAGCAGCCACAAAGCCAGAAAAATCTCCCAACGTGGCGCCACCCATAGCCGCACGCCAGCCTGCAAAACCCAATACGGCCGCCACGGCTGAGCCACCCAGTGCTTCCAGCAAGGGGTCAACACGCGCACGGCCCCGCGTAATGCGCAACATGGCCTGATGCAGATGATCAAAAGAAATAGCAGCGCGCTCTTCCTCGCGCTGTTCAAGCCGATACACGCGCACGGTGCGCGCCTGACTAAAGCTTTCCGTTAGAAATGCGGCTGTTTCCCCAATCCGTTCCTGCATGCCGCCAGAAGCGCGGCGCACACGCTTGCCCAGTTTTTGAATAGGCACTGCGGCAATAGGGTAAAGCAGCCCGGCAATCAGGCTAAGCTCCCAATCCATGTAGAACATGGAGGCAATCAGCCCCACCACGGTCACAACATCACCCAGCGAGTTCACGGCCCGGATCATGGCTTCACGGATGGAAACGGCATCCGTGGTAAAGCGAGCTGCCAGCTTGGCCGGAGCCTCGCGCTCTACATCGGTAATATCTGCCTGCACCAGATGCGCGAACATCTCGCTTTGCAAACCGCGAATAACCTTGAGCACCAACCCTTGAGACGCCAGCGTTTGCGCGTATTGGGAAATGGATTTGGCAACCGTAATCAGCACCACCAGCAACGGCACCTGATACAGAATGCGGGAATCGTGGCTAGAAAACATATCCAGCGCGCGCTGGATAACCAGCGGATACAGCGCCGTAAGCCCGGCGGTTAACACCGTAAGCAGCACAACAGCCGTAAGGTTACCGGGATAATGGCGCACCTGCTCCCGCCATAACCTCCTCAGAAGCACGCGGGTATCATCCGGCAACAAATCGCGGGATGAACGGGACGAACGGGTAGAGGAAGCAGATGCTTGTGACGTCATGCGCTCTTCTCTAACAGCCTCCCACCCTTTCACGTAAGAGGCTGGCGCATGGTTTTATTATGGCAACGCTTTCACCTGCCTTAACGCATGGGCCAAACAGGCCTGTTTATCCGCTGTGCAGCCGCCCTGTTGCCACCAGTTGCGCACATCTTTCAGCACCTGCCCAACATGCGGCCCCGGCTGGCAACCTGCCTCCAGCAGATCTCGCCCTGCTAGGGGGAACACAGGTATTTCAAGCTGCGCCAGACGCTGGCGCAGTTCTGTGCCCAAAACCTCAAGATGCCGCGCCTGATACAGCCAACTGCGTGCAGCCAAAATATCCGGCGAGGTATCTGCCAATAAGTGGCGTAATTGCGCATCATACATATCGGGCAAAGGCACGGGTTCAGCCTGCATGGCCTTCAGACGCGCGGCTTCAGCGCGAGAGAATTTAAGGCGGCGCGCCAGATCCGCACTTTTTGCTGGCACCAAAGCTGCCAACCGCAGCAGGGCATCTGCTGGCGGATGACACGCCATTAACTGCGCAAACAAAGGCACATTTGTACCTTCTGGCAGCAGAACAGGCAAAATACCGGCCTGCTGCATCAGATACACAACTTCCAGCACCTTCGGCCCAGCCAGAATACGCTTGAGTTCAGACCATATACGCTCAACAGACAGGCCGTTCAGCAATTCTGCCTGTGCGGTAATGGCGTGCATGGCCTGTGCATCTGCCTGCCCACGCCCGTAGCGCCCCCAGAAGCGAAAAAAACGCAAAATACGCAGGGCATCTTCCTGTATCCGCAGCGTGGCATCGCCTACAAAGCGCACAGTTCCATCTGCCAGATCATGCTGGCCGCCAAAATAATCGTGCACAGTGCCCGTGCTGTCACAGGACATGGCGTTGATTGTAAAATCACGGCGCGCGGCATCTTCCTGCCAGTTGTCTGTCCAGCACACCACGGCGTGGCGTCCGTCTGTTTCCACATCTCGCCGTAGGGTTGTGATTTCATAGGGCGCGGAATCGATCACCGCCGTGACCGTGCCATGCGCCAGCCCTGTGGGCACAACTGTCATACCCTGCGCCTTCAGGCGCTGCATGACCTCCTCGGGCGGTTGTGGCACTGCCAGATCAACGTCCGCAATGGGGCGCTCCACCATCAGGTCACGCACCACACCACCGACAAGACGCGCTTCAGGCAGCACGGCCCATATCTGCTCCAGCGCATGCAGGCGCGCAGGCTCCAAGCGGTCCAATAAAGTTGGGGTCATGCGTCGCAATCTGTGCCGGATGTTTGCCTGGCCAGCGGAAAAAAGCAGCCGCAGCTCCAAACGCCCATGCAGGGAATACCCTGGCACATGCCCGGCTCTGCCAAAGCTGCCAGTTCGTACCACACCGGGCGAGATAAACGCGCCTCTAGCGGAAAGTGCCGGTTATCGCCTTCCCGCAGCCGAATGTAAGGGGGGCAGCTCTCCGGGCAGGCTTCTGGTGGCATGTTCCAATCTGTCCGAATCGGGTGCTCCGGCCCGGCCACCACCACTTCATCCATATTGGTGCGAAAACACAGGCGCTGCATTTTGCCACAGCCCGTCCAATCTAGCTCTACCGCCAGAAAAGGCACGTCTTCCACCTCAATATACCCGGTCTCAAAAGGGGAGCGCAGCAGGTATGCCCCTTTTTCATCCCGCGTGAGCATGGAGCCAAACATGCACAGCATGGCCTTACGCTTTATGGGCGTGCCCCGATAAAGCCACACACCATCACGCCGCACCAGAAAAGGCAGATATCCCAAGTCATGCCTTTTTCTTTCCGGGCTTTCCTGATGCCCCGAACAGGCAAGACTGTCGCCACTCACTGCGTGTTCGCCTTTCACTGGCCTATCATCCTGTAATACGTGTCCATACCGTCATCCTGATGATATAGGGATGATACCCCGCTTGATGTAAGCCCCGTATGTGCTTCACACTGGAACCATGACCGCATCAGACGCATCGCAGCCCGCGCAACAGCCCTCCTCTCCTCCCGAAGTGCGGGAGGCAGACCGTATCTGCGAACGGCTGCAAGCCGTGCAGCAGGAAACCTCTCGCATTGTTTTTGGCCAAAAACAGGTTATTCGCCAAACACTTGCCACCATTCTGGCTGGTGGGCATGCGCTTTTGGTGGGCGCTCCCGGTTTGGGCAAGACATTGCTGGTCACAACTTTGGGAACAGTGCTGGGGCTTGATTCGCGCCGCGTGCAGTTTACGCCAGATCTTATGCCCTCCGACATTACGGGCAGTGAAATTCTGGATGAAGATGCATCAGGCCATCGCAGTTTCCGTTTTGTGCCCGGCCCCGTGTTTTGCCAACTGCTGATGGCGGATGAAATTAACCGCGCCAGCCCGCGCACGCAGTCTGCCCTGTTGCAGGCCATGCAGGAACACCGCGTAAGCGTGGCCGGAACGGAATACCCCTTGCCGCGCCCCTTCCATGTTCTGGCCACCCAGAACCCTATGGAGCAGGAAGGCACCTACCCGCTGCCAGAAGCGCAGCTTGACCGCTTTATGCTGCAAATCCCGCTCTCCTTCTCTGATGAAGCAGCGGAACGGCAGATGCTGCTGGCCACCACTGGTGCACAAACAGAACAGCCTCAAACCCTGATGGACGCTGCAAGCCTGCTGGAAGCACAGGCACTGGTGCGCCGCATTCCGGTAGGTGAAAAAGTGCTGGATGCCATTCTCAATCTGGTACGCAACGCCCGGCCAGAAACCACGCAGGATGCCACCTTGCGTGAACAGATTGCATGGGGCCCCGGCCCACGTGCTGCCCAAACGCTTATGCTGGCCACGCGTGCGCGTGCTTTGCTGGATGGCAGGCTTTCCCCCAGTCTGGATGATGTTGCGGCACTGGCACAGCCTGTTCTGGCCCACCGTATGGCGCTGACTTTTGCTGCCCGTGCTGAAGGTGTGCAGATTCAGGATGTAATCTCCCGCCTTCTGCAACAGCTGGGTTAAAGCCATTGCGCGGCCCATCTTTTCTTACCGCCGCATTCCGCCGCAATAAGGCTGGCACCACACAGGCACCGCATTTTGCCACGCAGGCAGATGCGTCTGTTGCCATCGGGCAACCTGCCGCCCTTACCCAACAGGCGCAGGCTTTGGCAGCACGCATGCCCGATCTGATTGTGCAGGCCAACCGCACAGCCGCCACGCTAGCAGCCGGGCAGCACCCGCAACAGCGTGCGGGATGGGGCGATACCTTCTGGCAATATCGCCCGGCCCAACCGGGGGAACCTGCCGCGCACATAGACTGGCGACAATCTGCCCGCAGCACCCACGCCTATGTGCGCGAAACAGAAGCCGAAAGCGCACAAACCATTCTGTTATGGTGTGATCTTTCAGGTTCCATGAACTGGCAATCCCGCACCAACATTCCCACCAAATTGGAAAGCGCCATTCTGCTTACGCTGGCAATGGCCGCCGCTCTTGCCCGTGGAGGAGAGCGCATTCGCCTGCTTTCCTCCTCCGGCATGGTGCATTTGCCTTCTGGTGGCAGCCTGCTGGAACGTCTGGCATTAGCTTTGGTGTTTCAGGCATCCACACCGCAAAAAAATGCCCTACCCGCCGCAGCCGCATTACCGCGCCACGCGCATTTGCTGCTGGCCAGTGATCTGCTGTGCGAAACAGACGCCCTGCGTGGGCTGCTCCATCAATGCGCGGCCCGTGGTGTGCGTACGCATGTGCTGCATATTGCAGACCCGGCCGAACTTTCACTCCCCTATGAAGGGCGTGTTGAATTTACGGGGTTGGAAGGCGAACCGCCCATAGAGCTGCCGCATGTGCAAACATTGCGTGCAGATTACACCCATCTGGCATCAGCACGCAGCGGCCAGATTGAACAAATGGCCGTAAGCCTTGGGCATGATTATCTTTGCCATGTAACAGATACCCCAGCCACACCCACACTGTTGGCCCTGCATAATCTGATGGGCCGCCGGGTATGATATTTCTGGCTCCCCTTGCCCTGCTGGGGCTTCTTACGCTGCCACTGGTGTGGTGGCTTGTGCGTGCAACACCGCCGCGCCCACGCCAACAGGCATTTCCGCCCGTAAAACTGCTGGCCAGCCTGAAACCACGCCAGACCGAAGCCGCACGCTCTCCGCTCTGGTTGCTGCTGTTGCGCCTTTTGGCCGTTACCTTGTTGGTGCTTGGCCTCGCCCGGCCTGTGCTGCCGGGGCATAATGCCGCCCAGCAAGGCTTTGGCCCGGTGCTGCTTGTTATAGATAACGGTATGTTCAGCGCCGCAGACTGGAACGAACGGCTAGCTGCTGCACAAAACCTTCTGGATGATGCCGAACGCGCCAAACGCCCTGTGCTGTTGCTGACAACCGCACCAGAAGCAGAAACATCCGCTGCAGAAAACCTCGCCCCTCTGCCAGTTGCACAGGTGCGGCAGCACTTGAACGCGCTGCGACCCGAACCTTGGCAAGTGGATCGCTCAGCTTCCGCTCATACACTGGAACATCTGACAGCACAGACATTTGGCAGCGTTCTGTATCTGGCGGATGGCATAGCCACCTCCGGCGATAATGCCTTTACGCACACCCTGCAAAGTTTAGGCCATGTGCGCGAAGTGCGCTTTCCACACCAAAATGCTGTGGCTTTGGTGCCAATGGCCGATAAAGGCAGTAACGTCATGGCCCGCTTGGTGGCAATGCCAACGGCGGCTCCACGCGCCTTTAACGTTGTTGCACACACGCAAGATGGTGGCACGCTGGCTGTTGTGCCCGTAACCCTGCCCGCACAATCCGCCTATGCCGATATTTCGGTAAACCTGCCAGCCGCTGTGCGTAACCGTATAGACACACTTACACTTGCAGGCACGGCCAGCGCGGCCACCACGGTGCTGATGGATGAAAGCAGCCGCCTGCATCCGGTCGGCCTTCTGGCTTCTGGTGGCGCAGATACACCTTTGGTGGGGTCTTTGTTCTATCTGCGTCGCGCCCTTGCACCTTCTGCCGAATTGCATGAAGGCACGCCAACGGCTCTTTTAAGCCGCCCACTTTCTGTTTTAATCGCGCCAGATGGCACGTTGGCAGACCCGGAAACACGGGAAAAAGTGCGCGAATGGGTGAAAAATGGCGGCACGCTTATCCGCTTTGCTGGCCCAGCCCTTGCCGGCGCCCAGCATGATGAGGCTGCCGAAAGCGCAGAAAGCGAAAACACCCAGCCACCTACGCAAGACCTGCTGCCCGTTGCCTTGCTGGATGGCGCACGCCAACTTGGCGGTTCCATGACATGGGGCACACCACAAAAACTTGCCCAGTTTGATGCAACCTCTCCCTTTGCCGGGTTGGTGCCCCCCAATGATGTTACGGTCTCACGGCAGGTTCTGGCCCGTCCCTCCGCTACACTGACCGAACATACATGGGCCCGGCTGGCAGATGGCACGCCACTGGTAACACACGCAACGTTGGGCAAGGGAGAGATTGTACTGTTCCATGTCAGCAGCACCACGGATTGGTCTAACCTGCCGCTTTCCGGGTTGTTTGTCTCCATGCTGCAACGGCTGACAGACCACGCAAACGGCGTGAGCGTACCTGCGGATGATGCCATATTGCAGCCTGCCCTTACGCTTGATGGCGCAGGCGTTGCTGGCCCTCCGCCACCATATGCTCGGGGCCTGAAAGCCTCTGCCTTTGCCACCACGGATGTATCCCCCGCGCACCCACCCGGCCTGTATGGCCCCGGTTCCGGCCGCCGCGCCTTGAATGCAGCAGATCATATTGCCGCGCTGCATTCTGAAAGTGCTGTGGGGGTTATTACAGACCCCGCAGGCCAACAGCCGGATGTGCCGCTTGGGCGCTTCTGCCTTCTGGCTGCTCTTGTTCTGTTGTTGCTTGATGGTGCTTTGGCGCTACTGATGCGTAAGGGATTTTTGGCGCCTAAACGCACCAACGTGGCCGCCATGGTTATGGGGGGCATGCTGCTTGGTATGGCTGTTCCTGCCCATGCAGCAGATACACAGTCACCTGCCCCTGCGCCGCAAGCTACGCCCTCCGTGCCCGGAGCAGCACTTGAAACACGTCTGGCCTACGTTTTAACGGGGCACGCAGATGTAGATGAAGCCTCCCGCCAAGGGCTTCAGGGGCTGGCAGATTTCACCAATGCCCGCACATCTGCCGTGCTGGGCCACCCTGATGGCGTGCACCCCGAAACGGATGATCTGGCGTATTACCCATTGCTATACTGGCCCATTACGCCAGATGCCCATGCCTCCCCCGCCATGATAGCCGCACTCAACCGCTTTATGGCGCATGGTGGTATTTTGCTGATTGATACCCAAGGGCAGGACACACCAGACAGCACCTCAGATGATGCCAGCTTTGCCGGCGATGCCCCGGGCACACGCGCCGCCCTGCGCCGTGCCACAACAGGGCTGACAGTGCCACCACTTGTGACCATGAATGACCATCACCTGCTGGCACATACCTTTTACCTGCTGCATGATTTTCCGGGCCGCTATGCTGGCCAGCCCATATGGGTGGCGCGTGAAGGTGATGCGGGGAATGATGAAGTCAGCCCCATCATTATCGGCTCGGCAGATTGGGCACATGCGTGGGCGGTTGATCCATCTGGCAACACGCCCTTTGCGGTTATTCCCGGTGGGGCGGAGCAGCGTTTGCAGGCCTATCGCTTTGGGCTGAATATTGTCATTTACGCGCTTACCGGCAGCTACAAGGCGGACCAGGTACACGTGCCCATGCTTCTGAAACGGCTGGAAGACCGGCCATGATGAACAGTTTGATGCAATCTATCGGTTTTGCGCCATTGCTGCCTTTATGGCTACTGGCTGTGCTTGGCGTTGCGGGCGTGCTTCTTTGTGCGTGGAGCCTGTATAACGGCGCGCGCGGGGCCTTATTACGCCTGGCCGCTCTTGCCTCACTTCTGTTCTGGCTGGCGGGCCCGCAGCACCTGCGCGAAAGCTGGCATAGCCTGCCCCAAACCGCCCTGATGCTGGTAGATCAATCTCCCTCCATGTCTATCGGGCAGCGGGCGGCTATTGCCCGGCAGGCTGCGGATGCATTGGCGCATATGCAGGTGGATGGGCTGAATATTCGCACCATTACAGTGCGCCAGAACGGGCACGATGGCACACGCCTGTTTGAAGCATTAGATCAGGCCGCAGCAGATATCCCGCCCGATCAGCTTGCTGGTGCCATGATGGTTACAGACGGTCAGGTAGCTGATGTTCCGGCCAACCTGCCTGATCGCCTGCGCCCGCGCACCGCTACGGGGGAACAAACCACCCTGCCCCTGCATGTGGTGCTAACTGCCAAAGGTGAGGAAACAGACCGCAAGCTCCAGATACTGGAAGCACCGCCCTACGCTATTGCCGGGCAACCTGCACATTTGCGCGTATTGGCAGAAGATTCCGGCCCCAACACGCACGCCGGCACGCCAGCAGAACTGACCCTGCGTGTAAATGGGGAAGAACCTGTGGTTATTCCTGTTGTCACAGGCACGCCGCAGGATATCAGTATTCCCGTTGCCCGACCGGGGCAGATGCTCATAAGTCTTTCGGTTTCTCCTTTAGAGGGGGAAGTCTCACAACTGAATAATCAGAGCATCACCCATATTATGGGCATTCGGGATAGGCTGCGGGTTTTGCTGATTTCCGGCACCCCCAACCAAGGGGAACGTGTCTGGCGTAGGTTGCTGAAAGCCGACCCTGCGGTGGATCTCATTCACTTCACCATTTTGCGCCCACCAGAAAAAGATGATGGCACGCCGCTATCTGATCTGGCTCTGATTGCTTTTCCCGTAAAGGAACTGTTTCAGGACAAGATCAACCAGTTTGACCTGATTATTCTGGATGGTTTTGAAAACCGTAGCATTCTGCCCCACAGCTATTTGGAAAACATCGCCAATTTTGTACGCCGTGGTGGTGGGCTGTTGCTAACAGCCGGGCCGGAGTTTGTAGGCCCCGGATCACTTCAGGAAACCCCTGTGGGCGATGTGCTGCCCGCACATGTACCACTGGAAACTGGTATGGTGGAACACCAGTTCCGCCCCCGGTTAACGGCTCAGGGCCGCCAACACCCTGTAACGGCAGCTCTCTCTGGCGCGCCAGATGCAAATGTGCCGGATAGCACAACAACCGTTGCCGGTGCATGGGGCCCATGGTACCGCGCCCTCAAGCCAGATAGCACACATGGTGAAGTGCTGATGAGCGGGCCAGATGCTGCCCCCCTGCTGGTGTTGGACCGGGTGGATCAGGGCCGTGTGGCCCTCCTGCTTTCTGACCAGATCTGGCTTTGGTCTCGCGGGGAAGGTGGTGGCGGACCGCAGGCGGAATTGCTGCGCCGGATTTCCCATTGGCTCATGAAAGAGCCAGAGCTGGAAGAAGAACAACTGGCCGCCAGCATTACCGACAACGTGTTAACCGTAACACGCCACAGCATCAGCACCGAAGCCACACCACCTGATGTAACCGTTACGGCACCTTCGGGCACACATACAACGCTACACCTGCATGCCGCCCCGCAGGATGGCAGCCAAACGGCAACCTTGCCTGCAAACGAAACAGGCATCTGGCAGATAACGGATGGTGCGCACACCGCCTACGCAGCCCCTGTGCAAAGCGATATCCGTGAAATGACGGATTTACGGGCCACGGCCACCAAGCTGGCACCTATGGCGCAACAATCGGGCGGAGGGGTGTTCTGGCTGGGTGCGCCGGGGCATCTGGCCATACCAACCATTCGGATGGCAGAATCTACCACTCTGCACGCCGCAGATTGGCTGGCCTTTCCGCAGCGTGGCGCCCATATTGTTACGGGTAAAAGTGCAGAGCCGTTATTGCCAACATGGAGCATGCTGCTGCTATCCCTCACCTTCCTTTTTGCTGGATGGTGGCGTGAAGGCCGGAATTGATACCAGCAGGGAAAGAGCGAGGTGTGCGGTCTCTCCACTTTCGCACCATTATACGGTGTGATAGCATGACGCATACGTGTAATGATGGACAGACAATGACCCGTTTCTGCCGCCTTGCTTCTTCTGCCATGCTTATGGGCAGTTTTGCCTGCTTTGCCACCTCTCCTGTCTGGGCACAGGCACAAGGGGGCGATGAAGCAGCCGCAGCTGAAGACGCCAAAAAGGCGGAAGATGCACAGGCTGCCAAACGGGCCGCCCCACCCACCAATATTCCCGGTGCATCCGGTTTGGATGAAGATGACGGGGATAAATCCAACAAGGATGTGGAACCCACAGCCGCTCTGTTTGATGCCATCAACCGTGGCAGCATTTCTGCTGCAAAAGATGCCATTAACCGTGGGGCAGATCTGAACGGACATAATATTCTGGGCCAGACACCGCTGGATATGTCTATCGACCTCAACCGGAACCCCATTACCTTCCTGCTGCTCTCCCTCCGCACACCGGCTGATAATCCGCGTTCTTACGGTGGCGGCATGGATGATGGGGGCGCGGAACCTGTTGTTTCTGGCGGCATCAACAATGCCCGTTATGAACAGGAAGAACAGAAGCGCATTCAAGAACGGCGTTACGATAGCACCGGCGGCACCGCGCAGCCTTCTGTTGGCTTTTTGGGCTTTGGTGGCAGCTAAAACGCTGCCTTTTTATATCTGTTTTTAAAGTATTTTCTTGATTGTTAGAAAGAAGCGCAGTTAGGCCTGCGCTGTTTTCTGGAGTGTTTCCTGCCGCAGCACATCAAGCTGCAACAGTTCCCCTGCCCGTTCAAAATGCCAGAATGTCCAGCCATTGCAGGATGGGGCGTTTGTAAGCTGCGCACCCAGCTTGTGAATAGAGCCGCGCTTGGTGCCATTTACCAGCGTGCCATCGGGTGAAACTGTGGCATGCACACGGCGTTTTTTGTCACACACCACTGTGCCAGCGGCAATCACTCCCTGCTCCACCAATGAGCCAAAAGGAATACGCGGGGCTTCGCGCTTGTCCTGTGTGGTCTGCACGGCATCGGCTTCCAGCGGTGTTTCAGCAGCCACACGCGCCATGGCAGCTTCTACGTAATCCGGGTGGCGTTCAATACCAATAAAGTGCCGCCGCAAACGGCGCGCCATGGCAGCCGTGGTGCCCGTGCCGGAGAATGGGTCCAGAATAACATCGTTTACTGTGGTGGAGGCCAGCAACACGCGGTGCAGCAGGCTTTCCGGCTTTTGGGTGGGATGTAGCTTCAGGCCGTGTTCATTCCGCAGGCGTTCATTGCCTGTGCACAGGGGCAGATACCAATCTGAGCGCATCTGCACATCATCATTCAGGGCCTTCATCGCCTGATAGTTAAAGCGGTAGCGGCTATCCTGCCCACGCGCGGCCCAGATGAGGGTTTCATGCGCGTTGGTAAAGCGCCGACCACGAAAATTGGGCATGGGGTTGGATTTACGCCACACAATGTCATTCAGAATCCAGAAGCCCAGATCCTGCAAAATGGCGCCAATGCGGTAGATGTTGTGGTAGGAGCCAATCACCCAGATTGTGCCATCCTTGTGCAGCACGCGGCGGGCTTCTGCCAACCATGCACGGGTGAAGCGGTCATATTCTTCCAGATCGGAAAATTTGTCCCAATCATCATCCACGCCGTCCACCAGCGTATCATCTGGGCGGCGCAGTTCCCCACGCAGCTGAAGGTTGTACGGCGGATCTGCAAACACGCAATCTACAGAGCCAGAAGGCAGGGAGCGCATGGTCTCCACACATTCACCACGGAGGATCTGATCAAGAGGGAGTTCCATGGATGCTGATTTTGCGCCGCTCATACCTGCTTCTCCGCCGAATAATGTTCTTCTAGCTGCCGGCGCACTGTGCCGAACGTCTTTCTGTGGTGCGGTGTAATACCCACGCTGATCAGCGCCTTGCGATGAACAGCCGTGCCGTAGCCCGCGTTTTTCTCCCAGCCGTAATCAGGCCAGCGTGCATCCAGCCGGGCCATGGCGCGATCACGCACCACCTTGGCCACAATAGATGCCGCAGCAATAGACAGGCTCACCCTGTCTCCGCCCACAATGGCCTGTGCAGCGCAGCCAAAATCCGGCAGCTTGTTGCCATCCACCAG
Organism: Acetobacter sp. A11-2; assembly: GCF_040208445.1. NCBI lineage: Bacteria > Pseudomonadati > Pseudomonadota > Alphaproteobacteria > Acetobacterales > Acetobacteraceae > Acetobacter > Acetobacter sp. A11-2. The sequence continues at coordinate 1,364,530 of NZ_CP157843.1, forward strand.
CACATGGTCTGGCAGGCGCGGCAGGCGGCCTACCGCCCTTTGCATGGCCAGATGGGCTGCATGGTGGATGTTCAGCTTATCGATTTCCGCAGTGGAGGCCGCCCCAATGCCGATTTCAATACCCGGCACCTGTGGCAGGCGTTCCGCTATGGCTTCGCGCACAGCTGGTTTTAATTTTTTGGAATCATCAATAACGGCGGCAAGATCAGCAGGTACACCAGCGCCAAACACCACTGCGGCAGCAACCACGGGGCCTGCCAGCGGGCCACGGCCCACTTCATCCACCCCGGCCACTCGGCCGCCCAGTTGCTGTTCCCGCGTAAAGTCCGGCATTGCCCCTCTTTCCATCCATTTGATGCGACTCGGCTAAATTAACCGAGTCGCATCAACTGCGACTCCGCAGAGAAGGAGAAGCATTTTTTTACCTAGGAGCGCAAGAGTCCCGGTAAACTAATTTTTCAAGAACGCTTGCGACGGGGGAAGATCAGCCAGCCCAGAACAAGGCCAATGGCAGACACAATACCCAATGAAAGCAGGGGTTTATCACGCACAAAGGTGGCTGCCTTTTCCAGCACGCCTTCACCTTCTTCGTACAGGTCTGCAAAATCCTGCTGCATGTGGCCAGCAAACTGATCGAACTTGCCTTCAGCCTGCATGCCAATGTTACCTGTCAGACCGCCCACGGCATCCTTCACATGGCCTTTGGCATCTGTTGCTGCGCCTTCAACCTTGCTTTCAACATTTTTGATTTTATCTTCAGCCATGACTTTTTCCTTAAACTTTGAGTGCAATCCTGCCCGCCTGCTTGCCGTAACAAAACAGTGCTTGCAGGATCATAGGTTGCATCAGACCGCAAAAACACGTTTCTGACTAGGCATGCCACGCCCGACCAAAGCGCAGTTCACCGCCCTGATCGTTGCCTCCATGATGTTTATGGAACAGCTTGATGGCACCATTCTGGCAACAGCTCTGCCTTCTATCGCTAACAGTTTACACGTTGATACAGTTGCAACCTCTGTTGCACTTACATCGTATATTATTGGTCTGGCCATTTTCATACCGGCTTCTGGCGCGTTGGCAGACAGGCTGGGCAGCCGCTCCGTGCTAATGGTGGCCATCTGCATTTTTGTAACCAGCTCTCTGCTTTGTGCGCAGGCAAACTCCCTGCCCTTTCTGGCCTGCATGCGCACGCTGCAAGGTATTGGCGGTGCCCTTATGGTGCCCATAGGGCGGCTGGTGATTATCCGCAGCACACCGCGTGATCAGCTTGTACGCACCATGACGTGGATGATGCTGCCCGCCACGCTTGGCCCTTTGCTAGGCCCGGCGGTAGGTGGATTTATCACCACGTGGTTTTCATGGCGGTGGAACTTTTACCTCAACATTCCCATCGGGTTGGTTGGGCTGGGGCTGACGTGGCGCTTCATTCCACAAATTTATGAACCCTCACCCCCGCCATTTGATTTGAAAGGTATGGTGTTAGCCGGTGGCGGGTTGGCTCTGCTTTCTGTTTTTGCAGAACTGTTCAGCCACGCTGAAGGCTCTATCTCTTTGCGCTTGGCCATGCTGGGGGCTGGTTGCCTTTTGATGGCCATTTACTGCATCCACGCCTTTCGCATTCCCGCGCCATTGCTGGACTTCCGGCTGATGCGTATTCCCACGTTTCGGATTTCGGTTTTTGCGGGCGCAGCCTCACGCGTGGCTGTTGGGTCTCTGCCTTTTCTTATGCCGTCTTTCCTGCAAATCGGTATGGGGCTGAATGCCGCACAAAGCGGGTTGGTCACATTTACAGCGCCTATTGGGGCGTTACTAACGCGCCCCTTTGTGCCAGCCATTCTCAAACGCTGGGGCTTCCGCAGAGTGCTTATGTTTAATGGTGTTTCTGCGGCTGTTGTTTTTACATTGGTGGCCAGCTTTCGGCTGCCGCATGCGTTGTGGCTTTTCTCACTTATCTTAGCATGTGCGGGCGCTGCGCAAGCTATCCAGTTTTCCGCCTACAACACCATTGCCTACGCGGATGTGCCTGCAAGCAGCATGAGTGCAGCAACCAGCCTGTATTCCACCATGCAGCAGATCATGCTTTCTGCTGGCATATGTATTGCTGCGGGCACGCTTACGGTGCTGGGGCAAATATATGGCCACACCACACCCACTTTGGGTGATTTTTCCGCCGGTTTTCTGGTAACTGGGGCTGTATCTCTGCTGGCGGTGCCTTTTGCTGCACGCCTTGCGCCTTCTGCCGGGGCCTCCATGAGCGGCAACAAGCACTAAAAAAACGTAACAAGCCCTTCCCATATCCATGTGGTACGTTTTACGGTGAAAGCAGGATTTTCTGCTTTCCGGCACATATCAATTCCTTCAGATGGATTATAAAACCTTATTCTGGCCTTTATTTTCCTGTCTGAACCAACACTCCTTATTTTCAGGTAATACGCAGCGCGCCACATGGATGAACATCAGCCAGCCTCTCCCGCTTCTCCGTCTTCACCATCTCCGCGCCCTCCCCGTAAAAAACGGATGTTACTTGCAGGCATAGCTCTGGCAGGTGCGTGCGTACTGGCCTTTGCGTTCCTGCGCCCGCACGGAGATACCAGCAGCGGAACGCATAAAAAAGGCAAACACCACACTGCGGATGCATCGCAAGCGCAGCCCGTGGCCGTGCAAACGGTGCATAGTGGTTCCATGCCCGTGGTGTTTACAGAGCTAGGCACGGTGGTCCCCATTACCAACGTAACGGTGCAGACCCGCGTGGAAGGCTACCTGATGAACGTGCTGTTTACGGAAGGGCAGCACGTACACAAAGGCGATCTGCTGGCACTGATAGACACCCGCCCCTATGAGGTGCTGTTGGCCCAATATGAAGGCCAGCTTGCCGCAGATAAGGCCCAGCTTGCACAGGCCCGTGTAGATAGCGCGCGTTACCAGCGCCTGATCCGGCAAGACAGTATTGATGCCAAAACGGCCAAGGATCAGCAGTTTGTTGTGCAGCAGCTGGAAGGCACTGTAAAATCCGATCAGGCACTGGTGGATAACCAGAAGCTCCAGATCACCTACTGCCATATTATTGCGCCTGTAGATGGCCGGATTGGCATCCGCGCCGTGGATAAGGGCAACTACGTTACAGCGGGCCAATCTGGCGGCTTAGCCATTCTCACGCAGATGCAGCCTATTTCCGTCATCTTCACACTGCCGCAGGACCAACTGCCGGAAGTGGCGGAAGAGCTACGCACCCAGAAGTCTCTCCCTGTAGAGGCATGGAACAGTTCCAACACGCAAAAAATTGCTGATGGCACCGTCAGCACGTTGGATAGTGAGATAGATACCTCCACCGGCACCGTGCGCCTGCGTGCCATCTTCCCCAATACGGATGAGCATCTGTTCCCCAACCAGTTTGTAAATGCGCGCCTGTTGGTCAAAACACTTAATAACGTGCTGCTGCTGCCCACCACAGCAGTGCAAACCGGCCCCACCGGCCAGTTTGTTTACGTTGTAAAGGCCGATAACACTGTTGAGGTACGGCCCGTTACCACCGGCACATCGGATGGCAACAACATTGTTGTGCCTACCGGCCTAAAGGATGGTGACAGAGTGGTAACAGATGGCACAGACCATCTGCGCGCCGGCATTAAAGTCACCATTCCTGCACAAACCACTCCAGCATCGGATCACGCGGCAAAGTGAACCCATCAGCCCTTTTTATTCGCAGGCCGGTTGCCACTACTCTGCTTATGCTGGCCATTTTTATGGCTGGCCTGCTGGGCTACCATTTTCTGCCCGTTTCCGCCCTGCCTCAGGTAGATTACCCAACCATTACGGTTGAAACATTCTACCCCGGCGCCGGGCCGGATGTGATGTCCACCTCCGTTACCGCACCGCTAGAAACCCAGTTCGGCCAGATGCCGGGGCTGGACCAGATGACATCACGCTCATCTGGTGGGGCATCGGTTATTACCCTGCGCTTTGCGCTGGATACCTCTATGGATGTGGCGGAGCAGGAAGTTCAGGCCGCCATCAACCAGGCCAACTCTCTGCTGCCAACAGATCTGCCAGCCCCTCCGGTTTACGCCAAGGTAAACCCGGCAGATACACCTGTGCTTACGCTGGGCATTACATCCTCCACCATTCCGCTTCCCGAAGTGGAAGATTACGTGGATACCCGTCTGGCACAAAAGATCAGCCAGATTTCCGGCGTGGGGCTTGTTACGCTTTCTGGTGGTAACCGCAAGGCCATTCGGGTGCGCGTGAACATTCCCAAGCTGACCTCCTACGGCATGGATCTGGACACGTTGCGCACCACCATTGGCAACGTGAACGTAAACTCTCCCACCGGTACGTTTGATGGCCCGCAAAAGGCCGCCACGTTGCAGGTGGATGGGCAGATTACCAGCGCAGATGTGCTGCTTAATCAGGTTATCGCCTATCAGAACAACGGCCCCATTCGCCTGCGTGATGTGGCAACAGTGGTTGTGGGCGCAGAAAACACGCAGCTTGCGGCGTGGTCCAACCTGACACCTGCGCTCATCATGAACGTGCAGCGCCAGCCCGGCGCCAACGTGATTTCTGTGGTGGACAACGTAAAGGCGACCCTGCCTGCCCTGCGGGAAACGCTGCCTCCGGGCATTGATATTACCCCGTTAACAGACCGCACAACCACCATCCGCGCCTCTGTTTCCGATGTGCAGGGTGAACTGTTTTTATCCCTCGCGCTGGTTGTGGCGGTTATTTTTGTATTCCTGCGTAATATCCCAGCCACCATTATTCCCAGCCTGTCTGTGCCGCTTTCCATTATCGGCACGCTGGCGGTGATGTATCTGCTGGATTTCTCGCTGGATAATCTGTCCCTCATGGCGCTGACCATTGCCACCGGCTTTGTGGTGGATGATGCCATTGTCATGATTGAGAACATCTCCCGCTACGTGGAAGCAGGAGAAGACCGGATGACAGCCGCCCTGAAAGGGGCCGGGGAAATTGGCTTTACCATTATCTCGCTTACAATCTCGCTCATTGCGGTGCTGATTCCGCTGCTGTTCATGGGCGATGTGGTGGGCCGCCTGTTCCATGAATTTGCGCTTACGCTGGCTGTTACCATCATTCTGTCAGCCGTGGTCTCACTTACGCTGGTGCCGATGATGTGCGCGCGCATTCTTTCCGAACGTGTGCATGATGCCGGGTCTGCCACTACGGCATTCCAGCGCTGGTCTGCCCGAATGGAAGACTATACGGAAAAGCTGATTGCCGGGTATGACCGCATGCTGGATGTGGTGCTGGCCCATCGCGTGCTCACCCTGTGCGTGGCTGTAGGTACGCTGGTGCTTACGGGCGTGCTGGCATGGGTTATCCCCAAAGGGTTTTTTCCCGCGCAGGATACGGGGGTTATTCAAGGCATCTCCGTTGCCTCACAAACCATCTCTTTCGAGAGCATGAAGCAGCATCAGCAGGAACTAGCCAAAGTGCTGCTGAAGGACCCGGATGTGGTCTCGCTCTCCTCCTTTGTCGGGGTGGATGGGCAGAACGCAACACTCAATCAGGGCCGGTTCCTCATCAACCTCAAACCGCATGATGATCGCACAAGCACTGCGGCACAGATTGCCCGCCGGCTGGCAGATGAAACCGCACAGGTGGCGGGTATCAAACTGTATATGCAGCCTATTCAGGACCTTTCTCTGGATACAACGGTTACGGCCACGCAATACCAGTTTTTGCTGGAAAACCCGGAATACAGCGCCTTTAAAATATGGGTGCCAAAGCTGCTGGATCGCCTGAAGCAGGAACCTGCGCTTTCTGATGTAACATCGGATTTGCAGGCATCTGGCCTGGTGGCAAAGGTAACGCTGGATAGAGCCACCGGGGCGCGCTATTCCATCACGCCGCAAACCGTTGATAACGTGCTGTATGACAGCTTTGGCCAGCGGCAGATTTCCACCATCTATACGCAGTCCAACCAGTATCGCGTTATTCTGGAAGCGGATCCTCGGCTCCAGACCAACCTTACCTCACTCTCCCAGCTTTACCTGCCGGGTATTAGCGGCAATTCGGGGGAAAGTGTTTCTGGCCCCACACGTTCGCCCACCTCCGGGTTGGTGCCGCTGGCTGCCGTTACCACCATTACGCAGGAAACAGCGCCCCTGCTGCTTACGCATTTTGGGCAGTTCCCCGCCACCACCATTTCCTTCAATCTGAGCGATGGTTACGCGTTGGGGGATGCCACGGCCGCCATCCGCAAGGTGGAAAAGGAAATAGGGCTGCCCTCTGCTTTCCAGACATCATTCCAAGGCACGGCGGCAGCGTTTGAAGGCTCGCTCAGCAACGAGCTGTTCCTTGTGGCTGCGGCGCTGATAGCCGTGTACATCGTGCTGGGTATTCTTTACGAAAGCTTTGTGCACCCGGTTACCATTCTGTCCACCCTGCCCTCCGCCGCCATTGGTGCGCTGTTGACGCTGATGATTGCGGGGGTGGATCTGGATATTATGGGCATTATCGGCATTGTGCTGCTGATTGGCATTGTAAAGAAAAACGCCATCATGATGATCGACTTCGCGCTGGAAGCCGAGCGCGAGCATGGCATGGACTCCCTGCAATCCATCCGCACCGCCGCCACACTGCGTTTTCGCCCTATTTTGATGACAACCCTTGCCGCCATGCTGGGCGCCGTACCTATGGTAATCTCACACGGCACGGGTTCGGAACTGCGTTACCCTCTGGGGCTGAGCATTATTGGCGGGTTGGCACTCTCCCAATTGCTGACGCTGTTCACCACGCCGGTTATCTATCTGGCGCTGGATACGCTGGCCCATAAGTTCAATGCCATGCGGCATCGGCACAACCAGCCTTCTGCCCCACCTCCGGCTGATGGACATTCCGCGCCATGAGCATAAGCCGGCTGTTTATTGACCGGCCCGTGGCCACCATTCTGCTTACGGTGGCCATGTTGCTGGGGGGCATTCTGGGCTACCGCACATTGCCGGTATCTGACCTGCCGAATGTGGATTTTCCGGTTATTATGGTGCAGGCCACGCAGGCCGGTGGCAGCCCCGAAGAAATTGCCAGCTCCGTAGCGGCCCCGCTGGAACGGCATCTGGGCCAGATTGCGGATGTGACGGAAATGACGTCACAGTCCTCACAAAACACCACGCGCATCATGCTGCAATTTTCCCTCTCGCGCGATATCAATGGCGCTGCGCGAGATGTGGAGGCCGCCCTTCAGGCCGCCCATGCAGATATGCCTTCCTCCCTGCGGCAAAACCCAACGTACCGTAAAGCCAACCCCAACGGCGCGCCTATTCTGATTTTAACCCTGACATCAGATACACATACGCGCCCGCAGCTTTATGATTACGCCACCAACGTGCTGGTGCAGCATCTTTCCTCCGTGGCGGGCGTTGGGCAGGTAGAAATCAGCGGGAGTGCACTGCCGGCTATCCGTGCAGAAATAAACCCCCTGCCGCTTTACCGTTACGGCATCAGCTTTGAAGACGTACGCGCAGCCTTGGCCTCAGCCAATGCCCATACCCCCAAAGGTATTATTGACCAAGGCGGCATGCGCTTTACGCTGGATACGAATGATCAGGTCAGCAAGGCGCAGGATTATCGGGATCTGATTATTGCATGGCGCAATAACCGGCCCGTGCGGTTGGCGGATATTGCCCAAGTGCGTGACAGCGTGGAAGACCTACGCAACGCTGGCTATTACAACGGGCAGGACTCCGTTATTGCCGTTGTGTTCCCACAAGCTGGGGCCAACGTGATCCATACGGTGGATCAGATCAACGCCAAACTGCCCATGCTCAAGGCCGCCCTGCCCGGTGGGGTGGATTTGCATGTGGGGCTTGATCGTTCCCTTACCATCCGTGCCTCTTTGGCGGATACACAGCTTACGCTGGTTATTTCCGTGGTACTGGTTGTGCTGATGGTGCTGCTGTTTCTGCACTCTGTCAGAATGACGCTTATTCCCGCCATTGTGGTGCCAGCCTCCATTGTGGCCACGTTTGGGGTGATGGCGCTGTTTGGCTATTCGCTGGACAACATGTCCCTTATGGCGCTTACGGTTTCCACCGGCTTTGTGGTGGATGATGCCATTGTGGTAGTGGAAAACATTGCCCGCTACATAGAACAAGGCCTTCCCCCGCGTGAGGCTGCCATAAAAGGCAGTGGCGAAGTGGCGTTTACCGTTTTCTCCATTTCCATTTCGCTGATTGCGGTTTTTCTGCCCATTCTGCTGATGGGTGGCCTTGCGGGAAGGTTGTTCCACGAATTCGCCATGACGGTCAGCATCACCATCATTATTTCCATGGTGCTGTCTCTCACCCTTACGCCCATGATGGCCGCTTACCTGCTGGCCCCACGTGCTCCCGCAGTTGAAACACAGGAACACCCTCCGCTTTCTGCCCGCGTGGCGGCACGCATTACGCATGCGCTGGATAAACTTCAGGCAGGATATGCGCATTCACTGGATGTGGCGCTGCGGCATAACAAGCTGGTGCTGCTGAGCCTGCCTTTTACGCTGGTGCTCATTGTGGCGCTGTTTATCCTTATGCCCAAAGGCTTCTTCCCGGTGGAAGATACGGGCCTGCTCATGGGGCATTTACAGGGCGATCAGTCCATCTCTTTTGGCGCACTCAGCAAAAAGCTGGCTGACGTGCAAAAGGCTATTCTGGCAGAGCCGGAGGTGCAGAGTGTTTCCTCCTTTATCGGCGGGCGTGGTTCATCCAACCAAGCCAATCTGTTCCTGCAGTTGCAGGACAAAAGTAAGCGTTCCGATACACCAACAGACCTGATCAACCGTATCAGCAAGCGGCTGAGCAAGCTGGTGGGGGCTGATTTCTTCCTGATGGAACCGGGCGCCGTACGTGCAGGTGCCCGGCAGAGCAATGCCTCCTACCAATATACATTGGAAGGTGAAAACGCCTCCGAGCTTTATACGTGGACTGAAAAACTGCTAAGCGAGCTCCGCCATCATACGGAACTGACAGATCTTTCATCCGACGTGCAGCAAGGCGGTTCCGCCATGAGCGTGGATATAGACCGCGATACCTCCGCACGTGTCAGCATCACGCCGCAGCTGCTTTCCAACACGCTGTATGATGCCTTCGGCCAGCGTGCGGCGTCTGTCATCTACAACAGGCTCAATCAGTATCGTGTGGTTATGGAAGCCGATCCGGTGCTGTGGTCCAACCCCCATAGCCTGATGCAGGTATGGGTGAGTGTGGCCGGCGGCACGGCAGGCGGTGGCACACAATCCAACACCATACGTGTGCGCAACACGACCGGGCTGGATGCAGCTGGCAACAGTTCAGCATCCTCGCTGAGTTCGGAATCCTTCAAAAACCAGATTGCCAATGCACTGGCTGGGGGTGCCGGGGCTTCTAACGGGTCTGCCGTCAGCACATCCTCAGAAAGCATGGTGCCGCTTACCCTGGTTTCGCAGATTGTGCAGACACGCACGCCTCTTTCGGTCAACCATCAGGGTATGGCGGTGGCTTCCACCATTTCCTTCAATCTGGCCAAAGGGGTTTCACTCAGCACGGCAACACAGATTATCAATGCGGCTCAGGTTACGCTGCACATGCCTTCCACCATCCACGGCAGCTTTGCGGGGAATGCCGCACAGTTCCAGAAAGCCGTGAATGATGAGCCCCTGCTGATACTGGCTGCCCTATGCGCCGTGTATATTGTGCTGGGCATTCTGTACGAAAGCTACCTGCACCCGCTCACCATTCTTTCCACCCTGCCTTCTGCAGGTGTGGGCGCGCTGCTGGCGCTGCAACTAGCTGGTGAAGAGTTCTCGCTCATCGCCATGATCGGGGTGATCCTGCTGATTGGCATTGTGAAGAAAAACGCCATCATGCTGGTGGATTTTGCCCTTGTGGCAGAACGCGAACATGGCATGTCTTCACTTGAGGCCATTCGTACAGCCTGCCTGCTGCGCTTCCGCCCCATTATCATGACATCCGCTGCCGCAGCACTGGGGGCGGCCCCGCTTATGATCACCAATGGCTATGGGGCAGAACTGCGCCACCCGTTGGGCATTGCCATTGTGGGTGGGTTGCTCGTCAGTCAGGCCCTTACGCTTTACACTACCCCTGTTATTTATCTTACGCTTGATACGTGGCGGCTGCGTGTTCAGAAAATACGCCTGCGCTCTTTCTTTTCTCGCACCTCCCGGCAGGATAGCTGATGGTTTCGCCTTCTTTTTCCAGCATGATGCTCAAACACAAAAAACTGTCCCGCCGTGCTGCCAGCCTTATGGCGCCACTGGTGCTGATGGGCTGCATGGTTGGCCCCAATTACAAGCGGCCCACAGCCATTATCTCTCCCAAGTTCAAGGAGTTGCGGCCTGCTGCCGGCTGGAACTACGCGCAGCCCAGCTTGGCCGCCATTCCCAAAGGTGCGTGGTGGACGCTGTATAATGATCCGTTGTTGAACCAGCTTGAATCTCAGGTTGAAATCAACAACCAGAACGTGGCGCAGTATGAGGCCAGATACCGCAATGCCCGCGCCGCCATTAACGCCATCCGGGCACAACTGTATCCGACCTTAAGTGGTGCCCTCTCCTTCAACCGGCAGAGCTCTGGCCGTGGGTCACGCTCATCGGGCACGATTATCAATTACGGAGATACAACCTCCTCCGTTGCCTCCAACACCACAGAAAACACCTATGCCATGGGTGCTTCAGCATCGTGGGATCTGGATTTGTGGGGCGCTATCCGCCGCCAGATTCAAGCTCAGGTAACCGAGGCTCAGGCCTCTGCGGCGGATCTGGCCAATGCCAAGCTCTCCTATCAGGCACAGTTGGCCACCGCCTATTTCAACCTGCGGTATCAGGACAGCCTGCACGACTTGCTGCAAAAGAACGTAGATTTTTACGAACGCTCCTACCAGATTACCAAAAACCAGTACGACGCTGGCACGGCCGACCCCACCACCCTGATGCAGGCCAAAACGCAGCTTGAACAAACCCGCGCCCAAGCCACAGCAACAGATGCCGCGCGTGCTGGGTATGAGCACGCTATTGCCATTTTAATGGGTAAGGCCCCGGCAGATCTCTCCATCCCACATGGTGCGCTTACGCGGGATATTCCGGCCATTCCCGTTGCTGTGCCCTCCGAACTTTTGCAACGCCGACCTGATGTTTCTGCCGCAGAACGCAGGATGGAAGAATATAACGCCCAGATTGGCGCAGCCCTTGCCGCCTTTTACCCGGACGTAAAACTGACAGCCAGTTACTCCTACAGTGGTGACCCAGTGGGGGCACTGGTGCAGGTGGCCAACCGTATTTGGGCGCTTGGTGCTTCCGCCACGGAAACCCTGTTTGAAGGCGGTGCACGCACCGCCGCCGTGCGTGAAGCCGAAACCAATTATAATTACTACGTAGCTGCCTACCGCCAGACAGTGCTAACTGCCCTGCAACAGGTGGAAGACCAGCTTGCCAACCTGCGCGTGCTGGCAGACCAGGCCGACCAGCAGGCTGTTGCGGTAGAAGCTGCCAACAAGGCTGTGCAGATTTCCTTCAACCAGTACATGGCTGGCACCCAGATTTACACCACGGTGATTACGGCGGAAGTAACGGCCCTTTCCAACGCGGAAACTGCGCTGCAAATCCAGCAAAGCCGTATTCTGGATTCCGTAACGCTGATTGAGGCTCTTGGCGGTGGGTGGGATGCATCCTCCCTGCCCAGCAAAGATTCCATGCAAACAGATAATCCGCTTCTGCCTTCGTTTATTCAGAAGGACAAAAACTAGGGTCTGCATAATTCTGCAGCACAAACAAAAACCCCCGGCCTTTCCAGACCGGGGGTTTTTTCATGCTCTGATTATTCAGGAGCGGTTATTTTGTAATGGCGCGCCCAGCCAGCAAGGCCACCACCAGGAAAACAACAAAAAGAATAATTGCAATAAAGAACAGGATTTTTGCCATTCCCGCAGCTGCAGTGGAAATGCCGCCAAAACCGAACAGCCCTGCAATAAGGGAAATAACCAGAAAAAACAGTGCCAGCTTCAGCATGTAATCATCTCCTTCATACTCTCAGGCAGAATTGTTCTGACTGAAAGACATCTATTAAAAAACCTCAACGTCGCCGACGCAGCAGGCCACCAACAATAAAGCTGAAAATCCCCACAACCGGCAGGACCAGGAATGGCCGGTCAATCACCACATCTTTCACTGCTTCTGTTGCAGCGCAACGCTTGCCCGGGTTCATTTCATCATAACTGGGGAGCTGGCTGAACAAGCCTTCCGCACCATCCTGAACACGGCCAATACCTTCTTCCAGCGCGTAATCCTTTGTGTTGTCATCGCTCATGCGATGTCTCCCCGTTTTGTTGCATGTGAACGCACGACACCCCGTAAAGGATGCCGTGTTGTGTTTATTTATATGCTTTTCAACTAAATTTCAGCAGAACGCCAGTACGGAGCGCCACCGGGGTCTTTTTCCCCTGCAATCATGGCCCGCAAACGGGCGGCATAGGTTCTAAAAACCGTGCTTTCGGGGTTTCGTTCATCCATCGTAATGGCAATTTCACCCGTAATGCCCGCTGGTGGGCCACCTGCCAGCACCACCACACGTGTGGCAAGGCGCAAAGCTTCCTCAATATCATGCGTAACAAACAGCACGGTTTTATGTGTTTGCTGCCAGATACGCTGGAGTTCTTCTTGCAAGCTGCTGCGTGTAATAGGGTCCAGCGCGCCAAAGGGCTCATCCATCAACAGCAGATCAGGGTTGACCGTAAACGCACGTGCAACCCCCACACGCTGGCGCTGGCCGCCAGACATACGGCGGGGCCACCGGTCTGCTGCATCTTCCAGCCCCACCAGCTTGAGAGCATCCATAGCGCGTGTGCGCTTTTCTTCACGCGTTAGGCCCAAGCCTTCCAGCCCGAACTCTACATTTTTCAGCACAGAGCGCCACGGCATCAGCCGCGCATCCTGAAACACCAAGGCACGCCTGCGCCGCTTGGTGCCTGTTTCCTCTGCATCCGTTGTGCAGGCCGAACCACCTACTGTGCCTTCTGTAGGCTGCATGAGCCCCATAAACACGCGCAACAGTGTGGATTTGCCCACGCCAGATGGGCCTAAAAGCGCAACAAACTCCCCCTGCTCCAATGTCAGGCTCACATTGCGCAGTACAAAATTGGCCCCACCATCATGCGAAAGGCCAACATTCTCCAAACTGGCAACGCTATGTTTTTCGCTCATGGTTGCCACCTCAGCACGCGCTTTCTTACAAACCCGAACAGGAAATCAGTTACCGCATAAAGCAGCGCCATGGTGAGCATGTAAACAACCACAACATCGGTTGCCAGCAAGCTGGAAGCCTGCATCATCCGCGCGCCAATACCCGGCACACCAAACAGCTCTGCCGCCACAACAGACATCCAGCCCTGCCCCAAGCCTGTGCGTAAGCCAGACATCAAGCCGGGTGAAGCCGCAGGCAGCACCACTTTGAATAAACGGCCGAAAAAGCTGCCATGCCCAAAAGCGGCTGCCAGTTCATACAGCTCTGGGTCCACCCCGCGCACGGCGCTATGCGCTGCGTAAAAGTTGATCCAGAAAACTGAAATGGCGATAACAAAAGTGGCGCCAGATGTGTTCAGACCAAACCACAAAATGGCAAAAGGCACCCACGCCAAGCCGGGCACTGGCCGCAGAAGCCGCACTATGCCCTCCAGCAAGCCATCTACAACGGCCACCATGCCGCACAGAATGCCTAACCCAGCACCCAGCACGGAACCAATAAGCAGGCCCAACAGATAATGATGCAGACTATCCAGAATGGCCTGCTGCCAAAAGCCCCCGCGCACTTCATCCAGCCAGGCTGGCCCAAGTGAACTGGGAGCAGGCACCATACCAGAAGGCAGCAACCCTGTGCGGACTGCTGCCTCCCATCCTCCAAAAAAGACGATAAGCCCAGTAAGACCTAACGCCCATTTTGTTGAAAACGAAACTTTATCCCTCACTGCTGGCTCTGCTTCCACATCTCCAGATCAAACAGGCCATCCACTGGCTCGGCTTTGCGCAAAAGCCCCTGCTCAACCTCAAAATCCTGCAACTGGCGCACGCCTTCTACAATACGCGCAGGATCGCTCACAAAATGCTGGGCAGAGCGCGCAAGAGCTTTTTGCAACACTTCTTCCTTCAGCATACCGCCACCCAGTGCCGTGCGCACAAAAGGAGCAGCTTCATCCGGGTGCTGGGCCACCAGAGTGTTGGCTTTAACAAACAGGCCTGTCAGCGTTTTTGCCCAAGGCACTTCTGTTGGTTTGACAATAGCCAGCACGGAACCCGGCTGATCTGGCAACATATCATGCCCTGTGGCCAGAATACGTGCATCTGGAATGCGGGTTTTAACAACGGTTAAAGAAGGTTCACGCAATACAGCGGCATCCACCGCGCCAGCCAGAAAAGCCTGCTGTGCGGCATCAATATCTACGCCAGCAATGTTGATAACAGAGGCCGGCTGCGCAATATCGAGGCGTTTTTGCAGCCAATAACGCAGCATGATATCCGGCACAGAACCAGCTGGCTGTGCTGCAACTCGTGGTAGATGGCCCTGTTCCTGCTTGAACTTGGCAAAGCCATCCTTAATGACCTGAGCAGACAGACCGCCTTCCTGTCCCTCTGGCACCATTTGCGCCAATGGACCACGCGCCACCAGTTCCAACTCTTCAACCGAACCGGAAGCTACAACCTTAACATCCACGCCATGTGCACGTGCCTGCAACAACGGCAGCACACCCGCCACGTAGGCATCAATCCGCCCGGATACCAAAGCCTGAATAGCCTGCGGGCCAGAGCCAAAGCGCACAAGCTGCAAGTCCAACCCGGCCTGCTTGGCCCAACCTTCACCATCCAGAACAAACAGGGCGGATGAGCCCAGAACAGGAATATACCCAATACGCACCGGGGTTCCGGCCCGTGCCTGCTGTGTCAGCCCTACAAAAAGCAGGCTGATCACCAGCATAATCCGCAGAAAAACTCGCCTCATAATGCCACCGTGTTTGTTTGCGCCGTTCATTTTGCAATTACTAACGTGCTACACGGCTATATTGTCAATATAGCAAGTAGAAATGGTGTAAATTTTCCAACCAATTTCACGATATAAAATCGCATCACTAACGGTGTCATAAACGCATAAAAAAAGGCCAGCCCATTTCTGGGCCAGCCTTTTTTCTAAAAACCGGATAGGTGGCTTATGCAGCCAGATCCTGCTTTTCTTCTGCTTCCGGACGCGGGCCGCTGTCCTGCCCTTTGGCAGAAACATCGCGATCAACCAGTTCGATAACAGCCATAGGTGCTGCATCGCCATAACGCACGCCAGCACGCAGAACGCGCGTATAACCGCCGTTACGAGCCTTGTAGCGTTCTGCAATAGCAGCAAACAGCTTTTTCACGATCACATCATCACGCAGCATGGCAAAAGCCTGACGACGTGCATGCAGGTCGCCCCGCTTGCCCAGCGTAATCAGCTTTTCAACAACCGGACGCAGTTCCTTTGCTTTAGGCAGCGTGGTGATGATCTGTTCGTGTTTGATCAGTGCAACAGCCATATTGCGAAACATGGCTGCGCGGTGAGAAGAAGTAACGCCGAGCTTTCTGCCGGCAATCCCGTGACGCATAGTTTAGTTCCTACGTACTGTGTGAAAAGTCAGATCAAAACGGCTCATCAAGCCGCTTTGCCAGCTCTTCAATATTTTCCGGCGGCCAAGCCGGCACATTCATACCCAAGGACAGCCCCATAGAGGTGAGAACTTCCTTGATTTCGTTCAGGGATTTCCGGCCAAAGTTCGGAGTACGGAGCATTTCCTGCTCGCTCTTCTGCACCAGATCCCCAATGTAGATGATGTTGTCGTTCTTCAGGCAGTTTGCACTACGAACAGACAGTTCAAGCTCATCCACCTTGCGCAGCAGATTACGGTTGAACGGCAGATCATCTTCAGGCTCTTCAGCCTGCACAGGGCGCGGTTCATCAAAGTTGATGAACAGCTGGAGCTGATCCTGCAGAATGCGTGCAGCCAGAGCCACAGCATCTTCAGGCGTTACAGCGCCATTGGTTTCAACCGTCAGCAGCAGCTTATCATAGTCGGTCACCTGCCCAACACGGGTAGGCTCAACTTTATAAGACACGCGCTTTACGGGGGAATAAATTGCATCCACCGGAATCAGGCCAATTGGTGCATCTTCCGGGCGGTTAGCCGCGGCAGGCACATAGCCTTTACCCATGTTAACAATAAATTCCATGCCCAGCTTAACGCCATCGTCCAGCGTGCAGATAACGAGATCGGGGTTCATGATCTCGATATCATGGCCGGTCTGGATCTGACGGGCACGCACTTCGCCGGGGCCTGTGGCCGTCAGCATCATACGCTTTGACCCTTCGCCATGCATACGCAGTGCCAGCTGCTTGATGTTCAGCACGATGTCCGTGACATCTTCCCGAACGCCTGCAACAGACGAGAACTCATGCAGCACGCCGTCAATCTGCACAGCAGTAACAGCCGCACCCTGAAGCGAGGACAGCAGAACACGCCGCAGCGCATTCCCCAGTGTCATCCCGAACCCGCGTTCCAGAGGTTCTGCAACCACGGTTGCGATGCGTGCTGGCTCCACACCGGATTCGACCTCAAGCTTTTCAGGCTTGATCAGAGATTGCCAGTTTTTCTGAAGGACCAAGGTACCGGCCTTTCAATACGAAAAACCACTGCAATCGCAGCGATTTCTCTGAAGTGGACACAACAACCGGAAGACAGCCTAATTGATAAGCTGCCTTCCTGCTCAGGACTTAGACGCGGCGACGCTTACGCGGGCGGCAGCCATTGTGCGGAACCGGCGTCATATCGCGGATGGAGGTGATGGTGAAACCAACAGCCTGCAAAGCACGCAGTGCGCTTTCACGCCCTGACCCAGGACCGGAAACTTCGATTTCCAGAGTTTCCATACCATGTTCGCGAGCCTTGCGACCAGCGTCTTCCGCCGCAACCTGCGCCGCATAAGGCGTAGATTTCCGAGACCCCTTAAAACCCTGTGCGCCAGCGGAAGACCAGGAAATGGCATTCCCCTGTGCATCAGAGATGGTGATCATGGTGTTGTTGAACGTGGAGAGCACATGCGCCACGCCAGAAATAATGTTCTTACGCTCTTTTTTGCGAATACGCGGAGTTGCGGCTTTCGCCATGTCTTTTCTACCTCAGTCCCTGCCCAGAGCCTGCCGCAGCAGGGTTAGACATCCTAACCAGTTGGATTAGCGCGTTGCTTTTTTCTTGCCTGCAATCGCCACAGCCTTGCCCTTGCGCGTGCGGGCATTGGTGTGTGTGCGCTGACCGTGCACAGGCAGACCGCGACGATGACGCAGACCGCGGTAGCAGCCCAGATCCATCAGACGCTTGATGTTCATTGCGATTTCACGACGCAGATCGCCTTCAACGCGATACTTGCTGTCGATCAGTTCACGCACCTTCAGGATTTCGTCATCGCTCAGCTCGTTAACCCGCTTTGCTTCCGGAATTTCCAGAGCCTTGCAGATTTCAGCAGCCTTAGTTGCGCCAATCCCGTAAATATACTGAAGCCCGATAACAACCCGTTTGTTGGTCGGGACATTCACGCCGGCAATACGTGCCACGCCTTATACTCCTGTTCGCCCGCCTTAACCACGAACGCTCATAGCCCTTGGGGCAGATTTCACTTGGTGGCCGCGAAATATACCGGCCACCGCCACAAGTCAACGAAAACGGATCACTTTTTCGTGATCAGCCCCTCGCTGGCAAGCGCATCTTCGATTTCGCCTGTCACTTCAGAGGCCGACAGCATGCCGTTAATTTTGTGCAGCCGTCCGGTTTTTTCATAAAACGGCAGAATCGGAGCCGTGAGTTTCCGGTACTCTTTCAGCCGTTCAACAACGGTTTCCCGCTTATCGTCCGCCCGGCGCTTGAACTCATGGCTGCCGCAAGAATCACAGACCCCTTCCACCTTCGGTGGGTTAGAGACCTCGTTGTACGTCTTGCCGCAGTTACCACAAGTAAAGCGACCGGAAATCCGATCTGCCAGAATTTCTTCATCCACATCCAGGAAAAGAACGATATCGATCTTCTTCCCATCAGAAGACAGCATGCTGTCCAGCTCTTCAGCCTGCGCCAAGGTACGCGGGAAACCATCCAGAATAAAACCATTCTGGCAGTCTGCCTGCGCAATCCGGCTTTTCAGCATTGCAATAATCAACTCATCCGGCACCAGTTTCCCGGCATCCATCAAAGCTTTTGCCTGCTTCCCTGTTTCAGATCCCTTGGCCACTTCTGCGCGCAGCATGTCGCCCGTAGAAATCTGAATCAGCCCATACCGCTCTTCAAGAAGTTTGGACTGCGTACCTTTTCCCGCGCCGGGAGGGCCCAGAAAAATAATATTCATCGTCTGATGATCCTCTGCTTCCTGCCGCCGCGTGATTTACGCATAAGCCCCTGATACTGGTGCGCCACCAGATGAGACTGAATTTGTGTGACCGTATCAATGGTTACAGACACAATAATAATCAGACTCGTTCCGCCAAAATAGAACGGTACGTTGTAGTGGCTGATCAGGATCTGAGGCAACAGACAGACTGCCACCATATACGCCGCACCAATCGTGGTCAGACGGGTGAGAATTTTATCAAAGTACGACGCCGTAGACGCACCAGGGCGCACACCAGGAATAAACCCCCCCTGCTTTCTCAGATTATCGGCTGTTTCCGTCGGGTTGAAGGTAACGGCCGCATAGAAATATGAGAAAAACACGATCATGGCAGCATAGAACAGCATATACAGCGGCTGCCCTTGCCCAAGTTCCTGCCCCAGAAAAGAAAGCCAGCCCGGCAATGATTTGCCGTTCATAAAGCCAGCAATCGTAACCGGAATCAGCAACACTGAAGAGGCAAAAATCGGTGGGATAACACCCGCCGTATTCACTTTCAGTGGCATATGGGTTGTGTCACCCCCAAACATCCGCTGCCCCATCTGGCGCTTTGGATACTGGATAACAACCCGACGCTGTGCCTGTTCCATGAACACAATGAACATGATGGTAAGCGCTGCAAGAACCAAGAAAAGCAGCACAAAAAACGGTGAAAGTGCGCCCGTGTAACCAAGCTGAAAGAGGCTTGCCAATGCATGCGGCAGGTTGGCCACAATACCAGCAAAGATAATGAGCGAAATGCCATTCCCCACGCCGCGCGCGGTAATCTGCTCACCCAGCCACATCAGAAACATGGTTCCGCCAACAAGCGTGGTAACGCATGAAAGCAAAAAGAACATGCCTGGATGAACAACAGCAGCGCCAGCAGCGCTGTGCACGTTCTCCAGCCCCACAGCTATCCCATACGCCTGAAACAGCGCGATAAGAACAGTGAGGTAACGTGTGTACTGATTAAGCTTTTTACGCCCCTGTTCACCTTCTTTCTTGAGAGCCTCAAGAGAAGGCACAGCAGTAGACATAAGCTGCACAATAATAGACGCAGAGATATATGGCATGATGTTCAGTGCGAACACGGTCATACGCCCAAGCGCACCCCCCGTGAACATGTTGAACATGCCCAGAATGCCACCCTGATGCTGCGCCAGAAGCTGCCCCATAACTGTGGCATCTACCCCCGGAACCGGGATGTATGTGCCTAAGCGGTAAACAATCAGCGCACCCAGTGTAAACCAAATTCGCTTTTTAAGTTCAGTCGCTTTGGCAAAAGAGCCTACATTAAAGTTGGCAGCCAGTTGTTCGGCCGCGGAAGCCATGCATCCGTCCTTTCATACAAACAGCGCCACCACGGCTGTGGAGACGCTGGCACAATCGCCTGAAAAATTCAGACAACATTCTGAGAAGGAACAAGAAAGGAGAACAGTGCAAACACTGCTCTCCTTTTTGCAACATCAGGAAGCGCTGGCTTCAGCAGCTTTTGGCTGCAGCAGCTTAACACTACCTCCGGCTTTTTCTACTGCTGCAACAGCAGAAGCTGATGCACCAGAGACTTCAAACGTAACAGCTTTTGTCAGCTCACCTTCGGCCAGAATGCGCACGCCAGCATATTTGCCAGTGCCAACCAGACCAGCTTTTTTCAAAGCTTCTTCAGTAACAGCTGCGCCTGCTGCCAGTTTGCCATCAGCCAAGGCTTTTTCCACCGCGCCAAGATTTACGGGAGCGTAAACCTTACGGAAGATGTTTTTGAAACCACGCTTCGGCAGACGACGATAGATAGGAAGCTGACCACCTTCAAACCCGTTCAGAGAAACCCCTTCACGAGCCTTCTGGCCTTTTACACCCCTACCAGACGTCTTACCCTTACCGGAACCAATACCGCGCCCAAGACGCTTTTTCCGGTAACGGGAACCTTCGTTATCACGAAGTTCGTTCAGCTTCATTTCAATCCTCCACCTTCACCAGGTGGGCCACTTTGCGTACCATACCCCGAACAGACGGAGTATCTTCCAGAACGCGTTCACGGCCAATCTTATTCAGACCCAGACCGATCAAAGTTGCCTGCTGCCCAGGCTTACGTCCGTTACCGGACGCAATCTGCACAACCTTAAAGGTTTTTTTATCAGACATCAGCGGCCTCCGCAGCAACAGCCTGTTCACGCTTACCGAAGATTTCAGCAACCTTCTTACCGCGACGGCTAGCTACAGAACGTGGGCTTGCACAACGTGCCAGCGCATCGAAAGTTGCCTTAACCATGTTGTGCGGGTTCCGGGTGCCCAGAGACTTCGCAACAACATCGTTAATGCCAAGGCTTTCGAACACGGCACGCATCGGACCACCAGCGATAATCCCTGTCCCGGCTTCAGCTGACCGCAGCACAACTTTACCAGCACCGAAGTGACCGGCAACATCATGATGCAGCGTACGGCCTTCCTTCATAGGGACACGAATCATGCCACGCTTGGCACGTTCCGTAGCCTTACGAATTGCTTCAGGAACTTCGCGGGCCTTACCTGCACCGTAGCCAACACGCCCCTTCTGGTCACCAACGACAACCAGAGCAGCGAAAGCAAACCGACGACCACCCTTAACCACTTTCGCAACGCGATTGATGGTTACCAGCTTGTCAACCAGTTCATCCCCTTCGCGCTCACGCTCACGGCCGCCTCGACCGCCTTCTCTTGGTTCACGAGCCATTCCGTGATCCTTTCCTCAGAAGGAGAGACCGCCCTCACGGGCCGCCTCTGCCAGGGCCTTGACGCGCCCGTGATAAAGATAAGACCCCCTGTCGAACACGACCTGAGATACACCTGCAGCAACGGCGCGCTGTGCAACCAGCTTACCGACAGCGCCAGCGCTTTCCTGCGTGGAACCTTTTTTCAGATCCGTCCGCAGCTCCTTATCCAAGGAGGACGCTGAGGCCAAAGTACGGCCCTGCGCATCGTCGATCACCTGAGCATAAATGTTCTTGCCAGACCGGAAAACAGACAGACGCGGGCGCCCACCTGCCTTACGGCGCAGCTGAAAACGGAGACGCGCCCGACGGCGGTTCCGCAATTCCTGCTGAGTGCTCATTATTTCTTCTTGCCTTCCTTACGACGAATGGTTTCCGTTTCGTACCGAACACCTTTGCCCTTGTAAGGTTCAGGCTTACGGAAGCTGCGGATATCAAGAGCAACCTGCCCAACCCGCTGCTTATCGATCCCTTCCACCACAATAGCCGTCGGACGCGGCGTAGAAATCTTGATGCCTGCAGGAATCGGATACACAACATCATGGGAGAACCCAAGGTTCATCACCAGATTGGAACCCTGCACAGCTGCACGGTAACCTGTGCCGTTAATTTCCAGAGCCTTGGAAAAACCTTCCGAAACCCCTTTAACAGCCGTTGCGATCAGGGCACGTGTTGTACCCCACATCATGCGAGCCTGAGCAGCGGTGCCCACTGGCTGCACAACAACCTTACCATCCTGCACATCAACGGAAACGTGTGAAGAAAGTGGCAGAGCCAACTCCCCCAACTTCCCTTTGGCCTTCAGAACACCATCTGCAATAGCAATGGTTACCCCTGCCGGCACTTCAACAGGATACTTGCCTACGCGTGACATTTACCCCTCCTTAGAAAACACGGCAGAGGACTTCACCGCCAACATTGGCAGCACGAGCCTCAACATCGGAAAGAACACCGCGCGGCGTGGAAAGGATGGAAACACCCAGACCCGCACAAACACGAGGAAGCTCTTTAATTTTGGAATATACGCGACGACCAGGGCGTGAAACGCGCTGAATTTCGCGGATAACCGGCTCACCGTCAGTGTATTTCAGTTCAATATGAAGCTGAGCAATACCCTTACGGACGTCTTCACGCTTATAGCCACGAATGTAGCCTTCGCGCTGCAGAGATTCCAGAACACTCACGCGCAGCTTGGAAGCCGGAGCAACACAAGCATTGTGACGCGCACGCTGAGCATTACGAATACGGGTGAGCATATCACCCAAAGGATCAGAAAGTGACATCTCGCGCCCTTACCAGCTTGCTTTAACCACGCCCGGAATCTGGCCTTCAGATGCCAGATCACGGAAAGCAATACGGCACAGTTCAAACTTGCGGTAGTTACCGCGAGAACGACCTGTCAGTTTGCAACGCAGACGAACCCGCACGCGCGAACCATTGCGCGGCAGTTCAGCCAGCTTCAAAGACGCATCAAACCGATCCTCCACGGGAAGAGAACGATCCATAACGATATTTTTGAGAGCTACCCGCTTCTCTTTATCCCGTGCCGCCATGCGCGCGCGCTTTGCGTTACGCAGAATGGCAGAAGTCTTAGCCATACAACATTACCTCCGGAACCCTTCGAAAACCTTCGACGGTTTTCCAAGATCACACATTAAAACACCCAGAAGGGTCTGTATCATCCCAAGAAGGGAAGATCAAACGCCTTAAGCAGGGCCTTGGCTTCTGCATCTGTTTTTGCGCTGGTTACGAACACCACGTCCATGCCGCGGATTTCATCTACCTTATCGTATTCGATTTCAGGAAAGATGATCTGTTCTTTTAAACCCAGAGCAAAGTTACCACGACCGTCAAAACCTTTGGTAGCCGGCAGACCGCGGAAATCGCGGATGCGTGGCATAGC
Organism: Acetobacter sp. A11-2; assembly: GCF_040208445.1. NCBI lineage: Bacteria > Pseudomonadati > Pseudomonadota > Alphaproteobacteria > Acetobacterales > Acetobacteraceae > Acetobacter > Acetobacter sp. A11-2. The sequence continues at coordinate 1,387,598 of NZ_CP157843.1, forward strand.
AATGGTTACCAGACGATCAAGGAATTCATACATCCGTGCACGGCGCAGAGTGACCTTACAGCCAATCGGCAGACCTTCACGGATCTTGAAGCCCGCAATAGCTTTTTTCGCTACAGTCTTAACAGGCTTCTGACCAGCAATAAGAGCCATATCTGCAACAGCAGCATCCAGCTTCTTCTGATCGCCAGCAGCTTCACCCACGCCCATGTTCAGGACGATTTTTTCAAGGTGAGGCACCTGCATTTCGTTTTTGTAACCAAACTGCTCACGCAGGTTGGCACGCAGTTCGCTTTCATACCGCTGCTGAAGGCGCGGCAGGGAACGACCTTCCTGTTTCGCACTCATTCGTAGCCCCTCAACCTTCAATAGCTTCGCCGGTCGCCTTAGCGATGCGAACTTTTTTGCCGTTTTCCAGCACTCGGAAACCAACGCGTGTTGGTTTTTTAGAGGCCGGGTCAATCAGCTTCAGGTTAGAAAGGTGAATAGGCGCTTCACGGGTGATAATCCCGCTTTCTTCACCCATACGACGCGCACGCTGATGACGCTTGATCAGCGCCACACCACGTACAACCGCACGGTTTTCGGAAGGACGAACCTCCAGAACTTCCCCCTGCGTCCCCTTGGAGGAACCGCTGATGACGACAACCGTATCGCCTTTTTTAATACGGGCAGCCATTACAACACCTCCGGCGCGAGAGAGATGATCTTCATGAACTTCTTCGCACGCAATTCACGCACAACCGGTCCAAAAATACGCGTACCAATCGGTTCCTGCTGCTTGTTAATCAGCACGGCTGCGTTTTTATCGAAACGGATAGCGCTACCATCAGGCCGACGGACTGGATAGGAAGTCCGCACAATAACAGCCTGGTGAACGTCGCCCTTCTTCACTTTCCCGCGGGGGATAGCTTCTTTAACGGAAACGACGATCACGTCGCCGACCGAGGCGGACTTCCGCTTGGAGCCGCCCAGCACCTTGATGCACTGCACCTGACGCGCACCGGAATTATCGGCTACGTCAAGGTTGGTCTCGGGATGGATCATAACCTAAATATCCTTACGTTAAGCCGATGCACCGGCTTCCGCACCAACGACTTCGCCGTTGCGGGAAATCACAGTCCACGTCTTGCGGCGTGAAATAGGCGGACATTCAACAATCCGCACGGAGTCACCAACCTTGCAGATATTTTCTTCATCATGCGCCGCATATTTTTTAGAGCGACGAATGAACTTCTTATAGAGCGGATGCATGACGCGACGATCGACAAGAACCGTAACGGTCTTGTCCATCTTATCGCTGGTCACACGCCCGGTCAGGACGCGCCTTGGCATCGGCTAACTCTCCTCAGGCATTGGCAGCAGATGTTTTTGCACCTGCTGCAGTCTTTGCATTTTGCACCGCAATCGTCTTGATCCGTGCAATCTCACGACGCACCGCACGCATACGGCTCTGCGCTTCAGTCTGACCCGTGGCCTGCTGGAAACGCAGATTAAGCTGCTCACGCTTCAATTCAACCAGACGAGCTTCAAGCTCGTCTGGAGTCTTGGCGCGCAAATCGGCTGGCTTAGTTGCCTTTACCATCTCACGCATCTCCAATTCGGGTCACAAACTTGGTCTTGATCGGCAGTTTTGCTGCACCCAGAGCCAGCGCTTCACGCGCCAGTTCAGGGGGCACACCTTCGATCTCGAACAGAATGCGACCTGGCTTCACACGGGCCACCCAGTATTCGGGGGAACCCTTACCGGAGCCCATACGCACTTCTGCAGGTTTTGTCGAGACCGGAAGGTCAGGAAAAATACGAATCCAGACGCGACCTGCACGTTTCATGGCACGTGTGATAGCCCGACGAGAGGCTTCGATCTGGCGTGCCGTAATACGTTCCGGCTGAAGAGCCTTCAGTCCAAACGTACCGAAGTTCAACGTGGTGCCACTTTTTGCAAGGCCGTGGATACGGCCTTTGTGGGCTTTACGGAATTTTGTCCGCTTCGGGGAAAGCATGTTGTTTTATCCCTCTCCTCAGCGCTGAGGAGCCTGTTCGGCCGCCCGGCGATCCTGAGCCATCGGATCATGAGCAAGAATTTCGCCCTTGAAGATCCAGACTTTTACACCGCAAGTGCCATAGGTGGTCTTTGCTGTGGCTGTGCCATAATCGATATCGGCACGCAGGGTGTGCAGAGGCACACGACCTTCACGATACCATTCGATACGTGCGATTTCCGCACCGCCAAGACGACCAGAGCAGTTAATACGAATGCCCTGTGCGCCCAGACGCATTGCAGACTGCACGGCACGCTTCATGGCACGACGGAAAGCCACACGGCGTTCCAGCTGCTGAGCAATGTTTTCTGCAACCAAGGTTGCATCGATTTCCGGCTTGCGGATTTCAACAATGTTCAGCGCAACTTCCGTGCCAGCCATACGTGTCAGCTCTTTACGGAGCGCATCGATGTCCTGGCCCTTTTTACCAATCACGACACCCGGACGAGCAGCGTAAATGGTAACGCGGGGCTTTTTAGCCGGACGTTCGATAACGACACGAGACACACCAGCGCCAACCAGCTTGCGGCGCAGGAATGCACGCAGCTTCAGATCTTCATGAAGCAGCTTTGAATAGTCGGAATCGGCATACCACCGGCTATCCCACGTGCGGTTGATACCGAGCCGCAGCCCGATTGGATTGACTTTATGTCCCATACCTCAGGCCGCCTTCTGTTCGGAAGAAGCTGCTTCAGGCTCAGCAGCCCGTTCAGCTACAACAATCTTCAGGTGACTGAAAAACTTTTCAACGCGAGCAGAACGCCCACGGCCACGGGCGTGGAAACGCCGCATGACAATGGATTTTCCAACTTCAGCTGTCTTCACCACCAGCTGGTCAACGTCCAGCTGGTGATTGTTTTCAGCGTTAGCGATTGCGCTTTCCAGCGTCTTTTTCACTTCCTGAGCGATACGGCGCTTAGAGAACGTCAACGTTGCAACAGCCTGGGAAGCAGGCTTGTTGCGGATCAGGCCAGCCACAAGGTTCAGCTTGCGGGGGCTAACCCGGATGTTGCGCGTAACTGCCTGCGCTTCTGTTTCCGCGAGTGTGCGCGGATGCTTCGGCTTGCTCATCTCTGCTTAGCCCCGCTTAGACTTCTTGTCAGCGCCATGCCCGTGGAATGTACGGGTCGGGGAAAATTCGCCGAACTTATGTCCGACCATGTTTTCCGTAACCTGTACGGGCAGAAACTTCTGACCATTATAAACACCGAACGTCAGACCGACGAACTGCGGAAGAATTGTAGAACGACGAGACCAGATCTTGATCACTTCGTTACGACCCGACGCGCGGGATACCTCAGCTTTATTCAGCAGATACCCGTCGACGAACGGGCCTTTCCAGACGGAACGTGCCATCTTCTATTGCCCCTTACTTGCCGGTCTTTCGACGACGGATAATCAGACTGTCCGTCCGCTTGTTGACCCGAGTTTTGTACCCTTTGGTTGGCTTACCCCACGGCGTAACCGGATGACGGCCACCAGAGGTACGGCCTTCACCACCACCATGTGGGTGATCAACGGGGTTCATCACCACACCACGGTTGTGAGGACGACGACCCAACCAACGGGAACGCCCTGCCTTGCCCATATGCTGGTTCATATTATCCGGGTTGGACACAGCACCAACAGTAGCCATGCACTCACCACGAACAACGCGCAGCTCACCAGACTGCAGCTTGATCTGGGCGTAGCCGGAATCCTTACCAACGAGCTGGGCATATGTGCCAGCAGAACGTGCCAGCTTACCGCCTGCACCCTGCTTCAGCTCGATGTTATGGATAATCGTTCCCACCGGGATGGAAGCCAGCGGCATAGCATTACCAGGCTTAATATCCACGCGCGCACCAGCGATGACATTGTCACCAACCTTCAGACGCTGCGGAGCCAGGATATATGCAAGCTCACCATCTTCATACTTCACCAGCGCAATAAACGCGGTGCGGTTCGGATCATATTCCAGACGCTCAACCGTACCCAGAACATCAAACTTACGACGTTTGAAGTCTACATAACGGTAAGACTGCTTATGACCACCCCCACGGAAACGGGAAGTGATACGACCGTTATTATTACGGCCGCCTGTCTTGTTTTTACCTTCGGTCAACTGTTTGACCGGCTTACCTTTCCAAAGGTCAGCACGATCAACCAGCACCGTACCACGCAAGCTTGGCGTGACAGGATTAAAGTGCTTCAGAGCCATGAATTTCTACCTTCGGTCACGCCAGCTTGGCGGTAAGATCAATGGACTGACCTTCCGCAAGCTGAACGAACGCCTTCTTCACGTCAGAACGCTGCCCAACACGCCCTTTAAAGCGCTTGGTTTTCCCCTTCTGAACCAAGGTGTTGACACCAACAACCTTGACCCCGAACAGCGTTTCCACCGCAACCTTGATTTCAGGCTTCGTAGCGGACATTGCCACTTTGAAAACAACCTGGTTCTTTTCAGAAAGCGCCGTAGCTTTTTCCGTGATCACAGGTGTACGCACAATGTCGTACATCGCTTCACGGGAAAGACGCTCGGCTTTCTTGCGAATGGCAAGAATATTCGTCATGCCAGGCGCTCCTTCAGTCCTTCAAGGCCGGCCTGCGTAATAGCAAGCACCTCGTGGTTCAGAATGTCGTAAACATTCGCACCAATGGTCGGCAGAATGTCGATCTTGGGCAGGTTACGGGCGGCACGACCGAAGTTCTCATCCACGGCTGCATCCACGATCAGTGCAGATGTCCAACCCAGAGACTTCAGCTTCTTTGCCAGTTCGCTGGTTTTATCAACGCCAGAAGCAGACTGCAGCACAATCAGCTTGCCGTCTTTTGCCTTCTGAGAAAGCGCAGAGATCAGACCAAGGCGACGCACTTTTTTCGGCAGATCGTAACCGTGGTCACGCACAACCGGGCCATGCACTGCCCCACCGGTACGATACTGCGGCGCACGCAATGAACCCTGACGGGCGCTGCCTGTGCCTTTCTGGCGATATGGCTTTTTGGTGGTGCCGGACACTTCGCCCATGCCCTTCACCTTGTGTGTGCCAGCGCGGCGCTTTGCCAGCTGCCAGTGCACAACACGAGCCATGATATCTGCACGCGGTGCTACGGCGAAAATTTCGTCCGGAAGCGTTGCAGAACCAGCGCTGCTGTTGTCTAGCGTCTTGATTTCGATTTCCATGACCTCAGCCCTCCGCCTTCACGAGGCCGGCCGGATAAGGCGCGTCACCATGGCGGGCTTTTTTAATGGCGTCACGGATCAGAACAACACCGTTCTTCGCTCCTGGCACGGAGCCACGAACCATGATCAGATTCTTTTCCGGATCGACCGCTGCGATTTCCAGATTCAAGGTGGTCACGCGTTCATCACCGAGATGACCAGCCATCTTCTTATTCTTAAAGGTCTTGCCGGGATCCTGGCGATTACCGGTCGAACCATGCGAACGGTGCGAAATAGACACACCATGCGTGGCTTCAAGACCAGCAAAATTCCAGCGCTTCATTGCGCCAGCAAATCCCTTACCTTTGCTTACACCCGTAACGTCAACCTTTTGGCCAACAACAAAGTGCGAAGCTGAAAGGGTAGCACCAACCTCAAGAGCGGCATCATCAGCCACACGAAATTCGCGAAGCGCCTGCTTGGGCTCCACCTTCGTGCGAGCAAAATGCCCACGATTCGGCTTGGTTACGTTTTTCACCTTGGCTTTACCCATACCCAGCTGAACAGCTACGTAGCCATCCCGTTCCTGGTTACGGACATCAACCACCTGCACATCATCAACATGCAGGACGGTAACAGGCACATGCGTGCCATCTTCCTTGAACAGTCGGGACATGCCCAACTTCTTTGCGATCAATCCGGTGCGCATCGTCTGGACCTTAGAGTTTGATCTCGACATCAACGCCAGCGGCGAGGTCGAGCTTCATGAGAGCGTCCACGGTCTGCGGAGTGGGCTCAACAATGTCGAGCAGACGGCGATGAGTTCGAATTTCGAACTGCTCGCGGCTCTTTTTATCAACGTGAGGAGAACGGTTAACCGTAAACCGTTCGATATGCGTAGGCAGCGGGATAGGACCCCGAACCCGCGCACCCGTACGCTTCGCCGTATTTACGATCTCTTTCGTGCTGTTATCCAGCACCCGATGATCGTACGCTTTCAGGCGAATGCGGATGTTCTGGTTGTCCATTTGTTTTTTAGTCCAACACTTTACCTATCCGGGGAATCCCGGCCGCCAAGTAAGACCCCGACCAAAATGAATCGGTCGGGGCCACTTAGGCTCAATATCCTCTATCGATTACTCGATAATGGAGGAAACAACGCCAGCACCAACTGTGCGGCCACCTTCGCGAATAGCGAAACGCAGACCTTCGTCCATGGCGATCGGAGCAATCAGCTCAACTTCCATGGCGCAGTTGTCGCCCGGCATCACCATTTCGGTGCCTTCTGGCAGATGCACAACACCCGTCACGTCAGTCGTACGGAAGTAGAACTGCGGACGATAGTTGGTGAAGAATGGCGTATGACGGCCACCTTCTTCCTTCGTCAGGATGTAAGCTTCTGCCTTGAACTTCTTATGCGGCGTGATGGAGCCTGGCTTTGCCAGAACCTGACCACGTTCCACATCTTCACGCTTCGTGCCACGCAGCAGAGCGCCGATGTTGTCACCAGCTTCACCGCGATCAAGCAGCTTACGGAACATTTCAACGCCGGTTACGGTTGTCTTCGTGGTCGGCTTCAGACCAACGATTTCAATTTCGTCACCAACATTGATCACGCCGCGTTCCACACGACCCGTCACCACGGTGCCACGACCAGAGATGGAGAACACATCTTCAATCGGCATCAGGAACGGACGGTCAACCGGACGTTCCGGCTGCGGGATGTAGGAGTCAACTGCGTCCATCAGATCGCGAACGCGGTTTTCACCGATTTCCGGATCACCATCTTCCAGAGTTACCAGAGCGGAACCCTTGATGATCGGCACATCGTCGCCAGGAAACTGATAGGAAGACAGAAGTTCACGAACTTCCATTTCAACCAGTTCAAGCAGTTCCGGATCGTCAACCTGGTCAACCTTGTTCAGGAAGACAACCAGAGCCGGCACACCAACCTGACGAGCAAGCAGGATGTGTTCACGGGTCTGCGGCATCGGGCCGTCAGCAGCAGACACAACCAGGATTGCGCCGTCCATCTGCGCTGCACCCGTGATCATGTTCTTCACGTAGTCAGCATGTCCGGGGCAGTCAACGTGCGCGTAGTGACGCTTGTCGGTTTCATATTCCACGTGAGCTGTGGAAATGGTGATGCCGCGAGCGCGTTCTTCCGGAGCAGCGTCGATCTGGTCATACGCCTTAAATTCAGCGCCGCCCTTCTTAGCAAGCGTCTTGGTGATCGCAGCCGTCAGAGAGGTCTTACCATGGTCAACGTGACCAATGGTGCCGATGTTGCAGTGCGGTTTATTCCGCTCAAATTTAGCCTTAGCCATTTTTTACTCCATGCCCCAAAAACCATTCGGGATGCAGTTGTTATAAGCCCTGCAAACTCACTGCAAGAGGAAATGCAGCAGCTTCTTTCATTACCAGCGATAGTGGCTGAATGCTTTGTTAGCTTCCGCCATACGATGGGTATCTTCCCGCTTCTTCACGGCTGCGCCACGGTTGTTGACGGCATCCAGAAGCTCATTGGAAAGCCGATCCTGCATGGTGTTTTCGCCACGCTTGCGCGCTGCATCAATCACCCAACGGATCGCCAACGCCTGACGGCGGTCTGCGCGAACTTCAACCGGCACCTGGTAGGTTGCCCCACCAACACGGCGAGAACGCACCTCAACAGCCGGCTTTACGTTATCCAGCGCACTGTGGAACAGCACCACTGCATCAGCACCGTTACCGCTACGACGCACCATGGCATCGAGAGCACCGTATACGATTCTTTCTGCAGCAGACTTCTTACCATCGTACATCAGCGCATTCATGAAGCGCGTGACAACGATATCTCCGAATTTCGGATCGGGAAGGATCTCGCGCTTTACTGCGCGATGACGGCGACTCATACCTGTTCTTCCTCTTATTTCGGACGCTTGGCGCCATACAGCGAACGACGCTGACGCCGCTTGGCAATACCCTGCGTATCCAGAACACCACGAAGGATGTGATAGCGCACACCCGGCAAATCCTTCACACGACCGCCGCGGATCAGCACAACACTATGTTCCTGAAGGTTATGACCTTCACCTGGAATATAGCTGACCACCTCATAGCCGTTCGTCAGACGCACCTTAGCGACTTTACGCAGTGCGGAGTTCGGCTTTTTCGGCGTCGTGGTATAAACGCGGGTGCAAACACCGCGCTTTTGGGGGCATCCTTGCAGCGCGGGCACCTTGTTGCGCTTGACCGCAGGCTTGCGCCCCTTGGCAATGAGCTGGTTGATGGTCGGCATGCGCCTTTCCCGATCCTTACACAGTTCGGCCGGCCGCCATTATTTCTGACTGCCGACTTTCATTAAAAAAGATCCCATCAGGCATTTGCCTGTATGGGGCTATGTTGGCATCCGGCCCCGCTTCCACCCCGGAAGCCAACCGCATGCTAGACTCACACAGAAAACCTAATTGCTCTTTCTATCCACAGGGATATCCAGAGCCGAGGGCTGCTACCTAACCTTCCCCCCGCCGGGAGTCAAGTTTTACCCTGCGATTCTTAAAGAATTGCGTCTGCTGTACATGAAAAAAGGACCAGAGTTTCCCCTGATCCTTTTTTCTTGCGGCATATTCGCAACGTTTATTCGGCCGCAGAACGCCCAACACGCTGGCGATCCTGCTCCGCGGCAATAGCCCGCAGACGCTTCATGACACTGCCCGTGCCTGCCGGGATCAAACGCCCGACAATCACGTTTTCCTTCAGGCCCATCAGCTTATCCACTTTCCCTGCCGTAGCAGCTTCTGTGAGCACGCGTGTGGTTTCTTGGAACGATGCAGCAGAGATGAAGGACTGCGTCTGCAGAGAGGCCTTGGTGATACCCTGCAGCACCGGCATACCCTGAGCTGGCCGTTCACCTGCCTTGAGACACTTGGCATTTTCAGCCTCGAACTCAATACGGTCAACGGTTTCACCAATCAGGTATGTCGTGTCACCCGGCTCCAGAATCTCAACTTTCTGAAGCATCTGACGCACGATAACTTCAATATGCTTATCGTTAATCTTCACACCCTGAAGACGATACACATCCTGAATTTCGTTAATCAGATAATCGGACAGAGCCTCAACACCCATCACCTTCAGGATATCGTGGGGCACCCGCGGACCATCGACCAGCGGATCACCTTTTTCCACAAAGTCACCTTCCTGAACGGAAATGTGCTTGCCTTTCGGGATCAGGTATTCCTGTTCCTCACCCGTTTCATCGTTCTTCACGATAACACGGCGTTTGGACTTGTAATCCTTCCCGAACTCAACGCGACCTTCCATTTCCGCGATAATAGCGTGGTCTTTTGGCCGGCGTGCTTCAAACAGTTCAGCAACGCGGGGCAGACCACCCGTAATATCGCGGGTTTTGGACCCTTCACGTGGCAGACGGGCCAGAACGTCACCGGCATTCACTTCCGTGCCGTTTTCAACAGACAGAAGTGTTTCGGGAGAGAGGAAGTAACGGGCATCTGCACCGTTATCCAGCTTCACCACATCGCCGTTGGCATCTTTAAGCTGCAGACGTGGGCGCAGATCCACCCCTTTACCTGCCTGCTTGTAGTCCACCACCACTTTGGATGTCAGGCCGGTCACTTCGTCCATACGCTCAACAAGCGTGATGGAATCAATCAGGTCCAGGTATTCAACCTTACCGGCTTTTTCCGTGATGATCGGAAGGGTGTACGGATCCCACTCAGCCAACTTCTGGCCACGTGCAACCTTTGCTCCTTCTTCCGTCAGCAAACGTGCACCATACGGCACACGGTAACGGGCTTTTTCCACACCGTTTTCGTCAGACAGCAGGATTTCACAGTTACGCGCCATCACGATCGGCACGTTCTGACTGTTATGCACAACGTTGCGGTTACGGATCACAACCTGACCATCGCGAGAAGCTTCGATCATGGACTGTTCTGCACCACGCTGTGCCGCACCACCAATATGGAAGGTACGCATTGTCAGCTGTGTGCCGGGCTCACCAATGGACTGAGCAGCGATAACACCCACAGCTTCACCGATATTTACCGGCGTGCCGCGTGCAAGATCACGCCCATAGCAGCGGGCACAAACACCAACGCGGCTATCACAGGTCAGCACGGAGCGGATATGAACCGTTTCCACACCAGACTTTTCAATACGTTCCGCATCGGCTTCATCAATCAGATGATTGCGCGGCACGATAACTTCACCGGTGCCCGGAACAATCACATCAGAAGCAACAGTACGGCCCAGAATACGTTCGGACAGAGAAGCTACAACTTCCCCACCGTCCATAACTGCGCGAACTGTCAGACCGCGTTCACTGCCGCAATCTTCTTCAATAATGATGCTGTCCTGCGCCACGTCCACCAGACGACGGGTAAGATACCCGGAGTTAGCGGTTTTAAGCGCGGTATCAGCCAGACCTTTACGTGCACCATGGGTAGAGGTGAAGTAATCGAGAACCGACAGGCCTTCTTTAAAGTTGGCGATAATCGGCTGTTCAATAATTTCACCAGACGGCTTGGCCATCAGACCACGCATACCGGCCAGCTGCTTCATCTGAGCCGGCGACCCACGAGCCCCGGAGTGGCTCATCATCCATACGGAGTTGATCTGCTTACCAACTTCCTGACGAGAAATTTCTTTGGTCATGGCCGCCTGCACTTCGTCCGTGCAACGTGACCATGCGTCCACCACCTTGTTGTAGCGTTCGCCAGCCGTGATCAGACCATCCTGATACTGCTGTTCAAACTCTTTCACTTCGGCAGCCGTGCGATCAACCAGTTCTTTCTTTTCGGGCGGGATGATCATGTCATCCTTACCGAAGGAAATACCGGCCTTAGCAGCGTGACGGAAACCCAGAGCCATCAGACGGTCACAGAAGATAACGGCTTCTTTCTGACCACAATGACGGTACACCGTATCAATAACGTCAGACACAGCCTTTTTGGTGAGCTGACGGTTGATAAGGGAGAACGGCACAGCTTTATGCTGAGGCAGGATCTGCGCAATCAGCACACGACCGGGGGTGGTCACGGCTGTTTCGTAGGTGACCTTACCATCTTCGCCAACCTTCTGGAAACGTGCACGAATTTTATCATGCAGCTTCAGTGCACCGGCGCTCAGTGCATATTCCACTTCACCGATAGAAGAGAAAGACGGCGCACCTTCTTTAGTCAAAGCACCTGTTGTCTCGTCATACTCGCAGCGATCAGGCGTGACCTTGAATTCAGGGGTTTCAAGGCTGAGGTAATACAGCCCCAGAACAATATCCTGAGAAGGCACGATAATCGGCTTACCATTTGCCGGGCTGAGGATGTTGTTGGTGGACATCATCAGCACACGCGCTTCAAGCTGGGCCTCAAGGCTCAGCGGCACGTGCACGGCCATCTGGTCACCGTCAAAGTCTGCGTTAAACGCGGTGCAGACCAGCGGGTGCAGCTGAATAGCCTTACCTTCAACCAGCACCGGTTCAAACGCCTGAATGCCCAAACGGTGCAGCGTAGGCGCACGGTTAAGCATAACCGGATGTTCGCGGATAACTTCTTCAAGAATATCCCAAACTTCCGGACGCTCTTTTTCCACCATCCGCTTTGCAGCCTTAATGGTGGTGGCGTGGCCGTATTTTTCCAGCTTCGCGTAAATGAACGGCTTAAACAGTTCCAGCGCCATCTTCTTGGGAAGACCACACTGGTGCAGCTTAAGTTCTGGCCCCACCACAATAACGGAACGGCCGGAGTAATCGACGCGCTTACCAAGCAGGTTCTGACGGAAACGACCCTGCTTACCTTTAAGCATATCGGACAGGGATTTCAGCGGACGCTTGTTAGCACCCGTGATAGCCCGACCACGACGCCCGTTATCAAACAGCGCATCCACAGCTTCCTGAAGCATACGCTTTTCGTTACGCACGATAATATCGGGCGCACGCAGCTCCATCAGGCGCTTCAGACGGTTATTACGGTTGATAACGCGACGATACAGATCGTTCAGATCAGACGTAGCAAAGCGACCACCATCCAGCGGCACCAGCGGACGCAGATCCGGCGGAATAACCGGAACCAGATCCAGAATCATCCATTCTGGGCGGGAACCGCTTTCTGCAAATGCTTCAATCAGCTTCAGACGCTTAACCAGCTTCTTGCGCTTGGCTTCTGAAGTTGTTTCCTTAAGTTCCTGGCGCAGCTCTACCTTTTCGGCATCGCAGTCAATGCGTTCCAGAACTTTTTTAATGGCTTCTGCACCAATGCCGACTTCAACACCCTCATCGCCATATTCATCCATGGCATCAAGGTACTGTTCTTCCGTCAGCAAGGAGTACTGCTTCAGCGGAGACGTGCCGGGTTCCAGAACCAGGTAGCTTTCAAAGTAAAGCACCTTTTCCAGATCTTTCAGCGTCATATCAACCATCAGGCCGATACGGCTGGGAAGAGACTTCAGGAACCAGATATGGGCAACGGGGCTGGCAAGCTGAATATGGCCCATGCGTTCACGACGCACCTTGGCCAGCGTAACTTCAACACCGCACTTTTCGCAGATAATACCGCGGAATTTCATCCGCTTGTATTTACCGCAAAGGCACTCATAATCCTTGATCGGACCAAAGATACGTGCACAGAACAGGCCATCCCGTTCTGGCTTGAATGTACGGTAGTTGATAGTCTCGGGCTTCTTGATTTCGCCATAAGACCAGGAACGGATTTGTTCGGGCGATGCCAGCTGAATCTTGATCTGATCAAACGTCATCGCCTGGCCGGTCTGGCCAAGAATTTTCATGAGCTCATTCATGTGCCGAAGCCCCCAGCGGGAAACGGGGAGCCGAGGTTTCTACCCCGGCCTCCCCTTTGAAATAAGAACGGATAGTGGTGGCGAAATTCACCGTCACTCGGCCCCCTGCTCCAGTTCCACGTTCAGACCCAGAGACTTCAGCTCCTTGATCAGAACGTTAAAGCTTTCCGGAATACCAGCCTCAAAATCATCCTGCTCACGCACGATGGATTCATAAACTTTGGTTCGGCCAGAAACGTCATCCGACTTCACAGTCAGCATTTCCTGCAGAGTGTAAGCTGCACCGTATGCTTCCAGCGCCCACACTTCCATTTCCCCAAAGCGCTGACCACCAAACTGCGCCTTACCACCCAGAGGCTGCTGTGTAACCAGCGAGTATGGGCCGATAGAACGTGCATGGATCTTGTCATCAACAAGATGGTGCAGCTTGAGCATGTAGATGTAACCGACCGTGGTTTTACGCTCGAACGGCTCACCTGTGCGTCCGTCAATCAGCTGAGACTGACCGGATTTATCAACACCAGCTTTTTCAAGCATGGCTTCAATATCCGGAATGGAAGCACCATCGAACACAGGCGTTGCAATCGGCACGCCTTTGCGCAGGTTATTGGCCAGTTCAACCAGCTCATCATTGCTCATATTTGCAATGTCTTCGCTGTAAACCTTATCCCCGTACACATCCTTCAGGCGATCCAGCAGTTCCTGACGTTTTTCGCCATTACGCTGGTATTCATCCACCATATCGCCAATGCCACGGCCAATTTTGGCACAAGCCCAGCCCAGATGGGTTTCCAGAATCTGCCCCACGTTCATACGTGAAGGCACACCCAGCGGGTTCAGCACCAGATCAACAGCCGTGCCATCTTCCAGGAACGGCATGTCTTCAACTGGCACAACGCGGGAAACCACACCCTTGTTACCATGACGACCGGCCATTTTATCCCCGGGCTGCAGCTTACGCTTAACAGCCACAAAAACCTTGACCATCTTCATCACGCCAGGTGGCAGTTCATCACCACGCTGCAGCTTTTCAACCTTGCTTTCAAAACGTGCCTGAATACGGGCAATAGCCGCATCAAATTCACGCCGCAGGGTTTCAAGCTCGGCCATTACACTGTCAGAGGCGACAACGATCTGGCGCCACGTAGCACGCGGGTGCTCATCCAGAACCGCATCAGTGATTTCGGTTCCAGAGCGAATGCCCTTGAACCCAGCACCAGCAACCTGACCCAGCAGTTTTTCACGTAGACGGCTATAGAAAGAGCGTTCCTGAATAGCGCGTTCATCGTCACGGTCTTTGGCCAGACGTTCGATTTCCGCACGTTCAATAGCCATAGCGCGTTCGTCTTTATCCACACCACGGCGGGAGAACACGCGCACATCAACGATTGTACCAGACGTGCCAGGCGGCAGACGCAAGGACGTATCACGCACATCGGAGGCTTTTTCACCAAAGATGGCACGCAGAAGTTTTTCTTCCGGTGTCATCGGGCTTTCACCCTTTGGCGTCACCTTACCGATCAGAATATCACCCGGATTAACTTCGGCACCTACGTAAACAATGCCAGCTTCGTCCAAGTTCCGCAGGGCTTCTTCACCCACATTCGGAATATCACGCGTAATTTCTTCCTGACCCAGCTTGGTATCACGCGCCATGACTTCGAATTCCTCGATATGGATCGAGGTGAAAACGTCATCCTTGGCAATCCGTTCGGAAATCAGGATGGAGTCTTCGAAGTTGTAGCCGTTCCAAGGCATAAACGCGACCAGCACGTTACGGCCCAGCGCCAGTTCACCCAGCTCCGTGGAAGGACCATCAGCAATAATATCACCGGCCCGCACATTGTCACCAACATGAACTAGCGGACGCTGGTTGATGCAGGTGGACTGGTTGGAGCGAGAATATTTGCGCAGACGGTAGATATCCACACCCTGCGTAGAACCTGCTGCGTTGGTTGCACGCACCACGATACGGGCACCGTCAATCTGGTCAACCACACCATCGCGCTTGGCGACAATTGTTGCACCGGAATCACGCGCCACAGCAGCTTCCATGCCTGTGCCAACCAGCGGCGCATCGGAACGCACCAGCGGCACAGCCTGACGCTGCATGTTGGAACCCATCAGTGCACGGTTCGCGTCATCGTTTTCCAGGAACGGAATAAGCGCCGCAGCAACAGACACCAACTGCTTGGGAGAAACGTCACACGCTGTAACTTCTGTTGGCGGAACCAGACGGAAATCACCGTTACGACGCACAGAGATCAGATCGCTTGTCAGCGCACCCTGATCGTTCACCTTGGCATCGGCCTGCGCAACAACCAGCTTTTCCTCTTCCATAGCGGAGAGGTACTTCCAGCCATCCTGCAGCACACCGTCTTTCACCAGACGGTAAGGCGTTTCAATAAAGCCGTATTTGTTCACTTTGGCATAGGTTGCCAAAGAGTTGATCAGACCAATGTTCGGGCCTTCCGGCGTTTCAATTGGGCAGATACGGCCGTAATGCGTTGGATGAACGTCACGCACTTCAAAGCCTGCACGCTCACGGGTCAAACCGCCCGGGCCAAGCGCTGAGAGGCGACGCTTATGCGTAACTTCAGACAGCGGGTTGGTCTGATCCATGAACTGGCTGAGCTGAGAAGAACCGAAGAACTCACGTACAGCAGCAGCAGCTGGTTTGGCATTGATCAAGTCATGCGGCATAACCGTATCAATATCCACAGAACCCATGCGTTCACGAATGGCACGTTCCATACGCAGCAGGCCAATGCGGTACTGATTTTCCATCAGCTCACCAACCGAGCGAACACGGCGGTTACCAAGGTTATCAATATCGTCAATCTGGCCGCGACCGTCTTTCAGGTCACACAGTGTTTTAATGGTGCGCAGAATGTCTTCTTTACGCAGCACGCGCACTGTGTCCGGCACATCCATGTCCAGACGCATGTTCATCTTCACGCGGCCAACGGCGGAAAGATCATAGCGGTCAGGATCAAAGAACAAGCCGTTCAGCATGGCTTCGGCGGTTTCAGCCGTTGGCGGCTCACCAGGGCGCATCACACGGTAGATATCAATCAGCGCTTCATCACGCGTGCTGTTTTTATCTACCGTAAGTGTATCACGGATCCACGGACCGTTAGCTGCATCAATCGCCAGCAGAGGAAGTTCCGTAATACCGGCTTCTTCCAAGGCAGCAAGACGTGCCTCGGTGATTTCTTCACCAGCCTCACCATAGATTTCGCCAGTCTGCATATTGACGATATCATGGGCAATGTAACGGCCAAGCAGATCGATTTCACCCACCAGCACTTCACGCGTTTTTTCCGCGATCTTGCGCACCATGCGGGCCGTCAGCTTGGTTTCGGCTTCCGCCACCACTTCACCGGTTTCTGCATCCACCAGCGGTGCCAGCAGCTTGAGACCACGGAAGGAGTCCGCATCAAACGGACGGGCCCAGCCTTTAGGTGTTTTTATGAATGTGACAGCATTATAGAAATAGGCGAGGATTTCATTGGCATCCATCCCCTTGATTTCCATAGAGTCAACATCGCCGCCTTCAGCTGCTTTCGCTTTGCGTGCAGCTTCAGATGCGGCGCCTTCAAGCGCATACAGCAGCGTGGTAACAGGCAGCTTACGCTTACGGTCAATACGAACGTAAAGCAGATCTTTGGCGTCAAACTCAAAGTCCAGCCAAGAACCACGGTAAGGAATAACGCGCGCAGCAAACAGATATTTGCCAGAAGAATGCGTCTTACCTTTATCATGATCAAAGAACACACCGGGTGAACGGTGCATCTGGCTGACAATAACGCGCTCCGTACCGTTTACGATAAAGGTGCCGTTGTCTGTCATGAGCGGCATATCGCCCATATAAACCGGCTGTTCCTTAATATCGCGGATGGAACGAGACCCCGTATCTTCGTCCACATCCCATACGATCAGGCGCAAAATAACCTTCAGCGGTGCAGCATATGTCAGGCCACGCTGAATGCACTCTTCCACATCATACTTAGGCTCTTCAAATTCGTAGCTAACGAATTCCAGACGCCCCCGCCCCGCAAAATCGTTGATGGGGAAAACGGAACGGAATACCTCCTGCAAACCTGTTGGAGTACGCGCATCAGGCGATACATTTGCCTGAAGGAATGTCTCGTAAGACGCACGCTGCACGTCAATCAGGTTCGGCATCGGGGCGATTTCGGGAATCCGCCCGAAACTTTTGCGAATCCGCTTCCGTCCTGTGAACGATTTAGTGATTGCGTTCATCGTCGCTCCTGCCCCGCCCATTTATCTCGGACCATCATGCCCGTGGTCTTCCCGCGAGCCTGATGGTCCGACCTAATTTTGGTCTCAAGCCCATACCGGTTTTACCCGGCTCCTGTTTCAGATCAACCCGAAACAGGCAAACGGGCAGAGGCACAGCGCCCCCACCCGAAAACCTTTTTTCCCATTTCTCCGATGCCATGCATCAGAAATTTGGCAAACTTACTTGACTTCGACGGTTGCCCCGGCGTCTTCAAGAGCCTTTTTGATCTTGTCAGCTTCGTCCTTGCTGACACCTTCTTTAACGGTCTTCGGCGCACCTTCAACCAGGTCCTTAGCTTCTTTCAGGCCCAGACCGGTGATGCCGCGGATTTCCTTAATCACGTTGATCTTCTTGTCGCCAGCACTGGCCAGAACAACCGTGAATTCGGTCTTTTCTTCAGCCGGAGCAGCAGCAGCACCAGGTGCAGCAGCAGCAACTGCTACAGGAGCAGCAGCGGAAACGCCCCATTTTTCTTCGAGCAGCTTGGAAAGTTCAGCAGCTTCAAGAACGGTCAGAGCGGACAGTTCGTCAACAAGCTTAGCAAGATCAGCCATAGTTTGACTTCCTAATATAGATACTGGTTAGCAGAACGCAACCTTCAAGCACGAAGGCAGCGCAAAATTCTTGAACATTCCCTCATACAAGGGAATGAAATCAGGCAGCTTCACCCGTTTTGGCATAGGCCCCAAAAACACGTGCAAGCTGGCCTGCCGGCGCCTGAGTAACGCTGGCGATACGCGTAGCTGGCGTGGAGATAAGACCCACGAGCTGCGCGCGCAGCGCATCAAGAGACGGCAGCTCGGCCAGAGCCTTGATTCCATCGGCGTCAAGCACCTGAGAACCAAGAGAACCACCAAGCAGCACAAGCTTGTCATTTGTTTTGGCGAACTCAACGACAGCCTTAGCCACAGCCACAGGGTCTTCAGACCACGCAAGCGCGGTCGGGCCTTGCAGCATCGGTGCGATGCCGTTGAACTGGGTCCCATCCAGGGCGAGAGTTGCCAGCCGGTTTTTAGCGACCTTATAGTTCGCACCCGCTGCACGCACCTTACGCCGCAGTTCCGTCACAGCAGCCACAGTCAGCCCGTCATTACGGGTGACCACAACCATGGACGTCTGGGCGAAAACGGCGGCCAGAGAGGCGATAAAGGCCTTCTTTTCCGTACGGTTCAAATCCCGTCTCCGTCTTGTTCCATCAAGCTTGCGCCCAACAGAACGGGTTGCCCTTTAGGTTCCACCATACATAGCGGAACCCGCTCGCCTGTCCTTGAAACGGAATATCTGGCGTGCCGTAAATACGACCTGTAACCAGCATTCCCGTCTTACCGTTCGCCAACCCGAAGGTTGATTAAAACCGCAGTTGCGCACGGTCTCGGACAGGAAGAAGGAGCAGCCGTAACCACTCCTTCATGCGCCACGCCAACCCGAAAGCTGGCGCAGCGTCATTCTTTCTCAGCCAGCGAAGGCAGAGAGGTCCAGCTGAACGCCCGGGCCCATGGTGGAGGACAGAGCGCCCTTCTTCATGTAAGCACCTTTTGCGCCAGACGGACGGGCCTTCTGCACGGCATCAATAAATGCACGTACGTTTTCAGCCAGCTTGTCTTCGCTGAAGGAAGCCTTGCCAACACCAGCGTGCACGATACCGCTCTTTTCAGCGCGATATTCAACCTGACCAGACTTAGCCGCTTCAACAGCACCCTTTACGTTCATGGTCACGGTGCCCAGCTTGGGGTTCGGCATCAGCCCACGTGGGCCGAGGATCTTACCCAGACGACCCACCAGGGCCATCATGTCAGGCGTAGCAATGCAGCGGTCGAAGTTGATTTCGCCAGCCTGCACTTTTTCCATCAGGTCTTCTGCACCCACGATATCTGCACCAGCAGCCTGAGCTTCTTCAGCTTTCGGGCCACGTGCAAATACAGCAACGCGCAAGGTTTTGCCCGTGCCGTTCGGCAGGGAAACAAAGCCACGAACCATCTGGTCTGCATGACGCGGGTCAATACCCAGGTTCAGTGCAATTTCAACGGTTTCGTCAAACTTGGCTGTTGCATTGCTTTTTACCAGCGCAACAGCTTCATCAACACCGTAAGCTTTACCAGCTTCAACCTTGGCACGCGCAGCGGCGAGACGCTTGTTCTTTGCCATGATAGATTAGCCCTCCACCACATCGATGCCCATGGAGCGGGCAGAGCCGATCAGCATGCGCACTGCGCCATCCAGATCGTTTGCGTTCATGTCCTGCTGTTTCTGTTCAGCAATTTCACGAAGCTGGCTCATGGTCACCTTACCAACGCTGCCACCCTTACCAACTGTCTGGCTGCCTTTGGAAATCTTGGCGGCCTTGAGCAGGAAGTAGGTGTTCGGCGGGGTTTTGGTGATGAAGCTGAACGTACGGTCTGCATATGCGGTGATAACCACCGGAATCGGCATACCCGGCTCAAGACCCTGGGTCTTGGCGTTAAATGCCTTACAGAATTCCATGATGTTCAGACCGCGCTGACCCAGTGCCGGACCAACCGGCGGGGAAGGATTAGCCTTACCAGCGGGGATCTGAAGTTTGATGTAGCCAACAACTTTTTTGGCCATATCCGGGACTCCTCAAAATGAACCCGGACCGCGGTTCTTCCGATTCCGCACCACGCACAGGGCGCAGACAAGAATCTCCCGCGTTCCGATCAGAAGTGCCGCGCTTACCGGGGCGCTGGCCGTGTGTCAAGTGGTTGTGTGTTTTTCATGCCGCCCGTCAGATCATTGGAAACCGGATCTGTCTGGGTGCTAATGCCGCCCAGTGGCGCTGCATGGCGCAGGTTTTCATACTGTAAGGGCTTGAAAGGCATGATGGTTTCCTCACCATGCGGCAACTGGCTGCGAGACCACCCGCCCCCAAGGGCCCGCACAAGCTGCACACGTGCATCCACCTGCCGGGTTTGGGCCTGCACCAATGAAATGCGCGCGTTCAGTGCCGCCACCTGCGCCACTACAACATCCAGATAATTGGTAAGGCCGCCGGTATATAGCGCCATTGTCATGCCCTGCGTGCGCAAGGCGGCATCTACGGCGTTGCTTTCCTGCTTTACCTGCGTTTTCAAACGATTGGTGCGCGTGAGGTTATCTTCCACTTCCTGAAAGGCATCCAGCACCGTGGCACGGTAAAGATCTTCCGTTTGCCGATAGCCCGACCACGTGCGCTGCAATTCTGCACGCCGCAAACCACCCTGGAATAACGGCAGCACGGCTTGCGCCCCAAACTGGTACATAGCGTTGTACAATGAGGCTAGATCGAACCCGTTATCCATAAAGCCTGTCATGGCGTTAAATGTAACGTGCGGATAAAACGCCGCGCGGGAAACACCAATGGCCCTATTAGCCTGAGCCATACGCCGTTCTGCCGCGGCAATATCTGGCCGGCGTTCCAGCAAGGTAGAGGGCAGCGCCACGGGTGGTTCTTTATCCGCAAATGTCAGCTTGGTAACCGGCGCGATATGGAACGAGGCCGGGGCCTGATTGACCAGCACGGCAATGGCATGTTCCATCACATCGCGCTGGGTACGAATATCTGTTTCCTGCGCCTGTGTTGTGTAAAGCTGGGCTTCTGCGCGGGAGACATCCATGCCCGGCGCAATAGCTCCGGCCAAACGCATGCGCGTAACCTGCACGGCTGTTTGGTAATACCGGATGGAATCCTTGTACACAGCATCCTGCGCATCTAACCCGCGCAGAATAACGTAATCCGACGCCAGTTCGGCCTGTAGGCTCAAGCGTGCCGAGGCGTAATTTGCGGCGTTTTCCTGCACGCCCTGCTTGGCCATACGAATACGGTTACGGATGGCAGACCAGAAATCCGGCTCCCACGTGGCTGTGGCTGAATACTGCTCGGACGACATATACATCGGCCCGGTTGCCCCAGCCCCACGCCAAAGCCTGTGTTGCGAGCCTTTATATTTTTCCCCGCTCGCAGCCCCGTTTAACTGCGGATAGAGGTGAGATTTAGCCTCCGCCGCCATATCGCGCGATTGCATAAACGCCTCAGCCTGCGCCTGCAAATCCGGGTTCAGGCGCATGGCCTGATCTTCTAACTGGTTCAGCACCGGATCACCCAGCATTGTCCACCAATCTGGGCGAATGGCATCATCCGATGGATGCGCTGGCTTCATCACCCCCTGCCCGCTCCAGTTATCGGGCAGCACAAATTGCGCGGGCTTGTAACGCGGGGCCATATCACACCCAGCCAAGGCTGATGTGGCCACCCCCACCAACAAAATATGCGTAACGTGACGCGGCAGAATGTTTCCCTTCCTCATGGGCGGGCCCCGGCTTCAGATGCATCTGCACTGTCATCGGGCATCGCGCGGGTATCATCGCCTTCCTCCTGTTCGGAGGATTTTGTGGGGGAAACTGGCTTTTGGGGTTCCTGCTTTTTGGCCGCAGGCGGTGTGCTGGGCATGTTATAGCCAGGAGTGCCTTTAACAATGCGCACCTCCTGCCCATCCAGCAGACCAGCAGAGGGGTTATTGATAACCCGATCCGTTTTTTTCACACCGCGCAGAATCTGCACCGTTGTGCCGAAATTGGTGCCCAGCGTGACACTGACAAGATGCACGTGGTTGGTATCGTCCACCAGCGCAACCTGTGTGCCTTCCGCCCTGAACACAATGGCGCCCAGCGGCAGAATTAGCTCATCCGTATCACCGGGGGCATGGAACGTGGCTGTGGCGTAGGAATTGGGCCAGAGCTCTCCTGATTTATTATCCAGTGTCAGTTCTGTGGTGACGGTACGGGTAGAGGCATTAAAAGCCGAAGCTGTGGCCAAAAAATGTGCCCGGAATGTGCGTTCAGGATATTGCGGGATACTTAAATCTGCCTCCAGCCGAGGGGAGATAATATCTGCATAATCCTGCGGCACGGCCACAAACACACGCATGGCATGCACGTCTGCCACACTAAACAGCTCAGTGGCATTGCCGTGGGCATCTACATCCCCTCGCCCAGCGTTGACGTAATCTCCCACATCCGCCAAGCGCGATGTGACGACACCATCAAACGGCGCAACAATCTTTTTGAACGCCTCCAACGCAGCATAACGCTCTACATCATGCTGGGCAGCTTCCACCTCGGCCTTCTGGGCCTCGGCATTGGCGGCCTGCACGTCCACTTCCTGCTGAGAAACAGCTTGCGTGCCCTGCAGGGCCTTCCAGCGTTTTGCTGTAATCTGGGCTAGCTTGTACCGCGCCAGCGCCACATTCAGGTTGGCTTTGGCAGCGGCAAACTGAGCATCCAGCCCCGGCGTATCAATTTCGGCCAGCACATCGCCCGCCTTCACCTTGGCGCCAAAGTCTTTGTACCACATTTTCACATAGCCAGAGACCTGCGCATAAATGGGCGCCTGATACCATGCGGCTATATTGGCTGGCAGGGAAAGCGTGCGTTCATCTGGCCCCGGCTGGGGAAAGATAACCTGCACGGATGGAATAGCGTTATGTGCCGTTTCGTGCGCCAGATTAACATACTGCGTGTGGCGCTGAACAATACCCACCACTGCCAGCAGGATAGCAACCCCGCCAACAGCCACAAACCCGATCTTGCGTTTACGTGTGCTGCCAGCCGGCGTGGGAGATTGAGGCCCTGAAGCGTCTGGATGCTCTTGGGTCATGCGGCAGCTTCCTCTTGTTCGGTTTCATGCGGTTTTTTACGTGTGTGCAGCATGGCAAATACGCAGGGCACGAACAGCAGCGTGGCAACAGTTGCCACCATCAGGCCGCCCATAACCGCCTTACCCAAGGGTGCGTTTTGCGAATTACTTAAAGACATGGGCAACATGCCAATAATCATGGCGGAGGCTGTCATCAGCACGGGGCGAATACGCTCAAACCCGGCTTCCAGCGCGGCCTTAATGGCATCACCGTGCTCTTCCAGCCGTTCACGCGCAAAGGCCACCACCAAAATGGCGTTGGCCGTGGCCGTGCCCATGCACATAATGGCCCCTGTAAGTGCTGGCACAGAAAGCGTGGTGTGCGTCAGAAACAGGCTCCATGAAATACCAGCCAGCGCACCGGGCAATGCGGTGATAATAATGAACGGGTCCAACCAGGACTGAAAGTTCACCACAATCAGCAGGTAAACCAGCAGCACGGACATGGCCAAGCCACCCAGCAACTGCACATAGGCACTGTTCATGGTGACAGCCTGCCCCAGCACGCTGAGGGAGGAACCATGCGGCAGATTTCCCTGAGCCTCATCTACAATACGCGCCACCTCGCGCGAAACGGTGCCAAGATCTATCCCTTCGTTTGTGGCGTAAATATCAAACACCGGCATGATGTTGTAATGCGCCACCTCCGCCGGGGTGCCGATCTGGTCGATCTTGCTCAGCCCACCCAGAATCTGCGGGTCTTGGCCAGATGGGTTCCCATCTCCTTTATCAACAGGCGTGATTTCCAGATCATTCATGGTCTGGAGGAAGGGGGCTGGCGTTTGAATATCAATCAGATGCGAGACACCTGTTTTTGTATCCAGCCAATACACCTGCCCGACCTGAGAACTGCCGGACAGAGAAACCAGCGCGTTATTGGCCACATCGGATTCTGTAATGCCGGTGCCCAACGCATAGGTGCGGCGGGTATTTACCATCAGGGTTGGCGTTGTCATGGGCTGTTGCACAAACACGTCTGTCAGGCCCGTAACATGGCGCAGGCGTTCTGCCAGACGGTTTGCAAAACGGAAGTTTTCCGACAGGTTGCGCCCAACCACCTGCACATCAATAGGAGATGGCAGACCGAAGTTCAGGATTTTGGCTGTCAGATCCCCCGGCAGGAAGGAGAACTGCGTGCCGGGGAACTTCATGTTGAGGTTATGACGCAAAAGCCGCCGATATTCCGCCACAGGGGATGCCGGATTTTTAAGCGAAACCGTAATATCGCAATCCTGCGTGCCCACGGTTGGCGTTGGAATATAAGCCTGATTCAGCGGGCTGAATGGTAGGCCGCAGTTATCAACCAGCCCTTCCACCTGCCCCGGCAGTGTGCGTTCGATCTCATCATTCACCAACTGAGAAATCTTGCCGGATTCCTCCAGCCTTGTGCCAATAGGCGCACGCATATGCAGGGCAATGGCATCGGAGTTTACTTCGGGGAAGAAATCCTGCCCCACAAAGAACAGCAGCCCCAGAGAGCCAAGCGAGCACAGCACAAACACCGGTACAAAAGTGCCACGCGTTGCCACCAGATGCGAAAGCAGTTCGTGATAGCGATGCCGGAACTGCTCAAACTTGCGCTCAAACCCACGCTGAAAGCGGCCAAAAATGGTTTTGGGTTCCTGCGGGCCATGTGCATGGGCTGCCACCTGTGCCGCCAGCATGTACTTGGCCATGGTGGGCACCAGTGTTCGGGACAGGATGAAAGAGGCGATCATGGCAAAAATGATGGCTTCTGCCATTGGCATGAACAGCCAGCCTGCAACGCCCGTCAGCTGGAACAGCGGCATCCACACAATACAAATGCACATGGTGGACACAAAGGTGGGAATAACAATCTGGTTGGCGGCATCAATAATGGCCGTTTCCAGATCCTTCTCCATCTCAAGGTGTGCATCGATATTTTCGATCATCACCGTGGCATCATCCACCAAAATACCCACGGCCAGCGCCAAGCCACCCAGTGTCATGACGTTGATGGTCTGCCCAGCCCAGCCCAGCCCGATAACAGAGCACAGCATGGCCAGCGGAATGGAGGTGGCAATAATAACGGTGGAACGCCAGGAGCCCAGAAACAGCAGCACCACAAGCCCGGTCAGGCAGGCGGCTGTCAGCATTTCGCGCACCACGTCCTGCACGGATTCCTTCACGAAGGTGGAGGCATCATTCAGGATCTTGATGCTCACACCTTCGGGCAGGGTTTTTACAATGCCCGGCAGCAGCTTTTTAACCCCCGCCACAACATCCAGCGTAGAGGCATCACCGCTTTTCATAATAACGATCAGAACGCCCTGCTGCCCTTTAACCAGCACAAGGTTGGTTTGTGGCGGCCCACCTGCATGCACCCATGCCACATCCTGCAAGCGCACCACGGCATCCCCCACCTGTTTGATGGGGATCATGTTCAGCTCTTCCATGTTTTTGGGAGAGGCGTTGGTCTGAACCATCCAGTCAAACGGGCCAATGCGCTGGTCACCCGCTGGCAGCACAATGTTCTGGCTGTTCAGCGCGCGTGAGACATCTACCGGAGAAAGCCGGTGCGCCAGCAGTTTCACCGGGTCCAGATCCACCATGATATTGCCCGGCTGCCCCCCGTAAGGGTTGGGAATGGCAGCCCCCGCCACAGAAACAAGCGCCGGGCGGATAAGGTTGGAGGACATGTCGTAAATCTGTGAGGCCGTCATGGAGGTGGAAGACACCTGCAACGTCACAACCGGCACAGAGGACGCGTTATAAGCCAGCACCAGCGGTGGCGTAGAGCCTGTGGGCATCTGCTTGATAACTGTCTGCGATACCGAGGTAATCTGGGTTTGCGCCACAGATGTATCCGTACCGGGCTGGAAGTAGATCTTCACAATCCCGCGGCCGTAATACGACTGGCTCTCGATATGCTCGATATTATTTACGGTCGCGGTCAGGGCGCGCTCGTAATAATACACCACGCGGCCAGACATATCCTCGGGCATCAGGCCCGTATACGTCCACACCACCGCCACAACAGGAATACGAATGCTGGGAAATACGTCTGTAGGCGTGTTGAATATCCCCCTGATTCCGAACACCAGAATCAGGATGGAAAGCACCACAAACGTATACGGCTTTTTAAGCGCGGTAACGACAATTTCGTTCATGCGCTCCAACCTTGCACGGTTAGAGACGCTGCATTGCAGACAGGCAGATTTGACATGGTTTTATCGTTACATACATATCTGCGGCCCGCCAACATCATTACGTGCAATCTTCAACCTTTTGTAAAAAAGCGGATGGAAAGGTAATTCTGAAACAGGTGCCAACACCCTGCGCCCCTGTTTCAATGGTAAGGTGGGCTTCGTGCAGATGCGCAATGGCACACACAAGGCTAAGCCCCAACCCGCTACCCGGCACATGGCGGCTTTTGTCCGACCGATAAAAGCGTGAAAGCACTGCTTCTCTTTCTGTCGGGGCAATACCTACACCCGTATCCATAACAAACAGGGTTGCCGCCCCGTTGATACGCTGTGAACCCAAAACAATGCGCCCACCTTCTGGTGTGAATTTGATGGCGTTATCAACCAGATTGGCCAAAAGCTCGATCAACAAGTGCCGGTCTCCCCATACAAAGCAGGGGGCTTCACCCTCCTTTGCAACCAGCACTTTATCTTCCATTTCAGCTATGGGTTCATACAAATCAAATACGTCTGCCACCAGATCGGCTAAAAGAACCTGCCCAAAGCCCGCTTTTCTGCGGCTATTCTCTATTTCTGCAATGCGCAATAATGCTGTGATAATACCCAGACACTGGTCCAGATCATCCACCGCCCGCCCTACCGCGGCCTCTAACGCTACCGGGTCTGTGCCTGCAGAAAGGGCGCGCTCCAATCTGGCACGCACGCGGGAAAGAGGGGTGCGCAAATCATGCGCAATATCGTTTCCCACCTCCCGCATATCGTCCATCAGCCGCTCCAGCCGGTCCAACATGCGGTTCACACTGCCTGCCAGGCGCTCCAGATCATCCCGCTCCTTGGCGGCGGGCAGACGTTCATGGATATCACCGGCCATAATGCGGTCTATGGCTTCGTGCATTTCCTTTACGCGGGAAAGTGCACGGTGGCTGAGCACAATTCCCAGAAACAGCGCGAACACAAAAGTGGGAATAGCCGCCACCAACATGGTGTGGCGCAGCATGAGCTTTTGTTCGGAAAGCAGATGGAAACTGCGCCCCAACACCAGAATGGTGCCATCTGGCAGTGTTTCTGCCAGCACACGCAAGGGGTACGAATCCCCTTCTTCGGGGTAGATTTCTACGTTATGGGGCTTGCCATCAGCCTTCAACCCCTTTGGCCATGTGCGCAGATCCCCAGCAATAAGGGCATGGCCAGAATCAAACAGCCCGGCACTGTTAATGATAAGCCGCAGATCATCCGTGGCGCGGCGGCGAATCACATATTCCAGATGTTCGGGAGACATCTGGGCCAGCAGTTCGGCCTCACCTTTCAGCAACTCGGTGGAACGGCGAGATTCCACAGCCTCAAGCTGCGCGTAAACCAAGCCAAACTGCATGACCATCACCCCCGCCATGGCGGCCAGCGCCATAAGGGTGATACGGAAGGTAGCTGTGCGAAAAAGCTCAGTCAGGAACACGCAGCCGGAATCCCGTTCCGCGAATACTCTCGATCAACGGTTCCTCTCCCGGCCCATCAATTTTCCGCCGCAGCTTGCCGATATGCACATCCACCAGATTGGTGCGTGGAATAAACCGATACTGCCACACATCTTCCAGCAACATGGACCGTGTAAGCACCTGCCCCGGCCTGCGCATAAGGTATTCAAGCAAGCGGAATTCACGCGGCAGCAGCTCAATTTCCCGCCCATCGCGCCAGACACGGCGTTCTATCAAGTCCATATCAATTGGGCCCAGATGCAGCTTGGTGCTGCGCGTATCATCCGGCCGGCGCAACAGGGCCTCTATACGGGCCACCAGCTCTTCTATGGCAAAAGGCTTGGTAAGATAATCATCCCCACCCGCCTTAAGGCCGGTTACCCGATCATCCACCGCAGAAAGGGCCGAAAGCACCAGAACAGGCAGGCGTATGCCCTGCTGGCGCATGGTTTCTATAACGCTCAAACCATCCAGACCGGGCAAAAGACGATCCACCACCATAACATCGGCCTCCAGCCTCAAGGCGGCTTCCAGCCCGGCATCTCCTGTGGCTTCATGCAGCACCTTAAAACCGCGGGCTGTCAGTTCAGCTGCAATTTCTTCGGCTATGGTGCCATCATCTTCTACCAGAAGCACCGTTTTCCCATTGGGTGAGAAAAAATCGGTATCTTCCTTGAGCATATCTGCTGTTCCATTCATCTGTTACCCTGATGCCGTCCCATTTGAATCAACACCAGTAAATTCAATTTCAGACTCTTCTGTTCCGGCGGCATTGTCTTCCGGTTCATCCAGTTCACGCAACTTGCGGCTGACCGAACGTGTACGCCTGCGGGCTTCCTCGATAGAAAAGGACATAGCCTGTGCATTGCGCGCCAGTTTATCCAGCACGCCATCCATCTTGATCATTTCCTGCCGCGTGGCCCCCAGCAGGCGCGCTATGGTTTCTGTCCGCTCTTCCAGCGCAAGTGTAACGTACCCCAAATGGATCGTGCGCAACATGGCTGGCATAAGGGCAGGCCCCATAACCATAACCCGAAACTGCCGCCCCAGATCATCAATAAGCCCCGGCATACGTGCCACTTCTGTATATAACCCATCTGTGGGCAGATATAGTACCGCAAACTCCACCGTTTTAGGCGGGTGAATATATTTGCTGGAAATCTTGCGCGCCTCTAGCCGCATGGTGTTTTCCAGAGATTTGCGAGCGGCCTTTTCTGCTGCTGTATCGCCTTCATCTGCAGCATTTAACAACCGCTCATAGGCTTCTGTGGGAAACTTGCTATCTACTGGCAACAAGGGCGGCGTGCTGGATTTAACCGGCATGCGTATGGCAAATTCCACCACGTCATTCCCGTTACCAATCCGCACATTGCTTTCATACGTACCGGGCGGCAGCACATCATCCAGAATGGCGCGTAGCTGGGCTTCCCCCCAGCCGCCACGGGTTTTGACATTGCTGAACAGGCGTTTGAGGTCTCCTATCTGGCCTGTCATGGCCCTTACCTCACCCATGGCCTTCTGCATGGCAGAAAACTGCTCCAGCACACGCTGGAACGATGTTTGCATCTGCTGCTCTACAGCTTCGTGCAACTGTTCCGTAACGGCACGGCGGATAGAGGCAAGCTGCTGGGCAGATGTATCTGCCAGATTACGCAGGGCTTCGGCCTGTGCAGCGCGGGCTTCCGCCTGTTCTCGGCCCAGCCCTCCGGCCAGCGCGCCAAGCTGTTCCGCCAACTCCGTGCGCATGCGTTCAATGCGTCCACCCATGGCGCGTTCCATTTCCACCATGCTGTTGCGCTGGGCCGCAATATCAGAACGCGCAGTTGCGGCCTCCCGCTCTACCAGAACATACAACCGCGCCAGCAGGTCTGCATCCGTGCCACCACCGGATTTAGGGCGTAGCAAAATGGTAAGGCCCGCCCCAAGCAACAGGGCGCACACAGCAACACTCAAAAGAACAATTATGGAACTCATGCCTCGTTTTGTCTTATGTCCGCAGCAAGAGCAAGCGCCAGAAACGCATAGATTGCCCACCAGAACAGCTTTATCGCGGCACCGTAATGACAATCGACCACAGGCAGTGGTATGACCTGCCCCTTCGCCTGCCCTGCGTGCAGAACATGCGCTGCGTGGCAGGCCATTCAAAACATGTCACTCAGGTGGCGGGTTTAAATAACACCGTGCCTTTTCCAGACAGGAGAACAATAAGAGTGAACACGGCACAGCGCATTCGCGGCATTGTGGCAGGTTCCGCAGGTAACCTGCTGGAATATTTTGATTGGTATGTTTATTCCTCTTTTACCATTTACTTTGCGCATGCCTTTTTCCCGCACGGAAATCCTACCGTAGAACTGTTAAATGCAGCCGCAGTATTTGCTGTGGGTTTTTTCATGCGCCCTGTGGGCGGGTGGCTTTTGGGCATGGCGGCGGATCGATATGGCCGGCGCAGTGCGCTCACCATTTCCGTGCTCACTATGTGTTTAGGGTCCTTGGCCATTGCCGTGTGCCCGACTTATGACCAGATCGGCCTTGCCGCCCCGCTGCTACTGTTAATTGCGCGCCTGCTGCAAGGCCTGAGCCTTGGTGGCGAATACGGGGCATCTGCCACCTATCTGGCAGAAGTGGCTACACCGGAACATCGCGGATTCTGGTCTGGCTTTTTGTATGTCACGCTGGTTATGGGCCAGCTTTTAGCGCTTGTTCTGCTCCTGCTCATGCAATACGTGCTGCTGACACCACAGCAGATTGCAAGCTGGGGCTGGCGCGTGCCGTTTCTGATAGGTGCCTTGGGCGCTGTGCTGGTGTTCTGGCTGCGCCGCCAGATGACGGAAAGCGACAGCTTTAAAAGCGCACACACGGAAGAAGAAAAAGGCGGTATTCGCGTTCTTCTGCACCATTGGCGGGCAGTGCTAACAGTATGCGGCCTAACACTTGGGGGCACCGTAGCGTTTTATACCTACACCATTTACATGCAGAAATATCTGGCCAACACGCTGGGCTTTCCCAAGGAAACGGCAACCCTTATTTCTACCGCCAGTCTGGTTGTTTTTGCCGCCATGCAACCTGTTTTTGGCGCCATTTCCGATAAGATTGGCCGCAAGCCGCTGCTGTTGTTTTTTGGCTTTGGCGCCACTTTTGGCACCATTCCGCTACTGCATGTGCTTGCCACTGCTTCATCCCCATGGGTGGCGTTTGGCCTGATTGTTACGGCGCTGTTTATTGCGTCTGGCTACACATCCATTAACGCCATTGTTAAGGCAGAACTGTTTCCAACCCGTATTCGCGCTTTGGGGGTGGCTCTGCCTTATGCACTTACGGTTTCCATTTTTGGGGGCACCACGGAATATATTGCCCTGTGGTGCAAGCAGATCGGCCATGAAAGCTGGTTTGCCGGTTATGTTTCCATTTGCGCGGCGGTTACCCTGTTTACGGTTTTACGCCTGAAACTGGCAGACCGCATTACCACCCCAGCCCACTAAAACCTTGCACACGGCATACTGCTTACGTTGAATATGCAGTATGCCGATTATGAGCACTCCAAGTACGTGCCTTGGGGTTTCATAAAATAAGCATACAAAATAACGCCGCGGATACGCCTTTAATTTGCCATAAGACGCGCCATTATTTGAGATGAGACAAAGAACGCAGGTGTAATCCTGTTTCAAGGAGGCTCATTTCATGCGCCAGATAACCAAACTTCTGATGGCCCTGCCCGTTATTGCCGGTCTTGGCTTGGCAAGCGTGCCCGCGGCGCAGGCGCAACCCGGCCCACATATGATGGGCGGCCCCGGTTGGGGCGGTGGCCCGCGTGGCGGACCGGGTGGCCCCGGTTGGGGTGGCCCCAGAGGCGGCTATTATCATCATCGTGGCCCCGGTGGTGGTGCTATTGCCGGGGCTCTTATTGGCGGATTGGCCGTAGGGGCCTTGGCAGGCGCCACAATGGCTGGCGGGCCGCCGGTAGCGTACGCACCGCCTCCACCACCTCCGCCGCCAGCTTACGTGGTACCCGCCGTACCTGTTATGCCCGGCCCGGGTTATGGCTATTACGGCCCCCGTGGATATTACCAGACATGGTAATCTGCCAGACGATTACAGCTGAAGCCTGAAACCAAAAAATCAGGCGCTGCCCGCCAATGCGCGGGCAGCTTCTAGCACAGCTTCAACATGGCCTGGCACTTTCACCTTGGGCCAGATATGTGCAATTTTACCATCCGCCCCAATCAGGAAAGTTGTGCGCTCAATACCCATATACTGGCGGCCATAATTGGTTTTTTCCACCCACACGCCGTAGGCCTCTGTCACGCTGCCAGATTCATCTGATGCCAAGGAAAATGTCAGGTCATATTTGGCTGCAAAGGCATCCAGCTTTTTTACCGGATCGCGCGAAACGCCAATAACGGTCAGGCCGGCCTTATCAAAATCTTTCAGGGCCTCGTTAAATCCGCAGGCTTCCTTTGTGCATCCGGGTGTGTCTGCCTTGGGGTAGAAATACAGAACAAACGGCTTGCCCTTAAAATCTGCCAACGTCACCTTACGGCCACCGCTTGCTTCCATATCAAATGCCGGAGCAGCATCCCCTACCTTAAGCGTGTGTTTTTCCGTCATGCTTGGTTTCCTTCTTTTAAAATCTCTTACGCCAGATTGAACGTGCAGGATCAGCAAGCTGTTCCGGCTCCAAGCCCTGCTTATTCCACCGAGCCAACCAGCCGGGCAAAAACTGCATGCACATCACGCGCCAGAATGTTTGCCTTTTCAATCAGATCCGGCAGGGTTTCCAGTTTCATGGCTTTCAGCAGCACGTTTAACGATGCCGGGGCCAGATCTCGCTCCAGATCAACAGGCGGCGTTGCCCCACACAGCAGCCGCAACACGGCCTGAAGCTGACGCCAGAACAACTCGGCCTGCTTTAAGAACTGGGCATCTTCCGCACTCAGCAAGCCTGCCTTTTCCAGCCGCCCCAACGCCAAACGCGTGCTTACATCCCGCACAGCACTCTTTGCGCCAATCAGCTGATAAATCTGGGCAATAAACTCCACATCTATCAGCCCACCCAGCCGCCGTTTTACATCCCATACAGAAGATGCTGGCAGGTCTCGCGCCAAACGTGCGCGCATGGCGCAGGCATCTTTCAGCAGTGTTGCGCGAGATGCTGGCTGGGCGCGCAAACGGCCATCCAGAATGGCCTCCAGATCTTGCCGTAAAACACGCTTCAATTCTACTGGAGCCGCTACAATACGCGCACGGGTGAGAGCCATACACTCCCATGTCCATGCGGATTCTGTGTGATAACGCAAAAAAGCGGGGCGTGAGACAGCAACCGGCCCCGCTGCCCCAGAGGGACGCAAACGCATATCTACCGCGTATAAGGGCCCTTCTGGCCCCGGAGCTGTCAGCGCGGCAATAAAGGCATGGGCAAGCCGCGTGTAATACTGCGCCACCCCTACAGACCGTGGGGCAGAAAATAGCGGGCGCTCTGCTTTTGTATCCGCCTGCGGCACCTCGCTGGCCTGCACATCTTCGGGGTGATCAAACACCATCAGCAAATCAAGGTCCGACCGCGGCATCATCTCGCGCGAGCCAGCTTTGCCGAGTGCCACAATGGCCATGCCACCACCCGGAACATGCCCGTAGCGGCGCGCGTGCTCAACCTCCACCGCATGTTTCACAATGGTGATAATGGTATCTGCCAGCACCGTGCGCTGCTTTTCGGCCTCGTTTTCCGTCATGCGGCCTTCCAGCAAGGCAACGGAGAGGCGGAACTCCTCACCACGCAAAAGCGGGCGCAGAGCTGTTACCAGCTCTTCAACATCTGCCATTTCCTCCGCCAGATGCTGAAGGCGCGCCACAACCGTGCGCCCTTCCTCTGGCTCGGATTCCAACAACCCTTCCAACGCAGAGGGCTTGTCTGCTAAATAATCTGCCAGAAAAACCGAGGCATCAAAGATATTGGCAATACGGTCCACCAACGCCGGATTGCGTTCAAACAGGGAAAGAAGCTGCACCCCGGCGTGTTGCCGCGCCAGCAAGGCATCAAACCGGCGTAAACAGGCCAGCGGATTGCTACGTGCGCCAAAACTGGCCAGCAATGTTGGCAACAACACACGCAACAACGCATGTGCACGTTCAGACCTTAGCGCTCGCAAACCATTACCGCGCCAACGGGTGAGCACCTGTGTGGCTTCCTCCACCTGTTCGGGCGGGAAGCCGTGCTTTTGCAACAGTTCTGCCGTTTGCCCATCTTCCGGGCCGGGCACCAGCACACTGCCTTCCACTTCTTCCGGCTGGGCGGAATGCAACACAAAATGGCGCTCAAAAATACGCCGTGCCTCACGCATACGGGGCAACATATCCAGCGCCAGAACTTCGGCGTCTGGATAATTCATGAAGATGGCAAAAGCCTCAAACCCTTCCCGCGTTTCTGGCAGACTGTGGGTTTGGTGGTCGGCCCGCATTTGCAAGCGGTGCTCTGCATCACGCAAAAAGCGATAGGTGCGGGCCAGAACCTCGGCTTCTTCCCGTGGCAGACGGCCTGAACCTACAAGTTTTTTGAGCGCACCAAAGGTGGTTTTGTCCCGCAATGCAGGCTCTCGCCCACCCCAGACAAGCTGCATGGCCTGCGCGATAAATTCAATTTCACGAATACCGCCCTGTCCCAGCTTGAGGTTATGGCCCAGCAGCCATTCTATGCTGGCGGAAGGATCTGCCAGCACGGCATCCGGCAGGGTACTTAAATCTGTGCGGCCCGCCTTACGGTAACGGTCAATCCGGGCTTTCATGTCATGCAGATCATCAATCAGCGCAAAATCCAGATGTCTGCGCCAGATGAATGGCCGAATAGCCGCCAGAAAACGCCGCCCCAGCGTAAGATCCCCCGCCACGGGGCGCGCTTTTGTCATGGCCGCGCGCTCCCACGTTTGGCCAAGGCTTTCATAATACAGAGTGGCCGCCTGCACTGTTACAGCCGGAGGGGTGGAGGATGGATCAGGCCGTAATCTTAAATCTGTGCGAAAAACGTATCCATTGGCATCTCGTGCTTCCATCAGGCTGACAAGATCGCTAGTCATACGCACGAACACACGCCGCACTGTGTCCGACTGAGGGTACGCTGTGGGATCATACAGCACCATCAGGTCTATATCGGATGAAAAATTCAGCTCCCGCGCGCCCAGCTTGCCCATGGCCAGAATTACAAAGCCGCAGCCCTGCGCGGGCTGTTCCGGGTTTGGTAAAGCCAGCTGCCCAGCCTGAAAGGCACACCACAGCAAATGCCTGACAGCCAGA
Organism: Acetobacter sp. A11-2; assembly: GCF_040208445.1. Taxonomy (NCBI): domain Bacteria; kingdom Pseudomonadati; phylum Pseudomonadota; class Alphaproteobacteria; order Acetobacterales; family Acetobacteraceae; genus Acetobacter; species Acetobacter sp. A11-2. The sequence continues at coordinate 1,422,488 of NZ_CP157843.1, forward strand.
TCCAGCGCGGTATCAGCCAGACGGCTAAGGGCATGCGTAACTTCTTCCAAAGACCAGAAGCCGCCCAGATCCGCCACAGCGCAAATAAAAGCTATGCGTTTTTTTGTGTGCCGCAAAAAAGCAGCGACACACTCTCGCCCCGATGTTGTGTCAAACTCCGCGCATGTTGCAAACGCATCCTGCACACAAATGTCCGGCCCCTGTTCCAGCAGGGCTGCAAAGGCCAGAACATCTTCACGCGCCAGATCAGCCAGATACGGGCTGTTGCCCCCAAGGCAGGCCAGCAGTTCCCGCGCGCCAGGCTGTATCATGACGGATTCTGCAATGCCCGCTTCCTGCGCCAAGGCCAGCATATCCTGCGTAAACAGTTCGGCCGCACGTTTATCAGCCGGGGCGGGCCAGTCTGCATCTGGCCACATGCGGGAACCATGCCCTCTAGGTTGCCTTACGTCTCGAAAAAGGGAATGGTCTGCCTGCGTCATGATCTGGCCCGTGCTGTGAACAATAAAGGCTTGCTGCGTTGACTTCCAACGGTCAAGACACCACGCGCCCACGGCGCACAAAAACCCGGCGATTTCTGGTCTATGGTGCCTATGCCATGGTTGGGCTGCCGCTTGTGGGTACAGCCTTGCTGTTTGCGCGTATGGCGCTGGGGCCAGTAAATGTTACGCCGCTGGTGCGCCCCTTTTTGCCTGTTACCGTTATTTCTGGCGGCAAAAAGCAGCCTCCTGTTGCCACATTGGGGCTTAGCCGCGCTTATCTGGAATGGAACGGTATGCGCGATGGCCTTACATCGCCGCTCATGCTTGTTCTGCAGGATATTGCGGTTAAAGGGCCGGACCGCACAGTTGTTGATACCGTGCATGAGGCCCACGTTACGCTGGATACGCTGGCCTTGGTGCACGGCGGCATTGCCCTGCGCGCAGTGGAATTGGAAGGCGTAAACCTTGCCCTCCGCCGCGGCAAAAACGGGGCTGTGGGGTTTGATTTTGATACCCCGCCTTCTGCTGGGGCAAGTGATAGCGGAAGCGTAGATACCGCCGGGCTGGACCGTGCCGTTATCTCCCACGCCATTGTGCGCATGAATGACCAGCTGACTGGCACGCACTGGGTGGCTTCTCCGCTGGATGCCACGCTGCATATGGCCTTGGCCCAAGGCAAAAAGGGCCTGACAGGTGCCGTGCAATTTGCCGTAACGGGGGAAGAAAACCCTGATTGCCATATAGAGGTAAAAGCCAACAGCCTGCCAGATTCAGATGGCAAGGGCATTACGTGGCATCTGGCAACCAATGCCGTTAAGCCTTCCAGCTTTTCCCATATCTCGCATGATCTGCAACACATCAGAACGCCTATAGCGGTCACGTCTGATGTCAATTTCCTGCCTGCGCCGGGTTCGGATTGGCTGATGCCGGGAGCGATGGACCTGCATGCAGATGCACAAAGCGGCAAGGTAACCGCCGCCGGGGCGCGTTACTTTTTAAACGGTGGTTCTGCCAATATTACCCTACGGCTGGACCATCTTAAAGATGGCAGCACACCTGCGCATATTATTGTCCATAACATTACCGCAAACCTGCGCAATCCAGACCTTCCGGAAGATGAATCCAGAGGGCTTAATCTGGCCGTATCCGGGCAAGTGGATGCCACGGATCTGGTAAACCCCACCACCGTTTCCGGGCAGGTTACTGCCGATATTCCGCAGGTGTACTTTCCTGATCTGGTTTATTACTGGCCAGACAAGGCGGCCAAGGGCGGCAAAAAGTGGGTAACCAAAAACATTACAGATGGTGTGGCCTACAACCTGCACACCGTTGTTTCCCTATCCAGCAAAACGGGCTGGAATGGTGTGGATGTCAGCAACATTGCTGGCGGGCTGGATGCCAAGGGGCTGACCATCCACTGGCTGCGGCCCATTTCTCCGCTTCGGGGTATGGATGCCCATATGGATGTGGATGGTCTGGACAAGCTGAGCATCAAGTTTGACCACGGCTATCAGCTTGTTGACCGTGCTGGCAAAAATGTGGGCCAAAATGGCACGGGCCGCATTGCCGCAGGCCCCGGCAGCATGGACATTGTGGGCCTGACCAAAAAAGACCAGACCGGCATTATCAACACGCAGCTGGATGGCAAGTTGCAGGATGTTATGGCCCTTCTGGCCGAACCACGCCTGCATCTGCTTGCCCGCCACCCGCTGGATATTCGTAACCCGCGCGGGCGCGCCAAACTTCAGCTCATGCTCAGCCTGCCCTTGAAAGACGATGTCAGCATTGATGACATGGAAATTAAGGGCCATGCCGATATTACACAGGCATCGCTTGATAATGTGGTGGCTGGGCGTGGTGTCAGACGTGCTGATATCAAGCTGGATGCCACGGCAGATGGCCTCTCCCTTGCCGGGCATGGCGTATTAGGTGGCCTGCCCTCCAATATCTCCTATTCAACAGATTTCCGGCAGGTGCCGCCCACCGGGCTGTTAGAACAGGCGCATCTGACATCCCGCATCACGCCGCAAACGGCAACAGCCGCTGGTTTTGCAACGGGAGACCACTTTGGTGGTTCGGCTGATGCTGTGGTGGATTATCGCCAGTATGGGGATCACCATGGGCTGGTGGATATCAACCTCAACCTCAAGAACTCCCAAATCCGTATTCCACTGTGGCACAAGGCACCGGGCCGTGCAGCGCAGGCCAATGCCACGCTGGGGCTAAAGAATGGCCAGATTGTTGCGGTAGATCGTATTCTGGCCACTGGGCCGGATCTGGATGTGCGCGGCAAAGCCCGCCTGCGCCCCAACCATGCACCCCAACTGATTATATCTTCCTTCCGCGTAGCCAATTCCACCGGCCACGCCATGTTGGAACTGCCGCAAAAAGGTGTAACGGGTTCGGTCATTCATGTTGGCGTATATGCAGACATGCTGGACCTTTCTCCCTTGGTGACGGGTGATCCATCAGACCCCAAACCCGCACAGCCCGCCAGCACTGGCTACCATGTGCCAGAGGCTGCAACAGGCAAACTGCACGGCCCGCCGGGAACAGCATGGGCGATTGACCTGACAGCCAACACACTGCGCTACAACCCGGAAAAGCCCTCCTTAAAAGCTGTCAAAGCCTATTTTGAGGATAACGGTCAGCGGCTGGAAAAAATGTACTTTGCCATGCACGGGCCAACCCCCGTTAGCATGACACTTACCCCCAAAGGTGCGGGGCGAGACCTGCGCGTTTCCATCCCGGACATGGGCGCATTTTTGTCTGACTTTAACATTCTGCCAGATATTGAAGGTGGCCATGCCGTTCTTAGCGGATCTTTTGATGATACGGAGGCCTCTGCCCCGTTTAATGGCCGCATAACCGTTACGCCATTTGTGCTCAAAAAAGCCCCAACGGCCTTGCGTATGGCACGGAATATCTCGTTTTACGGTTGGCTGGCAGCGCACAAGACATCAGAATTCATGGTGACACACCTTGTGCTGCCCGTAACATTCAAAGATGGCGTGCTGAATATTCACGATGGCAGAACCGGCAACAATGCGCTGGGCGCAACGCTTGAAGGCGATGTAAATCTGGATAAGAACAGCATAGATTTACGCGGCACTGTGGTGCCTATTTTTGCCATTAACAAACTACCCGGAAAGCTGCCGGGCATTGGCTGGATGTTCAGCCCGGAAAAAGATGGCGGGCTTGTTGCCGTAACGTTTGGCGTGGCTGGGCAGATGAACAACCCGTCCCTGCACGTAAACCCCTATTCCATCTTCCTGCCCGGGGCGCTGCGCCGGATTTTTTAACCCGGAGGCAGCCCCTTTAGAAGACTGCGTTATTTATCATCAATAGCAGGGTCTTCTCCATCCGCATTGGGGGGAAGATCAGCCGCCCCTTCCATCAGGGATACGGCATCTGTCAGCGGGCTGTGCACTGTAGCGGTAATACCCCCTGCCCGCACGATATCGCGAAAAGATGTGCCTTCATCATCAAACGCGGTGTCCAGACCATTGCCGCTGACTTCCCCCACTGCATGAAACACCACGCCAGATTGTGGCTGCACGGGGGAAACCAGCCAGCGCCGCGTGTGCGAGATAACGGAGGAGGCATCTGCATCCATACATGGCTGCATATGGGTAAGGGTTACGGTTTCGGTGGTAACCAGCGCCTCATTTTCTTCCCCACCTTTGCGGCCACCGGCTTTGGTTTGTGCTGTAAACACGGTGCCGGATGCCACCACCTGCATGGCTTGTGGGGGCTGCGCAATATCTGCGCGCAAACATACGGAAACCGTGCCGGAACTTCCATCATCCGCCAGCGCAAACACAGGCAGGCTTACCCCAGCTAAAAACAGATAAAAAAGTGCAAAGCTGGGGCGGATTTTCATGGCGACGTTCTCTTTTTCCGTTTTCTGCCGCCCGAAACATCAAACCTTATGGGTGTGCAGGGGCTTCCCGCTTCAGCCCGGACGGAATGGCAAACACGTTATCTGGCTGGGTGGCTCGGCTTACACTCAGCGCGCGCACCGTAACCTGCCCCTGCTGTGCAACCTGCAAAAGCAGGCCGTCTGGCGTATAGCATGCATCTGTTGGGTGCCCATCGGCATCCGTTGTGCGCCATAATGTGCACTGTTCACCCGCCACAACGGAATTCCCCAATCGTGCATAGGTGCCAGCCGCTGCGGGCTGCCCTGGAGGAGTAATCTGCTGTGGGCCGGGCACGGGCATGACACTGGCGCGCTTGCGTGCGGTATCCACCACCGTAAGGGTGTGATCTGTCCATGATGTAATCATGAACACATCAGAATTCTGCGGGTCCAGCCGCTGGCGTAGGGAACTGACCTGCCAGCGCATACGCTGCTGGGTGTGGGCATCACCTTGGGCGGAGTTGAGCTCATACAACACATCTGCATCAACAGATGGCGTTACCACTGGTGCATCCGCCGGGGCTATCTGTGTTGGCTCTGGTGTTTGGGGCTGTATCTGGGCGTGGGCGACTGTGCCGGACGCAGCAGTTGCCAACAGCACAAACCCCACACCTGCAAACAAACGTTTTGCAACCATCTTACGGGGTTCCTTCCGTGCCATTTGTAGCTGGGGCAGATATCATCGGCCCTACGCCAGAGGGTGCCGCAGGCTGTGCTGGTGCAGCACCTGCCGAACCTCCATTGTTCTTGTTACCACTATGTGGGTTAACTTCCTGAAAGCCTGCAGGTGGCTGAAACACGCTGTCTGGCACAGGCTCGTAAGATACCTTCATGGCGCGGATACGGCCATTCAGCCCATCCACATCAATACCGGTTTGGGAAAGAATAAAACCATCATCCGTGACGCAGGCCGTGGCCTGCCCTTGGGCAGATTGTGCCGCCCAGACGGTGCAAGGTTGCCCGGCCACAACATCACTCCCCTTGCGCGTAAACTGCATGGACAGATCAAGCAAAAACGGATTGCGGATACCTTCCTGCTGCACAAGGCGGGTATAGATGTGCCGGTCATTCAAAATCACCAGCACCTCCTGCGAGGCACGGTTGATAATCACGGCCCCGCGGCTTTCATCTCCTTCCATGCTTGTCATGTAGTTGATGCGCATAAGCCCACCATCACCAGAGAACATGACCTGCACATGGCGCGTTGGCACGGGTGTGTCCGGCTTGGCGCCGTTTTGCAAATCCTGCGCTGTGGGCTGGGGCTGAAAGCTGTAATCAATAATGGCATCACGCGCGGGCGTTAAACGCGGATGGTCCAGCGCAACCTGTGCCCGTGCCTGCCCGGAAAACACCGTGCCCACAACAGGCACCGCCGCCCCCAGAACACCCATCAGGCAAAAAAAACGCATACGACCATACAGGCGTGTGCTCATGATATCATCCATTCCAGTCATTCAAATTACGGGCCCGCGCGTGGCTATTTACCTTGGGCGCAAGCAACATGCTGCAACACTAGGGCATGCCACGGGCCGGAATATGGCAGTTACTTACATGTTTCGGATTTCTGCTGCCAGCACATCAGGCGGAATATTCTCCTGCCAGCGCGGCTGCATGCTTACGGCCTTTTCCAGCATGGCTTTATATTCGGCTGCCGGTATTTCCTCACCCCCAAAGCGGGCAAGGTGTTCGGTGCCAAATTGTGTGTCCAGCACAACAAACCCGCACAGGCGCAAGCGTGCCACCAAATGCACCAAGGCCACCTTGGAGGCATCTGTTGTGCGGCTGAACATGCTTTCCCCAAAAAAGGCACCGCCAAGGGCTACGCCATACAGGCCGCCCACAAGTTCACCGTTCTGCCAGCATTCCACACTGTGGCTAAAACCCATGTCATGCAAGGCACAGAACAGGCGGTAGATCTCACCATTTATCCATGTGGTTTCTCGCCCCGGTGCAGGGGCTGCGCAAGCGCGCATAACGGCAGGAAAATCCCGATCCACACACACGTCAAACTGGCCAGACAACACGGTGCGGCGCAAACGGCGCGGGAGATGAAAACCATCCAGCGGCAAAATACCGCGCGGGTCCGGATCATACCATCGCAGGGTAGTATCCGCTGCATCAGATGCCATAGGGAACAGCCCCGCCGCATATGCACCCAGCATGATCTGGGGGGTAAGTTCCTGTGTCATCTGCTGCGTGCTCCCTTCCTGCAACCCATCATCCCGCACGGCAAGGCAACCTCTGGCTTTGCATGCCGTTATGGAGTGTCATAGCCCATATGTTGTCTGCCCCCGCTTGATGCCACCCCGCATTGGGCACAAACTTGCGCCAGACAACCACCGACTCACCAGCCTACGGAGTTGCCTGTGAGCACAGAAGCACCTCGCCTTATCCGCTCCATCCGCCTGTTAGATGCTGCGGAAGATCGTATTAAAGCAGAATTTACAGCCCCGCCCCCGCCAGAAAGAAGCCTGAAAACACCGGCCCTTCTGGAATTAGCCAAAGAATTTCAGCCTTTTGCTGTTGTGGTTACCAATAATGCCCCGCTTAAAGGCAAGGATGTGGAAGCGCTGCCAGACTGCGTAAAACTGGTTTCTACCATAAGCGTTGGGCTGGACCATCTGGACCTTCCCGCCCTGCATGCACGCGGCATTGCGGTTTCCAACACTCCAAATGTGCTGACAGACTGTAACGCTGATTTAAGCATGATGCTGATTCTGGCCGCCTGCCGTAGGGCTGCCGAATATTATACGCTCATGAAAAACGGCTGGCATCATGGCCTTGGTATGGGCGGCATGTTGGGCCACCGTGTTACCGGCAAGCGTCTGGGCATTGTGGGCATGGGCCGCATTGGGCAGGCTGTGGCAAAGCGCGCGCGCGGCTTTGACATGACCATTCTCTACCACAACCGCAGCCGCCTTTCTGCGGCGGAAGAAGCCGGCGCCACCTATTTTGAAAAGCTGGAAGACATGCTGCCCCATTGCGATGTGCTCACCCTGCACATGCCGGGCTCACCTTCCGCGCCTCCTCTCATGAACAGCCAGACATTTTCTCTGCTGCCCAAGGGCAGTGTGTTTGTAAATGCGGCGCGCGGCTCCTTGGTAGATGAAGATGCGCTGATAGAGGCTTTGGAATCTGGGCATCTGTTTGGGGCCGGGCTGGATGTTTACCGGCAGGAACCAAACCCCAACCCACGGCTGACAGCGCTGCCCAATATCTTCATGACACCACACGCAGGCAGCGCCACCATAGAAACACGCACCGCCATGTGCATGCTGGCGCTAGACAATGTGGAGGCTCTGGCAAAAGGCCTGCCCATGCCTTCCCCCGTTACGCCATAAGGAGCCGCTTTTGCCATGAACATGCGTCTGTCTTGCCTGATTGGCATTGCGGTGTGCTTTGCCGTAATCTTTTGGGCACCGCATTACCATCTGGCGGCCGAGGTTATTGGCATCACCCTGCTTGGGTTTGCCATTCTTACCACGTTTTTGGAGGGCGAACCGCCCCGTAAGGTGCAGAAGAAATCCGCCTGACCAGCAAAAAGGCCAGCCCGTAAAGGTGCTGGCCTTTTTTGCAGCTCTCTAGCCTGCGCTCAAAATGGCTTAGGCTTCTGCTCCTCGTTCAGCCAGATCTTCACGCATGGACATGGCAGTATCACGCACAACCGGCCCATGTTCCCGCTCCAGCCGACGAATGGTGAAATGTGCACGGGCCAGCGCACGGTAATGGTTGAAGAACGCCGTGTTCAAAGAGGCCCCACACAGCGCACCTGCTACAGGCATAAGCTGGAGAGAAATTTTCTGCCCAAGCGCCAAACCGTAATGAGAGGCCACTTCGGCAATCAGCATCACAACCGGGCGGCCACGCAGCACGGCGCGGGCCGAGAAATAGCCCAGTTCGCTTTCTTCGCCTGTTCTGCTGTTAGGGAAGGCTTTAAGCGCAAACACTTCCAGGCAGGCGCGGCGGGCATCCGGGTCTGATAGGTCTTCCCCTTCCTCCCGCGCAACGCGTGCAATTTCACGCATGATTGTCAGCGTTGTAAAACCAATATCTGGGGCCAGACCAGCCAAACCGCTAAAGCCACCCACTGCGCCAGAAACAGCTACCGCGGCCTGCAAGGCCGGGCCACGCCAGCGGGCTTCTGCCATCTGGCTATCTGCAGGGCCTTTCATGCCCACAATGGCCACATCAAACGCACGCGCAATGGCTGTTTCTGCCAGCCCGCGCATTTTTTCTTCCATATTGGGGGCCATGCCCAAACCGCGCAGGCCCAAACGTGCGGCATGCCCAACGGCACCGCCCATAAGGTCTGCCAGACGCACCAGAACGCCCCGGCCAGATTCCACATCGGCCAGAGCCTGTTCCAGTTCTGCCAGTTCGTGCCCATCCAAAAGCATGGGGGCCAGGGCATTCCCTGCTGTTTTTTGTGTGCTCATCCGTGCCTCTCCTGCCTGCTGCATGCCACGCCCGTTTGTGAACGAAGCAGCGACGCACTCTGGCGCCTTATTTTTCTCTATTCCGTTGTAATCATAACAGGCACAGGGCACGAAAAACAGCACCCAGCACCTTATCCGCCCTGCATACGCGGCCCGCGCCGTTGTAAGGCTTGCATAAAGCCCTTACACACTCCAAAGCAGAAATACCGTTCTCCATCCAGGCGCACACCTTATTGCGGAGTATCCTGATATGACCGATCCTTCACCCATCCAGCGTTCTGTACGGCGCTTTCTGCGGCTGGCACCGCTGGCGGCTGTTGTTGCAACCGCAGCCTGCGCCACCCCGCAGGAACAGACATATGAAACCCGGCTGGCTGAAGCACGCACTGCACCAGATCTGTGCCAGTCTGACCGTTTCCACGTTCTGGTGGCCAAAGCATGGGAAAAGGCACATGAAGCCGGTGGTGCTGATGTTGAGGATGCCTCTCCCAACCCCAACACACCTGCGCCAGCCATACAGGTGCAGGCTTCTTCCGCCATGCCGGACGTAAGCTTCCCACCATATTCACAACGCTCTTGCCGCATGACAGTTCAATCCGGCACGGCAGCGCCTGAAACAGGCTTTTTCACGGTGGCTTACTTCATGCACAACGGAAAGGTGGATACCTCCGTGCCTCTGTGGGATTCTGATAAAGAAGTTTCCGATTACTATAACGAGCTGAAAGAAAAGATCCGCTCTGGCGTGGATATGAACAACCCCACGCTAAAAGCCTGTATGCAGCATTACCCAGCCCTGCACCCAAATAGCACAGACCCAGCCGTGCAGCAGGCCGCTATCAGCCTGCGCGCCCTATTGGTGCGCCACTGTCTGGCAGACCATGCTGCGCTGAAAAACCTGTATTCCGATATGTACTTCATTCACCGCTAAAACAGATACCCAGTGCCTACGCTTTTGGGTCTGGCTGCTTTGATCTTGCATTCAGGCCCAAAAGCCGCATTCTGCGGCTGTTCTTTTTAGCTTAGCTTTTAGGATATATAGTCTCATGCAGTATCATTCTGTTTCCCCCGATTTTGCAGTTTCCCCCCAGATTACGGTGGAAGATATTCCGCTTATTCGGGATGCTGGGTTCAAAACCATTATCTGCAACCGCCCGGATGGTGAAGAAGCCGGTCAGCCTTCTGCTGAAACCATTGGTGAAGCCGCACGCAAGGCGGGTCTTTCCTTTATTGCCATTCCGGTTTCTGCACCGCTCACGCCTTCTTCTGATGCCGTGATTGAAACGCAGGAAGCCATCAACACCCTGCCGGGCCCGATTTTTGCCTATTGCCGTTCTGGCAACCGCTCTGCTCAGGCATGGACACTGGCAACTCAGAGCTAATTTCTGCTCTGCACTGCTTGCAAAAAAGGCCGCCCTTTATGGAGCGGCCTTTTTTGTTGGTTTGTATTGACCCACAAACTACAAAATATCGTGAACACGGGCTGTGTTTCAGGTTGGCTCCTGCCACCCGCCCATGTCGCACAAAATCTGCCAGTGTTCGGCCGATACGGGGCAGACAGACAAGCGGGACTGCCGCACCAAAGCCAGATCTTCCAGCGTAGGTTCTGCCTTGATCTGCGCCAGCGTTACCGGCGTGGGCATGGGGGCTATGGCTTTTACATCCACACATACCCATTTATCGGTTTCTGCCGTTGGGTCCGGGTAGCCTTCACGCACCACTTCCACCACGCCAACAATGGCCCGCTGCACGTTGGAATGGTAGAAAAAAGCGCGGTCTCCTGCCTTCATGGCCGCCAGGTTCTTTTTAGCCTGATGGTTGCGCACGCCTGTCCATGGCTCCACGCCATTGGCCACCTGCTCATCCCAGCTAAAGGCATCTGGCTCACTTTTCACCAGCCAATAGGCCATGATTATTCGGCCATCTGGCCATCACGGAACACGGTCCGCAACGGGCGAATAATCACGCTTTCAAACAGGTTTACCTTTGCATACGGGTCTGCCGCCGCAAAACCTTCTGCCGTGGCGCGGTCTGGCGCTTCCAGCAAAACAAGGCTGCCGCAGGGGTTGCCGTTGGCATCCAACTGTGGGCCTGCAAACAGGATACCGTCTTTATGGGCTTCCAGAAATGCCAGATGCTGCGCACGTGTAGCCTTGCGCAGTTCCAGCGCGCCGGGGCGATCCGTACAGGTAATGGCAAACAGCATAATTTCCTCCGTTGTGTTGTGTGGGCAAGACGCCCATGAACAACTGCATCGTGTCAAGAGGCACGGAATGTTGTAAAAGGGGACACAGGTAGTCCTTTTCCCACTTCCGCACGGGAGGTGAAAGAGGAAGACCACAGGATTGAACCAGATACAGATGGAACGGACTGACTTTTGAGCGCCTCTCCGACCTTTGTCGCGCGTACCGGCAATTTTTTCCATCGGTATGCCAATCCCGGCCAGTTTCTTAAGCTGGGGGCACGCCTTCAGCCGTGGCTTACGTGGCCTGCCATAATCCTTACCCTTACGGGGCTGGGCTGGGGGCTGTTTTTCTCCCCCGCAGACTGGCAGCAGGGCGATTCCGTGCGCATTATGTATGTGCATGTGCCTGCCGCCATGCTGGCTTCTGCCGGATATGCCGGGTTGGCCATATGCGGCCTACTCTCCCTTGTATGGCGGCACCCGCTGGCTGATCTGGCTGCGGTGGAAATTGGCCCTGTGGGCGCTTCCATCACCGCACTGTGCCTTGCTACGGGGTCCCTTTGGGGCAAGCCCATGTGGGGCACGTGGTGGGTGTGGGATGCACGGCTGACCTCCGTTCTGGTGCTGTTTTTCCTGTATCTGGGCCATATCGCGCTTATTCGGGCATTTGATGATCCGCAGCGTGGCTATAAGGCCGCCGCCATTCTGGCCCTTGCCGGTGCGGTTGATCTGCCCATTATCAAGTTTAGCGTGCAGTGGTGGAATACCCTGCACCAGCCAGACAGCATTACCCTTACGGGCGCGCCCACTATGTCTTCTTCCATGCTGTGGCCTCTGGCTTTGTCTGCCTTGGGTATGGGGCTTGGCTTTGCTGCCATTGTTGTGGCCCGCACCCGCGCCGCCGTAATGGAAAGCCGTATTCGCGCCCTGCTGTCCTCCCCCCGCCGTAGAGGCAACGCTGCATGACCCATCTGCCTTATATTGCCGCCAGCTACGGCCTGTTTGCCATTATGGCGCTTGTGTTTTCCGTTGGCGCCGCCCTGCGCCTGAAGCGCGACCGCATCCGGCTGGCCACCCTTGAACAAAAAGCCCCCCGCAAGGCAGGAGCCGCTCCACAATCATGACCCGCAAAACCCGTCGCCTCTGGCTTGTCATTGCCTGCGTGGCGTGCCTTGGCACCGCCGCAGCTTTGATCCTGCGGGCTTTTTCTTCCGATATCGTATTTTTTGTAACACCTTCGCAGGTTATGGCCTCTCCTCCGCCTAAGGATAGAACCGTCAAGCTGGGCGGCATGGTAGTGGCTGGGTCTGTCCATCGTGAGCGCAAGGGTGAAACACCTGTTGCCACGTTTAACGTGACCGATGGTCAGGCCGCAGTAACCGTGCATTACGAAGGTATTTTGCCAGACCTGTTCCGTGAAGGCCAAAGTGTTGTGGCCATTGGCACGGTGCAGCCCTCGCATGATTTTGCCGCCACCGAAGTGCTGGCCAAGCATGATGAAACCTACATGCCCAAGGAAGTGGCCGAGGCCCTGAAAAAGGCCGGAAAGTGGGACCCACGCTTTGGCCCGCCCCCCAGTGCGGATAGCTGGAACAAAATGACGGTGCAGGATGCCCGCAAAAACACCGCCACCCAGCCTGCCACCAATTAATATACAGACCTGAAAAAGCGGGAGCCTACCCCCTGACATGCTGAGCCCCGAACTCGGACACTACGCCCTTGCGCTGGCCTGCGTGCTTGCTGCCATACAAGGTATTCTCCCCCTTATGGGTGCACGCCGCCGCGATGTGCGGCTAATGGCACTGGCCCCCGGCCTTGCCATTGGCCAGCTTATTGCGCTGCTAACCTCTTTCCTCTGTCTGGTTTACGCCGCTGTTACGGATGATTTTTCTGTCCAGAACATTGCGGCCAACAGCGCGGTTTCCAAACCGCTGCTGTATAAGATTACCGGCGTATGGGGGAACCACGAAGGCTCCATTCTTTTATGGGCGCTTATTCTGGGCCTGTGCGGCGCGGCTGTTGCCGCTTTTGGGCGCAACCTGCCTTCCGCTTTGCGTGCCCGCGTTATTGGCGTGCTGGGGCTGGTGGCTACCGGGTTTGAACTGTTCTGCCTGACCACGTCTGATCCGTTTGCCCGCATCTGGCCTGCCCCCATGGATGGGCAAGGCATGAACCCTCTGCTGCAAGACCCCGGCTTGGCTTTTCATCCGCCTATTCTCTACACGGGTTATGTGGGCTTTGCCGTGCCATTTGCCTTTGCCATTGCCGCCCTGTTGGAAGGCCGGGTGGATGCTGCATGGGGCCGGTGGGTGCGCCCGTGGGCTGTGGCCGCTTGGTGCTTTCTTACCTGCGGGATCGCCATGGGGTCCTGGTGGTCTTATTACGTGCTGGGTTGGGGCGGTTACTGGTTTTGGGACCCGGTGGAAAATGCCTCCCTCATTCCGTGGCTGACAGGCACCGCCCTTATTCACTCCGCCATTGTGGTGGAAAAGCGCGAAGCCCTTAAAATCTGGACCGTGCTGCTGGCTATTGGCACGTTCTCGTTCTCGCTTTCCGGCACCTTCCTTGTGCGTTCGGGCATCCTGAACTCCGTGCATGCCTTTGCAAATGACCCTGCGCGTGGCGTGTTCATTCTGGGCCTTCTGGCGGTGGTGATTGGGGGTTCTCTGGCGCTGTTTGCCTATCGCGCGCCATCCCTTACTTCCGGCGGGCTGTTTGCCCCAGTCTCGCGCGAAGGGGCATTGGTGCTGAACAATATTCTGCTGTGTTCGCTCTGCGCTGTGGTGCTCACGGGTACAATGTATCCGCCGTTTATGTCCCTGCTGTTTGACCGCACCATTTCTGTGGGCAAGCCGTTTTTTGATGCCACCACCATTCCGCTGGCATTGCCGCTATTCATCTTCATGGGGTTTGGCCCCATGCTGCCGTGGAAGCGCGCGCAGCTTTGGCCTATTTTGCAAAAGCTATGGGTGGCAGCTGTTATCACCGCCATTGCCTGCGCCGTTGCGGCCTTTAAGCTTTCAGGCGTTCTGCCCATTCTGTGCGCAGCCGCAGCTATCTGGATTATTGCATCCACCATTACGGATGTTGTGGAACGTGTGCGCCTGTTCCGTGCGCCGTTTGCCACAAGCGTGCAGCGTGCCCGCATGTTGCCGCGTGCCATTATTGGCACGGCCATTGCACATATTGGCGTGGGCATTACGGTGCTTGGGCTTTCTGCCATGTCTCAGGCCCAGCATAAAATTGTGGAAGTGCCCATTGGCACCACAGAACATCTGGCTGGGTATGACTGGACACTTACAAACGTAAAGCAGGAACCGGGGCCAAACTACACCGCCATGGTGGGCACGCTGGAAGTGCGGCGTAACGGGCACCTTATTACCGTTATGCACCCTTCCAAACGCAGCTTTAATACTCAAAATCAGACCACAACCGATGTTGCCATCCATACCAACCTGTTGGCAGATCTATATGGTGTGCTGGGTGACAAACACGGGCCGGATAGCAACCCCACCTACGTGCTGCGCCTGCATTACAACCCGCTGGCACCGTGGATGTGGCTGGGTGCACTGGTTATGGCGTTTGGTGGCGCGCTTTCGCTATCTGACCGTCGTGTGCGTGTGGGTGCGCCGCAGCGTGCCAAATCTTCTGCCGAAATGAGTGCAGCATCATGAGCAATTCAGAAACACCTCCCAATGCATCCCGCCGTCGGCTACTTATGGCTTTGCCATTGGCAGGTGCTGGCGTTGTTGGCGTTGCGTTTTGGAAAATGCTTTCCGGCATGGAGCATGGCTCCTTCAACCCGCATGATATCAACGCACCGGTGCTGAACCGCCCGGTGCCGGATTTTACGCTGCCAGATCAGGCCCCCATGCAGGGCTTTAATACGCAGGATTTACGTAACCTGACGCAGCCTGTGCTGGTGAACTTTTTTGCCTCATGGTGCATTCCCTGCCTTGCGGAAATGCCAACCCTGATGACGCTGAAAGATAAGCTGACCATGTGGGGCATTGCCTACAAGGACAGGCCAGAAAACGCAGAAAACTTTCTTAAACATTCCGGCAACCCGTTCTCCCGCCTTGGGAGTGACCATGAAGGCCGTGTGGGGATTGAATGGGGGATTTCTGGCGTGCCGGAAACATTCCTTATCGGCCCCGGCGGCGTTATCCGCTGGCACACGGCAGCCCCACTTACGGACGATATTCTGAGCCAGACGCTGCTACCTTTGGTTGAAAAGTTGAAAACGCCATGAACATGCGCCGTTTTCTGGCAGCCTCCTGTGTTGGGTTCTCCCTTATTGCGGCACCTGCGCTGGTGCTGGCGGTGGATGACCCCATGGAAATGCTGCCCAACCCCAAGGATGAAGCACGGGCCGAGGCCATTGGCTCGCAACTGCGCTGCCTTGTCTGCCAGAATGAATCCATTGAGGACAGCAGTGCCGGCTTGGCGCGAGACCTGCGCCGCGTAGTGCGTGAACACGTTGCCAAGGGTGAAAACAACCAGCAGATCATGGACTGGATGGTAAACCGCTATGGCAACTTCATCCGTCTGAAACCAGCGTTTTCGTTCAGCACCTTGTTGTTATGGAGCATGCCCGTTCTGGCGCTACTGCTGGGGCTTGTCTCGGCCTTTATCTTTTATCGCCGTCGTGCAGCTGCTCCGCCCTCTCCGCCTCCGCTGACAGAAGAAGAAAAAACCCGGCTGGCCCAGCTGACAAAGGATAAGGATAACGCCCCATGATCTGGCTTTCCATTGCCCTGCTCAGCCTGCTGGCTCTGGCTCCTGCCTGCGCTACTTTATGGAAACGTACCCGCACCGTGCGGGATGAACGCAGCGCCGCCCTTGCCCTGCACGAAGCCCAGTTGGCTGAGGTAGATCGTGACCTCACAATCGGGCTGATAGCCCCGGCGGAGCATGAAATTGCGCGGCTGGAAATTCAGCGCCGTATTCTGGCGGCGGATAAGGCACCATCCTCCGCCGATAATTCTCGCGCCGCCACGGTGGGTTGGATTGGCCTTGGGCTTGCCCCTGTGCTGGCCGTAGGCCTGTATCTGACAAACGGCGTGCCTTCCCTGCCTGCACAGCCACTTGGGCCTCGCCTTGCTGCCGAGCATATGCAGGACACAAAAAATGATATGCTGGTGGCTCGCCTGAAGCAGACTTTGGCCACACTGCCGCCGGGTGACCCTGCCTTGCGCCAAGGGTATCTGCTGCTTGGGCAGGTTGAGGCCTCCCGCGAGCATTATGCTGAAGCTGCGGATGCGTGGAACCATGCCTTAGATATGGGTTTTGATGCTGAACTGGCTGCCCGCACGGCAGAAGCCATTACGCGCACCAATCATCAGGTTACGCCGCAAGCGCTCGCCCTTTTCCGCAAGGCGCTGGATGCCGCCCCGCAGGATGCAACATGGCGCAGTGCCGTGCAGGCACGTATTGCACAGGGAGAGCACGATCAGGATAACCCCTGATCGGCTGTTTCCCATTACATTTTAAGCGTTAAAGACCGCTGCCTTCTGGGGCCATAACACGGCTCCAGATTTCTTCCTTCGCCCGGCGCTGGGGCGGACGGGGCTGGCAGGAAATAAAATACAGCCCCACTACAAAAACAATATTGGAAAACGCGTTAAACCACATAGCCGAACTAAACGTAACCGGCGATGTAATGGCTTGATAAATCACGTAAAATGTAAACGGAATAGAGATAATGCGCACGCTAATCAGCATGTAGCGCAAGGGGTTGGCTTTGCCCGGCTGCACCAATACACGCAAGCGGCCCAACCCAATAAAAAACGTAACGCACAACGCCCAGACCAGCACGTTGAAGATCATGTTTCCAAAATCATTCATGCCGGTCACAACAAACACGGCAATGATGGAAACGGCAGATAACAGCAAAGAGCCAAGCTGGCAGCTCATCCCCACTTCAAAAGCGGTCAGACGTTCTGGCAGCTTATCTGCCAAAGGCTGGCAGACATCATCCAGCAGCCAGCTATCCATGCGTTTAATGCGTTCGCCCAAATCCATGGCGTAATTCTACCGGATTCATACGCAGGATGCACGCCTTCAACACATGCGCATTGCAGGCGTGCAGAAAATATTACGCCTGTTTGGTTTCTGCACCAGTTTCTGGCAGCACGCCCTGTGGGGTCTGCTTATCCACGGCGGCTGGCAGAAAATGTGCCAGAGCTGTCAGCACGGTATCTGCTGGCAGGCCGGTTTTTTCAATCAGGTTATGCACCATATCGCTGCCCAGAATGGCGCGAATTTCATCTGGCGTGGCGGGCACGTTGCCACCCTGGCTGACCCATGAACGCACTTTATCACCCAGACCGGCCTGATCTGCCCGCGTAAGCAGCGCTTCCAGATTCTGCGGCTGTAGCAAAGACTGCAACTGCTGCTGCAATGCCCCCTGCACATCTACGCCCAGAGCGCTTTCTACCTTACCAAGAATGTTTTGAAGGAAATCAGACATCGCGCCTACTTTCGTTTATCTTAGCTCTACTGCGAGCATAGTATATTCACAGTATTTTTCTATCTGGGAACATGATAGCTTATATGCGCAAGATTTATAAATAATTTCCGATCCCACGCGCGTTCATCGCCGGAAGACTGATAGCTGATATGCGTCTGAACCCACAAGGAAAAAGCAGGGAATCAGGCTACCCTGTGCGGCGTTCCTCCCTGTTTTTCGTTGTCAGGATAAAATAGTCGCCGTGCCCAGTCTCCCTCTGTTTATCCTTGACCGGATCGGCCCCCTGCGCAATTTCCGCCCCCTGCACAGGCCGGGTGAACGCGGAAAAATGCCCTTTGCTTGGCTGATCTCCCCCACCCCTGCCGCTATCGGTTTTGCCGTGCGCACCACGGCCGCAGCCCTTCTGGCGTTGGTGATTGCCCTGTGGATGGAACTGGATGACCCACAATGGGCCGCCATGACTGTCTGGATTGTGGCCCAAGGCTCCCGCGGGGAAAGTCTTTCCAAAGCCCGATGGCGTCTGGTGGGCACGGCCATAGGGGTGGTGATGTCCATTACCCTTATTTCGGCCTTTAACCAGAATGCGTGGCTGTTCTTCCCCATTCTGTCCATCTGGGTTGGCGTATGCTGCACCATGGCCACATTGGTGCGTAACTTCCGTTCCTACGCACTGGTGCTGGCCGGTTATACCACCGCCATTATTGCCATTGGCGCCATTCCGCACCCAGAAAACGTGTTTATGACAGCCATGTCCCGCGCATCTTACATTGTGCTGGGTATTGTGTGTGAGGGCACGCTGGCAGGCCTGTTTGCCCATAATCTGGCAGAAACAGCACGCCGCAACATGCGCGATAAACTGCGCACAGCACTTTCCAACGTGTCCACCTCGGTTTCCAGCCTGCTGGCGGGGGATGAGGAAGCCCTGGTGCGTTCCCGCGCCATGTTTGGCCCGCTGATTTCGATTAATGACCAGATCGAGTTTTCCGAAGTGGAAATGGGCCCCCATGGGCATGAAGGGGACCACGCGCGTGCCGCACTGGCTGCGGTTTCCGTATTGCTTTCGCGCGGTTTGGGTATGGCTGTGCGCCTGCAATATGTGCAGACAGACCAGCCCGCTTTCCGCGAGACCGCAGCCCATGTGAGCGAGTTTCTGACAACCGTTCCCAACCGGCTGGATTCCGATGAAAGCGTGCAGGAATTGCTGCATGATCTGCAATTACTGCGCGCTGAATGCCATCAACGTGTGGTGGATGCGCTTTCGCAGGAAATTGACACGGCGTTTGATGACAACCCCTCAAACGATACAGATATTCCCGCCCTGCTGGATGGCCGCATCCTGCACAACGCACTGGATGAACTGCTGGGTGAACTAGAACAGGCTATCCGGGAATATGATGCCAGCCAGCATTTTATCCGTGGGGATCACTTCCACTTCCGTCTGCAAGCCCACGTAGATAAGCGCGAAGCCGTTTATAATGGCGTGCGTGCCATGGTGGCCATTACGGCTGCCGGGCTGGTATGGGAGTGTACGGCGTGGCCCGCTGGTTTGGGCTTTATTACCTTTGTGGCCATTGTTTGCGGGCTGTTTGCAACCCGAGAAAATCCTGTTGTTGCCTCCTCACAATTCATGGTGGGGGGCATATGGGCGGCTATTGTTTCATTCTTTCTGGTGTTTCTTGTACTGCCCACAGAGGCAGATTACGAAATGCTGGTGGGCTCACTCGCCCTGCCCATGATTGCCGGCGGCCTTGCTGCCCGTAATGCTGGCACAGCACTGCATTCTGCGGCCTATACGCTGCTGCTGCCCAACTTTGTGCATCCGCTCAACCAAGGCCGGCAGAACGAAGTGGCGTGGTTTAACTCCACTGCGGCTGTGTTGTTGGGCGTGTTTTTTGCTGTGCTGATTTTCCGCGCCGTGCTGCCCTTTAACAATAATGCAGAACGCTGGCGCATGCGCCGCACCATGCTGCATGATCTGCGCACATTGGCATCGGCCGAGCCCATGCCCGAAACGCGAGACTGGATTGGCCGCAATATTGATAGGTTTGCCCGCCTGATCCGCCATGCTGGCCCTACGCCTTCCCCTACTATTGAAGGGTGTTTGCAGGGCACGCTGGCAGCCATGACCATCGGGCTGAATATTATCCGTTTGCGTATGCTGCTGAAGCGCAACCAGATTCCGCCACCAGCCAAGCGCGCCATCGAAATTGTTATGAAACGTATGAGCCGCTTTACAGGTAAATATGGCCACACGGCACACGCTGCACGGGTTGCAACATCTGCCCTGCGCCGCATGGAAGCCATGGAACCCAATATTTCCACCCGTATCGAACTGACACGCGCCATTGCATATCTGATTGTGGTCTCGCACGAATTGGACGCCAACGCCGTGTTTTTGGATGCCTCCAAGCCCTATCGCGCTGTGTAAACATCCTTCAAATCAAGCTGTTAAAGAGCCGGGCTTTTGTTCCGGCTCTTTTTTTGTCAGATGCTCAAGAAATTGTTATAACAACATCTTCAATCTGGGGCATCTGGCTGCGTGGTTTCATTTTCATTTCCATTACAGTGGTATCGTGGCCTGCATGCCAGAATACACAGCGGCTCATCCTTTCCGCTGGCATGGCTGATTGCCCCGGCCCCGGCTGATCTGGGCTTTGCCCTCCGCACCACCGTGGCGGCCTTTATAGCCTTAAGCCTGGCCCTGTGGATGGAAATGGACAGCCCCCAATGGGCCGCCATGACCACATGGATTGTGGCTCAGAACTCTCGCGGGCAAAGTCTTTCCAAAGCCAAATGGCGGTTAATTGGTACTTGCATTGGCGCAGTAGCCGGCATTGCATTTTTGGCTGCGCTTCCGCAGGAGCCGGGGCTTGTGTTTCCGTTTCTTGCCCTATGGGCAGGTGGTTGCTGTGCCATTGCAACATTCCTGCGCAACTTTCGCTCTTACGCGCTGGTTCTGGTGTCCTTCACCACCACCATTATTGTGCTAAGCGCCGCTAATCAGCCCGACAACGTGTTTATGATTGCGCTTTCCCGCACCACTTACATTACGCTGGGTATTGTGTGTGAAAGCCTGCTGGCCGCCCTGTTTGCCCCGCGCCTTGAACACGTGGCCCAACAGGAAATGCGAGAGCGCCTACTGGGCGCGCTACAAGGGGCATGTGCAGGTGTGCAAGGGCTGTTGCGCAACCAGCCCGATGGGCTGTTGCGCTCCCGCGCCTTGTTGGGAAGTATTCCTTCACTGGCAGATCAGACAGAATTCAGTGAAATTGAAATGGGCCCCCACAACCATGCGGGAGACCACGCACGCGCCAGCCTGAATGCCGTTTCTGCCTTTCTGGCCCGTGGGATGACACTGCATATTCACATGCAGGCCGCCGCCCCCGTACCACCAGACTTCCAGCAAGCTATTGATGATATTTGCGCGCTTCTCACCTCCTTACCGGCAGAGCTGGAACAGGATGCCACCATAAGCTCTGCCACACGGGCGCGCGCTCAAATCCGGCTTTACCGCACCCGCAGCCAACAACGCGGCATTGAGAGGCTCATACGGTTTCAACTCCTGCAACAGCAGAATGCACCCGCCACCCGGCAGCAACGGCGCGACCTGCTGGAAGGGCGTATTCTGGAATCCGCCCTCGCCAAACTGCTGATGGAACTAGACCTCGTTCTGGAACACTTTATTGCCACCCAAGCCCCCAGCAGAGCCGACCACTTTCGATTTGACCGTCACCCTGAAAAAGATGTCCTGCTGGCCACCAATAACGGCATCCGCTCTGCAGCCGCCATTTGCGCAGGCGGCTTGTTATGGGAAGTAACAGCATGGCCCGATGGTTCTACCCTTGCCATGTTTGTGGCTGTAACCACCACGCGCTTTTCTTCATTTGAAGACCCTGTACATGCGGCCAGCGGCTTTTTCCGTGGCGCGGTATGGGCGGCTGTTATTTCGTTCATTCTCAGCTTTGTGGTACTGCCTCAGCAATCTGGGGTGGAAACTCTGCTGGCATCACTCTTTTTTCCCATGCTGGTGGGCGGGCTGGCCTTACGTGCCCCAGGCAGCATTGCAGGCACAGCGGCGGCCTATAACAACTTTCTGCCCTTTATGGTGGGGCCAGCCAACCACACCCGCATGGATGAAATAACGTGGTTTAACACTACCCCCGCAGTTGTTCTTGGTATTGGGCTGGGGATATGGGCTTTCCGCCTTGTGTTGCCGTTTGATCCTGCAGGAGAACGGTGGAGGCTCCGCCGCAGAATGGTGCGTGATCTGCGCCTGATGGCCAAAGGCCGCATGACCTTTACATCTGCCCAGTGGATTGCCCGTTCGGGTGATAGGCTAGCCCAGATTATTCGCCATGCTGGCACCCATCCAAACGCTTTGGTGGAAGCCTATCTGACAGGCGCCATGAGCGCGATGACAACCGGCCTGCTGATTTTGCGCCTGCACAATGTGCTGTCTCACAAGCTTTTATCTGCCAATCAATGCCAGCAGATTACACATGTATTGGAAACAATCAGCCACATAAAAGGCTACACGCAGGCCCCTGCCCTTGCCTCTGCCCAAGCCATGCAGGCCCTTTTACCGGCTGCCATGGCAGAACGAAATCTCTCTCAACAAATAGATCTTGTGCGGGCCATAGGGGCACTGGAAGTCTTGCGGCATGAGTTTACAGCCCATGCCACATTTATGGATGTAACCCGGCGCTTTCATCTTACCAACGCCCCAGACCGGCTGGCAGCCTAAAACCCTTAGTGCTGCTCTACATCATGGAAGCGCGTGTAATCCACTGCAATGCGACCATCAGGGCGGGACACCACAATATCTACAAACCGATGGTTATTGCGCACACGGTCAAACCTGTAAGCCGTTCTGGCAAATACGGTTTGGCCCAAGGCTTCATCCGTGCCGGTCACTGTTACAATAATTTCGGCTTCTTCGGCCTCCAGTTCCGCCATTGTCTTGCCGTGTAAGGGGCTGTCCGGCCCGATCACATGCGCCATAACAAAAGCAAACCGCAACACTGGCACATGAGACTGCACAAGCAAGAGCTGATCAAACTTGCGCACCAGATGCCCATTTTCCCCCATAACCAAGCGGGAAAGCGCCACTTCTACATCCACAGAAAGAATAACGCTGACACGCAAATTGGCAATGCGAATACACAGCGCAGGAATACCACTTTCACTGCTGACAACAGCGGTATTACTGAACATGATACGCGCACGCGGCCGGGCAAAACGGGCAAAGAGCAACCCCGTTGCCACGGCTGTCAGCATCATGCCGATAAACACTTCCAATGAGACAATGGCATTGGCGTAAATGCCTACGGGTGTCATGCCCCCGTAACCCACGGTGGAAAGGGTTTGCACACTGAAAAAGAACAGTGAAAGCAACGTATGCTGGCTATCACTCGTAATCTGGTCTGGTGCGACCATATACAGCAGCGCAAATATAAAATTGATAAGCAGGTAAGAAAACACAGCCACAGCCGTAAATGCCGGCCAGCTTGCTGTCAGGGCGTGATGGTACAGATCTGTCCATGCGCTATCTTTCAGCCCCACACGCACAACATCGTGGTGGCCTTTTTCTTCCACCAGCGCGTGGGCTCTAAAACGCTTGGCGGCTTCACGCGTGCTTAAGGAAAAACGCCCGCCTTCCTTCTTTTTCTGCGCTGTGGAAGATCCGCCCACATCCTCCAGCGGCGTGTGGCGAATTTCCTTATCAAGCTGGCTTTTCTTTCTGTACCTTCGCAATAGTCTTTTCATAATCACCGCTCCACGCACCGGCCCGATATGGGGATGCGCCCTATAGTGCGGTGATACACGGCACAGCCTGAGTGTGCCTCAACATTTCTGCATGGAACCCCTGCAAGTTCCCATAAAAAACATAATAAAATGCCACGCTTTTATTCAGAACGCCGTGCGTTTAGAAAACGTGTGGTTTTATAGATAAGTTTTTCAAAAAAACCGTTTTGCGCTCTCATACTGCCGCGTGTGCCTATCACTTCTACCTGATCCAGATGCAGCACCGTGTGCCCAAGCGCCTGCACACGCACAAAACGGGCCATAACAGGTTTGGGCAAAACCACACGCAAAGGCTGGGAATCCGCTCCGCCAAAATGCGTATCATCCCGTTTGGCAAAAACCGTGTGCCAATCCGTGCCATTATGAGAAACAAGAATATTTAGCTGCACACAGCATTCTTTCTGATCCAGCCGATTGTACAGCACAACTTCCTGCACGTTGCACATCTGCTCCAGATCAACCTGCCACCACGGATCATCTTCAAAATCTGTATGAAAACCGTAGCCGCCGTTTATCAGCCCATCGTTGCCACCAGAGGCTTCACGCGCGGCATCATGAGACCATGACCATTGAGATACGGTGGACAACATGGCTGGCCGATGGCGAGAAAGAATGTTCCCAGTATCCTTGTTTAAATGAAACAAGGCCTGTTCCAGCTTATCAAGCGCCTGCGCACTTACCTGCGGGGGTGCGCTGGGCTGAAACGCACAAACCTCCGCCCAATATTGCGGATAGTGCTGCTGCACATAGGCATAACCTTGCCGATAAAGTTCTGCAAAACGGCTATCACGGTAATCCAGATATGTGCCCTGTGGGGTATATCCCCCGTAAGACCACGTAGCCCCCACAACGCCCAAACCCGCTATAAAACGAAAAACATACTGGCTGATTTCCCCCAATGCGGAAGAGCGCTGCTGCCCTACCGGGCGTGTATGTTCTACCGGGGTGGCATCCATGATCCATATATCGCGCCAACCCAGCATCATGGGCCACAGCAGATCAAGCCCGAACCCTGTGCCTGCGCGTGAAAAGCGAAAAGTTGGCAGTGCCTGATGCAAAAAATCTCGCTGCATGCAGGGGGCCATGATTTCTGCGAATGTAGAGGCACGCGCCACAAAGTTTGTATTCTGCAATGTGGAAAGGTGGCTACAGAAAGAACCCGGGGTAAGCGCCGGCGCTGCCAATTTGGCGTTATACTGTTTGCAGGTCGCAAAAAAGCGGTTCCACGTTTCTGCCGTGCCGCGCAGATCATCATCAGGGAAGCAGATATAGTCGTACTGCTTCCAGCCATCCCATTCTGTTAGAAAACGATACAGGCCATCCCATTTATGGCCCGGCACCACCTGGCCGGTATGGCCCTGCATATCCACCGGTTGAAAGGGGCATAACACCAGATCCCATTCTGGCACGCCCCCTTTCAGCCATTCCGGGTGCAGGGAATGGGCACCACAGCGTGCAATCATCAGGTTCCGCTGCATTGCCCCAGCCACTTACGCCTTACACGTTTTACTGTGCGTCTTTATCTTCAAACGGACGGAGGGATATACCCCCGGCATCGCGCGCCCATGCAGCGGCTTCATCTTCAGGCGGTACGTAATTGCCTTTGTTGATGGAACCATGCGCCAGTGTTTGCGCATCCATCCGGTTCAAGCCGCTAGACTGCGCTGCTGCACTTTGTGCTGCACGCTCCCACAACGCACGGGCCTTTTGCTGGTCACCCTGAGCAGAAGCAATGCGCGCAGCAAGTGCCAGTGCACGCGCCATATCACGGTAAGATCCATCGTTACGCCGCAGATCTGCTGCCTGCACGGCCAAGGCTTCTGCCTGCTGTGGTGCGGATTGACGCAGCACACGGGCCTGAATTTCCGCCTGATCTGCCTGCTGCGTGGCAGAAAGCGGCTTTTTAAGGCTGCCAAGATAGGCCGCAGCTTTTTGCAGATTGGCGCTATCGGATTGCGCATCTGCCGCCAGCCCCAGCACCAAAGCCGCCCGGCCTGCCAAAGCACTATCGGATGACTGCATGGCCTGCGTGGCAGATGATATGGCCGAACTGTAATGGCCCAACCTGTAATGGGCAGCAGCCTCTACCAGATCAAGCGAATAAAGCTGCGTTTGCCCACGCACACCGGCGGCCTGCCGTGTGGCCTGTGCTGTTTGCAACGCTTTATCCGGCGTGTTTGCTGCCAGTTGCGCCACGGCCAGATCATACCCGGCCTCGGTTATCGCGCTTACATCATCCCGCAGCAAAGCCAGATCTGCGGCTTTGCGATACTGCGTAACGGCTACGGTATAACGCCCGAGCTCAAAGGAATCTCGCCCGGCTGTCATGGCCTGATCCCACGCGGCATCATCCTGCGCGGTGGGTTTATCCTGTGCAGCACCACCGCACCCGGCCAGCAGTAAAGGCAGGCACAAAACAGCCGCAGCGGGAGAAAAGTACCTCATGGTCGCACCTGCTTTGGTGACAGACGGTTATGCCGTACCACTTTTTGCCCCCCCAGCAGCCACATGCCGCGCAGTTGGTCTGTTAGTTTTTCCAGCCCGTAAAGTGTGGTTTGCGCCTGCGCCAGCAATGCTGGCAGATCTGCGGTGCTGGCATCCAGATTAGCCGCAATACCCGGCAGATGCGGTGTGGCCCCCTTCAGATCGCGCGA
Source organism: Acetobacter sp. A11-2 (assembly GCF_040208445.1). Lineage (NCBI taxonomy): Bacteria > Pseudomonadati > Pseudomonadota > Alphaproteobacteria > Acetobacterales > Acetobacteraceae > Acetobacter > Acetobacter sp. A11-2. The sequence goes on from NZ_CP157843.1 coordinate 1,448,441, forward strand.
GGCCCCTTTCAGGTTTGCCACCGTGGCATCGGTTTTGTTCATGATGCCGGAAATCTGGTTTTCAATCGGTTTCAGGCGGTCAATCACCCCATTGAGCGAAACAATGGTAGCTTCGGCCTGTTTGATCAGCTGATCATTCGTCATCAACTGCCCAACGGTGCCTTTGCCTGCGTGCATATCGCTAATGGTGCCATCAAGCTGCGCCATCATATGCCGCGCACTTGCCAGTGCGGGCATGATTTCTGCCTGAATACTGTTAAGCGTGGCGGTAATCTGGTCTGCCGGGTTGGGGGCTGGCGTTGCGCTTACAACAGCGTAGCTCCAATCCATAGGCTCCCCATGCCCACGGCTGAGATCCAGATAAGCGGCGCCGGTTACAATAAGCTGTTTACGAATAATGGCCGAACTATCACGCCGGATAAACGGCTTGGCCTGCGGGTCCAGATCCACCAGTGCATACATGTTGCCCGATGGGTTGAGCTTGATGGAACGAATGGTACCGGCATGGGCACCCATAAGCTGCACATCGCCCCCAACCGTAAGGCCACCCACGCCAGAAGCTGGCAGCACCACGCGCAAGCGCGCAGGTGGGGTAAGCCAATCTCGCAGCACGCCGGCTTCAATCACCGCGCCTGCAAAAATAACAAGGCTGAGAAGAACAAGAAACCCAACCCATTCATCTGCATAACGCAGAGAAATAAGAGGTTTCACTTTCTGTCTTAAGCGGAGCTGGAACATTATGCCATCCGTACTGCTACTAGGCCATCATCAGCAAGACGCCATGTGGAGGTAATACCCTGCCGGTAACTTTGCCAAACGGCATTGCTGCGCACCAGCCAGATTACGCCTGCCCCTCTATCCCGCGCTTCTGTAATTGAAGACAGGAAAGAGGTGTACAGTTCGGGCGGGCCACCCTCCAGCGGGTCTTCCAAAAGCAGCAAATGCGGCTGCCCCATAAAAGCCCGCACGCATGAAACGCGCGTAAGATCCGTATCTGAAAGCAGGGATGGGCTTACCGTGGGCACACCTGGCAGACCAAAACTTTCTGAACGCCGCACAGCCTCTGCCACCAGATCATCCAAAGTGCGGGTGGTGTGGTGCAACTGCTGCAAAATAATACCCAGATGTGTGGGCATAAACTCGGCCCAACTGGCGCGGCGGGTAATGCGCCCGATACGCCCGCGCAGAGCGTTAAGCTCCCGATCCTGCAGGTTGGCCCAATCCAGCCCCATAAAGCTGACCTGCCCGCTTTCCAGCTCCACCATGCCGCTGCACAAATCTGCAAACATGGTGGCGCGGCTTGGGTCTCGCGCTTCCACAATCATACATTCGCCGGGCATCAGCTTCATGTTGAAGGGGACTGGCGGCAAGCCGCTATCCTCAAATGAGGGCACTGCCTTATTCAGTTCCAGAAGTGGGCCTGCTGAATACGTCTCCATCTTACAGATCCAGACTGAACAGAACGCTCACCATCATCACAATCAGCATCCCGCGGGAAAAGCCGCGTGGCAGCAAGGTGCGCAGTGAATCTTCATTGGTGGCGGTCAGGCCCGTCAGGCAGCCACCAAGCCCCACCACAAAACCAACCATGATGAACTTAAGCGGAATAACGGCATAATCCGTAACAGACATGGCCGCAGCCACATCATCCAGAAATGTCCAGATCGGGTTGGTGATCACGCCGGAAATACGGCTCATCACATACCCGGTTATCAGCGATGATATGGAGAACAGAATACCCAGCGTAAACCCGGCCACGGTAAACGCCAGCGTGCGTGGCAGCACCAGCATCAGGAACGGGTCCATCCCCACAGACTGCATGGAGCGCACCTGCCCACCAATGGTCAGCAGCCCCAGCTCTGTGGCAGACAGCATGCCATTGCGCCCCAGCAGCAGAATACCGACCAGAATGGGCGCAATTTCACGGATAACCACATTTACCAGAATGGAGCCTGTCATTTTGGCAAGGCCCGTAAGACCCAACCAGTAAATGACCTGAGAAACAGCCGCCACACCTGTAAGCATACCGGCAAACAGTGAAGCACTGACACCACCGCCGATAATGTTGTTCATGGTGGTTACAAATTCGTACCGCACGGTGCGGCGCCATGCGTGAGAGCGGAAGCTCTCAAAAATAACGCCCCAGCCTGCCCCCAGAACAACCAGAAAAAAACGGACCTGCCTGCGCACAAGCCGGCCGATCCATGCCAGCTTCCTGCGTATCCATTCATGCAATGGAACGCGCTTGGCGGGCTTGTGCGCATCTGTTTGCAGAATCAGATCTGGTTCATCATCCGACGGCGTGTTGGGGCCGCCTGTCTGCTGGCTCCCACTCATCGCCTTGCCGCCAATGTATAGGCACGCCCCAGCCCCAGATGCGGCGCAAAGAAGGACCCACGGCTACGGAACAGGTATCTGTCACGCAGCACACCATAAACACGCTCTGTTACCTGAATGGTGCCGGGGTCTGCCGCGCCCTGTGCCATCAGCTCGGCCAGAGAGACCGTTTGCCCCCACAGGTTAAACACCTTGGGTTCGTTCCCTACCGCACCACCAAATGCCGGGCCGTAATCAATACCCATGGTAAACACCGGTTCCAGATCTGCCGCGGCCAGTGATGCCATAAAGATTTCACGCATTTTAAGTGCAGCATCTGCAACGCGCACAATGGCCGTAACATCTGGCGTGGGCAGGCAGCCTGCCATGCAGATCATACGGTGGCCGGCCACTTCCACGGCAAACAGTTTTTCTTCCTGCGCGACGGACTGCACATCTGCCGCCAACTGATTGATGAGTGCAATCAGGGCCTCTGTTTCTTTTTCCCCTTCCACCACGGGGTCAGAGAACGTGATGACCAACACAGCAACAGATGGATAAATGCTGGCAGATGTAACGGCAGCGGCTTCTGGCGCCCTCATCAGCATATTATCAGATTTGGGCGCGGGCACATCCAGCGTGGCCACCTGCTGCCCGGCATCTACAATCTTGCCAGTTTGCGTATTCAGCAACTGCGCCTGTGCCGCAAAGCGCAGGGCGGCCACGCCGGCCATAAGATCAAGGAAGTACAGCAGATGCGGCTGCAGATGCGGATCTTCCAGCATGATCGCACCTTCTACCCCATGCGGGCCATGTACAGGGCAAACGGCCAATGCCTTTGTGCCCAGCTCACGCATGGTCAAACGTTCAAACCGCGTGGTGCGCGGATCTACGGCTGCATTTTCAACCGAGAACGCATTGCCTTCTTCAATGGCGGAAAAGAATGGTCCTAATTCTGTACGGGCCATTTCAAACCCGCCAGAATGTGTGTTTTGCGTTTGGTCATACGCATCTTCACACACCATGGCTGCACCATCGTGCAAAAAGCGCCAAAGCGTGGCACGCCGAGCACCTGTTACAAGCGTTAGCTGCTCTGTCAGGCTCAGGGGTTCCACAGTGGGGTCAAACAGACGCGGGGCAACGGCCACCTGCTGCACAGCAGAACTTTCACGCTGAATCTGCTCTTTCTGCTTCACCAACAGGCGCGTGCTGGACTCTGTGCGCCGCACCTGCCGCACCAGCAACCCTGCAAGCACAAGCGAGAAAACTGTGATAATGGCCAAAAACTGCAAGCTCTGGTGGCTGCTTTGGCGTGCAAAGGACCCGAAATCACTTTCGGGAGCGGCCATCAGCAAAATCCAGCTATCAGAATAGCGCGGCAAAGCTGCGGCAATGGTGATGTAATCTGTGCCATCCCACGTAACATGCCGCGGCCCAACACCACGCACACGGTAGTGATCATACCCCAATGCAAACACCGGGTAGGCCTTGCGGTCCAGCACCATTTTATCCGGGTCCCACCCAGCGGCCTTGGCCTGCTGCGTGAGGTTTTTGCCGGCAATAAACAGGCCCCGGCTATCCACAATCATGGCGGAGCCGGTCTTACCAACCTTGATCTGATCCAGATACGAGCTGAGTTCGTTGAGCGAAATATTGGTGGCAAACACCATTGTATGGCCAGCATCTGTCTTAAACCGTAGGGAACTGGTCATGACAAACTGGCTGGTGGTGGGAAACAGATGCGGCTTGGTCCATGTTACCTTATCTGTGCCGGCTGTATTTTTGTACCAATCACGCGTGCGAGGGTCATACCCCTTGGCATCTTCTTCCGTTTCGGAAATTTTCTGCCCGCTATCATCCCAGAACGCATGATGGAAATATGTGTGGCCGTTTTTTTCAATCAGACGCACATGTTCCTGCACGCCCTTTTGCGCTGCACGGGCGATGAGCATGAAATGCCCTTCATCATCCGCCAGATAAAAGGACTGAAGCTGCGGGATCTTGCGCAGCATGGTGCTGCCGTAGGAATAGAAAACCTTGTCTTCCACCTGTGCTGGGGCATGTTCGATCATGCCAGAGGCAATCAGGTTACCGGTAGCGGCTGGCAGAATGTAATCTGTAACCTGCTGCACAATATATTGCTGCACAGCACCCATAAGCTGGTGCGTAAGGGTGGAAACACCCTCCTTGGTGGTACGGTATGAATTGACACCTACCAGCGCAATGGCCAGCACGGCCATAACCGTAACAACAAATGGTAGAACAAGATGCAGCAGAACTCTTCGGACAGAAGCATCGTGTTGGACTGTGGGATCTATGATCTCTTCAGAAGCCACGAGATAAGGTTCCGCTGCTTTACCGGTTATTCAAAACCTGATTCTGGCGCACAGTTACAGCAAACCAGCCAACCCACCGCGCCACTGCACCATATCAGGATGTATAAACCGTAATGTGCCCCGATAGGTGGGGGTTGTCCACCCCGCACCTGTATCCTGTCTAGGGCATATCAACCAAGCAGTTCAATCTCGAAACGTGTTGCAACACCCAAGGCCTGGCCCAGACGTTCCAACCCGCGGCGCACGCTTTCCCCTTTTACCGCCACGCGGGCAGATGTCAGAATAAGCACCAGCGCATCTTCCTCCCATTCAAGGGATGTGCCTTCCAGCAACCGCCCAGCACCGCCGGAGAGAGAATACGCCAGACGCAGGGCCAACCCCAGCACCACAGCACTTTTCCAGTCCTGATCACTCAACAGTGCACGAGATGTTGCCAGAAAAGGGGCCTGCTGATCTGCGGCATAACGAACAGCCAGCGCCAGCGCCAACCATGCGCGAGAAGGATGATCAAACCCGCCACTTTGCACACGCAGGATACGCCAATACGTCTGCTCGGCCCGATATTCCGGGTGATCGTGGCTGCCGATATCAGACAGATAACATGCCAGATGACGCAGATATTTTTCTTCCGCCGTTTCCTCCGGCCGCAAAAAATCTGTCCACTGCATCAAGGCATAGGGAAGCGAGTTGCTGCGCCCAAAACGGGCACACATTTCACGCGCCACCACGTCCATCGGGTTCTGGGCCAGAATATCCGGCGCAACGTTAAGCATGTACCAGCCCTCGCGCAGGCCATCCACGCAAAAGACGATCTTGTCCGGCTGCACCTTTTTCATCAGCCGCCGCAATACCATGGCGGCAAAAGGTGTATCATCCAACCGCTTGCGGGGTGCTCCGGGCAAACGTTCCAGACTGCGGCGCGAGCTGTTTTGCAGCCAGCCCGTCATTTCCCGCGCTTCCTGCACATCCATTGTATAATAGTGCACAATGTTGAGCGGATATTGCGTGCGCGCAATCTGAAGCCGCGCCAGCGCACGGAAAGCCCCACCCACCAGATAAAGCGTGCTGCCTTTTACCTTGGGCAGCCATTCTACGCCGCCAATATCCTTATCCGCCAGTGTTTTGGCTTTATCCAGATCTCGGCCAGAACGGTCTGCCAGCCGGATCATACCTAGTGGCAGGGTTGTGGCATCATGCCGCCCCTGTGGCGTAAGGTGAATAAGCTCCAAAGAGCCACCGCCCACATCGGCCACCAACCCGGATGCACCGGGAATACCGCACATAACGCCTATGGCGGAATGATCGGCTTCTTCCTTGCCGGAAAGAATGCGGATAGGCACACCGGGCATGCTTTCGCGCAGGGTTTGCACAAAAGCTGGGCCATTGCTGGCATCCCGCACAGCGGCGGTTGCCAGAATTTCAAACGGATCGGCCTTCATGGCGCGGGCAATGGCATGGAAGCGGCTGAGCACTTCCTTGGCCATTTCCACGCCTTCTTCATTCAGCTTCCCGGTTTCAGTCAGCCCGCGCCCCAAACGCAGCACGGCTTTTTCATTGAAAATGGGAAGTGGATTGCGCGAACGCCCTTCAAAAACCACAAGCCTTACGGAATTGGAGCCAAGATCCACCACTGCGGAACGGCACGGTTGATCAGCCTCCATCAGAAGCCCCTCCCCGTTTGCAAAAACTGACTGCGCAGCTTGGAACAACGGGGATGAGATAATCCCGACGCAAGAAAAAAGCTCATGATTTCAGACATCAATCTATCAGCAAGTCCTGTGAAGAGGTCAAAGATGCCGGGGCCCGGATGGGGGTGTCATGCGCGGCGGAGCCGCGTCCGGAAAGTGAAGGATGTGTCATAAACCATTCATGCGCGGAAAAAGGCCGGTTTCCGGGGTTTACGCGCCGCCATTCTCCATTCTGTTCCAGCATCCATGATTGTAGGGTATCGCGAATGTTGGACACCATGATCTGGCCCAAAACCTGCGCGTGCACAGTTGGGTTGGTAATGGGCACCATGCTTTCCACACGCCAGTCCATGTTCCGCGTCATCCAGTCTGCCGAGGAAATAAAGACCTTGGCATAGCGCGATGGCAGGCGATGTTCGTTCCCAAACACAAAAATGCGCGAATGTTCCAAAAAGCGCCCGACAATGGATTTAATGCGGATATTTTCTGAAAGCCCCGGCACACCGGGCCGCAGGCAGCAGATGCCGCGGATAACACCTACAATCTTCACCCCTGCGCAGGAGGCTTTGTACAGGCAATCAATCAGTTCCGGGTCCACCAGCGCATTCATCTTCAGCCAGATGCTGCCCGGTTTACCTGCCTTAACGTGATCAATTTCTTCCTGAATCAGTTCCTTCAACGTGCTGCGGATGGTGATGGGGGAAAAAGCAATTTTCTCCATCTGCGCGGGCATGGCGTAGCCGGTTACGTAATTGAACAGGCGTGCAGAATCCCGCGCCAATGCCGGATCACACGTAAAGAAGGAAAGATCTGTATAAATACGGGCGGTGATGGGGTGATAATTGCCCGTGCCAAAATGTGCGTAAGAGCGCACAAGCCCGCCTTCACGCCGCACCACAAGGCTGAGCTTGGCGTGGGTTTTCAAATCCGCAAAACCAAACACCACCTGCACGCCTGCAGCTTCCAACGCGCGGGAAAGGCGAATATTGGCTTCCTCATCAAACCGGGCACGCAATTCCACCATAGCAGTGACGGACTTGCCAGCTTCTGCCGCCTCAATCAGCGCTTTCACAATAGGTGAATCGCGCGAGGTGCGATACAGCGTCTGCTTAATGGCAATTACGTTGGGGTCCAGCGCAGCCTGCCGCAGGAACTGCACCACTACATCAAAGCTTTCAAACGGGTGATGCACCAGCAGATCTTTGGCGCGAATGGCGGCAAAGCAATCACCATTAAAATCCCGGATACGTTCAGGAAAGCGCGGGGTGTAGGGCGGGAACAACAGATCCGGCCGATCATCCACAATCATCTGCTTCAGATCCACCACCCCGATCATGCCGGAATGCACGGCAATTTCATCGGGCGGCAAATCAAGGTCCGAGGCAATGGCTTCTGCCAGTTCCGTCGGCACCCGCTTTTCCATATCCAGATGGATCACCACACCACGGCGGCGGCGCTTCAATGCTGTTTCATAGGAGCGGACAAGGTCTTCTGCCTCGTCTTCAAATTCCACGTCGGTGTCACGCACCACGCGCAGCACGCCGCTTTCACCCACTTCCAGACCATCAAACAGACGGTCAATAAACAGGGTGATCAGGTCTTCCAGACGGAAGAAGCGCACCTTTGGCGGGGTTGCGGCATCCGTTGCCGGGGTGGGAGATGGCAGGCGAATAAAACGCTCTATCTGCGCGGGCAGCAGAATAAGGGCGTTCATGGCGAACAGGCCCGTATCTGCATAAAGCAGGCGCAAACCCAGTGCCAAACCCATATTGGGGATAAACGGCAGAGGATGTGCCGGGTCCACTGCAAGGGGTGTAAGAACCGGGAACACCCTGTCCATAAAGATTTTGGCCAGATGTTCCTTATCAGCATCCGTCAGCGCATCTGGCTCACACAGCTCTACGCCAGCTTCTGCCAGCAGGCCGCGCAGTTCTGTCCAGATTCGCTGCTGTTCACGCAGCAGGCGGGCGCAGCGTTCACGCACAGCCTCAAGCTGTTGGGCTGGAGTACGGCCATCGGGTGAGAGTTTGGTCAGCCCCTCACGCACCTGCCCGACAAGCCCGGCCACACGGACGGAATAGAACTCATCCAGATTGCTGGCGCTGATAGATAAAAAGCGCAGGCGTTCCAGCAAGGGGTTGCGGGCGTTATCGGCCTCTTCCACCACACGCTGGTTGAAATCCAGCCAAGATAACTCGCGGTTGATAAACCGTTCCGGCATTTCCAGAGTGATCTTCCGCTCTGCCGTTTTTCTGCTCTGGCGCGGTTGGCGGGTAGACGGTTTTCTGGGCGCTGCTTTTCGGGCTGGTGAACGAGCTTTTACAGGGGCCTGCTCTTTTTTATCCTGCGCCGTCACGTTTCTTCCTTTCCTTGTGCTGCATCATGCGCCCCGTTTCCCGCCTTGGGGCAAGCAAAGCTTTACGCAAACACGGCTGGCGCGAAAAGTTCAGCTCATCATTCTGATGAATGATGTCATAAAACTGAAACATCACAACACGTCTGAAGCGAATATATTCATTATTCTTCCCGTGCCAGCAGACTTTCCAGCACATTCGCAGCCAAGGCGCGCGTAATGCGCCCGCCCGATTCTAATGCGGCCTGGTCCAGCATGGCCACACAATCGCGCACAGCACTTGCCCGGCGTGGCAGGCGACGCAACAGCCATTCTGTAACCTGTGCCCCCACAACAATCTGGCGTTCAGCCAACAGCCGCAGCAAAAGGCGGTGCAACAGCCCCTCTTCCGCCGGGCCTAACGGTACGGACGCGGTGGCCCGCAGGCGGCTTGCCAGATCTGGCAGCACTACTGGCCAGCGGGCTGGTGGCCTGCGCGCTGCCATTAACAAGGCCACACGCCGCTCCCGCGCCAGATTGATAAGGTGCAGCAAATCCCGCTCATTGGGCACTTTATCGGCATTATCCAATGCAGCGGCACGAAACCCGCCATCCTCAAATAGCATTGCGGCTTCATGCGTGTTCAGGCGGCTGCCCTCCATAATGGGTGCGCCATAACGGCCCGCCCAAATGGAAAGAAGATGCGTTTTGCCCGTGCCACTTTCCCCCCACAGGGCCATGCGGCCTTCTGGCCAACGCGCCGCGGCTTCTGCATCCAGCACCCATGCCCGTGCCGCCGCATTGGAGGGTGCTGCCACAAAGTCCGACCTTCCGAATCGGGGGCGATGCGCAAAGGGCAAGGCAATCTGTTCTGCCTCGTTGGCCTCATTTTGGCGCTTTTGCCCACCCGAAGGCGCGTTTAAGGGGCTTTTTGTTTCATCAATCCGTGTCATGCCGCTTTGCGCGCCGCTTCTCCTGCCGTAAAGACTGTCCTCGAGAGGGAATCCTAACCCACCCTGTCCCGCACATCGACCCTTATTCTCATTCGGACCAAGAGCACGCGCATGACGTCTTCACCTAGCACCCCTTCCTCCGGCCTCACTTACCGTGATTCCGGCGTGGACATTGAAGCAGGCGAAGCCCTTGTTGATGCCATTCGCCCGGCGGCCAAAGCCACAGACCGCCCCGGCACAATGGGGGGCCTTGGCGGATTTGGCGCGCTGTTTGATCTGAAGGCCGCCGGCTTTAAAGACCCCGTGCTTGTTTCCTGCACAGATGGCGTAGGCACCAAGCTGACACTGGCTATTGATAATGACCTGCACGAAACCGTGGGCATTGATCTGGTAGCCATGTGTGTGAACGATCTAATCGTGCAGGGGGCTGAACCCCTGTTCTTTCTGGATTACTTCGCCACAGGCCGTCTATCTGTTAACAGCGCTGCCAAGGTTGTGCGCGGCATTGCCACCGGGTGCGAACAGTCTGGCTGCGCCCTTGTAGGCGGTGAAACAGCAGAAATGCCCGGCATGTATGCCGATGGGCACTATGATCTGGCTGGTTTTTCCGTTGGTGCGGCAGAACGCGGCGCGCTTCTGCCCGCAGGCATTGCAGAAGGTGATGCCCTTATTGCGCTGCCCTCCTCTGGCGTGCATTCCAATGGCTTCTCTTTGGTGCGGCGCATTGTGGCAGACGCTCATCTGGCATGGACAGACCCCGCAGCCTTTGCGCCGGGCAAAACCCTTGGTGAAGCATTTTTAGAACCCACACGCCTGTATGTGCGCCCGGTTCTGGCTTTGCATAAAGCAGGCCTGCTGCATGGTGCAGCCCATATTACTGGCGGTGGCCTGCCCGGCAACCTGCCCCGCGTGCTGCCTGATGGTTTGGATGCCGTGATTGATCAGGAATGGCCTGTGGCACCTGTATTCAAATGGCTGGCCCGTACCGGCAATGTGGATACAGAAGAAATGCTGCGTGTGTTCAACTGCGGTATCGGCATGATCCTGATTACCCCAGAACCCGATGCCGTTCTGGCCCGCCTGCATGATATGGGTGAACCGGCCGTACGCATTGGTCATATTGCCAAAGCAGCCTCCCCCACTGCCAAGCCTGATCTGAAAATGCAGGCTACTCCGGATTTTCGCGCAGCATGAGCGTTGAAAAAACACCCATTGCCATTTTGATCAGCGGCCGGGGCAGCAATGCCACGGCCCTGATCCGCGCGTGTGAAGATCCTTCCTTTCCTGCCCGCATCTGCCTTGTTTTAAGCAACAACCCGGATGCACCGGGGCTGGAAATGGCTAAAAAAGCGGGCCTGCGCACGCTGGCCATCAACCATCGTGATTTTGGCAAAGACCGTGAAGCGCATGAACGCGCAGTGCATGCAGCCCTGACAGAAGCTGGTGCTCAGGCTATCTGCCTTGCGGGTTATATGCGCCTGCTCACCCCGTTTTTAACCGGCGCATGGGCTGGCCGGATGCTGAACATCCACCCCAGCCTGCTGCCTGTGTTCCCCGGCCTGCATACACATGAACGTGCGCTGCAAGCGGGCGTGCGCGTGCATGGATGCACTGTGCATCTGGTAACAGAAGGCATGGATGAAGGGCCAATTCTGGGCCAGGCCGCTGTGCCTGTTCTGCCGGGTGATACCGCAGATACACTTGGGGCCCGCGTTCTGCGGCAGGAACACCAACTTTACCCGCAGGTGCTCCGCCACTTTCTGCTTCAACGCCCTGTTTCTGCTCCGGCAGAGTGCGCCCTGCTTGTTGGGTAAGGCGCTTTTTCTCTTTCTGTTTTCCTGAACGGTTCTGACAGTCTTATGAACACACCAGCACGCGCCCCCCGTTCCCCAAAACGTGGAAAAGGCCGCCCTGCCCCTCCGCAGCCTGATCCTACGCGCGATATCGCCTTTGATATTCTGTGCGGCGTGGTGGAACACCGGCGCATGCTGGAAAACAGTCTGTCTCGCTCTGCTGAAGCACATAAGGCCGAACCGCGAGACAGAGCCGCAGCACACCGCTTGGCCGCAGCCACGTTGCGCCACATGGGCACGCTGCGCACTGTGCTGGAACCATTTTTACGCAAGGAACCGCCAGAACCCGTACGTGTGGCGCTGATGATTGGCTGCGCGCAGCTTCTGTTTTTAGAAACACCTCCGCATGCGGCTGTTGGCACCACTGTTTCCCTGCTGCGTCGGCGTAAGCTGGCCCCGTTTGCCGGGCTGGCCAATGCCGTGCTGCGCAAGGTAGCGGCAGAAGGGCAAAACGTACTGGAAGGGCTGGATCAGGCACGGTTGAACATTCCCGCATGGCTATGGAGTTCATGGAGCGTGCTAGGCCGTGGCGTGCCCCGCGCCATAGCTGAAGGAATCAGCCATGAAGCCCCGCTGGATATTACCCTGCGCCCCGGCGCCACAGCGCCGGAGGGGGGAAGTGTTCTACCCAACGGGTCTGTGCGTTATCCGGCAGGCACGCGCGTTGCTGATCTGGCAGGATATGAAGAAGGCGCTTTTTGGGTTCAGGATGCAGCAGCCACTCTTCCTGCGCGCCTCCTGAACGTGAAGGAAGGTGAAAAAGTCGCAGATTTGTGCGCGGCGCCAGGTGGCAAAACCGCACAGCTTGCTGTCACCGGCGCGCAGGTTGCCGCTATTGAAAACAACCCCAACCGCATGGCGCGGCTCAAGGAAAATATGGCGCGCCTGGGCCTTGGCAATGTTGCTACCCTGCAAGCAGATGCAGGCACGTGGCAACCTGATGCCCCGCTTGATGCCATTTTGCTGGATGCCCCTTGCTCCGCTACAGGCACGGCACGCCGCCACCCGGATGTTTTATGGGTAAAACGCCCGCGTGATTTAACAACACTCACCGCCGGGCAAGACCGTTTGCTGGAAGCCGCCAAAAACATGCTGCGCCCCGGTGGCCGGCTGGTTTATGCCGTGTGCTCCTTGCAGCAGGAAGAAGGGCCAGACCGTGCCCGCGCCGCAGAAGCCATGGGGCTGGTGCCAGATCCGTTTACGCCAGAAGAACTGGCCTTTCTGCCAGAAGCCAGAACCCCCGAAGGCTGGCTGCGCACCCACCCCGGAATGTGGGCAGACAAAGGCAGCATGGATGGATTTTTTGCCGCGCGCTTTATTCGTCCATAACATTTGCAAAACTGTTTGAAAAAAGACCAAACATACGGTTGCGCACAAGCGTAGGATTGCCGATAAACAGGGTATGCGCCCTGTATCTTATCCCCTTATCGCCCCAAGTGTTCTCGCTGCCGATTTTACACGGTTGGGAGAGGAAGTTTCAGCACTCAAACAGGCTGGGGCAGACTGGGTGCATCTGGATGTCATGGATGGGCATTTTGTGCCCAACATTTCGTTCGGCCCGGCTGTGGTGAAGGCGCTGCGCCCCTGCTCTGATCTGCCATTTGATGTGCACCTGATGATTGCACCGGTGGATCCGTATCTGGAAGCCTTTGCTCAAGCCGGGGCAGACCAGATTTTAATTCACATTGAGGCCGGGCCGCATACCCACCGTTCCTTACAGCGCATTCGGGATTTGGGAGCCAAGCCGGGCGTTGTGCTGTGCCCCGCCACACCGCCCGAAGCCATTAGTGAAGTGCTGGATCTGGTGGATATTATTCTGGTGATGACTGTTAACCCCGGATTTGGGGGGCAGAAGTTCCTGTCCAGCCAGCTTCCCAAAATCCGGCGCATTCGGGATATGATCACCCAAAGCGGGCGTGATATCCGGCTGGCTGTAGATGGCGGTATAGACGCCACAACCGCCCCGCTGGCCATAGATGCTGGCGCCGATGTGCTCATTGCCGGAAGCGCCGTATATGGCAAAAAAGATTATGCCGCCGCTATTGCTGCCTTGCGCGCACATGTTGCTAAGCCAAAATAAAGCCACATCCGGCAAATAAGTCATTCCTTGCATGAATATTCTGCCATAACCCGATCACAACTTTTTCTACACCTGCCTTGATGGAGTTCTGAACTTCCAATGCCCCTGCGTCGCTGGACCCGCGGAGCCCGCCTTGCCTATGCCATGCGCAACCCATTGGGAGGGTTTGCCCGCGTGCCGGCAGCCCCTGCCGTTGCATTGCGGGATCTGTGGTCAGGAAACGCTGCTGGGGGTGAACAGCTTGTTCGCAACCAGACACTTTTTGAAGGCACCCAACGCCCTCTGATTGAAGGGGAATGGGATAACCCGCAATGGCCAGAAGCCTACCGCCGTTGGTTGCAGGGTTTTACGTGGTTGCAGGATCTGCGTGAACTGGGGGCTGAATCTGCTCGCATCAAGGCCCGTACGCTGGTGGCCCAGTGGATGGAGCAAACCCCGGCAGAACGGCCTATTTCAGACCCATCCATAACGGGTGCGCGCTTGGCGGCTTGGCTGGGCTGTTACGAATTTTTTGCTGCATCGGCAGATGATTCCTTCCGCCAGCAGCTTATGGCATCGCTGATTATGGAGGCGCGTTCCATCATGGCGCTTATGCCAGAGGAAGCCAAAGGCTGGCGTGCCCTTACCGCCCTTAAGGGGCTGCTGGCTGTTGCGGTTTCCCTACCCGATTATCCAGAATTTCTAACCCGTTATCTGCGCCTGATTGATAGCACCATCAGCCAACAGATTTTGCCCGATGGCGGCCACATTACCCGCTGCCCGGAAGACCTGTTGCAGTGCGTGCGCGAGCTGGCGGAAATGCTGTATATTCTGCAGGTTGCCCGCGTACCGTTGCCCACCAGCGTATTGGATGCCGCCAACCGCAGCGCCCCGGCCCTGCGCGCCATGCGGCATGGAGATGGTGGGCTGGCCCTGTTTAATGGCAGTTGTGAACAAAACCCTCAGTTTATCGAACACGTGCTGAGCCGCGCCTCCCGCACCCGCGTTGTGGCGGCTGGCCTGCCAGAATCTGGCTTTGCACGCCTTAATAACGGCCGCGCCCTGTTGATTGCCGATGCTGCCTCTGCCGCCCCTGCGGGTTATGATGGCAGCGCGCATGCGGGCATGTTGTCCTTTGAATTTTCATCTGGCAGGCAACGACTGATTGTAAATTGTGGCAGCAGTATCCAGCGCGGTTGGGCAGAAGCCTTGCGTTACCCGGCTGCACATTCTGTTCTGGAACTGGCAGACCTTACCCCCATGCGGTTTGATGCCAATGGCGGTATTTCTCAAAAACCACAGGTTACACGCCAAACATCCGTGCAGGATGGTGTGCATTGCCTGAGCATGACGCATGATGGCTACAAGCCCCAAGGCGGTGGCCTGTATTCTCGTAAGATTTATCTGGATAAAGACGGCACGGTTCTGCAAGGTATTGAAAAGCTGGAAGATGTGAGTATTCCGGTGCCGCTTTGCATCCGCTTCCATCTGCATCCTGATGTCAGCATTGAGCAGGAAGAAGATGGCTACCTGCTGCACACGCCGGAAGAAACATGGTTCTTCTGGTCTGACGCGCATATTGAAATAGAAGAAAGCGTTTATCTGGGGCAGGGAAAATGCGAGGCCACGCGGCAATTCGTGCTTACCCCAGCACAGCCTGATCAGAACGATGAAGATGCACACTCTTCTCCCCAAAGTGAACCGGAAGAAGACGCCGAATTCGCCACGCCCCCCGATATGCCGGAAGAACAGATGCCCGTAGTGCCAGAAGTTGGTTCTGGCCTGTTGGCTGATCCTTCCACCCCTGAGGCGCACGGGTTGGAAAACACCTTGCTGCCCCCCCCACCTGTGCCACAGGCCCCAAGCAAACCGCCTATCCGCTGGTCGCTTTCCCTCAAGAACGCGTAATGGGCTGACGTGAAAATTCTGGAAATTACAAACGTCGATTTTTCACTCACCCATTTTCTACTGCCCCTCATGCGGGAGTTACGGGCAGAAGGGCACGAAGTCATAGGCGTTTGTGCAGATGGCCCTTTACTTCAACACCCCAGAAGCGAGGGGTTTCGGGTTGAAACACTGCCCTTTGCGCGTTCATTTTCCATACCCGCGCAGCTACGGGCCTTTTGGGCGCTTGTGCAGCTTATAAAAAAAGAAAAGCCGGATCTGGTGCACGCACATATGCCCATTAGCGGCATTCTGGCGCGTGCGGCGGCCAAGTTGTGCGGCGTGCCGCGCATTGCCTATACGTGCCACGGCTTTTTGTTCAACCAGCCCGGCTCCCGCCTACGGCGCGGATTGGCATTGGTGCTGGAAGTTTTGTGTGGGCGCATAACCGATGTGTACCTGACCGTCAGCCGTGAGGAAACGCAGGATGCCAAACGCCTGCATATTCACCCCCACCCGGTTGCTATTGGCAATGGGCGAGACCCGGCCCGCTTTCACCCAGATGCACAAGCCAGAACCCGTATCCGCACAGAATTGGGCACACCTGCGCAAACACCCGTAATTATCGTTGTCTCTCGTCTTGTGCGCCACAAAGGGTATCCAGAACTCCTGGCCGCCATGGAGCAGGTGCCAGATGCAGAGTTATGGATTGTGGGGGAAAGGCTGGCATCAGACCACGGTGCCAATATGGGGGAATACCTCGCCAAAGCACGTGCAACACTTGGCCCACGGCTAAAATGCCTTGGTTATCGGGCAGATATTCCGGCCTTACTGGCAGCAGCAGACATTTTTGTGCTGCCCAGCCATTTTGAGGGCCTGCCCATGTCTATTATCGAAGCCATGCTATGCGGGCTGCCTGTTGTGGCTACCAATATTCGGGGCTCGCGCGAGCAGGTTGTACCGCATGAAACAGGGCTACTTGTGCCACCCGGCACCACGGCAGAACTGGCAGAAGCCCTTACAACGCTGGTGCAGAACCCAAGTTTGCGCCAGCACATGGGCGCTGCCGGGCTGAAACGTGCCTTGCGCCTGTTTGATGAAAAAACAATTCTACAAACCACCACGCGCCTGCTGACCCACTAAAACCAGCAAGCGCGGGAGTAATGTATTTAGTGGGCTGATTTCTGATCAACCGGTGCGGTTGCAACAGGGGTGCCGACCTTATTCAGCAAATGAATTGTCAGGCGGGAAGGCGATGCCGCAATACGCCCACCTGAGCGACATTCATCCAGCCGGATGCGCACGCCATCATTATTTTCCATCAGCAGGCCGCCAACGCCACGGCCAACTGTGGCCTCACCAGAAAGTGCCCAGAAGGTACCTTCAAAATCTTCAATACGCTGAAGGTTGTACACCTTGCCCACACTGTGGCCAGAGGAATACCCAACAGCAATGGCGGAAGCCCCCTTGATTTCGAACGGATACTGGCGGCCGCCATATGTCAGCACACCCCGGCCCCATGTATATCCTACGCCCAGATCCGCCGAACGCGTATTAAATGTAACTGTTGCCGTAACCGGACCGAGCATAGTTTCTGCGCCCGCAGGCATGAACCATGCTCCGCACAGCGCCAAGGCAGCAGCAAAATGGCGGGATGCAGAACGCATCAAAGGGCTCCCCGAATTCATTGAAACAACTTACCTTTTCCGTTGCGTGAAAAGCGGTGGAAACGGCTGACAAAACATTTTTGTACATTTCGTCACGTTTTATAGAATCAAGGATGGCATACCCACCCGCCCCTGCAAAGCCCTTTTCGCAAGAATTGACGACACGGTTTGAATGTGCGGTCAGAGCTCCCAGACAGGCTCTTTCAAACCCGCAACAAATGCCGCATGCGCTGCCAGTTCTTCTGCCGTTGGCTGCACACGCACAACCTTGCGGTTCACGGGGCCTTCATACATGACAGAAGGCAGTTGCCCATCTTCCGCCATCAACCCCAACCCATGCTGGCGGCCGCCCATAAGTTCCACATACACATCGGCCAGCAATTTGCAGTCCAGCAGCGCGTTATGGGTGGTTCGGGCAGAAAGATCTACGCCAAAGCGGCGGCACAAGGCATCCAAACTGTTGGGCATGCCGGGAAAGCGCTCGCGCGCCATATCCAGCGTATCCACCATACGGTCCAGATCCAGCGTTTTTTTGCCTGCGCGTTTGAGCTCCGCATTCATAAAGCCAAAGTCAAACCGGGCATTGTGCGCAATAAGTGGGTCATCCCCCACAAAGGCCAGAAAATCATCCGCAATTTCGGCAAATTTGGGTTTGCCTTCCAGATCCGCCTGCGTGAAGCCATGCACGCGGGATGCCTCCTCCGGCACATCGCGCTCCGGGTCTATCAGCGTGTGAAAGCTGCGCCCGGTTGGCAGGTCTCCCACCAGCTCCAAAGCAGCAATTTCAATCACCCTGTCACCCGTGGCCGGGTCCAGCCCCGTGGTTTCCGTATCAAACAGAATGGATCTTTTCATGCCCTCAGGCTCCTGATGAACTGGCGCACCTGCCGCTCTGTTTCTCGCATACTGCCGCCGGTGCGGATAACCTTGCCAGCCTGGCGCACGCGTTGGGCATCTGGCATTTGCCGGGCTATCAGCTTGCGTGCCTCGGCCGGTGGCATGCCCCGCCTTTTGGCCACGCGCCGCGCCTGCACCCAATGTGGGGCGGATACCACCAGCACATTATCACATTCACGCTGGGCGCCTGTTTCATACAGCAGCGGAATATCCAGCACCACACAGCGCGCGCCCTGCAAGCGTTGCGTGCGTAAAAACCGTGTACGCGCAGCCCGCACCATGGGGTGGATAATGTGTTCCAGTTTTTTCAATAACGTCGGTTGTTTTATCACAGCTTGCCGCAATACGGCTCTATCCAAATGCCCGTTTTGCACGGCATGCGGCACCAGTTGGGCGATGGCAGGCAAAGCGGCCCCATGATCTGCCTGCAGGCGGCGCACTTCGGCATCGGCATCAAACACCGGCAAGCCTGCACGCTGCAACAATGTGGCCACGGTGCTTTTGCCCATGCCCATACCGCCGGTAAGGCCCAGAATTTTCATGCCCTTGCTGTAGCCCTTAGAAACTTTCCTGCACAAAAGCTTCCGTGGCGGCATCCACTTCCGGGTTCACGCCATACCATTTTTCAAAACCCAGCCGTGCCTGATGCAACAGCATGCCAAGCCCGCCCAAAGTGCGCAGACCAGCAGACTGCGCCTCGGCCAACAAAGGTGTTACGCGGGGCACATATACAATATCTGCCACCACCAGTTCCTTGGCTGCATGCGCCAAGGAAGGCCGAAATACAGCATCTGGGCCACCTTCCATCCCCAAAGACGTGGTGTTGACCAGCAGGCTAAACGCGCCAAGGCGTTCTTCCCACGCATTCCATGGCACCACATCCAGCCCCGGCAGGGCTTTTGCCAGCTCTTCCGCCCGCCCTTGGGTGCGGTTGGTTACGGCAACACGCAGGCCACAATCCTGCAAAGCCGCGGCAACAGACCGCGCAGCACCGCCCGCACCCAGTAGCAGAGCCTGTGCCTGTTTGGGTGGGTTTAAGCCTGCGGCTTCCATGCTGGCTACAAACCCTGCGCCATCGGTGGAGTAACCGTGAATTTTGCCGTCATCTTCAAACACAAGCGTGTTCACGGCCCCTGCGCGCTGGGCGGAATGGTCCAGCACATCGGCAATTTTAAAAGCGGCTTCCTTGTGCGGAATAGTTACATTCGCGCCCCGAAAACCCGCTGCCTGTAGGCCCAGAACGGCTGCCACAAACGCATCTGGCTCAACCGGCAGCGGCACATAAGCGCCATCCACACCGTACCGCCGCAACCAGTAATTGTGCAGCACGGGGGAGCGCGAATGCGCAACGGGCCAGCCCAGAACACCCGCCAGCTTGGCCTTGCCCGTAATAATCTGCGGCTTGGCTGTATCTGTGGCGGTCATGCGTTTTCTCCATACTGTTCACAAAACTGCTGCCATGCTTGTGGCAGCAAACGGGCCAGACGGTTTGCCCATTCGGTCTGCCCGGCATCATCGGCTATCAGATCCTGCCGGATTTCAATTTCAATATGTGGCAGTTCGCGCTGCTCACCATGCTGGGGAATAGTGTAGTCTGATGTATCTGTAAGGGCGTAGGGCTCGTTATCCCCCACCACCAAGCCATCCTTTTGCAAAAGAGCAATCATGATACGGGCCAGCCGGGAATCATGATTATGCAAAAGCCCGGCATGCCACGGGCGCTGTTTGCCGTGCATGAATGGCGTAAAACTGTGTAGCGCCACCACCACTGTCTGGCGGCCTGCGGCCACATGGGCATCCAGTTCCTGCCGAATACGGGCGTGATAGGGGTGCAGAATTGTCTGCTCCCGCCATGCCCGATCCTGCGCTGAGATATTCTGGTTGCGTGGCACTGTTGTGCCATCGCTTACCTGCACGATGGAGGTTGGGTGCCCGGGGGCACGGTTACAATCTATCACCAAGCGGGAATAGACCTGCTCAATCAACACAGCGGGCAGCAGGTCTGCCAGTTTGCGGCCCACGCCATCTATGCCGATATCCCAACCGATATGGCGCGCACGTTCGTGCGCACTTAGCCCCAGATCACCCAGTTCAGGCGGAATGGCACGGCCTGCATGGTCACTTACCAGCACAAAGGGGCCACCTTCATCCCGGCCATGCACCACAAAACTTTCTGCCATCAGCACCTGATCAACAGACATGCCTTTCCACCTCCTGCATCGCGCGGCATGGTGCGGAAAAAGCAGGGTAACGCCCCACCCTTTGCGCCATGCCGCAGAACACTCGTGTTCGGGTTTGAAAACTTATTTGGCGGAAGATACCACAACAGCAGCCAGATCTGCCTGTGCACGCACCTGTCCTGCGTCTTCCCCCGTCAGGCCTTCTGCATCCAGCCCGCTATCATCCAGTTCGTACACCAGATAGGCCGGATCTGCGCCATCAAGCGATTCTTCGCCACCAACATCGTAGCTGCGGGCTGCCACATATTCCGGCCCACGCATTTTACCTTCCAGGCGCTCAACAGCCACAACAGGGCTTTCTGCGCGAATAACTTCCAAAAGCACATTCGGGCCGGGATCAATCACGGCAAAGGTTGTAAGCTTATGTGGTGTTGTCATGTTCATGAACTCCCTGAATTTCACTTGCTTTTAAGCAGAGAAATGCCGCCGGGCACAGCCCTTTCCCGCACAGCAGCGCACAGAACAGCCCCGCCGCAGGATCGGCCCTGCCACACCCTTTGCCAAAACCGGCATTTGCGCCCTAGGGCGCGCAACATTACTGTGGCATCTTTGCATCCGCGCCGCGGCAGTATAAGCCAACGCCTGAGCACATCTTACGCAGCAGGACGGAATTAGGGCCTAAAATGTCTCTGAACAGCCAGAACAGCACGGAAACGGAAAACCAGAAAAACGCCAATGTCCAGTGGGGCGGGCGGTTTGCCGGTGGCCCTTCTGAGATTATGCAGGCCATTAATGCCTCCATCGGCTTTGATAAGGTGATGTGGAAGCAGGATATTGCCGGCTCCCTCGCCCATGCCGCCATGCTGGCGCATGTGGGCATTATCTCCAAGGATGATGAAGCCACCATCCGCAAGGGGCTGACAGAAATCGGGCAGGAAATTGCGGCTGGCAACTTCCCCTTTTCCGAAGCGCTGGAAGATATTCACATGAATATCGAAGCCCGCCTGTCTGACCGGATTGGTGAAGCCGGAAAACGCCTGCACACCGCCCGCTCCCGCAATGATCAGGTTGCAACAGATTTCCGCCTGTGGGTGCGTGATGCCATTGATGGGCTGGACCAGCAGGTTGCCGCCCTAATGCGCTCCCTCGCCCGCCGGGCAGCAGAACACGCCGCCACCCCCATGCCGGGCTTTACCCACCTGCAAACCGCACAGCCCGTAACATTCGGCCACCACCTGATGGCGTATGTGGAAATGCTGGCGCGTGACCGGGGCCGTCTGGCAGATACACGCAAGCGCCTGAACGAATGCCCGCTGGGTTCTGCCGCGCTGGCTGGCACATCCTTCCCCATTGATCGGAAGATGACCGCCGAACTGCTGCATTTTGACCGCCCCACCGCCAATTCTCTGGATTCTGTCTCCGACCGTGATTTTGCGCTGGAATATCTTTCTGCGCTGTCCATCATGGCCATGCATCTTTCCCGCATGGCGGAAGAAATTGTAATCTGGTGCTCCTCACCTTTCTCCTTCATTCGCCTTTCAGATGCGTTCACCACCGGCTCTTCCATCATGCCGCAAAAGCGCAACCCGGATGCAGCAGAACTGGTGCGCGCCAAAACCGGCCGCATAACCGGCAGCCTTGTCAGCCTGCTGACGGTGATGAAAGGCCTGCCACTGGCCTACGCCAAGGATATGCAGGAAGATAAGGAACCCGTGTTTGAAGCCACGGATGCCGCAGCCCTCTCCCTTGCCGCATGTGATGGCATGGTGCGGGATATGACAGCCAACACCGCCCAGATGCGTGCACTGGCAGGTTCCGGCTATTCCACCGCCACCGATATTGCAGACTGGCTGGTGCGGGTGCTGAAAGTGCCTTTCCGCACTGCCCACCACGTAACTGGCCGCCTAGTGGCCAAGGCCGAAGAAAAAGGCGTGGGGCTGGCAGATCTGACATTGCAGGAAATGCAGGCAGAAGAACCCGGCATTACAGATGATATCTATTCGGTTCTCAGCGTAGATGCCTCCATTGCCTCACGCACTAGCGAAGGCGGCACCGCACCGGGCAACGTAAGCGCACAGGCACAGCGCTGGCTGAAAGCTCTGGGTGCAGAACCCACCGCAGCGGGGCAGTAAACCATGAATTACCGCCTGATTTTTGGCCTTGCGCTGGCCACCATCTTGTTTCTGCCTTTGGCAGCCTGCGGCAAAAAGGGCACGCCACATCAGCCCGGCCCGCAAAATAAAATTACCTACCCGCGGATGTACCCACCGGATGAATAAGACCACAGTGCGCATTATATTGGTTTGATACTGCACCGCACTTCGTAACCAGCCATGCCGAGTTTTTCTTGGCGTGGCCTCCTGCTCCTCTTTTACAATCAGGGCTTTTACGCCTCATGGCCGAAACACCTGTTTATACCGATGCCGACCCAACACTGGCAGAACTGTTAAAAACACACCCGCAGCTTACGGTTGACCCCACCTGTGGGCTGATGCTGGAAGGCGTGGCCCTGAACGCCATAGCTGATTCTGTTGGCACGCCCTGCTGGGTGTTGGGGGCTGGCACGCTGCGCGCACGTATGCGGCGCATGCACACCGCCATGCACAATGCCGGGCTGGATGTTTCCATCCACTATGCCGTGAAAGCCAATGACCATCTGGCCATTCTTACCCTGATCGGTCAGGAAGGTTTTGGGGCGGATATTGTAAGCGGTGGTGAACTGGCACGCGCCCTAAAGGCCGGTATTCCGGCAAGCCGCATTGTGTTTTCCGGCGTTGGCAAAACAGATGCCGAACTGGAGCAGGCCATTAGCCACGGCATTGGCCAGATTAACGTGGAAAGCGCGGAAGAGCTGGAAGCTATTTCTGCCATTGCCAGCAAGCTGGGCAAGCAGGCCACCATTACGCTGCGCGTAAACCCGGATGTGGATGCCAAAACCCACGCCAAAATTACAACCGGGTTGGCGGCCAACAAATTTGGCATTCCGTTTCAAGATGCCGCAGCACTGTATGCTCATGCATTCACCCTTTCCGGTGTGCAGCCTGTTGGGTTTGCCACCCATATTGGCAGCCAGATTTTAACCACGGCTCCTTATCGTGCAGCCTATGCCCGCGTGGCGGAACTGGTGCGCACCGTGCGCGCCGCCGGCAATGCCGTAAGCGTTGTGGATTGTGGCGGCGGCCTTGGCATTTGCTACCGCAATGAAACCGAAGGCCAGCCCGAAGCCCTTGCCGGTGCCATTAAGGCAGAACTGGGTGATCTGGGCGTAAAGCTGGCTATTGAGCCGGGGCGCTGGCCCATTGGCCCGGCTGGTGTGCTGCTGAGCAGCGTGATCCTGCGTAAGGCACAGGGCATGGATGTGCCCTTTCTTGTGCTGGATACAGCCATGAACGAACTGCTGCGCCCCAGCATGTATGATGCATGGCACGGTATTCTGCCGCTGGCACCGCAGGCGTTCAGCCAGCCTGTTTCTCTGGCCCATGTGGTTGGCCCTGTTTGCGAAAGTGGAGATACATTTGCGCGGGACAGGCTTTTGCCCCCGCTGGCACGCAATGCACGTATAGCCCTTCTGGATACAGGCGCGTATGGTGCGGTTATGAGCTCCACCTACAACAGCCGCCCGCTTGCCGCAGAAGTTCTGGTTGAAGATGGCCAGTGGCAGGTGATACGCCAAAGGCAGAGTGTTGAAGAACTGTGGCAGGATGAAACTGTGCCCTCCCACCTTGCCAAAGCCACATGAACCAAGGCGGTCTGCACCAATCCCTGACCGCCTCCACCGCTGAGGATGGAGCGCTGGCGGAGCGCCTTGCCACCGCACGCCGCCACACCACCATTGTTTTGCGGATAGAACGGTTGTGGCCTGCGTTGCAGCCCACTCTTGCCCTGCTGGGTATTTATTGCGTGGCGTCTTTGCTGCGTATTCCTCAGCACCTGCCAGATGGTGTGCGGCTGCTGCTGGTGGCAAGTTGGCTGAGCTTATGTGGCTGGCGGCTGCACAAGGATGTTGAAAACCTTGTACCCCCCACCTCAAGCGAGGTTGATCGGCGGATTGAACAGGCATCCGGCCTCCGCAACCGCCCCCTTGCTACGCTAACGGACCACCCTGCGGGCACAGCCTCGCAAAGTTCCAGCACCTTATGGCAAGCACATCAACAGCGCATTCTGGCATCACTCGGCACGTTGCGGGCCGCTTGGCCGCGCCTTTGGCCACAAGGCCGCACACGGCAAATTGGCGCTTGGGTATTGGTGGCAGCCCTTGCTGGCACCGCCGGGCTTGCGGGGGCCTCCGCGCCGGGGCGTATTCTTGCCGGGTTTATTCCGGGGCGGGATGATCCTGATGTTCCCTTCCCACGCGTAGAGGCATGGATAACCCCACCCTCTTATGCGCCAGATGCCCCGGTTTTTCTGGGCAATATCAAAACGCCACCCCAAACCCCGCAAGGGGCGCACCTCACCGCTATTGTTACAGGCTTGGCCTCCCACCCCACCTTGCGGGAACAGGGCGGCATGGTGCTGCATGATGCCACACGCCATAAGCTGGATGCCCATAGCTGGAAGCTGGATGTGGTGTTGGAGCATTCTGGCACCGTACGCCTTACAGGCCGTGGCCGCACATTGGCCCAATGGCCTGTTACCGTTCTGCCGGATGCAGACCCTAGCGTAAAATGGGGGCCTAACCCCGGCTCTCCCCGCAAGGAAGAATGGCGCACACTTCTGCCGTATGAGGCCAGCCATGCCTATGGTTTGGCATCCCTTAAGGTAGAGTTGCATCTGGCACATGCCAAACATGGGCCAGAACGCGTGCTTACCATTCCCCTGCCTCTTGTTGGGCACCCCAAATCTGTAAAAGGCGCTATCAGCCCAGATCTGTCGGAAGACCCGTGGGCGGGTGAAACCGTAATCGGCCGGGTGGTTGCCACCTCTGTCAGTGGGCATGAAGGCAAAAGCGCTTCTGCCTCATTCCGCATGGGCGCACGCACCTTCCATTCCCCCATTGCTCGCGCTTTGCTGGATGTACGCAAACGCTTTGCTCTGGGGCAGGAAAGCCGGCAGGATGCGGCATCAGATCTGGAAGCACTGGCCGATGCCCCCGGCCCCGTGCGTGAACATACCGGCATGTTGCTGGCACTCAGCAGCGTGGTGGCCATGCTGGATGACAGTCTGACAGACACCGCCACTGCCCGCGCAGGCGCCACAAACCTGCTGTGGGATCTGGCGCTGGATATAGAAGACCGCCGTAATGGGGATGATGCCAGTGCTCAAGCCTCTATTGATGTGCGTGCGGCCCAAGCCGCTGTGGCACAGCAACTCCAGCACATACGCCAGGATGGGCAGCAAGGGCAACAGGCCCAGCAGGAACTGGAAGATAGGTTAAAAACCCTGCAAAGCGCCATCAGCCGTAAAATGCAGGCACTGGCCAACCAGGCCATGAAAGATCATACGGTTATTCCCGATCTTCCGGGCTTTACCAGCGCGGGTAATCAGGCTTTTTCCCGCCTGATGCGTCAGCTTCAGTCCGATGCCACCAATGGCCATGCGGATGAAGCGCTCAAGCGTTTGCAGGATATGGAAAACGCCACCGAGCGCATGCGCAACGCCACACCGCAGGATATGGCAAACTTGGCGCAGCAGATGTTGGCACAGCAGAAAATGCGTGAACAGGCAGCCGCCCTGCATGATCTGGCCAGCAAACAAACTGCCTTGTTGGACCATGCGCAATCTCGCCTTGATGAAAACCTGAAAGCGCAGGCCCAAAAGCAAAGTGATCTGGCAGACGATGGTGATGGTGAGGCCGATTACGCCAACATGCCCACATCCGAACTGTTGCGCCGTTTAGGCCTGCCCATGCCGCCGGGTTCGGAAAACGCACCGGCCGCGCCACCCCCTCCGCCCACGCAGCCCGAAACGCCACCAGCCATGCCCGACCCTGCCAAAGCAGAGGCACAGGCAGCAGCCCGCCGCAATGAACGCGCCATGCAGCATGCACTGGAACACGCGCTGGATGAGCTGAAAGACGAATTTAAGGATCTGACAGGCAAAACCCCCGCCGCTTTTGATGAAGCCCGCAAAAGCATGCAGGATGCCCGCAAGGCGCTGGCCGATGGAGATGATGCCGCCGCCGCCAATGCTGAAGAAAAAGCATTGGAAGCCCTGCGCAAAACCCGCCAACAAATGCAGGATGCCGTTAAGGGCAATGGCAAAAACAGTATCCCCAGCTTTTTGCCTGCGCTTGGCAGCCCATCTGATGGATCTTCCGGCTCTGGCAGTGCATCCGATGGGCAGAATGGTTCTGGCACACCGTCTGATTCCTCAGAAAATCAGGAGGAAGAAGACCAACAGGGCGGCAAGCGCGATCCGCTGGGCCGCAAACTGGGTGAAGGCAAGGATCAGACCGAGGATGATTCCACCCACATTCCAGATAACGTGGCCCGCCAGCGCGCCAGAGAAATTGAGCAGGAACTCAGGCGGCGAGATTCAGACCGCACCCGTCCGCAGCAGGAACTGGATTACCTTGACCGTTTGCTCAAACCGTTCTGAAACAGGGACTGAGCAAAATATTCTATCCGACTCATTAACAAGGTAGCCGGATATAACTTTTTACATTGCACGGAGCGAAAGAGAGAGTATGGCACGTTTTCTGGTAACTGGTGGCGCCGGATATGTTGGCAGCCACGTTGTGCTTGCCCTGCTGGATGATGGGCATGACGTTGTTGTGCTGGACAACCTGCGCACTGGCCATCGCGCTGCCGTGCCTGATCAGGCCACTTTTGTGCAAGGTGATATTTCAGACATTGCCTGTCTGGATAAAGTTCTTTCCTCCGGCCCGTGGGATGGCATTTTGCATTTTGCAGCACTTTCTCTGGTGGGAGAAAGCATGCAGAACCCCATGATGTACATGACAGCCAATGCAGGTTACGGCTTTGGCCTGATTGATGCCTGTGTGCGCCATGGTGTGAAACGCTTTGTGTTTTCCTCTACCGCCAACCTGTTTGGTTCCGCCGGGGAAGGCCCGATTAACGAGGATGCCCCCATCAACCCCGGCTCCCCTTATGGTGAGAGCAAATATATGGTGGAACGCGCCCTGTACTGGGCAGATAAAATTCATGGTCTGAAAAGTGCGTGCCTGCGGTACTTCAACGCTGCCGGGGCAGATCCCGCTGGCCGTGCGGGGGAAGACCACCGCCCCGAAACGCACCTGATCCCGCTGGTTATTGATGCCGCCCTGAAGCGCCGCCCAGCCCTTACCCTGTTTGGTGAGGACTACCCCACGCCAGATGGCACCTGCATCCGTGATTATGTGCATGTTACAGATCTGGCGCGTGCCCATCTGGCCGTATTGCCGTTGCTGAATGATAAAAGCGTGGTGTTTAACGTTGGCACAGGGCGCGGCAATTCCAACCGTGAAATTATTGATGCCGTAGGCCGCGTGAGCAATCTGGAAGTGCCCTGGCAGGCTGGCCCGCGCCGTGCCGGTGATCCGGCCAGCTTGGTTGCCAGCCCTGCCCGCCTGATGGAAGCAACCGGTTGGGCACCAGAGTTTACGGATATTGATCGGATTGTGGAAACAGCCTTCAACTGGCGCAAAAACCACCCGCAGGGTTATGGCGCGTAACCTTCTTTTTTCCTGCATGGTGGCATTTGCCGCTGCCATGCAGGCTACCTTTACAGGCCATGCAGCCTTGGCAGAAGGCCCTGCCTATCGCACGCATCTGGCTGGTGTAGGGCTACATGATCCGCGCCAAAGAGTGGATGCCACGCAGCCCCCTTGGTCTGCCGTGGGGCGTGTGCAAACAGAACTGGGCAGCAGATGCACTGGTTTTCTGATTGCGCCTAACGTGGTGGAAACCGCCGGGCACTGCCTGTGGCTGAGCCATGTGCGTGGGTTTGTGCAGCCCCAGAGCGTGCATTTTTTACGTGCCTATACGGGGGAGCATTACATGGCCCACGCCCGTGCTGTGCAAATTATTATCCCCCCCGGTTACAGAACGGATCAGGAAAGCAATAGCGGCGGGTTAGACCACGCCACGCTTATTCTGGACCATGCCATTGCCAAGCCGGATGAGGTTTTTCATATTGATACCCCATTACAGGCCCTAACACCCGGCATGCCTGTTGTATTGGGTGGGTATGAACAAAATCAACCTGATATTATTACCGCTGATCAGAACTGCCATTTTTTAAATACAACCCAAGATGAGGGCGGTAACCCTTTACTGGTGCATGATTGTGCTGGCACGCATGGCAGCAGTGGTGCGCCCCTGCTGTTTCATAATCAGGCCGGGTGGCACGTTATTGGCGTGCAGGTGCAGGCATTTACCAATGGCGCAGGCGGCCGCGCCGTGCCTCTTTTAAGCCAGAACTAAAAAACACGCCCTTAAACTGCGACAGATCAAAGACAGCCCATATTCCCCTGCGCAGGGTAGGCTTCGTTCTGGTAGAAATACCAAGGTTTGATACCGCAGAAAGGAAACCTCCATGTTTGCCATGCGTCTGCACCAGCCCAAAACACCCTTGCAATGGGAGGAAGTGCCAGACCCGGTGCCCGGCCCCGGTGAAATTCGGGTAAAAGTGCTGGCCTGCGGTGTGTGCCGCACAGATTTGCTCGTGGTAGATGGAGACCTCACACACCCCAAGCTGCCCATTATTCCCGGCCACGAAATTGTCGGGCGGATTGATCAGATTGGCTCTGGCGTTACTTCTTTATCTGTTGGGCAGCGCGTGGGTATTCCGTGGCTTGGGCACACATGCGGGCACTGCTTTTATTGCAGCGATCATCATGAAAACCTGTGTGACCACCCCGTATTTACCGGATACACGCGAGATGGCGGTTACGCCACAATGGCCGTGGCCGATGCGCGTTTTGCCTTCCCTCTAGGGGAAGAAGGATCGGACGTAGAAGTAGCGCCCCTATTGTGCGCCGGGCTTATTGGCTGGCGTTCCTTGGTAAAAACCGGAAATGCGCAAAAAGTGGGGTTATATGGCTTTGGTGCTGCGGCCCATATTATTGCGCAGGTTCTGGTCTGGCAGAAAAAGCAGGTTTACGCCTTTACCCGCCCTGGTGATGCAAAAACCCAAGCCTTTGCGCGCGAATTAGGGGCCACATGGGCCGGAGGTTCTGACGAACTGCCGCCTGAACAACTGGATGCCACCATTATTTTTGCACCTGTAGGCGCCTTGGTGCCCGCAGCCCTTAAAACCCTGCGCAAAGGCGGGCGCGTAGTATGCGCAGGCATCCATATGAGCGAAATACCCGCCTTTTCTTATGATATCTTGTGGGAAGAGCGCGAAATTGTTTCCGTTGCCAATCTCACCCGTCAGGATGGGTTGGATTTTCTGTCCATCGCGCCCAAAATTGGCATTCACACCACCACAACCACATACGCCTTGAAAGACGCCAACAAGGCGCTGGATGATTTACGGCATGGGCGGTTTGATGGTGCCGCCGTGCTGGTGCCCTAAGCCCAGATCAATATATCAAGCCGGTTGCGGAGCAGACATTTCCTCTTGCTCCGCAGCGGCCAGAATAGCTACCAGCAGGCCGGGAAAACGCGCTTCCATATCCTGCAAACGCAGGCTGTTCATATGCGTCACGCCCACAACTTCCGTGCGCAACAAACCAGATTTACGCAGCACCGCAAAATGGTGCGAGATAGAAGATTTAGGCCGCCCATCCTGCAATGGTGCACAGGCCTGAGGCTGATGCTGCATCAGCTTTTGCACAACAGAAAGCCGAAAAGGGTCTGCCAGCGCGTGCAGAATACCCGCCAGTTGGAACTCTTCGGGGGCAGGATGATCATACTGCTTCATGAGTTGTGCCTAAGCCCTTAACTCTTGCCTTCAGGATTAGTTCGATTATAGTCGAACTAATGGTCGTGCAGACCTGATCCGTAACGGAGACTACGCATGCCGACACTGTTTGATACCTATACCCTTAAAGATATTACCTTGCGCAACCGTATTGTGGTTGGCCCCATGTGCCAATACACGGCGCAAGAAGGCGTGCCGAATGATTGGCACAGCGTGCATTACCCCACACTGGCCCGTGGTGGTGCAGCGCTTGTTGTGGTAGAAGCCACAGCCGTTTCCCCCGAAGGGCGCATTACCCCCAACTGCCTTGGCTTATGGAATGATGAGCAAGCCGCAGCTTTTGCCCCTATTACAGCAGCTATTAGCAAAGCAGGCGCTGTGCCGGGCATCCAGCTTGCCCATGCCGGCCGCAAAGCCAGCGCACACGTGCCGTGGGAAGGTGATGACCATATTCCGGAAGCAGACCCGGCAGGATGGCAACCCATTGCCCCTTCTCCCATAGCATTTGGGGCCAACCTGCCCCGCGTGCCCACGGAAATGACATTGGATGACATTGCCCGTGTAAAAGCCGATTTTGTGCGTGCCGCAGAACGTGCGCGAGATGCCGGGTTTAAATGGCTGATGCTGCATTTTGCCCACGGTTATCTGGCGCAAAGCTTTTGGTCCACCCACTCCAACAAACGTACAGATCAGTATGGTGGATCTGCTGAAAACCGCGGCCGCTTTTTGCTGGAAACGCTGGAAGCCGTGCGCGCTGTATGGCCCGAAAACCTACCTCTTTCTGCGCGCTTTGGCGTGATTGAATTTGACGGGCAGGATGAGCAAACTCTGGCGGAATCCATTGCCCTTGTTGAGAAAATGAAAGGTGTAGGCCTGGATTTTCTGGATGTCAGCATCGGGTTTTCCACGCCCACCGCCAACATTCCATGGGGTTCCGGGTTTATGGCTCCGTATGCTCAGCGCGTAAAACAGGAAGCTGCGCTGCCTGTCACAACCTCATGGTACATTAGCGAAGGCCGACAGGCTGATGCACTCATCCGCACAGGTGCGCTGGATCTGGTAACGCTTGGTCGTCCCTTACTTGCCAACCCGCACTGGCCGTATGAAGCCGCACGCACTTTGCATGTAAAAGATGCCGGAAAAGTTCTGCCACCTTCTTACGGGTGGTGGCTGGCGCGTTATCAGTAACGCAGAATTACGCACTTGTTCCGGGCTCTGCCTCAGATGCCCGGAACAAGGTGGAAAACTTATTTTTTCTCTGGCATTCCCACACATTCCGCCGGGCCGGGAAAGCTGCGGTTGCGCACGGCCTGCGCGTATGCAGCGGCTGCCTGCTCAACTTCCTTGCCCAGATCAGCAAATTTCCTCACAAACCTGGGTGTGAAATCCGGGAACAACCCCAGCATATCTTCGGTTACCAATACCTGCCCGCCACATGCGGGAGAAGCCCCAATGCCAATGGTGGGGATATGCAAGATTTCGCTAATCTTGCGGGAAAGTGGCTCCATTGTGCTTTCAATCACCACCGCCCACGCGCCAGCGTTTTGCACGGCACGCGCATCCGCCAAAATCTGTTCGGCTTCATCACCACGGCCAACGGTGCGGAAACCACCATGCGCATGCACAGCCTGCGGTTTCAGCCCAATATGCCCCACAACCGGAATACCGCGCTGCACCAAAAACTGAATGGTCTCGGCCATTTCCTGCCCACCTTCCAGCTTTACGCATCCGGCACCGGTTTGCGCCATAATCTGCGCCGCCACCCGGAACGCTTGCTGCGGGCTTTCCTGATAACTGCCAAAAGGCATATCCACCGCCACACAGGCCCGCTGGCTGCCCCGCACAACAGCCTGACCATGCGCTATCATCATTTCCGGCGTAACGGCCAAGGTAGACTCCATGCCGTACACCACCATGCCCACAGAATCCCCCACCAGCAGCAGATCACAATGCGCATCCAGCAAGCGGGCCATGGGGGCCGTATAAGCGGTAAGAGACACGATAGGAGCATCCAGCGCCGCCAAAGATCGCGGTGTGTGCCGCTTGACTGTTTGATGTCTGCTCACGCGTATTCTCTCCTTGTTTCAGTTCAGGATCGTGGATCAAAAAGTGGGGGCAGCTTTCCTCTATCCCCTTCGGCTGTCCAGCCCTGCCATGGCCCGAAGCAGAGCAAAACCACAAAAAGAAAAAGAATGTCCTTCAAAGCATTGACAACACTTCTCCAACCCTTTAGATCACGGCTCAACAAATCGGAGGGATGCCCGAGTGGCTAAAGGGGGCGGACTGTAAATCCGCTGGCGTACGCCTACGTTGGTTCGAATCCAACTCCCTCCACCATTTTTCTTAAAAATATTCAATAAAAACAAAAAGATAGCGGTCGCTTATTAAGCGTTACCCCTCTTAAAACAATCAGCATAAACACTTACAAAATCAGTATCTTATCTTTTGCATGCTCCAATCATGCAACCTAGATGCGGGTCTTCCCTGTCGAATGGATAGGGAGCCACAAACCTGCGGCAATGCTTATCCCATTCCTAGCCTTGTGCCATTAACCATTGAGAACTGGGGTTCCCAAATATAAGGCAAGGTCGCTTGGCCTGGTCCGAAGATGGCACGACGAGGCTATGCTTCTGCTGGAAGGACGATATTGATGATGCGCGCTCTCCTGAGCCTGATTTGTGCCATCTGTATCGGCGGCACCGCACACGCGGACGCCAAGCCGGTGTCTTTGGAGGAGCAGTCTTACAACGGCAATACGATGTTCAACGAGGAGCTTGATGGAAAAGCGTTTCTCAATGGGCGGTTGATCGGGCGTGTCGGGCGTGTTGCGACCTGTGTATCGGCGGTCTGGACCCGCAGTGGCGGCGTCGGATCGCCACTGCGGCGCGACCTGCTGGAATGGGACAAGATGTTTAATGGCGAACCCTGAACCAAGGCTCAGTCTTACTATTTGACGTTCGTCTATACTGACCATCGGAGCGACGATGTCGTATCCATGCCTCTTATGGCGCATCCAGACTATTTTGAAGATACGGCTGCTGTCACCCTCTTATCATGCCAACCAAAACGACATCATCGCAAGTGACGATCTTTGCGCTGGGCGATCCGACCGGAAACATAACGCCCGGCGAGTCTTAATGTGCGGTAACACCGCAAAAACGATATACTGAATGGTGCTGACGATCATTCACGACACTCCGCAGCCCATTCCTCCATCAGCGGACGTCGCAAATCCAGAATGTGTTCTATACGCCCGCGTATGCGCCCTGATGTTTTATTTAAAGCGGCATGCCTCATCCACTGTAGGTGCTTCTGCTAACTGAATCACCATCAGCGTTACCGGGCCAGACGTTACATTCCCGCCCAAGTGTCCTTTATGCCCCTGCGCATCAGGAAGTGTTCTTTGGTCTTCACCTAAAGATATATCCCCCGGTCCCATTTCAACACGCGTGCCATCCATTGCCTGAACAAACCATGTGCCCTTCAGTGGAATAATCCACTGCACCTTGGGGTCAGTATGCCATGCGCCGTTCCAATGATCGGGCTGCACTGTTGAAATAATTTGCACCTCTCCTTTGGAAAGCACGTCTGACCACTGAGGGGCCGCAGGCTTGTTCATTGTCTTGAGGGTGTAATGATGGAATGGGCACTTTGTCATATGGCTTATGCCGTTATGGTCTGCCCAGTTGTGCCAGTAATAGGTGGTGGGCGGCTTTTCTGGCTGATTCTGGGCTGTATCCTGAGCGCACACGGTATTTGCACTCAACGGCAGAAGACCAACAAGCACCAGTCCGGCAATTATGCGCTGCACCATACTCTTCCTTTGCCTGTTACCGTATAAAACACCTTATCGGCCCATAAGTTTCTTTCAATACAACACGCAAGTTTCCGGGAAAGGCAAGACAACCCCACTGGTTTCTAAAGAAAACATCACGGTAAAGACTGCAACTTTTTGGAAATTTGCAGCATATAACGATGCAGCGGCATAAAGACGGCGTGAAAGGTCTATGCCTTCTGTTGGGTGCTTACTCCACAACACATACCATCCAGCAACACCTCCAGCGCGGCTGAAATCGGGGCGGCCCCGACCTTTTCCTCAAGTAATTGATTGCTGATTGCCAGCATAGCCAGACCATGCACCTGTGCCCAACTTGCCGCCGCCTGCGCATTTATGGCAACGGCCCGGAAACTGCCATCCCGCTGCCCCTCTTCCAAAAGCTGTAGAAGAAGCCCGAAGGTACTCATAGCTGCATCATGCAGTTGGAAATCTACTGTTTTATCTGCATCGGAACTAAACATCAGACGATAAAGTCCGGGATTGTGGAGGGCAAACTCAATACAAGCCTGTGCTCCAGCAAGAAACTTCTCTCTTACGGAAAAAGTGCCTGATACCATGGCCTGCGTCATGCTCTGCCCAAGCTGAACAAAGCCGATGCGCGCCAGTTCACGCAAAAGCGCCTCCTTATCCCGGAAATGCTTGTAAGGGGCTGCATGGCTAACACCCGTGCGCCGCGCCACTTCCCGCAAAGTAAAAGCCCAGTTCTGGTCTGCTGCCAGCATGGCGAGTGCTGTGTCGATCAGGGCGCGACGTAAATCACCATGATGATAAGGGCGGTTTGTGGTTTCACTCATTCGTGAGGCTCATGTTTACAGAAGAAACTTTCGTTGACACCAAACTATTATGGCTCATACCCTGCCTGCATAAGTTTC
This sequence comes from Acetobacter sp. A11-2, assembly GCF_040208445.1. Taxonomy (NCBI): domain Bacteria; kingdom Pseudomonadati; phylum Pseudomonadota; class Alphaproteobacteria; order Acetobacterales; family Acetobacteraceae; genus Acetobacter; species Acetobacter sp. A11-2. Next base: position 1,483,123 of record NZ_CP157843.1, read on the forward strand.
TCCTGTAAACATGGAGCGCACAATGCCTGATGTTACTTCTGCCGATCTGCGCCGCATTCTTGATCATCAACGCGCCACGTTTCTACGCGCCGGACCACCGGATCTGAAACAGCGACGGGCTGATCTACGCCGCCTTAAAGCTGAAATCCTTAAGCGACGCATTAACATCGTGCGTGCTCTGAAAACCGATTTTGGCCAGCGCTCAGAACGGGAAAGCGCCATTGTGGAGCTCATCCCGCTTGTGCAGTCGATCAATTATATGATCCGGCATGTCGGGCACTGGATGAAGCCGGAGTGTCGGCATATAGCGGCCTATTTCCAGTGCGGGAAAGCATGGGTGGTGCGCCAGCCTATCGGGGTTGTCGGCATTATTGCACCGTGGAACTACCCGGTTTCCCTCGCCCTTGTGCCACTGGCTACAGCCATTGCTGCGGGCAACCGCGCCATGCTGAAGCCATCGGAATTCACTCCAGCTACATCGGCAGTGATTGGCGAAATCGTGCAGGCTGTCTTTCCGCCGGATCAGGTCTCTGTTGTGACGGGAGATGGTGAAGTTGGGGCTGCGTTTTCAGCCCTACCCTTCGACGCGGATTTCTTCTGTGGTTACCGTCCGTTATGCAAGAGTTTTCTGACCAATATTGACGTGTGATCGTGTGCGGTCTTCTGTAAGGCCTGTTGATGTGGCCTTTCAGAAGCCACTGGCCGGTATGGTGATCAGCGGATCAGATCCAAATCTCACAGGCGTGCTTTAAAGCACAGAGAAATCCACTGGTTTTTCCGATCCGGATCAAACGATCATGCGCCCATTCAGGTCATCGCCCTCTCACACCCCTACCGGTTCCATCCGCGGGAGCCGAGCCATCGCTCAGGCTGCCAGGGACAGGGCCGGATCCCGATAATCCTCCTGTTTTGTTGCCATGGCCCAGATGGCTCGTGCCATCCTGTTGGCCAGCGCAATGGCTACCAGCATACGGGGCTTGCGGGCCAGCATCCGTGCCAGCCAGCTTCCCGGTGCAGGGGCCTTACGGCTGGCCCAGTTCACCTGGGTCATGGCGCCCATGATGAGAAGCCTGCGGATATCAGCCTGCCCGGCTTTTGATATCTTCCCCAGCCTTTCCTTTCCGCCAGATGAGAACTGACGGGGCACCAGCCCCAGCCACGCAGCAAAGTCGCGCCCGCGCCGGAAGCTCTGCAGGTCAGGCGCAAAAGCTTCAATCGCAAGAGCGGTCAGAGGACCCACTCCAGGCATGCTCTGCAATCTGCAGGTGTTTTCACTTTCCTGGGCAAGCATCCTGATCTTCTTTGTTCTGACATCAATCCGCACACTCTGCTCCGAAATCTGTCGCAGCAGATCAAGGCATTCCTGCTTCACAGCCTCTGGCAGAACCGCCTCATCCAGCATGGTTTCAATGTGTCTGATATGCGCAATCCCCTGTGGCACGACGAGACCGAATTCATACAGAACGGCACGCAGGGCATTCACCAGTTCCGTGCGCTGGTGCACCAGACGCTGCCGGGCCCGGAAAAGAACGCCACGCGCCTGCTGCGCTTCAGTGCGTGGTTCGACAAAGCGCATTTCCGGCTGCCGGGCCGCAATGACGATCGCTTCCGCATCAGCAGCATCGTTCTTCTGGCGCTTCACGAAAGGCTTCACATACTGCGGAGCGATCAGTCTGACCTCGTGACCAGCTCCTGCCAGTTCGCGAGCCCAGTAATGCGCGCTCCCGCACGCGAAGCTCCATGAACCTGGAAAATGTTCTTTGCCAGATCAACGCCTATCACTGTATCCTTCATCTGCCGTCCTTTCGCGCAGTCGTTTCTTCCAACGACCATTCTGGCACATTGCGATGCCGTGCGGGGAGGACGGCAACCACCCCATCTCACACTTGAGGCAATTTCGGGTCATTTTGTAGAATTCAGTCATCCCACAGGAGCCCGATCTGGAATATTGACGATATTCTGCTTCTGGCGGCGGGTTCTGAACGCAGTGAGGGTGTCACGGCCTGAGAAGGCAGTGTTGGTGGAAGCTATGTGGTCTGTGCACTGTCTGTTTCTTCAGATGGCCTGCCGGAGCCTTCGCAATCGTGCATGAGCGAGGGCGAATTCATGCTGACAGGGGAACATGTCCGGCATGGACAGGACAATCCGACGGACGCTGAGCGTTACACGTGTCGCGATTTTGAGCAGCCGTGCGCGTATGGTGCCACAGGTCGCCGTCTCCAGGCTGGTCTGGCCAAGGGCCAGTCTTTGCAGAGCGGTCAGCAGGACATAGGCTGCGGCCGAGAACCACAGCCGGAGCTGGTTGGCCCGGATGGTGTGGGACGAGGTCCTGTCTGAGAACAGATCCATCTGGCATTCCTTGATGCGGTTTTCCATATCCCCGCGTGCGCAGTAAATCTGTTCGTAGAGATGGCGGGGGTCGGACATTCCCTGCGGTAGCGTGGTGACAATGAAGCGATGATAGCGGTTGCCGTGGCGCCATTCGGCCTTGGCCACGACCCGCCTGCGGCGCGTCCAGCTGTCCTTTGTGATCCAGTCAAAGGAGGCGAAACCGCGCGCAGCTCTGCCTGTCGTGGCGGCTTCGTCACGAACCTCAGCGGACAAAGAGGCAATCCGGTCATACAGGCGGGTGTTGCCTGCAAGCCCGAACAGGAAGTCAACGTGGTTGTCTTCGCACCATGTCATCAGACTGTCCCGGGCGAAACCGCTGTCCCCACGCACCAGGATACGCACCCGAGGCCAACGGCTCCTGATCTGCTCCACGATCCGGCGGATGTCTGCCAGTGCTTCCTTCCCCGGGTCCCTGTCTGCCGTGCGCAGGGTGGCGCTCAGGAGATGGTCTCCGCAGAAGATGTATAACGGCAGATAGCAGTTATGGCCGTAATATCCATGAAAGGCGCGGCCTTCCTGATGGCCATGGATACGGTCATCGGTGGCATCCACATCCAGAACGATCCGGGCGGGTGCGTGCTCATGCTGGTCAAGGAAGAGCGTGACGAACAGGGTAGCCAGGGCCTCATGATCAGCAATGATCCGACAGTAACGATCTGCCTTGTGCCCACTGCGCTCCAACCGGTTCAGTGTAGATTTGCCAGCCAATGCTGCGCAGTTTGCCCGGCCTCCTGACAGACGACCCGAGGCCAGACCAAAGATCAGGTCATGCCGCAGGGCATCGTGATCATTGAGATCTTCATAGCCCAGTGCCAGGCCCATGATCCGCTGACGGACAAGGTCTTCAACCCGGTATTCCACAAAGCCGGGATGCCGCTTATCGCGAAAACAGGCAGCAAAGCGGCGGCTGAGCCCCAGAATGTCATCAGCCTGCTTCACCAGAATGACGCCCCCATCCGAACTCATGCGACCCCCGTCAAAACGGGCCACAACACGCCGTCCACAGGAGGCTGGAAACTCATACGCGCCTGCGCTACACTCTGTCTGCATCGGGTTTTCTTATAGCTTACGAAAATTTCTTTTGTGCAAAACAGACTTTTTCATAATCTAACCCGATGTACAACCCTTCTGTGAGATGGGGTGGTTGCCGTCCTCCCCGCACGGCATCGCAATGTGCCAGAATGGTCGTTGGAAGAAACGACTGCGCGAAAGGACGGCAGATGAAGGATACAGTGATAGGCGTTGATCTGGCAAAGAACATTTTCCAGGTTCATGGAGCTTCGCGTGCGGGCGAGGTGATGTTTCGCAAAAAGCTGCGTCGTCAGCAGTTTATGCAGTTCATGGCCACGCAGCCGCCTGCTCTGGTCGTTCTTGAAGCGTGCGGGAGCGCGCATTACTGGGCTCGCGAACTGGCAGGAGCTGGTCACGAGGTCAGACTGATCGCTCCGCAGTATGTGAAGCCTTTCGTGAAGCGCCAGAAGAACGATGCTGCTGATGCGGAAGCGATCGTCATTGCGGCCCGGCAGCCGGAAATGCGCTTTGTCGAACCACGCACTGAAGCGCAGCAGGCGCGTGGCGTTCTTTTCCGGGCCCGGCAGCGTCTGGTGCACCAGCGCACGGAACTGGTGAATGCCCTGCGTGCCGTTCTGTATGAATTCGGTCTCGTCGTGCCACAGGGGATTGCGCATATCAGACACATTGAAACCATGCTGGATGAGGCGGTTCTGCCAGAGGCTGTGAAGCAGGAATGCCTTGATCTGCTGCGACAGATTTCGGAGCAGAGTGTGCGGATTGATGTCAGAACAAAGAAGATCAGGATGCTTGCCCAGGAAAGTGAAAACACCTGCAGATTGCAGAGCATGCCTGGAGTGGGTCCTCTGACCGCTCTTGCGATTGAAGCTTTTGCGCCTGACCTGCAGAGCTTCCGGCGCGGGCGCGACTTTGCTGCGTGGCTGGGGCTGGTGCCCCGTCAGTTCTCATCTGGCGGAAAGGAAAGGCTGGGGAAGATATCAAAAGCCGGGCAGGCTGATATCCGCAGGCTTCTCATCATGGGCGCCATGACCCAGGTGAACTGGGCCAGCCGTAAGGCCCCTGCACCGGGAAGCTGGCTGGCACGGATGCTGGCCCGCAAGCCCCGTATGCTGGTAGCCATTGCGCTGGCCAACAGGATGGCACGAGCCATCTGGGCCATGGCAACAAAACAGGAGGATTATCGGGATCCGGCCCTGTCCCTGGCAGCCTGAGCGATGGCTCGGCTCCCGCGGATGGAACCGGTAGGGGTGTGAGAGGGCGATGACCTGAATGGGCGCATGATCGTTTGATCCGGATCGGAAAAACCAGTGGATTTCTCTGTGCTTTAAAGCACGCCTGTGAGATTTGGATCTGATCCGCTGATCACCATACCGGCCAGTGGCTTCTGAAAGGCCACATCAACAGGCCTTACAGAAGACCGCACACGATCACACGTCAATATTGGTCAGAAAACTCTTGCATAACGGACGGTAACCACAGAAGATTTCCGCGTCGATCATATCCTGTTCACCGGCAGCACGGCAGTTGGAAAGAAAGTGGCTGAAGCCGCGGCGCGCAATCTCACCCCCGTCACCCTTGAGTTGGGCGGCAAATCTCCCGTCGTGATCGAGCCCGGTTTTTCCATGCAGCGGGTGGCAGGCCGCGTGGCATTTGGCAAGCTCACCAATGCCGGGCAAACCTGCATTGCCCCAGATTATGCAATGGTGCATGAAAGCCAACAGCAGGCTTTTGCCGCCGCCTATCAGGCAGCCGTAAAAAAGCTGCATCCCGGCGGTTATGTGGGGTCTCCCGATTATACAGCCATTCTTAACCAGCATCATTATACACGGCTTAGCGGCCTGATCCGTGATGCGGAGGAACAGGGCGCGCAGGTTATCCGAATGGGAAGCGATTCCGCCGCCAACCATGTGCTTGCACCGGTTCTGATACTTAACGCCAAACCTGAAATGGCGGTTATGCAGGAAGAAATTTTCGGACCCGTTTTGCCTGTGCTGACCTACAAAAATCTTGATGAAGCCATTGCTTTTATCAACGCACGCCCCAGACCTTTGGCTTTGTATTACTTTGGAGAAAAACACGCTGAACAAAACAGACTTTTGCAACGCACGGTTTCAGGAAACGTAACCATAAACGGCACATTGCTGCATTACGTGCAGGACGCCCTGCCATTTGGCGGTGTGGGAGAAAGCGGTATTGGAGCCTATCACGGAAAAGAAGGTTTTATGGCCCTTACGCATGCCCGTGGCATTTACAAGCAGGGGCGCTTTAATGCCGCAACGCTGCTTCAGCCCCCATTCAACAAACTGACTGATACCATCACCAATCTGCTCCTGCGATAATAACGCCACAAACAACAAGACTGAGCATTATTCAGCAATGTTCTAAAGTGTTTGTGCCATACCCGAGTGAAAATTGGCGGTTCCATCCTTGACGCTTATTGCACAGCAGAGTGCAATAAGCGTCACACTCCCTGAACTAAACTATGGAACACGCCTTACATGAAATATTACGGTGCGCCAGAAACGCAGGCACTTTTACCATTTCCTGCATTGGTAGACCTGTTGGCCCGTACGGTGCGCGATTACGCACATGGGGCCATTACATGCCCGCCGCGCACTGTTGTTCCCACGCAAGATGGCAACGGCACGCTTATGTGCATGCCAACCGTGGCGGAAGATTTAATTGCCACAAAAATACTCACAATTTTTGGCAAAAATGCCGTGCAGCACCTGCCCACCATACAGGGCATGATTACATGCGCTGATGCACATAATGGGCGCTTCCTTTTCAATCTGGATGGCCCCACCGTAACAATGCGTCGCACATCAGCCATGAGCATGCTGGGTATTCGTACGTTTGCTTCTGGCCCTGTAAATCGGGTGTTGATTATTGGCACAGGCACGCAAGCCCTTGCTCATGTAGAGGCGCTCTCTGCCTTACATCCGGGCATTGAGGTTGCAATTCGTGGCCGCACCCCAGAACGGGCGGAACATTTTTGTAAGCAACATGCAACATCCCTTCTGACGCTACGCCCGGAAGCCCCCAAAGAAACACCGTTTAATGTTGTTATCACCACCACAGCCAGCACTACGCCCATTTATGATGGCAAAGCCGACCCGCATTGCCTTGTTATTGGCGTAGGCGCTTACCGCCCCGATATGGCAGAAATTGCGCCACAGATTGTACGCGCCAGCCAGCTTTATGTGGATGACCCGATTGGCGCCCCAACAGAAGCCGGGGATATTCTGCAAGCAGGAGTAAACTGGAACAACGTGCACGCTCTGGCAGAAGCGCTGGATATGCCACCAGATTTCACACATCCCATATTCTTTAAATCCGTAGGATGTGCTGTTTGGGATCTGGCAGCATGCCGTGTGGCGCACACCATGTTATCATGACCATTTCTGCTTCATATGTTTCGGCATAGCATCCATTAACGAAAGCGGCGTGACCTTTTGAGGCCACGAAGTTACGCTTACAAATACCCCATTGCATAAAGCTGAGGAGAACAGCCGTGACGCTTCTTGAAACTCTTACCCACCGGCACACCACCAAAGCTTACGATAAAACCCGTAAAATTCCGGCAGATATTTTTACCCAGTTACAAGAAGCCCTGCGCTACAGCCCATCTTCCGTAAACTCTCAGCCGTGGCACTTTTTTGTTGCTGACAATGATGAAGGCAAAGCCCGCATTGCCAAGGCCACAAGCGGCCCGTTTGCCTTTAATGCGCCGCGCGTTATGGATGCCTCGCATGTTATCGTGCTGAGTTCACGCACCAGCCTGCCACCTGCATATCTGCAAGATATTACTGAACAGGAACAGAAAGACGGCCGCTTTGCAGATGAAGCCACCAAAATATCCATTACCAAAGGGCGGAATGGTTTTGTGGGGCTGCATGAGCAAATGGGCGATGTGGCAACCTGGGCACAAAAGCAGACATATATTGCACAAGGTTTTCTGCTGCTTTCAGCCGCACTTCTTGGAGTGGATGCAACACCCATGGAAGGTTTTGATGCTGCCATTCTGGATAAGGAACTGGGCTTGAAAGAAAAAGGGCTTGCTCCGGCTGTTATTGTCTCACTCGGCTATCATTCCGATGCAGATTTCAACGCTAAACTGCCCAAGTCGCGTTTGCCAGAAAAAAGCCTGTTCACGCATCTCTAAAAAACACGGCGGAAGGGTCTGCTACATGCAGGCCATCCGCCGTAATTTATTTTAGTTTTTCAGATTAATCGCACCGTAAACAGAAACTTTTTAAGTATTTTCCAGTAGATACTCAGAAAATACGCCTTTGTAACAGAAGCCCGAAACTTCCTTCCCCTGCAGAGTACGCAACTTCAAGCAGAGTTGCGGCGTTACTTATGCACAATTGCATGATCTGAAGAACATGTAAGGGGAAAACAAGAAATGTGCACAGAGGAACGAAGATACATTCTAATATGGGCATCTGGTGCATTTTTAATGGCACTTTCATTACCCATAACCTTAATGGTAATTATTAAAGATGCCATGCTGCGCGCAAATATACCGGTGCATGATCCGCACAGTGTAAGCTGGCTAAAACCGGTATGGGATGCCCTGCCCGATACCAGATCATGGGCTGTTTACAGCACTTCTGCCTTGGTTATGTTCACCCTTATAGGGTTTGTTATTGGGTGTGCGCTTATGTCTTTTGCGTTCCGGCATTTAATTGCCATGCAGCAGAAAACAAAGGAATCCCGATTTCAAAAAAACATGAAGAGATTCCGAAAGTTTTCCTACGGCGTGTCGTCAGTTAAGCAGGATGATGATTGAGGCGAACTGCACGGCTGCGAGGAAGGTCGATTTCAGTTTATCGTAGCGGGTTGCGATAGCGCGAAACTGCTTGAGTTTATTGAAGAACCTCTCAACAAGGTTCCGTTCGCGATAGAGAGAAAAATCGGTTTTCCGTCGTGTCGTTCTGTTGCGTTTTGGCGGGATGACCGGGGTAATCCCGCGCTGTATCAGCCGATCGATCAACCTGTCCGCGTCATACGCCTTGTCAGCAAGGAAAGCATCCGGTTCGATGTTTTCCAGAAGTGGTTCTGCCTGGGTGATATCGGCATCCTGTCCCGGTGTGATGCCGAGTTCCACTGGATTGCCCAGAGCGTCGCAGATGGCATGGATCTTTGTAGTTAGCCCGCCTCGTGATCGTCCGATGGCCTGATCCGTGCCCCTTTTTTGAGAGCTCCGGCACTATGCTGATGCGCTCGGACAATTGTGCTGTCGATCATCATGTATTCGTTGTCGTAATCAGCGGCCAGATAACGAAATATCCGTTCGATGACGCCGCTTTCACACCAGCGGCGCAGACGCCGGTGCACGTTTTTCCAGTCACCGAAACGGGCAGGAAGGTCGCGCCATGGAATACCCGCGCGATAGCGATACAGCACCGCCTCCACGAACAGACGGTTATTCACCGCAGTGCCGCCGACATAGCCTTCTCGACCAGGAAGAAGATCCTTTATCCGCTCCCACTGGTCATCGCGTAAACTATAGCGCCGCATCTGTCTGTCTCCCCAAAAAATGGGAAAACAGTCAGCACACGCAGACACAAAGTACAACCCTCACGTGCCACTCTCAGGGCTTAACTGACGACACGCCGTAAAACAAGAACACCCCATGCAGCAGCAAACGCCAGCACAGGAAGGAAAACATGCGGCATAACTATCCGGCTCTCCGGTTAAAGGTTTGAAAGCGTCCTAAAGGAGAAAACGGAAAAGGTGAACAGGCTGTAATAAAAAACAGTACACCTTTGATGCCACTGCAATACGCGCAGCATTTGGTTTTTAACACGCTTGTGTTGTTAACGTGGTGCCAGCTGTAATGGCCCTTGCTCAAACGTAAGCGGAGTTTGGGCTGGCCCGCATAAAGTGCGTGCAGGAAAATTAACGCGCACATCACCCAAAGGGAACGTCAATACAGCACGATTGGGGGAAACACATTGCCCCCCATCATACACATTGCCAGAAACCCAATACATGCTGGCCCGCCACAGTGCATGGGGCTTGAGTATTTTCTGGCCCAGCTGCTGGTTGGGGGAAAGTGGCGCTGACTTGCCTATTGCCAGAACATGATCCTGTGCATCTTCAAGCTGCACAACCGGCAATGCAGGCACAGCACAGCGCGTGGCGCTGCGGTTAGAAAGAACAACCCACGCCCCGCTATGGGACATGCCGTCAAAAGCACCCTGCCCGCTCTCAAAATGCACAGATAAATCAGCCGGTTTGCAAGATTTTACAACTCGATGCGTCTGCGCTGCATGCACACCACCCACAAGCAGGCACATGATAAGCAAAGAGGCAGACGTGCAGGCTGGTTTTATCATGTATTGTATTTCTTTTTGTTTTTAAGGTCGGTTTTGCTAACAGCCTAAAAACCCAAGGTATGAAGCACTCAAAACCAATGCCCCATACCTTGTTTTTACATTTTTACAGAACGCGGCCAGCAATGCTTTTCAGCTTTGCTACCAGTTCCGGGTCACGCACAGAAGGTGCCGTCATAATAGCGTGTTCCAACGCATGGTCGCAGCCTGCGCTACAGCTATGGCGCTTGCCACCCAAAGCAGGAATAACAGCCTTAATCAGCGCCTTGGCATTGGCTGAGTTCGCCTGCATGGTTTTTACAACGCTATCTACGGTTACGTTGTCATGCTCCGTGTGCCAGCAGTCATAATCTGTCACCATAGCCACTGTGGCGTAACAGATTTCAGCTTCACGCGCCAAGCTGGCTTCCGGCATGTTGGTCATACCAATAACGGAGCAACCCCAGCTCCGGTACAGCTCGCTTTCTGCACGGGTTGAAAACTGCGGGCCTTCCATAACCAGATAGGTGCCGCCGCGCACAGCGGTAATACCCAGCTTGTCTGCCTGTGCCTTCAGCACATCGCCCACGCGGTTGCACAGCGGGTCTGCCATGGAAATATGCGCCACACAGCCTGTATCAAAAAAGCTTTTTGTGCGTGCAATGGTGCGGTCAATAAATTGATCGATCACCACAAAATGCCCCGGCGGCAGTTCTTCTTTCAAAGACCCCACGGCTGAAAGCGAGACAATGTCTGTTACGCCAGAAATCTTCATGGCGGCAATATTGGCCCGATAGTTCAGGCGTGAAGGCGGAATGGGGTGCCCACGGCCATGGCGCGGCAGAAACACGCAGCGCACGCCATCCAGCCGCCCGAAAAGAAGCTGGTCAGAAGGCAGGCCCCAAGGCGTTTCTACCGTGCGCCATTCCTTTTCTTCCAACCCGTCAATATCATACAGACCAGACCCGCCTATCAGGCCAATAACGGGTTCCACAGTTTCATTTTCTGACATGCGACCAGAGTCTCCGGTTTAAAATCACAAACAACACGGCAAGAAAGCACAGATACAAACCTGCACCTATGCCAACACGGCGGCGGGTATCCTGATGCGGTGCAGAAACCCACGCAAGAAAAGTGGTAACATCCCGCGCTTCCTGCGTAACGGTTGCGGGGGTGTTATCTGCATATTTTACAGCGCCCTCGCGCAAGGGCGGCGGCATGGCGGTGTAATGGCCAATAGCAAAGGAATTGGCAAACCCTTTACCCGGCACGCGCGCTGCATCGGGCTTATAACCGGTGAGCAGCGCAAAAAGCCTGTCTGCTCCGCCGGGGTAAACCTGCACAATGCGCGAAAGGTCGGGCGGTACCACACCCCCATTGGCCGCACGCGCAGCCTCCGGCCCGGAATAGGAAGAAGAAAGTGCATCATCTGGCCGGGCGTTGCGGTGCTTCAGCCGCCCTTCAGCATCCAGCCCATCTGCTACCTGCCATGTGGCGGCAACAGCTCCCACTTCTTCCAGCGTTAAGCCCATATCTGTGAGATCTGAAAAACGCACTTCCGACAAGCTGTGGCAGGAGGCACATATTCCCGCAAACACAGCATATCCACGCTGCACAGATGGCAGATCAAAATGCCCCAACGGCCCTTTGAAAGACCAGTTCTGCTCTGGCGCTTTAACAGGCTGTGCTTGTGTGGGCTGTGCAATATTTGGCCCCAGCACCATAGCACCCAAAAGCAGCATTCCTCCGGCGTATCGCCAAAGTGTGGGGCGAGTTTTCTGCACGGTCATGCCCCCATCCCCTCAAAACGGGTGCGCAAGGGCAGAAAAACCAGAAAATACAGGTAATAAATCAAACAGGCAGCCTGCCCAGCCACAAGCCACCCACCCTGAGCATGATGCACACCAGCCGCTGCGGCAGTAACAGCAGCCCCTACGCAGGCCAACAGCGCCCCGGCATCTGCCAGCCGCGCCAAGCCACCATTTGCTGTGCGCCTGCCTTTATCCAGCCACGGCACAGCAAACAATACGGCCACCGCACCGCCAGAAACAAGCAGTCCCCAGAATTTGGAAGGCACAACCTGCAACATTCCGTAAAACGGCAGAAAATACCATTCGGGTTCAATATCAGCTGGTGTGTGCAACGGATTGGCTGGGCGATAATTGGCTGGCTCTGTTATCAGCCCCGGCCAGAAGCACATTACGGCTACAAAACCCAAGGCCATAATCAATACGGCCAGAATATCCCGCGTGGTAAAATACGGGTAAAAGGGCAGATATTTGCGGCGTGTTTCGGGTTGTACAGAAGGGCTGGAACTGCCTTTTGCATGCACAACAGCAACATGCACCAACACCAGCCCGATAATCACAAACGCCAGCAGAAAATGCAGGGTGAGCATACGGTGCAGCGTGGGTGTGCCCGGGCTTTCACCACCCAGAAAAACCTGTTCCAGCCCCTGCCCCACAAATGGCACTGCCCCTACAGCCTTGGCAGCCACATCTGCGCCCCAGTAAGACATTTGCCCCCAAGGCAGCACATAGCCTGCAAAGGCTGTAACCATCACCAACACCAGCAAGCCACAACCGCTTAACCATACGCCGCGCCGTGGAGGCAGATAGGTGCGGTAATACAACCCGCGCAACAAATGCACATACAGGGCCGCCATAAAAAACGAGGCCCCTGTCATATGCATGGCACGCAGCAGCCAGCCAGAGGGCATACGCCGCTCAATAGCCTCGACTGACCCGAACGCAAGCGAGGCATCGGGGGTGTAAGCCAATGTAAGCGTTAACCCCGATAACAGCATGAGCACCAGAACAGCCACCAACATGGCGCCAATAGTCCACCACCAGTTCAGGTCTGCGGGCAAAGGCAGGCGGCCATAATGCCGTGCATACGCACCCGCCTGCTGTAGAAAGGAATGTGCTTCCTTTTCTGCCTGCTCCGTATGGCGGGCCGGTGTTGCTGCCATCTTGCCCTTTTCTCCCCTTACGCCACTTTATAGGGTGCATGCTCCTGCCCTGCGCAGAGCTGCTGTTGGTTTAACGATGTTCGGGTTCATCTTGCAATGATGCGCCTAAAAGCGCACCCCTTGAATGCCTGTAAGCAGATGGCAGCTTCAGGCAAGGACGATGAGGAAAAGACAGTTCAATGACGCCCACCGACACCGCTGATGTTTCTGCCCACCAAGCCCTTAGGGAACCAGCCCGCCAATGGTTTGAAAGCCTGCGTGACAAAATTTGCGCTGCTTTTGAAGCCATTGAGGATGACGCTGTAAAACAGAACAGCCCTGTTCTGCCCGGCCACGAAGCCGCAGGCCGTTTTGAGCGCAAAAGCTGGAACCGCCTGAACAAAGATGGCAGCCCCGGCGGCGGCGGTGTGATGAGCGTAATGCATGGCCGTGTTTTTGAAAAAGTGGGCGTAAACGTTTCCACCGTGCAGGGCACTTTTACACCGGAATTTGCCGCCACCATTCCCGGTGCAGCAGAAGATCCGCATTTTTTTGCCACGGGTATTAGCTTGGTGGCGCATATGTGCAGCCCGCTTGTGCCTGCCGCGCATTTTAACACCCGCATGATTATTACCACCAAAGGCTGGTTTGGTGGCGGTGGGGATATTACCCCCATGTTCCCCGAAAGTGCAGAAGCGCAGGATGATGCCGCGCGCTTTCATGCCGCCTTTGCGCAGGCCTGTAATGCGCATGACCCGGAATATTATCCGCGCTTCAAGGCATGGTGTGACAAGTATTTCTACCTGCCCCACCGTAACGAACCCCGCGGCCTGGGCGGTATTTTTTATGATCGGCTGAACAGTGGCAATGTGCAGGAAGACTTTGCCTTTACCAAGGATGTCGGCCTGGCTTTTCTGAACGCGTTCCCTGAAATCATCCGCGGCCGCATGATGGAACCCTGGACACCAGAACAGCGCGAAGCCCAGCTTATCCGCCGTGGCCGATATGTGGAATTCAATCTGCTACACGACAGAGGCACACTGTTTGGTCTAAAAACCGGTGGCCATACTGAAGCCATTCTGATGAGCATGCCGCCAGAAGTAAAATGGCCGTAATAAAACTGTCGTGATTCTGCCCTCATATGCGCTTAATATGGGGCAGAAACAGAAAGAGGATCTCCCGCGCTTGCCCCACGCTGATCAGCCCCGGCTTTTTGTGATGCCTGAACGGCAGCTTTCGCGTCGTGTGTTCCTAAGCACTCTGCTGGGTGCCGCTGCTGTTGTAGCGGGCGCACGCACGGCACGCGCTGAGGATCCTCTCCCCAGCAGTGCCGATGGTGGATCTGCACTTATTATTGGTGGCACGTCTTCTTCCGAATGTGGGCGCTGGGCCAGCCTGCTGGCGCCCGCGCTGGAAGAAGAACTGCACCTTAGCCCTCCTTTGCAGCTTACCCCCACAACCGGGTGGGATGGCATAACCGGGGCCAATCTGTTTGATACCCAGCAACAATCAGCCCCCGGCCCTGTTGGGTTGATGATACCCGGCACGGCTATTCTTTCTGCCATGCTGGGTGGGCCGCGTATTCATTTTGATTACCGGCGCTGGGCCCCTGTGTTTTTGGTGGCACAGCCCAGCGTTGCGGTTGGCCGCGTAAGCCTGCATCAATCTTTCCGTGCACGTTTAACCGGGCAGCTTACACGTGTGGCCGTTTCCAAACTGACAGGGCCGGAGCTCACCACCGTTCTGGCATTAGATATGCTGGGCCTGCGCCCGCAGCCGGTGGCCGGACATGCCATGCCAGAGGCCGCAATGGCCACTTTGCAAGCAGGCCAGACCGATGTGATCCAACTGCCGTTGGATGCCAGCTACCCAAGCCGTATTGCCACATTACAGGCTGCGGGTTTTGCACCCCTGTTTGTTAATAATGCCCGGCCAGATATGCAGATTCATCAGCCCAATCTGCCGCCCGATCTGTTGGCTGTGCTGCAACAGGAACACAAATATTCTCAACCTGCGTTTCTGCTACCAGCTTGGGGCGCCATTGCCGCAGCGTGTAGCTTACGCGCCGGGCTTGTGCTGCCTGCCCTTACCCAACCCGATAGCATTGCCCGCTGGCGCCATGCGGCTGAAATATGCGCAAACCGTCCGGCCATTCAACAGGCTGCTGCGGCAGAAAACCAAACCATTCTGGCAGGCACGGCAGGCACTCCGTTTTATGAAACGCTTATGCCCGAACCGCATGTGCTAATGGCACTGCGCCGCTGGTTTGCCCAAAGCCTGCCCCGCTGGCGGGATGCCACACCTCCGGCCCTGCTTTCAACGCCGCCTGCGCAGTAATACGCGAACAGACCCTCTGTTACCTGCATGAGGGTACGTAAGCCCCAGAATACGGCGGCGGATTTCTGGCCTTTCCAGCCAATGGGGCAATTCGCGGCGTAAAATACCGCCTTCCTGCCCCGTGCCCAGGCCAGTAATAATTTCCACACAGCGCAGGCCCCTATGGGTGGCCACGTCCATAAACTCCATCAACCGATGGAAGGCTTCCTGCGCCACCATGCCGTGCAGATCCAACCGCCGCTCTACCTTAAAGGTGCCTTGGGTAAAACGTCGCCAACTGTAATCATCCACACCGGGTTGGCGTTTGCCTATGGTTTCTACCGGGCGCGGGGCTTGTTGCACGCGCAGCCCCGCAGCAGGGGTGCGCGGGGCTGTAAAGCCGTAATTAGCCGCAGCCACACCGCTTTCACCACCAGATGAAGACGCCATAAGCCCACTGGCCTGAGACTTTTTGCCAGCCTTGGCCTGCGCACGTGGAATAGCCTGTGGCTCTGGCTCATTCTGCGCAGCGGGTGGCACAAGTTCGGCCACATGCAGGGGGGCAACATCCCGCACAACCAGCGCCCATAGCGCCTTTTCCCCCTCCTGCAAATGCCGCCGACGCCTGTTCACATCACCCTCTACGTTTCATGCCCTAAAACCAGAAATGGCCCGTCAGGCTTGGTTATCACCTGCCTGCGGGCCATCTTTCAAGAAAAGAAAAAAGCAGCCCCCGTTTGGAAGGCTGCTTTTCTTACATCAGATTTACTATTTGGCTGCCGGATTGCTGTTGGTCAGCAGCTTGCCATCGTAACGCCCTGTCAGCGTTTTCAGGAAGGCCACAATGTCCGCCACATCCTGATCAGAGATGTTCTGATCCGGGGTTTGGTAACGGGCCATTTTGCGCACAGCCTCATCCAGCGTTTTTACGCTGCCATCATGGAAGTATGGGCCTGTTAGCTCAATATTACGCAGGTTAGGCACCACAAAGCGGTTCATGTCACTCGGTTCATGCGTTACGGCGTAACGGCCTTGATCAGCATCCGTCAGCTTGCCACCACGATCCTTGAAGTAATCACCTTCAAGACCCATGATTTCCATGCCGCGTCCACCCACGCCAATGCCGGTATGGCAACCAGAGCAGCCAATGGCCTTAAAGCGTTCATACCCGCGTTTGGCCTGCTCACTAATGGCATCCGGCTTGCCTTTGAGGTATTCATCAAAAGCGCCATTGGGCGTGACCAGCGTTTTTTCAAACTCGCCAATAGCCGTGGTGATGGTTTTTTCATCAACCTTGGCATCTGGGCCAAATGCAGCCTGAAACAGCGGTGCGTATTCCGGGTTGGCATTCAGCTTGTTGGCCACTTCCTCCCAGTTATGAGAGCCCATTTCCACCGGGTTCATCACAGGGCCAGCAGCCTGCTCTGCCAGCGTAGTGGCACGGGCGTTCCAGAACTGTGCCATCTTGAAGTAGGCATCATACACTGTAGGCGTGTTGATGGGGCCTTTCTGCCCACCAATACCGGTGGCTGTAACCAGATTATCCACCCCGCCGGTATCCAGCCCATGGCAGCTTGCGCAGTTGAGCGTGTTATCGCCCGACAGGCTCTTATCAAAGAAGAGCTTGCGCCCCAGTGTCCATTTGGCCGGGTCTGCTTCCACACTTTCTGGCACAGGGCGAATAGGCTCTGCTGCAAACTGCTCTGCCGCACCGGTGTTGTTGTAGTTTTTGCGGCGCGTATCCTGCACCCATTTCAACACGGCTTCGCGTTCTGCATTAGACAGATGGGCGTGCCAGTGCATCATCAGATACAGGTTTGGCGGCATACGGTTTTGCGTAATCACTTCCTCAATGCGGGAAAGCTGCTCTTCCGTAGGGGCTGTGCCCTGTTCAAACGCATCCAGCACCGGCTCTACACGGAAATGACGCAGCCCGTTGGCGCGATCTTTTTCCATAAGCGCTTTGGCAACCGGCACGCGGAAGTAAAACGGCAGATCACGCTGTTCGGCATGGCAGTAATCACACCGTGCCTCACGCAGGGCATTAAAGGCTGCCAGTGCCACAGGATCTTTCAGCGTGGGGGAAGATGCTGGTAATTCTGGTGCTGTAATATGGTCAAAATGCTGCAGGTAAGCGACTGTTCCACCATAAGCCAGCAGAGCTGCACCCACTGCTGACACGATTAATCGTTTCAAAACCCGGTCTCCTGATTTCTACGCCTTGATTGAATAGCTTTTATGCGCTGTTACCTGCATTGTGTTTGATACATATCAATATGTCCAAACGATTGTTTTTATTTTAATAATTGAAATTTTCGATGATCAGGCGTTCAGGACGCCAGATCATCTTTCAAACGTGCGCGAGCAATAGCCACGTATTCGGGGTCCAGCTCCATCCCCAGCCCGTAACAGCCAAGCCTTTGGGCAGCCAGCAGCGTGGTGCCCGTGCCCATAAATGGGTCAAGCACGCGCGCACCTTCACGCCCATGCAGCAGAATGCACTGTTCAGGCAGCGCTACGGGAAATGTGCCGGGATGATCAAACTTTTCTGCACGGCCCCGCACGGTTTCATACGGAATAAACCACGTATCACCCCGGCAGCGCCTATCCTGCCTATGGCCACGGCGGGCAATGTTGGATTTATCCTTATACGGCACCCCGGCGCGCAGCCGATCAAGCCGCACATCTCCATGCAGCGTGAAGTGGAAAACATGCTCGTGCCCGCGGTGCAAAAACCGCTGGCTGTTCATGGGTTTGAAGTGCCCGAAGCTATCTTCCCCCACGGAAATGGATTTCACCCACGAAATATGGTTTTGCAGCACAAACAGATCACGCAGCCGCACCGCCAGTTCAAACGGCAGCCACGGCTGTGCGGATGAGCCGGAAATATTCAGGAAGAATGAACCATCATCCTTGAGGATGCGCTGCAACTGCTGCGCATCCTCCAGCATCCAGTCCAGATAATCCTCTTCCTCCCGCCTGTCTGGATAACTGCGGTAGGACAGGCCGATATTATAAGGGGGGGACGTAACAACCACATCCACAGATTCCGCCGGCACGCGCTTGAGCGCACGCAGGCAGTCACCCATCACAATTTCCTGCTGCCCAATTTTATAACGGCGGGCGCGAGGTGGTTTGGTGGATGTGGTGCTGGCGCGGGATGCCCCGTTACCTTTGGCAGCTTTCACGCACTACGCGCCGCCGCAAGGCGCCATGTGCTGCCGTTCACATCCAGCAGGCGCTCAAAAGTCCACAGATCAGAAAACTCGGTAACGGCATCCGTGCCTGTTACCGGCTGACCTTCCTTGTTCAGCACAAGGCTGATCTGGTCAGAAACAATGCGCACATCAATGGCTGCTGCCGTGCCGGCTTCCATTGGGGCAATGCGCACATCCTCAATGGCCAGAGACCGAATGGCTTTTACATCTGTGCGCTGTGTTTCTTCCGCATTGGTGCGGGCTGTAATACCGGCCTCAAACGCAGAAAGCACTGCGGGGGTCAGATACGTTTTCAGCACATCCACATTGCCTTGCGCATAGGCCCCCACAACCTGCGCGAATGCAATTTGTGCACCGTTCAAAAACTGCTGGGGTGTGAAGGAAGGATCTTTTTGCCGGATATCTGCCAGCAATGTGCCCACGCGCGTGCCCGGAGCAGGAATATCAAATTCCGCCGCGGTTTCAGCCTGCTCTGGCTTGCCTTCCACAACTCTAGGCGCTGCATCCGGCCGAACCTGAAGCTTGACCTGTACCGGCTGAATACCCACGCGCTTGCCCAGCACGCTACGCAACCGCAGCACCAGAAATGCTGCAACCAGAGCCAGAAGCACCAGATCGACCGGGAAATGGCCGAGAGAAAAATCCATCTGTCTTACGTCCACCAAAAACCTTGCGCCTGTTCTGCCACAGCACATGAAACAGAACCGGAGAATCGCGTGTTACTTATCACATAGTCACGCGCATGGGGGGATACAATCACCTGCCCTCTTGCTAAAGGGGCATTATGCTTCCTACCTTGCGGGTATCATGATCATCCTGCGACACTGCGAAAGCGAATTCAACCGCCATTACAACCTTCATGGGGGAGACCCCGGGTTGGAAGACCCGCATCTTTCTGCTGAGGGCAAGGCCCACGCACAGGAACTGGCCCTGAAGCTGGCGGATAGGGGAATCCGGCGCATACTGGTTTCTCCATTCACACGTGCGCTGCAAACCGCCACACCTTTGGCGCAACGTTTAGGCATTACCCCGCAAATTATGCCGCTTGTGCGCGAACGCGGCATGTATTCATGCGATAAAGGTACACCAGCCTCTGTTCTGGCATCTGCATGGCCGCATCTAGATTTTGCCCACATAGATGAGCACTGGTGGTCTGCACTGCCAGAAAGCAGTGCAAGCCTGGAAAACCGGGCACAACAGTTCCGCCAGATCATGGCGCAGGATGCCAGAGCATCTGAAACGCTTGTGGTTTCTCACTGGTGGTTTTTGCTGAGCCTGACCGGAGAGAGTTTTGAAAATGGAGACTGGCAGCATTTTTCACCCTGAGCACGCATAAAAAGGCGTGCGCACAGCCCAGATACCCTGCCAAACGTGCCGCTTGCGGTTGGCGGATGCCTGCGGGCATGCTACCGCGAAGGGTATCCAAAGTTGAAGCTGACGAAAGCAGAACCGATGTCTGAAACAGAACAGAGTGCCCCACCCGCACTGCCGCTTGCCGTTAACCTGCAGTACACCCGCGATCTGTCGTTTGAAGTGCCGGTTGGTGCAGAAATTTTTGCCACCCTGCGCAGCCAGCCCCAGATTGGCGTGAACATTGATGTGCAGGCCAACCGCCTGCAGGATGACCAGATGGTTTACGAGGTTGTTCTGTCCATTAAGGCAGAAGCCAAGGAAGCCCCAGAAAAGGAAGGTGGCCCCGCTGGCCGCACCGTGTTCCTGACCGAGCTGGTTTACGCCGCTGTGGTAACTGTCAGGTTGTGAGACGTCATTGGGATGATGTAGCGTGGGCGATACCGCGTTATGCTTCGTTGTTTTCTTCCGTTTGCAGGGAGACCGAATGATGCTTCAGATCCACCCACAGGCACGCACGACACCGGCTGTCCGGGCTGAGATAGCTCGTTCGTCAGAACCGACATCCGTGCTCGCCAGACGCTACGGGATCAGCGATGAAACAGTCCGCAAGTGGCGCAGGCGTGGTTCGGACGCCTGTCAGGACCGCAGCAGCCGTCCCTGGAGGCTGGCCTGGAAAGCCTCGGAGGAGGAGCGCGCCATTGTCTGTCAGCTTCGGCGTTCTACCGGTTTTGGTCTGGATGATCTGACCTTTGTCTTACGGCATTTCCTGCCGCATCTGAACCGGGACAATATCTGGCGGATACTGAAAGACGCCGGATTGAACAGGCTGCCTCCTGTTCCAAAGGCCGGACCAGTTCGGGGACAGGGAAAGTTCCGCGATTACGATCCCGGTTATGTCCATATCGATGTGAAACATCTGCCAAAATTACAGACAGCAGATGGGGACCGGCGGAAACGTTTTCTGTATGTCGCCATCGATCGCTGTTCCCGTTCAGTGCACCTGGCTGTTTATGACGCGGAAAATGCGGATAATTCCGTTGATTTCCTCAATGCCGTCAAATCGGCCTTTCCTTTCCGGATCACCCATATCCTGACCGATCGTGGCTCCTGCTTTACAGCGGACGCCTTCGAAAAAGCCTGTCATGACATGGGAATCGACCGACGCCGGACCAAGGCTTACTCCCCTCAGACCAATGGAATGGTGGAACGCTTCAATGGCCGTGTCGCTACAGAAGTACTGCAGGTCTGTGTCTCAAACCATGAAGATCTGGAAATTCTGCTCAGAGGCTTCTGTTTCGCCTACAATCATCGCCCGCAGCGTGTTC
Source organism: Acetobacter sp. A11-2 (assembly GCF_040208445.1). Classification (NCBI taxonomy): domain Bacteria; kingdom Pseudomonadati; phylum Pseudomonadota; class Alphaproteobacteria; order Acetobacterales; family Acetobacteraceae; genus Acetobacter; species Acetobacter sp. A11-2. The sequence goes on from NZ_CP157843.1 coordinate 1,504,031, forward strand.
TGGGCGGCATCGCTCCCGCCCAATGCATCATCTCATGGCTTGAAAAACATCCCGCGTCACGTAATCAAGACTATATCAAACCGGCTGGTCGTGACATCATGAAACAGGTCGACGAAATCCTTGATTACGCCAATGACGTCTCACAACCTGACAGGTAACCCTGACCAACCCGCCACAGGAACTGATCGAACCGATCCTGCTGGTTGAAGTGCCGCGTCTGATCTTCCCCTACGCACGTAACATCATCAGCGATGTCACGCGTGATGGTGGCTTCCCGCCCATCGTGCTGCAGCCGATCGACTTTGTGGCTCTGTGGCAGGCACGCCGCGCAGAATTCCCCGAAGCAGCAGGCCACGCATAATCGCGTTGCCCTTGTTGTAAGGGTTACAAAAAGCCTTCGCACTTACGGGTGCGGAGGTTTTTTTTATGCGGGATATGCCCCCAAAGCATCCATAACCGCTGGGGCGGATACATGGTCTGCAATGCGCACGTTTTGCCAACCGGCGGCACGCAGCACACCGGCCACACGGCCAGATATCACCACTGCTCTTGCTTGCGCGGCTAACGCATTCTGCTCTGCCTTTGGCAAAGCTGCCAACCAACCAGCCGCACTCTCTGCTGAAAAAAACAGAACCACCGCCACCTTGGCGGTCTGAATGGCTGTGCACGTTTGCGCGTTTATGTGCTGGATTGGTTTGGCTGCATAAACAACCCGGCGCACAACCTTAAACCCGGCTTGCCTGCACCAAGCTGCAAGCTCTACGCCTTGCCCTGCCCCAGAGCATAGCAACAGGCTGCCGCATTCTGGCTGTTGGTGGGTTTGCAAAAGCGCAACAAGCGCACGGGCATCACCATCCGCACTTTTAACATGCGTAAACCCGGCATCTCGCGCCCGTTGGGCTGTGCGATCCCCTACCGCGTAAACTGGTATATCCAGCGCTTTGGCCTGCTGTGCCGCTGCCACCACAGCAGAAACAGCCTGCCCACTGGTAAGGAGTATGGCTGCGGGTAATTTTTTCGGTAAGCGCAACGTATACCGCTGCACAACCAATGCAGGTGAGGCCAATGGCAGCCAGCCTGCATCTGCAACGGCTGCCATTGTTTCACTCAGCCCCGGTTCCGGGCGCGTGATAATCACGCCGCGCGGATGCATGGCCTTACCTCAGTTTTCCTCAAAAATATCAGACGGGCTGTCTTTACGCAGGCTTTCACCCAGTTCCTTACCCAGTCTTGCAGCATCTTCCGGCAGGCCCGTGATGCTGCGCTTTAACAGGAAGGACCCATCTTCACGCGCAACAAGGCCCGTAAGGTGCAGTTTGGGGTCTTCCCCCGCCACGATGGGAATAAGCTGCGCGTAGCCACCAATAGGCGTGCGGCACGAACCATCCAGCTCTGCCAACAGGGAGCGCTCTGCCGTGGCAACGGCACGGGCCTCGTAATCTTCAATCGCGGCCAGCAGTTCGCGCAGTTCAATATCATCTTCGCGCACGGTTACGCCCACAATGCCCTGCCCTGCGGCTGGCACCATAACTGTGGGGTCCAGCACAATGCTGGCGCGTTCTGCCATGCCAAGGCGCTTAAGCCCGGCAAGAGCCAACAGCGTGGCCTGACACTGATGGGCCGCGAGTTTATCGAGTCGGGTTTGCACGTTGCCGCGCAGCAGACCAAATTGCAGGTCTGGGCGCACATGCAGCATCTGCGCCTGCCGGCGTACGGATGCGCAGCCAATAAGCGCACCTTCTGGCAGGGCGGAATACGGATCATCCGGGTCAGACTGCGCAAGGCCGGGGCTGAGGATCAGGGCATCACGCGCATCTTCCCGCTTAAGCGTGCAGGCCAGCACAAGGCCGGGGGGCAGCGTGGTTTCCAGATCCTTGAGGCTGTGCACAGCAAAATCAATCCGCCCATCGGCCAGGGCTTCATGAATTTCCTTTGCAAACAGGCCTTTACCACCAATTTCGGCTAAACGCCGATTTTGCACCTGATCACCCGTGGTGTTAATCTGGTGTTCCTGAAACGCGCCCATATCCCGCAAAACGGGGCAGAAGCGTGTCAGTGTGGTAAGGAAGGCGCGCGTCTGCACCAGCGCGAGGGGCGAACCCCGCGTGCCAACACGCAAAGGCAGGGTGCGGCGCCCAGAATGGCCACTTGCCTTTTTCTGGCGGGCCGCCGCTTCCGCCGCAAGTTCCTGCAACGCAGGAGAAGGGGCGGATGAGGAAGGGTAGGCTGAATCCATAAGAGTGTCTATTACCGGGAGTAGAGAAAGGACAAGAAGTGATGATGCCCGGCTGGTCTGAAAAACTTGCGCGACCGAAAAAACATTCCGCCCCCGTCCATCTATTGCGTTGCCGTAAGGATACGCCGTTTTGCATGATGCGTCCATGAACGAAACCGCACAAAACCGCAGGCCAGATGGCCCAATACTGGCCATTGAATCTTCTTGCGATGAAACCGCATGCGCCATTTTGTCCCCCGATGGCACCGTGCTTGCGCAGCGTGTTATTTCTCAGGACGGGCATGCAGATTTTGGTGGCGTGGTGCCCGAAATTGCCGCCCGCGCCCATTTGGCCCTGTTGCCGAATCTGGTTAAGGCCACTTTGCAGGATGCCAACATCGCTCCAGCGACTCTGTCTTTCATTGCCGCCAGCACCGGGCCGGGGCTTATTGGCGGGCTGATTGTGGGCAGTGGCTTTGCCAAGGGGCTGGCATTGGCGCTGGGCATTCCGTTTGTAGCGGTCAACCACGTAGAGGCCCATGCCCTCACAGCCCGCCTGCCCGGCATTGTGCCCGATGACGCGCCCTTCCCCTACCTGCTGCTGCTGGTTTCTGGCGGCCATTGCCAGTGCATTGCCGTAGAAGGCGTAGGCCATTACCGCAAACTGGGCGGCACGATTGATGATGCTGCCGGTGAAGCCTTTGATAAGGTTGCCAAAATGCTGGGCCTTGGCTGGCCCGGTGGCCCGGAGCTGGAAAAACTGGCGCGTGAGGGCAACCCCAAGGCCATTTCCCTGCCCCGCCCACTCTGGCGACGTGAAGGCTGCGATTTTTCATTTTCCGGCCTGAAAACCGCTATCTCCCAAAAGCTTGTACCTTTTGGCAAAGAGCCTCTGCCTCGCCAGTTTGCGGCAGATCTGGCTGCTTCCTTCCAGCAGGCTGTGGCCGATGTGGTGACCAACCGTATTGAACACGCACTGGATATGATGCCCGAAGCCAAACTTCTGGTAGCTGCCGGTGGCGTGGCCGCAAATACGGTTTTGCGCGCCGCGTTAGAAAAAACAGCAGCACAACGTGGCCTGCGCTTTGCAGCCCCGCCTTTGCGCCTGTGCACGGATAACGCCGTTATGGTGGGGTGGGCAGCCTTGGAAACATGGCAGAAAGCCGCAGAGTGCAATCTGCCCCCCATAAACGATAACGCCCTACGCCCTCGCCCGCGCTGGCCACTGGAAGATATGGCCAGCCGTTTTGAAGCAGAAACACCCTCCGCATGAACTATCGCCACGCCTACCACGCCGGCAACTTTGCCGACTGCATGAAACACGCCCTGCTGGTTACCCTGCTGCAAAGTTTTTTGCGCAAACCCGCACCCTTTATGGTGCTGGACACGCATGCCGGTATTGGCCGGTATGATCTGCACTGCCCAGAAGCCGAAAAAACGCAGGAATGGCGAGATGGCATTGGCAAGCTGTGGAATGAGGATGCCGCCAGCCCGCTGGCAGATTGGCTGGGGCAGGTGAAAAAAGCCGGCGGGCCGGAGTATTATCCCGGTTCTCCGCTCATTATTGCGCAAATGCTGCGGGCGCAGGATTCGTTAATCTGCTGCGAAAAACACCCGGAAGATAAACGCAGCCTCTACCGGCTCTTTACCAACACTCCCAATGTCACGGTGCATGAGCGCGATGCTTACGAGGCCCTGCGTGCCCTGTTACCCCCCAAAACCGCCAAGCGCGGGCTGATTTTGATTGATCCACCATTTGAAGAACCGGGAGAATTCGACCGGCTCGCACAAGCGGTGCAAACCATTCAGGCCCGCTTTGCCAACGCGATTATTGCTATTTGGTACCCCATCAAGCATCGCACGCCGGTTCGGATTTTTCATGAAACGCTCATGGGCACCGGTATCCGCAATATCTGCGTGGCAGAACTGCTCATGCGCCCACCACACAACCCGGATCAGCTTAACGGCGCGGGCCTACTTGTTATCCGCCCGCCATTTGGCTTTGCAGAAAAAGCAGGCGCACAGCTTGAACGGCTGCAACACGTGCTGGGCGCGCATGAAAGCTGCATCACTCAGCTTATAGCGGAATAACGCCCTTACCGACGTTATGCGTGTAGTTTTATGGCAAGCAGGTGCCGCCACATATCTGTGGCAAAGCCCTGCACGCCTGCGGCCAAAATCTGCACGCCAATGCACAGCAGCACTAGCGCTGCCATACGGCTGACAATACGCGTGCCGGTCACACCCAGCATGGATACCAGCTTATCCGCGCCAGAATAGGCGGCCCATACAATAGCCACTACGCACACACCAGCCAGCGTGGTGCCAATGGTGTACGCCCAGAAAGGCTCATCTGCCGGGCAGCCAGAACCAAGGGCAATGGCCACGGCAATTGTGCCCGGCCCCACCGTAAATGGCATGGCAAGCGGGAAAAACGCGGCATCGGCCCAGTTAGGGGCCATAACCGTACGACCACCTTGCAGAGCCTGCTTTTCCTTTTGTGCTTCAACCGTTTCCGGGCTTTGCAGCAGATCCCACGCACGCACAGCCACAACCAGCCCGCCGGCAACGCGCAGCGCATTTACGGTGATACCGAAAAACGCCAGCACCATACTGCCCAGCCAAAGCGAGGCCATGATGAGGCAGAGGGAGTAAAAAGACACCAGCCGCGCCAGTGCCATAATTTCAGTTTGCGAGCGGCCTGCTGTTGCCTGCGCAAAAATAAGCGCAGCCCCAAACGGGTTTACAATGGAAAACAGCGCAGGAAACGCCAGCAGAAACGAGGAAATGGAAGATGTAAATGCTGTTGCTGTTAACAGCATTGCGGGAAAATGAGCTGACATAACCCCTCACCGTTCTGTCCGAGGCATCCGCCCTCTACCCGAGGAAACACCGTTTCATCACGAAAAATCTGATGGCACCAAATTGCCCGCACCACCCTTGTACGTTTTAACAAAGCGTGATGCCTGCGCAATATCGTCCGCTGGATAGCAGAAATTAAATCCACTGCCATCATTAAGTGCCCATACACTCAGCCCGATATCATCGTAAATACGCAGGAAGTCATTTCCCACCTGCCAAAACACGGGTTTTAGCCTTTCCTGCAAGGCCAGATCCCGAAATTTCCAGATAGCAGAAATACTGTCTGTTTCTTCCCCTGCCGGATCCCCCAATGCCACCAGATAGGCATCTCGCCGGTAAAGCGGCAAAATGGCCTCTCCCGCTTCCCCCGTCACATACCCCTGAGGCTGAAATGCCTGAATATCTGGCAGGGCATGATCCAGATTTTTATAATGGGTGTAGGCATCTTCATCCCACTCCCGCACGGCAATACGCCCCGGCCACATCAGCCGCGCCACAACAAACAGCGCCAAGCCCACAGAAAGCGCGATTGTCCAGCGTACGGAACCCCGGGCATGCGTCGCCAGCATCATCTGCCACCAACTGCCAGACGTATCATGCCGTGTGGCCAGTGCAATCACACAGCCAAACAGGAGCAGCAAGGAAAGCAGGGTACCGGTAGAAAGAGGTTCACTCAAAAGCCGCGCGTGCCGGTAATAGCAGGAGCGGAACGGCGCAATAAACAGCGCAGAAAGCCCCAGCATAACCGGCACAAAAAACGTATTACCGCGCAAAAACGTCAGCACAGTTGCGGTAAGCAGCAGATACAGCGCGCCACGCCATGCCAGCGTAACCCGCTGGGAAAGCCCAATAGCCAAGCTGATAAGCACCACACCCATAAGGGAAAGCACATAGTTGCCGCCCACACGGGCCATTGTCAGCAGGCTTTCTGGCACCATGGCAAATTTGGGCACGGGGTCCAGCATCACCAGACAGATCAGCATAACCCCGCAAAGTGAAACCGTGCCCGTTGCCACGGCCACAGAAAAAGCGGCTTCACTTTCCCGCACAACCTGGCTGGGCCTGCGTTGCGCGGGCGCCGGAGCCGCGGGGGCATCCGGGTTGTTTTGTATCTTGCGGTTTTTCTTTTCTGCCAGAGCGGCATCACCGCGCAAAAACAGCTCGTGCCCGGCAAACATGATTCCAGCCAGAAACAGCGGAATAATGTAATAGAAAAGCCGGAAAATCAGCACCATGCCCAAAATCTGCGGTGCTGGCATATAGGGGCCTAAAGCCAGCAGCATGGCCCCATCAAACACACCCAGACCGCCCGGCACACTGGCCACCAGCCCAGCTGTGTAAGACGCAATGTAAATGGCCAGAAAAGATCCAAAATCCACCCCGGCACTGGGGGGAAGCAGCACAAAAGCAATGCTGGCCGTGGCCGCAACCTCTGCCGTGGCCACCAGTGTTTGCATAATGGCCATACGGGGGGATGGCAGTTCCACCACCCATTTGCGGAAGCGGAATTCCCGCACCTTAAACGCCAGCCCGATGTAAGCAGCCACACCGCACCACATCAGCGCGCCAATAACCGCCAGCACAGATGCGGGCACACGGTGGCCAATGCCCGGCAGCACCGTAGGCTCCCAGATCAGCACCGCACCTATCAGCACCGCAGCACCCAACAGATAGGTGGCAGAGCAGAAGGCAATAATCTGGGCTATGGCAAAGGAATTAACGCCCCAATTGCGGTAAAGCCGATACCGCACCGCTGCGCCAGACACGGCAGAAAAGCCCAGATTGTGCGAAAGCACGTAGGAACAGAACGCCGCAAAAGCCGCCCGCCGAAAAGGCAGTTTACTATACCCCACCTGGATGACGGCCAGCCGATCATAAAAGGACAGGATAAAGTAAGACAGCAGCGTGCAGCCAACCGCCATCCACATCTGTCGGGCCGGAATGGCCTCCATGGCGTGGCGAATGTCTGAAATACGTAGGTGCCGCAGTTCATGCTGCACCACCACAATGGCCGCCACCATAAGCAGCAGGCCAAGAATATGCGGCAGATGCTTCAGCCACTTTTTCCATCCCCCTCCGCCCGGAAGCGAAGAAGGGGGAGCTGGTGGGGGTGGGGTCTGCGTCATGTAACTTGCGGCGCTATGTTTTAAACCTGCGTCTCACGCAGGAGGGCTGTATCTATCAGGGCCACAGTTTCTGCCACGCCATACAGCGCAACAAAGCCGCCAAAGCGCGGTCCTTCCTTCTGGCCCAGCAGAACTTCATACAAACAGGTAAACCAGCTACGCAGCGGCTCAAACGCGTGGCGCTTGCCTACCTCGAACACCAGATTCTGTAAGGTAGCGGCATCTGCGGCCTCACCTTCATACCCACGCAGGCATTCTGCCAGATCCGTTAGCGCAGCACGTTCCTGCTCGGTTGGCGCGCGGAAGGTTTTGGCCGGGCGCACGAAATCTGCGTAATACGCTACAGCATGTTTCACCAAACATGCCAGCATGGGGTGTGTTTCGGGCGAAACGGCAGCATCATACCGGCGGATAAAGCCCCACAGCACTTCTGGCGTTTCTGCATTGGCAACGCTGGCAAGGTTCAGCAGCATGCTAAATGGCACCGGGCTGCCTGCATCTTCGGGGATATGGCCTTTATGGATAAACCATGCCGGGTTGGCGCGCAGATCATTCCCCTTGGGGTTTTCGGCCTGCAGCACCTTGGCCTTATCAACATGTGTCAGATATTCATCCGCCGTTTTGGGGATGACATCAAAATACAACCGCTTGGCACGCTGCGGCTGGTTGAACATGAACTGCCCAAGGCTTTCTGGCGGGGCGTAACGCAGCCATTCTTCAACAGAAAGACCGTTGCCCTTGGATTTGGAAATCTTCTGGCCTTTTTCATCCAGAAACAGCTCATATGTCAGCCCTGCAGGCGGTGTGCCGCCCAGAATCTTGCAGATACGGCCAGAAAGCCGCACGCTGTCTATCAGATCCTTACCAGACATTTCGTAATCAACGCCCAGCGCATACCAGCGCATGGCCCAGTCGGCCTTCCACTGCATTTTGGCGTGGCCACCGGTTACGGGTGTTTCAAACACCTCACCGTTGGAAGGGTCTGTCCAGCGCACAGTGCCGGCTGCGGCATCTATGGCGTCCATCTTTACCTGCATAACCTCACCCGTACGGGGGTGCAGCGGCAGAACGGGGGAATAAGTGGCGCGCCGGTCTGCCCCCAAGGTGGGCAGGATAACCTTTAGAATCTCATCATGCACTTCCAGCACGCGGCGGAGTGCGGCATCAAACCGGCCAGAGGTGTAATACTGGGTGGAAGACGCAAATTCGTATTCAAAGCCGAAGCTGTCCAGAAACGCGCACAGACGGGCGTTGTTATGTGCGGCAAACGATTCGTGCGTGCCGAACGGATCTGGCACGCGGGAAAGTGGCTGACCGATATATTTTTCCAGCATGTCGCGCTGGGGCACGTTATCGGGCACCTTGCGCAGGGCATCCATATCATCGGAAAAAGCCAGCAGGCGCGAGGGGCGGCCTGTCAGGGCTGTATAGGCCTGCCGCACCCATGATGTGCGGGCAACCTCACCAAACGTGCCAATATGCGGCAAGCCGGAAGGGCCATAGCCCGTTTCCAGCAACGCCGGGCGTGCATCGTCCTCACCGTTGGCGGTGCTGCGCACACCAACATGATCGGCTAGTTTACGCGCCTCCTCAAAAGGCCAGGCACGTGGAAGATCGGAAACGGGAGCGGATCGGCTTTCTGACATGGCGGGAAGCTATGAACTGGACACGCTGCGGTCAATCCAAAAACGCGCAGCACAGGATGGATAGAGGCAAATTTTACCATATCATTGACGTTAACAGCCCTGCGTTTCATGCTTTATACCTAAATCAAGAAGGCTTCAGCAAAGGACAGGCCCAACCCATGCGCCGCACCTCCGCCCTTATTCTTATTGGCAACGAAATCCTTTCCGGCCGCACAAAAGATGAAAACATCCAGTTTCTGGCCCTCCGCTTAGGGGAACTGGGGATTCCTCTGCGCGAAATCCGTGTGATTCCGGATATCCGGGAAACCATCATCAACACCGTGACAGAAATGCGCGCAAAGTATGATGAGGTGTTTACCACCGGTGGCATTGGCCCCACGCATGATGACATCACAGCCCCCTGTGTTGCCGAAGCTTTTGGTGTGCCGTGGGAGTTCCACCCGCCCACCTTCAAACTGCTGGAAACCTATTTTGGGCCGGAAGAATTTAACGCCGCCCGCCAGCGCATGGCCAAGCTGCCGCAGGGTGCCACACCTATTGTAAACCCGGTTTCACTGGCTCCGGGCTTTAGCATTGGCAATGTGCACGTTATGGCGGGCGTGCCCCGCATTATGCGCGGCATGTTTGATAGCCTTGCCCCCAGCCTGCAAAAAGGCGCGCCGGTCTTTTCTCGCACCTGGCACACCACATCACTTTTTGAAGGCACATTGGCTGACGGGTTAGAGGATATTCAGAATCGCTTTCCGGATCTGGATATCGGCTCCTACCCTTTCCATCGTGAAGATGGCCGCCGCGGTGTAGCACTTGTGGCCAAAGGCCAGAACCGCGCCGAGGTGGAAGAAGCAGCCAGCGCTATCCATGATCTTATCAAAACAAAAGGCGGCACCCCCATAGAAGGAGAACCGCCTGTCTAACGCCTTAACTTTCTCCCCACCGGTTTTGCACCAGTGGGGAGGTAACACTGCGTGTGTTAGCTCAGGGCTTCACGCCCCATTGCCAGAAACTTTTCACGCCGCAGTTCTTTCAGGCGTGCCGGAGCAATTGGCAAAAGCGTTTTAAGTTCTTCTGTCAGCGCGGTGCGAACAGACTCGATAGCCACTGCGGGTTCACGCTGCGCGCCGCCTACGGGTTCGGGAATAATCCGGTCAATCAGCCCCAGCTTTTGCAAATCCTGCGCCGTCAGCCGCAGTGTTTCTGCCGCCGTGCTGGCCTGCTTGGGATCACGCCACAAAATAGAGGCACAGGCTTCGGGCGAGATAACGGAGTAGATGGCGTTTTCCAGCATCATCACCCGGTCACCAGCACCCAGCGCCACAGCGCCACCAGAACCACCTTCACCAATTACAGTGGCTACAAGCGGTACAGGCACTTCAAAACAGGTAGCAATAGAACGGGCAATGGCTTCAGCCTGCCCGCGCTGTTCGGCATCAATACCGGGCCATGCGCCTGCGGTATCAATAAATGTTAGAATCGGCATGTTAAAGTGCCCGGCCATTCTCATCAGCCGTTGCGCCTTGCGGTAGCCTTCTGGCCGCGCCATGCCAAAATTATGCTGGAGCCGGGTTTCCAGGTCTGAGCCGCGTTCAGTCCCGATCACCATAACCGGTGTGCCGTCAAAACGGCCCATGCCGCCAATAACAGCTTTATCATCTGCAAACAGGCGGTCCCCCGCCAGCGGTGTAAAGTCTGTTATCAGCGCATTCACATAGTCCTGCGTGTGCGGACGCTGCGCATGGCGGGCCACCTGCACCTTCTGCCACGGCGTAAGCTTGGCATAGATGGCACGCAGGTGCTTTTCCGCCTTTTCAGAAAGACGGGCCGTTTCTTCTTCTATGTTGACCCCGTTGGGGTCAGTCATTTGCCGCAGTTCGTCGATCTTGTTTTCAAGTTCGGCGACGGGCTTTTCGAAATCCAGGAACTGACGCATGCAGAAGCGGATAGCACAATGACGTGTAAAACCAAGTCACTTCATGCAACCAAACATATCTGAATGTCGATTTTTCACTTGGTGTGGGCAGAATCCGCCGCCAAAGGGTGATGCGCCTGCACGGCCTTTTGCAGGCGTTCTGTCTGCACATGGGTGTAAATCTGGGTGGTGGCGATGTCTGCATGCCCCAGCAACATCTGCAAAGCGCGCAAATCTGCCCCATGCGCCAGCAAATGCGTGGCAAAGGAATGGCGCAGCACGTGGGGGGAAAGGCGCGCCGGATCTATTTCTGCCCGTATGGCCACCGTGTGCAGAATCCGGTCAAACGCCTGCCGTGTCATGGGTTTTGCAGGGTCGCGGCCGGGAAACAGGAATGGACTTTCCAAATGCGCATCCACTTCCAGCAAAGCCTGTGCGGCTTCCCGCGCACTGTCTGAAAGCGGCACCAAGCGTTCCCGCCCGCCTTTGCCGCGCACCATGATCATGCGCTGGTCACCGGCTATGGCTTTACGTGGTAGCGCCAATAATTCGGAAATACGCAGGCCAGAGGCATACAGCAGCTCCAGCGCCGCCTTGGCTAAAATGCCGCGTCGTTTTTTGGCCAAGGATGCCCCGGCGGGCTCTGCACAGGCATTCAGCAGCGCAAGCACTTCCGATTCGGATAAAAAACGCGGCAAAGGTGTGCGGGGTTTGGGGCTATCCAGATGCGCTGCAGGGTTATCCGCGCGCATGCCTTCACGTAGCAAAAACAGATAAAACTGCCGGATGCAGGACAAGCGCCGCGCCACCGTGCGCCGCGCCTGCCCGCTGCCTACCAATGCAGCCATCCAGTTTTGCAAACCCTCGGTTGTGGCCGTTTGCAGGGTTTGCCCCTCCCGCGCCAGACTTTCAGCGCAGGAGGTCAGGTCTGCTTCATACGCAGCCAGCGTATTGGGGGCGGCTGCACGCTCGGCAGCCAGCATCTCCAGAAAAAGATCAACGCCCCCGCTTAGCATGGCTTACGGATGCGCAGGTGCTGCCGGAGCCGGAGCTGCAACCGGCGGCGGAGGTGCCACAGGTGCTGGTGGTGCAACGGCTGCTGGCGGAGCCGGCGGCGCGGCAGGCGTAATGGTGGGCTGTGCCGGAGCCGCAGGCACAACCGCAGAAACCACCGGAGCCGGAGGAGCAGCAGGCACCGCTACGCTTGGCGCAGCAGCAGAAGTAGCCGGGGCGGCCAGCGGCAGATCACGATGCACTGGCTGGGGGACGGGTGGATGTGCGCTTAGGCCCAGCGCGGCAAAACCGCCCAGAACAACCGCAAACACTGCGGCGGCAACAATCAGAACCGTGCGGTTCATGCAGCTTGGCTCCCTTAACTGATATAGGTGTGTTCTGTCTGCTGTATGTTAAGCTGTGTTCCATGTCATCACGTATCTCTTCTCCCCACTCCGAAACAACGGACCCACCACCCATTCCGCTTGATCTGGAACGGGTCAGCCGTAACCATGGTTCTGGCATTATTCCCTTTGGCCGCAGCATCGTGCTTGTAGGCCTTATGGGAGCAGGAAAAACCACCATTGGCCGCCCCCTTGCCACCCGGCTGGGGCTGCCATTTGTGGATGCCGATGTAGAAATAGAACGCGCAGCCGGCTGTTCTATTGCAGATGTTTTTCGCCTGTATGGTGAAGCCGCCTTTCGTGATGGAGAGCGGCGGGTGATTCGCAGGTTGCTGGAAGGGCCGCCCATGGTTCTGGCCACTGGCGGCGGCGCGTTTATGGATTCCACCACCCGCACCCTGGTGCGTGAGCGTGCAGTGTCCATCTGGCTGCGCTGCCCCCTGCCCGTGCTGGTGCGCCGCGTAAGCGGGCGCACGCACCGCCCGCTGCTGAACACGACATCCCCGCGTGAAGTGCTGGAAAACCTTATGGCCATCCGCCATCCGGTTTATGCCGAGGCAGATATTATTGTTGATTGTGGAGACAACAACGTGGAGCACACAACCACGCGCGTTATGGAAGCCCTTGCCCTTTCGCGCCGCCCGTTAAGGTTACCTGTCACCTTGGCGCATACATCTTATGATGTGGTGATCGGCACGAATCTGATTAGCCGCGCGGGTGCCTTGCTGGCCCCGGTACTGCCCCAGAAAAACGTGGTCATCATTACGGATGAAAACGTGGCCCCGCGCTATCTGCATCAGTTGGAAACCGCTTTGGCGGAAACCGGCATTACATCCCGCAGCCTGCGCGTGCCGCCGGGGGAACAGACCAAGTGTCTGGAGATGTATAAAAAGCTGACAGACAACATTCTGGAGCACGGCATAGAACGCCGCACCAGCATTATTGCGCTGGGCGGCGGCGTGGTGGGGGACCTGGCCGGATTCGTGGCTGCAACCACCCTGCGCGGGCTGCCCTTTGTGCAGATTCCCACCACATTGCTCTCTCAGGTCGATTCTTCAGTTGGTGGCAAAACGGGTATCAACACCCGCTGGGGCAAGAATCTGTTGGGGGCATTCCATCAGCCACTTTGCGTGCTGGCAGATGTATCCACCCTTGCAACCCTGCCGCGCCGCGAGTTGGTGGCTGGTTATGCCGAAATTGTGAAGTCCGGCCTCATTGGGGACGAAGCACTGTTTGCATGGTGTGAAGAAAACGGCGCCGCCGTGCTGGATCAGGACCCAGAAGCGCTGGCAATGGCTGTACAGCAGGCTTGCGCCTTCAAAGCCCGCGTTGTGGCAGCAGATGAGCGCGAGCAGCAAAAAAACAATGGCCGTGCCCTGCTCAATCTGGGCCACACATTTGGCCACGCACTGGAAGCCGAACTGGGTTATGATGGCCGCCTTTTGCATGGCGAGGCCGTTTCCATCGGCCTGAATCTGGCTTTTGCGCTTTCCGTCCGTCTGGGCCTGTGCCCGCGTGCAGACATGGAGCGTGTGAATCGCCATCTGGAAGCCTTGGGCATGCCCGCACATATCCGAGACCTACCCCACACCTTCCGCACGCAGGATCTGATGGCCCATATGCAGCGTGACAAGAAGATGCAGGACGGGCGCCTTTCCTTTGTGCTGGCGCACGGAATCGGTCAGGCATTTACCACGCGGGATGTGCCCGCAGCAGCCGTGAGAGAGGTGCTGGAAGCAGACGGAAGCGTGGCTTAAAAGCAGCGACCTTACACCGCTGTCAGTTATCGGGTTGTAAATGTGTCACCTTGCCGCAATTCCGCCTTAATCAGACGAGAATGAGAGCGAGATACATGCTTTTGCAACATGTTATGGAAAGGGCCAGAAACTGTGGAAATACTTTTGCTCCAGAAACATATTCGTCCCACGAAATGAACTGTTGCAAATACAACACGGTTATGGCTTGTAATCACTAAGAGTATGAAGCTTCGGGTTCCTATTTTGGAACTGATCGTTTTATACGGCTTTAGGCATCTAGCTGGACCTGCCCGCTGAAATGGTTGGCGGGTTAGTCGAACAGATGAAATATTGAGGACCAAAAAATGCGTCTCCGCACGGCGTTACTTGCAACGACACTGATGGCAGCGGCTCCGGCGGCCGCATCTGCCACCACGATTACAGGCCCGTATGTAAACGTGGCCGGTGGTTATAACCTGGTTCAGAATCAGCACGCTCACCTCAACGGTGCAAACGCTGCTGGCGCCCCTCCGGGTGGAACCTCCTCTCAGCTGCGCCACAACACCGGCTTCACCGGTTTTGGTGCGTTCGGTTGGGGCTTCGGCAACGGCCTGCGCGCTGAAGTTGAAGGCGTTTACAACTACTCCAACATTGACCACCGTCCGGGCACGTCCCTGCCGGGTCATACACGTGGTTCCGACCAGTCCTACGGCGGTTTCGTGAACGTGCTGTATGATATCGACCTGAAGCAGTTCGGTATCGATGCACCTGTAACCCCGTTTGTTGGTGTTGGTGCCGGTTACCTGTGGCAGCACTACAACCCGATTGACACCAACTATGCTCACGGTGCTGGTCATACCCGCATCGGTGGCACGAACGGTGGCTTCGCTTACCAGGGTATCGTCGGTGCCGCTTATGACACGGGCATCCCGGGCTTCCAGGTGACCACGGAATACCGCATGATCGGTCAGCCGGGCTCCTTCATGGACGGTGCGTTCCACTACTCCGGTTCCAAGGGCACCGGCGGTAACGTGAACTTCGATCACCGCTTCAACCACCAGTTCATTCTGGGCCTGCGTTATGCGTTCGATACGGCTCCGCCGCCGCCGCCACCGGCTCCGGTTGTTGCTGCTCCGGCTCCGCTGCCGGCTCGCTCCTACCTGGTGTTCTTCGATTGGGATAAGTCTGTCCTGACCGCTCGCGCTCGCCAGATCGTGGCAGAAGCTGCTCAGGCTTCCACCCACGTTCAGACAACCCGCATCGAAGTTAACGGTTACACCGATAACTCCGCTGCTCACCCCGGCCCGCGCGGTGAAAAGTACAACCTGGGTCTGTCCCTGCGTCGTGCTGACAGCGTGAAGGCAGAACTGATCCGTGACGGCGTTCCGGCTTCCGCCATTGACGTGCACGGTTACGGTGAAGCTCACCCGCTGGTTCCGACCGGCCCGAACACTCGCGAACCGCAGAACCGTCGCGTGGAAATCATCCTCCACTAATCGGCCTGCTTCCGGTTTTCGGAAAAAAGAAAGGGGTGCCTTCGGGCACCTCTTTTTTTATGTCTGCTTTTTCTGCATTCCAGTTTAAAGCTTTATGCCATGAGCAATGCATCCCCCTCTCCTTCTGCCGCCACAACCAAGCTTATCCGCCTGATAAAGTTTGGCATGGTGGGCAGCCTTGGTTTTTTGTGGGATTCTGGCACCGTTTACGCATTGCGCCCGCTTATCGGGCTTACGGCTGCAACATTGGTGGCCTACTTTGTAGCCGCCACGCTTAACTGGGTTTTTAACCGAATCTGGACGTTTAAAGGCGCAGGACACCATGAGCACCCTGTGCTGCAATGGCTCAGATTCCTAAGCGCCAACAGTCTTGGTTTTTTTCTCAACCGCGGCACTGTTTACCTGCTTTTCTATATTTTTCCGTTTTGCATGCAGCACCCCATTATTGCGCTGGCCGCAGGGGCCGGGGCAGGCATGCTGGCCAATTTTAGCATGAGCCAGAAAGTTGTCTTTCGGGAAAAACCGCCAGCTTCTGCGCTGGAACTGGCTGAAATGTCGGTTGAAATTTCAGCCCCAACCCCACATCAAACATCCGATACATAATTTGGCCATATCACCGGCCATTCTCTGCCCTCTTTCAGATCAGCGCAGGGTGCGCTACATCAGGAACACAGGTTAAGAGAACCTTGCCGTTTTCATCTGGCCGTGAGGCCCTTTTCCGCAAGTGTGGAAGCATCACGTGCCCAACCAGTTTCAGGATCGTCTGCCTCACGCCATGCTGACAACAAACGAAATTCGCACCGCTTTTCTGGAGTATTTTGCCAGCAACGGTCACCAGATTGTACCTTCATCGTCTCTGGTTCCCAAGAACGACCCCACCCTTCTGTTTACCAACGCGGGTATGGTGCAGTTCAAGAACGTATTTACCGGCCAGGAAACGCGCCCCTATTCTCGCGCAAGCACTGCACAGAAGGTTGTGCGCGCCGGCGGTAAGCATAACGATCTGGACAATGTGGGCTATACAGCACGGCACCACACGTTTTTTGAAATGATGGGCAATTTCTCCTTTGGGGATTACTTCAAACCCGAAGCGATTGAATTTGCGTGGAACCTGGTCACCAAGGGCTTCAACCTGCCCAAAGACAAGCTTTTGGTGACTGTATTTGCAGAAGATGAAGATGCCGCAGGTTTGTGGCGCTCCATCGCCGGGCTGGATGACAGCCGCATTATCCGCATTCCCACCTCAGATAACTTCTGGCGTATGGGGGATACCGGCCCCTGCGGCCCTTGCTCCGAAATCTTTTTTGATCACGGCCCGGATGTTCCCGGTGGCCCGCCCGGCTCCCCCGATGAAGATGGGGATCGGTTTGTCGAAATCTGGAACCTCGTGTTCATGCAGTATTTCGAAGACCCACCGGGCACGCGCTCTCCGCTGCCACGTCCCTCCATTGATACAGGGCTGGGGCTGGAACGCTTTGCCGCCATCATGCAGGGCAAGCGCGATAACTACGATACAGATACGTTTGTCGCCCTTATTCAGGCTTCGGCAGATCTAACGCATCAAGCAGCCGATGGCCCATTCAAGGCCAGCCACCGCGTTGTGGCCGACCATCTGCGCTCCACCGCCTTCCTGATTGCTGATGGCGTGCTGCCTTCCAAGGATGGTCGTGGCTATGTGCTGCGCCGCATCATGCGCCGCGCCATGCGCCACCTGCACATGATGGGCACGACAGAACCTACGTTCTACAAGCTCCTGCCGGCTCTTATTCAGCAGATGGGCGGTGCGTATCCTGAACTGGTGCATGGTGAAGCCCTGATCCGTGAAACCATGCGCGGTGAAGAAGAACGCTTTAAAGCCATGCTGGATCGTGGCCTGCACTTGCTGGAAGAAGAAAAATCTCATCTGGCCAGCGGCGCATCCCTGCCGGGTGATGTGGCCTTCCGCCTGTATGATACGTTCGGCTTCCCGCTTGATCTGACGCAGGATGCCCTGCGCGGCTCCGGCCATGATGTGGACGTTAAGGGCTTTGAAGAAGCTATGGCCGTGCAGCGCCAGCGCGCCCGCGCAGCATGGACCGGCTCTGGCGATACCGCCGTAGAAACCATCTGGTTTGAAGCGCGCGACAAGTTCGGGGCTTCCGAATTTTTGGGCTACAGCACAGAACAGGCTGATGGTGAAGTTCAGGCCATTATTGCTGGCAATGAATTCCTGAAAGAAGCCCCTGTTGGCTCTGAAGTGGCCGTGCTGCTGAACCAGACACCGTTCTATGGTGAAAGTGGTGGTCAGGCTGGTGATACCGGCTTCCTCACAGCCTCTGGCGTTAAAGTTGCCATTACGGATACGCAGAAAAAAGCCGGGGATCTGATCGTGCATTACGGCACGGTTACGGAAGGCACACTGCGCCCCGGCATGGCTGTAACCGCCACAGTGGACCATGACCGCCGCAGCGCCATTCGTGCCCATCACTCCGCCACCCATCTGCTGCACGAAGCCCTGCGCCGCCACCTAGGTGCGCATGTGGCCCAGAAAGGCAGCCTGAACACAGCCGAACGCCTGCGCTTTGACGTAAGCCAGCCCCGCCCGATTACGGATGAGGAACTGGCGGCCATTGAAGCCGAAGTGAACAACCGTATCCGCGATAACTCGCAGGTTGTCACACGCTCCATGACACCGGATGAAGCCATTGCCGAAGGGGCTACCGCCCTGTTTGGTGAAAAATACGGTGATGAAGTGCGCGTGGTTTCCATGGGCGCTGGGGCCGACAACAAAAACCCATGGTCTATGGAACTGTGCGGCGGCACGCATGTAAACCGCACGGGGGATATCGGGCAGTTCCGCATTGTTTCAGAAAGTGGCGTTTCTGCCGGTGTGCGGCGTATTGAAGCCGTGGCTGGTAAAGCAGCGCAGGATCTGACTGTTTCTAACGAACAGCGCCTGACCCAGATGGCCGCCATGATGAAGGTTTCTGTGGCGGATGCCCCAGAACGTCTGGCCGCTGTGCTTGAAGAACGCCGCCAGATGGAAAAACAGATTGCCCATTTGCAGCGCCAACTGGCCACAGGCAACGTGGCCGCTGCGGGTGTGGACAAAATTGGCGCAGCACGTCTGGCCACCCGTAATGTGGGTGAAACGCCCCCGCGTGAACTCAAAGGGCTGGCCGAAACCATTCTCAAGCAGGGCAATGCCGATGTGGTGGTGCTGATTTCCACCGCAGATGGCAAAGGCAGCGTTGTGGCCGCCGTTGGCCCGGAAATGGTGGAAAAAGTAGATGCCGTAGCCCTTGTGCGTGCTGCCAGTGCTGCCATGGGTGGCAAAGGCGGTGGCGGGCGGCGCGATATGGCGCAGGCTGGCGGCCCGGATGCACAGGCGGCAGATGCAGCGTTTGCCGCCGTGCGTGAAGCCCTGAAGACTATGGCCTGAAACATCGGCCAAGCGGGAAGGAACTCCTTGGTGCCTTCCCGTTTTCTTCCCTTCATGTTGGCTTTCGCGTAAGGATTACTCCATGTCGCTACTTGCTTCGCTAAAACTTGTTGTTGCGCGCCCGCACCGGGAAGCGCGCCCTTTCCTTCTGGCATCTGGTGCCACGGCTGCTCTGGCTTACTGGGCCGGCCGTAAACTGCGCTGCCCGGTATTGCGCGGTGTGGGCCATGCCAGCGCAGGCTTTTTTGGCTTCTGCCTGTATTTCTTCCGTGATCCGGAACGGGTTACTCCCGCCCGTAATGATGTTGCCGTAGCTCCGGCTGATGGGCACATTGTTTCTATCGAAAAAGTGGCCCCGCCAGCAGAACTGGATATGGGCACAGCACCGGTATGGCGCGTTGCCACCTTCCTTTCCGTGCTGGATGTGCATGTTAACCGCATGCCTGCCGCTGGCACAGTTACGCGGGTTGCCTATCACCCCGGCCTGTTCCTGAACGCCAGCCTGGACAAGGCTTCCGAACAGAATGAACGCAACGCCCTCAGCCTTACCCTGCCAGATGGCCGCATGATGGCTGTGGTGCAGATTGCCGGGCTGGTGGCACGCCGCATTGTGTGCTCCGTAAAGGAAGGCGACAAAGTGGAAGCTGGTGAACGCTTTGGCATTATCCGCTTTGGCTCCCGCACAGATCTGTATCTGCCGCCGGGTGTGGAACCTCTGGTTTCTGTCGGGCAGACAATGGTCGGCGGTGAAACCGTCATGGCGCGGTTGTAAAACAGAGCAATCGTGACACAACCTTCCTCATCTCCTTCTGCTCCTGCACAGCAGACTTCCGAAACACCGCGCCGTCGTCGCCGTTTGCGGCGGCGGGTCCGCAGCAAAATACGTGGGCCCTCCTTTAACCGGCTCATTCCCAACATTCTCACCATGTTGGGGCTGTGCGGTGGCCTTATGGGCATGCGCTTTGCTGTGGACGGGCGTTTTCAGGCCGCTGCCGTGGCCTTGCTGATTTCCGCTTTTATTGATGGGCTGGATGGCCGTATTGCCCGGCTACTGCGCGGTTCCACCCGCTTTGGGGCCGAGTTTGATAGCCTGTCCGACTTTTTGTGCTTTGGGGTGGCACCTTCCTTCCTGCTGTATTTCTGGGCGTTGAAGGATGGCGGACGGTATGCCTTTTTGCCGTGCATTATGTTTACCGTGTGCATGGCGCTCCGGCTGGCGCGCTTTAACGCCAATCTGGATGGGGAGCATCATCAGCCCAAATATGCCAGCAACTTCTTTACCGGCGTGCCGGCCCCCGCAGGTGCCGGGCTGGCTCTTTTCCCGCTCTTTCTGGGGCTGGAAGCGCAAAAACTGGGTATAGACTGGCTTTACCGGCTAACACGCCTACCGTGGATTCCCACACTTACCTTGGCAAGCACGGGGCTGCTTCTGGTTTCTACCTTGCCGGTATGGTCATTCAAAAACTTCAAGGTGCCTGCCCAGTATGTTCTGCCCCTTATGCTGGGCACGGGGCTTTATGCTGTGGTGCTGGTGGCAGACCCGTGGGCCGCGTTGGCCGCTGCGGGCGTGATTTACGTTTTTCTTCTACCCCTTAGCCGCCTGAGCTTTCTGCGGCTCAAAAAAGCGGCAGAAGACCTGCAAACCGATGAAGACGACATAGAAGAAACTCCAGCACCCTCACACAGCTGAGGTTTCAGCCTCCTTTGGGGGAACGGCCTGTTTGCCAAACAGGGAACACAGGCCGTTTAAAACATCCTGAGGCGCAGGCGGGCAGCCGGGTATTTTCAGATCTATGGAAACCCGGCGCTCCAACCCACCCAATACCGTATAATTTTCAGGAAACATGCCGCCATCCAAGGCGCAGCTTCCTACGGCAATCAGCCCTTTGGGGGTTGGCATGGCCTGCCATGCTGCTTCCAGCACCGGAGCCATGGCACGGGTGAGCGCGCCCGTTATCAGCAATACATCAGCATTGCGGGGCGATGTTACAAAGCCAAAGCCTGCGCCTTCCATATCATATGGCGCATATCGCAGGGCCTGAAGTTCCATTCCGCAGCCACCACAGCCACCTGTATCAACATGGAACAGAAGCAGCGGCCAGCGTGGGCCTACGGGCTTCATGCGCCGCATATCCTGCCTGAAGGCTGCATCAAATACCGCGCGTATCAGCCCCATGTGTTTTTGCCTTTCATTCCGCCCGCCTGCACTGCTTACTGATCCAGCGCTGCTGCGTTGATATCCAATGATCGTGTAAGCAAGGCAACATCATCTGGCTGATGGCCCGGCAATATGGCCTCAAACGTTAACAAAGCGGCAGAAGATGGGTTGCGGGCAAACACCTGTTCCACCCGTCCCTCTTTTAGGCGCACCCAGTACAGAATACCGCCCCACGGCCCCTCCACCATGCCTGTGCCTTCACTATCCTGCATGGAAAGCTGCACACTGCCGCCTGCTGTCAGCCCGATGCGGGATGCCACTTCATCCAACATGCGCAGGCTTTCGCCCACTTCTTCCAGCAAAAGCATGGCGCGGTCTTCCGCCGTGCCGTCCTGCCTGCCAGAGGTAAAACGCCATATGCCTTCATAACCCGGCATCATGCGGCGGCCATCACAATCCCACCCGGCAGCACGTGCTGTTGGCCCATCCAGCCCGACACGCTCCAGCAAATCTGCCGTCACCTTGCCTATGCCTGCCAACTGTATGGAAAGGCCCGGATATTCCTGCCACAGGGCCAGCAAGGCCGGATAGTCACGCTCTGCCAGTTCACACAGGCGGCCACACATATCGCCCATTTGCGTGGCATGACGCAGGGAGAGGCCGCCGGGCACGCATACATCCATCAACAGGCGTGAACCGATAATGGGCGCGGCTTCCTGTATCAGCTTTTCACGTAACCCCATGCAGCCAGAAGCAACCAACCGCGCCCCGGCCAGACGCGCCATATCCGCCAGCAGAAAAAGATGGTGGCAAATACGTTCCAGTTCCAGCAACGCAACACGTAGCAGACGGATTTCCGGGCCCACCTGTTCCTTGCACGCATCTTCTACAGCCAAGCAAAACGCCACCTGATGCGCTACAGATTGCCCCGCTGCCACACGTGCGCTGAGTTTGCAGGCATCTTCCACACGGCTATTACGCCAGCGTAGTTCCATACCCCTATGCGCATAACCGGTTACGGTTTCCGCTGCGCGAATACGCCCTTCCCGCATGGCCAGCGCCACATGCACGGGCGGTTCCATACCGCCTGTGGCTGGGCCCCAGCCATCTGCCATATCACCCTCTTGGTGCATATGCTCTGCGGGTTGGAAATGGATAAGCCCTTTTTGCCCACCCCCTGCACCCGGATGCTCCGCCAAAGGCGTGGAGGATGACCATACATCATGGTCCAGCAAGGGCCTCACATCAGTCGCCCACATGCCCTCTGCGCCATACAGATCATAAATGCGGCGTTCATACAGGCAGGAAATATCTCTTGCGGGGGAAAGTGCGGGGTATCGGCCATCTTCCAACGCCAACGTGGCTGCCAATGGCTGACCATCTAGCAGAAACAGTGCGTGCACATCTGTGCCATCGCACCACAACCCTACAAATGGCAGATCATCATGCTTGAGCGCATCTACCAGATCTCGCCATGCCATTTCCTGCAGCCTAAAGCGCCACGGGGTTTCTGTTTCCTCACCCGCCCAGATATGAGAAGCTGCATTCATATCAGAAAGCTCCCAGCATCATGGCCAGTGGCACCAGCAGGCCCGTGGCTGTCAGCACGGAACAGGCCACACGCCCGGCAGTATCCTGCGGCCAGAAATGATGCGTAATATCCCGCGCAGGCACAGCCCGCGTAACCGCCGCCAAAATGCCCGCAACCGTAAGCAGCGCCAACGGCCATGACCAATCGCTCATCATGGAAAGCAGAAGCAGGCACCCCACAAACGGGGCGCCGGGTGGAAAACACGCCAAAGTGTTAACAGCCCAACCACGGCCTGCACGCCCACCGCCTGCAAGGCACCAGCCGCACAAAAACAGCAAAGCCGCCACATCGGCCTGAATACCAACCGCTATCAGCGCCAGTGCGGATGGAAAGGTGCGGAACAGCCTTTGCCTGTCTGCAAAGCGCCCGGCACAGGCGGTAAGCCACACAGAAAGCAGGCCACACAGCACAAGAGCCGTTTCAAACGCCTCGCCCCCATGTGTGCGCAGGCGCATGGCCAGCAGCAGAGCCGCCCCGGCAAAAGGCAGAAACAGGAAGGTATCGTTTTCATCCTGCCAGAACTGCCCAAACGGAGAAAGACCGGTGAGCACCACCAAACCACAGGCCATCAGCAAGCCGGAAACAACAGTATTGGCGGGCAGCAACAGGCCGGAAAGCACCAAAAATGTGCCAACCGAGCTATTACGGATAAGCCCCCAGCCCATTCTGGCCTGCCCGGCCGGGCGGGTAAAAACAAACACACCCCATGCCAGAGCAGCTTCCAGAATACCCAAACCCACAGCGGGATCTGGCGCAATACAGGCAAGCCCCGCCAAGGCGGTGGAAACATGCGGCAGGCTACGCACCAGCCTGTCATGCAGAATGCCGTTTTCAAGCACCATCAGCAGTAGGCCAAAAGCCAGCATCACACGCCCGGCACGCTGCACGGGGTCATCATCCCACCCGGCGGCCACTGCGCCCGATGCGGGAAATACAAAAACTGCCAGCGCCAGCACACAGCCTATGGCAGACATCCATATTGCCAGCTCACGGCTACGCGCTACAGGCACCGCACATACGGCTGCCGCCCCCAAAAAGGGCCACACAAATGCCAGTGCTGCCAGAAACATGCCTGCCCCTGCTGTGCCTGTCATGCTGCATCTCCGTTCTTTTCTGGAGAGTCGGGAGAGGATTTTTTACGAGCAGAAGGTGGGCGCAATGGCACCACACGCGGCATGATGCGATGGATGCACATGCCCCCCAACACAGCCACAACAGCACCAGCCAAACCAGCCACACCCACTACAGAAGGCTGAGATGCCTGCACGCCGCACAGCAGCACACCCTCAACGCATGTAAGCAACCCGGCCCACTGCCACACCATGCTTTGCCGGCAGATAACAGAAACCAGACCAGCCACAACCACACATAAACTGGCAGGAAACACCGCAACACCTGCGCGCGTGCAGGCCAAAAGCAGCAACACCATTAACCCCAGTGCAAAAAAGGGTATGGCGCTTCCCGTACGTTCCCGCGCGGCATCATGCTGATAGCGCAGCAAAAACAACACCGGCCCTATGGCAAACACCACAGCCATAGCTGCCCCGGCCTGTTGCAAAGGCGTATGACCGTCCACCAACATGGCGGCGGCTGCAACCAAGCCCAACAAGGGCAAAAACCCGATACCGCGCGCCACAACGCACAGCGCCAGCAAGGGCATAAGAATAGCGGCCAGTGTCATGAAGGTTCTCCTTCTGGCGCTGGCTCTGTGGAATAGCCTTGGGTGTTTTCATCCTCCACGTTGTGGTTTTCCGGCTCCGCAGGTGGAGCGGCAACGTGAGAGGACGTAACCTGCCATGCCAGAACGCCCAGCAGAAAAATGGCGCCCAACCGCACCCGCGCACGGCGGCCCGCAGGCAGCAAAGCCATGCGCAGCACCGCCAGCATAAAGGATGCCACAAGCAGCTTGAACATCCACAGGCCCAGGCCTTCCACACATTGGGTCAACCAGTTTTCGGCCCCGCTTTCTCCCGGCATGGCCAAGCTGCCTGCCCATGCCACATCTGCCGCCAGCGTAACCCAGCACATCTGCATGCAATCTGCGGCCAAAAGCCACATGGCTCTATCCGGGCCGGAAAGTGTGGCAGAAGCTGTTTGCTCATCCCGCCTTGCCAAGGCTGTTGCCAAAAACAGCGCCACACCCGCCAGAACGTAAGGCGCACCTTCTGTAATAGGAGAAAGCACATGCAGCCTGCCTAAAAAGGCCACCAGATCATGCGCTCCGGTTAGCAACAGCACGGGGGTTAATACGGGCAAGAGCAACGCATCGGCCACAATGGCCGCGCACCCTTGTTGTGCGGCAGAGGCTTCCTGCACAGCCTGAGGCAGATCCAGCAAAACGCCTACGGCCACCAGAATGGTGCACACAAGCAGCATCCCCGGCGCAGGAAAGCCCGGCATGGTAAGCGTAAATACAGGCACCAGCCCACAGGCCAACACCGCCAACACCAGCGCCAAGGCACAAAAAACACCATTCAGCCCATCTTGCCGCCCATATAAGGAAGGCCTGCGGAACTGATGCCAGATTTCCTGCCATCTTCCCCCTGCGGGAAAACGGGGCTCACCTACCAATCGGCCGGCAAAACGATGCACCCACCCCGCAAACCAAGGCGCCACCAGCACCATAAGGGCGGTTTGAATAGCTAAAGCAGCAACGCAGCCAAACGCCCAGCCCCATGTTAAATCCTGCTTCATTTTCCTACAAACAGCCCCACCAGCAGGCCACCACCCAAAAGCAGCAGAATCAGCACAAGGCCCTGTGTTTCACACCATTCGACCCCTCGGAACAACCAGCGCCTGCCATAGCGCAAAGCAACACGGCCACGGCGGGCCAGCCTTCTGTCCTTTCGGGTTTCTGCCGCAAGCCCAAAAAGCGCCATGCAGGCTGGCCATAAAGGGGCTGCACCTTCGTAAGAAACCGTATGGCCTTCAGCAGGCTGGATAATAGGGGCGCCTTGGCGCCACACGGGCACTGGCTTGATCACACGCCCAAAAGGCAAAAAACCCAACAACCGCACCAACAGGGCGGCAGCGGCCAAAGCCGCGCCCAACGCCAGTAATGTAAAAACAGGCGTAAAACTGGCCCCTCCGCCTTCCAGCCAGATTGTGGCAATGCGGTTCCACTTGAGAGGCGGCACAACAGGCCCCACCACCAGATGATCTGCCAGCGAAAGCCATACCCCCGGCAACAGCACAAGCAAAAGGGCCGCTCCGGCACATATCCAGCTTGGCCATACAAACTCTGCCGCCACAGGGGCCTGATGCGGCTGAAAAATGGTGGAAGGAAACAGCAGCGCAGCACCTGCCCGCAACAACCCAGCGCCCATAAGCACCATAATGCTGCCCAGCAGCGTAAGCAGCAGCATAATAGTTAACGCGCCAACGGGTTGCGCCACGGCAATGGCATCATACGCGCCAACAAGCAGGCTCCATAAAACGGCAAACCCGCCAAATGGCGGCATAATGGAAAACAGCATTAACAGGCCCGCAACCAGCACATGCCCGGAAAGAGAGGCAATGCGGCGCTTTGGTTCTGCCTGCTGCCATTGGGCCAGCCATAGCAAACCTATAAGGGCCAGCATGGGTGCGCCCATACCCAGAATAATGGCCATACGGAATGTTTCCATACCGCCAAAGCTGGAAACAAGAGCCAGCGCAACAGCCACCACCAATATGCCATACCATGCTGCACATAGGCCGGAGGCAATACGTGCCAGCCCCTTATCCCGCATGGCCTGCAACGTGCCTGTTGCTGCCACCAAACATCCGCTTGCCACCAGCATGACCTGCGGCAGCACAGAAAGTTCGCCCACCTCTGCCAACAGACGGCCCAGCAAAAACAGCCCAACCATGCCGGGCAGCACAGCCGTAGGGCCTTTTTGCACAGAAACCGCCCAGCCCATCAGCAGTACTGTCAGGCACAAAAGCGGCACGCAAAACGGGCTATCTGCAGGAATACAGGCAGGCAGCACGGCAAATGGCAGGCACACACTGCGCCACCCGCCCGCGGCCAGAAGCACCAATGCCGTGCCGGTAAGCAGCCCGAAAACAAGAGGCGAAAGAGCCAGAAAGCCCACCCCCACAAACACGCAGGCCAGCGCCGCAGCGCCGCTACCGGCTACGCCACCGGCAAACGCCAGCAAAACAAGCATGGGCAAGGCCGGGCCATCCAGCCCGAAAACCGGAAACCAGCTGAGTTCGCCCTCCAGCTTGCACGCAGCCCCCACAATGGCCAGCACGCCAGAAAGCGCCCACAGACCACCCATAATTTCTGCCCGCCAAACCGCAGCGCCGCGCAGAAGCCTGTCTGGCAGCACTGCAAAAACGCCCAGCGCAGCAAATATTGCCAGCAAACTGCAAAGAACAAAGGAGGTGAAAATGGAACCCGGCCCCAACCTGCTATGAAATCCGGCGGATAACACCATGACAGCCGATTAATGACAATCTATTCAGCGCCGCGAAATGCGCGAAACGTATTTTCTGTCCTGTATAGCCTTTGCTGTGCCCCTTACCGGCAACAGGGAACGGGAGAGCCAACGCTGCCGCAGCTTTACCGGCAGGGAAAGGGCTGAATACTCATCCCGCACCGCTTCCACCAGTATCAGGCTACCTGCGCCGGGGCATAGCACCTTGCCCGCAATATCCATTTTTCGCCCGTTATGGCGCATCCAGCGCATGGCGCCCGTGGGCAGAAAAAGGGCTTCATCCCACTGTTCCGGCTTAAGCATGGCCGCAGCCAGCATTTGCTTGAGACATCGGCGCGAAAAAGCTGCATCGTGCCTGAATGGCGTGCCCCGCAACCGCGCCCGGCCACCAAAACGGCTGGGCACAATTAACAGCAGCCTGCCATCAGGCTTCATCACCTGCCCGGCGGCCCGCAGAACAGACACGGATTGTTTGCGATCATCCAGCGCATGCACCATGAGCACGCGGTCAAACTGTTCGGGCTGAAACGGCAAGCCGTGCATATCCACCACACAGCTTCGGCCCGGAATGGATGCGGCATCCCATTGCGGCGCATTGGCCGCAACCAAACAGGCTGGCGTGTTTCTGCCGCTCTCCAGCTTTTCCAGATAAGCCGCGGCATGCCCCAAACCCAGCACAGCATGCTGCTGCCCCAGATCTGGCCAGAACCAGCGCAGGCGTTCACCAACCAGAGCCAGAAAACACTGGCCTCTTGCTGTTGTGTAAAAACTGCTTTCCGGCGGCATGACATCAAGCATCCTGCATGTCTATCATACGGTTTGTGACCCCGTCATGATTTGCCTTCCCTATTCCCAAACTTTCACAGCAGGAGCTTTCCTCATGCCTTTGGATGTTCAGGCCATTCCCGTTCTATCCGACAATTACGCGTGGTTTCTGCGTGATACGGAAACAGGCACCACCGCAGTGATAGACCCCGGAGAAGCAGCCCCCGTTGCCAATTTTATTGAAAAAGAAGGCGGGCGGTTAGATCTGATTTTGCTCACACACCATCATCATGACCACACCGGCGGCACAGAAGCCCTGCGCCAACGCTATCATGCCCGTGTGGCTGGCCCGGCCGCCGAACAACAGCGTATGCCGCCACTGGATATTGCACTGCATGATCAAGAAAGCATTGCCGTGGGTGCGTGCATCGGCACTGTTATTGCTGTTCCGGGCCATACGCTGGGGCATATTTGCTATGACTTCCCCAACCCGCCCTCTCTCTTTTGTGGGGATACGCTGTTCAGCCTTGGATGTGGCCGACTGTTTGAGGGCACTGCCGAACAGATGTTTGAAAGCCTGCACAAGCTGGATGCGTTGCCAGATGCAACGCGCGTTTATTGTGGGCACGAATATACGTTAGGCAACAGCGCCTTTGCCCTGCACGCAGAGCCACATAATGCGGCCCTAAAGGAACGTGTAGCCGAAGTGCGCCGCCTGCGGGCGGAAAACAAACCCACCGTGCCCTCCACATTGGGTATGGAACGTGCCACTAACCCCTTTTTACGCGCGCAGAATGTGCAAACCTTTGCACAACTGCGCCGCGAAAAAGATACGTTCTAAACACTTCCGTTCAGGGGGCGTGCCCGGCTTGCGCTCCGGCTTCCTGCGCGGCATGGCGCGCTGCCTGAAAAACAGGTTGCAAGGCAGAAACAGGGAGGGTTCCCAACTGCATGGTGCCGTTACGCAACATCAGCGGCATTTGCAGGTTGCCCGGCTGTTCCCGCGTAACACGCGCCAACATGGTGGCCATGCCTGTGGCCTCCTGCGCAGAAAGTGTGCCTTCACGCCGCAAGCTCTCTAAAAAGGGCTGCCAGTTTGCCACGCTCAGCCAGAAATCACCCGTGGGGCGCAAAAGCTCTCCGCCACGCACCTGCCCTGTCATGTTCAGGTTCAAACCACGCCAGTGGGCTGTAAAGCGTTGCACTAGAACATCTGGCCATGCAGCTGCACCATTGGATGGAAAAATGCTTTCGCGCACACTTGTTGTTGGCCCGGGTATGGCAATGGCGGCCTGCACATGCTCCAGCACTGTCTGCCAACCCGTTATTCCCCAACGCTGGGCCTTTACAAAAAGCGAGGCCGTGCTTTGCTCCTGCGTTGCCTGCATGTTCCAAAAGGCTTTGCCCCGCACATTTTGCAGCACCATATCGCCCATATGGCTGGCACCTGCAGGAAACAGCACATGCAGGAACGGCGCCTGAAAAGCCGCATGGCCCGCCGCCTTTCTGCTTAACGGAAGGTCAAGCTCTATGGGGTCTCCCTCCATATGCAGAATAACAGGAGCGTCATCCTCTTCCTGCCCATTATGGAGTGTTTCCATCACCATCGGGCTAATCAGCCGCACATGTATGAAAAAGGGCCGCCAGAACGCGGTATCTGCCGTAACGCGCGCCGCAGCGTAAATGATCTGAAAAGCAGAAGAACGCGCAGCCAATAATGGCGTGCACACCATACGCATGTTTTGTGTATCTAACCGCGCACGCCATGGCCACCCATTTACAGCGCGAGATGTGTAATGAGCCTGACACCCAGATGGCATATTATCTGCCTGTTTTTGCAGATACTGCGCACTTGCCCACCAATAGCCACTTAAAACCAGAAAGCAGCCACCAGCACCTGCCGCAACATTAAGAAACGCTTTTTTCATTCACACCCTTTTCCTGAACATTCATGGCGGTTTCCCACAGAGTCCCGCCTTTTATCCACAGGTAAGGGGACTGCGCCCTTATTCTGTCATATTCGCACCAAGTTGGAGGGAAAACCTGATGCTGTTTTTTGCAGGGGAAGGCACCTTCTAAAAAAAGCCCTTGATATGAAAGACAAAAACGCGACAGTTTTGTCATTCACAAAAAATTTACAAAGTATTCAATTTGCATTTTACAGATATTTACAGAAAAAGATGCCCGATTACTGATGCACCCACCCATATGGGCAAAAGAAATTCCACAAAGTTATCCACATGCTTTTGTGCAGTTTTTATCCCCTGCTCTCAGGCTATGGGCTGAAATGTTTTTTCCTGTTCACGCCATCCCGCCTCAATATCTGCCAGCAAGGCCGCGCGCTTGGCTGGGCCTACGGCTGGGCCAATGGCGATGTGCAAAACGCCAGAGCGTTTGAAAAACGCATTGCGCCCCCAGAACAGGCCAGAATTGGTAGCAACCGGAATAACCGGCAGTTTGGCGTGGTTGGCCATGGCGGCAATGCCCGGTTTAAGTGCTACGTGCTCACCCGGTGCTGTGCGTGTGCCTTCAGGGAAAATAATGATCTGCCTGTCTGCCTTCAGGGCTTTGTCTGTTTCCTGCAACAGCATGCGCATGGCCTTGGCCCCTGCTGCACGCTCAATAGGCATCATGCCGGTTAAAACCAGCATGGGGCCAAGCAGGGGAATACGCCGCAGTTCACCCTTCATCACATAACATGGGCGGGGCAGCAGCAGCATCCACACCAACGTATCAAAAGCGGATTGATGCTGAGATGCAATAAGTGCCGGCCCATTGGCGGGCAGATGCTCCAGCCCCGTAATTTCCACCTTTACGCCGCAAATACTGCGAAACAGCGCCAAAACAAGCCGAGACCACAATTTTGCATAAGGCAGCGCCAGCCCATGCGCAAACCAGCGAATGGGAAAAGCCCCAACGCCCATAAGCAGCGTAAGCAGAAAAGCCAGAACGTTAAACAGAACGGAACGGAGCACAGACATTCAAAAAACCCGGCGTAGTCTTAAAGATCATTCAGGACATGTTGCATCTGGACACCAGAAAAAAAGCCCATATGCAAGCGGCAAGCATGCAGGGGCTGCATCTGCCATGCCGGTTTCAGCTGGCATCCACCTGCCCCACGCTGTATAGAAAAGCCCGATCTGCACAGGAAGACAGGATAATATGAGCGATTACAAGGTTAAGGATCTCTCTCTCGCTGAGTGGGGCCGCAAGGAAATTTCCATTGCCGAAGGCGAAATGCCCGGCCTGATGGCCCTGCGCGAGGAATACGGCCAGAGCAAGCCGCTGAAAGGCGCACGCATTGCCGGCTGCCTGCACATGACCATCCAGACCGCCGTGCTGATTGAAACACTGGTGGCCCTTGGCGCCACGGTGCGTTGGTCATCTTGCAACATCTTCTCTACGCAGGACCACGCTGCGGCTGCCATTGCTGCTGCGGGCATTCCCGTATTTGCATGGAAAGGCCTGTCGGAAGAAGAATTCTGGTGGTGCATTGAACAGACAGTGAAGGGCCCCGATGGCTGGACCCCGAACATGATTCTGGATGACGGCGGTGATCTGACCGTGCTGATGCACGACAAATACCCCGAACTGCTGGCCAACGTGAAAGGCCTTTCTGAAGAAACCACAACAGGTGTGCACCGCCTGTGGGAAATGCAGAAAAAAGGCACGCTGAAGGTTCCGGCCATTAACGTGAACGACAGCGTTACCAAATCCAAGTTCGATAACCTGTATGGCTGCCGTGAAAGCCTGGTGGACGCCATCCGCCGTGGCACAGACGTGATGATGGCTGGCAAGGTTGCCGTTGTTGCCGGTTATGGTGATGTGGGTAAAGGTTCTGCTGCTTCCCTGCGCAATGCAGGCTGCCGCGTTCTGGTTACGGAAGTAGACCCCATCTGCGCTCTTCAGGCCGCCATGGAAGGCTACGAAGTGGTGACGATGGAAGAAGGTGCCCCCCGTGGTGACATCTTTGTAACCGCTACCGGCAACGTGGACGTAATTACGCTTGACCACATGCGCGCCATGAAAAACCGCGCCATTGTGTGCAACATCGGGCACTTTGATTCTGAAATCCAGATCAACGCGCTGCGTAACTTCACGTGGGACAACATCAAGCCGCAGGTGGACGAAGTTGTGTTCCCCGATGGCAAGCGCCTAATTGTTCTGTCCGAAGGCCGTCTGGTGAACCTTGGCAACGCCACGGGCCACCCTTCCTTTGTGATGTCTGCTTCCTTCACCAACCAGACACTGGCCCAGATTGAACTGTGGACAGCGCCGGAAGGTAAATACGAAGCCAAGGTGTACACCCTGCCCAAAAAGCTGGATGAAAAGGTTGCTGCCCTGCATCTGGCCAAGGTTGGCGCACATCTGAGCAAGCTGAACAAAGAGCAGGCCGAATATATTGGCGTGCACGTTAACGGCCCGTTCAAGCACCACGACTACCGCTACTGATTTTTTAAATCGGTGCACAAAAGGGGTATGGGCCACCAGTTGGCCCATACCCCTTTTTTATGTACCACCTGCTTTGCCTGTGCGGTATAGGCTGCCTTTTTCCGGCCATGTCTTGTAAAAAAACTTACGGCGTGTCGTCAGTTAAGCCCTGAGAGTGGCACGTGAGGGTTGTACTTTGTGTCTGCGTGTGCTGACTGTTTTCCCATTTTTTGGGGAGACAGACAGATGCGGCGCTATAGTTTACGCGATGACCAGTGGGAGCGGATAAAGGATCTTCTTCCTGGTCGAGAAGGCTATGTCGGCGGCACTGCGGTGAACAACCGTCTGTTCGTGGAGGCGGTGCTGTATCGCTATCGCGCGGGTATTCCATGGCGCGACCTTCCTGCCCGTTTCGGTGACTGGAAAAACGTGCACCGGCGTCTGCGCCGCTGGTGTGAAAGCGGCGTCATCGAACGGATATTTCGTTATCTGGCCGCTGATTACGACAACGAATACATGATGATCGACAGCACAATTGTCCGAGCGCATCAGCATAGTGCCGGAGCTCTCAAAAAAGGGGCACGGATCAGGCCATCGGACGATCACGAGGCGGGCTAACTACAAAGATCCATGCCATCTGCGACGCTCTGGGCAATCCAGTGGAACTCGGCATCACACCGGGACAGGATGCCGATATCACCCAGGCAGAACCACTTCTGGAAAACATCGAACCGGATGCTTTCCTTGCTGACAAGGCGTATGACGCGGACAGGTTGATCGATCGGCTGATACAGCGCGGGATTACCCCGGTCATCCCGCCAAAACGCAACAGAACGACACGACGGAAAACCGATTTTTCTCTCTATCGCGAACGGAACCTTGTTGAGAGGTTCTTCAATAAACTCAAGCAGTTTCGCGCTATCGCAACCCGCTACGATAAACTGAAATCGACCTTCCTCGCAGCCGTGCAGTTCGCCTCAATCATCATCCTGCTTAACTGACGACACGCCGTAATATTCAGAAAGCATTAAGCGCTCTATGCAACAAGCAATGCTGCTGTATGCTTAAGGGTATTGCATGGCTTGCCTTTAAGCATTCTGCTTCTTGTATTGTAAAAGTCATGCTGGCTCTTGCGAAAGGATTTCTGAACATGAGCATTTTTGGCTCCATTCTCTCCGCCATTTTCCATCATGCCAAGGCTGCCACGCCAGACACCACATCCCCTGCCAACGCTGGTGCACAGCCTTCTGCTGCTGCCGCTGCGGCTCCGGGCTCCATTCCGCCAGCTGGCACACCGGTAAATGTTGATGCCGTGCTGGCCGATATGGCTGCAAAAAATGGCCAGAACCTGAACTGGCAGGAATCCATTGTGGATCTGCTGAAGCTTCTGGGCCTCGACAGCTCCCTGGATGCCCGCAAGAAACTGGCTGGCGAACTGGGTTATACGGGTGACACGAACGATAGCGCCACCATGAACGTATGGCTGATTAAAGAAGTACGCCAGAAACTGGCCGAAAACGGCGGCAAAGTGCCTGCTGGCCTGTAATATCTGGTAAGAAAACCAGTTTTACCGGTTAAAACAAAAGGCGTGCTGCTTAAGGGCGGCATGCCTTTTTGTTGCGATGCAAGGCAGGCACAGACGGCATTTGGTTTCAGCCGCTAAACATTATGCCCTGCCCGCTGTAAAATTACCCACGCGCAGCTAATTTGGATGGGCCTGCATTTTCCTTAAGGGCTGCAGTTTTATCTGAATCCGGGTGATAATCAGCCGAATCCACCACCACTACAGCGACGCCTGAAATTGCGGTGGGTTTTCTGTCTGGCCGCAACAAGGCTTTAAAGCGCATATCCACGGCAGCCCATTGCTCATATTCCGCATCTATCAGGCCGTGCTTATCAATAAACACGTTTAACGATGCCGGAATACGAATGCAGCCTTCAGATGCCGTGTGGCCAAGCCTTTGCTCCAGATAAACGGGGTCTGTTGCGTGCATTTCCAGCCGGATCTGGCCTTTTTCCCGGCTGGGCAGCCAACCTTTTTCAGCCCACTGCCAGCCAAAATCCCACACCCGCATGCCCTTGATACCGTTACCGCGAATGCCGTTTTCATTTTTGGTGCCAAGTGCGCGGTAGCCAAGCCGATCTGCCGTGTTGGTAAACACCCCGGTGGGCGTAATATAATAATACTTGCGCCCCGTAGTGCCCGTAGAAACCTTGGTGCTGCCAATAACCTGCCAGTCCGGATCATTCGGCAGGGCCAGAATCAGGCACAGGCGCTGCACCGAAGGATTACGATCCACCACCACCAGCACCTGTGGCCGATCAATAACGTAACCGGCCTGCTCCAACTGCTGGCGGGCCAGTGCAATCCATGCGGTTTTACGTGCGGTTGAAACTTTAAGGGCTACGGGCACTTCATGCCGGAAATCCCGCGTAAGGCTATCGGCTTCCTTACGGGCTTCCTCATTATCCACCACAGGCATGGGGGGAAGTTGTGCGGCTTCCTCTGGCGGTGGTGTGTACGGCACATGGCCATCCGGCGCTTCCTGCGTGGGAGCAGGCGTTTGCGCCCCATCACCTTGTATGGATGATTTTTCTGGCCGGGATTCTTCGGTTTGAGAGGCTGCATCAGGCATAGGCGTTTGGGCCGCAGCAAACCCACCTGGCGCCAAAAGCAGGCTGCCAGCCATTGCCCATACAGTTGGATGCCTTGGCACGAACATGCCACCTCTCTCCCATCTTCTGAATAGGAGAGAGTATGGCACCACTTTCAGTCAGAAGGAAACTTTCAGATGTTGATCGCGCGGTTGTCAGCTCCCAACGCGGCTTCCTTCACGGCTTCACTCAGGGTTGGATGTGCGTGGCACACGCGGCCTATATCTTCGGCAGAGGCCCCAAATTCAATGGCCATTGTGGCTTCGGCAATCAGTTCGCCAGCACAGGGGCCAATAATGTGCACACCCAGAACGCGGTCTGTCTGCTTATCTGCCAGCACCTTTACAAAGCCATCCGTCATGCCCAAAGCGCGGGCACGGCCATTGGCCATGAAGGGGAACTTGCCGATTTTATAAGCCACGCCCTTTTCTTTAAGCTGCTCTTCCGTAAAGCCAACGGAAGCAACTTCCGGCCATGTGTAAATCACACCCGGAATGGCATCGTAATTAACATGCCCAGCCTGACCAGCCAGCAGTTCTGCCAAGGCTACGCCTTCTTCTTCTGCCTTGTGGGCCAGCATGGGGCCTGCAATTACATCGCCAATGGCGTAAATGCCCGGCACGTTGGTAGCGTAATGGGCATCCACCTCAACACGGCCGCGTTTATCCAGTGCAATACCGGCTTCTTCCAGCCCCATGTTCTTGCTGGCAGCCGTGCGGCCAACAGCAACCAGAACCACATCGGCCTCAAGCGTTTCGGCAGCGCCACCGGCTGAAGGTTCAACCGTCAGCACCACGCCTTTTTTGGTTTTTTCGGCCTTGGTCACCTTATGGCCCAGCTTCATCTTGAAGCCCTGCTTCACCAGCAGCTTCTGGAACTGGGAGGCCACTTCGTTATCCGTGCCCGGCACCAGACGATCAAGGAATTCAACAACGGTTACATCGGCACCCAAGCGGCTCCATACGCTGCCAAGTTCCAGACCGATCACGCCGCCACCAATCACCACAAGGCGCTTGGGCACTTCGGAAAGTTCCAGCGCACCGGTAGAGGTGACAATCACTTTCTCATCTATCTCAATGCCCGGCAGGTTGGCGCTGTTGCTGCCGCTGGCAATAACAATGTGCTTGGCAGTGACCGGCTTGCCATCCACGCTCAGGCGGCTTGTGCCTTCAACCTTACCATGGCCTTTCAGCCAGGTGATGCCGTTCTTCTTGAACAGATATTCAACGCCCTTCACGTTGGCGCCCACAATATCTGCCTTACGGGCCTGCATACGGGCCAGATCCAGCTTTACGCTATCAATCACCACACCATGCGCGGCAAAATCGTGCCCGGCTGCATGATAGTTTTCAGAAGACTGAAGCAGCGCCTTGGACGGAATACAACCCACATTCAGGCAGGTGCCACCAAGTGTTGCGCGCTGTTCCACACACGCCACTTTAAAACCAAGCTGTGCAGCGCGAATGGCGCACACATACCCACCGGGGCCAGCACCAATAACCACCACATCGTAATCTGTTTCTGCCGGCGCCTGCGCTGCCGGTGCGGCGGCTGCGGCTGGTTTGGCTTCCTCTGCCTTGGCAGCAGGTGCCGCTTTTGCAGCAGGTGCAGAACCAGCGGCACCGGCTTCCAGCGTAGCCAGCACAGCGCCCACTTCTACTTCATCACCTTCTTTGACGGCATGATTTTCAAGCCGACCAGATGCCGGAGCAGGCACTTCCACGCTTACTTTATCTGTTTCCAGCTCAACAACTGGTTCATCTACTTTTACAGCTTCACCCGGCTGCTTCAGCCACTTCCCCACCGTGGCGGTCGTAACGCTTTCTCCAAGTGTGGGAACTTTAATTTCAATAGGCATGGGTCTCGTCTCGCTCAGGTAGGGATATGCAGAAAAATTGGCCGAAGGGGCACGTATTCACCCCTTCGGCAACCGCGCTATCAGACTTCAATCAGAAGGCGGCGTGGGTCTTCCACGTTCTGCTTCACCCGCACAAGGAAGCTGACGGCTTCCTTGCCATCTACAATGCGGTGATCATAAGAAAGGGCAATATACATCATCGGGCGGATCACCACCTGCCCGTTCACGGCCACCGGGCGTTCCTGAATGGAGTGCATGCCCAGAATACCGGACTGCGGTGCGTTCAGAATGGGGGTGGACAGCAGAGAACCATAAATACCGCCATTGGTGATGGAGAAGGTGCCGCCAGAAAGCTGATCCAGCTTTAACGTGCCTTCACGCGCAGCCTTGCCAAAACCTGCAATGGTTTTTTCAATTTCGGCATAGCTCATCTTGTCGGCATCACGGATAACCGGCACCACCAGCCCGTTTGGCCCACCCACGGCAATGCCGAGGTTTACGAAATCACGGTAGATGACATCATCACCGTCAATTTCTGCGTTAATGGCCGGAAACTCTTTTAGAGCAGCCACAACAGCGCGGGAGAAGATGGACATATAGCCCAGCTTGACACCGTGCTTTTTAACAAACGAGTCCTGATACTCGGCACGCAGCGCCATGGCGCCGGACATGTCGATTTCATTAAACGTTGTCAGCATGGCCGCCGTGTTCTGTGCTTCCTTCAGGCGGCGGGCAATGGTGCGGCGCAGGCGCGTCATCTTCACGCGTTCTTCACGCGGGTCATCATTACGCGGCGGCTTGGGGGCTGCGGCTGGGGTTGCTGCCTGCGGGTTGGCCAAAAAGCCCAGTACATCACCCTTGGTAATGCGGCCACCAAGGCCTGTGCCTGCACCAAGCTGCTGTGCGCTCAGGCCGTTTTCAGCCATCATCTTGCGGGCTGCGGGCAGGGCTGCGCCGGCATCTACTGCCGGAGCAGGTGCTGCGGCCTTAGGTGCTGGTGCGGCTGCTTTTGCCGGAGCGGCAGCGGCCACGGGTTCAGCCTTCTTTTCCGGGGCAGCGGCTTTGGCGGCTGGTGCAGCGCCGGCCTTGGCGGGTTCCAGCGTGGTCAGCAGTGCGCCCACTTCCACTTCCTGATCTTCCTTGGCAGCCTGTGGGCCCAGAATACCAGCCTGCGGCGCAGAAACTTCTACGCTCACCTTATCTGTTTCCAGCTCAACAATCGGTTCATCTGCCTGCACCGCTTCGCCCGGCTGCTTCAGCCATTTGGCCACGGTTGCTGTGGTTACGCTTTCACCCAGTGTCGGCACCTTGATCTCGACAGACATCCTGTTCCCCATCTTCTTTTAAATCCCCGGTGCCACTTTAACTTTTGGCAATGGCACCGGGGGTGCGCCCGTATTTGCGGGCTATTTTCTTCAATTCAGCCTAATCCGGTTCAGCCAGACTTTTTCAGCCCCAATGCGCGTTCAACCAGATCCGCCTGCTCTGCCGCATGAATACGGGCAAGGCCGGTGGCCGGGCTGGCGGCTGCCGCACGGCCCACATATTGCGGGCGGCCGGCCTTATGGCCCGCGGCAACAAGGGCTGCTTCAATCCGCCTGTCTGCAAAATGCCATGCACCGCCGTTTTCCGTTTCTTCCTGACACCAGACAATGTCTGCTTCAGGATAGCGCTTAAGTTCGGCGGCAAGGGCTGCTTCCGGGAAGGGGTAGAGTTGTTCCAGACGCAGGATGGCAACATCCTTAATGCCTTTTTCCCGGCGCTCGGCCAGCAGATCGTAATAGACCTTGCCAGAGCAGATCACCACGCGGCGCACCTTGTTATCGGCGCCCAGATCATCAATTTCGCCAATCACGGGTTTGAAGCGTGTGCCCGGACCAAAATCTACCAGAGCGGAAACCGCAAGCTTGTGCCGCAGCAGAGACTTGGGCTCCATCAGGATCATCGGCTTGCGGTAATCCAGCTTGAGCTGGCGGCGCAGGGCGTGGAAGTAGTTTGCTGGCGTGGTGATGTTGCAAACAAACATGTTATTTTCAGCACAAAGCTGAAGATAACGTTCCAGACGGGCAGAAGAATGCTCCGGCCCCTGCCCTTCGTAACCATGCGGCAACAGCATGACCAAACCGGACATACGCAGCCACTTGGTTTCACCCGAGGCAATGAACTGATCGATAATCACCTGCGCACAGTTGGCAAAATCACCAAACTGGGCTTCCCACAGCACCAGCGTTTGCGGGTTGCGCACGGAATATCCGTATTCAAACCCAAGCACACCGTATTCTGAAAGAAGCGAGTTCCAGATTTCGATTTTTGCCTGCTTGTCCTGAATATGGTTCAGCGGCGTAAACGGTGCCTGGTTAACCTGATCCGTCCATACGGCATGACGCTGGCTGAACGTGCCGCGCTGGCAATCTTCACCAGAAAGACGCACACGGTGGCCATCCAGCAGCAGGGAGCCAAAGCCCATAGCCTCACCGGTTGCCCAGTCAAACCCTTCACCCGTGCTGAACATGTTTGCCTTGGCCTTGAGTTGGCGGGCAATTTTGGAATTCAGGTTGAAGCCTTCTGGCACTTTTGTA
The DNA here is from genome assembly GCF_040208445.1 of Acetobacter sp. A11-2. Taxonomy (NCBI): domain Bacteria; kingdom Pseudomonadati; phylum Pseudomonadota; class Alphaproteobacteria; order Acetobacterales; family Acetobacteraceae; genus Acetobacter; species Acetobacter sp. A11-2. The sequence goes on from NZ_CP157843.1 coordinate 1,543,297, forward strand.
ATGGCTTCGCCAATCTTGCGCAGCGCATCCAGTGCAACACCCGTTTCGGGGAAGGCACGTTCCGGATCATGCCCGGCAGCGACTAGGCCTTTCCAGCCACCTTCCAGCCAGTCTGCCTTGTTCACCTTGTAAGACTGGGCAGCTTTGTAATCTTCATCCAGCTTGGCGTGGAAGGCATCCCACTGGGCCTTCACTTCGTCATCCGTCACAACACCTGCTTTTACAAGGCGTTTTGCATAAAGCGTATGCGGCGTATCATGCGCGGCAATGGCTTTGTACATGACCGGCTGAGTGAATACTGGCTCATCCGTTTCGTTATGCCCGTGGCGACGATAGCACACGATATCCAGCACAATGTCACTTGCAAAAGCCTGACGGTAATCTGCTGCAAGGCGAGAAACGTAAATTACCGCCTCGGCATCATCACCGTTCACATGCAGCACGGGGGCTTCAATGGATTTTGCAACATCGGTGCCGTAAACGCCCGAATGCCCACATTCCGGATTGGTGGTAAAGCCAATCTGGTTGTTCACCACCATATGGATGGTGCCACCCGTGCGGTAGCCCGGCAGTTGGGACATGGCGAAGGTTTCGTAAACAATGCCCTGCCCGGCAAATGCGGCATCGCCGTGGATGATAATGCCAAGGCTGGACAGGCGTTTTTCCGTATCGCCCGCATCATCCTGAATGGCGCGTACCTTGCCGCACACAACCGGATCCACCGCTTCCAGATGAGAAGGGTTGGGCTGGAGCGAGATATGCACCGCCTTGCCTGCCACATCCACATCTGTAGAGGAGCCAAGGTGGTATTTAACGTCGCCAGAACCTTCAACGTTGTCGGGCTTGAAGGAGCCACCGGCAAATTCGTTAAAGATGGCTACGTAAGGCTTGCGCACCACGTTAACCAGCGTGTTCAAACGGCCACGATGCGCCATGCCGATGGCAACGGATGTCACCCCCTGACTGGCACATGAATCAATAATGGCGTGCAGGGATGGAATGGAGATTTCGCCCCCTTCCAGACCAAAACGCTTGGCACCCACGTAGCGCTTTTGGCAGAACGCCTCAAAACCTTCGGCTTCTGTCAGGTTGGCCAAGATAACCTTCTGCTCTTCCACCGTTACGTGGGCGCGCCAGTTATCACCTTCCAACCGCTTGCGCAGCCATTCGCGCTGCTCGTGGTTACGGGCATACATGTATTCCGCGCCAATGCTTTCGCAATACACAGAACGGAGTGCCGCAATAACCTCGGAAACCTTGGCCGTGTTCTTGCCCTTGAGCAACGGATCAAGCAGAGACCCAATGAACACTTCGCGGTTCAGGTCTTTTTCACCAAAACCGTATGTGGCGGGGTCCAGTTCCTCGGTTTTATGAGGTTCCTTCAGACCTAGCGGATCAAGCGAGGCTTCCAGATGGCCGTATTCACGATACGCACGGATCAGCCGGGCAATGGCCAGACTATCCTGCGCGGCCAACCCACCAGCCGGGCCACCTTTTCCTTTTGGAGCAGGTGCGGGTTCATCCCCCGTGATAATGGAAGGGCGTGGCGCCCAAGAGGCTCCAACGGCATCCTTCAGCACTGCGGCTTCATCATCGCCCAGTGAGCTGAACAGAATATCGAAGGACGGATCCACACTTTTGGGATCTTTGGCCCACTGGGCATACAGATCCGCAAGGTAAGCGATATTGGCACCGTTAAGAGCGGTTGCCAGTACGTCCGAAACCGCCATCTCACATTCCTCCTTGCCACGGGGCACATACGCGCCGTTGGCCAGATATTGCGTCGTTCTCCACCGTAAACCGGACCATTTTTTCTTCACTCCGCCCCATAGCGCGGAGCGTCCCCTGTGTCCTTTTTGCCGGAAAGCCATCCCGCTTCCGGCTTGTTCTGTATCAAAGAGCTAGACCGCGTATGTGGCGGGAACAAGGGCGTGGGATGTCACGCTCTAGCGAGGCTGTGGGCCTGTTGCGCAGCCTGCGCCCCATGCTCCAGCCAGCTTTCACTTCCCATCTCAGCGAGACGTGATGCCGTGCGTGCAAATGCGTCTGCGCCATCTCCATCTGTAAACAGTTGGTCGGGCTGGGCATCAGCCGAGGCAAACAGCAGATTTCCGTTGTCGTACAAGGCATCTATAAGCGTGATGAAGCGCCGGGCCAGGTTGGCATCATCCTGCCCCATGCTTGGAATGTTATCGACAATCACCACCGGAAAGCGCTTGGCCAGCGCCAGATAATCATTCGGCCCACGCGGCTTGCCACACAAAGAGTTGAAATCAAACCGGCACACCGGGCCCGCTGCCTGATCCACCTCAAACACCCGCCCGCTGAACTTCAGGTCCACCGGGCCTGCCTTTTCATCCCCTGCATAGCGGGCAAAAATTCTGTCCAGCCTGCTTTTGGCCTGAGAATCCGCAGGTACAAGCCATGTTTCACGGTCCTGCTCCCGCCCTCGGCGGTAATCACGCGGCGAATCCAGCTCAATCGTATCCAGTTCACGCTGGATAACGGCAATAAACGGTTTAAACGCATCTGCGCCGGGGCGGTTCTGAAACAACTGCGAAGGTTCTGTGTTGGAGGTGGCCACAATCACCACCCCATTGGCAAACAGGGCCTCAAACAACCGGCCCAAAATCATGGCATCGGCAATGTCGTTCACCTGAAACTCATCAAAGCACAGAAGCTGCGCCTTGCTGGCAATGGTTTTGGCCAGCGGCGGAATGGGGTCTGCCATATTGGGGTTGGCGGCTTTAAGATCATGCAGATCACGGTGCACATCCTGCATGAAGCGCAAAAAATGGATGCGCTCCTTTTTCTGCATGGGCGCGCAGGCGTAGAACAGATCCATCACCATGGTTTTGCCGCGCCCCACACGGCCCACAATATACAGCCCACGTGGGCGCGCCGGGCGCGTGGCAGATGTATCTGCCTGCGGGCGCAACCTGCGGGCCAACCCGGCCAGCAAGCCTTTGGCCTTGCTTTCCATCCCCTGTGCGGGTTTTGGTGCAGCCAAAGCTGGCATGGTTGCCAGTTCCTGCCACAAGGTGTTCAGCCGCGTTATTACACGCAGCTGGTCTGGATCACTCTTGAGTTCCCCCGCTGCAATGCGCTGCTGGTAAACTGCCAATGGCCCCAGCCGTGTTGCGGCTGATGCCCCGTTCATATCTGTCTGTGTCATAATCCTGCCCGATAACGGCTCCACCGCACATTCCGCAAGCGTACAAGCCTCTCCTAACCGTGTCGTGACAAAAAGCGCCACATCTGATGCAGTTGTGATCGGTTTAGACCACATAATTCAGAGAGGCGATCATGACAGACTGGACTGCTTACCGTGCAAACATGGCACAGAATGTCAAAACGCTGGCGTCCCTAACACCCAACACTCTTAAAGGGCTGCAAACGCTGGAAACACCCCTGCCAGAAAAAAAGCATCTGGATGACAAAACGCGTGAACTGATTGCGCTGGCCGTAGCCGTTACCACCCGGTGCGATGGGTGCATTGCCGTGCATTCTGCCGCCGCCAAAAAAGCCGGTGCCAGTAAGGAAGAAATTGCCGAAGCCCTTGGCGTGGCCGTGGCGCTAAATGCCGGGGCAGCACTTGTTTATTCCAGCCGCGTGATGGAAGCGTTTGAAGATACGCCAGAATAAGCCCTCTTACTTATTCAGCAGGGGCCAGTGGCAGAACAGGCATACCGTGGCCACCGGGCTTTAACACCCACGGGCGTTGCCCGCGCCATGCACGATCTGTTCTGACCACATTGCCACTTTTATGCAGGAATACCTCTTCTGCCCCGTTTTCCCACGCTGAAAACCGATCCAGCCTTATCGGCACATTCAGGCAGGAAGCGCGTAAGGGGGCAGTGCTGATAACCACATCCGCCCCCGTGCAGATACCGGCAGGCAATGGCTCTCGCCCGTCCGAGGCATCCTGCCTGCGCACCACCACATCCTGCCCGCGCAGCAGAGCCACGCAGGTATCTGGCGTATCTTCTGCCCCGCATGTCAGCGCGCCATCGGGCGTTTCTCCCTCCGGCGGAAACATCTCTACGGGTTGGGCAAAATATTGCCCCCATGCCTGCATAATGGGCCACACCGCACGAGATTGGCCAATAACATAAACCTTGCCAGAATCCCGCACCCCCACCAGCCCACCATCTGGGCTGATAACCACATCTGGCTGCACCACAAGCCATGGGCTTGCCATGCCCAACACCAACCCGGCGCAGCCACCCCAGCGCCAGTGCTGCCGCCATAAACATATCCAGCACAAGCCCAGCATAACGGCCAGCAGCCCCCACCCCGGCATGTGCGGCACAGCCACGCGCGCGGCAGGCCAGTGCGCCACCATATGCGCCAGCCATATAACGGGGCGGATACCTGCACCCATCAGCCACAAAAACGGGGCATCCATATGCAGGGGCATCAAGCCCACGGCTAGCAGGCCAAACGGCATGATCCACACAGCCATCAGCGGCACGGCCACCATGTTGGCTACCACAAAAAACGGCTGAATAACGCCAAAATGCGCCATGGCCACCGGCAAGGTGGCACAGCCTGCCAGCACACTGGTTAATGCCAAAACAGCACCATGCCATGCCAGCCAGTGCCCAAACCCCGTTGTGCTGGCGCGCCAGCGCGTAAGTTTTGGCTGCAACACCTCATACCCGGCCACCAGCGCCATAACCGCCGCCATGGACATCTGAAACGCCACACCCATCACCACCTGCGGCATACACAGCGCCAGCACACAGGCCGCCACCGCCAAACCGCGCATGGAAACAACGCGCCGCCCTGCCGCAATGCCCAACACGGCCACTGCGGCCATTAACAGGCTGCGTTGGGCGGGCAGATGTGCCCCTGTAAGCAGCACATAAACCAGCCCTACACCCCAAGCGCATAAAGCGGCCAAGGCCTTACAGGGCCAGCGCAAGGCTGTGTATTCTGTTGTAGCCAAAAGCAGGCGGGCTGCTGCCATAACAAGGCCCATCACAATACCCAGATGCAGCCCCGCAACAGCCAGAAGATGCGCCAAGCCAGAGGCTGCAAAATCTTCCCGCACCTGTTTTTCTACAGTTTCGGAAGCCCCAACCAGCACGGTGGCCGCCACGCCACCCTCCGGGCCGGGTAAAACGGCGTGGATGCGCACATTCATGCGTTCGCGCAGGCTTTCAAACCACAGCTGCAGTTTATGGCTCTGCCCCGTTTGCACCGTTGCAACAAGCTGCACATGCCCCAAGGCCCGGCCACTCCCCGCCTGATTGGCAAACCATGCCTCAAACTGCCTGTCTCGCGCACCGGGAAGTGCTGGAAATGGTGGTGGCTGCAAAAGAGCCTTTACGCGCAGATGATCGCCCACCTGCAACGCAACAGAATCCGTGGGTTGGAGATATACAGAAAGCACGCGACGTAAGGGCGGCATGCCATCATTTAACGCATTGTAAAAAACGGCCTGAGCCAGATCTACTCTGCGCTCAAACGGTGCATCCGTGCCATCTGCTGGTGGCAACAGGGCTATGGCCTGCACTGTGCCGGATATTTCTGTAGCAAAGCGGGGCAAATCGGGCATGGGCGTATGCCTGTGCGTGCCGCCCCAAGCTGCGGCAAACCCAAGGGCCACAGTTATGCACCCGCCCCAGAGCAGACGCCCCCAAAGCGAATAACGCATACGCCACGCCGCAATGCTGGCCAGCACAGCCACACCGCACGGCAGCACAAAGCCCTCCAGCAGGCTGGGTTCTGTACGCAACAGGCCAAAATACAGCACCGCACCCAGCGCCAAGCCCACCGGTGCCCACAGCACCAGCCGCCTTTGTTCCTGAACAAGTAAAGAATGCAGGTGTAACATCAGGCGTGGCATATGGCTCCTTGCGCTTGCGCATGGTATGGAACCACCCCATGACCACCATCCGTACACGCTTCGCTCCGAGTCCTACAGGCCTGCTGCATATTGGCAACGCCCGCGCAGCCCTGTTCAATTTCCTCTTTGCCCGTCATCACGGCGGCGAGTTCCTCCTGCGTATTGAGGATACCGACCGTGAGCGTTCCACCCAACAGGCTGTAGACGTTATTTTTGACGGTCTGGCCTGGATGGGGATTGAACCGGATGAAGAACCCGTTTTCCAGTCCTCGCGCGAGGATCGGCACCGGGAAGTGGCCCTTGAGCTGCTGGAAAAGGGCCTGGCCTATAAATGCTACTGCACGCCTGAAGAGCTGCACCAAATGCGTGAGGACGCCAAGGCCAAAGGCCTGCCCCCGCGCTATAACGGCATGTGGCGGGACCGTGACCCATCCGAAGCCCCGGCTGGCGCACCTTTTGCCGTGCGTATTAAAGCCCCGCGTGAAGGGGAAGCCACAATTAATGACCTCGTGCAGGGTGAAGTGCGCGTTGCCAATGCCGAACTGGATGACATGATCATCCTGCGGTCCGATGGCACCCCCACCTATCAGCACGCCGTTGTGGTGGATGACCACGATATGGCCATTACCCACGTGATCCGTGGTGATGACCATCTGACCAACACCTTCCGCCAAGCCATGATCTACCGCGCCATGGGGTGGGATCTGCCACGCTTTGGGCATCTGCCACTTATTCATGGCCCCGATGGTGCCAAGCTTTCCAAACGCCACGGCGCGCAATCTGTGGTGGAATTCCGTGAAATGGGCTACCTGCCCGAAGCTCTGTGCAACTACCTGCTGCGTCTGGGCTGGGGCCACGGGGATGCGGAAATCCTCTCGCGTGAAGAGCAGATCAAGCTGTTTGATATTGATGGCGTTGGCCGCTCTCCTTCCCGCATGGATTACGCCAAGCTGCTGCACATCAATGCTGTATGGCTGCGGCAGGCGGATGATGAACGCCTGACCAATGATGTAATGGAACGCTTTAAAAAGATGGACGGCGTAAGCGTGGATGAAACCACCCGCGCCCGCGTGGCCGCCCTGATGCCGGGGCTGAAGGAACGCGCACGCACGCTGGTGGAACTAGCAGAAAGTGCGGCTTTCCTTGGCCGTCAGGTGCCGCTGACGTTTAATGACAAAGCGCAAAAACTGCTGACACCAGAAGCCCGCACCATGCTGGGTGAACTGGCGCGTGATCTGGCCGCTGTGCCGGACTTTACGCCAGAAGCCATTGATACCACCCTGCGCAACTTTGCTGAAAAGCATGAGTTGAAGCTGGGCAAGGTGGCCCAGCCTGTGCGCGCTGCCGTAACAGGTTCCAACACCTCCCCCGGCATTGATGCCACCCTGCAAGCACTGGGCAAGGATGAAACCCTCGCCCGTTTGGGAGCCGTTCTGCATGGCTAGCTTTCCCGGCCGCCACACCCGGCATCTGCTCGGGCTGGAAGGCATGACGCCCGACCAGATCGAGCCTTTGCTGGATCTGGCCGAAAGCTATGCCCTGCTCAACCGCTCCCGCAAGGTGCCGCGTGATGTGCTGCGGGGGCGCACCCTTATCAACCTGTTCTTTGAGGACAGCACGCGCACCCGCACATCTTTTGAGCTGGCGGGCAAGCGTTTGGGGGCGGACGTTATCAATATGTCCGTTGCCCAGTCTTCAGTGAACAAGGGTGAAACCCTGCTGGACACAGCCGCAACGCTCAACGCCATGCGGACAGACCTGCTGGTGGTGCGTCATTCTCAATCCGGCGCACCGGCCCTGCTGGCGCAAAAGGTGGAAGCCAGCGTGGTCAACGCTGGTGATGGCATGCACGAGCACCCCACACAGGCCCTGCTGGATGCGCTGACCATTCGCCGCCACTTGGGCACATTGGGTGGGCTAAAAGTGGCCATTTGCGGGGATGTTTCACATTCCCGCGTGGCGCGCTCCAACATCTTCCTGCTGACAGGCATGGGCAGCACGGTACGGCTTGTTGGCCCGCCAACGCTGGTGCCCGGCGCCATGAAGCAGCGCGGGGTGGAAATCTTCCACAATATGGAAGAAGGCCTGCAGGACGTGGATGTGGTGATGATGCTGCGTTTGCAGCGTGAGCGCATGTCCTCCGGCCTTATCCCCAGCGCGCGTGAATATTTCCGCTTTTTCGGGCTGGATCAGCGCCGGTTGCAGTTGGCCCGCAAAAATGCGCTGGTTATGCACCCCGGCCCCATGAACCGTGGGGTGGAAATAGACAGTCTTGTCGCTGATTCTAGCCAGAGCGTTATTCAGGAACAGGTTGAAATGGGCGTTGCCGTACGCATGGCCGTTCTGGACCGCCTTACCCGCAGCAGGCCCGCCGCATGAATACCCTTTTATTTGAAAACGTCCGCCTGATAGACCCCGCATCCGGGATGGACCAACCCGGCCGCCTGCTGGTGCGCGATGGTGTGATTGCAGGCACGGATAAAGCCGGTGCCGAAGGTGCTCCGGAAGAAGCCACCGTTATTGATGGCAAAAATGCCGTGCTATGCCCCGGCCTTGTGGACATGCGCGTAGAAATTGGTGAACCGGGATACGAATACCGTGAAACTGTTTCCTCCGCCGCGCGGGCCGCTTCTGCCGGGGGCATTACCACCCTTGCCGTGCTGCCCACCTGCAAACCGGCCATAGATAACCCGGCCCTTGTGCGCATGCTCCGCACCCGTGGGGAAGAAACCGGAGCCATTACCATTTTGCCCTACGGCGCCCTTACCAAAGGGTGCGAAGGCAAGGAACTGGCAGAAATTGGCCTGCTGCACGAAGCCGGTGCCGTAGCCTTTACAGATGGTGCACGTGCGCTAGACCCCGCACGCCTGATGCGGCTGGCCCTTTCCTACGCCAGCGGCTTTGGGGCCATGATTGTGCAGCATCCTGAAGAACCCTCGCTGGCAGGCTCAGGCTGCGCCACGGCTGGGGCTTTGGCCACACGCCTAGGCCTGCCCGGCATTCCGTCCGCAGCAGAAGCCATCATGATTGCGCGGGATATTCGTCTGGCAGAACTTACGGGCGGGCGCCTGCATTTTGCCCATGTTTCCACCGGTGAAGGCGTGGCCCTTATCCGCCAAGCCAAGGAACGCGGGCTGAACGTAACCTGTGATACCGCGCCGCCGTATTTTGATCTGAACGAAAACACGATTGGTGATTTCCGCACCTACGCCAAGTTCTCCCCCCCATTGCGGAGCGAGGATGATCGGCTGGCCATTTGCGCCGCGCTGGCTGACGGCACCATAGACGCCATTGGCTCGGACCACCTCCCGCGTGATGCGGATGACAAGCGCCTGCCCTTTGCACAGGCCGCAACCGGTGGCACAGGCTTGGTAACGCTTCTGGGTGTTACGCTGGCACGCGTGCATGATGGCACGCTCACGCTGCCTCAGGCACTTTCCCTGCTCACCCATCGCCCTGCGCAGTTGCTTGGTGCAGAATGCGGCACGCTGGCTGTAGGCGCTGCGGCTGACCTGTGCCTGTTCGACCCCGAACAAAGCTGGCTGGTGGAAGCAGGCAAACTGCCGGGCCGTGCACAAAACACACCTTTTGATGGCCGCCCGTTGGAAGGCCGTGTGCTGGGCACATGGAAAGCAGGCCGCCGGGTGTATGAGGCAGGGCAGGCATAATGGAATCCCTGCCTCCCTATGCCTTAAAGCTTGTCGCGGCCATGGCGTTCATGGGGTACACGCTGGGCAGCGTGCCTTTTGGCCTGCTCCTCACCAATCTGGCTGGTGCGGGAGATTTGCGCAAAATTGGTTCCGGCAATATCGGGGCCACCAATGTGCTGCGCACAGGCCGTAAGGATCTGGCCGCCGCAACGCTGCTGCTGGATGCAGCCAAGGGCTTTCTGGCGGTTGCCATTGCCTGGATTATGACGCCACCTGATTTTTCAGACCGCACCGTAACCGTGGCCGCTCTGGCCGCTGTGGTGGGGCATTGCTACCCAATATTTCTGGGGTTTAAGGGCGGTAAAGGTGTTGCAACCGGGCTGGGCGCCATGCTGGCTCTTTCTCCGCTTACCGGGCTGGCTGGGTGCGCCACGTGGCTGGGTGTAGCCAAGCTTACGCGTATTTCCTCTGCCGGGGCTTTGGCGGCCTTCATCATCATGCCGGTGGTGTTGCTGGCACTTTATGGCTTTTCCTTTCAGGCTTCCCCCAAGCCTTTGGCTGCGGTACTTATCAGCGTGTTGGTAATTGCGCGGCATCATGAAAACATTGTCCGCATTTTCAGCGGAAAAGAGCCGCGGATTGGCGAAAAAAAGCCGTGATCTGCAATTTGGCTGCCTGATTACCCAAGCATGACATCTCTGCCCGCCTGCCTTCGTCTGGCACGTACCGAACAGGTTGGCCCCCGCACATGGCGGAAACTGGTAGATAAATACGGCTCTGCCGCAGAAGCGCTGGAAGCCCTGCCTTATCTGCCTGTGCGCGGGCGTAACCAACCGGTTATACCGCCCATGGATGTGGTGATGCGCGAAATAGACGCCACCTTGCAGATGGGTGGCTGTTTCCTCACACTTTTTGATACAGATTACCCTGCTTTTTTACGCCAGATTCCAGATGCGCCACCTGTGCTGAGTGTTCTGGGCGATGTTTCATGCCTCAGCCGTGCGGGGGTGAGCATTGTGGGCGCGCGCAATGCATCGGCACAAGGTATGCGGCTGGCAGAAAGCCTTGCAACAGAACTGGTTGAAGCTGAGCTAAGCGTTATTTCCGGCTTGGCGCGCGGTATTGATAAAGCTGCCCACAAAGGTGCGCTGCATCGGCAAGGCTGCACCATTGCCGCCATTGCTGGCGGGCTGGATTGCCCCTACCCGCCAGAAAACGCCAGCCTTCAGGCAGAAATTGCCCAAAAAGGTGCAGTGGTAACAGAAGCCCCATTGGGCACGGCCCCTTTGGCCCGCCACTTTCCACGCCGCAACCGGCTTATTGCAGGTCTGGGCCTTGGCTGTGTGGTGGTGGAAGCTGCACCCCATTCCGGCACACTTATTACTGCCCGCATGGTGGTGGATTACGGGCGGGAGTTATTTGCCGTTCCCGGATCACCGCTAGACCCGCGTTGCCGGGGCAGTAACAATCTTTTGCGTAACGGCGCTATTCTTACAGAAAGTGTGGCAGATATTTTGCCGCATCTGCCGCCAGTCATCCCTCTCCCTACCGGCTCTACAGTATCCCTCTCCAGCGTTTCTGCTCCACACCAGAAAAAATCTGCATCCCCTGCTCAAACCGGTCTGCCTTTTGTTTCAGACCCTCCTGAGCCTACATTTTTTGCTTCTCCCCAAAATGTGGATGAAAAAGAGCCAATCCCCCTAAAACCGCATTTTTCAGCGGCTTCCACCGCGCAAGATGTGCGTGAAAACCTGCTTTCGCTCCTCTCCTTTACGCCCATAGCGGTTGACGATCTGATTAGGCGCTGCCAGTTCTCGGCTTCTGCCGTGCTTGTCGCGCTCACGGAACTTGAGCTTTCGGGCTGCGTCTCCACTTATTCTGGGGGCATGGTCGGTCTGGCGGATAATCAGGCAGAAACGGCAGGGTAAGTGCTGCTTGCAGGCAGGTCGGAGAGAGTATGACTGACGTTGTTGTGGTCGAATCGCCCGCAAAGGCAAAAACGATCAACAAATATCTGGGTGATGGCTACACGGTGCTGGCCTCCTTCGGGCATGTGCGCGATCTGCCACCCAAGGATGGCTCCGTGCTGCCAGATGAAGACTTTGCCATGAAGTGGCAGTCTGATGAGCGGGGCATGAAGCAGGTTGCCGCCATTGCCAAAGCACTTAAAGGGGCCCACCGACTGTATCTGGCCACTGACCCGGACCGTGAGGGTGAAGCCATTTCATGGCATGTGCGTGCCATGCTGGAAGAACGCAAAGCCCTGAAAGGGGTGGATGTTCAGCGCGTTACGTTTAACGAAATTACCAAGTCCGCCATCCGCTACGCCATGGAACACCCGCGGGATCTGGATTTCCCGCTGATTGAGGCCTATCTGGCCCGCCGGGCGCTGGATTATCTGGTGGGCTTTACGCTTTCCCCCGTATTGTGGCGCAAGCTGCCGGGCTCTCGCAGTGCGGGACGTGTGCAATCTGTGGCACTGCGCCTGATCTGTGAGCGCGAAGCCGAGATTGAGGTTTTCAAACCGCGGGAATACTGGAGCGTTATTGCATCGCTGCTCACCCCCGCGGGTGCTGCCTTTACCGCACGGCTGACACATCTGAACGGCAAAAAGCTGGATCAGTTTGATCTGCACAATGCGGAACTGGCCGAGGCCGCCAAAAAGGCGGTGGAAGCAGAAAACCTTGCTGTAAAATCTATCGAACGCCGCAAGGTTCGCCGTAACCCGCAACCGCCGTTCACGACTTCCACCTTGCAGCAGGAAGCCTCCCGCAAATTGGGCATGAGCGCGCAAACCACCATGCGCACCGCCCAGCAGCTTTATGAAGGGATGGATCTGGGCGGTGAAACCGTAGGTTTGATCACCTATATGCGAACCGATGGCGTGACGATGGCGCAGGAAGCCATTAACGCTATCCGCCAGCATATCGGCCAGAAAATTGGCACCGAATACGTGCCTGCCAAGCCACGTATCTATACCTCTAAGGTCAAGAACGCGCAGGAAGCGCATGAAGCCGTGCGCCCGACCGATGTATCCCGCACGCCCGAATCCGTTGCCCGGTTCCTGAACAATGACCAGCGCCGGTTGTATGAACTGGTGTGGAAGCGTGCTGTTGCCAGCCAGATGGAATCCGCATCGCTGGATCAGGTAGCGGTAGATATTGCAGGCCCCTCCGGCCAGACCGTACTGCGTGCCAATGGCTCCATCATCACGTTTGAGGGCTTTCTCAAGCTCTACCGTGAAGGGCGCGATGATACGGAAAAAGCGGCGGATGATGATGCCCGCATGCTGCCCAGCATGCAGGAAAAAGACCCGCTCAAGCGCGAAAAGGTAGATGCCGAGCAGCACTTCACCCAGCCGCCGCCGCGTTATTCCGAAGCATCGCTGGTGAAAAAAATGGAAGAGCTGGGCATTGGTCGCCCGTCCACCTACGCTTCCATTCTGACCGTGTTGCAGGACCGCAGCTATGTGCGCCTAGAAAACCGCCGCTTTATTCCCGAAGCACGCGGGCGGCTGGTTACGGCCTTTCTTGTCTCGTTCTTTGAGCGGTATGTGGATACGGGCTTTACCGCCAGCCTTGAAGAACTGCTGGATGATATTTCCGGTGGCCGTGCGCAGTGGAAGCAGGTTCTGGCCGCGTTCTGGAATGATTTTTCCAAAGCTGTTTCCGGCACCAAGGAACTCACCATTACCGATGTGCTCAATGCGCTCGATAAAGACTTGGGGCCCTTCTTCTTCCCCGAACGGGCAGATGGGTCAGACCCTCGGGTTTGCCCCTCCTGCGGCACAGGCCGCCTTGGGCTGAAGCTGGGCCGTTATGGCGCGTTTATTGGCTGTTCCAATTACCCGGAATGCCAATACACCCGCCGCTTAACGGCTGACAGCGCAGAAGAAGGTGATGATGCTGCCCTTAAGGATGGCATGCGCCTTTTGGGCCAGAACCCGGAAACGGGGGAGGATATTACCGTGCGCCAAGGCCCGTGGGGCCTGTATGTGCAGCAGGGTGAACCCAACCCGGAAGACAAAAAGGCCAAGCCCAAACGTGCCTCCCTGCCCAAAAACATCAATGGGGAAAGCATTACGCTGGATCAGGCCCTTGGCCTGCTCTCCCTGCCGCGCCTTGTTGGTATTCACCCCGAAACGGGTGAGCCCATTCAGGCCGGGCTTGGGCGCTTTGGGCCGTTTGTAAAAATGGGTGCGGTGTATGGTTCGCTGGACAAGGACGATGATGTTCTGACCATCGGCCTGAACCGCGCTGTGGATGCACTGGCTAAAAAGCTGGCTTCCATCCGCAATCTGGGCGTGCACCCCAAGGATGGTGAACCGGTTATGGTGCGCAAGGGCCGTTTTGGCCCGTATGTGCAGCATGGTCAGATGGTAGCCACCCTGCCGCGCGGCACGGATATGGATGCCGTAACGCTGGATGAGGCCGTGGCCTTGTTGGCAGATAAGGGCAAGCCCCTAAAAGCCAAGGCTGGCGCCAAAAAGAAAGCCACAACCACCAAAACGGCGGCCAAAAAGAAAACCGCAACCAAAAGCACAACCAAGGCTGATGCAGAAGGTGCGGAAAAAGCGGCACCCAAGAAAAAGGCGCCCGCTAAAAAGAAGGCCACCACCACAACACGCAAGAAAAAAGCCGAGACCGAGTAATTCGTCATGTCGGCAAGCCCGTACGCTTCTGCCCTGCCATCTGTGCAGGAGCTACGGGCTTTTCTTGAAAGCCGCGCCGGAGCCGCCACCGGGCTCACGGATATTCTGCGCAACTTCCAGCTTCCCATGCGGCAAAAAGCCGCCATACGCGCCCTGCTGCACGATATGGCTGTTGCGGGGAATTTGCTTGATCTTGCACCCGGCACTCTCAAGGCCTCCATCGGCTTGCCAGATGTGGCCCGTATGCGGGTTTCCTATATTCGGGATGATGGTAACGCGGCTGGCTTTTTGGCCGATGATGCACTCTCCCGCCCCGTTATATTGCTGATAAAGCCACCGGATACGCCGTATCTCTTTCCCGGCGATATCGTGCTTGTGCGCCTGCGCCCGGCAACGGGCACCCAAAAGCGCGAGGCCCGCGGCCTGCGGCTGCTTATCCGGCTTGATAACAACCTGCCCGTTACCCCCGCCAGCACACCAGAACATCTGCTGCTGCCATGTGATGCCCGGTTAAACCTGCCGCTTACGCCAGAAAAAAACGCAAGTTCTCTCCCGCTCACGCTAGGGCAGATTGGGCTTGCAACGCCTCATGCCCTGCCCGATGGCACCTATGCTGGACGTGTGCAGAGCGTTTTGGGAGGCGCCGATGATGCAGGCATGCCCTCACGCCTGAGCTTGCTGATCCATCATCCACCCACTGCATTTTCCGAGCAGGCCGAGGCCGAAGCCCGGCAGATTGCACAGCACAATGCCGCTTTGCAGGGCACACCAGCACCTTCTGGCCGCACAGATTTACGGCACCTGCCGCTTATCACCATTGATGATGCCTCAGCGCATGATTTTGATGATGCACTCTGGGCCGAACAAACGGCCGATGGCTTTCATCTTATCGTGGCCATTGCCGATGTCGCGCATTGGGTAAAGCCCGGCTCCGCGCTGGATGAGGAAGCGCGAGAACGGGGCAATTCCATCTATCTGCCAGACAAAGTGGTGCCCATGCTGCCACTGGCGCTTTCTGCGCAGGCATGTTCCCTTCTACCGGGGCAAGATCGGCTTTGTGTGTTTGTAGATATGCACATCACCCTGCAAGGACATGTGGTTTCTGCCCAAATCAGCCGCGGGATCATGCAAAGCGCAGCCCGGCTGACATATGAGGCCGTGCAGCACGTATTTGATGCACCAGCACATCCACCCACCTTGCCGCCCGAACATCCTGCCGCCCAGTTGCCACCTGCCCTGCTTCCTACGCTGCGCAAGGTAGGAGCTATGATTCGGCAGGCCGCCACGCAGCGCGGTGTAATGGAGCGGGAAGAAACGGGTTGGAGCGTACAGTTTGATACCACCGGGCAACCCTGTGCCTTTATGCCGCGTAACACTCAGGAAGCACATTATATGGTGGCGGCGTGCATGATTCTGGCTAATCAGATCGCGGCGGAAAAATTGCAAGCGCAGGCATTGCCAGCACTATTCCGCACCCATGCGCAGCCCAGCCCAGATAGCCCACGCCCCATGGCACGCTATAGCACCCTTGCTGCACGCCATTATGGCCTACGGCTGGAGCACTACACACATTTTACCAGCCCCATCCGCCGCTATGCCGATCTACTGGCACACCGTGCCTTAACCGCTGCAAACACATCTTCTGTGCTGGCCAACACATATGGCTGCGCGCCCGATGTGGCTTTGGCATCACACCTGAACTTTACAGAACGCCGGGCAGCTACCATCATGCAGGATAGTCTGAATCGGCTGGCCGCCCTCTTTCTTGCCCCGTTTGTTGGCCAGAGAATGTCCGTCCATGTCATGACAGCAACACGGCATGGCTTGCGGGTGAGATTGACGAAAACCGGAACTCCGTCTTTCCTTGCATGGTCAGCTTTTCCGGATCGCACAGGGATGAATGACGACTCGCAGCACACCCATGCCTCGGCACATCACCCCCACGTGCAAAGTGGGGCTGTGCTTTCAGTTACCTTGGCGGGCACCTGCCCGGCACGGGGTACGCTGATGCTGACTGATGCCGTATATGAGCACTGAAAACGCCATCTGGTTTGTGCGTGGTCTGCCGCGTGCCTTGCCGGGCATGGTGCTGGCTGTGTTGCTTTTTTGCCAGCCTGCGCCATTACACGCCCAAAGCAAATCCGATACACCACCACCAGAAAGTGCTCCGGGGTCTGCCTCCACAACGCAGGCGGCTGCATCAGCATCATCTGTGGCTGAACAGCAACCTGCCTCTGCTGCTGCGGTGCCAGACAAGCCCCCAGTGCCAGATATGCTGATGGTTAAATCCGTTATCAGCACCGCGCTGCAGTTTTTACAGCCGCGCACGCTAGAAGCGCATAGTTATCGGGATTTCACGCTTTGGGGGCTGGCCAGCCTTTCAGCGCTTGATCCTTCCCTGTCTTTCGATTCCCGCGGGGCCAACATCCAGCTGCTTTCAGGCCAGACCAGCCTGCTCTCCCGCCCGGCCCCCACAGATGGCTCGGCGGATGATTGGGCACAGATTGCCGTTGATTTTCTGGATACCGCCCGTGCGCATTCTCTTATTGTGCGCACAACCAGCCGCGAAGAGCTGGTGCAGGCTTTTTTTGATGAGCTGTTTAACCATCTGGACCCCTATTCCCGCTACATTGGCCCCAGTTCCGCCACATCAGACCGGGCCGCACGCGTAGGGGGAGAAGCAGATATTGGTGTCAGCCTTGGGCAAAGTGGCCGCTACCTTGTTATCTCCGCCATAAATGCCAACGGCCCGGCGTGGACAGCCGCCGTAGATACGGGAGATCGGCTGCTTTCCGTCAATAACCGTTTAACGGCAGGCAAAACGCCCGAAATGGTTATGGAATGGTTGCGGGGGGAAGAAGACACCCCCGTAGTGCTGCGCCTGCTCACACCCGGCCAGCGCCGCGCCCGCACCGTAACCCTGCGCCGTGCCAAAACACCGCCAGAAACCGTATTTGCCTTTGCCAGTGGCTCCATTGTGGTGCTGCGCGTGACGGCCTTTTCCTCCGACACAGCTGAGGAAATGAGCCAGTATCTGGATCAGGCCGTGCAGGATACGCACCTAAAAGGCCTGATTATAGATTTGCGCGGCAACCGTGGCGGCGTGCTGCAACAGGCCGTAACCGCCGCCGCCCTGCTGCTTGATAGAGGTGTGGCTGCCGTAACCAGCGGGCGAGATGCGCAGGCCAACCATATCTGGGCTGTACAGGGTGGAGATATGACAAACGGCCTGCCCATTGCCATTCTGGTAGATGGACGTACGGCAAGTGCCGCAGAAATTCTGGCCGCAGCCTTGGCGGACCATCGCCGCGCTGTGGTAATTGGCAGCGCCACATTGGGCAAAGGCTTGGTGCAAACCGTAGCCCAGTTGCCCGATGAAGGTGAGCTGTTTGTAACATGGAGCCGCGTGATAGCCCCATTGCGCTGGCCGTTGCAGGGCCTTGGCGTGATGCCACAGGTTTGCACCAGCCTTGGTGCTGCAGATGTAGAAAAAAACCTGCACGATCTGGCAGAGGGGCAAGTGGCCAATCAGGCTGCCATTACGGCATCTCGCAACGCGCGCTTTCCGATTCCCGTTTCACAGATCATGGCCATCCGTAAAACCTGCCCCGCCGCTCTGGGCACTGACCGGGATGTGAACGTGGCACGTAACGTGCTGGAGAATCCGGAATGGTATAAAACCGCCATCAACGCCATCCCGGATGATGCCGTCACATCTCCCCAGATTTCCGCAGCCCCATAAGGCAGGATACATGACACCCCCACCCCGCCTTAAAACCGATATCATGGCCCGCGCCATACTCCGCCAAAGCGGGCAGGATGGCAGCTCCGCCATGCTGTTGCGCAAGGGAGACCCGGACGCAGGGGGAATTCTGGTCGTGTTGGCGGCGCGCAACGGTTCTGGCGTGGTTTTAAGCCAAACACGCACCCCAGAAGGAGACCCCGCATGGCTGCGGGCCACAGGTAATACGCCCGTTGATGCGGAACAGATTCAGAAGTTTATAGAACGTCAGGTTAAGTTTGACCCCGACTTATGGGTTCTGGAAATTGAATCGGACAGCTTCAGCCCTTCGTTTGAAGCAATACTGCTCTGATACAATTTCCTTAATTGTGGCTTATCGCACACGCCTGCGGCATTTATTACACATAAATCCCGTCTGTTTGTGTCAACTGGCCGTTCTACCTGTTGCACAGCGGGCAACTTTACAGCAAAGAAGGCAAGCATGTGTGCCTTCGTACTATTAGATGCGATGCCGGACGTATCGCGCGACTACTGCCATAGCAGGGAGAAGACCATGAAGCCGCGCCAGAAATTGCTTGCGCAAACGCTGCTTTCTGCGCCGCTGGCCGCGGGGCTTCTGTTGTGTGCTGCCGTAACCGCAAAAGCCCAGCCTGTGCAGGGGCTTTATATTGCGGGTGAAGGTGGTGCTACCTTTAACCAGGATCAGCGCGTACGTACGTCCGCCCAGTTTCCTGATGGGCGAGACCGCTGGCGCACGGGCGCTGCGGGTATTGGCTCCATCGGTTGGGGTTTGGGCAACGGCTTCCGTGTGGAAGTTGAAGGCGATTACCGCAGCATGGGTTACCAGCGGTTTGTCACCAACACCTTCAACAGCCGTGCAGATGGCCGCCGCCAGACCTATGGCGTTATGGCCAACGCCCTGTTTGATCTGGATATCGGCAAGCCTTGGCTGTTCCCGTATTTTGGGGCCGGTATTGGCTATGGCTGGACAGCCATGCGCACATCCGTAACCGCACCGGGCAACCAGCTTGCAGAAAAAATGGGCGGCACGTTTGGCAACTTTGCCTATCAGGGCATTTTTGGCCTCGCCTTCCCCATTCCGTGGGTTGTAGGGCTTTCTGCCACAGCGGAATATCGGTTCTGGACCATGCTTGGCCCGCAGTCTCATGGCGCTACGTCATGGGGCACCATTGGCGGCACCATCAACAGCATCAACCAGACACACCCGTATCAGTTCTCCAGCGGGCACCACGATACCAAAACCGATTTCAACCACACCCTCATGCTGGGGCTGCGGTATGAATTCAATCCGGCCCCGCCGCCACCGCCACCAGCACCTATTGTGGCAGCACCCGCCCCGGCAGCTGCCCGCAGCTATCTGGTGTTCTTTGATTGGGATAAATCCGACCTTACAGATCGGGCACGTTCCATTGTTGGCGTAGCCGCACAGGCAGCCGCCCATGTGGCGCTAACCCGCATTACGGTTTCTGGCTATACGGATAACTCCTCCGCCCACCCCGGCCAGAAAGCGGGTGAAGAATACAATATGCGGCTTTCCCTCCGCCGTGCAGAAGTGGTGAAAGCCGAACTGATGCGTGATGGCGTACCGGGCACCACCATTGATATTCACGGATATGGTGAAACACATCCGCTGGTCACAACGGGCCCCAACACCAAGGAAGCCCAGAACCGGCGCGTGGAAATTATTTTCCGCTAAAAATCGGCTTCAGCTTTACAGCTTCAAAAAAGCCCGTTGGCCACATGGCCGAACGGGCTTTTTTGTGGCCAACGGCCAAACCTGATAGCTGAAAACCGGCCTTACAGACCGGTAAACAAAGGGGTGGACAGGTAACGTTCGGCAAAGGAAGGCGCAATGGCTACAATGGTCTTGCCCTTGTATTCATCCTGCCCGGCCAGTTGTAATGCGGCATGCAAGGATGCGCCGGAAGAAATACCTACCGGAATACCATCCAGACGGGCGCAACGGCGCGCCGCAGCAATGGCCTCACGCTCAGAAACGGTGATGACACCATCCAGCAGCTTTGTATTCAGCGTGGCAGGGCAAAAACCGGGGCCAATACCCTGAATACCGTGGGGGCCGGGTTCATCACCATTCAGAATCGCACTTTCCGCTGGTTCCACACCAAAAACCTGTAGAGTATTGCGGCGGGGCTTTAGGGCCTCTGCAATGCCCGTGGCCGTGCCGCCTGTGCCAACACCGGCCACAACCACATCTACCTTGCCATCCGTATCTACCCAGATTTCTTCTGCCGTGGTGGCGGCATGCACTGCGGGGTTTGCCGGATTATCAAACTGATCTGGCATCCATGCATCCGGGGTTTCGTTCAGAATCTCATTCGCACGGGCAATGGCACCGGCCATGCCCAAACGTGCGGGGGTGAGTTCCACCTGCGCGTCCATCAGGCGCAGCATACGGCGCCGTTCAATAGAGGCCCCTTCTGGCATAGTCACAATCAACCGGTAGCCCCGTGCAGCAGCTACAAATGCCAGAGAGATACCCGTATTGCCCGATGTAGGTTCTACCAACAGGGTGCGGCCCGGTGTAATCAGGCCCTTGCGTTCAGCATCCAGCACCATGGCGGTGCCAATCCGATCTTTGACAGACCCAAGCGGGTTAAAAAATTCCAGCTTCAGCAGCACGCGGGCTTTCAGCTCATCTTCCTGTGTCAGCCGTGGCAACGCAACAAGCGGCGTGCCCCCCACCAGATTAAGGACAGACTCGTAAACCCGCCCTCTGGGTGCGGCAAAGCCGTAATCCGCTTTTTCCTGCGTTGATGCTGGCATTAGAAACTCTCCCATGTCTGTTTTACAATTCTAAGCACCATATAATACGAATTTATAGCGTAGATAAACCATATCTGTGCTGCTATACTGAACATAAGATCTGGAAATAAAACATGATCAACCATACCCCAACCAGGACAGGGACTGTTTTGCATGATCCTCCGTCGTGATAGAGCCATGACCGCCGTTCTTATTATGCTGGATGTTGCGTTTTACGCCGGGCGTTCCGGCACGGTAAGTGCTGCTGATATTGCAGAACGCTCCGAACTGGCGCGGCGTGGCATAGAACCACTGCTTCAGGCTCTTTCCCGTTCTGGTTTGCTGGAAAGCATTCGTGGCCCACGTGGGGGTTATCGGCTTGGCCGCCCCCGGCGCGATATTTCCTTGGTGGATATTATTGAAGCTGTGTTGAACACAGATGCTGATGCCAATGATGGCCCACAGGGCGCGTTGTTCCAGAAAGTTCTGGCCCCGTGTTGGGATAAGTTTGATCAGAAACTGATTACGCAGATGAACAAGACCACGCTGGATGATCTGGTAAAACAGGCAGAATCCGCTGGCCTGAAACGCCCGCTGGCCGAGCCCATTACGTTTTCCATTTAATTTCTATTCGGCCCAACGCGCTGCCGGGTTTTGCCCGGAGCGTCATGGCATAAAAAAACAGTGCTCCATTTCTGGGGCACCGTTTTTTTTATGTCATCACCCAAAAGTTGGGTAGCAGGGCAGATTAGCGCTTACGCGTAACAGCCTTGCGCACCACTGCTTTCTTTTTAGGAGCTTCCACAGCAGGTGCTGCTACAGCCGGGTGCGGAATAACCACGCCAGTTGCATCTACCTGAGCGGTTACTGTCAGGCGTGTGCGCTGCTGGCCGGGGCCGGGAATAAGGATAACCGTAAACGTATCCTGCCCAGCATAACCCAGTGTGGGGGTGTAGGTTACGTGCGTATCGCTATCCAGCGTGTACAGGAACGCCTTGCCGTGTTCTGGCGCAGGAGAAACCCCAAAGGATGCATACGGCTTGCCACCGGGCTGATCTACCAGCACTTCGCACAGACCATCATCAGACCGCACGGTCATGGTGGTGGAAAGGGAGCCGTCAGCCTCTTTCTTGATAGGCGTTGTGCTGCACACGGCAGACTTTTTAAGATACCCAAAGGGATTGGGAGACCCGATATGAATAGGGCCGCCCGTTGTTGCACAGCCGGCAAGCATCCCACCAGTTAGCGCCAAACCGGCAATTCCTCGTAAGCGCACTCGACAGCTCCGCTTCTGTTGTATCAATTAAAACTTGCAATCTCTTGTGCACGCTTCAGAGGTGAATGGAAAGAGGCCCAAACCGGGCATCTGCCCCCTACCCACAAAGCGTGATTCGCATTTGCCTTTAAAACATCCCGCAGCAGGAAGGAAGAGGCATACAGCACAGCTGGGCAGCTTGTCGCATATCAACTTTCACACAAATGCGCGAAAACATCTTTTAACCGCAAATATTCTGTTAAACAGAGCCGCCTATTTTCCCAACTTTTACGCCAAAATAACATGCTGGCTTACCCGCAACTGCCAAAGCAGGCAGACGGTATGAAAAAATACCGGTTTCTTTCTTGCGTGAATGCGGTATTCCCTTCCCAGCATCTGTCGGAGGTACTATGTCCTTTTCCCGTTTCCTTGCCGCGGGGGTTCTTGCCGCGGGCGTTCTGCACAGCTCGGCTTCCTTTGCCGCCAGCGAATGTGGCCACTCCCCTGCGCACGAAGCCTTTAACGTGCAGGGCCTTAAAAGCGAACTGATGGTAACTGCGCTGTCTTGCAATGCGCAGGATCGGTACAACTCATTCGTGGCCAAGTTCCGCACCACCCTTCTGCGGGAAGAAGAACGCCTGAACGGCTACTTCCGCACCACCTATGGCCGCCGTGCCCAGCAGGAGCATGATGATTACATCACGCAGCTGGCCAATGTGCAGTCTGAACGTGGCCTGCAGTCTGGCACCATTTTCTGCCAGCAGCGCCTTGCCATGTTTGATGAAGTGAACGCACTGGAAAGCGGGGAAGATCTTTCCAGCTATTCCGATGCAAAGGACGTCACGCAGCCTGCTTCTTTTGAAACCTGCGCAGCGCCTTCTGCTTCCCGCTCCACAACGCATACCACTACGCGCCGCCGTACCACACGCCGCGCCTAAAAAGCCTTCTGGTAAGGGGGCTTTGGCAAGGAAGCTGTTAAAAGCTTGCCGCCCCCTCACCACTACGCTTGACGAATCAGCGCCAACGCGGGACAGATTTCCCGCATGAGCGATCTGTTTTCCAATACCCCACCAGCCCGCAAATCCTCCACCGGCAAAACCCGCGATGCCAAGCCGGGCACGCAGGCAGGCGCTGCACAGGTCTATGATGCCAGCGCCATTGAGGTTCTGGAGGGTCTGGAACCCGTACGCCGCCGCCCCGGCATGTATATTGGCGGCACAGATGAAAGTGCCCTGCACCATCTGGCGGCGGAAATTCTTGATAACGCCATGGATGAAGCCGTGGCAGGCCATGCCAACACCATTGATGTGCGGCTGGATACGGAAAACCGCCTGACAATCCGTGATAACGGGCGCGGTATTCCGGTAGACCCACACCCGCGCTTTCCCGATCGTTCTGCGCTGGAAGTTATTCTTACCACCCTGCATGCGGGCGGTAAGTTTTCTGGCAAGGCATATGCCACATCCGGCGGCTTGCACGGGGTTGGCTCTTCTGTGGTGAATGCGCTTTCCACCCGTATGGAAGTGGAAATTGCGCGTGATCGCACCGTATGGAAGCAAGTGTATGAACGCGGCAAACCCGTAACCAAGCTGGAAAAAGTGGGCGCAGCCCCCAACCGGCGCGGCACGCAGATCAGCTTTCAGCCAGACCCGGAAATTTTTGGCACGCATGTGTTTGTGCCTTCCCGCCTTTATCGGCTTTGCCGTTCCAAGGCGTTTCTGTTCCGTGGCGTCACCATCCGTTGGTCCTGCGATCCGGCGCTGATTAAAGCGGGGGATGAAACCCCGGCAGAAGCCACCCTGCACTTCCCCGGTGGGCTGGCAGACAGCCTGACGGACGAGCTTGGCCCCAAGGCTCCGCTGCTTACCCCTCTGTGGGCTGGAGAAGCCCCTCTGCCGCCCGCAGCAGACGGCACAGATAACGGCAAGGTGGAATGGGCCGTAGCTTTTTTAGAAAACGGCCCGGCCTCTCTGGTATCTTACTGTAACACCATCCCCACCCCGCAGGGTGGCACGCATGAAACCGGATTCCGCAACGCGCTGGTAAAAGGCCTGCGCGCTTGGGGGGACCAACGCTCCATCAAAAAAGCCTCCGCCATTACGGCGGAAGATGTGCTGGGCATGAGTGCCGGGCGGCTGTCCGTATTTATTCGTGATCCGCAGTTTCAGGGCCAGACCAAGGAAAAACTCACCTCATCTGGTGCCAGCAAGCTGGTGGAAACGGCTCTGCGTGACAGGTTTGACCACTGGCTGGCACAAAACCCGCCACAGGCCGATACACTGCTGGGCTTTGCCATAGAACGTGCGGAAGAACGCCTGCGCCGTAAGGAGCAAAAGGAAACACCGCGCAAAAGTGCGACACGCCGCCTGCGCCTGCCCGGCAAGCTAACGGATTGCACCAAGGAGTTTGCCCCGGATACGGAAATCTTTCTGGTGGAGGGCGACTCGGCAGGAGGTTCGGCCAAACAGGCCCGTAACCGTGAAACACAGGCCGTTTTGCCCCTGCGCGGGAAGATTCTTAACGTTGCCAGCGCCACCGCAGAAAAATTGCGCAACAATCAGGAACTGCGTGACCTGATTGAAGCACTGGGCTGCGGATCTGGCGATAGATTCGATCTTTCCAAGCTGCGCTACGGCCGCGTGATTATCATGACTGACGCAGACGTGGACGGCGCGCACATTGCCTCGCTGCTCATGACATTCTTTTATCGTGAGTTGCCGGAGCTTATCCGTAACGGCCACCTGTATCTGGCCCAGCCCCCGCTGTACCGCCTGACACAAGGCGCAAAATCAGTTTACGCCATGGATGATGCAGACCGTGACCGCAAAATGAAAACCGAGTTCAAGGCGCGCGGTAAAATTGATGTCTCCCGCTTTAAAGGGCTGGGGGAAATGCCGCCGGGGGACCTGAAAGAAACAACAATGGACCCCAAGCGCCGTACCCTGCTGCGCGTAGTCACCCCGCAGGAAGACAGGCTTTCAACACGCCAGCGGGTAGAAAGCCTGATGGGCCGCAAGCCAGAGCTGCGCTTTGCCTTCATTCAGGAACATGCACGCACAGTGGATGACCTGCTGGATGTCTAACCCGCTCTCCAACACGGCAGATGGGCAACCCATCATAGGGCTTGTTCATCTGCCACTATATGAGTGTGCATGACAGCAGCCCCCTCTTCTGCCGCTGTTGCACTGCCCCTTCACGCACGCCTGCTGGCGCTGTCTCAACTTCTGATCAGCATGGTGTGCATTCAGTTTGGCTCTTCCATTGCCAAATCCATCTTTCCGGTATTTGGCACATCCGGGGTGGTTGGCCTGCGCGTTTGTCTGGCAGCATTTATGCTGGTGCCGCTTTTTAGAAGCTGGAGGTTTCTGTCAGGCCCTGTTTTGCGGCTGGTGCTGCCTTATGGCTTGGCCATGACAGGCATGAACGCCTTTTTCTATCTGGCGCTCCAGCACATACCGCTAGGCACAACGGTTACATTGGAGTTCATTGGCCCGCTTGTTGTGGCTTTTGTGGGCTCTCGCAAACTTTCTGATATTGGCTGGATTCTGCTTACCATATTGGGGCTGGCACTGGTGCTTAACCCTTCAGCCTCCACCAAAACCGATTTTGCAGGTGTGGGGTTTGCCCTGTTGGCCGCGCTCTGCTGGGCACTATATATTCTGTTTGGGCAGCGTGTGGCTGGCAAGGTGCCGGGGGCACATGCCTGCGCACTGGGCATGGCATGCGGTGCATGCGTGGTGTTTTTGCCCTGCTTTGTGCCAGCCCTGATTATAGGCTTTTCAGCCCCCGCCATGTTGGGGCTGGGCGTATTGGTGGCGTTCTGTTCTTCCGCCCTGCCCTATTCTTTGGAAATGCTGGCCATGCAGAACCTGAACGCCCGCGATATCGGCATTCTCAGCAGTCTGGAACCCGTATGCGCCACGGTGGCTGGCGCGGTTATCCTGCACGAAACGCCATCCCCCCTTCAGCTCTGCGGTATTTTGTGCGTGGTGGCGGCATCGGCCGGTATTATTCTCAGCCCTGGCACACCAAAACAAAAGGCAGCTCCAGCACGAGATGTGCCAGAACTGCCCAACTAGAAGAACCTACACTTTTAAACCCTGTTAACGGGCCGCCACATGCAAAACGCTGTGGCCAGCAGCCGAAGCCACATTGGCCGCACTGCCATGAATGGCCTGCATAATCACGGGGTCAAACAACCGGGTAAAGCTGCCCGGGTGCACACCCATCCACAATGTAACAATGGCCAGCGGGGCCAGCACGGCAATTTCTGCGGCTGTCAGGTCTCGCAGCAGGCTGACCGTGCCTTTTACGCCCCCAAACAGCACCCGCCGATACAATGAGAGCATATAAACCGCCCCCATAATCATGGTGCTGCCTGCCAGCAGCGCCACCCAGAAGGACACATGCACAGCGCCCATAAGCACCAGCAACTCCCCAACAAAGGAGCCTGTGCCCGGCAGCCCCACATTGGCCATTGTGAACAGCATAGCCAACAAAGCCAGCACCGGCATCTGGCGCGCAACGCCACCCAGCGCATCAATCTGCTGGGTTTCAGACCGCCACGCCACCGCTGCCACACAGAAGAACAGCGCGGCAATTACCACCCCGTGCGAGAGCATCTGAAAGATTGCACCATCAATGCCTTCCGCTGTTAGCGTAAACAGGCCCACGGCAATCATGCCCATGTGGGAAAAGGAGGAATACGCAATCACGCGTTTCATGTCTGTTTGGGCAAAGGCCACAAAGGCTGCGTAAATAATGGCCACAACCCCAAGCGCCAGCACATAGGGCGCAAATAGCCGCACAGCATCGGGAAACATCAGCACCCCAAAGCGCAGCAGCCCGTAAGCGCCGGTTTTGGAAAGCACGCCAGAAAGCATGGCCGATGCCGGTGTTGGGGCCTCGGAATACGCATCGGGCAACCATGCGTGCAGCGGAAACAGCGGCAGTTTAACACCAAAGGCCAACAGAAAGGCCAGCAGCAACCACCCCTGCAAGGGCTGGGAGAAGCCCGCGTGCATTAAAGCCGGAATATCCGTAGTGCCCGTTTGCAGCCACATGGTGATAAGCCCCACCAACATGAACAGCGAGCCACCAAACGTAAACAGAAAGAACTGAAGCGAAGCCCAAACGCGCTTTGGCCCACCCCAAACGCCTATCATCAGGCTACCGGGAATAAGCGTTGCTTCGTAAAACACGTAAAACAGCAGCATATCCTGTGCAGAAAACAGGCCAAACAAGGCTGTTTCCAGCGCCAGCATGGCGGCTACAAACTGCCGCCCCTGTGTATGCACACTGCGCCAGCCAGCCCCCAGCGCCAACGGGGTTAAAAACGCTGTAAGCAGAATGAACACCAGGCTAATGCCATCTACCCCCGTATGGTAGGAAATACCGTAATCCCCCATCCAGCGCAGGCGTGTTTCAAATTGCAGGCCGGGCTGGGCGGGATCAAACTCCAGCCACATCAGCACGCCAAGGCCAAGGGTGATCAGGCTGCTCCACAGCCCAACCCACCGGGCTGTACTATCCTGCTGTTCTGGCCTGCCGGGAGCAAAAAATGCCACCAGCGCCGCAACAAGAGGAAGATAGGTTATGAGCGAAAGCAGGATGGGCTGCACGGCATCACCACCATTCAGGTTATATGAAGATGCTGCAAACCTGCTCTTTTTTGCGGGCTGATGCCAGCAGGTGGCCGTTCACGTTCAGCCGATCACACTACGCAGAACAGCCATATCCCTAACGGCGGCCAAACAACTTTTCGAGATCGGCCTTGCTGAGCTTCAGCCACGTAGGCCGCCCGTGTGAGCACGTGCCTGCACGGGGTGTTTCTTCCATCTGGCGTAGCAGCGCGTTCATTTCTTCCACGCTCAGCCGGCGCCCGGCCCGAATACTGCCGTGGCAGGCCATGCGGGCAATAACCGCATCAAGCCGCCCATCAAGTGCTGCCATTTCATCCGGCGCACCGTTTTCATCTGCTTCCAGCTCATCGGCCAGATCACGCAGCAGGCTTACGGCATCACTGCTACGTAGCATGGCGGGCAAGGCACGCACCAAAACGGAGTCGCCGCCAAAGGCTTCAATTTCCAAACCCAGTTTTTCCAGCGTGGGTTGGCGTGCCAGCAGCAGTTCAACCTGCACGCGCGGCAGATCCACAACATCGGGCACCAGCAAACGCTGCGCCTGCACATGCCCGCTTAAAAACTGCGCCCGCAAACGCTCATGCGTCAGCCGCTCATGCGCCGCGTGCTGATCCACCAGCACCAAGCTGCCATCTGCGGCTACGGCCAGAATATAGGTGTCCAGCACCTGTGCGACAGCCGCACCCAAGGGGTGATCTGCCGCCACTGGCTGTACGGAGGCCCCATAAGCAGGCTCAGCCTGCCCGATTGCCGGTGGTGCGCTTACCACCGGAGCATCCCACCCAGCACCGGGTGAAGGCATGGCAACAGGCGGCAAGGTTCTGGCTGCCGGGGCATCACCAAACTGCAAGCGGCCTTCTGCAAACCGCACCCCCTCTGGTGTGGGAGCATGAAACGCAGGAGCCGGAATAGGGGGTGCGGCCCCCTTTTCTGGCGGATACCAAATACGTGCCTGCCGTGGTGCGGAAGACAGAACAGGCCGCACACCCACACTGCCAGCCCCATGCTCTAACGCACGCTGAATGGTGCCAATAACCAGCGAGCGCACGCTGGCTTCATCCGCAAAACGCAGTTCCGTTTTGGCGGGGTGCACGTTTACATCCACCCTATCCGGCGGCACCGTAAGCATAAGCGCCACCACAGGGTGCCTGCCGGGCTCAATCACACGCCTATAAGCCACGCGCACGGCGGTTTTAAGCACCGGGTCCACCACGGGGCGGCCATTTACCAACATGAACTGCCCATTGGCCGTGGACCGATGGACTGATGGCGGGCAGATAAACCCGCTAAGGGTCATGCCATCGCGTTCACCAGAAATTTCTAAAAAACCATCAGCCTCGCTGGCGTCCAGCAGCGCGGCAGACCGGGCGGCCATATCCTGCGCGGGCAGATCAAACAGCACGCGCTCATCCAGCACAAACCGGAAAGCCGTTTGCGGCACAGCCAAGGCCAGACGGCGCACCACATTTTCAGCGTGTCGGCCTTCCACGCGCGCGCTTTTCAGAAACTTACGACGGGCGGGGGTGGCAAAAAACAGGTCTTCCACCACCACACTGGTGCCCGGCGCACCGGCTGCGGGTTCAACGGGGGAAACCTTGCCCCCTTCTACCCGAATACGCCACGCACCACTTTCCCCCCTTGGGCGGGAGGTAATGCACAGCCGCGCCGCCGCGCCGATGGAAGGCAGAGCCTCCCCCCGAAAGCCGAGCGTGCTGATATGCACCAATGTTTCATCGCGCAGTTTGGATGTGCAGTGCCGATCTACCGCCAAAGCCAGATCATCGGCGGACATGCCCACACCATCATCGGTAACGATAATGCGGTCCACACCCCCACCAGCCAGAGAAACCTCCAGCCTGCGGGCACCTGCATCTATGGCGTTTTCAACCAGTTCCTTCACTGCTGCGGCGGGGCGTTCTATCACCTCACCCGCAGCAATGCGGTTGACAATAACCTCTGGCAGCCGCCGCACATGGGCCGGCGTTTCGGGCTGGTTTGTATCCATACCGGGTTCAGCAAACAGGCCGGACATGGGTTAGACCTTTCCGATCAGAACAGACCGGAACCTTTGGCGTGCTGTGTGGGTGTAACCCCTTTGGTGGGGGAATTGCCAAGGGCAGCATTGGTTTTCAGGCGGCGGTTTTCTGCATCTGCATCCACCACAGCCCCGGCCTTGCCGCCTTTCCAGAACATCAGTTCCTGCACAAAGCCCGAACCGGCTTCACCCAGCTCACCCCGGTCTGGCGCATCCGATGCCTCTGTGGCCTCGTTCACCAGAATGGTCTGGCCTTCACTGGTATCACCGTTTGTGCCGCGCAGCGCCACATCGGGGGAAAGTGTTTCCAGCGCCTGCAGGCGTTCACTTTCATCCTGCCTCCGGTCATCACCCTTTGAGGGCTTTACCAGCTCATCTGATGGCGGCATGGAAAGGGGGGCACGGGTTGTAACCGTGTATTCATCCGGCAGGCTGCGTTCCAGCCCGAAAGCACGGGCGGCTTCGTTCCCTGAGCAGCCACTTAGCAAAAAGCAGCCGCCAAGAAGCAGCAGCGGAGAAATCAGTGTCGAAACACGGCGCGCCATCGTCTGCCTTCCACTCATCCTGAAAAAACACCAAGCCCTTTGGGGGTTACCCGGTTTTTACGTTGTCTTGTTGCTGCCCGCCTGCCAGAAAATTCTGTACCAGCAGCATGCATACGGCGCATACTATAGCGGAATCTGCCACGTTGAATACATACCATGACCACCCAAAAGCGTGGGCATGCAGAAAATCCACCACGGCCCCATAGCGCACACGGTCCATAACGTTGCCAATGGCTCCACCTGTAATGGCCCCAACACACGCAGCGGTAAGTTTGCTGTGGGTGCGAAAAATCCATACCAGAAGGCAGCAGGCCACGGCCAGCGCAATGGCAGAAAACACAATGCGCCCCGCCCCGCCAAGCCCGCCAAACATGCCAAAAGTAACGGCGTGGTTCCATACCATAGTGAAGTTAAGGAACGGCAGCACTTTAACAGAACCCCGTGCGGGCAAGTCCAGCCCATACAGAATCCAGTATTTACTCAGCTGATCTGCTGAAAGCGTAAGCATCAGCACCAGCAGGCCAAGGCCTGCCGGACGCAGCATAAAGGGGCGAGAACTCACGCGCCCTCCTGCCCTGTGTGCGGGCCACCCTGTTGTTCCACCACATCGGCGCAGCGCAGGCACAGGCCAGCGTAATCATCCCGCGTGCCAGTTTCTGGCAGAACCTTCCAGCAGCGCACGCATTTTTCACCGTCTGCAACCTGCACAACCGGCGCACCATGCAGCGTGCCACCTTCATCCCCTTCCACGTAAATGGAGGAAGACGTGGGGTCCACCACCACATCCACGTGGGAGACAATGGCCAGTTCGCTCCAGTTTACACCGGCAAACAGTGCGGCTTCTTCTTCAGAGAACGTTAGTTCAACCTGCGCCTGAAGGGAGGAACCGATGGTGCCTTCACGCCGTGCGCCTTCAATTTCCGTGGTGATGATACGCCGCACGGAACGAATACGCGCCCAGCGTTCATCCAATGCCGGATCATTCCATTCTGCGGGCAGTTCAGGAAAGGCCTGTTCATGCACGCTCTGGTCTGGCCCAAAGCGGGATGTCCATGCTTCTTCCGCCGTAAACACTAGCACGGGGGCCAACCATGTTGTCAGGCAGCGGTGCAGAATGTCCAGCACCGTGCGGGCTGCGCGGCGTGTGGGGTTGGAAGGTGCATCGCAATACAGCGCATCCTTGCGGATATCGAAGTAGAATGCAGACAGATCCGTGGTGCAGAACCCATGCAGGGCCGGATACACACCCACCCATTCATGCGTTTCCACCGCGCGGGCAATCAGCCCACCCAGTTCTGTGAGACGATGCAGAACCCAGCGTTCCAGCTCTGGCAGTTCGGCATACGGTACGGCTTCTGCTTCCGTGTAGCCATCCAGCGCACCAAGCAGCCAACGCAGCGTGTTGCGCAGGCGGCGATACAGCTCACCCTGCTGTTTGAGAATTTCCTTGCCAATGCGCAGATCATCATTGGTATCGGAGTTCACCACCCACAGGCGCAGCACGTCTGCGCCCAAGCTGTCATTCACATCCTGCGGGGCAATCACGTTGCCGAGGGATTTGGACATCTTGCGGCCCTGTTCATCCAGAACAAAACCGTTGGTCACAACCGCCTTGTAGGGTGAAACGCCGCGCGTACCCACGCTTTCCAGCAAAGAGGACTGGAACCAGCCGCGATGCTGGTCTGAACCTTCCAGATACAGATCAGCAGGGAAGTTCAGCCCCGGCTGGCCCAGCACAAAGGCGTGGGTGGAACCACTTTCAAACCACACATCCACGATATCGAACACCTGATCGTAATCATCCGGGTTCCGATCCGGGCCGAGGAAGCGTGCGGGTTCAGAGCTATACCATGCATCTGCCCCTTCTTCCTTAAAGGCATCTACCACGCGCTGCATCACATCGGCATCGCGCAGCACTTCGCCGGTGCGTTTTTCAACAAACACGGCAATGGGCACGCCCCATGCGCGCTGGCGGCTGATGCACCAGTCTGGGCGGGTGCGGATCATGGATGTCAGACGGTTGCGCGCCTGTGCGGGCACGAAAGTCACATCTTCCAGCGCCTTGAGGGCTTTTTCACGCAGCGAATCTTCACCATCCATGCGGATGAACCACTGCGGCGTGGCACGGTAGATAACCGGCGCGCGGGAACGCCATGAATGCGGGTAGGAATGCACAATTTCACCACGCCCCACCAAGCCAGCCGGGGCTGTGCCATTGGCGTTGGCATGTTCCATCACGGCTTCCAGCGTGGAGCACACAACATCTGCCGCCTTGAACACATGCGTGCCTGCAAAACCCTGCACCCACGGGGCGTATGTGCCATCAGCCTGCACCACTTCTGGCACTTCCACGCCGTACATGCGGCAAAGCTGGAAGTCATCCTCACCATGAGAAGGCGCCATGTGCACAAGGCCGGTGCCGGCCTCGGTTGTCACAAATTCACCCGGCAGCATGGGCACATCAAAATCATACCCGGCACCACGCAGCGGATGGGAACATACAACCCCCTTCAGCGCGCTGCCCGGCAGGGTGTAGAGGATATGGTGCGCAGTAACGTGGGCTTCCTGACAGAAGGCATCCACCAGCGCTTCGGCCACCAGCACCTTTGCGCCGGGCTCAAGCAATGCGCCCTCACCCGTTTCATCCACCCGCAGCACCACGTAGGTGATTTCCGGCCCATAAGCCAAGGCGCGGTTGCCGGGAATGGTCCACGGTGTGGTGGTCCAGATCACAACAGACACATCTTCCAGCGCATGGGCTGGCGTGGGGTCCCGCACAACCGGGAAGGCCACCAGAATGGTGGTGGAGGTGTGATCGTGATATTCGATTTCGGCTTCGGCCAGAGCGGTTTTTTCAACCGGGCTCCACATTACGGGCCGCAGGCCACGATACAGCCGCCCGTTGAGCAGGAACTTGCCAATTTCGTTCACAATGGCCGCTTCGGATGAGAAATCCATGGTGGCGTAGCGGTTCTGCCATTCCGCCTGCACGCCAAGCCGCTTGAATTCCTGCATCTGGATATTCAGCCACTCACCCGCATAGGCACGGCATTCGGCACGGAATTCCAGCACAGGTACGGAATCCTTGTCCTTCTTGGCCTTGCGGTATTTTTCTTCCACCTTCCATTCAATGGGAAGGCCGTGGCAATCCCACCCCGGCACGTAGCGCACGCCATAACCAGACATGCGATGGGCGCGGTTGATCACATCCTTGTTGATCTTGTTCATGGCATGGCCAATGTGCAGGTGGCCATTGGCATACGGGGGGCCATCATGCAGCGTAAACACAGGCCGCCCTTCAGCCTGCTGTTTCAGCCGCGCATCCAGCCCGGTTTCTTCCCACTTTTTCAGCCACTGCGGTTCCTGCTTTGGCAGGCCCCCGCGCATGGGGAAAGAGGTACGGGGCAGGAACACCGTATCACGATACAGATCGGCGGGGGATTGGGTGTCCTGGTCGCTGCTGGATGTGGTCATGAGCGGGTGATGTCACTTCAGTTCGGGTTCATGGTCTGGCCCTGCATGTGCTGGTCAAACCATCTTGCATTCAGGCTCTTATCAAAAAGGACAAGCGCAGGGTCAAGCATGAACGGCCACATTGCAGCCGCAAATTATATTCTGCCCTATCTGCCCGCACTTTTACAGGGGGTTATATGCCTGCCAGTTCGGCGTTCAGAACCATGCGCGCCTGCTGCGCATCCTGCGCGATCTGGGCCTTGAGCTCATCCAGCCCGGCAAAGCGTTGCTCTGGCCGCAGCATTTTGTGCAGCGCTACAGAAAGTGTTTGGCCGTACAGATCACCATCAAAGTCAAACAGGTTCACTTCTACGCGGCTTTCCTGCCCATCGTTAATGGTGGGCCGGCGGCCAATATTGGCCACGCCGGGGCGTGTATAACCACCGGGCAGGCGCACCGTTACGGCGTAAACCCCACGTGCGGGCTCCAGATGCCGCCCTAGCGGAATATTGGCTGTCGGAAAGCCCAGCAGACGCCCGCGTTTATCACCATGCTGCACTTGGCCACGAATAAACCACGGCCGGCCCAGTTCTTCCGCTGCACGTTCGGGATACCCTTCCTGCAACAGCCGCCGAATACGGGTGGAGGAATATGGCCCTGCGGCATCTGCCAGTGCGGGCACGGATGTAAAGCCCATGCCCAGCTCACCCGTGCGTTCAGCCAGAAACGTAACATCGCCCCCGCGCCGATACCCAAAGGCAAAATCCGGCCCGCAGGCAACGTGGCGCAGGCACAGGGCATCGTGCAGCACGTCTTCTACAAACCGTTCCGCCGTCATGCGGGAGAACTCTTCATCAAACCCGATCTGGAACACATGCTGCACACCCAGCGCCTGCAGAGCGGCAAAGCGCTCATCCGGCAGGCTCAGGCGGAATGGTGGGTCCTGCGGGCGAAAGAGTTCACGCGGGTGGGGTTCAAACGTAACAACCGCCAAGGGCAGATCTGGCCGCGCCGCGTGGGTGGAATGAACCAGATGGGCGTGGCCCAGATGCACACCATCAAAATTGCCAAGCGCTGCCGCACAGCCATGCGCTTCCGGCGGAATATCCCGCCAGTTTGTGTGCAACCGGGCTTTCAGCACTTTTTATGCTCCTTCCGGCAGGCCAAACATCTGCCCCGCCTGCGGCAGAGATTGCGCTACAGGGTGGGTAGTACCTGCCACCGTGCCATCTTCCGGGCGGGCAATCTGGCATACACGCAGGCCCGCTTGGGCCGCTGCATCCAGCTCTGCCACCACATCGGACAGAAACAGCACATCCTGCCCCTGCCAGCCACTTTGTTCCAGAATATGGCGATAACTTTGCGCGCTTTTCTTACCACCAACGCGCAGATCAAAAAACGCGCTGAAAAGCGAGGTCAGGTTCCCCTGCTCGGTATAGCCGTAAATCAGCTTCTGCGCGGCTTCGGAACCAGAGGAATACACGGCCAGCGTAAGGCACGCGGCTTTCCATGCCTTTAAGGTGGGCTCAACATCCGGGTAAAGCTGGGCTTCCAGCTCCCCCTTTTCATACCCCTGCTGCCAGCATAGGCCCTGCAGGCTTTTAAGCGGGGCAACCTTGGCATCTTCCGCCATCCAGCGTTCAAGCTGCTCTAGAGGTGGCACGCCGGGAGCGGCTTGGGCAATCTGCGCCAGTGCTTCCTGCACCACCGGGTTTTCACGCTGCTCCAGCAATGCGGGCAGGTGTTTGCGCGCATAGGGAAAAAGCACTTTATGCACAAAAGCCACTGGCAGGGTGGTGCCTTCAATATCCAGCAGCACCACGCGCGGAGGAATCCGGGTATCGGCCATCATGCCCTCAATCAGTTTGCGTAAGAAGGAAACTGCCGGGCAATATCGGTGCCTGTATAGCGGGCTACCCAGCCTTCCTTGTGTGTGAAAATGCGCAGCGTGACCATATCTGGCTCTGGCCCGGCATCAAACCAGTGCTTTGTGCCTTCTGGCACAGAAATCAGATCAGTTTGCGTGCATTCCACATCGTAAACATAGCCTGCAATATGCAGAATGAAGTGTCCGCTGCCATGTACAAAAAAGCGGATTTCATCTTCACTATGCGTATGTTCGGACAGGAATTTGTCCCGCAAGGCCTCACGGTTGGGGGTGGAAGGGCTAACGCGCAGCACATCGGCAGAGCCTGCGCCCGTTTCACCCATCAGCTTGTCCAAAAACGGGCCATACACATCCAGCACGGCCTGCTCATCCGCATCCCTTGGGGGAATTTGCGGGCCTTCCCAACGCTCAAACCGCACGCCTAGTGGCGCCAGAACGCGGGCCATTTCTACCGGGTCCTGCGTTTGCAGCACGGGGTGTTCGGGGGTGGTATCCTTGTAAACTGTCAGGGAACTCATACGTGCAGTTTCCTTCGCTCAAGCGCACAGGCCAGCAGGAACTCCAGCCCTTCCAGCCGCGCAAGGGCGGTGGGCATATCCTTGCCCCACACATACACACCGTGGCCGCGAATAATGTAGCCAGCTGGCATACCGGTGCCAAAAAAGGGCTCTACCACTTCCGCCAACCGCGCGATGTCCTGATCGTTTTCAAACAAGGGCACCTGCACGGATGTTTCGTGCGTGGTCTGCCCTTCAAACACTTTCAGAACTTCGTAGTCCGCCAGCGTCAGTGCTGCTGTTTCTTCTTCCATAGACAAAACAGTGGAGGCCACGGAATGGCCGTGCAGCACTGCGCCCACTTGCGGAAAATGGCGGTAAATCTGGCAATGCAACAGCGTTTCTGCGCTAGGCCGGTTTTCCGGGCTATGCGGTTTGCCCTGCATATCTACGGTAATAACGTCTGCCGCCTGCAAAAAGCCTTTGTGGCAGCCAGAGCGCGTAATGGCTATGCGGCCATCTGCCAGCCTGCGGCTGATATTGCCTGCTGTGGCAGGCACCCACCCGCGCTGATCCATCCGCTGCCCGGCAAACAGAATATCCTGTACGGCGCGGGCAAAATCCGTAACGGTTTGATCCATGGCGTTCTCTGCCCGTCTTGAACTGGTAGAGCCTTACGGCTGAACAGATTTATCTGCTGGTGCAGCCGTGCGCTGCTCCACTGTGGAAGATGCAGGCGGCGGAGCAATATGGCCGTTACCGGGGCGTGCCGTGCCATCATCCATCGATTCATCATCCGCCATGTGCTTCTTGAAGGATTTGATGCCCTTGGCCATGTCACCCATCAACGAGCTGATCTTGCCGCCACCACCAAAAACCACAAGCACAACCACAAGCACGATCAGCCAGTGCCAGATACTTAAGCTACCCATCAAACCAGTCCCCTACACTTGCGGCACCCGGCCAAAATGATCGTGTGCTGCACATCCTTGTTTGTACATGATGGCGGAAACACTTTCTTGCAAGTTTTTCCTTGCGTGGCCTATCCGCCTATTGGGTGTTAACTGCCACCCGTGCCTATTGGTTCAATAAAGCCATAAACCGGATAAACCGTTTTGCCCATGGCATGAATGGGGCTCCACCATACGCGCACACGTGTCCAGTTATTATTGGGTGAAACATCAACCACAGGGGCGTGGCGCGTAACCTGCCCTGGCTCCCAATTTGCGTGATCTACCAGCACCAGGCGCGAATTCCGCACCTGTTTGACAACAGAAACATGGCCCGATGGCAGCCTGCCAGTAGAACGGAACACCAGCACATCCCCCGGACGCGGAGAGGACGTACGCGCATATTGCCCCTGCGCCTGCCCCCACCAACTTGCGGCAGCACCACGCAGGTTTACCGCAGAATGTTCACGCGCATAAGGCGCACACTGCACAGATCCGTTCCAGCTTCCGCGCCCACCGGCACAGGCGGCAAGCAATAAAGGCAGAACAAGAACAAGGCTACGCTTCACGATTCGGCCCTCAAACGTTGCATCCAGTCCTCCGCTTCTGTGGGGGACATATCCAAAACCTGTTCCGCCACATCCCGCGCATATCCGGCACGGGCCAGCACACCCAGCGCCTTGTGCCTGCGGGCCAGAGCCTGCTCGGTATCGGCCTCATCATCCGCAACATAAGGTGTGGCAAATGGCCCCATCCTGCGTTTGCGGGCCAGAACCAGCGCGGCACATAACTCTCTTTGCGCAGCAGAAAACCCTTCCACCGCATCTTGCAAGGCGGCATCGCGCAGATCTGCTTCCACCCCGCGCGCGGCCAGATGCGCCTGCACCGCCCGGCCAGACCGGCCAGAGCGCACCAGCCTGCGTGCGCGGGATGTGGCAAAACTGGCATCATCCACTGCGCCAAGGCGCACCATTTCTTCTGCTATTTCAGCCACTACGGGGCGCAGCGCTTGTGCGGCCTCGGCTACTTCCTCCGTATCTGCTCCGGCTTTGAGGGCCTGCTTCTCCCACCGTGCAATCCGGCGCAGAAGCACCTGTTCCAGCCCGTGGCGCGTGGTGCCAAACCGCGCCAGATGCGCCAAGGCGGCCTCTCGCAACACACGGCGATCAAGCTGCGGAAACCCCGATGATGTATGAGCAGATGAGGAAGAACCAGAATACGTCATTCCCCTTCATTACCCACTCCTTGCGTGCAGGAAAATACGCAACGGGCCATGCCGCGCATGTTGCGTATGCAGAATTTTTTCACACAGAATATTTGACTTTAATCTGCACAAAAGGCCATGATACGCCCGCAATACGGGCCGCCCGCTCACCTTATATCAAGGCAGCGGGCGTTTTTCGTTCTGCATTCCACTTCTCACCATGCAGGTTCAACAACCGCCAACACAAAGACCAGATTCCATGATTTCTGCCCTGATGCCGACATACAAGCGCGCTGATCTCGCCTTTGAGCGGGGAGAAGGCTCCTGGCTGCAAACGTCGGACGGGCGACGATTCCTGGACTTTGCTGCGGGCATTGCCACGTGCTCCATTGGCCACGCACACCCCAAGATGGTGGAAGCTGTAAGCACGCAGGCCGCCAAGGTCATGCACGTATCCAACCTGTTCCAGATTCCGCAGGCGGAAAAGCTGGCACGCAGGCTGGTTGAAAACTCCTTTGCCGATAGCGTGTTCTTCTGCAATTCCGGCGCAGAAGCCAACGAAGGCATGGTCAAGATGGCCCGCCGCGCCCAGATGATGGCTGGCCACCCCGAACGCACAGACATTATCTGCATGGATGGGGCTTTTCATGGCCGCACGCTGGCCATGCTTTCCGCCACAGGCAACCCCAAATATCTGGAAGGCTTTGGTGAGCCCGTAAAAGGCTTTCTGCACGTGCCTTTTAACGACATTGAAGCCGTAAAAGCCGCCATTACCCCCAACACGGCAGCCGTTATGCTGGAGCCCATTCAGGGTGAAAGCGGCATTAAGGTGGCCAGCCCGGAATATCTGCGTGCCCTGCGCGCGCTGTGCGATGAAACCGGCGTGCTGCTGGCGCTGGATGAGGTACAGTGTGGCGTTGGCCGCACGGGCCGCCTGTTTGCGCATGAATGGGCTGGCATCAAGCCCGATATTGTCAGCACGGCCAAAGGTTTGGGCGGGGGCTTCCCCATTGGGGCCATCCTCACCACAGAAACCATTGCCAAGGGCATGACACCGGGCACGCACGGCACCACATTTGGCGGCAACCCGCTGGCCTGCGCGGCTGGTAACGCTGTGCTGGATGTTATTCTGGCCCCCGGCTTTTTAGATCAGGTTTGCACCCGCGCTGCCCTGCTGGATGAACTGCTGGACAGCCTTGTGGCCGATGCGCCGGATATTTTTGCCCAGCGCCGTGGCCTTGGCCTGCTGATAGGCCTGCGCTGCGTGCCCACAGTGGGTGATGTGCAGAGTGCTGCGCAAAATGAAGGCCTGTTGTGCGTAACAGCAGGTGATAACGTGCTGCGCCTTGTGCCGCCCCTTACTGTTTCCGAAGAAGAATGCCGCAAAGCTGTGGCCATGCTGGTGCAGGCTGTCAGCACACTCAGAAAAAATCATAACAACAAGACAGTTCTGGAGCCAACAGCGTGAGCGCCGCCAACATGACCACTGCCCTGCCCTCTTCTTCCTTGGCAACGCCACGCCATTTTCTGGATCTGAAAGATCTGGATGCCGCAACCCTGCGCCAGATTCTGGATGTAGCCGCCAGCATGAAGCGCATGCAGCAGAACCGTCGGTTTCCGCTGCACCCGCGCCAGCCGTTGGCCGGGCGGCAGTTGGGGCTTATCCTTTCCAAGCCTTCCACCCGCACTCGTGTTTCTTTTGAAGTGGGTATTCGCCAGCTTGGGGGGGATGCCGTGGTGCTCAGCCCTCAGGAAATGCAGATTGGCCGTGGTGAAAGCATTGCCGATACAGCCCGCGTGCTCTCCCGCTTTGTAGATGCCATTATGCTGCGCACCGGCAACACAAAAACCATGCACGAACTGGCACAGTGGAGCACGGTGCCCGTTATCAATGGCCTTACCCCTCATTCTCATCCGGTGCAGATTCTGGCCGATATCATGACGTTTGAGGAACACCGTGGCCCTGTGCGTGGCCGCACCTGTGCGTGGACGGGCGATGGCAACAACGTGCTTGTCTCCCTTATTGAAGGAGCCGTGCGTTTTGGCTTTGCCCTGCGTGCCGCCACCCCCGCAGACATGAAGCCCCCGCAGGATGTGCTGGACTGGGCCCGTGCCGAAGGCGGTGATGTGGAATGGACGGTAGACCCAAAAGCCGCCGTAAAAGGCGCCGATTGCGTGGTGACGGATACATGGATCAGCATGTCTGATTCCCCCAAGGAAGCCGCCACCCGCATGAGCAAGCTGGAACCCTACCGCGTAAATGCAGATTTAATGGCCCTTGCTGCGCCAGATGCCCTGTTCATGCACTGCCTGCCTGCCCATATAGGGGAAGAAGTAACCAAGGACGTGTTTGAAGGCCCGCATTCTGTGGTGTTTGATGAGGCGGAAAACCGCCTTCATGCCCAGAAAGGCGTGCTGGCATGGACAATGGGTGGCTCAAACTGGACCTCTTTCGGCAAGGAATAAGCACATGAGCGGCACAGACAGAACGGTTTCCATGACATCTACCGAAGATACACCCGCCACCCCCGGCTGGGTGGAAAGCAGTCTGGATGCTATTCTGGCTACGTTGCCGTTCCCGGCAGATAAGCTGGCACCGTTCCGTAATGCCTATCTGGATTGTCTGGCAGGCTGTGGCCGTACGGAAGATCTGGATAGCGAGCACGATGCCTGCCGCAAGGGGCTGCTTGTTGCGCTTAAGGACGGTTTGAACATGGATTCAGAAACCGGCCGCGCCCTTGAACAGAAGCTGGAAAAGCTGGAACTGGATATTTCCGCAGGGGCGTAATCTCCCCTGCTTTCCATCTTACTTTTTTGTCCGCCTGAAAAGCATCCCCAGAGTCCGCACGCGTCAGGCGCACGTTCTTGATATTCCCGTATTCTTGATGGACTCAGGACAAACTTAAATTCCCATGGAAAAACCCGCTTTTCTTGACCGTGACCGCCCAGATGTGCCCGATTTGGTAGTACCCGGTGGTGTAACACCTTTTTATCTGGCTGGTCGGCCCGTGCGTGGCCGGTTGGTGCGTTTGGGCGTGCTGGCCGATACGCTGCTTACACGGCATGATCACCCAGCCCCGGTTACCCGCCTTGCTGGCAAGGCCTTGGCGCTGGTAGCGGCTTTGGCTTCAGCGCTGAAGTTTTCTGGCTCTTTTTCACTTCAGATCAAGGGCGATGGCCCTGTTTCCATGCTGGTGGCAGATTGCACCAACACCGGCGCGCTACGCTTTTACGCCCGCACGGATGATGAGGCGCTGGAAACCCTGCTGGCTGAAACACCCAAACCCACAGACCGCGAACTGCTGGGCAACGGCTATATGGCCCTTACGGTGGACCAAGGCGCGGAGATGGACCGCCATCAGGGTATTGTGGAAATTGCAGGGGATGATCTGTCTGCAATGGCCATGCATTACTTTGCCAGCAGTGAGCAGCACGCCTGCTGGATTATGCTGGCCTGCCAGATGACAGATGCCGGCTGGCGCGCAGGTGGCCTGATACTGGAACGCATTGCGGGTGAAGGCGGCAGCCACGTGGTGGAAGATGAAGCCGCAGAAGCTAGCTGGGAAACCGCCACCATTCTGGCCGGCACACTTTCCACCAAGGAACTGCTGGACGACAACCTGCCCACATTGCAGCTTTTGCACCGGCTTTTCCATGAAGAAGACCTGCATGTCAGCCAGCCACGGGCTTTGGCCTTTGGGTGCCGTTGCTCCCGCGCGCGGTTGGCCAATGTGCTGGAAACCTTCCCCAAGGATGATCTGGACCACATGTGCCAAGATGATGGAAACATCGTGATGACGTGCGAATTCTGTAATGTTGATTTTCGCTTTGCACGCAAAAACATTGCCACACAGGCGCAGTAAAACAGTAAATATAGCCGCAAAGTTTGCCAGCAGAGCCCTAAGCGCAATATCTTAAGGCCTGCTGGTATAAGGTATCTGCCACGGGGCAGGCATTTTTTAGAATGTCGGATAAAGTTCACAAGAGGTTTTGCGCCATGATGCTGTTTTCCCGCATGCGCCTTTCTGGCCTAACAGCCGCGCTGCTGTTCCCTGCCCTGCTGGCAGGCTGCGCGGATCAGAAGCAGCCCACGCAGTTTGCACCACTGCGGTATGATAACCTCAGCCAGATCAACCTTAACGTAAACACCCTGACACTGGTGGATAACACCGTAACCCACCCGGTTGCGGGCGATATCGGCTATAAATCCCCCACCCCGCCCGTGCAGGCCCTGCGCCAGATGGTGCAGGACAGGCTGGCCGCCAAAGGGGGCATTACCAGCGCCAATTCCGCCCAGTTTGTAATTGATCGGGCCTCTATCCTGCATGAACCCGGCGGCACGCTACAGGGCCAGATAGATGTGCATCTGGATATTCTAAACCCCGATGGCAGCAAAACCGCACATACAGAAGCCCACGCCACCCAAAGCCTGCACCCAGACCCCACGGAAGATACAGAAAGCCAAGCCAATCTGTACAACGTGACCAAAGGGATGATGGACAGCATCAATACCGAGCTGGACACGCAGGTGCATCGCTCTCTTGGTAAATGGCTGGTGGATGCGGGGGGCATGCCCGTAGATGGTGCCATTCAGGCCCAACCTCTCACATCTGATGGCTCACCAGTTGCCGCTACGGGTGCGACCGCCGGTGCTGGTGCCGCAGCTACGCAAGAGGCACTTTCCCCCGTTTCGGCGGCTAAAACCGGGCAGGCTACATCCCCCGTAACAGTGCCGGAAAATGCCCCTGTTGTTGCGCCCTCTACCGATGCAGCAACGCCGTCCACCACTGGCACAACGGAAGCCAAACCTGCCGCAGCCCCCAAAGCGCAGGACAGTGAGCCCAACGCCATCTTCCCGGCAGGTGAGGATGATGATTCGTCCTCAAGCTCCGCCTCTACAAAAGCAACGTCTCCCAAACCGGGGTATCTCAAGCTGCCGTCTCAGCCGCAATAAAGCTGTTACGCTCAACACAGCACCTTAACTACCTAGCTCATACGGCCCCCACTGCTGCACAACATTGCACTGCGGCGGTGGGGCCGCCATAAAGCAG
Organism: Acetobacter sp. A11-2; assembly: GCF_040208445.1. NCBI lineage: Bacteria > Pseudomonadati > Pseudomonadota > Alphaproteobacteria > Acetobacterales > Acetobacteraceae > Acetobacter > Acetobacter sp. A11-2. The sequence continues at coordinate 1,586,498 of NZ_CP157843.1, forward strand.
GGCATGAGTGCTTCTGCCCCCAGCCTGAACCCGTTTTCCATTGCGCAGGGTCTGCCTGTGCAGGATGTACTGCCAGAACTTTGCGCGGTGCTGGCTCATCCTCCCACCACAGATCATCCGGCATCCGCCATTCTGGTGGCCCCACCCGGTGCAGGTAAAACCACATCTGTGCCGCCCGTGCTGGCGGCTGCGGCATGGCGCGCACCATCTGATAAAATTATCATGCTGGAACCGCGCAGGTTGGCCGCACGTGCCGCAGCACAGCGCATTGCATCGCTCATGGGGGAAGATGTTGGCGGTTTTGTTGGGTTCCGCACCCGGCTGGAATCTGCTGTTTCTGACCGCACCCGTATTGAGGTGCTAACAGAAGGCCTGTTCCTGCGCCGCCTGCTGGGTGACCCCATGCTGGAAGGCGTGGCCTGCGTTATTCTGGATGAAATACACGAACGCTCATTAGATGCAGATCTGGCGCTGGCTTTCTGCCTGGATCTGCAACGCACCCTGCGGCCTGATCTGCGCCTTGTGGCCATGTCCGCCACGGCAGAAACAGAACGCCTTGCCGCGCTGATGCACGCCCCTGTGCTGACAAGCGAAGGGCGGATGTTCCCGCTTACCGTCCACCATGCCAAGCACGATATCCCCAGCCTGCGCGATATTGCCACCGCCACAGCAACAGGCGTGCGGCAGGCTCTGGCGGAAACAGAAGGCGATATTCTCACCTTTCTGCCCGGCACGGGAGAAATCCGCCGTGTGATGCAGCTTTTGGATGGCGTGCCCGCTACAGTGCTGCCCCTGCATGGTGAACTGCACCCGGCAGAACAGGCCCGCGTACTGCGCCCCGGAAATGAAGGGGAACGGCGGGTTATTCTGGCAACCTCCATAGCCGAAACATCTCTGACCGTGCCCGGCGTGCGCGTTGTGGTGGATTGCGGTTTCCGCCGTGTGCCAAGGTTTGATGCCGGGGCTGGGCTTTCCCGACTAGATACGGTGCGTATTTCCAAGGCCGCCGCACGGCAACGTGCAGGCCGCGCTGGGCGAGAGGCTCCGGGTATTGCGTATTGCCTGTGGTCTGCCCATACCGAGCGCGCCTTGCCACAACATGACAGGCCAGAAATTCTGGAAGCCGATTTGTCTGATTTTGTGCTGGCAACCGCCTTGTGGGCCGATACGGTGGGTTCAGCCGATACGCCGCTTCCGCTGCCAGATCAGCCCCCCGGCAGCGCGGTAGCCGCCGCAAAGGAATTGTTGATTCTGTTAGGCGCGCTGGATGATGCGGGCCAGATTACAAAACTGGGCCGCAGCATGGCCGATCTGGGCACGCACCCACGCCTTGCCGCCATGATGTTGGCCGCCCGCACTGCCGAGGAAGCCGCGCTGGCCGCAGATCTTGCTGCCCTGCTGGAAGAACGAGACCCCCTGCGCCCACGCGCTGCCGGGCGTGGTGGGCCGGCGCCCATTCCGCCTGCAGATATTACCCTCCGGCTGGATCTGATTGCGGGGGAAGATAACAACCCGCAGGCAGACCGTGGTGCCTTGGCCCGCATTCGGCAGGCAGCGGCCCGTTTTCGCACACGTATGGGGTTGAAGGCGCGCCACCCGGCCGCGGGTGATGCCGCAGCCCTTCTGGCCGCAGGCTTTCCTGATCGTATTGCCCTGTGCCGGGGGGATATGGGCAGTTACCGCATGGCCAATGGCAGCAATGCCCGCCTGCGCCGAGATGATGGGCTGGCAAAACACAAGCTGCTGGCGGTGGCGGGCCTGCATCTGCGCACCGCTGCCGAAATACGCATGGCGGCCCCGTTGGATAGCAACGCCCTGCCCCCAGCCCTGCTGGAGCGCACGCGTGAACAGGTTGAAACCACGCTAGACCCCGTATCGGGCAACATCATGGCCCGCAGGCGCACCCGCATTGGCTGCCTTGTGCTGCGCGACCGCACAGAAAAAGTAAAACCGGAAGATGCAGGCCCACTTCTGCTGGCACAGGCCAAGGAGGCGCCGGAAACCACGCTCAACTGGTCAGACGCCGTGCGGCAGCTTCAAGCCCGTGTGGAACTGGCCCGCACCCTGCCCGGTGACACCGGCATGGAAGAAGCCTGGCCCGATTTTTCCTCCTCAGCCCTTACTGGCTGTATGGATGAATGGCTGACCCCATATGTTGAAGGCTGCACATCCATCACTGCATTGCGGGAGCTGGACATCCTCAGCCTACTGCGCACTTACCTGGGTTACGCCCGCACAAGCTGGCTGGATAAGGAACTGCCGACCTCTCTGCCCTTCCCCGGCGGTGTGGCGGAGGTGGATTATACGCAGCCCGTGCCTGTGGCCTCGGCTCGTGCCCAAGCCTTTTATGGCACAGCGGGAACACCCAAACTTGCCGGAGGGCGCGTGCCGTTGCGGCTGGCGCTGCTTTCTCCCGCAGGGCGGCCTCAGGCCATTACGGCGGATCTGGCTGGGTTTTGGCAAGGTGGCTGGGCAGACATGCGGCGCGATATGCGGGGGCGTTACCCCAAGCATGAATGGCCAGAAAACCCGGCACTGGCCCCAGCACGCCCACGCGCCAAACGCAGCTGAGGCCTATGGACGTGGCGCAAACAACACCCTCGCGCCATAAAAACGTACCAGATCAAGGGCAAACCCGTATAGCCGGTTGCATAAAGCAGATAATCCGGGCCACAAGTTTGTAATGTCTGGAGCTTTATTGCCATTTCCATGAAGACGCTTCTACGGAACCTGCCCGCACTGGCCGTAGCCTGCTTTTCCCTTCAGGAAACAGGCGCGCACCATTTGGCACAGGCTGCATCTCTCCCGACATTTGAGCCCGCAGTGCCGCTGGTTTCTGGCGGGCCTATCAGCTTTGCGCCTTTGGTGCGCAAGGTTGTGCCCGCTGTGGTGAATATTTCTGTTACGCGAGATTCGGATACCAGCGCCAAACATAAGCTGCCATCTACCGTTAAAGGCACCCCGCTAGAAAAGCGTTACCGCGAACGCATGCGCCGCCATCGGGATGAGCTGCTTGGGGCGGGTTCGGGCTTTATTGTAGACCCCGAAGGCACCATTGTTACCAATGGCCACGTGGTGGAAGATGCAGACAAAATTACCGTGGCCCTTGCCAGTGGTAAGGAATTTACAGCCACACTGGCCGGCATAGATAACCTAACGGATATTGCCGTTATAAAAATCAGCTCCCCACAGCCTCTCCCCTACGTAACATGGGGGGATAGCAGGCTGGTGCAGGTGGGGGACTGGATTATGGCTGCAGGCAACCCCTTTGGCTTGGGGTCATCCGTAACCGCAGGCATTGTTTCCGCCCGCGGGCGCGATATCGGCACCAGTCCGTTTGATGATTTTCTGCAACTGGATGCCCCCATAAACCCCGGCAATTCCGGCGGCCCCACGTTTAACCTTGCCGGGCAGGTGGTGGCGCTTAACACCGCCATTGTTTCCCCCACCGGTGGCTCTGTGGGGCTTGGGTTTTCCATCCCCTCCGAAATTGTCATCCCCATTGTGGAAACGCTACGGCAGGCCGGGCATATCGAGCGTGGATGGCTGGGTGCCACACTAGAAGATATCATGACCCATAACGGCACGCAGGTAACAGAGGTGGACCGCAACGGCCCCGCTGCCAAAGGCGGGCTGAAAAAGGGTGATATCATTGTGGGTATGAATAACGAGCATGTAGAAACCGCCCGCGCCATGATACGCGCCGTGGCATCCGCCAAGCCGGGGCTGGATGCGCAGTTGAACGTGCTGCGCAATAATCAGCCCATAACCCTGACCATCCGCATTGGCCGCCGCCCCAAATGGGAGGACGGCAACGGGGGCAAATAACCCCCTGCCCGCTTTTTAGATCATATCCAGCGGTGTCTTTTTGGTAGGCGGCGGAAACGCTGCATCCAACTGGGCCAGATCCTGCTCTGTCAGTTCAAGGTCTCGCGCAGCCAGATTCTGCTTCATGTGCTCGTGCGAGGCCGCTTTGGGAATAGCCAGCACATTGTTCTGGCGCAGCACCCATGCCAGCGCAATTTGTGCCGGTGTGGCCGGGCCAAGCGCTGTGCTGTGCCTGCTGGCAATATCTGCCAGAACAGGGCTTTTGAGCAGTTCCTGCCCCTGCCCGATGGGAGAATAAGCCATGGTCACAATTTTGCGGCGATAATCCGTTTTCAACAGATCATATTCCACGCCGCGATGTTCCAGATTGTACAATACCTGGTTGGCAACACATTCCCCAATGCGGGAACATCCATCCAGTTCATACACATCGTCTGTATCAAAGTTTGAAACACCCCAATGGCGGATCAAACCTTCCTGTTGCAGCTTGCGAAAGGCATCTACCGTTTCGCCCAACGGCACACCGCCACGCCAGTGCAGAAGGTACAGGTCTATCCAATCCGTTCCCAAACGGCGCAAAGACTTCCGGCAACTTTCCGCCACACCTTGGGAAGATGCGTTTGAAGGTAAGACTTTGGTAACCAGAAAAACCTTTTTGCGGTAAGGATAAATGGCCTCTCCCACCACACTTTCGGAGCGGCCATTGCCGTACATTTCGGCTGTATCCACCACCTGCACGCCGTTTAATACGGCATAGCGCAGGCTTTCCACTTCCTCTGGCCAACGGGCGGGTTCTTCACCCATATTCCACGTACCTACCCCCAAAGCGGGCAGAACAGTGCCATCGGCCAGCGTTACTGTTTTTGCCATTGCGCCGGTTCTCCTTTGCCAAACAGGCGGCTTATCTGCCTGTTAATTTTCTAAACGCGTTCAATCAGCCTTCTGCCCGCAGGTAAGGCTGGATATACTAACACGTATGACTCAGATTGGTTTTTACCACCTTACGCGCACAAGCGTGACCGAGGCCCTGCCCAAACTGCTGGCCCGCACACTGGCCAGCGGGCAAAAAGCCGCTGTGTGGTGCGCCAGCAAACCCATGCTGGATGATCTGGACAAAGCCTTGTGGAAAGTGACAACCCCAACATGGCTGCCACATGGGCGCGAAGGCATTGCCTGCCCGGATCTGCAACCTATCTGGCTGAGCATGGGGGAAGATACCCCCAATAACGCGCGCTTTCTGTTTTTGCTGGAAAACCGCAGCTTTCCCGATCTGGCGGATTTTGAACGGGTGTTTGACCTGTTTGACGGGCATGATGAGGAAGCCGTTGCCGCCGCACGCACCCGCTGGAGTGCCGCCAAAGCCGCAGGGCATGAACTGGCTTACTGGCGGCAGGAAGAAAAAGGCTGGAACCGCGCCCGGTAAACCTACCGCAACGCTCTTCCAGCCTTTGATCTTATACCAACTGCTTTAAATTACAGCGGGTTCAGTCTTTGGGTTCGTATTCGTAGCCATCACGCACAAAGCGGTCGAGCAGACGCACACCAAAGCCAGTTGCACCTTTGGGCTGGCCATTTTGTGCCTTGGATGCCCAAGCCACACCGGCAATATCCAGATGCGCCCAAGGTGTTTCACCCACAAAGCGCTTGAGGAACTGCGCTGCGGTAATAGAACCACCTGCGCGGCCACCGCTGATGTTTTTCATATCCGCAATGTCGGATTTCAGCAGGGCATCATATTCCTTGCCCATGGGCATACGCCACAGCTTTTCACCCGCAAACGCGCCAGCATCTGCAAGGCCCGCGGCAAGCTGATCGTTATTAGAGAACAGGCCCGCATATTCGTGCCCAAGGCTGATGATAATGGCACCCGTAAGCGTTGCCAGATCCACCATAATCTGCGGTGCAAAGCGTTCACGCGCATACCAGAGAATATCTGCCAGCACCAAGCGGCCTTCGGCATCGGTGTTCAGCACTTCAATGGTCTGGCCAGAGGCACTGCGCACCACATCGCCGGGGCGCTGGGCGGTACCAGACACCATGTTTTCCACCAGCCCCACAACACCAACGGCGTTAACCTTGGCCTTACGCCCAGCCAGTGCTGTAAGCAGGCCAGTTACCGTAGCGGCACCAGCCATATCCCACTTCATGTCTTCCATGCCCGCGGCAGGTTTGATGGAGATACCACCGGAATCGAACGTCACGCCTTTGCCAATAAAGGCCAGCGGGGCTTCATCCTTGTTGGCGGCACCATTCCAGCGCAGGATCACAGTGCGCGGTTCGTTCGCACTGCCCTGTGCCACGCCAAGCAGCGCGCCAAAGCCCAGCTTTTCCATGGCAGCGCGGTCCAGCACTTCCACTTCCAGCCCCAAGCTCTTCAAGGTGGTGGCGCGTTCTGCAAATTCTACCGGATTCAGCACATTTGCGGGTTCGGTCACCAAATCACGCGTCAGCACCACACCACGTGCCACGGCGGAAAGGGATGGCCATGCTTCTTCTGCGCCGTCCACGTGGTCTGTCAGAACAGAAAGTTCAGCCAAGCGATGGTTTTTGCTGGCTTCTGGCGCACCATGATACAGGCCAAAGTGGTAAGCCCCCAGCACGGCACCCAATGCAGCATGTGCTGCCAGCACGCCGGACAGATCACCCACAGCCAAAGTTGCCTGCTCATCACGGCCCAGGCGAGATACCGCAGCGCCACCGGCCTTTTCTGCGGCCCAGGCATCTACGGCTTCCAGCTTGCCAATGCCAATCAGCACAACGCGTTCAAACGCATCGGATGGTGCCAGCACAACGCAGGCGGTGCCTTCCTTGCCTGTAAAATCATCCGCTTTGGCTGCGCGGGTAAGCGCGCCATTGGTGGCTTTATCGGCTTGCTGAAAAATGGCAGAGCGTTTTTCCCCTTCCGGCACCAAAATGGCCAGAGCGCCACCTGCTGGCAGCGAAGCGGAAGAAAACTTGATCTGAAGCATGGTGTTTACTGCCCTTTCTGTAAACTCATCCTTCCTGCGTACGTCTCCCCCGGCGGCTTGGCAATAGGAAGCCCGCGAGAGCATGACATGCGCTTGCAATTGTAGGCATGACGCAGCCCGCGTGCTGGCGTATGCTAGCCACCATGACAAGCCATACCGATGCCGACCTTCTGGCCCTTGCCGCCAGACTGGCCGATGAAGCTGCTGAAATTATTCGTACAATCCGTGCGCGCGGCTTTGAAACCATAACCAAAACCGATTCTTCCCCCGTAACGGAGGCAGACCACGCCGCAGAAGCGCATATTCTGCGCGGCCTGCGCGCAGCAACACCGGATATTCCCGTTATTGCGGAAGAAGAAGTGGCCGCTGGCAAACAAACCGCCGTAGCCCCCGCCTATTGGCTGGTAGACCCGCTGGACGGCACGCGTGAATTTGCCGCCGGACGTGATGACTTTACCGTAAATATCGGGCTAGTGCGCGATGGCCGCCCGGTGCTGGGGGCTATGGCACTGCCCGCCTACCATCAGCTTTATACAGGTGGCGTAGGCTTGGGCGCGCACCGCACGGATAAAAACGGCACGCAGCCCATTCATGTACGCAAGGCACCTGCAGAAGGGCTGACTGTTCTGGCATCCCGCCACCATGCAGATGACAAACGTCTGGCAGACTATCTGAACGGCCGCCCTGTAGCCAAGCTGGGCAATATTGGCTCTGCCGTAAAATTTGCCCGCGTGGCCGAAGGGCTGGTGGACCTTTACCCACGCCTTGGCCCCACCATGGAATGGGATACCGCAGCCCCGCAGGCGATTGTGGAAGCCGCTGGCGGAAATATTACGCTGCTGGACGGTTCTCCGCTGGTTTATGGTAAAACAGGCTGGAAAAATCCGCCGTTTGTCTGTACCGGAACGCTGTAAACCCATTACGCTGCACTTTGGCCAACCTTGTGCAAAGGCTGGCCAATGCAGCAAACAGGCTGCCCCTGTTGCCGCCATTACAGAGAAGTATGACCAACCTTCTGGATGCCTCCTCCTCTGGCCTTCAAACAGCTGCCCGCATTCTGCGCGAAGGTGGCCTGGTGGCGTTTGGAACAGAAACTGTTTACGGCCTTGGCGGAGATGCCACGCACCCCAAAACCGTGGCCCGGATTTTTGAAGCCAAAAACCGCCCGCGCTTTAACCCGCTTATCAGCCACTTTGCAGATGCACAGGCCGCCTTCACTCAGGTTGTTGCCAACCCGCTTGCACATAAACTGGCAAATGCATTTTGGCCCGGCCCGCTTACGCTTATTCTGCCCCGCGCACCCCACAGCACGGTAAGCGATCTGGCCGCCGATGGCCTGCCCACCTTGGCTGTGCGCGTGCCTAAGGGAGAAACCGTGCAGGCGTTGCTCAAGCTGGTGCAACGCCCCATTGCAGCACCTTCTGCCAACCGTTCGGGCCGCATCAGCCCCTCTGATGCCGCGCATGTGTTGGAGGAACTGGATGGCCGTATTGATGCCGTGCTGGATAGTGGCCCCTGCCAAGTTGGTGTGGAAAGCACCGTGCTGGATATTTCCAACCCTAAACGCCCCACCCTGTTGCGCCCCGGCGGCATTACGCTGGAAACCCTGCAAGCCGTTTGCGGCACCATCTTTATGCCGGAAACCGAGGTAGATGCCGCCCCGGCATCTCCCGGCAGGCTGCTTTCACATTACGCACCGCACCTTCCCGTGCGGCTCAATGCGGTTGACGTTGCGCCAGATGAAGCCCTGTTGGCCTTTGGCAACACACAGCCCAGCGGTGCCACCATAAGCTGGAACCTGAGTGCAAGTGGCAATCTGGAAGAAGCCGCCGCCCGCCTGTTTGCCGGCCTGCGCACGCTGGATAAACAAGGCCAGAGCCACCATTTGCGTGGCATTGCGGTACAACCCATTCCGCAGCATGGGCTTGGGCTTGCCATACAGGATAGGCTGAACCGTGCGGCAGCACCGCGCCCTGCCCTGCCCCCGGAAGACTTGCCCGCATGAGCGATATTGACCCTAAAGAACTGAAAATCCTTTCGGATATTCTGGCGCTGGTGCTGGAAGATCAGCCGGGCCAATCCGCCACTGCACTGGAAGCCTTGCGTAACCGGGCCAAACGCAATGCCACCACCGGCGGCGCGCTTAAAAACCTGTTCCAGACCATTGCAGAAGACCCCGAAAAGGCAAAATCTGCACGTCCCAGCAAAACACGGGCCAACAGCCGGGCTTCTGCCAGCAAGGCGCAGGCAGATATGTCTGAAACGTACCGCGCCCAGTTGCAGGAGCTTAGAAACAATATTGTTTCTCTGGATCGCAAGCTGCGCACCGCCACTGCCCAGAATGAAACTCTTAAATCTGAGCTGTATCTTACACTGCAAGCCCGTGCCGAAATGCAGGCCCAAATGGCGCAGATACAAAACTTTGGCCTGTATCAGCGACGGATAACCATAGTTATTGCCACTATTGCCGGGCTTTTGGCTGGCATTGCAGGCACCGAACTTTTTCACGCCTTTTTTTCACCGCACATCAATACTGCGGCAGAAAACGCCCGTTACCTTTACTGATGTTTTCTTTATTTTGTGTGTTCACCCCTTTTGCAGGAACCCGCACCCATGTCTGAAAATGCCGCCCTTCCCCAACCCCTGCATGATGCCCTTTTACAGCTTTTGGGCCCTGCCGGCCTGCTGACAGCGGCTTCAGACGTAGATCCGTTCTGCATAGATTGGCGCGCGCTTTATCATGGTAAATGCGCCGCCGTTTTACGCCCGGCCAACACGGAAGAATGTGCAAAAGCCGTGGCTTTGTGTAACCAGCACAACGTGCCCATGGTGCCGCAAGGCGGCAACACCAGCATGGTGGGTGGCGCCACGCCAGATAACACCGGCAAGGCTGTGGTGATTTCCACCACCCGCATGACGCGCATTCATGACATTGACCACGCTGATCTGACCATGACGGTAGAAGCTGGCGTAACGCTTAAAGCCGCGCAGGATGCCGCCGCCAAGGAAGGGCTGCTGCTGCCGCTTTCCATTTCATCCGAAGGCTCTGCGGATATCGGGGGTATTCTGGCCACCAATGCAGGTGGCAATAACACCGTGCGCTACGGCAATGCGCGTGAACTGGCATTAGGGCTGGAAGCCGTGCTGCCCGATGGCAATGTGCTGAACCTGATGCGCAAGCTGCGCAAGGATAACACCGGCTACGCCCTGCGGCAGCTTTTGGTAGGGTCTGAAGGCACGCTGGGCATTATTACGCAGGCCATTATTCAGCTTCAGCCAGCCCCCCGCTCGCGCGAGACAGCTTTGTGTGCCGTGGCGGATGCCAAGGGTGCGCTGGATCTGTTTGCCGCTTTCCGCAAGCAAGATCCTTCTGCCATTCAGGCTTTTGAGTTCATGTCCGGCACAAGCATGGCGCTGGTGAACAAACTGATTGAAGGCGCGCCACTGCCACTCAGCGAACCCGCACCCGCCTATGCGCTGGCAGAGTTGGGAAGCCCACGTGGAGATGACAGCCTGCGCTCCCTTATGGAAGACGTGCTGGGCACCGCGCTGGAAGATGGTTTGGTAACAGATGCCGTGCTGGCAGAAAGTGAAGCCCAACGCCAGAGCCTATGGATGATCCGTGAGGAACATGCAGAAGCCCAGAAACGTGCCGGGGCCTCTGTTAAAAACGATGTATCCGTACCGTTGGCCGCTATTCCCACCTTTATTGATGAAGCCACCAAAGCGTGTGAAGCCCTTATTCCCGGTATTCGGGTAGCACCGTTTGGGCATATTGGAGATGGCAACATCCACTTCAATCTGGTGCAGCCCGAAGGCGCAGACCCCAAGGCATTTTTGGCGCAGGATCATGCCATGATGGACACTGTGGCTGCTATTGTGCGCAAACTGGGGGGTTCTTTTTCTGCCGAACACGGCGTGGGGCAGCTTAAAACCTACATGATGCCCGAATGGCGTGGCGGTGCAGAGCTGGAAACCATGCGCCGGATCAAAAATGCGCTGGACCCCAAAAACCTGATGAACCCGGGCAAGATTTTTCCCGCAGCCTGAAAATAATATAACACTCTACAAAATAAAAAGGGCGGCCAATTCAATGGTCGCCCTTTTTATTACTTGAACAGATATTCCAGATTACAGAATTACCGGCGGATTTTTAAAAAATCCATAGCAGGATAACGCAACGCCAGAAGCTGCAAAACAAACGCAGGCAGCACAACAAGCCCCGGATCAACCCCAACCAGCACCATGGCGGCAAAGGTGAATACCGGCGCCAGGTTACGCTCCATACGTGCGCCATCTGGCGTGCCACACGCCATAAGAGAGCACGCGCCCCCTACCACCAGCAACGCAGCGGCAGAAGCGGCCCGGAACGGATGGGCCATCATATCTGGCACCAATCCGCCCTGCATGGTTTCCAGAGAGGACATATCGGATGACCACCCTGCCAGCCCAAACAAAAAGCTGAACGGCAGAATAAGCACGCCAAAAATATCCTTCAACAGGGCCAGAAAACCCATAACAAGAGGCGGCAGCAACACACAGGCCACCCCTACGGCAATATCCGCCACCAGCAACACCAACGCTGGCGTGACAGGAGGATTTCTCACGCAGAGTGTCTTTTTACAAACAGAAGCAGGATATTAGTCCTTCCACCACTTTACGGGCTGTGGTTCATCTTCAACCACTTCTTCTTTTGCCAGTTCATACTGGCGGCGCGGGCGGCCACGCGGCTTGGCTTCTACCTGCCGTTTCAGGCTGGTAATTTCTTCATCACGCTCTGCTACCAAACGGTGGGCAGCCCGCAGCTGACGGCCAGATTCAGCCAGTTCAGCTTCCTGCTCCGCCACTTTGGCCTTCAGCTCACGCACCATCATATCAGCGTGGCCTTTTTGGGTTTGCAAAGCACGCTGGGCGGCCTGCACCTCTGCCAACTGGCGCTCCACTTCTTCCACACGCAGCTTTTCTTCCGCCACCAAACGGCGCAGACGAGAAACTTCGCTGTTTTCTTCTTCAGAAAAATGAACAGCGCGAGATGTGGTGGGGGTGCGGGGGGCGGCAACCGTGCGGGGCGTAATACGGGCGAGAGAGTGCTTTTCTACCGGCACTTCACCATCACGCACAAACCGCCGCCGCTTGTTGCCTGTGGCATCTGCCGCAGGACGAGGAGCGGACGGCGCAGCCCGCCCTTTATGAGATGCGCCAAGCCGTTCCAGCGCATTGCGCATGGAGGCTTCTTCCAGCCCTTCATCCCGTTCTCTATCGGCATCCAAGGGTGGCATAAAAGATGTTGTGTTCATAAATCTGGAAGTCACTTTAAGAAAAATGGTCTGTTGATACAGTTCTTAAACATTCCATCAGCCGTTATATTCTGGCATTTGCCCGCGCGATACCCAACACGGTTCCAGCCACTCCTTCATGATGCGTTACAGCAGGCATGAGGGCACACATTACAAACGGACAGACAGAATTATTACACACGTTTTATAATGTGTTTTGGTTCTTACTGATTACTATTATCATGTCTTCCCTGCCATGTTCAAGCACAAGACAGGGATTTCATAAGGTTTTCTCTTATTTTTCAGGAATCCATACCAGATCGGTCTGCCCATCTGCATTAAAGTGACGCGCCAGAACAAAAAAGTAATCAGATAACCTGTTCATGATCTGTAGCAGAACAGGATTGATTGTTTCTTTCTCAGCCAGCGCCACCATACGCCGTTCTGCCGCACGCGCCTGTGTACGGGCCAGATGCGCCCACGCTGCGGGAACAGAACCACCGGGCAACACAAAACTGGTTAATGGCTTTTGGGCAGCGCGCAACTGCTCCACCCATTTTTCCAGCTTTAAAACGGCACTTTCCTGCATACGCTTGGCACGGGCTGCTTTTGGGCCTTCTTCTGGCTGGCACAAATCTGCCCCCATATCGAACAGCATGTTCTGCACGGCCGCCAGTTGACCCACCACGGCGCTCTCTTGCGGGGCGTGGGCACGCACAAGGCCGGTTATGGCGTTTACTTCATCCAGCGTGCCCAGTGCTTCTATCCGTGCGTTACTTTTTGCAACACGCGCGCCATTGCCCAAAGATGTCTGCCCTCCATCCCCACCGCGCGTCACAATTCGGTCCAGCCTGATGCTCATGTTTTGGATTTTCCTGCTCTCATTTTTGCATCTGTTCCGCCACAACGCGGCGCACACTTTATAAAGGCCCATGCAGGAAATGGCCGGGCATGTTGCCTTTCCTGTTTTCCATTACGGCCGCTGCGCCTATACAGCAGAACTTATGTCCTTTTCACTTCTTCTTCCGCGCCTGTGGCGCATATGCGGGGGCCTTTTGGCCGCTACCGGCACCGTTATGGGCGCACTTACCGCCCATCTGCCAGATTCGGCCTTTGCTGCCGGTGGCCGCGTTATGGCCCATAGCGGCATGGAAATGCAGATGTGGCAAGGCATTGCCCTTGTTGCTCTGGGTCTTACAGCCAAACCTCAGACAGGCCGTATCTTGCTGGCCGGTGGCTGTGGGCTGGTGCTGGGCACACTGCTGTTTTGTGCGGGCGTGTATTACACAGCTTTTACCGGCCACCATGCAGCCCATGTTGCCCCAACAGGTGGCAGTTTGCTGATTCTTTCTTGGCTGTTGCTTTCCGTTGGCTGGATGTGCCGGGCATGAGCACCATTCGCACCGCATGGTTGGCCGCAGATGGGCTGACATCCGTTTTAGAAGCTGATCTGGCATGGCGCGGCGTAACTATTGACCGCTGGCATGGCCGGTTGGCTCTTTCCAGCAGCAAGCCTGTGTATTCCCCTTGGGCGCTGGATATCTGGCTCAATCCGCAAGTGGTAGAAATAACCTCCATTCGCAATGCCGCAGATACGCTGCGCGCCATTCAGCGGAACTGGAGCCTGTATACTATCGACCACTTTCGGCGTACCGCGCTGATCACAGACAAGCTGCCCCCGGTTAAGGCTGCCCCGCTGGTGTTTCCCACGCTGCCACCAACAAGCCCCTTGGGCGCGTGGACTTTGCTGGACACCAACACACTGCTTTTTTCTGCACGCAAAACCAGCCCATTTGTAAATGGCGCGCCACAGTTTGTAGAAAACCGCACCGGCCCACCTTCCCGCGCCTATCTGAAATTGTGGGAAGCCTGCACGCGCCTTGGCCGCTGGCCCACGCCTGAAGAACGTTGTTATGATCTGGGCGCCACGCCCGGCGGTTGGACATGGGCCATTGCCAACCTTGGTGCACAGGTTACGGCGTTTGACCGCGCACCGCTTGACCCCAAAGTGGCGGCCACGCCGGGTGTCTCCTTCCAACAAGCCAGCGCCTTTGGTTTGGAACCCGAAAAACTTGCTGCCGTGGACTGGATGTTTTCAGACATCATTGCCTACCCGCAGCGCCTTTTACGGCTGACACAAAACTGGATAGCCTCTGGCAACACAGACAACATTGTGCTGACGGTGAAGTTTCAGGGTGAAACAGACCATGAAATTGTGGCCGCGTTTGAGGCCATTCCAGGTGGCAGCCTGGCGCATCTGGCCCATAACAAGCATGAGCTAACATTTTTCTGGAACAAAACAGCCGCAGCCGAAAACAGGCCCACATTGGCAGGCACAAACCTTACACAAGAAGACGCTTAAATACACACCAAGTGTAAGAGTGACATGCTAAAAACCAGATAACACCCGCTTTTTAGCAGCGGCGTTATCTGGCCCGCCTGCGCCACCATTTTTCCAGCACCTGCACCACCAGAACAGCCAGAATAAAGCAGCCCAACATCAGCCCGATGGATACGGCATTCTGGGTGCGGGCCTGCCCATCTCCTGCCAGAAGTTGCAACAGGTGCGTGCCCGCCTGCCCACCTGTTGCGGAATCAAATTTTGGCAGCAGCGCCAAGCCGCCACGCAAAAGGGCAATCAGCACCACGGTGATGGCCACCGTGGCCAGTGTTTTCAGCGCCGTATAGGCCAAACCGGGTTGATGTGCAGGCACGTTAACAAAATTACCGGGAAGAAGACTTACCGTGTTTACGCATCTGCGCCTGATGCTGCTCGATGGAATCTTTCAGCCCCGGCACATCCTGCGCCACAATGGTATCTACATAGGTGTTGTTCTTCCAGACCCAGCGGTCTGTGCCATCCACCACAATATCCTTCATGCCCCCGTGGGAGGTGGACATCAGTTCAATCGGCCCGCTGACGGAATCCAGAATCTTGTCCCAATCATTCCCGCGTTTCAGATACACGTCTGTTGAACACCCGGCAGAGCCGCACAGGCTGGCAGATTGCACCTGCACAAACAGCGCCATGCTGCCGCCACTGGTGCTGAGTGGGGCAGAGCCAATAAGCACCAATGGCCTTTCCTTATGCCGGGCGGCGGCGGCCATATCCTCGGCATTCAGGCGGCGGGCTTCCTTGTCCAGCGATGTACCGGGCTGGCTTGTCAGCACAACCGGGGCGCCACCAGCGGGGCTGCGGGCTGCTGCTGCGGCATGATGTGTGCGCTTGGATGTATGCGCATGCGTTTTGGCATGGCCCGTGGTTGTGGCATGGCCGGGATTAACGCAAAACAGAAACATAAAGCCAGTTAACGCCTGACACAGCACAACACGATGGTTCAAAAGTGCGCTCCTTCCGCAACACAGGATCATAACCTACCCCAGCAGGATACCCCGATCATGACAGAACATAACCAGAATAATACAGATACCCAAGTGCCAGAAATGCCCTGCCCCGGTCTTTATCAACATTACAAGGGCGGACTTTATACTGTGATCTGCACAGGCCGCCACAGTGAAACCGAAGAATGGCTTGTAACATACCGTAGTGAAGCACGTGGAGATTACTGGGTGCGCCCCCTTGCCATGTGGCAGGAAAGTGTAAACGGTGCACCGCGCTTTGCGTTGCTAAAAGCCGCCAACGCGGCAGAAACCGGGGCATAAACGCCCCGGCCTTTTATAGGTTGATCAGCCGTTCTGCTGGACCACCAGCTTTATCAGTTCGGCCACAATATCCGGGTCTGCCAAGGTGGACAGATCCCCCATATTATCCAGATCGTTCGCCGCAATCTTGCGCAGCAAACGCCGCACAATTTTGCCCGAACGTGTTTTGGGCAGGTCCGGCACCACGTAAATTTTTTCTGGCACAGCATAGCGGCCTACGCCAGCTGCCACGGCCTTGTTTACGGCTGAGGCATCAAACGCGCCCTCCGCCTTGGGCACCACAAACACTACAAGGGCCTGCCCTTTCAGATCATGCGGCACGCCAACAGCGGCACTTTCCACCACGGCATGATCTTCGGCCACGGCATCTTCAATTTCCGCCGTGCCAATACGGTGGCCAGATACGTTCACCACATCATCCACACGGCCGGTAATCCAGTAATAACCGGTGGCATCCCGCCGTGCGCCATCGCCCGAGAAATAATGGCCCGGGCATGTGGTGAAATAGGTTTTACGGAACCGTTCGTGGTCCTGCCACAGCGTCATGGCCTGTCCGGGCCAGGATTGCGCAAGGCACAACAGGCCTTCGCCCTCGCCTTCAATATCCTGCCCTTTGGCATCTGTAAGCGTAACAGCCACACCCGGCAGAGGCAGCCCAGCGGCCCCCGGCTTACCTGCAACATTCTGGGCGCAGGCGGTAATCATCACGCCGCCGGTTTCTGTCTGCCACCATGTATCCACTACCGGGCAGGCATTGCGCCCTACTTCTGCATAAAACCACTTCCATGCTTCCGGGCTGATAGGCTCACCCACCGTGCCTAGCACACGCAGGCTGGACAGAGAGCGGCTTTGCACCACGGAATCATCCTCACGCATGGCAGCACGAATAACCGTGGGAGACGTATAGAAAACAGAAACCTGATTCTGGTCTATCACATCCCACCAGCGGCCGGGCTGCGGCCATGATGGCAGGCCTTCATACACAAGAATGGTGCCACCATTTACCAGTGGCCCATACACCACATAAGTGTGGCCAGTAATCCAGCTTGTATCTGCCGTACACCAGAACACATCAGTGGGTTTGGCATCAAACACCAGCTCCTGCGTGAAAGAGGCCCACACCAGATACCCGCCCGTGCTGTGCACCAGCCCTTTGGGGCGCCCCGTGCTGCCAGATGTGTAAAGCAGAAACAGCGGATCACACGCGTTCATCACTTCTGCCGGGCAATCCGGCATTTCAAGCGCCACTTCTGCTGTGTAGGACAGGTCCCGCCCTTTTTGCATGGGCACATCAGCACCTGTTACAGGCACCACCAGCACATTGCGCACCGCACTTTGTGCCCCGCACAGTTTTATGGCCTCATCCATTGTGGTCTTGCTGGGAATTTTCTTGGGCCCACGGCGCGCCACGTCTGCGGTAATTACCACCACAGCGCCGCTATCTGTCAGACGTTCGGCCAAACCCTCGGCAGAAAAACCACCAAACAGCACCACGTGCACGGCCCCAATACGGGCGCAGGCCAGCATGGAAATAACACCCTCTGCCACCATGGGCAGATGGATGGCCACGCGGTCTCCCTTTTTCACACCCAGGCGGCGCAGCACATTGGCCAAGCGGCACACACGGGCATGCAGTTCACGGTATGAGATTACCTCGCGGTGGCCGTCTTCCTGCCCCTGCCAGATCAGGGCCGCATTATCGGGCTGATACAGAACGTGCCGATCCAGACAGTTTTCAGCCGCATTCAGCCGCCCGTCTTCATACCAGGAAACGCGCACATCGCCGGTAAAATCAGAGCGGGATGCGTGCATGGGTTGCGTATGCCATGCAAGCCTTTGCGCCTGAGCCAGCCAGAATTCCTCCGGATCACGTTGCGCCCGCTGCACAAGATCCTGATACCGATCAGAAACGGGGTTATCCGTTGCGGGGAAAAACGCATCTACCACTCTGTCTGGCCCTTTCGGCTTCTGTTGTTCTTGTTACGAAACAGAACTGGTTTGACCATATTGCACGCCTGCATGAAAGACCCCGCACCGCATGAACACCAAATAAAGTGCGTTCATACAGAAAAAGGGCCAGCCACTTTGCGTGACTGACCCTTCCATCATGCCGTGTTCAGCGTGATCCGGCCTTATCAACAAAACCGGAATAACAGCCTTGTGCTTACAGAGAAGCCTTGGCCCGTTCCAGCACAGCCTTACAGGTTTTCTGACGCACTGGCAGAATAGCCATGGCAATGGTGTAGGTGCGGTTGTTGGCATGCAGCAGACCGGCAGAACCATTGGCGTAAGACATGTTGCCTTCCTGCCCTTCTGGCACGGCGTTGGTCTTTTTGTTGTATTCCTGCAGCGTGCGCCAGCCGTCGTCGTAATCAACGTATTCGTTCTGCACACAGTAGTTCAACAGGCCAGCGTTTTCTGCCGGATCAATGGAACCAACAAAGCCAGACGGATCTACATCTGTCAGGCGGGACGTATCTCCGGCGCGTGTTACGGGCGCATCTGTGTTTTCCTGCGCATGGGCAGACACAGCAGCCCCTGCCAGCAGAGATGTGGTGAGGGCAAGCGCCGACAGGGCACGTACGGCAATCAGTTTCATTCAGAATCTCCCTAGCGGAATATGCCTCAAACTGCCCTGTATCTGCCCGAAAGATCAAGCAGCCCCATTGCGCACCCCGCACATGGCAGACCACAGATATATCAGGGTTTTTCCGCAA
The DNA here is from genome assembly GCF_040208445.1 of Acetobacter sp. A11-2. Taxonomy (NCBI): domain Bacteria; kingdom Pseudomonadati; phylum Pseudomonadota; class Alphaproteobacteria; order Acetobacterales; family Acetobacteraceae; genus Acetobacter; species Acetobacter sp. A11-2. The sequence goes on from NZ_CP157843.1 coordinate 1,604,951, forward strand.
CCCCTGATCCGGCGCTTACGTTATGTGCACTATGCACCCGCCCATGTGTGGCACCGGCACCGCAAGTGCTGTCGGCCCGCCAACACATGGCAAAGATACGAATATTGATGAATCTGCCTCACTTTTCTCAATTCCACCACAACACAAAAAGCCGGGTTTTTGTGAACTTCGCTGTTGCGCTGATCTTGAGTGAGCGGGTAGTCCTGAGTAATCTGCATATGTTATAACAAAGTGCTTGGCAGGTGCTATTTGTGCTTTCTGTGAGCCCACACGCCAGATCACGATCTAGTGAGTGTATGGGGAAAGCCGGGCATTCCACCCAAATATACGCCCAACTTCCACCGAATATTGGACAGCCAGCCAGCAGGGTACAACGTTAACTTGTATCGAAAAAGAAACGACAAGCGGGAATATCCAGGCATGCTGCCAGCCAGCCTTTTTGCAAAAACAGAAATAACAGGCCACGGCACCGCTTCTGAAGCCATATGCGATGCCCTGCGCCGCGCCATGTTGGAAGACCAGATTCAGCCCGGCCAACCCCTGCCGCAATCTGAACTGGCCAGTGGCTTTGGTGTGAGCATTATTCCTGTGCGCGAGGCCCTGAAACATCTGGAAGCCGAAGGGCTTGTCACCTTCATGCCCAATAAAGGGGCGATGGTGATTGGCATGAATGAGGCGGATATTCTGGAATACTCCCAGATCCGCGCCATTTTAGAGGAACGCGCCGCCGCAGAAGGCGTGCGCAACATGACACGCGTTGATTTTGCCCGCGTGGAAGATGCGTATGAAGCCTTTGTAGAAGGTGTGCATGGCCCTTCTGGGCGTATCCGCTCTGGCGCGCTCAACCGGGCTTTTCATAATGCCATTTACGCCTCGGCCCGCAGCCCGCGCCTGCTTGAAATGATAGAAGACCTGCACGTGCGGCTTGACCGTTATATTCGTGGGCATCTGGTAATAGAGGGCCGCAAGGATATTACAGATCTGGAACACAAGGCGATTCTGGACGCCTGCCGCAACCGCGATACCGATTTGTGCGCCAAACTCACGCGCACGCATATTCTGGAAGCGGCTGCCATTTCCATAGATGTGTTCCGCAGCCGCAAAGCCGCAAAAACCGCCGCAACAGGCACCTGACTTCCCCTCACGGGAATTCACAAAAACCCCAGCGCTATAGGTCGGGTTTAAAGAGCGGAACACCTCTGCATTTCTGGATAATATATTATGTTGCAAATCATATATTATCATGTCAGGAGGGAATAATCATTATGAAGCCAAAACTACCTGCACACACGGCAGGCCCGGTTCTGGCTCACCAATCCGGAATGAAAAGCCCATGTCATCCACAGACACGTTCGCTCCTGATTTTGCATCCCACACCCCACTTCGGCAGGCCATTATTGAAGCCATGCGCCGCCCCGAAGCCCAGTGCGTGGAAACCCTGACACCAGACGCCACATTAACAGAGGCAGAAAACGGCTCTGTTGCCACCATGGCCTCCAAACTGGCCGAAGCCCTGCGCGCGCGCCGCAGCCCGGGGCTGGTGGAAACACTGGTGCAGGAATTCTCGCTTTCCTCCACCGAGGGCGTGGCCCTGATGTGTCTGGCCGAAGCGCTGCTGCGTATTCCAGACGTTGCCACGCGCGATGCGCTGATTCAGGACAAGATTGGTGAAAGCAACTGGCTTTCTCATGTTGCACGCGGCAAGCCCTTGTTTGCCAACGCCGCTGCATGGGGGCTGGCGCTAACCGGCAAACTGGTGACCGAGCATGATGAAGGCACGCTTGCCAGCTCTCTGCTCAACTTTGCGGAACGCACATCCAAACCCATTATCCGCAAGGCCGTAGATGCCGCCATGCGCCTGATGGGCGAGCAGTTTGTGCTGGGCCAGACCATTGATCAGGCCCGCAAGAACAGCGCCAAGCTGGAAGCTGTGGGTTTTTCCTATTCCTACGATATGCTGGGCGAAGCCGCGTTTACCGCGCATGATGCCGAACGCTACCGGCAGGATTACATCAACGCCATCAACACCATTGGCCGCAGCGCAACCGGCAACAATGTGTATGACCGGCCCGGTATTTCCATCAAACTTTCTGCCCTGCACCCACGCTATGCCCGCGCACAGTATGACCGCGTGATGGGTGAACTACTGCCGGTTGTGCAGGAACTTACGCTGCTCGCCCGCAAATACGATATCGGCCTGAACATTGATGCGGAAGAAACAGAACGTCTGGATGTCTCTTTAGATATTCTGGAAGCCCTGTGCGCCACACCGGGGCTGGAAGGCTGGAACGGCATTGGCTTTGTGGTGCAGGCTTACGGCAAGCGCTGCCCGTATGTTCTGGATTACATTATTGATCTGGCCCGCCGCACCAACCGCCGCATTATGGTGCGTTTGGTAAAAGGTGCTTACTGGGATAGCGAAATCAAGAAAGCACAGGTTGAGGGCATGGCGGATTTTCCCGTTTATACCCGCAAGTGCCACACAGATATCAGCTACATTGCCTGCGCCCGTAAACTGCTAAACGCGCGAGATGTAATTTTCCCGCAGTTTGCCACGCACAATGCCCGCACGCTTTCCACCATTTACACGCTGGCGGGTGAAAAGTTCGAGCTTGGCTCTTACGAATTTCAGTGCCTGCATGGCATGGGCGAGCCGCTGTATAAACAGGTTGTGGGGGCAGACAAGTTTAACCGCCCATGCCGCATTTATGCACCTGTTGGCACGCATGAAACCCTGCTGGCTTACCTTGTGCGCCGCCTTTTAGAAAACGGAGCCAATTCCTCCTTCGTCAATCAGATTGGGGATAGCGCCATTCCGCTTTCATCCCTGATTGAAAACCCCATTGATGTGGCCCGCCGTTACACACCTTACGGCGCACCGCACACAGAAATCCGCAACCCGCGTGATCTGTTTGCGCCAGAACGTATCAACTCCGCAGGGGTGGATCTGGCGGATGACAAGGTTCTATCCGCACTGGCAACCGGCATTAAAGATGCCCCCCAAACGTGGGAAGCCAGCCCCATGGTTGTGGGTGTGAAAAAGAAAGGGGCTTTCCGCCCCGTTACCAACCCGGCAGACCGGCGCGATGTGGTAGGCAAAGTTTCCTACGCCACGCCAGATGTTGTAACAAAAGCTGTGGATGCCGCACAGAAAGGCCAGCAGGACTGGGCCAACCGCAGCCCGGCAGAACGTGCAGACATTCTGCAAAAAGCCTCTGATATTCTGGAAGAACGCACGGATGATCTTCTGGCACTTCTGGGGCGTGAAGCCGGAAAATCCCTCCCCAATGCTGTGGCGGAAGTGCGTGAGGCTGTAGATTTCCTGCGCTATTACGGCGCCACCATCCGGCGGGATTTTGATAACACCACCCACAAGCCGCTGGGAATTGTCACCTGCATTAGCCCGTGGAACTTTCCGCTGGCCATCTTTATCGGCCAGATTGCCGCAGCCCTTGCTGCCGGTAACGTTGTGCTGGCCAAACCGGCAGAGGAAACACCACTTGTTGCCGCCGTGGCCGTGGGTATCTTGCAAGAAGCCGGCGTGCCCCCCGCTGCCCTGCAACTGCTGACCGGTGAAGGTGACGTAGGCGCTGCCGCCGTGGCAGATGAGCGCGTTATGGGCGTGATGTTCACTGGCTCCACCACCGTGGCGCAGATTATCAACCGTCAGCTTCTGGAACGGCGCACAGCCACCGGCCAGCCCGTGCCATTTGTGGCCGAAACTGGCGGCCAGAACGCCATGATTGTGGATTCCTCCGCACTGGCAGAACAAGTTGTGGCCGATGTTCTGGCCTCCGCCTTTGATAGTGCAGGCCAGCGCTGCTCCGCCCTGCGCGTTCTGTGTGTGCAGGAAGATTGTGCAGACCACGTTCTGGCCATGCTGCGTGGCGCCATGCGTGAACTGCGCATTGGCAACCCCGCACATCTTTCCTGCGATGTAGGCCCGGTGATTACCGAGGAAGCTGCCGCAAACATTACCGCGCATGTTAACGCCTTTAAGGCCCGCAAGGCCCCGGTTATGGCGCTGCCTGTGCCAGAAACCTGCGCCAACGGCAGCTACGTGCCGCCCACGCTGATTGAAGTGCTGAACATTCGGGAAATTGGGCCAGAAGTGTTTGGCCCCGTGCTGCATGTTCTGCGCTTTGAGCGTGACAAGCTGGAAGAACTGCTGCTGGAAATTAACGATACCGGCTACGGGCTGACATTTGGCCTGCACACCCGGTTGGATTCCACAATAAAAAGCGTGCTCTCACAGGTTGAGGCTGGCAATCTTTACGTCAACCGCAACACCATTGGCGCAGTTGTGGGCGTGCAGCCTTTTGGTGGGCGTGGCCTTTCTGGCACCGGCCCCAAGGCGGGTGGCCCGCTTATTCTGCGCCGTCTGCTATCTGAAGCCCCAGCTGTGGCGCAGATTGTACGTGGCCGCACCACGCCAGAAATGGCGCAGTGGACAGACTGGCTGCGTGAAAAGGGTGAAAGCAAAGCCGCGCAAATTGCTGGCAACCTTGCACGCCTGCCGCTGGTGGGCGGAGAAATCACTCTGCCCGGCCCTGTGGGTGAGCAAAACATCTATCGCCTGAGCGCACGCGGCAACGTGCTGTGTGTGCCCATCACGCTGGCCGGGTTGTATGATCAGATCTCTCTGGCGCTGGCTGGGGGCAACACGGCATTGGTGCTGGCAGAAGAAGAACTGACAGGATGGCTGGACAGACTGCCAGATATTCTGCGCCAAGCCATTCGCCCGGTTGCCAGCGCAACGGCCCTGCCCTGCTCTATCCTGCTGGGTGAAGATGATAACGCCATCTTCCGCAGTGCACGCAGAACACTGGCAGAAGCCAATGGCCCCATTGTTTCCGCCTTTGTAACGGGCGCAACACTACCTTCTGTTGAAGTGGTGCTGGAAGAGCAGTCTCGCAGCATCAACACTACCGCAGCGGGTGGCAATGCCAGCCTGATGACACTGAACTAATCAACCTACACTGAATACACCAAGCCCTCGGCGTTTTTATGCGCCGGGGGTTTTGTTTGTACGGCTGTGCCTCCTGCGTGGGGCATGGCTCATCTTACCAGAGATCATCTTTTCGTGATCAGAGATGGTGATATAACGCGCATCCTTCTATTAAAAAACGCGCATAAAACCTCTCTTTTCATTCTTTTTCTTTAGAGGAGACATTATGACAGCCCGTACGGGACATGATGCCAAGCTGGTTATTGCCATTCTGCTGGTTACAATGGCAATGGGCATGCTGGATGCCATATCCCTACTGCATCTCAAGATTTTTGCAGGATATATGACAGCCACCATTATTCTTATGGCTGTTAACATTGCCACTTCTCAGGCCATTGTTCTTTCTGGCCTGGAGGCCATTGCCTGTTACTTTACAGGGGCCATTATTGGTGGCCGTCTGGTACGGCGGGAGCGCCATACGCGCCTTGTGGTGGGGGATATCCTGCTAGGCGTTGGCTGCCTTGTTGGGCTGGCCGCGTTTGTGTGGTGCGCACAGCTTAGCGGTGGCATTTACATTACGTTGGGCATGCTCTCACTGGCCATGGGGCTGCAAACCTCTGCCACGCGCCATGCCAAACTGCCAGATATGGTGCTGCCTGCCGCCACTATGGTGCTGCATGGGCTGGCCCATAACAGCACGGTGGCTGGCGGCACAAACTCTGGCACGTGGCGCAGATTAGCCGCTATTGCCAGCCTGTTTGTGGGTGCCGTCATTGGCACACTGGTTTCTGATAAAAATGTTGGAATTGGTATTGCCGCTGCGGGTGCTACCGTTTTTGCGGCGGGCGGCCTGCTGCATTGGCGCCGCCACCCTCTTGCCCTGCATCTGGACAAAATGAGTATTCCCTAAACAACGGGAATACTCAGTAAACACAAAGCTCAGCCAGCTTTTTTGTTATTGGTGGCGAAGTAAACAGCCATAAGGTAGCACACCACAGAACTGCCCATGGTTGCCAGAGCCGTCATCCGTTCAGATGGGTTGAGCAACATGGCCACAAACACCAGCACCACACCAGCAAGGGTTACGTAATTGCACAGCGGAAAAAGCGGCAGCGTGTAATTTTCTGCCTCTGTGCCAGCCTGCCGCGCTGCACGGCGCGTAACGATGTAAGACGTTACAATCAGGCTGTAGATCAGCAGGATAACGCCACCACTGCAGCTTAGCAGAAAGGCAAAAATGGTGCCTGGCGCCAGAATGGATGAGAAAGCCACCAGCGTGCCCGCAAGGCTGCTGACGATAATGGCCTTACGCGGCACAACAGCAGCAGAGCTACGTGCCAGAAAGCCCGGAGCATCACCCTGAGCAGCCAGCTCTGTAAGAATGCGCGATGTAATATACATGGCGGAGTTCAGGCAGGACAGAATGGCGCTCAGCACCACAATGCGCATCAGCAAACCGGCACCGGGCACGCCCATAACATCCATGGCCGCCACAAAAGGTGATTTACCGGCAACAATGTTTGTCCATGGCACCACAATCAGGATCATGCCCACGGCGGCCACGTAAAACAGCGTAATACGGCGGCCAAGGCTGCGGGTTACGCGGGCCACGTTCTTACCCGGTTCTGGAGATTCAGCGGCTGCCACTGTGGCAATTTCCGAACCCATCATGGTGAACAGAATGGTAGGAATAATAGAAAGCAGCGCCACAACACCATGCGGAAAAAGCCCGCCATGCCCCAGCAGATTTTCCTTTACGGAAACGCCCGGCCCAAACACATGCGCTGCATATAAAAGAGAAATGGCAATAAAGGCGATAATGCTGAAAACCTTAATGGCGGAAAGCCAGAATTCACATTCACCAAAAACGCGTGGGGCAGCAAAGTTGATAAGTTTAAGAACAAGAATAAGCACAACAGAAAGCAGCCAAACCGGCAGATGCACCCAATCCTGCAATAGAATGGCGCCGGCTATGGCCTCACTTCCCAACACCACCACCCAGAAGAACCAGTAAAGCCACCCTGCGGTAAAGCCCACCTTATCTCCATGTGCGGCGCGAATGTATTCTACAAAGGACCCGCGCCCGGGGTCCGCCACAACCATTTCCCCCAGCATGCGCATAACCAGGATAACCAGAAATCCTACCAGCAGAAACGCCAGCAGAACCGCAGGCCCTGTTGCCGCAATGGCAGCGCCACTGCCAACAAACAGACCAGCCCCAATAGTGCCGCCCAGAGCGATCATGGCTATGTGGCGATTACGCAGCCCGTCTGCGGGTTTTCCCGCAGGAAGGGTCGTCGGTTCGGGCATCAGGAAATCCTTTATTCTTGTTGTCCTGTAAGTTTCTACCCCAAAACGAAACGTTTTGGGAAATTCTCGTTAGAAATGCTTGTAAAAATAGGCCTCCAGCACGCCGGCATGCCGCCCGATATTGTGCATGCGATACCCCGTTGGCACCCCTGCGCGAGAAAGCGCACGCCCTGCCGGGCCACTAAAGGCTGTGCCCGCGGCAACGGCGGCTGATGTGGTTTCGTCCAGCATATATTCGGCTGTAAAATCCACTTCGTTGGAAACATGGCGGCCCACGTTCTTCAGCCCCATGCCGGAGGGATACAGCAGGGAAAGATCGTAAAAATGCACACCCAGCTTAAGCTCATCCTTTTTACGGAACAGGTGCACAGGTGGCGTGCCTGTTAGGTCAAACTGATGCACTTCCAGATCAGAAAGCGGGGCCAGATACATGCCCACAATTTCACCCGGCCAGTAGCCGCCATAGGTGTAGCGCTTACCATCATACAAAAAGAACGTATCGTAATTGCGCTTGACCGAACCTTCGGCATTTTTACCGCCACCAAACCGCGTGTACCGATAAAACAGATGCGGCTTCCACGGCAGCATGGAAAACGTATACCCGGGCTCGAAAAACATGCCGTAGGCTTCTACAGATTTGTAGCCGTTGCCTGCGTGGCTGTTCTGTTCGGATACAAAATTGCCATAGAACGTAAAGTTCTTTGAAATCCCTAGCGCCTTGACGGGAAACAGCGTGCCGCCCCAGCTCAGGGCTGCCACGTTCATGCCGTTACGATCTGCACGCGTAGAATAATCGTAATGAGATGATCCATCTGCATCCCGCACATGGAAGTAGGTTAACGTTACATACGCAGCACGATCTGCATATGTAGACCCACCATGCCCTCCGGGTTTATTTTTGAACCAGGAGACATCAAACCCGACAAACTTGGTTTTGGGGCGATCATATCCGCGGTCAATATCATTGTCGGAATTGCTTTCCAACATAAAGACATCCCCACGCACGGAATCACCTTCCAGCTTGATCACGCCGGGGCCAGAAAACGCATATCGCGGTGCATACCACCATGCGCCTCTATCACCCGCGCTATAGGTGCCTTTACCAATCAGAAAGCCATCATCCACAGCAAAGGCCTGCCTGCCGCCCTGCACCGTTAGAATCTGGTGACCGCCCGCCATCTTGAGCGGCACTTCTACGCCCAGATTGGCTTCTTCCAGATAAATGGAGCGCGGCGTGCCCGATGTTTGAGAAACTTCCTCCGCATCACCATCACCCAGCGTGGTGGCGCCAATGGCAGAAGCCTTGCCAATAACGGTAAAGCCCCAGCCTGTTTGCCAAGACCCCATAAGCATGGGCTTGCCGTAAAATTCGCCATAGGTGCTGTTTTTATGGCGCACCAGGGCACCAGAAGATTTGGTGCCGTAAGACCCGGCGCCAAAGTTGGTATTGGGCAGGAAAAAAGCAGACCCACCAATATCCAGCGCGCCCTGAAGGGTAATACCCTTAATGGAAACAAGCGTTTGCTCTGCCCGCACCTCCTCTGGTGCAGCAAAAGCCGCTAGCCCGAGCGCGACTAAAGAGCAGCTTGCCTTAACAAACCCGCGAGACCCGCGACACACTGAAGTGGCATGAGAACGCGCATGCCGGACAAAGGAATTACTCATAATCAGCCAGCGCCTGCATGAAGTTGAAACCCAGACGCACACGCACAAAAAAAGCGGTAAAGCCGTTTCTGTACAAAAATGATATCCTGCATCAGATATGCCACGTGTAGAGGATCTCCTTGTTGCAATCTGTTACGGGACAGACATGTACTGCATATACACATCTCTTTTTATAATCATCACACAACAATATATGATATTCAAGAGATTATAATAAAAAATTCCAAATCTTTTTTACTTCTATATTTTGTATAATCAAGATGTATTGTTAAATAATAAAAAGAGTATTTTGTATTTCTTTTATGTATTCCAAAACAAAGAATGCTTACCATATCGGATGTGAAACAATAATTTCATGGAAAATTATCTTGCCATCGGCACAATGTACATACCGGCGCGCACGCATGCGCCTTTTGTCAGTTCTGATTTTATACACGGAATGTATAATTATTTTTCTTACAAATAAAAATATAGAATATATTTATATAAATTTTTGTTTCTGTAATTATTTTTGCGTAAATATTTATATATATTACAGAATTATCGTTCATTTAATGAGAATGTAAAATAATACTTTGGGTATGTATACGCAGGTATACATCTCATTATTTTTAACGCTAAACCCGCAATACAGAAAATACCCTGCACGTTTTCCGTGTCGCAAACCCTGTATTTTTGGAACGGGAAAACTGTGCCCTGCCCCAATATTTTGTGAACAATCACAACAACATTGAAACAGGGCCTCACCACATTACTGCGGCGTGCTGGGGTATTTTACGGGCACGTGCTCAGATATACCGGCATCCCACACGCCGCCTTTAATGGTATCCGATGTATCCGGATCTTCCACCTTTACCTTCTTGTCTATGCCGCCATCCCATACACCGCCTTTGGTTGTATCGGGCTGATCCGGGTTTTTGACCTCAACATGTCTGGAAACGCCACCATCCCAAGTGGCGGCAGAAGCGCTCTGCACAAACCCGAGGCCAAGAACAGCGACACACATATAAAGTGTCTTTTTCATTTTTCTCTCCTCGTTTAACAAAACTGTAACACAATGTATTTCTTATTTGCTTATTTTCAACACGAGTACTGTGCATTCTCTGTATGTCTGCTCTTTAAAAAGCAGTCATCCCAAACGGCCCCGCACCTACACGGGCCTGCAATGGCGGCATAAAAAAAGGAACCCAAATGGGTTCCTTGCGCAGAATTTATGCTGTGTAGACAATAGATTTTGCGAATTGAATGCTTTTTCATCCACCAGATATGGAACGCCTGCCCTGTAACGCAGACTGACAGCGCCAACAACAAAGGCTGATCACAACCAATTGAATTTTCTGAATTTTAAGGAAATGGAGCGGATGAAGGGAATGTCACAGACCCATTCGAAACACTCGATAAATGGCAGTTTCTCAAAGAAAAACAGCTACCAACATATATCCTACCAGACTGGCAGCACCAGAGCCTTGCACGATTATCAGCAAGCAATTCAGTTGCATGGCGTCATATCAGCATCCACAAGAAGCCTGCAAGAGAGCCGTTTTCTTCTTGTTTGCCTAATTCACTAGACACCGACGCCCGAAGAGTGTTATATATCAATCAGTTAGAGAAGAAAGACGCCGATAGACACTTGTGCGACCCATGCCGAGCTTCTTGGCGATTTCTGTGGGTGTCATGCCTTGCTCATGCAGCTTGCTGACTTCATGGGCTTGGCTTCGTGCTGTGGGTTTGCGGCCCTTGTATTTGCCCTCCGCCTTGGCCTTGGCAATCCCTTCTGCTTGTCGCTCTTTCATCAGATCACGTTCAAACTCAGCCACAGCACCCAGCATGGTGAGCATCAGTTTGCTTGTCGGGTTGCTGGTGTCCAGAGTCTGCCCGCCCATGCTCTGAACAATCAGGTGGCACCCTTTGGCCTGAATGGCCTTCACATAACCAAGAAGATCAGCGGTTGAACGTGCAAGCCTATCTGGCTTCATGACCATCAAGACATCATCTTGGCGCATGTGTTCCAATGCAGCAGCAAGACACCCTGCAAGATGGCATAATGCTGAAGCATGAATATGCTGGTGTTAGCCCCTGCAAGGTGGCCTCTTTTTCATTCTATATGTTCTCATTCACATTCCCATAAGCATCTTGGACTGGCTCATAGGCGTCTGAGGCTTGGTCTATCTGCTTCCTTGCTGACAAGGCATCCACCACAGCCTTCTCAGTTATGCCCATGCCAGAGGCTTCCCACTCACCACCAAGGGGCGGCTTGCCTATCTCTCTGAGCTTCTCATTGACCACAGAACGGAGGGCAGCAAGAGCAGCATCACGGCGCTGGATAGCTTCCTGCTTGTCCTTGGTCTGAAGTGACTTCACGAAGTCTTGCCGGATTCCCGACTTGGTCTGGAAAGCTTGCCCCACGTCCTTCCAGCGGTTTCTTGGAATAGACAGGCGGGCAGACCACAAGCCACTTGCAGCCCTTCTCAGTCCGAACATCTTCTCGGCATCCTTCTTCATACCCATAGGAAGAACTACCGCTGACCCACTACCAACACGGTATATCGTGCTGCTGGGTGATGTTCGTAAGCCATTGATTTCATTGGGAAAATGCACATTGGAGCGGATGAAGGGAATATCCTTGGAAAAACTCCACCTTCATAGAACCCGCAGAAAACTGCCAAAAATCAGCAAGGACTTGTAACGTTTTCAGTCTGTATCTGTGCGGTTGTGAGGTTGGTCACACCTTTTTGCCATCAATGAGACAGCCATAACGGAGCAAAGCAGACCCGGCAAGAGAGCCGTTTTCTTCTCCTTTGCTTCATTCATCAGAAGCCGATGCCCGAAGAGTGTTATAACAAGCATCAAATCCGCATCATCACACGAGAAACACCCGCTGCCGTCCAGACTTTCCCGCCTCTTGCCGTCCTGATTCCCTGCTCTGTGAGCTTTGCAGCCACTTGGCGCAATGACAGACCTTGTCCGGTCAATTCCTTCACCATCGGCCCCACCTGCTCAGCAAAGCCCTGTGCTGCTTTCCTGCGTGCTTCTGAGGCTGCTTGTGTGCCCTCCGCTGGATTGAGTGCAGGGCCTCCACGATAGCCCCCAAGCTTCACGCCACGAGCCTTTGCCGCTGCAAGGGCCGCTTTGGTGCGTGCTGAAATAGCTTCCCGCTCCTGCTGTGCCACCAAGGCCATGATGCCGACCGTCAGCCTGTTTGCATGAGGCATGTCAGCAGCCACAAACTCCACCCCAGCCTTTTCCAAACCAATCAGGAAATGAGCATCACGGCTCAATCTGTCGAGCTTGGCTATAAGCAGCACGGCACCTGTCAGCCTACAACGCTGCATGGCCTGCGTAAGCTGTGGCCTGTCATTCCTTTTGCCGCTTTCCACTTCCACAAACTCAGCCAGCACCTTGCCACCAGAGGAAGCCGCATAATCCTGCACAGCCTTCTTCTGAGCTTCCAGACCAAGGCCAGATTGCCCCTGCCTCTGGGTGCTGACACGGAGATATGTCACGAAGGTTGGCAAGTCCTGCATCACGGCTTCCTTGTGTTTCATCATCTGCAACGTTGGTTGTGCGGTATTGATACACACCCAAGCAGACAAGAAACCATGCACACTTTGGAATCGCTGGGATTCCTGCACGTCATGCCTTGCTGGCTCATATAAGCTCATAGAAGCCCGCACAGTGCCCTTGCAGACATTCCAGCATAATGACAGCAGACAAGAAGCAGACCGCACTCAGCGGGCATCTGTGAGGCTTTTAGAAAAACTGAAAGAGGCCTAGAAGGTTCCTTGTTTCCGTTTCATGGTTTCAGGAGGATTTCAAAAAGGGGGATTAAAGCCTGCCTTACTGGTGGTGTTGGATACAAGACTTCCTCTTTGTCCACGATGAGTTCATGAGCCACGCAGGGAACATGCAGGGGATGCGTAAGATCATCTTGGAGATGCTCTGGAGGCTCTATGAGAAGTGGTCGCCCAAGGGCTGACAAGGCCAGCATGTGGGCCATCTATGATGAGGCAGGATTGAGGCTCTCAGATGAGGGCTTTCAGTTGCTTCAAGGAAAGCCTGTAGAGGGCGATAAAAGGAAGCCAGTTGGTCCTCCTCCACTGCCCGGTGACTTGTGTCTCGAAGGGGTCTTGGAGGCCAAATATGCGTTCGCTTAAGGATTTCATAAGGTTGTAGATATATACTAGAAGGTTGCTCAAAACAGCTTTGTACCGTCCACCATTACTATAAGACATCTTAAAGAAGCCCTGTAAGGTAATCTTGCAGGGTTTTCTTATGTCTTAATAACACCCATGCTAAGAGAGGCATTTATAAATGCTGCATAATGCTGAAGCATGAATATGCTTATTTGGTGTTAAACACCGTAAGGGCTGCAAGACCTTCTGCTAAGCACTCTCAGCGATACCACCGAAGGTTTGCTGCTGAGAACACTGGCAGACACTATATTATAACTTACGAGGCTCATTTATCTATTACAGCAATAAAGACCATTAGAACCAAATATTAGTAATGACGTGGACGCAAATCAAACATGCGTAAAATAAAATCAACATTTATAAAAACACTAAATCATCAAAAAATGACTTGCATTACATAAAGCAATCGCCACATATCCTTGCTGACATCCGCAGGAGTTCTTGCGGGTGTCGTAAATCCGTAAAACTTGTTTCTAGGAACTTCTAGGGCCTGTTAGATCTTGAATTTCTTCCCATATTGTAGGGATGGAAGAAGGAGACAGAACAGGCACCTTTACGGACGAGACATGGGCGATCTGGGAACCTCTGATTGAGGAGGTTCGCCCGAGGGGCAAGACGCCGCCACATGATCTGCGGCGGACGATAGCAGCGATTTTCTGGCGTCATGAGAATGGCGCGAAATGGCGGAGTATCCCCGCTGAACTGGGTCCGTGGTGGCGGGCTGCGCAGCTTTTCATCCGCTGGGCGAAGCTCGGCGTATGGGAGCGGCTGCTCGCACTGGTTCAGGAACAACAGGGAGTGGCATTCGGAATGACTTTTCTGGATGGCACAAACATCAGGGCTCACCACAAAGCGGCGGGAGCCCAAAAAAAGGGGCCTCTTTCGAAGAGCGAGACCATCGTGAAGCACTTGGCCGCTCTCGCGGCGGCTATGGCACAAAAGTCTGCGTGATCGCTGATGGACATGGAAAAGCCTTCGGTTTTGCGCTGGCCCCTGGACAGGCTCATGAACTGCCTCTGGCACCAGCCATGCTCGACAGCCTTCCCGCCACTCCCCTGTGGGTAGTAGCGGACAAGGGCTACGCGTCGAACGCCATGCGTGAACGGATATGGGACATGGGAGCACGGCCAGCCATTCCTGCGAAACGACGCGATGGCCCGGTCGCCTGCCCCAAATGGGCCTATCGGTGTCGGCATCTCGTTGAGAACCTCTGGGCTCGCCTCAAGGAGTGGCGCGCTGTCGCAACCAGATATGAAAAAACAGCAACGTCGTTCCTCGCGGTCATCCACATCGCTGCCGCAGCAGACTGGATCAAGCCCTAACAGGCCCTAGTATCTTGCACCTGCCTCTCAACCAGAGCCAGCAGGCCCCTGTGGTCTGTTATGCCCTTCAGCAAGGCACCACACCAGACACGCTTCGCATAAGGCTTTCCGCACATGACATGATCATGGACGGCTGCTCAGACGTGGCAGAAGCACAGCACCGCTTATACCGTGATGACCCACATCTAGTGGCCAGCATATTCACGGAGACGCAGAGGAACCGTGACGCCCATTTCGGGCCAGCGAGTTATGATTGCGCCTATGATGGTATGTCTTGCACGCCATATGTGGCTGCAAAACGACCACGGCTGTCTAAGTCAGCAAGAAACCACAAGCCCGCAAAGACGCAGAAAGGGCTTACCGTTTCTGAAATAGCTGAGGATGCAGCACTGTGGCAAACTGATGGTTTCTGGGCTGGCGCTGATAAAGCAGCAACACCATCCGCAGAAGCCGTCCGCCGCCTCATGATTGAGCATGGTTGGCTAACGACTGCACCATATGGGCGCAATCAGGCCCGCACGTTAGCAACAGACAAGACAATCAATGGTGGCTATGGCGACAACATAGACCCATCAGCAATACACAGCATCAGGCTTAGTGGTGCCAAGCGGAGCTTTCCCTTTCCGGTATTTTGGACAGCACGTGTGCCGGAGGTGGTTGCTTCTCTGGGGTGGCCACAAATCATCAGCAACGTGTCAGCCTTTCCACGCAAGCAAGAGCGTCTGGGATGGCTAATGAACCGTCACGCCTATTTACCCACCAACACCTTATCTGACCTCTCAGGCATGGCCTTAGCATCGGTAAAGCGGGCCAAAGCCAAACCAACAAACAACTACGGCGTGTCGTCAGTTAAGCCCTGAGAGTGGCACGTGAGGGTTGTACTTTGTGTCTGCGTGTGCTGACTGTTTTCCCATTTTTTGGGGAGACAGACAGATGCGGCGCTATAGTTTACGCGATGACCAGTGGGAGCGGATAAAGGATCTTCTTCCTGGTCGAGAAGGCTATGTCGGCGGCACTGCGGTGAATAACCGTCTGTTCGTGGAGGCGGTGCTGTATCGCTATCGCGCGGGTATTCCATGGCGCGACCTTCCTGCCCGTTTCGGTGACTGGAAAAACGTGCACCGGCGTCTGCGCCGCTGGTGTGAAAGCGGCGTCATCGAACGGATATTTCGTTATCTGGCCGCTGATTACGACAACGAATACATGATGATCGACAGCACAATTGTCCGAGCGCATCAGCATAGTGCCGGAGCTCTCAAAAAAGGGGCACGGATCAGGCCATCGGACGATCACGAGGCGGGCTAACTACAAAGATCCATGCCATCTGCGACGCTCTGGGCAATCCAGTGGAACTCGGCATCACACCGGGACAGGATGCCGATATCACCCAGGCAGAACCACTTCTGGAAAACATCGAACCGGATGCTTTCCTTGCTGACAAGGCGTATGACGCGGACAGGTTGATCGATCGGCTGATACAGCGCGGGATTACCCCGGTCATCCCGCCAAAACGCAACAGAACGACACGACGGAAAACCGATTTTTCTCTCTATCGCGAACGGAACCTTGTTGAGAGGTTCTTCAATAAACTCAAGCAGTTTCGCGCTATCGCAACCCGCTACGATAAACTGAAATCGACCTTCCTCGCAGCCGTGCAGTTCGCCTCAATCATCATCCTGCTTAACTGACGACACGCCGTAACTGTCAGGTTGTGAGACGTCATTGGGATGATGTAGCGTGGGCGATACCGCGTTATGCTTCGTTGTTTTCTTCCGTTTGCAGGGAGACCGAATGATGCTTCAGATCCACCCACAGGCACGCACGACACCGGCTGTCCGGGCTGAGATAGCTCGTTCGTCAGAACCGACATCCGTGCTCGCCAGACGCTACGGGATCAGCGATGAAACAGTCCGCAAGTGGCGCAGGCGTGGTTCGGACGCCTGTCAGGACCGCAGCAGCCGTCCCTGGAGGCTGGCCTGGAAAGCCTCGGAGGAGGAGCGCGCCATTGTCTGTCAGCTTCGGCGTTCTACCGGTTTTGGTCTGGATGATCTGACCTTTGTCTTACGGCATTTCCTGCCGCATCTGAACCGGGACAATATCTGGCGGATACTGAAAGACGCCGGATTGAACAGGCTGCCTCCTGTTCCAAAGGCCGGACCAGTTCGGGGACAGGGAAAGTTCCGCGATTACGATCCCGGTTATGTCCATATCGATGTGAAACATCTGCCAAAATTACAGACAGCAGATGGGGACCGGCGGAAACGTTTTCTGTATGTCGCCATCGATCGCTGTTCCCGTTCAGTGCACCTGGCTGTTTATGACGCGGAAAATGCGGATAATTCCGTTGATTTCCTCAATGCCGTCAAATCGGCCTTTCCTTTCCGGATCACCCATATCCTGACCGATCGTGGCTCCTGCTTTACAGCGGACGCCTTCGAAAAAGCCTGTCATGACATGGGAATCGACCGACGCCGGACCAAGGCTTACTCCCCTCAGACCAATGGAATGGTGGAACGCTTCAATGGCCGTGTCGCTACAGAAGTACTGCAGGTCTGTGTCTCAAACCATGAAGATCTGGAAATTCTGCTCAGAGGCTTCTGTTTCGCCTACAATCATCGCCCGCAGCGTGTTCTGGGCGGCATCGCTCCCGCCCAATGCATCATCTCATGGCTTGAAAAACATCCCGCGTCACGTAATCAAGACTATATCAAACCGGCTGGTCGTGACATCATGAAACAGGTCGACGAAATCCTTGATTACGCCAATGACGTCTCACAACCTGACACGTAACACTACAGTTGCATTTTGTGTTGAGTTCTGAATCTATGGGTAACCATGATTCAGGATATGATGAGTGGCGGTACGTCTGTTGAAGAGACGCTGGAATTATGGGCGCGCTCGCTTCGGTCCGCCAAGGATCGGATGGCGCCGCTGTTCACGCAAAAACGTGTCGTAGATTCGGCCTGTGCTTTTCTTGATGTTTTGATTGGCAATGAACCACGCAAGACGGGATGGATGCGAGCGGAAGCCGCAGGAGATCCTGGTCCATGGCGGCAGCAGGCGCTTCTGGGACGCGGGCACTGGGATGCCGATGCCCTTCGTGACGTCGTCAGGGATTATGTGATTGAGCATCTGGGCACTGAAGAGGGCGTGCTGGTCATTGATGAGACCGGTTTTCTGAAGAAGGGTCAGGCGTCCTGCGGTGTGGGGCGGCAGTATACGGGATCTGCCGGCAAGATCACGAACTGCCAGATTGGTGTGTTTGGCGCTTATGTTTCGGAACGGGGGCATGCCTTTATTGACCGCGCCCTGTATCTCCCGAAAGACTGGACATCAAAGCCTGAGCGTCTGAAGCGGGCCCACGTTCCCGATGACGTGGTGTTTGCAACCAAACCGGCGTTAGCCTCGATGATGATTGAGCGAAGTATTGAGGCCGGTGTGCCGTTCCGCTGGGTTGCAGCAGACAGCGTGTATGGCGTGGGCGACGTAGAACGCACGCTTCGCCGGGCAGGAATTGGATATGTGCTTGGGGTCAAGGGCAATCACTGGTTCGGATCATGGGCAACGGAACCGCTGATTGCCGGAGAGGCGAAAGATATTGCAGCAGGACTGCCAGACCAGGCCTGGCGTCGTCTGTCAGCGGGGCACGGCACAAAAGGTGAGCGACTTTATGACTGGGCGTATCTTCCGCTTGCTGATCTGGATGCTGAAGAATTTGACTGCCCTATAGCCGGACCATGGACACGTGGCCTGTTGATCCGCCGAAACATCGCTGACGGGGACCTTGCCTATTTTACGACCTGGAGCCCGAAAGGGACAACCACGCAGGAACTGGTGAACGTTGAAGGGACGCGCTGGAGGATCGAAGAAGGGTTCGAGACGGCCAAAAACGAATTTGGTCTTGATCATAACGAGACCCGCTCCTGGCATGGTTGGCATCGGCATGTCTCTCTGGTCATGCTGGCCTATGCCGTCATGGCCAGTGTCCGTTACCAGGCAAACTCACTGAAACCGAAAAAAACACAACTCAGAACACGACAGTCCTTGTCCGCTGGTCCATTCAGGAGATCAGGCGCCTCGTCGTAAAACTTGCACAACGCAGACTACCCGTCTCTCACATCCTCAGATGGTCCGTCTTTCGACGAACGCATCAGGCCAGTGCTATCCGCGCTCACTCACGACACAAAATGCAACTGTAGTGGTAAGAAACATACACAAAAGGAACGAACATTATGACCCTACCAACTCCTCAGAACGAAGCAGAAAAACGATTCCTGTCGCATGTCACCGAAACACCACCACCGGAAGATTCAAAGCTGCATTCTCCTTGCTGGAAATGGACTGCAAGCTGTGATGGTGCAGGCCGTCCTCAGTTCAATCAACATAATGGCAGCCAGCAGAAAAACACGACAGCTGCCCGCTGGGCTTTCGAGCATTTCAAACACCCGTTGTCAGCAGGGAAAACCGTTAACCATCTGTGCGACAACCATCTATGCGTCAGCCCTGATCACCTTGTAGATGGGACACAGCAAGAAAACATGCAGGATTGCATTGCGAAAGGCAGACACACCACTGGCAAGCCTTTGACCAAACTCAATAAAGCGGTGGAACTATCTGCTAACGGCTCATCACTTAATGATATTGCTGATGATCTGAGTATACCGACGTATGAAGTTGAACGGCTGCTAGAGTTCAACATTGAGGATGCCAGTCTTTACGAAGCTCAAAAGGCAGTTTTCGGGGATGAAATAGCAACATATTTGCGTCAATACAGACTGATTTTCAGCTACAAAGATATTGTGGCCGTTGAAGAACTGCAAAATCTTGCCCGTCACATCAAGCAGCTTGAATTATCGGTCTAATCAACCTCATTCTCAGGCCGCTAGCTGATAGATTGCCCGCACTCTAGAAACTAACGAAGCCACAGGTGAGCCATATAGGCCCATACAGCCTCATATTTGCCCGCTGATAGCTTTCAAGACCTTCTCATGGTGTCATTCACCACGGAAAGGCTGCAAGGCTCTCAGCGGGCTTCTTTTTGACTCTCATCAAGCATTGCAGCCCTCACCTTCTCAGACATGCCCTTTTCAACCATGCCAAGGATGGCTTCTGAATAGAGAGACCAATCAAGCTGCTTTGCTGCATAGGTGTTTGCTGCAAGCCTTTCCGCCTTGTGTCCAATGAGGTGATCAATCACCAAATCAGTGCAGGCAGTCACACCATTGGCCCTTGCCACTTCCATGAAGGTGGAGAAGCATCTTCTGGTGCTGTGGAAGTCTGTGCCATTGCCTTCATCACCCAAGACAGCCTTTCGATAGCGCAGGAAGTCCTTTGAGAACGTCCAGCCCCTTTTGTTATCTTCACCACCCGGCGGGCATTCAGGAAACAAGGACGCATCCAAGTCACCGTCTAGCTGGCTTGTGCAGTCTTTCAGGCGTCTTTCCACAATCTCTCTTGCCAAGGGATGAAGCGGGATTGTCCTGACGCTGTTTTCCGTCTTGCTGACATCCTCAGTCACCTCAACGCCCCAAAGCTCGGCAGGATCATCAGGCACCACCACACGGCCTCTTGTGAGGCTGCAAAGCTCATTCTGCCTTGCCCCTGTCAGCAAGCCCAAGCGGAACACATCCTTGATCATCTGGGCACGCTGTCGGCTGCTAGGCTGACCTTTGAGCAGGAGCAGCAATTCATCATCAGTGAAGGGCCGCTTCTCACCTCTTGCCTTTGCATCCTTCTTGGCTAGCTTCTTCAAGCCCCCAGACATGCCAGACCAAGGATTGCTGTCACTCACCTCCCCAGCATCATCCAGCCACGTCCAGAAAGACCGCAAAGAGGACAAATACGAATTGACGGTGTTGGCTTCCTTGCCCTGGGCTATCAGCCACTCCCTGAAGCGCCTTGCCTGCCTCTTGTCCACCTTCTGCACAACACGCGCCACACCAACGCTATCCAGGTATTCCAAGAAGATCGCCAAGACTCTCCTGTGCCTCTTCAGAAGGCCGTTAGAGACCAAGCGCCTAGCATCAGCCAGCCAACGTTCTGCAAGTGGTTCCAAGGGCGTTTCCTGGCCCTCTGCAATGCCCATGACAGTGTTGTAGTAGCGCAGGCCCTCCGCCGGAGGGAGTTTTTCAGAAGCTTCAAGCACCAAGTCAGCCACAACGGCCCTGATATGTTCCTTCTCAGACGTAGGAGCGCCTTCTGCAATCGTTCCCGGCACTATCCCTTCACATGGCTCATAAGCTTCTGAGGCTTGATCAATCTGCTTTTTATAATGAAGGCCAGCTTCTACAGCCTTCTCAGGTGCAGCCCACCAGTTAGGCACATAATCACCATGCAAGGGTGGAAGGTTTGCATCTGTCAGCTTGGCGTTGACTTCCTTCCTGATAGCCGCAAGGGCAGCATCACGGCGCTTCACGGCTTCTCGATAGTCACGAGTGCCCAAGGTGCGGACAATCTCATCTTTCATGCCACTCTTGGCACCAAAGACCTTTCCGACATCTGCACGTCTATCTTCAGGCACGTTGAAGCGGACAGAATAACTGTTCCCACGCTTCAGCATATTCCGCATATCTTCAGCACCCTTCTTTGTATCGGAAGGTGTAACGCTGACCCTGTAACGCACGCTTACAGGCCGAGTAACGTTGCTATGCGACAAGTGCTTGATTTCATTAGGTTTTTGGAAGTTGGAGCGGATGAAGGGAATCGAACCCTCGTATGCAGCTTGGGAAGCTGCCGTTCTACCATTGAACTACATCCGCATCTTTGTGGGGCGCACTATACCGATACATTGTGCAAATGGCAATGTGTCAGTTTCACTCAGCTTCCATTTCTGCACTTACCAAATCAGAAATATGACCGATTTCACGCAGATGCAGCCCCTCCGGCGGGCGAGAGCGCGTGTTGCCGCGCGCAATGCGGCGGGGCAACACGGCGCGGTCAAACCCCAGCTTGGCAGCTTCCTTCAAACGGGCATCGGCCTGCGCCACCTGCCGCACCTCGCCAGAAAGACCAACCTCTCCAAAATAAACCTCTCCGGGGCTGGTGGGCACGCCACTGGCGGCAGAAACCAGCGCAGCCGCCACAGCCAGATCTGCCGCAGGTTCCGCCACCTTTAGGCCACCTGCCACGTTCAGATACACATCCATGCCAGAAAGTTTGAGCCCACAGCGCGTTTCCAGCACAGCCAGCAACATGGAAAGGCGGCCTGTATCCCACCCCACCACGGCACGGCGGGGGGCACCATCTCCACCTTTGGGGGCCAGCAAGGCCTGCACTTCCAACAAAACAGGCCGCGTGCCCTCCAGCCCGGCAAATACGGCAGAGCCGGCAATATTGCCCCGCCGTTCGGCCAGGAACAGGGCTGATGGGTTGCTTACTTCCTCCAGACCGCGGTCTGTCATGGCAAACACGCCAATTTCATCCGTTGCGCCGTAGCGGTTTTTGGCGGCGCGCAAGATACGGAACTGGTGGCCCCTATCGCCTTCAAAATACATTACGGCATCCACCATGTGCTCCAGCACACGCGGGCCAGCCAGCGCGCCCTCCTTGGTTACATGCCCAACCAGAATAAGGCTGAACCCCCGGCGCTTGGCCGCGCGTATCAGCTCAAACGCACAGGCCCGCACCTGAGAGACCGTACCCGGCGCGCTATCTATGGTTTCCAGCCACATGGTCTGGATGGAATCAATCACTACCGCCCGCACATCGGGTTCGGCTTCCAGCGTGGCCACAATATCTGCCACGTTGATGGATGCCGCCAAATCCAGCTTGGCTCCGGCCACACCCAGCCGCTGGGCACGCAGGCGGATCTGGTCCACCGCTTCTTCACCAGAGATATACAGAACCCGCTCGCCCTTGCCTGCCAGCTTGCTGGCGGCCTGAAGCAGCAAAGTGGATTTACCTATGCCGGGGTCACCCCCCACCAGCACAACAGAAGCAGGTACAAGACCACCACCCAAAACCCGATCAAGCTCTGCAATGCCTGTTTGGGTGCGTGGTGGAAGTTTGATCTCCCCCTCCAACGCCTGCAACGCCACGCGCCGCCCCTTGCCACCACGCACCGCGGCAGAGGATGCGGCCAAGGGTTCCACAGCCATTTCTTCCAGCGTGTTCCATTCACCGCAGGCATCGCACTGCCCGGCCCATTTGGCATGTACAGCGCCACAATTGGTGCAAACATAGGTGCGGGAAGGTTTTTTAGCCATCAGGCAAGCTCTTTTGCTGTCTGGTTCATCCCCCCTGATGTGGAATAAAACAGGAACAAACTCAAGGGCTCGCCTGAACTGTTTTTTATGCGTAGCCCAATTAAGCGTTCAAATCAGCCCTGCCTGATTTATGCAGTATTTGTTATTTGAAAGAGTAACACCCCCAGCCCACCACGCAACGATGCTTTGACGAACCCGCCCGCACAGGTTACGGCTGCTGGAACTGCCTTTTCACACTTCAGCAGGAACGGACAGTCCACACTCATGGACATGGTGCTTGATCTTGTGGCCCGCCTTGGCCGCGCTACACTCTCCCTTATTCGCGCGGCGGGGGCTTTGGCCCTGTTTGCGGCTTCTGGGCTTTCGCACATTGTGCGTCCTCCGTTTTATGGGCGCGTGTTTTTGTCCACCTTTTTAGAAACAGGCTTTTTCTCCTTGCCTGTGGTGGCGCTTACGGCGCTGTTTTCTGGCGGGGTTATTGCGCTGCAATCCTATACCGGGTTTGCGCAATACCATGCCCAAAGCGCCATTGCCGGTATTGTGGTGCTGGCCGTTACGCGTGAGCTGGGGCCAGTGCTGGCTGGGCTTATGGTGGCTGGCCGCGTGGGGGCTGCCATGGCCGCCCAAATTGGCACCATGCGCGTAACAGACCAGATAGATGCGCTCACCACCCTTTCCACCAACCCCATGAAGTATCTGGTGGCCCCGCGCCTGCTGGCCGGGCTGATTGCCCTGCCCCTGCTGGTGCTGGTGGCAGACATACTGGGTGTGGCAGGCGGCTTTACCGTAGCTGTGGTGAAGCTGGGCTTTTCTGCCCCCGCTTACATTACGGCCACGCTAAACTCCCTCAAGGCCATTGATGTAACCGTAGGGTTGGTAAAGGCTGCGCTGTTTGGGTTCCTTATTGCGCTAATGGGCTGCTACTACGGCTATAACAGCAAGGGCGGGGCAGAAGGTGTGGGGTCTGCCACAACAGCCGCTGTGGTGGCCGCATCCATCATGCTGCTGGCCTTTGATTACCTGCTGACAGACCTGTTCTTTTCACAATGAGCCAGACCATGACAGGCACCACGCCTAAAATCCGTATTCGGGACCTGCACAAATCCTTCGGCGCCAAAAAGGTGCTGGATGGTGTTTCCATGGATGTTGCACAGGGTACATCCTTTGTTGTTATTGGCGGGTCTGGCTCGGGCAAATCCGTGCTGCTGCGCTGTATTCTGGGGCTGATTACGCCAGATTCCGGCATTATTGAAATTGATGGCGAAAACGTTCTGGAAGCCCCGGAAAAACGGCGTGAAAAACTGCGCAGTGAAATTGGCATGCTGTTCCAGAACGCCGCGCTGTTTGACAGTTTGACCGTATGGGAAAACGTCACCTTCGGGCTGCTGGCGCTGCATAAAATCACCCGCAAGAATGCCCGCAACCATGCAGGCACCATTCTGGCGCAAGTGGGGCTTGATCCTTCTGTGGGGGATTTATACCCCTCCGAACTTTCTGGCGGCATGCAAAAGCGCGTGGGTTTGGCCCGCGCCATTGCCGCCCAGCCGGATATTCTGTTTTTTGATGAACCCACCACCGGGCTGGACCCCATTATGGGTGCGGTGATTGATGGGCTGATTGTAGATTGCGTGAAAAAGCTGGGTTCCACCGCCATTGCCATTACGCATGATATGGCATCTGCCCAACGCATTGGGGATGAAGCCGCCATGCTCTACAAAGGCAAGCTGATCTGGCAGGGAGCGGCATCTTCCCTCATGAACAGTGGCAACCCGTATGTAGATCAGTTCACCCACGGGCGGCGTGAAGGCCCCATTAGCATGGAATTGCGGCGTTAATCACTCTTGGCTGCAATCTCCACTTGCTCGCGATGCCCTGCAATGAGATAGAAAAAGCAGACAAAACGGGTAAGGGATATTCGGTAAGATGAAACGCGCGGTTCTGCTGCTGGCCTGCACCTTGGGACTATCCGCCTGTGGCATGTTTAGCTCCAAAGAACCGAAGCATCTGACCACAGCCGCCCAATGGGAAAAATACGGGTATCATGATCACCTCAAAACAGGTGATGACGACTAACCTCACCACGTTTCCCATACGTTAATTTTTACCCCTGCCACCGTTGATGGCAGGGCTTTTGCCTGTTTGAAAAGTGCACAGCATTGTGTGGCCTGCACCAAACAGAAACTTACGTACATTCCCCCAACATCACCACGCCGCTTGCTTAATGGTGGCGCAACCCCCTCTTACGCCGCTACGTTACGGATATAAGGGTTATTTTTCCAGACACCTGAAACACAAGGTTTTCTGATGCGTTTGAAGCGGTTCTGTTCTCTTTTTCTAGCGTGTTTTGTGCTTACGCAGGGTGCCTTGCCTTTTGCCGCCAGTTCCCCCCTTTGGGCAGCGGATACAGACAATACCTCCGTTACGGCCCCTGCCCCAACAACCCTTATTACCAATACTTCCGATATTGTCAGTAACAGCACGCTGGAAAGTATTGGTTCAGAAATAAGTGCCATATACCAAAGCAGCCAGCAGGAAAGAACCAACGGCCAAAGCACAACCGAGCTTGCCGCCCTGCTGCGCCGCGCCAATGCTGTGGCCACACAAACAGATACCCTGCAAGCCCGGCTAAAACCCTATCAGGGCGTTTATCAGAACTTTCTGGATATTCTGGGCAAGCCACCCGGTAAGGATGAGCCAGCAGAATCCGCCTCCATTACCGAACAGCGCACCCTTCTGCTTAAAAAACAGCAGGACATCAATTCCCGCATGACGCGGCTGAAGCTGTATCAGGTAGAAGCCCAGCAGCTTGTAAATGAACTGCGCCAGCATGGCACCGCCATACAGCAGGCTACCTTGTGGCAGCGTTTTCCCTCCCCACTGGGAGTCAACTTCTGGTCTCAGTTTACCAGCAATTTCCATACAGACACCACACGCCTTAGCGCTTTGGGGGGAGAAGCCCTTGGGGTGCTGGGGGTCGCTTTTTCTGGCAATCGCATCTTTATTTCGCTGGGTGGCATCGCACTTTCTGCGTTGCTTTTGGTGGGGTGGTTTTTCTCACACGGTATTATTCGCCGTCTGGTGGCGCGTGTTTTACCTGCGGGGCGTATCCGCCCCATTATTGCAACCCTTTTGTGTGGTGTGCTCAGCCTGCTGGCATGGGGTTTTGCCTTCCAGATTTTCTGGAGTGTTCTGGCCTTTGACAACTCTGCGCTGGATGAGGATTTAACCACCCTTGGCAGCATGATGGGCGCGCAGTTTCCACTTTGCGGGCTTGTGATTGAGCTGGGGTTTTGCCTGCTTTCACGCCATCCAGAATGGCGCATCTTTCCGATGTCGGACACCATTGCGCGAAATTTACGGCTGTTCCCGCTCTGGTTGGCCGCAGCACTTATTGTGCGTGGGTTCCTGCGTTATATTGATACGCAAAGCGGCATTTCCATGCTGTCTGTCCAGCTTATGGATGGGCTGTATGTGCTGGCTGTAAGCCCGCTGCTGTTTGCCATCCCGCGGGAGTTGCGTATTTCCGACCAAACAGACAATACCCCCAGCCAGCCCTCGCGCACGCAGTTTTTAATCAGTCTGGCTATGGGCATTTCCATTGTCTGCTGGCTGGCTGTTTTTTCAGGCTACATTCCGCTGGCTTACACCATCATCTCATGGCTGAGCATGATGGCCATTAGCATGACAGGCCTTTTGCTGCTTTCCCTTTTGGTAACAGTTACGGCCAACACGTTGTTTCCGGCCAGTGCGCCCTTGGGGCGGCATCTGGTTGAACTGGGCTTGCCCCCGCGGCTTGTAAACCAGATGTGCGTTGTGGTGCCCGGCATTGTAAATGTGCTGCTGCTGGCTGTGGCTTATGCCGTTGCCACCAGTGGCGGTGGGTTTGACCCGCAGCAGATATGGCACCAGCTTTACTGGCTGTTTCATGGCCAGGCCAGCACCGATGGCTCCCATATCTCTCTGGATGCCATTTTGCTGTGTGCCGTATTGCCGGTGGCGGGGTATTACGCCATCAGCATTTTAAAATCATGGTTCCAGCAAAGGTTTTTCCCCACCACGCGGCTGGATATCGGGGCGCAGGCCTCTATCCTGAGTATTCTGAGCTATGCCGCATGGATTCTGGTTGGGCTGAGCATGCTGGCGGTGCTGGGTGTAACCGTTAAAAGCATGACATGGGTTGTTAGCGCGCTTTCTGTGGGCATTGGCTTTGGCCTGCAATCCATTGTGCAAAACTTTGTTTCCGGCATTATCCTTATGGCGGAACGCCCGGTTTCCATTGGGGATGTTGTCACTATTGCGGGTGTAACCGGCACGGTGGAACGCATTAGCGTGCGCTCTACCGATATCCGGCTGGATGACAAATCCACCATGATTGTCCCTAACTCGCAGTTCATTACCTCGGCTGTTAAAAACGCCACACGGGCGCAAAAGCCCGGTGTGTTCACCATAGAACTCAATCTGCCTTTTGCATCTGATCTGGATAAAGCCATGGATGTGATGGCCCGCACCCTTGCCACCTGTAAGGATGTAGATGAAAGCGTGCAGCCAACCGTCAGCATGTCTTCCGTATCTGATGGCTCTGCCTTGCTGATTGGATCAGCCAAGGCCATGTCTGGCACAGATATAAAGGTTGTGCGCAGCGCTGCACTTTTTGAAATCTGGAAGGCATTTCAGGAAAACAAGATCCCGGTGACGGTGCGGCAAAACCTGATAACCGTTTAACCAGCACGCCCTGTTCCTGCGGGCTATCTGTATGGCCCGCAGGAATACAGATACGTTATGTTTATGAAAAACGCTGGCGTAATTTATCTATATGCTCACGCCCACGCCCTGTATTGGCAACAAAGGCCTGTTGCAGAACATACCATGCTCTTTCCAGTTCGCGCTCATCCACATAGGCAAAACCTTCTGGCCGTGTGCGTAAAACGCGCTCCAGATCTTTCAGGCGCACAACCTGATGATGCACAAATGGGCTGGTATAGGCCCGCCCGGCAAACACCACGAGAGACTGCACATTTTCCAGCCCGGTAAGGTATTTTACGGCACAGACATGCCGATAGTTCTGATGCACGGGGTCCATAAACAGCCGGTACCCTACACCGGTAGAGTTTGGAAAACTCTGTTTCCACACCCCCGGCGTAGAGGAGCCGGAAATAAAGCCATCGTAATTTTTGGTTTCAATAACCACAATACCCCACGGGGCTTTTACAAGATGGTCTATTTCTGTCAGCCCTCTGTCACCTTCCAGCAAAACATTATGCAGGGCCGGCCAGCCCATATGCTGGAGAATTGTGCTAACCTTTTCTTCCCCTTCCCGCCCTTTTTCATGGGCATCAAAATACGGTTTCTCAATAACCGGTTCTGCCGGGGCTTCATCTTTAGGGGTTGGAGGCGGCGGTAAGTGCTTTTCTGGTTTTTCAATAAACCCAAAAACCAGAAACCCGGCCAGTGCAAGAAGCCCCACAACCAAAGCAATTTTTACAAGCAGGAACAAGAACGCAAAAACAGTTGAAATATTCAGCAAGACAAGAAGGCACACTGCCATTGCAATAATGGCACCAAGTTTATCCATTAAAAAATCTGCCCAATCTTATTTATTCTTTTGGCGCGCAGCTTACAGGCTGTTCTTGCACGTGCATGCAGTGGCACATACGTGCGCCATACAGCAAGCGGTATAATTTTTCAAATTTACGTGGATATCAGAAGGCTTTTACCAAAAAAGGCCCCAACATGTGGGGCCTTTTAACTGGTTTAGTGTTCCTGATGAATGGTATCCAAATCTGCAAAGCGTGTGTATTCGCCTTCGAAAAACAGATTGATAGTGCCCGTGGGGCCATGACGCTGCTTTTCCAGAATAAGCTCGGCCTTGTTATGCACCAGGCTCATCTTGCGCTGCCATTCATCCATTGCCACAGAGTATTTCTCCATGGATTCAAAAGCTGTTTCCTTGGGCATACGCTGTTGCAGGTAGTATTCATCACGGTACACAAACATCACCGCATCGGCGTCCTGCTCAATAGAGCCGGATTCACGCAAATCCGACAGCATGGGCCGCTTGTCTTCACGGCTTTCGACCTGACGGGAAAGCTGGGAAAGTGCAATAACCGGCACTTCCAGTTCCTTGGCAATGGCCTTGAGGCCCTGCGTGATCATGGAAATTTCCAACACGCGGCTTTCTGGGCGCGTGCCAACAGATGGCCGCATAAGCTGGAGGTAATCCACCACCACAAGGCACAGGCCCTGCGTACGCTTTAACCGGCGGCAGCGTGTGCGCATGGCGGAAAGAGAGATAGCTGGCGTATCATCAATCACCAATGGCAGGCGGGCCAGTTCGTGGCTGACACGCACAAAGCGATCAAACTCCTTCTGCCCGATATCACCACGGCGGATGCGCTCACCCGAAACCTCGGCCTGTTCAGACAGAATACGAGTGGCCAACTGTTCTGCCGACATTTCGAGCGAGAAAATAGCCACTGCCCCTTTGGGCTTTTCTCCCGTTTCCTCAGCCTCATCCATAATGGCGCGGGCAGCGGAAAAGGCCATTTTGGTAGCCAGCGCCGTTTTACCCATGGCAGGGCGCCCCGCCAGAATCAGCAAGTCAGACGGGTGCAGCCCACCTGTTTTTTTATCCAGATCACGCAGGCCAGATGTCAGGCCCGTAACGTGCCCTTCGTTCTGAAAGGCTTGGGCTGCAACGGAAATAGCGCCGCTTAGTGCCTTGTTGAAGGAAACAAAATCCCCTTCATTGCCTTTTTCCGTGGCCAGTTTGAACAGGGCTTCTTCCCCTGCCTCAATCTGGTCCTGCCCGGAAAGGCCAATGGTGGTGCCAAACGCGTTGTTCACCACGTTTTCACCAATATCAATCAGCTGGCGGCGGATCCACGCATCATGAATGGTGCGGCCGTAATCTCCGGCGTTGATAATCCCGACCATGGAGGACAGCAGCTTGGCCATATAGGCCATGCCGCCAACGCTGGCCAAAATGCCGGAATGCTCCAGCTCAGCCCGCATGGTTACGGGGTCTGCCAGTTGCCCGTTTTCAATACGCCGGGCAATGGCATCATAAATCTGGCCATTCACGCGGTTGGCAAAATGCTCACCAGCCAGAAAGTCCGAAACACGGTCATAGGCGCGGTTGTTGGTCAGCAACGCGCCAAGCAGCGCCTGCTCGGCCTCCACATTGGCCGGGGGCTGCCGAAGGGTAAGGGCCAGAAGGCTTTCGTCCTTCTGGCTGGGGGTATCTGTTGTTGTCATGTTCACAACACCGCTTGTATCAGATTCGCGCTGCCACGTCCTGCTTACAGGCACATTTCCGCACAGCGTTTTTTATGCAGATGGCACGCAGGCCCGCGCAGCCTGATCCAGCGCATCATACGCCGTTACGATATGATAAAGCGAGCTAGTTGGTATTTGTGAAGCCGCAGGTGCGCCCTGTGCATCCAGTTGATCCACCCATGTGCCGGTGGGGCAACCTGTAAAATACCGATCCAGCAGATTACTGGCCATACGCGTGGCCCAACCGGCTTTATCCTGCGGATCATGGCACAATGCGCCACGCAAAGCCTCGCCCTGCACCCATAGGCGGAATGTTGGCTTAAGTATTTGCCCATTCCGTGCAACGGCATCACGCACCAATGCGGTTTGGGCATCTACACCATACTGATGTGCAAAATGGTAAAGGCGCGCGGCCTGTGCTGCGGTATCCACTCCGCTTTGGCGCGCATAAGCCTGCAACAGCCACACCCATTCAAAATGATGCCCCGGCTCACACCACTGGCCTTCTGGCCCTGCGGCGGGTTGCCAGTCTAGCCCAAAATATTCGCCCAGCGTGCCAGTACGTTCATCCATAAAGTGTTGGCTGAACAGCGCATATAATGCGTGGGCCTGCGGCAGATCTGCGGCATCGCCCGTTGTTTCATGCAGGGCAAGCACAGCTTCCAGCAGGTGCATATGGGGGTTTTGCTGCCGCCACGCATCATTGGCGGGCCGCGTGTTCATAAAACCGCCATTGGGCAGGGCCATTGCCTGCCCCAGCCACGCAAGCGTTTGCCGCGCCAGTTCTACCGCCTGGCCTGTGCTGTCCACACGGCCATACCATGCCAGAGCAAACAGCACGAAAGCGATATCGTACAAATCTGCACTGTCATCCAGCACAGCGCCATCACGCGCCAGCAGCTTAACCCAGCCGCCATCTGGCCTATGGGCGTTGAGCAGAAACCTGAAAATACTTTCCGCCCGTTGCGTTGCGGGCTGCCAGCCTTTTAAGGCCGCCCATGAAAACACAAAAAGCTGCCGCGCCTGCACCCTTACGCGCTTGAACGGTGGCAGGGCTGGTGCGCCCTGTAGCGTCAGACACTCCTGCGCACCCAAGGCCGCCGGGTTTGAGGCTGTGCCGTCGCACCCTGTACTGGCCCAGAAAGGCAAGGCATCCTCAAACAGCCAATGCGCAAAGCGGTTGCGCACAGCCACAAGCGGCAGGTTTTCTGCGCCCGGCAGGTTATGCCCCGTCATGTCTTGCGAATCCGCCCGATTGTGGATGTGGTGGAATGCCCCTGCTGCAAATTGGCTAGCACCAGCCGGCCCCCTGCGGCCTGCACAATATCCGCCCCCACAACCTGTTCGGGCCGGTAATCTGCCCCTTTTACCAGCACATCTGGCATCAGGGCACGGATAAGCTCCAACGGCGTATCTTCATCAAACGCCACCACGGCATCCACATAGCGGATAGCGGCCATAACAGCGGCGCGGGATTCCAGTGAATTCACAGGCCGTGTGTCACCTTTCAGGCGGCGCACGCTGGCATCTGTGTTCAGCGCCACCACCAGCCTGTCACACGCGCTCCGAGCTTCTGCCAGCAAGCTGATATGGCCGGGGTGGATGATATCAAAGCACCCGTTGGTAAAACCCACACGCAAGCCACGAGCCTGCCAGCGGGCCACCTGCGCACAAGCAGCCCCCAAAGGTAGCAAGTGCGGCACTTCATCCGGGCCAGATTGTTCTTCCAGCTCGTGCAGAACTTCCTGAATATCCGCCGTGGCCGTGCCCAGCTTGCCCACCACCACGCCTGCCGCCGCATTGGCCACACGCATGCCCTGTTCGAACGACATACCCGCCCCAACAACCAGCGCCATAGTGGCAATAACGGTATCTCCCGCGCCGGAAACATCAAACACTTCCCGCGCACGGGCAGGCACAGCCAGCACCTCGCCCCCACGCCGCACCAGCATCATGCCTTTTTCCGACCGGGTGGCCAGAATGGCCTGTGCATCGGCTTGAGCCATCACCTTGCTGGCGGCGGCTTCCACATGGGCTGCGGTATCCACCGGCATGCCAGAAGCGGCTGCCAGTTCCTTGGCGTTGGGGGTAATGCAGGTAGCCCCTTTGTAGCGCGCGTAATCGGTAGATTTGGGATCTACAAAAACAGGCACGCCAGCTTGCCGCGCCACGCGGAACAAATGCGCCAGCACAGCCGGAGTGCACACGCCTTTACCGTAATCAGACACCACCACAGCCTGACAGGCCCCAATATGCGCATCAATCTGGCGGCACAGGGCTTCCTGCTCAGGCTCTGCAATGGGGGCGTGGCTTTCTTCATCCACCCGCACCACCTGCTGATGCGCGGCAATAAAGCGTGTTTTGCAAATTGTAGGCCGGGCAGCGCTCTGCACCGTAGCATCCACCAGCCGGTTTTTTTCTGCCAATGTGGTGCGCAGGCTGGCCCCGGCCTCATCCTGACCACTCAGCCCCACCAGAACGGCACGCCCCCCGAGCGAGATAACGTTGCTGGCCACATTACCGGCTCCTCCAGGCATTTCACGCCGGGAATCGAGCAACAACACAGGCACGGGTGCTTCAGGCGAGATGCGGTCCATGCTGCCGTATAAAAAGCGGTCCAGCATCACATCGCCCAGGCACAGCACGGTAATGGCAGAAAAATCCATGCCGTTCAGGCTCCAAAGCTGGCAACAAAATCCAACAGCCCCGTGCGCCGGCGGGTTTGCAGGCGTGCCGCCACCAGCACGGCGCGGGCTTCTGTAATGGCGCGGTCCAGATCCGTATTGATAATTACGTGGTCAAACTCCCGCCAATGCGAGATTTCATCCCGCGCGGCGGCCATGCGGCGGGCAATTTCATCGGGGTGGTCTGATGCACGGCCACGCAGGCGCCGTTCCAGTTCCTCTAATGATGGGGGCAGCACAAACAGGCTCACCACATCATCAGGCAGTGCGCGGCGGATTTGCTGGTGGCCCTGCCAGTCTATGTCAAACACCATATCGTGCCCGGCAGCCAATGCGGCTTCCACCGGGGCGCGGGGCGTGCCGTAACCACGGCCAAACACGGTGGCCCATTCCAGCAACTCGCCATTTGCGGCCATGCGCTCAAAATCTTCCATAGTGCGGAAGTGATAATGCACACCTTCTTTTTCCCCCGGCCTTGGCTGGCGGGTGGTCACAGAAACCGAGTGCTTGAGCGCTGGCTCGGAAGCACGCAGTGCATTGGCAATGGTAGACTTACCCGCCCCAGATGGCGCAGAAATAACCAGGCACACACCGCGCCGCCGTTCTGCTCCGTTATGCTTACCCTGTGCGTTGTGCGCCATGCTGCCTTCCCTGCGTGTTCTATCTATCCGTCTTGCGCCTTCATGCCAGAAGCCGCCATGCTATGCCATAACCACCATAAGCAAAGGCCGATCTGTAATATGAAGCATGATACCGTTCTGATTACTGGCGCATCCTCCGGCCTTGGGCAAACATTGGCCCAGACGCTGGCCCGGCCTGGGCGCACCCTGTATTTGGGCGGGCGCAACGTGCAACGGCTAGAAGAAACAGCCAAAGCCTGCATTAGCCGGGGTGCGGCGGTGCATTTGCACCTTGGTGATGTGGCAGACCGTGCCGCAATGGAGGCCTGGATACGCAGCACAAACGGGCTAGATCTGGTTTTGGCCTGTGCAGGCATAACGGGCGGCACCCGCAAGCCGCAAACGCCCGATGGCGCACCGTATGAACCTGCGGCACAGATTTATCGTATTTTTGAAACAGACATGATGGGCGTACTCAACACCGTGCTGCCTGCGCTGGATGTTATGCAACATCAACCCCGTGGGGCAGATGGCATGCGTGGGCGTATTTGCGCCATTTCTTCCGTTGCGGGCGTGGTGTCTTACCCCGGCACACCCTCTTATTCCGCAGCCAAGGCGGCAGTGGACAGATTTATGGTGGCCACCGGGGGAGATGCCAAAAAGGCTGGTATTTTATTAAGCTCCGTTGTGTGTGGGTTTTTGGATACCCCTATGGTGGCCAAAAACGCCTTTCCCATGCCGGGGCTAACTGATGTTAACAGCGCCTGCCGCCGCATTTTGCGTGGGCTAAGCCGGAACGAGCGGCGCATTACCTTTCCGCTATGGTTAGTAGCGGGCTCCCGCTTTATGGACCTGCTGCCCATCCGGCTGGCAGAGTTCTATTACAACAATCAGCCCTCTGGGGCTGCTGGGTCCATGCCCGAACCTGATCTTTCATGATACTGTAGCGCCAACCTTCTCCACTCCCGCCCCCACGCCGCAGGAACACGCCATCCATGATACAATCACCCCCTTCAGCCCCCCAGACCGGTGGCCTGATGGAGGATCTTTCCGCCGCATCTGTAAGAGAGCCCGTTCCGGCAGCGCTTAAAACCATGCCAACAGACCGGGTGTTCTGGAGCCATTTTTCCCCCAACCTTGGCCCCGGCGGTTGGGTAACTGGGGCATTGCTTACAGGCATGGGGCTGGATTTTCGCACAGGGGTGGTTGCCATTATTATTGGCAACATTATAGGCGCGCTGCCCGTAGCCCTTGCTGCCGCTATTGGCCCCAAAACCGGGCTGACACAAATGGAGGCCTCTCGCCGCGCATTGGGGCAAAAAGGCCTGCGCCCTCCGGCGTTTCTCAACTGGATTTATTGCGTGGGGTGGGATGCCGTAAATAACGTGCCCGCCGCCACGGCCCTTATGGCGCTGCTGCTTTTGGCCGGGCTTTCCATGCCCTTCTGGCTGGCTTTGGGCATACTGGCCAGTATTCAGATGGTGGCCTCCATTTACGGGCACCACGTGGTGCAGGCCTTGCAGAAATATCTAGGCACCGTGCTGCTGGTGGTGTTCACGCTTATTGGCATTGTGTTTGCGCTAAAAGGGCAGGCCCCGCTGGCCGCGCATCATGCTGTCAGCTTTTCCACCTTTTTGCTGGCAACGGGTGTGCTGGTCAGCTTCAATCTGTCCTGGGCTTCGTATTCCTCAGATTACACGCGGTATCTGCCTGCCAATACCAGCCCCAAAAAGGTGGTGCTGCTGGCTTTGGCGGGGCTTTTGGGTTCGGCCATTCCGTTCCAGATTCTGGGGCTTATTTCTGCCGGGTCTGTGGCAGAGGCCTCACCCACGGCGGTTATTGCCTCGCTCCAGCAGGCTATGGGCCCACTTGGTGCCGTAGCCCTTGGGGCCATTGCGCTTTCATCCATTACCGGCAATTCGTTTAACGATAATACCGCCAGTTACAGCCTTATTTCTGCCGGGCTGCATGTGCCGCGCATTGCTGCGGCCATTCTTACAGCCAGCCTTGGCTATGTGTTGGCTGTGGCCGGTGCGGGCCGCTACACCACGCTTTATACAGACTACCTGCTGGTGACGATGTACTGGATTGCCCCGTGGATCGGCATTGTGCTGGCAGACTGGTATTTTGGAGACCGCACAGTGCACCCCATTCCACCGGGTTGGACACGCGGCGCCACTATTTTTACTGTAACAGCCGTGCTGACCATTGCGCTGTTTTCAACCAGCAGCCTGTATACCGGCCCCGTAGCCCGTTGGCTGGGCGGGGCCGATATTGGGTATTACGTGGGCTTTTTTGCTGCGGCTTTCTGGTATGCGCTGGGCATGCCCCGGCGCACCAGTTCGTAAAGCCCCACAGCGGCGGCTACGGATACGTTCAGGCTTTCCATTTCTCCGGGCATATAAAGCCCGGCAATTTCATCACAGCTTTCACGCGTTAAGCGGCGCAGCCCCTTGCCTTCTGCCCCCAGCACAAGGGCTACGCGGCGACCATCAAAACTGGCGCCATCCAGCGTGGTGCCGCCTGCATCCAGCCCCACTGTCCAGCACCCGCTTTTCTGCAACTGCTCAATAGCGCGGGAGAGGTTGACCTCTCGCACCATGGGCACGGTTTCCAGTGCGCCAGATGCCGCCTTAGCCAGTACGGCTGTTTCTTCCGGCGCGTTGCGGTCCTGCACCACAAGGCAGGCTGCACCAAACGCTGCGGCTGAGCGCAGAATAGCCCCGATGTTCCGTGGGTCTGTCACCTGATCCAGCACCAGCACCGGGCCGGGGCGTTCCAGCGCTTCATCCAGCGGCATAGGGGGTAGAACACGCGCCAGAAGGGCTACACCCTGATGCACCGCATCCGGCCCCAGCAAATCATCCAGCCGCTGGCGTTGCACCAGTTCCGGCGCCACGCGCACACCCCGGCCTGAGCGTGTGGCCTCTTCCAGCGCGGGATGATTTTCTTCGGTTACCAGCAGGCGTTCATACACACGGCGCGGATTGTTAAGTGCTGCCGCCACTGCATGCGTGCCAAACAGCCAGCATGTGCCCGCCGGAGCCGAAGGCGCGCCTTCCCGCCCACCAGCAGAAGAAACACGAGGGCGCCGCGCAGGACGGCCATGACGAGGTTGACGCATAAACACACAGTTCCGGGTTATTAAGGGTGTAACAGATGAGGCCCTTCTAGCGCATTCCGCCTACCTGCGCCTATCCCGCATATAAATGTGCGCCGCCGCCATAACAGCGCCATACACAACGCGCAGGAATGGACATTCCATCACGCCGGCTGTATCGGTCTGGAACACAACAGCATACAGCAACAGAACACGCAGGAGCGGGTTATGACCTCTGCCCCATCCGAAGGTGCCATTACACTGCACCGGAACGATCTTCCAGACAACGTGACCTTTAGTGGGTCCGTGGCCGTGGATACGGAAACAATGGGCTTGAACCCGCACCGGGACAGACTATGCCTTGTGCAGCTTTCTGCCGGTGATGGCACGGCACATCTGGTACAGATCATCCCCACCTCCCTTGGTGGCAAAGGGTATGATTGCCCCAACCTCAAGCGTGTTCTGGCCGATCCTTCCATTACCAAGATCATGCATTTTGCACGGTTTGACGTAGCCATTCTGCAGCACGCGCTGGGCATTACCGTAAGCCCGGTGGTGTGCACCAAAATTGCCGCCCGCCTTGTGCGCACCTTTACAGACCGCCACGGCCTTGCCGCCCTGTGCCGCGACATGCTGGGTGTGGAACTAAGCAAACAGCAGCAGACATCGGACTGGGGTGCGCTGGAACTCAAGCCCGAACAGTTGGCTTATGCGGCATCTGATGTGCTGTATCTGCACGCATTGTGGGATAAAATGTCCGCCCTGCTGGAGCGTGAAGGCCGGCGTGAACTGGCACAGGCATGCTATGACTTCCTGCCCGCCCGCGCCCGGCTTGATCTGCTTGGGTATGAAGACCCGGATATTTTCTCTCACCGCGCGTAAGCGCGCGCCTTCGCATTACCTTTTTCTGATCAACCGGATCGGCTCGGCATGAACATGTCCACCCATATCAGCTCGCAGGCTTCCTCTTTCCCCGGCGTAGAGGCGGCTGACGTTGTGCGCACAGAACGTGCAGGGCTGGATGCGCTGGCAGAGGCGCTGGAAAACCCCGTAGGGTTGGGCGGTGCCTTTGCCGAGGCGGTAGAAATTATTCTGGCGCTGCCGGGCCGTGTGGTTGTAACCGGCATTGGCAAATCCGGCCATATTGCCCGCAAGGTGCAGGCCACGCTGGCCAGCACCGGCACGCCCGCCGTATTTGTGCACCCGGCAGAAGCATCCCATGGTGATCTGGGAATGGTGCAGAAAGGTGATGCCGTTCTGGCTTTTTCCAATTCCGGGGAAACCACGGAACTGGGAGACATTGCCGCCCATGCCCGCCGCACGGGCCTGCCGCTTCTGGCTGTAACAAGCCGCGCCCATTCCACCTTGGCTTCTGCGGCCACAGTGGCGCTTACGCTGCCATCTTTGCCGGAATCCTGCCCGATGGGGCTGGCCCCCACCACCAGCACCCTTACCCAGCTTGCGTTTGGTGATGCCTTGGCCGTGGCCCTGCTGCGCCAGCGCGGTTTTACCGCCACAGATTTTGGCACCTACCACCCCGGTGGCCGCCTTGGCGCACGCCTGCGCACCGTGCGGGAGCTGATGCGCACAGATAACGCCATGCCACTGGCCACCCCCAACACCCCCATGCGGGACGTTATTGTGGAAATGACGCACAAGGCGCTAGGATGCGTGGCCATTCTGGGCGAGAATGGTACCTTGGCGGGGCTGATCACGGATGGTGACCTGCGCCGCGCGCTTGATCACGACCTGACGACCACGCTGGCGAAAGATGTCATGAACGATTCACCGCTCACCATAGGGCCGGGTATTTTTGCTTCTGAAGCCCTGCGGCTGATGAACGAACGCAAAAGGCCCATTACATCCCTGTTTGTGTTGGATGATGAGCGCAAACCCTTAGGCGTTGTGCATGTGCATGACCTGATCCGAGCCGGGGTTGGATGACCAGCCCGGAAGACAAACGCCCGCAACGGGCCGATTTTGCCCGCTCGGAAGAAACCATCCGCCGCCAGCGTGAACGGCTTGCGCCCTCCGCCCAGTTGCGCAAACTGCCGGATGCCGCCAAGCTGGCACGCCGCCGCACCATGCTGCGCTGGGCCAAATGGGTGCTGCCCGCCACGGCCCTGCTGCTGCTGGCCACCATTGCCGTATGGCCAGAAGTAGACCGGCTGCTAAGCGCCAACCAGACCACCATTAAGGAACTGGCCAAGGTTAAGATTGAAAGCGGCAACCTGATAGGCGCCACGTATCGCGGGGTGGATGAACACAACCGCCCGTTCATGATTACGGCAGACAGCGCGCATCAGGTAAACGACAACCGGATGGATCTGATACACCCCAAGGCCGATTTGCTGACACAGGGCGGAAGCTGGCTTTTGGTTGAATCGGAAAAAGGCGTTTACATGCAGCACGCACAGATTCTCGACCTGACCGGAGAAGTCACCCTGTACCGCGATGATGGCCTGATGATGCACAGCCCCGTAGCCGATATTGATGTCAAACGCGGCATTATTGCCTCCGATTCATGGGTGCGGGCAGAAGGGCCTTTTGGCTCGCTTGATGCCAAGGGCTATCTGCTGGCCCAGCATGAGGGCATTGCCCAGTTCCGCGGCCCCGGCCAGTTGATTCTGAATGATGATCGCCACAGTGATTCAGCCCCCAAAGGCAAGGCTTCCTGATATGCGCCGCCTTTTTCCCCGCTCCCGCCCTGCCCTGCGTGTTGCCTCTGCCGTTATGGCGGCACTGCCATGTGCCATGCTGGCCCTTTCTGGCACAGCGCTGGCGCAGGCCATTGATATGTCCCACGGGGGGCAGATTACCGTTACCGCCGCCGGTGGGTTTGACTGGGACCAGAACCAGAAAAAAGTTACCGCCTACGATCAGGCAAAGGCCATCCGTGGGGATGTTACGGTTACGGCAGATAAGCTGATTGCCTATTACCGCAAAAAAGCCCCCGCACCCGGCGCGCCAGATGGTGCAAAACCGGCAAGCGTGCAGGCCCCGGCCGCCAACGGCACCACACCGGCCACACCTCCGGCCAGCACGGATCAGCCACCACCAGCCCCCGCCCCCAATGGCAGCGCAGATGCAGGCGGCCAGAAGGCCGCCGGAGGGGATGATCAGGATTCCGGCGCCAACGAAATCTTCCGGCTTGAAGCCATAGGCCACGTGCATATCTTCACCCAGACCGATCAGGCATGGGGTGATAAAGCGGTGTACGACATGGATCAGGCCGTGCTTGTCATGACCGGCAAGGCCATGAAGCTGACCACCCCGCAAGATGTGCTGACAGCGCGGGATTCGATGGAATATTACTCGCAGCAGCGTATTTCCATCGGGCGTGGCAACGCCACCGTCACCACCAATGATCAGCGCCAGATCCGGGCAGATGTGCTGGTGGGCTACAGCGCCCCGCCGGATCAGAACGCCCAGCCACAGCAGCAGGCCAATAATAACAGCAGCAGTTCAGACCCGCTCAGCAGTGGTTCGGGCAAGCTGGAAAAGGTAAATGCCTTTGGCCATGTGTGGGTGCACACGCAAACAGAAATCGTCACGGGGGAACGCGGGGTGTACGTGCCTGATACCGGCATTGCCCGCATTGTTGGCAATGTCCATATCACCCGTGGGCCAAACCAGATTCAGGGCGCTGCCGCCATTATTAACATGCACACAGGCATAGCCACCATGACAGAACGCCCCGGCAGCCGGGTAAGCGGGTTGGTTGTGCCCAATAACGGCGATACGTCGGACAGGAAATAAGCATGAATCAGGAAGTCACCTGGACGTCGGAAGAAACGGTTCGTGAAGAAGTGGTGGGCCTAGGCCCGGAACCGACTGATATTCATGCCCCGCATCGCCCCGGCCACGGCCTGTATGCACGCGGCATTGGCAAAAGCTATAAAAAGCGCGAGGTGGTGAAAAACGTTTCCATCGAGGTGCATCGGGGGGAAGCCGTTGGCCTGCTGGGCCCAAACGGTGCGGGTAAAACCACCAGCTTTTATATGATTGTGGGCCTTGTACAACCCGATACCGGCTCCATTACGCTGGATGGTGCGGATATTACGCAGTTGCCCATGTATAGGCGCGCACGGCTTGGCATTGGCTACCTGCCGCAGGAAGCCAGCATTTTCCGTGGCCTGAATGTGGAACAAAACATTCTGGCCGCTTTGGAAGTGGTGGAACCAGACCCCGACCAACGGCAGGTGATGCTGGATGGGTTGTTGAGCGAGTTTGGCATCAGCCATTTGCGCCGCTCCCCCTCCCTTGCCCTTTCAGGGGGTGAACGCCGCCGTCTGGAAATTGCCCGCGCACTGGCCAGCCAGCCCCATTACATTCTGCTAGATGAACCTCTGGCCGGGATTGACCCCATTGCCGTGGGGGAAATTCGTGATCTGGTGTCTCACCTTAAAGATCGCGGCATCGGCGTGCTGATTACCGATCATAACGTGCGTGAAACGCTGGAAGTGATTGACCGCGCCTATATCATGCACAGCGGTCAGGTGCTGATGCAGGGCGTACCAGAAGAAATTGTGGCCCATGAAGATGTGCGCCGCGTGTATCTGGGTGAAAGCTTCTCGCTCTAGGCTTCTGCCAGCAGGTTGGATGGCCCGCAGTCCAATACGGTTACTGGTGCGCCCACCTCTATTGTGCCGGGCTGCTCCACTCTAGCGTTTTGCGCAAACATCACCCCTTTGGGCGTGCGGTGGAAGGCTGCCAACGTGGCCAGAGGCTCCTTGGGGTTGGGTACTTCTGCTGTGGTCTGATCAATGGTTGTCACCACACAGCGCGAACACGGGGCCAGAATACGCAAAACAGCCGCGCCAACACGGATGCGCAGCCAGCTATCCTCGGCCCACGGTGTAGCGCCCTGCACCACAATATTGGGCCGAAACCGCGCCATAGGCACAGCCTGCCCCACTGGCAAACGCGCGTTCAAATCCGCCAAAGATGCCGTAGTGGCCACCAGCAGCGGGTATCCATCTGCAAAGGAAACTGGAACATCTGCCTGATCCAAATGGCGCAGGCGCGCGTGCTGGGGCGTATCCATTCACACCAGCCTGCATGGCTGTGCCAAGGCCTCGGTTAACCAATCAGCCGCATCTTCTCCCGCATCCCGCGCCTGCACTGTGTCTTTCCATACAGTCACAGAACGTACGGGCGCGTTGGTATCAGGAAACCGCACGGAACACGGGGGCATATTGGCCTTGCCCAGTTCCAGCCCTTCCTGCGTGGGCACAGCATTTATCAGCGCCATATCCCGGCAGGTTCTTTGGGTTATAAATCGGCCATGTGGGTCTGTAATCATCCACCGCCGATCTGCCTCCAGCCCCCACGGCCATAATCTGGCTTGGGCGGGAGAAAGCCCTCGCAACCCCTTAACGGGGTAAACATGCACGCTGGCAACGCTTAGGCCTGTCATGCGGCATACTCCCGACAGATGAAGACTAATTTCTAACGGCGATGCCCCGCATGGCGCAGCACCAGTTTTGGTGGCGGGAACGAAACTGGCGCAGGCTGCACAAGCACAGGCTCAACAGGTGGCGGCGCAGGCGGAAGCACCATGGGCACCTTGATAAACCGAATAGCAACACGTGCTGCCGGGTTAGGCCGTGGGGCTATTTTTTCATGCGCCAGATGCCAGACAAATGCGCCATACAGCAGGCCAAGCCCAGCCATACAGCCCAGCTTAACACGCACCATCTGCCCACGTGGCATTTTAGGCATTTCAACCGGCGGAGCAGAGCGCAGCAGCATGGAAAATATACTCTCCTGTCAGAAAAAACATCGTTTCGGCAGACAGGCTGCCCCGTACCATTCTGGCTTTAATGTTTATTGTTAGGCACGCCTGTTTGCCCACTGCAAGCCTGCTGAGCGCTTTTTACACAGCCATGCAACCGGGAGGCCCAGCCCTGCATTATATTTGAAACAAAGGCATGGACACCAACCGCCACCCATGCCCAAATATGAAGGAAGCGTTACAGACACTTCGCGTAACGTAACAAGGCTAGCCAGTTGAACCTGAAAAAACCCGGTTCTGGTATGGCACCGGTGTTTATTCAGATCTGGAGATTCTGCCACTTAGCAGCAAGGAACGACGTTCTATGCATATTCAGGTTTCAGGTAAACAAATTGATCTGTCCGATGCTCTCAAGCACCGGGTCAATTCCCACCTTGGCAACCTAGCGGAACGATATTTTGACAAA
The DNA here is from genome assembly GCF_040208445.1 of Acetobacter sp. A11-2. Classification (NCBI taxonomy): domain Bacteria; kingdom Pseudomonadati; phylum Pseudomonadota; class Alphaproteobacteria; order Acetobacterales; family Acetobacteraceae; genus Acetobacter; species Acetobacter sp. A11-2. Next base: position 1,647,475 of record NZ_CP157843.1, read on the forward strand.
GCCCTGCAAGCACAGGTGACATTTAGCAAGGCGCGTTCGTTCTTTACCTGCGATATCAATGTGCGCACAGGCAGCGGCCTTGTGTTGCGCGGTGAAGGCGAAGCCGCAGATGCCAATGGCGCATTTGATGATGCCGCCGAACATATTGCCAAACGCCTGCGCCGGTATAACCGCCGCGTTACATCCCATGCGCGTGGTGCGCAGCGGCAGGCAGCCGCCCAAAGTGGGCGCACCTATGTGCTGCAACCGCTTAATGAAGACCCGCTACCCTCTGAAAACAGTGCGGAAAAACCCGTGCTGGCCACCCAGCCAGAAGGCACGGATACAGAAACCTTTGCCGCCATTATTGCCGAACAACCCACGGATATTCCCGTACTCAGCGTGGGTGAAGCCGTGATGCGGCTTGATCTGGCAGGCATTTCCTTCCTGCTGTTCCGCAACGCGGCCAATGAGCAGGTCAGCCTGGTTTACCGGCGCAATGATGGCAATATCGGGTGGATTGATACCAACCCACGCTAAGCCACTAGCGTGATACGCATAAAAAAAGGATCGGCTCTGGCCGATCCTTTTTCTCTGTCTGGCAAAGCTGAATGGCCCTTGCGCCGCTGCTGTTACTGCAAGCTGGCGGGGATCATATCATTCTGCACAATAGCGCCCCATGCGGTTTCAAGATCTTCCACTACCGCCAGCAAAGACCCGTCCGCCGCGTAAATGGCGCAACCAATTTCATCATCTTCCATCAGCGCCGGGCGCGTATAGGTGTCAGGTTGTGAGACGTCATTGGGATGATGTAGCGTGGGCGATACCGCGTTATGCTTCGTTGTTTTCTTCCGTTTGCAGGGAGACCGAATGATGCTTCAGATCCACCCACAGGCACGCACGACACCGGCTGTCCGGGCTGAGATAGCTCGTTCGTCAGAACCGACATCCGTGCTCGCCAGACGCTACGGGATCAGCGATGAAACAGTCCGCAAGTGGCGCAGGCGTGGTTCGGACGCCTGTCAGGACCGCAGCAGCCGTCCCTGGAGGCTGGCCTGGAAAGCCTCGGAGGAGGAGCGCGCCATTGTCTGTCAGCTTCGGCGTTCTACCGGTTTTGGTCTGGATGATCTGACCTTTGTCTTACGGCATTTCCTGCCGCATCTGAACCGGGACAATATCTGGCGGATACTGAAAGACGCCGGATTGAACAGGCTGCCTCCTGTTCCAAAGGCCGGACCAGTTCGGGGACAGGGAAAGTTCCGCGATTACGATCCCGGTTATGTCCATATCGATGTGAAACATCTGCCAAAATTACAGACAGCAGATGGGGACCGGCGGAAACGTTTTCTGTATGTCGCCATCGATCGCTGTTCCCGTTCAGTGCACCTGGCTGTTTATGACGCGGAAAATGCGGATAATTCCGTTGATTTCCTCAATGCCGTCAAATCGGCCTTTCCTTTCCGGATCACCCATATCCTGACCGATCGTGGCTCCTGCTTTACAGCGGACGCCTTCGAAAAAGCCTGTCATGACATGGGAATCGACCGACGCCGGACCAAGGCTTACTCCCCTCAGACCAATGGAATGGTGGAACGCTTCAATGGCCGTGTCGCTACAGAAGTACTGCAGGTCTGTGTCTCAAACCATGAAGATCTGGAAATTCTGCTCAGAGGCTTCTGTTTCGCCTACAATCATCGCCCGCAGCGTGTTCTGGGCGGCATCGCTCCCGCCCAATGCATCATCTCATGGCTTGAAAAACATCCCGCGTCACGTAATCAAGACTATATCAAACCGGCTGGTCGTGACATCATGAAACAGGTCGACGAAATCCTTGATTACGCCAATGACGTCTCACAACCTGACATATAGGCAACCTCCCGCAGCCCAAGGGAGCGGAACTGGCTTTCTGAAAGCTGGCGAACATTTGCTGGGCGTTCAGCCGCATGCGGCATAACGGGGGCGCTACCGTTGTAGATGGAACTTTTCATGGCGTCCTCCTTATTGGGTCAGCTTTCATCCACGTCCATCACTGGGCGCAGCATGCGCGATGAGCGGGCTTTCAGCACGCTGCCATTACCGGCAGCAGGCGCGCGGCCATTTTTTTGCCCACCCTGCACAATTTCAATGCGTTTGACACGCACCTCCGGCTGGGGGCGGAACAGGTCTATATGCAACAGACCGTTATCCAGCCACGCCCCGCCAATTTCTATCCCTTCCGCCAGCACAAAGGCTTTCTGAAACTGGCGGGAGGCAATGCCCCGGTGCAGAAAAACGCGTTCTTCTCCGTCTTCCATCTGCCGGCCACGAATAACAAGCTGATTATCTTCCTGCGTAATCTGCAAGTCATCCATTTTAAAGCCTGCTACGGCCAAAGTGATCCGCAGGCCGTTGGGGGCAATCTGCTCAATGTTATAGGGCGGATATCCATCGCCCGATCCCTTGCTGGCGCGTTCGAGCATCTGCTCAAGATGATCAAACCCTAAAAACATGGGTGAGCCAAACAGTCTTCCAGACATCCAAGCCTCCTCCTTCCTTGAGCGAGACAGAAAAATCAGACCCGTTACGGCATCTGATCTTATCACGATATGGGATAGGCCCGCTGACACGCAACCCCGCCCCCATGCCTGTATTCGGCCATATGGGGGTATTGGACAACACACTGTGGCGCACAGGCAACAGGTTTTAAGGCCAGAGGCAGATTTTCCCTGTGTTTTTCTCTGGCATCAGGCGCGGCGGAACGCTACATCCCGCAGTATGACACACGCAGCCAATACAGACATCTCTTTTTCTGCTGCATCGGATGGCGCAGCACCCCTTCAGATCCTTACGCCGCCGCACCCCGTGCTGCGCCAGAAGGCGCGGCTGGTGAAGCCGGAGGACGTGGCAGACATTCGCAAGATTCTGCCCAACATGTTCTCGGCCATGTATCAGGCCCCCGGCATTGGGCTTGCAGCACCGCAGGTGGGCCTGAGCCAGCGCTTTATTCTGGTTGATCTGGGAGAAAAAGACGCGCGGGACCCGATTGTCATGATCAACCCCGAAGTGATTGCCGAAACCGAAGACATGGCCGTGCGGGAAGAAGGCTGCCTCTCCCTGCCCAACCAGTATGCAGAAGTGGTGCGCCCGGAAAAGATTCGCGTGCGCTGGAACAACGTGAATGGTGATGTGGTGGAGCGCGAAGCCGAAGGCCTGCTGGCCACCTGCATCCAGCATGAAATAGACCATCTGGAAGGCGTGCTGTTTGTAGATCACCTTTCCGCCCTGCGCCGCAACATGATCCTGCGCCGGCTGGCCAAGGAACTGAAGCGTAAATAAGCCTGAGGGGCCGCCAACCATGCGTCTTGTCTTTATGGGCACGCCGGACTTTTCCGTTCCGGCGCTGCGTGCGCTCCATGCTGCGGGGCACGAAATTGTGGCTGTGTACTGTCAGCCCCCGCGCCCCGCAGGACGCGGCAAAAAGCTTCAGGCTTCCCCCGTGCAACAGGCGGCGGAAGAACTGGGGCTGCTGGTGCGCCACCCGCTCTCGCTCCGTAAAAATGAGCCCGAATGGGCAGATTTTGCAGCACTACAGGCAGATGCCGCCATTGTGGCCGCCTATGGGCTTATTCTGCCCCAACCCATGCTGGATGCCCCACGCCTTGGCTGCCTGAACATTCATGCCAGCCTGCTGCCACGCTGGCGCGGCGCCTCCCCCATCCAGAGCGCCATTCTGGCCGGAGATACGCAAAGCGGTGTGACCATCATGCAGATGGAAGCCGGGCTGGATACAGGCCCCATGCTGCTGCGTGAAGCCGTGCCCATTACCGCCAGCACAACAGCCACCAGCCTGCATGATGCCCTTAGCGCATTGGGGGCAGATATGGCGTTGCGTGTGCTGGCCGATATGCCCACACCCACTCCGCAGCCGGAAGAAGGCGTTACCTACGCCCCGCGTCTCACGCGTGAAGATGGGCGCATAGACTGGGCCAAAACCGCCACGGAAATAGACCGCCAGATTCGCGCGCTCACCCCGTGGCCCGGCACCTTTACCACCCTGCCCGATGGCACAGTGCTGAAAATTGGCGCAGCCACCCCGCTGCCCGATGCCAAACACACCGCCCAACCCGGCACAGTGCTGGATGATGCCCTCACCATTGCCTGTGGCAGCGGTGCTGTACGGCTCAGCCGGCTGCAAAAACCGGGCCGCGGCATGATGGATGCCGATGCCTTTTTGCGTGGCCAGCCATTGCCCGCTGGCACGCTTTTAGGGGCCAAGCAGCAAAACCCCGCATGATGGAAGAAGAACTCGCCCCCGTTCAGCGTTGGGCCGTGAAACTGGAATACGATGGCACCGGCCTTGTGGGCTGGCAGCGCCAGAAATCTGGCGTTTCCGTTCAGTCTTTGCTGGAAGAGGCTGCTGCACGGCTGGCCAACAACCGCCCCGTAAGCAGCATTACCGCCGGGCGCACGGATTCCGGCGTGCATGCGCTGGCACAGGTGGCGCATCTGGATTTTCCTGCTGATGTGCGTTTCTCCCGCCATTCTGTGCGGGAGGGGCTAAGCTATCACCTCAAACCCCACAACGTGGTGGTGCTGGATGCCGCGCAGGTTGATACAGACTGGAGCGCACGTTTTTCTGCCATATGGCGCTCATACCAGTATCGTATTCTCAACCGTCGCTCGCGCCCCACCTTGCTGGCTGGGCAGGTGTGGCACGTTAAAAGCACGCTGGATGTGGAAAAAATGCAGGAAGCGGCCAATATTCTGGTGGGCTCGCATGATTTCACATCTTTCCGCGCCGTGGCCTGCCAGGCCCACAGCCCTCTGCGCACGCTGGATCAGCTGGAAGTTTCCCGCCACGGGGATGAGGTGATTGTTTTTGCCAAGGCCCGTTCCTTTTTGCACCATCAGGTGCGGAACATGGTGGGCACACTTAAACTTGTGGGAATTGGGGCGTGGCAGCCAGAACGCGTTGCAGATGCGCTAGAAGCCCGCAACCGCTGCGCCGCAGGCCCTACCGCCCCGCCAGAGGGGCTTTACCTAAACGGCGTGGGGTATGATCCAGACCCGTTTGACTAAAACAGGTCTGGCACAAAACTTTCTTCAGGAATTGTTCATTACAATCATGGGCTGAAGCAGATCAGTCAGCACCTTGTAATGGGGCGGCAGCAGTGCGGCCAAACCATACAGCGCCAGTGTGGCCAGCAGCACAGAGGCATACAGCACAAAGGCACGCCCACCGCTAATGTTTAAGCCCACACGGGCCACAGACCATTGCAGCCAGAGTTCATATACAGCCGCCGTCATTACCAACGCGGCCATAAAGCCCGGCTGTTGTGCAATGGCGGGAAACAGCAGAGCTGCTATAAGCGTGGCCGCCAGAGAAATCAGCACCACCACCCAGTTGCACCATGTGGCGGCCGTAATATAGCGCAGCCACAGCACGCCACGCCCCCATCTCTGGGCGTAAAAATGAGAGACAACGGCAGGCAGCAAGGTGACACACAAGGAAAGCAGAACCTTGATAAGCGCCATGATCTTGTCGGTCTGGAGGAAAACCTGCATCAGCCCGACCACCAAAAACGCCAACTGCGGCGCAAGTGCTGCGCCAAAGGCATCCAGCGTGCTATCAAAACACGCCATGCCATCTCGGCGCCCACTGGCCAGCAGCAACATGCCCTGCAATGTACGCCGGATTACACCGGGCTTGCTGGTATCGGGAATCATGCCTGCGCTCCTTCCAGAAAAGTCTGATAGATCCGTGTCAGCATTTCCAGATCCGCAACATCCGTGTGTTCATCAACTTTATGAATACTCGCGCCCACCAGCCCGAATTCAGAAACCGCACAATACCGGCTGATAAAGCGCGCATCCGATGTGCCGCCCCCGGTATCCAGCTTGGGCGTGCGGCCCGTAACCTGCTTGATAGCCTCTACAAGGGCCGTGGTTTCCTGCGTGGGGGACGTAAGGAAAGATTCGCCACTTATCTTGATTTCCACGCATGAACGCGGGGCATGCTGGCGGCAAATGGTTTCTACCCACCCCTTTAGCGCGGCCCCTGTGTGCAAATCATTAAACCGAATGTTCAGCCGTGCTTCGGCCCGTGCGGGAATGACGTTTGTAGCCCCATTGCCCACATCCACACTGGTAATCTGAAGGCTGGAGGGTTCAAAATACTCGGTGCCGTTATCCAGCGGTGTGGCGCGCAAAGCCTCCAGCACCGCCAGCAGGCGATGCACCGGGTTATCTGCCCGGTGGGGATAGGCCACGTGGCCCTGCGTACCTTCCACCACAATATGCGCGTTTAAGCTGCCACGGCGGCCAACCTTCACCATCTCGCCCAATACCTTGGGGTTGGTGGGTTCACCTACCAGACAGTAATCCGGGATCTGATTGTGCTGTGCCATCCATTCCAGCACCTTTACCGTGCCGTAGGTGGCGGGGCCTTCTTCATCCCCGGTGATCAGAAAACTGATAGAGCCTTTGCCCGGCCCAGCCGCCACATGGCGTGCCACGGCAGACACAAAAGCCGCAATGCCGCCCTTCATGTCACACGCGCCACGGCCATACAGCACGCCATCTACAATATCCGCCGCATATGGGGGGTGAGACCAATCAGCCTCGTTCCCCGGCGGCACCACATCGGTATGGCCAGCGTAGCAGATATGGGGGCTGCCCGTGCCCAGGCGGGCAAAGAAATTGGGCGTGCGCTCCGCACCTTCACCAAAGGGAAGATGCGTCACCTCAAACCCCAAGCGCTCCAGCATGGCTGCAAGCAGATGCTGTGATGCGCCGGGATCTGGCGAGACAGAAGGCAGACGGATAAGCGCCTGCGCCACTCCAACCGGATCTGTCAGTGCCAGATTGACCGGAATATTCACCTGCGCTGCGTCCGCCATGCTTTTCTGCCTCTTTTTTTCGCTTTTAGTCTGCCTGATCAGTCACGCAGCAGATCGTTAATGGAGGTTTTGGAACGTGTGCGTTCGTCCACCCGCTTCACAATCACGGCGCAAGCCAGAGCAGGATTGGGGCGACCATCCGGGCCAACCGGCTTGGAAGACGGCATGGTGCCCGGCACAACAACGGAATAAGCCGGAACGCGGCCCATGTAGATTTCACCCGTTGCACGGTCCACAATCTTGGTGGAAGCGCCAAGGAACACACCCATGGACAGCACGGAGCCGCGCTCCACAATCACGCCTTCTGCCACTTCGGAACGTGCGCCAATGAAGCAGTTATCTTCAATAATCACCGGGGCAGCCTGCAGCGGTTCCAGAACGCCACCAATACCTGCGCCACCGCTGATATGGCAGTTCTTGCCAATCTGGGCACAGCTACCAACAGTGGCCCATGTGTCCACCATGGTGCCGCTATCTACGCGGGCGCCCACGTTTACAAAGCTGGGCATCAGCACAGCGCCGGGGGCAATAAAGGCGGAGCGGCGCACAACAGCGCCCGGCACCACGCGGAAGCCAGCCTTATCAAAACGGGCCTGATCCCAGCCAGCAAACTTCAGCGGCACTTTATCATAAGCCGGGGCACCAGCTGCGCCACCGGGAATGGCCACGCTATCGTTCAGACGGAAGGAAAGCAGAACAGCTTTTTTCAGCCATTCATTCACCTGCCAGCCATCTTCCTTGGGTTCGGCCACACGCAGCGCGCCAGAATCAAGAGCTTCCAGAGCCGTTTCAATGGCTTTGCGGTCTTCCCCCGTTGTAGCGGAGGAAATCTGGTCCCGCTTTTCCCACAGGGCTTCAATATGCGCGCGCAAGGTTTCGTTGGTCATAACACACCGTCAGACAGGATGGACAAACACCGGGCCTGCACCACAGCCCCGGCAGAAAAATACAGAGCGACCATGCGGACACACACGCGGCGTGTCAACGCATGGCACCCCGGAAAATGGCTGGCAACCGCGGCGTTATTCCGCCCGGATCATGGTGCCGGAGCCAGATGCCGTAAACAGTTCCAGCAAGCAGGCATGGGGCATACGGCCATCAATAATCACGGCCGCACGCGCACCGGCCTGCACGGCCTGAATGCAGGTTTCCACTTTGGGGATCATACCGCCAGTAATCACACCATCCTCAATAGCCTGCATGGCCTGCGCGGCTGTGAGTTCAGGTATCAGCTTGCCATCGGCATCCAGCACGCCGGGCACGTCTGTTAGCATCAGCAGGCGTGTGGCATGCACCGCACCAGCTACAGCACCGGCAGCCGTATCGGCGTTGATGTTGTAGGTGGCGCCATCTTCCCCAAAGCCTACCGGCGCAATAACCGGAATAAGGCCGGAACCGGAGAGCGCATAAATCACGCGCGGGTCCACCTTTACGGGTTCGCCCACAAAGCCCAGATCCAGCACGCGTTCAATCTGGCTTTCCGTATCCCGCACGGTGCGTTGCAGCTTGCGGGCGGTAATCATTTTACCGTCCTTGCCGGAAATACCAACAGCCAGCGCGCCTTCACGGCTGATAAGCTCCGCCACTTCCTTGTTCACGGAACCAGCCAGAACCATCTCGATAACATCCACCATATTGGCGTCTGTTACGCGCAGGCCATCTATAAAGGTGGAGGGAATTTCCAGCCGCTTGAGCATCTGGTTAATCTGCGGGCCGCCGCCATGCACCACAACCGGGTTGATGCCCACCAGCTTAAGCAGCGCAATATCCCGCCCAAAGGTTTTGGCCAGATCTGCATTGCCCATGGCGTGGCCACCATACTTGACCACAATGGTATCCCCCGCATAGCGGCGCAGATACGGCAAGGCTCCGGCCAGAATGGCGGCTTCCTGCGCCGCATCATGATGGGAATGGGAAGAAGGAACCCGTGGTTCTGTCATGCTCTGCACTTCCTGCTTGTCATCAATCAGATCATGGCGCCTTGGGCAGGGCAAATTCTGCCAGTTCCGCCCGCAAGCCCTTAATACCTTCACCTGTCTGGCTGCTTGTTAAGGACAGGTAGGGAAAAGCCGCGGGGTGGCGGCGAATTTCCGCTTCAACTTCTGCCTGCTTGCGTGCCAGCGGGCCGGGTTTAACGCTATCGCACTTGGTCAGCACCACCTGAAAGCTGACAGCTGCCTTATCCAGCAGGTCCATCACTTCCAGATCATGCGCCTTCATTTCCACCCGCGCATCAAGCAGCAGCACAACACGCTGCAAACTTGGCCGACCGCGCAGGTAATCAAACATCATATCCTGCCAGTCTTCCTTTACGGATTTGGCAGCCTTTGCGTAGCCATAACCCGGCATATCCACTAGCATCAGCCGGTCTGCCAGATTGAAGAAGTTGAGCTGCTTGGTGCGCCCCGGCTCGGAAGAGGCCCGCGCCAGCGTTTTGCGGCCCGTAAGTGCGTTCACCAAGCTGGACTTGCCCACATTGGAGCGCCCGGCAAACGCAATTTCCGGCAGGGTTTGCGGCGGCAGTTGCCCCAGCTTTTGCGCGCCAAACACAAATTCGCATGAACCCGCAAAAAGCCGCCGCCCCTCTTCCAGGGCGGCGGCAATACGGGCTTCATCCTTTAGTTCTCGGAAAGAGGATGCGGCATCATCTGTCATTTGGGCTTAACCAGTTGGGGTTTGGCATCTGCCGCTTTCAGACGGGAGATGATGATAACCTGCTGCACAGCCGTAAGGATGTTGCTCCAGCAGTAATAAATCACCAGCCCGACCGGCTGCCGCGCCATGAAGAACGTGAACAGCAGCGGAATGAACATCATCACCTTCTGCTGTGATGGGTCCATGTTGGCAGAGCTGGAGCTCACCTTCTGCATCAGGAACAGCGTGGCACCATACATGATCGGCCAAGCGCCCAGCGCCAGAAACGGCGTGATGTGCGTGGGATCAAACGGCACAAGGCCAAACAGATTGAACAGGTTGGTGGGGTCTGGTGCAGAAAGATCCTTCACCCAGCCCACAAACGGTGCGTGCCGCATTTCGATGGTGACATACAGGTCCTTATACAAGCACCAGAACACAGGCGCCTGAATAAGCAGCGGCAGAAAGCCCCCGAACAGATTGACGTTTTCCTGCCGATACAGCGCCATAATCTGCTGCTGCATGGCCATCGGGTCATCCTTCAGGCGGGAGCGGATCAGGTCCACCTGCGGCTTCAGGCGCGCTGTTTTCCATGTCATGCGCATCTGCTTGATGGTGAGCGGCAGGAAGGCCACCTTCACAATCACGGTAAACGTCAGCAGGGCCAGACCAAAGCTGCCCAGATGCTCGTTCAGCCAGTCCAGCACAAAGAACACGGGACGGGTGAGGAAGGAAAGCCAGCCAAAGTCCACTGCTTTCCAGAACATCGGCACGTGCAGGTCTTTTTCATACTGCTCAAGCAGCCGCACTTCCTTGGCACCCGCAAACACGTGGGCCTCGGTAGAGGCTGTCTGTCCCGCAGCCACCTGCACAGGTGCCGTAGCCGTAAAGCCAACCTGATACGTGCCTTGCGCCGCCTGAAAACCATAGGTGCCAATTACGTTGGCGTTCTGGTCTGGCAGCACGGCCATCAGCCAGTATTTGTCTGTAATGCCAGCCCAGCCGCCGGTGCCCTGATGGCTCCATGCAATGTTGTCTGGCGGCACGCCACCTGTGCGCACCGTTTTGTAGGAACCTTCGTTCAGGCGGCCATCAATCACCGAGATCGGGCCTTCATGCACCAGCATGCCGCCGGTTTCTTCCGGCGTGTAGCCACGGTTTACACGGTAGAAAGGATACAGCGCCACAGCCTGCCCGGTGCTGTTGTGCACCTGCTGGCTGATGGTGAACATGTAGTTCTGATCCACCGACAGGCGGATATCAAAGGTCAGCCCCTGCCCGTTATCCCAAGAAAGGGTAAGCGGGTGTTCGGCATCCATCTGGTTGCCAGAGGCTTTCCACAATGTGTTGGCATCTGGCAGACGCACAGAAACATCGGACGGCGCACGCCAGCCGAAATCTACATAATCTGCATGGGTGGAAGCAGAGTTGAGAACACGCACATCCGGGCTATCTGGCTTTACGGTTTCCCGATAATGCTTGAGCACCAGATCATCCAGCCGTGCGCCACGCAGGTTAAGCGTGCCCTGTACGGCGGGGGCGTTAATGGCCACTCGGGTTTCCGGGCCATCCTTTATGGGGGCTGCGGCTTCTGCCTGCGTGTTTTCAGCCGGAGCAGCCGCACCAGAAGAAGCCGGTGCCGGAGGCGCTACCGCATGCACACCCGGCTGCGGCGGTGGCACGGGCTGATGCTGCGGGAATAGATAGTCATACCCGATAAGTACCAGAGCTGACAGCGCTGTTGCCAGTATCAGACGTTTTGAATCCATAAGCTCCGGCCTTGCGGCCCCCTGCACATACAAATTGGAAAACTTAACACCCGTAAAAAACCCGGAGTCTTAAACGGCATACAGGTTCCAGCGCAGGACGCACACGAATGCAAGGCAGGATATCAGGAATCCCGCTGGCACAACGCTAATGCTTTACGGAAATCAGCCACCAGCGCCACAAATGGGCGATTTATGGTGGCGCTACGGCCTATAAGAACAAGGTCCAGACCGTTTAGCGGCGTATCGGCTTCTACAATACGCACAACTTCGCGCAACCTGCGGCGCACGCGGTTACGCACCACGGAGTTGCCGACCTTTTTGGTAACCGTAAAGCCCACACGCGCGACATCCGTATCCGGACGCCGGAAAAGCTGCAAAACAAGCCCCGGCACAGGCGCTTTACGCCCGCGAGAAGCCAGAAAGAGGAATTGCTTCCTCTTTTTAAGCCGCAGAGATCTTGCAGATTCCGCCGCTGGCTGCTCCTGCGCTGCAGGCCCGTCCATCAAGCCGGACTGCCGGGCAGTTCTTACGCGGAAAGGCGCTTACGGCCTTTGGAACGACGGTTGCCAATGATCTTGCGGCCACCAACGGTTGCCATACGCGCGCGGAACCCGTGACGACGCTTGCGAACCAGCCGGGACGGTTGATAAGTGCGCTTCATGGCGGCACTCCCTTACTATTTGAATACGGTTATCCGGTGGCCTGTTAAAGACCACGCCTCTTGAAGCTGCGGCTTATAGAGTTCAGATAAGGAACCGTCAATCTATACCGTAGAGTCGTGAATGCAGCCTTGCGGCAGAATCCCCCGCAAGATGGAGAAAAACATGAACAACATGCCCTTTCCTATCCGTGCCGCAGCCGTTATTTTCTGCCTGCCTGTAGCGGGTGCTGTGCTGGCCGGAGTGCTGGGGCTGTCTTTCCCCGCAGCATTAGGGCCAATTATGTGCGCCGCAGCTTTGGGCGCATGGCTGGGCATCAAGCTTCAGCCTCATCATGCCACTGCACCTGCTCCGGTGGCAGCACCTCAGGCGCCTGCCCCCACAGCGGATTCCAAATTGCGGCATGATATTCGGGGCATTGTTTCCCCCGCCATGCTGGCAGCAGAGCAACTTGATATGTCTGCCGACCCAGCGGTGCAGACAGCCGCCAAAACCATTAATGATTCGCTAGACCGCCTGACGGCACGCCTCAAGCAGCGCCCGCAAAGCTGAACAGCCTTTTATTCAGCGCGTTCGATCAACTCGACCTTATAGCCATCGGGGTCTTCAACAAAGGCAATCACGGTGGTGCCAAATTTTACTGGCCCGGCTTCCCGCGTTACCTTGCCACCACCGGCCCGCACGCGCGCAACCATTTCCGCCACATTGGGCACGCCTACGGCAAAATGGCCAAACCCGGTGCCCAGCTCATAGCCGTCATCTTCGCCCCAGTTATAGGTCAGTTCAATTTCAGCCTGCCCGGCGGCGTTATCTGCATAGCCAATAAACACCAGCGTATAACGCCCTTCCGGCACCTCGCGCCGGCGGAGTTCGTGCATGCCCAGCAGCTTATAAAACGCCAGACTTTTTTCCAGATTGCGAACCCGCACCATGGTGTGCAGAAAACTTGCCATCTGTTTGCTCCCTATTTTGAAGTATCAGGCAGGCGGTGTGCTTGATCCTGCACCTTCAACAGGATCAAAAGCCAGAAGAAACAGGCCTAGCCGGTCTGCTTCCTCTATACAGCGCTGCCTGTCTGTCAGCAGCGTGTGGGCGGCCTCAAACGCAATGCCGCGTAGGCCTGCCGCATGCGCGTTCTGCACCGTTACAGGCCCTATTGTGGGCATGTCTGCCCGTTTTTCCTGCCCCGGCTTGAGCATTTTTACCAGAACGCCGCCTTCACCCGGCTGCCTGCATTCTCCTGCGCGGGCCAGCATGCGGTCTGTGCCTTCCATGGCTTCCACCGTCAGCACCACGCCATTTTGCACCACGCAGCCCTGCCCTATGTCCAGCCGCCCCAGCGCCTGCACCACGGTTATGCCACGCTGAATATCGGCCTGTGCCTGCGCATCTGGCTGCACGCGCCCCAGCACGCCCGGTTGCGCCACAGCCTGCGTGAGAAATTCATGCGCCCCACGAATGTGAAAGCCTTCCTCACCCAAAAGACGCACAAGGGCACCCAGCAGGCCATCATCCCCTGCAAACAGGGCACGCCCCAAACGCGCCATAATGCGCGCACCCTCGGCATCTGGCCGCAAATTGCGCAAGGAAGGCCGGCGGATTGGCCCGATAAGAACCAGATCCGAACAGTTGTGTTGCTTCAAAAGGGAGAGCATGCGCCCGGCTGCACCCAGCCGAACAAATTCGTGCGGCCAAGGGCCTATCACATCGGGTTCGGCAAAACCTTCAAACCCGAGAATAAATACGGGGCGCCCTGCTGCAGCGGCCGCTTCTGCCACTCTGCCCGGCAGAGGGCCGCCGCCTGCAAGAATACCAACAGCAGAAGGAGTGCTCACGCGCCCTCGGTTTCTGCGCGCTCCAGATCCTGCCGTGCGGGGCGCACAAGGCCACGCCGGCTTGGAGCATCTATAAAGTCCAGAATTTCACGCACACGTGGGTTATCACCAAACTCTGTACGCACCCGCTCCAGACGCACAGAAAACGGATCTTCCGCACAGCCATTTTTGGGGTACAGCGTAAGGAATGCCTTGCGCATGCGGTGGATTTCATCAGACTGCACGCCATTGCGGCGCAGCCAGATCCAATGCAGGCCAATCAGCCGCGCACGGTTACCCAGCACACTGCCGTAAGGAATAACATCGGCTTCCACCCCAGCCACACCGCCTACAAGGGCAGCATGCCCGATGCGGACAAACTGATGGATGGCGGCAGAACCCATAATACGGGCATCGTCCTCAATGGTGACATGCCCACCCATCACCACGTTATTCACGATAATAACGCGGTCACCCAGCACGCAATCATGCGCCACGTGGGCGTTGGCCATGATCAGCACATTCTGGCCAACCTTGGTTAAGCCAGAGCCCGTGGCCGTGCCACGATGGATGGTAACGTGTTCACGCACCACCGTGCCAGCCCCGATCTCGCACCGGGTTGGCTCACCTTTATATTTTAGATCCTGCGGGGCCATGCCCACGGTGCAAAACGGAAAATAGCGTGAACCCGCCCCCAGACGCGTGTGGCCATCGACCACCACATGAGAGATCAGTTCAACCCCGTCTTCAATCGTGACATCTGGCCCGACAGAACACCAAGGGCCGATAACCACCCCCTGCCCAAGCCGCGCACCGGGAGCAACAAGAGCCGTTGGGTGGACAACGGTTGATCTGGCTTCCTCTGCAGCGTGCACCAATTCAGTTCCTTATTTCCGTTCACCGTTGGCCGGGCAGATCTGCCCTAACCTTACCCTTTTGCAAAAAATCTGGGCAGTTTAGGGGCAAACCTGACTTGCCTTAACAGAATGATGTGAACAGGCCGGGTTCTCAACCCATAATCATGGCGCTGAATGTGGCTTCCGCCACCACAGTGCCTTCTACGCGGGCTTCACCACGGAATTTCCACACATTGGAGCGGTGGCGTTCCTTGGCGACATGAATCCGCACCTGATCACCCGGTTCTACCGGGCGGCGGAACTTTGCGCCTTCGATGGTCATGAAATAGACCAGCTTGCCCTCAAAATCCTTGCCCAGTGTTAGCACAACCAGCGTTGCTGCGGTTTGCGCCATGGCTTCAACCAGCAATACGCCCGGCATAACAGGGCGTGCAGGAAAATGCCCCTGAAAGAATGGTTCATTGACCGAAACATTCTTGATACCTGTTGCCTCTTCTCCCAGGACGATATCTTCCATCCGGTCGATCAGAAGAAAAGGATATCTGTGCGGAATCGCCTGCATAATACGGTTGACGTCAATTTTATCGATCGTCTGAGCGTCCTGCTGCGATTCTTGTTTCGTCTCCACGTCCCCGAAACCACCCTTTGCGCCGGTTACCAAGCACCGACCTTAGTTTATCCCTTGTCCGAACCGTTCTTGGCCGATCCAGACGCTTTTTTTGCCAGCTTGCGCAATACCGCTACGTTCCGGAAAAACTCCCTGAACGGCATAGCCGGGCTGCCAATTACATCCGCGCCGCCTTCTATATCCGACATCACGCCACATTGCGCGCCAATACGCGCCTTTGCGCCAATGCGGATATGCCCGATAAGGCCAGCCTGCGCGGCAATCGTTACATAGTCTTCCAGCACGGTGGAGCCAGAGATCCCGGCCTGCGAAACCACAATACAACACCGCCCCAGACGGGCGTTGTGACCGATCTGCACCAGATTGTCGAGACGTGATCCTGCACCAATAACCGTATCATTCACCGAACCACGGTCAATTGTGCTGTTGGCACCAATCTCTACATCGTTTTCCAGCACCACGCGGCCAAGCTGTGGCACGGTTTCAAACCCCTGCGGGCCAACCGCAAAACCAAACCCATCCTGCCCAATGCGTGAACCGGGCAGAATAATCACCCGCTCACCCAACACGGCATGAGAAAGCGTAACATGGCTGCCAATACGGCAATCCTGCGCAAGCTGTACACCATCACCCACCACTGCGTGGGAGCCAATAATGCAGCCCGGCCCAATTTCCGCCTTGGCCCCAACCACTACAAACGGCCCAATTTCTGCCGTGGGGTCTATGCTGGCTGTGGGGTCAATACATGCAGAAGGATGCACACCTGCACGCGCTGGCACCCGTGGGTGGAACAGCCGCGCAATGCGAGACCACGCCAGATAGGGCGCTGCCGTTACCAGTGCAGCGCACCCGGCAGGCACCTTATCTGCAAAAGCGGGTGCAACAATAACCAGCCCAGCCTTGGTTTGCTCCAACAAAGGAGCATACCGGCGGTTATCCAGAAAGCTGACATCACGCGGGCCTGCGGCCTGCAACGGCGCAATACCCACAAAGCCTTCTTCTGGCACGGCGCCAGCTTTGGGCAGCATCAGTTCCGCCCCTGCGGTTTCAGCCAGCGTGGCCGCATCAAACGGCCCCGCACGGGTAAAAAAGCGCGGGTCTGCTGGCCCGGAAAATGTTGTACCCTCAGCCACGATTACTGCTGCCCGGCTGCCGGTGCCACCACTGGGGCTGGGCCTGTGCGTGGGCCCTGATCTGCATCTGCCGTTGTGGGCATCTTGCCAGATTTTGCCAGCTCTTCTGGGTCAACATTAGCTTCTGGAATGAACACGGACGGCAGAATCTTGTTCAGCTGCACGGCCACTTCGTTGGTGATGTCCTGCCCATCAACATGCAGAGCCACCTGTTCGCTGTGCAGAACAAGGTTCATGCCATGCGCAGCGGCCACTTTCTGAATAACCTGCACCAGTTCACGTTCGATCTGGCCCAGAGAAACCTGTGCCGCTTCCTGAATAATGCGGTTGCGGTTACGGAAATCACGCTGGGCTTTCATCACGCGGGCCTGAAGGCTGCGTTCACGCGTCTGAATCTGCTCGGATGTCAGAGACTTGGCCTGTGCCTGCAGCTTCTGCTGCTCATCACGCCAGCCAGCCTGTTCCTTCTGAAGGTCCTGCGCCAGTTCATCACGGCGGCCACCCAGAGTGCGTTCAACCTGCATGGCTGCGGAAGACTGACGCATAACGCCACCAACGCTGATCACACCAATAACGGTTGTGGGTGGCGGTGCTTCCTTGGCAACTTCTGGCGCAGACGGAATAGGCGGCAGCGGCAGCACGGGCGGAGCCTGATCTGCTTCCTGGCTATCAGCCGGCGGTGCAGGCAGCTGCACCGGAGCCGGGGCGCGACGGGCCGCAGCCGGATGCTGTGCCGGAGCCTGTGCAGCAGGCTGCTGGGTTTTGGGCACAAACCACCCGCCCCCATTCTGCGCCTGTGCAGATGGCACAAATGCGGATGAGAAAGACAGGACAACAGCCCCCAGCAGGGCAGTTCTGGTGGAAAAACGCATCATTACCTCAGAATTGCTGGCCGAAGCCAAAGCGAAGGAGCTGCGTGCGGTCATTATGGCTCCGCATAACGGGCACACCCAGATCGATGTTCAGCAGACCAAACGGACTTTTCCATGAAAAACCAGCACCAGCACTTACACGTGGGCGCAACGTATCACCGCTGATAGGCGTGTAATAGATACCATCATTCGCCTTGCTTGTATAAAGGCGCTTCACACGCAAACCAGCGACACTCCCGGTATCCACAAACGCACGCCCGCCAATACCCATGTCAGACAGGAACGGAATAGGGAAGTTAAGCTGGGCGGAAGCGTTATACATAAAGCGCCCACCCAACAGATCTTCGGATGAATGGTTCAGGATACCCACACTACGCGGGCCTGCACCACCATCCAAGAAGCCGCGCAGGTTGTTACCACCCAGATAGAAGTTATCAATAATATCGTGGCGGCCATTGCCCCAGTCCGCCATGTACCCGGCACCACCGCGCACCATGAACGTCCAGCTATGGCTGTTGGTAATATCATCCAACGGCACATAGTACGCACCGTTAACCTTGCCGCGGACGTATTTTTCATCGCCACCAATACCGGCAAAGTCACCGCCCACAGATACATAGTACCCACTATGCGGCGCCATACGGTTATCACGCGTATCATACATAAGGGTTGTGCCGATCTGCGAGAGCAGAGACTTACCCTTCTGATCCAGCACGTAGTAGGAGGACTGATCCCACGTATCACCCACCCAACGGCGGATCAGGCTGTAGTTCCAGGACTGGGACAGATAGCGGTTGTACGAATACCCCATACGCAAGGTGATACCGTAGCGGCCTTCTGAATAGTTCTGATAGGTCTGGTAGTTGTTTTCAACAAAGAAGATATCCGCACCGGCAACAAGGTTGCGCCCCATGAATGCCGGGTTGGTGATGGAGATATCTGCCTGTTTTTGCCACTGCGAAACCGTGCCGGAGAACCCGGCATCAACCCCGGTGCCCAGCAGGTTGTGCTGTTTCAGCCCGACGTTACCGATCACGCCCACGTCGGTTGAGTAACCGCCACCAAGCGAGAATTCGCCAGTGGGTTTTTCCACCACGTTAACGGCCACGTTGGTGCGATCAGGCGCAGAGCCTTGAGAGGTGGAGACATCCACGCTCTTGAAGAAGCCCAGATCCTGCACCGCTTCCTTGGCGTATTTCTTGTAGCTGGTTGTGTAGGGGTCACCCTCAGCAAACGGCAACTGGCGGCGCACCACGTTATCCTGCGTGATGGTGTTGCCGTTCACGTCAATACGTTCAACGTAATGGCGCGGGCCTTCGCTCACATCAAACAGCAGGTTTACAATCCGCTTTTCCGGATTGCGGGCAATGGTGGGGCGTACCTGCGCAAACGGATGCCCTTCGGCCTGAAGGATTTCCTCCATATCCGTGGCGTTATCCTGCACGGCCTTGCCATCGTACCACTGATGCGGGAACAGCTCGACATACTTACGCAGAGATTTAGCTGGCACATGGCGCAGGCTGGAGCGGATATCCACCTTACCCAAGCGGTAGCGCACACCTTCATCCATGGTGAAGGTAACGTAGAAAGACTTCCGATCTGGCGAGAGCTCGCCTTTTACGTCCTTGATCTGAAAATCCACAAACCCGTTGCGCAGGTAAAACCGGCGCAGCAATTCCGCATCGTATTTAATACGTTCGGGGTTGTACTCATCGGATGAGGACAGGAAGTGGTACCAAGCTGTTTCCTTGGAGGAAACAACACCTGCCAGACTGGATTCGCTGTAAGCCTTGTTGCCCACAAATGCGATCTTGCTGATGAGTGTCTGCGGCCCTTCGTTAATCTGGAAAACCACATCCACACGGTTATGGGCCAGCTTGATAATCTGGGGTGTCACCACCGCGGCAAAGCGAGCCTTCTGGGCATACACTTCCAGAATGCGCTGGCGGTCATCCGCCGTGGTTTCAGCCGAGAACACCGCACGCGGGCGCAGCGCCAGCACCTTGCGCAGGTCTTCATCCTTGGCCGCGTGGTTCCCCTCGAACACGATACGGTTGACGATGGGGTTTTCCTTCAGGCGCACCAGCAGGATATTGCCATCACGCCGCAGCGTTACGTCCTTGAACAGGCCGGTGGCGTAAAGGGTCTTGAGCGAGCGGTCCAGATCATCCTGGCTGAACGGGTCCCCCACACGTGCAACCATGTAGGACAGCACGGTGTTGGTTTCGATACGGGTGTTACCCGATACCCGGATATCTTCAATATATCCGCCCGTAGGCGCAACAGATGATGTGGATTCGGAAAGGCGCGGCGTGCGCGCATGTATAGCGCGGGATGGCGCCACCACTGCCGCTGGTGCGGCAGCACTTGTACCTTCTGTTGATGCGGCGGATGCCTGTCTGCCATCCACCATCACAAAAGGTAGCACACAGACAGAAACGAACAGGGCTGAACGCTTACCCGTCAAGATCTGCTTCCTTCCATCCGGGTCGCTTTTCGTACGAAAGCCCATCTTCCGTTCTCATTCCGCCCGCAACGGGAGGTATCCGAAATCACCCCTGTCACGCAAGCACTTCCCTTCCTGTTCCCGCCGTCATTCATCCTACAAGCGAAGCAATCCACCTGAACAGGCCAAAACCTGAAAGGTCATTGAACGTGGAGAACAGGAACAGGCCTGCAAGCAATGCAAATCCAACCTGAAAACTGATCTCTTGCACCCGCTTGGAAACCGGGCGGCCTCTTATTGCCTCTATGGCATAAAAAACCAGACGTCCACCATCAAGAAGCGGCACGGGGAAGAGATTAATCAGCCCGAGGTTAACAGAAAGCAGCGCCATAAAGGACAACAGGCTGGCAAACCCATACTGCGCCACCTGCCCGGAAAGTTGCGCAATCTTGAGCGGACCGCCCAAATCTTTGGCTGTATGCTGGCCGGTAAGAATCTGCCACACGCCATCCAGCGTTTGCACGCTGGCGTTCCACGTAGCTTTTACGCCCGCCGCCACAGCCTGCGGAAATGGCAGTGGCTTGCCCACTTCCGTGGCAAAAATAATACCAAGCTGACCATGCGGTTTTTGAGGAGTCGAATCCGGGGCCTTGCCGATGGTGATAGGCAACGTCACGCTCTGTTCGCCGCGTTTGACGGTCAGCGTGGTTTGTGCGCCAGCCTGTGTGGAAATGGTGGCCTGAATATCCTCCACCCCCGTGACATCGTGGCTGCCGATACGCTGAATGACATCGCCCTGTTGCACGCCTGCCACAGCCGCCGCACCATTTGGCATGACGGTTGCAATCTGATCACGCACATGCGGCTGGCCCGTTGTGGCAAACAGCAGCGCAAACAGCACAAAGGCTAAAATGAAGTTAAAAATCGGCCCCGCCAGAATAACGATGGCGCGGGAGAAAACCGATTTATCATGGAAGGTGCGGCCCTTAATCCACGCGGCTTTTTGCTCTGGCGTCGCGTCTTCGGGGTCTTCAAACCCGTGGGGGCGCACGTAGCCACCCAAGGGAATGGGGCAGACACGCCATTCCGTGCCGGATTTATCGCGCCAGCGGAACAGGGCCGGGCCAAACCCAAGCGAGAATACCTCCACATGCACGCCGCGCCACTTGGCCGCCAGATAGTGGCCAAGTTCGTGAAAGCTCACCAACACACCCAGCACGAAAACGAAGGAAAGCAGTGTACGCAGGTAATCGTGTATCATCATTCTTCCGATATCGGCTGGGGGCTGCGTTTTCTCAAGCCGCGTGGGCGGGAATCAGGCGTTGTGCGGCACGGCGCGCCTCGGCATCCCAATGCAGCACGGCGTCCAGCGTATCTGCTGGCGGTGCGCCCAAGGCCACCATCACCTCTTCCACAATGCGGGAGATATCCAAAAAGCCGATCTGTTCATGCAGGAAGGCATCAACCGCAATTTCATTGGCAGCGGAAAGAATGGCAGATGCCGCCCCACCCTTACGCAGGGCCTCACGCGCAAGGCGCAGCGCGGGAAAGCGCACTTCATCCGGCGCATAGAATTCCAGCTTGCCAAAAGCTGCCAGATCCAGACGCGGAGACGTAGTGGCCATACGCTTGGGCCATGTAAGCGTGTGTACGATGGGAATACGCATATCGGCAGAACCCATCTGGGCAATCAGGCTGCCATCTGTGTACTGCACCATGCCGTGCACAACAGATTGCGGGTGCACCAGCACATCAATCTTGTCTTCCGGCAGATTGAAGATACGGGCGGCCTCAATAACTTCCAGCCCCTTGTTGAACATGCTGGCAGAATCGATGCTGATTTTGGCCCCCATGCTCCATGTTGGGTGCTTGAGCGCCTGCGCACGAGTGGCCACGCGCATTTCTTCCAGCGTGGAGGTGCGGAACGGCCCCCCAGATGCTGTGAGAATAATTTTTTCAACCTGATCAATCTGCCGGTCGGCCATAGCCTGAAAAACAGCGTTGTGCTCAGAATCCACAGGCAGCAGCGTAGCACCTGCTTCCTTTACGGCACGCAGCATTACATCACCGGCGCACACCAAGGCTTCCTTGTTGGCCAGCGCAATGCTTTTGCCGTTTTTTACCGCTGCCAGCGTAGGCTCCAGCCCCGCAGCACCGGTAATGGCGGCCATTGTCCAATCTGCCGGAAGGGCTGCGGCATCAATAACTGCCTGACGGCCACAGGCTACTTCCGTGCCGCTGCCTGCCAGCAGGGTTTTTAGTTCCTCAAACGCGCTTTCATCCGCCAGAACGGCCAGTTCCGCCTTCAGGCTGCGGGCCTGTTCTGCCAGTTTGGCAGCATTTTTACCCCCCACAAGCGCCCGTAACCGAAACTGGTCTCGCGCCTGCTCCAGCAGATCTACGGTTGAACAGCCAATGCTGCCTGTGCTGCCCAGAACGGTTACGGTTCTCATGCTTAACGTCTTTCCAAACCTGAAAATACAAACGGCGGCAGACCGCCCAACAGGCGGCCACACCACCTATTGGCCCTACCCCGGCAGATGGCCTGCCAGAGCCCTTAAAATGGTGCGTGCGCCCGCTGCCCAAAACGGCATGAAAGCCCCCGCACATACAGAAACCAGTGCCGCCACAGGTGCAGCCACCACCAGCCCATCAAACCGATCCAGCAGCCCACCGTGCCCCGGCAGCAGCTTGCCCGAATTCTTCACGCCCAAGGCACGCTTCATCGCGCTTTCGGCCAGATCCCCCGCTTGGGCGGAAATGCCTAAAATGCCACCCCACACCAGTGCGGAACCCACGCCACCTAAGCCGGAAAGTGTGGCAACAATACCGCCGGTAGCCACAGCGCCAACCAAGCCGCCAACAGCGCCGGAACGTGTTTTACCCGGAGAGATACGCGGTGCCAGTTTGGGGCCACCAAAAATACGCCCTGCCACATAGGCCGAGCTATCGCTGGCCACCACAACGGCAATAACAAACAGAACAGGCCAAAAGCTGCCCTGCCGCAGCCACAGCAGCGCGGTACCAGCCAGAATAATCACGCACATAATGGCGCAAAGCGGAGCACCAAACACCAGAGAACTGATGCAGAAAACGCCAAAATAGGCCCAATGCCCGGTTGCGGCAGAAAGCCCTGCACACACGGCCCACAGCAGATACAGCACACCGCGCCAGCTTTTGACGGAAAGCCCAAACAGGGCTGCGGCCTCTACCGCCATGCCACCCATCATGCCCAGAATAAGGGCATCATACGCCAAGCCGCCCAAGCCGATGCACGTGCCTGCCACAGCCACCAATACGGCGGCAGACATCAGCCGTGGGCGCAAATCACGCCAAGCCGAGGTATCCTGCGCGTTCGTGCTCATGCCGGGCCTTGCGGGCGCGCGCCAAAGCGCCGTTCTCGTTGGGCGTACTGGTCTAGCACCATCGCAAAATGTCGTTCGTTAAAATCGGGCCAGAACACGTTCAGAAACACCAGTTCGGCATACGCGCTCTGCCACAGCAGAAAGTTGGAAAGCCGGCATTCACCACTGGTGCGCACCACCACATCGGGGTCTGGCACGCCACTGGTCCAGAGAAAGTTGGTGAATACGCTTTCTGTAATCTGTTCTGGCGCAATGCGGCCATCCTTGGCCTCCTGCGCCAAACGCTGCGCAGCCTGCACAATATCCAACCGCCCACCATAGGAAAGCGCCAGAATAAGCGTGAGCTTGCTGTTGCCACGGGTTAAGGATTCGGCCTGCGCCAGCTCTTCGCGCAAGCTGTCATCAAAACGGGCCAGATCACCAATAAAGCGCAGGCGCACGCCTTCCTTATGCAGTTCCCGCACCTTGTGGCGCAGGTAATACCGCAAAAGGCCGGTAAGGTCTGAAACCTCCTCCTGCCCGCGTGCCCAGTTTTCTGATGAAAACGCATACAGCGTTAGATACGCCACGCCACGCTGCATAGCCGCGCGCACGCAACGGGCCACGGCTTCCGCCCCTGCCCTGTGCCCGGCAAGGCGCGGCAGGCCGCGTTCGCGCGCCCAGCGCCCGTTTCCATCCATGATGACAGCAACATGGGTTGGAATTGCCGGTTTTTTATCAGCTAGCCGCGTGGACATAACAGGCAGGGTTCCACCCCATTAACGTGCACAAACACATCCGAAGAAGCACCAATACTGCCTCAGACCTGTTTGATTTCCTTGTCTTTATCGGCCAGCATATCATCAATTTTTTTCACATACTGGTCGGTCAGTTTCTGAATGGCGTCAGACCAGGTTTTAACATCGTCCTGGCTGATTTCACCTTTCTTTTCAAAGCCCTTGGCTTTGTCCATGCCATCACGGCGCACGCCACGCACGGCCACCTTGCCGCCTTCTGCATAACGGGCCGCAGCTTTTGCCAGCTCGTTACGGCGTTCTTCTGTCAGCTGCGGAATGGGCACACGAATGGTCTGGCCTTCACCCGCCGGGTTCAGACCCAGACCGGAATCACGGATAGCGCGTTCTACAGCGCCAGCCAGTGCGCGGTCCCACACCTGCACCGTAATCATACGGGCTTCTGGCACGGCAATGGAGCCAACCTGTGTAAGCGGCACTTCACCGCCATAGGCTTCCACCCGCACAGGTTCCAGCAAAGCCGGGCTTGCGCGGCCAGAGCGCAGGCCGGAAAAATCACGGCGCAGGCTATCCAGCGCGCCATCCATACGGCGCTTCAGGTCATCCAGCAGAGCATTCAAGTCAGACACGGTGTTTTCTCCCGTTGCATCCTACAAGGGCATGGCCTTACACGCCCTGTTCAGTTTGTCGGCCATTCTGGCGGCATAGGCGTGCCAGAATGATGCGGCGCTTTTCAGGCGGCTTCGATAATCCGTGTGAAAGGCCCTTCATTGCGCATCACACGCGGGAAGGCCCCTTCCTCGCCAATATTGAAAACAATGATAGGCAGACGGTTTTCACGCGCAAGGCTAATGGCGGCAGCATCCATCACGTTAAGCTGGTTGGCCAGCACGTCCATGTATGTCAGCTCTTCATAGCGCTTGGCGGAGGGATCCTTTTTGGGGTCTGCGGAATAAACGCCATCTACCTGCGTGCCTTTCAGCAGCATGTCGCATTCCATTTCCGCAGCGCGCAGGGCAGCGGCTGTATCCGTGGTAAAGAACGGGTTGCCTGTGCCTGCGGCAAAAATAACCACACGCCCTTTTTCCATGTGCCGCACGGCGCGGCGGCGGATATATGGCTCCGCAATGGAGGACATGTGGATGGCAGACATCACCCGCGTTGCAATCTGCTCACGCTCCAGCGCGTTTTGCAGCAGCAGCGCGT
Organism: Acetobacter sp. A11-2; assembly: GCF_040208445.1. Taxonomy (NCBI): domain Bacteria; kingdom Pseudomonadati; phylum Pseudomonadota; class Alphaproteobacteria; order Acetobacterales; family Acetobacteraceae; genus Acetobacter; species Acetobacter sp. A11-2. Next base: position 1,672,449 of record NZ_CP157843.1, read on the forward strand.
TAATAACGGTGGCCAGCATACCGGCGTAATCACCCTGCGCACGGTCCATGCCCTTGGCGGCTGCCGCCAACCCGCGAAAGATGTTGCCACCCCCCACAACAAGGCACACTTCCGTGCCGGAACGCACCACTTCGCCAATATCATGGGCAATGCGTTCTACCGTCTGCTGATCCACTCCGAAGGCGCCATTCCCCATCAGGGCTTCCCCCGACACCTTGAGCAACACGCGTTTACGGCTTGGCTTTTCGCCTACAGAAGCAGTCATTGGCCCTCGATCTTGCAGAAAGTCCCACACAGATCCCACACCGTATGCAGATACGGCGAGATCGCCCCCTCTTATCCTTCATGGCCCACGGCCACAAGCGCCCATGCCGTAGTTTATGGTACGTCGTCCAGACCAATGGCACGCAAACGCGCGCGTTCCTCATCCCATCCACCGCGTTCCTTTACGTTTAGAAACAGGTGGCAGGGGCGTTCCAGCAAGCTGGAAAGCTGCTTGCGTGCGCGTTCCCCAATCTGGCGAATTTTCTGCCCGCCATTGCCAATCAGGATAGCCTTGTGCCCCGCGCGGGAGACATAGATGGTGGCATCTATGCGCACAGATCCATCTGGCCGCTCCTTATAGCTTTCGGTTTCCACCGTGGCGCTGTAGGGCACTTCTTCATGCGTTTGCATAAAAATCTGCTCACGCACCAGTTCAGCAGCCAAAAGCCGGTCTGGCAGGTCTGTCAGATCATCTTCAGGGTACAGGTACGGGCCTTCGGGCAGGCTTGCGGCCAGCTTGTCCAGCAGGTCTTCCACACCATTACCGGTGCGGGCGCTCACCATGAACACATGCTCAACCGGCAGCTTTTCCGTAATGGCAGCCGTAAGCGGCAGCAGAGCTGTGGCGGGCACAAGATCAGTCTTGTTCAACACCAGCCAGACCTTGCGCTTGGTTTCTGCCAGACGCTCGATAATGGTCTGCACCGCTTCTGTCAGCCCGCTGCGGGCATCTACCAGCAGCAGCGTGATGTCTGCATCTTCAGCACCCGTCCATGCCGCGGCCACCATGGCGCGGTCCAGCTTGCGGCGGGGGCGGAAGATTCCCGGCGTATCCACCAGCAAAATCTGGCTGTGCCCGCGCATAAGAATGCCCAGAACCCGAAAGCGCGTGGTTTGCGCCTTGGGCGAAACGATGGACAGCTTGGCCCCGGCCATGCGGTTAAGAAGTGTTGATTTGCCTGCGTTTGGCGCCCCCACAAGGGCAGCAAAACCGCAGCGCGTGGTATCATCAGCCATGCTGGGCTACCCCTCCAGTTTTTCTAGTAAATCAGCGGCGGCGGCACTTTCTGCAGCACGTTTGCTGCCTGCCCGGCCTTCACCAAACATGCCGCCTGCCGTAACGCGCACCACAAACAGCGGTGCGTGAGAGGGGCCATCTGCCCCTATTGTTTCATACACAGGCAGGCTTTGCCCGCGGCCAAGCACCCATTCCTGCAACGCGGTTTTGGGGTCCTTGGGCGGGTGTGCCTGCGCATCCAGCGCAGATTTCCACCAATCCCGCACCATCTGGCGTGCAGGCTCCAGCCCGCCATCCAGAAAAACTGCACCAAGCACGGCCTCTAGCGCATCGGCCACCACATTGGCGGCCGTTTGCACGCCTGCGCGGGCTTCATGCGCCGCAACGGTGAGAGACTGCGGCAGATCCAGCCGATCTGCAATTTCCGCCAAAGACACGCGAGAGACCAGATGCGCCAGCCGAGACCCCAGCGCGCCTTCCTGCTCGTTGGGGAAGCGCTCCAGCAGCCATTCGGCCATCAGCAGGCCCAAAACGCGGTCCCCTATAAACTCTAGCCGCTCGTTAGAGCCTGCGCCCTTGGCTTTTTGCCGCTTGCGCCCGCCTGCCTTCTGATGTGCGGCGGAACGGTGCGTTAGCGCCTCCTGCAGCAGATCAGGATTGGCAAAGCGGTAGCCCAGACGCACTTCCAGCTCTTCCAGCCGGAAGCGCGCGGCATCGGACATGTTGTTTGGTTTTCTCACGATACGCCCCGCAGAATACGCGCCCAGCGAATTTCAGCCGGCCAGTACCAGACCTGCCAGAACGGGTGGGAAGACTGAACCGAGAAGAAGATACGCTGCGCACGGCCTACCAGATTTTCCATGGGCACAAAGCCCAGATCCTTGGGGCCATCACCCATAAAGCGGCTATCGGCGCTATCATCCCGGTTATCACCCATCGCAAAAAAGTAACCCGGCGGCACAACATATTCGGGCGTGTTGTTTTGCGGGCCTTCATCCGTCAGCTTAAGAATATCGTGCTTCACCACCGTGCCGTTGGCGCTGCCGGGCAGTTGTTCCGTGCAGGCTTCACCTTCCATATCCACCTGCGTTTCATCCCGCGTGGTGTAGGTATGGGGGTTCAGGCACGGCACTTCCTGCCCGTTCAGAATCAGATGGCCGTTGGTCACCTGAATGTGGTCTCCCGGCAGGCCCACAATGCGTTTGATGTAATCAACCGATGTATCTTTGGTGTAGCGGAAAACAGCCACATCACCCCGATGCGGCTCTGCCCCAAAAACACGCCCTTCAAACAGGTTGGGTGAGAACGGGAAGGAATATTTGGAATATCCGTAGCTGAATTTGGACACCCAGATGTAATCCCCCACCTGTAGGGTTGGGATCATGGAGCCCGATGGGATCACGAAAGATTCAAACAGGAAGGTGCGCACCACAGTCACCACCAGCACCACCGTTACGATGGTGCGCAGGGAGTCCAGCACGGTATTTCCGCCCTTTTCGGGCTTGCTTGCCCCGGTGGTGGGAGGATGTTCCGGTGTGCTCATACGCTGTCTCGCCCGTTCCTGCGGTTCAGTAAAAAAGAAAAATCCGGCGGATCAAGCCGTGCAGGGCGCTGGATGTCAAGGCAGGTGTTCATGCCTTGCGGGCTGATACCAGCACTTGCGCCAGCGCGTATGGGGGCTCATCCGTCATGCTCAGCACAATATGGGGCACAGTGCCAGGGGGCATAAGCTGCGCCAGTTTTTGTGCAGCCGCCCCGGTAAGCACCAATGTTGGCTGGCCAGATGGCAGGTTATGCACACCTATCTGGCTATGCGCCACCCCTTGCGCAAAGCCGGTACCCAGTGCCTTTGCACAGGCCTCCTTCGCGGCCCAGCGTTTGGCATAGGCCCCAATACGCGCCTGGCCGGATCTGCTTTCTGCCTTTGCGCGTTCCTGCTGGGTGAACACGCGCTGCGTAAACCGATCTCCAAACCGTTCCAAGGCCTGAGCAATCCGCCGCATATCGCACAGATCCACTCCGGCGGAAATCAGTGTCATGATTTCACCCTGTCTGCCTGCGTAATGCCGGGGGCCGCGCGCAGGCTGGCAATAACCGAGGAAAGATGGCGCAGATCGCGCACTTCCACATCCACAAGAATTTCCGTGAAATCAAGCTGGCGATGCACGATTTTAAGGTTCACCATTGCCGCATCGGATTTGGAAATGGAATTGGTGATGTTGGCCAGCACGGCGGCCTCGTTTTCCGCCACAATGCTGATACGGCCAACCCGCATCTGCCCGGCGCCGCCAGAACGGGCCATGGCATCGTAATCCCAATCCACATCTAAAAAGCGTTCTGGCGTTGCGGAAAAACTTTCCAGCGTTTGGCAGGTGCGGGTGTGAATTGTGACACCGCGGCCTGTGGCCACCACGCCCACAATTCTGTCCCCCGGCAAGGGGTGGCAGCAAGCGGCGTAATGCACGGCCACACCGGCCCCCAGCCCCACCAGCGGCACAGCAGCGTTGGAAGAGCGGCGGCCAGAGCCACCACCGGCCCCACGTGCACGCGGCCCCGCAGTACCCAGCACACCCGGCAGGCCGGAGAGCATACGCGGCACACGCTGCACACGTTTGAGTTCGGGGTACGCTGTATGCACCACGTCCCGCGCGGCCAGATTGCCCGCGCCCACGGCCACGTACAGATCTGTCAGCGAGCTTTGTTTGAGCGGCTTGAGCGTGGTTTCCAGAATCTTTTCAGACCCATCCACACCTTCCTGACGGAAGGCCTTAGCCAGTGCGGCACGCCCGCCATCCAGCGAGACCTGACGCTGCTGCTGCGCCACATAACGGCGGATACGTGCGCGCGCCTTGCCGGTAACAACAAACCTTTCCCACGAAGGAGAAGGCGCGCCGCCACGGGCTGTCATGATTTCAACCTGATCGCCGTTTTCCAGCTCATGCCGCAAGGGCATCAGGCGACCATTGATCTTGGCCCCCACGCAGGTATCACCCACATGGCTGTGCACGGCGTAGGCAAAATCTACCGGAGTAGCCCCACGTGGCAGAGAAATAAGCTGCCCCTTGGGCGTGAAGCAGAAAACCTGATCCTGATACAGTTCAAGCTTGGTGTTTTCCAAAAACTCATCCGGGGCGGATGAGGCTTCCAGAATTTCCAGCAGATCCTGCACCCAGCGTGGGCGGCGCAGGCCGCCATAGCCGCCTTCCTCCGTGCCTGTGCCTTCCTTATAGGCCCAGTGCGCGGCCACACCGTTTTCTGCCACATCGTGCATATCCTGCGTGCGGATCTGCACTTCAATCTTCTGGTTGCGGGGGGAGCGTAGCGTCACCCCCGTATGCAGGCTCTGGTATCCGTTGGCCTTGGGGGTGGAGATGTAATCCTTAAACCGCCCGGCTATCATGGGGTAGGCCGCGTGCACGGCACCCAGCGCCATGTAGCAATCTTCCCGCGTATCCACGATCACACGGAAGGCCATGATGTCTGAAAGCTGCTCAAACGCCACATTACGGCGCTGCATCTTCTCCCAAATGGAATAGGGAGATTTCTCACGCCCCGAAACCTGAACGTTCTTCAGCCCGGCTTCATGGCACAGGCGCAGCAGTTCACGCCGCACTTCTTCAATCACATCCGCGCCCTGCCCGCGCAGATAATTCAGGCGTGTGCGGATGGTGGCATCGGCTTCTGGCTCAAGCTGCGCGAAGGACAGGTTCTGCAACTCTGTCTTAACGCGGTCCATACCAATGCGCTCGGCCAGCGGCGCATAGATATCCAGCGTTTCACGCGCAATGCGCTGCCGCCTGTCCTGCCGCTCCACAAAATGCAGGGTGCGCATGTTGTGCAGACGGTCTGCCAGCTTGACCAGCAGAACGCGGATGTCCTTGGACATGGCGAGCACAAGCTTGCGGAAGTTTTCCGCCTGCTTGGTGCGGTCTGATTGCAGCTCTAGCCGGGTAAGCTTGGTAACGCCATCTACCAGATCGGCCACTGTTGGGCCGAACTGTGCCTTAAGCGTATCGTAGGTAACGCCAGTATCTTCTATGGTGTCGTGCAGCAAAGCGGTGCAGATGGACTGCACATCCAGCCGGAAGCGGGCCAGAATCATGGCCACGGCAAGCGGGTGGGTTATGTACGGGTCACCATTATCGCGCTTCTGGTTTTCGTGCGCCTTGTAGGCCACGGCAAAAGCGCGGCGAATGCTCTCTACATCCGCCTTGGGTGCGTAACTGAGCACCCGGTTGACCAGACGCTCACAGTTCAACTCACTCCGCCCGCCATTTTCTGCGGCGGGAACTGGAGCCGTGTTTTTTTCTACAGGAGCGTCCGTTTTAACAGGCTGCATGATCCCCTCCCCCGAGTCCTTAACGGAAACCGGAACCGGAGGGGAATGATCGCCGCCCGTATGCGCCACCCGAATTACCGACGTGCGCGACCGGTAAGTGCAGCTTCAATAGCCCGCACATCATCAGCGGCTTCTTCTTCTGCAGAAACTTCCTGCAGGCCAAAGATGTTCTGCTCGGTCGGAACCAGATCCTGCACTTCTTCTTCCACAGGTTCGGGCTCGGGCTCACGGGCCTGAGAACGGATCAGATCATTGCGCAGAGCGGTGAGAGAGACGGTTTCGTCTGCAATTTCACGCAGAGCGACAACGGGGTTTTTATCGTTATCCCGATCAACTGTCAGCTCTTCCCCGCGAGAGATATTGCGGGCGCGCTGTGCGGCATAGACCACCAGTTCAAAACGGTTCGGGACCTTTTCCACACAGTCTTCAACGGTGACGCGGGCCATTGCGGAGAGCCTCCAGACAAGTTTCAGCTTATAGATGCTTATAGGAACAGAAAGAGTATATTACCGCATCCGCCCCGCCTACGGAAGAGCTTATTCTTTTGCGGGCTGTATTTCCTGCCCTGCAACACCTTCAAGCAGGGCATCCAGCCCCTTGCCGGTTACGGGGTCTTTCCATTCCGGCGCAACATCGCGCAAGGGGTACAGCACAAAAGCGCGCTGGGTTGCGCGGGGATGCGGTAATATAAGCCGATCTATATTTGTCTGTATATTGTCTATCGAAATAATATCCAAATCAAGCGTGCGCGCTGCATTTGGCACGGAACGTACACGCCCCAACTGCGTTTCCACCCCTTGAAGCGCATCAAGCAAAGCCAGAGGCGCCAGCGTCGTGCGGCAACGCACAACCCCATTCACATAAGGAGGCTGCCCAGATGGTGGCACAGGTGCACTTTCATACCAGTGAGAAACAGCCTCAACCTCCAGTTCAGGTAGGTTTTTCAAGGCCTGCACGGCTTGCTCACACGTCTGCCGCGCACTTAATCGCAAATGCGGAAGATTCGCACCTATCGCTATCAGCACTGATCTGGTATTCATTTCCGGCATCGTTATAAACTCGTTCCTCGCAGAAAATTCTGCCACATTTGATGGATATCGTTATCTGATGATCTTACCATTCTTTCTATCAAAACCGAAAAGACCTCAGACCATTTCATAAGAATGCCCAAAACAGCACCCCAAAGTATTTAGAGGACACCCACTATGAACCTTCAGAAAACCGAAAAGACCTGCCTTTTCATTGATGGCTCCAGCCTTTATTCTACATCCCGTAGCCTTGGTTTTGATGTAGACTATAAAAAGCTGTTGGATTTCTTTGCGGCTAAAACGCATATTATCCGCGCTTATTACTATGCTGCCATTTTGGATACAGAAGATTACTCCCCGCTTAAGCCCCTTACGGACTGGCTTTCCTATAACGGGTATTTTCTTGTTACCAAACCTGCGCGCGAATTTACCGATTCCACCGGCAAGCGCCGCGTAAAAGGCAATATGGACATAGAAATTGCCGTGGACATGATGGAAATGGCCCCGCATATCGACCACGCCATTCTGTTTAGCGGTGATTCTGATTTCCGCCGCGTGGTGGAAGCCGTGCAGCGGCAGGGCACGCGGGTTTCTGTTGTGTCCTCCATGCGCTCCACCCCGCCGTTGATTGGGGATGATCTGCGCCGGCAGGCAGACCAGTTTCTGGAGCTTTCCGCTCTGGCAGGCAACTTTACCCGCAGGCAGACAGAAAACCCCCGCCCCGTGCGCACCAATGCCCCACCCGTGCGCCACCCGGCAGACCAGATGAGCGAACCGGATGAAGATGATCCGCTAAGCTAAAGCGCTCTATGCAAATGCCACCTTCCAGCAGAGGGTGGCATTTTTTTTCATCTGCGTGCAAAACTCTCAAGTTGTCTTGCCGTTATTTAACCGTCACCATTGTTGAAGCCCTTTTGTTACAAGGGTGAACCGACATAGTAATTTGCCGGAGTTCTTATATGCCCTCATGTTCTGAAGCCAGAAGCAGCCTTCTTTCCCTGCTGCGTGGCGTTGAGCACTTCAACACCGAGGTTTTTCCTGCCAAAGAAGAACTGTTCGCCAGCCTGGCAAAAGGGCAAGCCCCAGAAGCTCTGTTTATTGCATGCGCAGATAGCCGCATTAACCCCAATCTGATTACTCAGACAGGGCCGGGTGACCTGTTTATTCTGCGCAACATTGGCAACCTTGTGCCCGCATATGGTGAAATGCTGGGTGGTGTGTCCTCCGCAGTGGAATATGCTGTTCTGGGCCTTGGGGTTTCCACCATTATTGTGTGTGGCCATTCTGATTGCGGCGCCATGAAGGCCCTGCTGGAACCAGAAAAGAACGGGCTGGATAAAATGCCAACCGTGCGTAAATGGCTGCGCAATGCAGAAGCCGCCCGCGCGGCCACGCTGCACACCTTTACGGGCGAAGATGTTGGCCCCGCCACCGTGCGCTCTGTTGCAGAACAGAACGTGCTGTTGCAGCTGGCCCATTTGCGTACGCACCCCGCCGTGGCCGCTGGGTTGGCAAAGGGCACGCTGTTCTTGCAAGGGTGGTTTTATGATATCGGCACCGGTGAAATTACGGTGCTGGATGAACAAACACGTAAAAGCCTGCCCATTAAAACCGTTATTACACAGATGGAAGAAAAAGCCGCCTAAAGGCCCTTCGTTCTTCTTTTCTGCACTTGTTCTGGCTGCGTGTTGCCTAAGTTTTACTTCGGCAACCGCAGCAGACACACTTAAACTCAGCACGTGGAATCTGGACTGGCTGCTTGATCCGGCACACCCCGGTTACGCACAGGCGCCGCCAGATATTCCCCACCGCACATCTGCCGATATTTCCAGCCTTGCCAGCTACGCCGCCCATTTGCACGGCGATATTGTGGCCTTGCAGGAAATAGAAAGCCCCGCCAGTGCCGGGCAGCTTTTTCCATTCGCGCGTTATCACCTTGTCATCAGCCAAGATCATATCGTGCAGCATACGGCGCTAGCTGTGCGGGCAGATATTCCGTTTGAACAAAATCCGGATGTTACGGCGCTGGATGCCTATGCAACAGCCCCGGCCTCACATCATCACTTACGCAGCGGGCTGGATATTACCATCCACCAGAACGGGCAGGCCCTGCGTATTCTGGTGGTGCATCTTAAAGCCGGATGCCCGGATAACCTGCCCCATGCCTCCCGCCCCGCCTGCGCAACCCTCTGGCAGCAATTTGCCGCGCTGGATGATTGGGTGGCCGACCGCACCCAACACCATGAAGCCTTTGCCATTATGGGGGATTTTAACCGCCACCTTACGGTGCATGATCCGCTGTTTCTTACGCTGTTACGCATTGCACCGCTGGATCTGGCAACCGCTGGCGTGGCAAGCCCCTGCCAAGGCGGCAGCTATTTTATAGACCACATTATTCTGGGTGGGGCTGCGCGGGCATGGAAAGTTCCCAATTCCTTACGCGTAATACCTTTGGCGGAGGAAACCGGGCAAAACCTTTCCGATCACTGCCCCGTTTCCATTAGCCTGCACCTACCATCTGCCAACCAGTTGCCACAGCCATAGCGCGCCCCAAAACAAAAAAGCTGCCGCACCCAAAGGATGCAGCAGCCTTATTTTGCAAGCTATTCGCCTGAGATATTACATGCGGCCAGCAGGTGCGCCAGAACGGCCACCACTGCGGGCACCACCACCGGAACGGCGCGGGCCACCACGCCCACCACCGGGCGCACCCCCACGAGGTGCGCCGCCACGCGGGCCACCACGGCCACGGCCACCGCCACCCAGAACAGGCGGACGCATGGTGGAAGCTTCAGCCTCAGCCGAGTGCCACGGATGGTCCCGAACCACTGGCACGGTTTTGCCAATGGTGCGTTCAATATCACGCAGCCAAGCGCGCTGTTCTGCATCGCAGAAGGAAACAGCCCAGCCATCACGCCCGGCGCGTGCTGTACGGCCAATACGATGCACGTAGCTTTCCGGCACGTTTGGCAGATCGTAATTGAACACGTGGCTTACGTCGTCCACATCAATACCGCGGGCGGCAATATCCGTTGCCACCAGCACCTTAACGGAACCGGAGCGGAAGCCCTTCATGGCCCGCTCACGCGCACCCTGAGACTTGTTGCCGTGAATGGCCTCTGCCACCACGTTGTTCTTGTTCAAAAACTCCGCAACCTTGTTGGCTTCATGCTTCATGAGCGTGAACACCACAGCGCGGGAAACCTTGGGAGATTCCACCATGTTCAGCAGCGCATCGCGCTTATCGCCCGCGCCATTGACGAACATGACAGCCTGCTGAATACGATCCACCGTGCTGGAAGGCGGCGCCACTTCAACGCGTGCCGGGTCATTCAGCAGGGATGCTGCCAGATCTTCAATGCTGCGCGGCATGGTGGCAGAGAACAGAAGTGTCTGACGCTGCTCTGGCACAAAGGTCATGATACGGCGGATATCGCGTACAAACCCCATGTCCAGCATGCGGTCGGCTTCATCCAGCACCAGAATTTCCAGACCGGACAGATCAATAAAGCCCTGACCCATCAGATCAAGCAGACGGCCCGGTGCAGCCACCAGCACATCTACGCCACGGCGCATGGCTTCAACCTGTCGGCCCTGCCCTACACCGCCAAACACAACGGCCTGCGTAAACTTCATGTGGCGGGCGTAAGCCTTAAAGCTATCGCTAATCTGGGCCACAAGCTCACGCGTGGGGGCCAGCACCAGAACACGCGGCTGCTTGGGCGTATTTGCACGTGGGTTTTTGATTAGATGTTCCAGAATAGGCAGCGCAAAGGATGCGGTTTTGCCTGTGCCTGTTTGGGCCAGGCCCAGCAGATCACGCCCCTGCAACAGATAGGGGATGGAACGTTCCTGAATAGGAGTGGGTGTATCATACCCCTGCTCTGCCAATGCCTTCAGCAGTGGTGGAGCAAGTGCCAGATCGGAAAATTTGGTCATCAGGGCCAACCTTATTTGTGCAGCCTGAAAACGAGATCGAGAGACCGCACCCTTTTCAGTTATGCACTGTATGTTTTGTGGCGCACACGGAACATTCTTGCACCGGCTTGCAGCTGAGCACCCACAAAATTTTGAACACATCAAGATCCGCTAAGGAAGTTTTTGAACTGCGTTCATTCCTCACAAACCTTGTAAAGCTGTATATAAGGGGACTTTATAAACGCCGCAAGGCTTCCGTACCATATTAGTCCTAAAATGATGTTCGTGTAATGTTGAGGAATTTTTAGAAATCGGGATAAAAATCGTTATAACATTGTTGGTTTTAGACGGTTTATGCTGATATCTTAAAGATCTTTTTAAAATATTGCCATTTAGAGAATTTTGCACGCCGTTCACGCAAATGGCATAAATCTAACATAATTTTTAGGCAACTTATTTGCCGCAGGCTCTTACCCGTTAGCCATTTCGGCGCCGAAGCAGGAAAAGTGCTTGTTCCCCAAACAGGTTAGCCAGCCGGATAGAGCGCCGCCACGGCGCGCGTTCACCTTCTTCATCCACCGCCATCCATTGCTCTACAATGTAGCCATCCTGCTTACACAGCTCCAGAAAATCCCGGATGGTACAGGGGTGGATGTTCGGGGTTTCATACCACGGTGTGTGCCAGACAGATGTCATGGGCATACGGCCGCTGAGCAGCAGCTTAAGCCGGAGCTCCCAATGCCCAAAATTGGGAAACGAGACAATGGCATGCCGCCCAATACGCAGCATTTGCAGCAGCACCTCACGCGGGCGGGCCACAGCCTGCAAGGTGCGTTGCAGCACCACGTAATCAAACGCGTGGTGCGGATAATGCGCCAGATCGTGGTCTGCATCACCATGCACCACAGGCAGCCCGTGCGCGACAGACTTGGTAACAAGCTCCATATTCAGCTCAATACCGCGCGCATCGCACCCACGGTAACGGAACAGATGGTCAATAAGCGCGCCATCTCCGCTGCCAATATCCAGCACGCGGGTGCCGGGGGCTATCATTTCGGCAATCAGCCGCTGGTCAAGACGCATCAGGCAAGCCCCGCATGTTCGGCCACACCACACAAAAAGCCACGCACCGTGCGGTCAAAATCCGGTTCTTCCAGCAAGAAAGCATCGTGCCCTTTGTCTGTCTCGATTTCTACAAACGAGACATTGGCCGCAGCCCGGTTGAGCGCACGCACCAATGTGCGGGCCGCCGATGTGGGGAACAGCCAGTCGGACGAGAACGACACCACACAAAACCGCACCGGCGTGCCAGCAAAGGCGTGTGTCAGTTCTCCATCATGGTCTGCGGCAATATCAAACCAATCCATCGCACGGGTGATGGTGAGGTAGGAGTTGGCATCAAACCGGCGCACAAAGGTGGAGCCCTGATAACGCAGGTAGGATTCCACCTCAAAAATATCGCTGAACATGGAAACAGGGCCTTCTGGCCCCTGCCCGCTTACAGGCCCGCGCCGCATGCGGCGGCCGAACTTGCGCGTTAAGGCTTCTTCCGAAAGATAGGTGATATGCCCCATCATGCGGGCCACAGCCAAGCCACGGGCAGGCACAACATCATCCGCCCAATAGCGGCCACCGCGCCAGTCCGGGTCTGCAATAATGGCCTGCCGCCCTACCTCGTTAAACGCAATGTTCTGGGCGGAATGGAAAGGTGCCGTGGCAATGGGCATGGCTGCCAGCATCATCTGCGGGTAGGTCACTGTCCATTCCAGCACCTGCATACCGCCCATGGAGCCGCCAATAACGGCAAACAGTTTTTCTATGCCCAGTGCATGCACAAGCTTGTGCTGCGCGCGCACCATATCCCGAATGGTAATGGGCGGAAACGCCGTGCCCCAAAGCTCTGTGCCATCACCTTCTGCATCTGTGCGGATGGAGCGTGGGCCGGTGCTGCCCATACACCCCCCCAACACGTTGGAGCAGATAACAAAAAACCTGTTGGTATCAATGGGCTTTCCCGGCCCCACCATGCGGCTCCACCAGCCGGGCTTGCCCGTAAGCGGGTGTTCCTCCGCCACGTACTGGTCCCCCGTAAAGGCGTGGCAGATCAGTATGGCGTTATCCCGCTTTTCTGAAAGCGTGCCATAGGTGCGGTAGGCAATATCAACAGGGGCAAGGGTAACGCCGCAATCCAGCCCCAGCCCTTCGGCAAACCGGACATGCTGCTGTTCACCAATGGCCAAGGGTGTTGTGCTGTTCATAAAAACGCCGAATGCTCCAAACAATCCCCTCCGGCATACGGACGTTTACAGGACAAGGCAAGTCCGGTTTCCAACGGCCCTGCCCTGTTACGCCCGATGTGCTGGAAAGTTCCGCCCGGTCCCGTTTCAGTGTTCCATTTTAAGCGCGGCCAGGAAGGCGCTTTGCGGAATTTCCACCTTACCAAACTGCCGCATGCGCTTTTTACCTTCCTTCTGCTTTTCCAGAAGTTTGCGCTTACGGGAGATATCACCACCATAACACTTGGCCGTCACATCCTTGGAGAGTGCGCCAATGGTTTCACGCGCAATCACCTTGCTGCCAATGGCGGCCTGAATGGCGATCTTGAACAACTGGCGCGGGATAAGATCCTTCAAGCGTGCGCAAATGGAACGCCCGCGAGATTCCGCCGCCGTGCGGTGCGCAATAAAGGACAGCGCATCCACGGGTTCCTGATTCACCAGAATGGAAATACGCACGAGGTCGCTCTCCTCATACCCATCCATCTGGTAATCGAAGCTGGCATACCCGCGGGTAAGAGATTTCAGGCGGTCATAGAAATCAAACACCACTTCGTTCAGCGGCAGGCGGTATACAGCCATTGCACGGCTGCCCACGTAGGTCAGATCCACCTGCACGCCGCGCCGTTCTGTGCACAGGGTCAGCACCGCGCCCAGATATTCATCCGGCACCATGATGGTGGCTTTAATCCACGGCTCCTCAATGGTTTCAATCAGGGAGGAATCGGGCATGTCTGCCGGGTTATGCAGTTCCTCACGCTCACCATTGGTGCGGGTGATCTTGTACACAACGGAAGGTGCGGTTGCGATCAGATCCAGATCGAACTCGCGCGAGAGACGTTCCTGAATGATTTCCAGATGCAGCAGACCAAGGAAGCCGCAACGGAACCCGAAGCCAAGGGCTGCGGAGGTTTCGGCCTCGTAGTGGAAGGAGGCATCGTTCAGGCGCAGCTTGGCAAGGCTGTCGCGCAGTTTTTCAAAGTCATCGGCCACAACGGGGTACAGGCCACACCACACCACGGGAATGGAGGGTTTGAACCCGGGCAGCGGCTTTTCTGCCGGGCGGCGGTCATCCGTAATGGTATCACCCACATTACAGTCCGCCACGGTTTTGATGGCCGCGTTGATAAAGCCCATTTCACCCGGGCCAAGGCTTTCAACACTGGTCATGCGTGGGGCAAACACACCCACCTGATCGACCTGATGCACCGCGCCGGAGGACATCATGCGCACCTTCATGCCGCGCTTGAGCCGCCCTTCCTTGATACGCACCAGCACAATCACACCCAGATACGGGTCGTACCAGCTATCAATCAGCATGGCCTGCAGGGGTTTTTCCGCATCACCTTTCGGGGGTGGCAGGCGGGTTACAATGGCTTCCAGCACGCCTTCAATATTCAGGCCGGTTTTGGCGGAAATTTCCACCGCATCATCCGCCGGAATACCAATAACTTCTTCAATCTGGGCCTTTACGCGCTCGGGTTCTGCGGCTGGCAGATCCACCTTGTTGAGCACGGGCACAATTTCATGGTTGGCATCAATGGCCTGATACACGTTGGCCAGTGTTTGCGCTTCCACCCCCTGAGAGGCATCCACCACCAGCAGCGAGCCCTCACACGCCGCCAGAGACCGGCTGACTTCGTAGGCGAAGTCCACGTGTCCGGGGGTGTCCATCAGGTTCAGCACATAGGTGTTGCCATCCTTGGCCGGATAGGTCAGCCGGACGGTTTGCGCCTTAATGGTAATGCCACGCTCACGCTCCAGATCCATGTTGTCCAGAACCTGATTGGTCATTTCACGCGCGGTCAGGGCACCGCACGCCTGAATCAGGCGGTCAGCCAGAGTGGATTTTCCATGATCGATATGTGCGATGATGGAAAAATTGCGGATGAGCGAAAGGGGTGTATCGGTCATGCTGCTCCTTTAAGCGAAACGGAAAGAAAAGTCAGCCGCTTCCGCACGGGCTTGGGCCATTATCAGGTAAATTTTTTCCCTATTGCGCACACTGCCGCATTTGGCACCAGCCCGCAGCCTGTTTTTTAGCCCGATATCAGCACAATACGGTGCAGCCATACACCTGCCGCAGCCTGTGGCACAGGGTGCAGGGCGCTGCGCCCAAAGGGCTGAATGGCCATTACGGGTTTTTCCTGCAAAATGCCCACCACGGGGGCTTGGCCCGGGCGTATCAGCACCACACGGTCTGCCCCACGCGGGTGCAGCTCAGGCTGCACCACAAGTGAACAGCCAAGCCGCAGAATGGGCTCCATCTCTTCCGTATCCACCCGCAGCATGTAGGCTGAAGATGATGGCAGGCTGAAAAATGTTTCTTCCTGCTCCCACAGCCCTCCGGCGGGCAGGCCTGCCCGGTCCAGCACACTTTCCTGATCCAGCCAGGAAAGCGGCAGGCTACGCATCAAGCAGGGTGCCGGAGTTTCTGCCCTGTCTGGTTGATCATACCCCCAGATATGGGCCTCAAACTGGGTGAGGGAAACACGCAGCACATCCAGCGCACGCAGCAGGCTTGGCAGCGCAGGCCAGCGCCATACGCCATGGCCGGCATAGCGGCGCGAGGGGTTAAAGGTGGTGGCATCCAGCCCCGCTGCCCGCGCCAAGCCAGAAGGCGTAAGCCCACGCTCCTGCGCCAGTGTATCCAGCGCGTGCCATATACGCTCTGCCGGTATCATGATTTTTTGGTGTGAAGTTCTTCTAGCTTCAGCACTTCGCTGGCATGGCGGGCTGTGCCTTCATCAGTAATAAAAAAACGCCCCTGCCCGTTCTGCCGCGCAAGGCCCTTGCCCGCCAGACGCGTCAGGCAGGGGTCGTCCTTCATGCCCGTTGGGCGGCCAACCTCACCCGCAAGGCACAACCTGTGCAGGGCGGCGCGGCAACATGTTTCAAGGTAGGGTTCGTTCCACATCAATGCAGGATCACGCATCCCGCGCGCGGCGGCAAGAGGATGTTTTCACACACAGCACTTCTCCCAAACGCAAAGCGGGCACACGCCTGAAACGTGTGCCCGCCAAAGCCTGCCCAAACCGGGGTGGCGTTAGTGTTTTGCCTGCGCATCTGGCAGCGCATAGGCCACCACGTAATCCCCCAACTTGGTGCCAAAGGAACCATGGCCGCCATCTACCGAGAGCACATATTGGTGGCCGTTCTGCTCATACGTCATGGGGGTGGATTGCCCCCCTGCGGGCAGGCGGTCCTGCCAGAGCTGCTGGCCTGTCGTGACATCATAGGCGCGGATATACAGATCCAGCGTGGATGTCAGGAACGCTACACCCCCAGCGGTAATGATAGGCCCACCCAGAGAAGGCACCCCAACGCGGAAGGCCAGCGGCACGGGGGAACTATCCCGCGTGGTGCCGTTGCGGTGCTTCCACAAAATTGTGTTGGTGCGCAAATCCAGCCCCGCCACATAGCCCCAGCCCGGCTGCTTGCACGGAATGCCAATGGGGGACAGGAACGGGTGCAAATCCACCCCAAACGGTGTGCCGTATTGCGGTTGCAGGCCAGCCTCTCCGCCAGAAGGGCCAGCATTCTGCGGTGGCTCTGCCGGGTTGTTTGGCCCACGCGGCACAAGGCGAGAAACAAACGGCACGGCAATGGGGTTGGTAAACGCCACCTCACGCACCGGGTCCACTGCCAGACCGCCCCATTCAAACATGCCCAGATTACCGGGGAACACCAGCGTGCCCTGTGTGGAAGGCGGCGTAAACGGCCCTTCATACCGCAGGCGTTTGAACATGATGCGGCAGGCCAGTTGGTCCAACATGGTCGCGCCCCACATATCGGCATCCGTCAGGTTGTTTTTGGGGCGGAATGTGAGAGCCGAGAACGGCTGGGTGGGAGAAAGATGATCCCCCGGCGCAGGCCCCTGCGGTACGGGCATTTCTGGCGCGGGCACCAGCAAATGGCCATTGCGCCGGTCCAGCACAAAGATGTTGCCTGTTTTGGCGGGCGCATACAGCGCTGGCACTACGGAGCCATCAGCCTGCTTTATATCCACAAGGCTGGGTTGGGATGGCACATCCATATCCCACAGATCATGATGCACTGTCTGGTAAAACCACACCTTGCGCCCGGTATCTGCATCCAGCGCCAGAATGCCAGAAGCATAGCGCTCCTGATCCGGCGTGCGGTGGCCGCCCCAGATATCCGGCGTGGCCACACCTGTGGGAATGTAAATCTGGTTCAGCCGTGCATCATAAGCTGAGGTAATCCATGAATTGGGAGAATTGGCTACATAATGATGTGTGGCGGAAGGCAGTTCGTTCGGGTTCGGGTTGCCCGGATCAAACGCCCATACCAGCTTGCCGCTATACAGATCATACCCACGCGTCACGCCTGAAGGTTCGTGCGTGGAGTAGTTATCCGTCACCGCGCCAGAAATAATGGCCACCTTGGACGTGATAACCGGCGGAGATGTGGGTTCATAAAACCCCGGCGTGCGCATGGGCATGCCATCTGTAAGATCCACTGCGCCATCACGCCCAAAACCACGGCACAGGGCCCCGGTATCAGCGTTCAGGGCAAACAGGCGGCCATCATTGGTGGGGAGGAAGATACGGTGTGCGCATTCATCCGCCACAGCCACATCGTGGGCCTGTTCTTCCGCCACCGGCGTTTCTGCGTAGGACACGCCGCGGCATGTCATGTGCTGATAGGAGGCGTTGTAGGTAATTTTGGGGTCAAAATGCCAGCGCTCGTGCCCGGTGGCGGCGTCTATCGCAAACAGGATCTGATGCGGTGAGCATAGATACAGCGTATCGCGCACCTTTATAGGCGTGGCTTCATCTGTAATTTCGTCTGGATCATCCGCGCGCTTCAGATCATGGGTGCGGAACACCCATGCCACCTTCAGATCATGCACATTGTGGGCATTGATCTGCGCAAGTGGGGAGTATCTGTCCCCCGCCTGCGTGCGGCCATAAGCGGGCCAGTCTGCCGCAGGCACAACTGCATTATCCCCCGGCAATGGGGCGGATGAAGCCTGTACATTGGCACGGGGCAACACGCCGGCAATATCCTGCGGGTCCTGCGTAAGGGCGTAACCATACACACCAGCCCCTACCACAACACCAGCCAGCAAGGGCGCACTGTTCCAGCGTGAAGACGGCAACAGGCGAGAAGAGACAAAAGGCAACACAAGCCACAGGCCCAGCGGCAGCAGCACATCACCACGCGGGGCCAGGGCCCAGAAATCAAACCCGGCTTCTCCCACAGACCATACGAGTGTGGCCGCAACCAGCACTGCGTAAAGCCACAGGGCATCACGCCGCCGCTGCCACAGCAGCACCGCCGTGGCCAGCAGCACAACACCGCACACCACGTAAAAGCAGGAGCCGCCCAGCAGGGCCAGCCAGAGGCCTCCACCTGCAAGAAAAACGCCCAATATTGCAAAAACTGCTGCGGTAATCCGCAATACAATATCTGGCTTGTGACTATTCGTTTGTATCATGTTGCCTGTTTTCTGCCCTGCACACGTTCACATCCCAATTTTTCTGCACAAGAAAAACCGTTTGAGAACAATCAATACAACAGCGGGGCATTGCAGCCCAAGAAAATACTGTAAAAGACACAAAAAACCGCCTGCATTTTCATAAAACACAGGCGGTTACAGAAGTTTTCACTTCAATACCTTGTGGCTTGATACTTGGCCGTATCAGTCCAGCTTAAAGCGCACGGTAAATACATGGCCTTTAACACCATCTGCAACATTGTTACCCGAAAGGGCAAAACGCACCTGCTGCAAATATGTTAGCGCGCTTTTTGTAAAATTTGCGCCGCCCATGGTTTTAAGCACCACACAGTTGGTGGGGGCCCCTGCCGCTGTAATATCGCACCGCGCCAGCACGCGCCCTTCCAGATTTTTGTTTTCTTCCACTGCCGGGTAAACGGGGGCTGCCGTGTTGATACGGTTAAGCCGCACGGTTTTATCTACGGCAGACATGGCGTTGATAACGGCGTATTCGTCCTTATCTTCCGTTGTGTGGCGCCAGTTGTACAGGGTTTCCAAACTTTTGGGTAAACCCTCTGTGCCGTAATGAAGCGTATAGGGGGCCTGCCCCGGCACCGTAACTTTCACACTCAGCTGATGTGCTTTGGCAAGTTCCTGCACTGTGGCTATTGGCAAAAAGATGCCGAACATTTTTTGCGGCGTATCTTTGGCAAACACCAACGGAAAATTATAGTGGTGCCTGTCTGGCGTATCTGCCTGTAACTGCACAGAAACACCATCGGTTGGGCGGGTTTTGGGCCACTGCAACCCTAGCAGAAACCGGCTGTATGTTTGGGAATTGAAGGACAGAGCCGTGGTATCCGCCAGATCCGCCCCTGTAAGAACGTACATGCTCATCACCCCAAGGCCATTGCTTTGCCCATCCGCCACAAACAGCGGCTGTGTGGGTGCCGGAGCCGGGCGAGAGTAAATAAAGCACGCCTGTAACGGCTTGGCGTCTTTCAGGCTCTTGGCAATATAATCCTTATCATCCTGCTGAAGCGGCAGTTGCACAGCCAGCTTGCGAATATCCTGCGCACAGTAAACCTCTCCCCATGAAGGGGACAGGGAGGTGACATTCATCAAGGAAGACTGATCTGACGAAAGCACAGGGTTTCCCGCGCCAGAAACCGTTGCAGATGCCGGGGGCTGTGCCTGTGCAAGAGCATGCGGCGCAGTGGCAACATGCCCGCCCGGCACAGAACCAGAGGTTGCACACCCCGCCAGACACAACAGCCCAAGCGCGGAAAAAATACGTGTTTTCAATACCATTCAGCAATCCAATACAAAAAAGCGCGGCCCCCGAAGGAGCCGCGCCTTTTATTTCCGATATCTTCCCTAAAAGGAAAAGAAAATCAGACGGAGTAGTACATTTCGAATTCAACCGGGTGCGGTGTGTGTTCGAAACGGTACACATCATCCCATTTCAGGGTGATGTAGCTTTCAATCTGGTCTTTGGTGAACACGCCACCAGCCAGCAGGAACTCATGATCCGCAGCCAGAGCTTCCAGAGCTTCACGCAGGGAACCCGCAACTGTCGGGATCTGCTTCAGTTCTTCCGGCGGCAGGTCATACAGATCCTTGTCCATGGCATCGCCCGGGTGGATCTTGTTCTTGATGCCGTCCATACCAGCCATCAGCATGGCAGCGAATGCCAGATACGGGTTAGCTGTGGGGTCCGGGAAGCGCACTTCAACGCGCTTGGCCTTGGGGCTTGTTGCGTACGGAATACGGCAGGAAGCAGAACGGTTGCGGGCGGAATATGCCAGCAGCACAGGTGCTTCAAAGCCCGGAATCAGGCGCTTGTAGGAGTTGGTGGACGGGTTGGTGAAGGCGTTTAGCGCCTTGGCGTGCTTGATAATGCCGCCAATGTAATACAGGGCCGTGTCGGACAGGTCTGCATAACCATTGCCAGCAAAGGTGGGCTTGCCGTCTTTCCAGATGGACTGGTGAACGTGCATGCCGGAGCCGTTATCACCATAGATGGGCTTTGGCATGAATGTTGCGGTCTTGCCGTAGGAATTGGCAACATTGTGCACACAGTATTTGTAGATCTGCATGAAGTCTGCTGCGCGTACCAGCGTTTCAAACTTGGTGCCAAGTTCGTGCTGAGACTGCGCCACTTCATGGTGGTGCTTTTCAATAGCCAGACCCATTTCGCCCATGGCTGCCAGCATTTCTGCACGCAGATCGCTTTCGCTATCCACTGGCGGTACGGGGAAGTAACCACCCTTCACACCCGGACGGTGGCCCATGTTGCCTTCAGGATATTCCTTCAGGGATGCATCGGGTCCTTCAATGCTGTCGAGCTGATACTTGCCGTAGTTCGGGCCAGTGCCAAACAGCACGTTGTCGAAGATGAAGAATTCGGCTTCCGGGCCAAAGAATGCCGTATCACCCAGACCGGAGGACTTGAGGTACTGCTCAGCCAGCTTGGCGGTGGAGCGCGGGTCGCGGTTGTAAGGCTGCCCGGTGGAAGGTTCGATAATATCGCAGAACAGGATCAGCTGCGGACGAGCAGAGAAAGGGTCCATCACTGCGGATGTGGGATCCGGCAGCAGAACCATGTCGCTTTCGTTAATGGCTTTCCACCCACCGATGGAAGATCCATCAAACATGAAGCCATCGGTAAAGCTATCTTCCTCGATGGTGCTGACATACTGGCATGTGTGATGCCACTTGCCCTTTGGGTCTGTAAAACGCAGATCCACCAGTTCCACAGAGTGTTCCTGAATCAGATCAAAAACCTTGGCAATTGCAGCAGCCTTGCTGTCACCCGCCGGAGCTGTTTTCTTTACCATGCTCTCTTCACCTAAGCTTTGTCAGCATGCCGCACTTTGCGGGCACGCGGTCTGCGGGAATAATGTACGCGCACGTTCGCGCCCCATACTTGCGCATGGGCCGTATCAGATTGCGTCTTCCCCTCGTTCCCCGGTACGGATTCGCACCACGTCATCCACCGGACTCACGAAAATCTTGCCATCACCAATGCGGCCTGTGCGGGCCGCAGCGGAAATGGCTTCTACCGCCCGCTCCACCATGGAAGCAGGGCAAACAACTTCAATCTTCATCTTGGGCAGGAAATCAACAATGTATTCCGCGCCGCGATAAAGCTCCGTATGCCCCTTCTGCCGCCCGAAACCCTTGGCTTCGATCACGGTAATACCCTGCAACCCAAGCTCATGGAGGGCTTCTTTTACCTCATCCAGCTTGAAGGGCTTGATTATGGCCTCGATCTTCTTCATCGCGCGTCGTCAACACACCATTGTTGTGCCCGTATTTTGGGCCTGTCCGTTCATGATGCCCCCTCCCCCTATAGGCAGAAGGCACCCCATACCGTTACACTTGCACGGCTTGCCCGTGCGGGCAATCAGGCAGATGCAAATTTGTATCGATAAAGCACCAAATCAACTGTTTCCGCCAAATGTTTCGGTATCGCGTCTTATTCGCCTCTTTCCGCCAGCGGGGCAAGGAACTTTGTAATGACAAAATTGCTTAACAGGCAGATTGCCAACCAGCCTGTCACTATTTTCACGCTTATGTCCGAGCTGGCGCGCAAGCATAACGCCATCAATCTTGGGCAGGGTTTTCCTGATACGGAAGGCCCGCAGGACATGGTGCAACTGGCTGCAGATGCCCTGCTTGATGGGCGCAACCAGTATGCGCCCCTTACAGGCCTGCCAGAACTGCGTGCCGCCGTTGCAGGTGCCTCTGCCCGATTCCAGAACATTCCCGTTGATGCCGAATCGGAAGTGGTTGTGACCTCCGGCGCAACCGAGGCCCTGGCAGCCTCCTTCATGGCGCTGATAGAACCGGGCGATGAAGTGGTGCTGATAGAACCGCTTTACGATACCTACCTGCCTGTTGTGCGCCAGCTTGGGGGCATCCCGCGCCTTGTGCGGCTGGAAGCACCAGATTGGGCGCTCCCGCGTGAGGCCCTGAAGAACGCCTTTGGCCCCCGCACCAAGGCCATTGTGCTGAACACCCCCATGAACCCCACCGGCAAGGTGTTCACCGCCGAGGAACTGGCCTTTATTGCCGACCTGATACGCCAGCACGATACCTACGCCATTTGCGATGAGGTGTATGAACACCTTGTATTTGGCGCGCCGCACCTCTCGCTCATGGCGTTGCCGGATATGCGTGAACGCTGCATCCGTATTGGCAGCGCAGGCAAAAGCTTTTCCTTTACGGGCTGGAAGGTGGGTTACGTTACCGCCCCTGCCCCGCTGGCAGCCGTTGTGGCCAAGGCGCACCAGAACCTTGTGTTTGCCACCGCCCCCAACCTGCAACGCGCCGTGGCCTTTGGGCTGAACAAGGATACTGCCTACTTTACCCAACTGGCGCAGGAGATGGATACAAAACGCCAGATCCTTTCTGCCGGGCTGGCCCGTGTGGGCTTTGGCGTGTTGCCCTGCCAGGGCAGCTACTTTGTGATGGCAGATATTACCCCGCTGGCAAACGGGCTGGATGACATGGCCTTCAGCCGCCTGCTGACAGAGCAGGCCGGTGTCACCACCATTCCCGCATCTGCCTTTTACGATGCACAAAGCGGCACCCCCCCGCGCAACCTGATTCGCTTTGCCTTTTGCAAGCGTGAGGAGGTGCTGATTGAAGCTGTGGCCCGTCTGGAACAGTGGAAAAGCCGCCAGAGCTGATTTTTCTATATAAAAACGCCAGAAGTGATTGACGAACGACGCAGTTTTCTCTAAACGTCCGCTTGCTGTGCGGCGGACGTAGCTCAGCTGGTAGAGCGCCGGTTTGTGGTACCGGTGGTCGCGGGTTCAAGCCCCGTCGTTCGCCCCAGCATATTTCCTTAAAAAATTGAATGATATGTGTACAGCAACAGCCCTGTGCTTCGTACACGGCATCAAAACAGTGTTTGAATAAACCACTGCACGCCCTTTGTGCTGCCCGCACTTGAATTTACAAAAAAGAAAGCCGGCCAGTTTGGTCTGACCGGCTTTTGCCAAAACACTCTTAAACGTTGCCTTGCGTGAACAGGCATAAACCCTGTTCAAAAACGGCACCCTCAGGTTCCAGCAACGTATCTTGGCCGCCTACATGGTGTGGCATTACCAGCAGGGGTGCGGCACCACCAACAGGGGGGCGCCTTCCTCTATGAAGCGTATCCGCAGGTCATTCCAGCGCGGCGCAACAAAGCGCGCATAAGCCTGCGCCAGTGCGCATTGGTCAATACACCAGTTGGTTGGATTTTCCGGGCTGTATGTCCGCTGCACATAATTGTGCAGATACCGCCCGATCTGCGGCAGAAGCTCTGTTTCCCCAAAATAGGACAGGCCCGTACCAAAGCTCCACGGTTCTCCGTTTATCTGTTTGCCTTCATGATTGTAAGCATTCAGCAGGAACCCATAATCCGAACCGGATGTAAGCTCCTGCCACAAGACCGGGAAATCTTCCGGGAAGTAGCCATCGCAATTGGCTATCAGCACGGGGCAATGCCACTGGCTCACAATATGCGGCAGCATCAGGTAACGAATGCAGGGATACGTGGCCTCGTTCGCATGGCTCAGCTGCCCGTGCGTGAAGGACACATCCATCCCACGGTCTTTTTCCGAGAAAAAGGACACAAGATCCCGCATCAGGATCAACTGCTCATCCGTGGGCCGATCCACGCCCAAACATAGGCGGAAGCGCCCGTGTTCTGGGTGTGCCTGACACGCCCGCATTAAAGACATGACAAGCTTGGGTACGAAGCGGAAATAAGTATTATCACATCCAAAAACCAGACAGGCATCTGGCGTATCCGCCTCGCTCCGATCAGGCGCTACGCTGGAATGCCAGCTCCAGCCTGCAATGCCCAACTGGTCCGTTACCTGCTGGTCGTGCAGGTTATAGGCTGCGGCTTCCGGCAACCATGTATAAACGCCAGAATTGTAGCGAATGGCCTTGATGCCGGAATCTTTGGAAAGCTTGCGGGCCGTAACGTAATGCGGGTCTGCGCTGGCGCGATCCTGATTGAGCCATGCATAATGGCCCGACACAACCTGGTTCCAGTATTGCGCTCTGTTTTGCGCCAGATCGGTCTGCACCAGTTGCAGCCGTTCTTCCTGCGTGCTGGCAGAGGCGACTTCTTCAAACAGGTAGGAATAGGCCTGCCGCACATCTTCTGCCCTCAGCATGGCGGCCGGCAAAGGCACCATAAAAATGTTAAAGGCGGGGTCAAACTCTTCTGTGTCTGGCAGATCTTTCAAGGCTGCAGGCAGCAAAAGCAGTGCGGCCTCTCCCTGCTCTGTCCGCTGCACTAGCTGCGTAAGCTGTTCAGGTATGGGGGCATCGCCAAACCGGCCTTTCAGAGCCAGAGCGGCCAAATCTGCAGCCTGCTTGGTCTCACCTTCCCGCAATGCCAAAATGGCAGAAAAGAAGGAGATATCTGGCCGGAAATCCTGCAACGCCGCACACAACACCGCAGTGCGCGCCAAGCCAAGTTGCCCAGCTTTGGCGCAGTTTTTTGCCAGTTCCAGCAGACAGCCAGAATCTTCGGGGGCTACAAGCAAACGTTGGCGGGCAGCCTGTGCAGCCTTCACAAACGGGCTATCCTCCATGGCCTGTATCTGCGCAGACAGCGCCGCCATAAAGGTTTTTTGCACCGCCATGGGGCTGGGCTGGAGCACGATTTCCTGCTCTCGCCCATCGGAAATCACAATGGCATCACCTTTTTCACGTAGGAAAAGGGTGCGCAGGTCCCAATCGCGCCCGCCAAGACGCAGCGCATATTCATGAAACGAAACAGGCTCTGCCTGCTGCTGCCCGGGAATCAGCCATTTACCCTGCGCCAAGCGGGCCAGCAAAGGCACATGCTGGCTAAGTACGGGCACAAACCGTTCCCATGTCTGAACATGCGGCATCCATGCCAGTTCAGCATGCTGATTGGCACACAAAAAGTTTGTACCATTCCCCAGGGTCACCAGTCCTCTGTTATCGCCCTCTTCCACAACGCCAACCGCAATATCCGCAAACCCTTGCAGACTATTGCTTGCGGGGTCCAACTGAACCACCTTCCACTGCGAAGAAGCGGCCTGCGCAACCGGAATGCCCGTCAGATAGAAATCACGATGAGCCAGAATGTGCCCGTGAAATGATATAAAAGAAAACATGCCTCAGCTTACCCCGGCTGCCCGTTCCATACGCGGAATCATGATTTTGGCTGACACATGCATACAGGCGGCCAGCCATTTTTCTTAATAATGCACAGAGTTAGCATAACATCTTCCCCACGGCACCTCTTGAGCGGGATGGAATGCTCCATCCGCCCACAGCCCTGACATGTTTGTGATAACAGGGCCTACCCCGCAAAAAACAAAGATTTTTGCCCGCGCATAAGCACCATTGCGCCCAACAGGGCCTGTTCTGTCCTGATCGTGAACAGCGCAGTGTTGCATCCCTGCTTATGGTCTCAATTCGCGCACTGCATGATGCCTATGCGTATTCCGCATCTGCGCGCAACGAATGCAAGACACTCTTCGAATCGGATGCAGTATTATGGCTAAAATCAAGGTCAAGAACCCGGTGGTGGAAATGGACGGGGATGAAATGACCCGTATCATCTGGCACTTCATTCGTGAGCGCCTGATTCTGCCCTATCTGGATATTGACCTGAAATATTACGATCTGGGCATAGAAAACCGTGATACCACGGATGACAAGGTGACCGTAGAAGCCGCAGAAGCCACCAAACGCTACGGCGTGGCCGTAAAATGCGCCACCATCACCCCCGATGAAGCACGGGTGAAGGAGTTTGGGCTGAAAAAAATGTGGCGTTCACCCAACGGCACTATCCGCAATATTCTGGATGGCACCATTTTTCGTGAACCCATCATCTGCTCCAACGTGCCGCGCCTTGTGCCGCACTGGACAAAGCCCATCGTGATTGGCCGCCATGCCTATGGGGATATCTACCGCGCTGCGGAAACCAAGATCCCCGGCCCCGGCAAGGTGACGCTCAACTACATTCCCGAAGATGGTGGTGAGCCCATTACGCTGGATGTGCATGACTTCAAGGGCCCCGGCGTGGCGCTGGGTATGCACAACACCCGTGCCTCCATCGAAGGCTTTGCCCGTGCTTCCCTCTCCTACGGGCGCGACCGCAAGCTGCCGGTTTATCTGTCCACCAAGAACACTATCCTGAAAGCCTATGATGGCATGTTCAAGGATGTGTTTCAGGAAGTGTACGAAAAGGAATTCAAGGCCGAGTTTGAAAAGCTGGGCCTGACCTACGAACACCGCCTGATTGATGACATGGTGGCCTGCGCCCTTAAATGGCCGGGTGGCTATGTATGGGCCTGCAAAAACTACGATGGCGATGTGGAAAGTGACATTGTGGCACAGGGTTTTGGCAGCCTTGGGTTGATGACATCCGTGCTGCTCAGCCCCAAGGGCGATGTGGTGGAAGCCGAAGCTGCGCATGGCACCGTCACCCGCCATTACCGTGAACACCAGAAAGGCAAGCCCACCAGCACCAACCCCATTGCCTCCATTTTTGCATGGACACGTGGGCTGGCTTATCGCGGCCGCTTTGATGATACGCCAGACGTTGTGCACTTTGCCAACACGCTGGAAAAAGTGTGCGTAGATACCGTGGAAGGCGGGCAGATGACCAAGGATCTGGCGCTACTGGTGGGCAACGGCACCAAATGGCTGGACACGCAGCCCTTCCTTGATGTGCTGGATGAAAAACTCAAGCAGGCCTTGGCCAAAGGCTGAACTTTCTGCCGCACGTCTTTTTGCCATGAGCATATCTGCACACCCCGAAGCAAATTCTGCTTCGGGGTGTTGCTTATTCTAGGCCATTGCGCACCGGCCCGTGCTGGCGCAAAACAGAAACTGTATTTTAATGTAACCAGATAAGGGAGCATCACGCCACGCCATGACTGATACGCCAGCAGAAACAGACGTAGCCATAATTGGCGCTGGCCCAGCCGGGCTTTTTGCCGCTTTTCAGTGCGCCATGCTGCGGCTGAACTGTGTGCTGATTGATGTGCTGCCAGAAGTGGGCGGCCAATGTGCAGCCCTGTACCCGGAAAAGCCGATTTACGATATTCCCGCCTGCCCCGCCGTAGAAGGCGCGCAGCTTATTGCCCGGCTGGAAGAACAGATTGCCCCTTTCAACATCCCGCGCCTGCTCAAGCACCGGGTGGAAAGCCTTGAGGGCCACCGGGGCAACTTTACGCTGGGCACCAACCAGGCCACCACGCTAAAGGCCAAGGCCATTATTATTGCCGCCGGTGCAGGTGCCTTTGGCCCCAACCGTCCGCCGCTGGAAGGTTTGGAAGCGTTTGAAGATACCGGGGCCGTGCAATACTATGTGCGCCGCAAAGCCGATTTTGCAGGCCGCCGTATTGTTATTGCCGGTGGTGGCGATTCCGCGCTGGATTGGGCGCTTTCCCTCAAAGACAATGCAGAAAAGCTGTACCTCGTGCATCGGCGTGACAGGTTCCGCGGTGCGCCGGAAAGCCTGCGCCAGTTGGATGAGGCCGTAGCCGCCGGGCAGATTGAAAAGGTGGTGCCCTATCAGCTCCATGCCCTGCACGGCCAGAACGGCGCGCTAGAAGGCGTGGAAGTGGCTGATCTGGATGGCGCAACCCGCATGCTGGAAGCCGATGTGCTGCTGCCTTTCTTTGGGCTGGCAACAGATCTGGGGCCTGTGGCGCGGTGGGGTATGGATACCATGCGCTCCACCATTCCCGTAACGCCCTCAAGCTGTGAAACCAGCCTGCCGGGCGTGTTTGCCGTGGGCGATGTGGCTACCTACCCCGGCAAACTGAAGCTGATTTTGCAAGGGTTTAGTGAAGCCGCCATGGCCGCCCACGCCATTTACCCCATTGTGAACCCAGATCAGGCGTTGCACTTTGAATATTCCACCAGCAAAGGTGTGCCTGCCTAAACCCCACGCCATTATGGCGGCATGGCCCCAAGCGGGCACAACATGCCGCCATTTTTTATAAACGCATCTTTGTTGTGCAATGGGTTAGGCACTTTTTGCGCGTTATTCTCGCATACCTCCCTACAGCGTGCGCCATGCCAGTTTTCTTCCGGGTTCTGGCGCGGTTGGGCGCAGCAAGGTATGGTGCCTGCCTGATCCATCTGCCTTGTGAGTAAGGATAAAACCGTGCAAGTCATCATTCTCGGCGCTGGCGTTATCGGGGTGACATCGGCCTGGTATCTGGCCAGCCTTGGGCATGAAGTCACGGTGATAGACCGCCAGCCCGCCCCAGCGCTTGAAACATCGTTTGCCAATGCGGGGCAGGTTTCCCCCGGATATTCCACACCATGGGCATCTCCCGGCCTGCCGCTTCAGGCCGCAAAGTGGATGCTGCACCCCAAAACCAGCCCGCTTGTTATTCGCAAACGGTTTGATCTGGCCATGCTGCGCTGGATGGAACAGCTTTTAAAAAACTGTAATGCCCATGCGTATGATATCAACAAATCCCGCATGTTGCGCATTGCCGAATACAGCCGTGATTGTCTGGACGCCCTGCGTGAAGAAACCGGCATTACGTATGATGACAGGCAGCGCGGGCTGATCCAGCTTTTCCGCACCAACAAACAGATAGACACCGCCCAGCACGATATGCGCCTGCTGGCAGAAGCCAACATTCCGCACCAGCTTTTGGCGGTGGATCAGGTTTTAGAGCACGAACCCGGCCTAGCCCATGCCAAGCATCTGCTTACGGGTGGGCTGTATTTACCCGGTGATGAATCGGGCGATGCACATATTTTCACCCAAAGGCTGGCCCGCATGGCAGAAGCCAAGGGTGTGAAGTTTGTATATGACACCACCATTCTGGGGCTGGATGCCGCAGCGGATGAGATTATGTCTGTGCGCACCAGTGCCGGGCACTTCCGGGGGGATGCCTATATTGTGGCCATGGGCAGCTATAGCCCGCTGCTGCTGCACCCGTTGCGCGTGCATCTGCCCGTTTACCCCGTAAAAGGCTATTCCCTCACCCTGCCCCTTACGGATGAAACCCACGCCCCCACATCCACCGTGAATGATACATCCTACAAGCTGGCCATTACACGCCTTGGCAACCGGATCCGGGTAGGTGGCACGGCGGAACTGACGGGTTATAGCCAGAAGCTAAGCCCTGACCGGCGTGAAACGCTGGAACTTTCTTTTTCTGAACTGTTTGGCGGCGGAGACCTGACCGCCGCAACATACTGGACAGGCCTGCGCCCCTGCACGCCAGATGGCACACCTGTTATTGGCCCTGTGCTCGCCTTTACAAACCTGTGGCTGAACACCGGCCACGGCACGCTAGGCTGGACAATGGCCTGTGGTTCTGGCCGTTTGATTGCAGACCTTGTGCACGGCAAAAAGCCCGATATTCCGGCGCTGGATCTTTCCATCAGCCGCTATAACTAAGCTGGCGCGGGCTTGCCCGCTGCGGCGCTGATCTAGCTGTTTATAAAAAATAGCCCTCTACATCGGGCACAAAAAAAGGCCGCAGTGGCAAAACCACCAGCGGCCTTTTTAATATGCGCAGCTTTATGCCGCAGCAGGCAGGAAGCACCGCGCCTGTAACGCAGTGCCCCTTTCTGCCGGGTTATTACTGAGCAGATTCAGAAGAAGAAGCGTCAGAAGCCGGAGCTGCGGCTTTCTTCTTACCGTGGTGCTTGCCACCATGGTGCTTACCTTTGTGGCCTTTGTGGGCAGCTGCACCTTTGCTTTCTTCGGTTTTACCAGCTTCTTCAGCAGCCGGGCCAGCGCCTTCTGGGGCAGCAGCAGGAGCAGCAGCTTCCGGGGCAGCAGGTGCGGCAGGAGCAGCAGCTTCCTGAGCGAAGGAAGGAGCAGCAGCGCCCAGCAGGGCAACGGTGGACAGAGCCGCAAGCAGACGACGAGAAATCATAGAATGTCTCCAAAAACCTGTGGTCCAATCCGCCTCATGCAGGACAACCCCGCATCCAGCACATAGACCGGTTTATGCATTGCTTATTATCACGGCAAAAGCACAGCGTCTTGAGCTAAAATTTGTGCAATCTTTGCACATATCACCGCTCCGCCACTTGACAGCCGTAAACAGGCCATATTGGCACGGGCAAAACCAAAAAAACCGCCCTGTAACAGGCGGTTTTTATAGGAAAAAGCACTTGAAGCACTTCTGTATGTGACAAAATGATGTAACCGAAAAAAATATGCCTACACCATAAACGCGCCACACTTACAGGCTGCCCAAAAGCTAGGCAGCCCACAAGTTACAGAATCAGTCTACTTTCTTGGCGCGCTTCTTGCGTTCGTTCGGGTCCAGATACCGCTTACGCAGGCGGATGGCAGATGGGGTTACTTCCACCAGCTCATCATCTTCAATGTAAGCAATAGCCTGTTCCAAAGACATACGGCGCGGCGGGGTCAGCAGCAGGGCTTCGTCCTTACCGGCGGCACGCATGTTGGTCAGCTTCTTTTCACGGATCGGGTTTACTTCCAGATCATTCTCACGGGAATGCTCACCAATGATCATGCCCTGATAAACCGTTTCACCCGCATCCACGAACAGCGTGCCACGATCCTGCAGGGAGAACAGGGAGTACTGCGTGGTTGCCCCGTTTTCTGCAGAAATCAGAGACCCGTTGCGGCGGCCTTCCACGGTGCCAGCATAAGGCCCGTAGTGGGAGAACAGACGGTTCATGATACCCGTGCCGCGCGTGTCGGTCAGGAACTCACCGTGATAACCAATCAGCCCGCGAGACGGGATGACGAATGTGAGACGCACCTTGTCACCGCCGGAGGGGCGCATGTCCTGCATCTGGCCTTTGCGGAGGGACATCTTTTCCACCACAACGCCGGAATAGGGTTCGTCCACATCAATGGTAACTTCTTCGTAAGGCTCTTCGCGCTCACCGGTTTCTTCATTGGTGCGGAACAGCACGCGCGGGCGGCCGATTGTCAGCTCAAAGCCTTCACGGCGCATGGTTTCAATCAGCACACCAAGCTGAAGTTCACCACGGCCAGCCACTTCAAACGCTTCGCTTTCGGGGCTGTCTGTCACGCGAATAGCAATGTTGCTTTCGATTTCCTTGAACAGACGGTCACGAATCTGGCGAGACGTCACCTTCTTGCCTTCACGGCCACCCAGCGGGCCATCGTTCAGGCGGAAAGTCATGGACAGTGTCGGCGGATCAACCGGAATAGCTTCCAGCGGGGCTTCAACTTCCGGGGCGGCAATGGTGTCTGGAATGGTGGCTTCAGACAAACCGGCCACGGCCACAATGTCACCCGCTTCCACTTCTTCCACGCCCACGCGGTCCAGACCACGGAAGGAAAGCAGCTTGGTCAGGCGGCCTGTTTCCACCACGGAGCCATCGGCCCGCAGCACCTTAACAGGCATGTTCACCTTGGCGCGGCCCTGTTCCACACGGCCTGTCAGCACGCGGCCCAGAAAGTTGTCACTTTCCAGAATGGTGGCTGTCATGGCGAAGGGCTTGTCTTTGTCCAGATTCGGAGCTGGCACATGGCGCAGGATCAGCTCGAACATCGGGCTCAGGTCCTTGCGGGCGCCGTCCAGCGTTTCATCTGCCCAGCCCTGACGGCCGGAAGCAAACAGCATCGGGAAGTCAAGCTGCTCATCATTTGCGCCAAGGGCTGCAAACAGATCGAAAATTTCGTTGTGCACTTCATCGGGGCGGGCATCGCCACGGTCAATCTTGTTCACAACCACAATTGGCTTCAGGCCGCGGGCCAGTGCCTTGCCAACCACAAACTTGGTCTGCGGCAGCGCACCTTCGGCGGAGTCCACCAGCACAATGGCGCCATCCACCATGCTTAAAATACGTTCCACTTCCCCGCCAAAGTCGGCGTGTCCGGGTGTATCAATAATGTTGATACGGGTATCTTTCCAGACAACGGATGTGCACTTGGCAAGAATGGTAATGCCACGTTCGCGTTCCAGATCGTTGCTGTCCATTGCGCGTTCGGCAACGTGCTGGTTTTCGCGGAACGAACCCGACTGCTTGAGCAGTTCGTCAACCAGAGTCGTCTTGCCGTGGTCAACGTGGGCAATGATGGCGATATTGCGGATATCCATGTAAAGGCCTGATATTCCCTGCGGGCCACGCCACCGCTTTCTGCCTGAAAGGGTGGAGAATGGCTTTGCTGATGTTTGCTTGGCCAGACAAATAGCCGCCCGCGCGCAGGAATGCACGCAAAATCCTCACCAGTGCGTATCATGGCTGCCACCGGGGGTGGCTGCACACAGGCCGCACGGCTTGCATTTACCCCTTTATGGTGGTGTGCTCCGCACCGTAGAACACATTATATTGAAAGGGTTTTTAGCATGGATATTCAGGCCATAGATCAAACCTACAACCAGTTTCAGGCACAGGCCCAACAATCTGCCACCGCGCTGCAAACGCTGTGCGCCAAAATGCAAACCGCAGCCGATGGCGGAGATATGCAGGCCCGTGAATGGCTGCTGGACCTGAAGGAACTGGCCCTTTCCCTGCGTGATGAGCAATCTCAGGTTATCAACCTGCTTCAGGCCCTGCACACGGCCCTTGCCACACAGGTGCAGCAGAATGTGGCCCCGCCGCAGCCCTCCGCCCTCAGCACCGTCAAGCCGGAAGTGGAAAATGTGCTGAATGATGTCATCAACTCCGGCTTTGCCCATTCCCTTGCATCTGGCGCGGGGTTTGGCATTGGCAACACGCTTATCAACAAACTGTTCTAAATGCGCACACGCCCAAGGGCGTGAAGGCTGGCTCCGGCGCACGCAACCGGCTACAAGCCAGCCTATGCTGCTTCACCCCCCTGCGCGTTCTGCCATAAGCGCCGCCCCCACCCTTTCCCTTACTGTTGTAGGGCTTATGTTCGGGCTGGTTATGGGGCTGGGTGCGCCCCTGTTTACGCTGGAAATGGTGGATCTGGGCTTTGGCACCGGCATGATTGCCGCCAACACCATGATGCACGCTGTGGGCTCCCTGGCCATTGCGCCGTTTATCCCGCGCATCAGCATGGCCTTGGGGCCCAAGCGAGCCGTTACACTGGCTTTGCTTACGGGTGCTGCCACGCTGGCCCTTTTTCCGCTGCTGCCGTTCATCTGGGTGTGGTTTGGCCTGCGCACCGTGCTGGGGGCTGCGTGCGAGATTATTCTGGTGCTTTCTGAAAGCTGGCTGAACCAGATTACACCAGACCACGCCAGAGGCCGCGTGATGGGGCTTTATAGCACGCTGCTTTCCATTGGCATTGCAGCAGGCCCCGCCTTGCTGACTGTAACGGGCCGCACCAGCGCCCTGCCCTTTGCCTGTGCCAGTATTGGCCTGCTGGTTGCCACCGGGCTTGTGGCAGCACCGTGGTTGCCGCACCCGCAGCTTACACCCCCACAACGCCCCAGCCTGCTGCGCTATCTGCCTTTGGCCCCCATAGCCATTGCCGCAACATTGCTGATTGCCATGCTGGATTCGGCCGCGACCTCTTTTCTGGCGCTGTACGCCATGCACTCCGGGTGGTCAGAACATGGCGCCACACTGTTACTGAGCATCATGCTGCTGGGCGCCACGGCGTTCCAGATTCCCATTGGCTGGATAGGAGACCGCACAAGCCGCCGCTGGCTTCTGGTTTCATTAGCCGGGGTGGCCGCGGCGGGCGCGTTGTTGTGGCCGGTGGCTATCCATCACCCCGGCATAGCCCATGCGGTGCTGTTTGCGTGGGATGGCGTGTTTGCCAGTATTTACACAGTGGCCATGTCTGTTGTGGGAGACCGCTATAAGGGCGGAGACCTGATAGCCATTTACACCCTCAGCTCCCTTGCATGGGGTGCGGGCGCGTTTGCAGGGCCTGCGCTGGCTGCCAGCTCCATGGCCGCTGCGCCAGATGGTCTGGCATGGTTTGCCGCCATCACCTGTGCGCTGTTTGGGCTACTGCCCCTGCTCCTGAAGAAAAGCGCTTAATCGCTGCGCTTTCTCAGGCTGGGGCGGCGCCTTGGGTGTTCACCTGCAAACGGTAGAGGGAATCCCCCGCGCACATAAATAGCCAATCGCGCTTGGGGCCGCCAAATGTCAGGTTAGAAACACTCTGCGGCAGACGAATGCGGCCAATAAGGTGCCCTTCGGGGTTAAACACAAACACCCCGCACAGCCCCACCGGCCCGCTTACACCGCACCAGATGTTGCCGTGCACATCGGCCTTCATGCCATCTGGCCCCATCTGCACGCCTTCAAACCGCATGTTGGTGAACAGGCGCGGGTTGGAAAGCGGCAGTTCCTCCTTGTGCAGATCAAACACATGCACGGCCTGATCTCCATCATGCCCATGCCCGCCCGGCTGCTTGCCGGATGAAATAACATAAAGCCGCGAAAAATCGGGCGAGAAGCACAGCCCGTTGGGGTTGGGCAACTGCGCCTGCGTGAGCACCACATCCAGATGGCCCGTGGCATCTACACGGAAGGTATGGTCTGCCTGCCGGCGCGAACCACCCAGCGTGCCAATAAGTTCTTCCCCTATTTTCCAGCGGATATGCCCATCCGGGTTGGCCTCACCGCCCGGCATGTCGGCATGGCCTTCGGCCACGTTGTCTCCATATCCCGGATCAGTAAACCAGATGCTGCCATCCGGGTGGGCTATCACATCATTGGGGGAGTTGAGGGAGTGGCCCTCAAACTTGTCGGCCACCACATGGGCGGAGCCATCGTGCTCCCACCTGATCACGCGGCGCAAAAAGTGCTCGCACGTAATCTGGCGGCCCTGATAATCAAACGTGTTGCCATTGGCGTGGTAGGATTCCGGGCGAAAAACCGTCACCTCCCCCGTTTCCCACAAATAGCGATACTGCCGGCTTGCCACCACATCACTAAACAACAGATACCGCCCTTGGGATGACCACGCAGGCCCTTCCAGCCATGTGCCTTTATCCCACACACGGTGCAGCGCGGCGTTGCCGTACAGCAGATCACGGAACGAGCGATCAATCACCAGCACGTCCGGGTCTGGCGTATAAACGGGCGGGCCGTTTACCCCCCATTGGCGCGGCGGATTGGTGGTAACATCGGGCGGGCGCACGGTATCGGGCAGAACCTCATCCGCCCCACGGGCCAGCACCGGGGCCGCCACGGTTGCAGAAAGCGCGGTTATGCCTTTCAGCATTGTGCGTCTTGCCAGCCTGCTACGTGGGGGTGCCATTGAGCCTCCTGCGTTTACCGGGCAATTTCTGCCATATGGAGCGGGTGCATACTGCCTTGGCCCTGCACTGTCACCCCTTTGGCTGCGGCAACCCCTTTGCGCAAGGGCATGGGGCCATTGCAAACCCCCTGCCCTGCACGGTTTTCAGCCAATACGCGCCACGCGCAAAAGGTTAGTGGACCCACTTACGCCAAAGGGCACACCGGCGGCTATCACCACGGAATCCCCTTCCGCCCCTATGCCAGCCCGGTTGACCACATCCAGCGCGGCGTCCACCACATCTTCCACCGTGGTTGTGGGCTTGTGCGGCGCGCTTACAAAGGCCCGCACACCCCATACCAGCGCCATGCGCCGGGCAGATGTATGTGTGGGCGTAATGCCCAGAATGGGGCATGTGGGCCGTTCACGCGCAATGCGTAGCGCCGTGGGGCCGCGGTGCGTGTAGGCCACAATGGCCGGAGCCTTGAGCGTATCTGCCACCTGCTGCACGGCGCTGGCAATGGCATCGGCCACGTAATCTTCCGGGGCCAGACGGGCTGCGGCCATGTGGGCCTGCCAACCGGCATCTTCTTCCACCCGCCACAAAATGCGGTTCATAATCCGCACAGCCTCACGCGGGTATTTGCCCGCTGCGGATTCGGCAGAAAGCATTACGGCATCTGCACCATCAAACACGGCTGTTGCCACATCCGATGCCTCGGCCCGTGTGGGGGTTGGGGCAGAAATCATGCTTTCCAGCATCTGGGTGGCCACCACAACGGGTTTGCCCAGCCTGCGGGCGGCACGGATAATGCGCTTTTGCACCAGCGGCACGGTTTCGGGCGGCAGTTCAACGCCCAGATCCCCACGCGCCACCATAACTGCATCAGACAGTTCCAGAATGGCGTCCAGATTTTCAACGGCCTGCGGTTTTTCCAGCTTGGTCAGCACGGCGGCGCGTTCACCCACCAGCGCACGGGCCTGCGCTACATCCTCGGCCCGCTGCACAAAGGAAAGGGCCACGTAATCCACCCCCAGATCCAGCGCAAAGGCCAGATCCTTGCGGTCTTTTTCCGTCAGGGCGGGAATAGGCAGCGCCACATCCGGCACGTTCACGCCTTTATGGTCAGAAAGCGGGCCACCTACATCCACCCGCGTTTCTATCCAGTCTGGCCCTACCTTTTCCACCACAACGGCCAGCTTGCCATCATCCATCAGCAGGCGGCTGCCGGGGCGCACGGCGCTGATAATTTCCGGGTGCGGCAGGTTTACGCGGTGCTCATCCCCCGGCACGTCAGACAGATCGAACCGAAAGGTGGCACCCGGCTGCAAGATAATGCGGCCTGCGGCAAAGCGGCCCACGCGCAGCTTGGGCCCCTGCATATCGGCCAGAATACCAATGGGGGTGCCCAGTTCTTCTTCCAACCGCCGCACAATGGCGTGGCGGGCGGCGTGATCTTCATGCGTGCCGTGGGAGAAGTTGAAGCGAAACACATCCGCCCCGGCCAAAGCCAGATCGCGGATGGTTGCATAATCTGAAGAAGCCGGGCCGAGTGTGGCCACAATTTTAGTACGGCAGGTTTGCGCCTGTTCTGCGCCCGAACCCTGTTGTGTGGATTCAGCCATATCTGTTTCTCCTTCTAGTCCGCTGGGGTCTTTCAGGAGGGGTTAACGGCCTCATCAGCATCCACACCCCAGATCGCCTTGCGTGGCACCCAGCCATTATACTGTTTAACGGAAACCCTGCACCAGGCAGACCCCGCCGCACATTCCTTAACAGAGCCTACAGCACCCGGTTTCAGCACCGCTACAACGGGGGCATCATCACTGGCACTTGCACGAAGCATAACGGCACCCGCAATGCTTTTGGCATCATCCAGCGTGGGCACTGTTTCTACAACGCGCGTATCCATGTGGCCGGATGCGGGAATTTTCTCACCATTCTTGTCCAGCTTGGGCGCTATGGGGGCATCATCCCCCGCGGGTTCACCCGGCACCAGAAAATCTCGCCCGCCTGCAAGGGTGGCCTGCTGCATCCAGCCCTTCTGGCCCGTGGGGTCTTCTACCAGACGCCACACATCAAATTCACGCTCGATCCGCACCGGCATACCGCGGCGATGATACACCCAGATAATGGGGAAACGCTGCCCCGGCCCGGCACGCATGTTCACTTCATCCGCCCGCAATGCCGCATAACGTGGCAGCGGCAGGCCCGTTACGGTGCCCTTTGGCGGTTCTGGCGCAGCATCTGCCGGAGGAGTGGCCGGGTTTGCGGCATCTGCTGCGGCTGTGCCAGCGGCAACTGCCCCTGCCCCCGCTGCGGCCCCTACGGCAGCCGTGGCGGCAGGGTGGTGCTTGGCGGCAGCGGTATGTGTGGCTGTGGCCTCATGCCCAGCCGCGTGGTGCTTTTTATGATGCTTGCTCTTTTTGCTGTGCGCGGCCTTGGCCTCTGCACTGTCTGACTTTGCGGTGTCCGACTTGGCGGAAGCCTTTTTTCCCGCCTTGGCAGAAGCGCCTTCATGCGTGGCCCCTGCATGATGCGCGTGGTGGCTGTGCGCCGAGGTTTTTTTCTGCTCTGCCGCATTGGCAGAAACCGTGGGAACACTGGCAAAAGCCACGGCACAGCCTGCCGCACAGGCAAGCAGGTGAAGCCGGAAAATGGAAGAGCGTGTGAACATCATGCCTGCATCCCTGCCAAGAGAGACGCGCCGGGGCAAGAGGCATCACACCTTATCCCGCGCGTGGCGGCAGATAAGGGCGCATGCCCTGCCCTGCCAAAGCCGCGGCAAATCTAAGCCAAACCTTGCATTCCCGCCAGACATGCCCCGCACATGCAGCCTATGCCCAACACACCCTGCCTGCACATCCCTTGGGGAAAAGGCCCGTATTCTCCGCTGCCTGAAGGTGCTGCATGCGTAAGTGCAACAGGAGTCGCAGCCGCATATATGTTTGTGGCTGCCTACCCGGCAGAAGGTGCGGCCTGTTGCTGGGGTGTGTGGGCGTGTTCCGCCCCCATGCCGCCGCATACGGGGCAGTTGGGGTCTGCCTCCAGCATAATGGTGGTAAAGCGCGTGCGCAGGGCATCCCACATCAGCAAACGCCCGGCCATGCTTTCCCCTATATTCAGCAGTTCCTTCAGGGCCTCGGTGGCCTGCAAGGTGCCCATCACGCCCGTTACGGCGCCAAACACCCCGGCTTCACCACAGCTCAGGCCAGAGGCTTCACCATCGGTTTGTGGGTAGAGGCAGTGGTAACACGGCCCACCGCGCCACGGGCGAAAGGTGGAAAGTTGCCCCTCAAACCGCTGCACAGCGGCGGAAACCAGCACTTTGCGGGTTTTTACACAGGCGGCGTTCACCACATAGCGGGTGGCAAAGTTATCGCACCCATCACACACCAGATCGTACTGGCTTGTCAGCCCTTCTGCGGATGTCGCATCCAGCCGCTGGGGGTGTGTTTCCACCACAATGCCGGGGTTGAGGGCCTCCAGCGTGGCGCGGGCGGAGTCTATCTTCCTGCGGCCCACATCTGCCGTGGCGTGCAGGATTTGCCGCTGAAGGTTGGAAAGCTCCACCACATCATCATCCACCAGCCCGATGCGCCCCACACCGGCTGCGGCCAGATACAGTGCCGTGGGTGAACCCAAGCCCCCCGCACCAATAATCAGCACGGAAGCCCCTTTCAGCGCCATCTGCCCAATTCCGCCAACCTCGGGCAAAAGAATGTGGCGGGAATAGCGCTGGATCTCGTCTTCAGAAAACTGCGAAATCATGGTGGGGCATCCTGAAAAAAGTAAAAAAGGCAATGAACCGATCGGTCAGAATGGCGTTAAACAGCCATCATGCTTCGTGTTGTGGCAGAAATCACGTTTTTGTAATAACACCCAAAACATGACATGTTAGTGTGCATCAGAGGTATGCTTCTGTTATAGTAACCTGCAAAATCAACATAAGAGGAATGCAAACATGATATCCCTTCCTCAGTTTGGGCAACCTGCCCGAGCAGCCAGTCTGACCCCGCGCCAGACCGCGCGGGGGATATGTGTTGCCTCAGCCGCAGCAGCGCTGGGTGTGTATCTGGCTTCCCCTTTTGTCACGCTGTGGAGCGTGGGTTCCGCCCTGCATTCGCACGATATGACGGCCCTTGGCCAGGTCATCAACTGGGGGGCGCTAGATGCCTCCATCAAGCACCAGACGCTGAATGGCCTGCACCTTGTGCCTACCTCGGACGATCTGCCCGAGTTTGGTGAATCCTTTGCCGCCACCGCTGTTTCCAATGCGGTGGATACCACGGTTACGCAAAACAATCTGGGCATGCTGGTCGATCAGGCCATTCCGGCGGCGGTGCCGGTCAGCCAGCCCAATATTTCCTTCGCCTCTCTGGCGGCCCATGCTTCCGTAAGGTTTGCACGGCTTGATCAGTTTGTGGCGGAAGTGCCCCTGCCGGGGCATGAGCGTGAAACGCCCCTGCGCATTGAAATGCGGATACAGGGCTGGCGCTGGAAAATTACCAATGTGGAATTCCCCACTGCGCGGGCTCCAGTGCTTCAGGCTTCTGCGGCGCCGTCCAACGCCTGAAATCTAACCCGCCTTCTCCCTAGCGCATGTGGGTGGCCCTTATAAAAAAGGCCACCCACCCGCAAGGCGGCAATAGAGTGCCAGCCTACGCATGAAGTGGCCTTGCAAGCCTGTGCGCCAGATTTATTTGGCTGCGGGCAGGTCTTCTTCCAGCACCACAATGTTTACGGCGTAGGACACATCACCATCTTCATCATCACGATGGATGGTGCCAATCACTTCACCATCTGCTGCCAGTTCAACAGACATACCTGCACGGGGTGCGGGGTTGATGGTCAGCTTTTCGGAACCCAGCAGCCTGCGCAGAGCTGTCTGGAGCCGGGAGATTTCTGAAGGAGATATGGAACCGCTCATGTCATTCTTTTCCTGCTGGCATAACTTTGCGCCAAAATAAGACAGGCCGCGCAGGCATGGGCCACCCCGCCCAAAAATGGTGGAGCGACCGGGCACTGGCGCGGCCGCCTTTCCGATCTGTGGCCCCGCTATAGGACAACCACCCACGCTGCCGCAACCTTTCCGCAGCATTGCCCTGCCAGCGCCACTTTCTGCAGTGCATGTAACCCACAGGTTAGAGGAGGATCTGCCATTGCGTTTCTTGCGTGCTCTTGTGCCGGTGCTTTCTGCCTGCGTGCCGGTGGGGATGTGCCTTTTTGCCCTGCAACATGCCCCGCTGCCTGCACGGCAGCCAGAACGCACCACCCATATTCTGAACATGGTGGAACATGATGGCGCAGCCCAGACGGCACAAGCCCTCTCGCGCCAAAAAGGCTGGGCGGATGTGCAGCACGCCGTAGCCTCTGGCCAGCCCGATGCCGCGCGGCTTGTGCCCGCACTTTTGCCCGCAGCAGATTCGCGCACAACGCATACGCTTTATAAAACCATGCAGGCCGCCCTGCCCAAGCACCCGGCCATTGTGCTGGCCGCCACCAAACAGGGTGGCCCCTTGCAGGCCGATGTGCAGGCCGTGTGCTCCCCCATAGGTATGAGCCACGCATGGCGCCAACAGGCCCGTCAGGCCGTTGCCCATGTGCATGATGTGCATCTGTCTGACCGCGCGCAGCGGTGCCTGAACAGGCTGGATGGCTGAACACTTTTTTGTTGATTTTTTAAAACAGTTTTTATGAAACCCTGAAGCTGGCACAAAAAACCAAGAAATACTGCCAGTTTCAGCCGGTTTATACGCGCCTGTTCAGCCCAAAACGCTGCACAGGACAGGAATGCACCACACGCAATTTAGATATGACCTGAGCGCGTGAAGTGGTAACATCCAAATATTAGATATTCATTATTAGAATATCTCTCAAAAAAAATAACAAGAAGCGAACCCCGGCCCATGACCGCATACCCCGGATTTTCTCGTCCCGGACAGGCCATTGCCGCCGTTTACTGTCCGGCTTTTTCTCCTCCTGCCTTTTCTGCCCGTACGCCTGCTTATTGGCCTGCCTTTGGCCTGCACATTCTGCTTGCAGCTTCTGCCGCCGGGGCTGCCGTGTGGCTTGCCCCATCTGCACACGCGGCAGAAACAGCACCCAATGCTGCGCATCTGCATTATCCGCACACATCTGTTCCTGTGCGCAGGGCCCCCGCAACAACCGTTGTGCCCGCCAAGGAAGCACCAGCAGAAGTGACATCCTCTGCCGCACCGGCGGCCAAACCGGGGTTTTGGGACAATGCGCGCCTGCTGCCCCCGCTCACCAGCCGGCCAGAAGCGTATGGTCAGCCACAGTCTCTGGAGCTTTCGCCCCTGCCTACTGCCCTGCTGCACCAAGGGCCATGGGGGGTATTTAACGCCAATACCGGGGCCGCCGCAGGGTTTGGCACCGTGGGGTATTATGCTGTTTCTCGTTGGGCGGAGGATTGGTCCAGCCTGCGGGACAAGCGCAACCGCCTGGATGCCATGGATGCGCTCAAATACATTCCCTTCAATCAGGAAGGCGATATTTATCTGTCCTTCAGCGGCAACTTCCGCCAGCACAATTTTTATGATCAGCGCGCAGGCTTTGGCACCATTAAAAAAGACCCCGCCTACCGCAACAACTTCCGCTGGAATCTGGGCGCAGACCTGCACTTGGGTGAACACGTCCGCCTGTATGGTGAATTGATGAGCGGACAAGCTGCAGGTGTAAACTACTATGGCTATGCCGGGGGCCGCTGGCGCAGCAAGCTGGATGCCCAGCAGGCATTTGTAGAAGTGCGCGGCAAGGTGCTGGGCGCCACCGTAGGCGGCATGGCCGGGCGCATGACCTTTTTGGATGCACCCCCGTATTTTACGGCAGGAAGCGTGTACCCCACGCTGCCGTATTCATGGAACGGCCTGCGCGGCTATGCCTTTTGGAAGAACTTTCGCGTAGATGGCTTTTACCTGACCCTTACAGATAACAGCCCGCCCATTGCCTTCCATGATACCGTGGGGTGGAGGTCTCGCCTGTTTGGGGCTTACACATCTTACGCGCTGCCCAAGTTCTCGTTTTTAGGCAAAAGCAGCCAGGTGTTTGTAGATAGCTTTTACTACGGCATTATCCTGGCCAGCAGCGCCCTGCCCACCGCAGCAGGTGGCAGCATTGCGGGCTCCACCCACCGCGATACGCCGG
Organism: Acetobacter sp. A11-2; assembly: GCF_040208445.1. Lineage (NCBI taxonomy): Bacteria > Pseudomonadati > Pseudomonadota > Alphaproteobacteria > Acetobacterales > Acetobacteraceae > Acetobacter > Acetobacter sp. A11-2. Next base: position 1,715,070 of record NZ_CP157843.1, read on the forward strand.
GAATGCGCGTATGGGGCAACGCCGGGCCGCTTGAATTTTCTGTTGGCGGCATGTGGCAGGGCGGAGAATTCCGCGCCGCCAAAAGCGGCCCCACACGGCCTGTTTCTGCCTATTCCGTCAACGCCACACTTTCATGGCGCTTTGCCAAATGGGCGGGGCACCCGGCTGTGGGCATTCAGGTGGATGATGTGTCTGGCGGCAACATGAACAAAAGCCAGAGCAGCAGTTGGGGCAGCTTTCTTTCACCCTACGTGCCCAGCGCCTATTACCTGGATATCAGCACCTATATCGGGCAATCCAACATTATTGATGTAGGGCCTATTGCCACGGTTTCCCCCACCCCTAACACCACCTTGCTGATGAAGGTGCCCGTGGTGTGGCGCAACAGCAAACAGGATGCCATTTATGCCAGCGGCACGGCTTTTTATAACCTGCGCCCACACGGGGCCTATACAGCCACCATGCCGCAGGCCAGCTTTACGTGGCGTGCCACGCGCCACATTACGCTAAGCATTGATGGTGAATATATTTTTGCCTCCAAAACCATGATCAACGCGGGCGCCTCCTCCGGCGCGTTCGTGCAGAGCAACTTGGAACTGACGTTCTAACACCACCCTTGCGTGCCCCATAAGGGCACTGCGGTACAGACAAACTGCCCCGTCCATCGTAATGCTTGCAGCATATACAAACCAGACGGGGCAGCCCCACGCGCCACGCATGTCCTGAACATGCACCCATCGGGCCGCCCTGCCACAGCCAGACCAAGCAGCAGCCCGAGGCCCCAGCATGACGCCATCCCCCGCCCGCCAAGAACTCACCCTGCGCGGGCTTATATTGGGCGCGCTTATCACCATCGTTTTTACCGCCTCCAACGTGTATCTGGGCCTGCGTATTGGGTTAACGTTTGCCTCCTCCATTCCTGCTGCGGTTATTTCCATGGCGGTGCTGCGGATGCTGGGTGGTGGCTCCATTTTGGAAAACAACATGGTGCAAAGCCAGGCCTCGGCAGCGGGCACGCTTTCTTGCGTGTTTGCCACTTTTCCGGGGCTGGTGATGGCGGGGTACTGGCAAAACTTTCCGTTCTGGCAAACGGCTGGGCTTTCCCTCGCCGGGGGCATATTGGGCGTGCTGTTTACCATCCCGTTGCGGCGTGCGCTGGTAACAGAAAGCAGTCTGCCTTACCCGGAAGGTGTGGCTGCGGCAGAAATTCTGCGCGCCGGGGCAGAAAAAGGCCATAGCCAAGGGCTGCGCGCCCTTATTGGCGGCGGCGTTATTGCCACGCTTTTCTCTTTCGCCAGTGCTGGGCTGCGGCTTTTGGCTGATACACTTACTCTTACGGCCTCGGCTGGGGCAGCGGTGTTTCAGTTTTCCGGCGGGCTTTCCCTTGCCCTTGTGGGTGCGGGGTATCTGGTGGGGTTGGCAGGCGGGCTGGCCATGCTGCTGGGCTGCATTTTGGCGTGGGGCATGGGTGTGCCTTGGCTTACGGCCCATTTGCCCAACCCGCAGCATCTGGCCCCTGCCGCCTTTGCGCATGATGTGTGGCTGCACAAGGTGCGCTTTATTGGCGCGGGCGCCATTGCCGTGGCATCACTCTGGACATTGGTGGAGCTTATGCCCCCTGTGCTGCGCGGCCTGCGCGCCATGTTTGCTGGCCGTGGCCAAACACTGGTACCCGATGCCGAGCGCGATATGTCTGGCCGCAGCATGGGGCTGTTGCTGCTGCTTTCTGCCGCCATGCTGGCCGGGCTGTTTGCGTATTTTCTGGCCCCTGTTGCGGTGGGGTTCTGGCCTGTTGTAGCCGCTGCCGTGCTGTTTTGCATTGTGTTCGGTTTTATTATGGCCGCCGCCTGCGGCTATATGGCGGGCATTGTGGGCTCATCCTCCTCCCCCATATCAGGCATTATCATTATTGGCGCTGTGCTTTCCGCCCTGATGATTCTGGCGTTGGAAGCCTTGGGCCTTGCCCCCACCAGCATGATGGCGGAAGGGCAAAAGCTGGCCACGGCTTTTACCATTTTAGTGCTTTCGGCCATTACCGCCACAGTGGCTATTTCCAACGATAACTTGCAGGATCTTAAAACCGGGCAGCTTGTTGGAGCCTCACCGTGGAAGCAGGAAGTGGCGCTGATTGTAGGCTGCGTGGTAGGCGCTGCGGTTATTCCACCCGTGCTAAACCTGCTTTATCAGGCCTACGGTTTTGCAGGCGCCATGCCCCGCCCGGGCATGGACCCCACACATGCGCTCTCCGCCCCACAACCCGCGCTGATAGCCATGATTGCCAATGGCATTTTCACGCACTCGCTAGACTGGAGCATGCTCTCAATCGGCATGGTGCTGGGGGCTATTCTGGTGGGGGTGGACCAGCTTTTGCGCCGCCGCCATATGGCATTGCCGCCTTTGGGTGTGGCGGTGGGGCTGTATCTGCCTGCCTCTGTCAGCATTACACTGGCTTTTGGGGCCATTCTGGGCTGGGGGTTAAAACACCATATCAAAACCAGCAGGGCGCAAACCGCGCAGAGTGTTTCCACCTCCACTGCCGCCATTGGCACCATGTTGGCCTCCGGCTTTATTGTGGGTGAAAGCCTGACAGGCGTGGCACTGGCCGTGCTTTCTGGCGCGCTGGGGCAGGATGATGCCCTCTCTATCGCACAATATGTGCCCCAAAGCCTGCCTCCTGTGTTGGGCGTTGCGGCTTTTGGGGCCGCGTGCTGGTGGTTTGCCCACAAAACCCTGCAAGCCGAAGCACTGGGCCGTTAACGCTGCCCGCGCCCAAAGCCCAGCCCCAGCAGGGCCAGCCCAAACACCAGCCCCGCCCAGCCCCACGCCATGCCGGGTGGGGTAAAGGAAAAGCGAATTTCCGCTGGCCCGTTTGGTAAAGCTACGCGCTGAAACAGGTTTTCTTCATACCCAAGGGCGGCCTCCTGCCCGTTTATGCGCACATGCCAACCGGGCAGCATGAGTTCGTGCCGGATAAGCGTGGCAGGCGTGTGGCAATTTGTGCGCAGTGCGGTGCGTGAAAGTGATTGGATCTCGCAGTTCTCGGGGGCCTCAAAATACGGGGTGGGATGCGGTAGGCGGTACAGATCATTCGCCGCACTGCTGTAAAGAAGTTGCAGGCGCTTTTCGGCAGGGGCCTCCTGCTGGCCCGGCAAGGCCATGCCATGTGGCACCACCGCCAGTGCCACGCCCAAGCGTTCCAACACCTCCGGCTTTTGGCCCAGCACATCCTGCAAAAAGAAGTGTCCATTTGGGGTGTTGGGCGTAATGCCATCAAACGTTACGGGGTTGAGGTTTGTGCCAAAATCGTGCTGCAAACGGGCTATCCACGCCGCAGGCATGGGCACGCCATTGTGGTTGATAGAAGCCAGCCCAAAATACGCGCCATAATTGGGAGCCAACCCGCCGAGGGAGACAAATCTGTTCAGCCCGATCTGGGCCTTCATGGTGTTTATTAGCATGGCATCTACCGGCAACACGCTGCGGGTGGAAAGCAGCGGCACGCAAAACAGAAAAAGTGCTTCTGCCACCACGGCACTTGCCAGAACCGCCACCCGCCACCGCGCCAAAATGGGCAGCAGCAACGCGGCAAGGCACAGCGTCACCAGCGCACCACCAGCCAGCACGGAACCAAACGCATAAAAGCGGGAAGAAACAGGCCCCTGCGCAAAGCCCCATAAATCCGCCCGCGCGGGAGCGTTCCAGCGCCACACGGCATAAGTGGCCAGCAGCAACACACCTCCGGCGCACAGTACAGGCCATGCTGTTGCCAGCCAATTTTTGGTGCGCTGTTTTGCACTCTCCGTGCGCGCCTGAATGGCGGCATTACGGCACACATCATCCAGCCCAAAGGCAGCCAGAAGAAGAAGCGCCATTTCCTCCATCGGGTAGCAAAAGCGATGAAAAAACGTGAGCGCTATGCCGGGTATCATATTCACAAGCTGGGCTATGCCGGGCAGGTTGGCCTGCTTGCCCACACATGCCACAAAATAGGCCGCCAGCAGTATACGCGCAGCCCGCTCTCTTCGCCCCCACAGGCCCAGAACGGCCAGAAACGGCAGCACGGTGCCCCAGTATCCGCCCACGCTCCACCATGCCTCGTACCGAGAGGCCGGGCCGTAAAAGATGGGGCCATTGATGTAGGGAAACAGCGCCATAGCCCAACATGTTATAGGCTGGGTGATGGAAATACCCGCTGCGTGGTTTCCCACCCACGCATGGGGCAGATAGGTGGCAAATGCCACAAGCTGCGGGGCGGCCAAAAGCAGCGCCGCGCTGCCCCCAACCGCAATGGCGGCGGCAAACGGTGCACGCGCCCCCGCAGGCTGTTGCGCCAGCCGCAAAAGCGCCCAGCACAGCACCAATGTGCCTTGCAAAAACGCGGTTTCGGGAAAGCTGGAAAGCACCATGCCGCCCAAGCCAAGGGCCAGAATGCTCCAGTTACGCACACCGGCCCAGCCTCGTGCTGTGCCGCGCACTACCTCCACCCCCAGCAAGGCCAGCGGCAAAAAGGCCAGCGGCTGGCTTGGCCCATCCGATGCCCATGCAAACGTGCCGTTAAACGCCCACAGCACGGCCCCCGCCAACACCACGCGCGCATCCATCCCCAGTTTGCGCAACAGGGCGTACATGCAAAAACCTGCCAGAATTTGCAGCGCAATTTTAAGAAACAGCAACCCACCGGGCAGCCCTAAAAGCAGCACAAAAGGCAGAAAGAACGCGCCGGGCTGATACTCCCCCGCAAGCGGCATGCCCACGCCGCTATACGGGTTCCACCACGGCAGAATACCATGCCGCCAATCTGCCGCGGCCAAGTGCCCCAGTGCCTGCACAATCACGCCCGCGCAGCCATCCACCCACCCCGGCAGGCCGGGCAGAATGCCGCCTTCCAGCCAGTTGCGCCGCGTTTGCGTACCTGCCGAAAGCACGGAAATGGGGTCGGACGTTGCACCACCCCACAGGGCCGGGCCAAGCAGTTCTGGCAGATGCACCAGCACAGGCAGCAACACCAGCACAACCACGTGCCATACGGGCCAATGTGCACAAAACCGATAGCGGGCAGAAAAAGAAAAAGCGGGCATATGCCCGCCTTAGCAAAGGGGAGGCCGTATTCCTACACAATACGCCCCCCTTGTATGCACGTTAGTGCTGCAAAAAGACCGGCACATCCGGGTGGGCCAGAATGTAATCCGTCGCACTGCCCATAAGCCGGTTATAGAGCATGTTGTGCTGATACCCGCCTATCACCAGCAAATCGGCCCGCCGGGCATCTACCTCATCCAGAATGGATTGGGCGGCCTTGCTGGCATCATCACTTGGTTTTAGCTCCACCCGTTCGGGCGTAATGCCGGGCAGGATATCCATGGGCATGGGGGAATCTGGCGTTTGCAGCACATCCACCTGTTTGGCCTGCGCCAGCAGCACACGGGCAGAGGCAAACGCCTTGCGGCAGCCATCTGTATCCTTCCATGCCATCAGAATATGGTCTCCACTTGGGCGGTCCCAAAATGGCGGCACAAACAGAACGGGGCGGCCTGTCTGAAAAATAGCTGATCGGGTCGCCAGTTTTTTCTGGTCACTATCCCGGCTATCGGGAAAGCTCATGATCAGCAAATCAGCATCCTTGCCATAACCGCTGATAATTCTGTCCACCGTAATTTCGGGGTCCAGCCAGTTTACTTCCACCTTGTTCAGCCGTTCTGCGCCAGAACCATATTCCTCCGCCAGCCAGCGATGGAAAATAGCGTGCAGGCTATCTGCCCATTCACGCTGGTTTTTACGCAGCACGGCGGCACTTTCATCCGTCAGGCCCATATTGCCCAGCACCTGCGTGGGGGGCTCCCGCGCGGCCAGAACATCCATGCGGTTGCCATTTACGCGGGCCAGAAACTGTGCGGCCATGTTAAGCAGCACTTCTGCCTGATCCTGCTGGCTGAGAATAACAAGACATCTCTGCATTGCCTGCGCTCTCCCTTTCTTATCTGTGGCGTGTCACCACGCACACCTATGGTGGGCCAGCGCCAGAAAGCATCCGCACCAAACGTGCCTGCCGGCTGAAGGGTTGCCCATCCCCCCAACTGTGCCACGCCTGCCCTCTCTCTGGAAGGTGAAGAAAAAACATGCCGCCCCCTCTCGCATTTCGGGGCAAAGCGCGGCACAACCGCAAGAATTACACCAGCCCTTACGCAAGAAAAGGATACGGCCACCGTGTTGCTGAACGTGATTGAACGCGGCCCCGATGCCCCCTCTACCCTGCCGCCGGTTGTGCTGTTGCACGGGCTGTTTGGCCGCGCACGCAATCTGGGTTTTGTGCAACGTAAGCTGGCCGCCACCCGCCAGACGCTGGCAATGGATTTACGCAACCACGGCAACAGCCCCCACGGCCCCATGAGCTACCCCGCCATGGCGGAAGATGTGCTGGAAACCATGCACCATTACGGCATGCAAAAAGCCATGGTGCTGGGCCATTCCATGGGTGGCAAAACCGCCATGATGCTCTCACTCATACACCCTCAGGCCGTGCAAAGCCTGCTGGTGGTGGATATTGCCCCCGGTCAGGGCGGCTTTGCCCGCATGGACCTGCCACCGGGGCTGGATAAGCTGGCCTTCCCCTCACATCTGGACCTGCGCAGCGCAGATGAGCTATTGCGCCCGCTTATTGCCAATGATGCCGTGCGGCAGTTGATGATCCAGAACATCCGCATGGGGGATAACCCCGGCTGGGCCATTGGCATGCACGATATTCTGGCCGGCATGCCCGCCATGATGGGCTGGCCCACACTGCCCGCCAGCGCGCAGTATAGCGGCCCCACACTGTTTATAAGGGGGGAAACATCACCCTATATTCAGCCCACCAATTACCCGCAAATGCGCCATCTGTTCCCGCATTATCGGCTGGAAACCATTAACGGCGCAGGCCACTGGGTGCATGCAGATGCCCCGCGCCGGTTTATGGAACTGGTGGAAGAATTTGCCACCCAGACAGAAAACGCCACTCCCGCCTGAGGGCACAAAAACGGGCTATGCCGCCACTTTAATTAGCGTGGCGGCAGTGTAACGGGCTTGCCTGCCATATCCAGCGCCACGGCCTCGGCAATACGAATGCCATCCATGGAGGCAGAAAGAATGCCGCCCGCATAACCGGCCCCTTCACCCGCCGGATACAGCCCCGGCGTGTTGATGGACTGCCCGGCCTCATTCCGCGGAATACGCAGGGGTGAGGACGTACGGGTTTCAACCCCCGTCATCACCGCATCTTCCATGGCAAAACCCCGGATCTTGCGGTCAAACTTTGGCAGGGCCTCACGCAGGGCTTCCACCACAAAATCCGGCAGGCATGTTGAAAGATCGGTTGGGGTAACGCCCGGTTTGTAAGAGGGCACCACATCCCCCAACGTGGTGGAAGGGCGGCCTGCCAGAAAATCTCCCACACGCTGGGCGGGGGCGCGGTAATCTCCACCACCGGCCTCAAACGCCTTGCGCTCCCACTTACGTTGGAAGGCCATGCCTGCCAGCGGGTCATCTGGGTAATCCACACCGGGGCACAGTTCCACCACAATGCCGGAATTGGCGTTACGCTCGGCGCGGGAATACTGGCTCATGCCGTTGGTGACCACCTGCCCTTCTTCCGATGTTGCCGCCACCACGGTGCCGCCGGGGCACATGCAAAAGGAATACACGCCCCGCCCGTTGCTGGCATGGTGCACCAGCCGATATTCCGCAGCCCCCAGCAGTTCGTTACCCGCGCTGGGGCCAAACTGCGCCACGTCTATAACGGATTGCGGGTGCTCTATGCGCACCCCAATGGAAAACGGCTTGGCCTGCATGGCCACATCTTCGGCCTGCAACATGGCAAACGTATCACGCGCACTATGGCCCACGGCCAGAATAACGTGGTCGGAGTCTATAACCTCTCCATCAGCCGTGCGCACACCTTCTGCCGCGCGGGTTTGCGGGTTGAGCACCAGCCCATCCACACGGGTTTGAAAACGGTATTCCCCGCCAGCTTCCTCTACCTCGCGCCGGATGTGCTCCACCATGGAAACAAGGCGGAACGTGCCAATATGCGGATGGGCCAGATACAGAATATCCTCCGGCGCGCCAGCCTTTACAAACTCCTCCAGCACCTTGCGGCCCAAAAAGCGCGGGTCCTTCACCTGGCTGTACAGCTTGCCATCAGAAAACGTTCCGGCCCCGCCCTCACCAAACTGCACGTTGCTTTCTGGCATCAGTTCAGAGCGGCGCCATAGGGCAAACGTATCCACCGTGCGCTCACGCACCACCTTGCCGCGCTCCAGCAGCAGCGGGCGCAGGCCCATGCGGGCCAGCACAAGGGCGGCCATAAAGCCACACGGCCCGGCACCTATAACAATAGGGCGTTTGTATCCGGGCTTTGCTGCCAGCTCTGCCCCGTTGGTAATGGGGGGTACCCACTCCATGTTGGGGGAAGGCTGCACGTGGTTATCCTTGGGGTGGGCTGCACGATAACGCGCCAGCACGGCGGCCTCGTCCTTCACGGTGCAATCCACGGCATAAACCAGCTTGATGGCCACGCGCTTGCGGGCATCGTGCCCGCGTTTGAACACGCTGTAATGCTCCAGCGCATCTGCGCTGATGTTCAGCCGCTCACAAATGGCCTGTGCCAGTGCCTGTGGCGAATGGTCGAGCGGAAGCCGTAATTCGGTCAGTCGGAGCATGCGCTGTGCCCTTACCTTTCAAGCAGCCGTGAAAAAAATCTGCTCTTTCCCTAGGCCGCTCCGCCGTGTGGCGCAATATTGGCTTGGTGGGTCACAAAAAAGATGTTGCCCTTCCATGCCTTTCTTAGCAGACATAAATAAGACAGACCGGGTTGGTCCTGTTAGCTTGCCCCCACCCCGGCCATTCGTGTCCCATTCATTCAGGAATGTGCTTTATCCATGCCTTCGCCGCACGATCATACGCCACCTTCCCAGCCTGCGGGTTCCGCCTGTGGTCATGCGCACCACACGCCGGGCCAGACAGACGGGCACAGCCATGCAGAAGAATCCTGCACCGCAGGGCATGATCACGCAACAGATGCCCACACCCATACGCATGCGTGCAGCGCGGAAGATCATGACCACGCCCATGATGCGCATGGTGATGATCACGCCGGGCACGATCATGCAGCAGGCGGAGGCTGCGGGCACAGCCACGGTTTTGGGCATGCCCATGTGCATACCCCTTCCTCCTTCGGCAAGGCGTTTGCCATAGGTATTGCGGCCAACAGCCTTTATCTGGTGGCAGAGGCGCTGTGGGGCTTTTTCTCACACTCGCTGGCACTGCTGGCCGATGCGGGGCACAATCTTTCCGATGTGCTGGCGCTGGCCGCTGCATGGATGGCCCAGCATCTTTCCCAACGCTCGCCCTCCTTGCGGTTTACGTATGGGTTGCGCCGGTCTTCCATTCTGGCGGCGCTGGCCAATGCGCTGGTGCTTATGCTGGTAACCGGTGGTGTGGCGTGGGAGGCCATAACCCGGCTGTTTGACCCCGCCCCCGTGGCTGGCAAAACCATGATGATTGTGGCCGCCCTTGGCATTGTGGTGAACGGCGCCACAGCCCTGCTTTTTGCCTCCGGGCAGAAGGGAGACCTCAACATTCGCGCGGCCTTCATGCACCTTATGGCAGATGCCGTTACCTCTCTTGCCGTGGTGATAGCGGGCGGGCTGGTGTTGCTAACGGGCCTGAACTGGATAGACCCCGCCATAAGCCTTGCCATTTCCGTTGTGGTGGTGGCCAGCACGTGGTCTTTGCTGCGGGATTCGCTGGATATGGCGCTGGATGCCGTGCCCCGCACCGTAGATGCCGGAGCCGTGGAAGGCTTTTTGCGCACGCTGCCCGGTGTGGCGGATTTGCATGATCTGCACATCTGGCCCATCAGCACCACGGAAACCGCACTGACGGTGCATCTGGTGCGCACCTCTGCCCCCGCAGCAGACAATGATACCGCGCTGCTGGAAAAAGCCGCCGCCGCCCTGCGTGAACGCTTTGGCATTGTGCACCCCACCTTGCAGATAGAAGCGGCAGATTACGCCCCCTCCTGCGCCTTAACAGACCCGCATACTGTCTGATACGCCTGCCCTCGCCCCCGCGCAGTTTACGCCGCCACGCCAGCCAGAGTTTTTTTTACGTGCCAGAACTTCCCCTTCCCTCCAGCAATCGCGGGATTGCTGTTGTCAGCCTTGGTGTCAGCTTTGTTGCGCTGGGGCTTAAATACGCTGCCTATGCCACCAGCGGCAGCATTGCCCTGTATGCCGATGCACTAGAAACCATCATTAACGTGGTAGCCGCCGCCGGAGGGCTGTGGGCGCTGAGCGTGGCTGAACTGCCCGCAGATACCAACCACCCCTACGGCCACCACAAGGCGGAATATCTTTCTGCCGTGGCAGAGGGCGCGCTGGTGGTGGTGACAGCCTTTGTTATTGGGGATGAAGCCGTGCATGGCTGGCTGCACCCCAACCCACCCAAGGCCCCGTGGCTTGGGCTGGGGCTAAACGCATTGGCCACCGTGGTGAATCTGGCATGGGGGCTTATCATGCTGCGGGTGGGGCAAAAACGCCGCTCCCCCGCACTGGTGGCCGGCGGGCAGCATGTGCTTTCCGATGTATGGACAGGCGTTGCCCTTGTGGTGGGTGTTACGCTTATTCCGCTCACCGGCTGGGCGCGGCTGGATGCCATTCTGGCAGGGCTTTTGTCCATAAACGTGCTGCGCGTGGGCTGGGAAGTTATGCGCGAATCTGTTGCCGGGCTGATGGATGAAGCCCCCGAACCCGAAACAATGGATGAAATTCGCGCCATTATTGCCGCCAACGGCAAAGGGGCGATTGAGGCGCACGATATCCGCACCCGTATTGTGGGGGCGGTTACGTTTTTGGAGTTCCATCTGGTTGTGCCCGGCACCATGAGCGTCAACACCGCGCATGATATCTGTGACCGCATAGAGGCCGCCCTGCGCGCCAGCATGGGCAGCACGCTGGTGCATATTCATGTTGAGCCAGACACGCACGCCAAGCGCGAGGGCATTGTGTTCTGGAAAGGCCCGGCAGAAGCCTGCCCCGCACCCGATGCCCTGCCCGATACTGGGGCCCACGCATAATAAAAGCAGCACTTGCCATAAATATTCGGCAATAAAGAACATCGCCTCTTTCATGTTGTGCATGAAATGCTACACTCGGCTGCATCCTTTTTTCCTGCCCTTATGCCTTTACGGATGCCGCCCATGCCCGCCAGCGTGTTCCCCACGACTGAATCCCTTCGTCATTTGCGAGAACATGCCAAAGCGGGCACCGTAAACTGGCGCAGAAAATTTATTTACTGGTCTGGCGCCATTATGGTGGGTGTGGTGGCCGTGGGCTTTGCCACGCTGGCCGATGCCGCCGCCCATGTGCGTGACCATATTTTAAAAATAAGCCCGCTGCTGATGCTGCTGGTAACCCCCGGCGGGCTGGCACTTTCTACGTGGCTGACGCGCACATGGTTTAGGGGCGCACAGGGCAGCGGTATTCCGCAAGCCATTGCGTGCATGCACCTCAACAACATTGCCATTGTAGATAAAGTGCTGGCCCTGCGCATTGCACTGGCCAAAATCCTGCTGACGTGCCTTGGCCTGCTTTCTGGCGCTTCCATTGGCCGCGAAGGGCCAACCGTGCAGGTGGGCGCTTCCATCATGCACACGGTGGGGCATTACATGGGTATTACAGACCTTACCCGCCAACGTGCGCTTATCAAGGCCGGTGGGGCCGCAGGTGTGGCTGCCGCCTTTAACACCCCGCTGGCTGGCATTGTGTTTGGTATTGAGGAACTGGCCCATTCCTTCGAACAACGCACCAGCGGCACCATGCTGACATGTGTGGTCATCTCCGGTGTTACGGCCATTGCCCTTGTGGGCAACTATACCTATTTCGGGCACACCTATTCTTCCGTGCCAGTGGGCACAAGCTGGCTGGCGGTACTGGCCTGCGGCATTATGGGTGGGCTGTGCGGGGGCGGGTTTTCTGCCCTTCTGGTGCGCATGTCTCGCGGTATTTCGGGGGCTTTTGGCACATTCATTACACGCCACCCGGTGGCGTTTGCAGCCCTGTGCGGGCTGGTGCTGGCCCTTATCGGGCTGATTTCTGGCGGCATGACATACGGCACAGGCTATGTACAGGCGCGTGACATCATTATGGGGTCAGACCAGTATCCGGCCTCGTTTTTTGTGCTGAAACTGCTGGCCACCATTGTGTCCTACTGTTCTGGCATTCCCGGCGGGCTGTTTGCGCCCTCGCTTTCCGTTGGGGCGGGCATGGGCGGCTGGGTGGCACAGTTTTTGCCCCATACCGCACCGGGGGCCGTGGTGCTGCTGGGCACCGTGGCCTATTTTGCCGCCGTTACGCAGTCTCCCCTCACCGCCACGGTGATTGTGATGGAAATGTGCGATAACCAGCAGATCACCCTTGCCCTGCTGGCCAGCGCCTTTTTGGCCTTTGGTGTATCCCGCACCCTGTGCAGCCACGCTTTGTATGGCGCGCTGGCCGTGCGTTTTGTGCGCACCACCGCCCCCAAACAAAGCAGCGCATCCGTGGTAACAGCCACAGATACCGCACGCCGCGCCTCATCCTCAAAGCAGAGCTGATGCGCCTGTGGGCCTGGGTTCTGGCCTAGAGCGCTCTAGCACCCTATATGTTGTAACAGTTGTTTGTACTGGAAAGGTTCATTCCCGATGTCCGACGCATCTTCAGCGCCTGAAAACGCAGCCGCGCCCGATACCCGCGTACCGGTTACCGTGCTGACCGGCTTTTTGGGCGCGGGCAAAACCACGCTGCTCAACCACATTCTAACAGCCGAGCACGGCCGCAAATACGCCGTGGTGATTAACGAGTTTGGCGAACTGGGCGTGGATAACGATCTGGTTGTGGATGCAGATGAAGAAGTGTTCGAAATGAACAATGGCTGCATCTGCTGCACCGTGCGCGGAGACCTGATCCGTATTTTGAACGGGCTGCTCAAGCGCCGCGGCAAGTTTGATGGCATTATTGTAGAAACCACCGGTCTGGCAGACCCCGCCCCCGTGGCCCAGACCTTTTTTGCCGATGAAGATGTGCGCGCAAAAACCAAGCTGGATGCCGTGGTAACGGTGGTGGATGCCAGCAACTTCCTGAGCACACTAAAGGATAGCCCCGAAGCGCACGAACAGGTTGCCTTTGCGGATGTAATTATCCTGAACAAGACAGACCTTGTAGATGCCGCCGAGCTGAAAACGGTGGAAGATGCCATCCGCAAGATCAACGCCGTAGCGCCCATCTACCCCGCCAAAAAAGGCAACGTGAAGCTGACAGACGTAATGGACCGTGGCGGGTTTGATCTGGAACGCGTTTTGGAAAACACCCCGGATTTTCTGGAACACACGCCAGAACACCACCATGAAGGGGATATCACCAGCGTTTCCCTTACCGTCAAGCAGCCGCTGGATGCCGGGCGCTTTCAGGCATGGATTGGCGCATTGTTGCAGGAAAAAGGCGGCGATATCCTACGCACCAAGGGCATTCTGGACTTTGCAGGCCAGCCCGACCGCTTTGCCTTTCAGGCCGTGCACATGATGGCGGATGGAGACAACATCGGCCCGTGGAAGAAAGATGAACCGCGTGAAAGCCGCCTTGTGTTCATTGGTCGCAACCTCAACCGGCCCCAGCTGCGCCGCGGGCTTGAAAGCTGCATTGCCGCATGAGCACCGAAACACAGACCCTGCGCGGCCTTATTGAAAAACGCGGTGCGCACATCAAGGTGGAAGGTGAAATTACCGCCTGCACCGCCACGCGGGATAACAGCCGCTTTGCCTTTACCACCGGTGAAGGTGATGTGGTGGTGGTGCACCGTGAAGACCAGCTTACGCCAGAGGCATGGAACACCTATGCCGTGCATGATGGCCCTGCCCTTTCTCTTTCTGCCGATACGCTGCCCGATTGCTTTTTAACGGGCGGTGATGATGGCCGCCTGTGCCGGCTTGATCCATCGGGCGAGATTGAGGAACTGGGCAAGGGCCGCCGCTGGGTGGAGCACATTGCCACCTATGTAGATGCCAAATCTGCCGTAATTGCCGCCGCTGCTGGCAAGAATGTGGAGCTGCGCGATGCCACGGGCCGCACCGTAACCCGCACGCTGGAACACCCCACCACCGTGGGCGGCATTGCGTTTGACCCCAAAGGCAAGCGCATTGCGGTTTCGCACTACAATGGTGTTTCTGTGTGGTTCACCCAATCCAAGGATGGCAAGCCCCGCCAACTGGAATGGAAAGGCAGCCACCTTGATATTGCCATGCACCCGGCGGGTGATGCCGTAGTTACCGCCATGCAGGATAATGACCTGCACGGCTGGCGGCTGGCCGATGGCCACAACATGCGCATGAGCGGCTACCCCACCAAGGTGCGCTCGCTCTCCTTTTCCAAAAACGGCAAATGGCTGGCCACCAGTGGGGCTGACATCGTTGTGATGTGGCCGTTCTTTGGGGGTGGCCCCATGGGCAAACCGCCCATGGAACTGCCGGGCGCAGGCGGTGCGCTGTGCACCCGCGTGGCTTTTCATCCAGAGCAGGAGGTTGTGGCCGCTGGCTTTGCTGATGGTACCGTTGTAATGATGGAACCATCTACCCAGCGGGTTCTGCCCGTATCACTGGGCAAGGCGGGGGCCATTACGGCGCTGGCCTATAGCCCGGATGGCTGCACGCTGGGTTTTGGCACCGAGGAAGGTGTAATTGGTGTGGTGGATTTAGCCGCTTCCTGATTACGCCGGCTTCGGTCATCAAAACTGCGCGTACCACGGTAGAACACAATAAACGGGTGCGTGAGATCAACAAGTAGTGGATTGCACGGCACTCCTCCGCACCGCATGGTGCGGAGCAAGGGGGATATTGTGGGATGAGTGATCGGTTTCGGGTGGTTATTGTTGGCGGCGGTGTTGCAGGCATGGCCATTGCAACGCGGCTGGGCAACAGCCTTGGGCGCTCCGGCAAGTTGGATATTACGTTGGTGGACAAGGGCTTCAGCCATGTGTGGAAGCCCATGTTGCACTGCTTTGCCGCGGGCACGGCCAAAAACGAGAATGACCGCATCACCTTTATCTCCCACGCTGCGGCGCATGGGTTCCGCTTTTGCTATGGTGAAATTGCCGGGATAGACCGCGCCGCCAAGCGCCTGAAGCTGGCCCCGCTGGAAGAAGAAGACCACGAGGTGCTGCTGGATGAGCGGTACCTGGATTACGATGTGCTGATTTTTGCCATTGGCAGCCGCGCGAACGATTTTGGCACGCCGGGCGTGGTGGAAAACTGCATCTTCCTGGACAACATTGTAGAAGCCAACAACTTTAACGAGCGCTTCCGCCATGCGGTTATTCAGGCCTATGGCCGGGGTTCTCCGCTGGATATTGCCATTGTGGGCGGTGGCGCCACGGGCGTGCAGCTTGCGGCAGAACTGCACAAGGCGCTGGATATTGGCTCCCTTTACAACTTCACGCCTGTTACGCCGGAAATGCGCGTCACATTGCTGGAAGCCGGGCCGCGTATTCTGCCTGCCTTCCCCGAAAACGTGTCTGCCGCCGCGCAAAAGCAGCTTGAAGCGCTCAAGATCAAGGTGCTCACCAGCACAATGGTGAGCGGTGCGGATGAGCACGGCTTTATGCTCAAAGATGGCTCACGCGTGGATGCACAGTTTCGCGTTTGGGCAGCAGGCGTAAAAGCCCCGGATGTAACCCGCCAGATGGATGGTCTGGAATGTGGGCGTGGTGGCCAGTTTTTGGTGCGCCCCAATTTGCAGACCACGCTGGATGACAGCATTTTTGCTGTGGGGGATTGCGCCTTTATTAGCGATAGCCCGCTTGCCCCCACCGCACAGGTGGCCCGCCAGCAGGCACACCATCTGGCACGCTATCTGCCGGGCTTTATCTTTAACAAAAAGCCTGTGCCCGCCTTTAAGTTCAAAAATCGCGGGGCCATTGTGGCTTTGGGGGATTACAACGGCTGGGGCGCTTTTGCAGATGGCAAAACCTTTGGCGGCGGCTTTATGCACGGCCTTAGCGCACGGCTTGGCCATATGGCACTGTACCGGCAACATCAGTTTGAACTGTACGGGCCATTCCGCGGCATGATTGCCTGCTTTACAGATTGGCTGGATGGCTTTGTGCGCCCACCCGTGCGGATGGACTAAGCCAAAACTTAACACCGCCCATAAACGCGCGGTTTATAAAAAAGCATTCCCGCACCGGCCTGTTTAAAACATCAGCCAGTGCGGGAACCTGATAACACAAACCTGCCACACAGGGGCGGCCCACCCGTATAAGGGCCAGACCAAGCAGGTTCACCGCATCCTGCTTGCCCCCTGTATTTTTAAAGCGCCCGCTCTGTGTGTTGGATAAACCCCACAATGCGGGCCTTTATACACCCTGCCAACAACAACCCGTTATCCGGCTATCTGTATTAGTCCAGATACTTGGCCTTGCCTTCATTCAGCAGAGTAATGAAGGAATCACTTGTCATTTCCTCCACCTTGCCTGCGCTGTCCTTCAGCCGCACCTTGCTGTCACCATCATTGATAACACCCAGCATTTCGTATTTGGTGCTGTCAATCAGTACCGTTTTGTTTTTCGTGCTCATCAATCTATCTTTCATGGCGGGGTTAAACACCCCGCCTGTTTTTTTCAGCCTGCCTTAATGGCAATCTGGCGTTCTACCGGTTTGGCTTCCGCTTTTTTGGGCATGGTTACTGTCAGCACACCGTTTTTGATGGTGGCAGAAATTTTATCCACGTCCACATCTTCGGGAATGGCAAAGGAATCTTCAAAAGCGGCAAACTGGCGGCCTGCAACGTGGTGCTTTGTGCCTTCTTCCAGTTCGGGCTTTTTCTTTTCGCCACTAATGGTCAGCAGCCCGTTGGCTGTGCCCAGCTTGATGTCATTTTCAGAACAGCCCGGCACTTCCGTGGCCACCACGTAGGCACTGGCGTTTTCTGTAATATCGGTGGCGCCCAAGCGGCTTGTGGCTGCTGCGGCCCCTTCTGGTGTTTTAAAATCTTCAAACAAACGGCTCATCTGCCGCTGCAGAACAGAAAACGGATCTGCCACCCGTACAGTGCCAACAGGAACGCGCACAACGGGGGAGCGGCCTGTATTCACGTAACTGGTCATTTTATCCTCCTTGTTCTGGCACAAGGGCCCGGCACGCGGCACCCTTGTGATCACGCTTAGGAGTATCACCGCTTTCTGATCGCCTCTCCCTTGATCCAGATCAATTTTACATGCCCTGATTCAGCGTGCCGGAAATGCGTGCATGTCATAACATCGCTTCCCATATCTAAAGAACAATGCAGCGTTTTTAACAAACAATATGCAGATGCCCTCTACACTTTACGTATAGAAGGCACCTGCATGATCGGGCGTATTGGGGAGATTTGGCGGGTTAGGCTGTAGCGTCCATCCGGGCCATGCTCAGCGCGGCTTCGGGGTCTTTTACAAACACGGCAATGGCTTTGTTAACATCTGTTGCGCGTTCAAGCTGCGGCAGATGTCCTGTTTCTTCATACACCGTTACGGGAATGACATCTGGCAGACCAGATGCGTTGGAGACGGAAAGAATTTCATCTTCCTTGCCCCAGAAAATCTGGGTAGGTGTTTCCGCCCCGGCCAAGACCGGGCGCAGATCATCCGCCTGATGCCCGTTGGGGAAGCACGCCTTGGCAATAACGTGCAGGGCATCTCGCGCGCCATCCAGCCTGCGGGCGCGCAGCACGGCATCCACCATCTTCCGGCCCACAAGGGCCTTGTTATACACCAGCATTTGCAAAACAGCCTTCATATCCCGGCTGCTTTCACTATCCACAAACGCGCTGATGAAATCTGTATTCACATCCTTGCCCAACCCGGCGGGGGCCAGAAGGTTCAAGCTGGCAACCTGATCAGGGTGGTCTCGCAACAAGGTCAGCGCAATGCCGCCGCCCAGAGAATGGCCCACCACATGAGCTTTTTCTATTTTAAGGGTTTTCAGCAAGGCGCTTACCACACCGGCCAAAAATGCCAGCGTGCCTGTGCCCACGTTTTTGGAGGAAGCCCCATGCCCCGGCAGGTCAAACGCAATCACGCGCCTGTCTGCGGCCAAGGCATCCTGCGTGAGCAGCCAGTTGCTGATATCTCCGCCAAAACCGTGCACCAGCACAATGGGTGTGCCCGTATGCGTGCCCACATCACGCACATTCAGCGTGTGTTCCCCCACCGTTACCGGTTTGGGTTCCCCGGCGTTGGCATCCTGCGTGGCGGCAGCATCCTGTGGGTTTTCGGCATGAAAGTTTTTGATAAAGGCTTCAATATCCACATCGGGCGTTTCGGCATCGGCCAGCACGCCAATCAGTGCGCCCACGGGCAGGGTTTCCCCCGCCTGTGCCACCTGTTTGCGCAGCACACCTGCGGCGGGGCTTTCATAACTGCTGGTAATTTTGGTGGTTTCAATATCCGCCAGTTCATCACCCTGCTGCACGCTCTGGCCAACTGGCACCGTCCATGATGCCAGCTTGCCTTCTGTCATGGCCAAACCGAACTTGGGCATGGTGAGGGCTGTAATGGTGTTGGGCATGGCTTATGCAACCTTCTGTTTCTGGCTGGAAGTAATGGAACGCACCGCAGCGGCAATTTTATTTGCATCTGGCATGTACAGCTTTTCCAGCGGGGTGGAAAACGGCACCGGCGT
Organism: Acetobacter sp. A11-2; assembly: GCF_040208445.1. Classification (NCBI taxonomy): domain Bacteria; kingdom Pseudomonadati; phylum Pseudomonadota; class Alphaproteobacteria; order Acetobacterales; family Acetobacteraceae; genus Acetobacter; species Acetobacter sp. A11-2. The sequence goes on from NZ_CP157843.1 coordinate 1,733,788, forward strand.
ATGCGGCGGCACCACGCGGCGGATAGGTGCCTTGAGGCTGAAAAACGCTTTTTCCGCCACAAGGGCAGAAATATCGCACGCCATGTTGCAGCGCGGGCTGGCTTCATCCACCACCACAAGGCGGCCGGTTTCGGATACGGATTCCAAAATGGTTTCCTCATCCAGCGGGGATGTGGTGCGCGGGTCTATGACCGTGCAGCCAATGCCCTGCTTTTCCAGCTCATCCGCTGCGGCGTTGGCCATGCCAACCATACGGCCAATGGCCACAATGGTTACATCTTCGCCTTCACGCGTTACGTTCGCTTCACCAAACGGAATGGTGTAGGCCTCATCGGGCACATCTTCCTCATCATCATACATCACCTTGTTTTCAAGGAAGATCACGGGGTCATCATCCCGGATGGCTTCTATCAGCAGGCCCTTGGCCTCATACGGTGATGACGGGATAACAACCTTAAGCCCCGGAATATGCGTAAACAGCGGGTAAAGCGCCTGGCTGTGCTGGGCCGCCGCACTAAACCCGCCGCCATACATGGCCCGGATAACCAGCGGCGTGGTGGCCTTGCCGCCAAACATGTAGCGGAACTTGGCGGCCTGATTCATGATCTGGTCCAGACAACAGCCCACAAAATCTACAAACATCAGCTCGGCCACGGGGCGCAGGCCGGTGGCCGCCGCACCTGCTGCTGCACCAATGTAGGAGGCCTCGGAAATAGGCGTGTCCAGCACGCGGTCATCTCCAAACTCTTCCCACAGCCCTTTGGTTACACCCAGCACGCCGCCCCAGGCATCTGTAATGCCAGCGGTGCCGCCACGGCCCCCAGCAATGTCTTCCCCCATCAGGATCACCCGTGGGTCACGCCGCATTTCCTGCCGCAGAGCTTCGTTAATGGCCTGTCTGAAACTTTTCTTACCCATTGTTCTGGTTCCCGTTTGCCTGTGTGGCTGAAAAACTGGTGGAGGGGTTAGTACCGCGCATACACATCGGCCATCAGGTCTTTGTCCTGCGGCCACGGTGCCTGCTTGGCGGTTACAACCGCGCTTTCCACCTCGTCCGCCACGGCGGCGTCTATTTCATCCATATCGCCTTCGGGCAGCAGGTTTTCCGCCACCGCGCGGGCGCGAAACTTTTTGAGGCAATCATGATCTTTCTTCTGCTCGGCCACTTCTCCGGCCTTGCGGTAGCTCATGGCATCGCCTTCAAAGTGCCCATACCAGCGGCTGAGATGCACATGCAGCATCACCGGCCCTTCGCCAGAGCGTGCGTGATCTATGGCGGCGCGGGCTGTTTCATACACCTCAAAAAAGTCATCTCCCTCGCAGGAGAAATACGGCAGGCCAAACCCGGCGGCCCTGTCCTTTTGCGTGCCAGCACAGGCATAGGCTGCGCCTGTGGCCTCGCCATATCCATTGTCTTCCACCACAAACACGGCGGGCAGATGCCATACGGAGGCAAGGTTCATGCTTTCCAGCGTGGTGCCTTCGTTAGAGGCTCCATCACCAAAAAACGCCACGGCCACACCGTTATCCTTGAGCGTTTTGTGTGAAAGTGCTGCCCCGCAAATAAGCGGTGGGCCACCGCCCACAATGCCATTGGCCCCCAGCATGCCCTTGGAAAGATCCGCAATATGCATGGAGCCCCCCTTGCCCCGGCACACGCCGGTATGGCGGCCATAAATTTCGGCCATCATGCCGCCCACTTCCACGCCCTTGGCAATGCAGTGCCCGTGGCCACGGTGGGTGCTGGCAATGGTATCGTTATCTGTAAGGTTGGCGCACACCCCAACGGCCGAGGCTTCCTCGCCGCAATAAAGGTGCACAAAGCCGGGAATTTCCCCTGTGGCAAATTCCACGTGCAGGCGTTCTTCAAAAACGCGAATGGTACGCATGCTCCGATACGCACGCAGCAGGGCTTCTCTTGAAATCTGAACCGACATGTTCTGCCTGACCTTTCCATACATCTGCACAGCGTTACACGGGTGCCAACGTAGGGAGGAAAGGCGGCGTTCCGGCCTATAGGGGCCAATCTATATTATTAACGCATATGTGATATTACTATTTCAATATAATAACGTGTTTTCAGGCAGTGAGCCTCACGCTTTTGCGAACAGTTCGCAGAGGTTGTCATGAAAGCGTCACGCACAATCGGCCAGCAAGGGGCTAAAGGACTGCTCATCCTGTTTGGAGGAGAAGCAGACAATGTGTGCTCAATCAGTTACTGCAATGCAGCCCGATGCACATAAGCCCAAGTGGCGCGAAGCCGTGCGTGAGCGCTGGCGCACCACTTTGCTATATGTATGGGAACGTAACGGCACCCCGCACCCGTATGCAGCCCTGCCGCATACCGCACGCCGCAAGGTGTGTGCAGGTGCACGCCCTGCTACAGCGGCCCATGTGGCCGGCAAGCCGGCCCACGCCGTCTGACCCCTGACAGCAGGACGGGAAAAGGTCTGCTTTTCCCCTATAGAGTGAAATTGACAGTCAGGAAAAATCCATGTCCGGCACGTTGCTGAGTCCGGCTGCCGCACCACGCCCAAACATGAAGGGAGGCACCAACCAGGCCTTCCGCATGTTCTTTATGGGCGTGGTGACGGCAGCCCTTGTTTTTGTAGGGTATAGTGTTCTGGCAGACCTGCGGTCTGCTGGTGAAAACGGCATGGCCATTGGGGCCTTTGCACTGCTGGCTCTGGCGCTTTTGATTGCGCTGGGCTTTGAATTTGTAAACGGCTTTCATGATACGGCAAACGCCGTGGCCACCGTTATTTACACCAACAGCCTGCCACCGCTGGTGGCGGTTGTATGGTCTGGCATGTGGAACCTTGCTGGCGTTCTGGTTTCATCCGGGGCGGTGGCTTATAGTGTTGTCACGCTTCTGCCGGTAGAGCTTATCCTGCAGGTTGGCAGCGGTGCCGGCCATGCCATGATTTTTGCCCTGCTGCTTTCCGCCATTATCTGGAACCTGGCCACTTGGGCCTTTGGTATTCCCAACAGCTCCTCCCACGCTCTGGTGGGTTCCATTCTGGGTGTTGGGTTTGCCAACCAGCTTATGTCTCCTGCCGGTAGCGCCCTGTATGGGGTGGACTGGTCTCAGGTGCGCAAGGTGTTTTCCGCCCTGCTGTTCTCCCCCGTTTGCGGCTTTGTGCTGGCAGCGGGCATGCTGATCCTGATGCGTCTGGTTATCCGCAACGCGGCCCTGTATCGCGCGCCAGAGGGTGATGCCCCGCCGCCGCTGTGGATCCGTGGTTTGCTGGTGGGCACCTGCACGGGTGTTTCCTTCTTCCACGGCAGTAACGATGGGCAGAAGGGCATGGGCCTTATCATGCTTATCCTTATTGGTGCGGCCCCCACGGCGTATGCGCTTAACCGCGCCATGCCAGATGACATGATGCCCGCCTTTGTGCAGACCGCACAGCAGGCCGCCCATGTGTTTGAAGTGCACGGCTCTGCCGCGCCAAGCCTGCCAAGTGCAGAAGAAGCCCGCGCACAGGTAACCGATGCGCTGCGCACCAAAACAGTGGCCCGCCCGGAAATCTATTCCGCCCTTGGCGTGCTGTCTGATGATATTGCACAGTCTGTTGGCAGCTATCATTCCCTGCAGGCCATTCCGGCTGCTGCTGTGCCAAACGTGCGCACAGACATGTATCTGGTGGCAGAAGCCGTGCGCAACATGGGCAAGGTTTCCGGCTTTACGGGTGATGAAAGTGCCGAGCTAAGCAAGTTTATGGGCCAGCTTAACGCAGGCACACGCTTTATTCCCACATGGGTTAAAATTGCTGTGGCGCTGGCTCTGGGCCTTGGCACCATGGTGGGCTGGAAGCGCATTGTGGTCACCGTTGGTGAAAAAATTGGCAAAACCCATCTGACCTACGCACAAGGTGCTGCGGCAGAACTGGTGGCCATGGGCACCATTGGCCTGGCAGAACGCTATGGCCTGCCGGTTTCCACCACGCACATTCTTTCCAGCGGTGTGGCTGGCACCATGGTTGCCGGTGGCGGTGGCCTGCAATGGGCTACCCTGCGCGCCATGGCCATGGCGTGGGTAACAACCCTGCCCGCCGCCATGCTGATCAGCGGCGTGCTCTACTTTATCTTCCGCCACATCTTCTAATAAATCAGAGCGGGGCACCCCAAAGTGCCCCGCTCTTTGCTTGAGGGCCTTGGATATGACAGATCAGGCAACAGATACCCTTCGCGCTGCAGAACATGAACGTGAGCGGATGCGCCAGGAAATTATTGATGACCTGGACGAAGAAATAGAACTGGAATTGCAGGAAGACGGGCTGGACGGCAGCATTTCTGAATCTGAAAATGCCTTCCGCCGTGAGTATTTTCGGGAACTGGTGCGCCTGCAAACCGAACTGGTGAAGTTGCAGGATTGGGTGCAGGCCACCGGCCAGCGCATTGTGGTGCTGTTTGAAGGGCGCGATGCCGCAGGCAAGGGCGGCGTGATCAAACGCATTACCCAGCGGCTGAACCCCCGCATCTGCCGCGTGGCCGCCCTGCCCGCCCCAACAGACCGTGAAAAAACGCAGTGGTATTTCCAGCGCTATGTGGCGCATCTACCTGCTGCGGGTGAGATCGTGCTGTTTGACCGCAGCTGGTATAACCGCGCCGGCGTGGAACACGTAATGGGCTTTTGCACGGATGAAGAATACGAAGAATTCTTCCGCTCTGTGCCGGAATTTGAGCGCATGCTGGTGCGCAGCGGCATCAAGCTGGTGAAATACTGGTTCTCCATTACCGATGATGAGCAGGAAGCCCGCTTCCGCGCCCGTATGGAAGACCGGCTGAAGCAGTGGAAGCTCAGCCCCATGGACCTTGAAAGCCGCCGCCGGTGGGAAGCCTACACAAAGGCCAAGGAAACCATGCTGGAAAAATCCAGCATTGAGGAAGCCCCGTGGTGGGTTGTGCAGGCCGTGGACAAAAAGCGCGCGCGCCTGAACTGCATTAACCACCTGCTCTCTCTGGTGCCGTATAAACCTGTGCCCCGCCCAGAAGTGGTGCTGCCCCCGCGCGTGTATCACGCTGATTACGAACGCCAGCCCACACCAGACGCCATGATTGTGCCCGAAATCTACTAATCTGCGCGGGTAGGAACGTGTTGTGAGTTCACGGTTTTATGCAATCGTGAACTCACATGTTCCGAGAGTTTTTCTTGTTTTTACAAAAGAAAAACTAAATTTTCCGTGAAAAAATGTGGCTTTTCTTTGATGTTGCAACAAAGACAAACCACCACTTGGAAATAAATAAAAATAACAACAAATAAAAATATATTTGTTTTTAATAAATACTTATAAAATATAATTTAATTTCATTTATTAATGAAATATTAACGTATTAACAAAAATATTTTAACCTAAAAAACGCCAGTATAAACAATAGATAATTTTATATTTATCTTACTTAAAAGAAAACAATTACAGCAAGTCTGTTTTACACGAACATTATGTATTGTTTCTTTTAATATAACTAAAAATGCTTGCAGAATCCTGACATGAGTCTGTATGTTGCTAATTGCTTAACTTTTTAGAGGTGTTATATGGCAACCGATACATGGACTGGCGCTGCTGGTGACAATAACTGGAATACCGCAGGCAATTGGTCCGATGGTGTTCCGACATCTGATTCTGACGTGGTGATTAATACGGACACCACCCAGAATCAGGCTATTAATATTTCAGGGTATACAACCATCGGTTCTCTTACCGTTTCTGGCACAACGGGCCTTACCATTCAGGGTTCAAGTTACTCCGATGATTTAATAATTAATAACAACGTCAGCCTGGATAACGATAGCGGCGGCGTGATGTTTTCTTCCCTCATCGCAAACGTTAGCGGAAATGTTACCGGTAGTGGTGCTACAGTTGTGATTAAGGAAGCCACCTTTCAGGTTTCCGGCAATTATGACCCAGTCACCTCCTTCTGGCCGGTTCGTAACGATACTATGCCCAACACACTCTCGTTAACGGGCACACAAAAATCCGTTGGAACTGTCATTAATTTCTCCACCAATGACATGATTACATTCGGTGGGCGTGGTGATAACCAGATCGCCCCCAAATGGATTTCAACGGGTAACAATACGTACGAAGTTGTTAACGCAGCAGACCCCACCGATGTGCTCATTCAGTCTGCCACTCTGGTGGCTGGTGAAGATCCAAGCCGGTTCACGTATGATGATGAATCCGGTACCATCAACTGCTTCCTTGCTGGCTCCCTGATTGAAACGCCAGAAGGCCTGCGCAAGATTGAAGATATGCAGGTTGGTGATGCCGTTTGCGTTTATGCAGATGGTAAAAAGGAAGTCAGCCACGTAACATGGGCAGGCCATGCCTCTGTGCAGGTCAACACCGCCCTGAAGCAGGATGAAGCCGGTTACCCCATCCGCATTCTGGCCAATGCTCTGGCAGACAACGTGCCCAGCACAGACCTGCTGATTACGCCCGAACACTGCCTGTTCTTTGATGGCAAGTTTGTGCCCGCGCGCATGCTGGTAAATGGTGGTTCCATTTTTTATGATACCTCCATTACATCTTACGAATACTACCACATTGAAACCGAGCAGCATTCCGTCATCATGGCAAATGGTGTGCTCACAGAAAGCTATCTGGATACAGGCAACCGTGCCGCCTTCCAGCAGTCTGGCACAGTTGTAACCATTGGCCGCAGCGCCCCCGCAAAAAGCTGGGAGCACGATGCCGCAGCCCCTCTGTGCGTAGATCGCGCATTTGTGGAACCCCTTTTCCATGCGCTGAACTATCGCAAAAACAGCATTGCCGGGCGCCACGCTGCCCCCGCAGCCGTTGAAACAACCGCAAACCCGGATCTGCATCTCATTACGCAGTCTGGCGCCATTGTGCACCCCATGCGCCGCACCATGCACCAGTACAGCTTTATGCTGCCGCCCAACACGCAATCTGTGCGCATTGTTTCCCGCGCCAGCCGCCCGGCAGATGTGATTGGCCCGTTTGTGGATGACCGCCGCTACATGGGCGTTGCCATTGCAGACATTCAGCTTCTGTCTGCCGATGACAAGCACACCATCACAGCCCATCTGCAGGCTGAAAAACCCGCTGGTTGGTACGCCACAGAACCCGCAGGCTGCGTATGGACAAATGGTGATGCCGTGCTGCCGCTAGATGGATATCTAAACCACGGCAACATGGGCATGCTTTCCATGACCGTACAGGCCGGTGGCCCATACATTGTGGAAGACCATAAAGAGACAGAAACACTGGCACACTCTGCCTGATTTTCTACCGTATTAAGGGGTATGCAGGCCCTTGGCGTAAGCTGGAGCCTGCGTGCCTTTAACGGGTGCCTTCGGCCATGTGCTAGTTTAACACGTGGCCATTTGCCACTTTGGCTACAAAGTCATTACCAATCTGGGCCACGGCTTTTTCACTGGCCTGCACCATGGCGCGTTTAAGTGCGCCGCAGCTTCCGGCCACCGTGTTGCTGCCCTGCCCGGTAATGGGCACCACCTGCACGGGCTGGCCCTGTGCGTTCAACACCTGCACTGTGCCTTTAAGCGTGGTGTCTACCGTGTATTTGTTATCCCACATGCCGCCCTTAACGCTCACCTGCTCATCCGCTGTTTGCAGGGAAAGGGCCAGCGTATAACCGTGAGAAAGCGGGGTTTCCTGCTGCGCATGGGCAAAGCTGGAATGAATGGCCTGCTGCAACCGCTCCTCGGCAGAAGCGCCAAGGTCTGTGGTGTAATTTACGCCAAGGCTGCACGCTATTTGCGCGTTCTGCTTGGCAAAACCCGGAGCAAAACTATAGACCACCGGCGTTTGCACCAAATGCTGCACCGGCAGATCCTGAATGGGAAAGGAGGCCTCGTTAAGCGCAATGCGAGAACTGCACGCCCCCAAAAGCAACGCCAAAGCCATCAGGCACGCACCGTTTTTACCGGCCATAACCAGACCTCCGTTTGAAGAAAACAAGAACGGAGGCAATACAAGCAGCGTTACCTGCAAATAAGAAATAGTTTTTTAGTGACCAGTTCTGTCCTATTTCTCTCCAAAACGTGAATCACGCGCTTGTTATACTTGTATTCACTCTTAAAACCCGCAGGAAACACGGCCCCCAATAAAGCGTGGCTCACCGGGCACATAAAAATACGTGGTGGTGGCCATGCCGCCGCTTTCTGCATAGCGTTTGTCCAGAATATTGCGGGCGTAAAGCGTAGCCTCCCACTTGCCAGAAGGCGGGCGGAACGTCACATGCGCGCCCAGCAAAAAGTACGATGGCAGGCGCTGATACCCCGTGCCACCCACCACAATGGCCTGGCTGCCCCGGTATTGCCAATCCGGCCCAAAATCCAGCCGATACCCCTTGCCCAAAGGCTGCCGCCACATGGCCTCACCATTCAGGGTGAGTTTGGGGGAGCCATTGTCCACCCCGGCAAAGTTGCGCTCTATCGCGTTCCATGTGCCGTGCTTGGCGTAATAGGCGTTGGTGGCGGTGCGGTCCACGTTGGGGAAGTTCTGAAAATCCCCGCGCTGCCAGCCAATGTTTTGCATAATGTGCAGGCGGCTTATGGGGTTGGCCTCCAGCGTGGCCTCAAAACCCCAGCTTTCAGATTTGGGGGCGTTTGTAATCTCGCTTAACGGGCCGTAATCGGGAATCAGCACCGTGCCCACAACCTGCTGGTTATGGTAATCATTATAAAATGCCGCACCGTTAATGCGCAGGCGGTTGGGTATGGGGTCTGATTTAAAGCCCAGCTCGTATGTCAGCACCGTTTCGGGGTGGAAGGGGTCTAGCTGCGCCTGCACCTGCGTGTTGTTGGCCGTAAAGCCGCCGGGCTTAAAGCCCTTGCTCATTTTATAATACAGCATGGCATTGGGCACGAACTGCCATGAAACACCCACCTGCCCCGCAAACTGGTTGGAGGCCGTGCTTTCTGCGTGGAAGTTGTGCGTGGCTCCGCCAAATATCTGCGATGTCAGGCCCGTAATGCTGCGGTCATCCAGCTCGTGCAAAAGCCCCGCCCAGATGGTGACGTTATGCGGCAGGCGGTAGCTGACATGCCCGAATTCTGAAACACTCTGCTGGTTCTGCCCGAAGGAGGTGGACATCATGTATCCACGCGCGGCGTAGTCTGTATAGTTAAAGAAGAAGCGCTGGTTCATCTGGCTGCGCTGATAATAGCCACCCACAACCCAGTTCAGCCGCCCACCAAGGGCAGAGCCGTTTAACCGCGCTTCCTGCGTAAACACGTTGCCATCTATGGTGCGGTAGGTATCGGCCTCCTGCCGTGCTGTGCCGTCCTGATCTGTGTATTCGCCGCGCCGTTCGGTTTCAAACGCGCTAACGGATGTAAACGTTACCGGCCCGAAATCGTGCACAATATGCACATCCGCGCCCCAATACTGGTTGTGCTCACTGGGTTTTAACCCATCACGCCGGCCGATCAGCTTGTCGAATGTGGAATTGGAAGACCACTGCGCATCTGTGCCCATGCCGTAATCGGGCAGCGGGGTGGAACCGATAATGCGGTGCACAGCCTGCGGGGTAACAACCTCGCTGTTGTCCTGCACAAAATGGCCGCCAAGCTGGATGGTGGTTTTATCATCCGGCCGCCAGCGCAGCTTGCCGCGCAGGGCCCATAAATCGGCATCGCCTAAATGGTCACCATTTTCGGGGTCTCGCTGCCAGCCGCCGCCTTGGCGTGTTTGCCTCGCCAGCCGAAAATCCAGCCCCTTGGCCAACGGGCCAGAAACATAGGCCTCGCTCCGGCTGCGGGCGTAGGAGGCAATATCCTGCGATGCCCCAAAATGCCACGTATCTGTTGGGTCTGCCGTGCGCAAATGCACTTCCCCACCCGTGGTGGACTGGCCGTGCTCCGTGCCCACCGGGCCGGGGGTTACGCTGGCGCTGGCCAGATCAAACATCATGCCGTCTGTCATGGCGGCGTAGGGGTAGGCTACATCGTCCACATAAGTCAGCACGGTGGGCATGTTGTTCTGGGTGAAGTCATTAAACCCGGAACCACGCAGGTAAAAGTTGGTGGAGGCCGTGCCGTTAATGCTCTGCATGGTCAAGTTGGGGGCCACATGCTCCAGCCCGCGCAAGGTGGTGATATCACGGTTGCGCAGCAGCTCCGCCGTAAGATGCGTGGTGGCATCTGGCTCGTGCTGGGCGGGTTGAAACATGTAATCATACCGGTGGGCGTTCACCTGCACGGATGTGCTGCTGCGGGCTTCCACCGCTTTGGGCGGGCCTGCATGGTGGGCGGTATGCGCACCTGCATTATGCTGCCCATGGGCATGGGGGTGCGTGTGCTGGCGCTCTGCCACATCGGGTTGGGCGGCCTGCGCCATAATGGGCCACAGGCCCAGCGCCATAAGCCCGGCACAGCGCAAAACGCGGCGCGCCCGCTGCGCCGCAACACGCCTGCACTGGTGTGGCCCCAGCCCCATGGCAACACGCTGCCTGTTTCTTGATCGGCCAGAAATAACGCCATACCCCTTGCTTTTGTGCACCTGCGGGCCGCCGCATAACGTGCAACGCATAACATATATGTGTGTTTCAGCCCCCTAATGCGGGGGATGCCTGCAAGATGCAAGCACACATACAGGGCTGACAGAAAAATTCATTCCCTTACGGTCAGCCCATACTTGCCTGCACCGCACGGGGTAGGCAGCCCTCCGTGGCGGAGGTAAGGTGGGGTGAAATATTCTTTTGTTTCCGAACACTCAGGTGGGTGGGCCTGCCCCGCACATCTGCCCCAAAAGAAAGAAAGCGGAGACTTCATTTGTCCAAACTCCTCTCCCGTTCCTCCCTGCGTGGCGCATTGTTGCTTTCTGTTGCCCTTGTTGGCGCCACCACCGGCGCTTCTGCCCCGGCACATGCCGCACCATCCGCCCCCACAGCGCAGCCAGCCCCTGCCAGCTTTGGCCCGTGGGGTGTGGACCTGGAAGGACGGGACCTGAGCGTAAAACCGGGGAACGACTTTTTCCGCTACGCCAACGGCACCTATCTGGACCACCTGCAAATTCCCGCAGACATGACAAGCTATGGCCCCTTCAACGCGCTGGCCGAGCTTTCCCGCACACGGGTGCAGAGTATTTTGAATGATCTTTCCGCCCATCCGGTGGAAAACCCGCGCAGCATTGAAGAAAAGCTGGGCACGTTTTACGCCTCCTATATGGATGAGGCTGCGGTAGAAAGCCTTGGCACCCGCCCGCTCAAGGAAGATCTGGACGCCATTCGCGCCATCAAAACGCCGTCTGATCTGGCAGCCCTTACGGGCTCCTGCCCCGGTAACTTCCAGTTCTCGCCGTTCTCTCTGGGTATCAACCCAGATGCCAAGGACCCCACGCGCTATGCGCTTAATCTGGATCAGGCCGGGCTGGGCCTGCCAGACCGCGATTATTACCTGAAACCGGAATTTGCCAGCAAGAAAAAGGCCTATCAGGCTTATGTGGAAAAGGCGCTCACACTGGCAGACTGGCCAGAACCCGCAAAGGCCGCCACAGCTATTGTAACGTTTGAAACACGCCTGGCCAAAGCCCACTGGGCGCGTGAAACCCTGCGAGACCCGCAAAAAACCTACAACCCGATGACAGTGGCTGATCTGGCCAAAAACGCGCCGGGGTTTGAATGGTCCATCTGGCTTTCCGCCGCGGGCCTGCCCGAACAGGGGCTGGACAAGCGCGTGCTGGTTGTGGGCGAACCCTCCGCCATTACGGAAGAAGCCCGCGTGGTGGCCGATACGGATATGGATACGCTGCGCGCATGGTTGGCCGCGCATCTGGTAGAAAACGCCACATCCTACCTGCCAGACCGGTTTGAGCAGGCGCGCTTTGCGCTTACCAAATCCCTTACCGGCCAGCCTTCCCTGCCCGCACGGTGGAAGCGCGGCGTACAGGCCACCAGCTCCGCCATGGGCATGGCGCTGGGCAAGGTGTATGTGCAGCGTTACTTCCCGCCAGAAAACCGCACCACCATGCAAAAGCTGACCACGGACTTAAAAGATGCCTTCCGTGTGCGCCTGCGCAACAATACGTGGATGAGCCCCGCCACCAAGCAGGCCGCGCTGCGCAAGCTTGAAAACTTTGAAATTCAGGTAGGCTACCCCAACAAATGGCGCGATTACGCCAGCCTTGAAGTGCACAAGGGCGATGTGTACGGCAATGCCCGCAACGGCGTGGCGTATGAATGGCGCTACTGGCTGGCACGGCTGGACCAACCAGTGGACCGTGATGAATGGGACATGACACCCCAGACCGTGAACGCCTATAACAACCCGCTGTTTGATCAGGTTGTGTTCCCGGCCGCCATTCTGCAACCGCCATTCTTTAACCCCAAGGCGGATATGGCCGTAAACTACGGGGCCATTGGCGGCGTGATCGGCCATGAAATGACCCACTCTTTTGATGATGAAGGCCGCCAGTTTGATGAACACGGCCGCCTGCATGACTGGTGGACAAAGGAAGATGCCGCCCGGTTCCAGAAACTGGCAGACCGGCTTGGCGCGCAGTTTGATGCGTTTGAGGTGCTGCCCGGCGTGCACGTAAACGGCAAGCTGACAATGGGTGAAAACATTGCAGATCTGGGCGGGCTCACGCTGGCGCTGGATGCGTATCATGCCTCGCTCAAAGGCAAGCCCGCGCCAGAGCTGGATGGCCTGACGGGAGACCAGCGCGTGTTTCTTGGCTGGGCACAGGTGTGGCGTGAAAAACTGCGCGAAGAAACCATCCGCCGTCTGGTGGTGACAGACCCGCACTCCCCACCGCAGGCACGTGTAAACATGCCCATGCACAACATTGATGCGTGGTACGAGGCATGGAAGGTGCAGCCCACAGATAAGCTCTACCTTGCGCCAGATCAGCGCGTAAAAATCTGGTAACGCCTCATACCTCCCCCACACCGTATGGCCGCTGCCCCGGCATGGGCCTGCGGTGTGGCAAACTTCATGCAAACTTCCTCTGGCACCACAGCAGCAGCCATGACACAATACGCACCACACTGGCATGGGGCCGGTATGCGTAAACCCTGCGGAACAGGTGAAGAATAACGGGCGGGTCATGATCGACAGGTTCAGTTCTTCTCGCCATCCTGCCAGACAGGAACCCCGGCTGTTGCCCGATAACGGCACCAGTGCAGCGGAAAACACCGCCAGCCCCCGCACATCCCAACCCGATACGGAAGATGTGCGCGCACGCCTTTTTCCCGCTGCACCTGTACCGCGCACGCGGGGGGTGAATGTTAGGGGCACCTCCACCCCGCTTATCCGCAAGGAAATATACGCAGACCCCACATTGGGGCCCGTGCTTACGGCCTCTTTTCTAGCGCATGTACTGTTGCTGGCCGCCCTGCTGTATCAGGCCACGCACCATAAGCCCCAGGGCTCCCCCGATGCTGCGCAGCAGGCCGCCGGGGTGGAAATGGTGTTCTCTCAACCGCAGGCCTCCAGCGGCATGGTGGGCGCGCAATCCCCCGATGCAGGGGGTGGGAACGAGGCCAAGCACGCCGCCCAGACCAGTAACGAACCCCCAACCCCGGCAGATGCCGAGCCCACGCCCACACCCCCGGCAGAGGAGGCACCCTCCGCCCCCATTCTGCCGCCATCTGATGATGGGCTGCCCAAGCCGGTGGAAAACAAGACAGAAACCAAGCCATCACACCCGGTTACGGGCCACAAGCCCAAGGCGCCGCAGCCTGCGCGGCCCACACCGCACGCCAAACCCACGCCCCGGCCCAGCCACCACAAGCCATCTCCGCTGGACCACCCCATGGATATGTCCTTTAACGAGGCCCCGGCCCCGCGCCGCAAGCAGCGTGGCCGCCCCGGTGGCTCCAGCGCCCCGATTGACCTTTCCATTGGCCCGATGGTGGAAAATGGTGAGCTGAACGCCCACTACGCATCACGCACCACAGTGCATGGTGTGAGCAGTGATTACGCGGCAGAAATTGATGAATGGATCCAGCGCCACCTGTACTATCCGCCAGATGCGGCAGAACGGGGGGATGAAGGCCCATCATCCGTGCATGTTATTCTGGACCGCACGGGGCATGTGTTCAAAGTGTTCCTTACCAGCGGGTCTGGATCTTCCGATCTGGATTCCGCAACAATAGGCATGTTCCACGGGGCGCAACTGCCGCCCGTGCCGCCAGATATGAAAGACAAGTTCATCAACTTTGATGTAACGGTCAACTACATGCTTATCCGCAACTAACGCGGCCCACAAAAAACGGGGCACCGGCGTGCACTCTGGCAGCCGATACCCCGTTTTTTATGTGCAAGGCAGGGTTTTTTCAAACCACCCTGCTTTTACACCTTGGCTTCAGGCACTTTTTGCAAACTGTTCTTCTGGGGCATCAGATACCAGATAAGGGCCTGCCGCCAGCACCTGCATGCTTAGCATCCGTATGCCAGATGCTGGGCGCGCATTCAGATCCAGCGTGGCGTTGCCGTTTGTCCAGCGGGCTGTGCCGTTCTGTTCCAGCGCGTACCAGCCGGGCAGTTCCTTATTTTGCAAATGTTCTGAAAGATCAACAACATTTCGGGCATCACGCAGGGTTATATGCCCCACGGCCACACCCAGTTGGCGGCGGTCATCTACAAACGGGCCTTCTACATCACACGGGCGGCTGGTGCGGGAGACAATCTGCACGCTTTGCACATTGGCAGGCAGCATAAAGGTGTAATACCCATCCTGCATTTTTATGGCCCGGATACGCTTGCCCGTGTTGGTGTGCAGGCAGATATCGGGGTTTGTCAGCAACTCATGCAGGGCCGCCTGAGCAGATGCACGCCCTGCTGCCGTGTGCCTGTTTGCAATTTTTTCAAACAGAGGCTGCACAAACTCTTTTTGCGTGCACAAAGGGGCTGCGGCATCTACAGACCAATTGCGCGCTTTGCCGCCAATGCTGGCCACCACCACGCCAGTGCTGCGGAAGCTGGCACGGTTGCCCGTATCCAGATAGCTTTCGCTCAGCATACCATCAGCCATGATAACGGCATGTTCGGGCGTTTCTACATGGTAATAGGTGTAGGATGTAAATGTGCGATCATAAAAAATGCTGCTGCCATTTACCAACATACGCACCGGCACAAAGCGGCCATCAAAATACAGGCAGTGTTCGGGCGTTACCAGCATATCCTTGTAGGGCACGCCCTCTGCAATGGCATCCTTTACAATGCGCACGGGGTATCCGGCCTCATCATCCGGCAGGCTGGGGTTTACTTTTGCCTGTGCGTGGCCAGCCCATACAATTTCTGTGGGTTCTGCCGCACCGTTTTTATACGCCAGCACAGTATCACCCACGCGCAGGTCTTCCACCGCTACATCACCGTTGGGGGTGCGGATCATGCTGCCAGCCAGATAGCAGATAAGAATGCCGCCTGTGCCATCCGGGTTGGAAGAGTTTGTCCATTCCTTGGGAAAATACCATGTCAGCCCGAACGGGTTGCCAGAGATCTTGATGCTTGGGCCAAGCGACACGTCAATAACGTTAGCAACATTCAGATCCAACCCCACCGTGGTGGTGTTGGTTATTGGATCATAATAGCCCCACACGTTTTGAGAATCGGGAAAATCCACCGTAAAGTTTTTGGGGATGGTGCTACGGCGTGTCGTCAGTTAAGCCCTGAGAGTGGCACGTGAGGGTTGTACTTTGTGTCTGCGTGTGCTGACTGTTTTCCCATTTTTTGGGGAGACAGACAGATGCGGCGCTATAGTTTACGCGATGACCAGTGGGAGCGGATAAAGGATCTTCTTCCTGGTCGAGAAGGCTATGTCGGCGGCACTGCGGTGAACAACCGTCTGTTCGTGGAGGCGGTGCTGTATCGCTATCGCGCGGGTATTCCATGGCGCGACCTTCCTGCCCGTTTCGGTGACTGGAAAAACGTGCACCGGCGTCTGCGCCGCTGGTGTGAAAGCGGCGTCATCGAACGGATATTTCGTTATCTGGCCGCTGATTACGACAACGAATACATGATGATCGACAGCACAATTGTCCGAGCGCATCAGCATAGTGCCGGAGCTCTCAAAAAAGGGGCACGGATCAGGCCATCGGACGATCACGAGGCGGGCTAACTACAAAGATCCATGCCATCTGCGACGCTCTGGGCAATCCAGTGGAACTCGGCATCACACCGGGACAGGATGCCGATATCACCCAGGCAGAACCACTTCTGGAAAACATCGAACCGGATGCTTTCCTTGCTGACAAGGCGTATGACGCGGACAGGTTGATCGATCGGCTGATACAGCGCGGGATTACCCCGGTCATCCCGCCAAAACGCAACAGAACGACACGACGGAAAACCGATTTTTCTCTCTATCGCGAACGGAACCTTGTTGAGAGGTTCTTCAATAAACTCAAGCAGTTTCGCGCTATCGCAACCCGCTACGATAAACTGAAATCGACCTTCCTCGCAGCCGTGCAGTTCGCCTCAATCATCATCCTGCTTAACTGACGACACGCCGTAGTTGAGTTGCCGTTTGAATCCACAAACGTCACCACATTGGAAAGCACACCAACGCCCACGCCAGCGCTATCTACTTTAATGTTGCCGCCATCTGGCCCAACGTTGATGGAGCTGAGCACGTTGGCGGAAATAATGTTCCCCCCAATTCCAGCGTGCCACCATCTACCGTAATGTTTTTAATGGCCCCAACAGAGGCCAAGCCACCCCCAGCTATAACTGTGGCATCATTTTCCACCACAATGCGGCTAAGCGCCTGCACATCGGCCAGGTTGCTCAGGTTCACCACCACGGGGTCTCCCGCCGGGGTGTTGGCATCCCGCGTAACCAGAATGTTGCCGGTTACGTTCAGGTTAATCAGATCCTCAACCGAGTAATCTATTACCCTATCAAACAGTAGATTGATGGCCATGGCGCGTGAAACCCTTATTGGATGAATACAACCGCTGTTAACCAATTTATTAAGTATTAACAGGCGGTGAGGTCATTTTTATTTTTATTTTATTTATAAATAGTAAACGTTTTGAAAAAACTTACGCCAATGTTATGAAAATGCCACACACACGCAGGCACACCGCCACCCGCGCTACGCTCAAGGCAGGTTTGATCACGAAAAACTGAAGCTGCATCCCGCCATGTTTACGGGCTATCCTACGGGCAATGCTTTCGTGCAGGGCGGCTTCTTCCCTGCAAGTCAGAACATAAGGCTCCTGCCAGAAGGAACAGTACTGCATGCCCCGTTCAGAGAATTCGCAAATCCCCACAGATATCCCCACCATCCGCGTGGTGGCCATGCCCACAGACACAAACCCGGCGGGAGACGTGTTTGGCGGGTGGATTGTTTCTCAGATGGATCTTGCAGCCGGCACCACTGCGGCTTTTCGGGCTAATGGGCGGTGCGCCACCATTGCCATTAACAGCCTTGTTTTTATGGAACCCGTGGTAGTGGGGGATGAGGTGAGCATTTACACCCGCATTATCCGCTCGGGCCGCACATCGCTTACCATTCATGTTGAAACATGGCGCCGCGCCCGCCACACGCATCTGACATCCAAGGTGACGGAAGGCGAATTTATTTTTGTGGCGCTGGATGAAAACCGCCGCCCCCGCCAGTTACCGCCCCCGCAGCCGGGTGATGAACTGCCAGAAATTGTGCCCCCCACAGCAGGCTAAACACCACGCGGCACCTTTATAAGCCCCTGCCGCGTTATGCCCCGGCAGCCAGAGCACACCTTGGGTGTTATCTGGCTTGTTTGGGTTTTTTCAGCTTTTCACGCCAAGGCCGGATGGTTTAGAAATCCGGCCATCAGGTTTTTTCATGCCTTGGCTCTGGCGCAAACCGGGCCTGCACGGCATATAAACCACGCATACGCGCAAAAAAGGCAGGAAAGGGAGGCCCGGGCTTATGAAACACTGGCAGATCGACCAACTGCCTTGGGATCAGTTTGATCCCTCTAAAGTAGATCCGCAACTGGTGCCTGCCATCAAGGCGGCCTCGGTAGTGGAACGCAACAGCGTGGATTACGCGCTGTACCTGAACAACGTGTTCCGTGATGACCCGGACTTTAGAGAAGCCGCAGACCACTGGGCCATAGAAGAAGTACAGCACGGTGATGCCCTGGGCCGCTGGGCCATGCTGGCAGACCCCACGTGGGATTACCATGCCGCCTTCCAGCGTTACCGCGATTTTTACCAGATTCCGCTGGAAGTGGAGCAATCTGTCCGCGGTTCCCGCACGGGGGAGCTGATTGCCCGATGTATGGTGGAAACAGGCACCTCCTCCTTTTATTCAGCGCTGGCCGATGCCACGGAAGAACCAGTGCTGAAGGCCCTGTGCAAGCAGATTGCGGCGGATGAGTTCCGCCACTTCAAACTGTTTTATGACCACATGAACCGCTACCTGAAGCGCGAAAACATTGGCACGCTGCAACGCGCCCGCATTGCCCTTGGCCGCGTAACGGAAAGCGAGGATGATGAGCTGGCATCCGCCTACTACACCACGAACGACCCCGCAAACATACCATATGACCACACACGCTGCATTGCGGCGTATATGTCCCGCGCCATGAAGAACTATCAGCCCCAGCACCTGCGGCGCGTCACCAACATGGTGTTCAAGACCATTGGCGTTAACCCGCACGGCAAATGGCAGAGCGCTGTGTTCTGGATTGCGGAAAAACTGTTTTTTAGCCGCCAGCGCAAGTTTGCGCGCATTGCGGGCATAAGCTAGCGGCCCTTCTCCTTCACATTATGGCGGCGTAAGCTCTCCTCCGTCAAAACAGACGGAGATTTACATCTGATGTTTACGCATATTGTCGTGGGCAGTAACGATATTGCCCGCTCCAAAAAATTCTACGATGCCATTTTTGAAGCCATGGATATTCCCCCTTCAGAAATTCACCCCAATGGCCGTCTGGTTTATGCCAAGCAGGGCCAGCGTTTTGTGGTCACCAAGCCGCTGGATGGCAAACCCGCTACCCCGGCCAACGGTGGCACCATCGGGCTGGAAGCTGCCTCACCCGCCATGGCTGATGCATGGCACAAGGCTGGTGTTGCCAATGGCGGACAGGCCATTGAAAACCCGCCCGGCGTGCGCCAGACCGGCGTAGGCCCGCTGTATCTGGCCTATCTGCGGGACCCGGACGGCAACAAGCTGTGCATTGGCTGCAAGGTTCCGGCCTAAGCCCTAACAGGTTGCGTTTAACCTTGGCGGAACTCTCTTTTTCCGCCGGGGTTTAAATAAAAAAAGCTGCGTTCCCTTTTACGGGCCGCAGCTTTTTTTGTGCCGGATTCTGCTTGCGGCAAACAGCGCTACACTTCTTCTTCCGTGTTGGTCTGCGCCACCAGAATGGCGTGGGAGTTCATGCGCGATGCCAGCATGTGCCCCACAGCCACCGCCCCAACAGAAAGCGTAACAGACAGCACCACATTCACCAGCGCACGGCCCCAGCCTCCAACGCGAATAAGATCCAGCGTTTGCAGGCTGAAGGAGGAAAACGTGGTGTATCCACCACATATGCCCAGCATGACAAACAGCCGCGTGGTTTCCGATACCGGATACCGGCCAGATGCCAGCGTAAGCGTGCCAAAAAAGCCGATTACAAAGGAGCCCACCATGTTCACACCAATAATGGTGCCCCACGGAATATACCGGCTGATAGGCGCTGTAAGAACAGAAACAAAATAGCGCGCCAACGTGCCCAGCGCGCCCCCGAGCATAACGATCAGACAGGAATAGAAAGACATAAAGGAAACCTTACTCCGCCATTGTGCGATCCACCGCCAAACCGGCAGAGGCCTGGCAGGTGGGCATCATTTCCACATGGTTGATGTTCACATGTGCAGGCAGGCTTAAAACCCATGCCACCGTCTGGGCAATATCTTCGGGCAAAAGCGGGTGCGTGCCTTTGTAAACATCCTCGGCCTTGGTGGCGTCTCCCAACCGCACCTGGCTGAACTCACTGCCGCCACACAGGCCGGGGGCAATGGTGGTGGCGCGCACCTGCTTGCCCAGCAGATCGCTGCGCAAATTGCGCATGAACTGATCAACAAACGCCTTGGAAGCCCCATACACGTTGGAACCGGGGTACGGATACGTGCCCGCCGTGCTGCCAAGGGCCACAACATGCCCCCAGTTACGCGCCACCATGCCGGGCAGCAGCGCGCGCGTAATTTCCACCATGCCGGTTACGTTGGTGGCTATCATGCGCTGCCAGTCTTGCAGGTTGGTTTCCCACGCTTTTTCCAGCCCCAGCGCCAGCCCTGCGTTGTTTACCAGCACGTCCACCTCCTGCCAGCCTGCGGGCAGGCTTTGCGGCAGGGCGGCAAGAGCGGGGGCGTCTGTCATATCCAGCTTAAACGGCAAAATCTTGCCCTTGGCTTGGGCGGCCAGTTCCTCCAGCCTTTCCTGCCTACGGCCTGTGGCAATAACGCGGTAGCCCTGCTGGGCCAAAAGCAGCGCAATGGCATGCCCAAATCCGGCGGTGGCACCCGTTACCAAAACTGTTTGTGGTTGCTTGCGTGTCATACCCATAGCCCTTTTTTGTGCATGAAACGGGGCGAGCCCCAAAGCAGGAAAGCCGCAGCAATGGGCGTGCGCCATGCTTCCCGCAGTGTTTGCAACTGTAGGGCAAGGTGTCAGGTTGTGAGACGTCATTGGCGTAATCAAGGATTTCGTCGACCTGTTTCATGATGTCACGACCAGCCGGTTTGATATAGTCTTGATTACGTGACGCGGGATGTTTTTCAAGCCATGAGATGATGCATTGGGCGGGAGCGATGCCGCCCAGAACACGCTGCGGGCGATGATTGTAGGCGAAACAGAAGCCTCTGAGCAGAATTTCCAGATCTTCATGGTTTGAGACACAGACCTGCAGTACTTCTGTAGCGACACGGCCATTGAAGCGTTCCACCATTCCATTGGTCTGAGGGGAGTAAGCCTTGGTCCGGCGTCGGTCGATTCCCATGTCATGACAGGCTTTTTCGAAGGCGTCCGCTGTAAAGCAGGAGCCACGATCGGTCAGGATATGGGTGATCCGGAAAGGAAAGGCCGATTTGACGGCATTGAGGAAATCAACGGAATTATCCGCATTTTCCGCGTCATAAACAGCCAGGTGCACTGAACGGGAACAGCGATCGATGGCGACATACAGAAAACGTTTCCGCCGGTCCCCATCTGCTGTCTGTAATTTTGGCAGATGTTTCACATCGATATGGACATAACCGGGATCGTAATCGCGGAACTTTCCCTGTCCCCGAACTGGTCCGGCCTTTGGAACAGGAGGCAGCCTGTTCAATCCGGCGTCTTTCAGTATCCGCCAGATATTGTCCCGGTTCAGATGCGGCAGGAAATGCCGTAAGACAAAGGTCAGATCATCCAGACCAAAACCGGTAGAACGCCGAAGCTGACAGACAATGGCGCGCTCCTCCTCCGAGGCTTTCCAGGCCAGCCTCCAGGGACGGCTGCTGCGGTCCTGACAGGCGTCCGAACCACGCCTGCGCCACTTGCGGACTGTTTCATCGCTGATCCCGTAGCGTCTGGCGAGCACGGATGTCGGTTCTGACGAACGAGCTATCTCAGCCCGGACAGCCGGTGTCGTGCGTGCCTGTGGGTGGATCTGAAGCATCATTCGGTCTCCCTGCAAACGGAAGAAAACAACGAAGCATAACGCGGTATCGCCCACGCTACATCATCCCAATGACGTCTCACAACCTGACAGCAAGGCGGGGCAAGTTTCAAAGCGCCATCCTGCGGGGTGGGTTTTAAGGGGGTGTGGGCGTGCTCAGCTTGGCTTCGGCATCCTGCAATATCTGGCGTTCCGAGGTGTGCAGCATGTCTGCCAAGGTGCGACTATCCAGCACCGCCATAAACGCATCCAGCGCCTCACCCAACGCGCCGCGCAAATGGCACGCGCGGGAGAGCAGACATTCCGTGCTGCCCGCCACACCGGGGGAAGGTGACATGCAGCTTACCAGCGCCATATCATCTTCCGTATGGCGCACCACATCGCCAATACGAATATCCTGCGGCGCACGGCCCAGCATCAGCCCACCGCCTCTGCCGCGCAGCGTATCTATAAACCCACCCCGGCCCAGATGATGAATGATCTTGACCAGATGGTTTTCTGAAATGCCATACACCCGCGCAATCTCCTTAATAGAAACGCGGCGGTTGGTGTGCACGGCCAGATAAAGCAACGTGCGCAGGGCATAATCTGTGTGCAGTGTCAGACGCATGGGGCCTTTTACACCATGATGGGCTGGTATGCCCATTCATCTCTTTAAGATGCCTTAAAAACACATCTTAAATCAGACCTCAAACCCACAAGCCCCTTGCCGCAACCAGAGGCCCCAATGCCCCATCAGCCCGATATCCGCATCCGCCGTGTGTATGAAGCCGCCCAGCCAGATGATGGCGCCCGCGTGCTGGTGGATAGGCTATGGCCACGCGGCATTAGCAAGGAGCGCGCTGCCCTCACCCTATGGCTGAAGGACTTTGCCCCTTCCACCGCCCTGCGCCAGTGGTTTGCGCATGACCCCGCAAAGTGGGAAGGCTTTTGCCAACACTATACAGCAGAATTAAACGCCAACCCTCAGGCCGTGCACCAACTGGAAGATCTGGCCCGCAAAGGCCGCATCACCCTGCTATTTGGCGCGCGCGATGTGGCACATAACGAGGCCGTGGTGCTGGCCGCCTACATGGCTGCCCATCTGCCCCACCGCACATAAAAAAACCCGCACACCCCCTGCCGGAGAACAAAGCGGGAAACGCGGGAAAACACTATAGGCACGCTGCCTTCCACAAAACTATCCACAGGCTTTTCCCACATTCTCTCCCCGTTTTCTGTGGATAAGATTTGTTACAGAGCAGGAGAACAAACGTTCAGAATCGGCTGTTTTCTGGGATTTTTAGAGATTCGTTTTATGACAAGAGCAGAATCAGCTTGACCTGAAAAAAACATGACGAGTCGGGCTTGCCACGATTCATCCACAGGCCATCCACACAATTTGCCCAACGCCCCACCGGTTATAAACAGGTGGCAACACAAGCTATTGCGCAGCCCCCTGTGCACTGGCACAAGATGAGGCCCATTGCGCCCCCGCGCCCTTTATACAGGCCCAGTAGAAGAACAAAGGAGCATACGCCAGCGCATGCAGTTTATTCTTACTTTTTCCTGCCCGGACCAGCCCGGCATTGTTGCGGCTGTTACATCCGTTCTGGCAGAGCGAGGTGCGGACATAACCGAAACCCACCAGTTCAGCAACCGGGAATCTGGCACTTTGTTCATGCGGCTGGCCTTTAATGCGCCCGCGCCGGGTGGTTTGGCAGAAATAAATGATGTTCTGGCCCCCGTGGCCAAACACTTTGGCATGAACATGCGCCTGCATGATGCCGCCGTGCTGCCGCGCATTATCATTATGGTGTCTCGCTTTGATCATGCGCTGCTTAACCTGCTGTATCAGGTGCGTGTGGGCTGGCTTAAGGCGGATATTGTGGCCATTGTTTCTAACCACACAGATAGTGCCGCCACGGCAGAACAGGCGGGCATTCCCTATTACTGCTGGCCCGTAAACAAGCAGAACAAGGCCGAGCAGGAAGACAAGCTGCGCGCTCTTATAAAAGAAACAAAAGCCGATTTAGTGGTGCTGGCCCGCTACATGCAGGTGCTTTCGGATTCGCTGAGTGCAGAACTAAGTGGGCGGGTAATTAACATCCACCATTCCTTCCTGCCCTCCTTCAAAGGGGCCAAGCCGTACCATCAGGCCTATGCACGTGGGGTAAAGCTAATTGGCGCCACCGCCCATTACGTAACGGCGGACTTGGATGAAGGCCCGATTATCGAGCAGGAAACCGCGCGGGTTACGCACAACCTCTCGGTGGAAGATTACATTGCCACGGGCCGGGGTGTGGAATCGCAAGTGCTGGCGCGGGCGGTGAAGATGCACGTTGAACATCGGGTTATGATCAACGGCCATCGCACTGTGGTGTTTGCCTAAAACACCCAAAGGCGACTACCCCATAAAAAAAGGCGCCCCGGATGGAGCGCCTTTTCTTGTATGCAGCCCGTAAGGGCCACATGCAGCAGAATTAGTTGCTGCTGTTGTTGTCGCCACCGTTCGGGCCACCGTGTTCACCACCCGGGCCGCCATGTTCGCCACCGGGGCCACCGTGTTCACCACCAAAGTTGCCCTGCTGGCCACGGTCACCACGTTCGCCGCGTTCACCACCCTGCTGGCCACGATCACCGCGGTCACCACGATCGCCACGGTTTTCATCACCACGGCCGTTCTGGTTGTCACCATTTTCGTTGTGCTTGTGTTCGTGCTTGTGGTGGTGGCTGCTTTCTGCGTGAGAAGCAACCGGCATAGCAACACCCAGAGCAGCAAGCAGGAAAAGAGCTTTTTTCATCGTTAACAATACTTTCGTTCAATATGTTTGGCACCGCACTTGGCAGTGCGTGTCAGAAATGAAGCTAGGAAAGAATTGAGACAAAATAAAGGCTGACAGACATACGTTATGTTAATTTGATTTATGCTCTGCATTGCACCGCACTCATGCCGCCTGCCTTTACCCCTTATATATGTGTTTGAAAGCAGGAACGTAATTCTGCCACAAGCGTATGGGAAAAACAGACGTATTGAAGCATAGAGGTTTGACATGAAATTCCGTTATCTTGCAGCCGCTGCCATGATGGGCGTGATGTGTGCATCCGCCCCCCTTCATGCCGAACCACAGTTTAACGGCCCCGGCGGCCGTGGTGGCCCACAGGGCGGCCCAAACGGTGGCCCCGGTGGTGGCGCCATGCACGGTGGCCAGCGTGTGGCGGCCCCGGCCCGGCCATGCACAACAACCGCCCCGGCCGTGGTGGCCCCGCACGTGGTGGTGACAACTTTGACATGAACCGCACCTGGCGGAAGGGAGACCGCTACGATGGCCCCCGTAATGACCGCTGGATTGTGCGCAACTGGCAGGGCCAGCGCGGCCTGTATGCCCCGCCATCTGGCTATTACTGGATGCGCTATGGCAACCAGTTTCTGCTAACATCCCTTACCACGGGCATTATTGCCGGTGTTGTAAGTGCCACCATTGGGGCCGTTGCCACCCCCGCAACACCCACCTATGCCGCCCCAACCTACGCAACACCGGGCTACGCCGCCCCCGGTTATGCAGCACCCGGATACGCGGCACCGGGCGGTTACTGAAACCTACATAACCATGCAGCAGCCCCGCCCTTGTTAAAGAGCGGGGCTGCCGTATCTACCAGCTTTTCGTGTAGGTTACCGTTTTATGAAATCTATTTTGCATATCCTAGAGCTTCGGCTTTTTCTCTGAAGACACTTAGCAATTTGTCATCAATATCAGAGATATTATCGGTAGAGATTTCTCCGCCCGCCTGCTCTCCAAAATCGACGCGGAAATCTCACAGAAGGGTTGTACATCGGGTTAGATTATGAAAAAGTCTGTTTTGTAGAAAAGAAATTTCCATAATCATCAAGAAAACCCGATGCAGACAGAGTGTAGCGCAGGCGCGTATGAGTTTCCAGCCTCCTGTGGACGGCGTGTTGTGGCCCGTTTTGACGGGGGTCGCATGAGTTCGGATGGGGGCGTCATTCTGGTGAAGCAGGCTGATGACATTCTGGGGCTCAGCCGCCGCTTTGCTGCCTGTTTTCGCGATAAGCGGCATCCCGGCTTTGTGGAATACCGGGTTGAAGACCTTGTCCGTCAGCGGATCATGGGCCTGGCACTGGGCTATGAAGATCTCAATGATCACGATGCCCTGCGGCATGACCTGATCTTTGGTCTGGCCTCGGGTCGTCTGTCAGGAGGCCGGGCAAACTGCGCAGCATTGGCTGGCAAATCTACACTGAACCGGTTGGAGCGCAGTGGGCACAAGGCAGATCGTTACTGTCGGATCATTGCTGATCATGAGGCCCTGGCTACCCTGTTCGTCACGCTCTTCCTTGACCAGCATGAGCACGCACCCGCCCGGATCGTTCTGGATGTGGATGCCACCGATGACCGTATCCATGGCCATCAGGAAGGCCGCGCCTTTCATGGATATTACGGCCATAACTGCTATCTTCCCCTGTATGTCTTCTGCGGGGACCATCTCCTCAGCGCTACCCTGCGCACGGCAGACAGGGACCCGGGGAAGGAAGCACTGGCAGACATCCGCCGGATCGTCGAGCAGATCAGGAGCCGTTGGCCCCGGGTGCGTATCCTGGTGCGTGGGGACAGCGGTTTCGCCCGGGACAGTCTGATGACATGGTGCGAAGACAACCACGTTGACTTCCTGTTCGGGCTTGCAGGCAACACCCGCCTGTATGACCGGATTGCCTCTTTGTCCGCTGAGGTTCGTGACGAAGCCGCCACGACAGGCAGAGCTGCGCGCGGTTTCGCCTCCTTTGACTGGATCACAAAGGACAGCTGGACGCGCCGCAGGCGGGTCGTGGCCAAGGCCGAATGGCGCCACGGCAACCGCTATCATCGCTTCATTGTCACCACCCTACCGCAGGGAATGTCCGACCCCCGCCATCTCTACGAACAGATTTACTGCGCACGCGGGGATATGGAAAACCGCATCAAGGAATGCCAGATGGATCTGTTCTCAGACAGGACCTCGTCCCACACCATCCGGGCCAACCAGCTCCGGCTGTGGTTCTCGGCCGCAGCCTATGTCCTGCTGACCGCTCTGCAAAGACTGGCCCTTGGCCAGACCAGCCTGGAGACGGCGACCTGTGGCACCATACGCGCACGGCTGCTCAAAATCGCGACACGTGTAACGCTCAGCGTCCGTCGGATTGTCCTGTCCATGCCGGACATGTTCCCCTGTCAGCATGAATTCGCCCTCGCTCATGCACGATTGCGAAGGCTCCGGCAGGCCATCTGAAGAAACAGACAGTGCACAGACCACATAGCTTCCACCAACACTGCCTTCTCAGGCCGTGACACCCTCACTGCGTTCAGAACCCGCCGCCAGAAGCAGAATATCGTCAATATTCCAGATCGGGCTCCTGTGGTATGACTGAATTCTACAAAATGACCCGAAATTGCCTCAAGTGTGAGAAATCCGCGTCGAACGTATAAGTTTTTTCTTTTCCTTCATAAAAATCGAACATTCTGCCGGCACGTTCTTTTTTGTAAAATACGACAAATTTTCCTTTAAAATTCTTAAATCCTATTTCCTGAATGGACTTAAACAGATCTTCTGTATCTGAAAGAAACGCCAATCTGCTTTTTACATATTCAAAAACATCATTTTCCAGCTTGGTTGGCTCCAGCACATCAGTAAGCTTGGCTTCAACATCCGCTTTAACTGGTTCTGGCAATGCGGCCTTATCTGTTTCTTTTTCTTTCTGGGGCAGATCCAGCCGTTCCAGTATTCTGATATTTACAAACTCTCTAAACGCACTTTTTGTCAGTTCCGTATATTCGGTCATCGCCTTGGCGCGTGCGTGTTTGATGCCGATATTTTGCAAAAGTATCCGAACAAAATCTTCCGATGGCGATGCAGATAAATCTTCAATCTGCTGCACCAGATTCTGGAAAACAATTTTCCTTTTTGCTTCTGCACCAATGTTTTCAGGGTCAAAATTGGTTTTCTGCAGGCTTTTCAGACCATCCACTACAGAATCTTCAATTTTGCCTTTGGCAATATCATTCAGGTCAAAAGTTAAAAATGCATGCATGTCCATAATATTTGGCTCATCAGAATCCGCATAGAATTCATAAATCAAGCCATCTGTAATCACGCCCAGCTTAATAGTTTGCGCCGCATTGAAGTAAGACTTCAACTGCCCTCTTTCATCTTTAAGAGATGTACCTAATGCTTTGCATTCTATGGCTATAACGGGAATATGGTTTCTTAAAATCGCATAATCAACTTTGTTTTTATATTTATCTGAAAAATCAGCGTGATGTTCCGGGCATACTTCATCCGGGTTTGTAATATCGTACCCCAGAAACTGTAAAAATGGTAAAATAAGAAACATTTTTGTTGCTTCTTCATTTTTACATCTTGATGAAATGCGCACCATCTTTTCAGAGAAATTTTTGAACTTCTGCCTAAAATCTTCCGACATCACGGATTTCCTGTAGAATTTTTACACAATATGCGCATTGCGTATTTTTCTACAAAAATCAAATCAACCCGGCTAAGCGATAAATGATTTTCTGGAATTATATATTCTTTACAGTGTGTTAATCATTTTCGATCAAATGAGATCTATTTAAAGTTTTCCCTTCCGCCACACCGCGCCACTGCCGCCAGCCCTGTACGGCAAGGCCTATAAAGGCCGCGTACAGCACGGCGGTTACAAACAGCCTGCGCTGCACAAACAGCAGCGCGTACAAAACATCCACCACAATCCATAACACCCAGCAGGCGCGGTAGCGCTTGGCTGTCCATATCTGGCCCAGCACGCTGTATGCACTCAGCCCGGCATCAGAAAGGGGCATGGGGTCATCCGTTATGGCACGCAGGGTCAGCCCCAATGTCAAACCGGCCACGGCTGTTATGCCGGTATCTCGCCACAGGGTTTGAGATGTTGGGGTGGCAATACGCACCTGCCCGCTTTCCTGCACACCGCGCAGCCAGCACCACAACCCGTACAGCGCCAAAGCTGCAAACACGCCCTGCAAAGCGGCATCTGCATATAAATGGTCCTGCGCAAACACCACGCCATACATTACGGATGCCAAAAGCATAACCGGCCAGCACCACACCGTTCTGCGCCCCGTAAGCCACACGCCCAAAGCGCTGGCAATGGCCGCCAGCCATTCCAACCCGGACACTACGCCTGCCCCGCCAGCAAGGCTGGCAAACGGGCCAGCAGTTCCCGCCCCTCCTGCGCCTGCGCAAACCACCGGGCATGGCCAAGCAGATACTCGGTATAGGCCACCTCGGCCGAGGCCTCATCTTGCAGCAGTGTTCCAAAATATGCTGTTTCAGACAGCGCAAATTCCACATGCACCAATGGCAGAAACGCCACCACCTGCGCACGCTCCGCCCCACTTAAAGGCCGAATGTGCTGATACCCCGCCACAAACGCGGCAAGCTGGTCCCACACCACCACATGCGCAGCCTGCTGCGCTGTTGCGCCACAGCTTGGCAAGGCCAGCCAATCTACCATGGCGCGCTCTATGGCCACGGCCACATCAAACGCGGCACAGGTGCGGTCTGCCATGCCAAAATCCAGCACGGTAACAGGCGTGTTTGCATGCCAGAACAGGTTGGAAGGGTGCCAATCTCCATGCCCCCAAGCGGGTTTTACGCCGGGCAATAACGGGCGCAGATGCTCATGAAACGGCAAAACATCCCGCGCCACATCCTGCTGCCACGGGCGGTTGGCCAATGCCGCCACCAGCCCCGGCTGCCGCGCCACCCACTGTTGCAGTGCAGTTGTAAAATCTGCTTGCCCCACCACACACATGCTGGAAACAAGCGGCACCACCGGGGCGGTTTTATCTGCTACATTCGCGCTGCGTTCCGGGGCTGTGTAATCCGCCGCGGCCTTGTGCAGTTGCGCCAGTGCTGCCCCCGCCGCATGGGCCTGCGCGGTGGAGAAATACGGCTTCCAGGACATCACATCCCGGTAAGTATCTTCCCCCTTGGCGGAAAGGAAAACCTCGTACGTCCAGTTGCCAAGTTCCAGCGCGGTGTGCCCGTCATGCAGGGCCAATGCGGGGCATACGGGCAGCCCCTTGCTGGCCAGATGGCGAATAAAGGCGTGTTCCTGCTCCAGCATGGTGGCACTGCGCAGGGCACGCGCATGGCGTTTGAGCACACAGCTTGTCACCCGCGCTATCTGCCCGCCTGCGTTGGCACCTCCGGCGCTGGCAGAAACCTCCCCCGCAAGCTGCACCACACAGGCGGCAGAAAACGGGCGCATGCTGTGCCATACAACGTCCCGCGCAGGGGGCATGTTGGCAAAATGTGCGAGCACATCAGAAACTTCATCAAGCGTCAGGCATGGCCAGTCCCGCTTTTCCTGCACACCGTGTACACCAAACTGCGCCGTATTCTGGGGGGAAGGATCTGCCACGCCTAAAACCCGGTGGAGGCTGTAAACAAAGCCGCAAACCCGCCGCCAATGTAATAGTCCGGGGCCTGCCCGGCTATGGTAGTGCCGTAGCGGCCCTGCGTATCATGCGCGTTCATGGTGGGGTCTGCCACGCCGGAAAGGTAATGCTGGTTGGTGATGTTAATAAAGTTCATGCGGAACTCCGGCCGATGCAGCACGGAAACATCATTCATCCGATACCCCAGCGCCAGATTGCCCGTAACATGGCTGGGCATGCGCTCATCATTCATGAAAGTTGCGTATTGGTGACCGGTGTATTTTACGGTCATCACGCCAAAAAAGTGCCCGTCATCATAGGTCAGGCCTGCGGCGGCCTGTAGCGTGGGGCTGCGCACGGCGCGTTTGCCACGTGTGGGCAGCAGGTCTCCGCCCGAATACAAATCATTATCAATGGTGGCGTGCAGATATTCGCCCGAAAGATAGGGGCTGATGTGGTGCCACGGGCGCAAACCTATTTCCACATCCACCCCGCGAGATGTCTGCCCGCCCGCATTGATGGTGGAATCCACCGGGGCGCCATTTATCATGGCTAACGTGGCAATCTGGCGGTTTGTGAAGTTATAGTTAAATAACGTCAGGCTGCCCACAACGCGGCTGCCTGCGTAACGGTAGCCCAGTTCCTCCGCTATGGAGTATTCGTTTTTCAGGCTGGATGTGCCCTTTTGCGTTATGGCGCCAGATGTGGGGTCATACGCATCATACAAGGCGGGTTCTGCCGGGGTGCGGAAGTTGGTGGTGGCATTGAAAAACACCTGATGTTCCGGCGTAATCTGAAAACGCACACCAAAGCGCGGCAGGGGCACGGCGGTGTTCATGTTGGCATGGTAAGGCGCGCCCGGCACGGCGTTTGTGCCTGTGCGCGAGAACATCACTTCCTTAAAACCTGCTGTTAGCAACAGCCGATCATGCAACAGCGAAACCCGATCCCCCACAAACAGCGCATTGGTTTGCGAGATAGTGTGGTTGCTGGCCCCCAGCAGCATGTTGCCATCGGCCAGCGTAATGGGCCGCCCGCCCCATATGCTGCCCGCATTGCCGCTGCCATTTACGGCGGCAAAGGTTTCGCGCTCGGTGTCATCTCCGTAATCATACCAGTAGCCTAGCACCAGATCATTCACGCCGCGCTTCCATTCCAGCGCAGATGTAAAACCGGAGCGAAAGCTGCGCTGTGTGTAATCTGCCCGCACCGTGCTGTAGCCATCTGCCGTTACGGGCAGATCCAGCACATCGGGCACGGCCTGTGTGCCGTTATACAGGCCGGATGTGGGCAACTGTGTGCCGCCTGCGGCATTGCCATACGCACCTTGCGCATAGGGTGTAACATGCAGGCTTAGCCCCTCCGCCAATGTAAACAGCAAGGGCGCGGCCAGATACAGCGTGCGTTCCGGCTGGCGAGAAAGCCGCCAGTAGTCTGAACCACCGTAATCATCATCAGCATGGAAGTGCCTGTCCAGATTATTGGGGCCGCCTATGCCGTACGTGCGCCAGTCATCCTTGCTGACCTGTGGGTAGTAGCTGTCTACCGCCTGGTTCCAGGATCCTAACAGCCCCGCGCTGTTGCCTTGGCCCCATGTTTTTTCCAGCTTGAAATCAACATGCTGGCGCTCATCCCGCCCGGCGCCGCGCCAGTTATCCGTGGCGCTATGAGAATAGGACACAAAGCCCCGCAGGCCGGTATTATGCCCGATCTCGCCCGTATCCAGCCGCAGGAACTCGCGGTTGGTATCGTAAGAGCCGTAGGAGGCACTGAACTGCCCGCCAGCCTTTTCTGCCGGCGTGCGAAAACGCAGCTTCATCAGCCCGCCAGCGGCGTTCATCACCGGGCTGTCCAGATCGGGAGATCCCTGTTGCAGGGCAATGCTTTCGTAATTCTCGCTATCTGCAAACTGGCTGGGGTAGCCGGTGTAATAGGCAATATCGTTTAGCGGCATGCCTTCCAGCACGTAGCCTATGGCATCTCCATTCATGCCGCGCACGCTGATATTGGTTTGCGGTGAAAACCCAAACGGGTCTGACCCACTTACATTTGCGCCCGGCAGTTGGGAAACCAGCTCAAACGCCGTGGCGGTGGGGGATTGCAGGCGGATGTATTCCTGCCCCACCACGCTTTGGGCCTGTGGTTCAGATTGCGGGTGTATCAGCCCGCCCCCGGCGCTGGCATGCAGCGGGTTGGCACGTACTATTACCACCTGCGGGCGGCCAGAAGCCTGCACCGGCGCGCCCAGCACCTTGGGGGCTGTGGGGGCCGCATGTGCAGTTGCAGGTGCAGCCGTATGCTGGGCGGCTTTTTGCCCTGCAGGTGGTGTAGAAACAGCCTGCGCCCACGCAGCCCCAACCGGCCACGCCATGCCAGAAAGCAGCGTGCCAGAGGCCAGCGCACAGGCCATCCACCACCGTTGGCGGCAACAGCGCCGCACCGTGGGGGCCGCACACCAGCACACCTTACGTTGTATTAAGGCGGACATCCGGTTTTATCCCTCCGCCGCACCAAGGCGCACCTGCCGCACCACGCGCTCCATTGTTAACCCCTGCACTAAAATAGTGAACACAACCACCGCATAACACACTGCAAGCAGCACATCACGCATAGGCCCGTGTTCCAGGCTTAACGCAAGGGCGATGGAAATACCGCCACGCAGGCCGCCCCATGTCATAATGGCCAAAACCCGCCAGCGTTGTGAATCGCGCAAATACACGGGCAGCATGGCCAGCAGCACGCTTAACGCCCGCACGGTAATGGAAAGCGGAATGGCCAGAACAGCCGCCAGCAATACCGGCACACGTATGGGCACGCTGAGCACATAAAACCCTATCAGCACAAACAAGCAGGCGTTCAGCACCTCATCCACCATCATCCAGAAATTGCGGATTTCACGCTGCCCGTGCTGGCTGAGCGCCCCCAATGCGCGGGGCATGCCCAAGGCCAGCCCGGCCGTAACAGCCGCCACGGGGCCAGAAACTTCCAGCATTTTGGCAAGGCTGTACACCCCGCTGGCAAGAGAGATGGAAATAAGCAGTTCAAGATGTGCATCTGTTACCAGCCGGATGCACCATACCGCCAAACACCCGCACAAAAAGCCCAGCAGCAGGCCGCCGCCTACCTCCTGCACCATCTGCCACACCAAATCCCCCAACGGGCCAATGGTGCCTGCCTCTGCCAGTTGCACCGCCACGGCAAACACCACAACGCCCACGCCATCGTTAAACAGGCTTTCCCCCGCAAAAATGGCCTGTACTCTGGGCGGCAGGCCCAAACGGCGCAGCATGCCCACAACAGAAACCGGATCTGTTGGCGCCAGAATGGCCCCCAGCACCACGCACCACGGCAGGGAAACCGCAAGCCCCACCAGCGGAAACGCCATCCACATACCCATGGCAAACAGCGCCACGGCCAGCATTGTACCCAAAAGTGCCAGCGCCAGAATGGAAAAACGGTTCTGCCAGAGCTCGCGCTGATCTACCGATTGTGCGCCCGCAAACAGCAGGAATGATAAAGCCCCATCCAGCAAGGTGGCGGGCAGATTTATGCTATCCAGCACCGCGCGGGCGGCATCCATGCGGGGCATGGGCACGGCTTGCTCCAGAAAAAGCAAAACCGTGGCCACCCCCAAAGCCTGTGCCGTAATGCCAATAGTGGTGGGCAGATGCAGGTAGCGGTGGTTGATAATGGCAAAAGCTGTTGCCAGTGTGATCACAATGGCAAACAGCGCCAGCGGATTGAAAAAAGGCGGCATGAGCGGTTTCCAGTCTGATCAGACAGGCTGATGACGAATGCAAACCAGAAAACCGCAAAACCGGATGCCAGATCAGGCGTTATTTTGCGGCTGCCCGGGCTCATCCATATTCACGATCGTCTGATCCGAAATGGAAACGTCTGTCAGTTCAGGACGTTGCAAGGCTTCGTTGGCAGAACGCGCCAAACCGGCTGTCTTGTCTTTCAGATCTGCCAGTTCTTCACGCACATCGCCCAGAATTTCCAGCAGGGCCTGATGGTCTTCCGCCGCGCGCCTGTCTGCCCCACGGCTAAGCACCGCGTTGCCCACCATCAGCGCGGGCAGCGCTACAAGCTGGATACAGTTGCTGATATACAGCAGCGTGTTCTGCCACTGGGGCACAACCGCTGGCACCAGAGAGAAC
Organism: Acetobacter sp. A11-2; assembly: GCF_040208445.1. Taxonomy (NCBI): domain Bacteria; kingdom Pseudomonadati; phylum Pseudomonadota; class Alphaproteobacteria; order Acetobacterales; family Acetobacteraceae; genus Acetobacter; species Acetobacter sp. A11-2. Next base: position 1,767,956 of record NZ_CP157843.1, read on the forward strand.
AGGAAAAACACATACACGCACCAGATACTGCCGAACATGATTGTCATTTTAACAGCCACGTTCTCGTTAAATCGGTTCACCAATGAATCAGCAGGTTTCTGTTGTTTGGGTTTCATTTCTATACCTTTTGCCTCAAATACCCGCCTTGCTGGCGGGCCATCTCTTTGGGCAAAACTGTATCACAGCGCTGTGGGCTTGTCCGCCTGCGGGCAGCAGGGCTGGCTCCCACCCCCATGCTTCAGGCCAGCAGATAGGGCTGGCCCGTGGGGGTGGTGATAACCCCTTGCGGGGCTAACAATGCGTTGGGCGGTATGGGTGTGCCATCGGCCAAGGTGGGCACCTGCGGCGGCAGCGTGGCGGCACTTTCTGTGCTGATGTAAAGCTGCATGCTTACCGTAACACTACGCCCCTGCACGGTGTGCAGCACCATTTGCACCGTCTGCACCGTATCGGGTGGGCCGCTGCCCAAAAACACGCTGGCCATGCCTTGAATAATGGTTACCCACAGCACGGCCATATCCGTATCCTGCCCGGTGGCGGTGGGCACGCTGGCCGTTACACTGGCCATTGTATCACCCGTGCCTTCCAGCCATGCGGCGGGGGTGAGCGTATAATCCAGCGCATCTGCACTGCTGCGCGCAGGCCATGCCTGCACCACCTGCTCTGCCAGTTGGCCACGCAGGCACAGGCCCGGTGTTATCATAACCGGCAACACACGTGCGCTGGCAGGTTGCCACCCCGGCGCCAGCACGGCCCCTTCTGGCAGCACGGAGCACGCCGTGCCTACGGTATTGCAAGAACATGTCATGGTTTTTTACCTTGGCCCAATAGCTGTAACCCACACCGTAATGGGGGTGGAAACCGCGCCATCGTGGTCATCCACCACGTAGCGCACACCCACAGCACCAATGCCCGTGGCGGTGGGGGCCTGTTCTGGCATGGCCAGTGTCATGCGTTGTTCATACTGCATGCACTGCAACTGCACGGATGTAGGCACCCCCGCAAAAGCCTGCGGAAAGGTAATGCCATCTCCATCCAGAATATTGACGGAAAAGGACTGAATGCGCTGCCCGTATGGCAGGTTGATAACGCGCCCATCCTGCGTGGCAAAATCGGCCTGATACGTGCCCTGCCCCACATAGCTGCCTGCGGGCTGAAACACCCCGTTAGCCCAGCCCTGCGTGGCCACCACCGCACCATCTGGCATATGGATGGAGCCATCCTGGCGGAACTGCCATTCATGCCACCCGCCTGCGGCATCTGTTAACTGCACGCTGGCAAAAGCATATTGCTCAAACGCATCGCGCAGGCAGAACAGCGCCTTCATGGTAGCGTTATACCCCAGGCGGGAAATAAACTGCGGCCCCCACGGAATATCACCCGCCTGCGGTGCGCCATTGCTGCCGCTGCCGCCCCATGCGCCCGTGCTATCGTAATGGCCATTGCTGATCTGGCCACCTGTAAGCGGAAAAAAGCTTTGCGCGGCTTGGGCAGATGTCAGCAACCCGCTGAACAGGTTTGTCCACGCAGCCCCCTGCGCGCCGGGGGTGGAAAGGTTGTTATCCTGCCCAGAAACCCAAAACGTGCCCGCAACGCTGCCCGCCACCACGGCCCCAGCGGGGTAACCGCCAATGGCCGCGGCAAAGCTGGCATCAAACGGGCCAACATAGCCTGTTTGCAAAACCTGTATGGCGGCAGAAAGTGTTTTTAAAAACCCGTTCATATCCGCCCCACGCGGGGGCACGCCACCGGCGGCGCGTTCTGTAAAGGTTTCTGGCGGAAAGCCCAGCGCCATGCTGGCCGAGCCATCGCCCGCCGTGATTTGCGCTGCGGGAATATCCGCACAGTTGGCCGCTGAGGCAGAGGCCGCAATAGGCGTTGTAAACCGCCGGGAAATATCTGCTTGTTTCATAAGTGTTTTAGCCCCTGATGCTGTAGGAAACCGCAACCCCGGCAGGGCGCGGCAGCACGCCGGCGTTTTCGATAATGGAAACCTGCACATCTGTTGGCACAAAGCCAAAGGCGTAGGTCATGCTCATGTTGGCGTTATCTTCCACCCATGCATCACCCTGCCCGGCAAACAGCGTGCGCAAAATGGCGTTGAGTGAGAGCACGGAACAATCCGTAATATTGGCCAGCGCCTTGGCATAAATAAGCTGCCGAAACCCGGCATCAGACAGGCTGCAATTTGCAAAATCACCCACCACAACACGGCCCGCATACCACGGGGCGGTGTTAAAGCCCTGCTCTGTCAGGTCATTGGCCTCGGCAAAGCCTAAATACTGGCCCGATGCCATGCGCAACACGCGTGATACCCCAACAATGCGGCCCCATACATCCAGCCCGTAGCCCTGGGCTGTTTCTATGTTCCATATGCTGGCAAACCAGTTTTCTATACTCTGTGCCGGATCAAAACACTGGTTCCAGCCTTCCAGCAGCGCGTTCAGGCTGGGCGAGCATGCGTATTGCGAAAGCACCGTTTGCCCCACATTCTGCATCAGGCAAACTCCACGGTAATATTGGCCAGTTCCAGCGTGAAAATCTGGTTGATATCGGCCTGCGCCGTAACACCTGTGGGGCTGGCCGCCGTGCCCACCCGAATATCCACCACCTGCGCCCAACTGCCCACCGCCGCCACGCAGGCATAAAACCGGCTGGCATACAGCGTGCCGCCAATGCCCACACGGGCCGAGCCATCCTGCCCCAAAAAGCACGCCAGCACCGCCTGCTGCACGGCAGATGTGGCCGTATTGGGCACGCCAGAACCCGCTGCCAGTGTAAGCACAACATAAAGCGGCGTGGGCTGCGCGCGCTCAAACGCCACCGTATAGCTGGGCGGTGTGGTGTAGGTGCCAGATGGATCTGTTACCGTTACATGGGTGCTGCCGGTATAGGCGCAGCCGGGCGGCTTTTTGCGCAAAATGGCCAAGGCCACATCGGCATCCGTGCCACCATTTACGCACACATACAGGCTATAGGGCGCAAGGGGGATGCTACCCTGCGTAACCGCAACATTGCTGCTGTTATCTGCAACATACGCATCTGTTACGCCCTCCACCGCCTGCACGGCGGCCAGAATGGCAGCCAATGGCCCTACAGAATTAACAGCCACGGCGGCCTGCCTGCGGGCTTCAAACGCCGTGCGGCCTTCTACCTCACGCCCCGTTACCCCCGCCACGGCATTGCTCACGCCAGACCACCCGGCAACAGACTGGCACAGCCGCACGCTGCCCGCCGGGCAGGATATCTCCCCCACCGTGGTGCAGGAAAACGTGCCCGCACCTGTGCCGGTGGTATCCAGCGTAATGGCGGCATCTGCCGCATAGGTGTTGCCCGCAGCATCTGCCACCAAGGCCCCTTGCGGAATAACCGTGCCCTCCACCCCCGTGCACTGGCATGTTACCACCGTAGGCGTGGCGGGCTTGCGTTCCATAAAGTAAATACGGCCAATGGCATCCTGCATACGGCCAGAAGCGCGCGCAGGGTCCACCCCGTTAAACACGGCCAACATCTGATCATACGCATCACCCAAAATGGCGGTGAGCGATGTGGCCAACTGCCCCTGTGGGGTGGACAGATCCGTATTGAGCGTATTGCCAAAAGCGGCGTTGATATCTGCCAGAACACCGACCAGCATGTCTGCCTCCTGCGGCAGCACAAAGCCGGTATCATCCAGCGTGGGCGCGGGCACGGATGTGGTACCCGCTGCAAGTGAGGTTTCAGAAACTGGCAAGGGTTGTGCTTCCGTTTTGCAATGTCAGATAAATCTGGCCGCTGAGTTTGCGGTCTGCCCCAAGGCTGGCCAGCACACAGGTGGCGCGCGCCACGTTGGGCACGGCAAGGGCCGCCTGCGCCACATCGGCCCGAAACAGCGCGGCAGACTGGTTGCGCCCCAAAACACCCGCCAGATAGGGCAGGCCAAGGGCCGTGTTATACCAGCACTCCCCCCTAAACACGCGCACCGCGCTAGAAACATCCTGCGCGGTGGCATAGGGCACATCCGCCACGGCAATATTGCCCTGCGCATCCACTGCCAGATCCCACGTTGCGCGGTCTAGCAACAAGGTTTTCATATGTGCTTCTCCTAACCCTGCGGGGTGCCGGTGCTGCCACTGCCGGGCATAACCCCGCCATGCACATGCGATGTGAGGGATACACCACCGGCCTGCACATCCTGCCCCACATTCAGGCTGCCGCTTATGCTGGCATCTCCTGAAATCCTGAGTGATTTTGCAGATATTTCCACGGTTCCGGGTGTATGTATCACCACCCCATCGGGCGTGAACTGAATATACTGGCTGGGGGCCGCGTTTAAAAAACCGCCCAAATAAAGCGCATCCGCCATATTGTTGTGGCGAAAACTGGCGGGTGGTGCGGCGGCACGCGCGGTTTTAACATTCAGGATATCCCGGTCTGCCATTACGGCCAGCCCGATATCCCCCACCGCCGGGTCCAGCACCACAGCGCTGCCGCCACCCTGAAGCCGAAAATACGGCACGTTATACAAAACCCCATGCGGCGTGGTTTGGCCTGCGGCATCTTGCTGATGCACCATGGGCTGCACATCCACAAACCCCACAGGGGCCAAACCGGTACCCCAAACCGCACACACCTTAACGGGAATGGCGGTGCGCACCTCCACCAACATGCGGCGCATAACCGCCACAAGTGCGTTGTAATCCGATGCCGCAGCCCCTGCCCTGTCAAACACCGCCTGCCCGGATGCAGGCATGTTGGGCGGAAAGCCGGATGCAAAACTGCTTTGATCTGTCATGCGTTTTCTGCCCCCACAGCCTGTGCCACCACATGTGTAAACCAAGGGCCATCTGGCATGTGTGCGCTTAAACTGTGCCGAAGCTGCAAAACCTGCCACAGCCCCACATCACCCCCGCCGGGCTGATACCGGCTTTGCAATGCCAGCACGCTGCCGTAGCTGATACGCGGGTTAAACAGCATGTTCAGCGCCACCCCACCGGCAGACCATGTGGGGTACCCCACCAGCCCCGTGCTGGCCGAAACCGCAATGGCAGCAGTTGTATTCACCATTGCGTTGGCCCCACCCGTTCTGGCAGGCCATGCCGCCAAACGCCCCCGCCCCAATGCGGCCTGAAAAGGCTGTGTGCTCCAACACTGGCTGATCTGCTGCCCCGCCGTGCCATGAAAATACGGATCATGCAGCACGGTGTTCAGCCCGTTATTTTCAAACGCCAACCCGGCCTGTGCGACAATACGCGCCAACACCTGCGCCAGTGGCACAGCGCCCCTAAACCCGGTGGGCGCAGCAGGCAGTGCATTTGGCAAAACTGTAGAAAACGCCTGCACCACAAAGGCAACATCTGGTGCGGCGCTGTAATCTGCAAAAGCCAGCGTAACCCCACCCTGAAACACAAGCGCCTGTGCGCCAGATGCGCCATCTGGCACCATCAGCAGCACCTCGCTGGCACTCTGGCTGGTGGGGTCTGGCGCGCTCAGGCTCAGGCGGTTCATCAAATCCGGGGGCAGGCCGGTTATGCGTATCTGCGCGGTTTCTCCCGTTGGGTACGGGGCCTGCATGATATCCGCCTGCACCTGCAAGCCAGAAAGGGTAACCGTATCCACCCCATCCGCCGTGCCAAACACGCCATTCAGCAGCCGGAACGTCACCTCCACATCTCGGCTGGCCCAATCTGGCGTTTTTGTGGTTTGTGTGTTGCTCATGCGGGCCAGCCTGTGCGCCACAGCAGCACATAGCGCGTGCCAAGCCCCGTGCTTTGCGGGTCCTGCACACCTTGAGTATCCATAAACGCCAGATCACCCGGCAGGCCGGTGGCGGCAGTGCGCGCCAGCCATGTGCGATCCTGGCACAGCACGCCAGAAAGCACGCGCGTGCCTGCACACCATATATCTGCATACAGGCCGGTGGAGCGTTGGCGCAGCGCTATCTGGAGTATCTGTTCGGCCAGCATGATTTTAAACATTTGTGCAGGCACAGCACTTATGGGCACCTGCACCAATGTGGCATCTGTGCTGCTCATGCAATTTCTCCGGCATCTGCGGTGCTGGTGGTGGCATAGGCCATGCCGCCGCACTGTATCTGCTGGCCCTGCGGCATGCGTGTGCTGGCAAACTGTGTGCTTCCGGTTATGCGCACTTCCTGCAAGGCAATTTCCACAACGGGCATGGTAATGCCCTGCCGGGCCTCCCGCATCCAGCGGTGACCAATAATGTTCACGCTATCGTATTTCTTTTCGGGGGTAATTACGGCATACAGGTTTGTATCGGCCTCCAATGCCTCCAGCGTGGTAAAAAAGCCTGCACGCACATATAGCGCGCCCGCCTGCCCGGCCCCGGCCAGAACATCCAGTGCAAGGCTGGTGGCGCTGGCATCTTCCATCCCGGCTTCAGACCCATCGCACACCATCATAATCCGATGCTGCCGAGACATGCGCACCTTGCTGTAAGATAAAAACGCACCATCCTCCAGCGGGGCTTCTGCAATGCGCCATGCACTTTGCATATCGGCAGAAAGCACATGCGCAGATGTTAAAACCCGCTGCCCATCCTGCGTAAAAATACCCCACTGGCTGGCCGCCTGCGTAATTTGCAGATCATCCAGCAAACTGCCCACCGTAACAGAGGCCGAGGCCTGCACCCCGGCAGAAACAGATTGCCCCATAAGGGCAGGCACCCCCGCTGCCACAGGGATATTCCACACAGATGGCAGGCTAACTGGCAACATGGGCATAAAACAGAACTCTTTACTGAACAGGAAAAAGGTTTTTAAATGGAACCAAGCGTAGAAAGTGCTGCCAAAGTGGTGCTATCTCCCCCACCAAGCCCCTGCATAGCTGTGCGAGATGGCACGGGTGCGGGGTGTGGAGAAGGTGTTGCAAACGCTCTGGCTGGTGTTTGCGGCACATACGCAGCCGGTGCAGGCCGCGCCACGGCCACAACAGGCTGAACCGCCGCCCGCATAAGCAAAGATGACGGCAAAAATGCCCCCACCATATTGCGCGCAACAGGCTTGGCTTTGTCTGCCACAGCTACACGCGGCGAGGTGCGTGAGCCACCGCGCCCAGCCTGTTGCGGAACATTCAGAAACCCCCGCCCTTGCACCAGAACACTCTCTAAACCATTTGTTATTTTAAGGAGTTTTGTATCATGCACCCTTCCCTTCCTCTGCACCGGTGTGGGGCGGGCAGATATAGGCGTGGCAACCAGAACACCTTTCCCTTCGGCCAGTATCCGAGGCACAGACTTTTTGCCCCTTGAGGCACGTACGGGCGCCACAGAAAATGGCCTGCGCGCCAGAAGATCCACCGTATTTTTGGGTTTGTGTTGGCGGGCTTTTCCGGGTTGCGTAAACTGTAAAGCGCCTTCCGCCGCCTGCGCCGTGCTGGACGCCAACACAATACGCCGTGATACTGAAAGGTTATTTTGCAAAATACCTTTCTGCCTGTAAGGCACTGATCTAACAGCCACCGCGCCCGCCTTATGCCGCACGCCACCCCCCGTTCTGGCTGCAAATACAGGCGGCGCACCCCCCTGTAGAGCGTGCGCAACGGGCAACACGGGTGCTCTCATACCCAAAGGCGCATGCTCCGCCCCCATGCTGTATTGGCGCAAAAGCTGCAATAATGCCAAAAGCTCTTTGTTCTTAGCTTTTTTTGTGTGTTTCTGGCTTTGCAAAAAGCGTTCCAACACACGGCGCAGGCGTTCCAGCAGCGGCAGCGTTGCGCGCGCCTTGCTTTGGGGCAATGTATTTACAGTTTGGGCCATGTTTGCGGGCTTTCCTGCGCGGGCGTGTGCGCCATGTTCCAGTTGCGCACAGAAAGTATTTCTAAAAGCGTGTAAAAATCTTCGCTGTCGTAAACTGTTTTCAGCTCATGCAAACTTGCAAGGCCGGATGCCACAACCGCCGCCATGGCGGGTGAGATGTTTACACAGTTTACAACGGGGCCTGTGCGGCCTCGTCCCCCAGCAAAGCCGCCACCAGGGGGAAAAGCTGGTGCGCGGCGGCCCGCAAAAAACCCACATGCAGCCTAAAGGCCTCTGCCCGCACTATGCCCAGGGTTTCGGGTTCTGCAAAATCAGCGGAAATAACAGTACGTGTTACTTCTGGCCGGTGTGGGTCTGGCCGTATTTTTACGCACTGCATCAGCCGCGCCAAAGCGGCATCCAGATCGGCTTCTTCCATAAAGCCAAAAATTTCCAGCCCAAAGGCGGCAAGCCCGGCAAGACCCGCCTCTGCCATATCTGCCCCCACACGTGCGCCACCACGTATGGCGGCCTGCAATACATGGCGCGCCCAGCTATCTGCGGCAAAGGCATCCATGCGTGTCAGCACAAACACCTTGCCCTGATCTTCCCCCGGTAGGGGGTGCGTGTAATCCACGGTTTTCATGCCTGCTCTTTCCTGTTGTTTTTCAAAACACTCCTGTTTTACAGGGCAGCAGGCAGCACGCGTTCCCACACAATTTCAAAACTGCGGGCCTCCAGCACACGGCCTGCGCTGGGCATTGCGGCCACGGCCTGCAACAACCCCCGCACCATGGTGTATTTACGCCCGATGGAGGGAAGCTGAATTTCCGCCCCAAGCCGATACAACCCACGCTGTGCATCCTGTGCGGCGGCAATGGCCTCAAACACCAGCCCACTTTCACTGCTGGCAGCAAGGGAGATTGTCTGCCGCACGGGTGTGGGTATCCAGCCTGCGTGCAGGTAGCCATCAATGCTCATGGCAGTTTCTGCCAGTTCCCGCGCGGTGGTTTCAAAAGCGCGGTCGGCAGAATAGTTTTCTAGCGTAATGGGCGTGTTGTACAGCCCCGGCACTGTAATGGTAAAAACCGAGTTGGCGGCTGTAATATCGTAATCAGACATGCTTACTGCACCTCTACCGTAGCCAGAGAGATAGACTGGACAGACTGCCCATCCATATAAAAGAACCGTGCCTGCACCGGCCCGCGCTTGGCCCGTGTGGCGGCAGATGCGGTGGAGGCACCGGGCAGCAGGTACCACCCGCGTGTGGCCAGCGTATCTGCAATGCTGCGCCCTGCCTGTGCATTCACCACCTGCGCTTGTGCGGCAGAAAGTGCCACGTTGGGCTGGATAGCGCCAAAAGCCACGGCTGTATCAATGGTGTTTTGCACAGCCGTGGCCAGCAGCGTATCACCCTGCACGGCATAGGGAATTTGCCCCACGGCAGAAAACAGCGTGAGCAGATCAGACTGGAAGGAGGATGTCATCCAGATCTGGTTCAGATAACTGTCTGCCCATGCAAACGCGCCAGATACAGCCCCGTTGTTGAGAAAACTGAATGTGGAATCCCCACTTTTGTAGGAGCCATAAAAGCTGTAGCCATTTTGCAGCAAGGCCTGCGCCTGTGTGGCCGTAATATCTGCAGCACTCACGCCGCCATTGTTGCGGAACATCAGCGTAGTGCGCCCGGCATTGCGCTGCGGGTTTATGCTGGCCGCCCAGCCCAAACACAGGGCCGCAGCCAATGTGCCGTTGCCATCCGTATTGCACAGGCACGTAAGCCCCGGCGTGGCCTGCGCCATAACGGTGCTGCCAAAACAGCCAGACCCTGCATGCAAGATACTCGTCTCACTATCCTGCACAATGCCCCAGTAGCGGTTGGGGTTTGTGGGCATCCATGCGGCAATGGCGGTTTTGGCCGTGGCATCTGGCTCCTGCGCAAAGGCAAAGGCGCACCAATCTGCGCTGGCGGCAGCAGCATTTGTAAGGGCTGCGGTGTAATCTGTATCTTCCGGGTTGGCGGGCAGTTGGTAAAAATACAGTGTTTGCGGCAGATCCTGCGCATTGGTGTAGCCCGCAAAATAAATGCTGGCCATGCGGGCTTCCATACTTTCTGCGCCGCATGTGGCTGCCACTTCCGCCGCAGTTGTAAATGTGGAAAGGCCAGAAGAAAGCGCTGTGTTTGTAGAAAATACAAGCCCGTTCAGCAGGTTTGTGGTGCCCCCCGCCGCCAGCACACCCGGCGTGACAGACACAAGGGAAGAAACAGGAAGGATCATGCAGGTTTCACTCGCATTTCAAAGCCTGTCTGCGGCCACGCTGTGCACTGTGGCAGCGGTGGCTGTGGCGGCTGGCAGGGTAATGGAAAAAGTAAGCTGGCTGTGCAGGCTAAGCTGCCAGTGGGGTTCGTATTGCTGTTGCGCGTTAACATAGGGCAGACATTCGGCGTTATCTGCATACAAGGGGGACAGGCGCGGCATGCCGTGTTGTTGTGCCGCAAGGTTTGCAAAAAACGTGGTGCTCCATACATCGCGCCATAGGGTAAACAGCGTTTGCGCGGCATCTGCTGCCCCGGTGCCAAAAAGGCTGATCTGGGTGGCCAGTTGCTCCTGCCGCAACAGGGTGCAGCTTTGCGGCCCATAACGTGTGCTGCCCGTGCCAATAAGCTGGCGAGAAAGCGGTGTGATAAGCACCAACATGCCGCGCGGTGGTGGCGTGCGGTTTTGTCGGCTTTGCAAAACGGTTGTGCCTGTAGGCAAAACTTCCAGCATAAAGGCACGCATGGCGGCAAATAGCTGTGCCTCATCTGGCTGTTGCACGCTCTTGCTCTGGGTGCTCATGCCGCCACCTGTTGGGTGACAAGCACGCGGCACCATTGCCCACCCCATGCCTCGGGCTGGGCCGTTACCAGCCAGTGGGCGTTATCAAACACAAACACATCGCCCCCAAACTGATGCGTGCGCTCCACCCCGCAAATGGTGCCGGGCATATAGATTTCTCGCTGAATTATGCTCTGGTTTTGCCCATCTGTTTGCACAAGTTCAGCCGTGGGCACGGGCTGCACCCTGATTGTTACGGCAATATCCATAAAGCTTGGCGTGGTGCTGCCATCTGGCGCAGTTGTGTAACCCGTGTTCACGCGCAATATGGCGGGCACAGATGGCAACAAGGCCGCCGTGGCCCCCAGCGCCATGTTAAACAGCGCGTTCATGGCCATGAAACCACTCTTTGCGGCCAGCCCGGCACATAGCGCCCCATGCGCAAAAAGGCAGATGCTGCCCAAAAGGTTGCGCCATAAGGTGTTTGCACCCACCACGCCTGTGTGGGGGAAACCGCACCCATATCGGCCTGCACCTGCACGCTGCCCATGCGCGCGGTGGTAATGCGCCCCACAAGCGCGGCGGTGCCGTCTGCCGCGCCGGTGGCATACGCCCCGCTATTGATACCAAGCTGGAGCAGATGCGCTGTAATGAGCATAAGCAATTCTGCCCGCTTGCCCGGGTTGCGCACGGGGGATGTGCCAGTGTTGTTCAAAAACAGCCCGGCACGGGCAAAACACGCGCTGGCGGCATCTGCCCCTGCACTGGCTACAAGGTTGGGGTAGCGCGCCTTAAAGGCTGCGGCATCAAACACAACGGCCCCATCTTCCGCCATGTTGCAGGCAGAAGGTAAGCCAGCCGCTTGCATTGGCTGATTTTCCGGCATGGAAAACATCCTTTTACATGCTGCAATATAACGGAAGTTCTGGCCTTACGCGGGCGTAATGCCGGGGGCTGGCGCTGCGGGGTTAAGTGGTTCCATACCCGTGCGCAGGCTGGCTTGTTCCTTGGCTTGGCCTGCGGCTTTTTCTGGCGTGGTCTGGGCAAAAATCAGCCCGGCTTCCAGTGGGGGAAAGCCTGCATATTTTTGCGCCCATGCCTGCCAGAAATCTGCCGGCACGGGGGTAAGCCCATACCCACCTGCCTTGGCCGTGCGTGCGCCTGCCAGCTCGTGCCGCTGGCCTGCCAGTTCCAGCACAAGCCCGTTGGGTAGTTTGCACCCAACGGTAACTGTTGATGATGTTGCCATGTGTTTTTCCGTTTTTATATGTGCGTGCACTATGGGCTGTGTGTTTTACAGGCCGGTCATGGTGGCAATGCCTGCGGGCATGTAAATAACGGCCCCCCATGTGCCCTGGGAGAGCTTCTGCTTCCATGCCGAGGCTTCCGTAACCACCGCGTGGGCCCGCAGTTTTTCTGTAAACGCGGCTTCGGCGGTTTTTTGCACATCCACATGGTCGGCCATGATCTGCATGGTCTGCACACCGTTGGCGGCGGCATCTCCATATTCCACAGCCTGCACAAAGCGCAGGTTGGGGTAGGTTTCTTGCAGCATGGTCAGGGCGGAAAGGCCAAAACTGTTGCGGCGTGTCAGCAACCCCATGCGGGTTGGGGCAAGGCCCAGCACCATTGGCGTATCCGTATCCACCAGCCCGGCCGTTTGTTTGCGCAGCTGGTTGATAAGGGCAATTACGTCATCCTGCCGTTCTTCGGGGGTGGCGTTTTCCCACGCCGTGCCGCCTGCGGTTTTGGTGGCGGGCGTAATGGCGGCAGGCAGGCGCGGGTCATTCAGATACCCATATAGTTTCAGCCCACTGATGCCAAAAAAGTATGTCTGGTTCTGAAACTTGTTCAACTTGAGTGCTGCGGCCTCTCGCAGGCTGGCGGCCCATTGCAGGCGTGCTTGCCCGGCCAGCGCCAGTTCTTGCTCACCCCACGCCACAAACACCTGATAGTGGTAGGACTGGCGTTCGGGAAAACTGGGGTTGAGGCTGACCGTGCCATTCTGGTTCCAATCCCCGTAGGAGGAAACCTCCCCTGCCGTTTCCAGCATGGGGAATACTGCCATTTTAGAAACCCAATCCCCCTTGCGCACCTCGCCCAGCAGTTCGGCCGCGCGCATGGGGGCAAAGGCCACCTTGATAAGCCCCGTATCCACCCAGGCAGACATAAAAGCCGGAATACCCGCATTGGCAGTGGTGGAAAGCGCGGGCTGGGCATCCAGCGCCATGGTGTCAGATACCAGATGTTCGGCGCCAATCAGGCCGCGCGCATCGGGCACCACAAAGCCAAGGCGGCTGAGTTCCGCCAGTTCTGAATGAGAAGTCAGCATTATGCGTGCATCCATGTAGAAATCCGAACCAGCTCACCCGCAGCATCGGCGGAAGCTACAAAAAACCCTGTGGCCACCGCACCTGTTACAGAACTGCCTGTGGCGGCGGTGCTGATGGTGCCATCACTCAAGCTGGCAAAAACCGCCTGCCCCGGTGTGGCCTGCGTGGTGGGCTGCACCCAGAAATCCCCCGCCGTAAACAGCGTTACGGGAAAGCCCTGCGGAATAACCATGCTTTCCGATGCCGTAAAATCCGTGATCTGGGCTGTAAGATCCCGATGCACAAAGCCATCGGGCGCGGCAGTGCTGCCAGATGGCGGCATGTTGGCCACACTTACGCCATCGGCCTGCACCCAGCCAAAGGCGGCCACTGTGCAGCCACCCGCAGCCGCCACCAATGCGCCCTCACCCGCCGGAAAGGTGGCCGTGGGGTTGAAAGATGCAAAATCACCCGGCACAGCAGGCGCTGGCTGGATGTTAACCTGATTTTGAAAAGACATTTATCTGCCTTGTATCATACGTAAAATAAAAAGGGATTTCAGCCGCGCACGCCAATGCGTTCCAGCCCAAAGCGCTGCCGAAAGCCCTGCGTGGCTGCGGCATCCTGCCCCATTACGGGGGCACCACCACCAGCACGCGGCTGCATGCGGGCATAGCTTTCAAACAGCGGTTTTAGCCCCTGTTCGGGCACACCCGTTACATCAATACCCGCTTCCTTTAAGGCAAAACCGTAAATGGCGGGGGCGCTATCCATGGCCACATCGCCCACAAAGGGGCGCACGGCGGCGCGGGCTGTGTGCAGGTCTGCCATCTGGCGCACGGCGCGTTCTTCCGCCTGCTGCACGGCCTGGGCAATGGCGGCATCCATGGCCGCAACGGTAATGGGCGTTTGATCAGGCATGGCCTGAAAGCTCCTGTTGTTAAAAGGCATGTTGGGGTTTGGCGCGGCATCACCAATAATGGCGGAAGGCACGCGGGGCTGGGCCACAAGGGCCAGATGGTTAAAGGCAATATCCGCCATAACCAGCGTATAGGGCGTGCCCATATAGGTGCCCGCCTGTTTGATGGCCGTGTACCGATACCCGGCAGAAACCGCACGCTGTGTGCCGTTTTCTATGGCCGCAATGGCTGTGGCATCCCATATCGTCAGGCTGCCTGTCAGGTTGGGTGGGGTAAAGCGCACATCGCTGCCCACCGCACCTACGGTTATGCTGGCTGGGTGATCCTGCGCGCTTACGGGGGTATGCTGCATAAGCACCGGTTTGCCGCACAGGCTGGGGGCGGCGCGCATAAGCGCATCGGGCGGGCGAAAAACGTTGTAAACATCATCATCTTTCAGGCCCAGCGCAGCGGCACCCGGTATTTCGCGCCCATAATAGGGGCTAACGGTTGCGGCGGAGAAAATGCAGTGCGCAATGTGCAAATGCCCATCTGCATCCACCCGGCGCACGCTGGCCCTGTCTAGCGCCAAAGGCTGCATATCGGGCGCAACAGCGGCGTGTGGGCTGGCGCGGGCCTGCCCGGTATTGCGTGTGTTCATGGTGGCGTACTCTGTTTTTTGGCGTCTATGTCCGCCTGTTCGGCCTCATCCATCTGCCAGAGCGGGCGGAAGGTGAACGTAATGTCCGTATCCACCGCGCCCCACAGGTTCAGCATAACCATGTGCAGAATGTGCGTAAGATTGGGGCGCAGGAAGGATTCCTGATAAGCGCTGATGCGATCATAAAAAACCCGGATCTCTCCATCAGCCGAGGCATTCAGCCCGGAAGGGGAAATACCGGCAAACTTTACCAGCGGTTGTTGCGCCACGGTGCAGATCTGCTCCAGCGCCTGCGCCTGCAACCTGTCCAACCCGGCAAGGGGCGCAGCCAGAAGCTCCAGCTTTTCGCGCTCCTTATCCAGCACAAACGTGCCCCGGTTGGAGCGAAAGCGGTTAAACGCCTCCACCCGCGCCAAAAGCCCTTCGGGGTCTTGCGCATAGGCCGCCATATCGGTGGACAAAGCGACAATGGAAAACGCATTCAGCAAATCCGAAACACTCTGGCGCGTGCGCAACCAGTTTTCCACATAGAGCCGCGCCATTTGCGTAAGGGAAACCCCGCCGAAGTTATAAGCGGGTTTAAGAATATCCGGCACCTCCCGCGCGCAAAACCGCAACAGGCGCGTGGCGTGCAAAAGCGTGCCCTGCACCCACCAGCTTTGCGGTTTGTAAAAGGCAGGGTGCAGCGGGTTTGCGGTTTCATACGCGGCGGGGGTTGTCCATACCGGCTCCACCGGCACCAAGGCGCGCAAACTGCCTTGGCGGAAGGTTTCTGGCCGCAATAGCAAGGGGGATGCCAAACCACCCGCCACGGGGGAAAGCCCGGTATCTACATACAGCAGGCCCATGCCGTAATGGCCGTCCATTTCCGCCATGCGGCGCAGCACATCGCGCACATTCAGGCGGGTAAACTCGGCCTCCAACTGGTTAATGCGGTCTGCCTTGGCCCCCCCCTGCCCGGAGCGAGAGGTAAATACCAGCCATTGCCGCGTGGCCTCGGTGGCAATGGTGTCCACCATATGCCGGTATTCTGCCCGCTGGGCCATTTCCGCCAGCCGTGCATAACCGGGAAACACCACCCCATTCGCCACGGCAGTGCGTAGCCAGTCCAGCAAACCGGGGGCATTTTGTGCGGCGGCACTATCCATGGCCAGCGGGGCGGTGCTGTTATTGGCCCGCACCCCGCGCGGGGGCCGATACGGGGCAAACACATCTGCCCGCGCCACGGCTGCCGGGGCCACCTTGGCCACATCTGCCGCAAAGGCCCCCTGGGGCAGCACCGGCTCCTTACGCGGCAGGGCCACGGGGGCACGCTGCCCGCGCAAACGCTGCCACCACCCCAGCCAGGCGCGGGAAGAAAAAGACAAACCAGACATACCCTGCCCTTAGTTAAAAATTGGAAAAAAACTTGTCTGCCCCCGCTGCTGGCGGGTAAATGGGCGGCATTGAAATGCAACCTGATTGCGGTGCTGTAAGCCGTGGCGCGGAACGGATGATCTGCAATCACCCAACAGGCCCAAGGAACTTGCCGAGCATGACTGCCCAGCCCACTGCCCCCACGCCCGATACCCAAAACGCAGCCCTGCCCATTTGCGTGGCGGCCCTTTACCGCTTTACCCCATTTGCAAACCCGGCTGATCTGCGCGGGCCGTTGCAGGATGTGTGCACCGCCAACGGGGTAAAAGGCATTCTGCTTTTGGCATCCGAGGGCATTAACGGCACCATTGCAGGCACAGATGCCGGTATTGGGGCCGTGCTGGCGCATATCCGCACCCTGCCCGGCTGCGCGGATATTGAGGTCAAGTTCTCCCGCGCGCCAGAAATGCCCTTCCTGCGCATGAAGGTGCGGCTGAAAAAGGAAATTGTCACAATGGGTGTGGAGGGCACAGACCCCAACCACATTGTGGGCACCTACGTGCCCCCCACAGAATGGAACGAACTGTTAAAAGACCCCGACACCATTCTGATAGACACCCGCAATGATTACGAAGTGGCCGTAGGCACGTTTGAGGGCGCAATAGACCCGCAGATTAAAACCTTTAGGGAATTTCCTGCATGGTTCCGCCAACACCGTGAGGAACTTCTGGCAAAGGGCCGCAAGCCACGTGTGGCCATGTTCTGCACCGGGGGCATTCGGTGTGAAAAATCCACCGCCTTTGCCAAGGCCGAAGGGCTGGATGAGGTGTACCATCTGCAAGGGGGTATCCTGAAGTATCTGGAAACCGTGCCAGAGGCAGAAAGCCTGTGGCGGGGTGAATGTTTTGTGTTCGACCAGCGCGTAACAGTCGGCCACGGCCTTAAACCCGGTGAGCTGGAACTGTGCCACGCCTGCCGCACGCCCATTACGGCGGAAGACAAAGCCAGCCCCAAGTTTGAAACCGGCGTATCCTGCCCGCACTGCTACGGCCAGTGGGATGAAGCCCGCCGCGCCCGCCATGCGGAGCGTGAACGCCAAGCCCGTTTGGCCGCACAGCGTGGCGAGGCCCATTTAGGCGCCAACATGGCGGAAGAACGCGCCCGCAAACGCCAGCAGCGTGAGGAAGAAAAGCGCCGCCAGCAGGCTTTGCGCCAGCAGCACGCACACTAAATACGGGCCAGAAAATCTGGCCCAAAGCGCGGCAGAGGGTGTGCCTCTGCCAGTGCTGCAAAGGCACCGGCGGCAGCATCCACTTGGTCATCATGCGTGGCGGCGGGGAATGCTGCCAGTTCCTCCGTAAACGCATGCACCCACGGGGCGCGTAGCAGCAGCACGTTGCCAGCATTTACCTGCGCAGCAAATGGGGCTGCGCGGGTGGCTTTATCTCCTGTTTCACGCACGCAGCGCACCTTGTAACCGGCCAGCCTGCCGGTAAGGTACCGCGCCTGCGCCACACCGGCCTGCCCGGGGTCTTGCGGCAGCACAATGTCCACCCCCACACCATCACGCGCGGCGGTGGCCAGCAAGGCGGCTTCTACCTGTGCGGGGTCTCCACGCAGGCGGGTAATGTCCGCCACCACAAAGCGCCCATCTGGCAGGTGGTGCATTTTTACGCCCACTGTCCAATCCGGGTTGTTGCTGCCGCTCTGGCGGGTGGCGGCCAAATCCCACCTCCGCACGGCGGGGCCAGATGCTGCGGGCAGTGCCTCCTGCACACCCAGCATGTGGGTGTGGAACAGATTGCCAGAAAGCGGCACCGGGTTTTGCTGGTACAGTGCAGCCCATTCCCGCTCCCCCACGGCCTGACGTATCCGCGCAAGTTCCGCCGTATCAAACGCCTGCGGCCACAGTGCCTGCCCCGGTATGCGGCCCAGCGCATCATGCGCGGTGGCTAGGGCGGGCAGGTCCAGCACATGCCATGCCTCACCCGTTTTGTTGTGCATATCATCCAGCAGGCGGCCTGCCAGATCATCCATGCTCCACCGCGTCATCACCAGCACAATGGCGCCGCCGGGCATCAGGCGGGTGCGCAGCACGGCGCGGTACCAGTCCAGCACAGCGGCACGGCGGGCGGGGCTTTCGGCCTCCTGCCTGTCCTTTACGGGGTCATCTATAATGGCCAGATGCGCGCCGCGGCCCGTAAGCCCGCCGCCCACACCCATGCCGGTGTAACCCCCACCCTGTGCGGTGTGCCATACATCCCGCGCGCTGCTATCCGCCGCCAACTTTGTTGCAGAAAACAACGCCCCATAGCGAGAGGACGCCACAATATTGCGCACATCGCGCCCAAAATCCTGCGCCAGCGTAGCCCCGTAAGAAGCCCCGATAATCTGCCGCTTGGGGTGCCGCCCCAGATACCAAGCGGGAAAGCGGCGAGATGTCAGCTCCGATTTTCCGTGCCGGGGCGGCATAAACACCATCAGCCGCGTAATACGCCCGGCCTCCACCTGCTCCAGCGTGCGGGCCAGCAGGGCATGATGTGCGCCTGCTTTGTAATCTGATAGTGTATAGCGGGCAAAATCCAGAACATGCTGGCGTGCGGCCTGCCTGCGTGCCAGTTCTGCCCGCGCCACCCGGCCCGCCTGCATGGCGCGTGCGGGTTGGCAGTGAGCGTTGGGCATGAAAGGGTTTTTTCCAAATAACAGCTACAAACCATTAAGGCGGCGGCACGCCGTTTTCCTGCGCAAGGGCGGCCAGTTCCTCATCCGTAAAGGCATCTGCGCTGCGGCGTGGCAGGGCATCTGTGGCAAGGCCCGAAAGCTTGGGGTGCATATAGGGCGCGGCCACCTTGGCGGCATCAAACTGGCGGTCTGTTATGCTTTCATCCCCCTGCATGATGCGGGTGAAGATATCCAGCGGGGTTACGGGTTTTGTGCTGCGCCTTTTGCGGCGCGCCATCGGGGCCAAAGCTGATGGCCCTAATGCGCCCTGCGCGGGTGCTGCTGTCTTGCGGGGCATGGCCACGTATCCAACCCTGTTGAACAAAGGAAGATCCAGACCGCACGCCCCTGCCGTGGGCTATAAACGGGCGGTCTGTTTCGTGCTGATGGTGGTGGTGCTCCCGCGCAAGGGCGGCCACCATGCGCTGGCATGTGGGCGGGTTAAGCTGGCCCACACAGGCCAGCCCCGCCATAGTGCCGCGCCATACCGGGCGGCAGCGCAGCACGGCCTGCGCGGGGCACCCCAAAAGCAGGGCTTGCGCCCAACCTATGCAAATATCTGCCCGGTGATGGTCGCGCGGGGTGCATAGCAGCGGGCACATCACCACACCCGTAGGCATAACCTGCGCCACAACCCACCACCGGGCCCCGCCACGCAAAACCGCGCCACAGGCCAGCTTTGCCCTGCGCACTGCTGTAGGCATAGGAATGTCCTTGGTTTTTTACAATTTTTGGGATGATGAACGGGAATTAGGACTGACCACGCAGCCTGTCAAAACAGGGCAAACCAGTATGTGAACACACAGTTAAGAACTGTTCCCAATCAGGACTGGCAAATATATCGAACACTGTTATAGTGCGCCGCGCGTGACAGAAAATCTTGGCAGAATGGGTGATGGGGAGGTCATGGACAAAGCTTGTGCATGGTGTGACCGTATCTACCACACCAACACCCACGCGCCGTATTGCAGCGCCCGGTGCCAGAAAAAAGCAGAAAAAGCGCTGCGTGCTGTCTCGGTTGAGCCCATTTCACACACTTCAGATGCAACGCGCGCCATACGTTTTGGGCTGGTAAGCCTTGTGGGCATTGCGACGGCGGGCTTTGCCATGCTGCTGCTGGCTGGCCCCGTGCCGCTGGAACCTCCGCCCGGTGGGCACATGCCGCCGGGTGTGGCCTATGCGCTTAACACCGCACCCCCGGCACCGGGCGCGCAGCCCTACCACGTTATGCCGCCCGCCATGGCCATGCCCCCCGCCCCCGCGCAGGATATGACCGCGTATCATGAAGGGCAGAACGCCCGCCATATCTGGAACCGCTGGATTGCCGGGCTGAGCGGAGACCGCAAGCGCGGCGCATTGTTCTGGATGCAAGGTGCCACCCACCAGCGCAACGATTCGTGCGATGGCACGGCAGGTTTTGCCATGGGCTGCTTTCAGGCCCGCAGGCACCTTTCCCCCATATTGGCCAAGTGGAACGATGCCCCGGATTTCTGGCTGGGCTGGAACACGCCCTAACGGGCCAGAACATCATCCAAAAACGTGGCGTGCTGTTGCACAAAGCCGGGCCTTAAATGCTTGTCATCTGCATATTTGGGCGTGGCTGGCGGGGTAATAACCGCGCAGGCCCGGCCGGTGCCGCAGATATCGGGCCACGCATCCAGCACCTTTGTCCCCGCTTGTGTGGCAAGGGCCTGCACAAACGCCGTATCCGCCGCCATATCGTTACGGAGCTGCTGGGTGGGAATACCCTGCTCCAGCAAAGCCGTGTTGACGCCAATATGCATCAGGCTACGGGCCACCAGTTTATCGGGGCTGAAGCGTGCATCTGCCGGGGTGGGCAACACCAGCCACACAGGCCGCGCCCCATTGCCCGAAAGGCTGCGCATATCCTGCACAAAAGCCGCCTGTTTTTGTGCCTGTGTGCCCGGTGTGTGCAACAGCACACGCGGCCAGAACGCCCCCACCACCACGGCCTGCACATTCTGCTGTTGCATGATGCGCTGCTGCACGTTTTGCATATTACCGCAATATGCAAAGGATTTTTCATAAACCTCGCCCGCAAAGGGGCTGCAACTGGGGCCTGCTACAAATATAACCGTGTGCTTAAGCCGCCCCTGCTGCAACAGTGCCTCTACCCTCGGCCCCCACTGAAAAAGCAGGCTGTCCCCCGTAAACATGATGGGGTGGCCCGCATGGCCTATGGTGGCCACCGTTAGCCCGTTTTCGTGCGTGATGTGCATATGCGGTGTGGGGGCAAAAATGCCATCATGCACCGCCAGATTGATGGCAGAAAGATCTGTGCCCGCAGGGGTGTGTGCAAACCGTGCGGGCCAGCCGGCAGTGTGCCACGTCAGCAGCCCCGCCGCGCATAAAGCCACCAGGCCGCCCACAAGGGCCACCGTTTTGCCTTGCCGAAAATGCCCGCCGCGCAACGGGTTTTCCACACACTTGGTGGTCAGCCACGCCAGCACCAGTGCTGCGCCCATAAGCGCAAACCCCGCACTGTTGTGAATAACCCCAGCCCCACGCACAATATGAAACCAGGAAACCAGCGGCCAGTGCCACAGATACAGCGGGTAACTGATAAGCCCCACCGCCCGCATGGGCCGCACGGCCAGCACGTGCCGGTTTACCCACGCGCCAGCGCCTGCCCAAATAAGCAATGCCGTGCCCCCCGCAGGCAACAGCGCACAAGGAGCGGGAAAGCCCACACCCGGCCGCAGCACCACAAACCCGGCCAGCACACAGGCCAGCCCCAAAACACCCGCGCCATTACGCACCCGGCCTGTGCCCAGCAAAGCGGCACACCGCGCCAGCATGCCGCCCATGCCCGCAGGTGCAGGCTGCGCCGGGGTGGCACGCGCTGCACCCTTTGGCCCACGCTCCGCCACACCGTGCAGGGCAAGGCCTGCCCCCAGCATGAACTCCCACCCTCGGCTAAGGGGAGAATAAAACCCGGCCCCCGGCCACCACACACTGCACGCCAGACTATATAAAAAGCACGCTGCCCCCGTGGCCCCCACCAGCACGCCTGCGCGCACCCGCGCGGCAAAGCCCAGCGCCAGCACCAGCACCAGCGGCCAGACCAGATAGAACTGCTCCTCCACCCCCAGTGACCATAAATGCAACAGCGGCTTGAGCACCGCAGCGCGGTCAAAATAGCCCTGGGCGTGCCACATCAGCAGGTTGGCCACAGATGCCGCACCCGCTGCGGCATCCAGCCCCACGGCGGCAAGCTCGGTGGGCAATAGGGTAAACCACCCGGCCAGCAGGGTGGCGGCCAGCACCACCAGCAATGCGGGGGCCAGCCTGCGCACCCGGCGCGCAAAAAACGAGGCCACAGAAAACCGCCCCGCCCCAAAATGCGCCACCAGATGCCCGCTGATTAAAAAGCCGGAGATTACAAAAAACGCGTCCACCCCGCCAAAGCCACCGGGCAGCGCGGCAGGAAAGAGGTGGTACACCACCACCCCCACCACAGCCAACGCGCGCAGGCCATCTATATCTGCCCGCCACCCGGCGTTGTTGGGCGGGGCCACAAGCTGGGCCGCACTGCCGGGCCAAAACCACGCCGCCACCTGCATAACAGGCCGCAAAAAGCCAAACCCGATCATCCCGCCCCTTTACGCCGCCAGCCCATACGCCAGTGCCCCTTATATATGCTGCACCCCCACCCTACACGCAGGTTTTATGCCACCCCGTGCCCGGCACCGGCTGTGCCCCCATACGCGCCACGCCATCAGCCCGCCACGGCCCCCACTACAGGCATGGGAGCCATGCCAAAAGCCCGGTTCCGCCGCATTGCGGGAAACGCATGGATATGCCAAATCCATGCCCTGCGTGCATCCCTGTTATTACGGCGCACGCTGCGCCTTACCGCCACCCCGCAGGCCAGCTTAGGGGCTGCGTTTGGTTACGGTGGGCACACATCCGCCATGCTTGAGCGGAGGTGGACAGCCCCCCACCCCTGCTTATGTATATTCCGTAACAAAGGGGCACCATCTGCCCATTTTTTCTTTTAATCCAGCAGATCCTGATACCCACATGCCAGCAAATGACCTACGCCTTCTGATCATTCAGCCCACGCATTATAAAGCCCCTACAGACCGAACGCTGTTTAAAACCAAGCGCCGACAGATGGTGCCGCTTGCCCTGCCGTACCTTGCCGCCCTGACCCCGCCAGAGTGGAAGGTAACGCTGCTGGATGAACAGCTTGAAGATATAGATTTTGATGCGCCGGTGGATGTTGTGGCCCTTACGGCCTGGACGCTCCATTCCTACCGCGCTTACGATATTGCCAAGGAATTTCGTAAACGCGGCGTAAAAGTTATTATGGGTGGCCCCCATGTGTATTTTAACGCCGAAGAAGCCGCCGAGCACGTAGATGCCGTGGGCGTGGGTGAGGCCGAACCCATCTGGAAGGAAATGCTGGAAGATGCCGCCGCCAACCGGCTGAAAAGCATTTACCGCGCCACACCGCTAAAGGAACTGAACGGCCTGCCCGCCCCAAGGTATGACCTGCTGGACCTTAAAAAGTTTGGCCCCTTCCGCACCTTTGCCGTGCAATCCTCCCGCGGGTGCCCGTTTGTGTGCGATTTCTGCTCCGAACGGTTTTACCTTGGCGGCCGCTACCGCTGGCGGCCGGTGGACGAAATGGTAAATGAGCTCAAGCTTATCAAGAACCGTGGCAGCCACTTCTTTTTTGGTGAAAGCAACTTTGGCGGCAAGAAAAGCCGCGCCATGGAACTGATGGAAGGGCTGGTGCCGCTGGGCATTCGCTGGTCTACCCTGTGGTCTTCCAATTTGTGTCTGGATAAGGAGTTTCTGGATCTGGCGCGCAAATCGGGCGTGATGCACGTGAATATCGGTATTGAAAGTATTGATAAGGATATTCTGGACGGCATGCGCAAAGGCTGGAACAAAGCCAGCCGCTACCACGAAATGTTTGAAAACCTGCGCCAGCGCGATATCAGCTACTCGCTCAACTTCATCTTCGGTTTTGATGATGAAGACCACGATATCTACCGCGCCACCATCTCCTTTCTGGAGGAACACAAGGTGCCTGCGGCGTATTTCAACATTCTTACCCCCACCAAGGGCACGGCGCTGTTTAACCGTATGGAAAAGGCAGGCCGTATTATCAACGCGCCAGAAATTGACCGCTGGCCCGGCCAGATCTGCCAGATCTGGCCCAAAAACTGCTCCCCCAAGGAAATGGAAGCCCGCATTCAGTGGATGTATAAAAAGTTCTACTCCATGCGCTCCATCTTCAAGCGGCTGCCTTTTCCGCCGCGCACCCGGTCTGATATGTCATCGTGGATTTTGGATCTTACAGAACGCCGCATGGCTTTTTCCTCCACCGGCAATAACGATTTCGATATTTACTAAGCCCTGTTCAGCCCCATTCCCCCGCCCCAATGGTGGGGGAATGGCATGGGTGCCTCATCCATTCATGCATTCCAGATATACTTTATTTGCATAAATAACGCGGAAGTGACAGATCAGACCGAACTTCGCGTTAAGTAAACATTTACACATCCCCCTGCATTGGAAAAAAATATTCATCTTGCTGTTATAATTTCCGGTTTTTCAATTTTTAGCTTTCCCGTGTCTTTTACACCAAGGCACTTTTCATAAATATATCACAAAAAAATTGTATAATTTTTAATACATTTCAGTATTACTTTTTTACTTTACTTGAATTATTGATATTTTTACTTAAGTTAGATTTACATATACACAACATACTAAAATGATAAACTAAGCTTCCGGGTAATTTATTTGCTTTTATAACTTGGCAAAATTTTTATGGCTGGTACAGTATGGCGCAATCAAGGCCTGATGGATGCAGTTGCAACACACATTAGGCATGTATGCCTTAATTCCTCAGGTTTTGAAAAAAAGTTCTGGATGCGCCTTGTTCTCGCAAGATCAAGGAACATTTTACGTTGAAGCACAGATACGGAAGTTGTTTTCCGTGGTGTAAGTCAGAAGGAAGAAATGACAGCGCTTCCCCGCCATGCGGTTGTGCATGACATTCACGACAAATCCGGTCAGACCCTTCCCGAGGGCGCCTTGGCACGTCATCCAGATATTTCTGTGCCCGGCGTTCTTCATGATACCAACATCCATACCCAAAGCGGGCCGCAGCCTGTACAAAGCCTTACACCCGGCCATGTGCTTGTAACGTATGACCCGGAAATGGCAGAAACGCCTGCCCCGGTTACCAAGGTTATGGCCCAGCATATTTGCGTGCTGCCCGGCCTGCCGGAAGATGAGGCCGGATACCCCATACGCGTGCTGCAAGATGCCATAGCAGATGGCCTGCCCACGCAGGATGTGCTGCTAACGCCAGACCAGTGCCTGTTTTTTGAAAACAAGTTTGTGCCCGCAGCCCTGCTGGTAAACCGGCTTTCCATTTTTTACGATCACACGTTTGAGCGCTACACCGCTTACCCGCTAGAAACGGCTGGCCCCGCCATTATTGTGGCCGAAGGGCTGCTGGTGGCCAGCGCACTGCCCCCCTGCCCCAACAACACGCACTGGCACACCCGCACAGATGCCCCCGTGGTAACAGACCGCGAGGTTGTGGCCGCGCTGTACCACCGCCTGTTGGCGCGCGCACAAAGCCGTGGCCTAAGCCATGAGCTATATACCCCGCCCGAAATCACGCATGAGCATGACCTCAGCCTGATTACAGATACCGGCAAGCTTATCCGCAAAATGCGGGAGCAAAACAATCTGGCCATGTTTATGCTGCCGCCCAACGTGCATGAGGTGCATCTTTCCTCCCGCGCAAGCAGGCCGGTAGATGTTATTGCCCCATATGTGCAAGACAAGCGCCGCCTTGGCATACGCGTTGGCAATATCACCCTTCAGGAAAACAGAAAGCCCCGCAATATTTCTTCACATATGGAGAAAGACCTTAAGGGCTGGCACGAACATGATGGTGAACCCGGGCGCTGGACAGATGGCCACGCCCACCTGCCCATGATGGCAGAGCGCAGCCAGAACAAGATGGGGCTTTTATCTATCCAGATTTTGGATACCATCCCGTATATGAAGCACGATTTTCACGGCCCTCGTAAAAACGGTAAGTAATTCACAAGGTTTTGAAAAAATAATACGTTCCGTATCATGGCTCCGTGTTTTTGCGGGGCTATGGTTCAGAACGTATCTTTCATGATTGGCGGGGTATTTTTTTCAATAACCGCGAAATCATGCTGATGCTTACATCATATTCTTCAGCAATTTCACGCAGCGTGCAGCCTTTGGCGCGTGCCTGCGCCACGGCCTCGTACTGCTGTTGCGTTAATTTGCTGGGCCGCCCCATGCGGCACCCGGCAGACATGGCCTTGTGCCTGCCTGTAGACATACGCTGGCGTATAAAGCATTTTTCAAGTTTTTCCAGCCCGCCCAGCACTTCCAGCATCAGCGCGCCGTGTTTTGCACACGTGTTCACCCATGGTTCCTTTAGGGAAACCAGCGTGCACTCCTGTTTTTGAACCTGCAAGATAATATCACGCAAATGCCGCCAACTGCTTACAATGCAGTCCATTTGCGCCACAGCAATGTGTGTGCCCATCTTCTGCCGTGCCACAAAGTGCAAAAAAGAAGATCCGTTTTTTGAAAAAGAGCCAGTAAATATAAACTGGCATCCCGATTCTTCCAGAATCCTTTTTTGCTCATCCCGGCTTACAAATGGGCAATCTGCACTCACATATCCTATACTCATAATCATCTCCATGTGCAGATAATATCTTCGTGTGAAATTTGATAAAATTTCCTTGTTTTTCAAAAAAGTTTCAAACTTTTCGGCGGCCTTATAGCACCGCTTTCATCATATAGAAACAATCCGTACCAAAAACAGCCTATTTTTAATTGTGTCTTAATTTTAATTTTGTAACTGTTGTTTATATTTAAACAGTTTTTTCATAACTTTACTATTTATGAAAATAAATATCCATACCGCCTCATCAGCGTTCTCCCATACTATACATGCAAGAATCAGAAATATTCTTTATTTCCAGTACAGCATTTAGGAATATGTCGATGTCCACTATCCTTTATGGTTATGGCAACACTGTCACCACCAGCGGTAGCTATACACTCGTTCCTGCGCTTTGGGTTCCGATCGTTGCAGCCGTCGGCGGAGGTGGTGCTACATTTAAAGGAAGCAATGTTACCGCCAAGCTCAATTTTGCCTCATCACTTGCTGCTCTCATTAACCCCTACAGCGTTACGGCAGAAGATGGCGCAAACGTTACCGTTGATATCGGCTCTACCGTGGTGGGTGCGCTTACGGGTGCCTCCTTTACAGCAGATGGCGGCACCATTTCCCTTACCGGCGCCAATATTATTACCGCTCTTAGCGGCACAACATACACTATAGAAAACGGTGGCACCATTAATATGGGTGTTGTGCAGCAATCCGAAATTTCCGCGCTCAGCGGGGCAGGTATTACATTTGGCAGCGGTGGCGGCACGCTGGTGGTCACACCCGCAAGCGGCGTAGAAATTCTAACATTCACCAATATTGATGGTTTTAGCAACGCAGGGGCCACTATCGAAATTCCCGGCGCGGGCTACGTTACAAACGCCACGTATAATGGCTCGGACACAACCATTACCACCAACACCGGCATTACCGTTGTTGTGAATGGAGATCACACCCCCGCCACCAAAACGCTTTATCAGGCCACCAGCGGGGGCAACCTTTACCTTAGCGCCACAGCGCAAAACAGCAGCGGCTCAACGGGTGTTCTGGTTTGCTTTTTGCCCGGCAGCATGATCCGCACACCCAAAGGTGATGTGGCAGTAGAAAACCTTGTTGCAGGGCAGGAAGTTCTTACATTTGCAGCAGATGGCCAGCCTGTTGCCCGCCGCATTACATGGGCAGGCAAGGCCCACGCCCGCACCAACCCGGCTGCGGCGGATGATGTTGCCGGCTACCCCGTGCGCGTGCGTGCCAACGCCATTGCTGATGGCGTGCCCGCAGCAGATTTGCTGATTACGCCAGAACATTGCCTGTACATGCAAGGCAGTTTTGTGCCTGCACGCATGCTGGTAAACGGCACATCCATTGTGTACGATACAAGCTTTGCCGGGTATGATTACTACCATATAGAAACCGAAGGCCACGCCGTTATCATGGCCAACGGTATGCTTACAGAAAGCTATCTGGATACAGGCAACCGCGCCAGCTTTACGCAGGCAGGCCCCGTGGCCCGCATTGGTGGCGCCGTAAAAAGCTGGGCGCAGGATGCCGCCGCCAAGCTGGAAACCTCCCGCACGTTTGTAGAACCCCTGTTCCGCACTCTGGCAGAACGTGGCAGCACACTTTACGCAAACACCACTGCACAACAGGCTGCACACACATCTGCCCAGCCCAATTTGCATCTGGTTACCGCGCAGGGCCATAGCGTGCACCCGCTGCGGCATGAAAACGGCATTTACACCTTTATGCTGCCCGCACAGGGGGCACAAAATGTGTATCTGGCATCTCGCACCTTCCGCCCGTGCGATGCAGAAGGCCCGTTTGTAGATGACCGGCGCACATTGGGCGTAGCCGTAGGGCAAGTCAGCATTACATCCGCTGGCACGCACCAGCCCGTAACCGCGCATCTTGAGGCCGAAGATCTGCAAGGTTGGCACGCGGCAGAAGTATCTGGCCACGCACGGTGGACAAACGGCCACGCCAAGCTGCCGCTGCCTGCCACGTTGCAGGGGCTTTGCCTGCTGCATGTGCAGGTTTTGGCAACAGGGGCTTACACCGTGCCCGCACATACGGCGCAGGTGCAGGCTGCTCTGGCGTAAAAAACCGCACAGCACAGCATATGCTTTGCAAAAAAGGAGCCAGTGCGGGTGCATTGGCTCCTTTTTTTCTTGCGTGCGTGCCTGCGGTTCAGCCCTGCAAAACTTCCTTTTCCGTGCGTGCATTTTTACGCCTTCCGGCCTTTTTAGCCTGCTCTGCACGGCGGAATGTGGCCTCCAGCGCGGCAAGCTGCTCCAGCACCAGGGCACATTGCGCCGCAATCTTGCGCTGGGCAGAGCTGCTGGAAATATTGGGGAACAACGCCTCCCCCATTGCGCGGAAGGAAAGATCATCCACCAGCATCATGCGCAAACGCTGGTGCGCACACAGGCCCAGCGCATCGCGCACCGCCGTAATGCGCGCCATGGCCTTGGCCCGCACCATCTGCCAGGATACGGCATCATGCCGCACGCTTTGCCCCTGCGGCGCTGGGGTGGTGTGTTCCAGATAATCAAAATACCCAAACACATAGTTGCGGCACCATCGCTCTGCGGCATCGGCGGCCTCCTGCGTAATATCCCCCGCTTGTAGCAACCCCTGCACCGTGCGGCGCGGCCTGTTAAGCGTGGCCTGCGCCATAAGGCCAGCGGGGGCGGATGTTGTGGGCTGGGCTGCGGCCTGTGTTTTCATGTGTGTTCCGTGTTTTTAAGGGTGTTTGCAAAATGTGGGTGGGTTATGGCGTGCGCGTGTGCAGCCCCAGCAGGGCCTTGCAACCGTGGGCATCGCGCCAGATGGTGTTGGCAAAAGGCAGCAGCACAGCCCGCAATTCTGCCGGAGCAGGCCAGCGCGCGCCCACCGGGTAACCATTGCGCGCAGGCTGCCGCGCCCATGCCAAACGCGCCTGCGGGCACCACGCCCCGGCAGGCATATCAGCACACACTTCATAAATGGCGCGGCACTGCGCTGCGGCATCGGCCGCCCCCGGTGGGTTGGAAACCAACTGCCCCAGCTTTTTTCAGCCACGCCGCCACAATGGGTTGGCTTACCGGCTGCATGGCCAGTTGCACGCGCTGCCAGCACGCCTGCACCTGTGCCTCCATATTGGGGGGCATATCTTGCGCGGTTAACGCCACACCCTCACGCCTTGCGGCAAACAGGTCCTGTATATCGGGCGGCGCAGGCGTGTAGCCTCCGCCGTGGGGTGGGTGCGTTACGGCACGCGCCCCCTGCGCCTGCATGGGGTAAGGGTGCGGCACTTACACGCCCTCCACATCCGGCACGCCTTCCCACGCGGCCATACGGCGAGCGTGCTGGCTGGTGGGTTCTTCTGGCGCGGGGCGCATCTGCAACTGGGTGCGCAGGGTGGCATCTATCCACGCCACGGGTTCTGCGGGGTTAAAGCGGGCACATTCGGCCAGCACGTTCAGCACCACGGCGGCATCATCCCCCGTCAGCTTCAGCCAGCGGCCCAGAATGGCCCGGGCGGAACGATCTGGCCTGCCGGTAGCCTTTTTCAAAAACGCCAGACCAGATTTGAACAGATGCGTGCGCGCATCCGTGTCCGGCCCGAACTTGGTGAGGGGATGTTCTGCTTCTGCTTCTGTTTCTGTTTCTGCCTCTGCTTCTTGGAGCATAACCTTGGCTTCGGGTGGGGGTGTTATCCCCTGCCCTGCCTTGGTTGCGGGGGCATCGGGCTTAAGCTGCGGGTTGCCCCCGGTGCGGCCCCATGCGGCCCCGGCATCGGATGCTGCGCGGTCTCGCACCAGGCGGCGAGAATACGGCACCCCCTCCGCCGTGGTGGCATACACGCCGGCATCTTGCAGTTCTGCCATATAGCGGCGCACCTGCTGGGGGCCTACGCCCACCATCTGGGCAATCTGGCGCGGGTGCAGGGGTTTGCCGTTTACACATAAATGGCCGTAGGGCTCGGCCTCGTGCATCAGGCATAGCAGGCGCATCCACAAACCTTGAGCTGCCAAGCTGCACAACCGCAAGGCGGGGTCTCGCTCATGATCCTGCCACCAGAACTTGGACCACCTGCGCCGCGTGCTGGCGGGTGTGGCTGCGGGTGTTGCGGGAGATGAGGCTGAGGCAGCAGAACGGGGCATTAGGCGGCACCTCCGTTCCACAGCAGGGCTTGGGCAAGGGCGGCTTCATCCTGCTGCCATGTGGTGGTGGGGGGGGGGGTGTGTGGCGCGGGTTGCCAGTGTTCCAGCCCTTTCCAGAGCCCCCGCATGGCAATGGGGTGGCCTACGGGCAGGGGTTCGGGGTCCCGCACCGTTCCCGAATGGTCTTAATATTTGGCAGTTTTCTGCGGGTCTTTGGAGCGGTTTTACACAAGGGCGGTTTTTGTTTTACATCCCGCCTTTGGGATATTTCCCTTGTACCCATCCCCAAGCCGTACTAGAAGCATGGGGTGATATCGTACCATCGCTTTCACATACTTTCCTGATGTTGAGATTAGGGGCCTCGACTTCTGGATAAAGTCATTTCCGGGAACGCTCGGTCGGGGACGGAAACGTAACGCCGGTAAAACTGAGGGCCGCCGCTAGACGGTAGCAGGAAATGCAGAGGGATCTGGACGGCGCGGCCTTAGTCGCGTGGCATATCTCGCAGCTGGTGGAAGCCCGGCACCTCATGTTAATTTGTCGATCAGTTTTTAACGACAAGAAGCTTTGATGTTAACGAAACGCCGTTTTGTTAACATGAAGACCGGAGCTATTCGGTGTTGCCCCTGATATTCCGCCAAAAACTGGAATGTTCGCGCAGCACGCTGTCTATCCAGACAAAAAGGACGATGGCGAAGGTAACTCCCCCGCCACCCAAAACCATCCCGCACTCAAAGTCCGGCGTCATGCGGACTGGATAGCCGCGTTGTCAGCCTTGCACTTGGCAAAGATGGCCTGAATATCCGCCACACTCGGCCCGGTTTTGCTCTTGGACTGTTCGATGGCCTGCTTCACCGTTTCGTACACTTCCGGCCCGTATCTCTCGGCCAGACCTGCAACGGTGGTCACTACACCAAGGATAGCGCTGGTTTCTGCTGCATTCATGTTACTTGCTCCCGCCAATAGCTGCACAGGCATCCGGCGTGGTGCCGGTTTTCAGGCCTGCCCAGCAGGTTTCGAATGATGCGAAGTCTGTCTGCAGTGCGGATACTGCCGTCTGCGTAATGCTATCTCCGCCCTCGATAGAGGTTTCCAGAGACTGGATTTCATTGAACACAGACTGACTGGCACGCTTGGCAATGGCCTTCTGTGTGTCGGTCAGCGTTACGCCCGGCACCTTCCCCGCCATTACATCCGGCATCGGGGTGGCCAACACATGGTAGGCGCTGTCCGTATCGAAAACAGCCTGGTTCAGTTTGGCCTGCTTTGTCGTACCGCAGGCAGCAAGGAGAGGCAGTAGCCCCAGAGCGAGAAGTGCTTTCTTCATTTCGTATCGTCTTTCGGAATGGTCACAACAGAACCGGGTCCAGCTTTGGGCGGTTCAGATTTGGAGGACGCTGCGCCTCGCAGCATGACGGCTGCGTTGGCTGCGTACTTCCAGTTAAGAGCAAGGAAGTTGATGATCCGGTACACCAGCCATAGCTTGCCGGACTGATTGGCTGGAAGTGGGATCAGAGTTGCCGCAAATCCTGCTGAGGCAAATACAGCGCAGGCATAAAGCACCCACGTTGCTTCTGGCTGCGGCAGCGCAGCAATAAGCGTGGGCATAGACAAGCCCGCGGCAACGGCCTTTGCTGTCTGTGCCAGAACTGCAGAGCGTTTTGGCGCTACGGGGATGGGTGCGTCAGTCATGTGCCATGCCGCCGCGCAAGCTGGGTGGGAGTGTGTTTACATCCACAACCTCAATCATGAGATTTCCGTTCGGGCTGCGATGCACGTCTTTCCGCAGATCTTCGCGCATTTCTTCCGCCATCATGCGCGCAATCCTGCGCAGTTCGTTTTCGGTGTAAAACCCCATAGGTTTCCTTTCTGAGTAATCGCCATGCCAACTGGCGCATAAGAGGCAGGAGAACCCGCCTCATGCATTGATGGCCTGCTGGAATAGGGAGACGTTTGCGCTGGCATTCGCCAGCCCAAGCGCCGTGTTGTAGTGCTGCTTGTGATAGGCACTGAGGGCTGCTGCATCTGTGGCCGAGGGCAATGGTTCAGGTGTGCGCAGGTATTGCACTCTGCACATGCAGGCTGAATAAGCCCTGTTCTGTACAAGGTTTTCTGCTCCAGGCAGACCAGTCAAACTGCTTGCCGCCAGAACGCGGTTAGCAAGATCGGGTCGGTAACGCAGAAAGTTCCGCCAGATATCATCGTGTGTTCTGGGTTCCATCTGGAACCAGCCCAGCGCAGGTCCGTTGATTTGCCGGTCATGGATAAACCCACTTTCGACAAGCCCTGTTCCTGTCACCAGATTAACTGCTGCTTCACCACTAAGGTTGATAGCTTCCAATGCTGGAAGAATAGTCAGGTGCTTGATGACAGAAAGGTTTGCTCCCCACACATATTTAGCAGTCATGCCGCCTCCATTTTGCGCGGGGGAAGAATGAACTGTGTCGCCTGCGACTGGGGTGCCGGTTGTGCAGGTGCATGTTTCCGATGCAGGAATTGTACGTTCCCGAACGCATAATCATCCCATGTCTGACTGGACAAAAGCGTTGCGCCAACAGCAGCAAGCACACCTACCAGGAAGCCAGCAATGGCAGTCCAGTATTTAATCTTCGCTGCAGCAGCGTTCGCATCAGCCTCGGATTTCTGCGCACGCGCCGCATCGGTCTGGGCCTGCAAAAGCTTTTGCTGTTCAATACGGTTACGCTCCTGCTGCGCTCCGTTCTGGGCTGCTAGTTGTTGCGAAAATACAGTGAGAGCTGCACGGTTTTGCGCTGATTCCTGCGCCCAATTTCTTTCTCGTTCCTGCCCTTGCGCTTCAATAGAAATCAAGCGTTCCAACATGGAACTTTGCCCAGACTTGAGAGATCCCAGATCATCTTCAACCTCATCCAGGCGCCGACCATGGCTGTACACAATTTCGCGCAGGTCACCATCAGTCACGCAGGGGGTTCCCGCGCTCTGTTCATCTGTCATTATTTTGTCCGAGAAAAACGGGCTGCCCGCTTATAGGCAGCCCATGCGGGTATGCGCCGCTATATCCCCATTGTGCATCAATCCATGCAATACGGGTTTCCGCATAGTTCATGATATACGGGATAGACCATTTCCCCCCGGCTGCCATATTGGCCGGGGCACCTGTTGCACCCGTCAATGACCAGTTTGCAATATCCTGCACCATCATGGTCGGATCAATCAGATCTGACTGCTCCTTGATGAGACGGTTGATATTGGCTGCGGAAATAATGCCCGCATCTCGCAACTGCCGCCAACGCGCGCGCAGTTCCGGCTTGAACACTGTATGCGCCAATTTGAAAAAGCCGGGGTTCTGGCTGGTAATCAATGTAGCTTCATCCATAACCCAGCCAATTTGGTCAGCATCCGATTGGGTGCCGGTTAGCCCCCATACAAGCCCCCATGTTTCATCTTCATCATAGGGCCAGAAATACCAGATACCGGATGTAGAGGTGGCACCCCATGCCCCCAGCATGAAGTTGTTCTGCATACTGTCAAACGAACCCGCCACTTCACACAGCAGAACGTAATCAAGAAACGAATTGAGATCGAGATATTGGCGATAGGTTGCGCGTGCATCCACCGCTCCACTCACGCAATCCCCCATCCATTTTACGATACGTTGGCACGCGGCATTCACATCCGGCGCTGTGGTGGTGATATCGTCCTGATTTTTATACCCGGAAATGGATGGGGACTGGACGACCCATTCTGTGGATACAAAATTGCCGTTCCAGATATTCCCCGCGTGTTGCGGCTGAATGAGAATGTGTTGGTTGTTGGCATCATCCATTAGATAGTCAGGATTATCAGCGGGCGACCGCAACACATACAGACCCAGAAATGCACCATTCTGCCACAACTCAACCGGAAAACCGCGCGTGGTAAACAGGGCACCCGTATGTTCACCAAAATCCGTATCAACCCAATAAGCATAAGCAGATTTCGGTGCCAGCAGCCCTGATGGATATTTGTGCATTGCGCTCCAAAGCGCGGTTGTCATGCTATCCCGCACAAGCGTCCGGTCTGTGCCATACCCTTTCAGGGTAATGCTGGTCATGGGGAACCAACTGCCGATACGCACACCCAGCTTATTGCCAGTATCGGCGTTTTTCAGTTTCAGTTTCCAGTTGTGCTTGTTGGCATTGTCACTGGTCTGCCCCTGTGTCTGCCATGTCCCGGAAGCTGAAAACAGCGGGATTTTGCCTTCGAAAAACGTAACCGACATATTGGGGGTGGTGCTGGTTGTGGGCAGATCGCCTTCAACCAGAATACGCCACGGCGCGGAAGGAGCCGCAAGGGTAATATAATCCCATTGTTCAGAAGCATTGTCCGCACCAAGCTGAACAAGGCC
Source organism: Acetobacter sp. A11-2 (assembly GCF_040208445.1). Classification (NCBI taxonomy): domain Bacteria; kingdom Pseudomonadati; phylum Pseudomonadota; class Alphaproteobacteria; order Acetobacterales; family Acetobacteraceae; genus Acetobacter; species Acetobacter sp. A11-2. The sequence goes on from NZ_CP157843.1 coordinate 1,802,689, forward strand.
ACCGTTATCAATAAACCCTGTTGTGGGTTGTGCCACCTTAGCCAAAGATCAACCTCCCGTAATAACGGGATGCACCATCCCACATGATTTCCACACAGCAGACAGCGCCAATACGGCTGTCCACAAAGGCAGCACCTTCAGGCCAGATTACGTTATCAGGCCATGTAATTTCGCAATTACCGCCATAAGGCTGTTGGATAAGAACACGTATGATCTGCAATTCGCTAACGTTACCGCCTGATACAGATAGGGCGCAATTTTCGTTAGGCAGGATGCGATAGCCAATGTTGCCGCGGTTTGCGAAAGGCAGGTTACAGGACGCGCCGGGGTTTGCTTTGGTCAGCAACGGTGTGCCGCTTGTCACGGCATCCACAATCTGACCGCCGGAGAGGGTGTCGCCACCCGCTCCAGTTGCAACCCCTGCCGAAAAATCAAGCAGGGTTGACATCATGCACCTGCCTTGGCTTCAAGAGCCGCAACACGCGCTGTCAGAGCAGACAGGGCACTTTCCTGTGCCGTGATCTTAGCTTTTGCGGCCTCGAACAGCACGCACAGTATCTGTTCGTAACGCAGCATCTGCGTATAGACCTGATTGCCTTGGGCGTCTTTTTTAAGCGCTACAGTGCGTGTGGTGATAGGGTTACCGGAACTGTCCTTTTTACCAGTATCCACCTCGGTGGTTTCATACACAGGCGAATTTGTCCACAAGGCGTATTTTGCTGGGTCAAGACCTGCGTTCGTGATCGCTGCCTGCACCGTCTGGGCAATAAAGCCCGCATGCAAACGGGCGTTTGCAGCCCCTTTTTCAGCAATAGATGCATTAAGCTGGAACATCGTGGTATCCAGACCAAACAGGGCATCTGCCAGTTTCTGGCCGTCTGCGTAGGATGTATCGCCTAGAGAGCCAATAACTGTTTTCTGGTTAATATCAGATGTAACCTGTACAGCCGTTTTAGAGTAAATATTGCCCCAAGCATGATCTGCCATACCTAAGTTAGATACACCATCTACATTTGAGTGGAATGATGTACCATTAAAGGATTTATAAATAATAGCAGAACCAACACCCGTTCCCCAAACAACTTCCTTAAGAATAGTACCCGAGGTACGCCCGCTAATACTATACTGAATAATAATTTCTTCACAGTTTGGATCTTGTGAAGCAGTACCATCAGAATTAAGAATATAACCAAAATTAATCCATTGCTGAGTTGAGCAAGCAGGAGGAAATATAAACTGTGCATTTTGGTCTAGTTTAACTGTCCCGCCCGGCTTCATGTATGCAGTCTGTGGGATATATGTATTGCCCAGATCATTTATTGCATTCGTAGCTGCCTGTGCAGCAGTAACAGCGGATGAGGCAGTATCTGCGGCGGATGTTGCTGCACTTTGGGCAGATGCAACCGCAGTGGCATTATCTTCAACAGCCTTGCCCATATCTGCAAGGGTCTGGCTGGTTGTCCCGCCTGTAGCCGTTACAGAACAGGCAGAAAGATCAAGACCGGTAGGTGCGCCGTAAGTTGTAGCCATTGTAAAATTACTCCGAAACGGCGCATAGAACGCCGATGTTATTGATTGTGTTAGGGAAGAAAACGCTGCCGTCTGTCAGAACAATTCCGGTACCGGCATCAACAGACAGACCAGCAGGCAGAGATGAAGGATTGCTGACGTAAGACGCAGGCGCGACATACACATTCCCGTTCACGGTGAAATCTGATGGAACAGTGCCCGTAACGCTAGGCCGCGCCACCACTGCACCACCCAGAACAGTCAGGTAATCACCATCCTGCATGGTCGTAGCCATATCAGAAAGCGCAACATCACCTGATGCAGTCCGTACCTTTGCGCTTTCATCAAGTGTTAAAAGAGGCTTAAGCGTGGCTGCCTGCGTCTGCGTGGCTGGCTCAACGGTCAGCGCAGATTGCAAAGCCGTACCGTCTGTCAGTGCCAGATTGCCGTTTGCGTCCAAAGCAGCTACGCCGCCCGCTTTACCGCGTGCTGCGTTTACACCATTGGCTGCATTCTCGGTTGCCTGTTCTGCTTGGGCCGCTGCCGAAGCTGCTGCGGCTTGCGCTGCTTCAACTGCAGCAGTCAGGCCGATTGCTTCCGAAACACCCGCCGCTAAAACGGAAACAGGAATCTGTTCTGCTTGCGTCGTGCCACCTGATGTAACAACACCCACAAGTGTGTCCGTACCGGATACAGCACTCGCCTGCGGCAAGCTGCTGATCGGGGTTCCCGATTGAGTTGTGCCAGACAATGGCACCTCCTGATTATGCGATAAGAAGAACGTCCGTCCGGGTCTGAAAAATCTGGTTCAGAAGATCTGTACCGGATGGGGATGTTAAATGCGTGCCATCAGTTGACAGCAAGCGATCTAACGAAATCTGATTAGTGTGACTACTATCTAGGGACAGAATGGAATTGTCCGGCAGTCGCAATGCGTTGGGAGGTATAGGCGTTCCGTCTGAGAGCGTGGGAACGGGGGTGGCATCAGTCCCGCTAGAAAGAGCATTGACCGGCATATAAACGGATGCCGTAATCTGCCTGCCCGATAGCGTAGTAAGAACAATTTCTACGCTATACAGCGATGATGGGGTGCCCCCACCTACGGCGTGTCGTCAGTTAAGCCCTGAGAGTGGCACGTGAGGGTTGTACTTTGTGTCTGCGTGTGCTGACTGTTTTCCCATTTTTTGGGGAGACAGACAGATGCGGCGCTATAGTTTACGCGATGACCAGTGGGAGCGGATAAAGGATCTTCTTCCTGGTCGAGAAGGCTATGTCGGCGGCACTGCGGTGAACAACCGTCTGTTCGTGGAGGCGGTGCTGTATCGCTATCGCGCGGGTATTCCATGGCGCGACCTTCCTGCCCGTTTCGGTGACTGGAAAAACGTGCACCGGCGTCTGCGCCGCTGGTGTGAAAGCGGCGTCATCGAACGGATATTTCGTTATCTGGCCGCTGATTACGACAACGAATACATGATGATCGACAGCACAATTGTCCGAGCGCATCAGCATAGTGCCGGAGCTCTCAAAAAAGGGGCACGGATCAGGCCATCGGACGATCACGAGGCGGGCTAACTACAAAGATCCATGCCATCTGCGACGCTCTGGGCAATCCAGTGGAACTCGGCATCACACCGGGACAGGATGCCGATATCACCCAGGCAGAACCACTTCTGGAAAACATCGAACCGGATGCTTTCCTTGCTGACAAGGCGTATGACGCGGACAGGTTGATCGATCGGCTGATACAGCGCGGGATTACCCCGGTCATCCCGCCAAAACGCAACAGAACGACACGACGGAAAACCGATTTTTCTCTCTATCGCGAACGGAACCTTGTTGAGAGGTTCTTCAATAAACTCAAGCAGTTTCGCGCTATCGCAACCCGCTACGATAAACTGAAATCGACCTTCCTCGCAGCCGTGCAGTTCGCCTCAATCATCATCCTGCTTAACTGACGACACGCCGTAGCCAGATGACTGCATAAACCCTGCCACTTTCAGCATCCCGCATAATAGAAGACCAGCCGGGAGAGAGCACTACAAGAGCGCCATCACCATCACTTACCCAAGCCTGAACAGACGCAAGCGTATCATTCCCGGCACGAAGCCAAGCGGTGCAGTCTATGGCGTAATCTAGGTTGTCCGCACTTGCTTTTGCCACCCACGCAGGAGCGCCGTATGCGGATACGCCATCAGAACATACACATGGCAATGAGCCATTTCCCGCAAGCGTTACCGTACGCTGCGGGCTTACCGTCCATCCAGAGAATGGAAGATTATTGGGCGCGGTCATGCAGGTCCTACCGCCAAGAAATTAACGCTCGTTGATCCATTTGTCTGGATCCGAAACCCCGTTGCCGTCCACCCACCCAAAACAGAAACAGGACTATTACTGCCATTCGTTAATCCGTGACTAATAACGATTGTCGTGGGGACTCCCGAAAACGCTCGAGGAAACTTGATGTCGTGGACACCACTGCCGTCAACCGCGACAACAAAGTCCTGCATGATTTTGCCTGCCGCAAGACCAGATACCTTTTGGTTGATATTATTTTGCAGCGTAGTGTCAGCAGTTTCGCGGGCATTTGCCTCAGATGTAACGGCGTTTACGCGAGCCTGCGTTTCCGTCTGCACGTCCGCATACCACGCAAGATTACCGCCAGCACCATTGTTGTTATATGAGAAAAAAGGACGCCCCGCGCTTATCTGATAGACAAGAGACGTGCCCGATTGCTCGCCACCAATGCCGCCGTTGGCATTTTTCAGATAGCCGCCCAAATCAGACTGGAATGCGACCAACCCTTTCGGGGTTACAATGTTGCCGTTCCATGGGAAATACCATTGATACGTTGTACCCGCCGCATCATAACCTGTTAGGTTTAGGCCAGACTGATATGCTGCCCCATTCCCGTGAACATCAGTTACGCACCATGTCCCCCGGAAATATCCATTATTGGCCGGATTTCCGAATTCAAGGCCTTTGGTGAACACATATTCACCATTAGCTGGGTTATTATTGTTCCAGCCGCCGCCTACACCGCCCGCAATCCATGAGGAGTTGTTCAAAAGCCCGCTCATGGTATCGCCGGATTTTTTCACGTAGCCCGTAAATAGGCTCTGCCAACTGGCACCATTTGCGCCGGGCTGCGTTGTATTGTCGTCCGCTGTAGAAACCCAGAATACACCAACTGTTGATGGGTCTGCTGCTAATGCGCCCGATGGATATCCCCCAATGGCATTGGCAAAATCTTGCGTCCACTTGGGTATGTTCCCGGCCTGCAAAGCCTGAATGTATTGGGATAGTTTCTTCCCGATACCGTTGGCATCCTGCCCATATGGAGGCACGCCACCAGCAGAGCGGGCAATCATGGTTTCTGGAGGATACCCCAATTTCCACGATACGCGGCCATCTCCGCTAGACGCCTGCGTATCGGGAATATCCGTAACAGCAGAACTAGACGCGCCGGATGCAAACAGAGAGGTAATTACAGAAGGAAGTTCAGAGTATTTCACGATGCCACCTCGTATCCTACCGTCACGCCTGCGGGCGTAGGCAGAAGACCGTCAAGCTCGACTATGGATATTTGCAGATCGGACGGCGCGAATGAAAACACATACGTCATGGTTAGATCGCCATTATCGCGCACATAGACAGGGCCATCTGCTGAAAACAGAATGGTAAGAATATGATTGAGAGAGGATATGGAGCCGTCCGATATATTCGCCAAAGCCTTAGCAAATATTAGGGTACGAAACGCCTCATCGGTTAGGTTGGAACTGTTGGTATTGCCATTCCCAACATACCACGGAGCAGTATTCCACGGCTCTTCTGTAAGATCATCTGCCTCAGAAAAGCCCAGATATTTCCCAGACTGAATTTTAATAATGCGCGAAACACCAACAATTCTGCCCCATATATCCAGCCCGTATCCGGTAGCAGTTTCGATGTTCCAGACATTAACCAGCCATGCCGAGAAAAATGCACGCGGGTCAATGTCATCGTTCCAGTCATCCAGCAACCGCATCAGCGTTAGGCTATCGCGGTATTGCGTGATAACCGTCTGCCGATAATCTATCATGAGGATGCAACCGTAATATCTGCGCTGGAAAGCGTTGGTATCTGCGCGGCTGAGGCCGCAACATCATCCGCCCATGTTGTACCATCAAGCGATACCTTGATGTTTACAATCCGCACCCAACTGCCCAAGGCTGCAACCGCAGAATAGAAGATGGAGGCGTAAACGGTGCCCGCAATCTTTGTTTCTGCCGCGTTTTCAAAGGCAGATAGCACTGCCGATTGTATCTGGCTGGCATAATCCTGCGGCGTTAGAACGCTGGCAGATAGCGTAACCAGAACATGCACAGCCTGCGCTGCGGCGCGCGTAAAGGAGATGTTATAGCTAGGTGGCGTTGCATAACCATTCCCGCTATCCGTTACGGTAACGGTTGTGCTGCCCGTAGTGGGAATACCGGGCGGCTTCTTCTTCCATATGGCAGTGGCAACATCCGTATCAGATCCCCCGGATACGCACACATATATGCAGTGAGCGGGAATATCCACGCTGCCTACAGTCGCATCAGCAGCCGTATCGTTGGCATAGACATATGCATCTATAACGCCATCTACTGAGCGTACATTGGCTAGGATGGCGTCAACGGTTCCAACTGCGTTAAGCGCTACGCTTTCCGCGCGCCGGGCTTCAAACTCTGTAGCACTTTCCTCATCCGCTCCAACAACACCATCAGCGGGGTTGATGATTGCAGTCCATCCCGATACGCCAGAGGCGATTGTCGTGAGGGTTCCGGCAGCGCAGGCAATAGCGCCCGCAGTTTCATTCTGGAAATCAAGCGTAACTGTGCCATCGGCTCCAATCGTGCCGCCTGATGTGCAGGAATACGTGTATCCAGAACCATCTTGAGCGGTAGCGCCTGCGGGGATAACTGTGCCAGCAATACCAGAGCATACGCACGCAACAACGGTTGCTGTGGCTGATTTGCGTTCCAGAAAATAGATTTGCCCGATAGCGTCCTGTAAAGCGCCTGTTGCGTAGGTCGGGTCAACTCCGCGGTAAAACTGCGCCATCACCCCGTAGCAATCATTGATAATGGCGGAAACGGTGCTAGCAAGCTGCACATGGGGGCGCGATACCAGAAGGTTTCCGCTGCTATCGTAAAATGTCAGCCCCCCCGCAAAGGCATTATTGATATCGGCAATAACTCCCGTAAGAATTTCACTTTCAGACGGAATAGAAAGCCCCTGCGCAGTAAACGATGGCACGGGAACGGATGTGCTGCTTTCATATTGCGACATTATAAGTGACGCCCTTGGTTGTGGTAACAATTACAACGCCGCCCATCTTGCGGGCTGACCGGTTGATGGAAAGATTGCATTGAGCAGAAACCACGCCGGGAACACGTTTTGCTGCATCTTCTATCATAGAGGATATAGCTCCAGCCTGTGCCGGTTGCCCCAGTTCAACAGAGAAATGCGGGCATCCCTGCGATGGGTCATACCAGCCCTCCCCCTTGAACAGTTTGATCTCATTGGCGACTGCCTGAGCAATGTCATATCCGTCTGAGCAGGTCGCAATATTCCCGTTGGCATCTGCGATCAGATCCCAATTCGTCAATTCCAGAAATAATTCCATTATTCAGGCTTACTGGTTGTGCCGGGGGCGCTTGTCACTGAGTGCGTGTGGTCTTGCAGGCTGATATTCCCTGCCTTTACATCGCCGCTCGCTATCAGGTTACCAGAGATACCTACATCCCCATTGAACTGGCTCTTGGCGTTAATGGTGACGGTTTTTGGAGATGTGATGGCTATACCACCATCTGGCGTTGCCGATATGATATGCTCTGGCGTTGCGTCACTCCATAGCGTGCAGACATAAAATCCATCTTGCAGGGAATGGCTGCGCATGGTTGCGGGCGGCGCGGCCTTTTTCGTGGACTTCACACGGGATACGTCTCTGCTGGCAAACGCCACAAGTCCGATATCACCTACCGTAGGTGGGATATCCAGAACGGCACTCCCTCCACGCTGCAACCCATAGGGGACGCTGTAGATAACGCCATGCTCTTTGGGCTTATAGTCAGGCGTTACCTGCATAACCATTGGCTGCACATCTACCGTCTGCGCCGATGCATCCAGACTAATGACCTTACACGGCAGGCATGTGTTTACACTTTTGCGCAACATGCGTTGCACAAACCAGAACAGGGCGTTGTTGCCACTATTCTGAGCCTCTAGGCTCATAAACCCCCATGAACGGGTAACCGTCATTAATCGTTACCCTCTGGTGGTACGTATGTTTCGCCCGCAGGCGCACCTTGGAAGCTAGCTTTGATTTCCGTTTCCCACGGTCCGCCGGGCATTTGGCAGGAGAGGTGATGGGCGATATAGTAAATGCGGTATGTGCCCGTGGCGTTGGGAAAATCCGACTTCACATTAACAGGACCAAGATACTGAAAGTTCGGCCTGTAAATGGCGCGAAATACAATTCCGCTTCCATCAAAAGATGGATACCCAATCAAGCCATTGCGAGACGATACGGTAGAAACCACACCATCACGCGCAACGCCCGCCGCGCACACCGCCAGAACGCCATTATCTACAATGTAATCGCACGCGATATCCTCGCACAATTCGCGCACCTGGTCCCATAATGAGCCTGCATAGTATGGGTCATTCACAACGGCATCTACGCCATTGTTTTCAAATGTCAGGCCCATTTTTCTTGCCAGTTCCGCGAACAGATCAGCAGCCTTGGCCTCCCCCTTTATGGAGATAGGATCGGCTACCGTCAGGCGCGATGCATGCAGGGCATTGGCGATAATTGTAAGCGATGGCGTGGGCGTAGATGAAAAATCAGCCTCAGCCGCCAATAGTGTTCCGTAAAACACGCGCGATGCAGCCGTTTTGCGGAAATCCGCATCCGTTTGTGCGGTAGCTGTTGTTCTCTCGCTGGCAAACAGTTCAATATCTATGCCGCCAGAGCCACCCGCCGCGCTATCCGATGAATCGAAAACAAAAACACCCTTGTTTCCGTAACCTGCCAGCATAGCCATGATATCGTGGGGCAGATTGTAAACCTGCGCCTGCATGGTCACGCCGTCCACCATACCCAGCGCCACAACGGAAGCATTCATGGCAAAGCCAGACAGGGAAATCTGGTTAGCGCCATTTGGCAGCACTACGCTCTCAATCGCCCCAGCAACGCGGAAGTTGTTTTTCTGCAACCCCGGCGGCAACGTAATTTGCAGGGAAAGATTTTTCTTGGTGAATGGCTCGTTCCCATAATGCCGTTGGCCGTGAACCGTAATTGTTCCGCTCACGCGACACTCCACCAACAAAAAAGCCGCCCCAAAAAGGAGCGGCTAGATACACAACAGGCGACGATATACCGATATATGCCACAAACCTCGCTAGGGTACAAGGACTAAGCCAAAGCCGTCCGCTCCACACTAGCCCGATCCTCTTCCTCAAGATCGTGCCAGAGTTGGGTGATGGCTTTCGCGCCTTCTTTCAGAAATGCCATAAGTTCTGGCCGCGTTCTGCGGAAGTTGCACCTAACGGTTGGCGCTACCAGAGATGCGTTAAACAGGGCCTGCCCAATTTCTGTATCGCTCATCCTCACACCAGCGTTGCCACCCCCGAAAGGGTGGCTGGCCGTTACGGCGCTTACGCTGGTGTTTTCGTAAAAGGGGATGGTGCGGGCTCCAAACCCATTTCCTTCTGGTCTTTAACAGTCTTAGGCAAAAGGTGACGGCCCGCGCCAACGCCAAAATAGGCGTTTGCTACAACTTCATGGAAACAGAGCTTCCCCTCCTCCGCTGTTTGGCTGACCACATAGCCCATTCGGAAAGACAGACTCTTAAGGGCGCTCGATACCCTTTGCGACATGCCGCGCTTACGCTTCACCACGCCATAATGCTGCAACCATCCACGGGCCGTGCGGCTGCTTGTTACCGCCACACCTGCGGGGCGGACAGCAAGAACGCCATCGACTTTTTGCGAAAGCTGCTCGATCTTGGGTGTGATCTGCTTGTTAACGACGCTCTTCACCATACCGCCGAGGGCCTGCATCATGCGGCGTTCTATTTCCGCAACCGAGACAGAAGGTTGTGCAGAAAGCGCCTGCTGTTCGCGCCAGATGAAATACCGCCGAGCCAACCGGCCCTTCTCGTTGTTCTCGACCATGGAGAGTTCCTTGGCCATGTCGAGAGTAAGGCGGTATTCCTTGGTCTCCTGAGCCCTCGCTTTTGGGCTCGCCAAATCGGGCGAGCTCAAATCAGCATAGGATTCAAAATCCTGATGCTCAACGAATCCAAACCTACTGACGCGACCTTTGATCCAGTTCGAGAAATCTCGCCTCACTTGCAATCCTGTGTGAAGATCGCGGGCATTGACTGTCAGGGCGGAACGGTTCCCGATCATACCTTCTGCCGCAACGCAGATAGCGGCAATTTCAGCGAACTCTGCGGGGATGGGGAGATTTGCGCTCATGCTCGACCTCCTGTTTTAGACGCCCCGCGATATAGCTCTTCTAGGCGCATTTTTGCGGAGGCCAATACTTCATCGGAACGCTTTTTCGCTTCTTCTTCTGAGTGGCCGCGATCCAAACACCCAGCGAAGTGGTTTGCGGAAACTTTGGATGCGTAAAGAATGGCCTCGACCAAAGGCTGTTTTTGCTCTTTTGCAAACTCTGCGGCCAGATATCCCAATCCGTAAGGGGTGATTTTTGGCTCTCCATCTGAGCCGATATACATGGCCCCTTCTGGGCACTCAGAGCCGATTGTCCATTTCGGGTTATTTGTGCTATCATTCGTCATAGCGAATATATCCTATTCGTTCGTGATTGAGGCGTCAGACTGCTTTCCTACGGCGAGGTCTGACGCCTTTTCTTTTTCCATTTCCTGTCTGATCAAAAATACTACGTGAGCATTTATGCTCCTCTCTTGGTCTTTGGCCCTCAGGCGAATGAACTCCTTCAATTCAGGAGCTAAACGGACATGGATCATTGTATCACTTCGTGCCATATTCTCCCCTAACACCGTGTTACATTTTCTTGCCTATCACCGGGATATCATTGCCGTCAATATCATTGTGATATAATTTTGCTGCATGGCCAGACGTGATCCAATGATCCACCTAAGAGTTTCTGAAGAATTAAAGGACAGCCTTGAGCGCGAAGCAAAGGCCAATGGCCGATCTTTAAATTCTGAAGTCGTCACAAGAATAGAGTCGAGCTTCAATCCTTCCCTTGCTGAGCCGGGGAAGACAGAAATAGATATTAATAAGGCTCTTGTCTTAGCCCAAGCCATTCTGTCAGAGGATGAAAGAAGGCGATCTGGTTACGATGAAAATGAAGCGCATATGATTAATTTCTGGCGCAATCTAAGCCCTCGCAACCAAAAGCTACTTCTATCCTTATTCACGAGCAAACTTTTGACGGATGAAGACTGACTCCCCAACTAAAGCTGCGCCTCCCTGAAGATCTCAAAAAAAGAGTGGAAGAAGCATCTGCGGACAATCGCCGTTCTTTGAATGCCGAAATTGTACAAAGATTGGAATCTACTTTTTTCGCACCGCCCTTACGGAGAGAGTTAGAGAAATTTAAGGACGATCTTAAGCCTCGGGATCTATTTGAAGAAAATCTCATGGTCGCATGGCGCTGCCTTGACGAACCCAACAAAGAAGCCGTTCTTCAGATAGTAAAAGTTATGGCTGAATATGATTGCGGTATGAGGCGCGAAGATGATTAGATGCATCACGTATCATATACATTTATTTGTTTTTAAAATATTAATCACCTCTTAATACATTATCAACTCTATGTTTATTCAGGTCGTAAAAACATTGCAGAACCACTCTTTCCTTACCACCGTCTTCTGTAGGCAAAAATGCTTTATTATCTACTAAAACAGCATATCCAGATTTTTTAAAATTATTGTTTTTATACCAACTATCAAAATGCTTATGAAAACTACTTTCCCAGACAGGCGATCCATAATGCCCAAAATTGTCTAATTTTATATCACAATCCATTCTCGCTTTATCAATTTCTTCATTATAATTCATTAATTCGCTAATATCTTTGCAGGCATGCCAATCCTTTATGCATGGATGGGCAACTAATTTTTCTGCATTTCTTTTATTATCATCTTGTATTGATGTGTAAATCTGAAATGATTTATACCCAACAAAAGCTATAAATAAAATAACAATAAAGCGTAACATCTCAATCCCCTGTATGATTCTTATCGAGGATTATCACTTTCTAGACCCTGACTCCACAACCCCTCCCCGTACGGGCAAACTCTACGGGAAGGGAGATTCGAATGAATAGTTTTCGTGAACAATGGCTGGATGTTTTGAGAAGAATGCAGCCCTACGGAATGGACTATATTGCCGATATCAATGTGTTTAGTGGTGTAGATAGAGAGGCCTTATTCCGGGCATTATCTTATCTTGATGCTCACGGTTACATTCAAAACCACTGCCAGCAGATGATGGATAATGGTTGGACTTGGGGTGGAGCTCAACTTACGGCCACCGGACTTGATTATCTTAGTGAAGACGGCGGCCTGACTGCCGAAGAAAAAATCATCACAGTCAAATTGGATGAAGACACAATCAAAGCCCTGATATGCAGTGCTGTTGAGCGATCTTCTGCCCCAGATGCAGAAAAAACCACCCTCAAGCAGCGCATAAAATCTATGGGAACTGCGGCCCTGAAAGATTTAATACCTGATTTGATTTCGAAGGGCATTGAGAACGCACCTGACTTAATTCAGTGGCTCGAAACAAACCTCTGCTGACATTTTCGCCTTCAAAGGAGATTACTCCAGAGAAAGAAAATTTTGCCGTGAATTCCTGTTCGCCGATTAAAACAGGAGCTTCAAAGTCCTCCATGCCCACAAATGGCGAATTCGTCATAGCCATCAAAATGGAACCACGAGACGTTATCTCGAACCACACTTTATCAAGCTTTACGAGAAGGTTTGTTGGCTCCGTCATGGCTATGATGTTCCCTCTTGTCCAATTTGGACAGCCTAGTACCAATGACCACGGAGTACAAGAACCCAGACTCCCACAAGGCGCTCCGTACGGCTATGGTGCGGGGGTTTTGGGAGGGTGATTTGAGAAATTCTATTCTTCTAGTTAGCGCATTGTTATTATCTTCTACCGCTGCTTTTGCCGCTGAAATAAATGTCTCTGGGGCTAATGCTAAAATTCCCGGCGGATGGATAATTATACAGGCAATGGGCGATTTTATGTTTGGCAATCATGGTGTCAGGTGGGGATGTCACGCTTTAACATCCCAAAAAGACATTATTTTTGACATATCGACACCGCCAGAAAGAGGCGTCTCTCATTCTTGGTATATAGATATAAAAAGGGATGATTTGCGCGACAGAACGGGAGAGCTTTTAAACGCTCAGATTTCTATTAATAATTATACCTATAAGACAAATTTAGCCTTGCAGCGGTTTAACACTTTAAGATTTGCCAGCTTGCGCGATGAAGATATAGAAGATTTAGCAAAAGAGATGATTAAGGGCGGAATATTAACTATTAAGACAGAAGAAAATACAATACAAATATATATACATGACTTTATGTCTAAAAAAATGAAAGAAACATTCGCTTATTGCTTAGAGCAAGATATATCAACTCCACCTCAGTGGTATTCTATCCCACCTGAGGGTGGAGTAATTATCAGCAAATGAATGATGAATGTATCTGGCCGCTATAAACCAACAGCCACCGATCATTCAGGCCCGCATATTCCGGGTCTGATGTGCCTTGCGTATCCATGAACATCAGCTCACCGCTAAAGCCCAGATATTCCCGCTGCACTAACCCCACGCGGTCACGGCAGGGTACATTCAGAAACACCGCATCTCCCGCCACATAAAGGGATGCAAACATACCAATCCCCTCATATGCGGTAAGCGTAATCTGGCACGCCTGTCCCCCAAGTGCGACTGATACGGTCTGGTTACTGCTCTGGGCTAAGGGGACAATCTGCTGCGTCATGATGCAATCGCCTTTGCCTGCGCTGCTGTTGGGGTTTGCGCACTCACCACACCCACCTGCGTAGCCGTGGTACTGTAGCCGTTCTTTTTGGTTGTAAGCGTAGCTGTCGCAAACGTGCGAACCTCCCGCAGCATAACGGAAACCAGCAAAAGATCAGCGCCGCTCTGGGTTGTTCTGCGTATGGAGAGGCCCACTACATTTACCGCAGGGGAAATAAAATTGGGCATATGCACGTAATATAAATCCGTGCTGCTCCGCATCTGGCGCAACAATGCCAAATCTGTTGATTGCTGCGCTGATACCGGCCCTAGGGACATGCCAAGCACATATTGCGCAGGAGCATCCACCTTGTTGTAGCTTACAAACGAGCCATCTTCTACGGGCGCATCCGTAATCTGCCCCTGCTCCTGCAATGATACCTCAAAATACAGGCATTTGGGGAATATCGGCACTCCTGTATCTGTGGAGAATAATCCCCATGCAATACCGCGATACGCCATCAGCGTTGCCCCCGCGATATTATAGAGGGCAGAGAACGCCTGATCCTTTAGGGTCTCCGTAAAATCAGAAACCCGATAACCGCCATCAATCGCGCCCGGAATGGTGGGGGTTCCCGTAACCAACGGCACAACGGGTGTGGGTTTGGAAATCTGGCCTTTGCCTGCCACCCTACACCACTCCCGTATTCACAGATGCCGCCATGAGCATATGGTTGTTTCCCGGCTTAAGCTGGCTCACAAGCTGTTCCTTGTTGTTTGCCTTCACCGTTAAATTATCCACATGGATGTTGGTTTTCTGGCTGTTGTCCGTATGTACAGCACCTCCACGAATGGCACGGGCAGCGTTGATCTGCTGCGCAAGGCGAGAGGTATTTAACGCCTCCCTTGCTTTTGCTGCCTCGGTAAGGCCGGGGGCTATGTATTCGCGTGATGCAATCTCACCAGCAGCGGCGCTATCCCGCGCAGCATGTAAATGCGCACCAGCACCGGCATGGCTATGCTGCAGCTCCCACTGCGCAAACTTTAACTGCTCATCAAGCGTACCGTCTTCCATCCGGTGCCCAAACACCTTGAAGAAGTTATCGCGCCTGTCCTTATGCCATTGGAACAAGCCGAAAGCCGCCCCATGGTCTCCCCGAATAAATGGAGAGAACCCGCTCTCAAGCTGCATACGCGCCAGAAGTCCAGCCGTTTGCTCCTCACTCCAACCCTGCGAGATAAAGAAGTCATGCGCCTTCTGCTGGTTGGCCTTGGCCTGCTCTGGGGAGACCATATTCTGCCTGTCGAATGTGCGGCCTACCCAACCATTGGTGTGCCTGCCGAGCCAATCATCAAGCCATGACGCCCCTGCGCTCTGCCTGTCCATAAGGTCGCCAAAGTAATCATTGCTATCCGCCTTATGGGCTTCGTACCCGGCATATCCTGCAAGTGCAGTTATTCCGCCCCAGCGCAGCAAGCCTAGGATAGACCATCCCTTTTTGATAGGATTTTGGGGATTATTACCCGCAGGCATACCCTCGGGTCCGTCCGGCACGCCCGATGGGACACAGCCGCATCCGCCTTTACCCAAGGCGGCACGAATAAGCCCAACCGTCCCCATCATACTCGCAATTCCGCCGAGGACTGGCCCAAGGGCTATAATAACAGCGCCAAGTTCCGTAACGTGACGCACCGCATCTGGATGTTCCTTTGCCACTTCATCAGCTTTTTCCAGCAACCCACCAATGGATTTCATTGCTGGCAGCATATCTATGGCGATATCGTTTTTCAGCTTTCCCCAAATCTCCTTGATATGCCGCATTTGCTCATCAACCTTCTCCATCTGCTGAAGGTTGTCAGCCATATTCCGCGTAAGGGAATAGCCCTGCTGAATCCGCCGGTGCATATCCTGTCCGCGCAGCACTTCATTGCTCCATCCGCCTGATGTCAGGCCAGATTGTTCGAGAAACGAGATTGTTGTTTGGGTGCTGTGGTGCTGGCGGCGCAGATCAGCCACGATGTTCTGCATCGCAGTTTCATAGCTGCCGTTCAGAATGTGGTTAATATTTACGCCATGCCTGTTCGCAAGAACGTCAATCAGGGATGACGTGCCATTGGCACGCCATTCAGTCCGCGCCTGAGCCAATGCGTTCATGGATTGCAGGGCTTCTTGCTTGCTGCTTCCCGGCGTTAACGCCCCAGCTTCACCAACCGCCAAAATCTCACGAGAGGAAAACCCGGTTTTTTCGGCCATGTTGAGAACATTTGCCCCATTGGCGGCAACATTCCCTACCATACCCACAATCTGACGTGCGCCACCAATCATGCTGGTAGCCCCTACCGCAGCAAGGGCTGTATCACGTATCTCCCGAATGGCCTGCTGGCGTTCACGCAAACGCGCCATTTCCTCGCGCTGCTGCTTGCGGGCAAGCTGCTCTTCCTCCCGCGCTGCCCGTTTTTTCTCTGCTAGGGCGCTGCGGGCCTCCTCCTTCTGAACGCGGGCCGTTTCCTTGGCGGTGTCCTGCTCGGTCTTTTTCAGATCCTTGAGTGCATCCTTCACCTCATCAACAGAGGCCCCAAGAGCAGATGCAATGCCGGGTATGGCATCCTTTAACTGCTGCTCCTGCTTCTGCGTTTCGCGGCGGAAATTGATCATCTCCGCCAGCGTGCTTTCTAGCGCGTCCTGCGCCTCAGCAGACCCACGCAAGAAGCCTTCCGGGTCAAACGTGAACCGAATACCGGCTTCAATAAAGCTGTCATCGTTATCCGGCATCTTGCTTCCTGCTTAACTTCAGGTCTGTCTCTGATTGGATCAGACTAATCTCGATCAGGTCATACAGATCACGTATGCCGTAATCGGTCTGCAATTCCCGCAATGTCGCCAGTCCCGCCATAATAGCCGTTGAAACGGTAGCGGGTACATTACGCGTTATGGGTAAAGGCTCAGCCGTGCCCTCACCGCCTGATAAATGTAGGGGACGGCGGCTGTAAAAAAATCGGCATGAATTGCAAATGCCTCCCGCTGCAAAAGGCGCACAGTCAAGGGGTCTGTCACGTATTCATCAGCCGCCTGCTCCGTCAACGTCCAGCCTGTATCGCGCAGCTCCATAATAGGGAGATACGCCTCTCCTACCTTTACGGATACGCATGCCATCAATTCATTCAGAATTGCAGATTGCGATGCACGCGGTAGACGATAGAACAGTTGCAACCCAATAGACGCCACAAGCTGCATGGGAGACTGTTCACGCTTTTGCTCAGAGGCTTCTTCTGCCGCCTGCGCTCGTTCTTTCTGCGCCTGCTTGATAATGGGGTCATCAGCAGTCAGGCTACCGTCAGATGGTAGCTTGATAGGCTCAACCTCAGGTGCCTCAAAGAAGTCCCGAAAGCCACCAGCCAGCGTCTGGAGCAATGGCGCATCAGATGCCAAGGCACAGCGATACGCCTCGGAAACTGCATTACGAGCCCATCCCTCACAATCAAAAGCACACATTTCCGTGATCTGGAAATGACGCCCCTTATCGCGCCCATGCTTGACGGCAACAATGTGGCTCCGGCGCATTAGTAGGGTGCCTCCTCGGCGCTCTGAAATACAATCTGGAACGTCTGCGCAGCCTGCACGCGGTTATGGGCAGGAATAGGCACGTTCTGGGTGAGCGTACCATTGTTCAGAGAGTAGGAACGCGCCAAGGCAGGCACAATGAGCGTGCCTGTTACAATAAATGTCTCTCGCATCATACGCTGCGCCTGAAAAATACGCCCTAGATTGGCCGCTGTATCCGTATCTGGCATGACATTCCCAGATATCGTCACCAAAGATGGCACCCAGCCTGCATGCTTCTGTCCGTCTACACCCTGCACAACCTCGGCAGATGTGACAGCAGCAGTAGAAAACGCCTGATCTGGCGCCCATCCCTCCAAAACAAGGGGAACGCCGACAATATCAGCAAATGCGCTCAGAACAGTATCCGTGACAGCAAGGTCAGTCGCAACGCCGTTAGATTGCAGAATAATGGAGAGCCGCGAGTTTGCGGACGTAATTGAACGGTTGGTCATTACTGAACCTCAACGCTTGCCATTTCAAAGGACTGCACAGACTGTCCATCCGTGTAATAGAACGCCAGAGATGGCGTTTTGCGGGATGCGCGTGTTGCGGAATCCGTACTCTCCATCTTGAGATACAGATAATACCCGGTAGACTGGATGGCGCTGGCAGCACTCGATCCAAATTTGCTGGTAATTGTTGCAATCTCGCTGGCCGATAGCGTCACACCCGGCTGGATAACCCCATTATCTAGGGCCTGCGTAATCACCGTCTGTAGGGACGTTTTGGCAATGGACGTGCCAGACGTGGTGTATGGTATCTGCCCAACATTCCGCAGCAATGCGAACAAATTGGCCTGAAACGCACGGTTCAGCCACATCTGATTGATATAGGTATCAAGCCACGCCCATTTGCCAGTCACGCAACCGGGATACAGGAACTGGTCATCCGTATCTGGGCCGGATGTGGACACATAGAAATTGTATCCCTTGGCAGCCAGTGCATCAAACGTGGTGTTGTCAGACACAGATGGCGCCAGTCCCGACTGTGAGCGGAATGCAGCATTGACTCGGCTCCCTGATGTCGTGAAATCAACAGATGCAGAAATGGCCGCAATGAAGGCCGCATGCTCAGGCGTCAGGTAAACTGGCGCAACACCGTTATAGGAGGCAATTGTTTCCGCCCACGATGCCCCATCCGCTGCTGTCGCAATGCCTTCTGTGGTATCGTGAATAGCGCCTAAATATTTTGCGTTCTGATTATTCAGCCATGTAGCCAGATCAGCCTTGATGGCGGACGGGTCAAATGCGCAAAATACCGTTGCCCATTTCTGGCTTTGCGCTGCGATATTGGTCATAATGGTGCCAGCATCAGCGCCATCAACGGTGACTGTATCTCCTACGCGGCAGCCAGCAACGTAAAGAGTTTGCGGATACTGTGTGCATCCATCAAATCCGCCAAAGTAAACTGCCGCAGATTTATATTCCTGCGATGTAATGCCAAATACAGTGCCAATCTCATCCAGGGAGGCATATGCCTTCACTGTATGGACTGGGAATTCTGCATTCTGCGTCAGCATTAGGCCAATGAGGCGGTTTGTATTCGCCCCCACCTGCAATACAGACGGGTCAACCTTTGCAAACCTGTCGAGTGAGACTGTCAATTCATGCGCTCCTGTCAACACACACAATACCAACATCGCCTACAGTTGTGGCGCTGCCGGTGTTGATCTTTATTTTTTGGTCTAATTGAAGGCTGGCGGAGATTGTCCATCTGTCCACCCACTGCTGACTATCGCTGACAAATGGGAGTTGCCTTCTGTCCTCAGCGTAAAGGGGGTGGATATCGCAACCATCCCGCACGAACCATTGACACCCAATTTCATCACGAAACAGGGTTGAAAACCGGGTCATGCGGCGCAGTACGCCTTCTCCGTAGAAATCCACCTGAAACGATATGCGCGTTTCTTGCAGAATGGTTTCTGTGCCATCTGCGTGATACCTGCGCTCATTGGTTGCTAGGCGCTCACTCATAAGTGGCGTTACGACAATAAACGGAAAGGGCGGTAAGCTATTCCTGTTTTCCTGACCCAAAATAATACTGAGGCGCGGAGCGGCTTCCTCTGCCATTTCCTGCGCAAACACCCAAGATAAGAACCTCATCAGGGCTGTTTGTGCGTCTCTTTCAATATCACGGCTATCTAGGAGATCTGGCAGCACTTGTCCTGCCGCGTCACGATCACACGACACCATCCGTTTTCATCCCAATCTTCTGGAACCTGCGTTACAAGCCACTCCTGCCCGCAGAAAGTGAATAGGTCGCCCCCACGCAGTTCTGAGCGCAACTGCCCCATGGCGCGGGCGTTGAGATAAACAGCGCGGGAATATCCCTGCTTATTGATGCCATCTACAAATTCCAGATCAGTGCTACTGACTGGCTGGATATTGGCTGAGAGCACAATAGATTGGTATTTGGGGGTGCGCTTGAATGTAACCGGGTCTTGATCCCACCCTGCATTCCTGCGCCACACAACAGTTTTGTTGCCATTTACGCGGCTGGTCATGCCATTGGCAATGGAGCGCAAGTTCATTTTTTACCAAACCCAAATATACGTTTCGCGGCGTTTACAACACGACCCCATAGACTCTTCGGTTTCGGTGGCGGGGTATCCTCGACAACTGGTTCTGGCTGCGGGTTGGGGGTGCTGGCATGAATTGGAGCTGCGGTGATGGAGCTTGAGATTGATCTCAACATTAACCCTGTATCAACAAGTGGGTCGTTAAACCCCTTCCTCTGGATTGTAGAAGGCATATTTTGCGGATCATCAAACGCAATAATTGCGGCCCGCAAATCAGACACCATCAAAGCCCTAACGGACTTTGCCGCATCCATCTGCGTGTTGCCTTCTTCAATGCTTTTCATGAAGGCCTGCGCCCATTTGGCCTTATTCTTTTCCACGCATTGGCGCATAAAGGGACGCGGGGGTATCCACTGCCTGCCGTCTTTGGTCACGCGAACAGTGCCAAACTCTTGAATGAGCGCCACCATTCCTACAGATGTTCCATCCGTATAACGCTCCCGGTTATCCCATCCCACCTCGATAGAGCCAGCCATTGCCCTCTTGCGGGCGGCATTGATGATATGCCCCGCGCGTTCAATGCCAAAAATCTCTACCGTCATGGGATAAGCCATCGCGCCGATTGGTCTGGCCCCGGATCATACGCCCCGCGCAGGAATGGCTGGATCATGGCCCAGAATGTCGCCCCGAATTGCGTCTGGTTGTACCAACTCTCTGTGCCATAGGCGCTTGATCCGCTGGTGAGCGCCTGCACACCAACAGAAACAGAACCCTCACGGGCAGATGTTACCTGCCCCACCGTTCCTGCTGTTATGGTTGCAGACGTTCTCGGAATAGGCGCTCCGGTTGCATCCTTTGGCTGATCAACCGTTACTGATCCAGCCTCCAAGACGGCCAAATGAGCAACCAGCAAGCCATACAACACAGACCTCTGGTCAACATCGCGCACGATAGAGTGCGGCGTGTTATCCAGAAGGATGGTTGCCTGCATGAACAGACGCTGCGCCATAGCTAAGGAGACCGCCCCCGAAAGCGCGGGAAACTCCCCTTTCCAGTCAGTATAATCAAATACCACAACGCCTGTTGTCATGATTACTGCCCTTTGGGAGGGTCAATACGCTCGACTTTATCGGCAGCCAATTCCTTGTCAGAAATCGGCTCCAGCCCCGTCTTCTGTTCTGCCTTTTCCTTGGCCTGATCTATGACCTTGGATTTTTTGGCATCAGCAAAGACCATGCCCCCCGTCAGCATAGGCCAGCGTGCATATTCTTTCTGAATTTGCGCCCATACACTGGCGTCAATCTCGGTCAGACCCACTGAACCTGGGGTGCCTTCACCTGTACGCATATCAAATCCGGGGGCCTGCCGTGCGCCGCGCAGCATCACGTCTGTGCCATCAGAAAGGCGCAGCTTCACGCCGTGCAGCAATTTGCAGCCAACTGTTACTGTCGCCATGATTAGACCCCCACCATGGATGTAAATGCGAGAGGGTAGCGGATAATTGCCCCCCAAGAACCACTGGTCTGCTTCTGACGCGCACCAGAGTCAGAAAGCATCAGGCGATGCGCCCGCAGCTTTTCAGAAAATGCGCAGAACACTGTACGCGTGCCGTCCATGCGCTCGGCAAACATCTGCACCATTTCCCCAGATGCGAGGGAAAGCTCGGGGGCCTGCTCAATCCGCATATTCGGAAAGTTCTTCTTCAACAGGTCATAAACAGACGTGTTGAACTGAGCATTCGTCTTGTTCAGCGCGGTAATGCGCCTGTTGGATAGAACCAGAACCAAATTGCTGTCGCTGGTGACACCATCCATGCCGTATGTCTGGTCAACCAACTGCGTGTACAGATACAGAATATCATCATACACGCCCTGCCCGTCTTTCTCTTCCCATGTGGTTACAGACGAACCATTGATGGTCTGGGGCTGCGGCGCAACGGAAGCTGGCAGTGACGGGTCGTTAAGCGCGCCATATGCCTGCAACCCGGAAATGCCAAAGAAATAGCTACGGTTCTGCCATTTGTTCAGAATGGTGATAACCGCGCGGCGTTTCTCCATGATATAGGGCATGCCGCCAGCATCATAACGCGCGGCTTCACGCTCACCCCATTCGGCAAACGCCTGCACAAGGAACTGTTGCCGCCATTCATAGTTGATGTTGGCCTGCGCATACCCGGCCATATTAAAATCGCCATACGCAGCAACCTGTCCGCCCTGTTCAACAACAGAAAAGGCCATGCCGTCGCGCAACCAGTCCCCGCGTTTCTCTTCACCGTAAATGGTAGCTGCCCGCATAGGAGAGAGCAGAATACGGATGATTTCTGGGTCAATGATGGTCAGGGCCTGCATCAACGGCCCGTTATTGGGGTCAGTATTTGGCGCGCCCGGCGTAAACGTATCAGCCGCGTCAAACGCGGGCATTCGCGCAACTTCGGAAGTATAGGAGCGAATGCCCGGCAGAATGATGCCTGCATTTCGCGCAAGAGCAGGCGCGTCCTTAATCCATTCAGCCATCAATTAAACTCCCGGCTTCGCAGTAATCACAACCATTTCTCCAGCGGCAGTAGCTGCGGTTGCGTAAATAAAGTTGGTCTTGATGGCACCCGTAGCGGCGCTATCTGCAATCGCACCCGTGCCATCACAATAAACGGATGCGCCGCGTGTAGCTGCCCCTGCGGACTTCACCCAGAAATCACCAGACGGGAAAACCGTCACCATGAATCCTTTTGGGATAGACATGCTGGAATTGCCCAGATAATTCGGGATATTCCCCTGACCCCCACGCCGAATAAAGCCGTCCGGCGTTGTCGTGCCGCTATTCAGAACGGTTACGCCATCGCTTTGCAGCCACCCGAATGTAGCTGCCGTTAAAGCAGCGCCAGCACGGCAAGCGCCCTCGCCGCCAATGGTAGTATAGCGCGGGTTGGTAGACGCGAAATCACCCGGCCATGCCTGCGGTGGATCAATATTCATATGTGTTTGAAAGGACATTTTTATACTCCGAAGCGTTTCAGGTCAGGGTAACGCTGCGCGATATCCGCGGGGGCATCTGCGCTATCCATTACTGGAGCGGCAGGCTTGGCGCTCTTGGCTTTGACGGCCATGTCAATCAGAGCAGGGTAAGCAGATGGATGCACGCCCTGCACATTTACGCCCACCAGTGTTAGCGCCTTGCGGCGAATGGTATCGCCCATGCTCATGCCGTCCACACTATCCATGGCAGGCATTTGCAGATCACCTACCAACGGGCGCACATCGCGCATGGCCTTATCGTAATCAGCAATGGCAGCGGCAGTAACCTGCGCAACTTCGGCAGCGTCCATTGCGGGATTCTTGTGGCGAGCGGCATCTTCAGCAGCTTTTTTCTTGCGCTCAGCTTCTTCCTCTTCCTCTTTTTTGCGCTTGGCCTCTGCTTCATCTTCGGCGCTCTTTTTGTCTTTGAGGCCCTTCACCATTTTTTCGGCGCACTCTTTTACATCATCATCAGATGCATCTTCTGCTGGCACCATGGCGCGCAATGCCGTTACAAGCGGCTCCATACCGCCCGTCTGCCCTTTATTGGGTTCTGTAGCCACTTGGTTTTCCTCTGGCTGTTGTTCTGCGGAATCTTCAATGATGGCGGCTTTCCCCAGCCGCCCATTGGGGACGACAGCAACATGATTGGGAACGATGTTCCGAAAGATCATGTCATAGGGCTGCCCGTTCCAAACCCCCGGCGTTATGTCCAGATCGTAGAAATACGAAGCAGACAGTTCGCGCTGGATGTTCTGCTGCACGCGGGAGACCCAAGGCTCGGCCCAGATGGTCAGGCTGTTAACAACAGCGCTATCTTCCATGCGGGCATCAGATCCTGTTGTTCCTATAACCTTGTTGTTATCCCGGTCATTGGCTGAAACTGTGTCGTGCTCATACAGAACCTCAATTCTGTTAAAGCCTGAAACAGCCTTTTCCAATTCATCGGCGGGGCGCAGCACGAAGTATGTGCGGTTGGGGTCTAGACCCAATTCCTGCCACCTGTTGAGCTTGCGTCCCGGATAACCGGATACGCATTCCCGCGTAAGCACAGAACGCGCGACATGCAAGCGCCCCATCGCATCGGTGGAGCGCACACTTTGTTCGGTCATGCTGGTACGAAAACCTCAAACACACACCGGCAATTTATCTTTTCGCCGGGGTAAATATATTCATCGTCAATGAAGCAGCCTTGGGGGAGTTCAAAAACATCCCCATTTGCTTTGACGTGACTTTCTCGCGGCTCTCTTCCGCCTCGACTATGCTGCCATATCCCACGAGAAAATCCAGCCTCTACGGCCTCATTAACCGCGAGACGGCCAAAAACCTTATGGTTTTGATCTCTGGCTATGAAAGCTGCCCGTTTCTTGGTCAGCCCATACCTGTGCTGCAATTCTTCTGTTAGCGTGCGCATATCAGAACCATTCTGCACGCACTGCATCACCAGATATTCCACCTCATCCAGATACTTTTCAGGTATCGACTGAATGAGGCTGACATTTGCCTGCACCATGGCATTTACGGAAACACGTCCGGGAGGCAAGGCACTTTCGGCCCTAAACCTACTCCTAGGAATAGGCTCTGGTTTGGCGGTATCCTCAGGGGGGCTTTCCTCTTGAGCCCCAACTCTGATCTGGCGCACTGTTGCCTTCATCTGCCGCTTTGCTGATGCCTGATTGGCCTTCACGAAATCCCGCGCCATCTTTTCTGATGGCATGCCAAACATCATGCGCCATTTGTTGCGGGCAGATCGAAATAGACCAACAAACATGCCGACAATATCAGCATCATTTGCCGCCAACCTCTCACGCTGCAATGAGGCGATGAACGGCGCATACATGCTGGAAATTTCTGCTGAAACTTCCGTATGCATCTGGCGTATCAAACGCAACATACCGCGCCGGTAATCATCCTCATTCAACTGTGAGTAGATCATCCGCCGCGTTTTAAGCGTCTTCACCTTCGTCGCCTTCTACCGGTCGATCATTGCGTTTAGGAGGTTCTTCTTGGGCCCGCTCATCCAGCGCATCATCTTCTTCATCCTTAAGGCCAATGCGACTGAATGGACTGGATGGGTCTTGGCGCAGATCGTCTCGCGCCTCAGACGGCCTAAGAATTTCATCCTCAACCAACTGGCTCAGAGCGCGGGCTTTTTCCACAAACATCTTGTTTGCTTCTGTTTCCGAAACCTCGTTCAGATCATCCCACCGCCAGATCAGATCGGCGTCAATTTCACCATCCAGATCAAGCTGGATAACGGAAATCATGGATTGCAGCGCAGGCCCACAATCGTTTTCACGAATGGCTGTCAGCGTATCGCGCCAGCACTCCAGCTCGCTATCTGAGGATGCGTTTAACCCGCTGGGCTGATTGGACGTGTATTCAACAACAGGTATTTTTGAAACAGCGCATATCTGCTCCAAGGCCGCTGTTTGCAGGTCATTAAGTCCGGTCAGCGGAGAGGCTAAAATATCAACCTCCTCATCCTGTCCGCATATCTGCACACCCATATTGTTGCGCAGCGCGGTAAACTCCTTGACGCGCTGGCGTAGATTGCGCCTGCCTTCCGCAGACATCAGCGTTATCAGGTCTGTTTTTAGAACCACAACTGAATAGGCATAGAGCATATCAGATACACTCTGGCGTGCCCTGAGCCAGTTTGTGACGTAGGGTTTAGCCATCAGCGTTAACGGCATGCCGCCAAAATTAAACGCGGGCTTAAACAGATCGGGCACGGGCCTCATTGTGATGTTGAGCAGGCGCGATGAATGTATTTCTCGCCCCATCATCCACCACGTCTTGGGCCGGTAGAACCATTCGTCCAGAGGGTTCTCGCTCTCGTACGCGGATGGCGTCATCCACCACGGTTCGATGTTGCGGAACCCGATCAGGCTTTTCTTGCTAATCTTGGCTGCATCCAGAAACAACGGCTTTGATAATTCATCATCTGCCGTGTTCTTTAGAATGATCGCAGCCTTACCCTGCCCAAAGCACATATCATGCACGAGCATTTGGCGCAGGACATCCCGGCACCGCAACTCATGCATGCGAGCTTCTATTTTCTGGATGCGCTCATTTTTTTCATCAGACGAGTCATTATCACGACTGATGATCTTGCCCCATTTTCTCAATGCCTTTGAGGCGATTGTATCGCAAATGTTGCGATATTCTGCCCGCAGGATGAGAGACGACAGATAGCCGTATCCGGGAAACCCAATACCCTCTTGGAATATCTGACCAAGAAGTCCGAACCCCGGTAAGCCGGAGCGCATGCTTTCCGCGCTATCCTGCGCTGGCTTGGGTATTCCCTTACCCGCAGGCACAACGCCTTTTTGTTCAGGCCTGTAGGGGGCAAGCAGCGCGGATACCTGCTCGGAAGTCATGCCTTCTTGCGCAAGACGGTCTTCGGCATCAAACGCATAGGCGCGATCATCCTCGTTAATCCGAGCAGTGCGCTTCTTACGTTTTGCCATCAGTAAAACTCTTCAAGTTCTTCGTCGGTAAGGGGGCGTCTACTCATGCTCTGCACAAGCATATCGAAGGCTCCAGAAGCTGCGTCTATCTGGTCATCGTGGGTTCCGGCTGGGAACTGCGCGGCCTCCTCAAGGAAGGCCCGGTTCCACGGTGCGCGTACGAGAGAGACGTTCCCGGCATTCACCTGCGATGCAAACGGGGCGGCTCGCGTGGCCTTGTCGCCCGTTTCTCGCACACTCTCCACGCGGTACCCTGCCAGCCTGCGGGTAAGATACTGAACCTGCGCTACGCCTGCCTGTCCGGGGTCTTGTGGCAGAACTATTGGCACCTGCTGCCCGTCTCGTGATGCCGTTGCAGTTATCACTGCCTCAACCTCATCTGGCGTTCCACGCAAGCGCACAATATCCAGAACGCAGTAACGCCCTTCATATGTACGCAGCATCTTAACACCAGCAGTCCAGTCTGGGTCACGCGTACCAATCTGTTTTGTGGCGGCCAAATCCCAACGCCTGAACACCACACCGGATGCAGGCGGTGCATCCACGATAGAGATCATGTCCGTTTTGAACAGAACCCCATCGCCGGGGGTTGGATGCTGCTGGTAAAGCGCAGACCATTCACGAGGGCCTACAGATTTTTCAATCTGGTGCAGCTCGGAAACAGGGAATACGTCCGGCCACAACGCATCGCCTATATCGCGCCCTATCGGGTCTGGCTCGGCATCACAGATCGCGGGGAGAGACAGAACCTCCCAGCTTTCGCCGGTTCCGTTCTCCATCTCGTCAAGCAGGCGACCTGCAAGATCATCAGGGTGCCAGCGCGTCAACACCAGCACAATCGCGCCGCCCGGCATCAATCGCGTACGCAGAACAGACCGATACCAGTCCCACGTAGCCTCACGAATAACGGGGCTCTCTGCGTCCTGTCGATCTTTGATCGGATCATCAATCAGCGCCACATGAGCGCCTTTGCCGGTCAGACCGCCACCAACGCCCATAGCGGTATAAATACCGCCCTTGTTGGTGTGCCAGTTATCGCGCGCTGAACTATCAGAAGCTACGCCTACACCCGGAAAGAGTGCTGCAAATTCAGAAGACCCCACAATGTTTCGTACATCGCGGCCAAAACCCTGCGCCAATGTCGCGCCATAGGATGCGGTAATAATCTGCTTCTGAGGGTTCCGTCCCATAAACCATGCAGGGAACCGCTTGCTTGTTAGTTCTGACTTGCCGTGGCGTGGTGGCATAAACACCATCAGGCGCTTAAGTTCTCCGCGCTCTACGGCATCCAGCTTTTCGCATAATAAGCGGTGATGCGCGCCAACCTTATAGCCCGGCATGGTGTATTGAGCGAATGCAAGGCATCCAGTCCGTGCGGCCTGCCGGGCAGAGATTTCAGCTTGCGCCTTCTTCCTCACCACCTTCATCAGTTGCGAGCGCGGCAAGTTCCTCATCACTCATATCTGCAACGGAGCGTCTAACCGTTGCGTTCATCTGGACTGCTGAAAGTTTGGGGTGGATATATGGAGCAGCCGCTTTGGCTGCCTCAAACTGCATTTCGGTTACGGAAGTGTCGCCAGCCATAACGCGGGCCATGATTTCAAGAGGTGTAGCTTTATTTTTCGCTAAATCTTTCTCAACCCGGTCTCTTAGCGCCCGTTTTCTACGCCCACTTTGGCTTAGGCTACCTTTTGGCCTACCACGTTGTTTTTTAACAATTTCATTCATTTTTTTTTGAATTATTAATTCAGGCTTTTGCAGCCCATTTACCTTCGAACTGCCGCAACATTGCTTCACGCTGAACACGCCCATCGACTGCAATCAGCAGCGCATTGGAGGCGCGCCCCGAAACATTCCCACGCATCAAACCAAACCGTGGCCAACACCGGATACGCACATCAGGACGAAGCCCCGTATTCGCGCATTCCATCATCGACAGCGGCAAGTCTGCGCGGTGCCATGTATTTTCTGTTGCGGGCACGATGTCGCAAAGAAGCGACAGGCCGGACACAATACCAAGGCACAGAGCGCCACGCCTGAGCATCTGCATTTTGTCCGGGCAAAGAAAAAGCCGCACTGTGGCGGCTTGTGAACGTAGTTATTGCATTGTGGTTAAACGTATACAGAAACCTCGCTAGGGGTACAAGTCTTTTTATTTTTGCACCGCAGCGACCTATAGAACTCGTTCAACTGGCCCAGCAGCATTGCGCATTGTGCCGATATTTTTCTATGGGCGGACCCTGATGATACGCGCGGAAAGAACATCTCCCCCAACTGCCGAAAACTCAACTCATCCACCAACATCAACCGCAGGATCTGGTTTGCCCGCTCACCCAAAGCTCTGCGCACATCGAACAATCGTCCTGCAGCATTTGCCCGCGTCATGTTCCAAGAAAGATCATCATGCTTCACGGTTGTGTCCGACACATGGTTTTCTGGAAACTCGATGATGCCTTCATACGCGAAGGTATAATCCTGATACCAACGCTCACCTGCGTTTGCATCGTCCTGCGTGATGTCCTCGGCATTGAGCAATGATTGCACAGTTGTCAGCACGCGAGGTGGATTGCCTCGGGTGAAAACAGATTTCGCCGCCCGTTCAGGCGTAGGCCTATTATCCTGCGCATGGGGAATAATGTAGCGTGGTTTCGTTGCGACTTTCTGCATATTACCCACCCAGTCCTGCAATAATTTCGAAAAGCGCCAACGCCAGCCAAAGGCCGATCACGATGCGTGGCGGCGTGCGGTCAGTCGCGCGCATTCTTGACCAGCTCTTTCTGCACCTCAGTCAAAGGCACGCCAGCCCGCACATTCTGCAACGCACAGGCTACATTCCAATCAACCGGCGCTGTGTATGTTTCCACGTTGCCGGGTTTTAGAAAGTCTGGGAGGTTTTCGCGCCATTTCATCGGCGTTTATCCTCTATCTTTCCGCACCTAGCGCAGCGGCGCGTTTGCCAATTCAATCCTTGGTCTCCATCGACTTCCAATGTTTCCCACATTGACCATGCATGAATTAACCAACACCTGCGCGGAGTAACTTTTGCAGCTTCATCGCGTGCCTCATTAACCCAAGACCGAAACATATCAGATCTCTCTTTTTGAGAGACCCAAGGAGATTTCCTTGGTCTATTTGAGGGTTTTTTAGTGATTGGCGGCTTTTCCTGCATACGCAGATGGAATCACAAACCGCCCAGAAAGTACAGGGAAAACTTACCCTTTCGGCCCCTTCATCCAATCATCCCGAAGCGGCAGGATTTCCTCATCCAGCAACCCCGGCTCTGGCTCGTGTATGGGCGGCAGATTGGTGTGTGGCTCTTGCGCTGTTTCACGCCGGTTTGTCGGCCATTCGTGCCAGCCTATTAGGTCGGGTTTGGTCATGAAATCTCCTTCCAATGAGTGGGCTGAACAGAAGGCTTTCCATCTTCGTTTGACGCCCAACACACTCCATCCGTCCAGCAATCTGGCGGCTCTTGATCCTCAACAAAAGTCCATCCACCAACATCCTCTCCGTTCTCATCCACATAATGCTCGAGCCAAGCGATGATATTATCCTCACCATGCCCGGGAATGCGCGCTTGAATAGCAGTTCCCTCCATTGGAGCAGTATCCATCAGCTTCCATTCGTTCAATTCAGACATACCCCTAAAATCCCCATATCTTCCCGCAGAGCACACCGTAACCACTCATGCGGCCATTTATCGTTCTCACGCTCTAACCGCGCTCTCCGTGAAACCTCGCGGCTGTTTTCACCATGCTGGGCTTTCTTCACCTTCGGACATGTCGCGGAACCATGTTTGCGGCCCATTGAACAGCATTGGGATATCGCCGGTGCTGCCTTGGCGGTTCTTGTCCACAATCCAGACGGCCTTACCTCGCGATGCATCCAGCTTGCGGTAGTAGTCCTCCTGCCGCTGCATGAATTTATCCATCGTCTCGCCCTGCTTCTGCTCCGGCAGCCCCTCTTTCGCGAGATAGTATTCCTCCCGGTAAAGCAGCACGATCATGGAGGCGTCCTGCTCCAAGTTGCCGCTATCTCGCAGGTCAGCCCCTGTTGGCCGCTTGTTGTCCCGTTTTTCCACGTCTCGGTTCAACTGCTGCAACGCGATCACTGGCACGTTCAGAGATTTTGCCATGGCCAACAGATCGGCGGAGATTTCGGAAACTTCTGCATAGCGTCCTTGCTTTCGCGCTGTTTGGGAGCCACGCATCAGCGCCAGATAATCCACCACAACCATGGCTAGCCCCTTCTTGGAGCGCGCCATACGCCGCGCAACGCTGTAGAGCTTTGCGACCGTGATTGCCGGAGTATCGTTGATCACCAGCGGGATCTTAGCAGCGTCTAGCTGGGCTGATACAATTCGATCCCACTGCTCCTGCCTCAACGGTGTGCCTGGCGCGTATTCGCCTTGCCCGACTTCTTCGCCGCGGTTCTTTCCGGAACGGATGCACTGAACGGGAATATTGGTTTTTGCAGCAAGGAGGCGCTGGGAAATCTGCCGGTCACTCACTTCTCCAGACCAGTAAAGAACCTGCTTGCCCGTTGCTTTGGCTGCCCGAATGGCAATGCCAACCCCCGCTGCGGTTTTCCCCATTGCTGGACGGCCTGCCAGAATGGTCAGCGTGCCGTTTTCCAGCCCCCCGGACATAGCATCGAACCGAGCATATCCAGTTGGTGTTCCGATTACGCCATCGATCTGCGAAGCCCTTTGCGCCGCCTCTAGCACGGACGCCATGGAATCACTCACGCCAACCGTCCGAATGTCCGAACGATCACGGCTGATGGTCAGCATGGCTTCCTCAACGTGATCGACAACATCCTGCGCCGTCCTACCATCTGGGCGTGTCACCATTTCCCGCATATCGCCCGACAGTTCGAGCATCTGCCTACGCACCCACAGATCCCGCACCGTTTCCGCGTAACGCCGGTTTCCCATCACACCCACAAGGCTTCCGGTGATGATCGGAGCAATCTTCTCCCATCCACCGGCGGCCTCCACTTCCGGGCTGCCGACCAAGACCTGCCGGAGCATGATCGGGTTTGGCTCTGTCCCGGCGATGATCAGGCGTTCGGATGTTTCGTAGATCAGACGGTTGAGCGGAGAGTAGAAATATCGCGGCTCCAGCACATCGCAAACATCGTCATAAACGCGGGAATTTGTCATAACCCCGCCAAGGATGGCTTGCTCAGCCTGCAGATCGAACGGCATTTCAGCGCCTAGCTCTGCCCGGTCAAATGTGCCGCTCATGCCGCCTCTCCCTGCGGAATGTTGTGCTGCGCCATCCACGCGGTTTGAAACTCACGCATCGAAATGGGCCGCTCCTGACGCCCGATCGCATTGCGAGCGTAGAGCGTGTAATCCTTGCCCATCTGGCGCGTCCATTCTGACTCGGCTGCGGCGGCAGTTGCTTCAGAAGCGGCGATGGCGCCAGAGGCCAGAGCTTCCTGCACGGGGGTATTAAACCACCTTGGGAGCTTACCCTTCCCGCTCCCTCGCTCGCAACGGGTGCGGATTACGTCCAAGATCGCCTCACGAGCCTGCTCTGCGGAATACCCTCGGTCATGGGCATCGGCCAGCCATTGGCGCACAATGCCAAAATCCACTCGCTCACGAGATGGGTCTTTCCCGACGATCTCCAAAATCTCATTCCCAAGCGGAATGGATTTCTCAACCCAGTCTGGGCGTGTGTGTTTGCCAGCGCCTAAGCTGTTGGTTTTTTCTTTCTTATTTATTCTTTCTTCTGCTTCTGCTTCTGCTTCTGCTTCTGCTTCTGCTTTTATCCGCGTGGGGTTTAACCCCTTGGTTAAGCCGGGGGTTAACCCCCCATCGCCATTTTGGGTTAAGGCAGGATTACCACCTTTCTTGCCATTTTCGGCAGATTTCCGCGAAATTCCAGCATCTCGAACCATGCGGCGAGAGAATATAAAACCGTTTTCATCGCGAGAAAAAACGCCATTATTTTCGAGTTCTTCGACAAGTTTTTTGCATTTCTTTTCAGAAATTCTGGAAAGTTGCGCGAGTTCTTTTGAAGAAACTTTCGTTTTTCCGATGATTAAAAAGCCTTTTTTCTCCGCATCAGCCATGATGCAAAGCATATCCATCCACAGGCCACGCGCTTCTAACGAGCACAAATTGAGTGCTGGATCACGCTGCCAATCCTGCCACCAAAACTTAGACCAATTTCGAGAAGCCATTACAGCGCCTCCCATTCACGCATATTCTTGAAAACAGATGCCTCTGTCTCATACAGTTCATCTATCTCGGCATCTGAATAGCCATAGTTGATGGCATCTTTCAGCGCAGACATGAGCGCACGTCGGCAGGCCAATATTCGGCGCATACCTTCTGTCCTGATGATGTTTTCAGGGGTGGAAATCAGCTTTAAATCATTGTACACTGGTGTTATAGCGTGATTAGCCATCGTCTTGCTACTCCAAGATTGTGGTCAGAAGGCCGCTGGTTCGGGGGAGCCGGGCGGCCTTCGTCATGTTAGCAGGGTTGCGCCCCGTTGGGTACGGGGTCGCAGGTGAAAAGTTGGTTGTGGATACAGGAATTTTCCTCATGCCATCACCGCACCTTTCAGCGGCACGTCATGCGTTTCTAGAAAATACACAACATCCTCTAGCGAACGACATATAGCCACGGCTGCACCGGCTGCTTTCAGGCGCTTGTGCATATCCCGCTGCACTTTCGAGACCGTGCCTTTGGGCGTTTTGATCTCGATATAGAGCGGCCTACCCTTCCAGTTCACAACCATATCGGGAACACCAGGCACACAGCCACGCTGCTTGCGCCGAAAGCCTTCACGCGGGCCGCACTGGCGGTTTTCATTGCTCCACGCCACAGCATCATCTGGCAGCATGAACTGCATAGCTTTCCAGATGAACGTATGAAGCCTATCTTCTTCGTGCTGGGACATGGTTACATTCCCAATGCACGGCGATAAACGTCAAGCAAGGTTTCCTGCTCTTCCACTTCGGCAGGTTCCTGCTTACGAATGCGGATGATCTGACGCAGCACTTTCACATCGAAGCCAGCGGATTTGGCTTCCGTGAAGATATCCTTAATGCCGCCTGAAAGTGCCTTACGCTCTTCTTCCAGGCGCTCAACGCGTTCGATTATGGAGCGCAGGCGGTCAGCGGCAATGCCACCAACTGCCGGGTCGTTGCTGTTGTGGCCTGCCATTTCTGTTGTGTTCATCGGTTCATTCCTCTTTTTGCAGGCACACACATCGGCACAACGATGTAGCCAAGGGCGTTGATAATGCTTTCTGGTATGTCGCGTTTGTGCGACAGGACTTCCGAAACAACTGAGCGGGAAACACCAGTTTTACGTGACCACGCACTTTGACCACCGGCCAGTTCAACCGCATCAGCTAAACGGCTACGGATTTCGGATACTGGGAACGGGGTCATTTCTTTAACTCTTCCCTCGCCGCCTTCAACGCGCGGTCCATTTTGTCTGCCCACGTATCCCAATCAAACCAAGACACATGAACCCATGTTACGTGGACGGATGGAGGCGGTCCGCTGTGTGTTCGGAACCATGCGAAACGGCAGAGCCTGAGTTTAATCCACGGCATTTCTCTCCTTCGCGCTCTTTGCGGCGCTGCTGAACGAGTGCATTCACTTCGTCAGCGATAGAGTCACAGGAGGCCATCAGCTCAATAAGCGCCTCAGCATCGGGCGCATTGGTTCCTGATAGCCAGTTACGCGCGGCCCGCGGCGTTTTCATCGCAGAACGGGCCAGCATTTCTGCCGCAAATCGGAAAGGCTCAAACTCGCGTTTGATCATATTCAAGAGCCTGTCACGGACAGGCGTATGTACGGCGCCCATCATTTGCGGAAACTTTCGGTCATTTTTTGACTGTTTAAGGGCGTGAATTGCCCGATCATTCCACATCGTTTTCCTCCATTCTCCGTTTTGTGAGAACGGGAGATCGGAGAAACGATGAAGAAGGAGACTGAATTCGGAACTGTAGAATTCGGGGGCACATACTCCCCCGATTTACTGAATGCCTGCGATGCAGCCCCAGACATCCCGCACGGCACACCGTTCCTCTGGAACGCTATTGTGCGCAGCGCGATCATCTGGGCGCAGCTCAACCCCCACGCCACCATCAGGCAGCGCGTGCTTTTGCTACAGGACGTAGCCGACAAGCTGGGGGTTGATGCGGCGTGCATTGGATAGTCTCAGAACGGAATTTCATCGTCCAGATCGGGATTGCCTTGCGGGCTATCCCATCTACCGGACTGCTGATTGTTCTGGCTGCGGCCCTGCTGTTGGCGCGGGGCATCGCCTGCGTCTTTATTATCCAGCAACACCAACTCGCCACGATAAGCCGCAAGAACGACTTCCGTTGTAAAGCGCTCTACGCCGCCTTGATCCGTCCATTTGCGGGTTTGCAGGGAGCCTTCCAGATAAACCTTGCGGCCTTTGCGCAGGAAACGCTCGGCTACATCTGCCAGACGTTCATTGAAAATAACCACGCGGTGCCATTCCGTGCGTTCGCGTTTTTCGCCAGACGACTTGTCATTCCATGTGTCACTGGTGGCCAGCGAGAAAGACACGATCTTCGCACCGCTCTGGCTCGTGCGCACATCCGGATCTTTGCCCAGATTACCAACAAGCGTGACCTTGTTTACGGAACCAGCCATTACGCGCTCACCACTTTCTGGAATCCGGGAATGCGCCAGTGTTCAAGCCCACGCCATAAACCTTTCATGGCAATCGGGTGCCCCGCTGGAAGCGGGCCGCCAAAAACCCCTCGAGAATTGTTTTTCTCGCTCTTAATAGGTTGCGGCTTGGCTTTTTCTGGAAACGCTATCTTTCGCGCTTCTGCTGTCCAATTAAATACCGTGGGAACACGAACATTTAATGCCTTGGCTATTTCTTCTGGAGAGGCCTTTTCCTTCATCATGCGCGCAACAATCGCTATGCTTTCGGCGCGCGTGCGTTTGGCCACTTTATTCTTCTGTTTTGTTTGGGAAATTTTCTGGGCTTTTGGCCCCAAATGCATCCCCACAAATCTAACCCGACACCAAAGCGCAGATTTTGGCCGCCCTAAAGTTGCAGCGATTGCATCCCAGCTTTCGCCGGCATTGGCCAATGCTTCTAGCTTTGCATCTTCTTCAGACGTCCATGGCTTGGGTTTGCTCATCACACACCCTCCCCGTCTGTACGGGTATGCTTCGAGTGCTGATTGACCAGCACCCGAAGCCCCACCACCATGGTAATCGCCACAACCACCATGGAGATTCGAAAAAATGGAATTTGTTTTGACAGCTTGGTCTGAGCGCGTCTTGGACGCGCACGAAAGACCTCACAAAGACATGCCAATGATGGAGATAACCGCCGAATGGGACATTCTGCCCACCTCTGCACCAAAGGATTTGTCTGATCCCCGCCGGATAAAAGGCGCGACGAAATGGACCGCGCCAATGACTCCCGATCTCTCTCCGAAAGAGCGCACGGCTTGGTTAAAGAAAATCCTCCGCGAGGCGCTCGATAATAAGCAACCTCCTCGTCTGACATCCAGTCAGGAGCAGTAATAAACCCTGTGAGCGTAGGAATTAGCCTTTCTGGCCGTGGCGTGGCTATTCCTGCACTCATCGCGCCGCCTCCTGCGCTGGGGTGCCAACACACGAAGCCGACAAGAAGTCGTTAGCCGTTACTTCTCCATTAGTAGCCTCTTCAATTTTCTTGAGAATGCGAGCAGACGGAAACCGAATGCCCTGCATATACCGGTAGATTGTTGCCGGCCCTTTGACGCCAATTTTGCTGCCAAAAGCACGGGCAGTCTCATTATTCTGAGAAAGATATTCTGAAAGCTGCATGGATTAAGTATCCGCTATGGACACTCAATGTCAATGCAAAAATATCCACAACGGATACCGACACCCGAAGATAGGAAACTTATAATCAGCACATGACACAAGATTCCATCCCAAGTGGCAATATCGCTAAATATTTGCGCGCCTATCTCGACTTCCACGGCAAGAAGCAGGTGGAATTAACGGATGTCATTAATAAGCAAAAGGCCGGGATTAGTAAGATTGTAAACTGCGAACGCGGCCTCAAGGCGGAAGACGCCATGAAGATATGGTCGTGGCTTGGGTATAAAGACGATCAGTGGCGTCGCCTATATGTTGAACCCCCGAAATCTATGGAAGCCATCTATCCAGTAAATGCCGCCCCAATAGAAGTACGGGGAGATGTTGAGGCCGGTGTATGGCGGGAGGCTATGGAATGGCCACCTTTTGATAGGTATAAAATCACCGTTCCCGTTGATTCCTCATATGGGAATATACCCAGATACGGCCTCTTAGTGCGTGGCGACAGTATGAATAAGGTATTCCCTGATGGCACAGTTGTGATTGTAATAAATTATGCTGATCTTGGCAGGAGCCCGCGAACTGGCGACTATGCTGTCGCTCTGAGACGGTCCCGATGCGGTAGCGAATTTGAGGCTACCGTGAAAGCTGTCCAGGTGTCAGAAAACGGCGATATGATATTATGGCCGCAAAGTTTCAGCCCTGACTTCAAGCCTGTGATACTTCATGCAGACAGAAGTGGAGACTATGGAAATGGTATGGATGGGCACTCTAACGGGGCCCCAGACGTTCAGATTTTAGCTGTTGTTGTGGGAGCTTACCAAAGCATCCCCCGCGCATCTTTTTAATATCGCCGATCTAAAAATATGAGAAAGTATCCAAAAAGGATATTTTCTTATTGACGGCAAGGTATCCGTTGTGGATACTGCACCCATCACGAACGAAAGGTGATGGGCGATGAACGCTTCTCTCTCAATTCTCGGAACGAAGATACGGCAGGATGTGGAAGGCAGGTTCTGCCTGAACGACTGCCATAAGGCAGCAACCGCTGCGGGCCATGATTATAAGGCTACGCAGGTCGAGCACTTTACGCGCAATGCATCAACGGAAGGCCTCATTCAGGAACTCCTCAAAAATGGGGAATTAGAATTTGAGCCTGTTTCTTCCAAGGCTGGCCGATACGGCGGGACCTACGCGGTAAAAGAACTAGTCTACGCCTACGCCATGTGGATCAGCCCAGCGTTCCACCTCACTGTCATTCGCGCTTTTGACGCACTGGTAACGGGCCAGATCGCTGCACCCGCACTAAGCGAACAGGAAATTGTCGCTCAGGCGCTACAGATCACTGTCCGGCAGGTCGAAGAACTCAAGGCAGAGAATGCCATCCTCGCCCCCAAGGCGGAAGTAGCTGAGAAGATCGCAGACAGTGATGGCCTCTACACGCTGAACCTGTCCGCTAAAGCCGCACAGATGCCCTTGAGCCAGTTCACACGCGCAGCACATGCAAAACGGCTTCATCTTCAAACAGAACGGAAAATGGAACGCCTACTCCGACAAGGTGAAGGCTGGATATTGCTACGTAAAGTTTCACCCATACCGCGACCGTGACGGCGATGAGCGCTTTAGCCCGCAGGTGTTTTTCACACCAAAGGGCATTACGCGCCTCGTCAAAATATCTGGCCAGCACTGAGGGTAAAGCAAATGAACACTCTCCAAAACAAAGAATGGCCCGAACGCATCGGAAGCGGTGCGCGGGATGTATGCGACTGGTTGCAGTTTACGGCGCTGGGGCAGTTGTTCTGTCTGGCTGTGTTTTTCTACGGCCTGTTCGCACTCATCGTTCTCACGGAGCCGGGCCGCAAAATAGCTGAATATCTGATCGAGCTAGTTGTCATGATCGGCTGCAATCTGTTCGGCGCTCCCTACCCCTACTGATGCCGCAATGTTTCCCGCTGTCCGCAGCGGGTTGCATGGCCGCATTGGCCGAATGTTTCTCCACGCTAGGAGTAGAAAATGGCTTACACAAACAAGGCGTACGCAAACGCCGTGCGTGATGGCATGTTTAATACGGACAATGTTCCGGAGCATGTATCGCGTGAAATCCGCGGATATGAAGCGGCAATAGACCATCACTACCAGATCATCACGCGCATGCAGCGGGATGAATTTTCAGACCGTGATTTTGCAGACACGATGATCGAATACTCAGAAGAGGCTATCGACAATATGGTCTGCGCTGTGCGTGAACTGCGCGAAAAGCGGAAGGAAAGCATTAAGTCTGCCGCCCTGTCACATAATGACGACATGCGCAAAGTTGCGGAGTGCGCGGCATGAGCGCGTGGAATGAACACGAATCGGTCGTGCACTCTCTCATCCTGCAGCATGTCCCAGATGATAAACGCGACATGGCAATGAAGGCACTTTCCAATCTGACACGCGAATACGTGCGGCTGGAATTGCAAAACCGGGACGCCATGGAAGCGGTGAGGCGTGCGCATCCGTTTCGTGCTCTGGAGGCTGCGTGATGGATGCCGTCCTCGCAACCCTCAACAGAGCGCACGCTGATTACATGCGTGAAGCTATGCAGGCGTGGAACAGCCAGATCATCGCATCCAGAGCGAAAGGAGCCAATACAGACGCCTGCGCCCTTGAAGCTATTGGTGCGGCTGAGGATCTGGTGCGTAAGGCAAAGATGGCAGCAGAGCTTCTGCGCTCAGAACTCGCAAAGACGATGCAGCAGGACGGCGTAACAGGTTTTCAGTCTGACAACTGGAAAGCCAGCCTGCGCGAACGGTTGCCGGAGCCAATGGTCACGGATGAAAAGGCGCTTCAAACCGCCCATCCCGAACTTTGGAAGCCCCAGCCGGATAAGTTCCAAACCACAGAAATGAAGAAACTGGCCCGGAAGCAAGATTTGCCCGGCGTCACAATGAGCAATGGCGGCGCTCCCGTTTTGGTTGTTAGCGCCCGGAAGGATGGTTGAAATGAGTAATGCACTGACATCACATGCACCCGTTTTGCAGATCAGCACATTCAATGAGCTGTTCACGTTTTCAAAAATGGCAGCAAACTCAGATCTGATGCCCAAGGACTACAAGGGTAAGCCAGAAAACATCATGATCGCTGTGCAGATGGGTTCTGAACTTGGCCTGGCCCCCATGCAGGCTATCCAGAACATTG
This sequence comes from Acetobacter sp. A11-2, assembly GCF_040208445.1. Taxonomy (NCBI): domain Bacteria; kingdom Pseudomonadati; phylum Pseudomonadota; class Alphaproteobacteria; order Acetobacterales; family Acetobacteraceae; genus Acetobacter; species Acetobacter sp. A11-2. The sequence goes on from NZ_CP157843.1 coordinate 1,841,838, forward strand.
CCGTGATCAATGGGCGTCCTAGTGTTTGGGGTGATGCCATGCTGGCGCTTGTGCGTGGATCCGGCAAATGCGCTTCGGTTAAAGAATACTTTGAAGGAGAAGGCGATAACCTTCGCGCTGTATGCGTTGCCAAGCGGATAGATGGTGATGAAGTAATAGGCGATTTCAGTATTGCAGACGCCAAACGAGCGAACCTCTTTGGCAAGCAAGGGCCATGGCAGCAATACACGCGCCGTATGCTTCAAATGCGTGCCCGCGGCTTTGCTCTACGCGATGCTTTCCCAGATGTTCTGCGCGGCCTAATTTCTGGCGAAGAAGCACAGGATATTCCGGCCGAGCCAGTGGATGTAACGCCTAAGCCAGCACAGCAGCGTGTTGCGCCACCAGTTGACCACATCGCCTTATTCCGCACGCGCTTGGAAAAGTGCCCTGATGTTGCGTGCGTAGATAGCCAGTGGAGCCTATGGCAGACCACTATCGCTCGGGCTCAGGAGGCAGGCCGTCCGATCAGTGAAGAAGTGCAGGAAGCTGTGCAGGACATGATCGCTGATCGCCGCGAGGAACTGGACAAGAAAGCTGCCGAATCCCCTGTTGATGGAGTGCCGGCATGATCCTCTTTTTCGATACGGAGACTACAGGCCTCCCCGACCGGTACACTCCCCTCAATTCCGACCGGCAGCCGCATTGCGTGCAGCTTGCGGCCCTATTGACGGAAGACGATGGCACAAAACGCGCAAGCCTGAACCTGATCGTTCATCCTGATGGGTGGACGATACCGGAAGCGGCAGCAAAGGTTCATGGTATTACAACGGAAATGGCTCAGCGTTGCGGTGTGCGTGAAGCGATCGCAGCCGCGGCCTTCTATGATCTGACCAAAAAGGCCGATCTTCTAGTCGCGCACAATATCAAATTCGATGTGCAGATCATCGATATTATGTTTGCGCGTGTGCCGCGTGGCTGGCGTCTGCTGGGCGAGAAGTTCTGCACGATGGATGCAGCCTCCCCGCTGGTGAACCTGCCGCCGACAGAACGCATGATCGCTGCTGGCATCGACAAGCCCAAAGCACCAAAACTGGAAGAATGCATCAAGCACTTCTTCAATGAAACACTCAAAGGCGCACATGATGCCATGGTGGATGTTCGGGCATGCGCTCGTCTGTTCTTCCATCTGCGTGATGTGGAAGGAACTGGAGCATGACCCGGAAACTAAAAATCCTCGGCCCCTACACGCCAGAACATGAGGGGCCTTATGCCTTCAATGGTGAGGTGTGCGTGGTTCATGCTGTTTTGGGGCAGCTTGCTTTCATTAGCAGGCCCGAAAGTAATGAAGGGTTTATTGCTTGCCTGTTGGATATAAAGAACGCCGAGGAAGTCCCGCAGCCGCGTGAATTCTGGATGGCGCTTAGCAATTCTGGTGGGCGCATAACATGCACAAGCCCAGAACAAGCGCATCAGGCGTTTACACCAGAGTATAGAAAAGAAGTAATACACGTCCGCGAAGTGCTGCCGGGAGAAGGCGAATGACCGATAAATCTGCAATGGCCGATTATGAAGTAAAAGAGTGCCTCTATATAACTGGCACACCTGATGCGGACGGAGACAGTCCATTTTTTAAGGTTGGGGAACCTAGCTACGTTGCATGCAAGCCAAAAAGCGAATGGCCTATAGTTGAGCGCATTACCTTGCAGCATGACGTTAACGGTGAATATTGTATGCGCACTCGCGCTTGCGTTTGGGTAGATGGCAAACTGTTTTTTGAGTGCCCTTATCAGGCTCTTACAGGTGTGGGGTATGCACTATGACCCATCCCCTTCCCATAGTTGGCTACATCAACCCACTGGTGGCAGACGCCCTACGCGACCCAACCAGCGGCATCAATACAACGCAGTTACGAGCAGAGCCAAACGCTGGCGTATCTGGGGCCGTGGTTATGAAGGCCGATGCGGATGCGGTTATTTCGCAGTTGAACGAGATAGTGACCGGCGCGCGCATAAGCATTGCCAATGGAAACCCAATGAAGGCTGCTTATTTGCTTGAGGCAGCCCTGAAAGGCCAGGAAGCATGAGCGAGGAATTGAAGCCGTGTCGGTCTTACCAGCCTGATGGGCATGTTTGCAAAGATGGTTTTTTTCAAAGGCCATTATGCAGAGGTAATTTTGGTTGCCACGCTTGTGGGCGTACATCAGAAAAAGACACACCCCTTTGCCAGTATGATGAATTGCCAAGCCATTTTGTCACGGAATCTGGGATGCCAGCTTTTTCCGCACGGAACACCCGCGCAGGAGAGAAGGCGTGATGGATACAAAATGCAAGCATGAGAATTTCTCTGCGAATGTATCGATAGGACGATTGTCCACTGTAAATAATGGCCCTATTACTGGTTACACAGCAGACATAAACATAAAATGCGCTGAGTGCGGCCTGCCATTTCGATTTATCGGCCTTGAATGCGGCGCGAGCCCACATGCGCCCAAGGTAAACGCGGATGCCACGGAATTACGAGCCCCATTAGAACCAGCATATGCAACAGAAGTATTGGGCATATCAGTTTTGAAAGAGGGGCACGCATGACTATGACAACCCAAAACTGGCCCGACCCAAAGCGCCCCGGCGTGCCTATGTTTGCAGAGCGTGATGGGGCACATGCAATCGAAGTGCCCGACCTAGAAAGCACTGATATTATTTATTACTGGCATCAGAATGGCGGCGGGTGGACTGAATATAATTATCAGAATGCAGATGATTTTCTCGGAGAGGAAGACACCAGTGGTTGGATTTACAAAGGCCCCGTCCTCACCCCCACGCAGATAAACGAAATGCTGGCGGCGGAACGGGAGCGTGCAGCAAAAGAAGCAGAGAAACACAGGTCAAATGCAAACCCACACGCAGTCAGTGATTGGGACGTTGTTCAGACCAGCACAGCAAACGATATCGCCAAAGCAATCCGCAATCTAGGGGCCGCGGCATGAGGGCGAGAGAGGAACAAATTGAAGAAATGGTGCAGGTTAATTCTGCCTATTTGTGCCACGAAGATTACACGCCCGATAATCTCCGGATGATGCTTGCCGCCGCTATTAGTGAAGCCGAAGAACGCGCACGGGCAGAATGTGCGGCTGATACGCGGCGGTTGGAGTGGTTGGGAAAAATGCTCAAGCTAAATGCACCCTATCAACCCGCTGCTATCAATGGAAAATATACAGCACCCACCCTACGCGCCGCCATTGATGCAGCCATGGAGGGTGGGAATGGGTGAGATCACGCCACGGCTTTTGTCGGCAGAGGAAGCTGCACGATATGTCGGCCTGTCCCGACCTGCATTCCAGGCTACCATCGGGAAAGAAATCCCGCCCATTAAGACCGGCGTTCGCCGCTTGATATGGGACAGGCTGGCTCTTGATCGCTGGATTGATGCCCGATCTGGTATCAACCATCAGGAAGCGCCCAAAGAAGTTAATCCATTAGACGCATTGATGTGATTGCCGTTCGAATAAAATACGTTCAGAAGCACAGGGGCAGAGATGGCAGGGTCAGGTATTATTTCCGACATCCCCGCCTGCCCCGTGTTTCTCTGCCCGATCTCCATAGTGATGATTTCTGGCCTGCGTATCAGAAAGCCTTGGCGCAAGATGCTGTTAAAGAAGAGCACATCCAGCGAGGCTTGGGATCATTCTCTGTTCTATGCGAGAACTGGCTTCATTCAACTCACTTCATAGGTTTGAAACCATCAACGCAAAAAGCGTACCGAAACATCACGCGCTGCATGCAGATGGAAGATTTTGCAGATCATCAAGTAGATCGCTTTGAAACGCAGCACATCAGGGCGTTTGCGGGCAGGAAATCAAAAACACCTGCGGCCTTCAACAACTGGCTGAAGGTGTTTGGTCTTATTTTCCAGCACGGTGTTGATCGAGGCGATATTGAACGGAACCCGGCTACCGGCATCCCGCGCATGAAAGAGAAAGGCATTGGGGCAAAGTCATGGGATGATGCCGAGATAGCCAAATATGAAAGCTATTGGCCTGCAGGATCCAAAGCACGGCTCGCATTGTATCTCCTTCTTTACACAGGCCAAAGGCGTAGCGATGTAGTGCGTATGGGATGGAGTGATATTCAGGCAGGTGGGCTGCTGTCAGTGCAGCAGATGAAAACCGGCACACAGCTACTTATCCCTCTCCATCCAGCATTAGCAGCAGAAATTGAGAGGCTCCCAAAAACTCAACCAACGTTTCTTGTCACAGAGGAAGGAAAGCCATTTACGGTTGATGGCTTTTACCATCGCATCGTGAAATGGGTTGCTATGTGCGGGATAAAGGAGCGCCTATCGCCCCATGGATTGCGCAAGGCGGCAGCACGGAGAATGGCGGAAGCAGGATGCACTCCGCATCAAATTGCTTCTATTACCGGCCACAAGACGCTAAGTGAGATAGAGCGCTACACTAGGGCTGTGGATCAATCCCGCTTAGCGAGGGATGCGGTGCTTAAAATAGGCCTAAAAAGTTTTACAAAATCCTGAAAGTTGCTGATTTTTCGAACCAAAAATTTCAAAGTTTTACACGCTAAGTCATTGATAAATATAGAGCGCAGGCTCCCGCACCAGTTCGGCATAGCCTTTGGGCTGGGGCGTGTGCGCGGGGGATTGGGCCTTCAGGGCATCTTCATACCGCATGAGCACCTGCCGCACGCCCTCCATACACCGGCCCACTTCCCGCCCGATACGCCGGAAGGAATACCCCTTGCGCCGCAGCCCCACCATGTTGGCCACCACCTGCGCCGATGTGCCGGGCCGCTGCGCCTGCTGGCAGGCCAGAGCGTTAACCCCTTCTGGCAAGGGCAAGGTGGATTCGGCGGTATGTTGTGATGCATCACACCGCGTTAATGGGTTGGACAGGTTTGCGCCCTGCCCCTTTTTGCCCTTAAGGGCGGGCGTGCCACCCTTGTGCCCAGCCGGTTGCAGTGCAGGGCCATTGGGGGGCATAACCCCACCCCTTTTGGGGGCACGCAACAGACACGGAAACTGCAAAACATTATGATTTTTAAGAGTGTTTGTAGAAACATCAAATACAGTGGAACCGGCAACAGGCATAATGGGGTATCCGTGGTTTTTGGGTGGCTGGCCATTTGCACCACCAAAACATGGCCTGACCCGGACGCTATGGTGACCACTCCCGCAGCGTCAACCCAAAAAAGAGGGATATATCCCCTTTTGCACGAAGCCCCCCGGCGTGGAATAGTGCAGACCCATGACAAGATCACCCGTAGCAGATGAACTGGAACGCCGGATGGCCCATCTTGGGCTTTCCCAAAAGGCACTGGCCCGCAAGGCTGGTGTGGGCGATACCTATGTGCGTGATATTCTCAAGGGGAAGTCTCGCAATCCGGGTGGAGAAAAACTGGAATGCATTGCCGCGGTGCTGGGCTGCACCGCGCGGGATCTGCTGTTCCCCGGTGTGGATCATGCCCAGCCGGGGCTGATGCTGCGTGAACGCCGCACCCCTTACCTGCCCCCGCCTTTTACCCCGCAGGAAAACCCGCGTGACACAGTGCGCGTGCATGGTTTTTCCAGCCGGGAAAAACCAGATAACACCCCTCAACTGGCGCTGGATATGGCGCAGATAAAACGGGCAAGAAGCACCCCACAGCCCCGCACCGCCATGCCCGCAGTGGCCGCGCCGCCGGGCTATGTTATGGTGCCGTATCTGGCGCAGCGCAGCACCACTTCTGGCCGGTATAATGAAGCGCAGATGCTGGGCAGCCCCAAATATTTTGAAGAAAGCCTGATAACCCAGCGCCTGAACACGCGCCCTGAACATTTGCGCGCCCTGAGCGTAGAGGGCCAAGCCATGGAACCCCTGCTGCGTGATGGTGATTTGGTGCTGATGGATACACAGCGCACGGCCTTGGCGGAACCGGGGCTTTTTGTGCTGTTTGATGGCGAAAGCGTGGTGTGCCGCTGGGCAGAACGCACGTTTGATGCCCAAACCCGCCCGATGGTGCAGATAAGCTGCGAGAACAAAAGGTTTTCTGCCTACACACTGCCCGCCAGCCGCGTGCAGATATTGGGCCGCGTTGTGTGGTATGCACATTGCGTATAAGCGCTGCGGCTTTTTTGCAACAATCGCATTAAGAGTTCATTAATATCTCACCTTTTCGTTAACAAGACCCTTGCGGTCCTGTTTCCTGTTGCGTAAATACGTTTCATCAAATGCGTTAAACGCGCCCTAACAATGCCTTAAAGTGAACAAAAACATCAAGTACTGATGTGCTTGTTGAATGGCTTTACTGTATTCGCACAGGACTATACAAATCTATGACAACACCCGACTGGAGCACCGGCTCAGGTTACACATGGGTTGGCCCTACCAGTGGTGGGGTGTGGACGGATGCCAGCAACTGGCAATACGATGGCGAACCCGCCACCCATGCGCCTGATGCCCAAACCAACGGCACCCTTACCATTCCGGCTGGTGCAACTGTTATTGTGCCTGCAGATGTAAGCATTTTGGGGCAGCCCAACTCTTTGAGTGTGGATGTGCTGGGCAAGCTGGTGATTGAGAACAGCAGCTCTGCGCTTTCAATCAACACTCTGACAGTGGAAAACGGCGGCACAGCCATAGTTGAACGCCCACTGGCCCTGAACAATGGCCTATACATAAATAACGGCGGCACAACCACGTTTGAGGGCGTGACACAGGATTGGACCAACCCAAGCGTTAACCTGACCTTGCAGCAGGGGGGCACGCTTAATCTTGATAAGTCCAACATTGTAATGAACAACGCCTCTGGCGCTGGCGCGGTGAACATTACAGGTGGGTCTGTTATCAGCACAGCCAGCAATTCCACCAAGATTTCTGACCCCATTACGGTTACCGGCTCCAGCTTTACGGATAAAAGCCAGCTCACCGGCACGCTCACGCTGAATGATGGCGCAACCGGCACGCTTGCCACCGGCAGTTGGCCAACAGGCACCGTTGTTTTTGGCTCGGGCAACAACACGGTGGTGCTGCCGAGTGATAGCTGGGGCACACAGAGTCTGACACTGCAAAACCTGAAACAGGGAGACAGGCTGGGCATAGATGGCAGCACGGTTAATTCTGTCACGCTTGCATCCAACAATATTTCGGTCGAGTTTCCCAACCCGGATAAAACAAGTCAGCAGACAACCATTTCCAGTTCCCTGAAGGCTGTCACGTATGACAGTTCCTTCACCACCGCGCCTACGGGAAGTGACACCCAGACAACCGAGATTGATAACAATCAGGGTGTGATCTGCTTTTTGGCAGGCAGCATGATTGCCACGCCCAACGGTGTGGTGGCGGTGGAAAACATCCGCCGGGGTGATGAGGTGTTAACGTTTGTAAACGGCGTAACCCATGTGCGCCCGGTGGTGTGGGCTGGCATGGCGCAGGCCACGGTTAACCCCGCCCTGCCCGATGATATGGCCGGTTACCCCGTGCGCATTCTGGCCGATGCCATTGCGCCGGGTGTGCCGTATCAGGATCTGCTAGTAACGGCGGAACACGGCATTTTTGCCAATGGCATGCTGGTGCCCGCCCGTATGCTGGTAAATGGCAGCAGCATCTTTTTTGATCGCTCCATAACCCAATACGCCTATTACCATGTGGAAACAGCCGAACACAGCATCATCATGGCCAATGGGATGCTAACGGAAAGCTATCTGGATACAGGCAACCGCCGCAACTTTGTATCCGATGGCAATGTTGTAACCATTGGGGCCAAGGCCAAAAACTGGGCAGAACATGCCGCCGTGCCGCTGGGCACTGCGCGCCATGTGGTGGAACCCATCTGGCGTGTGCTGGCCGCACGTGCGGCCCAAGTTGCGGACCACAATGCCGCCCCCGCCAAGCCGGACATCACCCACAGCCACGGGCTGCACCTTGTTACGCCAGCGGGCACGGTTATTCGGCCGCTGCGGGCCATGGGGCGCAATATCTCCTTCATGCTGCCCGCCGGGGTAGAGAGCGTGCGCCTTGTTTCTCGCGCTTCTCGCCCGTGTGATGTGGAAGGCCCGTTTGTAGATAAACGCCGCATGCTGGGCGTGCTGCTGGGCCGCGTAACGGTGCTTTCTGCTGGCAAAGCCGTGGACGTAACCGCCCATCTGGCAGAAGAAGATGGCGCACATGGCTGGCAGGATATGCCCCAGCCCACAACACGGTGGACAGATGGCAACGCCCTTCTGCCACTGGGCGCCACCACGGCGCGCGGCCCCGCGCTGCTAACGGTGGAAGTGTTACAGGCTGGCCCTTATCTGGCCACTCCGGCGGCCTTTACGCTGCCACTTGCCGCCAACGGCTAACACCCACTTTGCCCCCGCATGTTGCCCAACGTGCGGGGGTTTTAGTTTCCGCCGCCGGGCCTGTTCTTCCATTCTATGGATTGATCGGCGATGTAATAGGTAATGGCGGAAATAAACAGCCATAGCGGCCCCGCCACGCTGTTTTCCAGCACCAACGCCACGCCCATGCTAAATGCGGCAATAGAGAGCGTAAGAATAACGCAGCAGCACACCACGGCCAGAGGCCAGCTTTTGGGCCATCCCTTTTTGGGCTGAGACATGTGGCGGCGGTATCCTCATCTTGCCCGCACAACGGGGGCTGTGGTGCTGTGTTATTGCGTATCGTAATCAACTGGGCGACGTGGCACAATATACGCAGCGAATAGCTGCCCCTACCGTGGCCCTATGCGCGCCCACGCAAAAGCACGGCCCCAAAGCCCACAAACACACAGCCCGTTATGCGGTTGAACACCCGGCGAATGGCAGGGCGCTGCAACTGCTGGGCCAGTGTGTAACCGCCTATGGCGTAAACGCCGTACCACAGCATTTCCAGCAGTGCGAAGGTGGTTATCAGCACCACAAACTGCGGCAGCTGCGGGGCATGGGGCGCAATAAACTGCGGAAAAAACGCCGCCGCAAACAGCAACAGCTTGGGGTTGCTCAGCCCCACCCAAAACCCCTTGCGCCAGCGCCCCCATGCGCTGCCCTGCACCGCACTTTCTGCCTGCACGGTGGTGGATACGCTGGGTGCGGCTTCAGTGGCCGGGGGTGTTTGCCCGCCTTCCATCCATGCCTGTATGCCCAGCCAGATCAGATACAAAGCGCCGCATATGCGCAGCACGCCAAACAGATGCGGTGATGCCGCAAGTGCTGCCCCCAACCCGGCGGCAGAAGCCACAAGCACCAGCACAACCGCACTTAAGCAGCCCAGCATGGTGGCCACCCCGCGCGCCATGCCCACCCGCGCCACACTGGCCAGCACATGCAGCATGTTAGGGCCGGGAATCGCGCACAGAAAGAACACAATGCCGCAGAACACACCCCAGTTGTGCCAGGTCATACTACAAGCCTTACTATATATTTATAAACATAGTGAGAAACACAGCCTGTTTTACACATACCCCCACTACAACGCCAGAAATGGCGGTACACAGCCGTGTTATAACAGTTGATGAAAGGTTCCATCACTTTTCGTTAGTTTAAACATTTTTAACTTTTGTATTTTTAGTTTTCTTATTCATCTCCAACATATTAGCTATTTCCAAACTTAATTCGTATTTAGAAAGCACCTGTTATGGCAACGTCCACAATTACCATTGCCAGCAATCAAACCGTTGTGCTGGATGCCAAGACAGTAGGCACAGACCCAATTACCGTAAACTTTACTGGGGAAGGCGGTAATCTTGACCTTGAAAATCTGTCCCCCCACTCGTCCAACACTCCGTGGCCCCACATTGCAATTACCGGAGATTTTGGTGGCAGTTCCACCAATGTCGTAACATTTATCAATGCTTCTAAGCTGTCTACAAGCATCAGCGGTATAACCTATAGCTCGACCACAAACCTCACCACAATTTCGCTTACAGACAACATCGGCAACCCCATTGCCACCATTACTGCGCCAAATGATATTTATAATGTGGGCAGCAAATATACCACTCTGGGTGCAGTTGCTAACACAAACAGCAATGGCCAGCTCACAGTCTGCTTTCTGGCAGACAGTATGATTGCCACCCCCAAAGGGGCTGTGGCCGTGCAGGATCTGCACGCCGGGGATGAGGTGCTGACTTATGTGGACGGCGAGGCCTCGGTTAGCACACTCAGCTGGGCCGGTATGGCGCACTGCACCGTAAACCCCGCCCTGCCGGACGATATGGCTGGCTACCCCGTACGTATTGTAAAAGATGCCATTGCCGATGGTGTGCCATATAAGGATATGCTGCTGACTGCCGAACACTGCTTGTTCTTTAACGGCATGTTTGTTCCTGCCCGTATGCTGGTAAATGGCAGCAGCATTTTTTACGATAAATCCATCACCTCTTACACTTACTACCACATCGAAACCCCAGACCACGCCGTGATTATGGCGGACGGGATGCTGACAGAAAGCTATCTGGATACAGGCAACCGCCGCAGCTTTACCCAGAAGGGTAATGTTATCCAGCTTGGTGGGGCTGCCAAAAGCTGGCAGGCAGATGCCGCCGCCCCGCTATGTGTGGATTGGGATGCCGCAAAAGCCATCTTCACCCAGATTGCGGTTCGCGCACCACAGGGCTCATACACGGCACCGCGCACCACGCACGCGCCAGAATTGCACCTTGTTACAGAACGCGGCGCCACCATCTGGCCTGCAAACTGCAAGAACGATACTTACAACTTCATTCTACCTGCCAACACGCAGGTGGTGCGCATTGTCTCCCGCGCCAGCCGCCCGGCGGATGTGATTGGCCCGTTTGTGGATGATCGGCGCACCCTTGGCGTGGCTGTGGCGGAAGTTACCCTGCTGTCTGCCGCAAAACATCAGGCCATAACGGCGCATTTGCAGGCCGAAAAGCCCGAAGGCTGGCACGCAACAGACTGGACAGACTGCGCTTGGACAAACGGCAACGCTGCACTCCCCTTGCCTGCGCAGGATACGCAGGGGGCTATTTGCATGTTGTCTGTTAAAATTCGCGCAGCCGGGCCCTACCTTGCGGACGATACCACGCAGGATGTAGCTGCCAAAACGGCCTGATCTGACATAACAGATTATGTATTAAGGCGTTTTTAAAAGCGCCTGCTTTCAAGGGGCAGCATAGCAATGTGCTGCCCCTTTTTTATATCTATACTTCAAATGTATAAATTATCGCATGCATGCTTGGAACATATATCTGCATTACCTGACGAATATTGCACATACGCAATATATTTAAGGATTTATTAACTTTCTTGTATTACTGGCTAGCCGCGTGTTATAGCGACGCCTAAAGTGTCAAAAAATAATTATCAAACCCCAAGAGCCTGAAACATATGACAATATCTGTTGGTAGCAATAAGACAGTTGTACTTAACGCTTCATCAAATACAAAAACAACAATAGACTTTACTGGAACAGGGGGTAATCTGGAACTTACAAACCTGTCCCCCACTCATAAAATTGCACTTTCAATTACCGGCAGCTTTGGTTCAGGTATTTCCAATGTCTTAACATTTACAAATGCCGATAACATTTCCACCTCCAGCAGTGAGATCACCTATTCCAGCGAGACTGGTAAAACGGTTATCACCCTTATCAACAACAAGGGGAGATCTCTGGGCACCATTACCGCCAGCGGCGATATTTATAATCTGGCTGGCAACACACACCACCACGGGCACCATCATCATGGCCACCACCACCACCACAACAACACCGTAACTGTTTCGGAATCACTCAACTACATTTCCAGCACAAACGCTAACGGTGAAGTGACGGTGTGCTTTCTGGCAGACAGCATGATTGCCACCCCAAAAGGTGCCATGGCCGTGCAGGATCTGCACGCCGGGGATGAGGTGCTGACTTATGTGGGCGGCGAAGCCCGCACCAGCACACTCAGCTGGGCCGGTATGGCGCACTGCACCGTAAACCCCGCCCTGCCGGACGATATGGCGGGCTACCCGGTGCGTATTCTGGCCAACGCCATTGCTGATGACGTACCTTACAAGGATATGCTGCTGACTGCTGAGCACTGCCTGTTCTTTGATGGAGCGTTTATTCCCGCCCGTATGCTGGTAAATGGTGTTTCCGTTTTTTACGATAAATCCATCACCTCTTACACTTACTATCACATCGAAACCCCAGACCATGCCGTGATTATGGCGGACGGGATGCTGACAGAAAGCTATCTGGATACCGGCAACCGCCGCAGCTTTACCCAGAAAGGCAATGTCATCCAGCTGGGTGGGGCCGCCAAAAGCTGGCAGGCAGATGCCGCCGCCCCGCTATGTGTGGAGCGCGAGCGGGTGGAAGCCGTGTTCCGCCAGATTTCTGCACGCATGGGGGCCAACTGGGCTGCACCTGCCACTGTGCAGAACCCGGAACTGCGCCTTGTTACCAACACGGGGGCCACCATCTGGCCTGCAAACTGCAAGAACGATACTTACAATTTCATGCTACCGGCCAACACGCAGGCAGTGCATCTGGCCTCCCGCGCCAGCCGCCCGGCAGATGTGATTGGCCCGTTTGTGGATGATCGGCGCCAGATGGGTGTGGCTGTGGCGGAAATAAACCTGCTGTCTGCTGCAAAACATCAGGCCATTACGGCACATTTGCAGGCCGAAAAGCCCGAAGGCTGGCACGCAACAGACTGGACAGACTGCGCATGGACAAACGGCAACGCCGCACTCCCCCTGCCTGCACAGCATACGCAAGGGGCTATTTGCATGCTGTCTGTTAAAATTCGCGCAGCCGGGCCTTACCTTGCGGATGATACGGCGCAGGATGTGGCTGCCAAAACAGCCTGATCTGCCAAAACTGGTTTACATATTGGGGTGTTTTAAAAGAACACCCCCAAGGGCTGGCACCAGAAGAGTGCTGGCCCTTTTTTATGACCAGAACAGGCAGACAACTTACTGATAAAACATCATCTTTTTGCTGTGGTGTTCCATATGGGCACAGGAAATTCCTAAGTATTTTTTCAAATACAACGCTGATACGGTAGGGTATTTACAAACAAAAATGTAAGAAAAATCCATATTTACATGGGATTCCTGATTACGCAAAAAGTTCCATCACTTTGCAAGTAATGATAATATATTTTATCACTATTTACTTTTTTATTTCTGTTTTTGTATTTTGTTATTTGCGAATCCTAAACATAACTTTTCACCGAAAGAAAAACCCATGGTCACGTCCATTGATACCAACCAGACGGTTGTGTTTGATGCGTCTGATTCCGCACGCCGTAGCACCGTAAACTTTACGGGCACAGGCGGAAATCTGGATATCCAGAACCTGTCTGCCCAAAAGCCGATTGCGCTTACAATTACCGGCAATTTTGGGCAAAACATCTCCAACGTGCTGACATTTGATGCCTCAGATCATCTGTCCATATCAAAAAGCACTGTAAATTATAATAACTTTACAAAACAGACAGTTATCACGCTTATAGATACGCACGGCCACTTTTTGGGCACGGTCACACTTAGTGGCAACACGTATAATCTGGGCGGCGGGCATGATCATCATGACCACGGGCCCCACCATAATGATCCGTGGCACCATGGTCCTGGCCCTGGCCACGGTCCCGGCCATCATTCCATCACCGTGCCTCTTAAAAATATCAGCCATTTCAACCATCATCACGAAATTACGGTGTGCTTTCTGGCAGACAGCATGATTGCCACCCCAAAAGGTGCCATGGCCGTGCAGGATCTGCACGCCGGGGATGAGGTGCTGACTTATGTGGACGGCAAAACCCGCACCAGCACGCTTAGCTGGGCCGGTATGGCGCACTGCACCGTAAACCTCGCCCTGCCGGACGATATGGCCGGTTACCCGGTGCGTATTGTAAAAGATGCCATTGCTGATGGTGTGCCTTACAAAGACATGCTGCTGACTGCGGAACACTGCCTGTTTTTTGATGGAGCGTTTATCCCGGCCCGTATGCTGGTAAATGGTGTTTCCATTTTTTACGATAAATCCATTACTTCTTACACTTACTACCACATTGAAACCCCAGATCACGCCGTGATTATGGCCGATGGCATGCTGACAGAAAGCTATCTGGACACAGGTAACCGCCGCAGCTTTACGCAGAAAGGTAATGTCATCCAGCTTGGTGGCGCACCCAAAAGCTGGCAGGCAGATGCCGCCGCCCCGCTATGTGTGGAGCGCGAGCGGGTGGAGGCCGTGTTCCGCCAGATTTCCGCACGCATGGGGGCCAACTGGGCCGCGCCTGCCACCGTGCAAAACCCGGAACTGCACCTTATTACCAACACAGGTGCCACCATTTGGCCCGCAAACTGCAAGAACGGTACTTACAATTTCATGCTACCGGCTAACACGCAGGCGTTGCATCTGGCCTCCCGCGCCAGCCGCCCGGCGGATGTGATTGGCCCGTTTGTGGATGATCGCCGCACCCTTGGCGTGGCTGTTGCGGAAATAAACCTGCTGTCTGCCGCAAAACATCAGGCCATAACGGCACATTTACAAGCCGAAAAGCCCGAAGGCTGGCACGCAACAGACTGGACAGACTGCGCTTGGACAAACGGCAACGCCGCACTCCCCCTGCCCGCACAACATACACAAGGGGCCATTTGCATGTTGTCTGTTAAAATTCGTGCAGCCGGGCCTTACCTTGCGGACGATACGGCGCGGGATGTAGCCGCCAAAACAGCCTGATCTGCCAAAACTTGTTTACGCATTGGGGTGTTAAAAAAAGCGCCCCAATACGCTCTGCTTTACGTGGCAGAAGTTGTCACTTTTGCGTATTATGCTTTTGTGCTGCGCTGTTTTTTTGTAAAATAATCAGCATGCTTCCTCCTCATAACCCCTCTCCGCCTGCATGGTTTGCCGCCAAGCGTTTTGGCTATGGCGCGGGCCTGCCTATTGCGTGGCAGGGTTGGGTGGCCTTGGGGCTTTTTCTGGCTGTTACTTTGGGTTCCACCTTTGGCCTGTCGGTTTTGCCCCTGCGCAGGCCGCTTTTGGCCGTGGGCGTGGTAATGGTGCTTAACCTTGCCGCCACGGTGGCCTTTTTTTGGGTGTGCAAAACCCGCACCAAAGGCGGGTGGAAGTGGCGCTGGGGCACGCGAGATTAACGCACACCCCGCAAGCACCTGCATACGCAAAAATGCAGGCTTATTAGCCCTCGTTTATAAAAACGGGCTTGGGCAATGTGGGGGGCGTGCTATCAGGATATGTCAGCCACATCTGCCAGATATCCATGGTGCGGCTATGGGTCAGGCGTAGCATGCAGGCCAGTGCCATGCTGGAACGGATTGTGCCATCAGACCATGCTGCATATGCGGCGTTGCATTCTGCCTTCTGATACTGCTTCCAATACTGCTGCGCTGCATGAAAATCCGCCAAAGCGTGCTCTGGATCAGCCGATTTACGTATGCGCCCTTCCGCCGCTGCACTGTAGCGCTCTAGCTCCTTTTGCGCTTTATCCAGCCCCTGCTTCTGGCAGGCCACAATTTCTGGCGTTGTCAGGCCCGGGCATTTATCCGCAGCGCGTGCCGGCACAGAGCACAGCACACTGGCCGCGCCAAGCAGGAAAACCGTTTGTATCTGCATGTGCCACGCGCATCCTTGGGTCTGTTTATGGGGTGCAACCTGCCAGTTCTGCCCGAAGGTAGGATGCCAGATCCGTAACACCCTTTACGGGGTTTGTTGGGCGATCATACCGCTGGTTTATGAATATTGCGGTCATATTTGCGTAAGATCGGGCTGCTTTGTCTGAAAAACCATTGGCCTTGTAATACGCAAGCCATGCGGTGGGCGGTATGTCCTCCACCTGCACGGGGTGTTGCAGAATATGCGCAAAAACCTGCGCCACATCCTGCGCGGTGTACGGTGTGGGGCCTTCTATATAATACACCCCAGCTTCCTGCACCGGGGCCATAAGAAGCTGGCCTGCCAGATGCCCCACATCCTGCGGGGCCACCATGGGCACGGGCAGCGTGGCGGGCAGAAGGCTCATCACCTTGCCGGATGTTTGGGCTGCGGGCACGGCAGAAAGCCAGTTGCTCATGTAATACGCGGCACGCACGCAGCACAGCGGTATGCCGGTTTGGCGGGCGCCCTGCTCCAGATCATACAACACGCCCAGATCTGCACAATGTGCGCCCGGTTGCGCCCCGTAGGTAGATTGCACAACAATTTTTTCCAGCTTTGCACCGCGTAACGCCTGCAAGATGGACTGCACGGTAGTGCGTTCTGCGTGATCCGTATCCAGTGCGGGGTTGGCCGGTGGGTTGAGCAAAAAGGCCCGATCTGCTTTTTGAAACACCAGCGCCAGTGCATCTGTATCATGCACATCCACCAACGCCACACTGGCCCCGCGTTGCGCCCATGCCGCAGCTTTTTGGGGGTTACGCAGCACAACGGTTACGGCCTGCCCCTGCCGCAACAGATATTGCGTAACGGCTGTGCCCACATGGCCAGAGGCCCCAAGAACGGCAAACATCTTTTTCTTTCCCTCATACGTCTGGGTGCGGTGCATCTTTTCCACCCCCATAGTCCTGCCTAACTGTCAGGTTGTGAGACGTCAT
Organism: Acetobacter sp. A11-2; assembly: GCF_040208445.1. Taxonomy (NCBI): domain Bacteria; kingdom Pseudomonadati; phylum Pseudomonadota; class Alphaproteobacteria; order Acetobacterales; family Acetobacteraceae; genus Acetobacter; species Acetobacter sp. A11-2. Next base: position 1,858,362 of record NZ_CP157843.1, read on the forward strand.
TGGGATGATGTAGCGTGGGCGATACCGCGTTATGCTTCGTTGTTTTCTTCCGTTTGCAGGGAGACCGAATGATGCTTCAGATCCACCCACAGGCACGCACGACACCGGCTGTCCGGGCTGAGATAGCTCGTTCGTCAGAACCGACATCCGTGCTCGCCAGACGCTACGGGATCAGCGATGAAACAGTCCGCAAGTGGCGCAGGCGTGGTTCGGACGCCTGTCAGGACCGCAGCAGCCGTCCCTGGAGGCTGGCCTGGAAAGCCTCGGAGGAGGAGCGCGCCATTGTCTGTCAGCTTCGGCGTTCTACCGGTTTTGGTCTGGATGATCTGACCTTTGTCTTACGGCATTTCCTGCCGCATCTGAACCGGGACAATATCTGGCGGATACTGAAAGACGCCGGATTGAACAGGCTGCCTCCTGTTCCAAAGGCCGGACCAGTTCGGGGACAGGGAAAGTTCCGCGATTACGATCCCGGTTATGTCCATATCGATGTGAAACATCTGCCAAAATTACAGACAGCAGATGGGGACCGGCGGAAACGTTTTCTGTATGTCGCCATCGATCGCTGTTCCCGTTCAGTGCACCTGGCTGTTTATGACGCGGAAAATGCGGATAATTCCGTTGATTTCCTCAATGCCGTCAAATCGGCCTTTCCTTTCCGGATCACCCATATCCTGACCGATCGTGGCTCCTGCTTTACAGCGGACGCCTTCGAAAAAGCCTGTCATGACATGGGAATCGACCGACGCCGGACCAAGGCTTACTCCCCTCAGACCAATGGAATGGTGGAACGCTTCAATGGCCGTGTCGCTACAGAAGTACTGCAGGTCTGTGTCTCAAACCATGAAGATCTGGAAATTCTGCTCAGAGGCTTCTGTTTCGCCTACAATCATCGCCCGCAGCGTGTTCTGGGCGGCATCGCTCCCGCCCAATGCATCATCTCATGGCTTGAAAAACATCCCGCGTCACGTAATCAAGACTATATCAAACCGGCTGGTCGTGACATCATGAAACAGGTCGACGAAATCCTTGATTACGCCAATGACGTCTCACAACCTGACAGCTAGATAATAGGGACGAAACGGCTACCTGATAATCATTCTCATCTTACGAAGCAAATGATTATCAATATCATATATTATCAAATTGCATGGGGTGTGCTTTTGCCGCAACAGGTTGTTGATGACCAAAAATTGCCTACAAACCAAAATTCATAAAATAAATTTTAATTTTTCAATATGTTACGGCGTGTCGTCAGTTAAGCCCTGAGAGTGGCACGTGAGGGTTGTACTTTGTGTCTGCGTGTGCTGACTGTTTTCCCATTTTTTGGGGAGACAGACAGATGCGGCGCTATAGTTTACGCGATGACCAGTGGGAGCGGATAAAGGATCTTCTTCCTGGTCGAGAAGGCTATGTCGGCGGCACTGCGGTGAACAACCGTCTGTTCGTGGAGGCGGTGCTGTATCGCTATCGCGCGGGTATTCCATGGCGCGACCTTCCTGCCCGTTTCGGTGACTGGAAAAACGTGCACCGGCGTCTGCGCCGCTGGTGTGAAAGCGGCGTCATCGAACGGATATTTCGTTATCTGGCCGCTGATTACGACAACGAATACATGATGATCGACAGCACAATTGTCCGAGCGCATCAGCATAGTGCCGGAGCTCTCAAAAAAGGGGCACGGATCAGGCCATCGGACGATCACGAGGCGGGCTAACTACAAAGATCCATGCCATCTGCGACGCTCTGGGCAATCCAGTGGAACTCGGCATCACACCGGGACAGGATGCCGATATCACCCAGGCAGAACCACTTCTGGAAAACATCGAACCGGATGCTTTCCTTGCTGACAAGGCGTATGACGCGGACAGGTTGATCGATCGGCTGATACAGCGCGGGATTACCCCGGTCATCCCGCCAAAACGCAACAGAACGACACGACGGAAAACCGATTTTTCTCTCTATCGCGAACGGAACCTTGTTGAGAGGTTCTTCAATAAACTCAAGCAGTTTCGCGCTATCGCAACCCGCTACGATAAACTGAAATCGACCTTCCTCGCAGCCGTGCAGTTCGCCTCAATCATCATCCTGCTTAACTGACGACACGCCGTAGCAAGACATCTGCATTTAGAAAGGATCTTTGAGCAAATGATCCATACCGGGTGTTTGCAAAATATTAAGATATTCACCCTTAGATGATAGTGATTCGCACTTGCGTATCGATAAGCGCTTTGTTATCTGCTGCTTGAGATATGCCCCGCGTGAGAAAGCATAAGGCACCTGTTTTCCAATTACGCCATCGGTTGTTCCTTACAGGTTCTCCTGCGTATCACTTCATTATATGTATTGCGAAAGTACTTGGTATCTTATGCCCTCATCAGAATCATCTCTTCAGATCCCCTTTTCTTTTTCTCCATGGGAGATGTTCCTGAATGCGGGTTCTGTTGTGCAATGTGTCATGGCACTTCTTGCGCTTGCCTCGCTTCTGACATGGACCATCTTTATCGCCAAATCTGTTGAGTTTTTGAGTGTTCGTAGAAAACTGAGAACAGCAGAAAAAACTCTGGAAGAAGCCGGCACATTAGCTTTGGGTGAAAAAGGCACACGCCAAAACAGTATTGCGCACACACTGGTTATGGCTGCAGAAACTGAAAAAGCCGTTTCGCACGACATTCCTAATGACAACGAAGGCCTTAAGGAACGTATTGTTTTACACCTTGAGCGCCTGGAAGCAGCAGAGGGGCGTCGGCTCATGCGCGGCACAGGCCTATTGGCCACCATTGGTGCAACATCACCTTTTATTGGGCTGTTCGGCACTGTGTGGGGAATTATGACATCCTTTACAGGTATTGCTGCCAGCAAAGCCACCAGCCTCGCTGTGGTGGCTCCTGGCATTGCAGAAGCCTTGTTAGCCACCGCGCTCGGGCTTGTAGCTGCTATTCCTGCGGTGGTTATCTATAATCATCTTGCACGCCAATCTGCATCCTGCAGAGCGCAAGTGGCGGATCTGACATCCCTTGTCATGCGTCTGGTTTCTCGTGATCTGAGCCGAGCGCATATCTTTACAACCAGTGCTCAGGTTACCCCTTTTAATGTCAATCGCATGGCTGGGGAATAAGCCATATGCGCCGTATCCAGCATGCAGATGAAAATCCACACGAAGCAAGTGAGATCAATGTAACGCCGTTCATTGATGTTATGTTGGTGCTTTTAGTAATCTTTATGGTTACGGCCCCGCTCACTACAGTCAACGTGCCTGTAGATCTGCCTTCATCAACAGAAAAACCGGCGCCACGCCCTGAAAATCCTATTTTTCTAACAGTAAAAGCTGATCATGCACTACGGCGTGTCGTCAGTTAAGCAGGATGATGATTGAGGCGAACTGCACGGCTGCGAGGAAGGTCGATTTCAGTTTATCGTAGCGGGTTGCGATAGCGCGAAACTGCTTGAGTTTATTGAAGAACCTCTCAACAAGGTTCCGTTCGCGATAGAGAGAAAAATCGGTTTTCCGTCGTGTCGTTCTGTTGCGTTTTGGCGGGATGACCGGGGTAATCCCGCGCTGTATCAGCCGATCGATCAACCTGTCCGCGTCATACGCCTTGTCAGCAAGGAAAGCATCCGGTTCGATGTTTTCCAGAAGTGGTTCTGCCTGGGTGATATCGGCATCCTGTCCCGGTGTGATGCCGAGTTCCACTGGATTGCCCAGAGCGTCGCAGATGGCATGGATCTTTGTAGTTAGCCCGCCTCGTGATCGTCCGATGGCCTGATCCGTGCCCCTTTTTTGAGAGCTCCGGCACTATGCTGATGCGCTCGGACAATTGTGCTGTCGATCATCATGTATTCGTTGTCGTAATCAGCGGCCAGATAACGAAATATCCGTTCGATGACGCCGCTTTCACACCAGCGGCGCAGACGCCGGTGCACGTTTTTCCAGTCACCGAAACGGGCAGGAAGGTCGCGCCATGGAATACCCGCGCGATAGCGATACAGCACCGCCTCCACGAACAGACGGTTGTTCACCGCAGTGCCGCCGACATAGCCTTCTCGACCAGGAAGAAGATCCTTTATCCGCTCCCACTGGTCATCGCGTAAACTATAGCGCCGCATCTGTCTGTCTCCCCAAAAAATGGGAAAACAGTCAGCACACGCAGACACAAAGTACAACCCTCACGTGCCACTCTCAGGGCTTAACTGACGACACGCCGTAGCACTTGGTGAAGATAATGTATCGGCTGAGAACCTACCCCAAGCGTTAGAAACAGCGACCAAGGGAAACAAAGATGAACGTATTTTCCTGCGTGCTGACAAAACGGTAGATTACGGAACACTCATGAGTGTGATGGATAAGCTTCGCTCTGCTGGTTATCTCAAGGTTGCTCTTGTTAATTTGCGAGGACAAGAAGAGGGATCTGCCCCAGCGGCAAAGGCCGAGCCATGAGCGCAACAACATATAAAAATGTAGCAGAAAACGTGCCCTCAACAGCTTTTTCTGATTGGAAGATTCAACAAATACGAAAAGCCCGGCAAGAAGATACCTTCCGTTGGGGCATATCTTTTTTAATTGTCGTGGCGACAACCGGCGCCGCCGCTTTATCTTTCCTGTACATGCCGCATACAGCCCCCGCCATACCTGAGCCTCCGCCAGCGGCTATTGCTATTGATATGGCACCAGAACCTGTTGCAACCCCTTCTCCGCCTACAGATGCGCCTCCCGGTCCTCAGCAAACAATTTCAGAATCAGATCCGTCTCCCGTTGATCCCGCTAAGTTGGAAGCCCCTCCTGCGCCAGCTCCGCACCCACCTATTCCTGTTCCCAAACTTGAAAAACCACATAAAATTGTGAAAAAGCAGAAGCCTACAGTAAATCTTAAAAAACCAGTTCCTGACAAAACACCACCGGCTGAAAAAACAACGGCTCCTCCCACCTCCAAAGCACCACCGGCTCAAACGCAGGCTGCACCTGTTGAAGGATCGTCTTCCTCTCATGCTTCCCAGAGTCCCGCTACATGGCAAGGAGCTTTGCTGGCTCGTCTAGAAAAATATAAACGTTACCCGGCAGAAGCGATGTCGGCTCATCAGGAGGGAGCTCCAAGACTACATTTTACTATGGACCGAAAAGGACATGTGCTTTCTGCCCATATCGAAAAAAGCTCTGGCTACTCATTGTTAGATGGTGAAGCCTTAGCACTTGTACGACGTGCCGAACCCTTACCTAGCCCACCCGATAGTGTGGCAGGTGCTTCTATTACACTCACCGTGCCAATCGAATTTTATATGGAACAAGAGCGGGATTAAAAAGTCATTTTATATTAGTGATATCTTTATATATCACAAAAAATTCTTTCCCTTCATATCATTTTTTGACGCAAGAGCGCCCATTCTGCCTCTACGCTATCTGCAACGCGCCGTGCCACAGCAGATAAAGGCCGCGCACGATCATGCGCCAGCGCCAACCGTAGCGGAGGAACATGTGCTCCTGCTAAGGGCGTAAAAGCCATGTCTCCACTCTGAACCTCATCCATCACATCCAGATAACTGAGAATGGTGATACCCAAGCCTGCCTTCACCAAAGACTTTATCATTTGTACATTATTGGCCCCAGAAATCACATTCGGATTGACCATTGTGTCTGCTTCCAATTTTGCAAAAACAGATGCGAGCGCCAATGGTTCTTCTGGCACAATAACAGGATATTCAGCGCATATTGAGAACCGAGCAGAAGATTGCTGAGTGACTGGATGCTTGGGTAGGCTTACTACCCCTAACGGGAAAGAAAGCATTGAACGCACCTGCAGGTCTCGCAAATCTGCTGGATCTAACAAAAATGCCAAATCTCCCTCCCCTGCAAAAAGGCGCTCTCCCAATTCTGCATTGTCATGAATATGAATATTCAGAACAATTCCGGGGTATTGTTCTTTAAGGCGCGCAGCAATGCTGGGTAAAAATACGCGCGCCAAAGCCTCTGGGGCCAAAATATCTATGCGCCCACGGCGCATTCCCTTTAGATCATCAATCTGACGATTAAGGCTTTCAAAATCCTTCGCCCACCGGCTGGCATGCGCATAAAATAACTCTCCCACCGCAGTTAAACGCATGCCGGAAGAAAGGCGCTCAAATAGCGGTGTTTGAAGGGCCTGCTCTCCTAACAAAATATGTCTATCAATGGCAGAAGCCGCAATATGCAGGTCTTCCGATGCTTTGCGGATGGAGCCATGCCGTGCCACAGCCAAAAAATAGATCAGAAAGCGCGAAAATGGGTTCATTTGCCTGTTCTCAGTTTGAGAATGCATACTGCATGAAATAGATATATCCGATAATATACGCTTGATGAAACACTGTCTCTTAAAGGAACGGGAAACCTTTCCCATTTAGGAGATTAAGCTGTGACACCACCAGCCTGCGCCCGCACCACCGATACCAAACTCCCCCGCGAGCTCAGTTTTGATGCTGATGACTGGCTTATTCTTGCCTCTTACTGGCACCCCATTGCCCTTGTGCGTGAATTGGAAGACAAACCATTGGGTGTAACGCTGCTTGATACGCCGTTGGTTGTTTATCGGGCAGGTGAAGCAATTGTTGTAGCAGATGATCTGTGCCCCCATCGTGGTGTGCCCCTCAGCATGGGCAAGGGTAACGGCCAAACAGTTGCCTGCGCCTATCATGGCTTCCAGTTTGGTCATCAAGGCCAGTGTGTGCGTGTTCCTGCCCACCCGGATAGCGCCATTCCTTCCCGCCTGAACTTACACACTTACCCTGCTGTAGAACGGTATGGCTTAATCTGGACGTGCCTGCGCCCACAGGCAGATGGAGATATCTCAATTCCATCCATGCCACATTGGGATGAAGCGGGCTTTCAACAAATCAACTGCCCTTGGATAGACATTGCCGGTTTTGCCGGACGGCAGGTTGAAGGCTTTATAGATGTTGCCCATTTTGCATTTGTGCATACAGAAACTTTTGCAGACCCGAACAACCCTGTTGTGCCAGCTTACATGCCCAAAATGACACCATATGGGTTTGAAGCAGAATACCGTAGCTATGTAGGCAACTATCCTATTGGGCAATCAGAACGCGGACGGCCAGATTTTGAATGGCTTCGCCATTTTAGGGTGCATGTTCCTTTCACCGCCACGCTGGAAATTCACTTTCCCGATAACGGTAGGCTGGTCATCATGAATGCGGCTTCTCCTGTTTCTGCCAAAAAAACACGTATGTTTGCCCCTATGTGCCGTAACTTTGATACCGATCTGCCTTTGCAGGATGTTTATGATTTCAATCTGAAAGTCTTTGAAGAAGACCGCGCCTTGGTAGAAGCCCAGAAACCCGAAAACCTGCCACTTGACCCTTCATTGGAAGTGCATGTGGTGGCAGACCGCAGTTCCATTGCCTATCGGCGCGCCTTACGCAACATCGGCTTAAGCCAGTTTTTTACCGCCTGAAAAATTAAAAAATCATAGTTCCTCTTCTTACATGAAAGTTGTGCTGAGATTACTCAGCCACTTTCATGTGAGTTGGGAGAACCACATGACTCTTATCCAACACCCACACATATAGAGCCTGCCCACCCGGATTTTCTAACATTCAAAATAAAAATATGGTCAAACTCCGTATCATTACATTCATGTAATTACATTGATATAACCCAGAATCTTCAACCTGAATATTCACCTTACGCAGTGCCTGAACCTAGAAAACTCAAGAAAAAGAGATATACCCTCTCTTCCCAAACGATATAAACACGCGTTACCTTACGTGAGTCTGCGCGTATATTCTTGATATAACACTATATATTTCATCAGGATGCACCACAGGCACAAAAACAAGAACAGAAAGTTTTTAGGCGTGCTTCCATCATCTGCTCCCCTTTCCAGTTCACACCAACGCTTCCTTTACCTTCAGGTTCTGGTAGCTGTGGGTGCAGGCATTGCCGTGGGTGCAATGTTTCCCTCTGTTGCCACTGCGCTTAAACCGCTGGGAGATGGGTTTGTTAAACTTATCAAAATGGTCATTGCACCTGTTATTTTTCTAACAGTGTGCACAGGCATTGCAGGCATGGCGGACCTTAAGCAAACAGGCCGCGTAGCAGGCAAAGCCATGCTATATTTTTTGTGCTTTTCCACTTTGGCACTGGCTATTGGCATGCTTGTAGCCAATGTTCTGCAACCCGGTGCCGGGCTGCATATTCGTGCGGAAAGCCTTGATACAAGTTCTGTTACACAGTTTGTAAGTGCTGCTGCACAACATCACTCCTTTTCAGATTTTTTGCTCCAAATTATTCCCTCCACCACCGCCGGTGCATTTACATCTGGTGAAATTTTACAGGTTCTGCTCGTTGCCATCCTGTTTGGCATCAGTCTGGCCAAAATGGGTAAGGCGGGTGAAACTGTCCTCAACCTGTTTTATAGCCTGACAGAATTGGTTTTTGGGGTTGTGCGTCTGGTAATGTATCTGGCCCCTATTGGCGCTTTTGGTGCCATGGCCTTTACCGTTGGTAAGTTTGGCCTGCATTCCATTCTGCACCTTCTTGCCTTGGTACTGACATTTTACCTCACTGCCATTCTGTTTGTCGGCGTTGTTTTGGGTATTGTGGCAAGGTTGGCTGGCTTTAGCATTCTGCGGCTGTTGGTCTTTTTAAAAGAAGAACTGCTCATTGTGCTGGGCACGAGTTCTTCCGAATCTGCCCTACCCGGCCTGATTGCCAAATTGGAACGGGCTGGCTGTTCCCAAGGAATTGTAGGGCTGGTTGTGCCCATGGGCTATTCCTTTAACCTGGATGGCACCAATATTTACATGACACTTGCCGCACTGTTTATTGCGCAGGCTACTGATGTGCATCTTAGCTTTCAGGAGCAGCTTGCCCTGCTTCTGGTTGCCATGGTGAGTTCTAAAGGTGCTGCCGGTGTAACAGGGGCAGGCTTTATCACTCTGGCTGCCACTCTTTCTGTTGTGCCCAGTGTACCTGTTGGTGGTATGGCCCTTATTCTGGGGATTGACCGTTTTATGTCTGAATGTCGTTCCCTCACCAATCTGGTTGGTAACGCTGTTGCTGCAATTGTTGTCTCTCGCTGGGAAAATGCGCTGGACGATGCACAACTTCAGGACGCCTTACACACACGGCCACAAATTACAAAAGCACCATCAGCTTAATTGTTATTTTCCGTAGAAAGCTCTCTGCTAGCTTTCTACGGATTTCCTGTATGCATATTTTAGAATCATTCCTGTTGTAACAGCATAACTTTGTAAACTTTTCCTTGAACATTCGTTATAACAGAAAAAATCTCTTGAATCTTTCTGCGTGTAATTTAATTACTATATTCCGTAACAATAAAAACAAAAACAAACGCGGAAACGAGAAAATGTTTGCAGAAATTACAAAATCTATTTTTTAAAGAGAAAGCTGCCAGTCACCTTTCTCTTTAGTCTCTGTATTTCTTTCCCCTTGCTTCAGAAATACGCCGTTGCTTCATGCGAACTGCATGCAATGGCCATTCTTGCGCCATGAGGATCGGGCAATGCCCTCAACTTATATCATTTCTAATTCAGAACAAAAAATATCATGCTCTCGGCAAGATTTTTTATCCATTGTCCGTGCAATCTATGTCGGAACAGTTCTTTGCTCATTGAATATTGCTTTTAACGCCACCACTGCACGCGCCCAGCAGAATGAACCGGCTAAATCTCTTGAGAGCCCCCAACTTTCTTCAAAACCTATTATCAACGCTGAGATACCCAAAAAACACAAGCGCCCAATAACAGAAGAACGTCTGGACGCTTTGTTTGATACAGAAAGCCTGTCCTACCTGCTAAACCACAATAATACAGCGTTACGTAGGCAGGATATCAGCGCTGGGTATTTTGTTGCCGAACAGGCTTTTGGCAATTTGGCCCCCGGCCTTAAACCTTGGCGCGACAGGTTAAGTGAACACGGCTTTACCTTTGAGTTAACCTACAAAGGTGAAGGTATGGCCAATCTTGCTGGCGGCCTTTCAAAAGGTATGGATTACACGCACGAAATACGTGCCAGCATGCTGTTTGATCTGGGCAAGTTAACAGGTTGGAATCCGCTACAGGGGTGGTACCTGCATGGTATTGTTATGAACCGTGAAGGCAGGCAGGTCGGTTGGGATCATGTTGGAGAAAGAAACGTACTTCTTACAGAAGTATGGAGCATCCACGGGCCGGCAGCGGCTCGCCTGGCAGATCTGTATCTGGAAAAATCTTTTCTCAATAACCGCATCAATATCAATGTTGGGCGCATTTCACTTACGCACACATATTCTACTTCTATTTTACTGTGCACATTCATGACCATGTGCTCTGCGCCCATGGCTATACGAGAACCAGCTGGTTGGAGTGTTTACCCCAAAACATCATGGGGAGGCACAGTACGCTTTCGGCCAACGCATGATCTTATCCTGCGCACAGGCATTTATCGCATAGGCCCTAAAGCCCGCGATAACACAGGCTGGGCATGGGGCGATGAGCCTTATACGGGCATTCAAACTCCGGTTGAATTAACGTGGGAACCGTTTTTTGGCACGCGTAAGCTTCCCGGTCATTACAAAATCGGCTTTGGCCACGATACCTCGCCTTACCCGGATATGGTTGGCACCATTCCGGCCGCTTTTGCGGGGTCTGTGCATCCACACAAGCTCAAGCCGCGTGATACATTTTATATAGAGGCAGATCAGATGGTGTATCGCAGCCATGGCGAACACCAAATGGCTGGCGGCTACGTGTTGGCAGGGTTTATTCATAACACGCCAAGTAACTCTACATTCTCAAACGAATTTTATGCTGGCGCTTCCCTTCTGGGCATTATTCCCCACCGGCCATTGGATCGTCTGGGCGTGATGTATTCCTATTACCAGCTCAGCCCCCGTCTGGCCTACGGGCAACGCATGCGGGAAGCTGCTGGCGTTCCGCTTGGCCCTTATATCAATGGACCACAAACGCATTCCGCGATTCTGGAAGCGTATTACGGCATTCCTGTCACACCGGGTTTGGTTATTACGCCGGAGTTTGAATATATGATGCGCCCCGGAGAAACCTCGGTTATTCCCAATGCCATTCTGGCGGGACTTAAGGTTATTGCTGCATTGTAAGGCAAAGCGAGGCGCAAAAACCTCTCACCTGCTCTGCTTTTCCCATACTGGCACCAAGTCCTCTTATTGCTAGAATAAATGCTTGAACAGATGGATGGTGCTGCGCAAGCGGCTTAAAAGGGAATGCCGTGCACGGTTTTTGCTCCATATTTGGAACGAAATCTCATAGTCGGCAGCTGCTCCCGCAACTGTAAGGGGAAGTTTGACCTGCTGCCGGTCACGGCTAGCCACTGGCCGGTAATACGGCTGGGAAGGCAAAAGGTCTAACGCACACCATATCCCCAAGCCAGGAGACCTGCCTCCATCAGGCACATCACACCGGGCGGGATGAACCGGTAGCGGCAGGACAAGGCAGCAAAATGTACAAACATGCCTTTAGCTCATTTATAACAGCACTGCTTCTTGCATGGGGCACCATACCTTCTCATGCTCATGCAGAAAACGCCTCCACACCAACCATAACAGGACAATGGATTACAGAAGACGGCAAAGGCGTGTTCGATATCCATAGCTGTGGTGATAAGATGTGCGGGAATCTTGTAGGGTTGAACCTAACGCAGGATGAAGAAGCTTCTAGCCGCAGAAAAACTGAATGTAACCTTCAGATGCTCAAAGGCTTCCACCCCATGGAAGACCGACATGACCATTGGAAAGGCCACATTTTTGACCCTCAAAGCAAAAATACTTACGATGCCATTATATGGGTGGCGGAAGACGGCTCCCTGAAATTGCATGGTTTTTTAGGTTTGGAACTTTTTGGCAGAACAGATACGTGGCAGCCATTTCATGGCCATATAGGTAATAACTGCCGCATTAACCCCTGAGCATACCTGCATCAACAGGGCATGAAATAGGTATTATGCCGTTATAACAGGTTGCAAGCTCAGGCCTTCTCTATAAAACCATTCACAATTTGGCATTCAATATTTCTCCGCAATGTTTCATTCCGACAGGGCGGAGCCCGGCTTTGTAGGGAGAACCCGAAGAATGAGACAAACGCACAAGGGGCAGCCTGTAGCGGAATGGTGTGCATCCCCTAACGCCATGCGCTTGAACAAGCTTTTACGTATGTCCCGGCGAGATGTGCTTTTAGGTGGTATTGGTCTTTCTGTTGCAGGTGCAACGGGTGCAGCCCTTGCGGCAGATACTGCTCCTGCCACCCCAAACAATGAAGATCTATCCCGCTTTATGCAGGTATCCCAGCGCCTGACAGATAGAGAGACGTTAAACCCCCAGATTGGCGCGGCCCTGTACGCCAACATCGTGCAAGCCAATGCAGATCGGAAAGACAAACTTAACGCCCTGCATACCCTGCTGGAGCGGGAAAAATTTACAACAGCATCAGCCTTTGCACATGCTGCGGAAAAATCTGATCCAAAGCTTAAAGATGTCATCCACGAAATTCTAACCGGCTGGTACCGGGGCATTGCAGATGGCAAGGTGGTGGTTTACCGCTCTGCCCTGATGTTCGACATCACCAAGGATGCCGTTTACCCCAAAACCTACGCAACGGGCGGCCCATTCTACTGGACAAGCAAGCCACCAGAAGTTGCACGCCCCAAAGGGCACCCTGCACTTTCTGCTTCCGCCCTTGTTATCGAACCGACCTGATCTTACGGGATACCCCGCCTTATGCCCTCCGAAGAAAATCTTTCAGCCGACGTTGTGATCGTAGGATCAGGCGTTGCAGGCAGCTCTATTGCCAATGAACTGGCTCGTGCCGGTATTTCCGTCATTGTGCTGGAAGCTGGCCCGCGCGTTGACCGCCAGCATTTTGTGGAAAACTTCCGCAATCTGGAAAACAAACCGTCCTACCAGGGGCCCTTCCCGGCCGTACCTTGGGCACGGCATCCGCCTGATCAGCAAACCCCGAACGATTACCTGCACACCACCGGCCCGAATGCCGAAGCCTATCAGCAGGTTTACCTGCGCATGATGGGCGGCACCACATGGCACTGGGCAGGTTGTGCCTGGCGCTACCTGCCATCAGACTTTGAACTGAAAACACGTTACGGTCAGGGCCGCGATTGGGCTTTGACATATGATGATCTGGAACCCTTTTACTATCAGGCAGAAGTCATGATGGGGGTTTGTGGGCCAGATCCTGCAGTGGAAGATCTTGGGTCCCCCCGCAAACAGCCTTATCCTATGGATGCGCTACCCATTTCCTACGCTGCGCAGCAGTTCCGTAAGCTGATTCAGGAAAAAAACACCGTGGCGCGTGGTGCATGAACCACAGGCCCGTAACACCCGCCCGTATGATAGCCGCCCAACGTGTGAAGGGCATAATAACTGCATGCCTATCTGCCCTATTGGGGCCATGTATAACGGCAGCTATTCCGTTTACCATGCAGAAGCCGCCGGGGCTAAGTTTATCCCCAACGCTGTAGTGTATAAGATTGAGCGAGACAGCGCGAACAAGCGCGTAACTGCCGTACATTACTTTGACCCCGACAAAGGGTCTCACCGCGTAACGGGCAAATATTTTGTTATTGCCGCGCACTGCATTGAAACAGCCAAACTGCTGCTGCTTTCTGCCGATGAGCAAAGCCCAGATGGTGTTGCCAACAGTTCCGGCCATGTAGGCCGCAACATGATGGACCATACAGGCGTGCAGGTAACCTTTATCAGTGGTGACCAAGCCTTGTGGCCGGGCCGTGGACCGCTGGAAACGAACGTGATCGACAATTTCCGTGATGGAAACTGGCGCACGGATCGTGGCGCTTATCTTGTGCATATGGTGGATGATAACCAAGTGGATCTGGCCACCCAGCTGGCAATTTCTAAAGGTTACGTTGGCCGGGAACTGGAAGAACAAATCCGCTATCTGGCTTCGCACACAGTGCGCCTGTTCAGCCATAACGAAGCCCTGCCAGACCCCAATAACCGCCTCACACTCAGCAAGGATCATAAGGATATTCTGGGGATCCCGCACCCGGAAGTGTATTACAAGCTGCCCGAATATACCGTGCGCAGTTGTGAACATACGCGCTATGTTTTCCGTGACCTTATCAAGCTGATGCACGGCACGGATGAACAGTGGACACCGGGCTACTTCCCGCAGGATCATCCCGCAGGCAGCACCATTATGGGCACAGACCCCAAGGATTCCGTAGTGGATGGCCATTGCCGGACGCATGACCATGACAACCTGTTTATTGCCAGTTCCTCGGTTTTCTCAACCGTTGGCACCGGCAACATCACCCTGACTGTAGCCGCCTTAGCGCTACGTGTTGCCGATACGCTGAAAAAAGAACTTGCTCATGCCTGATTTTTCCAAAACCTTGCGCGTCCTTCTTTCAGCAAGCACGGTCATTGGTGTTTGTGCCCTTAGCCAGACACCTGTGCATGCAGAAGATGCTGCTCCAGATCAGGCGGTGCTGGATCGTGGTGCCTATATTGCCACTGCGTCAGATTGTATTGCCTGCCACACCAAACCCGGTTCGCAGCCTTTTGCTGGTGGCCTAAAAATTGCAACACCTATGGGTGATGTGATTTCCACCAACATTACGCCAGACCCAGACCACGGCATTGGCAAATACACAGAGCAGGACTTTGAACAGGCCGTACGCCACGGTGTGCGCAAAGATGGTGCTTACCTGTACCCTGTGATGCCTTATGTTTCTTACGCAGGTATGACAGACCAAGATGTGCATGCACTTTATGTGTGGTTCATGCACAGCGTAAAACCAGTAGCCAGCGCCCCAGCAGAAACAACATTGGTGTTTCCTGCCAATATGCGTAGCGCAATGGCGGCATGGAACTTTGTAACCACCAAGGAAGAACCAGAAAGCGGGGATTCCAGCACATATGATCCGCTACGCCGGGGTAAGTATCTTACCAATGCGCTGGAACATTGCGGCACCTGCCATACACCCCGTAACTTCATGCTAAGTGAAAAGCAGGACAGATATCTGGCCGGCACTTCGCTAGATGGATGGTATGCTCCCAACATTACCTCCAGCAAAACCGGCGGGATCGGCAACTGGAGCGAAGACGATATTGTTGCCTACCTGAAAACAGGCCACGCCAATGGCCACGCGCAGGCAGCCGGCCCCATGGCAGAAGCTGTGGAACATAGCACCAGCCATCTGACAGATCAGGACCTGCACGCCATAGCCACTTATATTCATCAAGTGCCAGCTATGGATGATGATATGGAACATCAGGCACGAGATAGCTTTGGCAAAGTCACCGAAGCGCTAGACATTCGCCAAAGTGCCCCTACCCGTATTGATGATCTGGCCGAGATGGACGGACAACACGCGTATGATGCCAACTGCGCAGCCTGCCACGGCCAGACTGGTATGGGCACAAAGGACCAATACGCACCTTCACTGTTCCATAACTCCACTGTAGGCAGCGCACGGCCAGATAACCTTATCATGACCATTCTGCACGGGGTGCAGCGTAAAACCGAAGCAGGTGATGTCTCTATGCCTGACTTTAGCGGGCATTCAGACGTGCAACGTTTGAGTGATGATGAGATTGCCAAGATCGTGAATTATGTGATGGCAACCTTTGGCAGTGGAGACCCACACGTAACAGCAGATCAGGTTGCGCAGTTCCATAAAGACAAATAACAGCCACCCCACATACAAGGTGGTTGCACCACACAACAAAAAGGGCGGAGGGATTTAAAACCCCTCCGCCCTTTTTACATGATCTTCAGAACGAAGACTGAAGCCTTAGAAAGAAGGCTTTTCATGAAGAGCAGATACCAGACGTGTAATGGTATGTGCTTTTAGGGCTTCTGGCCCACCTTCCGTGCCATATCCGGAATCTTTCATGCCACCAAACGGCACTTCCGGCACGCCAATGCCATGATGATTAACGGCAACCATGCCGGCTTCCAGCTTTTCACCCAGCAAGCGTTCCGTGCGTTCACAACGTGTGTAAACATAAGCTGCCAAGCCATATGGCAAACGGTTGGCTTCCGTTACTGCATCAGCCAGATCAGAATACTCATCCATAATGGCAATCGGACCAAAAGGTTCTTCCTGCATCACCCGCATTTCCAGCGTTGGTTTCAACACCAATGTGGGTGGGAAGAAGCATCCTTCATTTGGCATGGAAATATCAGGCTGCCACAGCTCCGCACCTTTCTGGCGGGCATCAGCCACCAGTTCGGTCAATGCCTTTACGCGGCGCTCATTCACCAATGGCCCCATGGTCACGCCTTCATCCAGACCATTGCCGATCTTAAGCGCGCTCATCTGGGCTTTGAATTTTTCAATAAATGGCGCTGCAATTTCCTTGTGTAAAAGGAAACGTGTGGGAGCAATGCACACCTGCCCGGCATTGCGGAACTTGGCTGCTGCCAGACGTTCGGCAGCGGCATCCAGATCTGCATCCGGGCACACAATAACCGGACCGTGGCCGCCGAGTTCCATGGTTACTGGCTTCATCTGCGCACCAGCCAGCGCTGCCAGATGCTTGCCTACAGGTGTAGAACCCGTGAAGGAAATTTTACGCACAACGGGGTGTGCTATCAGATACTCAGAAATTTCTGCTGGCACACCATATACCAGAGAAACTGCACCTGCCGGAATGCCGGCATCACAGAAGCACCGGATCAGCTCTGCCGGAGAAGCAGGCGTATCTTCCGGGGCCTTTACAATAACCCCACACCCTGCACCCAAAGCGGCACCTAGCTTGCGGGCAATCTGGTTGATGGGGAAGTTCCACGGTGTAAAGGCAGCCACAACACCTACAGGACGGTGCAACACGCGCTGTTCCACATAAGGCGCACGCGGTGGCACCAGTTCATCGTTCAGGCGGCGGCCTTCTTCACCGAAATATTCAATAACACCGGCAGCGCCCTGAATTTCGATAATTGCCTGAGCAAGAGGTTTGCCCTGCTCCTCACTCATAATACGGCCAATCTGCTCTGCCCGTTCACGCAGCAGATCTGCCGCCTTGCGCATAATCACAAAGCGATCCCACGCCGTAAGGTTACGCCATGCCTGGTAACCTACCTGCGCACCCGCAACCACTTTTTCTAGATCAGCCTTGGAAGCATGGGCTACCTGCCCAATAACCTGACCCGTAGCCGGATTGGTTACTGGAATGGTACGACCATCTGCCGCATCTTGCCATTTCCCGGCCACCAACAGCTGCGTGCGTATTTCTTTTTCTGACATCTACATCTCTCAAGCAGAACGGGCAGACATCCACCATGGAGCCTTTGTCCGGATTTTTTTTGCTGACACCATTTTATGTACTGCCATGCAAGAAAAAAGAGGTCTATACACCCCAGCGCATAATGGCTTCCTGCCCGGCTCAGTTCCATCCGGCAGGGCTATTATCCCTCAAACCCTCAGTTGTATCAGTAGAAAGCCCATGCTTTTCAAAACCCTGTCCGGTCAGACAATCATCGGGCTGTGCGCCTTGTTTGCTGCCACTTTTACGGCCATTACCAGCGAAGTTGCCCCCGTAGGGTTGCTGATAGATATGGCGAATTCCTTCCATATCACAGAAGGTAAAGCCGGTCTGGCAGTCAGTGCATATGCGCTGGTTGTGGCGCTGGCGGCGGTGCCGCTCACCATTCTTACAGCTAAAATCAACCGCAAGACACTCATGCTGTGGGCTCTGATTGGCTATATCGCGTCTAATCTCATTGCCGCTTTGGCGCCCACCTTTGCCATTTTGTGCTTAGGCCGTGCGGTGGGCGGGGCTGCCCATGCGCTTATGATGTCCATTGTTTCTGCTTATGCAGCGCATCTGGTTCCCCCTCGTATGACAGGACGCGCCATTTCCTTTGTATTTGGCGGCACATCTTTGGGGTCTGTTCTGGGGGTACCCGGCACTGCCGCTATTGGACAACTGGCAGGCTGGCGGGTTTCCATGATGGTGGTTACAGGGTTGGCCGCTATTCTCACCGTATGCATCGCGTTTTTTCTGCCCAAGGTCGAAGCATCTTCCAGTTCCGTGCATCTTCCTTCATTCCGTACACCAGGTGTTGCACGGGTTTTTGCGGTGGTGATTGCCGTAAACACATTGTTCTTTCTGGGGCATAACCTTTTGTACACCTATGTTTCACCATTGCTGATGTCTCATGGGTTACCAGAAAGCGCGCTGAGTATCGCCCTGTTGATTACAGGTGGCGTGAGTATTCTTGGATTATGGGCTGCCGGACAGATGGTGGATTCCAGACCAGCTCTCGGGTTGCTGGTAGCTGGCCTGATTACCGCGTGCGGTATGGGCTCGCTCTGCGGTTCTCTCCTTAGTGGGTGGAGCGCTGTTGCTGCTGTGGGCCTGTGGTGCGCAGGTTACGCTGCTCTTATTCCGGTTATTATGTCTGGTGCTATTCGCAGTCGCGCCACAACGGCTGATATTGCCGGTGCAGCCGTAAACGCCAGCAGCAATGTGGGTATTCTGTTCGGGTCTGCCGCTGGCGGCATGATTTTAAATACCGCTGGGCTTTCTGTTTTGCCGCCTATGGCCGTTGGCATTGTTATAATGGCCACAGCACTAGGGCTATGCAGCCCCGTTGCCTTCCCCCGCGTGCTGCATGATCATTCTGAATCCGAAAGCTGATAGAGAGCTAATGCCTATAAGGCTTTCCCCTTAAGCACTAATGGCAGCCCGGCTGCCACAAACACAACCTGCCCTGCCTGCGCCGCTATTCGCTGGTGCAGGCGCCCTGCCTCATCCCTAAAGCGGCGGGCCAAGGCATTTTCTGGCACAATTCCCAACCCCACTTCATTGCCTACAAGAATGGTGGGAGCCAAGCGCTCTGGCAACACTTCCAGCAGGCGGTGTGTTGCTTCCTCAATATTTTGGTCATCCAGCAACATATTGGTCACCCACAAGGTCAGGCAATCCACCAATACAGGCAAATGCGCATAGGTTTTTAACACCCATGCAATGTCAAATGGCTCTTCAACCGTTTGCCATCCCTGTTCTGTTCGGCTGGCCTTGTGGTGTTCAATCCGTTCCTGCATTTCTGCATCAAACGCTCGACCTGTTGCCAGATAGATCCATGGAGATGGCAAGGCAGTTAGCATTGCTTCAGCTAAACCACTCTTTCCTGAACGGGCGCCCCCCAAAATCAGAACAGTGCCCTGCGTCCCTGTTTCTGTTGGATTGAGAGATAGAACACTCATGCTATATGCGCCTCACCATTTTTGTTTGCTTACATCCTTATAACATCACAAAATCAACGATATGCCATCATCTCCTTCTTTTTCTAACGCGCCGCTCTGCCTTGGTTCCATGCAGGAACTCAGAAACCTATGTAGCAATTTACCGCAAGCAGATAAGGCTGCCCAAAACGCCATTGCACAGCGTGAGCAGCAGCTTACCAAGCCCGAAGGTAGTCTTGGCCGCCTTGAAGAACTGACAAGCTGGCTAGGCGGTTGGCAGCAACGTGCCACACCACAACTGGAAAATGTGCAGGTCTTGGTTTTTGCGGGCAACCACGGAGTAACGCGGCAAGGAATCTCTCCTTGGCCTTCTGATGTTACAGCTCAAATGGTCAGTAATTTCCGTAACGGAGGGGCTGCTATCAACCAGATAGCCAGAACGGTTGGGGCATCCTTGCACATTATTCCTGTGCATGATCTGCAACCTACAGCAGATTTTACGCATGCAGCTGCCATGACAGAGCAGAATTTCTTGCAAGCTGTCACGCTTGGCTACAATGCCGTTTCATCTGACTGCGATCTACTGTGCCTGGGCGAAATGGGCATTGGAAACACCACAACCGCAGCAGCTTTGGCCGCAGCCTTGTTTAAGGAAAGCGGCACTATCTGGGCCGGGCGCGGAACCGGTGCAGATGATGCAGGATTAAAGCGCAAAGCAACTGTTATTGACGCAGCACTTACCCTGCATCAGCACGCATCTTCTGATCCATTGGAAACCGCACGTTGTGTTGGTGGATACGAACTGGTAGCCACATTGGGTGCCACATTGGCTGCCAGACATAAAAACGTACCCGTGCTGCTAGATGGCTTTGTTTGTACGGCAGCCGCTGCACCTCTTGCGCGGTTACATCCTGATGGACTGGCCCATACCTGTCTTTCGCACTGCGCTACCACAACAGGACAAACGCATCGCCTTGCTTCCTATCTTAAATTAGAGCCCCTTTTGGGATTGGGACTGAGGTTGGGTGAAGGCTCAGGCGCTGCTCTCGCTGTTTCCATTTTACGTGCAGCACTCGCCTGCCACACAGGTATGGCTACTTTTGCAGAAGCCGCTGTAAGCCAGAAAACATGACCTCTTCTGGCTCCCTTTCCATATTAGATAGATTACGGTTGCATTTGGCCTGTGGGATTGGGCTTCTTACCCGCATACCTGTGAATTGGCTGTTACCTGCTGCTTACCAAAATAGTTCTGCTTCTTGGCCCTTGGCGCAATCTATCTGGTGTTGGCCTCTTGTTGGCATGGGCATTGGAGTATTTACCGGGGGATTGTCCGCAACATTACAACTGAGCCACATTCCGCCCCTTGCAGCAGCAGGCATAGCGTTAGGAGCGCAAGTTCTTATAACAGGCGGCTTACATGAAGATGGATTGGCCGATACCGCCGATAGTTCTGGTGGCATAACCCCTGAGCGCAAGCTGAAAATCATGCGTGATAGCCGCATTGGCAGTTACGGGGTGCTGGCTTTGTGTTTGGCAATCTTGATACGCGCGGGCGTGCTTTCATCCATACATTCCATCGCGCTGGCTTGCCTGATATGTGGGCTTGCTGGATGTTTGGCACGTGGCGCGTTTTTGGTTGTTACAAAAACAGTTCCACCGGCCCGGCCAGATGGTCTGGCACGCTCGCTTTACCCCTTGCCACGCAACAATCTAACAATCGCTATAACGGGCGCAATCTGCCTTAGCACTTTGCTGACAGTATTTTTAATACCCGTCCCGCTTACAACGGCATGTGTACTAACATTTATAGCGCTTCCTTTTTTGCTGGCTTTGGCTACCGCCTTACTGATAGCCCAATATGCAAAACGCCAACTTGGTGGCTATACAGGTGATATTCTAGGAGCCTGCGCTGTTATTACAGAATGTGTAATTATGACGGTATTATCAGCGCTTTTTTATTAAAGTGCACACCAATCCTGCAAAGCTGCTTCCAACCTGTGCCATTGCTGTTCGGATGCAGGCAAGCCCATGCGCAGCCACTGGGCATTGTACGGGAAAATCCGGGTTACAATTCCTTTCTGGCAAAGATGCTGCCATAAATCTGTGGCCTGTTCGCATTCTACTAGCTCAAACAAAACAGCTTGGCCTTTGTGGTTTAATCCTGCTGTGGTCAGTAATTTTTTCAAACGAGAACTTGCAGCGCGCAGTTTGATTGAAGCCTGCCTTAACCATTCTCTATCTTGCAGGGCTTGGCACCCAACTGACAACCCAATGGTGCTCACAGGCCATGATCCCAACAGATCCCGCGCATATGAAGCTATGCTAGGTTGAGCCAACAAAAACCCCAGCCTAACCCCCGGCAACCCATATGTTTTGCCAAAAGAACGTAAAACAAGCAACGCAGGGTGCGGCAATGCAAACGCAACACTTTGGCCAGTAATATCTGCAAAAGCCTCATCCACCACCAACCAACTTCCCGCAGTCTGGCAGGTATGAGCCAAATCAAGCAGATGCGAAGCCTGTATCAAACGCCCATCAGGATTATTGGGGTTACATACAACGCAGACCGTATTTTTTTGCTGTGCTGCCAATTGTAAATCAGCAAAATCAGATACTTCTGAAACTGAAATGCCGTTCTGCTGCCATGCCTGCACATGCCCGGAATACGTTGGCCCCAATATGCAGGCCCGTTCTGCTTTCAGCACCCTTGGCAACAAAGCAATCAGGCTCTGGCTTCCTCCACCAGCAACCACCATGCGAGCGTCAGAAACGCCATATGCTGTAGCAGCAGCATGCTGTAACGCCGCTTCTTCTGCCTCTTCTGGCAATGTGTGCAAAGCAGATAGATCGGGCAATTTTGCTGGGTAAGCAAAGGGACTGATCCCTGTAGAAAGGTCTACAAACGGTTGCGGTGCATCTGCAAACATCTGCATAATTTTTTGCACTTGCCCGCCATGTACAGGAATATAGCTTGGTGCTGATGATGTTTTTGCGGGCGACACAGAAACTACAGATGCCTGTTGCAGCGGATACCCCTTGCCTTCTTGCCGCTTTTCCCGCACGCCTGCATCTGCCATGCTGCTTTATCCTTTTTCTACAACCCTACCCGTTGCCGCTATAGCTGCGGGGCTAGAAGCCTTATGCGGATATCCTGCACCGCTGTTTGCTACAATAAGCCACCCTGTTGTGTGGATTGGCTTCTTGATAAACAGGGTGGAGCAGACGTTCAACCGGCCTGAATGGTCAGATACCGCACGCCGGATATCCGGTTTGTTCACGCTTTTGCTGCTTGTTGGTATTCCTGTCGGGCTGACGGTACTGATCCTCCATATTGGTTATATGCTTTTACCTGCAGCTTTTATGCTTGGTGTGCAGGCTGTAGCCGCATGTACACTAGTGGCTCAGAAGTCTTTATGGGTGCATGTCAAAGCAGTGGCCACGGCACTTCAACACAATGGAGTGGAAGGCGGACGCAATGCGGTAAGCCAAATTGTGGGGCGCGATACATCTGTGCTGGATGAAACCGGCGTTGTGCGTGCAGCCTTGGAAAGTCTGGCAGAAAACTTTTCCGACGGCATTGTCGCCCCATTATTGTGGACGGCATTACTCGGCTTGCCCGGAACTGTCTTTTATAAAGCCGTTAACACGGCAGACAGCATGATCGGCCACCTTAACCCTCGTTATGCAGCATTCGGCATGGCTGCTGCCAAAATGGATGATCTGATTAACCTGCCAGCTTCCCGCTTGGCCGCATTGTGTATTCTGCTTTCCAGCCCCCCAACACACTGGCGCACAATCTGGTCCGCCATTTGGCGAGATGCGCGCCGCCATCGCTCCCCCAATGCAGGATGGCCAGAAACAGCTCTAGCCACGGCTCTTGGTGTAAAATTTGGTGGTCCCCGCAATTATGCAGGCACCATAGTAGATGATGGGTGGATTGGAGAAGGCACCACAACTGCTACCCTGCATGATTTGGAACACGGCCTTACCCTTTACCGCAGAGCGTGTGGTATTCTGATAGGTGGGTTGCTGCTGGCCGCTATTGGCTGCATGATAAAGCCATGACAGCACCTTTTTTCTCACCTTCTTTTCAGAACCAATTAGAGCAACTGCTTATATGGCGGCGAGATGTAAGGCATTTTCGCACAACACCCCTCCCAACCCCCGTCCTGGATGAACTGCTGGAAACGGCGTGCTTGGCACCCTCAGTCGGGTTGAGTGAACCATGGCGCTTTGTGCTGGTAAATGATTCTCGCCGCCGCGATGCTATTCGCCAGAACTTTATGCGCAGCAATACGCAGGAGCTGGAAGGGCGCGAAGGAAAAGATGCGCAACGCTATGCTCGGCTAAAACTTGCCGGGTTGGATGATGCTCCCCACCATATTGCTGTATTTTGCGAAACCAACCCCGAACAGGGGCGTGGGCTCGGCCGGGCCACTATGCCGCAAACCACCACGTGGTCTGCTGTTATGGCCATTCATACTTTTTGGTTGGCTGCCACTGCACGCGGCGTTGGGGTAGGATGGATTTCCATTCTTAACCCGCAAGAAGCACATGCCGCTTTAAGTGTTGAACCCAATTGGCAGTTTCTTGCCTATCTATGTGTTGGCTTTCCTGAACAATATGCCAACACGCCTGAACTGGAACGCCGCGGGTGGGAACAACGCAACCCAGCCAGAAGGCGGTGGATTCAACGCTAAGGCATGTCATTTTATCAAATACCAGTTGGCACAGAGGCCAGCCGCAACACGGCATCAAGATCAATATGTTGTTCCAGATGATCAGCTAACGCATCCAATGCCTGTTCGACACTTTGATCATGGCACATCGGCAAATCTGCGCCAGCTGTATTCCATACGCCATCTGGCTGAAATGCAGCCCCACATACACGTGCCAGCAAAGCCATACGTGCGGCGCGATGGTTGAAAATACCGTGCAAATAGGTACCCCATACACGCCCATTGGTAGAAACGGCACCTTCGGGTTGGTTATCCAAATAAATCAATGGGTTTTGGCAATCTGAACCTGTTGTTTGCCCCACATGCATTTCATATCCAGCAACTTTACGACCTTCTATTGCCAGTTTTCCTTCCTTGTGTTCCAGACTTTTATCTCGGCTTAAAACTGTATCAATTTTTAACAGCCCCAAGCCTTCTGTCTGCCCTACTGCTCCTTCTGTTCCATAAGGATCAGCAACAGTCTTACCCAACATCTGGTAACCACCACAAATCCCCATCACATAGCCGCCATTAGCTACGTGTTCTGCAATCTGCTTGTCCCACCCCTGCTCTTTCAAACAGGCAAGATCAGATAGGGTTGCTTTTGATCCGGGCAATATAATCAGATCACATTCTGGCAAAGTCTGGCCATGTTTAACCGGAATAAGGTGCACACCGGGTTCTGCATAAAGTGGGTCTAAATCATCAAAGTTCGCGATCATCGGCAAAAGAGGCACGACAACACGCAACGGAGTATTTTGATTTAATTTTGTTTTTGAATTCTTTTCTACATACGCAAGTTTTTCATCCAGATCAGCCGCATCTTCTGCTGGCAGGCTTCTCACTTCTGGCAAATCCGGTACAAGCCCTAATGGCTGCCATCCTGTGCGTTCAGCAATAAACTGCATCCCAGAAGCAAATAATGTTGGATCACCGCGCATACGGTTTACAATAAACCCTTTAATACGTTGGGCATCTTCCTGACTTACAACAACCTGTGTGCCAACAAGGCTGGCAATCACTCCGCCTCTATCTATATCCCCCACAAGTACAACCGGTGCGTTTACAGCTTCTGCAAACCCCATATTGGCAATATCATGTGCTCGTAAATTGACTTCAGAAGCAGACCCAGCACCTTCTACCAAAACCAGTTCTGCCTTGGCCGCAAGTTTGGAAAAGCTTTGTAAAACAGCCGGCATTAAAAATGCTTTTCGGCTCTGATAATCCCGCGCGTGCACTGTTTCTTCAATATGCCCTTGCACAACAAGCTGCGCGCCTGTTTCCCCTTGTGGTTTGAGCAAAACAGGATTCATATCCACGCTTGCAGGCACGCCACAGGCACGCGCCTGCAAAGCCTGAGCACGCCCAATTTCACCACCATCCCATGTTACTGCAGCATTATTAGACATGTTTTGCGGCTTAAAAGGTAACACTCTCAAACCGCGCCGCGTAAAAGCCCGCGCAAGGCCTGCAACAAGTGTTGATTTGCCTACGCTGGACCCGGTGCCTTGCACCATCAGAACGCGAGCACTCAAAACTCTATGCCTTCCTGCGCTTTTACGCATGCTTTAAAATGGTGTTTCACCAATGTCATTTCTGTTACCAAATCAGCCGCTTCCAGCATGGCTTCCTTGGCATTGCGGCCTGTTACGGCAACATGCTGGCTTGCGGGGCGTGCGGAAATATCTGCCAACACCTGTTCTATAGGCAGGTAATCATATCTGAGTGCAATGTTTAGCTCATCTAGAATAACCAGCCCAACATCCGGGTTTACCAGTGCTTGCTGTGCAACACGCCATGCACGCTGGCACGCAGCAATATCTCGCGCTTTATCCTGCGTTTCCCATGTAAAGCCTTCACCCAGAGCGTGCCATTCTACCAGATCTTCAAATCGCTCCAGCGCCTTGCGCTCCCCCGTATGCCAAGCCCCTTTGATAAACTGGATCACAACAACACGCCGTCCATATCCGAGCATCCGCAAAGCCAGACCAAATGCTGCAGTAGATTTTCCTTTTCCGGCACCTGTATTTACAATCAACAGGCCTTTTTCCACTGTCTTGCTGGCAACTTCTTTATCTTGCACAGCTTTGCGTTTTTGCATTTTGGTACGGTGATGCTCTGCATCCTGTGCTGATGCTGGCTTTTGCGAACTTGTCATACCTGGCACGGTTCTTTCTTTTTATGATGTTTCTGAAAATCTGCTTCAGTTGAATGAAAGTCGCTCTTGTCACCTACCATGAACAAGCGCGCAAATCCCTGCGGCATAGAAGGTGCAAGAAGCTGCGGTTTATAGCCGCCTGCAAAGGCGCTAAGCAGCCTTAGCGGACCCCCATGCGATAAAACACATACATTTTCTTCACGCTGACACACTTCGCGCCAAAAGCTTTGAATTCTCTGATGCAGATCTTGCCCACTTTCACCTTCTGGCGGTGCAAAACCTGCCGGATTCTGTGCCCATTCATCCAGCAATGTGCGGTCTATATCCTGCCAACGCACACCTTCCCACCTACCAAAATTCAATTCCGCCAACCGATGATCCACGCGCAATTCCATACCTGCGCTTTGCGCCAAACGCTGCGCCATCTGCCAACATCTTTGCGCAGGAGAACTGTATAGAACCTGGCACGCAGCACCTTTTGCAAGAACAGAAAGCCCAGAAACGATATTCTCCCACCCAGGTTTGAGAGCAACATCCTGCCTGCCATAACAAACGCCCTGCGCAACCTGAACAGGAGCATGCCTTACCAGCAACACGGGAAAAGATCGCATTTCAATATCTCCTTCTCACCGCCTGCCCCAGCTTTATCAGGACGGCAGAGCACTTTGTGCATACCTTGTTATCACACAAATTTCCGCGTTCGTTTTTGCATATGCTCTTTTCACAAATAGGAAGAGTTCAAAATATTCTGATTGGAGCACCGCGCCAGAACATGAAAGAATGACCCGGAAACCAAACCACGCTGACCACCACACACACCAAGGGATGTACCATCACCTGCTGCCAAATCAGCCAGTGGTGCATCATCACCTGTTTCTGTGACTGTAGCATAATGGAATTCGTGCCCACGCAAGCGTGTACCTGCACAACCCAATACGTTATCTGCCAGTAATGTGGCTTCACGATAGCCCAAATGCAGCTTCCGATGCGCAAAAGATGTTACATGCCCTAACAAACCTGTCATGGAATGTATTTGCCCCTGCGCATCTTCTAATGCATGGCCCAAAACCATATAGCCCCCGCATTCTCCATGCACTGGGTGCTTAAGCGCAAAATCCTGCAACCCTTTTTTAAAGTGCTCTGCCTGCGCTACTTGGCCTGCGTAAAGTTCCGGATATCCTCCGGGCAACCAGCAAGCATCACAAGAAGCATCTGGGGCCTGATTGGCCAAGGGAGAAAACGGCACCAATTCCGCACCCGCTTGCCGCCAGAATAAAGAAAGATGCCCATATAGAAACGAAAAAGCGGCATCATCCGCCACGGCAATGCGTTGCCCCGGAGGAGGAATACACGCCTTTGCCATGGATACCTGATCCACTTTCCGCTCAGCCAAAGGCGCTGCCGCTTCTAAAATGGCATCCAAATCCAGTTCACGCTCTGCCTTATCTGCAAGGTCAGATAACCACCCTGCCAGATTGCCGTGCTCACGCGCCTGCACCAGCCCTAAGTGCCGTTCTGGCAATACCTCACCCTTTTGGCGCAGGAGGGCACCACAAACAGGCAGATCCGCCATAGCCACAGCAGAGCGCGCCAAACGCTCGTGCCGTTCGGATGCAACGCGGTTTAGTACAACACCATGCACCTGCACAGCATCGGACCACCGTGCAAAACCTTGTGCAATTGGCCCGACAGATTGCCCCTGCCCGGAAACATCCAGCACCAACAAAACAGGAATACCAAATAGAGCTGCGATATCAGAAGGCGCGCCACGTGCACCCTCTGGCGCCATCAATCCATCAAATAGCCCCATGGCAGATTCCACCACAACTACATCTACATCTTTGGCAGCGGCATCCATAATGCCAGCCAATAAATCTGTAGGCATGCACCAACTATCCAAGTTCAGAGGTGGGCGATGTGTGATAGCGGCATGAAAAGCGGGATCTATATAATCCGGCCCAGTTTTAACGGCCCCAACCCGTAACCCACGACGCTGAAAGGCTGCCAGTAACGCAAGCGTAACCGTTGTTTTGCCACCACCAGAGCGAGGGGCCGCAACCATGATAATACGAGGGGCTTTCATGCCTTGTTTTCCTCATCCAAAACACAAGCCACACTATTTCCCCGTGGATGCCACAAGCCTCGCCGCCATGCATCGGCAAAGCGTGCGCGCATCGCTTCCCGTGCTGCTGGGTTTTCCTGTTTCAAGAATGCATCACACACGGCATTACCTAAGGTTTGGTCAAAAACTAGATCAAATTGCCTATCAAAACGTTGGGGCAACGTGGCCGCAAATCCGTGCAACGCATCTAGCCCGCGCGCCATTTCTGCGGCCCCTGCGTATCCGTGCTGCTGCATGCCATAAATCCATTGCGGATTAGCCAACCGGCCGCGCACAATACGCGCCACTTCCTGCGCTGCTGTACGCAAGCGGGGCATATCCGGCCGAGATGTATCTCCATGCAATATAGTTGGCATTGCCCCTAATGTAGCCGCGGCGGCAGAAAGACCACCTTCATGCGCAGCTATATCCGGGCTTTCTAAAATATCGGTTTCTGCATTATCCTGCACATGCAGCACAGCTTCTGCCTGACCAACCAAATTGGAAAGCGCCTGCATATCCTGCTGGCCATCCCTGCCACCACCATATGTCCAGGATGATCCTTCCAGCCAAGCGGTTCCGAGTTCCTGCTTATTGCCCCAAGCGCCAGTATTCAGGCGTTCCTCAACACCTGTGCCGTAATTACCAGCCGCAGCCCCAAAAATACGGGCCGTGGCACGCTTTCGGGCCTCTCCTTCCAGCCCTTTGACAGAAGCTGCCAGATGGTTCCATTCAGCCGGTTCATTTCGTTGGGCAACAGCAGTCACAGCTTGATCAAACAGGGCTATCTGATCTGCAAAAGCATCCCGAAACAAGCCAGAAACACGCAAAGTTACGTCCACTCTTGGCCTGTCCAGCAATGGCAAGGGAATAATTTCAAACCCGCACACATGCCCTGTACTGGCAGTGCGCTGCACTTCCACCCCCATAAGGCGCAAGGCAAGCGCCATATCCTCGCCGCCCGTACGTAAACTGGCAGATCCCCACATATCCATAACAATATGCGTCAGATGTTCACCCTGTTCCTGTAAATGCCTTGTCAGCAACAGTTTTTCCATTTTTTTGGCCAGCACCATGGCCGAGGGTGTGGGCAATGCACGTGGGTCCACCGTAAACAGATTACGCCCTGTTGGCAGCACATCTACGCGCCCGCGGGTTGGGGCTCCTGCTGGGCCAGGTGCGACAAAACGCCCACTTAAGGCAGCAAGAAGCGCCTGAGCCTCTGCTTGTCCACTTTGCATGATTTTATGCGCGACATTAGACGTAAAAGCAGCATCTCCCTGCCGCCCACAGGCCTGCGCAATAATTTGCACCAGTTTTTTGGAATGTGTAGCTGGTTTGCCAAAAACATGCAGGCCATCACGAATTTGCAGATCTTTTACATCGCACAAATAAGCATCAAGCCGTGCAAGTGCTTCTGCTTCATCCAATTCTCCGGGGCGCACGCCACTTTCGGCCAACATACCCGTACGTATGGCTTTATCCAGAATATCAGCACGCAACAAAGCACCGCGACGAGGATCCAGCCCATCTGCCTCAGCATATTCATCAATCAGGCGTTCGAGTTCCTGCGCCTCTGCCGAAAGTTCAGCCTGCATAACAGGGGGCGTCATATGGCCAATAATAACCGCACCCAAACGCCGGCGTGCGGTCGCAGCCTCGCCCGGATTATTAACAATAAATGGGTAAATAACGGGTAAATCACCTGTTAATACGGTTGGCCCACAAGATGGAGATAACGCCACAGCCTTACCGGGCAACCATTCCAGTGTGCCATGCGTACCTAAATGCACCATGGCATCAAGCTTTTTCACATGCTGCAACCACAAGTAAAACGCAACATATGCATGGCATGGCGGTGTATCTGGATCATGATAAAGGGCTTTACGATCAGCGGCTGCCCCTCTGTCTGGTTGCACAGCCAGAGAAATATTCCCCAGCTGAATGTAACACAGGCAAAAAACACCATCTTTTACATTGGCATCCTGTTCAGGGTCACCCCATGCTGCACAAACAGATTGCACAAAAGCCGGATCTAAATCTGCCAAAAGCTGACGATAGAGCTTTGTATCAAGAACAGGCTTTGAGTAGCTATCAATCAAAGCAGCAGCAAGAGCTTTTGCATCAGGAGCATCTTCTGCTCCTATATTATAGCCTGCATGATGCAAGAATGTGAGAATGGAAGAGGTTGATGCAAAACCATCCAATCCCACAGCATGCGCTATATGCGCTCCAGATTTTTCTAGCCCCGCGCCTGGATAATCAGAGAGAATAATAGATATTTTCTTGTCTGATTGCGGAATTTTCCGCAATCTAGCCCATGCAATTGCACGGCCTACCACCAACTTTATACCTGGTTTATAAGGATCTCTGAACGCAGGCTGCCCGGGCTCAGCATCCTTTCTGAAAGAAATTGGAAAAGTTGCAATTGTGCCATCCAACTCTGGCAAGACCACTTGCATGGCCATATCTGCCCGTGCCAAACCACGTGGGCTTTCTTCCCACAAAGCCTGTGTACATCCCGGCTGCAAAAGTTGCAGAATAGGCGCATCAGCCACATCCAATGGTGAAAAACCATTCTGGTTTCGTGCAGAAAAGCACGTTGCATCCAGAACAACATCAGGTTTTGCAGATTGTAGGTAATGGCTTACATCTTTGGAAACGGATGGGTCCTTTAAAGATGTAACATACACAATCTCTACAGTGCAGCCACGTTGTGCCAGTTCTTCTGCCAGACTTTCCGGGCCTACCACATCCCCTACCAGCAAATGCGCGCGATACAGAAGTATGATCGCTTTTATCTGGAGTTGCGCCTGAGCGGCAGCAGGAGAATAAGAGCGATACACACCCCATGCTGGCAATGCTTTGGGTTGTGTTCCCTTATCTTCCTGCATACCCGCAAGAGCAGACATGAGCCCTAATGCCGCACAGATGTTATCTGGGCCACCTTGCTGGAAAAAACCATTTAAGCGCGCGTAATGTTCAGCAGAAACGGTGGAAAGTTCTGCCAGCCGCCTATCTCCTCCTATATGTCCTACTTGTTGCTGCGCATCAGAGCTATGGCTTTGCAAAATATCACCGGGTAACAAAGCTAGCGGCACACCCGTTTCACGGCTCCATGCCGCCAACTCTTCTGCCCCATAGCGCCAGTAATCCAAACCACCCAGCAACCGCACGACAACGCAGCGCGCTTTTTGCAATGTGGTTTCAATATACAGATCAATCGACATAGGGTGGCGTAACCGTGCAAGGCTTGTAACCTGCAAGGTAGGGCGCAACGCGCTTCCTTCAGTTTGTGCACGTAAGAGAGCTTCTGCATGGCGCAGGGCCAGAAGATCGCTTTCTGTAAAAGAAAGTACAACCAGATCAGCTGAAGGAAGATTAAGATCTTCCGCCACTTCCTGTTCATCAAGCGTCCGGTTTTCCCGCACCAAGAGATGCATAAGCTCACTCCGTCCTTAATCAGGCCGTTACCAATGTACCGCCAAGCGCCTTGGCTATGGCCGGAGCCTCCAGCCCCTTTTGCCCAATCACGACAATGCGGCCTTCCCGTCCATCATTGGCAGCAAGAGGACGATCAAATTCGTGCCGAAAACGCGTTCCCACACCCTGCACTGCCAAACGCATGGCCTTACCTGCCACTGCAGCAAAACCTTTCATGCGCAGCACATCATAACGGCGTGCTGTATCCTGCAAGAGCGTTAAAAACTGCTCCACACTCTGTTGCTCAGGCACACGCACCACAAAACTTTCGAAGTCATCATGTTCGTGTTCGCCATCTTCTGCATCATGATGGGAAGGACGAGCAGCCAGATCAGCTTCTGCCGCAGCTCCGATACCAAGCAATATGGCAGGGTCTACCTTGCCCTCCGTAGCACGTACAATCTGCACAGGACGCGGTGCTGTGTGGCGGATTTCATCTTCAACACGTGCGAGTGCATCTGCATCAAGCAGATCTGTCTTGTTCAACACCACAAGATCTGCAGCGTTGATCTGATCTTCAAAAACCTCCGCCAAAGGGTTGTCATGATCCAGGGATGGATCTGCCGCACGCTGTTGGGCAATAGCTTCCGGGTCATCTGCAAAACGACCAGCGGCTACTGCTGGTGCATCCACTACGGTTATCACTCCATCAACAGTCATACGGTTGCGCACTGTTGGCCACCCAAAGGCCTTGAGCAATGGTTTAGGCAGCGCCAGACCTGATGTTTCAATCACCACATGTTCTGGCGGATCAGCCCGATCTAGCAGGGCTTCCATTGTTGGCAGAAAATCATCTGCTACCGTGCAACACAGGCAGCCATTGGTCAGTTCGACAATATCATCTTCCTTGCAGCCTTCCACGCCGCACCCGCGCAGAATTTCTCCATCAATGCCAAGAGAACCAAATTCGTTCACCACCACGGCAATGCGGTGCCCTGCTGCACGCTGCAGAAGATTGCGCAAAAGGGTTGTTTTGCCTGCCCCTAAAAAACCAGTGATAATGGTTACAGGCACGCGAGATGCGAGTGTCATGAAGGCTCCTGTTCATCATAAAGTTGTGCGGGAACACGCCCCAGCACCATATTGGAAAGAGATGCCGGACGGCGCGAAGGCATGACCGTGCCCCGCGCGGATTTTGCATAGAGTTGGGCATACGCCAGAAGATCTTCTGCTTTTTCAGCACCCAGATGCCCTAATAACCATGTCCAACGCTCTGGCATGGCAATGGCTGCAGTGCATCCGCGATCACAGGCAGCCAGACACTGCACCTGACGCAACAGAACCGGAACTTCCTGCCCAGCAGCTTCTGCTTCCTGCACCAAGGTCTGCAAACGTGCATACAACTGGGCACCCGGCGGCTGATCCATGGCAGGCCCACCACGCCGACATGTGACACACACATGCAAAACCGGGCGATTCTGAGGTGATTTTTGAGAAGAATCGGACGCTTCGGCCATGCTGTATCCCTGAAATAACTACCATTCTAAAAGAACGGCTGCTTGAAAAGGGGTGCAGATACCCGGCGCCCCTGCCCAGAGATGACAGAAGAAATGCACCCTATGGTGCATCTATGCCTGCCGGGCACCCCGCCAGCAGCAACGCCAGAACTTAATAATTAAGGCCCGCCTATATGCTTACGCATAAGGCACCAATGGCAGGTTTCCTGGCTTGTACCCACATATGCTCTCCCTTACAGGCCAGAACATAAAACAGCGTTCCCTACCTTCCCAGCCTGTACGTAGGCCAGTGGCACATTGGGCCAGAAAGCCCATACGGAACACCATGGATAACTTACAGTTGCGGGGGCAGCGACGGCCTTGCACCGTTCTTCCCTTTTCATCCCGTAAAGGACACCATTAGCCCGCGCACAATGCGCATAAGCGGCCTTTGCTTTCAACCCGCAGTTTTAGCCCTGCAACTTTAAAAGTCTGCTGATCTGAAACAGGATTGAGGCTTCACGCTAATGTTCCTGTGCTTTGCAGCCTTATTTCCATTATTGACGCGCAAAACAGCTATGTTATATTCGTATGAATATACTTTATATGTCAAATATTCTTTCGCTAACCAATGAGGATTCCATGACCTCCCCACGCGTTCTGCCCACTCTGGATGAAACGCGTTTTTCAGACATGGCGCTTACCTTCCGCATTATGCGGTTAGCCACCGTCTGGCGCACGCAACTGGACCGGGCCTTACGCCCGCATGGCATGACATTGGCCAGCATGCGCCCGATGGCTTATTTGATGATGATGCCCGATGGCGCCACGCAAAGTGATCTTGCAGCCGCCATGAATGTGGATTGCTCGGCACTGGTGCGTATTCTTGATTTGCTGGAAAAACAAAAGCTGATCACTCGCCTGCAGGATACGCGGGACCGGCGTGCCAAAAAACTTGTGCTTACTTCTGCTGGGCAGGAAAGATGTACGCTGTTCCATACCATTGCAGCGCAACTTGAGCAGAACGTTAGCCAGAACCTTACAGAAGATCAGGTACGTAGCTTAATTCATGATCTGTCCTGCATGCTGGAAACGCATCATGAACGCTAGATCTGAGCACAACAGTCATACGCTTTTTTCCCTTAACACTCTGTTATCCCGCTGCTTACCGGCCTTTTTTTCTGATGAAGCCCAATGGAATGCTTTTAAAGCTACCGCAGGTTATTCTGCCCGCGTGTTTTTGTGCATTGGCATTGCCGTTTTTCTGGCATTTATGTTCCAGCTTCATTCCCCCCTCAGTGCAGCCACAACTGTTCTTATTGTGGCAAACCCAACTGTAGGGGCTATGGTTTCAAAAAGCGTATGGCGTGTTATCGGCACAGTTATTGGGGCTGTTATTAGCGTTGGCATTATGGCTGTGTTTGTGCAGTCTCCCGTTCTGTATTTTGCAGCGCTTTCTGTTTTTGTAGGTATAGCCTGCATGGTGGCCACGTTTCTGCGCTTCTTTCGTGCCTATGCTGCCGTGCTAACCGGTTATACAATTGTTATTATTGCTGCACCCGCTTTTGCAGACCCAGACAATATCTTTCTTTCTGCAATGGGGCGCTTATCTGCCGTGGTAACAGGCGTGGTGGTAACAGCCTGCGTCTTTATGGTGACAAGCCCGCGCAAACCCAGCGCGGTGATGGAAAAGCTGGGAAACGCTTTTCGGGATACCATTCTCCATGCAAAAAACTTTCATGCACAGGAAGGCCTTTCCGCCACACCGGAAGAACATGCGGTAGAAGAAAACAACCCATCTGAAACCACAGATACCGCAACCACAGGCACAGCATTCCGCAGCCTGCCACAACCCCTTTATGATAGCCGCAGCCGCCTTCTGGCAGGTATGGCCGGTTTAACACCAGCCATAGAATTTGCTGCTGCAGATGACCCAGATATGCAGGCCCGTATTTCTAACCTGCGGCTGGCTCTCAACCGTTTAACCGGGCTGATTGTCAGCTATCATCCCTATTGGTTAAACCTCTCTTTGGTGGATGCACAATCACGCCCCGTGCATCAGCATGTTGCCGAAACATTAGAGCACATTCTGCATCTTACAGAGCAACCCGGTTGGCTGGAAAACCCCGCACCAGTTTCTACCTGCCTGCATGATTGCCTGAAAAATCTGGAACAACTTTCACGCAATAATCCGGCACCCGGCTTGCTGGCAACACTAGATAATACGCGTGATATTCTGGTGCAGATAGATCTGGCCCTGTACGATTTGACGAGCTTGCGCCGCGATCGTGAATCCTCTTACACGCGCCAATATCTGGAATGGCCGGTTGCCTTGCGTAATGGTGTGCGTGGCATGTTTATTGCGCTTCTGGCTGGCATGTTATGGTATGTTTTCCACTGGAGCGCAGGCCCTATGCTGATCCTGTATGTGGTGGCAGCCTCCAGCCTGCTTTCAACGGCACCCTCTGCTGGCAAAGCAAGCCCCATGATGGCAACTGGGACGATGTTAGCCGTGCCTATGGGATTTTTATGCCATTCCCTGTTTTTACCCCGCATAGATGGCTACCCGCTTTTATGGCTGACGCTCTGCCTGTTTCTGCTGCCCGGTGTATGGCTACAATTTCACCCACGCTACAGCATTGGTGCATTTGGATATGCGGTGTTTTTCACCATGCTGCTCTCTATCAACAACCCTATTGTTTATAATGATCTGGCACTCACCAATAACTGGATGACCATGGTGGCCGCCTGCGTGCTTCTGGTGCTGGTTTTCCGGGTTATTTTACCGCCAGATCATCGGCTGGATGCTGCACGGTTAGTTTCTTCCCTTACCCGTAGCCTGCAACAACTCGCTCTTTCCCATAGCCGCAAGCCGGTGCAATGGATTGCATGGGAGGGTCTTCAACTCCAGAAAATTACGCGGTTGATGATGCGTCTTTCCTTTATTCCTTCCGGTATAGACAGGCAGGGATATACAGATGCAGCCTTTGCAACACTTTCCCTAGGAAGGCTCATTTTACGCCTGCGTTGGAATGCAGAACACGTAAAACTCAACACACAGGCGCGCTCTGCTCTTGAAAATGCCTTAAAAGCCTTTGCCATGTTGCGTCATACACCATTAGCTACGGCAGATGCTTTGGAACAGGCTGCCGCCATTATTCATGCCACAACCACAGAGCATGAAGGTGCCTCTCTTATGCGGGATAGAACCATATCCTGCCTTATGCAGGCTGCCGGTATTATCCGCGCCATACCAGGATTTTATGATAAATACGGCCCCATCCATCGCTCTATAGATGAAGCTGGCGCAGATGCATCCGTTTCTACGCTGGCTTAGTGGTGGTGTTATGGAATGAAATAAAAAGTTTCCTACGGCGTGTCGTCAGTTAAGCAGGATGATGATTGAGGCGAACTGCACGGCTGCGAGGAAGGTCGATTTCAGTTTATCGTAGCGGGTTGCGATAGCGCGAAACTGCTTGAGTTTATTGAAGAACCTCTCAACAAGGTTCCGTTCGCGATAGAGAGAAAAATCGGTTTTCCGTCGTGTCGTTCTGTTGCGTTTTGGCGGGATGACCGGGGTAATCCCGCGCTGTATCAGCCGATCGATCAACCTGTCCGCGTCATACGCCTTGTCAGCAAGGAAAGCATCCGGTTCGATGTTTTCCAGAAGTGGTTCTGCCTGGGTGATATCGGCATCCTGTCCCGGTGTGATGCCGAGTTCCACTGGATTGCCCAGAGCGTCGCAGATGGCATGGATCTTTGTAGTTAGCCCGCCTCGTGATCGTCCGATGGCCTGATCCGTGCCCCTTTTTTGAGAGCTCCGGCACTATGCTGATGCGCTCGGACAATTGTGCTGTCGATCATCATGTATTCGTTGTCGTAATCAGCGGCCAGATAACGAAATATCCGTTCGATGACGCCGCTTTCACACCAGCGGCGCAGACGCCGGTGCACGTTTTTCCAGTCACCGAAACGGGCAGGAAGGTCGCGCCATGGAATACCCGCGCGATAGCGATACAGCACCGCCTCCACGAACAGACGGTTGTTCACCGCAGTGCCGCCGACATAGCCTTCTCGACCAGGAAGAAGATCCTTTATCCGCTCCCACTGGTCATCGCGTAAACTATAGCGCCGCATCTGTCTGTCTCCCCAAAAAATGGGAAAACAGTCAGCACACGCAGACACAAAGTACAACCCTCACGTGCCACTCTCAGGGCTTAACTGACGACACGCCGTAAAAGAAAAGCCATAATGATGAATTTAATTTTATCAGCCTGTTTCTATTTATAAAGAACTTCTGCCTTGCCAGTTGCTTAATGCTTAAGTCATCACTCATAACAAGAAGTATCTGGCATGGCATACTCCGAAACATCGCCTCCGGTGACATACCGAAGAGCCAACCCAGCTCCATTAGGTTTAATGGGGTTTGGGCTCACAACCGTTCTTCTCAATTTACATAATGCAGATCTGGTGCCTATGGGGTCTGCCATTTTGGCCATGGGGCTTACATTTGGAGGTGTGGCCCAAATTCTGGCAGGGATGCTGGAGTATGGTAACGGCAATACTTTTGGCATGACAGCTTTTACGGCTTACGGTGCATTCTGGCTTTCATTCGTGGCGCTTATTGGCTTGCCACATACTGGCATTGTGGATGCCAGCAGCCCTAATCTTGTAGGTAGTTACCTGCTGGCGTGGGGATTGTTCACTTTTATCATGTTTATAGCCTCACTACGCGCCACACGGGCACATCAGGTTATTTTCCTGAGCCTGACTGTTCTATTCGCCTTACTGGCCACGGGTGATATGCTGGCTATGCCAGTTGTTACACAGTTTGCTGGATATGAAGGACTGTTCTGCGGTTTTTCCGCCATCTATCTGGCTGCTTCCGAAATACTGGAAGAAGCATTCGGCTATGCAGTACTGCCGATTGGCAAACCGGCCCCGGCTTCCATATCTTTCCGAACCGCATCTGCGTAAATATCCCCAAAATATGTTGCCCCGCAGCACAAAATGCTCCGGGGCAATATGTTTGAGTTAGTTATCAAAGCAATTCTGCGCTTCGCGCTCATGCACGTCCGCCAAAGTTGAAGGTACCCACACAGGCTTGTTATCTTTATCAATCAAGCGTGCCCGAATACCCTCTACAAAATCAGGCCGGGCCACCATATGGCGCACCATATTTTCCTCAAGTGCAAAAGCGGCATGTAACGAGGAAGCTGCACGTGCCCGATGCCATCCACACCATGCGACCTGCACAGAAAACGGACAGGCACGAGATAGAGATTCCAGATCTTCCTGCGCCTCTTCTGACCCTTCCGCTTTCAGTTTTTCAATAACCTGCAAAATATCTGGTGCATCGTAACACGCATCCAGATTTTGCACGTCCAGACTTTCTGGCCGAGAATGCAGGCGTGCAAATACATGCTCCGCACTCTCAATACTCAGAGATTCTCTTAAATCTGTAAGAGAGGCCGATGAGACGAGAACATCTGCAAACCCCATGGCTACGGCCTCTGCGCCATTCATGCGGCCACCGGTTACAGCTCGCCGTAACCCAGAAAAACCAGGTGCACGCGCCAGCAACCAGCTACCGCCAGCATCTGGGGCCAGACCTATAGCCGTTTCAGGCATAGCCAGCACGGATCTTTCCGTAACCACCCGATACCGCACATGTCCACCCAAGCCGATACCCCCTCCCATGGCCACGCCATCCAGAAAGGAAACGATGGGTTTTTGGTAATCTGCCAGCAACAGCATGACGTCATAGACACGCTTCATCAGCTCATATGCAGCCAATGCTCCGTGTGCCTTCAAACAATCATGAATGGCGCGTAAATCTCCTCCAGCGCAAAAAGCGCGCGTACTGCTGCTTTCCAGCAGAATAGTGTGGATGGACGGATCATTCCGCCATGCCTGCAAAGCATCTCTTATGCCGCTGGCCATGCTGATATCCACAGCATTCAAACGTTTGGGGCGGTCTAGAATAATACGCCCCAAATGCCCTTCCTGCTGCATTCTTACGCCAGATACGTCGGAAAGAGTTTGCTCTATCATTGCTTTCCTCTTTATTTCATGCACAAACACGCACAGACCGTTTTTGATTGATTTAAGGAGAGCAGATGTTGGCTCCGGAGACCAGCGCCTACCGCGATGCCATGGCCCGACTTGGCGCAGCTGTGAACATTGTTACAACAGGAACGTTGGAAAACCCCGTTGGTTTTACCGCATCAGCCGTGTGTTCCGTAACAGATACCCCACCTACGCTGCTGGTCTGCCTGAACCGTGGAAGCCGTGCCCGACAGGCTTTTCATGAAGGTAGCGCATTATGTGTAAACGTGCTGGCATCTACCCAGCAGCATCTGTCCAACCATTTTGCCAGCCCCAATTCCATGCAGGAACGGTTTGCCACTGGGCATTGGACGACCTTGGCAACTGGTGCACCTGTGTTGGAAGAGGCTGTAGCCTCGTTTGACTGCAAGATCAGCCAGATTGTAGAAGTTGGCACACACAGCGTGATGTTTGGTATTGTGCAGGCGTTACGCACCCATGCAACGGCTCATGGGCTTGTGTATTTTAACAGAATGTACCACGCTCTACCTCATGTGCCGGCCCTAAAGCCCTAAGGGCTTTAGGCATACAACCAAGGTGTTGAATGATGTCGCAGAATTTTCATGATGATTACCCGGTAAAAGGGGATAGTGACTACGTCCCTTTTCTGACGGTTAAAGGCCTCATCATCATACATGTTGCGCTTTTAATAGCCGTAGCTTTATGGTCTTGGTTAGATTGGTCCTTACCTCAGTAAAAGACTGAGCCGCAGTTTTTTAACTGCCACGCACACGGCAAAACAGGCTCGCAGCTATAAACACACTGCCACCCAATGCAGCAATCCAGAATGCTGTAGGGCAATTGGTGTACCAAGCTAACACCAAACCCAGCCAAGCCTCCAACAACGCAAGTAACGTTGCAACGCTCATTCCCAACAAGGGCGAAAAGCCCATCCGCAAACTTGCTGCAGCAGGCGCGATCATAAGCGTAAACACCAGCAAGACACCCGTAATCTGGGCGCATTGCGCTGTAGCTACAGCAACAATCATAAGAAAAAGAATATCAAGCAGGCGCATATTAACGCCCCGTGCCTCTGCTTGTTCTGGCTGAAGTGACGCAAAAAGAAGCGGCCTTGCAACAAACGCCAAAGCCATCAAACAGGTTACCGAAAGAGCACCCAGCCAACCCAGCATAGAAGGCCCAATACCCAGAATATCGCCAAAAAGCAGTGCGGTAGCCGAACTGGCAGAGTGGGTTAGAAAATGCAGGCACAATGCCCCAAAACCCATGGCAACAGAAAGCACCAGCCCGATTGTTACATCCCGGCCTACAAGCCTGTCTCCCGCCAGCCCTATGGCAACACCGCCCCCAACGGCGCCAAGCCCAAGCCCAAGCAAAGCGGGCTGCCCCAACAGAAGAGCTGCAGCAGCCCCAGCAAATCCCACATGTGAAAGCGCATGGCTTGCGAAGCTTTGGCCACGCAAAACAAGAAACCAGCCCACAGGCCCACACACCAAAGCCGCCAAAAACGCTGCCAGAAAGGCAGTGCGCATAAATTCATACTCAAGCATCAAGCACCATGCCCCACGCACATACAGGACTGGAGTGATGCCCCACCGCCTTCTGCCACAACAAATAATCTATTTCCCGCCTTAATCACCTCAACCGGTGCCCCGTAAAGCGCGCTAAGCGTTTGGGTTGTCATCACATCTTCCACGCGCCCCAGCACCGCCTTGCCATGTGCCATGTAAAGAACATGGTCCATCAACCCCATAAGCGGATTGATATCATGGGTAGACATCAGCACCGTCATATTTCTATCGCGCGCCTGTGTATGAATGCGCTCTGCTGTTTCACGCATCCGGGCAGGATCCAGGCTGGCTAAAGGCTCATCAAGCAGCAAAATATGCGGGTTATCCAACAACGCCTGCGCCAGCATCAGCCGCTGCCTTTCTCCCCCAGAAAGAGAGCCAACAGGCCGCTGCGCCAGCGCCTGCGCATCTACTGCGGCCAAAGCTGCATCAATATCTGCTCTGGCCTGTTTGCCGTAAAATGGCAGGCCCCATTTCCATCCCTGCTGCGCTGCGGCAACTGTGCTCCAGCCGCTAAGTTGTGCGGCCACCATGGCGCGCACCTGTGGCATATACCCTATGGGCATACGGCCCTTTTGCACTGGCTGGCCTTCTATCCATATCTGGCCTGCCGAGGGCTTTTCCAGCCCCAAAAGCGTTCTAAACAGGGTTGTTTTTCCAGCTCCGTTTCCACCCAGAACAGCCACAAAACTGCCTGCAGGAACTGTAAAACTGATATTGTCCAGAACTGCTTTTTTCTGGCGCAACAGAGTTACGCCAGCCACTTGCACAGCAGAAGATGGCATTACTGCGCTACACCCAGCAGGTGCGCTACTTGCGTAAGAGTTGAGCCGATCCATATCTGCCAATGCGTATCCTGCGGCATAATTTCCGCCAACGGCAGAATGGGTATACCTGCGTTATGTGCCAGAGCAATCAGCTGTTTGCTGGCTGGTTCTTCTACCTGCACATTATAGGCAAGTAGCCGCAACTTTTTTTGCTTAAGATCCTGTTCAAACGTGGCAACCGCAACGGGTGGTGGTTCAACATCATTCATGATGGCAATCTGGAAAGCATTTTCCTTCATGTCCAAACCGAGATAATTAGCCAACGGGGTAAACAGCGGTTCTGTTGCTGCCACAGCCATACCTTGCACGTGTGGGCGCAATGCAGCGGCCTGCGCCTGCACTCTGGCAATATCAGCCTGCAACTTTTGCCCACGCGCAGCATATGCTGTTGCATGTGCTGGATCTGCCTGTTCGCACGCTTTTTCAAATCTTTGCACAAAATCTGCCACAGCGTTGAGGTCATACCATAAATGGGCATTTCCGCCCTCGTGCCACCCGGACCATGTATCTGCACGCACATACCGCGCCTGTGGTAAAGCAGAAGCCTGCACCAAATGATCCATCCATGCATCGTATCCCGCGCCATTGGCCACAACCAAGGTGGCATCTGCAACACGACGCGCATCATCGGGTGTAGGAGCATATAAATGCGGATCGACAGCTGGTGATACAAGTATGGATGTAACGTGCATGTCTGGCTCAGCAATTTGCGCAGCCAGATCCCCCCATGTGTTTTCTGCCGCCACAACGGACAAAGGGCGTGCGGCCGCACAGCCTGTGCCCATGGTTGCAAAACCAAGCACAGCCACCATACCAAACAACATCCGGCGTGAAGTGCCTTTTGTTTTCCTCAATTCCATACCCATTATCCTGCCATGCCTGAATGCAATGTAATATTATTACATTTTATCAGCTGCGCGTCACCACCCCACACGCGCAAATTTGGCCTTCACCTCTCAGATCAGTTACGCTAAGAAATACAGAGAACGGATGATGAACATGCCCCACCCTACGTCTTCTTCCACAGCAACACCTCATACCTTTCCCGCGCATATTGAGCATCAGCTTGATAAAGCGACTGCCCTATGCGCCCAGCAAGGCGCCCGTATGACAGCGCAAAGACGCGACGTGCTAGGGCTTATCCTTATGCATGCACATCCGGTAGGTGCATATGACTTACTGGAAGAACTAAAAACAGCAGAACGGCGCCCTGCACCCCCTACCGT
The DNA here is from genome assembly GCF_040208445.1 of Acetobacter sp. A11-2. Lineage (NCBI taxonomy): Bacteria > Pseudomonadati > Pseudomonadota > Alphaproteobacteria > Acetobacterales > Acetobacteraceae > Acetobacter > Acetobacter sp. A11-2. The sequence goes on from NZ_CP157843.1 coordinate 1,901,140, forward strand.
ATATCGCGCTCTGGATTTTCTGCTTGAACACGGCCTGATCCACCGCATTGAACGCCTTTCCGCTTTTATTCCCTGCACCAATCTGCGCCATTGTTCCCACACGCACGAGCACTCAGAAGCTTGCCTGCATACTGCGCAGTTTCTCATTTGCCGTAACTGCAAAACTGTCACGGAAATTGCGGATACAACCGTTTTGGAAACCCTGAAACACATTTGCAAAAACAAGAATTTTGTTATCCAGAGCACCTCGGTAGAAGTAGAAGGACTATGCGCAAACTGTGCTTCTCAACAGTCGGCAATACATCCCGCAAAAGAGATTCCGCACCAAGGTGCATAATGGGTAACCATCGCCCTTCTTCCTTACAGGACATGCTGCCAGAATTATTGCTGCCTGCATCGCAAGAAAAGCAACTACCACGCAGTCCTAGACAACAGCGCACTCAACAGAAACGACCAATCAACACAAAAGAAATACAAACAGACTTATTCTCTCTTCCTCTTCTTCCACCGCTGCGCACACGCTTTTTACCAAGTGAAATCCGCCTGACACGCATACCTTCCTTGGCAGCCACTCATGCCAAGGAAGCTGATGGTTTTCTGTATCATATCGCAAATGCCTCTATGGCATCTTTGTTATTACAAGAAGGGCTTCCTCTTAATAAGCGTCATCCACTCATGCTGACAGAACAGAATGGCATAAGTGCGTGGCTGGCAAAGCTATCAGATTACGTGTCGGACAATAATTCCGCAGATGCCGTTATCCTACGCTTACGCCGTGTAATGGTAGAAGATGCGCTTGAACCAGATCCCGATCATACGGCAGAATTTGCAAGCAACTGCTACCTACTGAGCGGTAACTTTAAGTGCGCGATAACTTAAAAAGAGACCTCTATTTTAGCACGGTAGTCTTAGAGAAATCTAACAGACAAGAATGGGAAAGTAGCCAGAAAACTATATATACTTAAATATAGATTCAGAACGTTTCTCCCCTGAAAAGGAAATTACCCGTAAAAAGTAAAATTTCCTCTCAGGAACATATTCCATTTAAAAAGGGTTCATTCCGTTTTCACAGAAATGAACCCTTTTTAAAACAGCATTATTTTACAGCTAAATATCTAAACCAGATAAAAGGTTATGACATTTAGGACGCACGCGTGCGACGGCTGGTTTTTGCTTTTGCCTTACGCGCAGCAGGTGCCTTTACTGCTACTTTTTCAGCCTCTGCAGCTGCCGCCAAACGTTCGTAGCGCTTACGACGACGTTCTTCCTGGACAATACGCAGCTTTTCTACAGCTGAAAGTTTCTTTTTAGCTGCGGGTTCTACTTCACGCACAGCCCGCTTACGGGTTGTAGCAGCTGCAGCGCTACGTGTTGAAGTTGCTGGTTTTGCAGCCTTACTGGCAGCAGGGGCCTTGGCAGTGCGTGTGGCGCGTACAGGCTTTGCTGCTTCCACCTTGGCTGGCTTTGCAGTTTTACGCGCTGCAGTAGCAACCGAGGCTTTGGCAACCCGCGTTGTTTTGGTGGCACGCACTGGCTTTTCAACCACATCTTCCGCTTTGGCTTTAGTGCGCCGCGTTGTCTTGGGAGCAACCTTACTTTCAGCTTTAGCAGCTACAGCTTTCTTACGTGCTGTTGTTTTGGGTGCAACCGGTTTTTCTTCTGCCGTTTTGCGGGGAGCAGCCTTACGCACATAAGCACGACGCGGCTTAGGAGCTTCTGGCTCTGCTTCGAAATCAAAAAGCTCTTCTACTTCGACAACTTTTGCACGAGGTGCACGCTTTTTAGGTGCTGCAGTAGCAACCTTGCGCTTGGAAACCGTCTTACCCGCAGCAGGTTTTCGGCGGGCTCTTGTCTCACTCATTCCAACTCCTTTTCATCTCCCTTTAAAAATAAGGAGATATACAAACAACATTTTTAAACTTCAAAACTTCTTTAACTGAAGCACATACCTATAAGAACTGGTATAGCCTTAGATTTTCATTCTACATAACAAATGCTATAGAAAATGCAAAAAAATACTTTCACATTTAAAGATATATTTCATTCTTCTGATCTATTTACCTTAAAAATGTTCTAAATACGTTCTCAAAAATTCATGTGCTTGTGGCATATTGCTCAAAACAGGCAATCATCCTTATATCTTAAATGCAGACCTCTCCTTCTCACGGAACATACTTCATGAAAATCAACGGCACCTCTTTCCGCAGTGTATGGGTTGATGAAAAAGACCTATGGTCTATTCATATTTTCGATCAAACACGCCTTCCCTTTTCACTAGATATCCTGCGGCTTACCACCGTTCAGGATGTAGCCCACGCCATTACCAGTATGCAGGTACGTGGCGCTCCACTTATTGGTGCTGTTGCCGCTTATGGTCTGGCACTGGCATTACGCACAGACAGCAGTGATACCAGCCTTGAACAAAACGCAGCTATGCTTGCGGCAACGCGCCCTACTGCCATAAATCTGCGCTGGGCTCTTGAAAGAATGCTAAATGCTCTCCGGCCCATTCCGCCAGAAAACCGAGTATCCGCTGCTTATACTGAAGCCCAGCACATCTGTGATGAAGACGCGGCCCAAAATGAAGCTATTGGCAGGCATGGTCTTAAACTTTTGCAGGATATTGCCGCAAAAAAAGAAAAAGGGCAGCGCCTGAACATTCTCACCCACTGCAATGCCGGATGGATTGCCACAGTAGATTGGGGCACCGCCTTGGCCCCCATTTACATGGCGCATGATCTGGGCCTGAACGTGCATGTATGGGTAGATGAAACACGCCCTCGCAATCAGGGAGCTGCCCTTACCGCATGGGAACTTGGAAGCCACGGCGTTCCGCATACTGTTATTACAGACAATGCCGGTGGCCATATAATGCAGCATGGTCAGGTTGATATTGTTATTGTTGGAACAGACCGTGTAACCCGTAACGGGGACGTTGCAAACAAAATAGGCACTTATCTGAAAGCTCTGGCTGCACAGGACAACAAAATACCATTCTGGGTTGCATTACCTTCTACAACCATAGATTGGCGTATTGCCGATGGCATCCGTGATATTCCTATTGAAGAACGTGCAGCATCTGAAGTGACTCACGTACAGGGGCGTATGCCAGACGGAAAAATAGGCTCTGTACAGATCACCCCAGATCATAGCACAGCAGCCAACCCTGCTTTTGATGTCACACCATCCAGACTTGTAACCGGGCTCATTACAGAAAAAGGCTGCTGCCCGGCTACAGAAAATGGTCTCCTCACCCTTTTCCCTGACCATAAGTAAAAGTCATCCTGCATACCGCCATGCTGCATGGCGGTATGCAGCCTTCATGACTTGACGCTAAGAGTAACTATTGAATAAGCGAAACCATGTGCAGGCCTTGCAAAAGTCACAATGCTTCATGGATTTTCCAGAAAGGGTTACCATGTCAGAAACCATTGAAACACCCACAACGCAGTTTCTGACTGCTCACGGCATTGCCTTTACCCTTCAGGATTATGACTATGTGTCTGACCCTGGAAAAATCGGCCTGCATGCTGCTGCTGGCATTGGTATCGACCAAAACAAGGTTTTCAAAACCCTGATGGTTGAAATCGATAAAAAGCAGATTGTTTGTGTAGCTATTCCTGTTCATAAAAAAATGGACCTAAAAAAGGTGGCTGCCCTGTTTGGTGGTCGCAATGCACGTATGCTGGGAGCTGAAAAAGCCGAAGCCCTAACCGGTTTTAAGGTAGGGGGTATCAGCCCCTTTGGCGCACGCACGCAAGTACCGGTGGTGTTAGACGAAAGCGTTCTCAAACTGGATACACTTTACATTAACGGCGGCGGCAGAGGCTTGGTGGTAGCGCTTAAACCAGCAGATGCTATCCGCTGCGTGAATGCCCGCACGGCTGATGTTACTGTTCCTGACGCCGGATAACACAGATACAGAAAAGAAACAGGCGCGGCACAAAAACACAAACCCTCTTCCACCCAGAACAACAGGCGCTTATTGCTATAGCATTCAGACTTCCGACCAATGGTTGTCTCGCGCTCCGGATCTACCGGAGAGTTGTTCTGGTATGGAGACGAGATTGTCACGCAAGCTTACCGTTGCCCTGCTGGCCCCTTTGTGTCTGGCAGCATGCGCCACACAGCAACCACAGCCAGGTGCACGCCCCACCCCTAGTGCTTCCAGCACAAATACGTGGAACACAGCCAGTGGTGGCTACGGCTATGGTGGCCATGTGCCAGATTTTGCCACCCGCAATTTTGAACCTTTTAACCGGCAGGATGTTGTGGGCATTGCCATGCGTGAATGGCGCCTGTTTGGCAGCCCGGTAAATGATGATGACCCGGAACAGCGCCCAGAACCGCAAGTGGCCTCTGTAAAGCCAGAACGCGCCCCCGGTCTGTGGGAACGCGTAGGGGAATACTGGTGGATTGGTATGGCCCCGGACATGACAGAAACATCATGGACCGGCAAACACGATGCCAATGGACGGCTGACCGACTTTGTGCATGATGGATCTTATGCGTGGTCCGCTGCCTTTATTTCCTACGTTATGCGCGTAGCAGGGGCTAACAGCCGCTTTCCCTATTCTCCCAACCATTCCACTTATATCAACGCTGCAGCTTCTGGGCAGTCTCCCATTCTGCGGGCGCAGGATCCGGCAAATTACACTCCAAAACCGGGTGACCTCATCTGTGTGGCACGTGGCCGCAGCAAAGACACAATCCGATTCTCCAGCCTGCCCACCTCTTATGGGTTTCCTGCGCATTGCGGCTTTGTTGTTGCTGTTGGCCAGAATGGACAGCCTTTTGGCCGACAAATCAGCATTATCGGTGGCAATATTGATGATGCCGTTGCCCTGACCCATGTACCAACAGACACCCAAGGGCGCCTCGCCTCCCCCGATGGCCAGAGCTACGACTCACGCTATCCGTGGGCAGCCATTCTCGAAGTGCTTTACGACGCAGAACAGGAACCAACATCTGGTCAGTAAAAAACGGCATAAGCCGCTATCTTTCATCTGTTTGCCCTTGGGGCAGAATTTTCAGATGGAGCATGATAGTCTGACCAACGCATTATAACGTGACAGCATAAGGTGTAACCAAATGACTGAAAACGCCGTTTCCACCCCTCACCCCGGCTGGACCACGCTTTCTGCCGACATGCCGGGCGCGGTGGGCGGAACCCCTCTGGTACGCCTGCGCAAAGCGTCTGAAGCCACAGGGTGTGATATTTACGGCAAGGCCGAATTCATGAATCCGGGCGGTTCTGTCAAGGATCGTGCGGCGCTGGCCATTATTGAAGATGCAGAACGCCGTGGCGTGCTTAAACCCGGCGGCACAATTGTTGAAGGCACCGCCGGTAACACCGGTATTGGGCTCACGCTGGTTGCCAATGCGCGTGGATATAAATGCGTTATTGTCATGCCCGAAACCCAAAGCCAGGAAAAAATCGGCTTTCTGCGCATGATCGGGGCAGATCTCCGCCTTGTGCCTGCCAAACCCTACCGTGATCCGGGCAATTATGTGCACGTTTCACGCCGCCTCTCCGAAGAAAACGGATGGGTATGGGCTAATCAGTTCGATAACGTTGCCAACCGTGAAGGCCACCGCGCCACCACGGCACCAGAAATCTGGCAGCAGATGGGCGGTAAGGTAGATGCCTTTACCTGCGCCTGCGGCACGGGTGGCACGTTAGCTGGCGTGGCCTTGGGGCTGCATGATGCTGCCAAGCGCGATGGCGTAACAGCCCCCCGTATTGTGCTGGCAGACCCAGAAGGTTCTGGGCTGTATGGCTGGGTGAAAAGCAATGATCTGTCTGTTTCTGGATCTTCCATTACAGAAGGCATTGGCCAATCCCGCGTAACAGGCAATCTGGAAGGGGCCCCTATTGATGATGCCGAGCGGATTCCTGACCCAGAAGCGCTGGAAATTATTTATAGCCTGCTAGGTGAAGAAGGTCTTTCCGTTGGCGGGTCTTCTGGCATTAACGTGGCCTCTGCAATCCGTACTGCACGCAAACTCGGGCCGGGGCATCGGATTGTCACCATTCTTTGCGATGGCGGCGCACGTTATGAATCCAAACTGTTCAACCCCGAGTTCCTGCGGGCAAAAAATCTGCCAATCGCACCTTGGCTGAACAAATAAGATCTTTGGTCACAAACCAATAAAAAAGGCCGGGGGCTTTACAGCCACCCGGCCTTTTTTATGACGGGAAACTTATTCCCACTCAATCGTGCCCGGGGGCTTAGACGTAATGTCATACGTTACGCGGTTGATCCCGCGCACTTCGTTCACAATGCGCCCAGCAACACGGGTGAGGAAGCCCATGTCAAACGGATAAACATCGGCTGTCATGCCATCTGTACTGGTGACGGCACGCAGGGCACACGCCTGATCATACGTGCGGCCATCGCCCATCACACCAACGGTGCGTACTGGCAGCAGCACTGCAAAGGCCTGCCAAATAGCATCATACAGTCCGGCAGCCCGGATTTCTTCCAGAAACACGGAATCCACCTTGCGGAGCAGATCCAGTTTTTCCCGCGTGATATTGCCCGGAATACGAATAGCCAGCCCCGGCCCCGGGAACGGATGACGCCCGACAATAATTTCGGGAATCCCCAGTTCACGCCCCAGATCGCGCACTTCATCCTTGAAGAGTTCGCGCAACGGCTCAACCAGCTTCATGTTCATCCGCTCTGGCAAGCCACCCACATTGTGGTGAGACTTGATGGTAACGGAAGGACCACCCGTAAAGCTGACACTCTCGATCACATCTGGATAAAGCGTGCCCTGCGCAAGGAACTGCGCCCCGCCCAGCTTTGTGGCTTCTTCTTCAAACACTTCCACAAACAAGCGGCCAATGGTTTTCCGCTTGATTTCCGGGTCTGTAACGCCTTCCAATTCCTTCAGGAAGATGTCTGAAGCATCGCGATGCACAAGCTGGATGTTAAACTGGCCGCGGAATGTCTTGATCACATCATCAGCTTCGCCAGCGCGCAGCATGCCGTGATCAACAAAAATACAAGTTAGCTGATCGCCAATAGCTTCATGGATCAACACCGCAGCCACGGAAGAATCCACACCACCGGAAAGACCGCAGATAACCTTGCCATCACCGACCTGCTCACGAATCCGGGCAATTTCCATTTCACGGAAACCAGCCATCGTCCATGTGCCGGAGCAGCCTGCAACATTATGGGTAAAGTTTTTGAGCAGTGCTGCACCATGTGGCGTATGCACCACTTCCGGGTGGAACTGCACACCATAAAGGCGGCGGCCTTCATCTGCGATAACAGCAAACGGTGCGCCTTCACTCACTGCAACAGTACGGAAACCGGGGGGAAGTTCCACCACGCGGTCACCGTGACTCATCCACACCTGTTCACGGCCACCACGTGCCCATGCACCACGGAACAGCGCGCAATCTTCTACAATATCAACAAAGGCGCGGCCGAATTCACGGTGGTCTCCGCTTTCAACCTGCCCACCCAGCTGTTTGCACATGGCCTGCTGCCCATAGCAGATGCCCAGCACAGGCACGGCCATTTCAAACACCACATCCGGCACACGCGGGGCATCCGGGTTGTTTACGCTGGCAGGGCCACCAGAAAGAATAATACCACGGGGTGAAAACTGACGAATCCGTTCAGCATCTGCCGTAAACGGCCAGATTTCACAATACACACCACTTTCGCGCACACGGCGGGCAATCAGCTGCGTAACCTGACTTCCGAAATCCAGAATCAGAATACGGTCATGGTGCAAGGATTCATCCAGCTTGGAAGGCGAAACAGGCGGGGTGGCATCAACAGACATGAACTGCAGGTCTTTCTGATTTCAGTGCCAGAACTGGCTTTTCCTAAGGATGTGCGGCCACATATGGGGCTGCACGGGCTCTCTTACAGGCGGATATAAAGCCATGCTGTCATGGCGTCACCCTAAAAACCAGAAAGGTGCACACCTATTCCGCCTGATACCCGCCTTGCCTGTGCCATACACAAGGTACAGATTGCCAACGAAATCAGGAGTTTTTGCATGAAGCACACACGTTTTTCCTGTTGGCTGAAATATGGCGCACTGGCATTGGGCAGCCTTGGCTTTTTTTGCACATCCGCCCAAGCCGCCACGCAACCGGCCTCTGCCGCAGATGACCCATACGGGGAATGGATTGGCACCCTTGTGCAAGACAAAGGCGAAAATTGCCCCGTTAACGGCACATCACTCATGCAGATCGAACCCAAACGCATGATCTTTGTGCCTGAAATGGGCACGCTGATCCTGCGCGGCACACCTGACAAGAGTAAGCAGCATTATCATGCCCAACTTGTTTTAAAGGACGCCAAAAACCAGCCGCTTCCCATGGTGTTTGAAGCGCATCCGGCTGGAGATACGTTTGAAGGCGTATACGGAACCCCTGAATGTCGGGCGCATGTTACACTCCATCGCCCAGAAAACCGCGGTTGGAAAAACTTTCTGGGCAATGACTGACAAAAAATTTCACTTTTTTGCATTTTAGGGGTTGCCGACCCCACCGTGCTCGGCTAAATACCCGCTCACGGCGCACCCGTAGCTCAACTGGATAGAGCACCAGACTACGAATCTGGGGGTTAGAGGTTCGAGTCCTTTCGGGTGCGCCAGAATTTTCCTAAAGAAATTCGAAATTGGCGCTTCAAGATGGCAGAGCATTTTTGCTTTCCGGAGTGTTTGCGGAGTGACTGGCAGCCATTGCTTTACGCTGGCATGGCAGAGGCTTTTTCCCCGCTGCTGATTCTTCCCAGCTCTCAAAACCATGATCGCCCCCACCACCCTTTGGCCCTCCTGACCATCGACGTATCTTTTTGCTGCAATTTCGCGGGGGCAAAAATTTGCCCATGGCGCGGTTCAGGTGCTCATGAGTGCTAGAGATTTTTGTCCCCCCACCCCTCCTTGGCGTTTTTTCGCAGTTTTCCGCCATTTTTTGCGAATTTGGGCCTGCTTTTACTCATATTGCCCGCTCTTTCTTTGATTTCTTTGATTTTTTTCAAAAAATGTATCGAAAATCTACGCATGAGACTGGCGCGGTTACGCCGCCTATCAGCCTGTAAAGATTTACCCACCCCCCTATCAGGCGGCTGCCGTAGGTATGCGTTTTTTGCATGCACCCGGAACTGCTACACCTGCCTCTTACTCAACCCCTTACCAAAATGCGGTGTAACAAGTGTAACAGGTGTAACAACTGACCTAAGTATATGATTTATAATATTAAAATTGATACACAACGCTGTTACACCTTTTAGAAATCGGTGTAACAGGTGTACCAAACATCAAGCAAACATTAGCGGTTTTCTGCCAATATGCACGCAATAATACGAATATTCTTCGTGGTGTTCTTGTTTTGGACACCCTCAAAATGGGCTGTTTTTGTTATGTTGTGAGCGCATAGCTAGAGCCGTTTTGGGCTAAAAATTCTCAAAAATCGGAAAAGAAACCCGCGCGCTGCCCGCGCACACCACGGCACAACCACACTTACGATGCCGCCGCATCCGCAAGGCAACGATAAACGGAGGTGCGGCCTATGCCTAACCGCTTGGCTATCTCTGTCGCGCTGATACCGTTAGCCGCAAGAGCCTGCACCTGTTCTGTCTGACTACGAGCTGTTGGCTTGCGTCCCTTATAGCGTCCCTCGGCTTTAGCTTTGGCTATGCCCTCACGTTGGCGCTCTTTCATAATGTCCCGCTCAAATTCGGCTACAGCAGCCAACATAGTGAGCATCATCTTGCTGGTGGGGCTGGTGGTGTCCAATGTCACACCGTTCATGGAAAGCACAATCAGGCCGCAGCCTTTGGCTTTGATCTCATCTACCAGCCTCAACAGGTCAGCCGTAGAACGCGCCAGCCTGTCTGGCTTGGTCACTACAAGCACATCACCAGCCCGCAAGTGATCGAGCGCCACGCTTAATTCTGGCCGGTCTGTGCTGCTACCGCTTATTTGCTCACGAAAGATACGCTCACACCCATTGGCTAATAGGTCACGGGCCTGCGCTTCTAATCCGGCCACCTGATCTGTGGTGCTGGTGCGAGCGTATCCGATTTTCATGTGAGAGTGTTCCTAAATGTGTTCCAATAGGGTTTAGACCCTAGATAGGTATTGTTCCAAAATACAAAAAACAACCCTATTGGAACACAAAAGTGGGCAAAAAGTGTTCCACACCATCTGTTCCAATAGACCTTGCCCTATTGGAACACCAAAAAGCCATGCACGAAACACATACCGAGAGAAAAGACGCTATAGGAGGATGAACCCAGCCCGAATGAGCCGGAGGGCGCATGCCCTCCGGCTAGTGTTCATTCATTGCCAGCAGATAGAGCCAGAATATTACCGGCCACCACATAAAGGCGAATCTGGCCAGCTTGTCCCGGTGGCCGTTCCGGGCGTGAGGTTTTGCCTTGTGTGTCTGGTATCAGCACACCCCGATCTACCAGAACCTTGGTAGCATCTTTCATATTCAGCCCTGCCAGAGCTTCACGCATACCGGATGATGTGAGCATGTAGCACCATCCCCAGCGGCCATCCTGTGTTTTAAGCCAACGCCGCCAGCCTGCTTGGTTCTGTATGCGGTATCTCTCTGGTGGTGGCTTACCTTCATCCCACGTTTCAGGCAGTTCCTCCGGGTTTTTATCTACCCAATCAGCAAAGCGGGCAGAGCCATTACGGGCAATAAAATCCCGTAGCTGCTGCACGGCTTGTTCATCTTCCCTCCGGCCGGAGGTGCCACGTGCCCGCAACCAATCACCAAAGCACATCCCTACCAGCACTTCTGCTGTGTCTGTATCCCATCCGGTCAGACCGAAAGAGGTTGCCAGCTCACCACCTATGGCAATCATGGCAAAGCGCCGTGCAACGGAGCGCACCTGTCCGGAGGATTTAGGCCAGTTTGCCAGATATCCGGTTGCTATTGTTTCCAGACGTTCCAGCAGGCGTTCACGTAACGGGCGTATGCCTTCCTGCGTCATGCGTTCTGTTAAGTGTGTAAGGAACGCGCGGAATGGTGTGCCGTAAAACTGGCCGCAAGCATTTGCCAGATGGTCTGCAAACTCACCGGCGCTGTCCAGATGGTGGGTGTTTTCAAATAAACCCATTCCGGCACCGGCATCCGCTGGCACGTCACAATAGCGCACTTCCATGCCTGCTTTGGTTGCGCGGCCTGCTTCCCTGTTCACATCATCCAGCGTCTTTTCACCTGTGGACAAGAACAGGACACGCCACCGCGCCACGGCACGCGCTGCACCTGTGCGGCTGGCTCTTACTTTGCCTTGGCCATTGGCAAGCATATAGGCCACATCACCAATTTCTTTTGGGTCTAGCTGCCCGATTTCATCCATCGGCAACAGGGCATCACAACTTGCAAGAGCAACACTTTCCAGACCGTTAGAAGTAGAACGCCAAGACCGCGCATATCCTCTGGCACCAGCTTCTGGTGTGCCACCACATACGCTGGCAGCAACCAGCAAGGCGGTAGATTTACCGGCACGCGATGCCCCGAAGAACGAAACGCCGCCGCCGTCCAAACCTAACAAGCCAAGCAAAGGTGCAGAAAATGCAGCAGACGCCGCCAAGACGAGCCGCGAATTGCCACGACATAGAAACCCTATGTGCTGCTTCCATTCTTCCGATGTGCCCGCAACGCCAAATAAGTCTGTTTCCGGGTCTGTTGTTTGCAGCACAACCCGTTCTTCCGTGTTGCCATATGTGGCATCTGGCAGAACGTAGCTCATGCCGCCTTTGAGGGTATGCCAGCCAATACGCGGAACAGACCGCGCCCGTTCTGTGCTGGAAATACTTGATAGAAATGCAGCAAAAGCAGCTTTAGCGGCTGGGCCAGATGCAAGTGTTAGCCCTCCGTCTGCAAGCTGGCTGCGTAATTCTGCACAGTCACCCGCAAACATGGCACGCGGAAAAGCCTGCTCATGGCGTTGATTGTCCCTATCCTGCCACGCCAGCAACAAACCCCACCCCGTACCGTCAGGCCCGCGTGTTTCTGCCAAAACCTCAATAGGCCCTGACAGCTTCATGTCTGTTTTGCTGCTATCCGCTGCTTTCTTGAACAGACCGAAAGCATCGCAGAAAAACTGGCCACAAGGCGATTCTACCCGTTTGCCGGAGGGCTTACGCTGGCTGCTTTTTTTACCTTTACCGCTATCAAGATTAACAACTTTGGCCGACTCTATAGCCGCCCGCACGCTTTCACGGCCCGTTGTGGCCTGTGTCTGGTTCATTTCGGAGGACATCGTTCCAGTCTCCATGCTCGATTTCTGGCACGGCAAGGCGGACTGTGCGGCCCTGCTCTGTGAATTGATGGATGGCAGCAGTCAGCGCCTTACGCGCCGCCGGATTTTCGGCATCGTTATCTGCTGCAACGATAATTTCTTTGATGGTGTCAGGCAGTTTTACGGCTGCCATGTTTGATAGGCTGACACTGGCCAGCACGCGGTATTCCGGACAAGCAATGGCGGTAGATAAGGCTGTTTCTATACCCTCCGCCAAAATAGCTATGTCACCCTCTGGCGCTACGCCAAGAGCTGCACCAGAGGCACCGCGCCAAAGCCGGATACACCCACCCGCAAAACTACCCAGCACTTTCTTGGCATTGTGCAGGTCAGCCTTAACCCATGTGCCGGAGGGAGATTGCTGTAACCAAGTGCGGTGCACGGCCACCATTTTACCATTAGGCCCGCAGATTGCGGCCAGCATGGCTGGCAAAGGCTTCTGCACCTCTGCACACCAGACAGCAGGCGCGAAACGTAATGCACCCGGCGCTCTGCCTAGCTGGCGAAGATCTATGCCACGGCCTGCCAGATAACTTTCTACTGGTGTAACAGCAATGCCCGCAGGCGTTTCCTGCCAAAGCCGCCGCGCCTTGGCCCGCCTTTGCTGCGCCTCTTTATCAAGTTCAGAAGTTTTCACTTTTTCCAAGATTGGACGCCGCTGTATCGCTGCTTGTGTGCTGTTATCTGTCAGCCCCAGCCATGAGCTGGCCCACGCCATTGCATCCTTACGATTCCCGGCAAAGAGACACGCGGCCACAAGGTCTAGGGCATCGCCACGCTCACCGCTTGAAAAATCGCACCATAGCCCCCGCCGTGCGCCAGTTAGACGCACAGCAAGGGACTGGCCCGGCTCACCAGCCAAAGAACCTACACGCCATTCTGCACCATCCTTTTTGCCATGTGGCAGCAATTCTGGTGCAAGGCGGGTAATGTTATCAGCCAGAAGCCGAGCCAATTCGGCTGCGCTATGCCGCCTCATGATTTACCCAATCCGCAGGAAGCACTGCAATGCCACCCTCCGGTTCAAAAAAAGCACGGCCAGCCATTAGTTCACGGGCTGCATGGTCTCGCTTGTCAGCCAATTCCAGCAGTTCATTCCAGCCGATCTGCAACAGCCAGTAATAAGCTTCATGTGTACGGCGGTGGCGATAGAGAGCCTCATGCAACCGCACCAGGCCGCCGCGTATAGGGACAAACCGCCATACGGCATCTTGCGGCCTGCGTTCCCAATCTACCAAGGAAGCGTAACGGCTATCGGCATCAAGAAGCTTACAAATATCTGGCCATACGATAGCCAGCCCTACGATCACAGCTTGAGAAGGAATAGGGTTGAACTCTTTTATGTAGAATGGACGCAAAGCCTCTATCATGTTGGGCTGGTGAAGGCTGTTTTGCAGATATTCATCAATCCCACCCAAAAAACGCAACAGGCGGGCAAGAAGATTAGGGCCGGTTTCTGTGTAATCCGACCATAACCAAGTGCAGGGCACTTCCTGATAACGCTTAGCTGCTTGGTTCATTTCGGGAAGTGTCAGCATCGCACCGCATGAAGGATATGACATTCTCATGCTGCACCCCCAAAACGTGTGGTGGCGTCTGATGTGCTCTTAACAGAGCGACTGGCAATCCACGCACGGAGGGCTTCTATGGTGTAGCCAACACGCCTTTTTGTAAGCATTACAAATTCCGGCCCTGTGCCATCCAATCGCATATTTTGCATAGTGCGAGGTGAAACCCCAGCCATGGCAGCAGCTTGGTCATTTGAGAACACCAACGGCGTTATAGTTTCCTTGCGATGACGTGCGGGAAAGTGAGCAACACCGCCCATCAGACCTGTTTTTTCATTTTGAACTTGTGCCGTAGAAGGCATGATTTGATCTCCCTGTTTCACAAGCCCCTTGCTGCATGTTTGTGCTGCTTGGTGCGTGAATTAAGGACTACTAGGGATGATGTTTTCAGGTCTTTTCAGAACTTTTCCGGCTGAATATTTCTGAAAAAGTCTGAAAGAATAGGCGGCTATAAAGCTGGCTCATATTTTTCTTTAAAATGCTTCATAAGCCGCTTTATTTTGCTTTCCAGTTGAGTATTTTTTCCAACGGCCCGGTCTGCCACTTGTTTAGCTGCATCGTGTAAACTTCTGGCTTGCCCGCTTTCAAGGAGATGCTTCATTTCCTTAAGCAGCGGAGCATCTAGACGTTTATAGCCTTGCTCTGGTTTGTGTTTTTGAGGACGCCCCAAACCCGACATACCCGTTTGCTGCCTTTCACGGCCTGCTACCGCTTCTCCATCGGCTGCATTTAGCGGGGGATGTGGTGTGTAAACCTTAACGCCCTTCCATATTTTAGGACTAATGCAGATTTTAGAGGAAATGAGATCAACCTTATCTTCAATCCATAAGGCAGGCTCTACTTGCTCATCAGTGCCTAAATAATAGCCCTTTAATTTTTCTGCCCGCATTAAGGCGCAAAAATATTTCTTGAAGGTATTCTGTTCAGAAATGAGATCATTTTCCTGCACGCCAGCAGGGTAAGAAGAACGGTCATAAGTGAATAACTGCATAAGCACGCGAACTTGCTCTGGGTCTCCATAAGCAATCATAGCGCACCAGATAGGCAAGCTTTCTATGCACGTTACACGCACGTCCAGATAGCTTGCACCCTCTACAAGAACCTTGTTTTGCTTAAAGAGAATTTTGCAATCTAATGAAAAATACGAAGTGGGTATTATCTGCCACTTTTCATCTGTTAAATTCTCTTTCCCATAAGCAGATAAACGCCCGCTTTTAAGAAGGGATTGGATTTCCAGATAGATTGCATCACGAAAATACTCGAATGTCCTCAGACAGTCTGGGGGTGCATCCTTATTTTTAACGAAAGACCCCAATATTTCGGGATAATAAAAGGCATCAGCCGGAACTCCGTGCTTCATGCAATTACGCATAGCCCGGCTCATACGGTCAAAATTATCTTGTATCCAATCATCCAGCATCACAAAGGCAGGGAACGTATCTGAAAGTCTAATGCCGTTTTTCAGCCTGTCTTCAATAGCAGGCAGAGTATACATTTCCCACACAACCGCCCCACGCCGGTTAATCCCATGAATATCAGAAAGCAGCGCGGCGGGCCTGTCATGGGGTGCAGGCGTTCGGCGGCCAAACCTAGCCGCGCTAGGCGGTATCATTGGGAACAAAACAGGAATAGGCAATAGGGAACCACCGGAGGGATATTGCATGGCTATCATGCGACACCTCCGGCCACATCACGCGCCAGAGACAGACACATTTTGATTTCTTCACTACTAAGATCGAGGTCAAAATCTTCTACGGCACGAGGCAGCCTAGCCAGCACGATAGAAGCTTTAATCTGCCTACCGCGCGGCGTAAGAGCTGGCGTGTTGGCTATCTGCTTCAACAATAGATCATCACGCCTCAGCAGAGTTTCTAGCTTGGATTCCTGCTGCGTGGCTTCTGGTGTCCCGCATTTATACACCACCCCAGTATCTATGGCGTGAATAGCATCACTCACACGTTGAAACTGCCGATATAGCGCCAACAGGTGTGCATCATTTCCGGCGGAGGTGGCGGCACAGGCTACAGCAGGCAGAACAGAGGCAGCAGAGGCCGCAAAAGCCGAGGCCAACGCTGTGCGGCGTGATACGGCTGTATTGGCAGGCTGCGTCATGCTCCGGCCCTCCGGCTAGAGGAAAGCGCCAGAACGGCACCAGCGCGGCGCTGTGGTGACATTGCGCGGATATGCTGGGGCTGTGTGTGCTGTGCTGCCTGCACGCCGGAGGGGCTGTGCAAATGTTCAGGGTGCAGAAAGCCAGCAAGAGCCAGCATAGAAAGGCCAGCAGCGCCAATGGCGGCCAGAGTATCGCCATGCAGGCGAGCAAGTGTAAGCACTGCCCAGCATTTGCCGGGCATGGTATAGGCGTGTTCAGCCATTACCGTCTCCTAGTGCGAGCGGTTGTGGTTAGGCCAAGTGTGGGAGGGTCCAAGCTCCCCATTTGGCCGCAAATTACATTGCCCTATTATCCGAACACAGTTACGATAAATCTGCAATGGAAAAATCGTATCAGGGTTCGGATTTTGTTAGCTGTTCAATGTAAAATGGCCCGCGCTGCTATCGGCTGGGGAGTGCGTGATCTTGCAAAAGAAGCAGGCGTTTCCCCTGATACCATTGCTCGTCTTGAAAGAGGCGAAGAACTAAAAACCAGCACAATAGAAACCATCCGCTCCGCACTAGAAGCCGCAGGGGTTGAATTTATCCCTGAAAATGGCGGAGGAGCTGGGGTGAGGTTTAGAAAGGAAAAAAATGATGTCTGATAAATATGATGTTTTAAAAGATGGTAAGGTTATTGGTCAGTATTCTGTGAAAAATGGTATGATAACTGTAACGAGCAAGAAGAATGGCCAGTCCCAAACAACACAAGCTTCAGCCGTTGGTGACAATGCATCACTTGCCCGCTTAATGCTAAGCGAACCTTGGGCAAAGTGAAATAGCCGGTTCTGTGCCTTCAGTTGTCAAGGAACGCTTGATAACTGAAGGCACCAAAGATCATATCTAGACTTTGAGAGTTTCAGGCATTGCTCAGATGGAGAAGTGACTGATACCGGAGTTCCGGTAGAATACGATTAGGCGCAGGACTGGCCTAAAAAGTATTCAGTTTTTCTTGGTTAGACAGCTTACACAAGTCATGCTTAAAGGCCGTCAAAATTTTAATTAGCAAAGTCTAGCCTGTTGTGCGTTGATTATGTGTAAGGAAAAGCTGTGAGCGATGAAATGAGCGGAAAGACCATCTGCATCAATTATGATGGCCCAGCTCTAGAAGCTGGAGAAATGGCCGTGGCTGATTTGGCTCCGGCGCTGATCGCTTTTGGCAAGCTATTTGAAGAAGCAAACCGTGTTATTAATGGTGAAAAATCCCATATTTCAGTACGTGTAAAAGCCTTTAATGAAGGCTCATTCGAAGTTTATATACACTTAGTTCAGGGGTTTTTTGCGCAAGCCTGCGACCTGTTATCAGGAAACGGTGCGTCAGCATTGTCGAACCTGTGGACGTTTTTAGGAGCAGGCACTTCAATCGGAGGAAGTCTGTATGGACTTCTGAAGTTTGCGCGCGGTCGTAAAGTCAAGAAAGCAGTCGTATTGCGTGACGGCCATGTTTCTCTAGAGTTTCCATCTGATTCCTTATCTATGGAAGGCGATACGATCATAGTACCGGTTCAAATTGCGGAACTATATCGAGATGTGAGGGTTAGAAAGGCAATAGCAGAAACAGTAAAGCCCTTAGGGAGAGACGGCATTACAGACCTTTCCCTCCGGCCAGCCGGAACAACTAAAGATACGGCCCCGGTTCATGTAACAAAGCCGGAATTACCTGCTTTTGCAGCGCCAGATGGAGATGACTATAAAATTATAGACATGGAAAGCATAGCAGCGTTTTCCATTGTAAACCTGTCATTTAGCGAAGACGGAAAGTGGAAGCTAAACGACGGCCAGAATGTGGTATGGGCATCCATAGAAGATGAAGAATTTTTGGAAGCCGTTGATAAAAACGAAATCTCATTTGCCAAGGGGGATATTCTTCTCTGTAAGGTGCTAGTGCAGCAATGGCAGACAGACCACGGCCTGAAAAGTGAAACTAAAATTCTGAAAGTGCTTCAGCACCGCAGTGCCGCTCGACAAATCAATTTACCGTTTTAAAGAGTTATTATTCAGTGCGCTGCCCTATGCTCTGTAGGCGTTCCTCTCGGTTAAAGGAACGCCTTTTTTATTCCTACCGCCACAACGCCACCACGTTGCCTCCCAAAGACTCTGCTCCTGAACTTTCAGCCACACGCAAGACATGTGCTGCCCATATATCCAGCGCTGCAACGCGTTCTGTCAGAAACTCATGGCGCTGATACACAGCCGTAACGCCGCTAATGGTGCCTTCAATGTGGTTCAGCACTCTATCAGCCACATGCGGCCCAATTTTCAGGCGTGCCATTACTGTAACGCCCGTCCTTCTCAAATCATGCAAATGCCACCCTAGCGCAGGCAGCGCGGAGGGATTTTTTCCCGCAATTTTTTGGCCCTCCGCCTCATTCCCTGCCCGTTCCAGCATAATCAGGGCTTTAAGCCGCTTGGTAGCTACAGAGAACCCGGAAACAGGCGTTTTGCCGGTGCCACTCAACACGAAAGGCGAGATATGGCCGGTTTTTGCATCTACCTGACGATGAATACCGGCCAGCACGCGCCGGGTAGCATCAGATAAATGCACTACATGGGCCTTGCCGTTCTTGGTGCGCTCCGCCGGAATAGTCCACTCACTCCAATCTGGCGCTATTTCATCCCACCTCATGCCCGCAACTTCTGTTCTGCGCTGCAATGTCAGGGCCAGAAGCTGAAAAAATGGGCCAAACGGATACGGTATAAGGGCAGCAGCCCGCCAGTATTCACCCAGTTCCCTATCAGACAGCACCCGATCACGCGAAACCTCCCTGCCTTCAACAATCACGCGGGCAAATGGATTGCCTTCTACAAGATTGCGCTTTTCAGCCCATCCATACATGGCGCGGCCATACGCTTTAATACGCCTGGCATTTGTGGGGTGATCTTGAGCTACTTCATCCAGCCGCGCTTGCACCTCCGCCACCTTCAAGGCATGAGCTGGTCGAGCAAGTAAGGCTGGCAGGCTAGAGCGTAAACGCTGGGGAGCCTCCTTGCGATAACTGGCACTGGCATCTTTCAGGCTGTTCTCCTGCCAACGATCAATCAGCACACCCAGCGTTAAAGCATCCGCCGCTGCCTGTTCTGCCTGTGCTGCAAGCATGGCCTCAACCGCCTGCGCCTGTGCTTTTTTATCCTCCGCAGGATCTTCCCCAGCTATCACCCTGCCCCGCAGTGTTTCGGCCAGCTTACGGGCCTGCGCCACGGTTAAATCCCCATACGCACCCAGCTTCACCCGCTTAGAACGGCCATTTTTGCTGTAATTGAACAGGAATACCTTGCTGCCTTTGCTCGTCACACGGACGGCAAAGCCCTTCACCTCATCATCTGAAAACATGACATCGCGCTTTTCCGGCGGGCAGGTGAGGAGGTCTATTCCCGATTTTGTAAGCTTCATGGCGCCCTCAAACTGGTCTGTTACACCTGTTACACATCACGGAGGCGTGAGGTGTAACAGGATGGAGGGAAGAAAACCCAGCAAAATCAATAGTATATATGTATGTGTTACACCTGTTACACCAGTACACCGTGTTTTGGTGTAACCCCGCCGGATTTTTTGGCACTTCCCACCCTCTTATCTCTGCTGGTGTCTCACTCCGGAACCATCCCCAAGTCATGCCCCCGTGTCAGCACCAGATGCCATTCTCCGGAGTGTTTCCGGAGTGAATGGAAAGAGTAATCCATGCGTTTCGCTGCATCTAGCTGCGTGAACGGAATTTCTGACCATCTAATTTTCGGCAGTTTTGCGCCTTTTTGCGCTTCCTTGCGTCTTAACGACTTTTAAGTGCCAATGACTACGAATCTGGGGGTTAGAGGTTCGAGTCCTTTCGGGTGCGCCAAGTTTTCCCAAGAAAATTTAAAATACTTTCCTTGCAAGATTTTGCATGTGGTTTTGTATTTTTTGCACATTCAGAATGGACGCATTTTGTCTGCGCCCATTCTTATGGTTTGCTCAAGAAATTCCGATATCCCGTAATTTTTTGCCAGACATCAGATTCCGCTCAATCTGCTCCAAGCTGATGCCCTTGGTTTCTGGTACAAACAAATATGTCAGCCCTAAAAAGCAGGCATTCAATGCGGCAATCATTCCAAAAGTGGCAGAACCACCCAACCATGCCAGCACGCTTAAAAAAGAAGCACCAACAATCATGTTGGCAATCCAGTTTGTCAGGGTGGAAAGCATAATGCCCAGATCCCTGCCCTGCATTGGCTGAATTTCCGAACACAGCACCCACACAATCGGCCCGGCGGACATGGCATGAGCCACAATAAAAACCATGACCATAAACACACATGCCATACGGGATGCCTGATCCACCATGCTGCCGTGGAGCAGTAAGGAGAGGCTCGCCATGCTCAGCACCATAATGGCAAAGCCACAATACAGCACTGGCCTACGCCCCCACTTATCAACCAGGCTGATGGCCAGAAATGTTGCCATCACATTTACCAGCCCGATCATGGCGGTGCACCACATCTGTGCAGTCCCGACAAAGCCTGCAAGCTGAAAAATACGTGGGGCATAATACATCACCACATTAATGCCCGCGAATTGCTGCATAACTTGCAACAGCATGCCCAAACCAACCGAACGGCGAAAATTGCCGTTTGCACGCAATAAGCTCCAGCCATTCTGGCGTGCCTGTAACTGGTTATGAATGGCCTTTATTTCGGCCCGTGCTTCCTGCGGGGTTGCGCGCAGGCTTGTCAGCACTTCCAGCGCTTCTGCCCTCCGGCCACGCATCATAAGCCAGCGCGGGCTATAGGGTAGAAACAAAACCCCAATAACGTAAACAATGCCGGGAATGGCAATAATACCAAACATCCACCGCCACTGCCCGTGGTAGCTAAAAAACGTATCGCTTAAAAACGCCAGAAAAATACCTATCGTAATCATAAGCTGATAGGTGGAAATCATGGCGCCACGGCTGGATTGGTCTGATACCTCGGAAAGATAAAGGGGAGCGGCAAAAGCTGCCACGCCAATGGCCAACCCCATCAGCACGCGCCCAGCTATAAGCACAGGCACAGACCATGCCAGAGCACACAGTAAGGAGCCGGCAATAAAAACGCCGCCCCCAAAAACCAAAGACCATTTGCGCCCGGTATGCCGGGTAATCCACCCTGCACCTACAGCCCCTACGGCAGCGCCCGCCATCATGGCGCTGACAATCCATTCCTGCGCTAGAGTAGATGCGTTGAAATCCCGCGCCAGAAAATCTAGCGCCCCGGAAATAACGCCAATATCCAACCCGGACATCAGGCCTGCCGTTGCAGCCAGAACACCAACAACCACAACCTTTATGGGAACAGTACTATCTGCTCCCTTCTCAGGCATTGCTGCGTTTTCCATTTATTGTTCCACTTTGTTTTTCTGGAAGACGCAGAGGCTTTACAGGTAATTGGCTCAAAAGGGAAAAGACTTTCTCCTCTTACCCTCCACGCACCTGAATACAGGGGAGCGCACGTGCCCGCAGTACCTGACAAACATCAGCCGGACCGGTATTCTGAGCCGTAATAAACTGCGCCCGATAATAAGACCGCCCTGCTACAGAAGCCTGTGTAACAGTAGGACGTACAGATAAGGCATGCGCTGTTAGCAAACGGTTTACAGATTCCAGCGTGTGCTGTGCCTCGGCATAAGATGCAAAGGCCCCTACCTGCACCGCTCCAGATGATCTTGCTGACAAAGATGATGAAGGCAGCGTGAGAACATGCGCCGGGCTGGAACGCGCATATCCTCTTTGTTCTGAAGGTATATTATATGCCGCAGCTTGCACCGGGGTACTACCAGCCCCAGCAGGCACCACAGCAAGCGGCGTAGCTGTTACCGCCTGATCTGAAACACCAGCCGGTTGCGCCTGTGCAACTTCTACAGGCGCAGCTTCTTCAACCGGTTGCGGGTCTGGATGAGGCGTATCTCTATCCATCAAGCAAGGGGTTGAGGGATCATATGCTGCATCCGGGTCACGCAAACAGCCATCGGCCGTGCGCGAAAGATCTGCCCGTGCATATTCTGCCACAGGAGCAGCCACTATGGATGAACCAGCACTGGCTACCATTACAGGGGAAGGTGCTGGGGCAAAACTGCCAGCTGGTGCGGTTGCTGTACCTAGATGGGGCGTAATGGATGCAACGTAATTCACCGTTTCATCCGGCAAAGGCCGCCCAGATGTTAAATAGTCATCTACGCGTTGTGGGCCAGCATTATAAGCTGCCAAAAATCCGGGCGTACCATAATGATCATACATCTGGCGGATATACCCTGCCCCCGCCATGATATTATCATGTGGGTTATACGGATCTCCCCCCAGATTGAACTGGCTTTGCATATCCGCATAGGTAGCGGGCATAAGCTGCATCAGCCCCATTGCACCGGCGGATGACGTTGTAAGCTGACCATCCAGATACTGATGCCCACCCGATTCCTGCTGCATCACGGCACGTATCCAGCTTTCCGGTATGGAAAAACGCTGCGCTGCTTCCCTGATATATGGTCCCCATGGATCCTCTGCCGGGCCTACAGGCCTATAGGCCGCCGGGTTGGCTTCTGACCTTTCATATGCAGCCTGATAATACGCTTGAGAGGATGCATATCCACCGGGTCTGACAGCAGGCGTGGCGCACCCCGCCAACCCCAGCAGTAACGCGGCACATACCGTTTGCCGTTGCTGAATCCGAAAAGACACCTGCCGTCCCCTTCCGCATGAACTTTTGCCAATAAGGCTTGTCCCATAAACTTGCGACAAAAAGCACGGATTACGGGGCTTCTCCACATCCATTACCAATATGTCATTTTCATGAAAGATGGCTGTTTAGCTGCCTTTCTAAAAGTTCCCTCATCACAACATATTGTTATAACGACATTTTTTCTTGCATCGCGCCGCAACCGTTCCCTTAAGATTGTTTTATCCCCCACGTAAGAAGGGGAATTAACGCCTATTCAGGAACTGCCATGTTCATACAGCCACTTGTTCCAGCAGGGCACAACCTTGTGCTGTCATTTCTGCTCGCGGCCTCACCTATTATCGTTACACTCTTTGTTATGGGCATTCTGCGTCGTCCGGCATGGCAGGCCACTCTGGGCGGCTTGATTGTAGGGCTGCTGGTAGCCACCACAATTTGGGGGCTGCCTGCCAAATTGGCTGTTGCCAGCATCAGCAATGGTGTTGTGTTTTCTCTTCTGCCAGTTATGTGGATCGCGCTTTCTGCACTCTTTCTGTTCAATGTGGCTGTGCAGAATGGGCGATTTGATGCTTTCCGAGACTGGATTATCCAGCACGTCCCCAATGACAGGCGCATCATGCTTGTTGTTCTGGGCTTCTGCTTTAGCGCTGCCCTAGAAGGTGTGGCCGGATTTGGCACCCCCGTAGCTATTACCAGTGCTTTGCTGATCATGCTGGGTTTTCCGGCATTGGATGCCCTGACCTATGTGCTGATCTTTAACTCCGCACCCGTAGCATTTGGTGGCTTGGGTATTCCCGTTACCGTTCTGGGCTCCATTACAGGGCTACCGGCAGATGTGCTGGGGGCAACCATTGGGCGGCAGCTTACCCCGTTTGCGCTGCTTATTCCCTTTTACGTTATGGCACTTTACGGCGGGTGGCGTTCCGTCCGGCAGACATGGCCCGTACTACTGGTTGCTGGTGGCAGCTTTGCCTTAACGCTGCTGATTATTTCTGGCGCCGGGCTTTACAGCCTGAGCAACGTGCTTTCTTCCAGCGTGGCACTTGTGGCTACCATTGGCTTCCTACGCTTTTGGAAACCGATATCCGACCCACAATACGCTATTGATCTTAGCCATCTGCACAACCAGCACACAGGCACTGCCCCCGTTCCGCGTTGGCAAGGGTGGATTCCGTGGATTACGGTTATTGCTGTGGTTATTGCGTGGGATGCGCTGCATATCGCCAAAATTGGCGCACTGCCCATTCATTGGCCGGGGCTGGATAATGCGGTGTTTATCTCTCTGTATAAAACGCCCTATGCCGCTGTGTGGAAGTTTGAACCCTTGGGCACAGGTACGGCTATTCTGGTTGCCACCATTCTAACAGCCCTGTTCACCCGTACAACATTACAGCAGTTTGGCGCGGCCGCCCGCACTACGCTCAAACAGGGCTGGTTGGCCGTTGTGACTGTTGCACTCACAATCGGGCTGGCGTTTTTGATGAACTATTCCGGCATGACCTATACTTTGGGATATGCCGTTTCTTCTGCGGGCATGGTCTTCCCACTGGTTTCTGTTTTCCTTGGCTGGATTGCCGTGTTCCTGACTGGGAGCGATACCTCCGGCAACGCCCTTTTTGGCAACCTGCAGGTGGCCGCAGCGCATCAGCTTTCACTGGACCCGGTGCTGTTTGCTTCAGCAAACTCATCAGGTGGCGTGATAGGTAAGATGATCTCTCCTCAGAACATCACCACCGGCGTATCTGTAACATCCCTCAAAGGGCAGGAAGGTACAGTGCTGGCGCGCACCTTTAAGCACAGTCTGTTTTTAACATTCTGTATCGGGTTGGTGGTTGTTTTTCAGCAGTTTGTGCTGCGATAGCCAGTTCACTGCCATCCGATTACACAAAACAAAAAACGGCCCCACCTACGGCGTGTCGTCAGTTAAGCCCTGAGAGTGGCACGTGAGGGTTGTACTTTGTGTCTGCGTGTGCTGACTGTTTTCCCATTTTTTGGGGAGACAGACAGATGCGGCGCTATAGTTTACGCGATGACCAGTGGGAGCGGATAAAGGATCTTCTTCCTGGTCGAGAAGGCTATGTCGGCGGCACTGCGGTGAACAACCGTCTGTTCGTGGAGGCGGTGCTGTATCGCTATCGCGCGGGTATTCCATGGCGCGACCTTCCTGCCCGTTTCGGTGACTGGAAAAACGTGCACCGGCGTCTGCGCCGCTGGTGTGAAAGCGGCGTCATCGAACGGATATTTCGTTATCTGGCCGCTGATTACGACAACGAATACATGATGATCGACAGCACAATTGTCCGAGCGCA
Source organism: Acetobacter sp. A11-2 (assembly GCF_040208445.1). NCBI lineage: Bacteria > Pseudomonadati > Pseudomonadota > Alphaproteobacteria > Acetobacterales > Acetobacteraceae > Acetobacter > Acetobacter sp. A11-2. The sequence continues at coordinate 1,926,145 of NZ_CP157843.1, forward strand.
TCAGCATAGTGCCGGAGCTCTCAAAAAAGGGGCACGGATCAGGCCATCGGACGATCACGAGGCGGGCTAACTACAAAGATCCATGCCATCTGCGACGCTCTGGGCAATCCAGTGGAACTCGGCATCACACCGGGACAGGATGCCGATATCACCCAGGCAGAACCACTTCTGGAAAACATCGAACCGGATGCTTTCCTTGCTGACAAGGCGTATGACGCGGACAGGTTGATCGATCGGCTGATACAGCGCGGGATTACCCCGGTCATCCCGCCAAAACGCAACAGAACGACACGACGGAAAACCGATTTTTCTCTCTATCGCGAACGGAACCTTGTTGAGAGGTTCTTCAATAAACTCAAGCAGTTTCGCGCTATCGCAACCCGCTACGATAAACTGAAATCGACCTTCCTCGCAGCCGTGCAGTTCGCCTCAATCATCATCCTGCTTAACTGACGACACGCCGTAATATGGGGCCGTTTTTTTATGCAGATTTCACTACGTGCACTCAGGCGCCAGGTAGAGGCTGCAAGATATGAAGCTGAATGGGGGCTTCCAACAGCGTGTTCAGTTCTGCTGCAAGTGTTTTAAAATGCGGCGTTTCCATATGATCCTGCAATGCCTTGCGGCTTGCCCAACGCTCTACAAAAACAAATGTCTGCGGATCATCCAGATCACGGTTGGGCACATACTGGCTGTTGGTGCTTTCTGCACGAGATGGCTTGATGCACGCCACCATAGCCTGTGCCACTTTTTCCTCTGCGCCCGGCTTTGCCTTCAAAAGAGCAACAACTGTAATTTCTTCGCTCATGCTATGTGCCTCTTTCCTGTTAAATTGCGATCACGCAGGAATACTAGGCAATATGTTTCGCCCTGACTATGGGATGAAACCCCACTTCTGGGCACATCAGGCATTTGACAGCTTGGAGTGCACGATGCCGCCCTTTATACTCCCCCGCCATGATAGTAATTACAGGGGGAGCCGGTTTTATCGGCTCATGCCTACAGGCTGCATTGGCTGCCAGAGGGCTGGAAACAATAATTGTTGATTGGCTTGGGCAGGAAGGCAAATGGCGCAATGTGTCTCAGCATGCGCCCACGCGCCTGATTGCGCCAGAAAATCTGGAAGCCTTTTTGGCCACAACCCCAAAAATAGACACCATTTTCCATATGGGCGCTATCAGCGAGACCACCGCAACAGATGGTGATCTGGTATGGCGCACCAATGTGGAGCTCTCACAAACATTATGGGACTGGTGCACACGCAACCGCGCACGGTTTATTTATGCGTCTTCTGCCGCCACATATGGCGCGGCTGACAGACCAGAACTCTTCAATGATGATCCGGGCAATCTTTCACAATTGCGGCCGCTTAATTTGTACGGCTGGTCCAAACACGTGTTTGATCAGCACGTTACCACCACGCTTGATCAGCACACACCTCGCCCACCGCAATGGGCCGGGTTAAAATTCTTTAACGTTTACGGGCCAAACGAATACCACAAAGGCAAGATGATCTCTGTGGTTAAAGTAAAATATGATGAGGTGAAATCCGGCCAGCCAGCACGTCTGTTCCGGTCTGACAGGCCAGATATTGCAGATGGCATGCAGGCTCGTGACTTTATATGGGTAGGTGATGTCGTAAACGTTATGCTCTGGCTGTATGATAACCCGGAGGTATCAGACCTGTTTAATTGCGGCACAGGCACTGCACGCACCTATCTGGATATGGTCCATGCCGTGTGTGATGCCATTGGCTGTGAACGCCGGGTAGAATTTATTGATATGCCCCAAAGCTTGCATGGGCAGTATCAATCCTACACACAGGCAGATCTTTCCCGCCTGCGGGCTGCTGGCTACACTGCCCAGTTCACACCGCTGGAAGAGGGCGTTAAACGCTACGTGCAAGATTATCTTGCCACTGATAATCCCTATCTCTGACCCAGCCATACCGGATCACCCATCATGCTTCCTGTTCTGATGTTTCCTCAGTTTAACCCGGTGCTGGTGCATGTCGGGCCATTTGCCATACGGTGGTATGCACTTTCCTACATCATCGGCATTGTGCTGGGCATTACGCTGCTGCGGCGGTTGGTGAATCTTCCTCCGCGTGCTGGCACGCCAGAACTGGCAGATGACTTTCTGGCTTGGGTAACCCTTGGCATTCTAATGGGCGGCCGGCTGGGATACGTGCTGTTTTACCAGCCCGGCTATTACATCACGCACCCTCTGGCCATGCTGGAAGTATGGCACGGGGGCATGTCCTTCCACGGTGGCGCGCTTGGCGTCATTATTGCCATGATGCTGTTTACATGGCGGCACAAGCTCAACTTTCTGGCTTTTGCAGACCGTGTAACCATTGCCGTGCCAATCGGTTTGGGGCTGGGCCGCGTGGCCAACTTTATCAATGGTGAGCTTTGGGGGCGTGAAGCTCCGGCCTCCCTGCCATGGGCGATGATCTTCCCAGATGGAGGGCCCATCCCACGCCATCCCTCTCAGATTTACGAAGCGCTTACAGAAGGGCTGCTGCTTTTTTTGGTTATGTTTGCGGCCTCTCGCAAACTCTCTATCCGTCAACATCCCGGTTTTCTTGCCGGCCTGTTTTTAGCCGGATATGCCTGTGCCCGAAGCTTTTGTGAATTTTTCCGTGAACCGGATTCATTCCTTGGTTTTCTGCCCGGTGGCATCACCATGGGGCAATTGTTGTGCTGCCCCATGCTGGCCGCCGGTATTGCGCTTATGGTGTATGCTAACCGCCACCCTGTTTACGAGGGTATTCCCCCAGAAGCAGAAGAAGCCAAGCCATAAACGCGCTCATGCCTTCCCCCTTGCCTCCGAAAGCTGAAAGGCTGGATATATTTATGGCGCGCGCCAATGCGCGCTATTATGCAACCAAGCCTTTGCTTTCAGACTTTATTACTGCCCCTGAAATCTCTCAGGTTTTTGGAGAACTTCTTGGGGCCTGGGCTGCCACGGTCTGGCAGAATATGGACAGCCCTGCGCAGGTTATTCTTGCCGAAGCCGGGCCGGGACGCGGCACACTTATGGCAGATGCACTACGCCTGATTACGCGCTGTGCCCCAGATTTTGCGCGTGCCCTTGATGTGCATCTGATAGAAACTTCCCCTCTTATGCGGCAAGCACAAAAGCAGGCTCTAGCCCCTTATGTGCACCCCACATGGCATGATCGGATAGAAGATCTTCCTTCTGGCCCGCTCATTCTATTGGGAAATGAATTTCTGGATGCCCTTCCTATTCGCCAGTTCGTGCAGACCCCTTCAGGCTGGCACGAACGCTACGTTATGGATGAGGCATTTCATCTTGTTCCATGCCATGCGCCAGCACTGCCAGATGGCAGAAATCTGGAACCAGACACTATTGTAGAGTTATGCGAACCCGCGCTGGAGGTTGCACGCTATCTGGGGCAACGTTTTGCAGCACAGCCGAGTGTGGCACTGTTTATTGATTACGGCCACCATTCCACCCTCACGGGTGATTCCCTACAGGCCTTACGCCATGCACGCCCAGCCCATCCGCTAAAAGCCGCCGGAGAGGCCGATCTCACGGCGCATGTTGATTTCACCGCCCTTGCCGCAGCTGCCCAACAAGCAGGTGCCCATGTTTATGGCGCAGAAACGCAAGGTGCTTTTTTGCGCGCATTAGGCCTTATGGAACGCACCGAACAACTGGCCACACGTGCGACCACAGAAGAGGCCGCCATATTGCGCAGTGCCGCGCATCGGCTAGCCGCTCCTGAAAAAATGGGGCATCTGTTCCGTGTTATGGCCTTTGCCTCCCCCGGCCTGCCCTCACCTCCCGGCTTCATGAAAGGAGCGGACGTATGACCACAACGCTCTCACCTCTCACCAGCCCTTTGCTTGGGCATACACGCCACGGATTTTTTACGCGGGAAGGTGGTGTTTCCACCGGCCCCTATGCCAGCCTCAACTGCTCTACAAAATCTGGCGATAGCCCACAGAATCTGGCTGAAAATCGTAGGCGGGTTGCAACCCATCTGGGCGTTCAGGCAGACCACTTGTTAGGCGTTACACAAGTGCATGGCCGTGCCGTGGTCACTGCCACAGCACCTTGGCCGCCCGGCTCTGGCGCACCAGCCGATGCGCTTGTCACCAATCAGCCTGATATCGCCATTGGTGTTATTACCGCAGACTGTGCGCCTGTGCTGTTTGCCAATGCAGAAGGCACCATTGTTGGCGCCGCCCATGCTGGCTGGCGCGGTGCCTTGGCTGGCGTTTTGGAATCTACCTTGGAAGCCATGAAAGCCCTTGGCGCTAACGCTGAAAGTATTAGCGCTGTTGTTGGCCCCTGCATTGCTCAGGAAAGCTACGAAACGGCAGAAGACATGCACACGGCCATTACCTCGGCAGATAAACAGGCCGCACGCTTTTTTGCACCGGGCACACGCCCCGGCCATTATCAGTTTGATCTGGCTGGTTGGTGTGTTTTCAGGTTGCAGCAAGCTGGGGTGCGCAATGCTGCCGCATTAGGCGTTGATACACTCTCTGACGAAAAACGCTTTTTTAGCCATCGCCGCCGCACTTTGGCGGGTGGTGGACAAATTGGACACCAGATTTCAGCGATTGCTACGGGACCTCAGAACGGATGAACCGCCTTTTACGCCATACTGCCCTGCCCCTTTCCTCTTTACTGCTGTTGGCAGGGTGTTTGGATGTGCCGCATCCGTTTTCTAACCCCGGAAAAGGGGCTTCAAAACTTGCGGCCAATGCACCACCATCCCGATTAGATATCCCTACCCCTACGGATTCCTTGCTCCCTAATGCTTCTGCCCAGATATGGGCCAAGGATGTTGCATCGGAACTGCTTCAGCAAACCATTCCGGCCATTGCTCAACCCACACGGCCCGGAGACTGGTGGCTCAAAATGCGGGCAGAATTAAGGGGAGATCAGGTTGTGCCAATTTACACAATCATGACGCCCAAAAACCAAATTCGCGCTACGCAGGAAGGGCAAGCCGTACCGGCCACCCAATGGTCTGCCGGAGATGCATCCTTCTTCACGCTGGTTGCGCAGGATGCTGCGCCACGCATTTCCTCTGTGCTGACGGGTATTCAGGCAGATGATATGGAAAAAGACCCACACAGCCTGAAGCATCGTGCTGCACGGGTTTACTTTACCGGTGTAACCGGTGCACCGGGCGATGGGAATATATCTTTGGCCCGTGCCTTCACCGCCTCTTTCCGAGACAGTGAAGATACAATCCAGAACTCAAAGGAAAATGCAGATTTTACGGTCAGTTCCACCGTTAAACTTACACCTGGCCCTGTAGGCACACTTGGACACCCCCAGCAACATATCGAAATTGTTTGGCGCGTTGTGGACAAGGAAGGCAAGGAAGCCGGAGCAGCAACACAGCTGCATGATATTGATGCCCATTCCCTAGATAATTATTGGGGAGATGTTGCCGTGGCCGCAGCGCAGGAAGCAGCCGCTGCCGTTAAACAGATTATTGGCCGTTATTCTGGGCGAGATAATGCACCATTAGGCGCTGCCAACGCACAACCCCCACAGCCAACACAAGCAAAAGCTACCGGAAGCACAAACAGCATGGCAAATCCAGCCCAGCCAAATTAACCGGCACCTTCTGCATTACCATAAGAAATAATGAATCTCTTTCTCTGCTCGTCCATCAAGATAGGCAGAGAAAGAGAAACCTTATGAGCGCGAACCGGGGGAAATTACCACACAACCGCTAAGCTTGCGGCAGGCATCCAATGCTTCCTCATGCGAAAGATTGGTCAGCCGGGCCCGATACAATTTGCCCGTTTTGGCCTGAACACTTGCAATTTGCGCACGGGCCCCAGAAAGAGCTGCCCGATTACGGGCCTGCCCGGTTGCGCTCTGCGCCATGGACTGCGTGCCAAAAGCCCCCACCTGAATAGCCCATGTTTTTGATTCATCGCCGCGTGTGCGGTGCGTCAATAACGGTGCAGGCTCTGCATGTGCGGCAGGAAACATCTGCATGCGTCGTTGGGAAGATGTATTTCCCAACACAAGGCGCGCAGGCGCCGTAGGTTGTTCTGGCGGGTTTGGAATGGGGTCAGACGCATCTGCCACCTGCACCGGCGTAGTTGAAGCCGTTGTTTCAGAAGATCCCAACCGCTGAGCCCAAGCAGCACGTACATCTGCCGGGCTTTCTGTCAGCCCGTTAATGCGCCCCTTACGGGCAACCGGCTGCCATTCTGGCGTGTAAGAAGTGGTTGCAGAATCTCCATCACTGCCCACAACTTCAGCCAACTGCACGGGCTGTGCACCACTATTTCCGCTCCGCTGTGCCCATGCGGACTTAACGGAGTTCACTTCCCCTACAGACTGAATGGGCTGGTAAGATTGGGCCATGCTATCATGGCTGGCTACCAGCAGATCTGCCTGAGAGCGATTGGTGGGTGAAATACCAACAATTCTGCGCCCAATAGAGGCAACATAGTTACGGGTTTCACGCGGGAGAGTGCGGTTGCGCGTTAGAAAATCTTCTAGCCTTCCGGGCCCTGCATTGTAGGCCGCCAAAAAGCCCGGAGAACCATATACATCATACAACTGGCGAATATAGCCCGTGCCCGCCATGATATTATCATGCGGATCAAACGCATCGTCACCCAGATTATAGGCTTGGCGCATTTCATCATATGTAGGCGGCATCAACTGCATCAGCCCCATAGCGCCCGGCCCGGATGTAACAAGCTGGCCATTATGGAAAAGCCGCCCACCCGATTCCTGCTGAATAACGGCGCGTATCCATTCATCCGGCACATCAAAGCGCTTTGAGGCTTCCTGAATATAAGGGCCCCAAGGATCTTCCGCCGTGCCCGGTGGTGCGTAATAGGAACGTGCATGTGCCCGATACCGTGCGGCTTCTTCTGCCACAGGCATGGTAATATCATCCCCACTGGGCTGATTTGCACAGGCAGAAAGCAAGGCCAGAAGCCCCAGAATAACTGAACCTTTGGCAGCATGGGCCAGCCTTTTGCCTCGCCATGCCACAGAACACCGCTTATGCTGGCTGATCTGTCTGGATGTCATGCTATCTGGTCATCCCATTCATGGAAGGCAAGGCACCGGCTTGTCGGGAGGTTTTCCTGACGATCTGGCATAAAACTCATGCTGGTATTTATACCTCGGATGTTTCTCATGCAAGAAATCGCTGCTGTTGTTCTCTCCCCATTATACTGCCTGTTGCAGAGACCGAATTGATCGGATAGGCCATAAAGCATGACGGCCACATCCGGTTCTTCCGCGCAGTTTTCAGGGTCTGGGTTACCCACACAACCAGGCCGGGCTTCGCGCTCCCGCCTTGTTTCCGCCTGCAATGATATTGCGGGCGGGCTGCGCCTGTGGCGGCTGGCCCTTTCATTGGGCTGGCTAGATATCCGGCTGCAATTCAACGGGTCACGCATCGGCCCCTTCTGGCTCACACTCACTACTGGTGTCATGGTTGGCTCCATGGGGCTGATCTATTCTCAGCTCTTCCATCTGGTTCTGCACGATTACCTGCCATACTTGGCAATTTCGCTTATTCTATGGCAGGCGGGGCTTTCCTCTCTTATTCAGGAAAGTTGCTCTACCTTCACCCGTGCGGCAGAAACTCTGCGCTCGGTTAACATGCCATATTCCGTGCAGGCGTTCCGCACTATGGTGCGGTGTGGGATTATGTTTGGTTACAACATCATCGTGCCTGTAGTGGTATTTTTGATATTGGGCGTGTGGCCCGGTCTTACAATGCTTTTGGCTATACCTGCCATTGCAATATGGCTCGCTAACAACGTAGCACTTTGCCTATTGCTGGGCAGTGCCTGCGCCCGTTTTAGAGATATTCCCCCTATTGTGGGCAGTATTCTCCAGATTATGTTCTACGTCACCCCAGTAATCTGGGAGCCCAAACAGCTTGGGAACACAACTTTCTGGCTATACTTCAACCCATTTTATGCGTTGCTGGAAATTGTACGCCGCCCGTTTTTGGGGCAGGCTCCAGAAGCAACGCTATGGATGATTGCCGGTGGTTTCAGCCTGACTTTATGGATTCTGGCACTCTTTACCTTCTCCCGCTCCCGTAGCAGACTGGCGTTCTGGATATGACAGGTTCTTCTGCGCCCACGAGCACAAAAACCACGACTGAATCTGCCTCCATCAGCATTACAGATCTTTCGCTCAGCTTTCCCATTTTCCATGGGGGCGCACGTTCACTTAAGAAAATGCTGCTCAAACGCGGCAAGTCGCTGCTGGCCAGCGCACGTGGGCTTCAGACAGGCGGCTCCGTTACCCTCGGGCAAGGTGAAACAGGCACTGTTTACGTAGAAGCACTCCGAGATGTTTCGCTCAGTATCAAAGCTGGAGAACGCGTGGGGCTTATCGGGCATAACGGTGCTGGTAAATCTACTTTGTTGCGTGTCATGGCGGGCATTTACATGCCGGAAGCGCCAAACGTGCATATTCATGGCAAAGTAGCCCCGTTGCTGGACCTACTTTCTGGCATGAACCCACAACTTACAGGCCGAGAAAACATAAGCCTGTTTGGCCACCAGAAAGGCTTTAACTCTGCACAGATCACCCAACTTGAAAAAGACGTAGAAGCTTTTGCCCAGTTGGATGACTTTTTGGACTTGCCCGTAAGGCTTTACTCCACAGGCATGACTATTCGCCTGGGTTTTGGGCTTGCCACTTCCATTACTCCAGAGATTCTTCTGATGGATGAATGGTTTATGGCAGGAGACTTCCACTTTCAGGAACGCGCTGAAAAGCGCTTGGCCTCTGTTGTAGATTCCACAGATATTCTGGTCATCACCTCACATGCGCTAGGTGTGCTGGAAAAATGGTGTACCCGGCTGCTCTGGATGGAACATGGCCAGATACGGATGGATGGCCCAGTGGAATCCGTTATGGATGCATATCGCAAAGAATCTGAACAAAACGCCCGGAAAGATCATTCCTGAAATATGAATACACTTATTTTTCTGCTGCGTTCTTTCGGAATCTATCTTCTTGCGGGTTTTGCCGAAATTGCAGGTTGCTTTGCTGTCTGGCTCTGGATCAAGGAAGGCCGCTCAGGCTGGCTGACTATCCCCGGCCTTATCAGCTTATGTGTGTTTGCCCTTTTGCTCACACGTATAGATGAAGAAAGCGCCAGCCGAGCCTATGCCGCTTATGGCGGTATTTACATTACGGCATCACTTATATGGATGCGCTGTGTAGAAGGCCGGACACCAGATAAATGGGAAATAACCGGAGCCCTTATCTGCCTGCTAGGTGCTGGCGTTATTCTGTTGGCCCCACGGTACGGATAATTTTTAAAGCAGCTTTGTCAGCTTCAGCACAAACCATGTGCCCAGCATAATGCCAAAGCACAGAATACCGGCAATAACCGTATCCCACGCACCGCCGGACAAAAACATGCCGCCCGTGTTCATGCCAAAAAACCCGGTTACAAACGTGGCGGGCAGCATCAAAGTTGTACCAACAGAAACAATATACAGGCGGCGGTTGGTTTCTTCCGCCTGATTGGATGTGAGTTCGTCCTGCAAAGAGCGCGCACGGTCCTGCAAGGCCAAAAGGTCATCCAGTGCCGCATGAACTTGGCGCTGGGAACGATCTCGCAAATCATCCTCAGCCCATTCCGGCAGCTCCAGTTCTTCATCACGAAAAATACGATCTACCGGCGCCAGAACACGACGCAACTCTGTAGAGCGACGCCGGGCAACACCCAACAGGCCGCTCATACGGCCCAGATCTGTATCTCGGTCCAGCATCAGCAGCACATCTTCTGCCCGGTCTAACTGATCATCCAGCCGTGCAAAATCACGCCGCAATGTATCTGCAAATTCCAGAAGAGCTCTATCCACCACCTTGGCAGGAGAACGGGGCACAAGACCGCGCTGTAGCTCGTGATACACCACACCCAATGCCGGAATGGGATGCCTGCGCGTGGTCAGCAGCAGATCAGGCTCCAGCGCAAACCGCCACGTGCTGACATTTCTTTCATCATCAGTGGATGTGTCATCAAATGCTGGCAGCGCACCAAAAACAATATCGTCTTCACTTTCCAGACGGGTGCTGCGCTCCAGATTAGTCAGAACCTGACGTACTTCTTCTGGTAACGAAGGTATGCTTTCAATCTGCGCGCGAGAAAGGGTATGGACGATATCAAAATGGAACCAGGCCCACCCATCTTCCTGCATCAGTTCCGGGGGAAAGCTGCCGGTTGTCAGGCGCTGCGTAACAACATCACGCCCCAGTTCTACCGGTTCCTTACCCGGTCGGCAGAAAATGGCCCATACCAAGCCATCCCGCAAAAGGGTGCCTCCTTCAGAAAGAAGATCAGGCAGGGCTCCGGCTGATGGTGGGTTGGGCATCACTGGTCTCCCTGCTTTCTTACGGGCATATCCCCAAGCGGGCTGTGTCATAAAACCTGCTTTTGGCGCCAGCGCCAGTCAGGTTGCATAACATGAGCCAGAAATTGGCAAAAGGCAGGGAAACCACCTTTTGCCAACACTTAACTTATGATCGCGCCCGCAAACCCCCGGGACGGCGGCCCGCACCTTCTCCAGTTGGACGCGCAGAGCGCGTGCCATTCTGCTGCTTACGTGCAGCTTTAAGAACGGGCGCTGCTGTAAGCTCGGCCTCAAGCTGAGCAATACGTTTGCGTATGCTTTCCTTAAGTGCCGGAGAGGTATGAGCCTTCATTGCCCCCAGCGTTTCCTTCAGATCGCGCAGCTGCTTCTGTTTTTCTGGCAGAGAACGACGAATAGGCTGGTTGTCAGACATCTGGCCACGATAAGCACGCATGAGCTGAACCTCATTACAACAAAATAAGGCGCGGCCAACGTTATGGCCGCGCTGCCTGCACAGTGCAGAAATGACCCGTTGAAACCTGCGCCAAACGCACATAGCAGTTCACCCACCGCAAAAAGCGGCAGGCAAGCCCTTTATACGCGTAAGAAAAGCAGACTTTTAAGGTCTGGTTAGAGCGAATTGCTGCACAGAATATCCCGCAATGCTGAAAGCAATTTTTCACACTGCTGATCTGTGCCGACCGTAATGCGCAACCACGCAGCGGTGCGCTCACCCCTTAAGTGCCTGACAATAATGGCACGCTCTCTGAGTTGGGTAGCCAGTTCTGCTGCGTTCCGGTTCGGGTGCCGAGTGTAAACAAAATTGGCTTTGGACGGCAAGACATCAAAACCGAGTTTTTGCAGCCCTTCTGCCAATGCCGTTCTGCTGGCAACAACCTTCTGCACGCTGGAGGCAAACCATGCCTCATCTTCCACCGCAGCCGTTGCCCCTACCTGCGCCAGACGATCCAGCGGGTAGGAATTAAAGCTATCCTTTATGCGCACCAAACCTTCAATCAGTTCGGGTTGCCCAAATGCAAAACCAACCCGCAAGCCAGCAAGTGCGCGTGATTTAGAGAAAGTCTGCACGACCAAGAGATTAGGATAGTCCTTAATTAAGGAAACAGCGCTTTCTGCACCAAAATCCACATAGGCTTCATCAATCAGCACAACACGGTCTGGCTGGAGTTCCAGAAGCTGGCGCACCTCTGCCAAGCTCAGGGCAATGCCTGTGGGGGCATTCGGGTTGGCCACCACAACCCCACTGCATGGACCCGCGTAATCTGCAATATTTACCTGCATATCATCCGTAAGCGGAACCGTACGGAACGGCAGGGAATAAAGGCCGCAATACACATGGTAGAAGCTGTAAGTTACATCCGGGAACAGTAATGGTTCACCGTGCGCAAAAAATGCCTGAAAAGCATGGGCCAGAACCTCGTCCGAACCATTGCCTACAAACACATATTCCGGCCCTAACCCAACACGCGCGCCCAAAGCCGTGCGCAAAGCCAAAGCTTCGGGATCGGGATACAGGCGTAATGTGTCATTATCCGCAGCACGAATAGCCTCTAATGCACGTGGAGACGGGCCATAAGGCGATTCGTTGGTGTTCAACTTGATCAGATCGGTCATTTTGGGCTGCTCACCGGGCACATACGGTGTCAGCTTATGAACAAGCGGGCTCCAGAAACGACTCATGCTACCTATATCCAAAAAAACAAAAGCAGCCTGATATCAGGCCGCCTTATCCCTTCTTATCTGAAGGTGTAAAACCAAAATAACCCGCCAATCCTTTTTCAGGAAAGACTGGCGGCCACTGCTTTCAGCGCTTCTTCAAGTGCAGGCTTACCCTGCCTACGGGCCAGATCTATAGCATTTAAGCCTTCGCCATCACGCAATGTCGGGTTGGCACCGGCTTTCAGCAGCAAAAGAGCCATATCATCCCGCCCAAACATCACGGCAAAAATCAAAGGTGTGCGCCCAACAGCGTTGGGAATATCCACCCCTGCCCCAGCTTCCAGCAGCATGGTGGCAATAGGCATATCGCCTTTAAACGCCACGCCAGCCAGCGCTGTTGCCCCTTTTTCATCTTGCAAATCTGGCTTGGCACCATGAGCCAGCAGCACGCTCACGGCATCCTTATGCCCATTGTAAGAGGCCAAAATAAGCGGCGTGTAGCCTTTTTCAGCCCTTAGGTTCGGGTCCATTCCAGCCTGCAAAAAGCGGGCCAGCATATCTGCATCCCCTTCACGCGCCGCGTTCAGGAAAAGTGCTTCAATCTGTTCACGCGTAAAGCCCTGTGCGCCACCACCGGTTGCCGGGGCGGCTGTTCCCTGCTCGGACGGAGTCCGGGAAGAAACTTCTGTCATGACTGACCTCCGGAAAAGAATGGTTTTGCAACAACGGTTATCTTACGCTGCCGCGTTATTAAGAAAAAGAACCATATCAGCCCCTTTGTCCATACCACAAACGCACAAGTGGCACGCCTGCTCCCTGCCCAGGTAAAAAGAGCATTTCAGGCCCAAAATCACAGAGTTATGACAGCAGGCCTGTTGAACATAAAAAGCAGCCCAAGCGTCATCATCTCTTGCCGAAAAACGCCTAACCGTGGAATTGTGCGGAACTCTTACAAGGCACACCGCTTAGGGGTGCTCATAACTTTCCGGCCATAATTCGTAATTACGGCCCAGTCTGGAGGATAGGTCTGCATGCGCGTTTCTCTTCCCACTCCTGTTCGCGCACCTGCACAAATGCAGGGCAGTGGCGCATCCAGCCTTGATACGCTGTGCATCAACACCATTCGCGCACTTGTCATGGACACTGTGCAGAAGGCCAATTCTGGCCATCCGGGGGCGGCCATGTCCATGGCGCCGCTGACCTATACTCTATGGCAAAACCTCTTAAACTATGATCCGACCAACCCATTGTGGCCCAATCGGGATCGGTTCGTGCTTTCCATCGGGCATGCCTCTGCCCTGCTGTATTCCATGATTCATCTGTCCGGCATCCGGCAGGTGACGAACGGCAAGGTGACGAACGCTCCGGCCCTTACAACGGCTGATTTAGAACAGTTCCGCCAGCTTGGCTCCAAAACCCCGGGTCACCCAGAACACGGGCACACAACCGGCGTAGAAACCACAACCGGCCCACTGGGCGCTGGCTGTGGCAATTCCGTTGGCATGGCCATGGCAGAAAAATGGTTGGCTGCACGCTTTAATCAACCGGGTTTCGAGCTGTTTAACCATCATGTTTACACCCTGTGTGGTGATGGTGACATGATGGAAGGTGTAAGCAGCGAAGCAGCATCCCTCGCCGGCCATCTTCAGCTTGGCAACCTGATCTGGATTTACGATTCCAACCGCATCTCCATTGAAGGCGGCACCAACATTGCATTTACAGAAAACGTGGCAGAACGCTTTGCCGCCTATGGTTGGCAGGTTCTGGAACTGAAGGATGCCAATGATACAGCAGCCTTCACTCAGCTGATCGCTCAAGCCAAGGCTGAAACCAACCGCCCAAGCATTATTATTGCACATTCGGTTATTGCATGGGGTGCGCCCAATAAGGCTGGCATGGCCTCCGCCCACGGGGAACCTTTGGGCGCAGAAGAAGTGCGTGAAACCAAAAAGTTTTTCGGCTGGCCAGAAGACAGCAGCTTCCTTGTTCCACAAGAAGCACTGCAACATATGCAGGATGGTTTAGGGGCCCGTGGGGCCGCCGCCAGTACCGCATGGAACAAACTGTTTGCCAGTTACCATTCCTCACACCCCGCTTTGGCTGCAGAGCTAGACGCTATTTTCAATGGCACTCTGCCAGAAGGCTGGGATGCGGATATTCCGGTTTATGAAACCAGCGCAAAAGGTGAGGCCTCCCGCGCCAGCTCTGGCACCGTGCTTAACGCTGTAGCTGGCCGTTTGCCTTGGCTTCTGGGCGGATCTGCAGATCTGGCTCCCTCCACCAAAACGCTGCTGAAGGGTGAAAAAAGCTTTCAGCCTGCTCAATGGGGTGGAAGCTATGCTGGGCGCAATTTCCACTTTGGGGTGCGCGAACATGCCATGGGGGCCATTGTAAATGGTATGGCCCTGTATGGCCTGCGCCCTTATGCGGCTGGCTTTCTGATTTTCTCGGATTACATGAAGGCCCCTGTCCGCCTCTCCTCCATTATGGGCCTGCCTGTCACTTATATCTTCACCCATGACTCCATCGGGGTGGGTGAAGATGGCCCCACACATCAGCCTATCGAACAGCTGGTGCAGTTGCGTGCTACGCCGGGCTTGGTAACGCTGCGCCCGGCCGATGCCAATGAAGTGGCCGAAGCATGGCGTTTTCTGATCCAGCATCGCAATGGCCCCACTGCCCTCGCCCTAAGCCGCCAGAATCTGCCAACGCTTGATCGTACCCGCTACGCACCGGCTTCTGGCCTCACAAAAGGTGCTTATGTTCTTGCAAGCAGCGAACAGACACCAAAGGTTATCCTGATTGCATCGGGCAGCGAAGTTTCTCTTGCCGTGGACGCATATGAAGCCCTGAGCACAGAAGGCATTCCAGCCCGCGTTGTTTCCATGCCCAGTTGGGAACTTTTTGAAGCTCAGCCACAATCTTACCGTGAGAGCGTGCTACCCGCCGCTGTAACAGGACGTGTGGTTGTAGAAGCAGGCTCACCCATTGGGTGGGACCGTTATGCTGGACCAACAGGTGAAATCATTGCCATGCGTGGCTTTGGTGCCTCGGCTCCAGCGGGCAAACTGCTTGAAAAATTTGGTTTCACGCCAGATGCCGTGTTGGCAGCAGCCAAGCGGCAGGCAGGCTAAGCAAACCTGATCTTTCACCGCGCGTTATATGACATCGGCCTGCCCGGTTGTTGATCGGGCAGGATGGAGAAAGGATAACCACCAATGACATCCTCTGCCACGCCAAGCGCCAATCCACTACGGGCACTTGCAAAAGCCCACCAGTCCCCTTGGCTGGACTTCATCCGTCGTTCCTTTGTGGAAGATGGTTCACTGGCGCGCCTCGTGCAGGATGATGACATTCGTGGTGTCACCTCCAACCCGGCCATCTTCCAAAAAGCAATGGGAGAAGGCACGGAATATGATGCCCAGATGCGCGATATTCTGGCGCATGAAATTGTTGCCCCGGGCGTACTTTACGAAAAGCTGGCAGTTGCCGATATCAAGGCAGCGGCCCATGTGCTGGCCCCTGTTTATGAACAGGCCCATGGCAAGGATGGCTTTGTAAGCCTAGAAGTTTCTCCGTATCTGGCGCGGGATATGGAAGGCACAGCACATGAGGCTGCTCGCCTGTGGGCAGATGTGGCTGAGCCCAACCTGATGGTTAAAATTCCCGCAACGCCAGAAAGCATTCCGGCTATTCGGGCAAGCATTGCTGCGGGCATTAACGTCAACGTCACGCTTATTTTCTCTCTGAATGCTTACAAAGACGTCGTGGACGCATGGCTCAGCGGTCTGGAAGACCTGAAAGCCAAAGGCGGAGATCTGTCTCGCGTTGCATCCGTTGCTTCCTTCTTTGTCAGCCGGATTGACAGCAAGATTGATGCAGAAATTGATCGGCGCGTTGCTGCGGGGGATAAAGACGCCGCAACCCTAAAGACCCTACGTGGCAAAGTTGCCATTGCCAACGCCAAGATGGCCTATGTGTACTGGCAGGAAATGATGCAAACGCCGCGCTGGAAAGCGCTGGAAGACGCAGGCGCTCAAACTCAGCGCCTCCTGTGGGCCTCTACTGGTACCAAAGATAAAGCCTATAGCGATGTGCTGTATGTTGAGAGCCTGATCGGCCCGCAGACTGTCAACACCCTGCCGCCTGCTACCATGGATGCCTTCCGTGACCACGGCACCGTGGCCGAAACACTCGGTACGGATATCGCCAACGCCCGACAGGTGATGGAAGATACACAGCGCCTTGGCCTTGATCTGGAAGGTATTACCAAAACCCTTGTAGATGAAGGTGTGCAATCCTTTGCTGATGCCTTTGATGGGCTGCTGGGCTCTGTTGCCGCCAAGCAGGCAACTCTTCTTGGAGATAAGCTCACCACCCTGAAAACAAGCCTTCCAGCTGATTTTCAGGAAGCTGTTGATAAAGGCTTAAACGCTTGGCGTAAGGATGGCTCCATCCGCCGTTTGTGGGCTAAGGATGCGTCTGTCTGGACCAATGGACCAGAAGCCAAATGGCTGAACTGGCTGAACACGGTAGATGACCGCCTGAACCATATTGGAGATCTGGAAGCCTTTCAGGCTGAAGTAAAAGCCCGCGGCTTCCATCAGGTTCTGCTTATGGGCATGGGTGGTTCCAGCCTTGGGCCAGAAGTGCTGGCCATGACCTTTGGCAAGCACGAAGGCTTTGGCCATCTTTACGTGTTGGACAGCACAGACCCGCAGCAGGTTGCTGCTTTTGAGAAAAAGATAGACCCGCACCACACGTTGTTTATTGTGGCCTCCAAGTCCGGCAGCACGCTGGAGCCCAATATCATGTTGGCCTACTTCCAAGATCTGGCCAAACGGGCGCTGAAAGAAAAAGCGGGTTCACATTTTGTGGCCATTACAGACCCAGGATCCAAGCTGGAAGCCTATGCCAAGGCTGAAGGGTTCTGGAAGATTTTTGCTGGTGACCCACAAATTGGCGGCCGTTATTCAGTGCTTTCCAACTTTGGTATGGTGCCTGCAGCAGCCGCCGGTGTGCCGTTACGCCTGTTTCTTGAAGACGCGCTGCGTGGCGTACGTATGTGCGATGGCAGCGTGCCGCCCGTATCCAACCCCGGCGTGTTGTTGGGCACCATTATGGGTGTTGCCGCCACACAGTTCGGGCGGGATAAGCTGACAATTATTGCCACGCCACAGATCATGGACTTTGGCGCTTGGATGGAACAGCTTATTGCTGAATCCACCGGCAAGCATGGCAAAGGCATCATCCCCATTGATGATGAAACGCTGGGCGGCCCCAAGCGCTACGGCAAGGATAGATTGTTTGTTTATCTGCGCCTTGCAACAGAACATCGGCATAAGCAGGACGAAGCCATTGCAACCCTGATTGATGCCGGGCAGCCTGTTATCACCATCAATTTCCACAATAAGCGCCAGATTGCGCAGGAATTCTTCCGTTGGGAGATTGCCACCGCTGTTGCTGGTGCTTTCCTGAACATTGATCCGTTCGATCAGCCGGATGTTGAATCTACCAAGATCGAAACGCGCAAGCTGATGGAAGCTTACGAAAAAACTGGCAAACTGCCTGCAGAAGAACCCTTTGCGCAGCACGGGCCGCTGGTGTTTTTTGCAGATCAGGCTAATGCAGCCGCCCTTAAGGGAGATACGGCCACAGCTATCCTGAAAGCGCATTTTGACCGCGTAAAGGCTGGAGATTACGTGGGGCTTCTGGCTTACATTGAACGTAACCGTGAAACACTGGAATGGATCCAGCATGCACGCCTGCATGTGCGTGATGCCAAAACCATTGCCACGGCAGCAGAATTCGGGCCGCGCTTCCTGCACTCCACCGGTCAGGCTTACAAAGGTGGGCCCAACACAGGGGTGTTCCTGCAAATTACAGCGGATGATGCGCGAGACCTACCCGTGCCCGGCACTGGCTATTCCTTTGGCGTTGTAAAAGCCGCTCAGGCACGTGGTGATTTTGATGTGCTGGCCGAACGCAAGCGCCGTGCCCTGCGGGTGCATATTAAAGGAAATCTGAAAGAAGGCCTTGCAGCGCTTGCTTCTGCCCTGCATGACGCCCTGTAAAATATTAAACAGGAGAACATGATGCAGATTGGCATTGTTGGACTGGGCAGAATGGGCGGCAACATTGCCGTCCGCCTGACACGGCACGGGCACGACGTTGTTGTTTATGACCGCGATACCGCAATGGTGGAAAAAACCGTTGCCCGCGCAGAAGCCGGTCGTGCTGTTGCTGCCAGCAACCTTGCCGATGTGGTGGAAAAGCTGAACGGACCCAAAAAAATTGTATGGTCCATGCTTCCGGCTGGCGCCATTACGGAAGAAACCGTAATGGCCTTGGCTGGCCTGATGCAAAAAGGTGATATCGTTATTGATGGTGGCAACACCTACTACAAGGACGATATCCGCCGCGCCAAAGTGCTGGCTGAAAAAGGCATTGATTACATTGATGTTGGCACATCTGGCGGTGTGTGGGGTTTGGACCGCGGCTACTGCATGATGTATGGCGGCCCGCGTGAAGCCGCTGATTATATTGACCCCATTCTGACCTCTCTGGCACCGGGAATTGGGGATATTCCACGCACGCCGGACCGGGAGCGCGCAGATCTCGACCCCCGTGCGGAGCAGGGCTACCTTTATTGTGGCCCAGCTGGGTCAGGCCATTTTGTTAAAATGGTTCATAACGGCATTGAATACGGCATGATGCAGGCCTTTGCTGAAGGCTTTGATGTGATGTACCGCAAGGATTCACCACTGCTGGCAGAAGATGAACGCTTCTCCCTCAACATGGCAGATATTGCCGAAGTCTGGCGCCGTGGCAGCGTGGTATCTTCCTGGTTGCTGGATCTTACCGCTCAGGCTCTGGCCAAAAATGGTGAACTTTCTGAGTTCAGCGGTGAAGTCAGTGATTCTGGTGAAGGCCGCTGGACAATTGAAGCTGCCATTGAGGAATCCGTGCCAGTGCCGGTGATGACAGCTGCACTGTTCACACGCTTCCGTTCACGCAGCGGCAACACATTTGCAGAAAAAGTGCTATCAGCCATGCGCTTTGGCTTTGGTGGCCACGTAGAAAACAAGAACTAAAATAACATTTTAGACACAAGGTTAGGAGTCGGGAAGTATGACAGATAACGGACAGAACGGACTCAACCCGGGCCGTCCGCCTGCCTCCCGCATCCGCCTTGTTGTGTCTGATATGGATGGCACGCTGCTTACGCCTGAAAAACAGGTAACACGCCATAGCATTGCCGCCATCCAAACGCTCAAGCAGACCGGTGTGCCGGTCTGTCTTGTCAGCAGCCGCCCTCCGGGTGGCATGGAAATGTATTTTGATGTGCTGGGCCTACACACGCCTTATGGCGCGCTAAACGGTGGCACCATTTTTAATGCAGACCGCACAATCCGCTCCCGCCTTTCATTAGACCCCGAAGCTGTTCAGGAAACACTGGATATGCTCAAGGTGCACGACATTGATGCTTGGCTGTTCCGTGGGCACGAATGGTTGGTCACCAATGCAACCGGCGCTTACGTAGAACCCGAAGCAAAAGCCGTGCGCATGACGCCTACAGCCGTGCCATCCTTTGATGATTACCGGCAGGATGTTGGCAAGGTGACCGGATCTTCTGCCGATTATGAAGCTTTGATGCGTCAGGAACTGGAGATCGGACAGTTGCTTGAAGGCCGCGCCAGCGTGGCCCGCTCCTGCCAATGCTTTTTAGATATCACCCCCAAAGATGCCAACAAAGGCTATGCTCTGCGCCAATTGGCCAACTTTTATAATATTCCCATAGAAGAAGTAGCCTGCATTGGGGACATGAACAACGATGTGCCCATGCTCTCCATTGGTGGGCTTTCTATCGCCATGGGGCAGTCAAAACCGGAAGTGGCAGAAACGGCACATTTCGTAACCGCCCCTAATTCGGAAGATGGCTGGGCCAAAGCTATGGAACAGTTTGTATTGCCCCGCGTGGCTCCGCTTTCAGACACGGCAGGAAAGACAGTATCGTGACAGAACAGACTACCGCCAACGGTGCCCTGCACATTTCTGCAACACGAGACAGCCTGATGCATGATCTGGCTGATTGGCTTGTAAAACAGACGCTCCAGCGCCCGGAAGCCCCCTTCCGCATCGCACTCAGCGGGGGTAGCACACCGCAACACCTTTACCGCCTGATGACAGAAGAACCCTATGCCAGCCGCTTTCCGTGGCAGCGCATGCAGTTTTTCTTGGGGGATGACAGATTTGTGCCGCACGATCATGCAGACAGCAATTATGGCATGATGCGCCGCCTGCTGTTTTCCCGCGTGCCTGTGCCCACAGAAAACATCTTCCCCATGCCGGATAAAGGCACAGCGGAGCAAGCCGCCAAGGAATATGAAGCAACCCTGAAACAGATATATCAGGGAGATGCTCTGCGGGCAGACAAACCACTTTTTGACGTAAACCTGCTGGGCCTGGGCACAGATGGCCATACAGCCTCCCTTTTCCCCGGCCAGCCGGTATTGCAGGAGCGCACTGCATGGGTTGCCCCTTGCGTGCCCCCTGTTGCCCCCCACACACGTCTGACACTGACCTACCCGGCCATTCATGCCAGCCGGCATGTTATTTTTCTGGTAGAAGGGGCTGATAAAAAAGAAGCCGTTACCCGCGTGAGAGCGCAGGATCCCGCCTGCCCCGCCAGCGCCATTACCAGTGCAGGAGATCTGATCTGGTTTTTAGATCAGCCCGCAGCCCCAGCACCGCAGAACTAACAGGATACAAACAGGCATGACCGCAACACCGCCCGATCCCGCTGCCGCCTTTAAACAGCAGGCTGCCATCAAGGCTGCATCCCTTGTGCAGGATGGCATGGCCGTTGGCCTTGGCACGGGTTCTACCGCCAAATTTGTTGTTGCTGAACTCGGCCGCCGTGTGCGCGAAGAAGGGCTGCGTATCCGTGCCATTCCCACATCCAGTGCTACGGAAAAGCAGGCTCAAGAAGAAGGGATTCCCCTCACCACTTTTGGGGAACAGCCTGAACTTGATATCGCCATAGACGGTGCTGATGAAATTGAACCCCGCACCCTCAACCTGATTAAAGGTTTAGGAGGCGCTCTGTTGTGGGAAAAAATAGTCGCATCTGCCGCAAAGCAGTTTGTTGTGGTGGCTGATGCCAGCAAATACGTGGACCATCTGGGTGCAAAATGCCCCCTGCCCGTAGAGGTTATTCCTTTTGGTTGGGAAAACGTTGCACGCCAGTTGGGCGAACTGGGCGCGCACGTGACACCACGGCGCAACCGAGACGGTTCTTTCTATCTGACCGATGAAAAGAACCTGATCATGGATTGCGTATTTGGCCCCATGATGGAACCCGAAAAACTGGGCCGCTCCATTCTGGAAATTGTTGGTGTGGTTGAACACGGGCTGTTCCTGCATATGGCGTGCCAAACCATTACTGCTGGGCCAGAAGGCATACGCATCCTTACCCCGCAACAGGATTAAAATATCTCCCATGCCACAGAATGCTTCTGCCTCCCCCACAGACAGCACACTCCCTACCCAACCAGCGGCACAGGGCATTACCCGGCACCTGCTGGTTGTTATGGGCGTATGCGGATCTGGCAAAAGCACTGTGGCCGAGGGCCTGCATAATGAGTTGGGATGGCCGTGGCTGGATGCAGACAGCCTGCATTCTCCCTCCAGCATTGAAAAAATGGCTCACGGCATCCCACTTACGGATGAAGATCGCCAAGGCTGGCTCACACGCTGCCATGCTTGGTTGGCAGAAAAACAAAAAGCCGGCACAGGCGGTATTCTTGCCTGCTCTGCCCTCCGCCGCATTTATCGTGATCAACTTCGGCAAGATGGCGTAAAACCATTATTTATCTATTTAAGCGCAGATACATCTGTTCTGGCGCAAAGGCTAAAAACGCGGCCCGACCACTTTATGCCCGCCTCCTTACTGCCAAGCCAGATACAAACATTGGAACCTCCGCAGGCAGATGAACAGGCGCTCACTTTTTCCGTGCTGCCTGAACCTGCTGAAGTCATTGCTGAAATTCTAACGCGCTTGAGAACTCTTCCCTCAAACATGTAAACGCTACGGGAGAAGGTAGTGGGACATAATTACGCTAAACCGCTTACATCCGGTCAGAAAATGGAGCGCTTGCTCACACGTATCCCACCCGGCTGGCACATTGCTTTGGAGCGTCCGACTGGTGAAGCCACATGGCGCGCGCTCACACACGCACCGGATAAGGAAGGAAGCTGGAGCGCACCCCATGCAGACCCGGCAGATGCGCTGGAAGAAGCATGGCGCAACAACCGCTCGGTGCTTGTATAATTTTTGCACGAAGCGCAGCTGTTAACGCTCTGCTTTTTCCGATGTCACCTTGCGATACGGTTTACCGGTGAGGCTATTGATTCTCACCTTACGGGGTAGTTTAGGCGTTTCATCTGGCACAACGTGGCATGGCACACCTTCGGCCTGCCGTGCCTTTGCAAAGCGTTGAGCATGTGAAAGCTGAGATGCCTGATAAAGCAGTTTATCCCCCAGCATAACCTTGTGCTTCCGCACGCTCTTTCCTCCAATGCTGCACCATATCCGCACCAACATGGTGCTTGTGGTGCATTTATCTGTATCCTATCGTATATAAAAATAGGATACATTTCATGACTTCATTGCTGACACGCCTTTGCTGCTCCACCCTGCTGATTGCGGGGTTAGGCTCTTTTGTTGCCCCTGCCGCCATGGCACGCAGCGTTACGGATATGAGTGGTCATACCGTTGAGATCAAGGATGACCATCCACCCATTGCAGATCTATGGTTTGCCCATAACGAAATTTCCGTCATGCTGGGGGCGGCAGACCGTATCCGGGTTTCTGCTGAAAACCCGGTAGATAGCCCTTGGCTGTTCAAGGTCGCGCCTATTATGAAAAACGCCCATACGGGTGTGCGACCTGATACCGCCAGTGCAGAAAATCTGCTGGCTCTCAACATCGGTCTGGCTTTTGTACCAACTGCTGCAAAGGCAGAAGAACTGCGCAGAATGGGTGTACCCACTTTATGTGCGGAATATACAACTCTGCCGCAAATGCTAAAATCCATGGACATGACAGCCCAAGCGCTGGATACGCCAGAAGCCTCTAAGGTTGCCCAATCCTACAGGCAGGATATGGAAGCAACGCTGAAGCAATTAAGCACCCGTTTGACCAACGTACCAGCCAAAGAGCGCCCACGCGTTTTGCATATTGCGCGCCTGAACCCGTTGCAGATTGATGGCACAGACACGCTGATAGACGCTTGGATACAAACCGCTGGTGGGCAAAATGCCGCTACGGTCAGCGGTAACCATCGGCCTGTTTCTTTTGAGCAGATTGCTGTGTGGAACCCGGATGTCATTATTATCGGGGCCTCTGCAGGCATGCCAGATGCGGCTTCTCCTCTCAGATCTCTCGCCGCTTTCAAAAACGGGCGGGTATGGATAAACCCACAAGGCGTATTTGCATGGGACAGATACGGAGCGGAAGAACTGCTGCAACTCCAATGGGTTGCACAAAAACTGCATCCAGACCTTTTTGCTGATACCGATATGCACAAGGCCACACAGGCCTTCTATCGCAAGTTTTTTCAGTACCCGTTAACAGATCAGGAAGCTGATCTTATTTTGACAGGAAAACCGCCTGCTCCATAATCACCATGCATCATATGCCATAAAAGTGCATGACACTTATGTGATGTGTTGGACGTTGCTCAGTCGTCCTGTTATGTCCGACCCATGACAGGATTGCTGGACCACCTGCGCACTCATAAAACGCCTGCACGCCTTTTGCTGACCTTACGCGCCTTGGTGCGTACGGATTCCTTATGGCTTGTTGCACTGGCTGTTCTTATTGGTCTGCTGGCTGGTGGCGCTGTCAGCCTTATGACCAAAGCAACTTTTCTGGTTCATCAGATTCTAGCGCCCGGTCATTCCCGACTTTCTGGCCTGCAACACATTACACCTTTACACGCCCTGTTGGTTCCCATTTTCGGCGGATTGTTGCTTGGGTTATGGAACCTCGCCCTTACCCGCCAACGCCATCGGCCTGTAGACCCTATTGAAGCCAATGCCCTGCACGGCGGCCGCATGACCCTGAAAGACAGCCTGATTGTTGCCGGGCAAACTGTTCTTTCAAACGGTTGCGGTGCGTCTATTGGGCTGGAAGCCGGTTTCAGCCAGATTGGAGCCGCATTTGGCTCCCGCATTGGGCGAAACCTCCGCATGCACCGTGCAGATATACGCCTGTTGGTAGGGTGCGGTGCGGCTGGCGCTATTGGCGCTGCGTTTGATGCCCCTCTGGCTGGGGCTTTTTACGCGTTTGAGCTGGTTATTGGCTCCTACGCCTTTCCCCTCCTTGCACCTGTGGCCTGCGCATCTCTCTGTGCTTTGGCTGTTGTGCATCTTGCGGGGGCCAATCTGCCAGAACTCTCTCTTGCATTGCCACAAGCCATTCCACCGCTGGCATATCCGTTTCTCATACTGCTGGGCGTTGCCACAGCCCTTATCGGCGTTGGGCTGATGAAAAGCGTGACACTGACGGAATCTCTTTTCCGTCGTATTCTGCCTCCTCTTTGGTTGCGTCCGGCAGTAGGTGGATTACTGGTTGGGTTACTGGCCCTGATTTCTCCATCTGTGCTGTCTTCTGGGCACATGGCCATGCGGGAAGGGCTGATTATGCCGCCCACATTATGGCTGGCCATAGGCCTACTTCTGCTGAAAGCCTTGGCCTCTACCATTTCCATTGGCAGTGGCTTTCGTGGTGGTCTCTTTTTTGCATCTCTTTATCTGGGCGTTCTAACGGGAGCAGCCTTTACGGGGCTGACAGCCCCTCTTCTTTCTCTGCCCATTACGCTTTGCACCGTTGCCGGCATGTGTGCACTGGCGACAACCATTATTGGTGGCCCCTTCACCATGATTCTGTTGGCGCTGGAAACAACACACAGCGCCAACATGACAGCAGCCGTGGCTTTGGCTGCCATTACATCCTCGCTCACCACTCGGCGTATTTTTGGCTATTCCTTCACCACATGGCGCTTTCATCTGCGTGGAGAAAACATTCGCTCTGGCGTAGATGTGGGCTGGATGCGCACACTGACCGTGGGGCAGATGATGCGCACACAAGTGGATACGCTGCCTGCTGAAACGTCTGTAGCCCAAGCACGCACTGCGTTTACGGGCCGCGCACCCCGTTACATTGTTGTGCTGAATAATCAGCACCACTGCATGGGACTGGTAGAATACGCGCAAGTTCAATCCATGGTAACGCCCGCTAACCACCCCTTGCAGAGCCTGCTACCTTCAGACAGCATGGTTCTTGCGCCAGAAGATAGCCTCTCCCGCGCTTTGGCTGCGTTTGAAAGCACAAGCTTGCCCGCCTTGGCTGTTACAGACACAGATCACAATGTGCTTGGCATACTAAGTGAACGCTATGTTTTACGCCGTTATGCAGAAGAACTGGAACGCACCCGCCGGGAACTGGCAGGTGAAAAACACCGGCGCTAGCACATCACAAACCAGAGAAAACAGCCAATTATAGCGCAGACGTGAACGTGCATGAGGTGTCTATACGATAATGCAAATACGTTAAATATTTTTGGTTTAACCACTACAAACGGTGGAACAATCTATGTCTGCAGCCCCCCTTTTACCTTCCACCATGAAAGCCATCTGTTTTACGCAGCCGGGCGCACTCGATGTGCTGCACGTGGAAACCATTCAGATTCCGCAGCCTGGCCGCGGCGAAGTGCTGGTACGCGTGATGGCTGCTGGCGTAAACCGGCCGGATATCATGCAGCGCAAAGGGCTTTATCCCTCTCCGCCCGGTGCTTGCCCTAGGCTGGGGCTGGAAATAGCAGGGGAAGTTGTTGCGCACGGTCTGCCGCAAGAAGATGTTACAATGCCCGCCATAGGGAGCCGCGTATGCGCCCTAGCAAATGGAGGCGGATATGCAGAATATTGCCTTGTACCTGCCGGGCAGTGTCTGCCTTGGCCTGAAGGCTTTAATGCCATAGAGGCAGCAGCACTGCCGGAAACCTTTTTTACCGTGTGGTCTAACCTTTTTATGCCCACCATGCTGCCCAAAGATGCACGGGTATTGATCCATGGGGGCAGTAGCGGCATTGGTACAACGGCTATTCAGCTCGTTAAAGCTTTTGGCGGCACGCCTTTTGCAACAGCCGGAACTGATGAAAAATGCGCTCTGTGCGAACAACTGGGTGCACAAGCCATTAACTACAAAACGGAAGACTTTGCCGAACGCATTGCGGAACTGACCAAAGGCAAAGGCGTAAATGCTATTCTTGATATGGTGGGTGGCCCTTATTTTGAACGAAATCTCAAAAGCCTCGCCTTTGATGGCAAGCTCATCATTATCGCACTGCAAGGTGGCGCAAAGGCCGAACAGGCTAATCTGGTGCGGATTATGACGCACCGGCTTATTGTAACAGGCAGCACGTTGCGCCCGCGTGATAGCGCCAGCAAAGCCCGCATTGCACAGGAGCTGAAAGCAAAAGTCTGGCCCTTGCTAACCAGCCGCACAATACGCCCACTTATCCATCAAACTTTTCCATTGGCACAGGCTGCGGCTGCGCATCAGGCAATGGAAGATGGGCACCATTTGGGTAAAATTATCTTAACAGTCGATTCTCTTGCAGTATAAATTTGCTTTTATACTCGGCATCCTTCAGGCGCTTTAGTCCAAGTTCTCTAGGCGCCTGAAAAGACTATCTTCCCATCTCAACATAGGTATGCGGCGTTTGCGGCACTTGACCAAGTGCGCATCTTCAAGAATTTTGACGCCTCATGGAAACACCATCCACCCTTCCCTCATCTGTTCTGGCGGACCGGCTTGCGGCCGTTCGCCAGAATATTGACGCAGCAGCACATGCAGCAGGCCGGGATCCCGCCTCTGTTACGCTGGTTGCCGTTTCCAAATTCCATCCGCTTGAAAGCGTGCAGGAAGCTCTTGCCGCAGGCCAGCGTGTGTTTGGAGAAAACCGGGTGCAGGAAGCCGCCAGCAAGTTTCCCGCCCTGCGGGCAACTTATCCTGACCTCCGACTGCACCTGATCGGCGGCCTGCAAACAAACAAAGCGCGTGATGCAGTGCGCATTGCCGATGTAATAGAAAGCCTGGATCGGCCGGAACTAGCAGAAGCCTTGACCAAAGCGGCAGATAAAGAAGGCCGCCTGCCTGAGCTGTTGATTGAGGTTAACACAGGTGATGAGCCCCAGAAGTTTGGTGTCCCGCGTGAAAAAGCAGATAGCTTTATCCGCACCTGCCGCCAGCAGTTTGGGGCCAAACTGCAAGGACTGATGTGCATTCCACCTGCCACGCAAGACCCAGTGCCGCATTTTAGGCTTCTGCGCAGCATGGCGCAGGAACATGGGCTTCCTGTTATTTCCATGGGAATGTCTGCCGATTACCCACAGGCCATTGCCGAAGGGGCAACTCTTGTGCGTGTTGGTACCGCAATTTTCGGCCTGCGGCCACCTTCTCCCTGATTTTCATTTTCTG
The DNA here is from genome assembly GCF_040208445.1 of Acetobacter sp. A11-2. Classification (NCBI taxonomy): domain Bacteria; kingdom Pseudomonadati; phylum Pseudomonadota; class Alphaproteobacteria; order Acetobacterales; family Acetobacteraceae; genus Acetobacter; species Acetobacter sp. A11-2. The sequence continues at coordinate 1,953,730 of NZ_CP157843.1, forward strand.
GGTGGAGGCCAGTATGCCTTGCTTCCACCTATCTGCGCCCTTTATGCAGGGCGAACGGGGCAACGTGCCCCTGCAAGACTGACGTGGAGCCAGAGACACCATGACTGACCCCGCCAACAAACCGGCTGGTTCTTCCCCTACAGGAGATCAGCCGCATGTGGCTTCAGCGCCGGAACCGCGGCGCATTACGGAATTTGACGCCGACCAACCGCAGCACGCTGCCGCCCCTGTTGGCTTTGCTGCTCTGCTGGGTGTGTTGGGCGTTGTGTATGGTGATATCGGCACCAGCCCACTTTACGCCTTCCGCTCTACGGTCGAAGTTATTTCGGGCCACCATCAGGTAGCCCCGTGGGAAATTCTGGGCGTTGCCAGCCTGATTTTCTGGACGCTGATCCTGATTGTCACGGTTAAATACGTCATCCTGATCATGCGGGCTGACCATAATGGTGAGGGCGGTATCCTTGCCATTATGTCCCTCGCGCAACGCGTGGTTATCAACCAGAAAACCCGATGGATATTAGGGCTGGTTGGTATTGTAGGGGCCTGTCTGTTTTTTGGTGATGGCATTATTACCCCTGCCATTTCCGTGCTTTCCGCCATTGAAGGCGTGGAAGTGAGTGTGCCTGCGGCGCATGACTTTGTGATACCCGTAGCCATATTGGTGATTATCAGCCTGTTTAGCGTGCAATGGATAGGCACGGGCAAGGTTGGCGCCATATTTGGGCCAATCATGCTGCTGTGGTTTGGCACGCTGGGTGTGCTGGGGCTGATGGAAATTCTGCATCACCCAGCTATTCTGATGGCGCTTTCACCCACCTACGCGCTGGAATTTATCTTCTACCACGGCAAGCTTTCCTTTCTGGCACTCGGCTCTGTCGTATTGTGCGTTACCGGGGCAGAAGCTCTGTATGCTGATATGGGCCATTTTGGCCGTGCCCCTATCCGCTATGCGTGGCTTTTCTTTGTGCTGCCCATGCTGGTGCTCAACTATTTTGGGCAGGCCGCACTGGTTATTGCTGACCCTAAAGCCTTGGCAAACCCCTTCTTCCTGCTGTGCCCGCACTGGATGCAGGGGCCAATGGTGGTGCTTTCTACCTTTGCCACTGTTATTGCCAGTCAGGCCGGTATTTCCGGCGGCTTTTCCATCTGCCGCCAGTTGATCCAGTTGGGCTATATGCCCCGGCTTCGCATTACCCACACCAATGCCGAAGAAGAAGGCCAGATTTATCTGCCGGACTTCAACCGCTTCCTTGCCGTTGGAGCCGTACTGCTGGTGGTGGCCTTCCGTAGTTCCGATGCCTTGGCCTCCGCCTATGGTATTGCGGTTACGGGCACATTTATCTGCACCTCCATTCTGGCCATTGTCGTTTTCCATCGCCACTTCAACTGGCCTGCATGGAAAGTGGGAGCCATATTTGGCGGCTTCCTGCTGCTGGACAGCACCTTCTTTGCTGCCAACGCCCTTAAAATTCCTGATGGCGGTTGGGTGCCAGTGCTGCTTGGCTGCGTGCTGACCCTGATGATGACCACGTGGAAAAAAGGCCGCAGCCTTATTATTGCACGCCAGCGGCAGGATAGTCTGCCCATGGGGTCCTTCATTGCCCGGCTTCCGCAGTCCCGCATCATTCGTGTACCGGGCATGGCTGTGTTCATGACCAGCACACCAGACTTTGTGCCTCCGTGCCTGCTGCATAATTTACGCCATAACAAGATCCTGCATGATCATGTGCTGTTCGTAACCGTGCAGAACCTTGATCAGCCAGAAGCAGAGCGCGGCCACCGCGTGGCTGTAGAAGAACTGGCGCCAGATATCTACCGCATTGTGCTGCGCTACGGATTTATGGAAATGCCCAACATTCCCCGCGCGCTGGAAGAACTGAAAGCCAACGGCGTGGATTTTGATGCCCTTCAGGCCTCCTATTTCACATCCCGCGAACTGATTACCCGTTCCTCTGTGCCGCGCATGTCGCGCTGGAGAATGTCCATCTTTCTGTTCATGCTCCGCAACTCTACCTCCAGCATGGAATTCTTCCGTATTCCGCCGGATCGTGTTGTGGAACTGGGCGTGAAAGTGGCTATCTGACACTGTGGAACAGGACGCACTCGCCCTTTATATCCACTGGCCATTCTGTTTGGCCAAATGCCCGTACTGTGACTTCAACTCACACGTACGGGCAGAAATTCCACAGGCGCGCTTTGCGCAGGCCCTTCGCGCAGAACTTGCGCACGAGGCAAACCGTTTGGGCCGCCGCCGCCTGACATCCATCTTTTTTGGTGGCGGCACACCTTCTCTCATGGCCCCGCAAACGGTCGCAAGCCTGATAGATGATGCCACATCTCTATTTGATGCTGCCCCCAACCTTGAAATTACGCTGGAAGCCAACCCAACCAGCGTAGAAGCCGAAAGACTGAAAGATTTCAGGCAGGCCGGAATCAACCGTGTATCCCTCGGTATTCAGGCTTTGAATGATGAGGCTTTGCATTTTTTGGGCCGGCAGCACTCCGCCACACAGGCACTGGCTGCGCTGGAACTTGCGCGTTCATTGTTCCCCCGCATTACGTTTGACCTGATTTACGCACGCCCCAACCAGAGCGTGGCTGCATGGGAAACAGAACTAGAGACAGCGCTGCAACTGGTGGCAGATCATGTCTCGCTTTATCAGTTAACCATTGAACCTGGTACCAAGTTTGAAGCCCTTTACCGGCAAGGCAGTTTCAGCCTACCGGATGAGGAAACAGCCGCAGCACTTTATGAAACAACAACGGCTATCACGCACGCACATGGGCTGAATGCGTATGAGGTTTCCAACTACGCCAAACCGGGCAGTGAAAGCCGCCATAACCTGACATACTGGCATTACGGTGATTATCTGGGCCTTGGGCCGGGTGCGCATGGGCGCATTACGCTAGATGGCCAGCTTTATGCCACACGCAGGCACCGCGCGCCCGAACCTTGGGCCGAGCTTGTAGAACGCACGAGTTCTGGACAGACATCTCAGGAGCCGCTTGTACCGCAGGAACGTGCGCGAGAAATGTTGCTAATGGGCCTGCGTTTACAAGAAGGCATTGCACTTAGCCACTTTCAGGCCCGCACAGGCCTGCAACCAACCGAAACCCTAGACCCGGTTATTCTGGCTGCTGCGTTGGAAGAAGGCTACCTTGTGCAAACGCCCACCCATTTATACGCGACAGAAGAAGGCCGCTTGCGGTTAGAAGCCCTATTGCATGCATTGGTGCTTTAAAAATAGAGCCTTGTCTGGCGTAAGTAGTACACTACATTGGAAAAATGCTTAATCTGATCAAGCTGGCTGTAGGCATTGAATCACTCGAAGATCTGAGTGAACGGTTAAAACAGCCATTCAATACGCACAGCCACCCTGATTATGATACGCCCCTGCCTGTGGTGCACACGCGTTCTTTCCCCAAACAGAAAGATGCCCTTCTAGATGGTGGTTCGCTTTACCGCGTTATCAACGGGCTTATTTTGTGCCGACAACCCATTCTGGATATTCAAACCACAACACGGGCTGATGGTACACAGGGCACACTTATCTTGCTTTCTCCCAAGATTATTCCCGTAGAACCCCGCGCCATGCGGGCATTTCAGGGGTGGCGGTACCTACAAAGCCAAGATACACCACCTGATTTACAGGGAACCGAAGCGCGCACAGAAGGCCTGCCCCTTTCTCTGCAGAAAAAATTGTTAGAACTTGGCCTGTAAAATATTCCCTATCACCCGGGAATAACAGCACGACCGGTATAAGGAAGGCTGCAAAACTTTACCTGCCCAAGTTCAATCAAACAGGATGCATACACACCATTAAGCTGCTGAATGACCGCTCTACCTGTATAAGGTGCAGCACAGAATGTGATGTTTCCTGCTGTAATTGAGCACGTATAATATGCACCGCTTCCCAATGGGAACGGCATTGCAGCCTTTCCCGTAAAAGGCTTACTGCAAAATACAGGATGCCCAGCCGAAAGCTGACAGACCGCAATATTATGCAAGCTGCTTTGCGCGAATGCTGCTACCGTAACCGTGCAGACAAAATAACAAACCGTTAGGCCTTTTATAAAATGTTTGATTGGCATGTGCATTGCTGGCCTTAATCGGGACTCATCATGCCATTTTAACCAGAACAATCAGTTAGCATATTCTGGAATGATTATTTTTTCAAAAACCTCCACAAAAGTCCATTTCCTGCCTTGACGCCCCCCAGCATTATCTCTACAAAGCGCCTCAACACAGCCTCTTGTCCCGTTCGTCTAGAGGCCTAGGACACCGCCCTTTCACGGCGGCAACACGGGTTCGAATCCCGTACGGGACGCCAAGTCTTTTTAAAGGCTTGCAGGCAAAGTGCTTTTATTCTCAAAAAATTTATTCATATTCTTCGGTTAGATGTGGCCGCATCATCGTAATAGTGTCCGGCTTGATTGCATTTGTATAATGGTTATCAAAATGTGTACGAATGTAATTTACAACATTGGCTATTTGTTGATCATCCAGGGTGACGGCAAACCATGGCATAGCGCCCATGCCGTTAAGCACAACAGATGCAGCATATTCCGCACTCTGTAATTTGGGATTTTTCGCCAAGGCAGGAAACCGGGCACCAGCACCTTTTGCACCCTTTCCATCTGACATATGGCAGCTCTGGCAGATGTGCTTATAAATATCAGCACCATCTGAAAGGGATTGTGTTTTATCTATTACATTACCAGAGCTATCAGCCCATGCCGTTGTTGATATAAAAATCAGAAGTGAAAAGAAGGTAGTATAAAAAAACGTATTACGCATCAGGCTGCCCCCACTATGCGTTGATGCAAGCGCGTAATAGCATCCAAGGCAGATAAAATGGCACCTTCCTGCCAACATCCAACATAAGAAGCATGCTCGCCTGCCAGCACAATGCGCTTATCTATGCTGCAAAGTGTTTTATAGTGTGTTCGCCTTGCTTCCTCTGTCCACATGGAACAACATCCCATAACCCATGGTGTCCGGCTCCAAGCAAAGCTCACACCGTTTGAAAACTCCTTGTGATATTGAGGATGAATAATACTTCCCTGCTCCAAAGCACGTTCCAGGCGTTCTTGGGGAGGCATTCCAACATAGTCATACGCAGGCGTTCCAAACAGATAGCCCCCCAGCAATACTGCCGGTCCTTTCCTGAAATACCCATGACTGGGATAGGAAATCTGGCTGATCGGCTGATCTGTAAAGCTGATGCCACCGTAAATCTGCTCATCCTCTTCCCAGAATCTACGATTAAACTCCAGTCCGATTTTAACAGAAGATGCATACGGTACAGCCAGGATTGCAGCTTTCATCGCATCTTCCACCTGCACATCCAGTTGTGAGAGAATGGAAAGAGGAATAGTGCAGATACAATAATCAGCCTGCATCTGTCTAACAGCGCCACCACGTGCCATATCGTTATAAGTAACGGTTACACCCTGTTCATTCTGGGAAATCTTTGTAACTTTACAGTTTAATGTAATGAGATCTTTAACTTGTCGTGCAAAACCCTTGCCAATCTGGTCCATGCCACCCACAGGTTGGAACAGTGTTGTCTGCATATCAATACGTTGGTTAAATGCCATCCAGTCCCACAAACCAGATTTCATGATATCTTTGCGTGCCAACACCTCTGATGGGATAGGTGCACCATTCAAACCGCCACCTTGCGCACGCTCAAAACCACGACGCCATGAACTGACAGTACCTTTTGTATAAGAAAGGTCTGGCGTAAGAGCCCCCCATGATTTCATGGCTTCAATTAAATAATGATGCTCGTCTTCACTGACGACGCGGAAATCTCACAGAAGGGTTGTACATCGGGTTAGATTATGAAAAAGTCTGTTTTGTAGAAAAGAAATTTCCATAATCATCAAGAAAACCCGATGCAGACAGAGTGTAGCGCAGGCGCGTATGAGTTTCCAGCCTCCTGTGGACGGCGTGTTGTGGCCCGTTTTGACGGGGGTCGCATGAGTTCGGATGGGGGCGTCATTCTGGTGAAGCAGGCTGATGACATTCTGGGGCTCAGCCGCCGCTTTGCTGCCTGTTTTCGCGATAAGCGGCATCCCGGCTTTGTGGAATACCGGGTTGAAGACCTTGTCCGTCAGCGGATCATGGGCCTGGCACTGGGCTATGAAGATCTCAATGATCACGATGCCCTGCGGCATGACCTGATCTTTGGTCTGGCCTCGGGTCGTCTGTCAGGAGGCCGGGCAAACTGCGCAGCATTGGCTGGCAAATCTACACTGAACCGGTTGGAGCGCAGTGGGCACAAGGCAGATCGTTACTGTCGGATCATTGCTGATCATGAGGCCCTGGCTACCCTGTTCGTCACGCTCTTCCTTGACCAGCATGAGCACGCACCCGCCCGGATCGTTCTGGATGTGGATGCCACCGATGACCGTATCCATGGCCATCAGGAAGGCCGCGCCTTTCATGGATATTACGGCCATAACTGCTATCTTCCCCTGTATGTCTTCTGCGGGGACCATCTCCTCAGCGCTACCCTGCGCACGGCAGACAGGGACCCGGGGAAGGAAGCACTGGCAGACATCCGCCGGATCGTCGAGCAGATCAGGAGCCGTTGGCCCCGGGTGCGTATCCTGGTGCGTGGGGACAGCGGTTTCGCCCGGGACAGTCTGATGACATGGTGCGAAGACAACCACGTTGACTTCCTGTTCGGGCTTGCAGGCAACACCCGCCTGTATGACCGGATTGCCTCTTTGTCCGCTGAGGTTCGTGACGAAGCCGCCACGACAGGCAGAGCTGCGCGCGGTTTCGCCTCCTTTGACTGGATCACAAAGGACAGCTGGACGCGCCGCAGGCGGGTCGTGGCCAAGGCCGAATGGCGCCACGGCAACCGCTATCATCGCTTCATTGTCACCACCCTACCGCAGGGAATGTCCGACCCCCGCCATCTCTACGAACAGATTTACTGCGCACGCGGGGATATGGAAAACCGCATCAAGGAATGCCAGATGGATCTGTTCTCAGACAGGACCTCGTCCCACACCATCCGGGCCAACCAGCTCCGGCTGTGGTTCTCGGCCGCAGCCTATGTCCTGCTGACCGCTCTGCAAAGACTGGCCCTTGGCCAGACCAGCCTGGAGACGGCGACCTGTGGCACCATACGCGCACGGCTGCTCAAAATCGCGACACGTGTAACGCTCAGCGTCCGTCGGATTGTCCTGTCCATGCCGGACATGTTCCCCTGTCAGCATGAATTCGCCCTCGCTCATGCACGATTGCGAAGGCTCCGGCAGGCCATCTGAAGAAACAGACAGTGCACAGACCACATAGCTTCCACCAACACTGCCTTCTCAGGCCGTGACACCCTCACTGCGTTCAGAACCCGCCGCCAGAAGCAGAATATCGTCAATATTCCAGATCGGGCTCCTGTGGGATGACTGAATTCTACAAAATGACCCGAAATTGCCTCAAGTGTGAGATGGGGTGGTTGCCGTCCTCCCCGCACGGCATCGCAATGTGCCAGAATGGTCGTTGGAAGAAACGACTGCGCGAAAGGACGGCAGATGAAGGATACAGTGATAGGCGTTGATCTGGCAAAGAACATTTTCCAGGTTCATGGAGCTTCGCGTGCGGGCGAGGTGATGTTTCGCAAAAAGCTGCGTCGTCAGCAGTTTATGCAGTTCATGGCCACGCAGCCGCCTGCTCTGGTCGTTCTTGAAGCGTGCGGGAGCGCGCATTACTGGGCTCGCGAACTGGCAGGAGCTGGTCACGAGGTCAGACTGATCGCTCCGCAGTATGTGAAGCCTTTCGTGAAGCGCCAGAAGAACGATGCTGCTGATGCGGAAGCGATCGTCATTGCGGCCCGGCAGCCGGAAATGCGCTTTGTCGAACCACGCACTGAAGCGCAGCAGGCGCGTGGCGTTCTTTTCCGGGCCCGGCAGCGTCTGGTGCACCAGCGCACGGAACTGGTGAATGCCCTGCGTGCCGTTCTGTATGAATTCGGTCTCGTCGTGCCACAGGGGATTGCGCATATCAGACACATTGAAACCATGCTGGATGAGGCGGTTCTGCCAGAGGCTGTGAAGCAGGAATGCCTTGATCTGCTGCGACAGATTTCGGAGCAGAGTGTGCGGATTGATGTCAGAACAAAGAAGATCAGGATGCTTGCCCAGGAAAGTGAAAACACCTGCAGATTGCAGAGCATGCCTGGAGTGGGTCCTCTGACCGCTCTTGCGATTGAAGCTTTTGCGCCTGACCTGCAGAGCTTCCGGCGCGGGCGCGACTTTGCTGCGTGGCTGGGGCTGGTGCCCCGTCAGTTCTCATCTGGCGGAAAGGAAAGGCTGGGGAAGATATCAAAAGCCGGGCAGGCTGATATCCGCAGGCTTCTCATCATGGGCGCCATGACCCAGGTGAACTGGGCCAGCCGTAAGGCCCCTGCACCGGGAAGCTGGCTGGCACGGATGCTGGCCCGCAAGCCCCGTATGCTGGTAGCCATTGCGCTGGCCAACAGGATGGCACGAGCCATCTGGGCCATGGCAACAAAACAGGAGGATTATCGGGATCCGGCCCTGTCCCTGGCAGCCTGAGCGATGGCTCGGCTCCCGCGGATGGAACCGGTAGGGGTGTGAGAGGGCGATGACCTGAATGGGCGCATGATCGTTTGATCCGGATCGGAAAAACCAGTGGATTTCTCTGTGCTTTAAAGCACGCCTGTGAGATTTGGATCTGATCCGCTGATCACCATACCGGCCAGTGGCTTCTGAAAGGCCACATCAACAGGCCTTACAGAAGACCGCACACGATCACACGTCAATATTGGTCAGAAAACTCTTGCATAACGGACGGTAACCACAGAAGAAATCCGCGACGATATCGTCCAACTTGTGCTGATTGATTGCCTTGGCGAGAAGTTCTGCCGTAAATCCGTAAAAATCGGCAGAAAACTCCCTGTACCTTACGGATTTACCACCAAAAGTATCACCTGAATGCAGCCACGTGTTATGATTGACCTCAATAAACGGCTCAAGCTCAACCCCAAACTTCCGGCAATAATATAGCAATCCTTGATGGTGATACGGAATACGCCACGGACCCGGATTGAAATAATTCCCGTTTGAAAAACGAACTTTCTGTGACGCGCCCCCCAGTTCCGTTACGGTATCTCCCGCACGCAAGCTGATATTACGGCCACCACTGCGGTTCTGAAACTCCAGAATCTGAACATCATATCCAGCCTTGCGCAGTTCATACGCCGATAACATACCTGCCAGCCCCGCCCCGAGAACCAGAATTCTAGTTCCCTTTTTAGCGCCAGTAAGAGAAGGAGGATGTGTAAAATCAGTTCCGGCGGCATGCCCCATAGTGGTCATGGCTTGATATAGCGCCACACTGCCTGCCAATGCACCAATACGCGTAAGCAATTGCCGCCGTGTAAAAGGGAATGAATGATGAGGTTGTGACATCAAAAAATCCCGTCATTTTTGTATTCAGCGTTACCGAACTCTGCGACAAACATTCCAAAGCATCATATGAAAAATGCAGGGCTTTTACATATATCGCTTTACATGAATATATCTGTTCAAAATGCCTGATCTGCCTTCAACACGGCATGCAGCATCACGTTGCTTCCGGCCGTTGCATCTTCCTGCGTTGCACTTTCTGCTTCGTTATGGCTGATACCCTGCCAACATGGCACAAAAATCATGGCGGTTGGCACAACCCTAGAAACATACACAGCATCGTGCCCGGCGCCGGATACAATATCTTGCATGCTATAATTCAGCTCTTTCCCGCTTTCCCGAACACAGGCAACGCAGCGCTTATCAAAATGTACGGCTGGGGAATTCCATGTCGGCGTTATGCTGACCTCCACACCTGCCGCTTGCGCACATTCCTGCATACGGCGCAGGAAATCTTCTTCCATACCCTGCAACGCGTCTTCCGATGGATTCCGCAAATCCACAGTAAAGCGCACTTCCCGCGGAACAACGTTGCTGCTGGCAGGAAACGCCGTGATAATGCCAATGGTGCTTAAACCATCAGGCGCATACGCTTGTGCCACGGCATTCACTTGGTCAATCATACGTGCGGCGGCCAATAAGGCATCCTTACGCATGGGCATGGGGGTTGTGCCTGCATGTGCAGAGCGGCCGCGTACCACAACCTCATACCAGCGCATGCCCTGCACGCCGGTTACAACACCTATGGTGCATTCTTTGGCTTCCAGCACAGGACCCTGTTCAATATGCAGCTCAAAATATGCTGCCGCCGGATGCTGCCCGCAGTGTTCTTCTCCTACAAAGCCACCACGTTCCAGTTCCTGCCGCAACGTTATGCCAGTTGCATCTGTCCTGCTGCTGGCAAATTCCTCTGTAAAAGCACCACCAAAAACACCTGAAGCGAGCATGGGAGGCCTAAAGCGTGCCCCTTCCTCATTTGTCCAGTTCACCACTTCGATTGAATGCCGCGTATGAATGCCTGCATCATGAAGCGCACGCAAAACCGCAATACCGCCCAATACGCCTAAAATGCCATCAAAACGGCCACCTGTAACTTGAGTATCCAGATGGCTGCCCATCATAATGGGAGGCAGATCATTTTGCAGGCCAGCACGACGGGCAAACTGATTACCCATAGAATCATGGGTTACAGTACATCCCAGCGCCTTGCAGGTTTGTTCAAACCATGCCCGAACCTGAAAATCTTCATCCGAAAGAGCAAGCCTACATATGCCACCTTTGGCCGTACCGCCAAAAGCAGCAGTTGTGGTGAGATCATGCCACAGCGCCTGTCCATTCACTGTCAGATCGGCATATTGGCTCATATTCTGCACCTTTTCTGTTTCAGGCTTTTTGGTATTCAATATCCACGCGCAACATCACATAACAAAGCGGGCCGCTCTCCCCGCTCTAGGGCCTGTTAGATCTTGAATTTCTTCCCATATTGTAGGGATGGAAGAAGGAGACAGAACAGGCACCTTTACGGACGAGACATGGGCGATCTGGGAACCTCTGATTGAGGAGGTTCGCCCGAGGGGCAAGACGCCGCCACATGATCTGCGGCGGACGATAGCAGCGATTTTCTGGCGTCATGAGAATGGCGCGAAATGGCGGAGTATCCCCGCTGAACTGGGTCCGTGGTGGCGGGCTGCGCAGCTTTTCATCCGCTGGGCGAAGCTCGGCGTATGGGAGCGGCTGCTCGCACTGGTTCAGGAACAACAGGGAGTGGCATTCGGAATGACTTTTCTGGATGGCACAAACATCAGGGCTCACCACAAAGCGGCGGGAGCCCAAAAAAAGGGGCCTCTTTCGAAGAGCGAGACCATCGTGAAGCACTTGGCCGCTCTCGCGGCGGCTATGGCACAAAAGTCTGCGTGATCGCTGATGGACATGGAAAAGCCTTCGGTTTTGCGCTGGCCCCTGGACAGGCTCATGAACTGCCTCTGGCACCAGCCATGCTCGACAGCCTTCCCGCCACTCCCCTGTGGGTAGTAGCGGACAAGGGCTACGCGTCGAACGCCATGCGTGAACGGATATGGGACATGGGAGCACGGCCAGCCATTCCTGCGAAACGACGCGATGGCCCGGTCGCCTGCCCCAAATGGGCCTATCGGTGTCGGCATCTCGTTGAGAACCTCTGGGCTCGCCTCAAGGAGTGGCGCGCTGTCGCAACCAGATATGAAAAAACAGCAACGTCGTTCCTCGCGGTCATCCACATCGCTGCCGCAGCAGACTGGATCAAGCCCTAACAGGCCCTAGGCATGCCACCACATTCGCTGCGTAACGGGCCTGCATTTCACGTGATGCCTCAGATGCAACATGCGGCGTAAGTATTACGCGTGGGTGCTGCCACAAGGCAGATTCTGCGGGTAATGGTTCGGGCGTAACAACATCCAGCACGGCACCACATAACGTGCCATCATCCAGTGCTTTCAGAAGATCTTTCTGTACAACGTGTTTCCCACGGCCAACATTTACAAATCCTGCACCTTTTGGAAGATGCTGGAAAAAGTCAGAATCAATCAGCCCTTCTGTTGCAGGCGTTGCTGGTAACAGATTTACCAGAACATCCACTTCGGCCAAAAATCCGGGCAGATTCTCTCTACCGCTCCAGACTGTTACGCCTTCCACATCAGAATGCAGACGTTTCCATCCGGAGACACAAAAACCAAACCTGGCCAGATCCTGCGCAACAAAAGCGCCAAGATGCCCAAGGCCCATCACGCCCACTCTGGTTGTATCGGATGTGCGGCTGCATACATTATTGCGCCATATAGCGTGCTGTTGCTGGAGAGCCCATGTGCGAGCCCCCCTGAGAAGACTGATGACTGCCCACAGCACATAATCCGCCATCAGGCGGGCTGTCTGCTCCCCGCCCATACGCACCAAAGGCACATCCTGCGGAAAATCCGGCAAGGAAAGCAGATGATCAACACCTGCTCCTGTGCATATAATGCCTTTCATATGGGCAAGGCATTCCACATGCTCTGGTTCTGGTTTCCAGACCAAGGCATAATCATCAGGCTGCAATTGCCACGCAGGGTCAAACCATGAGCAGATAGGAAGACCAGGCGCAACCGTAGCAAAAGCCTGCCGCCAGCTTTCAAAGACCTCGTGGCCATCTGCGCTGATTACAATACGAGCAGGCATTTGCTATTCCTTTCTTTGTAAAATCCCTAAAGCTTTTACAATGGCTGCCTGCGCAAAGGCATGGTCATGCAATGAATACTGCCGCCACCACGGGAAAACTGATTGAGTTCTGGATCAAGAACTGTCAGCCCTTCAGCGCGCAACATCTGATTGATACGCACGGAGTGACGTGGGCTTACCACCCTGTCTTTCCCCAAGGACAGTACGTTACACCCCATATCCCGCATGGCCTCACGATAGCTTACCGGCAGAATACGGATGCCCTGTTCACGGAACCATTCCAGATCAGCTTCATCCAACACATCCACGGCAGCAATCGCAAGGTTTTCCGCAACCATGCAGAAAATGACATCAAGATGAAGAAAATGCTCTGGAAAGTGAATCATGCGGCAGGTCCAGCCAGCTTCTTCAAACCAGCTGATGAATTCGGCCGCCCCTTTTGCATCCGTCCGGCCGCCACTTACACCAACGGCTAGCAAACCAGGGCGAATGATATGGATATCCCCGCCCTCAATACGCCCTGCGGTACATGTGCGCCAGATTTCATCCGGTGCGTAAAAAGAACGGATTTCTTTTTCCTCTCCTACACGTTCCGGGCGGGAAAGATTTGTAACAACAGTGCCAAATGGTGTGGTTTGTGAACTGTCTCGCGTATAAACTTCGTACGGCATGTTTTCATGCGGCACCAAGAAATGGCAGGACACATCCTCGCTTTTAAGCGTTGAAACCAGTTCATCAAACTGAGTACGCAAGGCGGTGCGATCTATGTTTCCACCATGCGCCATTGTTTGAATAGCAATATCGTTACTTGGAATCCATTCATAATAATCAGGCGGACACAAAAGAACGTCTGCCAGCACGCCGGTTTCGCTGTCTATAAACCACCTGTTTGCAGCCATGTCTTGAAATTCCTCAAGGTATCTGTTTCAAGCACAGACTATCCGAGAGATACTGCAATCCGAATACGAACGGACAAGAGTTCACTTTAGTTTTTTCACAAATATATTCAAATCACCCGGAAAACCGCCTTTCTCCCGCTTTCTGCCTCCGACATGTTGATAATTGTCCGCAGTTCGCTCTTCACAGCCCATGTTTTACACGCCATAATCATTCCTTATAAGAAACAATAGAGCCTTGTTAATCAAGCCAAAGGATCCTCCGACAGTTTCCTCCATCTTTATCCTGACGCCCCACCCAGCAGGAGCATTCAAACCATGATAGGAAGCAGCCATAAAAAACCCCGTCCCAGAAAAAGGCCGCGTGGGTTTCAAGGGCATGTTTCGGAAATAGACCTGCGCCTTCTGCGTGTCTTTCATACTGTGGCAGAACAGGGTGGGTTCAGCGCCGCTGAAATAACCCTGGGGAAAAGCAAGTCTTCTATCAGTCTGGACATTTCAGCCTTAGAAACACGTCTGGGGATCACCCTTTGCCTACGCGGACGAAGTGGCTTTGCACTGACAGATGAAGGGCGTGAGGTGCTGGAGGCAACACATGCGCTTTTTCTTAATCTTGAACAGTTTCGCCAGCAGGTGAACCAAGCCAGCGGTATGTTAAGCGGCACGTTCAACCTGTATGTGCCCGACAACATACAGACCCACGGTGAAACACCGCTTGTAAAAGCCATTCATACATTCACACAAAACCACCCAAGCGTATTTATGAACCTGCATTCTGCTGCAACCAAGGAAGTGGAAGTGGCGGTTATAAACGGGCAGGCTACGGCTGGCATTGCCCTTTACGCCCAGGGAGAGGCCCCTTTAGGCAGCCGTCCACTGGTGGCAGAATCATCTTTCCTGTTCTGCGGCGCCAGGCATCCTCTCTTTCATATGCCTGAAAAAGAAATCACGCTTGATGTGCTCACCAGCCAGCGCATGATCAGCGTTGCCGATGCTGCAACATCCAAAGCATGGGAAGAAATACGCCCGCATTTCACCTACCATGCCAAGGCGGACAAAGTAGATGCACGCGCTCTTCTTATCCTGTCTGGCAGTTACATTGGATTTTTGCCGGAAATTTTTGCAGCACCTCTTGTGGCGCAAAAATTACTACGCCGGATTACCTTTAATGATCTGCACCTTATAACCTGCTGCCATTTTTTGGCTCGCATGTCTCCCGAAACCAGCCTGATGGTCGAAACATTCCGTAATTTACTGGAAGCGTCATATTAATGTCCCGCTTTTTCCCCCATCAGCCACTCATGCAGTGGTTCCAGCATGTTATCGCGCTGCTCGGCATCCTTTTTATGGCTTCAGGCCAGCTGGGATCAGCACGAGCCGAAGAACTTCCTTCGTTTATACATGATGGCACACTGACCATCTGCACCAACCCGACCCTTCCCCCCATGACCTTCGTGAAAGGGCAGGATGTCACACATCCGGAAGGGTTTGATATTGACGTTGCACATTTTCTGGCCACACGCTGGCATGCGCAACTTTCCGTTGTTACCATGGATTTTACAGGATTATTCCCCAGTCTGGGCGCCCAACGTTGTGGCCTGGTCATGAGTGGCATTATCCGCACACCCCCGCGAGAGAAAAGCTTTGATGCGGTTTCCTATCAGGATACGGCGCTGGTGGTGGCAGGACGTGCAAATACTCCTGTTCTGACCAGTATGGATGAGTTGTCTGGCAAGGATGTCGCTGTAGAATCTGGCACAAGCTATGTGACCCGCCTTGGCGTCATAAACGATGCCCTGGTTGCTGCAGGCAAAGCCCCTATGATTATCCAGCAATATCCAACCGAAGAACAGGTTGTACAGCAGGTTCTTATTGGGCGGGTTTTTGCATTTGTCAGCCAGGATGTTGAAATCTTTTTTCGCATGCGGCAGCTTCAGGGCAAACTACACATCCTTCTGACCCCGGATATTCCGGATTACCGACATTTTGCCATTTACCTGCGCCAGAACAAGCAGGATCAGGAACTGCTCCAAACAGCAATCACTGCGCTGGAAACAGATGGAACACTGGCGACACTACGCAACAAATGGTCCATTACCGATCAGTCCACAAAACAAGGGGCAGATGCGTCTTCCTCTGGCTCGATATTTGATTGGAATGCCTTTTTTTCTGCGCTGACATCCCGCGCCTTTCTCCATGGCGCCCTGATTACATTAACCGTGGCCCTCCTTTCTCACATCATCGCCATCACTTTGTCCGTGCCGATTGCCATTGCACTCAACAATCCTCAACGGTCTGTTCTCAAAATTGTTCTGGAAGGATATGTCGCTCTTTTTCGTGCCGCCCCAACATTGTTGCAGCTTCTTTTCATCTGGAACGCTGTGCCGCAGTTTTTCCCCATTTTTCGTGAACAATGGTTTACGCCCTTTTTGGCGACAGTTCTGGCCCTTTCCATCAATGAATCTGCTTATCAGGTGGAAATCAACCGTTCCGCACTCAGCGCCGTAGATCCGGGGCAGGAACTTGGCGCCAGCGCACTTGGACTAAGCCGACGTGATATTTATTGGCGCGTTATTTTTCCGCAAGCATTCCGTATTGCTCTGCCGCCTACCATCAACGAGTTTATCAATCTTCTTAAAATTACATCTCTTGCCTCTGTTATTTCACTGCAAGAACTTCTGGCCGTGACACAAATACAGGTTGCACGGACCTTTGCCTTTACAGAATATTATGCTGCGGCTCTGGTTTATTACCTGGTCATGGTCTTCTTTTTCCTTTTCCTTCAAAAACGGGTTGAACGACGCTTCACCTGGTCTGACCGCAAAAAGGTTGTGTCTAATGCAGCATGAATCCACAACCACCCCCATGATTTCCGTGCGCAGCATGAGCAAACTGTTTGGAGAGTTTGTAGCGCTTGACCGCTTAGACTTTGATGTGGAAAAAGGGGAAAAAATTGTTATTCTGGGGCCATCTGGATCTGGAAAATCTACCCTTATCCGCACATTAAACCGCATTGAGCCCCACGATAGCGGAACGCTTAAAATCAACGGCAAGTTGATTAATGACAAAACAGATCCTATCCAACTCCGCTGTATGGTCGGTATGGTTTTTCAAAACTATAATCTGTTTCCACATTTAAGTGTTTTAGAAAACTGTATTCTGGCCCCCATGCGCGTCCGGCACATGACACGCACTGAGGCCACAGATCTTGCCCGCCGCTATCTCAATCAGGTGGGCATTCCCGATCAGGCAGATAAATACCCTATTCAGCTTTCTGGTGGGCAACAACAACGCGTTGCGATTGCCCGAGCACTATGCATGCAGCCAGAAGTGATGTTATTTGACGAACCTACCGCGGCACTTGATCCCGAAGCGATTGTAGGTGTGGTAAGCATTATAGATGAACTGGCTGAACAGGGTATTACAACAGTATGCGTAACGCATGAAATGGCGTTTAGCCGCCGTATTGCAGACCATATTATCTTTATGGATCAAGGGAAAATTCTGGAAATTACGCCTCCAGAAACTTTTTTTACAGCACCACAAACGGATCGTGCACAAAATTTTCTGAACCAGATGCTCCGTTACTGAACAGCATCTCAATATCAATCAGAAAAAGTATGCTTGAGTCATTCCTAAACGAAGGCGACCCAATTTCATTGTCAAATAGAAATGAAAAGCCGGTTGTCTTCGCGCCCCAGAAACCGGTTCCAATAGGAATGAAACAGGAATACGGGCATGAAATCATCTTTTTTACATCGGTCCTTCCGTTTTCTGGCCGTTGTTCCAGCATATATCTCACTGCCAACCCTGCCCTGCCTGCTTCTGGCATCAACATCTTCTTTGGCTGCTACAGCAACACCCACCGCTAGCACGCAGCCTGCTTCGGCGCATTCTGTCTCTCCTGGACGAAAGCATGCAGTCGTTACGCCACGCCGTAAAAATACCGCCCCACACATGGGTTCTACTGAACAGCTGGAGGTAACACGCTCCCACACACACCGTTATCTGTCCTCCCCTGGCACGGTGAACGTTATGAGTGGCCAGGAACTGCGTGCACTGCGCATTGAAAGCCCAAAGGATATTGCCGCATTTACGCCTGGTGTTACGGCAGTAAACGCCACTTCCGGTTCAACACCCATTTTTTCTATCCGTGGTGTTGGTTTGGATGACTATATCGGCACAAACATGGGGGGAATTGGCATTTATCTGGATGGGCTGCTGGCACCGTATCCGGTATTTTATAATGGCCAAATGCTCGATACAGAAAATGTTGCGGTGGAAAAAGGGCCGCAAGGCTTTGATATGGGGCGTAGCTCTACAGGTGGAACGGTCAATATTCAGTCTGTAAAGCCTTCTGATAAATTCGGAGGTTATGCAGAATGGGGGTATAGCAGCTATAATACAAACCGTGGTCGGTTTGCTGTAAACGTACCCATCACCAACAAAATTTACAATCGCACAGCCTTTAACTACGTAAAGGGTGATGGCTGGCAAAAAGATGTTGGAACCGGTGCACGCTATGGATCGCAGGATCTGCTATCTATCCGCAACCTGACCAAGTTTGTGATAGATGACACTTCCTCCGTATTGTTGAATCTGCATTATACACGAGAC
Organism: Acetobacter sp. A11-2; assembly: GCF_040208445.1. Taxonomy (NCBI): domain Bacteria; kingdom Pseudomonadati; phylum Pseudomonadota; class Alphaproteobacteria; order Acetobacterales; family Acetobacteraceae; genus Acetobacter; species Acetobacter sp. A11-2. The sequence continues at coordinate 1,971,876 of NZ_CP157843.1, forward strand.
AAAGGTACCCCGATGTCTCCGCAAGATCTGGATCCCGTAGATGGTGTAGGGCCACATCCACACGCCAATGCTGTCAATGTCGGAAAAGACCCTGCTAAACGTAATGAAAATGGAGGCGGTGTTTCTGTTGCCTATACCAAAGCCTTCAACTTTGGCACATTCACCTCCACCACCGGCATAGATTTCTACCGCCGTGATGATTACGACAACTACGATGGCACATCCAACGAATATGGTGATTATCGTTGGAATGATACATCCATCGCGCAATCACACGACATGCACCTGCGCATGAATCTTGCAAAAATTCTCCATCTGACCGTAGGTGTTTATGAGTCCTATGATAAAATTGATGGCAGTTACACAAGCTTCCGCAATTCCTTGTCTGCCACACCACCATATTGGCTGAGAGACCAGTTTTCTCAGCAAAACCTGTCTACAGGCCTGTACGTCAACACAGTTACCAATATCACCAAAAAGCTGGATTTCATTGCATCCGGCCGCCTTTCCTACGATGAACGCGGCTTTAATGGTGGCACACACAATGTTCAGACAGGTGAGCAAAGAACCTTTCTGGACACTACTCACGCGTATCATCGTTTTACCGGGCGTGTTGGCCTGCGCTACCAAATTGTACCTGGCACTTACGCTTATGGCACCATTTCCAATGGTTATAAGCCAGGCACATATTTTGCAGGCCCCGTGGCCGCCACATCTGCTCTGGATTACGTAAAGCCTGAAAACCTGATTGCGTATGAAGTTGGGATCAAATCCTCCCTCCTGCATAACAAGCTTGTTGTGGAAGGTTCTTTATTTGACTACGAATATCATAATCGGCAGACACTTTTCTTCGCGCCCATGCCAGATGGATCAAACTCCCTTACACTGGGCACAATTTCCCGGGCACGCACTCGTGGGGGAGAACTCTCCAGCACGCTGCATAATCTCGTCCCCAATCTAGATCTGCGCGGATCATTTGCCTATCTGGATGCTCAGGCCAAAAGCCCTGTAGGTTCCATTAATGGGCTACCGCTAGATCCTCCCGTTACGCATAATTCGCCTTTGCCATTCGCGCCGCGTTTTTCATGGAGCGCCGTTGCCCGTTATGGCATCGACATGGGCCTTTACCGTACAACATTACAAGCCAGCTACACATGGAAAGACAACATGTGGGTTGCTCTGGGGGACCCCAACGCCAAATCCAGCAAGATCAGCTCCCTTGGCCTCCGCATGGAATTCGGCCCCAAAACCGGCAAGTGGACTGCTGCCGTATATGTTGACAATCTGCAGAATAAGCATGGCACAACCTATTCCTTCACCGGCAGTGATGATAACCGCGCCCAGTATATTCAGACACCACGCTGGGTTGGCTGTGACCTACACTACAACTTCTGAATACTACACAAGAAACCGGGAAAGAGCTTATGAAACTTGAACTTTTCCGCACATTGTGGGGGGATAGCCGCCGATGGGATATCCCTCTGGCAGAAGCACGCAAAGCCAGTTTTGTGGGGTTGGAGGCACGTATTCCTCCAACTCATGAAGAGGCTCAGGAATGTGCTGCCATTTTACAGGGAGAAGGCGCTCCCTTCATTGCTATTGCCATGACAGGTGGAGGCGTTATTCCGCGGCAGAGTGCAACAGTGCAGGATCATCTAGATGATCTGCATGATGCCATAGACCGCGCATCGCTTATGAACCCTCGACGCGGAAATCTCACAGAAGGGTTGTACATCGGGTTAGATTATGAAAAAGTCTGTTTTGTAGAAAAGAAATTTCCATAATCATCAAGAAAACCCGATGCAGACAGAGTGTAGCGCAGGCGCGTATGAGTTTCCAGCCTCCTGTGGACGGCGTGTTGTGGCCCGTTTTGACGGGGGTCGCATGAGTTCGGATGGGGGCGTCATTCTGGTGAAGCAGGCTGATGACATTCTGGGGCTCAGCCGCCGCTTTGCTGCCTGTTTTCGCGATAAGCGGCATCCCGGCTTTGTGGAATACCGGGTTGAAGACCTTGTCCGTCAGCGGATCATGGGCCTGGCACTGGGCTATGAAGATCTCAATGATCACGATGCCCTGCGGCATGACCTGATCTTTGGTCTGGCCTCGGGTCGTCTGTCAGGAGGCCGGGCAAACTGCGCAGCATTGGCTGGCAAATCTACACTGAACCGGTTGGAGCGCAGTGGGCACAAGGCAGATCGTTACTGTCGGATCATTGCTGATCATGAGGCCCTGGCTACCCTGTTCGTCACGCTCTTCCTTGACCAGCATGAGCACGCACCCGCCCGGATCGTTCTGGATGTGGATGCCACCGATGACCGTATCCATGGCCATCAGGAAGGCCGCGCCTTTCATGGATATTACGGCCATAACTGCTATCTTCCCCTGTATGTCTTCTGCGGGGACCATCTCCTCAGCGCTACCCTGCGCACGGCAGACAGGGACCCGGGGAAGGAAGCACTGGCAGACATCCGCCGGATCGTCGAGCAGATCAGGAGCCGTTGGCCCCGGGTGCGTATCCTGGTGCGTGGGGACAGCGGTTTCGCCCGGGACAGTCTGATGACATGGTGCGAAGACAACCACGTTGACTTCCTGTTCGGGCTTGCAGGCAACACCCGCCTGTATGACCGGATTGCCTCTTTGTCCGCTGAGGTTCGTGACGAAGCCGCCACGACAGGCAGAGCTGCGCGCGGTTTCGCCTCCTTTGACTGGATCACAAAGGACAGCTGGACGCGCCGCAGGCGGGTCGTGGCCAAGGCCGAATGGCGCCACGGCAACCGCTATCATCGCTTCATTGTCACCACCCTACCGCAGGGAATGTCCGACCCCCGCCATCTCTACGAACAGATTTACTGCGCACGCGGGGATATGGAAAACCGCATCAAGGAATGCCAGATGGATCTGTTCTCAGACAGGACCTCGTCCCACACCATCCGGGCCAACCAGCTCCGGCTGTGGTTCTCGGCCGCAGCCTATGTCCTGCTGACCGCTCTGCAAAGACTGGCCCTTGGCCAGACCAGCCTGGAGACGGCGACCTGTGGCACCATACGCGCACGGCTGCTCAAAATCGCGACACGTGTAACGCTCAGCGTCCGTCGGATTGTCCTGTCCATGCCGGACATGTTCCCCTGTCAGCATGAATTCGCCCTCGCTCATGCACGATTGCGAAGGCTCCGGCAGGCCATCTGAAGAAACAGACAGTGCACAGACCACATAGCTTCCACCAACACTGCCTTCTCAGGCCGTGACACCCTCACTGCGTTCAGAACCCGCCGCCAGAAGCAGAATATCGTCAATATTCCAGATCGGGCTCCTGTGGGATGACTGAATTCTACAAAATGACCCGAAATTGCCTCAAGTGTGAGAAATCCGCGTCGATTTATTAATATTTTAGGAGGAAATGATCGATGGCCTGCTCACAAACAAGCTGAATTCATAGCATCTGCGCAGGAAATATGTCGTGCAGCAAATATGATGTGTTGTTTTGAAACACATCGCTCCCGCATTCTGGCAACACCCTGGATTACACTTGATGTTATCAGGCAACTTCCAGATGTGCTCTTTACTGCTGACATTAGCCATTGGGTTGTTTGCTGTGAACGGTTACTGAATGATCCGGCAGATGATTTCTCCCCTTTCATAAGCCGTGTTCATCACATTCAGGCACGTGTAGGATATGATCAGGGCCCTCAGGCTCCTCATCCAGCAGCTCCTGAATATGCCCCTGCCCTACGCTTCCATCAGCATATCTGGCAAGAGATATGGCAAAGCCAGCGCACGCGCGGATACACCACCACCACAATGACCCCAGAATGTGGGCCTGATGGCTATTTGCATACCTTGCCATTTACCAACATGCCCGTAGCAGACCTCTGGTCACTCAATGTCTGGACGGGCCAGACAGAATACGAACATTTTCAACATGTCATGTCAGATTCTGGCAACAAGAAGGAATTGGGTTGATGTCTGTTTCCAAGACCACTGAAACTTTTACCAGTATTCCGGTTATTGATATCAGCAAATTATATAGCTCTGACCTTGCAGAGCGTAAGGCTGTAGCAGAAAAATTGGGAGATGCGGCCCGTAATGTCGGGTTTCTTTACATTTCCGGCCATAATGTTGGTGCTGATCTGATTGAAGGCGTGCGCAAGGCTGCACGTGATTTTTTTGCCGAACCATTTGAAAAAAAGATGGAATATTACATAGGCACATCTGCCACTCATAAAGGGTTCGTGCCTGAAGGAGAAGAAGTCTATTCTGCTGGACGGCCAGACCATAAGGAAGCCTTTGATATTGGATATGAAGTACCTGCCAACCATCCTCTGGTGCAGGCAGGAACACCCTTGCTGGGGCCCAATAACTGGCCAGATATTCCGGGGTTCCGCTCCGCTGCAGAAGCTTATTACCGCGCTGTTTTTGATCTGGGTCGCACACTCTTCCGCGGGTTTGCCCTCGCATTGGGGTTAAACGAAAACTACTTTGATACAGTTGCAAATTTTCCCCCCTCCAAATTGCGCATGATCCACTATCCTTACGATGCTGATGCACAAGACGCCCCAGGTATTGGCGCCCACACGGATTACGAGTGTTTTACAATTCTGCTGGCGGATAAACCCGGCCTGGAAGTGATGAACGGCAACGGAGACTGGATTGATGCGCCGCCAATTCCGGGTGCATTTGTTGTGAATATTGGTGATATGCTGGAAGTGATGACGGCCGGAGAATTTGTGGCCACAGCACACCGTGTTAGAAAAGTTTCTGAAGAACGTTACTCTTTTCCACTATTTTATGCCTGTGACTATCACACTCAGATTCGCCCACTTCCTGCCTTTGCAAAAAAAGATGATGCTTCTTATGAAACCATAACCATTGGCGAGCACATGTGGGCCCAGGCTCTGCAAACATATCAATATCTGGTTAAAAAGGTTGAAAAGGGCGAACTGCAATTACCAAAAGGAGCACGTAAAACAGCCACTTTTGGGCACTTCAAACGCAACTCTGCCGCCTGAATACAAATTGTAGCAGACCTTTAAGGAGGTTTTACAAATGACAACACAGCAAACAGAACAGGAACTGCGGGAAGACCTGGCAGCCGCCTATCGGCTGATGGCGCATTTCAACATGACTGATCTTGTTTATACCCATCTTTCCGTTCGGCTTCCCAATGCCGGACATCGCTATCTGGTCAACCCGTATGGCCTGCTGTTTGAAGAAATCACAGCAAGCTCTCTGGTGATTGTAGATGCTGATGGCATTCCCCAGCAGGAAACCAGTTGGGCCATAAATCCGGCCGGTTTTGTCATTCACTCCGCCATACATGCCAACCGCCCCGATGCGGCATGTGTCATGCACACGCATACCGTTCCAGGCATGGTGATTGCCGCGCAAGATAGAGGCATTCTGCCACTTAACCAGATTAACATCGAATTTTACGGTGCTGTCGCTTTTCATGCGTACGAAGGTATTGCTGCGGATGATAACCTGAGCGAGCGTGAACGGCTTGTACGCGATCTTGGATCTCGCAATGCCATCATTCTGCAAAACCATGGCCTGTTAACCGTTGGCAGCACTGTAGCGCAAGCATTTTACCGTATGTATTACATGGAACAGGCCTGCAAAATCCAGATTGCTGCTCAATCTACCGGGGTGCCGCTACATATACCTTCAGAAGAAAAAATTCTGCGCACCAAAAGCCAGTTTGATACAGACCCCGATCAGGGCCAAATGATCTGGAAAGCCCTGCGCCGTAAATTGGACAGGGAACAACCCGATTATAAAAAATAAATTGAAACCTATTGATTGTAACAATATTTGTAAAATTTATTGTATAATAAATACATATAAATAACCCCCTCTTCTTTTACAAAAAGAAGAGGGGATAAATATTCTAGATTTCAACTCTCAAAGTATCAGGAAACCTGAGGCTTTCTGGCGTTAGCTGCAGCAACCTTCTTGCCCCATTTCACCAATGTTTTGGTGCAATCAGAACGTTCAATCTGACATTCAATAATGGTTGGGCCCTCACGATTTGCTTTGGCTTTTTTGATGGCCTCTGCCAGTTCACCTGCTGTAGTGGCCTTCATGCCCAAGCCATGCTCATCTTCAGCATTGAACACTTCCATCAGACCGGCATAGTCCCAGTTTTTGATGTAATTATACGGACCATCGTGAATAGCAATTTCAATAACGTAGCCACGATTGTTCACAAGGAAGATAATGACTGGCAGCTTATAACGCACCATCTGCGCCATTTCCTGCGCAGTTAGCTGGAATGATCCATCACCTACCATAAGAATATGCTGGCGTTCCTGAGAACCCATGGCGTTCCCAAAAGCCGACGGCACAGACCAACCAATATGCCCCCACTGCATTTCCAGCTCAACACGTGCGCCACGCGGCAAATCCATACGTGTGGCGTTGAACCAGGAATCACCTGTTTCAGCAACCAGAGTGGTATCTGATGTTAGCATTGCATTGATCTGACGGGTCATTTCATCATTCGTCAGGCGTGCATCTGCTTTGGCTGGTTCGATAACTGGCGTGTGTTTTTGACTTTCCTGCGCCGTTAACGGACGGCTGGGGGCTTTCTTTGCCAGCTCTTCAAGGAATTCACGCAACGTGAAACCTTCGTATGTTTTGCCGCCCACAGTGACGCGGTTGGGCTCTGCCAACAAAACATTGTCACCCTTGGGCCATGCTGTCCAACCTACTGTGGAGTAATCATTAAAGACGGGCGCGACACAGATAAGCGCATCAGATTTTTCAACCAGTTCCTGCGCGCCAGGTGAAGACACATCTCCCCAATACAGACCACGAAAACCTTTGTGATCTTCTGGGAAAAAGCTTTTTGCTGCTGCCATAATAGTAACAGCACAGCCTAACTTATCTGCCAGATGTTCTGTTTGTGTTTGTGCATGTGCAGCACGCACTTTGCTCCCTACAATTATGGTCACACGCTGAGATTTTTCCAGCAAATTGAGGGAAGCTTCTACCGCAGCTTTTAGGCTGACATCATCTACTCGCAATTCTGCCAGCAAAGACGATACCGGACCAGGACGCACACATTCTGCATCAGATACGTTACAAGCAATTTCAACATATGCTGGTTTGCGTTCACGCAGGGCCGTGCGGATAACATGATCAATTTTAGCCGGAGCAGATGCGGCATCAGTGATGCTTTCTGCCGCGCACGTTACATGCCGCATCATTTCCAACTGATAGGTATAATCATTTGTGCCCAAAGTATGATGCAGAATGCGGCCTGTGCCGTAATCATTACTATTGGGTGAGCCTGAAATCAAAATAACAGGCAGATTTTCTGCGTAAGCACCTGCAATAGCGTTCATGGCAGAAATAGCCCCTACGCTAAAGGTAACAACAGCTGCAGCTGCCCCATGTGCGCGAGCATAACCTTCTGCACTAAATCCACAGTTTAGCTCATTACAGCAGTAAACCTGCTCCATTTCCTTGTTCGCCAGCAACTGATCCAAAAGAACCAGATTGAAATCGCCGGCTACGGCAAAGTGGTGCTTTAATCCGATTTGAGAAAGACGCTCAGCAAGATACATGCCGACTGTATATGTCATGGGTTTAGTCACTCCTATCGGAATAGCCTCAAAAAACGGCTTTTAGCTAACACCCTCAACCTGACAAATGTCCAATATATGAAACAGCGGTCTTTCATATAAAAAAGATATTCCATATCCAAGAAAATATCTTTTATTTCTATCAGAAAATATATGTTAACCTATTGATATTAGGTATTTAATTTTCAATTAAGGAGAATTTTATACTGAAATTATTTATATATATTTATATAATATATCACAAAATGTCACCACATCGTGAATGATTATTCTTAACAAACAAAAATTTTACGGATATTTTTATAATTCCACCTTATGACTTCAAAATGGAGCAGAAAGTGTGAGAATACGCCACTTTCCCGCTCTACCTGAAAAAACACTCCAGCTTTCCGGATAAATGTCTAATTTATTTAGAATATGAAACGAATTTTTTATCTCATCAGCTAGAATACATGCACTCAAAGCACGTATGATAACAGGTGAAGCTATAACCAAGAATGTATCTTGATTTTGAGCTTTATTAAATAGGCTATCAAGCCAGGATTTTAATCTGATATGAAACGCGCACATACTTTCCCCCCCATTTGGAGAATATGTGGGGTTCATGAATTGCACCTGATCTTCCACCAACAAATTTTTTAACTGTTGTCCGGCCCAAATGCCATAATTCCTATTTTCCAACTTTGGTTCTAATTCAATACTATATTTAGAAAAAAAACGTTCTGGAGAAATCTGAATATCAGGCGCACAAAAAATACGTGTAATATTCTGTTTTTCTAAAATGTTTTCCTGAAATAACTTGGGTAATTGAAATTTTATTATTTCATCTTTTTTTGGTATATACCCTTTACGCACATTATCAGGCATACAACTTCCCAATAAAACAACACGTAATGCTGGCATATTGCGCATAATATCTTCCAATATTTTAGAGAACTCTCTTTCTGTTCATTCTGTTTGCCACATACTCGTGAACATCGTAAGTTCCGCCGCATATTTTAACGCTTGGGCGTGTTCTTCCGGAAAGCATAATGTCTGTTTTTTCTATAAGATTTATAAGAAAATTAAATCACAAAGCTTGTTACATTGCTGTTTTTCTGGCCCTTACAGGATGCACCCCTCCTGTATCTGTCAAGCAACTCAGTCTGACAGAAGCTTATCTGGACCGTACTCATACGGCCCTTAACGGGACAATCCTTAGCAACACCACCCGGATTGTGTTGGAACGCCAAAACTTGTTGGGCATATGGCAAGCACACCCAAGTGCCGCCATTGATATCCTGCGTAAAAGCACGCAAGACCAATTTTACACACCAGATCTAAATGACCAGCTTTTTGCGTTGGCTGAACTCAGCTACTTACGTGGCAAAAAACATAAGTCTCGCACAGATTTCATGGCTGCTGCCATGTATGCATATGCGTACCTCAACCCAGCGGATAAAACATCGGACCATCCCGATCCGTATGATCCACATTTTCGGCAAGCGTGTGATCTTTATATGCTCAGCCTGACAGAGGCCTTAGGATCACCCGCCAATGTGAATGCTCAACACTGGGTACTGCCATTTGGTGATCTGGATCTTTCATCAAACCCGGCAGAACATATATGGCATGGTTACGAATTAACCGATTTTCGCCCCACAGCACGCCTGACCGTAAATGGCGTTAAAAATATTTATAGTCATATGGGGCTGGGCGAACCTCTAGCCGCTATTCCGCATGTAGATGGCCGTGCCCCATCGTCCTTTACCGTGACGGACAAATTGCGCATCCCTGTCAGCCTGTTTATGGAAATACCTGATCCACGTAGGCAAGTTCTCTCCGATCATATTTCTGGACATCTGACTCTAACAGCGTTGGATGATCAGGGACATATTCTCATAGCAAAAAAAACACCCATCCCCCTGCAGTATGATCAAACAGCCTCGCGCGCGCTGAGCCTTAGCAATGCTGTAGATTGGTCTAGCGAGTACAAAGGTTTTCTGGACGGTCGTTTTTTTGATAACGGCCGCAAACCTCAGCTTATTGCCATAGAACCTCACCGCTATGGGTGTATTCCTGTTGTGCTTGTTCACGGCACAGCTTCCAGCCCGGGACGATGGGCTGATATGGTGAACGATCTTCTGGAAGATCCTCAAATCCGCGCCCATTTTGAATTTTGGTTTTTTTCTTACGCTACGGGCAATCCTATCCCTTACTCTGCCTTCCAACTTCGCCAGGCTCTGGAAGCTGCCATTCAAAACAACGGTGGCACGCAGGCCGATCCCGCGCTTGGGCATATGGTGCTTATTGGCCATAGCCAAGGTGGCCTTCTAGCAAAAATGCAAGTGATAGACCCCAAGGATAAACTCTGGAATGGCCTCACGCATCACCCTTTCAACAGTTTACACCTTACCCCAAAAGCCCATAGCTTTTTGCAAGAAACCCTGTTTCCAAAACCGTTGCCTGAGGTGCAGCAAGTTGTGTTTATTTCTACACCACAACACGGAAGTTACCTGGCTGCACTTTCTCTAGCGCATCTTGTAGGCCGTATGGTAACATTTCCCGTTAGTCTGACAGAGGTGATGCAACAAGTTGTTGCTGGAGAGTCCGGTTCAATACGCGTAAATATGAGCTCGTGGCGTATGGGCAGCGTCTATGGCATGACACCTCATAGTGCTTTTATCCGCTCTCTTGCCTCCATACCTGTTGTGCCGGAAGTGCGCACACATTCCATTATTCCGGTTTTGGGGGATGGCCCCTTAGCAACAGCCGATGATGGCGTGGTAAAATACCGCAGCGCACATGTTCCTTATGCTGATTCCGAACTGGTTGTGCGGCATTCTGGCCATTCCACACAGTCCAACCCAATCACCATCGCAGAGGTGCGGCGCATTCTGCTGGAACATCTGGCACACCTTACCCCGGGAGCGCCAGAAACAGGGGATATGAACAAACAAAATATCACACGTATTGGCGGTGAGTATCAGCCAACCACCCCCCCGGTACACCCATGAGCAAGCTTCCTCATAATTCTTCCACGCATGGCTGGATTTTTTGGATAAAAGCGGCAAGCGTATGCTTATTCAGCCTCTACTCAGCTGCGGCATTTTATTATTCTACCTTAACACCAGATATTCTACGCTTAGGCCTGAGCATTGTCTTTCCGCTGCTTGTGTTAGGTGCGTTCTTTTTTGCTCCTGCACGGCTTCGCCGCCCTGCCATTCCTGCTTTATGTGCTATTTTTGCAATATGGTATTTAACTGATCCTCCTCGCAATCATCGAGAGTGGGCGGGAGAATATGCGCTGCCGGCTGATGCCATTTTGACCGGTCGAACAGTGCACATTCAAAACATACGCAATTTCAAATACAAAACAGAAACGGATTATACGCCACATTATTACGATGCCACATATAATCTGGATGACCTTTCATCCGTAGATATGATCACCTCCTATTGGGCGGGAGAAAGCATTGCCCATGTTTTCCTTACCTTTGGGTTCAAGGATGGGCGCCACCTTGCGATATCTATTGAAACACGCAGGCAAAAGCGTTTCCCCTATTCTGCGATTGCTGGCTTTTTCCATCATTATGAAATGTTTTACGTGACTGCAGATGAGCAGGATCTGATTGGCGTGCGCACAGATATCCGTAAGGAGCGCGTCTATCTTTACCGGCTCTTCATTTCACCGCAAACACGTGAGCGCCTGTTTAAAAGCTATCTTTCGGAAATTCATTTCCTACATTCCCACCCGCGTTGGTACAATACACTTACAGATAACTGCACAACAGAAATTCTCTCCCGCGCTGGTGCACAACTGCATTATCGGCTGGACTGGCGCGTGTTGCTAAGTGGCTATACAGCATCCCTAGCTTATGATTTGGGGCTCTTAAACACGCAGTATGACTTCCCTACCCTTAAACGCCTAAGCCGCATACAAAGGCCTGAGGGCGCAACGCCAGATGCATACTATTCGCAAGAAATACGCGCTCATTTACCTTTAGATGACACACCTAAACTTTCACAAACCAAATAACAGAAATGTTATAATGGACACTACATACATAAGATGCTGTTTCGACAACAAAAAACACTAATAACATTTGCGAATAAGAATTACTTATTAAAACTCCTTGATATTTAACGATTTTCTGATTGCATTGTGCCTGAAATATCCGTAAAAAGACCTCACAAACCTCCATCAAAATCTGGAAATCGTATCATGGTAAAAGATCCTAAGGTTATCGAACATCTGAACACGCAGCTGACAAATGAGCTGACGGCTATCAACCAGTACTTCCTGCACGCACGCACCCTGCGCCACTGGGGCGTTACCCTGCTGGGCAAGAAAGAATACGAAGAATCCATTGAAGAAATGCGTCATGCTGATTGGCTGATCGAACGCATTCTGTATCTGGGTGGCCTGCCCAACGTTCAGCGCCTGAACACCATCCTGATTGGTCAGGACGTGAAGGAAATTCTGGAATGCGACCTGAAGCTGGAAGAAAAAGCTCTGGCTGATCTGCGTGAAGGCATTGCCTACTGCGAAAGCGTGCGTGACTTTGTTTCCCGTGATCTTCTACTGAAGATCCTTGAAAACGAAGAAGAGCACGAAGACTTCCTGGATCGTCAGTTTGATCTGATCAAGCAGATTGGCATTGAACGCTACATCCAGCTGAACTCCGCAGCTGCACCTGATCAGGAATAATCACTGATCAAAAATATGGGGCGTTTCATACGCCCCATATTTCCGTGCTATTTAATTTTTCGCAAATAAATCTGCATAGATTTCTGGCTTAAAGCCAACCGTGATCTTTCCCTGCGCTTCTAAAACAGGCCGTTTTATAAGGGAAGGATAAGCAACCATAAGCGCCAATGCGCGTGGTTCATCAATATTTTCTTTTTCAGAATCAGACAATTTACGAAACGTGGTGCCAGCTTTATTCAAAAGCTTTTCCCACCCAACATTTTGTGCCCACTGCTTGAGTGTAGCGGTATCTATTCCCTGCTTTTTATAATCATGGAAGTCATATGCTACACCGTGCGCCTCTAGCCACTTCATGGCCTTACGCATCGTATCGCAGGATTTAATTCCGTATATCGTTATTGGCGCGCTCATAAACCCTCCCAAGGCAAAGCAACTTTTATGGCTGGATATCCAGAAGTTTCCGCATCTCTTCCATAAAAGCTGTATCCTGCTCCAGATCAAACAGGCGTGCAGAAATGCCCGCATAGCCTACACAAACAGGCTTGGTTTTTACGGCATCCGCTTCTGTCAGATAACGCGGCACAATATGGGTATGGAGCGAAGGCTCCTGATTACACCATGTCTCATAATTAATGCGGGCAGCACCCGTGGCTTTCAGCAGGGCATCACCTACCGTTACACAATCTGCCAAATATTGCATACGTTCCTGCCCTTGCAGGTCATTCAGGCTTGGCACAATAGGGTCTGACAAAAGCTGGCAATAACCTTGTACAGGCTGTGTATCGGCTACAATAAGCCAACCTGAAGGCATACGCCCGATAACTTGAGGGAACTTTCCTTCCCTCGCCCATTCAACACGCTGCTGAATTACATTTTTTGTCATGTTTTGCCTCAGTTATAATTTTGCTTTCCGCAATACGCCTGAGGACAGCCATTTCACGAGGCTTATCAAATCAATCGCAGGCGTGATACCGAAAACAATCTGGTTCATGCCCGTTTACCATGCCTGCTGCTTGCATCCATGCATAAACAATGACCGGCCCCACAAAGCAAAAACCACGCTTCTTCAATTCCTTGGAAAGAACCTGTGAAGCTAGCGTTTGCGCAAGTGCATGAGGGTGTTCTGCTTTTACGGGGTTTTGTTGCGCCACACCCCATGCAAAATCTGCAAAATCCTCTTCTTCTGCCTGCATCTGCAAATAAGCATGTGCATTTTTAACGGTGGCTTCTATTTTTCGGCGCGAGCGGATAATGCCAGCATCTTGCATCAGCCTTTGCACATCGTGCTCTGTAAACTGCGCGATTTTTTCAGGATCAAACCCTGCAAAAGCTTTCCGAAAATTTTCGCGCTTCTGCAGCACTGTATTCCATGAAAGCCCAGCCTGAAAACTTTCCAACACCAGCATTTCCCATAAGCTGCGTGCGTTCTTGATGGGCTTACCCCATTCAGCATCATGGTAATCACGCAAAAGCATGTTTCCACACGCCCATTTGCACCGATGCTTAGGAGAATCCATGCTAATTTTTGGTTTTAGAAGCGGCGTGGCTGTGGTGTTTGCACAAAAGCAAACTGCGCGCCTTCTTCCCGAAGGATCTGGTCTTTTCTTTTGGTCGATTTTGTCCCGAGCTTATCTGCAATTTCATGGGTGGCGGACAGCAGGCCTTTATCACCTTTTAAAAGACCAATCAGAATCCTTACCCGCAAGGCTTCATCTTCGCTCTGCAAACTATAGTAAATCGTCCGCGATTCGCGACGTGGCACAATCAGGTTAGAACGCCTTAACGTGCCCAACTGCTGGCTCAGAGTCGGCTGGCCAATCCCGGTTTTGCTTTCCAGTTCTCCCACAGCCAGCGCCCCATGCTGCAAAAGCGCATCCAGAATCATAAGCCGCTGCGGCTGAGCAAACAGCTTTAGCTGCTCCACCAACTGCTTTGCTTCATCTAAAGACATTTCCACCATGAGCTTATCGCCCCTGATCAGGCTTTAAACACATAAACCACGATGGCCCCGCCTGCATGACAGCATCTTGGGTTTGCGCTGTAGGCAACACCACATTCCCTCCGGGCGTCCAGCCTTCTGGTGTCAGCACGTCCCCTTCATCCACTCGTTGAAGAGCCGCAAGCAAACGCAACAATTCTGCTACAGAACGGCCCACAGTCATGGGGTAACAGGTTGTGGCACGCACAATACCTTGTGGGTCAATCATGTACACACTGCGCACCGTTGCACTATTGCGGGCTGTTGGGTCCAGCATGCCGTAGGCACGTGCAATGGCCATGGAGGGATCTTCCACCACAGGAAAAGGAATTCTTACGTCAAACCTTTCCCGTATGGCCTCAATCCATGCAAGATGCGCGGGCAGGCTATCCACGGAAAGGCCCACCAATGCACAATTCATGTCAGCAAATTGCGAAGCAGCTTGTGCAAACGCAATAAACTCACTGGTGCAAACCGGCGTAAAATCTGCCGGATGCGAAAACAGCAGCACCCACTGCCCACGCAATGCACTTAACGTAAGCATGCCTTGGGTTGTCCGCGCCATAAAATCTGGAGCCATGTCTCCAATTCTGGGTGCGGCCACTACCGGCTCCAACTGACTGGTATCTATGATGCGGTCATTCATAGCTGCAGTGTTTACGCGCATTCTTTCCCTTGACGCAAGACGCTTTCATTCTTAATTAAAGTGTATATTCATGTTTACTTAAAATAATAAACTGTTGGGAGTTTCCCTTATGTCAGATCCAGCTATCGCCACAGCCACCCAGCAGATTCTGATGGCTGTGCAGCACCCCGAACAACGGCCTGTTGTAAAAACCTTTTTTGATGAAAAAACCTTCACGGCCAGCCATGTGGTGCATGATCCACAAACCCTCACAGCTGCCGTAATTGATAGCGTATTGGATTATGATCCGGCTTCTGGCCGCATTAAATACGATTCTGCCCAAGAAATTGTAGATTATGTACGCGCTGAAAAGTTGCAGGTTGCATGGCAACTAGAAACACATGCGCATGCTGATCACCTTTCTGCTGCGCCGTGGTTGCAGGAACAGCTGGGCGGCAAATTGGGTATTGGTGCCAACATTGTGCAGGTGCAGGAAGTTTTTGGCAAAATCTTTAACGCCGATACCAGATTTGCCCGTGATGGATCTCAGTTTGATCATCTTTTTAAAGATGGTGAACAGTTCAAGCTGGGCAACCTGAACGCTATTGCCCTGCACGTTCCAGGGCACACCCCCGCAGATATGGCTTTTATTATCGGTGATGCCGCCTTTATTGGCGATACACTGTTCATGCCAGATTACGGCACCGCCCGCGCAGACTTCCCCGGTGGGGATGCCCGCATGCTGTATCGCTCTATCCGCCGCCTTCTTACCTTACCAGCAGAAACGCGCCTGTTCCTTTGCCACGATTACAAAGCGCCAAACCGTGATACCTATGCGTGGGAAACCACAGTGGGTGCAGAACGCGCGCACAATGTGCATGTGCATGAAGGTGTGAGTGAAGATGATTTTGTAAACATGCGCACATCGCGCGATGCAACGCTCGCTCTACCCAACCTGATCATGCCTTCCGTGCAGGTCAATATCCGCGGGGGACACATGCCGGAACCGGAAGATAATGGCACCAGCTACATCAAGATCCCCATCAACAAACTCTGAAATTTACTGATCTTTTCTGGATACCCCGCATGCTCACCTTATTTTCTGCCCATCTCCTGCTGGAACTTATGTCTGGCGTTCTGGTTGGCTTCACTCTGGGATTAATCGGTGGCGGGGGATCCATTCTGGCTGTGCCACTTATGGTTTATCTGGTGGGGGTAAAAAACCCCCATGTAGCTATTGGCACCAGTGCATTGGCTGTCGCTATCAACGCATTGGTGGGGCTTGCACAGCATGCCCGCAATCATACAGTAAAATGGCGCTGCGCAGGTATTTTTGCATCTTGTGGAGTTGCCGGGGCCTTTATTGGCGCAGCCATTGGCAAAACAGTTGATGGCAAAAAGCTGCTTTTGTTTTTTGCTCTGCTGATGATTGGCGTTGGCATTCTTATGCTCCGCGGGCGGCATAACGTTGGCTGCCAAGGGGCAAGTTGCAACAGGCATAATGCCCCCAAAGTTATGGGCTATGGCCTTGGCACTGGTCTGCTTTCTGGCTTTTTTGGCATTGGCGGTGGTTTTCTAATTGTACCTGGCCTTATTGCTTCTACCGGCATGCCCATTCTCAATGCCGTAGGCACATCTCTGGTTGCCGTTTCCGCTTTTGGGTTTAGCACAGCTTTAAGCTATATGCTTTCTGGCTATATAGATTGGCAATTAGCAGCCTTGTTCATTTTAGGCGGAGCGCTTGGCAGCCTGTTTGGTACCCGCACAGCCCGCCGTATGTCAGGCTCTTCCAATCATCTTACAACAGTTTTTGCCTGTATCATTTTTATCGTGGCCATCTACATGATCTGGCAAGGTGTGCAGAAATTATAAAGCTTTTGCGCTACCACATAGCTTGCGTGCGCTCGCCAGTGCCGTATGCAGTTGTGTGTAAATATTCTCTTTTCCAAGCACGGCAGTAATATGATGACGCTCCATATCTTTTAGAAAGAATGGAGCAACACGCCCAAACAAAACGGTTATTCCGCGCGCATGTAATCTTTGCAAAACATCCCGCACAACTTGTGCTGCTGAATAATCAATATCGGTAATTGCACTGCAATCTACCACAACGCATTTTACCGGATTGGGTGCTGATGAAATCAGTGTCATGATATCATCTGCAAACAAATTACAATTTGCATAAAACAGATCTGCACAAAAACGATAAATGATAATACCCGGCATACTTTGCTCTCCGGGTGCGACCGCTTCTGCTTCCAACATCCCGGTGGAGGCTTCTGGTGCCATTATCAACGTATGCGGCATATAGCTATGCCGCACGTGCCGAAACAGAGAGAGTGCAATAGCAATAAAGATACCCTGCTCTACCCCTACGCTTACAACCGTAGCAGCTGTTACCAGCGCCAAACGGAATTCTCCGGGACTTTCTTGGCGGATACCATTAAGCGCCTGAAGATCTATCATCCGCACGGCTACGCAAAACACAATGGCACCCAACACACAGCGAGGAAGATACTGCAAGGGTTCTGGAAAAAACAAAAGTACGCAGGCCGTTACCGCAGCAAAAACAAGCTGCGCTTTTTGTGATCTTGCTCCGGCCTGCACGGCCATAGCTGTTTGTGTAGGGCTACCGTTCACCGTAAATGTGCCGGTTAAAGCAGCCGCAGCATTGGCCGCACACAACCCCACAATATCTGCATTTTCATCAACATGTTCATGAAACATGTTTGCAAAAGCACGTGATGTAGCTGCACTTTGCGCAATAATAACAAAAACACAGGATGCAGAAATAGGTAGCAGGGCCAGCATATCATGCCAGCCCGGAAGTGGTATGGAAAACGCCGGCAAGCCACCGCGTATGCTGCCCAAAATGGCAACATCGTAATGCTGCAGATCCAAACCCCAGCTACACAAAATACTTACAACCACAACACACAGGCCTACTGGCCAATGGGGCTTCTGCCTTGCGCCTGCCAACAACACCACGCAGCTCAAGCTGGCAATGGCCATACTTAAGCCTTGCATTTGCCCAAAGCCCTGGAACAACCCTATCGCCTGCACCAGTGTATTGTGAGAGGACGAGACCAAGCCTGTCATGTCATACAACATGCTTAGGCCTACCTGTACACCTACACCTGCCAAAAAGCCCACCAGCACAGTGCGAGACAGAAAATCTGCCAGAAAGCCCAAGCGAAATAAGCGGGCAACCAGCAGAAACCCCGCATTAAGAAGAGCTACCGCACTTACCAATTCCATATATCTGGCGCTGCCGGGCGAAACAATTTCTGACAGGCCGCTGGAAAAAATGGCTGCTGTGGCAGAATCTGCCGCCACCACGAGGTGACGTGATGAACCAAACAGAGCAAACGCCACTAACGGAAACAACACTGTATATAACCCGCATACAGCAGGCATTTCGGCAATACGCGCATACCCCAGAACCTGAGGAATGTTCATGGAAGCTAGAGAAAGCCCCGCCAGCATATCCGACCATGACCCGGATTTTTTGGTTATCCGTTGGCCGAGCCAATTTTTTATGCCTAACAAGGGCGACATACTTTCTCTATCCCACTCTATTTGCGTGCCATGATACCCTCAAATATCATCATTGAGGCCTCACTCTTTAGGATGCACCTATGTCTGTCACTCTTTACCACAACCCTTCTTGCGGCACGTCACGCACAGTTTTGGGCCTTATTCGAGATGCAGGAATTGAACCGGAGGTTATCCTTTATCTCAAAACGCCACCAACCCGGGCAGAATTGGAAAACATTTTAGCCAAAGGAAAGTTGAGCGCGCGCGACATTTTACGCAGCAAGGAAGCTTTATGTAAGGAATTGGGGCTTGATGCGCCCGGCATCAGCGATGATCAGATACTTGATGCCATTGCAGAACACCCCAAGCTTCTCAATCGCCCCGTTGTGGTTACACCCAAAGGCGCAAAAGCCTGCCGTCCGGCTGATGTTGTGCTGGAACTGTTATAAAGCAAGCGCAACCATATGCCTTATCTTTCTCACAAAGAATGAGCGTATGGTTTTAGATATAAGGGGCTCAAGCATTCTGTTACTTGAGCCCCTTATATCTAACGAGATGCGACATCGACCAGAAGAAGCTCTGCTTTTTCCTGCGCAATCACAACGATATCCGGCTGACCGGTTATTGCTGCTGCATCACCACAATGCAGAACACACCCATCTATTGTCACAATGCCTGATACAACCAGCAGATATAGATCTCGCCCTAACGTGGTACTGTAAGCAGCTCCCTCTGCCGCTGGTATAATGGCATGTAACAAACGGGCCCGCGCCGTTAAGGTAACAGGTGCGCCATCTGTAATCTGACCATCTTCTTCTGGATCATCTTCAGGAAATCCTGATGCAAGAATTCTAAAACCGCCATCTTCCAATTGAAGAAAACTTGCACGAACTTCCTGCGCAGGGGCCACACCTTCTACATCAGCCATAAACCAGAACTGAATAAACGCGGCACCCTCTGGGCCAGCAGACCATTCCAGTCTTTTACAGCCCGTGCCCGTACTTAAAAGATGCAGTCCGCCCTGCCCTACTTTTTCCTGCTCAAAACCATCTGCATGACTCACCAGACTTCCCGCAGATAGCCATGTGAGAATATCCACATTGGCTTCTGGCCCAAGATGATACACCTGCTCTGGCTTAAGCATGCCAAGGTTAAGCACACGTAAGCGCCCATCATGGATATGTGCAGGATCTTGATAATCAGCAAATGCAAAATGGCAGCGGAGTATTAACGTATCTGAATGTGCACTGCCTAACGTAGGAGCTTGCCTGATTGTTATCATACGCTAATCTCACACATGTTTTTTTGCTTTTGTTCTTTCTGGGTACATCCCTTCCCAGCCGCCACCAACCGCACGATAAAGATGCGTAACAGACCCTGCCACGCGTGCCGTGGCATCAGCCAACGCGCTTTGAGAAGACAACAGTGCATTCTGCAATGTCAGCACATTCAAGAAATCGGATGAGCCCTGCACATATTGAGCCTTGGCCGTATCTACTGCAATTTCGTTTTCATGCACGGCTTCGGCCAATTCATCTCGCCGATGCTGCGCCGCCGTAAAATCGGCCATGGCATCATCAATTTCCTGCCACGCCTTTAAAACCGTGCGCTGGAACATGGTGGCAGCTTCTTTCTGCTGCGCCTTGCGCAAATGCAGCTGGCCTGTCAGCCGCCCACCTTCAAACAAAGGAAGCGTTGCCGTGGGGCCAAAACCATATTGGCGTGATGCCCATGATCCTAACCCGCTAAACTGAAGCGCCTGCACATCCAAACTGCCAGATAGCGTAACCCGCGGAAAGAAATCTGCAATGGCCACACCAATACTGGCTGTGGCGGCATGTAAATGATCCGCAGCCATACGGATATCTGGCCGGCGTTCTGCCAGTTCAGATGGCAAACCAACCGGCACCAAAGCAGGCACAAGCGGAATGGGGCCTGGTGGCCCAAGTTCTGCATCTAATGCACCCGGTTCACGTGCAACCAGAAAGCTCAGAGCATTCAGCATATGTGTTGCCTGCGCCTGCAATGGCGGCAAACGTGCTTCAAATGTATGCAGCTGTCCTGTAGCTTCCGCCACATCCAAGCGTGTGGCGGCACCTTGCTCAAACCGCAATGTTGTGAGTTTTACACTATCTTTTGCAACCTGAATATTATGTTGCAAAATACCAATCTGCGTTTGTGTGGCGCGTAAATCTATATAATCCTGCGCTGTCTCCGCCATAAGAGACACCAGAATATCACGCCGCATTTCTTCCGTTTCGTGCATGGCCGCTGTAGCTGCTTCCACCTGCCTGCGCACATGCCCCCAGAAGTCCACTTCCCACGATGCGTTCATACCGTATTGAGGCAAGTTGAATGATGGGTTCCCAACACTTCCGGGCAAGGCGGTTGGGCCAAACCCTTGAGAGCCAGATGCAATAGATCCTGCCTGTTCACGCTCCATAGTGCCCAGCAACCCCAACACACCATTGGTGCTGGCCCGTTCTCGCCCATAAGAGGCGTTGGCTTCTGCATGTGGAAACTGTGCGGCACTGGCAATCCGCCGCTCTGCCTGGCTTTGCATCAAACGCAGGCTGGCGGCTTTAAGATCCAGATTAGAGGCTGCAACTTCATTTTCCAGCTTTGTCAGCACCGGATCATGAAACAGCGTCCACCACTGCGGATCTGTTGATGCCGTTGTAATCTGGCTTTCTGCTGGCGGTTGCGTTGCGCGCCAATCTGCTGGCGCTTTCACCTGCGGTTTATGATAGTTCGGCCCGACTGTGCAGCCAGAAAGCACGAATACAGACAAGCCGGAAAGAAAAAGACGCTTCATGACATTACTGCCAGATATAACGAGAGTTATTGGCATGCGGGCCTTCTGACTTTGACGCCGTATCAATATTCACCTCAACAGACATGCCAACACGCACCTTTGCTGCAAGCGGCTGGCCTGGATCAAACGTGAGTTTAACGGGAATACGCTGCACAACCTTGGTGAAGTTACCCGTCGCGTTATCTGGCTGAATAGGTGCAAAAGCGACACCCGTGGCAGGCGCCAATGAATCCACATGAGCTTTGAGCGGATGACCGGGAAATGTATCGACCCAAACAGTCGCACTCTGGCCGGTTTGCACTTTTGTAAGCTGCGTTTCCTGAAAATTGGCTAGCACATAGGCTTCATGAACAGGCACAACAGCCAAAATACCCGTACCGGGGTGCACATAATTCCCTACACGCACACCACGTTCACCCACCACGCCATCCATTGGAGCCGGAATGGTGCAGTAAGACAGGTTGAGTTCTGCCTGTTTTTCATCACCCTGCATACGCAGCAAAACACCACGGGCCCGCTGAAGCTGGGCTTTTAAAACAGCAACCTGCCGAATAGCCGCATCTACTCCGGCCTGATCTCGCGCTATGGCCGCAACTGCTTCTTTTTCCTGTGCTTCAGAAGATTGCTTTTGCTCAATTGTGCCCGCACCGCCAGAAGAAAGATTGCGATACCGGGTGGCATTTTGGCGAGCAAACATCAACGCTGCCTGATCTGCCATTACAGCAGCACGTGTTTGCGCAATAATGGCATCCTGCCGGCCAAGTTCGGCTTCCAGATTAGCAACATCACCTTGGGCTGCCAGCACATTACCTTTTGCCACTTCCAAGGCTGCCCGGTAATCATCATCCTCAATATGCGCCAGTTCTTCACCTGCATGCACAAGCTGGTTATCCTGCGCAATCACCCTATCAATACGGCCTGACACCTTAGGTGCAACTGTAGGGAAATCTGCTGTTACATACGCATCATTGGTATATTGGTTGACACCATCACCATTAATCAGCCGCGAACCACCCCATGCAACAAGGGCAAGCACAGCAGCGGCACAGCCAGCGTAAAGCAGCGGTTTTTTATAGATCATAATCTGTATTCCGGATTAGCGGGCTGGAGTATTTGCAGAAGGCGCGCGCGGCGGATACACCCGGCGCGGCAAAACAAGGTTCATGCAGGCATAACCAAGGCAGACCCAGATCAGCACATAATAGATATCGTTCAGCGCCAGAACGAGTGACTGCTCATGCACATAGGTATGGAAAACCTGCAATGAATTACGTGCAACATGTGCACTATCGGGCGATGTCACGGAAAGCTGTTGCGTAATAGGGTTGCCCATACCCTGCAAGGCCAAGCCATGCGTGCCATGATGATCAAGCAACATTGTGGAGTGATATTGTTCACGCCGGCGGGTTAATGCCGCAAACAATGCATAAGCAACTGCATTGGCCAAGCCTTTAAGCATATTGACCATGCCAGAAATAAATGGGCCATCGGCGGGGCCCATAGCAAGGGTTGCCAACATAAGAGTGGGAATAACGGTCATGGGCTGGCCAAAAACCTGCAGAATTTGTAGCGGATAAAAATTATCCCGCACCCAATCCACAGTCAGCCATGTGCCCAACCATGCAGAAGCAGCCAGACACAACATGCCACCCGCCAGCACAAAACGGCAATCTACCTTACGGCTGTTACAGAAAGCAGCAATCAGCGGCAGCATAATCAGCTGCGGTAATGCAACTACCAAAGAAACAGGCGCTGTTTGAATAGGCCGATACCCACGCACAGCCGACAGATAGGTGGCTGGAATATCCCCCATAATCGCACAGATGGCCAGAATACCGACCAGTGAGAGCAAAGCCGCTTGGATATTACGAGACCGCCAATATTGAATGCGAAAATAAGGGCTGGGATGAAAGGCTTCGTTAATCACAAAGACAATAAAAGCTGCGCCACCCCAGAATGTCAGATCCGTAATGACGGAGGAGCGGAACCAATCCAACCTGTCTCCCTGATACAGCACAATCACCAAGGAACAGATGGCCGGTAGCCCAACCAACAAGCCAAGCCAGTTGAACTTTTCAAACCGCTCAAAATGCATTGGGTCTTTCGGCAAACCATAAGCCATCATCGCAATGGCCAACACTGCCGTTGGAATAATTTCCCAATACAGCCAGTGCCACCCCATACGTTCAAACCAGAATGCTTCTAACGGCAAACCCAGATTAGGGCCGAAGGTCGCACTCATGGCGTACCCCCCAATGCCAAATACGCGTATTTCTGGTGGAAGGTATTTTAACATCACGGTCATCAGCACAGGCGGCAGACACCCGGCTGTTAAACCTTGAAAGGCACGCAAAATACAAAGCGACGTCACATCCGGCATAAAAGGTGCAGGGATGGAAAGCAGCGCCATGGCTGCTGTCATGAAAATGGAAAAACGATAGATTGAGAACGTCATATAAAACCACGGCGTAAACGCCATGGCTGCAATATTGAACGCCTCATAAATGGCAATAACCCAGGTGCCCTCATCATGCCCAATGTGCATGGCGCCGCGAATATCGGACAGACCAATCTCGGTCACATGCTCATTAAATCCTGCAACATGCACGGCAAGCAGCATGCCCAAACAGCCAATAACAGTACGTAGGCCAAAGGGTGGGATGTAAGAAGGGCGTGGTGGCGCAGCGTGAATAACCGGTGCGGCACCTCCTCCTTGTGCAGGAGCGGCAGTATTCATAAGCGCAGTTCAAGCCGCCTACAGCGCCCCCGACAACCTCCATTTCTGGTAAGTGACGAATTCGATTTTCGGAATAGAAACTTCTGGCCATTCCATAAATCAACATCTATTTCTGAAAGGATGAAAGGTTATGATCTCGACCTCTTGCGCTACCTTCAGGTTCTTGTTGAAGAAGAAAGCGTTTCTCTTGCTGCACGTCGGCTAAAAATCAGCGAACCGGCCATGAGCCGCCAGCTGGCCAAATTACGCAAAGCGTTTGCTGACCCTATTCTTGTGCAATCTGGCCGACGCATGACCCCATCAACCTTTGCCGCAGGCATACTCAACCGTGTGCAGGATGTTGTTGTAGCGGCAGATAGCCTTATAGAAACACGCGCACTTGCCAATCTGGCAAACATGGCGCCTACTTTTACCATCCGGGCGAATGATCTGGTTGTGGCAGCCTTGGCACTTCCACTCTTGGAAGCCTTGAAAAAAGATTGCCCACGCTGTGAAGTTATCTGGGCACCTGAGCTTGATGCCGCTGCATCTGATCCACTGCGCGATGGCAGTGTAGATTTGTACATCGGTGCGACAGACACAATGAAGCCCGAAATACGCCGCCAGACCATTTTCCGCGATTATATGCGGGGCCTTGTACGTAAAGAACATCCAATTCTGGCAGAGCCCATCACACCTCAAAGCATGGTGCGCTACGATTACATCAGCGTTTCACGCAGAGGCCGGGCACAAGGCCCTATTGATTGGATGCTGCGTAATCAACATGGGCTCACCCGTAGGATTGCGATGGTAGTGCCCAATTACCATGCAATGATAGAAAGTATGAAAAATACAGATCTCATTCTACCTTTACCGGGTATTGTGATTGATCATATCTCATTAGATGCTCTGGGGCTGACTTCTTTTGAATTTCCGCTTTCACTTCCATCCGTGGAAGCTTTTCAATCGTGGCATCCTCGCCGTGATATGGACCCAGTGCATCGCTGGTTGCGAGAAACCCTTTTCCGTGTTGCCCGCCAGGTATTGGTAAAATTTCCCCCATAGTAAGCCGTGGGTTCGAATCCCGCCGCGGACACCAAATTAGCTAGGGCTTTTTTGAGACACAAAAAAGCCCCGCCAACCGATTGGTTGAGCGGGGCTTTAGGTATGGTTGCGGGGGCAGGATTTGAACCTGCGGCCTTCAGGTTATGAGCCTGACGAGCTACCGGGCTGCTCCACCCCGCGGTTGAAGATGTGTTGAAATTTGTAGGGGTAAGATTTGTATAGGGTGGATTGGAAGACCTGGCGGCGACCGACTTTCCCGTGGCTTAAGCCACAGTATCATAGGCGCTGGGGGTTTTCACGGCCGAGTTCGGGATGGGATCGGGTGGATCTCTCCCCGCCATGGCCACCAGGTCATCCAGTCCACCCTGTAAGGGGTGTGTGGAGGACGGTTGGTTATGAAGAAGTAGGCGTTATATGGATGATTTCTGTGCACGGGCCGTCCTTTTAAGGGGACAGTAAGAGAGTGAGCCTATTGGGTGATTAGGACCAGTTAGCTGCACGTGTTACCACGCTTTCACACCTGGCCTATTAACGTGGTGGTCTACCACGACCCTCAGGGAGACCTAGTTTTGAGGTGGGTTTCCCGCTTAGATGCTTTCAGCGGTTATCCCTTCCATACTTAGCTACCCGGCGGTGCCGCTGGCGCGACAACCGGTGCACCAGAGGTATGTTCATCCCGGTCCTCTCGTACTAGGGACAAATCCTCTCAAGTCTCCAACATCCACGGCAGATAGGGACCGAACTGTCTCACGACGTTCTAAACCCAGCTCACGTACCACTTTAATCGGCGAACAGCCGAACCCTTGGGACCTGCTCCAGCCCCAGGATGTGATGAGCCGACATCGAGGTGCCAAACCTCCCCGTCGATGTGGACTCTTGGGGGAGATCAGCCTGTTATCCCTAGAGTACCTTTTATCCGTTGAGCGATGGCCCTTCCACGCGGGA
This sequence comes from Acetobacter sp. A11-2, assembly GCF_040208445.1. NCBI lineage: Bacteria > Pseudomonadati > Pseudomonadota > Alphaproteobacteria > Acetobacterales > Acetobacteraceae > Acetobacter > Acetobacter sp. A11-2. The sequence goes on from NZ_CP157843.1 coordinate 1,997,830, forward strand.
CCACCGGATCACTATGGCCGACTTTCGTCTCTGCTCGAGCTGTCACTCTCGCAGTCAGGCGGGCTTATGCCATTGCACTCAACAGCCGGTTTCCGACCGGCCTGAGCCCACCATCGCGCGCCTCCGTTACACTTTGGGAGGCGACCGCCCCAGTCAAACTGCCCACCATACAGGGTCCCGGATCAGGCTAACTGACCACGGTTAGACATCAGAAAAATTCAGGGTGGTATTTCAAGGATGGCTCCACAGGAACTGGCGCCCCTGCTTCAAAGCCTCCCACCTATCCTACACAGAATGTCTCTGATGCCACTGTAAAGCTGCAGTAAAGGTTCATAGGGTCTTTCCGTCTGACCGCGGATACCCCGCATCTTCACGGGGAATTCAATTTCGCTGAGCCGATGCTGGAGACAGCGGGGAAGTCGTTACGCCATTCGTGCAGGTCGGAACTTACCCGACAAGGAATTTCGCTACCTTAGGACCGTTATAGTTACGGCCGCCGTTTACCGGGGCTTCAATTCAGCGCTCTCACACCTCCTCTTAACCTTCCGGCACCGGGCAGGCGTCAGACCCTATACGTCGTCTTTCGACTTCGCAGAGTCCTGTGTTTTTAATAAACAGTCGCTACCCCCTGGTCTGTGCCACCCGCCAATGGTTGCCCACCAACGGGTCTCGCTTATCCCGAAGTTACACGAGCAATTTGCCTAGTTCCTTCAGCATCGTTCTCTCAAGCGCCTTGGTATTCTCTACCAGTCCACCTGTGTCGGTTTCGGGTACGGTCTATACGCCAGAGCTATTTCCTGGAATGCTCCAAAAGCCAGGTCAATCCGTTAAGACCTGACAACATATCGCATTCGTCACTTCTGGCAGGTACAGGAATATTCACCTGTTTCCCATCGACTACGGCTCTCGCCCTCGCCTTAGGGGCCGACTAACCCTGCGTGGATTAACCTTGCGCAGGAACCCTTGGACTTTCGGCGACAGTGTTTCTCGCACTGTTTGTCGCTACTCATGTCAGCATTCGCACTTCCGATATCTCCAGAGAGGGTCACCCCGTCTCCTTCACAGACTTACGGAACGCTCCGCTACCGCGCATATCATAGATATGCACCCACAGCTTCGGCACGTGGCTTGAGCCCCGTTACATTTTCGGCGCAGGGTTTCTATTAGACCAGTGAGCTATTACGCTTTCTTTAAAGGATGGCTGCTTCTAAGCCAACCTCCTGGTTGTTATGGAATCCCCACATCCTTTCCCACTTAGCCACGATTTGGGGGCCTTAGCTGGTGGTCTGGGCTGTTTCCCTCTCGACAATGGACCTTAGCACCCACTGTCTGTCTGCCAGGCTATACTTCCGGGTATTCGGAGTTTGGTTGGGTTTGGTAAGGCTTTGGGCCCCCCTAGCCCATCCAGTGCTCTACCCCCCGGGGTAACCACCTGACGGTCTACCTCAATAGATTTCGCGGAGAACCAGCTATCTCCGAGTTTGATTGGCCTTTCACCCCTAGCCACAGCTCATCCCCGACTTTTTCAACAGGCGTGGGTTCGGCCCTCCAGTGCGTGTTACCGCACCTTCAGCCTGGCCATGGCTAGATCACTCGGTTTCGGGTCTTCTGCCAGCAACTATGCGCCCTATTCAGACTCGCTTTCGCTACGCCTACACCTATCGGCTTAAGCTCGCTGCAAACAGAAACTCGCTGACCCATTATACAAAAGGTACGCCGTCACCCCATAAGAGGCTCCGACTGCTTGTAGGCATCCGGTTTCAGGTCTCTTTCACTCCCCTCGTCGGGGTGCTTTTCACCTTTCCCTCACGGTACTTGTTCGCTATCGGTCACTAGGGAGTATTTAGGCTTGGAGGGTGGTCCCCCCATGTTCAGACAGGGTTTCACGTGCCCCGCCCTACTCAAGCATTCTCAAAGACACTACACATACGGGACTATCACCCACTGTGGTCAGCCTTTCCAGACTGTTCTGCTTCTTCTTCAAAAATGACTGGCCTGTTCCGCGTTCGCTCGCCACTACTAGCAGAATCTCAATTGATGTCTTTTCCTCCAGGTACTGAGATGTTTCAATTCCCCGGGTTCGCCTCGTAACCCTATGTATTCAGATCACGATACCCATCGCTGGGTGGGTTGCCCCATTCGGAAATCTGCGGATCAATGCCTGCTCGCGG
>NZ_CP157843.1:2002500-2182500 GCF_040208445.1 Acetobacter sp. A11-2
TATCATATTCTCTTGTCAAAGGCCAAAAGAGCCGAATAACCTAGCAGATCTTTCTAAACCCGCCAAGACCACTCCGTCTCGGTGAAGCAGCTTCTACACCCCACCCCAATACAACGTCAACACCTAAAATCAGAAAAAATTCAACCCACTGAAAAATAACAATATTTCCAAAAAAACCGATTCTAAACCTTCGAATCAGTCTAACTGAAATTATGCCCACACGACTGAAACCAGCGGGTGAACTCAGGAATACCCTCTTCCAATGTGGTTTGCGGTGCCCACCCGGTGAGTTGTTGAATGGCCGTGATATCGGCCCATGTCTTTTCAACATCAGATTCCGGCCGCGGCAGATAACGGATTGCGGCTTTACGGCCCAAAGCTTGCTCTAGCAATTCCACCAGATACTTCACCGGTTCCGGGCGATGGTTGCCTATATTCAGCACGCGCGGCTCTGTTGCGGGGGGCTCCTGTTCGTACACAGCCAGCACAGCAGCAACCACATCATTAATATATGTGAAATCCCGCGCTAAAGATGCCCCTTCATAAAGAGTGACATCCCGCCCCTCCGCAATTGCACGGGCGAAACTGTAATAAGCCATGTCCGGCCTACCCCATGGGCCATACACAGTAAAAAACCGCAAACCCGTCTGGGGAATATTATACAGATGGCTATAGGCAGATGATGCCAGTTCTGCCGCGCGTTTTGTAACGGCGTAAAAAGACCCCGGGTGATCTACAGGATCTGTTTCTGAAAATGGGAGTTTGCGGTTACGCCCATATACAGAAGAGGAAGACGCATACACAAAGTGCTTTAAATTCGGCAGTTCACGCGCAAATTCCAACATCGCCACATGCCCACGCACATTGGAATCTGCAAAGACGTACGGGTCTTTCAGCGAGTAACGCACACCTGCCTGCGCTGCAAAATGGAAGATACCCTCTATATTGGGGGCGTTCTTCTGTAGCTCTTGCAAATTTTCTGGTTGACCCAGATCACAACGATAAAAAGAAAACTGCGGCTGTGCCTCAAGCAGGGCAAGACGTGCCTGCTTGAGTTGGGGATTATAATAACCATTCAGATTATCAATCCCAATCACCTGTTCGCCACGTGCCAAAAGGGCCTGCGTGACATGGAAGCCTACAAAACCGGCGGCTCCAGTTACCAAAAGTGTCAAAATTTATTGCCCTACGCCGCAGGGCAACCTTTTGGCCCTACCCATGATGACTGCAAGAATCTTAGCCGCCAGAGCGGCTGTTGATTAAAGCTTTTTACTTAAAGATGGTGCTTCCACCTTATCACCTACAGTAATGCCAAACTTGGCAGTTACGCCCCCTGCCAGCTCAAGCGTAGCAGCTACCGGGCCATGACTGCTGATGCGCGCCAAGCTACGTGGCACTGCATTTTCTGTAATGGCCTGAATACGATGATCCGCATCTATAAAAACAATATCCAGCGGAATCAGCGTATTTTCCATCCACATGTCACTTTGCTGTGGTGTTTTCCACACAAAAAGCATGCCTGAGTTTTCTGGAAGATGCTGGCGAAACATTTCCCCCACCTGCTGTTCACGCGGGGTTTTTGCCAACTCAACTGAAAAAACATGCCGCCCACTTGGGGAAACTATAGCCAATTCTTCCCGCGGCAATTCAGACTGAGCTTGTGTTGGCTCTCCGGTTTCTTCTGCATAAGCAGGTAAGAGAGAACCCGCGGCACCGCCGATCATGCAGGCTGCCATCAGCCCCAACAGTTTTTTTGTCAGCACCTTATCTGTTCTCCTTGGTCCCATCATCTTTGCAGAAATGGATTACTGGCACGTTCTGCCCCTAGTGTCGTCAGCCCGCCATGCCCTGGCACGATAACAATGCCATCCCCTAAAGGAAGTAGTTTTTCCTTTATGCCTTGAATAAGCTGTTGGCTATTACCGTATGCAAAATCTGTTCTACCTATTGTTCCTCTAAAAAGAACATCTCCCACAAAAGCAAAGCGCGCCTTTTCATCCACAAATACAACATGCCCGGGCGTATGCCCCGGAACATGCACAACACGAAATGTACATCCGAGATAGTTCAGACTTTCACCGTCTTCGGTAAAACGGTCAACATCTGCATTTTCTAAATCCGAAAGCCCGAAATGACGGGCTTGCTCTACAATAGATTGGAGCAAAAACTGATCATGAATATTCGGCCCAATAACATCTGGCCGGGTTTTCTGCGTATTTTCAAGCCCTCGGCACAAAGCCGGCACCCCTCCGGCATGATCCAGATGACCGTGCGTGAGCAGAATGGCTTCTACTTCCAGTATATTTTTTTTTAAGAAATCAAGCAGGACATCCGCATCCCCACCAGCATCCACAACAACGGCTTTACGTGTTTTTTCATGCCACAGAACAGAGCAATTCTGCCGAAATGGCGTAACCGGCATGATACGCAACTGCATATCCGGGTAATTGACCTGCATGCCTTAATTCCTCTGTTCTCTATATTACCTGAGCAATGCTTTGATGGGTTTTACACAAAAAAAAACTGCCAGAACCAGTGTCTGGCAGTTTTTTATACAACAAAGTGTTCTGCTTATTGAGGCAGCACCCAGCCTGTTTCTGGAATATCAAAGTGCTTACGCAGTTCATGCGCCGGCACGTTGGTTAGATCCTTGGTGAATGTTTTGATAATCTTTGCCGTTGCGGGCTTGCTCAGATGTGTTTTGATTTCATGAATAATGGGGGCCGGAGCAGCCACCACAAAACCATCAACCTTACCGCCATGAGCAATCATGCTGTTCATACGGTCTGCCACAACGCGGGCAAAAGCATCTTTTGTATCATCTGCCGGGGTAGAGCCGGAAGGCATTTTACCCGGTGCACCTTCATGGCCACGCGTATCAAAATCCTGCACATCGCGCATTTCGCCTTCTGCATCATGCAGAAAACGTACCTTGCCACCATCTGCAACAACGTAAACTACCAGGCCATCTCTTGCTTCCGTCATGGAATACATCCTTTTCAAATCACTCTATCAGCCTGCCAGCATGCCGTATTATGCGACATTTAACCACCAGCGCTGCTGCGCTGCTGATGTGCAGTCTGCGTGCTGAGTGATATAGGATTGAGGCATGACAGTTCCAGCCCCCTTTTCCCAACTTGTTACGCCTCTTGATCACGCTCTCCTCTGGGCACGCCAGGGGCAGGCCGTTGCCATCGCAACCGTAACAGGCACGTGGGGCAGTTCTCCCCGTCCTGCAGGCAGCAATATGGTCATGAGCAAAAGTGGCCTTATGGAAGGTTCCGTAAGCGGCGGCTGTGTGGAAACAGATGTTATGCTACACGCCCAAGACATTATGGATGGGCAAGCACCAACCGTCATTTCCTATGGCGTGAGCAGTGCCAAAGCATGGGAAGTTGGGTTGGCCTGCGGCGGCAAGCTGGATGTTATGGTAGAGGCCATTCAAAGCCCTGCCTGCCCAACAGGCACATGGCCTCTACATTTGCTGGAACAGATATGTGACCTTCAAGCTTCCCGCAAAGCGGCAGTACTCGTGCGCAGCTTGGATGGTAAGCAGCATGTGCTTGTACAAGCTCCCCCACAAAATACCCACGAAGGGCTTCCTCCATCCGTGCAGGAAGCGGCCTTCCATCAGCTACAAGATGGGCGCTGCACAACTGTAGAAGAAGCAGATGGCCAAAAATGGTTTGTGCAACCCATTATTCCACCTCCGCGCCTGCTTATTGTAGGAGCGGTACATATTGCGCAGTATCTCGCGCGCATGGCGCAGATAACCGGCTTTTCTCCCATCGTCATAGACCCGCGAGAAGCATTGGCGACACCAGACCGTTTCCCGGGCCTGGAAAGTGGTACCACCCTTATTACAGAATGGCCGGACGAAGCCCTGGAAGCCTTGGGGGTTGATACCATGACCGCCATTGTAACCCTGACACATGATGCCAAGCTGGATGACCCAACCCTAGAAGCGGCCTTGAAAAGCCCTGCTTTTTATATTGGCGCTTTAGGATCACGCAAAACACAGGCAAGCCGGTTACAACGCTTGCAAACTCTTGGCTTTACCGAACAAGATCTTAAACGCATACGCGGCCCGGTTGGCTTGGCTATTGGCGCAGTAGGGGCCGAAGAAATTGCCCTTTCCATTATGGCAGAAATTGTTGCCACCCGCCGTCATGCTCCCCTGGCAGATATACGCGGGTGGTAACCCCCCCATTTCTGCCGGGAATATGGGCCTGCGTGCTATGCGCGGGCCGTTCTTCTCGTACTGCCCCCACTAACAAACTGTTAGCTCCGGACGCGGCGGGGCAACCTATGTTGGTTCAGACACTCAAAAATATTCTCAACAGCAAAGCTGAAACTGTTCTAGCACTTTTACCGCCAGAGCAGCCGGAACTGGAAGCAGTTATCCGCTCATATTTCTACCATGACCTCAAAGCAGGAAGACTACGGTTACAAACTGTTTTGAATGCACATTCTGGCCTTTCTGCTTCTTTGCACGCAGGTGTTCAGGCTGCTCAAGCAGGAAATGCACAAAGCCTGCTTATGTGTCTGGGCGATATGCCGCTGGTTTCTACAACATTGCTGAATACCCTGATGGAAACCCAGAACCACTATGCTCCTGCCGCCACTGCGCCTTTACGAAACGGCAAAGTTGGCAATCCTGTTGTCTGGAATCCATCACAATTCAGCAAGTTGCTTCAGATTACGGGAGATCAGGGAGGGCGTGCGGTTTTGCGCCATCTGGGCGCTGATATACGCCTTATTCCGGCCAATTCTGCCGAACTGGTTGATTTTGATACGCCAGAACGACTGGCAATATATCGTCAGATGTCTTTTCCAGACAGTTGACCAGCGGGGCACACCCTCCGACAATTCAAAACAGGCCGCAAGTTTTCACTGAACGGTCGTTTTGTCTGTTTTCAACAAGGGATCATCATGAGCAAAATCCTACGCACCAACCCCAACCCCATTCTTTCTGCGGCGGTTGAATACCACGGTTTTATTTTCACGCAGGGTGTTGTCGCCCGCAATCTGGATCAGGATGTTGAAGGCCAGACACGTGATGTGCTGGAACAGATTGACACACTGCTGGAACAGCACGGCACAGACAACACCCGCATTTTGCAGGCACAAATCTGGGTAAAAGACATTAATGACCGCGATAAGCTGAACAAAATCTGGAGCGCGTGGCTGCCAGAAAATATGGCCCCTGCCCGTGCTTGCGTTCAGGCTGTGATGGCCGACCCACGTATCCTTGTGGAAATCATGGTCACCACCACAAAATAAGACCTGATCTCTGCCAGTTGGTGATGAGAAAGAACGTGGCATTCATGCAACATTCCCCCGAATCATCACCAACTGACGCGCATTCCCTGTTCTCCTACACAAAGTCCTAAATGAAACGGAATCAGGCGAATTCGTGACACCAGTTAGGATTAAAATCCTAATTTTTCTTTTTGATACCCATTAATACAGCAAAGAGTAACTTTAACGATTTTGGTGCGCAATGAACGCTTGCCTGATCTGCATGGATGTTTAATACCTGAACCCGAACATTGCAGTACCCCAACTCACGGCAAATGCGATCAGGAAAGGTAAGCACAATGCGGCACGGACGGTCCGGAATTCTCAAACTGAAGCTGGCCGTTTTATCTTTTCTGTCCGTTTCTGCTTTCACTGCATCTGCATCTGCCCGCACCTATCATGCGGCTTCTCATCATACCGGTGTGCATAAAATCGTATTCTCTGCATCCGGTCATGCTGCTGGCCGATATGCAGGTGGCCGTTGGCACCCTGCTGCGGGGCGTTATCGGTCCGGGTATCATGGTGGGCACGTTATCCAGTGCGTTGCTTACGCCAAATCTGCATCTGAAGTAATGCTACATGGCAATGCGCGTGACTGGTGGCATAATGCAAGCGGCGTTTATGACCGCGGCCATGCCCCAGAAGCAGGCAGTGTGCTGAACTTCCGCGCAACACGCCGCATGCCCTTGGGCCACGTTGCTGTGGTGCGCAATGTTGTAGATAACCGTACGATTATGATCGATCAGTCACATTGGGCACAGGCAGGCATCAGCCGCAACGTGGCCGTGATTGACGTTTCCCCCAACAATGATTGGTCTGCTGTGCGTGTGGCGCTGAACAATCATTCTGGTGGCTTCGGGTCTATCTATCCAACCTATGGCTTTATTTATGCCCGCCACCCTGGTGCAGAACGGAACATGCAGCAGGAAGTTATGACGGCATGGGCCAAGAAAGGCACGACAACACAGTTGGCTCAGGCCCCGGCAACACCTCGCCAGATATCCGCTGGTCAGGAAGATCCCAATATTGCCTTTGATGATAATAACTAAAATCTACATTTAGTTTCTGCACGAAACAGTTTTTTCAACGCCCGGCTTTGTCGGGCGTTTTTTTTATTGCCTTTTCCATGCTCCAAAACCGCCGGGGCAGAATATAAAAAAGGGGAGCAACCTGATTGGCTGCTCCCCTTTTTCCAATAACAAGAAGAAACGTCTAGTTTATTCCATCCATTCCGCAATATCCGGACAAGAACAAACCAGGTTTCTGTCACCATATACGTTATCAATTCGGCCTACCGGTGGCCAATATTTGGTTGCTAGCTGCACATTACCGGGGAAGCATGCCTCCTGCCGTGTATAAGGATGCGCCCATTCCGTTGCTGTCAGCGCAAGGCCTGTATGGGGCGCATGACGCAGTACTGCATCTTCTGCCGTCACCTCGCCATTTTCAATGGCACGCACTTCCTCACGCATAGCCAACATGGCATCGCAAAAACGATCCAGCTCTGCTTTTCCTTCAGATTCGGTTGGCTCGATCATAAAGGTACCAGCCACCGGAAAGCTCACCGTTGGTGCATGAAAACCGTAGTCAACCAAACGCTTGGACATATCATCTACGGTCACGCCCGTTGTATTCTTGATCGGACGCAAATCCAGAATACATTCATGCGCAACACGCCCATGTGCGCCCTGATAAAGCACAGGGTAAGCATCTTTCAAGCGGCTCACAATATAATTGGCGTTGAGAATAGCCACCTGCGTAGCCCGTTTAAGTCCTTCATCCCCCATCAGGCGAATATAGGCCCATGAGATCGGCAGGATAGAGGCTGACCCAAAAGGAGCCGCACTTACAGCCATGGAAACCCCTGCATCTGCCGGGTTTCCGGGCAGATAAGGTGCCAGATGCGCTCGCACACCAATTGGCCCCATACCGGGCCCACCGCCACCATGCGGAATGCAGAAAGTTTTATGCAGGTTAAAGTGGCTCACATCCCCACCATAATCTGCCGGACGCGCCAGCCCCACCTGAGCATTCATATTGGCGCCGTCCACATATACCTGCCCACCGGTTGCATGCACCAGATCACAGATTTCACGCATGTTTTCTTCAAACACACCGTGAGTGGAAGGATAGGTAATCATGACAGCAGCCAGATCATTCGCATGCGCTTTTATTTTCTCACGCATGTCTTCCAGATCGATGTTGCCGCCAGCATCGCACTTTACGACCACAACTTTCATGCCCGCCATTTGAGCCGAAGCCGGGTTGGTGCCATGCGCAGAAGCAGGAATCAGGCAAACTGTCCGGTGCCCTTCCCCTCGGGCCTGATGATACGCACGAATAACAAGCAAGCCTGCATATTCACCCTGCGCACCAGAATTGGGCTGGAAAGAAACCGCATCATAACCGCTGATAGCACACAGCCACTTTTCCAGATCCTGCAAAAGAACCTGATAGCCTTTTGCCTGATCTCCTGGTGCAAACGGATGGATGTCACAAAAGCCAGACCACGTAATCGGCAACATTTCCACCGTGGCATTCAGCTTCATGGTGCAAGACCCCAACGGGATCATCGTCCGGTCCAGCGCCAGATCCTTGTCTGACAAGCGCCGCAGATAACGCAGCATATCTGTTTCTGAGCTACAGGAACGGAACACAGGCTGCGCCATAAAGCCAGACTGGCGGCGCACATCTTCGGGCAATGTTATGGAAGCTGCCGGAAGGGCCTGCGCCATTTTTTCTACACGTCCGTGCTCGGCACAAAAAACAGACCACACAGCGTAAACGGTTTCTGGCGTGCTGGTTTCATCCAGACTGATGCCAATGCGTCCGTTCCCTGCATCCCGCAGGTTCATGCCTGCAGAACGTGCACGTTCCAGTAAATCAGCAGCGCCTTCGCTTACATTTACCGTCAGCGTGTCAAAAAATGCGGTTGTTTCAACGGTTACACCCAGCGCCCGCAAGCCAGCCGCCAATGTAGCCGCAAGACCATGAATGCGCTGCGCAATCGCCTTTAAACCTTCTGGCCCATGATAGACAGCATACATGCCAGCAATAACAGCCAGCAACACCTGCGCGGTGCAGATGTTGGACGTGGCCTTTTCGCGCCGAATATGCTGTTCACGGGTTTGCAGGGCAAGACGATATGCCGGACGCCCAGCGCTATCGACCGAAACACCAACCAAGCGCCCCGGCATGCTGCGTTTATAGGCATCTCGCACAGCCATATACGCTGCATGCGGCCCACCATACCCCATGGGAATACCAAAGCGCTGAGTAGAACCAATGGCAATATCTGCCCCCAGTTCACCCGGGGCTGCAAGCAATGTTAAAGCCAGCGGATCTGCCGCCATAACAGCAATAGCGCCTACAGCATGCAGGCTTTCAATCTGTTTTTGCGGGTTTGTAATCTGGCCAGATGTGCCGGGATACTGGAAAATGGCCCCAAATACGTTTTGGGCATCCAGATCCGTTTCGGGCCGACCAATCTGGAGCGTAATACCCATAGGCTCTGCACGGGTTTTCAATACAGCAATGGTCTGCGGCAGACATTCCACATCCACAAAAAACACGGTGGATTTGGAGGTCGCCACCCGACGGGCCAATGCCATGGCTTCTGCCGCTGCCGTGGCTTCATCCAACAGAGAAGAGTTGGCGATATCCAGCCCTGTTAGCTCTGTAATCATGGTTTGGAAATTCAGCAGAGCTTCCAGACGGCCCTGACTAATTTCTGGCTGATACGGTGTGTAAGCTGTGTACCATGCCGGATTTTCCAGAATATTCCGCTGGATAACAGCTGGCAGCACTGTACCGTAATACCCTTGCCCGATCAGGGATGTCATAACCTGATTCTGTCCGGCCAGTTCACGCAAGCGCGCAAGCACCTGCGTTTCCGTCCACCCAGCGCCAAGTCCCAAGGGTTTCTGGGCGCGAATGGAAGCAGGAAGTGTCTGATCTATCAGACCATCCAAAGAGGCAGCACCAACAACACGCAGCATTTCGGCCTGATCTGCCGCAGTTGGGCCAATGTGACGTGTGGCAAACGCCGCACCTTCGGCTTTTAAAGCAGCAAAAGCGGGCAGAGCTTCAATACTCTGTTGAGCACGTGCATCCGAACCGGGAGTAAGGGAGAACATGTAGAAAATTTTCCTGAACAAGGCCCGTCTGGAACGGGCCATTTTTTCCAATCAGGCAGAAATCAGCCTACAAAAGCTGCATATGCTGCGGCATCCATCAGCCCGGAAAGCTGATCCGGGTTGGTAATGCGGAATTTAACAATCCAGCCTTCCCCTTCTGGGTCAGAACTTACCCGTGCCGGATCATCAGCCAGCGCAGCATTGTTTTCCAGAACTTCACCATCAACTGGGGCATAAATATCAGAAGCAGCCTTAACGGATTCCACAACTGCAATGGATTCCCCTGCTTTTACTTCTGTGCCGGATGGGCGTGCTTCAATAAACACCAGTTCACCCAGTTCATCGGCTGCATGGCGCGTAATGCCTACGGTTGCTGTTTCACCATCCACGCGCAACCATTCATGTTCTTTTGTGAAATACAGGGTCATTTTCTCAATTTCTCCAAGGGTAAAGTCAATCTATGTCTCAACGGCCTAGCGTTTGAAATGCGCTGGCACAAAAGGCAGTGCACTTATTACGGAAGGCACGGAACGCCCACGCAATTCTGCAAAAACGGTATGCCCTATCTGGCTGTCATTGGTAGCCACGTAGCCCATCGCTACCGGCCCACCCACTGTGGGGCCAAATGCACCAGACGTAACTTTGCCGATATGCGTGGCAAATTCTGCATCTGCATATAAAGGCGCATCATGCCGCACAGGCGCACGCCCCTCCGGCCGTAACCCAACGCGGCGGCGGCTTACGCCGTTTTCAAGCTGACCAAGAATAATATCCGCACCGGGGAACCCGCCAGCACGTGCGCCACCATTACGGCGAGACTTCTGGATAGACCATTCAAGTGCAGCTTCAACCGGCGTGGTAGTGGTATCAATATCCGAACCATACAGGCACATGCCTGCTTCAAGCCGCAGGCTGTCTCGCGCACCTAAGCCGATCAGTTTTACGTTGGGCTGTTCCAGCAGTTTACGGGCAACCCGATCTGCATCCTTGGCGGAAACAGAAATTTCAAACCCATCTTCGCCCGTATAGCCGGAACGGGAAATCACACAGCGAGCACCATCCACATCCAGCGTGCGCACATCCATGAACACCATCTTGCGCACATCATCGGCAAACACAGCCAAAGTCTGTTCGGCTTCTGGCCCCTGCAAGGCAAGCAGCGCCCGATCTTCCTGCAACTCCACAACACATTCTGCCACCAGTTCAGATTGCAGGAGTTCCAGATCAGCTTCCTTACATGCAGCATTCACCACCAGCAGAAGGCCATCTTCCAGGCGCGCCACCATCAGATCATCCAGAATGCCACCTTCGGCATTGGTGAACTGGGTATAACGCTGGCGACCATGCTTAAGGGCAGCAATATCTGCAGGCACCAGTTTTTCCAGCGCCAAAGCTGCATCATCTACATCGCCCGAACGGGGGCGCAGTAGCACCTGCCCCATGTGGGAAACATCAAACAACCCAACATGCTCACGCACATGCCGGTGCTCGGCCATAATGCCATCTGCATATTGCAAAGGCATGGCATAACCCGCAAACGGCACCATCTTGCCGCCGGATTCTTCATGCAATGAATAGAGGGGAGTATGAAGGAGAGTATCGGTGCCCATGCACGCCGCCTTGCCAAAAAGGCCGGAACCCACTGCAATCTGACAGACACATCAGCACAACACGAGGCTCCGGATTACACAATCCGCTGCCCCTTCTGTGCTTTTGCCTGAGATCGCTATCCCGTCGGCGGGTGCGATTGCACCTCTCTCCAGAAGTTTTAAAACGCAGGGTCCTTCTGCCTGAGAGTTTCCGGGGCGGTTGCTCCTTCGGCGCTGGCCAAGCCAGTCTCTCCCTCTGCGTTCAGGAACCGTGACATCATTTCGCTTTCAAGTCAATCACGGCCCCTGTTACACGTATTAGCCAGCAGCTTTGGGCAAATGCTTGGCAATATAAGGCGGCAGATTAAACGAACCTACATGGATTTCAGGCGTCCAGTACTGGGTTTTTCCTAAAATACCAGCTTCCTGCGCACGGGCGCGCACCTGCTTTACATCCTGCGCTTGCAGGTTGCTGCCTTTACTGGCGATCCCCAACGTCATGAACCCACCCACATAGGTTGGCACAGCGGCCACATAGGCAGACACATGCGGAAAGAACTTTGCACGCCGCACGCTGGTTTCATGCAGTTCATCTGCCTGCATAAAGGGCACGCCGCACTGGTTCACAATCAGCCCTTCAGAGGTCAGAATGCGTGCGCAGTGTTCGTAAAAGGAATCTGTAAACAGCACTTCGCCCACACCTATCGGGTCTGTGCTATCAACAATAATCACGTCAAACGAGGCATCCGCCGCGCGGGCAACGTAATCTATGCCGTCTCCCACAATCACTTCTGCACGTGGGTTGTTCCATGCATCCCCTGCGATAGACGGAAGGTGCTGTTTTGAAAGTTCTATAACAACACCGTCAATTTCCACCATCACGGCTTTTTCGATACCGGGATGCTCCAGAACACGGCGCAGAACACCGCCATCCCCTGCGCCAATAATCAGCACATTTTTTGGGTTGGCATGTGTAAACAGCGGAACATGCGTGAGCATTTCCTGATAAACAAATTCATCCTTCTCGGTAATCTGCACCACGCCATCCAGCATGAGCACACGACCGTGGGAGTCACTTTCAAAAACAACAATATCCTGAAACGGGCTACGCGTGCGTGCCAGTTCCTTTACCACACGGAAACGCTGCCCCCAGTTATCGTACAGGGTTTCTTCAATCCATGTTTCTGCCATACCAGCTTTATCTTCCACATACGCAGATGGGCCGTGCTGACACCGCCCTTTTTCAGAACTGTATCAGCACGACCGTCAAACAGAGTTTACAACTTTAAGAAAAACAGCCTTTAGGCAACTACGCGGCCGCGGCGTTCTTCATCCACTTCAAGCCGTTTGGCCTGAAAAAGACGCTGCATAACAGGGATGGACAGGTGCGGATCACACGCACCACACATAAAGATGTCCACCGCAGCAAAGTCGCGTTCTGGCCATGTGTGAATGGAAATATGGCTTTCAGCCAGCACCACCACGCCAGAAACACCCCCGTTGGGTGAAAAATGATGGAAATGACTGTGCAGGATTGTGGCCCCGGCAGCACGCGCTGCTTCGCACAGTGTTGCGTCGATTTTTTCTGGATCATCCAGATTTGTGGCGCCCCACATATCGACAAGCAGGTGAGTACCTGCAAACTTCTCGCCATTCTTTTCGACGAAGTAATCTTTACGCTCTTCGTCAGCAGACGAGACCGGAACAGAAAATGCCTGGTTATTGCTCGGGTGTTCCGAGACCATCCCCAGTTGAGCAAGTGCGTTCATTGACGTACCCCCAAACCAGTAGACAGCCTGTTGGGCAAAAATTGCCCCCTTGGGCCAAGAGCGCGCTTGGTAGGACCCCTGCGCCTACGTTGCAAGCATTATTTACGTGTTTCATCAATTTTTCAGAAACCCGCCACCCTAAAATACAGAATAATCAACGCTCTGTAGAAGAATGCACAGTTTGTTTCACAAGAATGTCAAACTGGCGATTTTGCTCTTTTCCCAGCGTTCGCCCTCCCAGCCAAGCCTTAAGGCGCTGCAAGGTATCTGCATCATGTGCTGCGGCAGAATCGGCCGCAAGCTGCATGACAAGGTCTTGCTGACGCTGTGTTAAAGCCCCTGTTTCTGGCAGGGCATGACTAGCCAAACGCCCAACCACCTGCACAGCATCTGCCCATTGCTTGCCTTGCGCATACAATTGCCCGCGCAGTTCCAAACCCGTATCGGATTCATCATCAGCCAGTAGGGCCAATGCGCCTGCTCTATCCCCTTTGGCCAGCGCAAGATGCGCTTCATCATAATGGCGGCGTGCAGCCATATCCTCCGGCAAGCCGGGCACAGTGCTTTGTTCCAATGCCACCATAGCGGCATTTACATTACCTGCCTTGAAAGCGGCCTGAACAATTTGCTCCTGTATTTCTGCTCGTGCTACTGGGTCAGCTGTCAGCACAACGGCTTGTTTGAACGCCATAACCGCAGCATCAGCCTGCCCTATCTGCAACAGAAGCGCTCCGTAGCCTCTCAACAATTTTGCCTTGTATGTATTATCTTCCAGTAAAGGCAGTTGGGTTTGCAAAATATGCACCCGTTGCTCTGCAGATAATGCCCCGTCCTCTCCGCCCACTGCCTTGCCTGATGGCAGAGTATTAAACGCAAGCACGTACAAGGCCTGCCGCCGCAAAACCTCCAACCTATCCTGTGGCATTTGTGCCGAGGCAGAAAGCCCATTCAGCACTGTTAAAGCCTGTTTTGCCCGGCCGCATTGCACCAGTGCTGAAGATAATAAGAAATTGGTATATGCGCGCGCAGAAGGCACAGCCTTTCCAACGCCTTCTTTCCCATCAAGAAGGTTTTGAAAGCTCTCTGCAGCCATGCCGGCATCAATCTGATCATGTTGCAACAGAAAGTTCACCAGATCTGCACGCGCATAAGCGGCTTTTTCCGAGTCTGCTGCAGCTGTCAGATTTTCCAGCGTAATCCGTGCTGCCTCTGCATTTCCTTCACGGTTTTGCATAAGCGCACGCGCGAGATCATAAACGCCATCAGTGGGCAGAGGTTCCAGAATGGATGCTGCTTCATCCGTGCCATAACGTGCAATATAATTTATAACCTGAGGAAGAAGCAGATCACGCAACGGTTGTGGATAGCGCAGGATCTGTTCGTAATGGCGTGCAAGCAGAACAGATGCATCTTTGCTGTTTGCACCACTCAACATCAGATACAGCGCATGCCATATCTCCAGTTCTGGAACTGCGCCTTCCATCTGCGCCAGAACGGGCGCTGCAGCATTTACATCGTGGCTTAGCAACGCTGCGCATGCCCGCAGAAAGAGCACTCCCACTGGTGGGCCGCCTGGTGCAGAACGCTGGGGCATATTCTTAACAAGATGCCACGCATCTTCCGGATATCCGGCCGCAAAAGCAGCGCGTGCAGCAGCAACCTGCGCTGGCCACCGCAAAGAAGGTGGAGCCTTTTCAGCATCAGTTTTTGCTGTAAGCCAGTCCTTTTGTAAAATAGCAGCTGGCGCCGAACGTAACCCCAACCAGAACCAATCCTGCCCACCTTCCAGCGGTGCTGTTTCTGGTGTTCCCAGCCCTACTGGCAAAGCATCCAGCCCCAATGCTGAAAGAAAGACGCCTTTGTCTGTGACAACGTCCAATCTGATCTGCGATGAATCTGCTGCCACCACAACACCTTGGGCAGATGCACGCACGCCATACCCTATGGCCCTATAGGCAGAGCGATTTCCGGTTTCCATCACAGCTGGCACAATCAGCAACCGTGTGCCGGTAGCTGGATCTGGAAACGAGATAACGTGACCAGACTGTTTTTGTGGAAAGAGAACGGCCTCTGGCAGCATAACCGCAGGCGGTGCAGACTTTGTGCGATCTGAATCGTCTTTTTGAAGCTGCACCACCAGCCAGCCATCTAGCTTTTTGCGCAACACAATATGCGGATGAGATGGCATATGAACACGCAAAACGGTGGCACTTTCCAGAACCGTAACATCCGTATCTGCAAAAATGCCTTGGCCTGCAAAATTGTGCGCCAAAGATGCTACAGGACGATCCGCCACTATCAGTAGATCAGGCCCAGACCAAAAAGCGGCAAGAGCAACCTCTGCCCCTATAGGCAGAAAAAGAGATGCCCCTTGCTGACCATCCAGAGATTCTTCCTGCACAGCAGGAACGGGAAGAGCATGCAGGCCATCTTCACCGGCTACAGCTGGCAACATGGGCAGCAATAAACACGCAGAAAGCATTCCGCACATGTATTTGCCCATTACAGATTTACCTGTTGCCACATCTCCTCCAACCTCAAACATGCTGCAATGCTGCTTTTGGCAGCATACGGCCTGCATGACAAAGGAGCCACAGCCTATGCTAGAAAAAACTAACCGTTTCCATCATGCTGGGGCGCTATAAATGCTGGATCGCATCACCAGTATGCAGATTTTTGTCAAAGTTGTAGCCGCAGGTAGCTTTACGGGTGCCGCGCGCCTTATGGCGCTTTCTCCAACCATGGTGACCAAACATGTCACGGCATTGGAAACACGGTTAGGCGTTTCCCTGTTTCAACGCAGCACACGGCATCTCTCCTTAACTGAAGCGGGACGCCTGTTTTTGGAAAGCTGCCAGCGCATTCTGGCCGATGTAGAAAACATGGAACAAACCGTAAGCGAACAGTATCGTGAACCGCGTGGGCAATTGCGCCTGAATGCCCCTGTTTCCTTCGCCATACGGTATGTTGCACCTTATCTGCCTGAATTTAGCCGAAGATATCCGCAGGTTCAGATAGAACTTGGCTTGAATGACAGACCTGTTGATCTGGTTGAGGAAGGCTGGGATCTCACTCTGCGTATCCGCAATCTAACAGTCAGCACGCTGCGTGCACGTAAATTGGCTGCTGTGCGTATGGTTATCTGTGCCTCACCTGCTTATTTGGCAAAAGCTGGCACCCCCACGCATGTCGATGCATTGCAGCATCATAATTGCCTTGGATATACCCTGAGCGGAAACAACAGCGCATCTCGCTGGCATTTTGGAGAAAACGGAGAAAAAACCGTTTCTGTTTCCGGCCTGCTGTCCGCCAATAATGGAGATGCCTTGCGGGAGGCCACAGTAGCTGGCGCTGGCATTGCTTATTTGCCGCTTTTTGTTGTGAGCCAAGAACTGCAACGCGGCCAACTTATTGCTTTATCGCTAGATTACCCCACCACACCGGGACCAGACTTACACGCCGTTTATGCGCCCGGCACAAGTATTCCCTTAAAAGTCCGTGCCATGATTGATTATCTTGCTCAGTGTTATGGCCCAATTCCGCCATGGGAAAACGCGGCGTAGCCCAAGAGATATATGGGCAAAATTATCTTGCTATATTTTGGAAGATTTTAAAATGGTGAGCCGGGAGGGACTCGAACCCTCGACCATTCGATTAAAAGTCGAATGCTCTACCAACTGAGCTACCGGCTCACACCTTTAACCGTGCAAAACTTGATGTCTGCGCGATGGAGGTGTTCCTAAACGGATTACCTTACCTCTGTCAAGCAGTAGAAAGAATTTTGTGCCATTCCTGTAAAATCAGATGTTTTGATTGCTTTCAGACATAAAAAAAGCGCCACCCCCAACAGGAGTGACGCTTTTTTGCAGATATTCGAAAAATCAGGATTTTTCGCCGACTGCCGGACGCATGCGAGAAATCCGATCCGGATCCTTCACCATGCCGGACATGCCAGAACCATGTTTGATTTTATCTACGTTTTCCATGCCTTCAATCACTTCACCCACAATGGTGTACTGGCCATCAAGGTGCGGAGAAGGTTCAAACATGATGAAGAACTGGCTGTTGGCACTGTTCGGATCAGACGTCCGAGCCATGCCGATGGTGCCACGTTCAAACTTGGCTTTGTTGGTGAACTCTGCAGGCAGATCCGGCAGTTTGCTGCCATGCATACCCGTGCCCGTTGGGTCACCACCCTGAGCCATAAAGCCGGGAATAACACGGTGGAAAGGTACGTTATCGTAAAAACCTTCTGCCGCCAGCGTGCGAATACGTTCCGCAGCCTTGGGGGCCAGATCCGGGCGCAATCTGATAATGACGCGACCGTGCGGGATATCCATATGAATGATATCGTTTTTATCTTCTGAAGACATCAGAAACTCTCCTTGTGTTTGCAACACCCATGCTTGCCACTTCAGACAGAAACGTTTTTCCTGTCAGCTAGACGTGCCAACAAACGCGCCTGCGTGCCTGGTGTTACAAATTCCGAAATATCTCCGCCGTAACTGGCAATTTCTTTCACCAGACGCGAAGAAATAAATTGGGTGTGTTCCGAAGCCATAAGGAACACGCTTTCAATTCCGGCATCCAGTTTGCGGTTTACGCCGCTCATCTGGATTTCGTAATCAAAATCCGAAAGCACCCGAAGACCGCGGAAAATCAGCGTTGCACCGTGTTCTCGCACAGCCTTCACCAACAGGGAATTAAATGGCACCACCACAATATCCCCACCCGTATTCTGGCGAATGGCAGGTAAGGCTTCTTCCACACAGGCAATCCGCTCATCCAATGGCATAAGCGGATTTTTGCCGGGGTTGTGGGCCACACCTATCACCAGCCGATCCACCAAACGGGATGCGCGTTCAATCACATCCAGATGGCCAACCGTTACCGGATCAAACGTGCCAGCGTAAAAGCCTACCCGCTTGGGCACGGAGCCTACAGGGGTGTTCATTCCCCCTCAGCCTCTCCTGCCTCATCTTCACCATCATCCATAACGGGGAAGACGCTGGTGACGCGTTCATCATCATTCAGGCGGAACAGCGTTACACCGCTGGCCTGACGCGCCATGACACGTACCTGATCAACCGGCACACGAATAAGACGACCAGCATCCGTTACCAGCATCACATCCGTGCCTTCCAGAACAGGCAAGGTGGCAGCCACTTCTTTTCCGCGCTTGTTGGCGGAGAACGTCATGTTGGTAATGCCTTGCCCGCCACGCCCGCTTACACGGTAATCATACGCGGAAGAGCGACGCCCGAAGCCACCATCGCTGACAATCAGCAGAATTTCTTCAGCTTCTTCGAGCTGCGCAAAGCGTTCCGGAGAAAGCAGTGCATCGGTGTTGCTGCCTTCTTCTTCATCCGAATCGGCCTGCACGGTATCTGCATCTTCCTCAGCCGCTTCTGCTGCGTTTTCAGCCCGGCGCTTGGCATTTGCCATCCGCAGGTAAGCTGAGCGTTCTTCTACCGTTGCTTCAACATGATTCAGCACAGCAAGGCTGATCACGCGGTCACCTTCTGCAAGGCGGATACCCCGCACACCAGAAGACCCACGACCAGCAAACACACGCAATGTGTCATCGGTAATCTGGAAGCGGATACACCGTGCCCCACGTGTAGCAAGGAACACATCCTGCCCTTCCCGGCAGGTGGCAACGCCTATCAGGCTATCCCCTTCATCCAGCTTCATGGCGATCATGCCGGACGAGCGGATATTGCGGAAATCACTCAAACGGTTACGGCGCACATTGCCGCTGGCTGTTGCAAAGACCAGATGCAGGGCCTCCCACAGTTCCTCATCCTGCGGCAGTGGCAGCACAGCCGTAATGCTATCAGAACCCAAATCTGGCAACAGGTTCACCAAGGCACGGCCTTTGGCGGCTGGCCCGGCTTCTGGCAGACGCCAGACCTTTTGACGATACACTTTACCGCCAGAAGAGAAGAACATGACCCACTGATGGGTGTGGGCATTAAAGGACCGTACAACAATATCATCGCCACGGGTGCTGGCACCTGTGCGACCGCGGCCACCACGGTTTTGCGCACGGAACACATCCAGCGGCGTGCGTTTAATAAACCCTTCCCGCGTAATGGTTACAACCATCTGGCCAGGTTCGATCAGGCTTTCATCATCCTGATCCCCCGCATAATCCGCAATTTCGGTCATGCGTGGGGTGGCAATTTCTGCGCGGGCTACGGAAAGTTCATCACGCAGCACTTCCATGCGGCGGACATGACTGCCGATAATTTCCAGAAGCTCGTTAATGCGCTGAGCAACTTCCGAGAGTTCCTGCTGGATCTTATCGCGTTCCAGCCCTGTCAGGCGTTGCAGACGCAGTTCCAGAATACCGCGTGCCTGTGCTTCTGTCAGACGCACCTTGCCGTCTACAACCACGTTGCCGTCATCATGAATCAGAGCCAGCAAAGGTTCTACATCTGCGGCATTCCATTGCGCAGCCATAAGCGCTTCACGCGCTGCAGCGGCATCTGGCGCTCCACGAATCAGAGCAATAACGGCATCAATATTAGCAACGGCAATAACCAGCCCCACCAGAATGTGCCCGCGATCACGCGCCTTGTTCAACTCAAACCGCGAACGGCGGAGAATCACTTCCTCACGGAACGCAATAAAGGCTTCCAGCACATCCTTCAGCCCCATCAGGCGGGGCTTGCCACCATCCAGCGCCAGCATGTTCACGCCAAAGGATGTCTGAAGCTGGGTGAAACGATAAAGCTGATTCAGCACCACTTCTGGTGTGGCATCACGCTTGATTTCGATAACCACCCGCATACCGGAGCGATCAGATTCATCACGGATATCGGCAATGCCTTCGATCTGCTTGTTGCGTACCAGATCGGCAATACGTTCCTGCAAAGTGGCCTTGTTAACCTGATACGGAATTTCCGTAACGATAATGGCCTTACGGTCTTTGCGAATTTCTTCAATATCTGCCTTGGCACGAATAATAACGGCCCCGCGCCCAGTAGCAAACGCACTGCGGATACCAGACCGCCCAAGAATAATACCACCTGTGGGGAAATCCGGCCCCGGCACATATTCCATCAGATCATCAAGTGAGAGATCTGGATTGGCAATCAGTGCCAGCGTGGCATCAATAACTTCTGATGGATTATGCGTAGGGATATTGGTGGCCATACCCACCGCAATACCCGTGGCACCATTGATCAGCAGATTTGGGAAAGTGGCAGGAAGAACGGTTGGTTCTTCTTCACTTTCATCATAGTTCGGCTGAAAATCGACCGTATCGCGGTCAATATCATTCAACAGAAATGTGGAAGCTTTGGCCAGCCGAGCTTCGGTATAACGCATGGCGGCGGGGCTATCACCATCCACCGAGCCAAAGTTACCCTGCCCGTCAATCAGCTTGACCCGCATGGACCAAGACTGAGCCATACGCACCATGGCATCGTAAATAGAGGAGTCACCATGCGGATGGTATTTACCCATCACCTCACCAACTGCGCGGGCAGATTTGCGATAAGGTTTATCGTAGGTAAAACCGCTTTCATGCATGGCATACAGGATGCGACGATGAACAGGCTTAAGACCATCTCGCACATCCGGCAGCGCACGGCTGACAATAACCGACATCGCATACGCGAGGTAGGAGGAGCGCATCTCCTCCTCAATGGTTACGGGCAGAAGGTCTGAGGGTTCCGGTACACCCGGCTGGTCAGAAATCTCGGTCAAGGTTTATCCGCTCTGTCATGCTGCACGCTCCAGATTATGGAGCATGTGCCAAATCCACTTCTGCACCGGTTACCCGGCACTTGCAGAATATTTTCTAGCACACAAAACCCGCACCACCTAGCGGCTGAAATAGCAGACTTGCTTCGGGCAAAAGGCTGTGCCCATCATGTTGCACACTATAAGGAGTTCCAGCCATGCGCCTACTTTTGGCATTACTGTTTCCGTGGTTTCAGTTTTTTACGATTGGCCGCCCATTTTCGGGCATTATCTGCCTGATATTGCAGATAACTGTTATTGGCTGGATTCCGGCAGCTATCTGGTCTGTTTATGCGCTCAACCAATATGAAACAGATAAAAAACTTTCCCGGATGAGCCGATAAAAACCCAATACATAGGTTAATGAAAAAAGGCGGTTCCCTATGGGAACCGCCTTTTTCTTGGATAATCAGTATTTACCTTGGCTGGATTTAACGCCCGGTCATAATCCGATCCACCAACTGCTGCACCGTTGGCACAAACCCGTTGGCATAGAAAGGATCGGTCGCAAAGCGCCATGCGTTTGTACCACCGAACATGAGGTTATGATCCAGCACCTGAGCCGCATCTGGCCCGCTGGCATGTGCCACAGCCTGCAATGTTTTCTGAATACAGAAAGAACGTGGGTCTGCCTTATGGCCCGTGGAATAATTGGGGCCACGCTGGCTCCAGTTAGAGAACTGACATTCAGACAGACAGCCCATGCAATCGGCCTGATCTGCCAGAATCTCACGCGCTCTGTCTGGGGTTACAAAAATCAGCGTAGAATCTTGGGTACGAAGGGCTTCAGTAAAGCCCTGCTGTTCCCACTGCTGGATACGCGGCAGGTCATCAGCCTTTACAAACACTTCGCGCTTACGTGCACCAATGCCGTAGGGCACGACCAGATCTTCTTCTGCTGCCATAGCAAAAGGAACCTGCCGCTCTGACCGTTCACGCAATTCCTGCAAGAAACTGTTGTTGACTGCAGATGAGTAAAAACCCGTGGGAGAGAAGCGGTTCAGGTATACGTCACCCTTTTTCAGGGTAAGCAAGCGCTGCTTCCATGCCTCTGGAATAGGGCTTTCCTTCGTCAATAGTGGGCGTGTGCCAAACTGGAACACAATGGGGCCAAGCTCAGGATTATCAATCCAATCTTCCCATTCTTCCAGCCACCACACACCACCCGCCATGATGATAGGCGTAGTATCCAATCCAAATCCGCGCATAAGTTTACGCAAAGCCGCAACGCGTGGGTAAGGATCTTCCGGCTTTAACGGGTTTTCCGTATTGGAAAGGCCATTATGCCCCCCTGCACGCCAAGGATCTTCATAAACCACGCCGCCTAGCAAATCGGCAGATTTATGGTAAGCCCGCTTCCACAGCGCATTAAAAGCACGTGCAGATGACACGATGGGGTAATAATGCACCCCAAACCGTGTTGCAATTTCAGACAGCCGATACGGCATACCCGCGCCGCATGTAAGACCGTGGATAAGGCCCGGTGCGCCTTCCAGCACGCCGGTAATCACCCGCTCGGCTGATCCCATTTCCCACAGAATATTGGCATGAATCCGGCCTTTTCCACCGGACATTTCATGCGCCACACGCGCTTGGGTAATACCACCACGAATGGCGTAATCTACCAGTTCCTCATGCCGCTCACGGCGCGTACGACCGTGATAGATCTGGGGAACTGGCTGCCCGTTTTCATCATAACTATCTGCATTGACGATAGAAACCGTGCCTGCGCCACCTGCTGCAGCCCACGCCCCGGCCGATACGCCTGTGGAGACAGAAACCCCCTTACCGCCTTCCACCAGCGGTAGGATATCCACACCCCCCATGCGAACCGTATTGATCGCCTTCATGACCGTCCTATCGTTCCTGCAACTATCCGTATGGTTGAAACTGACCCGAAAAGGGATGCTTATTCAGCATCCCGACGGGGACCACGTGAGGGCTTTTCACCCACAGTTTCCGTGATATCCGCACCCGTGTTCTGATCAACAACACGCATGGACAGCTTAACCTTACCGCGATCATCAAAGCCGATGACCTTGACTTTCACGGTATCGCCTTCCTTCACCACATCCGTGGTTTTACCAACACGACCCTGCGCCAGTTCGGAAATGTGCACCAGGCCATCACGCGCACCAAGGAAGTTTACAAACGCACCAAAGTCGGCGGTTTTAACAACCTTACCATCGTAAATGCGGCCCAGTTCTGGTTCCGCTACAATGCCGTTGATCCGATCAATGGCCTTCTGTGCTTGATCATCAGAAGCTGCGGCAATGGTGATTGTGCCGTCATCCCCAATATCAACCTTGGCGCCAGAATATTCCACGATTTCACGGATCACTTTACCGCCAGAACCGATCACATCACGGATCTTTTCCCGGGGCACCTTCATGGTGGTGATCTTCGGTGCTGTAGAAGACACGTTGGTGCGTGTTTCTGTCAGCGCCTTGCTCATTTCACCCAGAATGTGCATCCGGCCATCACGTGCCTGACCCAGAGCAATCTTCATGATTTCCGGCGTGATGGAGGTAATCTTAATATCCATCTGCAGGGCTGTCACACCCTGTTCGGTGCCGGCTACCTTGAAGTCCATATCCCCAAGGTGATCTTCATCACCAAGGATATCGGATAGAACAGCGAAATCATCGCCTTCCTTGATCAGGCCCATGGCGATACCAGCAACCGGGCGCTTCAACGGCACACCAGCATCCATCAGAGCCAGAGAGCCACCGCATACGGTTGCCATGGAGGAAGAGCCATTGCTTTCCGTAATTTCGGAAACCACACGCACTGTGTACGGGAATTCCTTACGGGAAGGCATCAGCGGGTGAATAGCGCGCCATGCCAGCTTGCCATGCCCGATTTCACGACGCCCCGGAGAACCGATACGCCCACATTCACCCACAGAGAAGGGTGGGAAGTTATAATGCAGCATGAAGTTGGTGCGGTATTCACCTTCCAGCGCATCAATAACCTGTTCGTCCTGCCCGGTGCCCAGCGTGGTCACAACCAGCGCCTGTGTTTCACCACGAGTGAACAGGGAAGAACCATGCACGCGCGGCAGAATACCCACTTCCGGCACGATTGGGCGAACAGTTACCAGATCACGGCCATCAATACGCTTGCCGGTTTTCAGAACGGAAGACCGCACCACGTCAGCTTCCAGATCCTTGATCATCGGCTTGGCAGCAGCAACATCCAGTTCATCAGCCGTCAGCTTTTCAACAATCGCTTCACGCGCAGCTTTCAGCTTTTCGTAGCGGACCTGCTTCTGCTTTTCTTTGTAAGCATCAGCAATCAGCTTGCGGCCAGCTTTTTCAACCTGCTTGCGCAGCTGAATTTCTTCCTTGGTTGGCTCTGCCAGTGCCCAAGGTTCCTTGGCTGCATGTTCTGCCAAGGAGATAATGGCATCCAGAACCGGCTGGAATGCTGTATGGCCGAATGTTACGGCATCCAGCATCACTTCTTCAGACAGTTCGGAAGCTTCGGATTCCACCATCAGCACGCCTTCAGCCGTGCCAGCCACAACCAGTTCCAGATCTGATTCTTTGATCTGTTCCTGTGTGGGGTTCAGGATGAATGCGCCATCCTTAAAGCCAACGCGGGCAGCGCCAACGGGGCCAAAGAACGGAATACCAGACAGGGTCAGAGCTGCGGAGCAACCGATCAGCGCAGGAATGGAAGGATCATTTTCCATATCGTGCGTCAGCACGGTGGCAATCACCTGCACTTCGTTGCGGAACCCTTCGGGGAACAGCGGACGCAGCGGGCGATCAATCAGGCGGGAAACCAGGGTTTCGTTTTCAGAAGGACGACCTTCGCGCTTGAAGAAACCACCCGGAATCTTACCAGCGGCGTAAGCTTTTTCCTGATAGTTAACCGTCAGCGGGAAGAAATCCTGACCCGGCTTGACGTCTTTTGCGCCAACAGCGGTGCACAATACAACGGTTTCACCGTAGGTAACCATAACGGCGCCATCAGCCTGACGGGCAACCTTACCGGTTTCCAGAATCAGTGGGCGGCCGCCCCATTCAATCTCTTTACGAAAGTAGTTAAACATTCTGTAAGCCTCTGTTTTTATTTCACTTCAGAGCCACAGAACAACAGGACAGACCGGCTGGGCGGACAGCGCCTCGGACGGCATGGTGACTGGCGGAACAAACCTCCCAGGCGCCATGTGGTCGGAAACGCCGTGGCTTACCGGGCACGAAACGCCCTGATGTAAAACCTGTGGCTGTATCCAATATGGTAACGCCAACAAACAAGTGCCAGCGAAAATCCCGAACGGGAAGAGAGATCATGTATGCACAATCCCTCTTCCCGCCCGTTAAGCCGGTTTTAGCGGCGCAGGCCCAGGCGGCCAATCAGCGTTTCATAACGCGTCTGGCTCTTGCCCTTCAGGTAGTCCAGCATGCTGCGGCGACGACCAACGAGAATCAGCAGACCACGGCGGGAATGGAAGTCCTTCGCGTGGGTCTTCAGATGTTCGGTCAGGTTGTTAATCCGTTCGGTCAGGATCGCCACCTGCACTTCCGGGGAGCCCGTATCACCCGGTGCAGTCTGGTATTCAGCAATAACTTGCGTGCGACGTTCAGCAGTAATCGACATCACATGTCTCCATCAAAAAACATATCAGGTTTTAGAGAATCCGTACCGGCTTCAGCCATCCGTCTTCCAGACGGCCAATACCCAGCACGTGCTCACCGTCCATAACACGCACAACGCCCCCATCCTCGGCGGTCTGTGGGATACGCCCCATCAGATCAACAAGGCCGAGAGCTTGCCCGTGCCGTAGCAGAACTGCTTCATCCTGTGTCAAGGCCAGCGCCGGGATGTCGGCCAGCGCGGTCGAGACCGGACACAGAAGTTCCGGTGAAGCATGGGCGTTGTCGTCGTTTGGGGTGATTTTGTCCAGCACAATTGCATCGGCTTCTGTAAAAGGCCCCACGCGCAGGCGGCGCAGCACGGTAATATGGCCCACAGTTCCGCATGCCAGAGCCACATCACGCGCCAGCGCACGCATGTAAACACCTTTGCCGGATTCGACCTCAAACACCGCGGTATCCCGATCTGGCCGTTCAATCAGCTCAAACCGATCCACCCGTGCAGGCCGTGGCGGCAATTCTGGCGGACGGCCTTCTCGCGCCATATCGTAAGAACGCTCTCCCCCCACTTTCAAGGCAGAAAAAACGGGCGGCACCTGCATGATATCGCCTGTAAGCGCCGGCAAGGCGGCACGCAGTTCTTCATCTGAAGGGCGCACATCAGATGTACCAATAACATTGCCATCGGCATCATCGCTATCACGCGCCTCACCCATCTTAAGGGTAAAGCGGTACACCTTGGTGCCATCCATAACATAAGGCACAGTTTTGGTGGCCGCACCAAAAGCCAAAGGCAGCAACCCTGTTGCCAACGGATCCAATGTGCCGCCGTGCCCTACCTTTTGCGCATCAAACAGCCTCTTGGCACGCCCCACCACCTGCGTTGATGTCATGCCGGAAGGCTTGTCTACTATCAGCCAGCCGTTAAGGGGCCGCCCACGTCTGCGTCGCATGAAAACTCCCGTATGCGATTCATCAAATACCATGCAGCAGCCATGAACGGCTCAGCCAGAAGGTTTTTGCGTTTGTATCAAGACCTAATAATTATGGAGCGCATACTCCATCTGGCGCAGCATGTAGCCGAAGGCCACCATGCCATGCAATGTTGCCATCAGGCGCAATGCTGGCCTGTCAAAAAGGACTGTCAGCCAAGTTATTGCTCTTAAACCAAGGTAAACCCAAGGTTTACCACTTCTAGCATGTGTGTGCCAAAGGGGCTGGTCATAGGCTTGCCTGTGCCGTAATGTCGCCACCAAATTATGGCTGATCAATCTCCCCCTTCCGGTCTTAACAAGGCTGCCGATACACCTTCGTGGTCTCTTCAGAACACGGCAGATGGCGTATGCTTGAGTATTGAAGGGGCTTGGACAGTTCAGGCTGGCGGAACAACACCTTTTCCACAAGATAAACTACCTGTTGAACCTGGCCATATTCTCCACATCGATACAACCGGTTTAAAAAACTGGGATTCAGCCTTTGTTGCTTTCCTGTGGGATGTCAAACAAGCAGCCAGCAAGGCACAGCTTCACTTTGACGCGCAAAACCTTCCTGCGCCCGCGCAAAGGCTTTTGGCCCTTTTACCCGATGCACCTGCTGAGCCCGCACAACCACCACGCAACAACGGAGGCATTTTTGCACAGGTAGGTGACGCAACTCTTAATGGATTGGCTGAAACCGGCACAGTAAGTGAGCTGGCATTAGAGACAGCTAAAGGTGCCGCACAGGCTGTACGTGGCAAAAGTGCCATGCGCATGAAAGACCTGTTGCTGGATATCTGGAATGCTGGCCCTGATGCCTTGCTGATTGTTGGCATCGTCAACTTTCTTGTCGGTGCCATTCTGGCTTTTGTCGGCTTGGTTGAACTGCGGAAATTTGCTGCAGAAATTTACGTTACAGATTTGGTTGGCATTGCCTGTGCGCGTGAAATTTCTGCCATCATGACAGCCATTATCATGGCGGGCCGGACCGGTGGCGCTTATGCAGCCCGCATTTCCACCATGCTGGGCAACGAAGAAATTGATGCCCTACAGGTATTTGGCATCCCTATCTCCAGCTACATTCTGCTGCCATCCATTGTGTCTCTGGCGCTGATGATGCCGCTACTTTATCTGTACGGCACCATTATTGCGATCTTTGGCGGCTTTGCCGTATCCATGAGCATGATGGACGTTTCCCCCATCGGCTACTGGATTTCCACTTTTGATGGCGTTGAGCTGAAGGAATTTATCTTCGGGTTTATCAAATCCTTCTTTTTTGCCAGCTTCATTGCTCTGGCTGCCTGCCGTGTGGGCCTGAAAGCCGGCCGCAGTGCCGCTGATGTTGGTGTTGCCGCCACACGCGCCGTGGTGATTGGTATTGTAGGCATTATTGCCATGGATGCCATTTTTGCCGTGATAGCCAACGCGCTTGGAATCTGATGATGTCTGACGCTGAAACCCTTATTTCCGTCCGCGATTTGCAGTTATCGTTCGGCCCCAAGATCATTCAGAAAAATGTTTCCTTTGATCTAAAGCGCGGTTCTATCTTTGCCATTATGGGCGGTTCAGGCTGCGGCAAAAGCACGCTGCTTAAAAGCATGATCGGGCTGCTGCGCCCCACCGCTGGGCAAATTTTGGTAGATGGAGAAGATTACTGGGCGCAATCTGATGCCCGCCGCACGGATATCAATCACCGATACGGTGTGCTGTTTCAGAGCGGTGCCTTGTGGAGCTCCATGACGGTAGGAGAAAACGTCGCCCTACCTTTGGAAATGTTCACTTCGCTTAAACCCGACACCATTCGGCGTCTGGTGGAACTCAAGCTCGGGTTTGTGGGTATGGAACAGGCGATTGATCTGTTCCCCTCCGAAATATCCGGTGGCATGTGCAAACGTGCAGGCCTGGCGCGTGCCATAGCCCTGGAACCCGATATTCTGTTTTTTGATGAACCCTCCGCAGGGCTAGACCCCATTACATCTGCCCGGTTGGATGATCTGATTCTGACATTACGGGATGGGCTGGGGGCAACCATTATGATTGTCAGCCACGAACTGCCCAGCCTGTTCGCCATTGCAGACGATGGCATCTTTTTAGATGCCAAAACACACACACCTATTGCGCATGGTTCACCGCGCGCATTGCACGACACCTGCAAGATTCCTGAGGTAACGGCGTTTATGAACCGATCTGCCTCTATTCCCTCCGCAGACAAGACAGAAGGCTGAACGGCATGTCTCAAAGCACAAACCGGAAAACTCTGATCGGCGCGTTTGTGATCCTTGGCGGCTTGCTGGGCCTGTTCATTATCATGGCTTTTGGGCACATGCGCTTCTTCACCCCCTCGCGTGAAGCTGCCGTTGTGTTCCAAAACTCCATCACCGGCCTGTCTGTGGGTGCCCCCGTAAATTTCCGCGGCGTTAAGGTGGGAACGGTTAAAAGCATTACCCTGCGCTTTGATCCGCAGGACCGTAAAGCTTACATTCCTGTTGTGCTCACGCTAGAGCCAGACCAGATCCATGTGGTGAAAGACGTGCCGGGAGGCACCAAAGTCAGCATTCAGGAAATGATCAGCAATGGTTTGCGTGCCGAACTGAACCTGCAAAGCTTTGTAACAGGGCAGTCCAACATCGAGCTGGATTTTGATAAATCCGTTACGCCTGTTCTGCATCCACGCATTACCAACCTGCCGGAAATTCCTGTCCGTCTTTCCACTATGGAAAAGCTGAAAGACACCATTGGCCAGATTCCCATCAAGGATATCAGCCATCATGCTGATCTGGCCCTGCTTTCCATTACCTCCTTGAGCGATCATTTGCGTGAGGACCTGCCGCCGCTGATTTCCAGCGTGAAGGAAACGGCTGATCGTTCCCATGAGACAGTACAGGCCGCAACAGATGCCATTAAGGATCTACAGGCCAAGCTGGATGTGACACTGTTGAAAATGGACAAGCTGATGGATACCGGCAATACGCAGCTTGATGCCCGTGGCAAGGATCTGCACGCAACATTGGCCTCTGCTACAAAAACTCTGGATTCCTTGCAGGATATCCTTTCACCACGTTCTATCGACCGAGCAAATCTGGATGCCTCCCTGCGAGATATTGCTGCAGCAGCAGCCTCGCTACGTGGCTTCGCCAGCGATGTGGAACGTAACCCGCAACTTCTGCTGATGGGACGCCGTCCATGATGTTTCCTCCACGCCGTATTGCTCTGGCTTTTCTGGGGGCATGTACCCTGCTTGCAGGTTGTGCCTCCCCCCCTCTTCGGCTGTACACACTTGGGATGCCGGGCGACCGGGATGTTCAACAGCCGCATCTTTCCGCCCGTTTGACTACAATAGAAATCAGCCGCACGGTATTGCCTGATTATCTGGATAGTCAGGACATGATCACCCGGCAGGGAGAAGAGGTCATTCGTAGCCCGCGTTCGCGCTGGGCAACACGGCTTTCTCTCGGCATTACAGATTTAGTGACCAACGAAATTGCATCATCCCACCCCAATGAACTGATTACAGACCAGCCATTGGCAGATGCAGCCAATATGCGCGTTCAGATTAACGTTTCACGCTTTGATGTGAATGTAGATGGTCAGGCAGTTTTGGACGCAAACTGGGCCGTTATCCCGCGGGATCCTAAAAAACCGCTCATTCGCAACCGTGCGCACCTCACGGCCACAGGATCTGTTTCTACAGATGCGGATACAGCATCTTTAATGCGTAAGCTGGTTATTCAGCTGGCAGATCAAGTTAATCTTTCCATTCCACCCACACAGTAAAAAGCGACCCGATATAACCATTCCCGCACTTTCCGGGTAATTATATCGGGCAAAGCTTTTAACTTCGCCTCTTAACGGATGCAGTTTTACGCGGCTTTGCAGCCACTTTCTGTGCCGTAGGACGGGATTTTGTGGTTGCAGTAGTGGATACCGCTTTTTTAGCGGTGCGCGGGGTACGCGCAGCAACTGTTTTACTGGCAACACGGCGTGACGCTGGCTTTTTCACAGATTTTGCCAGTTGTTTAACTTCTTCCGCGTTTTCCTGAGAAGACAATTCCGCTTCCGGTTTGTGCTTCGCAACCAAACGGGCAATCAGCGCTTCATACTCTGCCAGATATGACTTGATACAAAGAGTCTGCTCAGCTTTTTCTCTTACTGTGCGGCGCAAACGGGTTGCCAGCGGTTTATTATAAAGTACTTCCAACACACCATCGGCAATTTTGTCTGGCTCCGTAAACGGTACCAGCACAGCCGTTTCCTGATCTGTCAGAAATTCCTGCACGGGGGCTGTGGCGCTTCCAACAATAGCGCACCCCATTGCCATTGCCTCACGCAAAGACCACGAAGCTACAAAAGGATAAGTGAGATAAACATGAGCATCTGAACGCTGCAGAAGACGTAGAAAATCCTGATAATCAACTTTACCGGCAAAGTGCACACGGCTCAGATCCAGTTGACCTTCCAGTTCCTGAAGCATTTTCTCCCGCCAGCAACCAGATGCCAATGGTGCCCCGTAGCTGACTCCATCCCCCCCAACCATAATAACGTGTGCGTTGGGTTCCTCTTCCAAAATCCGAGGAAGCGCACGCATAAACACATGGAAGCCGCGATAGGGCTCTAAATCGCGCGAGACATAGGTAATCAGTTTGTTTTTAGGTGAGAT
The DNA here is from genome assembly GCF_040208445.1 of Acetobacter sp. A11-2. NCBI lineage: Bacteria > Pseudomonadati > Pseudomonadota > Alphaproteobacteria > Acetobacterales > Acetobacteraceae > Acetobacter > Acetobacter sp. A11-2. The sequence continues at coordinate 2,033,286 of NZ_CP157843.1, forward strand.
TTTGATGTCACCCAGTTTGAAAATCTTCTTTGCAAGTTTCGGATCTGGCTTGCAGATTTCCAAGTCTACGCCTTCGCGCAGCACGGTAATTTTGTCTGCGGCCCATGCAGGATAAGCGCTTTTCTGGAAATCCGTAGGCGTCTGGCCATAGCCAGGGCCTGTAAGAGCCAGCAAGTTAATGGCGTTCTTAGCCCGCACAATTGGCAACATTTGGGGCTGAAGCGGGAATTCTGGATCGAAGCCTACATCAAACCCGGGTTCTGTATGATAATAGAACTCGAAATACCCCAATACAGGCACATCGGGATAAACATCCTGAATATTCAGAAGCTCTCCCCACCCATGATGGCCGATAATAATATCAGGCTGGAATCCCAGATTTTTTAAGGTACGCGCGGCCTTTTCAACCTCATTAGCCCGTACCATGCCCATATCTAGCTCACGCACGGCCAAATGGGCCTGCGCGGCAGCACCTCGGGGCATACGATACCTTACACGGCGCACACCTTTAATGGCATTCTGGTTATCTTCACTAATGAAAACAACTTCGTTTTCATCGTTTTGCACCAGATGGCGCACAATGTGCAGGTACTGGCCGGGAAAATTTTGATGGATAAAAAGGTATTTCAAACCTGCACCTGCGTGCTGCTCAGATCACAAATAAAAACAGGCCCGGTATTTCAACCAGACCTGTCCCTGAATATCTTAACGGCGGGCAGGCTTACGCCCGCGCGCTCCGCCGCGCCCTGTCGTTTTTGGCTTTTTATAGCCTGCTGGGCAGAAGAAGAAGCACGACGAGGCTGAGATTTAGCTGTGCGCCTTACCGGTTTAACCGGAATTTCCTCTTCGATAACTTCTTCTATTTCGTCTTCAAGCTCTGTTTCTTCAAGAAGCTCTGCGGCCTCTTCCAGAACTTCTGCTTCCAGCTCGTCTATCTCTTCTTCTAGCAGGGCCGCCAGATCCTCTGCAGCATTCTGCTTCCGTTTGCGTCCACCACGCTTGGCTTTACTGTCTGCATCTCGCGGAAGGATTTCAACAAGGAACGCTTCCAACGGTGCAAGACTATCAGCTTCTACAGGTTCACCATTCTCAACCGGCCCGATTTTGGTGCCATCGGTAAAGCTGGCTGTAACACGGCAAATGAATTTTTTAGCGGCTGCACCTTTCAGACGCACACACAAACCCAAAATAGGCAGAGCCATGCCACGGCTACCGCAATACTGGCCACCTTCTACCCACGGAGAAAGCCATCCCTTACCCAGAACAGCCTGATACTCAATATCATCCGACTGAATAAGATGCGCTGGTGCGATACCAAAACCTTCAATCCATGCCTGACTACCGGGCACACCCATCCACTCACCCAGCATACCGGTAACATCACCACGCCGCTGAATATGGGCACCAATTTCAGGCTTCTGGACCACAGGAGCTTCTGTCGGCGGAGCTTCTTTAGGAGTAGCAGCCTCAGATGTCACAGGCACCGCAGCAGGTACAGGAACCGGCAGCGGATCAGATTCTGCACTCAGCTGAATCACCTGCAAACGTGGCGCATCATGCCGCGTGTTCATTTCCTGATAAATGGTGATCATCACCTGCGCTGGGCCACGGCGCACACGCACTAAAGCAGCATTGTTTCTGCCACCCAACCAACCGTCTTGCTCAAACGTTACAATCTGAACATTGCCCGGAGCAGAAACAGGAGGAAGAGAAATGCGCACTCCGGGCAACCCGGCAGCAGTTGGTGGCTGCTGCCCTGCTGCATGGCTGATACAGAACAGACCGGTCTGGAGTGTCATCAGATGACCTGTGACTTTCAGATCAGTAATCCGCTGCTGGTTTGCCTGAGACATAAAACCTCTTCCGTCCTAAATTTTCAGCTAAACTGTAAAACAAAAAAACACCGGCAAGTAAAGAAAGAGTTAAGTAAGGGAAAGCTTTCTTTTTTTTGCCATTTCCTTACCCTTTTCCAATAATTTTTCATTCAACTCCTGTATGGAAATACCAAACGGCACCACACTCCCCAAACCTGTGGAACGGATGCGCTCTGCCGGAGCCCCCAGATCAAACGCAACAGCATGTAATCCGGCCTTCCAGATATCTCCCAAAGCAAAACACCATGTTTCCGGCCATACAGATGGCAGGAAAGCAATATCCGCATCTACTGAATGAATTAAGGAAACAGCTTCCTGTTTTTGAAACTGACCGGTTACAAAAATGCGTCCTATTTTTAACAATTTCGCATCATCGCGTGTATGGCCTACAAGCACAAACTCTAACGGTAAATTGCGCAAAACAGCATCTACTGCTGCCTCAAACAAAATATCATAACCTTTTTCAAACCCTATTCCACCAACAACACATACCCGAATACGAGAAACATCGCGCCTAGAACCCTGCGCCAAAAATGCACTTGCTTGTGCCGTTTTGCGGTTCTTTGGTTCTGGGAACTGAAATGTTTTTTTAAAAAAACGATCGTTTTCTAATTTTTTTACCGAAAACTGAACATCAGAAAAATATTTTTGCATTCTCCGCTCAGTATCGTGCGATGGCACAAAAACCTGCTTTGCCTTCTTTAAAAAGATATGTGCCGCTTTACGATAGGCGGCAACGCTAAGCGTGTTATCCACGCGGCGTCCCATTACAGTAACGCAAACTTCGCACGTTGCCTCATCAGGTTCACCGCAATAACGATTTTTCAACCCCATCAATGAAATGCGAGGACAAAACCAGATGTAATCATGCACAAATACATCATAGTCACATTTCAAACGTGCCGGCAGATCCATCACACGCTGATCATGTCCTGTAATTTGATGGAACTCAATCCGCCCAACGCCTTCTGCACGCAAAAGACGCAGAAGAAGCACCATATCTTTAGAAAATGTAAAACATAGGGAAGGATATTTTTCCTCACCCGTTCCATCTTCCAGCACACATCCTTGCTCAGATGGACGTAAGATCAGCGGGCGTATTTTATGCTTACGCCAAAAGGCAACACGCTCCTGCACAACCTTTTCTACGCCTCCGCCAACGGCATGTGTCACCAATAAAACGGCCTGATCTGAAAAATCTTCTGCCCTATCACTTCTGAACCGAACCAGATCAAGACGCCTGCGTTCCAAAAAAAGAGGGTCTGCTTTAATCCATTGTGCAACGTAATCGTGGTAGCCAGGATGCAGTCGTTCCAAAAGTTTTTGGTTTCGTTGCATTAAGGGGTTGCCACTTTCCCCAAACGATCCGCTCCCCACATGCGCCACAAAAACACCAGGGGCAGCTACGTGTTTCCACCCAAGGGCACGGGCACGCATACAAAAATCGTTTTCTTCACCATAACCTTGCGCAAATACATCTTCACGCAACAACCCTGTTTGCTGCAAACAATCATGCCGGATATACATACAAAAGCCGTGAGCAGTAGGCACTTCTACGGTACGGCCTACATTGGCGGCCTGTGCCATTTGCATAAACATAATTGTTTCTTCCAGATCTGGTACCGGGTTTGCACCATTTTTATCTGGATAGGAAAAAATACTGGCATCATTGGAAAAAGGGGTAACTGTACCTGTATCCGGTTCTAGATAGGCAACCTTCCGCAACGCTTCCAGCCACCCTTCTGGTACCAACGTATCGCTATTCAGCAACACAACGTCATGCGCTGTAAGATGGCGTAGCGCCTCATTCACTGCACATGGGAACCCACCATTCTGTGCTCTTTCTAGATAATGGAAACCCGCCTGCTGACAAAAACTCACAACAGAAGTTATCAAATCTGGCTCCGGGGATGCATCATTCACCACCAAAACGTGCGCACCTGCCTTGGGTTTCAAACTTGCTTGCACACTACGCAAACAGGCCAAAGTACGCGCAGCATTTTTAAAAACCGGAATAACAACCGCAACTTCAACTTTATGATCTGAAACTTTTGGCTGTGCTCTTCCTTCTTCTACAACAGGAAGAGGCATAATTTTTGGAATAGATACGCGTATGCGAGATCGTTCTTTGCCTTTACTCTGATCTGCCACGTAGTGTGCAATCTGATTAGCTGCCAAACACAGCATATCTGCATCTATTGGGCTACCTGGCAGATCTTTCCCATCTGGCCCGATTACTCTCACCGGACCTTCTGGTAATGCAGAAAATGGAACAGTGAACGCTCTATATCGCGCTAATGGTTGTTTTGAACTAACAGAATCACAAAAATTTTCTGCGCAAAGTGTTAGAATTTTCTTTCCTGTCTGCGCAGCCAAAACATTCAAAACAGGTGCATTATCGGAATCACGGGGTAACCAGGCCCAGCCCGTTAGCCCTTCCTCTCCCACATCTACTAACCCTTCACACTGAATAATCTTTTGTGGACACACACCTTCATTTGGAAAAATATTGTTCTGTGCAGATACTATGCAAAGCGTATGGGCCTTTTGCCAACCTGAAGGGCAAAACCATGCTCCCTTCTTACGCACTGCTTTCTTTAACTGACCATCGACAACCAGTTGCAAACCTTTTTCTGGCAGGCCCACCCCTACAATTTGGCCATTCCCCTGCACTCCATACCAGCCAGCAACACCATTTAAACGCGCAATAATTGTCGCCTGCTTTTCTACATCTGGGGTGCAAGCATAATCTGTGAGCAAATACCGAAGAGCACGTAAGGCCTGATACCCCACGCCATGCGCCTGCTGTAACGTTGCCAGCAGGCTCCAGCCCTCACGAAAATCAAATTTTTCTAAAAGCTGTTCTAAAAGCTCAATAGCAGCGTCATGATGCCCTACCGCCTGACGCGCCAAAACCAGTGCAAACATAACATGCGGGTTATCACGCGCCTGCCTATTGGCTCTTTCTAACCAATTCCATGCAAGAGCATAAGAACCAGCCTGCCAAGCAGCATTTCCCTGCCTGAAAGATTCTTGTGCCGCAGCACTTGCATATTGTTCATATACTGTTCGATCTGCCTCTGTGACAAACCCCGCCTGCTGACTTTCAGACTGCTTCAGGGTTGCCATAGATGTGCACCTACTCTTTTAAGTATGTCGTCAAAATACAATGTCAGAATCTTGGAAAGTGCACGATCCTTTCTAGGAAGATGCTTGAGTAACTTCCTGATTTCCGATCTTGGAAAGTTCGATACTGGCCTGCAGAACATTCTGTTTTTCTGCTTTACGATACCAAGACCGAGCGGCCTCAATATCCTTATCTCCGCCAATTCCATTGGCCAGATAACGCCCCATCATCAACTGTGCGAGGCTATGACCGCCCTCCGCCGCCTGTTGAAACCATGAGCGGGCCAAAACCAAATCTGCCGGAACATCATGGCCACCACCATACATGGCACCCATAGAAAACATGGCATCTATATTGCCAGATTCAGCCGCTTTTTTGTACCATTGCAGTGCTTGAGGATGATCTTTTGCACCACCTGTTCCGGTAATAAGCAAATGGCCATAGACTAGCTGCGCTTCGGTCATGCCGGATTCAGCGGCCTTTGCCACCCACTCCCGCCCTTCTTGCGGATTACGTTCTGCACCCCGGCCTTCCAGCAGCATACGCCCATACCAATACTGGGCATTCACAACTTTATCTGCTGCTTTACGTATCCACTTAAGGGCTGCTTCCTCATCCTTTTGAGCACCGATCCCTTGAGCAAGCGCAACCCCAACATTAAAGGCAGCCAGAAAATCATTCTGTGCCGCAGCGTTCCGATAACATTCCAGAACTTCCGCTGCCTCTACTGTGGGTACAATACCAGCCAAGGCCAGATTGCCCAATTCAGCCGTAGCTTCTTTATCTCCCTGCTCTGCAGCAATCTTAAACCACTGCGCTGCGGCCTGCGGATCTTTCGGAACCCCCACACCACTAAGATAAATATTGCCCAAAGTGCGGCTAGATGCCGCGTGCCCTTGATCCGAAGCAAAACGATACCAGGAAATCGCTTCTGCATAGTTGGGCGGCAGCTCCCCACCTCGCCCGTGCATATCTCCCAGAATGGCTGCAGCTTCAGCATCCCCTGCCAAAGCTGCACGTCTTAACCACGTTTCACCTCGCACCACATCACGCGCAACACCTTTGCCAGAAAGCAGGGCCAAGCCATATTTTGCTTGTGCTCCACGCACTTTCTTTTCTGCCGCTTTTGCAAAATAGGATGTAGATTCAGGAATATTTTGCGGAACGCCTATACCACGCTCCGCCATAACGCCCATAAGATACAGGCCTGTGCCCATACCACCATCAGCTGCTTTTTTGAGCTCTACAGCAGCCGCGGTATAATCTTCCTGTGTTTTCGCCTTTGCGAGCGCTGCAAGACCAAGCCCTAAATGGCCTTGTACGCACCCCTGAGACGCGGCAGCCTGATACCATTCCAAAGCCTGTTCTGGATTGCGAATACTTTCCGGGCCAGCCGTTAAAACATATCCATACAGAGCCTGCCCATCAGCATACCCCGCCTCTGCCGCACGACGGGCCCACTCTGCTGCTTTAACAAAATCTGGTTCCCGCTTTCTTTGCTCTGTTGGATCGTCAAAAATAGATTTCGGAGTATTTGCATCTATCTCTTGCGGCAAACCGTGCAAATATAGCGTTGCCAGAACAAAAGAAGCCTCAGCCCATCCATTCTGCCCCGCACGACGTACCCAGCGCGCTCCTTCCACCAAGTCTGGTGGCGCCCCCTGTGCCGTAAGATAACATTGCCCAACTAAAAATTGGGCTTCTGCGCTTCCGTCTCGCGCAAGAACAGCCAGCTTGCCAAAGGCATCTGCTGGTTGTTCTTTGAGTTGCGCTTTGGCCTGTTCAAGGCGGGTTTCAATATTTTTACCCGACCTACCAAACGTTTTCTGAAACAGTTTCCAGACCAAATTCTTAACCCTCTATATAACAGAGTATTATATTACACCCTTTACCAATCAGGGTTCACGCATCCCATTTGTCATCAACGGCACAAAGCTATTCAACATATATTGCATGACTGTACGCTTACCAACGCGAATATCTGCCGTAACTGGCATACCAGGCTGCGGATGGAAGAAATTAGGCACACCATGCAATGTATATTTATCTACCCGCAAGCGAACAGTATAAAACGACTTAGAAGTATTGTCTGGCGTAACATCTTCCGAACTAGGCCCACTACTGCCACCTGATACAAATGAATCTGCACTAATGGTTTTAACTGTTGCTTCGGCACCGCCATATTGCTGGTAAGGAAAAGTCGCAAACTTTATCTGCGCCTTATCTCCAAGCCGTACAAAACCAACATCCTGCCCAGACATAACGGTTTCAATTTCCAACCCTTTCCCTACAGGCACAAGGGTCATAATTTTTTCTGCCGGAGTAACAACAGACCCAACGGAAATTTTAGCTATATTCAGGACAACTGCATCTTCATCAGCTTTCAGTGTCACCATGCTGCTATGTAAAATAGCTTTTTGATAAGCACCCTTTGCTTCTGCCAGCTTATGCTGTGCCGTTATCAAATCTTTATAAACTTCGGCCTTCCAAGTTTGAATATAACCTTCTTTTTCAGAAACCGCAGCTGCCAACTTATTCCGTGTAGAAGCTGCCTGTTGCTGAGCTGAAATCTGTGAACGTTCAACTTCCATCAACTCATTCTGAGCACTTAGAGTAGACAGACGACTTCCGACCTGATCCTTCTGGAGCTCCATGCGCATTTTATGAACGTCACCGGCCACTTTGGCGCGCGCAGCATACATTGCTGCGTTTGCAACATATCCCTGCAAATCGCTCTGCAAACTGGCAATCTGTTTATTATAATTTTCAACTTTAGCGTTAAATTCCGCCATACGCCGCAAATAGGCCTCACCCTGTGGTAACGCAGCTATATTGCCCAGATCAGGCTTATAATCCTGCCCGTTAGCTTCTGCCGTAAGGCGATCCACTTCAGCTTGATACTGATCCATCTGGCTTTTCAGATTGTCACTATCTGCGCCTGTTTGCGTAGGATCAAGATGCGTTAAAACATCGCCTTTATGAACAAAATCTCCTTCCCGCACATCAATCGAGCGTATGATTGATGTATCCAAAGGCTGGATCACAAGCGAGGGTTCACTCGAAATTAAACGACCCGAAGTGGAAACAATACGATCAAGCGGAAAGACCGTCATCCCTACCAAAGAAAACAGTATCATCCCACCAATAACCCACACAATATACTGCGCACTGGGGGTGGGTGGCATATTGACCAGTGCCGCTGTAGGAGAATGAAACTCTAAAAGCGCAATGGGCGTGTCACCTTGCGCGTAAGGATCATCAGCTTGCTTAAGAAAATCATCTGTAGCGGGCATTACAGAGTTCTGCTGATTTTCATCAGATGAGCCGCCATTAGGCACGATCCGTGTATCCTGTTCGCTCATGGAACTACTCCCCTTCCGCGATCAAAGATGCACCTTCAGAAGAAGCGCGTCCTTCTGTATGCCGGTTTTGCTGCATCCAAAGTGTCCGATAAATATCACATCGTTCAAGCAGAATATTATGGGGTGCAATATCTGCCACTTCCCCTTGATCCATCACACAAATCTGATCACAGTTCACGAGAGAAGAGAGACGGTGCGAAACAATGACCATAGTACGGCCTTGACCAATCCGCTCCAGATTGGCGTTTACCAACGCCTCACTTTCTGGATCCAGCGCAGACGTTGCTTCATCCAAAATCATCAGTTTAGGATCAGTAATGACGGCACGTGCAATAGCAAGCCGCTGACGCTGGCCACCAGAAATGTTGGTTGAACCTTCTTCAATGAAGGTTTCATAACCTGCAGGCATCCGTTCAATAAATTCTTCGGCTCCGGCCATTCTGGCTGCATGCACAACATCATCAATCGTAAGCCCGGGGCGGCCAGCCGTAATATTTTCGCGAATGGTACCGCGGAACAGGAAGTTATCCTGCAACACCACACCAAAAGACCGGCGCAAGTGGGTCAGATTGATTTCACGTAAATCAACACCATCCAGCTTAAGATAACCTGTGTAGGACCGGCTAACCCCTTGCAACAGACGGGTAATGGTAGATTTACCAGATCCGCTTCGCCCAACAAGCCCCAGCATAGTGCCCGCTGGCACCGAGAAGTTGACGTTTTTCAAAGCCAACTGAGTAGATCCAGGATAGGAAAAATTAACGCCCTCGAAAGATAGTGCCCCTTTAATACGCGGGCGCATCCCAGTCGTAAGTGCCTTCGTTTCTGTTGGTTGATTTAGAACCGATGAAGCTTCCCCTAGTGATGCCATAACTTCGTTAAAGTCATCCATGAGCCTTGCCAAACCAACCAACGGAGAAGCAACGCGTGCCCCAAGCATCATGAACGCAACAAGCCCCCCCATTCCCACGGAAGAAGGGCTCACAAGCGCCAGATATGCACCCACCAAAATAATGCCGCGACTGATAAACAGATCAAGCGGCATGACTATTGTTTGGACCCAGTTTGAAAAACGCCCTACAGCAAGTTTCCAGCGAATAACCTCTGCTGTGGCATCATCCCATGCCTGTTTACGAATAGGCTCCAAAGCAAGCGTTTTCAGAGTACGGATACCAGCCACGCTTTCATACAGGATAGCGCTTCTGTTCCGATCTGCAGCAAGTTGTTGTGTCATGAGCTTGGCAAGTGGGTTCATGGCAACCACAACGACCAACCCAATAAGACCGGCACAAGCAACTGTCATCCAAGCGAGCGTTGAGCTGAGCATAAAAAGGAAAGGCAGAATAACAACGAGCGTAAACATATCCAGAGCAGTGCTCATCAACCGCCCGGTCAGAAAATCTCGCACTTTATAGATGGCTGTCACGCGCCCAAGCACATTCCCTGCCTGCTGGCGTTCAAAATATTCCAACGGTAAAGACACAAGGCGGCTAAAAAGATGTAACGAAATGCGAGAATCAATACGTGTTGTCAGCACCATAGACAGCTCACGCCGCCCATAACTGATAAGTACCTCGTATAGTGAAAATATAAATAACAACCCAGAAATTGAAATCAGCGTTGATATGGAGTGGTAACCCACCACTTTATCAACCACCTGCATAACAACAAGTGGTGGAAAAATCTGCAGCACACTCAGCGTCATGGATGCGATACCAATATCGCGCAAAGAGCGCTTTTCACGCAGCACCATTTGGGCCAGCCATCCGAGACTGACCGGAGCATCCGCTTCCGATTCCCCCTTACGCCGCTTGATAAGAAGAATATCACCAGTCCATATCTGGGAGAGGCGCAGTTCATCTACCGGCACAGCTGCTACAGCTGCACCTTTAAGCGGATCCTGCAACCATACGACCCCACGATCTGGTGTCGCATTCACCATCAGCGCCGCGGAACCGTCCCGGAACATCAGAACAATCGGCGGAGAGTTGGTCATCTTGACAAGATAACGCCACTTAATCCGCACGGCCTTTGCGACAGCACCCTGATCTTCTAACCAGCGCACTAATGTTGCAGGGGATGGCGTATCCTCTCCTGGCTCCGCTGCAAAATCACGGATGTCCAGTTCCAGACCATGATATTTAGCAGCCGCGACAACAGCTTTTAACCGGATGACAGGCGCAGAAACAGGAGCTCCCTGACCGCGATCTGTATCTGAAGGAGAACCGGCCTGTTCCGGCACATGATCAGTCTGGTCCACGCACAACCCTTTTGGTTAAACCAACTTAACAATACAGCGTAACGCACAAATACAGCAGATACGTTCCTGCCCGGCACATGCGCCGTTATGACAGGAGAAGACACAGTCTCCAAGTTTTTCTGTGTAGGTTATTGCAAAATATGTAAAGAAAACTGAGTAGTAATAAAGGCAGAAAATTAACTTTAACCGGCAAATTTATAAAAAGAATTTAAAAATCCTTCTTTCTTCAACCGGTTCTGCACGCGTTCTGCTTCATTTTTGCAACATATAATCCACACAGATTGATAAGGTGCACAGCGGCCTAAAACGCTTTCCTGAGCGCGCGCCAGCAAAAATGCCGATAAGCTGCCTTGCCCGGTACAGCATACACAATGCGCAGCATGATGCCCTACTTGTCCATTCCAGTGCCAAACATGACACCACTCTGCATTCTGTTCTTGCGTTATTTCTGTATTAACAAATAAAAGTGCATCTTCTTGCTGATCAGGCTTCGTATCCGGCACTGATGTACAAATATGAAGTGTAATCCGCCCGTCTCTCGGCTTTACGCTCTGTTCCATAAGGCTAGTGGACATATGAGCTGCTCTCTGGAATAACGTGAAGCCTTGTGCTTTGCGGTGTTGGGAAAGCACCCTTCCCTTTCCTTTTATATTTTATGGTCGCCATGTCTTCTCGTCTGCCCCTTCTTGATGCCCTCCGTGATCAGGTTCTGCTTTGTGATGGAGGCATGGGCTCACGTATCCAGATGCTGGACCTAGATGTCCAGCGTGATTACTGGGGGCAGGAAAACTGCACCGAAATTCTTACGCTCTCACGCCCGGAACTTATCCGTGAAATCCACCGCGGTTATTTTGAAGCTGGCGCAGACATGGTGGAAACCAATACGTTTGGCGGCTCCCCCATCACACTGGGCGAATTTGGGCTGACAGACAGAACGCGTGAGATCAACAAAAACTCCGCCATATTGGCGCGTGAAGCTGCAGAAAGCTTTGCCGATGGCCGCACCCGCTATGTTCTGGGCTCCATGGGCCCCGGCACAAAACTGCCCTCTCTGGGCAATATTGATTACGATAGCCTTGAAGCAGCTCTGGCAGAGCAGGCCCGCGGCCTGATTGAAGGCGGTGTAGACGCAATCCTGATTGAAACCTGCCAAGATACCCTTCAAATCAAGGCAGCTGTAAACGGCGTAAAGATTGCACGGAAAGAACTGGGCACCAAAACCCCGATTTTTGTGCAGGTTACCGTAGAAACCACAGGTACCCTGCTGGTAGGGCCGGACATTGCTGCGGCAGCCACCGTTATTCATAGCCTTGATGTGGATCTGATGGGCCTGAACTGCGCCACCGGTCCGCAGGAAATGGCCGAGCATGTGAAATGGCTGTCTGAAAACTGGCCACGGCTAATTTCCGTGCAGCCCAATGCGGGCTTGCCAGAACTGGTAAATGGCCAGACCCATTACCCCCTTACACCCGCAGAAATGGCCACATGGGTTGAGCGCTTTATTACAGAAGATGGCCTGAACCTGATTGGCGGCTGCTGTGGGACCTCCACCCCGCATACAGAAGCTCTAGATGCCATGTTGCGCCGCCGCGCAGAAGGAACAGGCCGCCTACGCCCTGCCCCTGTGCCGCGCACATCTGTATGGGTGCCTTCTGTTGCCAGCCTTTATTCTCAAGTGCCCCTCCGGCAGGAAAACGCCTACTTCTCCATTGGGGAACGTTGTAATGCCAACGGCTCCAAAAAATGGCGTGAACTGCAGGAAGCACATGACTGGGATGGGTGTGTAACCGTAGGGCGTGAACAGATTCGTGAAGGCTCCAACGCACTGGATATCTGCACAGCTTTTGTAGGCCGTAACGAACGTGCAGAAATGGATGAAGTGATCAAACGCTTCACCTCATCCGTAAACGCACCTCTGGTAATTGATTCCACCGAAACGCCGGTTATTGAGGCTGCCCTCAAGCTGCACGGCGGCAAACCCATCATCAACTCCATCAACTTTGAAGATGGCGAAGGCCCTGCATCAGACCGCATGGAGCTGGCCCGCAAGTTTGGTGCCGCTGTTGTTGCCCTGACGATTGATGAAGAAGGCATGGCCCGCAAGCCGGAAGACAAGCTGCGCATTGCCAGCCGTCTTGTAGAGTTTGCCTGCGAAAAATACGGTCTGCCACAGTCTGACCTGATGATTGACCCCCTCACCTTTACCATCGCTACCGGTGCGGAAGATGACCGCAAATTGGGGCAGTGGACACTTGAGGGCATTAAAATGATTCGGGATGCCTTCCCGGATATTCAAATTGTGCTCGGCCTTTCCAATATCTCGTTCGGGCTAAATCCGGCTGCACGTGCGGTGTTGAACTCAGTCTATTTGGACCATGCCGTTAAGGCGGGCATGACAGCCGCCATTGTGCATGTTTCCAAAATCCGCCCGCTGCACCTGATCGCCCCCGAAGAGGTAAAAGTTGCGGAAGACCTGATTTTCGACCGCCGCACAGAAGATTACGACCCACTGCAAACGCTTCTGGCCATGTTTGCAGATCGTAAGGCGGCAGATGCGGTACAGCGGAAACGAGCAGAAACAGCAGAAGAACGCCTGAAAGACCGTATTGTTGATGGGGATCGGAAAGGGCTGGAAGCAGACCTTGACGAAGCTATGCAAAACATGGCCCCGCTGGACATCATCAACACCGTTCTGCTGGATGGCATGAAGGTGGTTGGAGAACTGTTTGGTGCAGGCAAAATGCAACTGCCTTTCGTGCTGCAATCTGCCGAAACCATGAAAGCCGCTGTTGCCTATCTGGAACCGCATATGGAGCGGATAGATGGCCAGCAGCGCGGCACAATCGTGCTGGCTACGGTTAAAGGGGATGTGCACGATATCGGCAAAAACCTTGTGGATATCATCCTCACTAACAATGGGTACCGCGTTGTCAATTTGGGCATCAAAGTGCCTGTGCAGGACATGATTGAATCTGCACGCAAGGAAAAGGCCGATGCCATTGGCATGTCTGGCCTGTTGGTGAAATCCACTGTTATCATGCGCGAAAATCTGGAAGAAATTTCCCGCGCTGGGCTGGATACACCTGTCTTGCTAGGCGGTGCGGCTCTTACCCGTAACTATGTGGAAGAAGATTGCGTTGCCGCCTATGCGCCTACAGGCCGTGTAGCCTATGCGCGTGATGCCTTTGATGGTCTGACACTTATGGATCAGATCAGCCAGAATAAGTTTGATGATTATCTGGCCGCCATCCAGAAACGGCGCGAAGGCAAAGCCACGCGCACCAACGCCCGCACGCCAGAAACAGCAGAAACACGCGGCTTTGGCCCCGTTGATGTTGCTGCGGCCCGCGCACGGCGTGAACGCCTGACAGCAGATGAACCGCCCATGGTTCCGCCATTCTGGGGTTCTCGCGCTCTGGAAGCTACGCCAGAAGCCGTTCTGCCGTTCCTGAACGAACGCGCGCTGTATCAGTTCCAGTGGGGCTTCCGTAAACAAGGCCGCTCCCTGGATGATTTCCTGGTATGGGCACGGCAGGAACTCCGCCCAATCCTGCGCCGGATGCTGGATCTGACGGCCAAAGAAAACATTCTCAAACCGCAGGCTATTTACGGCTACTGGAAAGCTGCCGGGGATGGCAATGATCTGGTGCTGTTTGAAGAAGACGGCACAACCGAAGCCTGCCGCTTTACGCTCCCACGCCAGCCAAAGGCCGATGGTGAATGTATTGCTGACTTTGTGCGCGATATCTCAGAGCCAGAACGTGATGTTATCGGCCTGCAGGTTGTCACTGTCGGCCAGAAAGCATCCGACATCGCCCGTGATTGGTTTGAAGAAAACCGGTACCAGGATTATCTGTATCTGCACGGTCTTTCTGTTGAAATGGCCGAAGCCATGGCCGAATACACCCATAAGCGTATCCGGGCAGAACTCGGCTTTGCTGGGGAAGATGCGCGGGATATGGAAAAACTGCTTCAGCAGGGATATCGCGGCTCTCGCTATTCCTTCGGGTATCCGGCCTGCCCACGACTGGAAGATCAACACCCCATTCTAGCCCTGCTAGACGCCGAGCGTATTGGGGTTTCCTTAACAGATGGAGATCAACTCCATCCAGAACAGTCTACCTCCGCACTTGTTATTCTCAACAAGCACGCAAAATACTTCACAATCTAATACCATTGACCAAGGGTGAAGATGCAGCGCATCATTCACCTTATGGTTACTTCACCCCCACCTGCCTCTCCTCCAGCCAGCGCCGCGCTCAAGCGGCTCTGCCGGCAGGTCGGGCTCCATGCCACAAACTGCACTGCCGCGTTTATAGATAACCGGGAGCAGGATATTGTGCATGAAAGCGCGTTGTTTCTGCAAACCCTGCACAAATTGTGGGAAAGCCAGGATGTTGATCCGGCCGAAGTATGGACAGAACTGCTGCGTAGGCTGGAAGTGGCAGAGCTGTTGATGAAGTTGAATCAACCGCCGCATCGGAAAAAAAGAAATGGCAAGGTTATGCGCCCTTGGCGCGTTACCACCAGCAAGCTGCCATAAAATACAGAAGCGCATGACAGGTCGCTCATTCATTGGCATAAAGCCTGCCTCATGGCTGCCATAGATGCCCTTTCCCTGCTGATTATTGGCCTGTCTGCCCTGCATGGTGCTTGGCGAGGGTTCACCCGGCATGCGCTCGGCTTTGTAAGCTGGGGCATTGCCATTGTGCTGGCGCTGCGTTTTCATGCAGCTTTTCTGCCTTTTGTGCAGCGCTTCATCACTTCCCCAACCGGCGCACAGATAGGCTCCTTTGCTCTGCTACTGCTTGGGGTATTGTGCGCGGGTTATGTGCTTTCTGCTGCCATTGTCCGAATCGTTAAAGCTACACCCCTGGATGCGCTGGATCGGTTACTGGGCCTGCTTTTTGGAATTGTGCGGGGGATATTTTTGGTGGTCGTGCTGTTCATGGCCGCACAATGGTTACTACAACCCCAAGACATGGCCGCCCTGACAGAAGATAGCCGGCTTACCCCTTACATCCGGCTCGGCGCATCCCATATCCAGCCATATCTACCGGATTTAAGCGCAAAAGGGGTTGCGCGGAATCCTTCTACAGGTCATGACGCCACCTTGTGATCCCATACGGCCAGTTTCTGACCTTCTGCGGAGGCCCTGCACGCTTATGCTCGCCCATCCCACGCCGTCTGCTTCCTTGCCTGATCCACTGACACTGGATGATGATCATCCACACGAAGAATGTGCTGTCTTTGGTATCTGGAACGCTAAGGATGCTGCTCCCCTTACCACTCTGGGTTTGCACGCCCTACAACACCGCGGGCAAGAAGCCGCCGGTATTGTCTGTTTTGACCCGCAGGAACGTCGCTTTCACTCTCACCGAGGCCTAGGCCTTGTCAGTGATGTGTTTGCAGATTCCCGCGTTATGGCTACGCTTAAAGGCACACGCGCCATTGGCCATAACCGTTACGCCACAACAGGCGCTACGCTGCTCCGTAACGTACAGCCGCTGTTTGCTGAATTTGCGTTTGGCGGCTTGGCTGTGGCCCATAACGGCAACCTGACAAATGCCGACACCCTGCGGAGCGAACTTATCCGCCGCGGTTGCCTGTTCCAGTCCACCACGGATTCGGAAGTTTTCATCCATCTGATTGCCATTTCTCTTTACGCAACAGTGGAAGACCGGCTGATTGATGCGCTAAAACGGGTAACCGGCGCGTATTCATTGGTTGTGCTGTCTGAAGATGCCCTCATCGGTGTGCGTGACCCCATGGGTGTGCGCCCGCTGGTGCTTGGCAAGCTGCCTTCCGAAGATGGTAAAGAACCCTCTTGGGTTCTGGCATCCGAAACCTGTGGTCTGGACATTATCGGCGCAGAATTTGTGCGTGATGTGGAACCGGGCGAACTGGTTGTGATTGATGAAAACGGTATCCGCTCCCTGCGCCCGTTTGGTGATACACACCCGCGTTTTTGCGTGTTTGAATACATCTATTTCGCACGCCCTGACTCTGTTCTGGAAGGGCTGCCTGTTTACGAAGTGCGTAAGCAGATTGGCCACGAACTGGCGCGTGAAAGCCACGTAGAAGCCGATGTGGTGGTGCCGGTGCCTGATTCCGGCGTGCCTTCAGCTATCGGTTACGCTGAAGCCAGCGGTATTCCGTTCGAACTTGGCATTATCCGCAACCATTACGTGGGACGCACCTTTATCGAACCCACAGATCAGATCCGGCATTTGGGTGTGAAGATGAAACACTCCCCCAATCGCCCAATTCTGAGCGGTAAGCGCGTTATTTTGGTGGATGATTCCATTGTGCGCGGCACCACATCCCGCAAGATTGTGGATATGGTACGGGCTGCAGGGGCAACAGAAGTGCATATGCGCATTTCTTCCCCACCCACTCGGCATTCCTGCTTCTATGGCATTGATACGCCAGAACGCAGCAAATTGCTGGCAGCCCAGAACGATCTGAAAGCCATGGCAGAACTGATTGGCGTGGATAGCCTTGCCTTTATTTCGCTGGACGGTTTGTATCGCGCCATGGGTTACAAAGACCGTCAGGCAAGCGATGCCCGCTATTGCGATGCCTGCTTTACGGGGGACTACCCTATTCCCCTGATCGACCATGATGCTGAGTTTGGCCCAGGCACCGCCTGAGGCCAGCTTATGACCAAATAAAAAAGCGGCCAAATTGGCCGCTTTTTTTGTAACCTTCACGCACCACAGTTTAGAGCGATATCATCCGTGCTGTGCTTTCTTGCGCACAATGGTGTGCCGCCCGGTGGATTGACCAGAAGGAAGCTGACGTAGCTGCTGGGCAGCAACATCCGCCAACTGGCCCAGCAACTGGCTTAACACCTGCACCATTGGCATGGTGGCACTGGCCTGTGTGCCCTGCAGTGTAAAGTTCTGCATATAATACTGCTCATCCTTGCCAGGAGCACCAGCTGATGCGGGCTGGATGGAAAGCGTGGCATCCAGCTCCACATTGCCAGACGGACCGGTTGAGAAGCGACTAATGGACATATCCACATAGGCTTCCGGCTCAGTCGCCACGGTATCATTCTCTACAAACACGCCTGTGCCCGGCAGGCGCTGTGCCAGATCACCCGCCATAACGCGGCTGATCTGGGCTGGCAGGGAATCGCTCCATGCATCAGCAGAAGAGACTGTAAGCTTATAGCCGCTATCTGCCGTAACAATCCGGTCTCTATCCAATCCAGATGCCACCGTAGGCAGGCGCACTTCTACAAAGCGTGGCCCACCTGGCTGCGGTTGGCCGGGCGTAACCGCCAATGTGTAAAGTGATGGGCTCCCGCCAGAACAGGCCGTGAGCGTAAAAGCCATAACACCCAGTCCGGCCACCCCGCTCAGGCGGAGCAACATACGCCGGTCAAGACGGGTGTTCATGGGCTTGCAAGAAACAGTTTGCGTCATGATCTTATCGTCCTGAAAGCAGCGCAGAAGGATGGTTGGTCAGGAAATCTGACAGGAACCGCAGGGAGCGCGCTGTCTGCCCCAACTGCACCACCATGGATTGCAGATTCCGATGGAAATCACTGTTACCGCCATAACTGGCCAGCAGGCGGTTGGCATTCTGCAGGGTTTGATCAAGTTGCTGTGCCATTTCTGGCAGACGCTTGCTCAATGGTGCCATACCATTGCGTAGATCATGCGTAAGGGCCTGCAGGTTCTGCATGGAATTGCGCAACCCAACCAGAGATTGCTTAACTTCCGGGCTAACCAACGTCTGATCCGCATGGGCCAGCAGATTATTGGCGTTTGTGCCAATCTGTTCAAACGGCATAGCCGCCAGACGAGACGTAATCGTGGACAGCGAATCCATAATTCCGCCCATACCACCGGCTTGGCTTGGAATAACCAGCGTAGGACCTTCCATACTGGTTGTGGCCGGTGCGGGGTTCTTGATGAAGTTCAGGGAAATCATCCCCTCACCCGTCAGGAAGCTGACACTGTCTGTTGAGGCACGCAGGCCATTCGCCACCAGAGTGCGGAACATATCTGTCAGATTATTATTCCGCAGTTCAGCCGGAGACAGCACGCGTTCAGGCTGAACTTCCATACCAATACGCACACGCGGGTGCCCCGGGTTGGAGCTTAGATCCAGCTTCACGCTGGTCACATTCCCCACCTGGATCCCGAACATCGTCACCTGGCTGCCAACATCCAAACCTTTGACAGAAGACATCACATAAGTGGCAAGTGGCACGCGCTCACGGTAGCCTGCGTTATCTGCATCTTCATGGGTGTCATACAGCTTGAAAACTGTGTTGGCCGGAGCTTCTGATGCTGGATGTAAACGACTTTCTGCAACAGGCGGCAGACCAAAAGCCACGCCACCAGAAAACAACGCCTGCAAGGATTGCAGCTGCACCTTAAGACCACCTGCACCAAACCCAACCTTAACACCAGAAACGTTCCAGAAACGGGAATTGGTGTTCAGATAATGATCGTAAGGTTCGCGCACAAAAATCTGGATCAGCACAGGACCGCGCCCACCAGGTGGCATGGTGTAACCCAGCACTTCCCCCACATCCACATCACGGAAGAAAACAGGTGCCCCTTGCCCGATAGACCCAATATTGCCTGCTACCAGCGTATAAATACGGCCGGGTTGATCTGAACGCACACCTGGAGGAGCTTCCAGCCCCTCAAAGGTTGTGGTGCGTTTGCCTGCGGGGTGACCATCCTTGTTCAGCCCCGGGTCAAACGCAATATACGCGCCAGACATCAGGGTTTCCAAACCAGTAATGCTGGCACCATTGATACGTGGACGCACAACCCAGAAACGGCCGCTATCCGTGAGCATATCATTCGTACCCTTGTTCATACGGATACGCACTTTGACATGCCGCAGGTCATCAGTCAGCGAAACACCTTCCACCGTGCCCAGAACCACAGATTTATTTTTGACCTGTGTCTGGCCGCTGGTCAGGCCATCGGCTGTATCAAATACAACGGTAATTTCTGGTCCATTGTCCATAAAACTGCGCCAGACCAAAAAGCCCGCAATCAGCACGGAAACAATGGGAATAATCCAGATAATGGAAAACCGAATGCGCCTTACCAGAGCATCCTGAGCACTTTCCCCTTCTGGAGGAGAGAAATGATTATGACTGTGTCCGTTCACGCCCTGTCCGGCTCCATGTTGTCCCAATGTGCAGCGGCCTCAATTTTTGCCGGACAATTTTGCCCGGCATCGGCTGGGGCCGAATCACCGTTTTTGCCCGCTGCATCCCACATCAGCCGAGGGTCAAATGCATGCACTGCAAAAATTGTCAGCACCACAACAGCGGCAAAACATACCACACCGCCATTGGCGCTAATGCTGGCCATACTGCTAAAGCGCACCATGGCCACCAGAATGGAAACCATGAATACGTCAATCATAGACCAGCGCCCGATAACATCTACCAGCCTGTAAAGTCTGGATCTGGCAGCCAGATTTCGTGCAGAATGGTATTTGGTACTGATCACCATAAACATCAGCCCGATAATTTTAAGAACGGGCACCAGCACACTGGCAAACAGCACCAGCAGGGAAAGCGGTATCATGTTGCTTTCCCACAGCTCTATGGCCCCTTCAACAATGGTGTGCCCCGTACCTGCACCCAGCCGAATAACGGTCATAACTGGGTAGATATTGGCGGGCAGATAGAACACCACAGCGGAAACAAGCAGTGCCACAGTGCGGGCAATGCTATCTGGCTTGCGTTGGCGCAGCACATGGCCGCAGCGAGGACAGAACCCTAACGGGGCTGTTTGATCCAGCTTTTCATCAAACAGCAGCACGGCAGAGCAAGATAGGCAGGATACCATATGGCTGGCTGGTGGCATTTGGTCACTTGGGCCTATTTCCTCGCAGGATAGGCGTACACGCTGGTTATCCATACGCCGCAAGCTGGTATCTGTTTGCCGGCGCCGCCAAATGAGCTCCGTATCCAACGTGGCATCTGTGGCAGACATGGTAACCATAAGTGAGGCGACCAGAAAGACCGCAGCCCCTACCTGCACATAAGCCATGTCTGACAGCTTGGTGTAGGCCACAAAAACGCCCAGAATATACACCTCCACCATCGACCACGGGCGCAAGCGTTCATACCATTTAAGAAGGTGCGGCACCCAGAATGGCAACTTGGGCTGAAGCGCGCCAACCAGCACCAGCATCATCATGCTGATTACAAGCCCAGGCACAATAATGGTGGCTATGGCCACCAACACGCCAATTTCGCCCCAGCCTTCATGCAGCAATTCTATCGGGCCGGTAAGAATATCTACGGTTCTCTCTCGCCCATACAGATCCAGCATCATCAATGTGGAAAGTAGCATGGCCAGATAGAGAGACGCCGAGCTGATACAAAAAGCTAAGGGTGTTGCTATGGGAGAAGTGCGATTGCGCCGATCCAGCAATTGCCCACATCGGCAGCAACGGGCCTGTGTTCCGGGTTTAAGTTCTGACAGGTGCTGGTAATGACCACAGCAAGGGCATTCCACAATTCCCTTCACAAGCCGAACATGCCGTTTTTGATCAACCGGAACATTCTGCCCGGGATTAAGGGCCTCCCGCACCAAGCCAAATAACTGCGACATGTTCATACGGATAGTTCTTAAAACGAAAAAACTGTTCCGTCACACTCAAAACAGAATGGCACCCCTGCTTAAAGCCAGAAATAACGTTTTGTTGTCGTCCAAACCTCTGGGTGAATTGCAGTTTTCCCTTGCGTAGGCACAGGGATCATGATAGTCACCGCCCCGCAAACAAAATGTGCCCGCTTAGCTCAGTTGGTAGAGCACGTCATTCGTAATGATGGGGCCGGTGGTTCGAATCCGCCAGCGGGCATTTCCTTTTGCACTTCCCAAAATACTGAACGCATTTTTACATTCCGCTGTAGAAATGCGTTTTATATCCGTCCATTCAAACAGTTTTACTGCTTTGGCGGCGTATTCAGCTTGTACAAACTTATAAGCAAATGATGGCCGTTCGAGTAATTCAGCCCACCGACTGTGCCAAGGCTAACGGCATCTGCTGCTTTGTGACCCAAAGCTGCCATAAATGCGGGGGTATCTCGCTGATCAACAAGCGCCACAGTGCACTTTGCATCTGCCTTTATGGCTGCTGCCGCATTTTCTGCACCTATTAGCAACACCTTGCCGCCCAGCAGAAAGACCAGACTTGGCTCAGAAAATGATACTGACACCACATGCGACTCTGCACACGGTTGATGTGCTTGCACCAATGCTGTCAGACGCGGGGCCAACCAGATGCTCTGCAACTGCGGCACCACAACCGTAAATAAACCCACATAGAGCAGTACGGCCGCAGCCACACTGGCTAAAGCAGCCTGTTGCAAGCGTGCGCGTGAAATATACCACGTTGCAAGACCAACCAACGGCAACACACCCAAGGCCAGAACAATAGCTGCTGCGGATATTTTGTGCTCCAATACCCACACTAAAGTTGGGCCCGCAACGGCCAAGGCAATGCCCACCAGAGCCCACGCAACAGCATAAATGCTTAGCAGCACCTTACCCCAAACACGGGCAGGCCAATGACGCCATACATCCCCGCCCTGAACCAAAAAGGTAGCTATAAGAATGGCTATAGCGGGATAAGTAGGCAGCACGTAATGCGGGAGCTTGGTAGCAATCGCTTCAAACACCACCCAATGTGGAACAATCCAGCACAGCAGATAGCGCACCGTTTCTTGCTTGCGCGCGCGCCAGACTAGAGGTGCGACACAGGCTGCAAAAAATGAGCCAGGCCAAAACGCCAGCAAAAAAACCAACAGGTGGTAGCCCGGCGGCAGCCCATGTGCTTGCTGCCCAGACGCAACCTTTCCTAAGAAATTAGTGCCAACAGCATTCCGAAAAAACTCACCGTGGCTCACAACCCCAATAGCAACGCACCACGGCACCAAAATAGCAGCGGACAAAAGCCAGCCCCATGCCGGACGCATTCTGCGCCACAGACCAAAATCTCGATCCAGCATTCCCAACACCAACGGTGTTGCAAGAGATGGGATAAGAATAACCGGCCCTTTCAACATGAGGCCGCAGCCAATGGCGCCCCAATACAGCAAAGCACGTTTTATTGGTGTGGCCACACCTTGCTGGCGATCTCGCAAAGCGCCTGTTAGCGCCAACTGCGCGAGCAAAACTGTAAGCAGCAGGCAGGAATCGATTGTGGCCATACGGCTTTCTGCTGCAACCAGCACAGAAGCCATAAACAACAAGCCCGCACCCAAGCCGGCCGAAGCCCCAAACAGCATGGAGCCAATAAGCGCCGTAAGAACAACAGCGCCAGACATAGCCAGAAGTGAGGGGATACGGTACGGCCAAACAACCCGCTGATGCTGCATTCCTGTAAGAGAAACAGCCGCGGCCTCCAGCCAGTAAATACCAGCGGGTTGCAAATAACGTGGTTTGTCCTGAAAGCGCACATCTACAAAATTGTGCGATTCTAGCATTTGCGCCGTGGCTTCCATGTATCGGGGTTCATCCCGATCAAATGGTGGCGTAACAGCTCGCCCTGGCAGAAACAGCAAAAAAGCAGCAAGGCCTAAAAGCAGCAGGGCTTTAAGAGAAAGTGGCTGGTGACCGTTTTTCTGATTCAGCATTCACGAATCGATTTTGGAAGATGTGTACGATTCCGCAACCACATCACGCCCAGCAGATCACGCACGCCTACCACCGCACGATTGAAGTTGGTATATTTAGACTGCCCGTGCAAACGCGGCCGATGCGTAACAGGGTGGCACACCAACGGTACACTGTAAGAGCCAAACAACGCTGGAAGAAAACGGTGCAAACCTTCAAACTGCGGCAAACGGAGGAAATCTGCTCGTTGGAAAATTTTGATAGGTGCGCCTGTATCCGGGCACTGATCATTTAAAAGTTTCTGCCGCAGCCCGTTAGCAAAACGCGTTGCAAAACGGCGGGACCAACCATCTTTACGGCGTGTGCGCACCCCTACCACAAGCGGTGCTCTGCCCTTGGATGCCTGCGCTTGAGCAAGAGAAACTAAAGAGCCCAGTTCACGCGGGTCATCCTGACCATCGCCATCAATAGTGGCAATCCATGTACCACGAGCCGCTGTAATACCTGTGCGCAATGCAGCAGACTTACCGCAACGTCGATCATGGGAAAGAATGCGTAAGCTTGGCAAACATTCATCCCGCAAGCGCTGCAAAACTTCTACGGTCTGATCTTGGCTACCATCATCTACAAAAACAACTTCGGCCGCAGGCAATTGCTGCATGGCCTCGGCCAGTTCTCGGCAAACCTGTGGCAGATTATCCTGTTCATCCAAAACAGCAATAACGATGCTCAGTTCACACTGAGCATCGTTATGCTGTGACGGTGAGGCTGAAACCAGACCTGTCACGTATTCACCATTCAGCTGATAATGTTTCAGGCTGCCTTGCGCGCAAGAGCGGCAGGCAAACCAGCCAGCGCCTGATCAACAAGCCCTGCGGCTTTTTGCTCATCAAGCGTCTGAGGAATAACACCGTTGGCAGCCTGTACGGCCACATCAATTGCCAACTGGCGCACTTCTTTAACAGCAGCGCGTTCTACAGCGGCAATACGATCACGCGCCATTTGCTCATGGCGCTGCACAGCGGCTTCTGCCTCTGCACGTGCTTTCTGGGCCATTTCAGCAGCCTGCTGATGTGCCTGCTCTACATAAGACTTAGCTTCTGCCAGTGCCTGCTCACGATCACGCGTGGCATCTTCTAGCATCTGCTCAGCTTCTCTTCTCAAGCGGGCAGCTTCATCCAGTTCTTCACGGATACGGTTGGCGCGGCTATCCAGAATGGTGGCAATTGGCCCCCAAATCTTTTTACCAACCAGCACGAAGAACAGAACGAACGAAACAGCGACCCAGAAACCCGCTTCGTGAAAAATGCCAGACATGACGAAAATTCCCCCGGAGCTGGTCAGATAGTGCTGTGCGCCGAAGCGCTTTCAACCTTCTGGGCAACAAGCTGAGCATCAGGCACAATACCCGTCAGACGCTGAACCAGAGCCTGCGTGGTATCACCTGCAATTTCTTTAAGCGCGCTCAATGCACGCGTTTTTTCCTCAGCCACGCGTTTTTCGGCATCAGCAATTTCTGCTGTCACCCGCGCATTAATTTCCTGCATCTGCTGTTCGGCAGCTTTATGTTCTTCTGCCAGAACCTGATCAAGATGCGCCTGGGCTTCTGCCATGGCATCTTTACGGGCCTGCTGAAGTTCAGCAACAGCTTTATCGGCGTCCTGCTTAGCCGCGCGTGCAATTTCCAGATCCCCAGAAATACGCTTGCTACGGTCTTCCAGCACCCGGGCAACGCCGGGCAGCATGGCTTTGCTGAGCACCATATAAAAGACGAAGAAAATTACCGCACCCCACATAACCTGACCGGTTACAAGGGGGTTGGCAAAATCTAGCTGAGGCATTCCCGTGGCATATGCACCAGGCGCGGAAACGGCCAGAAGAGACACACCGGAAACCGTTGCGAACAGGCCGGCACGAAGCATCTTCTTAATCACACCCACAGGAATGTTCTCCTCTTTCCTGAAAGCTTTCTCAGACGAACAGGATCAGGAACGCGATCAGCAGCGCGAACAGAGCGATAGCTTCTGTCAGAGCAAAGCCGAGCATACCCAGACCGAACACATGCGGGCGGGAAGCCGGGTTGCGCGCAATGCTGCTTACCAGCGTGGAGAAGATGTTGCCGAGGCCGATACCAACGCCGGCAAGGGCGATCACGGCGATACCTGCACCGATTTCCCGGGCTGCAGCGATGTCCATATCAGTCACTTCCTTGTTTCAAGTACAGTTCAAACGAAACGGGCAAAGCAGCTCCTCAGTGAGCCACGGCCTCCCGCAGGTAGATGCACGTCAGAATGGCAAACACATAGGCCTGCAACACACCAACAAGCAACTCAAGAGCCATCAGTGCCACGTTAATGGCAATCGGCCCAACCGCAAACACGTCACCCACCACACCAAAACCGGCGAGCATGATAACAAAGCTTGCGAAAATATCGAACATGACATGCCCGGCAACCATGTTGGCGAACAGTCGGATGGAGAGGCTGACAGGACGCGAAAGAAAAGAAAGAATTTCAATCGGGATCAGCAGCGGAGCCAGAAACGGGCTAGCGCCTTCCGGCATGAAGTGCGCAAAGAAACGCAGCCCCTGCACCTTAAGGGAGACAATAACCGTAAGCACAAACACCATCATGGCGAGCGCAAAGGTTACGGCAATATGGCTGGTGAACGTAAAGGAAAACGGCAGCAGACCAATATAGTTACCGGCCAGAATAAAGAAGAACAGCGTAAAGATGAACGGAAAGAACGCCGTGCCTTCTGGCCCAATCGTATCAACCGCCATGTTATGAATAAATTCGTAACAAACTTCTGCCGCTGCCTGCAAACGACCGGGAACAACTGCCGCTGGGCGCATACCAAAATACAGGAACGCCAGAACCAGACACACTGCCACAATCATGTACAAGGGGGATTGGCTGAAACGCAATGCTTCGCCCAGCCCACCAAGAACGGGATGAAGCTCAAACTGTTCAAGTACGTTGATGCTGGAACCGCCCGCCACAACCGCTCTCCTAAAACCCTTTACCGCATCCGAATCGTATCGGATTACAGCTTCTTACTTGCCGTCTATCGACTTGACCAGCCGCCAAACATTCAGCACGCCAGCACCTCCGCCCATCAGCGCGAAGATAACGAGAAAAACTGCCCGGGTTTTGAGCCAGTGATCTAGCTCCCACCCAATAGCAACGCCTACTATCAGTGCTGAAAGCATTTCTGCCCCAGCTCTGAGCGCCAGCCCAGGAAGAGATTGCTCTACAGCATCTTCTTTCTCGGCTGAATCTCCCTTTTCCTCCAGGCCAGAGCGGCGTTCTGCCGCCTTTAGCCGAGCATCAAAGGAATCGTCACCGTTCTTACTCATTCTTCGCCCCTTCAGAGGGGTGCAGGCGCTTGCTAACGGGGCTGTCATATCCTGTCAAGAAACCATGATGGATAGAAGCATCAAAATCTGTCTTTTCCACCATAATTCTCCACAAAAAATCAGACTGTGTCAGCCACACCCACTAAACCGCGTGCATAATCCACTGCGGAGAAAGGTCGCAGATCTTCTGCCTGTTCACCCACACCCACGGCATGCACGGGCAGCCCAAACTGATCAGCCAGCGCCACCACAATGCCTCCACGGGCAGAACCATCCAATTTTGTCACCACCAAACCGGTCACATTCACAAGTTCGCGAAACACCCGCACCTGCTCCACAGCATTCTGGCCAGTTGTGGCATCCAGCACCAACAGCACGGAGTGTGGTGCCGTTTCATCGAACTTACGCATGACGCGGATAATCTTGGCAAGTTCTTCCATCAGCGCACTTTTATTGTGCAAGCGGCCAGCCGTATCCACAAACAGCAGATCAGCCCCTTCAGCCTTACCGCGTTTAAGCGCTTCAAAGGCCAAACCAGCGGCATCTGCACCCGGGGGGCCAGCAATAACCGGGCAACCGGTTCTTTCCCCCCAAATCTGCAGTTGCTCCACCGCAGCGGCGCGGAAGGTATCACCCGCCACCATCATCACCTTCTTACCTTCCTCAGTAAAAAAGCGGGCCATTTTGCCAATGGTGGTTGTTTTACCCACGCCATTTACCCCCACCACCAACACAACATGCGGTTTGTGCGCGGGGTCAGGCTCAAAAGGTTTGGCAACTGGCTCAAGAATGGTGGCAATTTCGTCTGCCAAGGTGGTGCGAATTTCTTCGTCCGTCACCTCAGTGCCAAAACGGGAAGATCGGAAGGATTCGATAATACGCTCTGCAACAGCCGGTCCCATATCTGCTGTAATCAGCAGATCT
The DNA here is from genome assembly GCF_040208445.1 of Acetobacter sp. A11-2. NCBI lineage: Bacteria > Pseudomonadati > Pseudomonadota > Alphaproteobacteria > Acetobacterales > Acetobacteraceae > Acetobacter > Acetobacter sp. A11-2. The sequence continues at coordinate 2,060,805 of NZ_CP157843.1, forward strand.
TCCAGCTCTTCCAGTGCCTCGTCATCCAGCTTGCGCTTGGTGAAAATGCCCGTAATACCCCCACCCAGCTTTTGGGTAGAACGTGACAATCCCTGCTTGAGACGAGAGAAAAAACCAAGCGCCATCTCAGATCCTTTCCACCACCAGCCCTGCACTTTCGGCCATTGTGGGCTGAAGGGTTATAATTTCCCCCACTTCGGCTTCACCCTGTGCAAGCCGCACCGGCGCAAACTGCTCACTATGGCCGGTGGTTGGGGTTTCCATCAGCACACGTAGGGGCTGACCTATAAGACTTTCATAATACCGGGCGGCAGAGGCTGCCCCCACTTCCCGCAACTGCGCAGCACGCGCCTTGCGTTCAGGCACAGGTACAGCACGCATACGCGCAGCTGGCGTGCCTGGCCGCTCACTATACGGGAACACATGCAGATACGGCAGCGCCTGCTGTGCAAGAAAACTGCGCGTTTCTTCAAACAGCGATTCGTCTTCTGTTGGAAAACCCGCAATAACATCCGCGCCAATACCAATATCTGGTCGCAGGTTTCGCGCACGTTCTACCACACGTGCTGCATCTGCAACCAAATGCCGCCGCTTCATGCGCTTGAGAATAAGGTCCGACCCAGCCTGCAAGGAAAGATGCAGATAGGGCATAAAACGCGGCTCTTCAGCCAGAAGCTGCCAGATATCTTCATCAATCTCGACCGGATCAACCGAAGAAAGGCGCATGCGCTCCAGTTCTGGCACCAGGCGCAACACGCGGCGGCAAAGCTGACCAAGCACCGGTTTGCCGGGCAGGTCTTCCCCCCAAGATGTCATATCCACCCCGGTTAGCACCACTTCCCGATACCCTGATTGCACCAGAGCCCGCACTTGCTCCACCACAGCCCCCACGGGGACAGACCGAGACGGCCCTCGCCCAAAAGGAATAATGCAGAACGTGCACCGATGATTGCACCCTTGCTGAACCTGCACAAAGGCCCGTGTGCGACCTGCAAACTCAGTTACCAGATGGGCGGCCGTTTCCTTGGCTGCCATAATATCAGACACAGCAAGTGGCTCAGACAAGGCTGAAGCTGACCAGCTTTCGGCCTTCAGCTTTTCCTCATTCCCCAGCACACGGGCTACACCGGGCAAATCACTCCAGCTTTCAGGGTTAATCTGGGCCGCACACCCAGTAACCACAATGCGGGCATCCGGGTTTTCACGATGCGCGCGACGAATAGCCTGCCGCGCCTGCCGCTCTGCTTCTCCCGTAACGGCACAGGTGTTCACGATAATCACATTATTCAGTGAAGCTGCGTGGTTACGCATCACTTCACTTTCCCATGTGTTCAGACGGCAGCCAAATGTGAGAATTTCTGGCTTGCTCATTCCGGGTACGCGGCCAGATCAACCGCCCCCTCAAAAGCTGTTGTTGCAGACCCTGTCATGAGCACATGATTGTTGGCTGCCCATTCAATCCTCAGAACGCCACCGTCCAACTCCACTTCACACACATGCTCGATCAAACCGCGCCGTGCTGCGTTCACCACCGCAGCACATGCGCCTGAACCACAGGCTTCTGTTACACCGGCACCGCGTTCATGCACTTTGAGCCGCATACGTGCAGGCCCATCAATACGCGCAAACCCGATATTCGCCCGTTCGGGAAAAAGCGGATCATGCTCCAGCGCATCCCCTTGCGAGAGACGTGCAAAATCTTCCACAAAAAACGTTGCGTGCGGGTTCCCCATAGATGCCGCGGCAGGATCACCCTCCAATGGCAGATGCAGGGTATCCATTTCCGCAGCCAAAGGCACATCCTGCCAACTCAGGCGGGGTTCACCCATATCTACCGTAACCAAGCCGTTTTCTTCTATCCGGGCAGGCAAACACCCGGCACGCGTTTGCAATACAGGCGCTCTGTTTCCCGTTTCTCGCCAGATCAGATCTGCCACGCAACGTGAAGCATTTCCGCACGCACCTGCTTCTGATCCATCAGGATTGAAAAAACGCACAAAAACATCTGCCCCTTCTGCACAGGCAGGGCGCAGCGTCACCAACTGGTCACACCCAATACCACGGCGCCTATGCGCCAAGGCAGCTATACGGGCTGGCGTAAGGGGCAGATGCCCACCGCGCTCGTCCAGAATGACGAAATCATTCCCCAGACCATGCATTTTACGGAAAGATGTCAGCATGCTGTGGCTTATACGCCACTTTAAGCGCCGATGCCATGAGAGAAAACAGCCAGCAGGCCCGGAAATCGGTCTTTCCCGAGCTCTACTGGCATAATTGTAACGTGCTTACAGGAAGCGCCCCGGGGCACCGCGCTGCAATACTTCAATTTTATAACCGTCTGGATCGGTCAGAAAAAAGAACTGCCCAACCACCTGACCTTTATTTTCCAGCGTTTTAACCGGTGTAACCGGATGTCCGGCTGCTTCCATACGATCGTGTTCTGCCTGCACATCCGCAACAGACACAGCAAGATGGCCGTAACCCTCCCCTAGATCATAAGGTTCTGTACGACCGTGATTGATTGTGAGTTCAAGCTCAAAAGTCTGCTCATCATTGGCCAGATACACCAATGTAAAACTCTCAAATTCAAACCGGCCCACAGGTTTGATGCCAAGCGTATCTGCGTAAAAATGCGTGGAACGCGCCTCGTCCAACACCCGCAACATGCTGTGGATCATCTTGGCCATAAAAATATTCCTTTACCAAACAGAGCATAATAAAAACCAACGCCTGTTGCTTAACGCACATCTTTTTTCCCTGAAATTATTTTTTAAGGAGAGAGCTCTTTACGACAAGCCAAGGAAAATGGTTCACCTTCATACAAGAACCACTTCAACAATATTTGAAAAGCGAATGCGCATCTTCCGCCAGTTTTCCTGCCGCATGGCACGTCATATCAAAACAGGCCTATGCATGGGCACTGTGCTGGCCTCTGGCGGAATGGCCATGAACTACGCCTATGCGGCAGCAGATGATGCGGCCTCGCTTGATGCGTTGGAACAGCAGATTGCGCGCATTCAAACCGAACAGCGCGAATTGCAAAAAGCACTTGTAAGCGTGCAAAAACAGATTGCCCAGCGCCGCGGCACTGTACACGCCGGTAATGGCACTTCCACTACAGCGCGGGCTGTTTCTGGCAGCCACCATGCCGTTGCCAGTTCTGGCTCTGGCGTTACTGTTGCCATGCAGGATGGCACGATTGCCAGCACCGCCTCCACAGATCCGGGCATTAGCGCACCAGCTTCCACACGCTCCATGCGCCATGCCATGGGCCCAGATGCACAGCCGGTATTTTCTGGCAAAAATGATACCCCTGAAGTGGAATCTGTTGTTGGCCACCGTGCAGAAGACATGATTGCCCGCATTGCAGAAAACCAGGTTGGCCCGCACCAGCGTGAAACGGCTGGCGCACAGGCCGCCGGTGCGCTGGGTGACCACGGCGTGTTCCACCTAGGGCCAATAACCTTGATTTTAGGTGGTTTTCTGGATGCAGCAGCTGTGGAATCAAACCGCCACACATCTACCGGCACCTTTAACTATTGGGCAGACATGCCTTACAAAGGCGATGCCCGTTATCATACCGATAACTTTGAAGGCAGCGCACGTTACAGCCGTATTTCCCTTATGGCCCGCGGCAACGTCGATAAAAACTCCACCATTTCCGGGTTTTACGAAATGGACTTTGGGGCGGGTGCCTCCACAACAGATCCATACGAAAGTAACAGTTACACCTTCCGTATGCGTCAGCTTTATATGGCCTACGATAACAGTGCTCTGAACTTCCACTTTCTGGCCGGACAAGCATGGAGCATGCTGACACCGGGCCGCGTGGGTATTATTCCCCGTCAGGAAAATCTGCCACTCACCATCGAATCCTCCATGCTGGCAGGCCAGACATGGGCGCGGCAGCTCCAGTTCCGCTTTGTAAAAGACTTCTTCCAGCACAGATTATGGGCAGGTCTTTCCATCGAAAACTCGGCCACGCTGTATAATGTTGATAGCTTTTCAAGCGTGACAGATGGGCAAGTACGCCTACCAAATGGACGCATTGCAACTGTTGGGTATGACGGCACCGGTCTGACAAACAATGCCCTCTTCCCCAACGAAATTGCCCCAGACATTATTGGTAAACTGGCATGGGACCCACACTGGGGCCATTACGAAGTTGAGGGTATTCTGCACTTCCCCCATACCCGCGTTTCCGAACTTGGTGGCGGACGCAACCATACTGCCATTGCTGGCGGCGGTGGTGGCTCTGTGGTGCTTCCCGTCCTTCCGCATAAGGTGGAAGTACGGCTTGCTGGTTTGGCTGGGGTAGGTATTGGCCGCTATGGTTCCGTGCTGCTCCCTGATGCCACCCTCAATTCCAGAGGCGAGCCCTCACCCATTCCATCCGTACAAGGCACGGCTGGCGTGATTGCCCACCCCAACCAGCTTATCGATGTGTATGGCTATTTTGGCTACCAACAGGCTGGACGTCGTTACTTTGATGCCAATGGCTCTGCCTATGGGTATGGCAACCCATCGTTTGATAACAGCGGCTGTAATGTTGAAATGGCCACAGAACTTTCAACCCTTGGCTGCACAGGCAACACCCGCAGCGTTATGGAAGCAACCGTTGGCGCGTGGTATCGTTTCTTCAAGGGCCATTACGGCACTGTAGAAGCCGGTTTGCAGCTTGCTTATTCCCGCCGCAAGGCCTGGGAAGGGCTGGGTGGCGCCCCAAGTGCTGGTATGAGCCAGGTTTTTATGGATTTCCGCTATCTTCCTTTCCAGTAAAAGCGCATAATTCCTGTGCTATAAAATCATGCAGTACAGGGTTCTGCCGTCAAACTACTAGCTTTTCCGGGCAGGAACCTTTATCTCGCATTTCTATTCCCGTTGCCCGGATCCGGATTGTATGCCTTTTCAGAATGCTCCTGCCCCTCTCGCTCGTGCTCTTGCTGCACGTGGCTTTACTGCTCCTACCGCTGTTCAGGCCGCCGTTCTGGCCGATGATGCCAAAAATCGCGACCTGCTGGTTTCAGCCCGCACCGGATCTGGCAAAACTGTTGCTTTCGGCCTAACGCTGGCTGACCTGCTGCTGAATGATGCAGGCCGCTGCGTGCCATCTGGCGCGCCTATCGCTCTGGTTATTGCTCCCACGCGTGAACTTGCCTTGCAGGTGCGCAGTGAACTGGAATGGCTGTATGCCGAAACCGGTGCACGCATTGTTTCCTGCGTTGGTGGCATGGAACCCCGCAAGGAAGCCCGTGCCCTTGCCTCTGGCTGCCACATTGTTGTGGGCACGCCGGGCCGCCTGTGTGACCATCTGCGCCGCGGTGCGCTTGATCTTTCACACCTCAAAGCAGTGGTGCTGGATGAAGCAGATGAAATGCTTGATCTGGGCTTCCGTGATGAGCTGGAAACCCTGCTGGACGCTATGCCCAAAGAGCGGCGCACCCTGCTGTTTTCCGCAACTATTGCACGCGATATTGCGGCCCTTGCCCGCCGCTATCAGCACGATGCCCTGCGCATTGATACAGTAGGTGCTAACACACCCCATGCCGATATTACCTACCGCGCCGTTCTGACAGAACAGGGCGATATGGCTGGCACGGTTGTAAACGTGCTGCGGTTGATGGAATCCTCCGCTGCCATCGTTTTCTGCCACACGCGTGAAGCGGTGCGCCAGTTGCAGGCGATTCTGACAGAACGCGGTTTTTCCTCCGTCGCCATTTCAGGTGATCTGGGGCAGAACGAACGTAGCCGCGCCATAGAAAGCCTGCGTCACGGCCAAGCCCGTGTGTGCGTGGCAACAGACGTGGCTGCCCGCGGTATTGATATTCCAGATTTGGGGCTGGTTATTCATGCCAGCCTGCCTTCCAACCCAGCTACCCTGCTGCATCGTTCCGGCCGTACAGGCCGTGCGGGCAAAAAAGGTACCTGTGTGTTGCTGGTACCGCCCGCACGCAGAAGATTGGCAGAGCGCCTGCTTCAGGCCGCCAAGGTCACCGCAGAATGGAGTGGTGCCCCTACCCCGGCTGCCATTGCCACGGCCGATGCCGAACGCCTGTTAGGTGCCCCGTTCCTTTCTGCTCCGGCACCAGAAGATGCAGAAACGCAAACGCTAATCGGCCGCCTTACAGCTGAACACACGCCAGAACAGTTGGCGGCAGCACTTGTTGGCCTATGGCATAAAAGCCTGCCGGCACCTGTTTCTGTGCGCGTTATTACACCAGATGCTCGCCGTGCTCCGCGTGAGCGTGATCCAAACCGCCCTGCGCGCGAAAGAGAACGCGCCCCTGCGATGGATGGTAAATGGTTCCGCCTTTCTGTTGGCCGTGAAGATCGGGCAGACCCCAAATGGCTGGTGCCCATGCTGTGCCGCTTGGGGAATATTAAAAAGCAGGATATCGGCTCTATCCGTATCACGCAGGACCACACACTGGTTGAAATTTCTCCCGATAAAGCCGAGCAGTTTGCGTCTTGCGCCTCTGCCACGGACCCGGATGAAATTACAGTAGAACCAGCAGCAGCACCCCGCAAAGGCGGCGGTGGTGGTGGCGGGCCTCGCCCAGCTTATGCAGATCGGAAACCAAAAGGTGGCCGCTCTTTTGCGCCACGTCGGGAAGGTGCCAGCAAAAACGGTTCTTCCCGCAAGCGTAAGTCAAAATAACTCTACACTCCTCAACCCATCAGGCCGCACTCAAGCGGCCTGATGCAGTTTGAGCCAGCCTTACAAAGGCGGCAGAGTGGTTGCATCGCGCAGGTCTGAAGAAACCCGGTCTTTTTGAGCCTTCCAAGCCTTACGCGTATTTTCCCCCGCATTGTTCCAACGGTCTGTAACGTTCTTTTCTGCGTTGGTTACGCGGTCACGCTGCGCCTGTAGTCTTTCACGCGCTTCCTCACCGCTGTTGTTCCACCGATCCCGAACGCTCTTTTCCGCATTGGTGACACGGTCACGCTGTGCCTGCAGTTTCTCACGTGCTTCCTCACCGCTGTTGTTCCAGCGGTCCCGCACATTCTTTTCCGCGTTGGTGACGCGGTCACGCTGCGCCTGCAGCTGTTCACGCGTTGCTTCAGTGCTATTATTCCAACTGTTGCGCACCTGATCCCGCGCAGCCTGACCACTGTTTCTGAAACCCGATGTCAGATTATTGGCATCATTGCGCACGCTATCACGCGTTGCATTCAGTTGGTCTTGTGCGTCCTGCTGCAGGCAACCTGTCAGAGACAGGCATGGATCAGCATGTGCCAAAGATGCCGTGCCAGCCAACGCTGCCACAGATAAACTCATCACCGCAAATTTCTGAATAAACCTCATAATAACCTATTCTTTCTTCAATTCTGTCCACACGAAGTGGAGCGTTAATGAATTTTTAGACATGTAATTCTGGCAAAAAATAGTCCAGCCCGGCCCTTGCGAGAACACGATTGCAGACGCAGCATAGCGACAAGTATTTTCGAGAAACTCAAGGATCATGCGTATCGTGATGAAATCTGTTTTCTACCCGGCAAAATGGCCAAGTTTTAGCAAGCTGAAGCTTGCTGGCTCTTTGGCGGTTGCCCTTAGCCTATCTACCGCAGCCATAGCCGCAACTGAGCCATCACCACCGCCAACCAAGCCCATACCCCCATTAACAGGCCCAGCTCCGGCACAAACGCAAACAGATACATTTCACAATGAAGCAGCCCTGCTGCCTCAGGATGCCATCACGCATCACACTGGCATTTTTGATAAGCGCAAGATCTCCTACACAGCCCATACCGGCACCCTGACGCTACGGGATGATGAAGGCGCCCCTACAGCACGTGTTTTTTACGTTGCCTATACGCAGGATGGTGTAGATCCGGCACATCGGCCCGTTGCCTATTTCTTTAACGGTGGCCCGGGTGCAGGCACGGCTTATCTGCATTTAGGTGCAGCTGGACCTTCCGTTCTCTCTTTCCCCAATGGCAACCCGGCAGATGGTGCCAATGCCCAGCTTACTCCCAACACTGAAAGTTGGCTGGCTGCGGCGGATCTGGTGTTTATAGATGCACCCGGCACGGGCTGGTCTATCCCCACAGATGCCAAAAAAGCCATCAAGACATTTTACGGTGTCAAACAGGATGCCCATGCATTTGCCAAGGCCATTCAACTTTGGGCACAAAGCAATAATCGGCAGATTTCTCCGCGCTATCTTGTAGGTGAAAGTTACGGTGGCCTACGGGCCATTGAAGTTGCAGATGCCCTCGCGCAAGAACAAAACATTCTGGTGAACGGGATCATCATGATCTCACCTGCACTGGATATGACACTGCTGGACACAGCCAACGATATTCTGGCAACAAGCTTTGTCCTGCCCTCTCTGGAAGCATCCCAACTGGCGCTCCAACATAAGCTCACACCAGAAAATGCCGCCGGACATTTGGATAGCGCATACCATTACGCCATTGGCCCATACCTCAGCACCTTGGCCAATACGCCACTTGCCGGAAATGCTGCACAATATTTTTATGAAGACGTTGCCGCGCATTCCGGCATACCGCTTGAAACTGTCGTAAAAGAAAGCGGCATGCTGCAACCAGAGGCTCATGATGTGCGCAGCCGTGGTGGGCGACTTTATTCTCTGTACGATGGTACGTTTTCTATTGCCGATCCATTCCCCGAAGGTGTGGAAAATGGTGCAAGCCCAGACCCAATTCTGGACGGCTTTACGCGTGCCTATGGCAGTGCATTTGAGCAATATGCCGCAACAAACCTGAACTTTCGCACACCACTGACTTATTCACTATTGAACATGAAGGTGAATGAAGCGTGGGACTATCGAGATGGAAACACCCCTCTTATCCGCCCTATTCCTACTCTCCGCCGTCTTTTAGCACTTAACCCGACATTACGGGTTTTTATTGCCAACGGGTATTATGATCTGGTCTGCCCCTTTGCTTCATCACGCTGGGTTGCTGAGCATATCCCTGTAGGCAGAAACCGTATTGCCCTGCATACCTACCCCGGCGGGCATATGCTTTATATCCGTGCAGACAGCCGCGCAGCCCTTGCGCAAGATGCCAAAACTTTCATGACGCCATAAAAAAACGGGTGGGGAATTTCTTCCCCACCCGTTTTTGCCAAACGGTAAACCGTTTTTCCCGACAGATCAGCGCTTGCTGAACTGGAAGGAACGACGTGCCTTGGCGCGACCGTATTTCTTACGTTCGACCTTACGGGAGTCACGCGTAAGGAAGCCAGCAGCCTTAAGGATGCTGCGCAGTTCTGGTTCATAATGTGTCAGCGCACGGCTGATACCATGACGAACAGCACCTGCCTGACCAGACAGACCACCACCGGTTACGGTGCAAACCACATCGAACTGGTTGTAGCGGTCAGATACAAGGAAAGGCTGGGTCAGCAGCATACGCAGCACGGGGCGTGCAAAGTAGGTACCAACCGGGCGGCCGTTAACGGTGATTTCACCTTTGCCAGGCTTGATCCACACGCGAGCAACTGCGTCTTTACGACGGCCCGTTGCATAGGAGCGGCCCTGAGCGTCACGCTTGGCTTCATAAACCGGGGCGTCAGAAGCAATTTCTGGAACCACGGTCTTCAGATCGGCCAGCGTGCCTGTACGTTCCTGAGTTTCAGACATTCTGCTCAGCCCTTCTGCACGTTAACAACGTTCTTGCGGTTCATGGCCGCAACATCAAGCTGCTGGGGGTTCTGGCCAGCATGCGGGTGTTCTGCACCAGCATAAACATGCAGGCTGCGCATCTGCTGACGCTGCAGCGGACCGCGTGTGATCATGCGTTCCACAGCTTTTTCAACCAGCTGACCCGGATTCTTGCCTTCAAGGCGCTGCTTTACAGTGCGTTCCTTGATGCCGCCGGGGTAACCGGTGTGATAGTGGAAGAGCTTCTGATCAGCCTTACGGCCTGTCAGGGCAACTTTTTCCGCGTTGATGACAACAACGTGGTCACCGCAATCAACATGCGGAGTAAACTGAGGCTTATGCTTGCCGCGCAGGCGCTGGGCAATGATGACGGCGAGACGACCTAGAGCGAGACCTTCGGCATCGATCAGGATCCAGTTCTTCGTCACCTCCGCGGGCTTCAGCGAGAGGGTGGTCTTCATGACACTGATTCCATACTAGAACAGTTGTGTATCCAAGATGGCGCCTTATGCGGTGCTCAAAACAAAAGGTCAAGCACTGTTTGCGTTGATGTCTGTATTTTCAGGGGGTTTTCTATAGGTAACATATTACCGTATCGGCGCTTGCAGCCCCATCCGCCATGCACTAAAGCTGGTTTTGTGTCCCGAAACAGTAGGATTTCCAACGGGTGAAGAAGAACGTTCTGGTCATGATTTCCGGCATTGCCATTCTAGGTGGCATTGGTTGGCTTGGTGCACGCCATGCCGAACACCTTATGCTGGACAAAAGCATAGAGCGTTTTAGGCAAACCTTGGGGCCTGATGCTTCTTTTACATATAAGAAAGCCACACCCGGTGTACTGGGGCGCAGTGTAAAGTTTACCAGCCTTGTGTTCCGCCAAGGGCCAGAAACCATAACTGCAGATGAAGCAGAGGTTTCCAAGCCTGTTACCAAAGGCTCCGAGTCTCCACTTATTGAACACCTTACCTTCCGCAACTTCCAAATGGCAGATACGGCAGGCAGCCTGCATCTGGCAAAACTGGCCATGGAGGGCGTGACACTCCCTGTTAAGGAAGATGTGCACACACCAGCGCATACGCTTTCTATCCAGCATGCAGAGGCCACAAAGCTGCACGGGTTTATTGATAGCCTGCAATCCGATATTGCAGCCGATACCGTTACGGTAGATGACTTTGGAGAAAGCATGGCCTCACACCTTGAGGCCACAAAGCTACAATTTTCTGCGGATGTGCCGCCTGCGCGCCATGTTTCTGCTGACCATGTTGGCATTGATGGGCTGGATCTGGCCGGATTGTACAATAGCCTTACAACCGGAACAGCTTATACCGGCCGCAATGGCACCCGCGATATCCAGATTGACCACCTTGCCATTGATGGTGACAGCCCGCTTTTACGCGCTGTAAAAATTCTTTCCCATTCCAGCAGGTCTGAAGCGGCTGAACAGGAAGTTTCCAGCGTGCAGGATGCAGAACTCTGGCCCAACTTGCCCAATATGTCGTGGCTACCCGCCCTAGGTTATGATCGCCTACGTGCCTCTGTGGTTCTGAACGACACGCATGATCTCAAAACAGACAAATTGCATATTGAAGAATTGAGTGTAGATGCCGCCCAGATGGGCCGCCTGCATCTGGATGGAGATTTTGCGCAGGCAGGTTCTCATACTGTTGTAGCTGCAAATGCAGATATGCAGGTTTTACACATGCACATGAACTATATGGATCATGGGCTTGTGCCTAAAATACTGGATCAGGCTGCCAAGGCACGCAACATGAACCTGCAGGATATGCTGTCCGGCTGGCAGGAACAGACCAAACAGGGCAACAACCCGATTCTAACGCAAGCACTTGCCTATGCTCTGCACCCTGAAAAAGGCCCGCTGGACATCTATATCCAGCCACAGCGCCCTCTTCCCCTCATGACAGTTCTGGCTTCTTTGGGGGCTGTGGGCGTGGCACCACAAATTGCGCAGCAGGTCGGCCTTTCCCTGCACACGCCGTAATGCTGCCTCCTCAGACATCCCAACCTGCGGCAGAACCTGTTCATGTTATCGGAGCATCAGGCCGCTCCGGGCAAGCTGTGTGTCAGGCTTTGCGGGATCAGGGTATTCCTGTTGTTCCGATTGTGCGTAACGCCAGCCGGGCAGCAGGATTAGAAAATATCCGCATTGCCGATCTCACAGCCCCTACAGAGCTGGTAAAACCCGCATTGGCAGATGCCACGCGTATTGTTTGCACAGCGCATGCGCGTAATATCCCAGCCTTGCTAGCTGCGGCACCTGCTTCTGCCAAACTGGTATGTTTGGGCAGCACGCGCAAATTTACCCGCTGGCCCGATGCACACGGTAATGGGGTTCTGTTGGGTGAAAAAGCCCTGCTGGACTCCGGGCGAGATGGCATTATTTTACACCCCACCATGATTTATGGTGCACAGGGTGAAAATAACGTGCAGCGCCTGGCGGCACTTCTACGTTTTTTACCTGTTATCCCTTTGCCAAATGGCGGCACAGCACTGGTGCAACCCATCTGGCAGGGAGATGTGACCGCCAGTATTCTGGCCGCACTTGCACAAACATGGCATGGCCCACGCAGCCTTGTGATTGCCGGGAAAAATGCCGTAACCTACAGACAGTTTGTAACGTTGGTAGAACAGGCTAGCGGATTACGCTCGCGCCCATTTATTTCATTATCCGCCAAACTGCTTATGGCGTGTGCCCGTGTAACATCTCGGGTTCCCGGGCTACCTGAAATTGGGCCGGATGAAATTCGGCGTCTACTTGAAAACAAAAATTTTGATATTTCGCAGATGCAGGATTTTCTGGGTGTGCAGCCCATAGACCTGCAAGAAGGATTGGCGCGTACCTTTAAAAGGTAAAAACCCGCCAATCCTTACTTTTAGACAATCAAGACTGTTTGTTGGCGTCTTTTCTGGCAGCTCCGCCTCTTGGGCGCACTGCAGGCAGCATGTTGCCGGTAACAGCGTAATAAACCCGTTCTGCAATATTGGTGGCATGATCACCAATGCGTTCCAGATTTTTCGCAACAAACAGAAGATGGATACACGGGCCAATCTTGCGCGGGTCTTCCATCATATACGTCACCAGCTCGCGGAACATGGCTGTATACAGCTCATCCACAGCGGTATCCGCATTCCATACTTCCATGGCGCGGGTGCTGTCATTTTCCACCATAGCCTCAATAGCCTTGTGCAGGTTTTCCTGAACAAGGCGCGCCATGGCCCGTAATGGGCTAAAGGAAAATGCACCGTCCAGCGGTTCCACCTTCATGGCGCGGCGGGCAATGCTGGAGGCGTAATCGCCAATACGTTCCAGATCACCGCTCATTTTCAGAACGGCAACAATCATGCGCAAATCCACCGCCATTGGCGCGCGCAGAGCCAGAATGCGGATTGCCAGCATTTCTGCCTCACGCTCCAGCGCATCCACCTCTGTATCCAGTTCAGGTGGTTCAATCGCGGCTTCTTCGTCCTGATCGACCACTGCGGCAATGGCCTGCGCTGTCTGGCGTTCCACCAAACCACCCATGCGGGCAACAATTCCACGCAGCCGATCAAGCTCCTGATCGTATCGGGTAACGGTATGTGCGGGTTCGTTTCCCATAACGTGTTCCTTTCTGCTTACCCAAAGCGGCCGGTAATATAATCCTGCGTCTGCTGCTCACGCGGGGTTGTGAACATACGTGCCGTGCTGTCCACTTCAATCAGCTTGCCCATATAGAAAAACGCCACCTGATCCGCACACCGCGCAGCCTGCTGCATGTTGTGCGTTACAATAGCAATGGTGAACTCCGTTTTCAGTTCATCCAAAAGTTCTTCAATACGGGCTGTGGAAACTGGATCCAACGCACTTGTAGGTTCATCCAGCAGAATAACTTCAGGCCGTACAGCAATTGTGCGCGCAATGCACAAACGCTGCTGTTGGCCGCCAGACATGGCCGTAGCAGAACTGCTGAGCCTGTCCTGCACCTCAGACCACAAAGCCACGCGCCGCAGGGCGTCTTCTACCCGTCCATCCATTTCTGAACGAGAAACACGCTCATGCAGCCGAATACCAAAAGCAATATTATCGTAAATGGACATCGGGAATGGCGTGGGTTTCTGAAACACCATACCAATGCGAGAACGCAGAACGTTCAAGTCCACCCCGGCGGCCAGAATATTCTGGCCATCAAATATGACTTCGCCCGTGGCCTTCTGGCCCGGATACAGGTCATACATCCGGTTTAACACACGCAGCAGGGTAGATTTACCACACCCTGATGGACCTATCATGCCCGTTACGCTGCGTTCGGGGAAATTAAGAGAAATATCGTGCAGCGCGTGTGACTTGCCGTAATAGAAATTCAGATCCCGCACCTGCAAGGCAATCGGGCGGGCATCTTTTTCTGTCTCAGCAACAGTCACTGTCTGCTCTGCGGCAACGGTTTCCGTTTGGACCTCTACGCTCATGTCCGTCCTCCACGGGTTCCTACCCGCACCACAATATTAATGACCAATACACCAAGTGTAACCAGCAGCGCACCTGTCCAGGCCTGCTGCATCCAATCCTGATAAGCGGAACCTGCATACTGGTAGATAGCTACGGGCAAGCTGGCCATAGGCCTGTTCATATCAACAGACCACTCGGAGTTCCCCAGTGATGTAAACAGCAGCGGTGCTGTTTCACCCGCCACACGTGCCACGGCCAGCAGCACACCAGTAAGAATGCCACCGCGCGCTGCACGTAGGCAGATAAACAGAATGACCCGCCATTTGGGGGCACCCAACGCAATACCGGCCTCACGCATGGCAACGGGCACCAGATAAAGCATGTCCTCTGTTGTGCGCACCACAATCGGCATAGCCAGAATGGCAAGAGCCAAAGACCCCGCATAACCAGAAAAATGCCCCAGCGGCGCCACCAGCACCATATAGATAAACAGACCGATCAGAATGGATGGGGCAGAAAGCAGCATGTCAGAAACAAAGCGTACCGTGCGCGCCAGCACGCTGTTTGCTCCGTATTCTGCCAGATAAATACCTGTCAGCAGCCCGGCTGGTGTGCCCAGCAAAATGGCCAGCCCGGTTTGCAGAAGGCTGCCCATAATGGCGTTTGCCAGCCCACCATTCTGGCCCGGTGCCGCCATGGAATGCGTAAACAGGTTAATGCTCAGCCCAGCCAACCCGTTTTTAATCAGTGTCCACAAAATGGACCCCAAAACACACACAACAATCAGCATGGCCAGCCAGCTCAGACCGGTTGCCATTCTGTCGGTGATTTTTCTGCGCAACAGAAGCGAAGCAGAACGATCAGACCGAAGGAGAGAACGTGACGTAGCCATTCTTAACCTCCCGCAGCTTTTTGCCCACGGGCCAGAAGCCAGCGAGAGAACCAGAGTGTCAGGAATGAAATTGCCATCAGGATAGCCCCCAGCGCCATGAGAGACGCCAACTTCAAGCTACCTGCCGCGCTTTCAGGGAATTCCAGAGCGATAAGAGAAGCAATGGTGTTAGCCGGGGCGAAAAGTGACCAACCGATATGGTTGCTATCACCAATAACAAAGGTCACAGCCATTGTTTCACCCATGGCGCGGCCCATGCCTAGAACAACCGCGCCAATCACACCTTGCCGAGACCACGGCAACACCACGTTGCGCATAACCTCCCACCGCGTAGCGCCCAATCCGTAGGCACTTTCACGCAATACCGTTGGCATGGAAACAAACACGTCCCGCATCACGGCGGTAATGGAAGGCGTAATCATGATTGCCAGAATAAGGCTGGCGGTGAACAAGCCCGTGCCAAATGGTGCACCAGCTACAAGCGCAGAAAGCCCAGGCACGTGCCCGAACAGATGCCGGGCCGTAGGCTGCACATAGTGGGCCACCAACGGCACCACCACAAAAAAGCCCCACATCCCGAAAATAATGGAAGGCACAGCAGCCAGAAGCTGCACAGCCATGCCAATAAAAGCTGCGGCTGCCGGAGGGGCAAGTGCTGCAAGCCAGAATGCAGTACCAAAAGCCAATGGCACGGCCACAACAAGCGCCATCGCACTACTAACAATAGTGCCAAAAACGGGTGCCGCTGCCCCAAAATGCTGGGTAACAGGGTTCCACACCGCAGATATAAGGAATTCAGGGCCAAAAACAGCAAAGGCTTTCCAGCCCCCTACTGCCATCACACCAATAATGGCCCCCAGCACCACCAGAACACCAATACCGGTTGCCATCACCAGCATCCTAAAGAAAGGATCTGCTGTGCGAACACCTCCGGCTGGGTGGTTCTTTTTTGTTGCGGGCAGGGGCTGCCTTGCGGAAATTTCCATCTGCTCTCCGTTCCGAACGTCCGCCGGATGCGAGGAGGAATACTGAACGCCTCCGTCTCCTGCAACATAATCCCCGCAAGAAAGCTGGAGAAAAGCAGATTTGTCACAAAACTGTAGCAGGAAAAACCACTATCCGCCCTTAGGCCGTAATCCCGGCCTGACAGAAGTTTCTTTGTAGTCTAATGTGCAGCCCCCATATATCTGGCGGACGCCAGATTGCTCCGGAACCACACAGCAGACAGAAACCAGAGAGAAGACCCCACCATGGCCGGTTACAGATCCCGCACCACTACACACGGGCGCAACATGGCAGGCGCTCGCAGCCTGTGGCGCGCCACCGGGATGAAAGACTCCGATTTTGGCAAACCCATTATTGCGGTTGCCAACTCCTTTACCCAGTTTGTGCCCGGCCATGTGCATCTTAAGGATATGGGCCAGCTTGTGTGCCAATCCATTGCCGAAGCTGGCGGAATTGGCCGTGAATTCAACACCATTGCAGTGGATGATGGCATTGCCATGGGCCATGGCGGCATGTTGTACAGCCTGCCCTCGCGCGAGCTGATTGCCGATGCCGTAGAATATATGGTGAACGCACATTGTGCGGATGCACTGGTTTGCATCAGCAACTGCGATAAAATTACGCCGGGCATGCTTATGGCCGCCATGCGGCTGAATATCCCCACCATTTTTGTTTCCGGCGGCCCAATGGAAGCCGGACGCGTAACACTGGCGGATATTGAACAGCGGGCAGACCTTGTCACGTCCATGGTTTCTGCAGCCAACCCGAATGTAAGCGATGCCGATTCGCTCGCTATTGAACGTTCGGCTTGCCCTACCTGCGGTTCCTGCTCCGGCATGTTCACCGCCAATTCCATGAACTGCCTGACAGAAGCTCTGGGTCTTTCCCTGCCCGGCAATGGCAGCCTTGTAGCCACACATTCCGCACGCCGCGGCCTGTTTGTAGAAGCCGGGCAGCGCATTGTGGATATGGCCCGCCGTTATTATGAGCAGGAAGATGCCTCTGTGCTGCCACGCAGCATTGCCACCATGGATGCGTTTGAAAATGCGATGTCTGTTGATATCGCCATGGGTGGTTCCACCAACACTGTGCTGCATCTTCTGGCTTCTGCGCATGAAGGCGATGTGCCCTTTACCATGAAGGACATTGATCGCCTTTCCCGCAAGGTGCCGCATCTGTGCAAGGTTTCCCCTTCCCGCCCGGATGTGCATATGGAAGACGTGCACCGTGCGGGTGGCATTCCGGCCATTATGGGTGAGTTGGATCGGCTTGGCCTGCTACACCGCGATGTGCCTATGGTGCATTCTGCCAACCTGCCCGAAGCCCTGAAAAAATGGGACATTCGTGCTCCGGGTGCTGAAACCAACACCATAGCGCGAGACTTCTTCCGTGCTTCTCCGGGCGGTGTGCGCACTACGGAAGCGTTCTCTCAGTCCAGCCAGTATCATGAACTGGATATGGATACGGAAAACGGTGTCATCCGTAACGGGGCACACGCCTATAATCAGGATGGCGGTCTGGCTGTTCTGTACGGCAATCTGGCTGAAGATGGCGCCATTGTTAAAACAGCAGGCGTTGCCGCAGGGTTGGAAACATTTTCTGGCCCGGCCCGTATTTTTGAAAGCCAGGATGCCGCTGTTTCCGCCATTCTGGGCGACAAAATCAAACCCGGTGATGTAGTACTGATCCGCTATGAAGGCCCCAAAGGCGGCCCCGGCATGCAGGAAATGCTTTACCCCACCAGCTATCTGAAATCCAAAGGGCTGGCTGAAAAATGCGCTCTGATTACGGATGGACGTTTTTCAGGCGGTAGTTCTGGCCTTTCTATTGGCCATATCTCCCCTGAAGCTGCCGAAGGTGGCGTGATTGGCTTGGTTGAGGAAGGTGATATTATTGAAATTGATATCCCGAACCGCAAACTGGCTGTAGCTGTGCCAGAAAGTGAGCTATCTGACCGCCGCGCCCGCATGGATGATCAGGGTGATCAGGCATGGCAGCCCAAGCGTGACCGCGTGGTTTCCAACGCACTGAAAGCCTATGCAGCCCTCACCACCAGTGCTGCCCGTGGCGCTGTAAGGGATGTCAGCCAGCTTACACGGCGCACACCTCGTTAAAACGCAGTTTTTGAGCGTATAAGTTACAAAAAACCCCGGTGGAAAATAATCCACCGGGGTTTTTTATGATGTTTCAAACAAGCCGGATATCACCGCAACATAGATGATATCCCGAACACAATGAAACTTACTGACCAGCGACAGGAGGCGCTTCAAGCGGAGCCGCCGGAGGGGCAGCCTGTGTTGCCGGAGCAGGCGTAGCGGCTACGCTATCACCAGCCGGAACAGCAAGCTGCTGACCATTGGTTGGCGGCTGCGGCACGTTTTCATTGGTGATAACGTAGGAGATGGATTCCGCACGCGTAATATCCACCACATCGCCAATTTTCAGGGTCGCCAGAAAATCCTGCATGGCCTGCGTGCGCAGAACAGCAACATGCAGCGCGCCATCGTCCGTCACAAAGGAAGCCGTGTGCGTTTTCAGGTCGATTGCCTTGATGGTGCCACGTTCACGGTTGAAAGCTGCAATCACGCCGCGTGGATGGCCATGCGCATAACCGCGTGCTGTTGTGAGTGTGGATTCGGGCAGCGGGCTATCTGGTGGAGCCATCTGTGCGCCCAGCGTTTCCACAAACCGAATCTTGAGGTGATCACCTTCATGCAGATGCGGCAGATCACGCACAGCGCTACCGTATTCAACGGTAATCAGATGCCCATTGCCTTCGCGCAGCAGCACTTCACGCGCATCACGGTCCACTGTTTCAACCACAGCGGTTGCGGTCTGGTTTTTCAGAAGCACGGAAGCCTGAGCATGAGCTGCGGAAGGAGCAGCAGCCAAGCCAGCTACAGCGAGCGTGCACACGGCCACTGAACCTGTGACCAAAGAAGACATACGGGAAACGAGAGGATGCAACGCTCTTAATCCTTTCCAACATCAGTCTGATGCAGCCATGCGCCAGACACTGGGTTATTTTAATGCCCGTGATACAATGGTTTCACCATAACACAAGCCATGACGCCATGTTATGGGGTCTGACAACGGCGCGAGCAGAAAACAGAAAGCCCGTCTGGCAGACCAGACGGGCTTTGCTGCATGAAATCTGCAAGAAGCAAATTTTATGCGCAGGACTTCTTCTTACGCAGGAAATACACCACTGTTGCAATCAGTCCGGCAACCAGAAGACCACGCACACACGGAGATTTCGGGCACTTAACCGCACACTTGGACATGTTCTGTTATCCTTGATCTATTCCGCCCATTACAATCAGGCAGATAAGTTATCCTACCCTATACGCGCCTGCACGTCATGCCATTGAAATGCGTGTTGGCGCATGTTCATGACAGCTGCGCAAAAACCTAGACTGTCAGAATCGTACTGCCCGTTGTGCTGCGCGATTCCAACGCCCTATGGGCCTGCATTGCTTCTTTAAGTGCAAAGCGCTGGCCAATTTCTGGCTTCAACACACCCTGCGCTAGCATCGCAAACAGTTCCTGCGCGCTTGCTTCCAACTCCTTACGGTCAGCAATATATGTCGTCAGAGAAGGGCGTGTCAGATACAAGCTGCCATGCGCACTCAAGGTGCCCACAGATATCCCCGTCACCGGCCCGGATGCATTTCCATAACTGACCATAAGCCCACGTGGGGCAAGGCAGTTCAGGCTGGTTTCAAAGGTATCGCGCCCAATGCTGTCATATACCACAGGCACCATTTTCCCGTCAGTCAGCTCTCTTATCCGGGTAGGTAAATCTGATGTTCCAATAACAACGTCTGAAGCGCCACACGCTTTGGCAATGATCGCTTTTTCCTCTGTAGATGTTACGCCTATCACACGGGCCCCCAAGCGGCGCGCCCACTGGCAGACAAGCTGCCCTACCCCTCCGGCTGGGGCATAAACCAAAATATCCTGCCCTGCACGCACATGGTAAACTTGGCGCAACAACATATGGGCTGTCAGGCCACGTAAGGTCACTGCTGCTGCAATATCAAACGGAATAGTATCTGGCAGCACCACAAGCTTGTCTGCTGCAATGGTGCGATAACGGGCATAGGCCCCCAAAACTCCAGCGTAGGCAACCCGCATTCCAGGCTGAAGATGCTGTACGCCTTCACCCAGTTTTTCCACAATGCCTGCCCCCTCATTTCCGGGGATTGCTGGCAAAGTCGGAAATGGATAGAGGCCGGAACGGAAATAAGTATCTATAAAATTAACACCTATGGCCTCCTGCCGCAGCAGAACCTCTCCTTTTTGAGGTTCTGGCACAGGTAACGTTTCAACACGCAATACCTCGGGGGAGCCTGTCTGATGCACACGCACAACCGTGTTGAGATCACTCACCATTGCCTGCCCATTCCTCCGCTGTCAGCCACAATGGGGCTTCATCATGCCTCAAGCACTCCGGCCGCCAGACAGGTTTATAGCGTTTCAGACAGATTGACCTACCTGAAGATCAAGGCCGATCTGCATCATCCTCGCCCAGAAAACTGATAATATGTTTCAGATCTGTCAGCAGGATTCCCACAACAAAACGTATAATAGGGTCTGCCGTTTCATCTTCAGTCGGAAGGGCAGAAATAACTTCTGCGGCCACGCGGCTGTCATCCCCTGAACGGGCAGTGGCTTCATCATTACAACGCTGAATAACCCACTGAAACCCACGCAAAAGACCAGCACTAATGGTGGCCACCTGTTGTGCAGGAATAGTGGCGCCAGAGTGTGGAAAACGCAGCATGGCACGAGCCACCACCAATGCGTCCATCTGCAATTGCCGCACTTCCTTGGGAAGTTGCGCCAACATGGGGTCTCGTTGCTCTAACGGCTTCCAGTGTTCACGCCGCGCTTCTTCCAACGCGGCCTGCACCTTGCGCAAAGAAGCCGCGCAATCATCATTCATATCCTGAATGGTCACCCAATCTGTGTCTCCAGAACGGGCTTTCTGCAACATGGCCACAATTTGCGTCACTGTTTCCGCTGCGTTGCGAAAAGCGTCTCGCCGTGCCTGCTCATGCAGCACAACGTACGTTACCAACGTGGAAACCCCCACCCCGATCAGAATAGCCAGCACACGCTCGATGGGGCGAAGATAGGGATCTCCCTCTGTGGGGAACAACGTCGCAATCATGAGTGTCACCACACCCATGCGCGCGGCGGGCTTCCAGCTTACCAATACAGCAAGTGGTATAAAAGCAATGGCAAAGGCCTCCCACAAAGGCCAATGCAAAAACATCATCAGTGTAATGGGTACAATGCTGACAGCCGCCCCAATAAGGGTGCCAACAATCTGATCTCGTCCTTTAGAAATGGTATCCGTGATACTGTTCTGCGTGACAATAACGGATGTAATAATGGCCCAGCCCGGCTCCTGCAGATTGGTCAGCCACACCATAAAACCAGAAAGGCCAACGGCACTCAGTAGCCGTACGGTCTGCCGCGCCACGGCGTTGTTCAGCCATGGCGCCTGAATAGAAAATGGAACCATTTATTGAGACGTATCTTCACCCGTTAAGGAAAACGGAATCCAGCGCAAACCGTCCGAATCATGCACAAGAAGCAGTACGGACCGCTTTTTGTCCTTCTTGGCGGCTTCAATCCGCTTTTTCAGATCTGCTGGTGTGTTCACCTCAGCCTGTTGCACTTCGGTAATCACATCTCCGGGCTTTAGCCCTCGGTCTGCGGCAAGGCCATCTTCCTGCACGGATGTGACCAGCACCCCTTTCTGATTGGCAGACAGGCCGTATTTCTGCCGGGCTGCCGTATCAATGATGCCAACAGAAAAACCAAAATCTGCAAAACTGACAGTTTCCTTGGTTTTAGATGGAGCCGTTGGTTTCTGAGGTGTTTCATCCGCAGGTTCAGGCAAGGCCGCAATAGTGACAGGCAGATCCAAAGTTTTGCCATGCCGCCATACGCCAAGATGCGCCACACTTCCCACCGGCAGTTGGGCAGAAAGGCGTGGCAACGCCTTGCCTTCAATCGGTTGCGCATTAAGCGCCTGAATCACGTCCCCTGTCTGCAATCCTGCTTTGGCTGCTGGGCCATTTTTTTCCACCCCAGCCACTAGAGCGCCACGTGCTGGCGTAAGGCCCAAACCATCGGCGATATCCTGCGTGACATTCTGGATTCTGACACCCAGCCACCCGCGTGACACCTTGCCGGTTTTACGCAGCTGTTCGACCACATTGCGGGCCTCGTTGGAAGGAATGGCAAACCCGATACCAACAGACCCACCGGAGGGCGAATAAATGGCTGTATTTACGCCAATAACCTGCCCATTCATATCAAACAGCGGGCCACCGGAATTGCCCTTGTTGATGGGCGCATCCGTCTGGATAAAATCATCATACGGGCCTTGGTCAATATTGCGCCCGCGTGAGGAAATAATACCTGCCGTAACAGTGCCAGACAGACCAAACGGGTTGCCAATGGCCAGCACCCAATCCCCTACCCGGTGGCTGTCACTATTACCGAATTGCACAAAAGGCAGAGGCTTTTTGCTTTCCACCTTCAGCAGAGCAAGGTCTGTTCTGTCATCATGGCCCACAGCTTTGGCTGTCAGCACCGTGTTATCCTGCAAGGTGACTGTAATACGGTCTGCCTTACGGATAACGTGGTTATTGGTCACAATGTAACCGGTAGGATCAATAATAAAGCCAGAACCCAATGCCTGCATCCGCCGTGGCGGTGCATCCGGTTCTGTCTGCCTGTTCATGAAATCATGAAAGAATTTCTCGAACGGAGAGCCCTGCGGAAAATTGGGCATCTGTGGCAGTTGGTCATCTTCTTCATCATCGTCCGAATCTGCCCGCACAGTCTGGGTGGTAGATACATTCACCACAGCAGGCAGAAGTTTTGCGGCCAGATCTGCAAAGCTTTCTGGCACGCGCTGCGCAACCACTACAGGCGGCGCAGCCGTAGCAGCCTGATCTGCCTGTGCAGGATGCACAAAACTTGCACCTGCCAACAAAAGGCCAGACAGAGAAAAAACACGGGCAAAACGGACAGATATATGCATGGAAGAAACAGTCTTTCTGTCAGACAGCGGCAGGAAAATGTATTCTGAGTTTATGGCATGAACATGCTGAAAGGTCAGCCCGCTTTGCACAGGCGGCTTGTTGTTCCGCTTCTATCAGCCCGGTTTTAAAGCCGTTACCCCTCCGCCAGTTCCAGTACCCACTTCGCTACGGCCTCACCCAACAATCGGTAGCCAATATCACCCATATGGATGCCATCGGGCGAAAGATCTTCCCGCCCCAAACCGTATGTTTTGCTCCACTGTTTCATCAGATCAAAACGTGGGAACACAGGCATTTCCAGTTCCCGCCCCAGTGCATGCACAGATGCCTGAAAAGCCGGGGCCACGGGGCATTCATCCAGCAAACGGCACCATTGCAAATCCATAAGCGCAATGTCTGCTCCGTTTTCGCGCAGCGCTTGCAGATCATCTCGCGTTAGCTGCTCAAAGTCTGCCAGATTTACGCCTGTTAGCGGGTCATTTACACCGCCCTGCCAGATTACAAGATCGGCCTTATCTGCCAGAACTTGCGCCAAGCGGGCATGCATTTGCACGGCCCCTTGCCCACCAATACCGCGATTGATGACTTCCAGCTTATCCGGCACGGCAGCACGCAATGTTTGTTCAAAAACACCTGCGTAACTGGCTGCAATTGATGAAGCGCCCACGCCTTCTGTAGAGGAAGACCCAAACAACGTAATTTTTACAGGCTTTTTATGCCGCAAAAGCCGGGCCATATGCGGCAGAGAAGAAAGTTTCGTGAAAGACATGGTGTTTCCTTACGTAATACGGACAACACTGCGTTACTTACTGGCCGCCAACGCAGCACGCTGGCGTGTGCGGCGGGCATCCAGCCAAGCTGCCAGCCAGAACAGAACTGCCAGCCCCACAATGTTAACCGCTACCTGCAAGCCCCAGCCTTCACCAAACGTGCTGAAAATGAGCCGCGCGTATAGGTCCAGCACCGTGCCAACCACAAAGATTTCCAACGAATGACGGCCAACCCGCGCCAGAATTTGCCCCAGCTTGCTTTCTGCTGCCCACTGCCGCGCTTTATCTGAAGATTGAACCAGATAAAAAATGGCCACAACATCCAGCAGACGAAACGGAGAAAGCCATGTTTTGGCAGGCGCTATGGAATCTCCAAACGGGCGGAAATCTGGCAGCCCCCACAATGTCCATGGGAACGCCTGAATGGCAGAAAACACCAGATACAAAATACTGGCGATCACAAGTAACCGCTTACGTGGCAGATCCCCCCCGCGCCGTTCTGTTTCGGCAGAAGCAGTCAGCCCCAGCGCAAACAGAAACTGCCATGCAAACGGATTAAAATACCATCCATCGGGGTCCAGCCAGTTGGGAAAGTTTATTTCCGGATCAAAATTGACAAACAGCCACACAGCACCAGACAGCACGAGCGCAAGTGAGCGGTGCACACGCATCAACACATAAAAAAGCGGGAACCCACCCAGCAGAACGATATAAAGAGGCAGGATATTGAGGTTGCTGGGCAAGGCATCAAACATCATCACACGCCAGACCCAGCCCATGCCATGTGCTAGTTCTGGCTCCAGATAATCGACTGAAACCGGCGTAAAATGGCGCCATGCCCGTACGGTAAAGACGTAAGCTGCCACCATAATGGTTTGGCCAATGTAAAGCTGCACACACCGGCGGAAAATCCGCTTGAGAATTGTGGGCACACCATATTTTTTAAAGCCACGCCCATATGCCAACCATGATGCATAGCCCGCAAGCAGCACAAACACTTCTGCCGCATCTGCAAACCCGACATTGCGCATGGTAAAACGGTTGAGCAGGTTTTGAGGGATGTGGTCTATAAACATCATCAGCAACGCCACACCACGCATGGCATCAATCCGATGATCTCGCCCTCGGCCAACAGTCAACTTGGAAGGCGGTGCAGAGACAACACCAGATCCTGAAGTTTTTTCAGCCTGTGAGGTCATTTTATCCACCCGGCCATCCGCCACTGCATTTACCATGTGCGTCATCTACCGGCCTCGTCTGTTCTGTGCCAGAAAAAATCTGTCACACGCAGGAAACATACTGAACCTGCACAACATCCCGCGCAGGCCTTCCCCTTGACGGCAAGCCATACTTGCTGTTGCCAACACAACAGACCTCATCACCTTTAACAGGAGCAAAATTGTGGCCCAGCCTCCCTCCGTTTCCTCTCAGGACATCACACGTGTTCTGGAAAATGTAAAAGACCCACAAACGGGCAAAAACCTGCTGGCTTATGGGCATCTGGAAGGCTGTTCACTTACGGAAGGCAAACTTTCTGTCGCTTTTGCTGTCGCGCGGGAACATGCCCAAACCATTTCTGCTTTATGCGATGGCGCTGCCCGTCAGCTAGAAACCCTTCCGGGTGTGCAAAGTGCCAGTATTATTCTTACCGCACATCGCCCTGCCGGAGCCGCAGCAAAACCCAAAGCAGCATCTGGTGGGCATCGTCCTTTAGGGGGTGTGGCACCGGCTGATGGCAATGCCCCTATTCTTCCCGGTGTAAAAACCATTATTGCCGTGGCCTCGGGCAAAGGGGGCGTGGGCAAATCCACCACTGCAACCAATCTGGCCGTTGGGCTTGGTTTGGAGGGCCTGAAAGTTGGCCTTCTGGATGCAGATATTCATGGCCCTTCCCTGCACCGCATGTTGGGCGCAACGGGCAAGCCCGAGGTTATAGAAGGCAAACTGCAGCCTGTTGAAGCATGGGGAATTAAAGCTGTTTCCCTTGGCATGCTCGTTGATGAAAAGGCCGCCATGATCTGGCGCGGCCCCATGGTGATGGGCGCCATCAATCAGCTGCTGACAGATGTAACCTGGGGAGATCTGGACGTAATGGTGGTGGATCTACCACCCGGCACCGGCGATGCGCAGCTTTCTCTTACACAAAAAGTGCCTTTAACCGGCGCTGTTATTGTTTCTACCCCGCAGGATATCGCACTGATCGATGCGCGCCGCGGCGTGACAATGTTTGAAAAAGTAAATGTGCCCGTATTGGGCCTGATTGAAAACATGTCCTATTTCTGCTGCCCGAATTGCGGACACAATACAGAACTGTTTGGCCATGGGGGCGCCAAGAAAGAAGCCGAAGCCATGGGTGTGCCTTTTTTAGGCGAAGTTCCACTATTGGCGGATATTCGCGCCAGTGGGGACAAAGGCGTGCCCGGTATTATTGAAAACCCGGATGGTGAAGGTGCCAAAGCATGGCGCCACATCGCACATACAGTTGCAGAAATGCTGCGGCCACAACTGCAAAAGTAAACAGTTTTAAAAGAAAAACCGGCCGTTCCCCTTCATGCAACGGGCGGCCGGTTTTCTTACAAACTGAACAAGTAATTATTTGGATTTTGGCTTATGTGCCGGAGGTGTTTTTGAACCTTTTTTGAAAAAAGCACGACATTTGGGGCTCAGCTTATCCTGCTTACGCTCCATACATTGTGTGATTTTCTTTTCATTGGGAATAGCCAGCGCACAAAGGCGCAGAGCATCCCCTTTGCAAGCTTCTGTCTGTTTTTCCCGCAATGTGTCTGCATGAACAGGATATGCCAGCCCGAGCAGAGCCATACCGGAAAACACTATAGAGATACGTCGCATAAAATTTGTCATTCTATACTCCATTAAATTTTAGAAATTACGAGGCATCTATAACATGCCATTCTTACGGACCCAGCTTAGGGCAAATATTTTTCATTCCACCCTGCGCCTGATCACAAAACTCAAAATGCCACTTATCTTTGGTAGCTGGGGCATTCATAAACAGAACACCCCATACAACCACCAGCACAACAGCAATAACCACGAAAGGCCACAACGGCGGCAGATGTGCCGTGCTAAAAGGTTGCCGTAACTTTTTACCGCGCAAGCCTTCCTTCTTAATCTGCTCAAAGAAGGGGGCTTCCTTCTTTGAGGCGTTTTTATCGTCCAACTTGCTTGTCATGGTTAGGGTAACACTCTGGCAATCAGCCTTTTAAACTGGCCATCATTTCGTCCCATTCACGGCGGCTGAGGCCAGAACCTTTCTGCTCCACATTCTCTCCGGCCAACATACGACGCAGAACCTGCATCATGGTTGCAGAGAATGTGACTGCTCCACGGCGATATTCTTCAAAAGCACTGGCTGTTACCGGCACCCACGCATGCAGAATCTTCAGCATAATTTCTGCATAAACACGAATTTCATACTGCGCATGCGGGTCAATCCGCAGGGCCAGAAAATGCATGAGGTTATGGAGATCTATCTTCCAGTACCACTGGGTGTAGGTGTTCAGGGTCAGGTTAATACGGCCCAGTTCACGGGCCAGACCGTACCCGTTTTCTGCATCCAGCATTTTTTCGTAATCACGATACGTCCGCATGGCATCATCACGCAGGATATCGAGAACTTCAGCTGCCTGCTGAGGAGCCAGAATCTGTCCTCGTCCCTGACGGTTCACTTCACTCTGTGCGGCCATATGTTCTGGTGCTGGCAGGTAAAATTCACTGTCTAGAATGGAATAACGTGCAGAATATTCATTTACACTGGCCATGCGATGCCGAATCCACTGCCGTGCCACAAAAATGGGCAGTTTGACGTGAAATTTCATCTCGCACATTTCAAACGGTGAAGAATGGCGATGGCGCATCAGATACCGGATCAGCCCCGCATCTTCTGAAACCTTGCGAGTGCCCCGACCGTATGAAACACGCGCTGCCTGCACAATGGCGGCATCATCCCCCATGTAGTCAATAACACGCAGGAACCCATGATCCAGCACTTCCTGCGGTTCATACAGCATGGCTTCCAGCGCTGGCACGGTAGGCCTGCGCGTGGCAAAGGTTTCCTGCCCGTGAGCTGCTATTTCCGCCCGCTGTTCTTCCGTGAGTGCCATGCCGCCTTATTCCTAACCGTGGTCTGAATTCAGACCTCCATACTCCATACAGCACTATGGATGCTACTGTTGCACCCTGTAATTTTCTTACTGCAAACACCTTGCGCAGCCTTACACTCCCGCCTATGTTTGGGGTGTTAGAAGTTCGCTTCTGACTATGGCAATAAACGGAATATGGAATAGGCGTAGTGGACCCGGGGGCGGTACCCGGCGTCTCCACCACTCATCCGGCCTCTCAAGGGTTTGGACAGATGGGGACGAAATAGGCTCGACACGCGCAGTAAAGATATTCTTTTTGCCCGGTATTGTACCACCGTTATCGGGCTATTTTTACAAGTGCCAATGATAACTCTGAGGTGCTCGCTGTTGCTGCATAAGCGATAAGCGCGGTTCGGGAGGGCACCGGGCAACAGAAGCCCTCCCACCTCAATTTTCCAAATTCAGCTCCGTTTTAAACGCTATACTTTGGCCTGCATGGCTGGTGTTGCAACAAACATGTCCGGCGTGCTTGCACTGGCGTGATCTTTCGCGCATCCCTGCGTTATATAAATATTCGATCAAAAAGCCGGGGCAACCCCGGTGGCGGCAAGGAGCAAATAATATGGCTGATGACCACGACCCCACACAGGACGACTCCCTTTTTCCGGCTCCCAGCCTGCTGCCGTATGAACGCTGGCTGAATGAAGCCTCCCGCAGTGTGATGTTGAATGCGCTCGAACATGTGAGCCGCGAAGGGCTTGCAGGAGAGCACCATTTCTATCTGACTTTCCTTACGGATTTTCCCGGCGTGGATATTCCTGCCAGACTTCGCGCCCAGTATCCGCATGAAATGACCATCGTGCTCCAGCACCAGTTCTGGGATCTGAAGGTGGACCGGGAAGCAAAAACTGTTTCTGTCGGTCTTTCCTTTGGGGGTGTTGGCTCCATACTGGTTATTCCTGTGCAGGCTATTACTGGGTTTGCTGATCCTGCCATAAGGTTCAGCCTGCATTTTGCTGCCGTGGAGCCAACAGAGGAACCCGCGCCGGAAGAACCCACCACCGGCCAGCCCGAACAGGACGGGCCGGAGGAAAGCGACTCGTCCTCACAGGTCGTGAGTCTTGACGCTTTCCGTAAGAAAGGACCATCACCCGCCTGAAGCCCCGGCGCAAACGGGGCCAGGTTGACGGAGAAGACACGAAGAAATGACCAGCCAGCCCCCTCGCCCCCCGGTGCCGGAATTTGCCTATTCTCCCCTGTTCCCGATGGGGGAGGATAAAACCACCTACCGCAAGCTGGATCTTGCAGGTGTAAGCACATCACAGTGCGGTGGCAAAACTGTTCTGCACGTTACACCCGAATCCCTTACGGAACTCACTGCGCAGGCTTTTCATGAAGTGGCGCATTTTCTGCGCCCCGCACATCTGGCGCAGCTTGCCTCCATCCTGAAAGACCCCGAAGCTTCGGATAACGATCGCTTTGTGGCGCTTGATCTGCTGAAAAATGCCTGCATTGCCGCAGGGGGCGTGCTGCCCATGTGCCAGGATACCGGCACCGCCATTGTGTTTGGCAAAAAAGGCCAGCGTGTCTGGGTAGAAGGGAACGAGGAAGTTGCCTTCTCCAAAGGTGTGTACGAAACCTATACACGTACCAATCTGCGCTATTCCCAAATGGCGCCACTCACCATGTTTGATGAAAAGAACACCGGCACCAACCTGCCCGTTCAGTGCGATATTTTTGCCAGCCCAGCTGGTGAGCACGATGAGCAGATGGACCTGATGTTCGTTGCCAAGGGTGGTGGCTCTGCCAACAAAACCTTCCTGTTTCAGGAAACACGCGCCCTGTTGGGATCTGAACAGCAGTTGCTGGACTGGCTGGATACCAAGATCAAGACACTCGGCACGTCCGCTTGCCCGCCTTACCATCTGGCCATTGTTATCGGTGGCATGTCTGCTGAACAGACACTCAAAACAGTTAAGCTGGCATCTACCCACTGGTATGATGCCCTGCCAACCAAAGGGGATATGACTGGCCACGCCTTCCGTGATGTTGAGATGGAACAGAAGGTGCTGGAGCTTACCCGCAAGCTGGGGATTGGCGCTCAGTTTGGCGGCAAATATTTCTGCCACGATGTGCGCGTTATCCGCTTGCCCCGGCACGGTGCATCTCTGCCGGTTGGTATTGGTGTTTCCTGCTCGGCAGATCGGCAGATCAAGGCACGCGTAACAGCAGAAGGCTTCTTTCTGGAACAGCTGGAGCATGATCCCGCCCGCTTCCTGCCAGAAACCACAGATGAACATCTGGAAGGCGAAGCCATCAAGATCGACCTGAACCGGCCGATGGATGAAATCCGCAAAGAGCTTTCCAAATACCCTGTCAAAACCCGTCTGGCCCTTACGGGTACTGTGGTGGTTGCGCGTGATATCGCCCATGCCAAATTCCGCGAACGCCTGCA
This sequence comes from Acetobacter sp. A11-2, assembly GCF_040208445.1. Lineage (NCBI taxonomy): Bacteria > Pseudomonadati > Pseudomonadota > Alphaproteobacteria > Acetobacterales > Acetobacteraceae > Acetobacter > Acetobacter sp. A11-2. The sequence continues at coordinate 2,091,173 of NZ_CP157843.1, forward strand.
AAAAGGCGAAGGCCTGCCGCAGTATCTGAAAGATCACCCCGTCTATTACGCTGGGCCGGCCAAAACCCCTGCTGGCATGCCTACAGGCTCCTTTGGCCCCACAACGGCTGGCCGTATGGATTCTTACGTGGCGGAACTTCAAGCCAATGGTGGTTCTTACGTCATGCTGGCCAAGGGCAACCGCTCCAAGGCCGTGAAGGATGCCTGCCAGAAATATGGTGGCTTCTATCTGGGTTCTGTTGGTGGGCCAGCTGCACGGCTTGCCAAGGACTGCATCCGCAAGGTGGAAGTGCTGGAATACCCTGAACTGGGCATGGAAGCCGTATGGAAAATTGAAGTGGAAGATTTTCCTGCGTTTATTGTTATTGATGATAAGGGCAACGACTTCTACGCTGAGCTGTAAGACAGCAGCCTTGGCCCCTTTGCTGCAAAGGGGCCAACAGCAAGGGAGCGATGCGGTTTCATGCGTTTTACAGTAGATCGGTTAGACCATGTGGTGCTGACTGTAAGGGATGTAGAAATTTCCGCTTCATGGTTCCAGCGCGTGCTGGGAATGGACCGGGAAGAATACGGCCGCAACAATCGCACTGCGCTGCGTTTTGGAGGCCAGAAGCTGAACCTGCGTGCTTATAATGCCGAAGGGTGGGAAACAGCCACACACGCCCTGCCCGGCGGAAACGATTTATGTTTTGTAACCGCCATTACTAGTGAAGATGTTTGCGAACACCTTAAAACCTGCGGCGTAACAATTGTAGAAGGCCCTGTGGCCCGCCTTGGTGCGCTAGGCCCCATTACATCCGTTTACTGCCATGATCCGGATGAAAATCTGATCGAAATTGCATCTTATCAAGGTTAAAAAAAAGCCTCCCTCTTTGAAACTTATAAAAGAGGGAGGCTTTTTTACTTTCAGCCCTTACGACGCACAACGGATGAAGGCTGCTGCGCAACCTGCTGCAACCATCCACCATGAAAACCGGCCTGCAGCAAACCACGGCGAATAACAGTACTTTGCCGCATTGTGTCCCACACAAGGCCGCTGCGCCAGTTTTCCACCATCAGCAAAATGGGGCCTTGGTCGATACCCAAGTAAGTATTATCGGCCCAGTAATCCTGCTTCTCATCATGAAAGCTGGGATTAAACGAATCTGCAAAACCATATTTGCCGTAAATATGGTTTCCATATTTTTCTTTCATGGTGCGCAATGCCGGAATGGCAATTTCCGGCGCAAAAGCCACAGAACCACCAGCGGCCGTTGGCGCAATGGTGCCATCATCCTGTGTATAGTCACGCCCCACACCACGGGCACTGTAAGACAGGAAGTGACGTGTCTGCCCGTTTTCTGTTTTGGTCACATCACCGGGGCCATCACTGGCTGTTAAGCCCCATGTGTTGGCATCGTAACCTTGCCATTTTCCGGGGTTGGACACAGCATAATTACGTTGCGCATACACAGCACGTCGGCTGTTTTCAAAATAATCAATACCCTTGCCACTGATCCAATTATCCTGAATCCCCCGGAAATCTATCCATGCGTGGGAATACTGATGCCCAAACAAAGGTGCAAAGTTCAGGAATGTTTGCCCGTATTCCTCACCCCAGCGCTTATCATTTGTTGCCAACCATGCTTGCCAGGAAACAGGCTGTAACCCATGTTCGGGAGCCCCCAAGGCAAGAATGTACAGCATCATACCCTCGCTGTACCCTTCCCAATAATTGGGAAGAAAGCCATGCTCGGGTGACCATCCCATGCTCAGCCGATGGTCTGGACGTTCCATCCATTTCCAGTCCACTCTATTAAAAAGTTGGTCTGAAAGCTGGCGAATTTCTTTTTCCTGCGCTGTATCCTGCGTATAAAAATTACGACAGAACAGAACACCCTGCATTAATAATGCAGTATCAATACTGGAAAGTTCAATATCTGGGTTCAGGCGCAAACCTGTACGGTTATCCAGAAAGTGATAGAAAAACCCGTGATAGCCAGAGGCTTTATCCGCACTCTCATTTTGCGGCAATTTCCACATATAGCGCAGCGTTGTAAGCGTACGCTCTACAGCCTGCTGGCGCGTAATATAATGGCGCTTAACACCAATACCATAAGCAGTCAGACCAAAACCTACAGATGCAACACTATCCTGCTTCTGATCTGATGGATAACGATCTGGAATAAGCCCCGTAGCCGGATCTGCTGAATCCCAGAACCACTGGAATGTTCGTTGCTCCAGGTCAGATACCATCGCCACATCAGCTGGCGTGGGCGTATAAGCCTGTGGTGCCTGCACAGAAGGGGCAAGCGCATAAGCCTGCCCGCCAACACTGGCAACACCTAGAAAGAGGCTTCCGGCAAGAAGCAAAGCCCCTGTTTTTAGAAAGGATTTTCTTTTTTCTGAAAGATCCGGCTTCTTGTTTTTCCACACATCAGGCACGCACTTTGTTTTCATAACCGCCAAAAATCCGATTGTTACCCCAGACCGTCCCGACCATTACGTTACACAACCGCCCAGCTAAGCGGCCTGTATGCAAGACGCATGAAAACATTCCAGCAACTGTGTAAGGTTCCCACAAACGTGAGCATGAAACACAGCGTATGCAAAAACAATGCTTTTGAGGGTAGATTTTTTGCGGTGCGCACAAGCGGAAAACGCATAAAGCGCTTTCCGCCCTTACCTGAAAATAATTTTAGATGATAGAATTATGACTGACGATACCGGAAGATATTCAAATCTGCCGCATCAATCTCAGGCTTTTTGTTGGACATAAGATCTGCCAACACTTTGCCGGAACCACATGCCATAGTCCACCCAAGCGTGCCATGCCCGGTATTAAGGAACAGATTGTCCAAACCTGTGCGTCCAATAACCGGTGTGCCATCTGGAGTCATCGGGCGCAAACCTGTCCAGAAAAGTGCCTGCTCTACATCGCAACATCCGGGAAACAGATCTGTTACAGAATGTTCCAATGTTTCACGCCGGGGTTTACGCAAACGGCGGCTAAAACCAGCCAGTTCTGCCGTGCCCCCAATACGCACCCTATCCCCCAAACGGGTAATACCAATTTTGAAGGTTTCATCCATAATGGTAGAAACAGGCGCTGCATCTGCATTTTGAATAGATGCTGTAAGCGAATAACCTTTTACGGGATAAACTGGCAGATCAATCCCCAGAGGCCGTAGCAGTGCGGGAGAGAAACTGCCCAATGACAGCACATAGGAATCTGCCGTTAATACGCCGCGAGAGGTTTCTACACCCGTTACACGCCCACTTTCAGACCGAACACGGCGCACAACCGTATCATACAGAAACTTTACACCGGCTTCCTGCGCCATGCTGGCCAGACGCTGTGTGAATTTAAAGGCATCTCCGGTTTCATCACCCGGCAAACGCAAACCACCAACAATCTTTTGGCGAGATGCTGCAAGACCCGGCTCTGCCGCTACGCAGCCATCTACATCCAAAAGTTCGTAGGGGACATTATACTGTTTAAGAACAGCAATATCCTTGGCTGTTGCATCAAGCTGCTTCTGGGTTCTAAAAACCTGTAGCGTGCCCTGCTGGCGGTCATCATACGTGATGCCTGTTGTCGCACGTAAATCCTGCATGACATCACGGCTGTATTCAGCCAAACGCACCATACGGCCCTTGTTGCGGTCATACGCAGCGGCCGTGCAGTTTTCCAGCATCTGAAAAAGCCATTTCCACAAATGCGGGTCTGGCATGGGCCAAAATACAAATGGCCGATACTTCATCAGCAGCCAGCTAATGGATTTAAGCGGCACACCCGGGCCAGCCCATGGCGCAGAATAACCGGGAGAAACCTGCCCCGCATTGGCAAAACTGGTTTCCATACCAGCTTCCGGCTGGCGGTCCACCACTGTAACTTCATGCCCGGCCTTCGCCAGATACCAGGCAGATGTAACCCCTACAACACCACTTCCCAGAACCAGAATTTTCATTTCTGCTTATCTTTCTGTTGGGTAAACTGTTCAGGCAGCCGCTGCGTAAACGCGATGATAGCGCCGCCCCAGAGATGTCAGTACTTCGTAACCAATTGTGCCTTCTGCTTTGGCTACAGCATCTACTCCGTAAGACTCGTTCAGAAGTTCCACCATGCTACCTTCCTCCAGCAGGCCTTCAGGCACCGCAGAAAGATCAACAGTCATGGAATCCATAGAAATTCGGCCCAAAATTGGCAGCCGATAGCCCTTATACCAAGCGCATCCTGCAGCAGCCCCGGCGCGGGCAAAACCATCAGCATAACCGGTAGCAATAGTGGCAACACGGCACGGGCCACCGGCTTGCCATGTCAGCCCGTAACCTACCCGGTCTCCCCTAGATAAATGACGAATTTGCAGAATATGCGCTTGCAGGCCAACCACAGGCTTAAGCGGGTTATCACCCTCATTCTGTGGCGCCACGCCATATAAAGCAGCACCGGGGCGGACAAGATCAAAATGAAACTGCGGCCCCAGAAAAATACCGGATGATGCAGAAAGGCTTAAAGCAGCTTTGGGGAGCACATGCGCATAGGCCTCAAACCGTTCGCGCTGCATGGTATTTGCTGGATTTTCAGGGGTATCGGCACAAGCCAGATGGCTCATAACCAAACTGACAGACAAACCTGTAAGAAGTTCTGGAGACGCTGCTAGCGTATCAATATCAGCCTCTGAAAGCCCAAAACGGGACATACCGGTATCAAGCTGAATGGCGACATCCAAGGGTTTACCCATCTTGGCAGCCAGATTTCGCAAAACCGCAATTTGTTCCAAACTATTGAGAACAGGCCGCAGATTGTTGCGTACACATACTTCAGCAGCTTCTGGCCGAGGGCCATGTAACACCGTGATAGATGTATGAGGAGATAAATAGGGCCTAAGGGCAAGCCCTTCATCTACATGTGCGACAAAAAAATGCTTTGCACCGGCATTTTCCAAAACGGGGGCCACTTGCGCAACACCAAGCCCATAGGCATCAGCCTTAACCACTGCAGCACAAGCTGTTTTGCCCAACCGGCTTACAAGGTAGCGATAATTTTCAGCAATAGCGGACAGATTAACCGTGAGAACCGCCCCCGCGCGAGATGCAGGCCACATTGTTCTAGCTGAGGACGAAACAGTATTCACAACCGCCACCCTTATTTGTTTCGGTTTCAGAATTTTAACAGGTGTTTTGTAAGATATCCTGCCTGTGTGTTGCAGAACATATTATTTTTCCTGTATTTTAGAATAAAATTTCAATACCAGACCACAAAAGACAGATTATGCCAGATCGTGTAACCGAAGCCATTTTGCGGCACCTTGAACACAATGGCCGCTTGAGCAATGCAGAGCTGGCTGCAAAAGTGGGGCTTTCCCCTTCTGCCTGTCTGCGCCGCGTGCGCATGCTTGAACAACAGGGCACCATACAAGGCTACCACGCCATTATTGCTCGGCAGAAAAGCCCGGCAGTTGCCACCATTATTGTGCAGATCACGCTGGAAAAGCAGACAGAGGAATGCCTGCGGCGTTTTGAAAGCCGCATTAAAGAATGTGCTGATGTTAAGGAGTGTTATCTGATGACAGGTGATGCTGATTATCTACTGCGTGTAGAAGCCCGAGACATGCAGGATTATGAGCGTATCCACAAAGAGGAATTATCCCGCATGCCGGGTGTAGTGCGTATTCAAAGCAACTTTGCCATTCGCCCCGTTGTGCAACAGGGCAAATGTAGCTGAATACCTAGTCTTCCGACTCTTCATCTTCCGATGGCACATTGAGATCACGCTGCACTTCTGGAGAACGCAGCAGTGTATCCATGTGCATGGCCGTATCCAGCGCTGTATCTGGCTGGAAATGCAGTTCCGGCACAGTACGCGCACGTATTTTATGCGCAAGCTGTGTTCTCAACCACGGAGCTACTCGTTTTAAAGCGGGCAGAAGTTCCGCAACATCGCTACGACCCAAACGGGTAATAAAAACCGTTGCGTGACGAAAATCTGGAGAAAGCCGAACCTCTGTAACCGTAAGGTCAACATCTGCCAGATCCGGATCACGAAACGTGGTGCGTGCAAAAATTTCAGCCAGCACACGCCGCACTTCTTCCCCCACCCGCAACTGACGCTGGGAGGGGCCAGATGGAGCAAGACCGGCGAGATACCCCGCCGGCCCTGCTACTTTACTGCCTGATCCGTTCTTACGGCTCATGCTGGAACCAGCTCACTTTCAAAGCATTCCACCACATCGCCTTCGCGCAGATCATTGTAGCCTGCAAAGGAAAGGCCACATTCGTAACCCTTGCTGACTTCCTTAACATCGTCCTTGAAGCGCTTGAGCTGGCTCAAGTCACCTTCATGAACCACTACGCCATCACGCAGCAGACGCACGCCACAGCCGCGTTTGACAACGCCTTCCGTAACGTAACAGCCAGCCACTTTGCCCACCTTGCTGATTTCGAACACACGGCGGATTTCGGCATAGCCAAGGAACTTTTCGCGATGCTTAGGTGCCTGCTTACCGCGCACAAGCTGTTCCACATCATCAGCAACCTGATAGATGATGGAATAGTAGCGGATATCTACACCTTCGCGCTGCGCTAACTGACGCGCCTGTGCTGTGGCGCGCACATTGAATGCAATAATCACTGCATCCGATGCCTTACCAAGCTGCACATCACTTTCCGTGATCTGACCAACAGAAGCATTGAGAACGCGAACGCCCACTTCTTCATTTGCCAGCTTGAGCACGGTTGTCTGAATAGCTTCCGCAGAACCCTGAACGTCTGCCTTGATCAGAACAGAAACTTCTTTCTGATCACCGGCCTGAATACGGGCCAGCATCTGATCCAGCGTGCCACGGGCAGCAACCTGACCAGCCACCTGATGTTCTTTCAGCTTACGCTGACGGAACTCGGAAATCTCACGTGCGCGGTTTTCGTTTTCAACCACCACGAACGGAGCACCAGCAGATGGCACACCAGAAAGACCCAGCACTTCAACCGGCATGGAAGGCCCTGCATCCGTAACCTGACGGCCACGATCATCCAGCAGAGCACGCACCCGGCCCCATTCGGTGCCAGCAACCACGATATCGCCTTTATGCAGCGTGCCTTTTTGCACCAGCACAGAGGCAACAGAACCGCGACCACGATCCAGACGGCTTTCAATAACGGCACCTTCAGCAGCCCGGTCCGGGTTTGCCTTCAGTTCCAGAATTTCTGCCTGTAGAAGAATAGCTTCTTCCAGCTTGTCCAGCCCGGTACGTTTAAGCGCGGAAACCTCAATATCCTGAACGTCACCGCCCATGGATTCTACCACAATTTCGTGGCTCAGAAGTTCCTGACGCACCCGATCAGGCTTGGCGCCTGGCTTGTCGATCTTGTTGATAGCAACAATCATCGGCACGTTTGCAGCCTTGGCATGCTTAATGGCTTCAACCGTCTGCGGCATAACACCATCATCAGCTGCCACAACCAGCACCACCACATCCGTAATGGATGCACCGCGAGCACGCATAGCCGTAAAGGCTTCATGGCCCGGGGTATCCAGGAATGTAATCTTGGAGCCGGAAGGCAGCGTAACCTGATAAGCCCCGATATGCTGGGTAATACCGCCGGCTTCTCCACCCGCAACGTCTGTTGTGCGCAGAGCATCCAGCAGAGATGTCTTACCGTGGTCAACATGACCCATGATTGTCACAACCGGCGGACGCGGACGCAGATCTTCCGGTGCGTCTTCCACACCTTCAATCCCCAGTTCAACGTCTGCTTCAGAAACACGGCGCACGCGATGGCCGAATTCTTCAACAATCAGTTCAGCCGTATCAGCATCAATGGTCTGAGTGACAGTTGCCATTACGCCCATTTTCATCAGCGCTTTGATAACTTCACCCTGACGGGCTGCCATACGGTTAGCCAGTTCCTGCACGGTAATGTTTTCCGGCAGAACCACATCACGCACAACCTTCACCTGATCGGAGCGCAGACGTTCCAGTTCAGCCTGACGGCGTTCACGCTCGCGCTGACGACGGACAGATGCGAGTGAACGCGTCTTATCGTCATCACCTTCAATCGCGGCCTGCACATCAATACGGCCTGCACGACGACCACCGCCGACATCCGACTTACGACCACCACCACTTTTGCGATGGTTACCAGCAGGTGTTTTACGAGATGCACCACGGCGCGGCGCATCATCACTTTCCATGTCACGGCCACTACGCAGGCGCAGTGTTTGCGCAGCCGCTGGTTCTTTTTCCTTGGCTTCAGCAGGCTGAGAGCGTGAAGGAACAGGCTTCAGCGGCTTGGCTGGCATAATTGCGCGTTCAGCCAACGGACGCAGACGCCCAACCGGCGGAGCCAGCGTTACTTCACCCGGAATGGGCACAGCAGAAACAACTGGTTCTTTCACGGCAATAGGCTGAATGGATTCAATGCGCGATTTGCGCTCATCCTCTTCAGCGGCAGCCTTTGCGGCTTCGGCTTCTTCAGCCGCGCGCTTATCTTCTTCTTCCTTACGACGTGCTTCTTCAGCGGCCGAAAGAATACGAATTTTTTCAGCTTCGCGCTGCTCGGCTTCACGCCGTGCGGCTTCTTCCGCTGCTTTTTTCTGTTCCGCCAGCACACGCTGACGCATGGCCAGTTCAGCGGCTGTTAGCGTACGACCGCCACCGCGCGCTCCACCGGCACGTCCGCCAGAGCCACCTGGCCCGGCACCACGTTTTTTGCGCACTTCAACCTGCACAACCTTGGAGCGGCCATGACTGAAACTTTGCCGCACGGACCCGGCATCAACCGTCCGTCCGACCTCCGAACGCCCTGCCGGCCGAAGGGACAAACGCCCCTTACCCTGATCCTGATCCTTGCCTTCGCTCATTGACCCGCCTGTTCACACCCATGCGCCGGAAAGGTCCGGGGCATGCGAGGGCCGCCTTCAGCAACCCCCGTAAAACGCTTATTCTCACAACGTAAGCGCTGTGCCAGCCCACCGGCTGAAAGCGCTACGTTCACCACTCGTTCCCGCCCAAAAATCTTTGCCAGATCTTCAGATGACAACACCTCAACGACAGGAATATCGCGTTGGCCGGAAACCAGCCTTTCCCGCTCTTCCCTGCTTCCATCCAGCGCATGAACAACAATGGCAGCTTTACGCTGTACCAGCCATTCTCGCACCTTCATAAATCCACTTGTAGCCTGACCAGCTCTGCGAGCCAGCCCTACAAGTTCACTCATCCGCCGGAGCAGCCCCGCTTCTACACGGGCTACTATATCTTCCGGCACCTTAACCTGCTGGCGTGCGGCGCGTGAAAAAACGCCCCGGGCACGCGCCTGTTCTATCACATCCCGGCGGGGGCTCAACCATATTCCCCGCCCCGGCAGACGTGCATCCAGATCAGGCACCACTTCACCAGATGGTGAAATTACAAACCGGATCATTAAAGAAGGTTCGCCTTCTTCACGCGTTACCGCGCACCTCCGAAGGCTGCCTTTCTCTTCTGTTTCTGGCAAGAAATCACCACCCACTTTATATCAGGCCTCAGGCGTTGGCCTCACCTTCCTTGATATCGGAAGGCTGCTGATTTTCATCCTCAAACCAATGAGCACGTGCTGCCATGATAATTTCATTGGCGGCATCTTCCTCAATGGCATCGGTGCCCAAGATCTCAACCAGCTCATCGCCAGCCAGATCTGCAAGGTCGTCTAAGGTTTTTACACCTTTTTCACCCAATGTCACAAGCATCTGGTTTGTAAACACGCCCATATCGGCAATCTCGTCCACAACACCAAGCTCTTTCCGCCGATCATCAAGCTTTTGTTCCTGCTGAACCAGATAAGATTCAGCGCGCTGAACCAGCTCCTGAACCACCGACTCGTCAAAACCTTCAATGCCAATCAGTTCATCTGGATCAGCAAAAGCCAGTTCTTCGATGGAGTGGAAACCTTCTGTGACGAGCAGACCCGCAATCACATCATCCACATCCAGAGCTTCAACAAACAGCGCTGTCCGACGACGGAACTCTTCCTGGCGGCGCTCGGATTCTTCCGCTTCTGTCAGGATATCAATATCCCAACGAGTCAGCTGGCTGGCCAGACGGACGTTCTGCCCACGGCGGCCAATAGCCAGAGAAAGCTGCTCATCCGGCACGACCACTTCTACGCGTCCGGCTTCTTCATCCATCACCACTTTGCTGACTTCAGCCGGAGCCAATGCATTCACCACAAAGGTAGCGGCCTGCGGGCTCCACGGGATGATATCGATCTTTTCGCCCTGCAGCTCGGCCACAACGGCCTGCACACGGGAACCGCGCATACCCACGCAAGCCCCAACAGGATCAATAGACGCATCACGAGAAATCACAGCCATTTTGGCGCGAGAACCCGGGTCACGCGCAACGGCCTTAATTTCAATAATGCCATCATAAATTTCAGGCACTTCCTGCGCAAACAGCTTGGCCAAAAAGGCCGGATGCGTGCGGGACAGGAAAATCTGCGGGCCACGTGGTTCATCACGCACATCGTAAATGTAAGCGCGCACGCGGTCTGAGTTACGGAACGTTTCACGCGGGATCAGCTCATCACGCCGAAGCAGCGCTTCTGCCGAACCAATTTCAACCAGCAGGTTACCGTATTCGGTCCGCTTGACGGTACCGTTTACGATTTCGCCAACGCGATCCTTGAATTCGTTATACTGGCGCTTGCGTTCATATTCACGCACGCGCTGCACAATCACCTGTTTGGCGGTTTGCGCGGCAATACGGCCAAAATCGATCGGGGGCAGTGGATCGATCAGATATTCGCCTGCCTGAATTTCAGGGCGAAACTTGCGGGCAATGGAGAGCGCAATCTGCGTATCTTCATTTTCCACTTCGTCCACCACTTCCGTCCAGCGGGACAGACGCACATCGCCTGTCTTGCGGTCGATGGTGGCACGAATGTCCTTTTCGTGCCCATATTTGGCGCGTCCGGCTTTCTGGATCGCCTGTTCCATGGCTTCCAGCACTTCTTCACGCTCGATACCTTTCTCGCGCGAGACAGCGTCTGCAACCAGCAAAAGTTCAGGACGGGAAACAGAGGTATCCATACTCTCAGCTCTCCAAAACAGGCAGCTTTATCAATGCACCTTGGGCCCGGAAGAATCGTCGTCATTCTTCTGGGCGGGATCAGTGCCGGGCGCAGATTGCACCATACGGGCACTAGCTTCAATCAGAGCATCTGTCAGCACCAACCGTGCACGCCGGAGTTCTTCCAGCGGCAAGGCAACTTCCGTGCCATCATCCAGACGCATCCGCGCAACAGTTCCATCAGACCCCAGAACCGTACCGGAAAAGCGGCGGCGCCCATTTACCGGCAGCAGAACTTCTGCCTTGGCCTGGTGCCCGGCAAAGCGGTTCCAGTCCTTCGCACGGGTAAGGGGCCGATCTATCCCGGCAGAGGAAACTTCCAGCGTCCACGCCCCGGGAATGGGGTCTTCAACATCCAGCACGGCACCTACCGCGTGGCTGATCCGTTCACAATCTTCCACATTGATCAGGGAACCGTCCTTGCGGTCTGCCATGATTTGCACAGTCGGACGCTCACGCCCCAGCACAGCAACACGCACAATCTCATAACCCATATCCTCAACGGCAGGGGCTATCAGCGCAGCAACGCGGGCTTCTAGGCCAGAGTGAGTAGAAAGGTCTGTATCCAATGCAAAAAAGGCGGCCGTCAAGGCCACCCCCCGAAACGTAAAACAAATTGAGAAGGATGGTTCTTTATGTAAGGGATGCAGAGTGAAACCGCAAGGGCAGAATAAAGTTACTGCCCGTTATGCAAATCTCTACCCTTTATAAAAAACAATTTTACGGGCTGGATGCAAATTGCGCATTGCAGGGTGCGCCGGACATGCTTTTATTACCTCTATTGCGACATTTTTACCATCCTACACACCACTAAGGGCTGACCTTTCAATATGCACAAAGAGCCAGAACCCGCATGGAAGCCGCAGCCGCAACCTCAGGCAGCAGATAAACCCTCTGGCGTGCGCATGGCTCTGATAGGGCTAGCTACATGCGTTATCATGGCTGGAGCTGGTGTGCATTTTATGGGTGGAGGACATGGAAATACCTCTACCCCCGCAGCAGAAAACAATACGCAAGACCACGATAACAGCGCCAATCGGCTGGGGATTCCCCTTACGCTCATTGCCTCGCAAAAAGCGGCTCAAACCTTGGCAAAATCGAATTACACGGATCAGGAGCAGGCAGATATTCTGGCCGGCATAAAACGGCGGGACATTCGCTTGGTAGCCATGCCTGTTTACGATGCCACAGGCGCTGGGGGCACCATTACCCTTATTTGCGGAGCATGGCACCAAACTGTGCATTTGTCCCCTACCCCGCAAACCGTCATTCTACCCATTACGATCAGCGGTAATGTTGATATCATACCAGCATCAGACCCTGGGCCTGCTGGCATTGGAAGCGGCGCCATTACGGTATTTGGCCCACAAACACTGCCGATTATGTATAAAGGGGATACTTTGCCACTAACGGTGATTGCGCAATGAAGGGACTGTTACCCGCCCTAAACCGGCTGATGCCGTTGATGATGGTCATCTTTCTGGTGCTTGCCAGCATACAGATTGCCCTCAGCCTGCATCTTTCCCTGCATTCCATTACGCATGTTTTGCAGTGGTGCGCTCCCGCGTGGCCAATTTTGGCCGCAAGTGGCATTATACTTACGGTAGCAGGGCTGCTGTTTGAAACACGCGCCGAAAAGCTAGCGCGCAAAGGGCTTTTACGCCGACGGGGATTCATCATGGACGTTCTTGCCAGACTGACCAACCGCGCCGCACTGGAAGAAATGATGGCGCGCGAGCAGCGTGAAACCACCATTGATGCGGAAGAACTGGCAGCCAACCTGCGGGCCCGCGTTATTGGGCAGGATCAGGTATGTGAGGATGTGGCTGTGCAGTTGCGCCGCCGCCTTGCCTTGCAGGTACGCGGTAAACCAGTAGGCATTTTTCTGCTGGCAGGCCCCCCGGGCACAGGCAAAACCTATCTGGCCAAGCAGCTTGCCCGCCAGCTTGAACGCCCCCTGCTGCATTTTGACATGACACAGATGAGCAGCCCCCACGCCGCAACCCAGTTGTTTGGGTCACCCAAAGGTTATGTAGGTTCAGACACTTACGGGAAGCTGACGGGCGGCCTGAAGGAAAAACCGGATGCTGTGGTGCTGCTGGACGAAATTGAAAAAGCGCATCCAGATGTGTTCAAAAAATTCCTGACAGCCTGGAATGACGGACACATTACCGAAGCCTCTACCGGGCAGCAGATTTCTACCGTACGTGCCATTTTTGTGCTGACATCGAACATTGCCACGGATGCGCTCACAGAAATTGCAGACCGCCTGCATGATGACCCAGACCGTATGCGTGCCGAATCGGTAGAAGCCCTGCGTCAGGCTGGGTTTGCCCCGGAAGTTCTAAACCGGTTGGATCGGATCTTCGTCTTCCGTCCGCTACAGGGTCTGGATATTGCCCGCGTGGCCGCGCTGGAAATTGAAACCATGATTGAAAGCTACGGCCTGAAGGTAGAAACCGGCGGGATTGATGCCACCCTGCTGATGGATGTCATGCGCCGCCAGAGCCGCATGGGAGATGCAGCTTCTGCCCGCGATCTGGTGCGCTCCATTGAAGATATGATCAGCGAATCCCTGATTGTAGCCCGCCAGCAGGGCGCCAATATGGTGCGGCTGGTAAAGGAAGATGATGGCGCTGTGGTTGCAAAAGTGGCGGATAACCGCACGGATGAAGGCGATGGCATTCATGCGCGCCTGATTCCATAAGCGGTCCCTTACTGTTTATTCTTCCGGCACAAGGCTGTTCTGCATGTCTGCTTTTACCCGATTGTGGCAACGCGCTCCTGTATGGCGTGTCGCGCTGTTTACCGCTGGCGCATGCAGTGTGTTTTCCGTGATGTTTCCAGCCCCTTGGCTGACATCACGCCTGCCAGCCTATGCAAAGCTTACCTCTAAAATCAGCCATATGCTGCCGAGCGGTGCATCATCTGCCGATTCGTCAGAAGATGCGTTGCGGCCGGATGAAGACCGGCGTACCGTTTCCGCTCCCCCTATGGATGCACAATTTGAAGGCACATTATCCTTTGCGGGCCGCCAGCTCCCTTTACCCGCGGGCAAATGGCACCCGCTCCTGAATTATCAGGATGATGTTGCTCATGGAGAGATTCTGACATCCCTTTATGTGCGTTCTGAACAAGGCATTGTCACAGGCCTATTGGTTGCGCAGGCTACCACACAATCCTTACCCATTACGGATACGCAGTTGGTGCAGGATGAATGCCACAGCAACTTTAACTTTATGTCCGAAGCCTTGCCGCAGGATGGCACGCATACAGAATGCTGGATGACATCCCCCATCCGTGTGGTGAACAACGTTTTTCTAACATCCAATCCCGCATTACAGGCTTTGTTGGGAAGCCCAATGTTTATTCCCCCAGCAGTGCAACGCCTGACGGGTATGGGCTTTGATCTGCCCCCTGTTCTGGTGGATGCAGGATGGAACCGGATTGAAAAAAGCAAATCCGGCCCCGGTGTGGATTTCATGAGTGTTCACATGCTGACAAGCCCGGCAGAAGCTGGCAGCAAAACCGTACCGGGTGCACCAGAAAACTGGTCCCGCGCAGGTATGTCCGATTCCGCTGCTGTGTCAGACTTTGTCCGCCGCACCAACGCATGGCTACGCGGATGGAGCCCTTATCTGCGCCAAGGGTTTGACAGCAAGCTTCCTGACACTGCGCTGCCCACAACTATATCGGCAGATCCTGCGTTTCATGGTTAAGCAACCGTTAGAACGCTTTCTGTAAGGTATAGGAAACCGTTAAACAGCTTGGTGAAGTTTGCCTTCACGCAGAAGATCTGCAGAAACTTCGATCAGAAAGTCCAGAACCGTCCGCGTCCGCAAGGGGAGCGTGCGCGGGCCGGTATGCACGGCATAAAACGGCAAAGATGGAATCTGCCAATCTGCAAACAGACGGGTGAGCCGACCACTAGCGACAGCCTCACGCACCTGAAACTCTGGTAGCAGCCCTATGCCCAACCCAGATTCTACAGCATACAGCACCGCTTCACTGCTATTGGCACGGAAAACAGCAGAAGGCGCAATAACGCTTTCTTCGCCATCCCGTTCAAAGTTCCAGTCCAGCCTGCTGGAACCGTAATTATAGACGACTCCCGGATATTCCGGCAGATCACGTGGGTGCGTAGGCGTGCCGCAACGGTTCAGGCAAGATGGCGCGGCCACCAGCCATTTGCGCACAACACCCAATTTGCGGGCAATAAGAGACCCTTCGGCAATCTCTCCTACACGAACGGCCAGATCCAGCCCTTCTTCTACCAGATCACCAAACGCATCGCGCATAACCACTTCAATAGCCAGATCAGGGTGCCGTTCCAGCAATTCCCCTATCCGCCGTGTCAGACACAGGCCGAAAGCCGTGGTGACCCCTAAGCGAACCAAACCAGAAACAGAAGCCCGGCGGCGGCCCAGCACTGTTTCTGCGGTTTCCAGAATTTCCAGCACTTCATAGGCATGTGGAAGCAGGCTTCTGCCATCTTCCGTCATGGTGAGGCTGCGTGTGGTGCGCGCAAACAGCGTTGTGCCGTAATGCGCCTCTAACAACGCAATATGGCGGGAAATTGTAGGCTGACTAACACCTGTCTCACGCGAGACGGCAGAAAACGAGCCTGTAGCCGCAACGCGAACAAAGCTGTGAAGCGCGGAAAGAAGATCCATTGAAGTCCAGCACTGTCCCTGCGAACACGCGCACATTACATTACAACCCCTTACCAGCAAGAAGTGTATCTAATGTTGCGCGTATTCCTGATTTACCGACAATTTTGGAACAAGCTGGCTGGTCGCACAACATCCGTCAGGCTCTGTTCCGCCATGTGACAGATGCACTTGCATTTGTCTCGCAAGACGGAACAGATATCCCAAACAGGTTTTACCGGCGCCGCATATGCGGCTGTGCCAGCTTTTTTTCTGCCATACGTG
Source organism: Acetobacter sp. A11-2 (assembly GCF_040208445.1). NCBI lineage: Bacteria > Pseudomonadati > Pseudomonadota > Alphaproteobacteria > Acetobacterales > Acetobacteraceae > Acetobacter > Acetobacter sp. A11-2. The sequence continues at coordinate 2,107,194 of NZ_CP157843.1, forward strand.
CCAAACGCACAAAAGGCAGCCCCAGCAACAGATAAGCCGCACCAACCATCAGCCCTGTTCCAAAATAATCGAAATAGGAAGAGGACAGGCGAATGTAAGTCTGGGTCAATTCTGTCAGCGTAATCACGCTGACTAGTGACGAATCTTTCAACAACGAGATAAAATCGTTTGTCATGACAGGCATAACCAGACGGAAAGCCTGTGGCACCACAACATAACGCAGTGCCTGAGCGTGCGTCATATTCAGGGCCAATGCGGCTTCCATCTGCCCATGCGCAACAGATTGCAGGCCGGCCCGATAGTTTTCGGCCTCATATGCCGCGTAGTTCATACCCAAGCTGACAACACCGGCCAGGAAGGGCGTAAGACTGATACCAAATTCAGGCAGACCGTAGAAAATAAACAGAACCTGAATCAGCAATGGGGTGCCACGCACCACTTCCACATATGTAGTCGCCACCCACCGCAAAGGCGTAGGGCCATACAAACGCAGAAGCGCCAGAGCCAAACCTGCACCAACAGCCAGCACCATTGCACATAGGGAAACCAGCAACGTCAGCCATGCAGCTTTCGCCAATTGCGGCAGAAAACCCATATAGCGTTCCAGCTTAACGCGCCAGCCGCCCTTGCCTTCCAGCTCTGCCACATATGCGTTCCACGCCGCTGGTGTAACGTTTAAGGTGGTGTGATCATTGGTCAGCTGCGCCATTTCTGGCGTCCATAGGTCCCACCGCAGCAAAACGCGATGGAGTGTGCCATCATGCTGCATGGTTGCCAGTGCGGCATTTACTTTTGCGCGTAGGGCAACATTCTGCCCTTTAGCAAAAGCAATACCATATTCCACACGGCCAATGGGTTCACCCACCACCTGTAGGGCCGGGTTGGTATCACCGTAATATTTGGCAATGGGGCCATCAATCAGAATGGCATCCGTGCGCCCGTTTGCCAGATCCATAAACGCATCGGTTTCTTCATCATACGTCCGAAGCTGAACCTTGGCGTTCTCGGTAAGAATACGTTCAGCCTGCGTATCTTTAATGGTGCCAATGGCATGGCCGTTCAGGTCCGCAAGGGTTTTCAGTTGCGGGCCATTACGCCGCACCACAATGCGTTCTGATGTGATGTAGTACGGGTCTGAAAAATCAATGCCTTCAGCATGCTCATCTGTCATCTCGATGCCACAGATGACCATCTCATAAAGGCCACGCTGCAAGCCGGGAATAAGGCCATCCCAGTCATTCTGCACGAACTGAAGCGGCGCACCCATGTGCTTGCCCAGTTCCTGCATCAGGTCATATTCAAACCCGGTCAGCTTGTCCTGATCTTTCAGATCATGAAACGTATAGGGCACATCCGATGAAGCATCCGCAGCCCAGCGGATCGGCTTTTCTTCCTGTGCGTGTGCCACATGCGCGCCAGCACCCAGCCAGCTTACGGCCAGCAGCATACAGACACAGCGCAGAAACAAACCCCAAAAGCGGGGCGGGCAATACTGTGCGTTCTGTTTCACAGAAGTGTCCTCAAAAAGCGGCGTGTCTGTTCATGGGCCGGGTTCACACACAGAACCTCCGGCGGGCCGGCTTCAACAATATGGCCGCCATCCATGTAGACAATGGTATCCGATGCCACTTGGGCAAAACGCATATCGTGGGTGACGATAATCTGCGTCATCCCTTCATCATCAAGGGTGCGCATGACCCCCAGCACTTCTTCCGCAACTATCGGATCAAGCGCTGATGTGGGTTCGTCATACAGCATAATTTCTGGCCGCATGGCCAAAGCACGTGCAATGGCGGCACGCTGTTGCTGCCCACCAGAAAGCGAAACGGGGTAACGCTGCGCAACACGGGCCAACCCTACTTTTTCCAGCAGGGCCATGGCCTCGGCGCGTTCAACTTCTCCGCCCTCACCCTTCACCACGCGGGGGGCCAGCAGAACGTTGTCCAGAACTGTAAGGTGGGGAAAAAGGTTAAAGCTCTGGAACACCATGCCCACATGAGTGCGCAAGCGATGTGCCATATGCTCATCAGCGCGACGCCAGACGGCATCTTTACGCTCTATGGTCACCCCCATGGCAGTGATCTTGCCGCTATCGGGAATTTCCAGAAAATTCAAACACCGTAAAAAAGTGGATTTTCCGCAACCGGATGGGCCGATAATAGAAACCAGCTCACCCTTTCGCACCTGCATGGATACACCACACAGGACATCCCCCTCGCCGAAACTTTTGTGCAGATGTTCCGCACTCAAAACGACTGGGTCTTCCACAGAAAACGCCGACCCGGTGCGTACCGGGTCGGCATCTTGACGTTCACCTTGAACGAATTGGTTCTCAGGCAGCTTTCGTCATCCCTCGCAAGACGTACTGAAGAATGCCACCATGCCTATAATACTCGACTTCGTCTAGGGTATCGACACGGCAAAGCAGTGGTACTTCCTGCGTGGAGCCGTCATTTCTTGTAATTGTCATAATTACATCCATGCGCGGCGAAAGTTTATCAACACCCTTGATGCTGATCACCTCATCACCCTTCAGACCAAGGGTCTTGCGGGTTGTGCCATCCTTGAACACCAGCGGCAGAACGCCCATGCCCACAAGGTTGGAACGGTGAATACGCTCAAAGCTTTCAGCAATAACGGCCTTTACGCCTAGCAGCAGGGTGCCTTTTGCGGCCCAGTCACGGGAAGAACCCATGCCGTATTCCTTGCCACCAATCACCACCAGCGGGGTGTGTTCCTTTTTGTATTCCATGGCCACATCGTAAATGGCGCCTTCCTTCCCATCTGGGAAGTGCTTGGAATATCCACCTTCCGTACCCGGCAACATTTCGTTTTTGATACGGATATTGGCAAAAGTACCACGCACCATCACGCGGTCATTCCCACGACGGGAGCCGTAAGAGTTGAAGTCTTTCGGTTCAACCCCGTGTTCCATCAGGTAACGACCAGCCGGTGAGTCCTTCTTGATGGAACCAGCCGGAGAGATGTGGTCAGTTGTGATATTGTCACCCAGCAGAGCCAGAATGCGCGCACCTTCGATATTGCCGGGAGCTTTGGGCTCAACGTCCATATGCTTGAAGTACGGCGGATCCTGCACGTAGGTAGATTTCGGATCCCACTTATAGGTTTCAGAACCCGTAGCAACCTTCAGGCCCTGCCATTCCTTCGTGCCCTTGGACACGTTCTTGTAACGGTTGATAAACTCGTCACGGCTGATGGCAGAAGCAATAAGGTCTGCAATTTCCTTATTGGTGGGCCAGATATCCTTCAGGTAAACCGGCTTGCCATCCTTGGATGTGCCCAGCGGTTCCGTGGTGATATCCTTACGCATGGTGCCCAGCAGGGAATATGCAACCACCAGCGGCGGGCTTGCCAGATAGTTGGCCCGAACGTTGGGGGAAATACGGCCTTCAAAGTTACGATTGCCAGACAGGACAGAAACAGCAACCAGGTCGTTGTTTTCAATCGCATCTACAATGTGGGAAGGCAGCGGGCCGGAGTTACCGATACAGGTGGTGCAACCATACCCAACGGTGTTGAAGCCCATGGCATCCAGGTCTGTCGTCAGGCCTGAACGGTTCAGGTAATCTGTAACAACCTGAGACCCCGGGGCCAGAGAGGTTTTCACCCACGGCTTAGGCGTAAGGCCCAGAGCACGCGCCTTGCGGGCAACCAGACCGGCAGCAATCAGCACAGCCGGGTTGGATGTGTTGGTGCAGGAGGTAATGGCGGCAATAACAATATCGCCCTGCCCCAGATCATAGTTGGTTCCGGCAACCGGCACCTTTTTATCGGCATCGTTTGCGGCCACACCCAGAGAGCTGGTAAGTTCTTTTTCAAACGCGGTCTTGGCGCTTTTCAGCTCCACGCGGTCCTGCGGGCGCTTGGGGCCTGCCAGAGACGGCACAACCGTGCTGAGATCCAGTTCCAGAACATCTGTGAACACCGGTTCGGGTGTTTCGTGCGTGCGGAACATGCCCTGTGCACGCAGGTATTCTTCAACCAGCTTGATACGATGTTCATCACGGCCGGTCTGACGCAGGAAGTCCAGCGTAAGAGCATCAACCGGGAAGAACCCGCAAGTTGCACCATATTCCGGAGCCATGTTGGCAATGGTTGAACGGTCAGCAACTGGCAGATGGTCAAGTGCTGGGCCAAAGAATTCAACAAACTTACCAACCACGCCTTTTTTACGCAGCATCTGGGTGACTGTCAGCACCAGATCGGTAGCTGTTGCGCCTTCTGGCAGCTTGCCTGTCAGCTTAAAGCCGATCACATCGGGGATCAGCATGGCAATGGGCTGGCCCAGCATTGCGGCTTCAGCCTCAATACCACCAACACCCCAGCCCAGAACGCCCAGACCGTTAATCATGGTGGTGTGGCTGTCTGTGCCATACAGGGAATCCGGGTAAACGTATTCCTTGCCACCAACATTAGCGGTCCATGCCACCTGGGCAATGTATTCCAGGTTCACCTGATGGCAGATGCCCGTATCAGGCGGCACAACAGAGAAGTTTTCAAAAGCTTCCTGACCCCAGCGCAGGAAGGCATAACGTTCTGCGTTGCGCTCAAATTCCAGCGTAATGTTTTCCTGCAGCGCATCTTTTGTGCCTGCATAGTCCACCATCACGGAATGGTCGATCACAAGGTTGACCGGAACCATCGGGTTCACCTTCTGCGGGTCACCCTTCAGGCTCACAATCCCATCACGCATGGCTGCAAGATCCACCACACCCGGCACGCCGGTGAAGTCCTGCATCAGAATGCGTGAAGGCTTGAAAGGCACTTCCTTGCTGCTGCTGCCCTTTGGCAACCAGCCTGCAATGGCCTTGGCGTCTTCTACATTGTAGGAACGCCCATCTTCAAACCGCAGAATGTTTTCCAGAAGAACCTTCAGCGAAACCGGCAGGCGGCTTACGTCGCCAATGGTTTTTGCCGCTTCGGGAATGGAAAAATAATGGTAGGTCTTGCCGTCAACCTCAAGGGTGCGGCCTGTCTTTAGCGTATCGTGCCCAACCGTTTTCATAATCGCTCTCTCCCCGATCACAGCCGATGGCTGGTGATGCGTTCAGGACACCGTAAATATGCCATTCGGCGCCGAGTGCCTGCCTGATCTGCCGGGCAACCGGCTTGATATCCCGTTGGGCCTAGAACATACCGGCAGTTGGAAAAGGCACAAGCCAGGGAGCGACCACGAGAACGCGAGCACCCCGGCTTTTGCGGCCTTGCACGGTAACAATAAGGAGAAGTGTTATCGCCGACAGTCCTTTCCCTGCCGGGCAATCTGCCCCAACCGGGCCTGAAACTGGTGCATTTCCGGCACTTTATGCTGAGGATCTTTGTGTTTTCCGTGGGGAAAGACTGGTGCTGGATGGCGTCAGCTTTCAGATGGAAGCCGGAGCCGCCATGCTGTTGACCGGCCCCAACGGCGCCGGAAAGTCCACTTTGCTGCGCGTTCTGGCGGGCCTGCGCAAACCCGATTCCGGCCAACTGCTCTGGCATGGCGAATCGATTTTTACTGATCGCGCAGCCCATGCCAGTAAAGTGGCTTATCTGGGGCATCAGGATGCGCTTAAGCCGGGGCTAACCGTAATAGAAAACCTCGCCCTGTTCGCGCGTGCAGGCCAAGGCGATATGCACGCAGCCCTTGAAGCCATGGATTTGTTGCCGCTTGCCAATCTGCCAGCCCGCCTGCTTTCTGCGGGGCAGAAACGGCGCACGGCACTTGCCCGTGTTCTGCTGGCCAACGCACCTTTATGGCTGCTGGATGAACCCAGCCTTGGCTTGGATGCCAATGCCATTACCCTTTTAGGGCAAGCTCTTACGGCACATAGGCAGCAAGGCGGGTTGGTTATTGCCACCACGCATGTGCCCCTGCCGCTAGAAAATGTGCAGCCTCTTACATTGCCGGGCGCGGGCGATTCGTCCGCTTCTCCCTTTTACCAGCAGGAAGATGACGCATGATCGGGCTGTTCTGGGCCATTGTTGGGCGTGACCTCCGCCTTGCCCTCCGGCATGGGGCAGACACAATGGGGGCCATCCTTTTCTTTATTGTCACAGCCACCCTGTTCCCGCTTGCGCTTGGCCCATCCCCTGAATTGCTGCGGCATATGGCACCGGGCATTATCTGGGTCTGCGCCTTACTGGCAGCTCTGCTCCCGCTAGATCGGCTATTTGGTGCGGAGCTTGAAGATGGATCTCTGGACCAACTTCTGCTTCTGGGCGTTCCGGCTTCTCTTGTAGCCTTGGCCAAAATAACCGCGCATTGGCTCACTACCGGCATCCCCTTGCTTCTGGCGGCTGTTCCACTGGCAACCATGCTGGGCCTGCCTGCGTCTGCCCTCCCTGTGCTTTTGACCGGGCTTTTCCTTGGGTCTGTTGTGCTGTCCCTTATTGGGGGAATGGGTGCATCTATTGTGCTGGGCGCACGACGCGGCGGGGTCCTCTTGCCGCTGCTCACGCTGCCGCTTGCAACACCTGCACTGATTTTTGGGGCAGCGGCGATTGATGCCGCATCCACTGGCCTACCATGGCAACCAGATTTAGAACTTCTGGCAGCATTTGTTGCTGGCGCCTTACCACTCTGCCCTCTGGCAGCCGGTGCAGGCCTGAGAGCCGCGGCAGAATAAACCTAGAGATTTATACACCTGCTGTTATGGCCCATTCAGGAGCCATAACAGCAGCATGTTGGGCAAAATTACTTAGATGTATTGCCAGATGCAGCCTGCTGATGGCTTACAGCCTGAATATCAACAGAGGCATAGCGCACTGAATTTTCTGCATCACGCAGCGCTTCGCTGGCTTTGTACGGATCATTTTTAATAAAGTCAGCAGCACGATTTACATCCTGCCGTGTCTGTTCCAACGGCACTGCAGCAATCACGTAATCTGCATCTACGCCAGAAACTTTCAGCACTTCAGAAGCACGGTCAGGGTCACCTGCGCGCAGGTGGCGGTTTGCCGCAGCAACAGCAGCGCTTTTTTCTGTTGTGGGTTCAACTGTTTCATCCAGAACCAGTTCGCCATCAATCGGCAACCAAGCTACTGGCGTAGTACTACCCGTACCTTTTTTAGCTGTCTGAGCCTGCTTGGTTTTTACTGGCATCAGTTCAGCTTCTGCCTTCTGGAAAGCTGTGTTGTCTGCCCGTGCCCGATCCAGCGCCTGCTGTGCGCTTGTAATCAGGGTTTTAGCCCCTTTGAGATCACCATCAAAAATGGCGCGGCGTGCCAGCATCAGTTCTTCAAACGCTGTGTTACCATCGTCTGAAAGGCGGCCGAAGTCCTGCGTTGCTGCGGCAGTTGCAGCATTTGTTGCAGGCACAGCAGCCGTAGATGCTGCCTGCTGTTGTGCCCATGCTGGCGCAACAGCCGTTGTTGCTGCCAGTAGAGCCCCCAACAGCATACCCGTTTTTTTCATGATTTCTCCCTTTCCGAACGCCATCCATAATGGCCTTGTTTGCGTTCTGATTGTTAAGCGAGAAAGCACGAAAGCAAAGGCAGGCAAACACAAGGCTGGCCTGCCCTCACATCGGATCAGATATAATGCTCGGTTAAGGGTGCAAAACCATTGAACCCCGTTGCACAGTAAGTGGAGACATAAGCACCCGCCCCCAGCAGATCGACCTGCTCTCCTGCGGCCAAGTCCAACGGCAGTTCGTAGTGCGTTTTCTCATACATGATATCCGCGCCATCACAGGTTGGCCCGGCCAACGCCACACGCCCTGTGGGAGACCCATCACGGCTGGTACGAATCGCGTAGCGGATGGATTCGTTTTCTGTTTCCGCCAAGCCACCAAACCGCCCGATATCCAGATACACCCAGCGCAGCCCATCCTTGCGCCCACGCGCACTGACAAGCACAACTTCCGAGCGCACCACGCCGGCTTCACCCACAATAAAGCGGCCGGGTTCCACCAGCATTTCTGGCAACGCATTGCCAAAGTGCTCTGTCATGGCGCGGAAAATAGCCGTGGTGAAATGATCAATCTCTGGCACGTCATCCCGGTAGCGGATAGGAAAACCGCCCCCCAGATTAACCATGCGCAAATCCAGACCAGCGGCGCTTAAGTCTGTAAACAGGGCCGCCGCACGGGCAATGGCAACCTCATAAGCTTCCGCAGAAAGCTGCTGACTACCCACATGGAAGGAGAGGCCATACGGGTCCAGCCCCAGTTCTCTGGCGGCCAGCATCAGTTCCTTGGCGGATTCCACTGTGGTGCCAAACTTGCGGGAAAGCGGCCATTCCGCCCCGTAATTATCTACCAGAAGGCGGCAGTAAACACGGCTTCCCGGCGCATGAGCGGCCAGTTTTTCCAGTTCTTCCCGGCAGTCAAAAACAAACATCCGCACACCGGCCTCATAAGCAGCACGGATAGCAGAAACTTTTTTGACCGTATTGCCAAAGGAAATGGCATCCGGGCTGGCACCTGCCTGCAAGCACAGGGAAACTTCTTCCCATGAAGCGGCATCAAAGCAGGAGCCAAGTTCAACCAGCCGCCGCAGAATAGGCTGCGCCGGGTTGGCTTTAACGGCATAGTAAATGCGAGCCTGCGGCAAAGCTTTGCCCAAAGCATGATAGCGGTCTGCCACTGCATCCACATCAAGAACAAGGCAAGGCGTTGCCGGCTTTTGCTCGGCGATAAAACGGGTGATTTTGGGATTCATATCCCCACTCCCCCAGATCAGGCTCCCCCGCCTGAACAGCGCGGAGAAGGACGTTGCGAAACGGTCTAACGGACCAGCGACCAAAGGCAGATGCACGAAACATCCCGATTGCCAGAACGCTTGACGTCGTTGCGTAACCTCAGAGGGCCAGTGGCACGTGCGTTGCTGCGTAGGGGCGTGCATATGAGGCCAAAGCGCAACAAGTGCAAGTCAAAAACACGCAAAAAATAAAAAAACATGGCACTTGGCCATTATGCCCGATAAGACAAGGCAAGCTTTATACACGGCATTTATGTCGTTTTTGGCAAACGCATGCAGTGTTAACTTTTTGTTCCTGCAAAAAAGTATGCCTCTTTACCTCACACCAGGTCGTTAGTGTTTGGTGTGCCGCTACAAGTTTATCGCTGGTGCCGCAGAAGGTACCTTTTACCTTAACGAAGGACGCTCCAATCCCGATGCAGGTTATCTGTCAGCCCGATACGCGCCCATCTGTGCACCCGGATTCCCCCACCCACACGATTCATGAAAATGTGCAGCCCAATTTTTCTCGCCCTTCTGAACTGGGGCGGAAAGATTGGAAGATCATTTTACAGCGCACCGTCAAAAGCCTTATTTCCGGCCCCACTACGCTGGTTGCCGCGGGCTGCGCATTTTATACCACGCTCTCTCTGTTCCCCGCCATCAGCTCCCTGATCTCCATTTACGGGCTGGCTTTTGATGTGCAGACCGTGGCGCCACAGATGGAAGTCTTGCGCAGCCTGCTGCCTCCCAATGCCTTCAATCTGCTGTATGATCGCGTGCAGACACTTGTAGCTGAGCCGCCATCCTCGCTCACATTCAACCTGATTATTTCGGTTAGTGTGGCATTGTGGTCTGCCTCTGCCGCAACGCGCTCCATTATTTCGGCTCTGAATATTGCGTATAATACACGGGAAAATCGTAATTTCTTTGTGTTCCAGATTACCGCCTTTGCCCTTACGCTCTCGGGCATTTTGGGGGCTGTGCTCACATTGGCGCTTATGGTGGCTATGCCCCTGCTGCTTAACCTGCCAGCATGGCTGCATATTCCCACCCCGCCCGGTTCCATTGAATTTATGGCCCGATGGAGCGGCCCGGTGGTGATGTTTACTTTCGAAACCCTAGCCCTTTCTGCGCTATACAGATTTGGCCCCAATCGGCACATCGCTACTCAATGGCGTTGGGTTCTGCCCGGTGCCTTATGTTCCACATTAACGTGGATTGCAGCATCGCTCGGCTTTTCCTACTACGTGGCACACATTGCCAGTTACAGCGCCACCTATGGGCCATTAGGCGCATTTATCGCCATCATGATGTGGTTTTTTGTAACCGCATGGGTTGTGCTGATGGGCGCCGAACTGAATGCTGAAATGGAAAGCTATGCCCGCGGCATTACACGGCAGCCTTTAGAAGTCTGACCTAATCAGCCTCTCAAAACTCATTAAAAAAAGGGGTGTTCCGATCGGAACACCCCTTTTTTAATTCACAGCAATCTGCTTCTCGTAAAAATTGGTTGCGCTATCTCTTAACGACGATGACGCGCCCTATGAAGGGTGCGACCCGTGTGCGGCGCCGTATTCTGCAAGGAAAGGGTATTATCCGCCAAACCACCATCATCTGGTGCAGAAGCCACTTCAACCGGAGCAGGCTCTACCCGCACATGGGCAATACCGCTGTTCAACATCCCCAGTTCCGCGGCTGCAGCTTTGGACACATCAATAATGCGCCCACGGCTATAAGGCCCACGATCATTGATTGTGACCACCACAGAGCGGCCTGTATCTTCTGAAACAACGCGGAGTTTACTACCTAGCGGAGCCGTAGGATGCGCGGCTGTCAGGCTACCCTTGTCAAACCGTTCACCCGAAGATGTGCGCCGGTTATGGAAACGCCCCCCATACCAACTGGCAACACCTTTCTGGAAAATGCGATGGGCCTGATTGGTATCAGAATCCGCAGTGGCGACTGTCTGTGCGCTACGCCCAGCCAAAGCACGGCGGACAGAATCTGCCCACGCTGTGCCGCCTTGCCCAGCCTCGGCTGCCTGAACAGCTGAAGCCGACAAAAGAGAAGACATAACAAACACACTTCCAAGAAGTGCCCGGCGCAGGGCTGACATCCGCCTGTTTACTCCATTTTCTGACATCGTTCTGTTCGCCAGAAGACCGTGTTCACGCTGTAAAAGCAATCTTTTTCGACCTTCGAGTTGCAAATACAGATTTATAGTCACTTATGTTCAACACGCTTATCGTGACAAAAATATGGCCTTAAAGCGCGTAGCTCCGCTGCATGCTTTTTTGCTAGAGTGCATTTTCCTGTCCCCCAGCCTGCCTCTTCTCTTGGATACGGGGCAGCATCGTGCTACGGCCCCTTCCTGTTATGGAAAGACCTCTTATTGCTGTGCTCAACGGCCCCAACCTGAATATGCTTGGCCAGCGCCAACCCGAAATATACGGGCGGGCAACGCTGGACGACGTGGAACAACTTTGCCTGCAAACAGCTGAGAAGCTGGGCCTGGCCATAGATTTCCGCCAGACCAACATTGAAGGTGAGCTGATTTCCTGGGTGCAGGACTGCCGCAAGCGGGCGCAGGGCATCATCATCAACCCGGCGGGCTATACGCATACGTCTATCGCTTTGCTGGATGCCCTGCTGACAACAGACTTGCCTGTGATTGAAGTTCATATCTCCAACATTCACCGCCGCGAGCCATTCCGCCATCATTCCTATGTCTCTCGCGCCGCTACAGGCGTTATCTGTGGGCTAGGCGTGGCGGGGTATTCTCTGGCATTGCAGGCAATGACCGATCTTATTCTGAATGAGGATGACTGATGAGCGGATTGCTCGTGGATGCGGAGGCCATTCGGGCTCTGGCTGAAATTCTGGCCGAAACAGGCCTGACTGAAATTGAAGTATCGGAAAAGGACAGCCGCATTCGCGTTGCCCGCATGCCTGCCCCTGTGCAGGCTGTGGCCGCAGCGCCGCAGGCTGTTGCTGCTCCGGCACCGGCTCCCGCCGCAGCCCCGGCTGAAGCCGCAGCACCTGCCGCTCCGGCAGATCTTTCCCGCCACCCCGGTGCTGTCAACAGCCCAATGGTGGGCGTGGCTTACCTGACGCCAGATCCGTCCTCCCCTCCTTTTGCAAGCGAAGGCCAGATTGTAACCGCCGGCCAGACCCTGATGCTGATTGAAGCCATGAAAACCTTCAACCAGATCAAGGCCCCCAAAGGTGGTACGCTCAAGGCCCTGCTGGTGGCTTCGGGCGACCCGGTGGAATACGGCCAGCCGCTTGCTATTATTGAGTAATGTTTTCCAAGATCCTTATCGCCAACCGAGGCGAAATTGCCCTTCGTATCCTGCGCGCCTGCCGGGAGCTAGGGATCAAGACCGTAGCGGTACATTCCACTGCGGATGAAGACGCCATGCACGTTCGGCTGGCAGATGAAGCTGTTTGCATCGGGCCGCCAGCCTCGCGCGATTCCTACCTGAATGTGGCTGCAATTCTTTCTGCAGCCACCATTACAGGGGCGGAAGCCATTCACCCCGGCTATGGTTTTCTTTCAGAAAATGCTGATTTTGCCGAAACGGTAGAAGCACATGGTCTGACCTTTATCGGCCCAACGGCGGAACATATCCGCATGATGGGGGATAAGATTACCGCCAAAACCACTATGCAGATGCTGGGCGTGCCCTTGGTGCCCGGTTCTGATGGTGAACTGACAAGCCTGGAAGAAGCCCGCGAAGTTGCTGACAAAGTCGGCTATCCGGTGCTGATCAAGGCTGCGGCTGGCGGTGGTGGCCGTGGCATGAAGGTGGCTCAAACGGCTGGCGATCTGGAAGACGCCTGGAAAATGGCCCGCGCCGAAGCACGCGCTGCTTTTGGCAACGATGCCGTTTATCTGGAAAAATACATGGATCGACCGCGCCATATTGAACTCCAGATTCTGGGGGACAATTACGGCAACGTGGTTCATTTTGGCGAGCGCGACTGCTCTCTCCAGCGCCGTCACCAGAAACTTCTGGAAGAAGCCGGTTCTCCGGCCCTAACAGCAGAACAGCGTGATGCCATTGGCCAGACAGCCACGCAGGCTCTCTCTAAAATGGGCTATCGCAACGCGGGCACGCTGGAGTTCCTGTATCAGGATGGGCAATTCTGCTTCATCGAAATGAACACACGCCTTCAGGTGGAACATCCAGTGACCGAAATGGTCTGCGATGTAGACTTGGTGCGTGAGCAGATTCGCTTGGCCGCTGGTGAGAAGCTTGGTTATACGCAGAAAGATATTTCATTTTCTGGCCACGCCATTGAATGCCGTATCAATGCGGAAGATCCAGACAGCTTTACCCCCTGCCCCGGCACGGTTGCTGTTTACCACCCACCCGGTGGCTTGGGTGTGCGTGTAGATAGCGCCCTTTACACTGGCTACCGTGTGCCGCCTTTTTACGACAGTATGATTGCCAAGCTGATCGTGCATGCCCCTACGCGTGAGCAGGCCATTGCCCGCATGCAGCGCGCTTTAGATGAGTTTGTGGTGGAAGGTATTAAAACCGTTATTCCGCTGCATCGCCGTATTCTGGAAGATCCTGAGTTCCAGAAGGGTGATTACACCATTCATTGGTTGGAACAGTTTACAGCCAAGCCACACTAAACTGTGGTTCGGCTCTTTTCTGGCAGCCATAAAAAACCCGGCACATCTTTCCAGATGTCGCCGGGTTTTTTACGCTCAGGAAGCAGAACAAGCCATTAGGCGTTGGGCATCACACCAACTGCTTCCTCTTCTTCCTCATCATAAGAACGAATGCGAGGATCCTGCCCAACACGCGGGCGGAACTCTCCGCGGCGCAGAGCGGTTTCAATATCTTCCAATGTTGCGCCAGCCGTTTCCGGCACACAGAAGTAAACAAACAATACCGAAGCAAGGTTAACCCCTGCATAAATCCACATGGTGCCACCCAGAGAGACTGTTTGCACCAGCGTAAGGGCTGTGGATGTTACCAGAAGGTCTGCCCCCCACAGCATGGCCGCATGTATGCTGGTTGCCGCAGCACGCATAGGCAGCGGGAACAGTTCAGCGCCCAACAGCCAACCCACAACCTGAATACCGCCAGAGTTAAACAGCATGAACAGCAGCAGGAAGGCCACAATCAGCCAACTTCCTACACTGCCCTGAGCGGGGTGCATGGCAAACACAATGCCCAAGCCAATAAGGCTGACAACAGAACCCGGCCCCATAATTAGCACCAAGCGCCGACGACCAATTTTATCTACAAACAGGCAGCCAAGCAGGGTCATGATGAGATAGACAAGCGCGATCCCTAAACTGGTCAGCAGCGCGGATGAATTTCCAAACCCAGCATCAGACAGGAAGGTAGGGGTATAGTAGATCATCATCTCCAACCCACCAGCCTGGGTGAAGAAAGCAATCCCTAATGCTGCTATCAGTGCAGGGCGCACCCAAGGCAGCATCAAGCCTTTCCAGCCGCGTTCATCTTCATCCAGATTTACAACATTGGCATGGATCTCATTGATCTCACGCTGAATGACCTTGCGGGAAGAACGCACGCGGCCCAGTTGCTCCACCGCAGATTCCAGCCCTTCATTTTCAGCAGTCCAGCGTGGGCTTTTGGGCAGGAAAAACATGCTGATGAAAACAAAGGCAGCAGGAATGGCGGCCACAGAAATCATGGGGCGCCAACCCCATTTTTCACGCATGGTAAAGCCAACCAGGTTGGCCAGAAAAATGCCGATCCCAATAGCCACGTTAAACAGCGTTACCAGATTGCCACGCTTACTAGCTGGAGCCAATTCCGAAATATATGTTGGAACCACCTGCGTGGCACCACCTACCGCACAGCCCAAAAACACGCGGGCAATAATCAGGCTGGTAAGATTAGGTGCGTAAGAACACGCTAATGCGCCAACAACAAAAACTGCGGTAACGACCATAACCGAAACACGGCGGCCAAAACGTTCTGACAGGTTGGCAATGCCCATGGCACCAATAACAGCACCCACCAGAATAGCTGATGTAACAATTTCCTCCTGACCAGAAGTCAGATGGAAATCTTTTGTAATAAGAAGAAGGGCGCCAGAAATAATACCGGTATCGTAGCCGTAAAGACCGCCGCAAATGGCAGAAACAAATGCTGCAATCCACAACACGTGCTTGGCATACGGAGAAATTTCGAGATTTTGTATAGCTTCTTGAGCTCGTTTCTTTTCAGATTTCATGTCGTGATTATGCCACAATCAGAAAATTATTGCATAGCTGACATAATTTTATTTATTATGTCACAAATAGGTTTTTATGCCTTACGCATTTTACCCTTACAAAACGCACGCATTCGTTTTTCGTTTCCCTTTGATTTTTCTTGACATAATTGCGCTTAAGGCTATCTGCTGTCCGATACCAAGGGGGGTTCCGGTAAGGAACTGAGAGGCCACTTTTTGCACGATTCTTTCGGGCACCGTGGCGACCCTGCCGCCAGAACATGATGTTTTGGTGGGGAACCTGATCCGGCTTATACCGGCGGAGGGACTGGTGCCTGAAAAGACAGTTATGTTCTTTCCGAACCTAGCCGCTCATACAAGCGGAGTCTTTTTCAGACCTGTCCTCCTCTCGGCAGAGGAGACGATAACGTCATGTCTTCAGTTGATTCCAAACAAAATGCGGCCCCTCCTATTGTAGGGGGCAACCCTAAACCCGCTAATACGGCTGCACCCGCTCCGGGGCATGTTACAACCGGTGCCATCCGTGGCTCATGCAAAGTTTATTCCAGCCCTGCCGATCGGCCGGACATGCGCGTACCTTTCCGCGAAATCATGCTGGAACCTTCCGCAAATGAACCACCTGTACGTGTGTATGATACGTCCGGCCCCTACACAGACAGCACTGTAGAAATTGACGTTAACAAAGGGCTGCCAAAAATTCGGGCATCGTGGTTGGCTGCACGCGGCTTTGAGCACATCAAACCACGCGACATTAAGCCAGAAGACAATGGCAATGCAGAAGGTAACTACCTTGTAGCACCCTGCCCTGCCCCACATACCGTGCTTAAAGGGCGAGAAGGCCAGCTTGTTACGCAGTATGAGTTCGCCAAGGCTGGCATTATTACTGACGAAATGATTTACGTGGCCCACCGCGAAAATCTGGGCCGCCAGAAGGCAGCGGATGATGCTGCCCAATGTCTGGAAGATGGTGAATCCTTTGGTGCCAATATTCCAGAATTCATCACGCCTGAATTTGTTCGTCAGGAAATTGCCCGCGGACGCGCCATTATTCCGGCAAACATCAACCACCCAGAGCTGGAACCCGTTATTATCGGGCGTAATTTTCTTGTAAAAATTAATGCCAATATCGGTAACTCCGCCATTACCTCATCTGCAGCAGAAGAAGTGGAAAAGCTTGTATGGTCCATCCGCTGGGGTGCGGATACCGTGATGGATCTTTCCACTGGCCGGAACATTCACAATATCCGTGACTGGATTTTACGAAACGCCCCCACACCTATCGGCACAGTGCCCCTGTATCAGGCTTTGGAAAAAGTGGGCGGAGATGTCAGCAAACTGAGCTGGGAAGTGTTCCGTGATACTCTGATTGAACAGGCAGAACAGGGAGTGGACTACTTTACCATTCATGCCGGTGTACGGTTGCAGCATGTGCCACTCACAGCCAACCGCGTTACAGGTATTGTTTCACGCGGCGGTTCCATCATGGCGAGCTGGTGCCTAAATGGTCACCGTGAAAGCTTCCTGTACGAACATTTTGAAGACATCTGCGACATCATGCGTGCCTATGATGTGTCCTTCTCTTTGGGCGATGGTCTGCGCCCCGGCAGTATTGCTGATGCGAATGACGCCGCACAGTTTGCCGAACTGGAAACCCTGGGTGAACTGACAGAGATTGCCTGGGCAAAAGGCTGCCAGGTCATGATTGAAGGCCCGGGCCATGTGCCCATGCACAAGATCAAGGCCAACATGGATAAGCAGCTAAAAGAATGTAAGGAGGCCCCCTTCTATACGCTTGGCCCGCTGACCACAGACATTGCACCAGGATACGACCACATTACATCCGCCATTGGCGCCGCCATGATCGGATGGTTTGGCACCTCCATGCTCTGCTACGTCACACCCAAGGAACATCTGGGCCTCCCAGACCGGAATGACGTGAAAACAGGCGTGATTACCTATCGCATTGCTGCACATGCCGCTGACCTTGCAAAAGGTCATCCATCTGCAAAATACCGGGATGATGCCCTAAGCCGCGCACGCTTCTCCTTTAGGTGGGAAGATCAGTTCAACCTGTCTTTGGACCCCGATACAGCCTGCGCGTATCATGATGAAACCATGCCGCGTGAAGCACATAAAAGTGCACATTTCTGCTCAATGTGCGGCCCCAAATTCTGTTCAATGCGTATCAGTCAGGATTTGAAAGAAGACGCCATACGCATTGCTGGCATGGAACAGAAAACCGAAGAGTTCCGGCAAGCTGGTGGCAAAGTTTATGTGCCCGCAGAGTAAGTTGCCAAATTGATACTAAAAAAGCCCCGGGCAAATATGTCCGGGGCTTTTTTTATACCGCAAAAAATCACTGTTATTAGAAATAGTGTCTTAAATAAACTTTCGGCACACCTTCACTATTCAGGCACGAAAACACAATAACAGCGGCCCATACCACACAGGATGCCACGCAAAATGCTTTTGTCCATTTTGGCAGCTCATTGTCACGTCCAGCCATAACTGGCCAGTAAATGGATTTGTGCCCAAACCACGCCAGAACACCAGCTACGGCCAGTGCGATAAGTTTGGGGGAAAGATATGCCCGATTGCCAATATGCACTGGATCATAAAAAAACAAAGCAAAGCCGGAGATCATAGCTAAAGCATAACTGATATGCAGTGGTTTCACCATAAACCGTGAAATACGTACCACTGTTGGCCGATCCAGATTTTGAATAACAGCAAGAATAAACAGAAATTCCAGACCAAAAAACGCTGCCATTGTAAGAATATGCACAATTCTTGCAAGGTAATGCACTGGCTGGAACCAGAAATGATAAGCCCGACTATCTAACGCCATAAGCACGGAGTTGGGCAGGCGTAGGAACGCCAAGGGATGAGATGACATAAGCGTTAGGCTCGCGGGTTATCTGGTGTGATTGACTTTGACAATGATTCGCACTAATCCAAACGGCATGACTGATGGAGTATCATACAATGAAACTGCTTGTAGCAGCCATTCCTCTGTTAGCAGGTGCATGGATATGTTTCCCTCAGCAGGCCCATTCTCAAACAGTTTTTCAGCTTACTGTCAAAGATCATCATTTCGAGCCTGATCATATCACCGTTCCAGCTGGTGAGCGATTCATGATCGAACTCAACAATCAGGACACGACAACTGATGAGTTCGAAAGCTACGATATGAAATTTGAAAAAATTGTTGTTCCACAAGGAACAATCAAAGTTCATGCCGGGCCTCTACACCCTGGAACCTATACTTTTTTTGATGATTACCATCCAGACGAGGCCAAGGGTACCGTTACAGCAGAAGAAAAGAAGTAAATTATGCTTGGAAGCCTGATTATTGTCTTTCGCGAGGTTATGGAAGCCGGGTTGATTGTTGGCATCGTGCTTGCAGCCACGCGGGGCATTCCGGGGCGCGGATGGTGGGTTTCCGGCGGCATTGGGGCGGGTGTTGTTGGCGCAGCCATTGTGGCCATGTTTGCGGGGCAACTCTCTCAGGCTTTTTCTGGCAACGGGCAGGATATCTTTTCTGCTTCTATCCTATGCATCGCTGTTCTTATGCTTTCTTGGCATGTTATCTGGATGGCAAGCCACGGTCGTGAGCTTGCTCAGGAAATGCGTAGTGTTGGTAAGGAAGTATCAGAAGGAAGCCGCTCCCTTTTCGCTTTGGCTACAGTTGTTGCCGTAGCTGTCTTGCGTGAAGGTATGGAAGTTGTGCTGTTCCTGTATGGTATTGCCGTATCCGCACATACCGGTTTTGTGCCCATGTTTACAGGCGGCCTGCTTGGTGTTGTGGGCGGAGCTGCACTTTCATGGGCGCTTTATAGAGGATTGATTATCATTCCTCTAAAACATCTTTTTGCAGTCACGAATGTTCTGGTCTCCTTTCTGGCTGCTGGCATGGCCAGTCAGGCCGCTGCCATCTTGGCGAATGATGATCTGATCCCCGCTCTGGGATACGATATCTGGGATACATCCTGGCTGCTGTCTGATGGTAGTATGCTTGGGCGTACGGCCAAAGTTCTGATTGGATACACAGACAGACCAATGGGCATTCAACTGCTTGTATGGATGCTGACACTTGCCGGACTGATTGTGGTTGAACGCTTTGTTCGCACACGTCCTCAATCCAGCGCTTCATAATCTGTCACAGGTGCGCAGAAAATATCTGCCACTGTGCCTTACAAAAACTTGAGGTGCAGACATATGAAATCCTATCTTTCAATTCTTTCCGCAGCATCGGTTCTTACCCTTGCCATTGCGCTTCCCGCTGCCGCGCGTGAATACCCGGTGGGTGGCCCCGTACATGCACATGACATGGAAATAGCTGCAAACTACCTGCTTGATGTAGACATGATGCCCATGACATCAGACATGGCCATGGGCAAGGATACCATCCATCTGGAAACAGATGTGCATGCTACAGCAGATAACCAGTGGGGCTTTCCCGATGGTGCATGGGTTCCCTACCTGAAGGTTGATTACACCCTTACCAAAAAGGGATCTGACTGGAAAAACCAGGGCACGCTGCACCCGATGACAGCAAAAGATGGTCCGCATTACGCCAATAACGTTAAAATGGATGGCCCCGGCAGCTATACGGTAGTGTTCAGCTATAGCTCACCAGAAGCCAATGGCTTCCTTCATCACACAGATAAAGAAACCGGCACACCCGGCTTTTGGCAGCCCTTTACGGAATCATTCACTTTCTCATACCCTGAGAAATAATAAGAAACTTCCAAAAGAGAGGGCTTTGCCCTCTCTTTTTAACACCCCTGCCCTGCGCTTATGAAGGTCGTATTCTAATTGCATTTTGAGATGCTCTAATTGAGAATGATTCTCCATTGCCGAATATCAATCATCCATACCTACCATCAGAGCAACCTGTGACCATGCAAAAACATCATAGATATAACAGAACATTTCTGAAATTTTTTTGTCTTTGCGCAACCATTCTCACAACCACACCTGTTTTAGCACATGCAGAAGAGACGCAGGTTGAGCAGGACCGTCGCCGGTTGGGCAATTCTGGGCCACTGATTGAGCAAATTGATCCGGCAACAGTGCGAGATTCCCAACGCGCAGCAGAAGCGGCAGCTACCGAGAAAAAGGGCGATGACACACCAGACATGAGCGACCACCTATTGGGTAATATGTGGGGCGCTCGGGACTGGATGGCCAAACACGGTATCAGCTTTGATATTCAGGAAGTGGATGAACTGTGGGGCAACGCCACAGGTGGTACAGCATCAGGGGCCGATGGCGCCAGTGGTTCGGGCACCGGCCCAGCCTATGACGGTGTAACCATGCCAACCTTGACGGTAGATTTGGAAAAACTGATTGGCCTGAAAGGCGGCACATTTAATGTCAGCGCCCTACAGTTGCGCGGGCGCTCCATCTCTCAGGATCATCTGGCCAACTTCAACCCGGTCAGTGGATTTGAGGCCGATCGTTCCACGCGCCTGTTCGAATTATGGTATCAGCAGTCTTTTCTGGACGGCAAACTGGATGTCAAAATCGGGCAACAGGATTTGGATACCGAGTTCCTGATCAGTGATTACGGGGCCTTATATCTGAACTCCAACTTTGGCTGGCCCATGGCACCTTCGGTGAACCTGTACGCAGGTGGACCATCTTGGCCCCTATCTTCTCCAGCTATCCGCATCCGCTACCGTCCGTCAGACAAGTTTACCTTCATGTTTGCGGCAGCAGATGACAACCCACCGGGCAACCGCAACAACTCCTTTGGCATCCAGAACGGTGGCAACAGCGCAGACCCGACCAATCAGAACACTCATGATGAGGATGGTGCCAACTTCAACATGGGCACCGGCGCACTGCTGATTACCGAATTGCAGTATGCTCTCAACCCTCAGCCTGATGACATGTCACATGTCACCAAAGATCCCGGCCTGCCAGGCATCTACAAGCTGGGTGGATATTACGATACGGCAAAATTCCCTGATTATCGCTACAACAATCAGGGGAAAGCTTTAGGTAGTGCGGCTGACACCACAGGTATTCCGCGGTGGGACCGGGGCAACTGGATGGTCTATGGTATTATTGACCAGATGATCTGGCGCCCTTCACTCCAATCTCCACAATCTGTAGGCATTTTTGCACGCGCCACAGGTAATGGTGGGGACCGAAACATGATCAGCTTTGCCATTGATGCGGGCATCAACCTTAAAGCCCCGTTCAAGGGACGCGATAATGATACGGTGGGCCTAGGCTGGGGCATTGGCCGTGCTTCTTCTGGCCAACGGCGGTATGACCGCAACTCTGGCGCACCTGTACAAGGCAATGAAAACCATCTGGAACTTACCTATCAGGCACAGGTCACCCCTTGGTGGGTCATGCAGCCAGACTTCCAGTATGTCTGGCATCCCTCTGGCGGTGTGACGGATTGGACGGGCAACCGTCTTGTCGGGAATGAAGCCATTTTCGGGCTCCATTCCAACATCACTTTCTAAAAATTATAAATAAAAAAGCATTCCCTTTCGGTTGCCATTCCATAAATGGGAAAAATGGCAACGTTAGGAAATGCTTTTTTATACACGCACAGTTTGTATAGAAGGCCGCTCGGAAAAATCAGACAGTCTTCCGCGCCACACCGTTTTCTGATGGCAGGCATTTTTCAGCCAAAGCGCCAAAAACCAGCCCCAATACAGACCACAAAACAATCTGCATTCCGATAGATGCTTCTCTAAAACGCCAAAGCACTACAGCAGGAAAATTGTCTGGCACTTCATTAAAATCTGGCAGACCAAATTGCACAGCGGCGACAAGCGCAATACCCAGAATAATGCTACATACAGCAGCGTTCCAATACCCGATTACGTTAGACAGTGCGCGCCCCACCAACAAACAAATCATGGAAATGGCAATAGAAAGGCCAACCATTGCAAAATACATTTCTGTCCTCAGTGCAATGGTCTCTTCCTGCCCAACTGCGGGTGGATTGGGTGGGTATTTTAAATCTGGTATCAGCACAAAGGTTAAAAACCCAACGCCAGACAGCAATAATGCCATAGCGCGTGGGCTTAATGTTGCAAGGCGCTGATAGGCGAATGCAAAAACAATAGCAAAAATACCGCCATATGCGGCACCGTACATCAGCACAGCAGTAAGTAAGCCCCAAGATGCCTGCACACCACGGCTTATCAGTTCAGGTTCTGGCGCGGCACCTGCAGCAGCATCCTGAGCGGCTTCAAACGCAATAGCCAAAGCGACCTGCGGTTCACCAAAAATTTTTGAAAATACAAAAGAAAGCAATGCAGCCAGAATGCCCGCGACCATGCCGCGGGCTAAAAGACGACCAACCATGAGTAAAACTTTCCTCTCGTGCCTTAGTGGCAGGGGAAACCAAGAAGATGGCGGCCATCATGCACAAACTCATGCACAGCATGCCCGGAAATCAGGGAAGTGGCGCCCTGCTCTGCACCTACAAAGTAGATCAGCAATGCAGAAACAATCAGGCCGAAAACAGCCCAAGGCAGAATGGCACGAACCGGAATGCTCTGGCCCGCTGCCGCAACCGGCATAGCTGTATGAACAGATGTGCTCATGATGTTGTATCCTTTTTAAATTTAAAGCCCGCCAGAGCAGGCACAAAAGAGTGTGAAACAGAACTTCATGGTTTGGTCGGCCCTCATCATAGAAGGACGAAGCCTAACAGCAAGGGCATTCCGAACACGCCTGCTGCTCTCCCACCTTGAGAAAAGCGGCACCCGAAAGGAACATCATTGCATGTGAGATACTTGCCTGCTCCATCCGTCAGATTCTCGCCAACCAGCAATCAACGGTGCAGAGCATACCAAAACCTCTTCCAAATTCTATTTGGAACACAAAGCATTGTTACACTTCACCACGCCGCGTGAAGACAAAAGCCCAAGATGTATTTAAGGAGAAATCTGCCGAGGGCAGAGGAGTAAACATCGCAAATCATCCATCTCCGGTTCCCTCGCCCGGCGATTAAACAAGACAACAACGGCAGGTCTCCTGACTCGCGGGTCATTGCGCATTACTCAGCCTTCCCGATGCGAACACCAGTGACTACCGCTTTATGCGGCTAAGGAGTAATAGACTCTCCGCCTACAGTTGCGAGGGCAGTTGCCGACTGGGTTCCAAAGCAGGAACCTCCGGCATTCCCTTTCAAACCCGCTTGCGCGGGACCGTTGTAAGATGGCGCAACCCTTACCTTATTTTTGCTTCATATTTCAATCTTTGCCTGATTATGCAGGTATAACTCTTGCCAGAGCCGCCATTTTAACCCACCTGTTTCTGCAGACTTTTCCCTGACTGGCGACTTATGGACCAACGATACCGCATTCCCCCTCTAGCCATGCTCAATGCCTTTACGGCGTTTGCACGCACAGGCGGTATCAGACGGGCCGCAGCAGAACTGCGCGTAGATCACGCAGCCATCAGCCGCCATATTCGGGATCTGGAAAATATTTTAGGCACACCTTTGCGGGATAAGGAAACAGGAACTCTTACATTAGCGGGTCACACTTATTATTCCCGCATCACCCCATTGCTGGAAGAACTGGCCACGGCCACGGCAGATATCCGCAACCACACGCCCCCCCTTACCATTACCTGCGCGCATGGTTTTGCGTACCATTGGTTGCTGCCGCGACTCTCCTCCTTTCGGCGCGCGCACCCTCAACTGGAAATCATGCTGCGCCCAGTAGATGCGAATACGGCTTTCCACGTTACGGGCGTGGAAACAGATAATCATGCTCATATCGGTTATGTGCGTGATGATGCCCCGTTAGCTGAACCCCGCAACACACGCAGCATGATTATTGCCCGGCCAGATGTTTTTCCGGTAGCTGCCCCCACATGTCTTACAGAACTGGGCGGGCAGCCCCGCACAACAGCAGATTTGCTCCGTGCACCCTTATTGCAGGAAGAAGATGAAGCCGAATGGAAACTCTGGTTTCACGCACAAAATGTAGCCTGCACAAAACTACCTGCCGCAACACGCCTGTGGCAGGCCCATATTACATTGGCGGCTGCCCGCGCCGGAGAAGGCATTGCTCTTGGCAATATCTTCCTGCTGGGAAATGACCTTGAAACAGGCCACCTTGTGCGGGTGCAGCCTACGCAAACCCCTTTGCGAGAAGTAGCCCTAGGGGCCTATCTTCTGCGCGCTTCTACTGCCACATGGGAGAAAAAATCTCTCATCACGTTCCGAAACTGGCTTTTGGAACAGGTGGAACTGGAAACGCAAAGTACACATACCCTCCCTTAAAATGCAGTTAAGCGCCTACGTAACGATATGAATGCGCTTAATTGCTGGTGACTTTTTATCACCACAGAGGCAACAAAAAATCTCCTCCCCCTCCCCCGCGAAACATTTTACGGAACAGAAACAACTTTGCCCGCAACATAGTTCCCGGGAGCCCATATTAATGGCCACGAATAAAGACCTTCTGAACCGCCGCACCAATGCTGTGCCACGCGGCGTTGCTACCTCCACCCCCGTTTTTGCAGACCGCGCAGAAAATGCCGAAATCTGGGATGTAGAAGGCAAGCGCTATGTTGACTTTGCAGGCGGCATTGCCGTTCTGAACGTTGGCCATCGCCACCCAAAAGTGATGGATGCTGTTAAAAAGCAGCTAGACCGTTTTACCCATACGGCTTTTCAGGTTTCTGCTTACGAGCCCTATATTGAACTGGCTGAAAAGCTGAATGCCCGCGCACCGTTTTCTGGCGATGCCAAAACCATTTTTTTCACCACGGGTGGTGAAGCTACAGAAAACGCCGTAAAAATTGCGCGTGCAGCAACTGGCCGCAATGGCGTGATTGCTTTCTGCGGCGGCTTCCATGGCCGCACACTGCTGGCTTCTGCGCTTACGGGTAAGGTTCTGCCTTACAAAGCACCCTTCGGCACATTGCCGGGCGAAGTTTACCACATCCCCTTCCCCGATGATCATGACATCACGGTGGAAGACAGCCTGAAGATGCTGAACTTCCTGTTTGCGGCTGATATCTCCCCCAACAATGTGGCTGCCATTATTATTGAGCCTGTGCAGGGTGAAGGCGGCTTCCGCGTTGCCCCTACTGCACTGCTCAAACACCTGCGCGCTATTTGCGACCAGCACGGCATTAAACTGATTGCAGATGAAGTGCAGAGCGGCTTTGCCCGTACTGGCAAGCTATTTGGTATTGAGCATTCTGGCGTAGAACCCGATCTGGTGTGCATTGCCAAATCTCTGGCAGGTGGTTTCCCGCTTTCCGGCGTGATTGGCCGTGCAGAACTGATGGATTCCGTGCCTCCGGGTGGCTTGGGTGGCACATATGCTGGCGCGCCGCTGGGCTGTGCTGCTGGCCTGGCCGTGCTGGACATTATTGAAGAAGAAAAGCTTCTGGACCGCGCCAACAGCATGGGTGAACGCCTGAAAGCCCGCATTGCAGGCTGGCACAAGCGCACAGATATGCTGCCTGTCAGCATGCCGCGTGGGCTGGGCGCAATGGTTGCCTTTGATATTCTGGAACATCATGCTGGTGTGGAACAGCGCAAAGGCTTTGGTTCCAAACTATGTGCCCGTGCCTGTGAAAAAGGCTTGATCCTTCTGGCCTGTGGTGTGCAGGGCGCTACCATCCGCATTCTGACACCGCTGACCGCATCTGATGAACTGGTTGATGAAGGCTTGGACATCATCGAACAGATTCTGCTGGAAGAAGCAAAAGCCTGATCTGCATTTTTCTGCAGTTATCAGCAAAAAGGCGGCCTTTCTTGGGGCCGCCTTTTTCTTTGCCTTGTCATATATTTTTAAAATCAGAATTCATTTCACCAAATATATCGTCATAGTCAGGCCATCATTCCTACTTACTCTTGAAAATAACGATCAAGAAAAACAGGAGGCCAGAATGACAGCATTTGGCGCGTATTGGCTGCAAATACAAAATTCTTTTCGCAAATTACTGCAAACTTTACACAATTTAAAAATGCGCAAAGCCGCACATATCAAACATTAAATACGCCATCCCTCCTGTTCTTGCGCAAACAACAAAAAAGCCCGCCTACCATCAAAGGTAGAGCGGGCTTTTTTAGCGCCGTTATGCAGCGTTATTTTTTGTCATCAGAAAACGTGTTCTGACCCCACCGGCCAACATCGTGCGCGGCATTTTCTGTGCCTTCCTTGGTCTTGTTCCAAGCGTGCTCGGTTCCTTCACTTGTTTTGTCCCAAGCTTTGCGAGAACCGTCCTTGGTTTTATCCCAGGCATGCTCGGTCCCTTCGCTTGTCTTGTTCCAAACCTTGTGAGAGCCCTCTTTGGTTTTGTCCCAAGTTTTTTCCGTACCTTCGCGGGTTTTATCCCAGGCGTTATGGGTGCCTTCTTTGGTCTTATCCCACGCCTTTTCACTACCCTCGGTGGTCTTGTCCCAAGTCTTGCGGGTACCGTCCTTGGTTTTGTCCCACGCTTTTTCTGTGCCGTTGCTTGTTTTTTCCCAAGCTTTATTCGTGCCTTCCTTGGTCTTGTTCCAAGCGTGCTCGGTTCCTTGGCGGGTGTTATCCCATGCGCGGCCCAGCATGCCTTCCTCAGCGTGAGCGCAAGGCAGGCTTACAGCAAACATGGCAGCACCCAGCAGAGTTGTAGCGGCCGTCCGAAAAGAATTATGAGACACGAGATACATCCTCTTAAGTGAAAACCTTATTGCTAAAGGTAAGTATTCAAAGGCTTTATGGCAAATGTACGCCACATCCGTGGCAGTTCTGCCAAACACGTTTAACGCGGCAGAGAGTCCAGCGCGGCCTGCAAGATATATGCCGCAGCCAGCCGATCCACCATTTCTGCCCGCCGCGCGCGGGAGAGATCAGCTTCATCAATAAGCATACGATTCACTGCAGATGAAGAAAGGCGTTCATCCCACTGGCATACGGGCAAGCCTGTCTGTTCCGAAAGCGCAAGCGCCCAATCTCGGCTGGCCTGTGCCGCTGGGCCAAAGGACCCATCTAAGGAAAGGGGAATCCCCACAACCATGCCGCCAATTTCGTGTTCTTTGGCAAGATCACGAATAAAGCTGGCCATTTGCCCTAGTTTCCCGCGTTTTACCGTTTGAAATGGTGAGGCCACCATGCGGGAAACATCGGAAAGCGCCAGCCCCACCTGCTTTTTGCCGGGGTCTATCCCTAGCAGGCGCGCGTGTCTGGGCAGGGTTGCAACAAGGTCTGTCAGGCTAAGCAGTGTCATACGGACGGTATGTTGCCTTTCGCGCGATTATGCTAGGTGCTTTCTTCCTATTGAGATCAAGAAAAGAGGGGTCCGCTTTCATGTCGCTAGACCTTGCGACCACCCGCCGCATTGCCAAACTGGCCCGTATCGGGCTGGAAGAGCATGAGCTTGAAGCCACACGCCAGAAGCTGAACGGTATTCTGGGCTGGATTGACCAGCTTGCCGAAGTGGATGTGGAAGGCGTTCCCCCCATGGTGGGGACAGAAACCGAAACCCTACGCCAGCGGGAAGACAAGGTAACAGACGGCAACTGCCGTGATGCCCTGCTGGCCTGTGCGCCAGAAACATCTGGCCCCTTCTATACAGTACCCAAGGTGGTGGAATAATGCTGACCGGACTGACGCTCACCCAAGCGCGTGAAGGGCTTGCCGCCCGCAAATTTTCTGCACGGGAACTGGCCAAAGCCCAACTGGACGCCATTGCCCGCCTGAACCCGGTGCTGAACGCCTATATTACCGTGTTGCCAGAAGAAACAGTTCTGGCGGCGGCAGATGCAGCAGATGCCCGTTACGCCGCAGGCACTGCCGGCCTTATGGATGGTCTGCCCATTGGCGTGAAAGACCTGTTCTGCACCAAAGGCGTGCGCACCACGGCTGCCAGCAAGATACTGGAAAACTTTGTGCCACCTTATGAAAGCACAGTAACGGCCAACCTGCTGAAAGCAGGTGCGGTTTTCCTTGGCAAAACCAACCTTGATGAATTTGCCATGGGCTCTGCCAACATCACATCAGCTTTCGGGCCGGTGGCAAGCCCGTGGAAGCGCAAGGATGATCCCTCCGCCACACTGGTGCCGGGTGGATCTTCCGGTGGGTCTTCCGCCGCTGTTGCTGCGGGCTTGGGCCTTGCCGCCACAGGCACGGATACAGGTGGTTCCATCCGCCAGCCTGCCGCGTATTGCGGTATTGTGGGGCTAAAGCCCACCTATGGCCGTTGCAGCCGCTGGGGCACCATTGCTTTCGCAAGTTCGCTCGATCAGGCAGGCCCCATGACACGCAGCGTGGCAGATGCCGGGTTGATGCTGGAAGCCATGGCTGGCTTTGATGAAAAAGACAGCACCTGCTCAAACCGCCCTGTGCCTGCTTTTAGCAAAGCTGTTGGTAAAAGCGTAAAGGGCCTGCGCGTGGGTATTCCCACAGAATATCGCTCCCCCAATCTGCCAGCAGAAGTTGTGGCCATGTGGGAACAGGGCATTGCGTGGCTAAAAGAAGCAGGCTGCGAGATTGTGGATGTTTCTCTCCCGCACACCAAATACGGCCTGACCACTTACTACATTATTGCTCCGGCTGAATGCTCCTCCAACCTGGCACGTTATGATGGCATCCGCTTTGGTATCCGCAAGGATGCGCCCACGCTGGATGGTGTGTATGAAGCCACACGCGCCGCAGGGTTTGGTGCAGAAGTGCGCAACCGTATCCTGATGGGCACCTATGTGCTTTCTGCTGGCTATTACGATGCTTACTATCTGAAAGCCCAGAAAGTCCGCACCCTTATCAAGCGCGATTTTGAACAGGCGTTTGAAAATGTGGATGTGCTGCTAACCCCCACCGCGCCATCTGCTGCCTTTGCGCAGGGTGAAAACATGGATGACCCGGTGCAGATGTATCTGAACGACATCTTTACCGTGCCCGCCAGCATGGCCGGCGTGCCTGCCCTTTCCGTTCCGGTTGGGCTGAATGGTAATGGCCTGCCGCTGGGGCTGCAGGTCATTGGCAAACATTTTGATGAAGAAACAGTGCTGTCCATTGGCGGCGCGTTAGAAGCGGCGGCAGGCTTTACGCACCTTCCGTCCGTACATGCGGGAGCAGGCGCATGAGCTACGTAATTGAAGGTAAAACCGGCCCGTGGGAAATTGTGGTGGGGCTGGAAGTGCATGCACAGGTTATCAGCCAGTCCAAGCTGTTTTCCGGTGCTTCCACAAAGTTTGGGGGTGACCCGAACACACAGGTTAGCCTTGTTGATGCGGCTTTCCCCGGCATGCTGCCTGTTATCAACAAGGAATGCGTGGCGCAGGCCATTCGCACCGGGTTGGGGCTGAATGCCCAGATCAACCTGTTCAGCCGGTTTGACCGTAAAAACTACTTTTACGCCGATCTGCCGCAGGGTTACCAGATCAGCCAGTTCGAGCACCCTATCATCGGCAAGGGCTCTATCGAAATTGAGCTTCAGAGCGGTGAAACGCGCCAGATTGGCATTACCCGCCTGCATCTAGAACAGGACGCCGGTAAGCTGCTGCATGATCAGGACCCCACAAAATCCTTTGTGGACCTGAACCGCGCCGGCGTGGCCCTGATGGAAATTGTGAGCGAACCCGATATTCGCGAACCAGAAGAAGCTGGGGCTTACCTGCGTAAGCTGCGCCAGATTCTGCGCTATCTGGGCACGTGTGATGGCAACATGGAAGAAGGCTCCATGCGTGCGGACGTAAACGTTTCTGTGCGCAAGACAGGTGAGCCTTTCCGCACCCGTTGCGAGATCAAGAACGTCAACTCCATCCGCTTTGTTATGCAGGCCATTGAAGTGGAAGCCACGCGCCAGATTGAAATCTGGGAAAACGGTGGCGAAGTTGATCAGGAAACACGCCTGTTTGATCCGGGCCGCGGTGAAACCCGCACCATGCGCTCTAAGGAAGATGCGCATGATTACCGCTACTTCCCAGATCCTGACCTGCTGCCACTAGTGGTAGAACAGGCATGGGTGGATGAGCTGAAATCCAAGCTGCCAGAACTGCCGGATGCAAAGCGTGCGCGCTTCCAGAAAGACTACGGCATTCCATCCTACGATGCTGGCGTACTGGTTGCAGAACAGGCTGTGGCGGATTTTTACGAAACCGTGGCCAAAGGGCGCGATGGCAAGCTGGCGGCAAGCTGGGTGATTGGTGATCTGTTTGCGGCCCTGAACCGCACCAGCAACACCATTGAAACCAGCCCTGTCAGCGCAGCCTCCTTGGGTAAAATGCTTGATCTGATTGCTGATGGCACCATCAACGGCAAGATCGCCAAGGAAGTGTTTGAAGACATGGTGGAAACCGGTGATAGCCCGGATGCCATTGTGGAACGCAAAGGCCTGCGGCAGGTCACCGATACAGGTGTGATTGATGCTGCCATTGCCGCCATTTTGGAAAAACATGCGGATAAGGTGGCAGAATACCGTGGCGGCAAAGATAAGCTGTTCGGATTCTTTGTGGGTCAGGTCATGAAGGAAACCAAAGGCAAGGCAAACCCTGCCCTGGTAAATTCGGCCCTGAAGGCTCAGCTAGACGGCTAAAATCTACAATTTGAAAAAATAAGTTTTCAGGGGGTTTGACGGAACGCGTTGAACCCCCTAAAAGCAGCGGTGCAAACGTCGTGTATGTTCGCACTCTTCGGCGGAGGGGTGGCCGAGTGGCTGAAGGCGGCGGTTTGCTAAACCGTTATACGATGTCAAGTCGTATCGAGGGTTCGAATCCCTTCCCCTCCGCCAGAGACTTCCAAAAAATCGCAGAAAAAAGCCACTTTCCGAGAGTGGGCTATAATTTTACCCCCCTTAACTCCCCTCTTAAAAACAACGCTGAAGAGATTATCCAGCCGTCCTGATGCGTGCCGCTCTGCAGTATGTAGCCGCAAAGATTAAGGGTCCCTCAGATAATAATATTCTTATAATGAAGAACTCTTATATAAATTATAAATAAATACCTTATTGCTACTCACAGAGAGAATAAGGGTAACAGAATAACCGTCTTATACGAAAAAGGCGCTCCTCATATCTGAGGAACGCCCATATCAATTCCGCCGCAGCAACTAGCTTTGCCTATTCTAAGCTGCCCGTCCTTCCCGATGCTCTGGCTCATAAATCACCTCAGGAAAACCTGCGGGAAGCTTGGGGCCGCCACCAATCATACAACTTGGATGCGGGTCTTCCCTGTCGAATGGATAGGGAGCCATGAAACGATGGCGGCGCCTGTCCCATTTCCAGCCTTGTGCCCTGAGCCATTCAGAACTGGGGTCCCCGAAGATGTGCATCTTACCGGTTTCCTTATCCAAACGAATGCCCGCTTGCTTATACGAGGTTTGATCATCCGACAGAAGGACTTTCAAGCTTTCAACAATAGCTTCTCTATTCTTCTTCACCTTTGCCAGCAGATCTGAGGATATCGCGACTCGGTTACCTCGGATAACAGGCCTTCCCTCCACGAGAACAATCCGACAACCAATTCTTGCAAGTTCGTTTATCAGATGATCGGCAACAATTTCTGAGGATGTATCATCAGCCTGCAATTCTAAGGCGGAGGGATAAAATTTCTCAGCAAAAGCTTCTCTCTCAAATAAGGAGCGCAAAGCATTGCTCACCATGACAATGCCCTCCGGGTTATCCTTTTTTCACGGTAACCTTGGTAACTTGGTAACCAAGGATAAATACCCGCAGATTTCTGCTGTTTTTCTTCAATTAGGCTGGTTACCGCATCCACTCTGACCTCGGTAACCATGGTAACCAAATGAAAAATTATCACTGGTCACCTCCGATAATGTCTCCATTCACCACGTAAAAACGTGTCGTTTTATTCGTAACTGGATTTTTAACTGCGCTTGAAGGGCGGCCACCATCTCCCGCCCTTAGATAGCCGGCTTCAATCAGAGCCTGCGCTGCGCGCCTAGGATCAATGCCCTTACAAACCACATCCCGCCACGATGTTGGAAAAATGAGATACTCCCACCGGCTTCCTTCCGATGCGTCAACGCGACGACGATAACCAACGCGGTTTAACGTCTTGTCGTATGAGTTATTGGCGTCACCTGAGCAACTCAGAGGCTCAAATCTGCTGTTGCCGTGTTGTTCTATGAACAGGCGCACCTGCTCAACTGCTTCCTGATCTTCTCCAGCCTGCGTTCCGCCACGATCATCCAGCCATGACATAAAACAGGTTTTCGCAGCCCGCGTAGCTTCTCCCGATGGCCACGGCAGAATCTTGTAAGCCACGGCCATTTCACCAGCCGCAGCCACCAACCCAAAGCGGCGCACAACAGAACGCACCTGCCCGCTTGTTGCTATGCCATTAGGCAGGCAGTCTGCTTCAAACCGGTCCACAAGCCTCTTGATACCGGATGCGAGACCCGCTTCATCGTCAGCACGTTCTTTGACAAGAGCATCAAGATAGGCGCGGCTGGCCGTACCATAATGAGTGCGCGCAGCCCTGCGGATATGATCAGCAAGATCCCCAGCGCCAGGCATTCCGTGCAGATTTTCAAACACCCCCATACCGGCCCCAGCATCTGCCTGAATACTGACAAGACGTACCTCCTGCCCTGCCATAACCCGACGGCCAGCCTCTCCCATCTTGGTGGCAAGCGTGACCTCACCCGTTGATAAAAACAGAGACCGCCACGTCTTGCGGGCCCGTGCTTCCCCGTTTCGGCCTGCACGCTGCTTGCCGGTATTGTTGGCCAGCATATAGGTAATGTCTCCGACCTCGCGCCCGTCTGCCTGCCCCATCTCATCCAGAATCAACAAGGTGTCAGACGTCTCGGCAGCGATGCCCTCCGTCCCATTTGTCGTGCCACGCCATGAACGTATCTGCCCGTCCCTATCGCCCTTGCCCCAGACAGAGCCCGCCGCAAACAGGGCTGTGGATTTGCCTGTCTGGCTTGCGCCAACAATATGAAAACCGCCGGACTGTTCACCCATGATATCCAAAAGCGGCCCACTGAAAGCCACAGCCAAGGCAAATGCCAAACGGCTGTTTCCCACGGCGTAGACAGCGAGAGCTTTCTGCCAATCCTCCAGCTTGCCCGCCGCGGCATACTCCATGCCAGCAGCTGCGCGCGTTGTCTGAAATGCCACAGCCCGACGGCCCTCCCCCAATGTCATGCCATTGGGCAGCACAAAAGCCGGTCCATCATCCGTCCTGTGTCAACCTGAACTGGTGACACAGCGCAGACGGCTTTTGGTATGAACGGAGGCAATGAACTGGCGAAGCTGTCGGGTAGCAGAAATATTGCAGTTCAGGCCTGCATCTTCCAGCTCACCCGCAATATCCTTACCTTCCCCGTGCACCATTTTACGCGGGATAGACCACTGATGCGCGCGCCGGTCATGATCTCGCCAGTTGATCAGCAATCCCCACCCTGTCCCGTTTTCATCTCGCGTTTCGGCAACAACTTCAAAAGGGGCGCAGATCCACACGGGAGATTTGGGCGTGTCATCTTCCCCTGCTTCTGGTGTGTAATAGAGGCCCCGACTCGTCATGCTATAACCGGGCGGCATCTTCACATTGGCTTCTGCCTGTGGCGCCCCATCAATGAGAGGGCGTAGGATCTCTACCGCAGCGACCTCATCACCTCCCGTCATTTCAAGGGGAAGGTCATCAGCCAGATCCCATTTGGGCGGTAAACCACTTGGCAGTTTAACCATCCGCACAGACGCGGCACCGGCG
Organism: Acetobacter sp. A11-2; assembly: GCF_040208445.1. Lineage (NCBI taxonomy): Bacteria > Pseudomonadati > Pseudomonadota > Alphaproteobacteria > Acetobacterales > Acetobacteraceae > Acetobacter > Acetobacter sp. A11-2. The sequence goes on from NZ_CP157843.1 coordinate 2,140,771, forward strand.
TCCCGTAGCGCCTCAAGAGCGTGTTCAGCATATTTCTCACCGGCCTCGTCATTGTCAGGCCAGATCGTGACATCCCGGTCTGCAAGCGGTGACCAATCGGCACTGCGGGCTGATGTGCTCCCTCCGCTGGTGAGCACTACCAGATCGGGAAACAGGTCACAGGCGGCATCAGCAGCTTTCTCGCCCTCCACCAGAAGCACTGGCGCATCAGGCTTGGCAGCGAGCCTATCCAGACCATAGAGAGGCAACGGCTTGGCTGGTTGTTTCCAATGCCATCCCGTGACGTCATGACGTTTACCATTGCTGTCAGTCCAGACGCGGCGGCCATACGTTAGCGGGCGCACTTCCTTTTTCGGAAGACCATCTGCATCGGGCTTGCCGTTATACCGGAAACGGGCGAACAAAGGTCGCCCCTCCGCGTCCCGGTACACCCACATATCTGTAACATTGCGAGGCTTCTCCGGTTCGGAGGGCGCTGGCGTCAGTGGCTCCCAAATTTCCGCACCGCGGGTATCTGCCGCAAGCCGACCGGCAGCCTGCCTTTCCTGATCTGTCAGCGGTTTGAACAGGCTGTTCTCATCTATGCAGGCCATAGCAGGGATGTGCTGGGAATCACTCATCGCGCATCCCCTGCCAGCCCCAGCATTTTTGCCAACATCACGGCTGCCTCATATTGTGAGCAATCCGCCAGATAGGCTGCAAGGGAGATGACATCCCCGCCGCGCGCATCGGCCTGAGCAAAATCTGCCCAGCGACCTGTGTTCAGGTTCACACTGAAAGAGCCGGGTTTCCTGTCACTCCGCTTGGGGTTGCGCGCCACCCATTCATGGCCCTGCTTTTTGCCATCCGGGAGCCAGCGCCCCAGCAGCACAAGCAGCACCCCAAGGGAAGCGCGATTGATTGCCTGAAAATCAACAGGGGTGCTCACATTTGAGCAGACCCCTTTCTTATCGGCACTGTGTATTTTCATGGTTTTTATGTCCTGAAAGGCCCGAAAAACCATGACAAAACCATGGGCTTGCGCTATAAAAATCCTGCTGTTTTTGGATTTTTAGGGCACATTCCCTTTGACACCGGTCACGGTTTTTCGTGGCCGGTGTCTTTATTTGGAGTTTTTGGGTGTGGCGTTGGTCACAGCAGGAAGCCCCCGCAGATAAGCCACAACGGTATCCGTAATAACCACCGTTTTGCGTCCGACCTTGCGCATGTCGATGCGCCCCGCCTTGCTCATTCGGTACAGATGGGACCTGGACACACCAAACATGCGCGGGGCATCTTCAAGAGGCACGGCAACGGGAATAAAGTCTGCTTTCACGTTTGCCGCCCCTTACGCAGAAAAAGCAGCTGAGACAGAAGCGCCATTTCCCAGTAGCGCCTTTGCTATCAAAGGCAGGTCGGACCGACGGACGTACCGCCAACGCCCCCTACGGATACACGGAAAACGCCCCGTATTGGCTCTGCCGTATATCGCACTCATAGACGGCAGGTTGTCGCCTCCGCACTGCGCACCAATTTCTGCAACAGCGTCAGAAAGTGGAATTAAATCGTAGTTTTCTATGTTTTCTGTGGTCATGTTGCTGTCCTGTTGGTCGGTTAAAAACCGCCAAACGGGACGGTGACTACAACGCCGCAAGCGGACACACACACATAGTGCTTCCATTTTGCGTGCTGGTACGGCAAAAAACTGGCGCGAAACCCGAGCAAAGGTAACGTGATTTTTCTGGCCGTACCCGGTCTAGTCACCGGTTCCGTTCAGCAAAACAAATCATCTAAAAGTCGCCTTGGTGTTGGCGCACCAGGGCGATTTTTCGTTCTATACACTCTCTCTCTTTCTCTCTCCTCCTATTCTAAATAAAGCCTAGCGACGGCAAACAGCCAGTCAAAGATAAAAACAAAAAAATATTAATATTTCTGTTTTTCCTTTTTGTAGAAACAAGATATTCATTTTGAAAAAATAATAAAATGATTAACAGGTAGTTACATGCGACCATCTATGTTCATATTTGGAACATAGACGGTCAACACTGCACGCTACCCTCCCTCTTTATTATCCGAGCAGACCATCCATTGTTCCAACCCTCGCCATAACCCACGCAGAACAACTGGATGCCCTATCGGTAATGGCTCACTGTTTGGTCCACGTTCAGCCCTGATGTCACTTGCTTTGGGATTAGAAGGAGAGAATTTTTTCTTATGATCTGACGATTGAGAAACTGCAGTTCCTTTTACGCCTACCCGGTGTTCGTACTGATACCGGCATACCACCTCAGATCGACCAATGTGACGACCTATAGCCCGCCATGCATGGCCTTGGTTACGGAGGGCCACCACAAGGTCAATTTCCTCCTTTGTCCAATTTGAACGCCCCTCCGTCATGATGATGCCTCCGCAATGGCTGCGCATCGGCGTTCCATTTCACCGGATAGCCATTCCAGAGCCATGCCCACAGCGCTCATGTTAGGGCCGTTTTCTTCCGAACCAGTAAGCATGCCATTGCTCATGGATTGCAGGATAATCCCGATGCAGGACAATTCGCTGGTTGCGTCCTGAATGACGCTCAGCCGGTCAGGTGTTGCCACGGGGCTTTTGCGCCGTTGTGGCGCAAAAGTCTGTTTCTGGCTCATACCTTTGCCCCCGTAAGTGCCAGAACATCCCGCGCCAGACTGGCTTCCATACTTCTGTCATCTTCGGACACAAGAAGAACCAGACGGGCCTTACACTGCATATCCTTGATATTCCGGGCTTTGGTGTTCGCAACAGCGCGACAGGCCTGCACGAAGCGGCGGCTTTCCGTTTCTCCTTCCTTGAAATTATGAGCTTTCCAGCTACGGCGATCAGAATTGATGGCGGCGACCGTGGCGGCCTGTATTGGAGTGGTCATGCTGCCCCTCCCAAATATTGAGACATATAAAGATCAAACAAACGGGCTTTAGCTGATGTGGTGAACAGTAGGACGTAATCATCCACAAGCGGCGCCCCTCCGTGCTCAATAAGTCTGCGAGCCAATGTGCCCGCTTCTTGCTGAATAAGTCTTTGCGCGACAGATAGCGGCAGACCATCAACGCCCCAGATATTCTCGGCCCATGTCCTGCTATGCTTGATCGGATCACACACGCCCAACACTGCGTAAGCTTCATCTGGTGTCATGCCACTTCCTCCGGCAACATCCAGCCAGGCGCATCTCTCACGCCTGTATGGGCGGCCAGCAGATCCAGATGATCCTGTAGCCGGTGGCTCAACCAATGGAGAGCTTCGGGCTCGGTGATGTCGCATTCATCACAGCTCCATCCGGCTGTCACTTCCACTATAAGGGCGGCCATCATCCGTGCGTCACGCAGAATGCAGCTTTGGATACGCATGTTTTTGACGGCTTCCTGTTCGAAACCTGTGAGAGACATCTGGTTGCTCATGCCTTCTCTCCCCGAAAGAAAGCAGCATTTTTCTCCGCTTCAACTGCAATCATGTCGAGATACGATGATAGAAACAAAGCTGCTCCAGCGATGATCTCAGCATCTTCAGATCTTTCAGGACGATCTGTATCACCAGAAAAGTGCGCGATTGCATCCGCAATGGAAGCTGCTCGCCGGGCATACTTGGCCTGAAATTCTGCGGTATATGCAGCATTGTTCTTGAGGCTGGCATTCATCGTACAGCCTCCAGCTTCTGGGCTGCGTGGCCAGTTACGACAGGATCAGAAGCCCCCAGCCCCAACAGCGTCAGAGCAATAAGAGCTGGCACCACCAATGCGGGAAGGCTTGTACAGAAGATACGGAATGCCCATGTGTGTATGGGCGTGCTATAGGCACGTTTAGCCATTGCCGAAACTCCAGTTCGGTTTGTGGTTAGGCTGGGTGTGGAGGTCCTACGCTCCATATCCAGCCACCTGTCACACGGTGACAAGATGGGCTAAATGTGCCACCTTCAGTTTCAATGTCAATAACTTTGTTACAGGGTGACACTTTGAACGCTGCACAATGCCGTATGGCCCGTGCCGCCTTACAGCTGGGCGTGCGAGAATTGGCGTCTGCTGCCAATGTTTCCCCAACGACGATTACACGCCTAGAACGTGGAGAGCAGCTTTACCCCCGTACGGTCTCCGCCATCCGCACAGCTCTTGAGGCCGCGGGCGTCGAGTTCATTGCTGAGAATGGTGGTGGAGCTGGGGTTCGGTTGAGGAGAGAAATAGATGACCAATATGCATGACACTTGGCCAAACCCTGAACGTCCGGGCGAGCCATTAAATCCTACCCACACGGGGCCTCATGCCCTGATTGATAAGAATGGTAAATCTGTCTGGGCATGGTGGATGTATCACCCGTCTGGAGCCAGTACCTGGATGCTTGCCGAATATAACGGGCTGCAAACTAGCCCCTCCGGCCTTGTGCACAAAGGATTTAGCTACCTTGGGCCTGCTGAAATGCCGCAGGACAAGTAAACTCCTACATAGAACAACGCAGAAAACGATCGCTATGCCTACGTGGTCTTCAAGTAGGATGGTGGCGTTAAGAGGGAAAGAGGAAAATGAGTATCACGAAAGTAGAAGTTGGTAGCTGCTACAGATACAATGGTCGGGATATGCAGATCCTCCAGAAAAGCCCTGCCCCACCCGGAGGATATATGGTCGCATGGAAAACCATCGACGATGAACCATTAATTACAGGAGAAACAGGCGAACCGATTTTCTGCGCTTCGGCTGTGTTACTAGATCGCACATAATTTTAAAGTGACACAGGTATCTCGTCGGAATGCATTCGAGAAAGAATACTAAAATTGAACAGTAAGATCCAAACGGCCCAAGCTGGCTTAGCTTACATTACGTGGCAGCTTGCCCGACGTGACTGGGAAGTCTTACCTGTTCCTGATGCTAAAAAACGATCCACCCTGATCCAGATTAAGAAAGAAGGAATTGGTTCCGCCCTTCTTGTCCAATCGCGTGCATTTAGCAGTCAGGCAGCCGTCAGTCTTGGCAAAGACATTACAGGACCAGATAGTCTCCCCTTCGACTGGCTAGTGATCACCATCAATGTGCGATCAGATGCGCCTACATGCTTTTTACTGAACCGGCAGGATGTTATTGAGCGCATGAAGCAAGACCCGAATGGCCCGGTCTATTGGGTAGATCCGCCTCGATATATTGATCCTCGCTTCAAAGGACGGTGGCATGAAATTGAAAAGCTTGATTGTGGAAATATTTGAAGTAGTCAGTATCATATCGTGGCTTGAATTCTTAATGAAGGTGAAAAATGGACGTACGTATTCAGGAAGAAGTTATTCATCCCGAACATCCTGAAGGTGATTGGCGTTTGTGTTTGCAAAAAGTCATTTACGAAGATGGTGATGAAAATCTGGGTGGATATCGTTTCATCTGGCGCCGACCTGATGGAAGTCTGCAGGCAGCTCGAGGACAAGCCAGAATACCAACACTAGAAGACGCTGAAATTCTGTTTCTCTTAGCGCGCAGAAACGGCTGGGGACGTTAAACAAACCTTTTTTATAAAACGAGAACAATCAAGATTCGGGTTTGCTGTAGTGAGAGGGACTATAATGTTTCTCCACTATCGCGCTGCCCCTAACACAATAGTAAGAATGCTTGAAAACTATCAAGAAACAACGGCACATTAAAGCAAATACACAAAATGATTATATATATTTTAATAATATATGATCATGAATTATATTAAATTAAACCTTCCCACAAAGAAAAATCTTCCCAAACGATTTTATTTCAAGAAAAATAAAATAGAAATTATTATATATTCTAGAATCATTATTTCCAATCGTTATATTGACTTTTCAGTCCTGCATTTTAGCGACTATATAAGCGTTAGGAAATTGGAGCATGAGGGGAAGCTAAAGTGTCCGACATACGAACAAATAGAGCACGATCACAAGCACCATTAATTGCATTATTTAACCACAAAGGTGGAGTCAGCAAAACAACAACAACTTTTAATCTGGGATGGGCTCTGGCTGATCTGGGGAAAAAAGTCCTTATCGTTGACGGAGATCCTCAATGCAATCTAACGGGCACAGTTTTAGGATTTAAAGGTATTGATGATTTTGCACATTTTTATGCGAGCAGGCCACGTAGCAACATAAGTGCATGTTTAGAAGCCGTGTTCCTGGGCACAGGGACACCATTGGACCCAGCGCATCCTGTAGAAACATCTCACCCTAATTTGTTTTTATTAGCAGGAAATATTGATCTGGCTGCGAATGAAACACAATTAGCTGTTTCATTGACAACTTCCACCGCCATACCTGCTTTGGCTAATATGCCAGGGTCAATTTGTGACTTACTCCGCATAACAGCGCGCAGCCATGATATTGACGTTGTGCTGATTGATATGAGCCCTAGTGTCGGTGCACTAAATGAATGCTTCCTGATGGGCAGTGATTATTTTATAGTCCCTACTTCTCCAGATTACTATTGTAAGCAGGCAATAACATCGCTTGCTCGAGTAGTTCCAAGTTGGAATGAAGGTGTAGAAAAATTCCGTTCAGGATCTCTAAGATATAAATTCCCTTTAAATCCACCCAAATTCTGTGGAATTATTTCACAACGTTATCGTCCACGACTAGGTGGTCCTGCCAAGTCATTCCAGAAATGGATTGATACTGTTAAGGAAACAGTAAACAATGAGTTAATTCCAACGCTTCGTGCTTCAAACATGTGTGTTACAGAAGCAGAGTTTAGAGCTGCTCATCCACAAGACACACCTTATAATTTAGCAAATATTCCTGATTTTAACTCATTAATCGCACAATCACAAAGACATAATAAGCCTGTATTTGCACTAACAGATGCTGAAATAGACCAAGCTGGAATGATATTAGAAACAATGAAAAAAAGTAGGGACTCTTTCAAAGAAACCTTTGAATCTCTTGCTCGTTCAGTTGCTATACTAACACATTTATAAATTAAGCTTTATGCTTCCATCATTTTCCGCCGCTTATCGATCATATAACTTTTTCGGTAAGCGGTTTTTACGTTATTACTATGACCTACCCTAAATTTATTTTAATAATCTCTTAAAAATAGGAAATCTTCTCTGCGGTACATCTTTGATATTGATCACTGTATGCAAAACCTTGATGCATTTTCCATTACATTTACACGCCTCTTAATATTCCCAACCGTAGTAGGTGAAACCCCCACCATCTGGGCAACTACTCGAAGTGGCATACGCATCCCCTCCGCAGTTTGCAGTATCCGTACAATCTCCGTCCGGCGCTTGGTAGCCGTGTCCAAATTGGACGGAGGGGATGAGGTTGAATTCGGACGCGTCTTATTCCCCATATCTGGGGAATCTATAACATGGGGATTTCCCATGTTATGAGCCTCTGAGGCGGCGCGGTTTTCGGCGCCACCCACTTTCCCGACAGAGGCGGCCAAATATCCCCAGTCAGGGGGAATATCCCCAAAGGCCAGATCCTGCCTTTGGGAGTTCTCCGCCTCATGCAGCCGTTCCAAATCCCGCAGGATGGAAGCACTGTCGTCATAGATACCTTGACTTGCTTCCTGGAACCGCAGACGCACGATAACATCAGACAGATTACGTGCTTCCAGCTCCTTGTTGATCAGATCACCTAAGGCCCGGTGTCTGAAGTCGGCTCCTTGCGTGAGATAATCCCACTGGCCATTGCTGTCTGCGATGTTCCGGTCATCATAGAGCTTCTCCCAATACTCATATTCCGCAATGGCATCGGGAATGTTGTCAGGCCAAGGCTTGACCGTAGCGAGGGCGGCACGAACCTTTGCCGTAGCGCTGAAGTGCTCACCATCCCACGTATCACACTGCCCAGCCTTTCCTTTCTTGTGGAAGGGCTTGATCGCCGCATCATAGGCTTTCTCTTCTGCCGTATACGCGAACACAGCTTCTTCCGAACCATAGCGCGCCAGCACTTCATCAATCTTGGCACGGTTGGCCATGCGCCATGCAGCCTGCTTTTTCCGTTCGGCTTCAGCATAGGCGCGCTGGTGCGCCGGGTTGCTCATGTCATAGAAGGTGAAGCCACCGGCGGAGGGTGCCGGCTCTTCATCCAGATACCCCTCCGTCAAAAGCAGATCAGGCACATCTGCCAGTGTGTATCCGTGTGGCTTTACCAGCGCCTCCGCCCGATTACGGGCTGCATCTCGCTCCCCTTCAGTTCCCTGCTCTGCCAGAGCCCATACTTTGTTCAGAAGATCGACGCGGAAATCTCACAGAAGGGTTGTACATCGGGTTAGATTATGAAAAAGTCTGTTTTGTAGAAAAGAAATTTCCATAATCATCAAGAAAACCCGATGCAGACAGAGTGTAGCGCAGGCGCGTATGAGTTTCCAGCCTCCTGTGGACGGCGTGTTGTGGCCCGTTTTGACGGGGGTCGCATGAGTTCGGATGGGGGCGTCATTCTGGTGAAGCAGGCTGATGACATTCTGGGGCTCAGCCGCCGCTTTGCTGCCTGTTTTCGCGATAAGCGGCATCCCGGCTTTGTGGAATACCGGGTTGAAGACCTTGTCCGTCAGCGGATCATGGGCCTGGCACTGGGCTATGAAGATCTCAATGATCACGATGCCCTGCGGCATGACCTGATCTTTGGTCTGGCCTCGGGTCGTCTGTCAGGAGGCCGGGCAAACTGCGCAGCATTGGCTGGCAAATCTACACTGAACCGGTTGGAGCGCAGTGGGCACAAGGCAGATCGTTACTGTCGGATCATTGCTGATCATGAGGCCCTGGCTACCCTGTTCGTCACGCTCTTCCTTGACCAGCATGAGCACGCACCCGCCCGGATCGTTCTGGATGTGGATGCCACCGATGACCGTATCCATGGCCATCAGGAAGGCCGCGCCTTTCATGGATATTACGGCCATAACTGCTATCTTCCCCTGTATGTCTTCTGCGGGGACCATCTCCTCAGCGCTACCCTGCGCACGGCAGACAGGGACCCGGGGAAGGAAGCACTGGCAGACATCCGCCGGATCGTCGAGCAGATCAGGAGCCGTTGGCCCCGGGTGCGTATCCTGGTGCGTGGGGACAGCGGTTTCGCCCGGGACAGTCTGATGACATGGTGCGAAGACAACCACGTTGACTTCCTGTTCGGGCTTGCAGGCAACACCCGCCTGTATGACCGGATTGCCTCTTTGTCCGCTGAGGTTCGTGACGAAGCCGCCACGACAGGCAGAGCTGCGCGCGGTTTCGCCTCCTTTGACTGGATCACAAAGGACAGCTGGACGCGCCGCAGGCGGGTCGTGGCCAAGGCCGAATGGCGCCACGGCAACCGCTATCATCGCTTCATTGTCACCACCCTACCGCAGGGAATGTCCGACCCCCGCCATCTCTACGAACAGATTTACTGCGCACGCGGGGATATGGAAAACCGCATCAAGGAATGCCAGATGGATCTGTTCTCAGACAGGACCTCGTCCCACACCATCCGGGCCAACCAGCTCCGGCTGTGGTTCTCGGCCGCAGCCTATGTCCTGCTGACCGCTCTGCAAAGACTGGCCCTTGGCCAGACCAGCCTGGAGACGGCGACCTGTGGCACCATACGCGCACGGCTGCTCAAAATCGCGACACGTGTAACGCTCAGCGTCCGTCGGATTGTCCTGTCCATGCCGGACATGTTCCCCTGTCAGCATGAATTCGCCCTCGCTCATGCACGATTGCGAAGGCTCCGGCAGGCCATCTGAAGAAACAGACAGTGCACAGACCACATAGCTTCCACCAACACTGCCTTCTCAGGCCGTGACACCCTCACTGCGTTCAGAACCCGCCGCCAGAAGCAGAATATCGTCAATATTCCAGATCGGGCTCCTGTGGGATGACTGAATTCTACAAAATGACCCGAAATTGCCTCAAGTGTGAGAAATCCGCGTCGAGATTGAGTTTCTTTGCCATTCCACCTGCCTTTGTCCAAAATGGACAATATCAGTGGACAGGGTGCGGTACAAGGAAGGGTGTCCAAATTGGACAAAGATAAAAAGACTATAAAACGCTACGACAAATAATAGCACCTCACCCAACGGGTGCTCCCGTATCCTCGCCCTTATTGCCGTTGCTGTGAACATGGTTGGTGAGGCTGATGCTTCCCGCCTCCACATCCTTGTCGGTGGTGATATTCCCGCCAGAGACCTCAAAGCCAGAAGCAGAAAGCGTAGCCGTAACTCCGCCAGCTTTCCACTGTTGCTGGCCATCCTTCATAGTAGCCGTGGTATCTGCCCCCACGCCCGAATAAAGCGTATCCCGCGTAACGTGCATCCATGGAGCAGCTTGCGCAGCTTCGCCTCTTTCGCGGCTTGTTTCGTCCACAGGAGGCGCACCACACCCAGCCATCAGGAGATATTCCCCTGGCTGGGCCACCTTTCCTGTCGCCGGAGATACTGGAGGCGGCATCACCGTGCAGAACACAGGCGCAGCCACAACAGAATGTTCAGGGTCGCCGCAAACCGGCAGTAAATGCACCTGCGTGCCTACATTGGGCGGGCAGGAAATGCACAGGTCTCCAACCTGTACAGCGGCAAACGGCAGCCAACCCGTTTCAACGCCGCCCGACATCACCTTGACCTTTACGTCATGTGTAACCGGATCAACCGCTGAGATCAGACCGTTTTCTTGCTGCCCATAAGTGCTACCAGCAGCGAATGCCAGTGGTCTGCTATCAATCATATTTCTGAGTTACCTTGTTTATCTTTAACTCAAACAACCGGACAAAGTTTAATACGCTAATCAATGCCCCCACGGCACACCCGGCAACCTTGGTGTTGAAAGCGGATCTGGCATAGCGTTACTCGCCCGCATTTCGCGATCAAAAGTACGCTGAACCTCCTGCATCACATAGATCTGAGTGTTATCGGCAATCTTCTTGCCATCCAGATAAACAGGGGCGTTTACCGTAACTTGGGTGGGCTGCGACTGCGGTTGCCGCACAACTGAATTGGCCGGCTGTAGATTGTCCTGCGGAGGGGCATAATACCTCTCACGATGGTGCCACCACTGGAAAGGATCCAGCTTATCTTTCCATGTCAGAGGCGCACCATCGTCATAATTCAGCCTGTGGTCCTGCTGTTTCAGATAACTTGCAAGCTCATCCAAACCGACGGTAGCCGCGCCAGTAACCGCTCCCGTGCCTGTTCCAAGCCCCGGCACAACAGAAGCCGTTGCCGCACCGGACACGCCTCCAAAAAGAATGGGTTTAAGCCAGCTTGGAATGGCCGCAGATACTTTCCCCAGAAAGAGGACAAATGATCCAAGAGCAGAAGCGATATGGCCTATTTCCTGCATGAAGGTGGCCACATCTTTGGGATGGGCATTCATATAGTTAGACATCCTGTCCAGACCATCGGTCATCTGGTTCAGTATCTTAATCCCCGGGCCCGCTTCAAACTTCCCCAGTGTCGTCATGAACCGTGCAATAGCAGCATCCAGAACCTTTACGGAGCCGGAGGGGCCTTCCAGAAGTGCTGCATGATTGGCGTTCACATCCGTGCGGGCTACAGCCTCCGCCTGCCGATCAATATTGCCCTGAGAACCCTGTATTTCGTTCAGAATGGAACCAACGTTCCTCCTCTGTGTATGTTCGCTGATCTGCTGCCGAGTAAACCTGCCAAGATATTTTTCAGCAAACCCGATAGGATCAGAGTGCAGCAAGGTATCCGCAGCTTCCGACAACCTGCCGTTTTTCCCGTATAAGTCATGTTCCGTCCACCAAGCCTTGTCTCTCTTGCTCATGCGGGATGCACTTCCCTCAAACAGAGAAACAAATGATCCGATTGCTTGAGACGCTCTTTGCGGGTTGGTTTCTATGAAGTGAGCTGCTCGTGCAAAGCCTACTGCTGACATGTCCTGCCCAACAGTGCCTGTGCTTTTGAAAAACTCCCGGATTGCCCTGCCCGTTGTAAACCCGCCGCCTACATCAACCAGAGCCTGTGTAATTTCAGCCTCGTGATACATCCGTTTCAGATCAAGCTGACCAGTTTTGCGGTTATAGAAACGGTTCCCAATATCCATACCGGACACAATCATTCGGGCCTGCTGCTGAGCATCCTCGGATGATTTTCCGCGTAGGATCATGTTTTCTTCAATCTGCCCAAGCAGATCAGTGATAGCAGGCTGCTCTGCCTTCTCACCACCAGAGAGAGCATACCCTTCTGCTGAATTCCGCGCTGCATCGTACGGAGACAGTGTTTTGTATTTCCGCAGGTTATCAGTGGCACTGTCCTGTATGACCTTCATCATGGCCGGGTCTGTTCTGACCCTGCTGTCACTCAGCATAGTGTCATAAACCTGCTGCGTACGGGCATACGCATCAAAAGACGTTTTGGCCGTCTCATAGAGTGCAGTGCCACCGACAAAGGTCGCGATGCCTGGAGATTTGTAACCAGGGATATCGAAGCCAACAGCACGCCGCAGATAAGAAGGTTCCTTGTGGGAGGATCCGCTCCCTCCGGCGCCTGAACTTCCACTTCCTCCCGCCCCATTACGGGGCACCGGTGCATTCACCTCACCAAAGGACAGACGTGCAGATTCTTCTGCCATCAGACGTATCTGTTCACGGGCTTTACCAATGGAAGCAGAAACAGCATCAAACGAAAAAGTCGCAGACTTGGCGCTGGATGATAGACCTTCCAGCCCGGTCCCGTTGAGCTCCTTCAGATACTTGCCTGCCTTTTCGAGAGAAAAAGCCTGCTCACCTATCTCTTTCAGCAGGGAGCGGTACCGTTCTCCGTAGCGGACGGCTTCTGCAAAGCCGCGTGTGATACGTTCAAGAGTTTGCGGAGCATCTGTAATGAAAAGATACTCGCCACGGACGGTATAAGTCTCAGTCATCAACATCACTTTCAGGCGTGATGGTATGTCCCGCCATGACGGCAGAAACACTTTCAGCCAGATGTTTTGTTATGGTCTCTGTATTTCTGAAAATCGCTGGGCCAATAACCGGACGTGGTGGCTGCCTGATGGTCCCCTCTTCAAACCACAGGGCTTCATCACTGGCACTCCCCAGAATGATCTTGTTGCCCTCTACACTGGCCTTGTAGCTGTCACGCATACCACCTGTCCGCAGGCCCGGATCATTTGGAGTAAAGCCTTTTCGAATACGATCGTCCATGGTGCTGTCTGCCAATGGTGACCAAGCAGGAAACGGACCAGCCGCTTCCTGATAATGCCCCACCTCTTCACGGGCTTCTTTCTGCAGATGAGAAGCTTGGTGCTTCATGGCCGTTCTAAGCTGTGCTTCCAGCCGCACGGGCGTCGAGGCCAGATAATCCAGAAAGCCCTGCTCTGTGAATTCTCTAACCATTTTGCCGAACGCTCGTGAAATCCATTTCCCCTGTATGGGGGTTCCATGATGCCAGACCCGGCATCTGCCACATTAGGTTGATATTGGAAGCCGCGATTAACGCAGCTTCGGGAAGCGTTTCCTGCACACTAAAAGGGATGCCGCATCTGGCCAGAAACACTGCCCGGCCAAACTCGGCATCCTTCATCAGTTTCCCACCGTAGCCTTAACTTTTGCAGCTTCTGCCTGTTCATCAGAGCTTTTGGCGATTTCAGCTTTTGCGCGCATCCATGCCATCAAGCCAACATCATCCAGACGATCCAGAAAATCTAAAAGCTCACCCTTGCTGCGGGCAGGAGCCTCTGGGATAGCATCCAAGTTCACAGCGCTAATCGCAGCAAGAAAACCAACACGACCTTCTGCCGTAACCTGCTCGCCAAAGGCTTCCATTGCGCTGATACGTTTCCCAAGCGGGACTTTCTTGAGAAAACGGGCTGAATGCAATTTACCATCAGCTCCCATCCACTTTACCTCGAAGGTGTCAGTAGACTTCCCATTTACAGTGTAAGTATCCTGCTTAAAGGAAAAACCCTCCGGCGCTGGAGGAAGTTCATTATCCTGCTGGGTGTCGGCCCTGTTTTCCATTGTGCTGTCAGTCATTTCACACAGCCTTCCCAGCCATACAGGCCGTCGGCAAACTCACTGATTTAGGCAGCACATCTGCCAGCGTACAACCAGCGTTCAGAGCAGAAATACGTGCCAGTTCCAGACCACGCGGGGTCTTCAGAATACCTGCAACGGCTTTGATATGTTCCGGCGGAGGTGTCTGCGTAAGAGCCTGAATAATGCCGTGGTTCATTCCCATAAATCCTGCCCTCCAAAGGCTTAATGATGCTGGGAAAATGATAGTACGGAGGGCTGCAAGGTACAAGGAAAAGCGGGAGGCTTACGGCTTGTTCTTGCCTAGATTATTACATTCTTGCTGCAGTGATCGAACGAAACAACGACAATCTACTTGCTGGCTGTGTCCACTTTCGCCTCATCTCGGACACCAAAGTGATGGTGGTTGTTGCCCGAAAGCCGACATTGTCAGGTTAAACGCGATAGGCCACGTTTGGGACATTCCCGACATTCAGACGCGACATGTCGAACGGCAACTCTTGTCAGAAGCTGAGGTTCGATGTTCGCCCTGGCGGCACTTCCTGCGAAAATCGGCAAAGTGATCATTCCTAGGAAGATGGACCATGCGGACGGTTCATCCACGTTCCAAGAAATTCGTTCAGACCTCGAGCGGCGCACTCAACTCTCGAAATATTGAGTATTGTGATTAGTGGTTATCGTTGACCGGAGGAGCGATCAGCAGGGGAATGGGCATGTTTTACAAGTTCTTAGGCGGCAGCGACGCGGATCTGCTCGCGGTGTTCGATCACGCCGTCGTCAACGGCTCGCTCAAATTCACGTCGGGGCCCCGGTTTAACGACCCGTTCGAGTTCAAGTTCAGGTCGGTTGCACCTGATCGCGATGCCTATGAGGCTTGGCACCGCACGCATCGGCCCGACGTGACCGCGGTGCAGCGCGACCATGGCTGGGAAGCGCTGACCGGCAAGCAAGCAGACTGGAACAGCGGGCTTGTGCCGCGCGTGACAATGCTCGAGCACCTCTATGTGCTGTGCCTCGCGCAGCGCTGGGACATCCACCTCATGTGGTCGCATTATACCAGCGCGCATCATGGCTTCGCGATCTGCTACAAGCCCGAGATCGTGACCGCGCTCGCAACGCTGCCTAATTACGAGATGCACGGCGATGTTGCCTATGGCGATGCGGTGCCGGACCTGCGCTGGTTCTCCGAACCGCGCCAAGACATCATGCCGCCGGTCTTGCTGACCAAGTCGTCGGACTGGGCCTATGAAGCCGAGCACCGCGTCGTGCTGACCGGGCTACCGGGCAGGCAAGCGCTGTTCCATGCGATCGACCCCGACCTGGTCGCCGGCGTGATCCTCGGCGCGCGCGTGTCCGAGGCTCTGGTCGAAAAGGCGCTGGCGCTGCGCAAGGCTCGCCCGGATTTCACGGTAGAGGAAGTCGGTTCAGCCCGTGACACCTACAAGCTGACTACCCACCGGATCGAAGACAACGTCCGACGGATGCGCGGATTTCTTTGAGCAGGGCGGGAAACGACCACGACCAGAACGCCGGAAAACATCCGCCCCGCAACGCGCTAGATCACCCGCGCCGACGGCAACAGCGCGACGATCGCGTTCAGCGCAGCAGGCTCGACCAAGAACGGCATCTCCCCGGTGCCGCACGCCACCGCGAGGTGAAAGCGATGCATTCCCCCGGCGATATGGATGCAGGTCTCGTAGATCTCCAGCAGCGGCGGGGTAACGGCAAGACCGACCTTCCAGCGATATGCGGTGCCGCAGGATTTATCTCGGTAGTCTTCGTCCCACGGGTCCTTGTCGCGGGTCGAGGCGTATGTGAGCGCGCCAAGCACCTCGCCCGCGTCGGCACGGATCAGCACCCACGCTTGAGCGCGCGCAAGGCCGGGGGGTTCGCCGTCGAGTGCCAGGTAAAAGTGCTCGGGGGCAGTGTCCCAGCGCGGCTCAAGCCCTTGCGGTAATGCTGTTAGGCCGGCGCACCACTCCTGAGCGCGCGCGGTGGTTTCGACATGCTCTACCTCGAACTCTTCGAGTTCGAAATCGTTGGGACCAGGATCGTCAGGGCTTGTGCTATCAGGTGCCATGGCGGTCAGCTTGCCGTGTCCATCCACGCATCCAGACGGCGTCCTTCGGTATGCAGATCGAGAAAGTCTTCAATCGTAACGATGCGATAGTGCGCGTCGGGATTGCGGATTAGGCTCAGCCGCCGCAGCGTTTCAAGGATTGAGGTTTTTACCTTGAAGATAGGCTCGAACACCTCCGCCCAATTGTCTTTCTGCTCGATGATCGCGCGGTAGTCCTCAAAGCCTGCATAGTCGAACAGTCGGCTCGGGGTCCGGCCATTGTTGATGTCAGTCTGTCGGCGCGCGCGCCATCCCGTCACGGTTTTGCCGGGCACCCTTTGCTTACTCCACTTCGGGCCGAGCTTGGCCATCATCTTCCTCTCGATAAACCGCCGGAGCCTGAGTTCGAGCCGCCTCGCGCGCTGTTGGCGCATTACCTTTTCGATACCGCCAAGCGCATCCAGACCGGCAGTAGCACGGGTCATACGATCATGGATCGCGCTTAACCCGCGGGCCGCCTTCTTCGCCTTTTGTGCGTCGGTGACCGCACGCGCGACGCCCGACAGCTGGTTCCGCCCAGGGATAAGATCGTCGAGTGGGCCGCGGATTAGGCCAAGGTCGCGCGCTATGCTCTCGCGCAGAGGGCGAGCAATCCCGCCATCAAGCGGATCGCGCAGCGCCGAGGCGCGGATTTTCGTGATGTCGCGGCCTGATGTGGTCGAGGCCTTGGGCAACACGACCGGCTGTGCGGCTGCGTCCGCATCGGGCTTGGTCGCGGCCGGGGCGACATGTGATTCGGATGACTCCACCGTCGGTTCCTCGCCCGAGCTCTTGTCAGCTTCTTCGCTTTTTATAGGGTTTTCCTCGTCCATATCGTTTCGTCATCCGCTCTTTTACCCTGCGACTCGATGAAAACTGGATTCGTCGATCGGGAGATTCGAGCCGTCGCGCTGCCACGGCGGCTCGGAGATTGCGTATCTCTCGATCCTGGAGCGCATCGACATTCGCCAACTGCCAGCCTGATCGGTCGGCCTTATAGCACCTGAACGCAAAGCCGATCAACGGCGACATGGCCTACCGTCATCGTACCGGGCCCTGGGCGACTTACGAAGCTGTTCCGGCTTTTTTTGTTGGACACTCCCTTCACGAACCACAGATAGCGAATAGTAGTCCACGACTTGGCGGGTCAATTAACGGCAGTTTTCCGAACAGAGAATGGTTCCGGCGAACGACAGTCGTGGCGCTATGCCGATGGTCCGCTCGTGAGCCCCCCCCCGGCAGCTTCTGTCAATGGCAGACGTTCCCGGCGACTGATGCGAACGACCGGGTTTGGTCGGTAGCTGTCATGAACGTGAACACTGCGAATGGCGGCTTTCGGTCATCCCTTTCCGATAACTGACATTCCGCTTTCCCTCCATACCTGCCGCTGCCGTAAACCTAAGCAATAGGAAGCAGCCGGGTGTTGGCAGCTCATTCCCCAAATGTGGTGAGCAAAATCGTCATTGGCGAGATTGGTTATTCTGTAAGGTCAATTTAGCATTTGAGGGGACGGGATATTCCCCGAAGCCCCTACCGACTTTCCGGTATCCCCATTATCCGCGCACGGAGGGCCTCAAACCGTGCAATCTGGGCAGGACTTGGTTTACGAGGAATGCGTCTTTTGTTACGTAACCGGATATTCCTGGCCACCTCTTTAATTCCCCTATTATGGGGGTTTACTCCCGGCATCCCGGTAGTTTCTGAAACTGTGCAGTTCTGCATAGTTCGGGATCCCTTGCCGGTCATAACGGACGCACCTCAATCACGGTCATGCTCTCCAGCCCATATCGGCGCGATAAGGTGGCATCCACGATCTGGGCATCATCCTTCCAGGCAATACCGTTCAGAGCATCAGCAGCAGTCTTCATCTGGTTGTCGATGTCTGGCCTGCTAGTCGGCAGGATACGGCCTGCCAATGCGTCTGCTGTTTTCTTCCGGCTCCATGAAGGCGGAGGGGCAATGTTGATCATCAGGGAAACATGCAGCGGGCCGGTCAGGCAGGGCTTACCAATCTGTTCTATGGCGTGACGTTGAATATGCTTCTCGGCCTGCGCTGTCTTAGCATCCGTAAAGGTGCGACCGTTCCCGAAACGCGGGCGTCCTTTGGCTCTCAGCTGGCCGGGAATGGTGATGCGGTAAACAGAAGGTTCAGAAGCAGCAGTTTCCATACCCGAAAGGATAGTACGGAACAGGCAGACAGTACAAGGAAATGGCTGTTTCCTGCGGTGTTTTTGTGCGTACGAATTTCGTACGAAGTAAGGTTTTGCGGCATCACTCCGCGAAACCCCTCCGCCACCAAATCGTAAGCGGCCGCTTGAGACCGCCTTATGAGTGAGGATTGTGCCTGGTAAGTTACCGTCGTTAACGACGTCGTTATTGACGTTGTTTGGGAGGTAGCTATGGCTCAAGAAATCCTGATTGGCGTTGAACGCCGTCGCCGCTGGTCGGATGAACGCAAGCTTGCGATACTGGCTGAAGTTGGTGTGGACGGGGCAAGTGTATCGGATGTGGCCCGTCGGCATGACCTGACCCGTCAACATCTTTACCAATGGCGGACGTCTTTCCGCCAAAGACTGTCTTCCCCGGATCAGTCTGTGGCGTTTGTTCCTGTCGCTGCAGTGAAGACACCTGCTCTGGTCTCTGGCGATGATAATGAAGGGCTGGCCATTATGCTGCGTAATGGCCGCAGTATCAGGGTGAGTGGACATCCTGCAGAAGAGTTTCTGGCGAAGATCATCCGGATTGCCGAGACAGCATGATTGGCGTGGGCAACGGTGTGCGCGTCTATCTGGCCTGCGGGGTTACGGATATGCGCAAGGGGATATCGGGTCTGGCTGCACTGGCACAGGACGTGCTGCGTCAGAACCCGACATCAGGGGCGCTCTTTGCCTTTCGTGGTCGCCGTGGGGACAGGATCAAGCTTCTGATGTGGGACGGTCAGGGGTTCTGTCTTTATTACAAGGTTCTTGAGAAGGGACGTTTTCCATGGCCCTCGCCGGCAGAGGGCGTTGCACGCCTGACAGCCGCACAGATGGCCATGCTGTGGGAAGGCATGGAGTGGAGACGACCTTCCTGGTCTGCGCCACCGTCTCGCGTGGCCTGATTTTTATGACGTGATCATGCAGAACCTTTTGTCTTTTATTGGGTTTTCTGCTATTTTTTCATAATGACGCATGCGCCCGCGGTCCTGCCTGATGATCCGGATATCCTGAGGGAAATGATTGTTTCCCTGCAGACTGAAGTGGCTCGGCTTTCCGCTTCAGCCCGTGCGTATGAAGCTCTTGTCCAGTCTCTCAAAATCCGGATCGCGCGTCTTCAGAAACAGAAATTCGGGGCCAGTTCAGAAAAGATAGACCGTGAGATTGAACAGCTCGAACTGCTTCTTGAAGATGTGAAAATCGCCATCGCGGCAGCCGATCCTTCTCCTGACATCAGGGAGCACGATGACAGCGATGGTGTGGTCTTTTCCCCCAGACGGCGCGGCAAACCAAAGGTTTCCGACACGACACCACGGGAGCGTATTGTTCTCGACCCGGGCGAGGCCTGTCCCGCCTGTGGCGGTCCCCTACGCCTCGTTGGCGAAGATGTCACCGAAATACTGGACTTTATTGCGGCAAAACTGAAAGTTGTCGAAACGGCACGGCTGAAGAAATCCTGCCGTCATTGCGAAACAATGGTACAGCCTGAAGCACCGTCGCGCCCTGTCCCACGGGGCATGGCTGGCCCCGGGCTGCTGGCCCATATCCTGGTCTCAAAATTCGATGATCACATTCCGCTTTATCGTCAGAATGAGATCTTTTCCCGTCAGGGTGTGGACATTCCCCGTTCAACCCTGATCGACTGGTGTGGTCAGGCCGTTGCCGTTCTGCGTCCTCTCACAGATCTGATCCGTCAGGATGTCGTAAAGGCAGACCTGCTGCATGCCGATGATACACCCATCCAGGTTCTTGATCCTCGCCTGCGTCAGGCTGGGAAACCACGTGGTGTGAAGGAAGGGCGGATCTGGACCTATCTGCGCGATCCCCGCCCCTGGGGCGGGAGTGATCCGCCCGCCGTGGCCTACTGGTTCTCTCCCGATCGCAAGGGGATCAATCCCCAGACCCATCTGGCACAGTTCCGGGGCATTCTGCAGGCTGACGCCTACGCGGGGTTCAGGGATCTGTATAAACCCGATGCAACGGGAACCGTGCATGTGCGCGAAGCGGCCTGCTGGGCTCATCTCCGCAGGGCCTTCCATGATGTCTGGAAGGGCAGTGATTCGACAATCGCAAGGGAAGCACTCGAGCAGATCGGGGAACTCTACGATATCGAGCGGCAGCTCACCGGGTCTCCTGCTCCGTATCGTCTGGCTGTCCGACAGGAAAAAAGCCGCCCTCGTGTCACAGCATTCCACGCATGGTGCGAAACACAGCTCGCCCGTATCCCAGGCAAGGGGGAACTGGCAAAAGCAATCCGTTATGCGCTCAACCGGTGGGCAGCCTTTACCATCTTCCTCGAAGATGGTCGTGTTGCCATCGACAACAATCCTGCCGAACGGGCCATACGACCGGTATGCGTCGGGCGGAAAAACTATCTGTTTGCCGGTTCAGACGCCGGGGGCGACAACATCGCTGATGCCATGACGCTTATCGAAAGCGCAAAACTCTCAGGCATCAACCCGCACGATTACCTCGCCGACGTCCTGGCCCGTATCAACGAGCACAAGATCAATCGGCTCCACGAACTGTTGCCATGGAACTGGAAACCCGCGAATATACCGCATAGGCAGGCCGCATAATCAAGGCGGCCTAGAACGGCCGGTTACACCAAATCATAGCAAGAGACCACAAGAATACACGCGAGTTGCACAGGTTCTCTAGCAGTGAAAAACACTCAAAATCGTAGCAAGGTTACGCAGGTGGTTTGAACATGATCTGGCTCGCGATAAGCCAGCCAAATCGTACCCTGTTTATACCCGTCATTCAGGCATCCGGTTTCGGACATTTGGCGTAGTTTTCTGACCAGTACGCGCACACGCAAAGAACTTCATATTATGAAGACCCTTCCCCTACTACCGTGACGTGGGAGCGAAATGGGTGCGCACCCCTTCGCAAGTAGACACTACGCAAGCCTGATCGGAATTATGCCACACCCCTTGCGACATCCGGCAGCGATATTCCGACTTGAACCATCCATATCATTGTCAGGTATTATAAGCCACTTTGACCACAGCAACATCAAGATGCCGAAAGAAACTACACCACTGCCCAGATCACTTACGGAGCAGTAGGCGTGCTGAATTGATTTTTATTGAGGTAGATCAGGGATAGAACTCTCTAATTTTTTTAACGCCTTTTGGGCACCAGTTGATGTTTGTATATTTTCTTCTTGGATATTAGATGACGATTCTATTTGCTCATCTTCTTTCTGGATGCCTTTAAATTCTTCATTCCATATTTCTTTATAAGAATCATAAAAGTCTGGAAGTGTAAAGTTTGTATCATCATAAAGTTTTCTCACTTTTGGAATTTCTATTTTAAAGTATTTCAAATAATCTGTAAGATAATCCCGCAGTTTTTTGAAGTCTTGCTCTGGATTTTGTCCTAGAAGGTCTCGTTGCTGATCTATTATTTTCTTGTAACTATCATCTCTAAAGGTATCTATTGTAATTACAGGGTATAAATTATTTTTTGCGACTCCTTTGAATTCTTGTACACTAATTAATCGAATATCAGTGTCAAAATTAGATATAGATTTCAACTCTTTGCATTCACACAATAGAATTCCTAAACCAGGTGAAATTGTTAATGCATTTATTCCTGAATTACGAGATATACGAAATCCAGCATCAATACCTTTCCCCAGAAAATCAAATTTACTTGGGTCTTCATCAACTTCTATTTCGTCATCTTCCGTTGGCAGGCTATTTTCATTTTGTCCACTAGAAGATTTTATAGGCTTAATGCTACAATTTGGGGTTGGAAACGATGCCACCCAAGCATTGCCTTTTGTATCTAAGTTATAAGTTTTTGCAATCTTCCCATAATCAATTAGAGTTTTAATAAATGCATCTATACACACACCTAGATGACATAAGCTTGTCAGGGTACAGCAAAACAGAATTTCATCACCGACAGTCTTCCATAGACGAGGGAAACCGTTTTCTCGTTCTATACGAGATAAATGACGATCTTCTTGTGCAGTTTCCGAGTAATGTTTGCTTAAAAGGTTGGGAAAAGTTTCATAAAAAGTTTTAAACGCCTTAATCCAAAGAAGAGAATGTTTTTTTTCATGTTTGTAAGCCGTAGAACCTGTAAGATCTACGGATAGAAAAAGGCGAACGCGATATTCGGGGAGTCTCATAATTTATAAATTAACCCCCAGGGATTTTGCGCGAGCATTGATAGCTGCCCCACTAACTTGGAATCGTGCTTTTAAATGAGAAAAGCCGAACAACATTTCTGCTTTAAAGATGTCAGCAGGCATAAGCAGTGCTGCCGCGAACCAATTAGCTTCCCACTCAGCCCGCTGTTGTTGAGGAGAACGTTCATCAACATATCTTGTAGCGCGCATAATAGCTTTAGAATTTCTTTTTTTAACCACAGGTAAATGCATTAATAAATGCCCAAGTTCATGAGCAATGGTGAACCTGTCACGTTCCGATGAAGTTAGTGGTGAAAGAAAAATTGTAAATTCATTCAAAGAGGCCGCAATCAACGATCCACTTTCTTCATCCTCTGGCCCGGTTGTGCCTGTTACAATTTTTCCACCTAACCGAGCAACAAGACGCATAATGTTGTCATCTATGTTGAAATGCAATTTACGCGCAACGTCAGCCGCAAACTGCTCTACGGCCACTTTTGAAGCTCCTATTGGAAGAGGAGAGACAAATTGTTCTCTAGTTGCGCACATCATTGCATCTAACTTTCATACCTTTTTCGAGCACGGTTTGTTCTCTCTTTTATATAAAGGAAGACACAAATCGTGGATAGGTTTCCTAAGGAATATCTGCGCCGAGAAAAATGAAGCTTTTGCATAGCTTGTTTTGATCAGAAATCGGCATCGATATTTCATAAGATAATCAAGACCACGCATTTCTGGCGATCTCGTTGCTCACATCTGAGCAATGCTTCTACTGACTGCCCTCCAAAGCACTAAGGGTATGCAATTCTACACATGTCCCTCCGCGCGGTTCCAGTTGTCAGGATTTCCTTAATAACTGCCCAATCTGTACAGGATTGATCTCCTCTGAAAGAATAGCCGCATTTCTAAAATAGAAAGAAATAGAGATGGTAGGACGTAAGATCGGTACACCCAAAACAGGCGGCAGGCAGAAAGGCACTCCCAACAAGGCTACACGCGAAATCAAGGAAATTGCCCAAGCCTATACCGATACTGCCATCGCTACCTTGGCTTTCATCGCTGAAAATGGTGAAAGCGAAGCCGCCCGCGTCTCTGCTGCCAATTCCATTTTGGACAGAGCGTATGGGAAACCACGCCTTGCTCTGGAACATAGCGGTCCAGATGGCCAGGCCATCGAAGTAAAAGGGGCAGGTGTTTCCGGCCTGCTGGCAGCCGCATTGAAAGACGAATGATGAACCCGCCGAATTGGCGGGTTTAAGATACGCGGGACAGTTTATCCTTCAACCTGTGCCAGAGCATCCTGTACCAGTCGGTTAAGACTGACACCACGCGCTGCAGCAATCTCGACTGCCCGTGCATGGACCTCTTCCGGCAATCTCACAACAAACCGGCCTGAATAATGCTTCACGGGATCAATGCCCTTTTCGGCACACATCTCCATGAATACACGGAGGGAAGCTTCCCCTTCCTGCTGAAGGCCTGCCACACTATCTGCGTAGAAATCAGCCCCTCCGTTCAGTCCCAGAAACTCGCCCCGAAACATCCCGATTTCAGGATCAAACTGAATAACAGCCCGATGGCCGCCAATTTCCATTACGTTGTTCATGGCGTCACTCCATTCTGCTCAAGCCATTTTCGCACAGAGGCTACAGCACCCTTGTCGGTATCCGGCTTGGGATGAGGTCTATGAAACACTTTCACCTCATCAAACAGGAACACCCCTATGCGGGAGCCTTCTCTCTCAGACACCTCCGCCCCAAGAGAAACAAACAAAGCTTCAATGTCTGCCCATGGCACATTGCCCGAAACAGGACGTTTGAAAATCAACTCCAATGTGCGGCGGTGCTTGGCTTTCATATCTTTTTAGATACTATATTTTAGTATCATTTTTCAAGATCAATCATATATACTCCATCCAGCACTTACAGCGACTCCTGCCATGAATACGTCTCATCAGGCGCTACCTGTTCAAGCTTTTCCTGCAGATCCAGACATCTCTCTCGCTCCGCTTCATATAGCTGTACCAACTCCTGCATCTTCTGCTCATGCTCGGCAAGCAAGCGCTGCTTGATCTCACGCCGCATCTGAGCATGGCCCTTACGCAAATCCTGATAAGCCTGCTCTAGATCCTGCTGCCATTTTTTCAAACAGGCCTCGGCCTCTCGTAACTTCTTCATGTCATGGGAAATCTTCGCGACCGCAGCAGCCTTACATTTTCGCTCGGTTTTTTCCCGGTGCCACTCTGCCCGGCTCATTCTGCGTCTGGAGGGGCCAAGTCGCGGAATACCTAATGGAGCACAAACCGCCAGCCAATAATCATTTTGCAGTTCCCTCATCGCTGATCGGTAAGCTGCATCCCCTGCCCTATTGGAAGCACCACATTGGATGGCTTTATCCTTTGCCACTGCTCCTGGGTGAAGTTTTCTTGCCTGCATCTCTGGCGCCGCTGGCAATGCATAGGCGTGCAGATGTGGGCAACTTTCATCTGTGTGGCGAACCACCGAAACTATACGTTCTCCATATTTCTCCTGCAGCCATTTTAAGGTGCGCTGCTCCCATTCAGAGTAGTCGGAGGGTGAGCTGTTGAAGGACGATACCAGTGCCCAAAGCGTATGTTGATCACGACGTATCGCGCGTATGCCTGTCGCCGTTTTGATGCGCTGCGAGGTGACCAGTTCATCATGATTGGCCAGCACATCTAGAGGATGGAGACCATGCAAAATAACCGGCGGCTCCGGCCGGGCTACATGATAACAGGCCCATGCCTCACGGGCGGCTTCAGCCAAAACAAACGAAACCGATCGCCCCTGTCTGTCGACTTTTCTGGAGTATGTTTCCAGATGAATAAATTGCGTGCTCATAAAAATTATTGTGCGCAATTGTATGCAAGGCACCAGATATTGTGGAAGCAAACTCGCACCAATTTGGAAGCCTTATTAACCGACTAAGGCTTCCAGTCTGTCCCAACTAAATTTTTGATGCGCAAACCCAACAGGCGCAAGTGTCGGTTACCATGGTTACCTGTGAATTTCCCTGCATGGTAACCGTTACCATACATAAAAAATGTCAGTTCTCTGCGGTTTCAGGGGATCGGTTACCAAGTTACCACGGTTACCCACAAAAAAAGTAACCTGCTTGAGATTTCAGGTTACCCTCGACAATAAACACCCCACGCGTTCATCAGGGAACGACGCTGCTCCAGCAAATCGGTCCTGCGATAAGCCGCTTCCACTTTGTTCTTTACAACATGAGCGAGGGCCAATTCTGCCACATCACCCGAACAAGCATTTGTATCGGCAGTCCAGTTCCTAAACGTGGCACGCAAACCATGAACTGTTACGTCCTCATTCTCGCTATTGCACTTGGCTGCAATGTGTAGGGCTTTGCTAAGCGCCACATCGGACAATGGCTTTCCAGCACGATGACCTGGGAATACATACTCATCCGCTGACCCTTTGTGCAAAAGGCGCACCTCAGACAGAACCTCACAGGCATCATCAGACAAAGGTACGCGGTGTTCCCTTTTGGCCTTCATCCTGTGAGCTGGAATTGTCCATAGACGGGCACGCTCATCAATCTCTCCCCACAAGCACCCTCTAACTTCACCAGACCGGGCCGCTGTCAGACAGGCAAACCTTACAGCTTTAGCCCCCATTCCTTCCGATGATCGCAAGGCCGCCATCACGGCAGCAATATTCTGCCATTTTACAGCCCTGAGGTGCTGCACCTGTACCAGTCTGGATGGGGTAGGAAGCGTGGCGGACAAATGCCCGCGCCAGAGAGCGGGGTTCTCACCCTCCCGCCAACCATGAGCGCGGGCATAATCAAGTATGCGTTCAATACGGCCCCGCACGCGATCTGCTGTTTCTGTCTTTTTTGTCCAAATTGGACGGAGGGCAGCAAGGACGTCCTGCGTATCCACATTACGAACAGTTTTACTTCCAAACACAGGAAAGACATGCAGCGACAAAGACCCCTGCCAGGTAGCCACACCCTTGCGGTCTTTCCACTCAGGCGCTTTCTCCTGAATGAATTGCTCAGCCACTTCCTTAAAGGTAATGCCGCTTTCCAGCTTTCGAGCTGCCTTTTCCTTTTCCCGTTCAATAATCGGATCAAGACCGTTGGCAATCATACGCCGACAGGTAGCAGCTTTTTCCCGTGCTTCTGCGAGGGTAAAAACATGGGCGCTTCCAAGGCTCATCTGACGGCGCGTTCGTGTTGCAGGAGACTTGAAACGCAACTCCCACAACCGAGAGCCACCAGAGACCACAAGCCATAACCCGCCACCATCACAGAGAGATCCGCTCTTAAGTCTGGATACCTGCATAGCGGTCAATTGATGCGGTGCGAGCCTGCTCACTTGATTTCCCCCACCTTATTACCCCCCTTAGAATCAGCGTCACGCAGACCCGTCCAGACCCACGCAGACACACAAGAGCGTACAAGTTGTTAATTTTCTAGGGGTTTTTGAACCATGTGGACACACGCAGACACGTCAGTTAGGCGGACTTCCCCTCCGCCAGAGATGAAAATCTCCCCAAACTTCTTATGCACATATTTTTTGGTCTCTTCCGCGCCAAGGCGCGTTAAAGAGACTGCAAGTCATACAGCCGACGGTACAGCCCATTTTGTTGCTGAATCAATGTTGTATGTGCGCCATCTTCTACGATCTGGCCGTGTTCAAAAACCAGAATCCGATCCAGCCCCACAACTGTGGCAAGGCGGTGCGCCACCACCAACACTGTGCGGCCTGTCATCAGGCGTTCCATTGCCTCCTGCACCAACGCTTCGGATTCGGAATCCAAGCTGGCAGTGGCTTCATCCAACACAAGAATGGGGGCATCGGCCAGAAAGGCGCGCGCAATGGCAATACGCTGACGCTCCCCGCCCGAAAGTTTGACCCCTCGCTCACCCACTAGCGTTTGGTATCCTTCGGGAAGCCTATCAATAAAACCAGCGGCGTTGGCTAATTGAGCCGCCTGCGCAATTTGCTCTGGCGTGGCATCTGGCCTGCCATAAGCAATATTTTCTGCCAGACTCCGATGAAACAGCACAGCTTCCTGCGGCACTAAAGCAATTTTTGCCCGCAAATCAGACTGACGCACGCGCGCAATATCTGTTCCATCAATCAAAATTCTGCCTGACTGCGGCACATAAAAGCGCTGTAGCAGTTTAATGAAACTTGATTTTCCTGAACCAGAAGGCCCCACCAACCCTACCCGGCTACCTGCGGCAATGGTAACGGAAAGATCTGTAAAAAGAGCCCGCTCCTGCCCCGGATATTTGAACAAGACATGTTCAAAACGGATTTCCCCCGCACTCACTTGCAAGGGCACTGGGTTGGCAAGGTCTGCTACCGCCGCAGGCGTGCGCCACAACGCCAATAATTCTTCCATTTCATTCACAGATCTCTGCACGACAGAAACCTGCTGCCCAATATCGCGCAGGTATCCCTGCACCAAAAAGGTCATGGTCAGCACATAGGCGACATCACCCGGGCCTGCACGCCCCTTCCACCACAACCAAACAGCAGCACCGGCCAGCACAAAGCGCATGCACATTACAACGGTTGCCTGAATGTTGGCGCTGTTTGTGCCTTTGGTCCATGTATGAACGGTGGCCTTTCGCCATTTAGAAATAAGTGCCTGTAGGCGGCTTTCTTCGCGCTTTTCTGCGCCAAAAGCTTTTACAACCGTATTGCAGGTTATGGCGTCTGCCAAAGCTGCCCCCATACGGCTATCCCACGCATTGGCAGCACGAGCAGATGGCGCCACGTAACGCAGCGTTAACGTGCAGGAAAGCACAATAAACAAAATAGAAAGCACGCCCAGAATGGCCCCCATAAACGGCCAATGCCACCCCAGCACCAAGGTTGTCAGCACGAGCAGGCACGCTTCGGGGATCAGCATTAAAAGCAGTGTATCATCCAGCATATCCACAGCCCACATACCGCGCGTTAACCGCCGCACCGTGGAACCTGCAAACGTATTGGCATGCCATTCTGCAGAAAGCTTTTGTACATGCGCAAAAGCTTCAGAACCTATTTTCTGCATGACCTGAGTGGTCAGGTGCGTAATGCCTAAATAAGCGTACCGCTTTAACAGCACATTCCCAAACCCGCATGCCGCCATGGCGCCAAGCATCCAGAGTGCATCATGCACTTTGCCTGCCTGCACTGCCGGGGCGGAAACATCTGTTACCAAACGCCCAGCGGCCAAAGGCATCAGCACATCAGCTACCGTTGCGGCCAGAATGCTCCCGGCTGTTATGGTTAAAGGCAGGGGAAACGCCAGCCAGCGCCGCACCACAAACTTCAGCACATCTACAAAAAGCGATGCCTTACGCCCGGATTCGACATGACTTTCTGAAGTTTGTGACATGATAAAAACCTGAAAAAACAGAACCGATGCGCTGTGTATCCCGAGACATAAAGCCCTGCAAATCTGGAATACGCATCAGCATGGACGCCAGACGGCCAGACGCGTTACACTGCCCCATGGCCAAAAAACCCACCACAGCAGCCCCCGTGACCTCAGACAAACCGACGGATAAGCCGCGTGCAAAAAAACGTACGCCAGCCAAAAAACCGGCCCCAGCAACACCGGGGAATAAACCTGCTGCTATTGCACCACGGGATATGACACCTCAGGAAATATACAGTTTTCTGACAGACCTTTCCCAAGCATGGCCAGATGCCAAAACGGAACTGCTTTACACCACACCCTTTACGCTATTGGTGGCCGTTGTACTTTCAGCTCAAGCAACAGATGCCTCCGTCAACCGCGTAACTCCCGCCTTGTTTGACGCCGCCCCCACCCCTGCCGCCATGGTGGAACTGGGGGAAGAAGAAGTGGGCAAACTTATTCGCACCATTGGGCTATGGCGCAATAAGGCGAAGAATGTTGTCGAACTTTCCCGCCAACTTGTAGAAGACCATCATGGTGAAGTGCCCGGCACGCGAGAGGAATTGGAAAAATTGGCTGGTGTAGGACGCAAAACAGCAAACGTCGTGCTGAATGTTGCGTTCCACAAACCTACCGTGCCGGTAGATACGCATGTTTTCCGTTTGGCCAACAGATCTGGACTGGGACGAGGCAAAACAGTAGAGGCTGTTGAAAAAGCTTTGGAAGCCCGCATTCCTCTGGAAATGATCCAGCCTTCCCACCATTGGATGATTCTTCAGGGAAGATATGTTTGCAAAGCCAGAAAACCTGAGTGCTGGCGCTGCAATGCTAAAAATCCCTGCCTATTTCCAGACAAAACACCCGCGCCACGTGTAAAGGCACCCAAAACCCTGGCCGAGTAGAATCCCACACAGGCCCTAGTTAGCTATATGGCAAAACCCTTATAGCCAGCCTGCAAGTTCCTGATGCGCTAAAGCCTCCAGCAAATCAATACTGGCAGGCGTATCATTCAGGCATGGCACCAGCGTAAATTCCTGCCCACCAGCTTGTATGAATTCTTCGCGCACTTCGTTGCCGATTTCATCCAGTGTTTCCAGACAATCCGCCATAAAGCAGGGCGTTACAACGGCAATGCTGGTAATGCCTTTTTCCGGCAAACCAGCAATAAATGGTGCCGTGTAAGGCTCCAACCATTTGGTGGGCCCAAACCGGGATTGGAATGTCATGGGCAGAGTTGTTTCATCCCGCCCCAACTCCTTGCGTAAAGCCACAACAGTTCTTTCACATTCCGCTCGATAGGAATCACCCTTGCGCACATATTCTTCTGGCAAACCGTGAAAGGAGGCGACAACCATCTGGAAAGGAATATCGGCTTCTGCCTCAGCCAGACGGATAGAATCTGCAATAGCCTTAATAAAAGCTGGGTTATCCGGAAATGATGGAAGCGTGCGTATGGCAGGCTGATTACGCAAACGCATCAGCGCACGAAACAACTGATCATTTGCAGTGGCTGTTGTTGTAGCACTGTATTGCGGATAAAGCGGCATGCACAAAACACGATCACACCCTTTTTCAAGCAATTCGTGCAGCGCTTGCGCAATAGTGGGCGTGCCATAACGCATACCCCACGCAACAGGCACATTTTGTGCCGCAAACCGTTCACTCAGTGCTTCAGCCTGATGGCGCGTATAGGTGCGTAAGGGGCTTTCATCTTTATGAGTATTCCAGATACGCGCGTAGGCTTTCCCGCTCCTACGCGGGCGGGTTGTTAGCACAACCCCTTGCAAGATGGGCTGCCAAAGTGCTGGGGGCCCTTCTATTACCCGGCGGTCAGACAGAAATTCGGAAAGATAACGGCGAACAGCCCGGTAACCTGTATCATCCGGTGTGCCCAGATTAACCAGCAGGATACCAACGCGCGGAGCAGCCTGTGCATGTTGTGGCTGAGTTGGAATATGATGAAAAACCATGTTTATGACTTCTTTTCTTTCAAACAGCTTAAACCTTTTTCAAAGCATTTCTGCATCACAGAAGGTAACGCTGTATCTTTCACACATTCCACAGGCACCAAAAAACCATCACTCACAGCCTGATTGGAAAAATGCTTTATCTGGGCCACATACACATCCAGATATAAGGTAAAATGTGTAAACACATGCTTAATACGCCCAGCCAACTTCCAGTCTGCTGCAAATGGAGCCGCTTGCAAAATATCTGCCTCGCTCCAGTTTTCTAATCGCCATTCGGTGCCGGGCAGTTCCGTCATGGCTGCCAAAAGTCCTTTCTCCGCCCGTTTGCGTAGCAGAACCTGCCTTGCAGCATCTTGCGCAAGAAAAACTGCACCATAGCGTACGGGCCGCTCTGCCTTAGGCAGCTTACGCGGCAATTCGGCTGCAATACCTTGTTTGTAGGCTGCGCATTCCCCCTGCCATGGGCACAAGCCGCATGCTGGAGCGCGTGGGGAACACAGGGAAGAACCCAAATCAAACAAAGCCTGGGCAAAGTCTGATGGTCGTTCCTGCGCTTCTGCGTCTGCATTTAATGTTCTGGCCAGTTGCGCCAATTTTTTACGGGCTGGGGGCAATGGTTCCGTAATAGCAAACAAGCGCGCCGTTACACGCTCCACATTGCCATCTACAGGCACCACTGGCACCCCAAAAGCAATGGCCGCCACCGCAGCCGCCGTATATGGGCCTATACCCGGCAGGGCGCGCAACCCCTCAACATCTTGCGGAAACCCACCAAGCGCCACCACGGCCTGCGCACAGGCGTGCAAATTACGAGCGCGGGAATAATAACCCAGCCCTGCCCATGCTGCCAAAACGTCATCCCGATCAGCACTTGCCAGCGCCTGCACAGTCGGAAACTTTTCCGTAAAGCGTAGATAATATGGGGCAACCGCTTTAACAGTGGTCTGCTGTAGCATGATCTCACTCAGCCATACCCGATACGGGTCTGGATGAGATTGGCCAACAACACGCCACGGCAGAGTGCGGCGGTGTCGGTCATACCAATGAAGCAATGCATGGGCTGATGGATGTGTCACGGAGGCAGTTATGAAGAAGGAAGCCAACGGCGGCAAGGCTGTAACAACACCTAAAAGCCGCAGCACGCGCCTCAGCCCTCAAAAGACGGAAGCAGCCCCTCCGCCACGGGCCAGAAACCTGCGCAGCCTTGCCGCACTGCTGCCAGCCGTTACAGCACCGGCTTTTCGGCGGCGTTCTCCTACAGGTGCTTTGTTGATGAGCCAATGGCCAGATGTGGTGGGCCCGGCACATGCGGCTGTTACAAGCCCACGCCGTCTTTCTGCCGGCACATTAACCATTGCATGCGCAGGCCCTGTTGCCATGGAACTTCAGCATCTGGGGGATACGCTCATTGCACGTATCAACACATGGTGTGGAGAGCCTTTGGTGAGCCGCCTGCGCTTTGTGCAGGACCCAGCCGCAGGTATGCGCCCCCGCCCACAACGCAAAAAACCCCAGAAAACCGGCGTAATCTGCACACTTCCTGAAATGGAAGAAGGCCCTTTACGGCAGGCCTTGGAAACTTTGGGCACGGATATTTTGAAAAGTCAGAATAAAAAGCGTTCGTGACCCAAAAAGAAATCAGCTGAATAACATGATAATAAAAAAGTTATTTTGAGCTTCTGTTCTTGAAATTGACATAATCTTATTGCCTTACAAACCCCAGTTTTTCAAAAGCTGGGTGAACCCAAACCTCTTTTGGGCCTTTGCCTGACAATCAAACAATAAATACAGGATAATCACGGGATCTGCGCCATGTTGCGTAAACCTAATACGACACTGAACATGACACACCAGAACACAAATATTTCCGCTGCGCATAAAACACGGGATAGCCTGTCCGACTTGCAGTTTCTGCAAGAATGGGTGGCTTCTCCTGCCTATTCCACTGCCAGTGTTTTACGGGCAGGGCAGATCCGCCGGACCAACCCGGATCTGATGCGCCAAGTCGCGGCCAAAACACATAAAACGCCGTAAAATACCAGTTCTTCATTATTCGCGTAAAATCAGGATTGCATCACACAGGCGCACAGCGCACCATAAGCAGCATGTCTTTGCGTATGGGTTGTTCTTTGGCTGTTTTCTTGCGTCAGAAAAAGCGGTTTTTAATGGCTTTTGCCAGCCTTGCCATGTTGGCAGGCTGCGCGAACCAACCTCGTTCCAGCTACAATCCACCCGGCCCCGCCGTAGATAAATGGGGGCCTTATATTCAGGAAGCCTCCACCCGCTTTTCCATTCCACAGGCATGGATCAGGGCTGTCATGCAACAGGAATCTGGGGGCCACCAATACATGCATGGCCATCTCACACGTTCTGTGCACGGTGCCGTGGGGTTGATGCAGATTAAGCCAGATACCTACCGGGAGCTCGCCAAACGCTACCAGCTTGGCTCGGACCCCTATAATCCGCACGACAACATTATGGCGGGCAGTGGTTACATTCGCCAGTTGTATGACAGGTTTGGTTCTCCCGATTTTCTGGCGGCCTATAGCTGCGGCCCCCAATGTATGGAAAACCACCGTTCTCGCCATACAGCCCTGCCTTCTTATGCCAAAGCTTATCTGGCGTCCGTTTCTCCGCATCTGAATGATCCGGTGCCTAGTGGCATTACGCCCGCAAGCGCAATTGCCATTGCAGACACGCAAACCCCAACAACCGCACCCGCTGTGGCGGTGGCACCCGCTCAACAGGTTGCCAGCATTGCCTCACCAGGCATTGCGCCGCCTATTACAGATGACATACAGCCCCCAGCACCCTCTGCTACTGATGGCAATGCTATTGCGGTATCATCTTCCGCTGATACCCAACCAGTAACAGACGCACCGCCAGCTTATCCGGCCACCAACACCGCACCCGTTTCTGGGCCTGCAATGGTATGGCAGCAAAATACGCCCTCTGGTGGAGCCATTATTCAGATTGGCGCCTTTTCCTCGCAGGAAAGAGCGCAACATGCCATCCAGATCGCGCATCAAG
This sequence comes from Acetobacter sp. A11-2, assembly GCF_040208445.1. Taxonomy (NCBI): domain Bacteria; kingdom Pseudomonadati; phylum Pseudomonadota; class Alphaproteobacteria; order Acetobacterales; family Acetobacteraceae; genus Acetobacter; species Acetobacter sp. A11-2. The sequence goes on from NZ_CP157843.1 coordinate 2,174,535, forward strand.
CCACGCCTGCTCTCGCTGGCGCAGAAGATCGCATAGACCGGATTGCCCTTAAAAATAGCGGGCAATCTGTGTGGCGCTCACGCTTGGCAGGCCTTCCCTCTGCTCAGACAGATACCATCTGCATGTCCTTGAAGCAGCAGGGTTTGAACTGCGTTGCTGTAACGCGCTGAGTTATATTGCATCCCTTCGGCATCAACCGCGCATACGTATTCGAGGCATGATTTCTCCTGCCTTACCCCCGTTTTCAACACGCGGCTGAACATCTCTCCCCAGCAAATGCTTGGCGGGACAGAACTGAAAGGATATGAGATAAGCAGAATACTCTCTTGACCCCGAAGCCAGACCTGAACATTTGCAAAGGCGACCGGGAAACACGGATACCCAGCGCTGAAGGAGCCGTACCGACACCATGCTTCGTCGTCTCATGCCCTGCCGTCCCGCCGCCAGCCATGCGCCAGCCGGGTTCCGCCGCGCCAGCACCATGCTCACCGCATGTGCAGGCCTTGGCCTGTTAGCTGCGTGCTCTTCAGGTGATAGATCAGACAATGGTCTGACAGCACCACGCAACCATCTGCTGGCCGAAGACCGCGGAGCATCTGGTGGTGATGCAGATCTCAAAGGGGGCGTAAACGCCTATCTGTGGCGCGCAACCCTTGATACCCTTTCCTTCCTGCCGGTTTCTACCGCAGATGCAGAAGGCGGTATTATCCTGACAGACTGGTACACTCCACCTGCTGCACATGATGAACGCTTTAAGGTGACCGCCTTTATTCTGGACAAACGCTTGCGGTCCGATGCCCTGCGCCTGAGCGTGTTCCGTCAGATCAAGCAAGGGGAAGAATGGGTAGATACCCCACCTGCCCCCAATACCGCATCTGATATTGCAGCACGTATTCTCTCCCGCGCACGTAAGCTGCGGGCCGATAATGGCAACCGGGATAGCTGATTTTATCCCGGCGCCTTTTTCACATTCCCTTTCATTCAGGTCTCAGACACAGAATATTCATGTCCCAGTCTTCCAGCACGCCCATGTCCTATGATTTCAATACGGTTGAACCCAAATGGCAGAAAGCCTGGGCAGATGCCGGTATTTTCACTGTTCCTGACGTTCCCCCAGCGAACAAGCCCAAATACTATGTGTTGGAAATGTTCCCCTATCCGTCTGGGCAGTTGCACATGGGACATGTGCGCAACTACGCACTGGGGGATGTCATTGCCCGCTATAAGCGCGCACGTGGTTTTTCTGTGCTGCACCCCATGGGGTGGGATGCGTTTGGCCTGCCAGCAGAAAACGCAGCGCGTGAACGTGGCGTGCACCCCAAGGAATGGACGCTGAACAACATTGCCACCATGCGCGGCACATTGCAGCGGCTGGGCTTTTCTCTGAACTGGGATAGAGAAATTGCAACCTGCCTGCCAGACTACTACGGCAAGCAGCAGAAGCTCTTTTTGGATTTTCTAAAAGGTGGCTTGGTTGAACGGCGTGAAAGCTGGGTCAACTGGGACCCGATTGATCAGACCGTTCTGGCAAATGAACAGGTGGTTGATGGCAAGGGCTGGCGTTCTGGCGCCCCTATTGAGAAAAAGCAGCTTTCACAGTGGTTCCTGAAAATCACTGACTTTGCCGAAGATCTGCTGAACGGGCTTAAAACGCTAGACCGCTGGCCAGAACGCGTGCGCACCATGCAGGAACGCTGGATTGGCCGTTCTGAAGGGGCAAAGCTGCGCTTTTCCCTACATCAGCCACCTGCTGGGCTTGATGAAAACCTGAACGCTGTAGAGGTGTTCACCACCCGGCCAGATACGTTGTTTGGCATGTCCTTTCTGGCTATTGCACCAGATCACCCACTGGCTGCATGGGCTGCTCAGCAGAACCCACAAGCCGCAGAGTTTGTGGCGGAATGTCGCCGGCTTGGCACATCTGTAGAAGCTGTAGAAACGGCTGAAAAACGCGGCTTTGATACGGGCCTGCGGGTAAACCATCCGTTTATGGATAAAAGCTTTCCGGTTTGGATCGCCAATTTTGTGCTGATGGATTATGGCACAGGCGCGCTGTTTGGCTGCCCGGCCGGTGACCAGCGCGATCTGGACTTCGCGCATAAATACAACCTGCCTGTCACACCTGTTGTTTTGCCTGCCGGCAAAGATCAGGCTGATTTTGCTATCACCACCACCGCCTATACCGGCGATGGCACCATGATCAATTCCGGCTTCCTTGATGGCCTTTCTACTGAAGAAGCCCGGAAAGAAGCGATTTCCCGCCTAGAAGGTCTGGGCATCGGGCAAGGTGTGGTTAATTGGCGCCTGCGTGATTGGGGTGTTTCCCGCCAGCGTTATTGGGGTTGCCCTATCCCTATCATTCACTGTGCAGATTGCGGCCCGGTTGCTGTGCCGGATGAGCAACTTCCTGTTGAGCTGCCGGATGATGTATCCTTTGACAAACCCGGCAACCCGCTGGACCATCACCCCACATGGAAGCACACGACTTGCCCGAAATGCGGCAAACCCGCCACGCGTGAAACAGACACGTTTGACACATTTGTAGATAGCTCCTGGTATTTCGCCCGCTTTACAGCACCGCATGCACCTACCCCCACGGTGAGAGAAGCTGCTGATGGCTGGCTACCTGTCGATCAGTATATCGGCGGTATTGAACACGCTATTCTGCATCTGCTGTATGCTCGCTTCTTCACCCGCGCCATGCACCGCACTGGGCATCTGGATGTGGACGAACCCTTTGCCGGGCTGTTCACCCAAGGCATGGTAAGCCATGAAAGCTATAAGGATTCTTCAGGTAACTGGCTGTATCCAGAAGAAGTGGAGCGCACAGCAAATGGCTGTGTGAAACGTGGCACCACCGAGCCCGTAACCGTTGGCCGTGTGGAAAAAATGTCCAAATCCAAGCGGAATACGGTGGCGCCTGTGGCCATTATTGAGCGCTTTGGTGCCGATACTGCCCGTTGGTTTGTGCTTTCTGATAGCCCGCCTGAACGCGACATGGAATGGACAGAAGCTGGTGTGGCTGGTGCTGCCCGCTTTAGCCAGCGCCTGTTCCGCACTATTCGCGCAGTTGCGCAGGATATTCCCGCCACAACAGAATGCCCCGCAGACATTGACCGTCAGGCCGATACGCTACGCCGCACCACGCACCGCACCATTGCTGCTGTAACGGAAGCTCTGGAAGGTTTTGCCATTAACGTGGCTGTTGCCCGTATCCACGAACTGACATCTGCTCTGGCAGAAGCTGAAAAATCCGCAACTGTTCCTGGCATGGCCTTTGCTCGCCGTGAAGCTGCACAAACACTGTGCCTTCTTTGTGCACCGATGATGCCGCATCTGGCTGAAGAAATGTTTGCACTGGTTCTGCCTTCTGCCGGCTTGGCAGCTCAGCAAACATGGCCAGAAGCCAACCCGGAACTGCTTACAGCAACGCATATTACAATTGCTGTGCAAATTATGGGCAAACTGCGCGGTACTATTGAAGCGCAACCAGATGAAGATGCCGCAGATGTTGTAGCCCGCGCAGAAGCAGAGCCTAACGTGGCGCGGCTTCTGGAAGGTAAGCGCATTGTAAAACGCGTGCATGTTCCTAACCGTATTGTTAACTTTGTAACGGCAGGCTAATGGCTCATTCCCGTTTTCTCCTTCGCTCCGCACGTCTTGCTCTGGCAATGGCGCCATTGGTTGCTTTGCCAGTTGTGCTGAGCGGTTGCGGCTTTCAGCCTTTGTATGGAGAAAACGGGAAGAACAACGTAGATGTTAATTCTGAGCTTAAAGAAATCTACGTTGCCAATATACCAGAACGCACTGGCCAACAGTTGCGTTTGGCCCTGCAACAACAAATGTCTGCAGATGGGCCAGAAGACCCACATAAATACACACTGATGGTAATGCCTTCCTTCAATGCTGAAGCGATCGACATTCACTCAGACAACACATCTGGGCGCACACGTATTACAGGCCATGCCCACTGGCAATTGCTTACTGTAGAGCAAAACCCCAAGTTGCTGGCACAGGGTGATACCACCACAATGGATGGTTACACCAATACGTACGAACAGTATTTTGCTCAGACATTGAACAATGAAACAGCTATGGGACGCGTAGCCCAAACCCTTGGTGAGCAAATTACTCAGCAGGTTTCTACGTGGTTCCGTACTCAGGCAGCCCCTGCTGTCTCACGTGACCAAGGGCCAAAAGCTTTTTATCCCATTCCAACAGCCATGCCAGAATCTGACAAAGAAGTGCCTATGGAACAGGAAGGTGCGGATGCGATTCCAGATATGGCAACCGGACGTGGTGGGCCTAGCCAGTATTAAACCGGCTTTTATTTCATGAAAATAGACGCCCGCAACCTATCTCGCGTTCTGGCTGACCCCGGCGCATGGCGCATCCTTCTTCTGCATGGTGAAGATACAGGGCTTATTAAAGAACGCGCTCAGGATGCTGTTATTAAAATAGCCGGGTCAGCAGATGATCCATTTCGGGTTTCTGTTCTTGACCGTGAAACTCATGACAAGCTGATGGAAGAAGCCACGGCCCTTTCCCTTATGGGAGGACGCCGTGTGGTGCGTGTGCGTGATGCATCCGATTCCCTGCTCAAGCCATTAGAAGCCTTTCTGGCTCAAAACAGTGATACGCTTGTTATTCTGGAAGCTCCGGCCCTTTCATCCCGCTCCAAGCTTCGTAACCTTCTGGAAAAACATCCTAACTGCGCCAGTATCGGCTGTTACCCTGAAGAAGGTCGCAATCTGGAATCCTCTATTACGCGCATGCTCGCAGAGCATAATGTGCGTATTGATTCTGATGCTCTGCATTGGTTGACCAGTCGGCTTGGCGCAGACCGTGCAGCAGCGCGTAGCGAAATAGAAAAATTATGCTTGTATGCCGGTGATGCTGGTAACCTGACATTAGATGATGTTCGTGCAAGCATAGGAGATGCAGGTAGTGTCTCTTTGGAAGATGCCGCCTTTGCAGCAACAGAGGGCAACCGTGTTGCTGCAGATACGGCCCTAGAAAGAGCATTGGCTGAAGATACAAGCCCCATTGCCATCGCAAGGTCTTTTCTAGGGCATCTGCACAGGCTTCGCCGTGTAAGAGCTGCTATGGCTGCGGGGGTTAGTCGGAGTGATGCTATTAAATTACTTCGTCCCCCAATTTTTTTTAAACGTACAGCAAGTTTTAACAGGGCATTAGAGTTGTGGTCTCTCCCGGCCCTTACTAAAGCCGTGGAAGAAACGCAGGCACTGGAATACGCTTGCAAACAAACAGGAAGCCCCGATGCCTTGCTGTGCCGACGGTATGTTTCCACTTTAACAGCACGGGCAGCCATGCAGGCGAGACGATAGGCTTGTTCGTTTTATCTCTTGTTCCTGACTACCTCTTTCAGTATACGAAAAGCGTGTGTCCGCGTAGCTCAGCAGGATAGAGCACAGGATTCCTATTGAATTGGGCACTATAATTGGAAACATTATAGTGAATCTGCTCAAAGTCGGGGAACGCTTAATCTGGGCAACTAGATTGTGCCAATCCCGAGCCAAGCCTTGGCCTTTATAGATCAAGGAAGGTGTAGAGACTGGACGGGCAGTGCCTAAAGACCTGAGATGATTAGGTTTATGGTAAAGGGACAGTCCAGACCACGAACGTTGCACAATAAGATGCGACGGCAGTGAAAGCTGAAGTGGTATGAATCCTGGGGCCGTGGGTTCGAATCCCGCCGCGGACACCAAATTAGCTAGGGCTTTTTTGAGACACAAAAAAGCCCCGCCAACCGATTGGTTGAGCGGGGCTTTAGGTATGGTTGCGGGGGCAGGATTTGAACCTGCGGCCTTCAGGTTATGAGCCTGACGAGCTACCGGGCTGCTCCACCCCGCGGTTGAAGATGTGTTGAAATTTGTAGGGGTAAGATTTGTATAGGGTGGATTGGAAGACCTGGCGGCGACCGACTTTCCCGTGGCTTAAGCCACAGTATCATAGGCGCTGGGGGTTTTCACGGCCGAGTTCGGGATGGGATCGGGTGGATCTCTCCCCGCCATGGCCACCAGGTCATCCAGTCCACCCTGTAAGGGGTGTGTGGAGGACGGTTGGTTATGAAGAAGTAGGCGTTATATGGATGATTTCTGTGCACGGGCCGTCCTTTTAAGGGGACAGTAAGAGAGTGAGCCTATTGGGTGATTAGGACCAGTTAGCTGCACGTGTTACCACGCTTTCACACCTGGCCTATTAACGTGGTGGTCTACCACGACCCTCAGGGAGACCTAGTTTTGAGGTGGGTTTCCCGCTTAGATGCTTTCAGCGGTTATCCCTTCCATACTTAGCTACCCGGCGGTGCCGCTGGCGCGACAACCGGTGCACCAGAGGTATGTTCATCCCGGTCCTCTCGTACTAGGGACAAATCCTCTCAAGTCTCCAACATCCACGGCAGATAGGGACCGAACTGTCTCACGACGTTCTAAACCCAGCTCACGTACCACTTTAATCGGCGAACAGCCGAACCCTTGGGACCTGCTCCAGCCCCAGGATGTGATGAGCCGACATCGAGGTGCCAAACCTCCCCGTCGATGTGGACTCTTGGGGGAGATCAGCCTGTTATCCCTAGAGTACCTTTTATCCGTTGAGCGATGGCCCTTCCACGCGGGACCACCGGATCACTATGGCCGACTTTCGTCTCTGCTCGAGCTGTCACTCTCGCAGTCAGGCGGGCTTATGCCATTGCACTCAACAGCCGGTTTCCGACCGGCCTGAGCCCACCATCGCGCGCCTCCGTTACACTTTGGGAGGCGACCGCCCCAGTCAAACTGCCCACCATACAGGGTCCCGGATCAGGCTAACTGACCACGGTTAGACATCAGAAAAATTCAGGGTGGTATTTCAAGGATGGCTCCACAGGAACTGGCGCCCCTGCTTCAAAGCCTCCCACCTATCCTACACAGAATGTCTCTGATGCCACTGTAAAGCTGCAGTAAAGGTTCATAGGGTCTTTCCGTCTGACCGCGGATACCCCGCATCTTCACGGGGAATTCAATTTCGCTGAGCCGATGCTGGAGACAGCGGGGAAGTCGTTACGCCATTCGTGCAGGTCGGAACTTACCCGACAAGGAATTTCGCTACCTTAGGACCGTTATAGTTACGGCCGCCGTTTACCGGGGCTTCAATTCAGCGCTCTCACACCTCCTCTTAACCTTCCGGCACCGGGCAGGCGTCAGACCCTATACGTCGTCTTTCGACTTCGCAGAGTCCTGTGTTTTTAATAAACAGTCGCTACCCCCTGGTCTGTGCCACCCGCCAATGGTTGCCCACCAACGGGTCTCGCTTATCCCGAAGTTACACGAGCAATTTGCCTAGTTCCTTCAGCATCGTTCTCTCAAGCGCCTTGGTATTCTCTACCAGTCCACCTGTGTCGGTTTCGGGTACGGTCTATACGCCAGAGCTATTTCCTGGAATGCTCCAAAAGCCAGGTCAATCCGTTAAGACCTGACAACATATCGCATTCGTCACTTCTGGCAGGTACAGGAATATTCACCTGTTTCCCATCGACTACGGCTCTCGCCCTCGCCTTAGGGGCCGACTAACCCTGCGTGGATTAACCTTGCGCAGGAACCCTTGGACTTTCGGCGACAGTGTTTCTCGCACTGTTTGTCGCTACTCATGTCAGCATTCGCACTTCCGATATCTCCAGAGAGGGTCACCCCGTCTCCTTCACAGACTTACGGAACGCTCCGCTACCGCGCATATCATAGATATGCACCCACAGCTTCGGCACGTGGCTTGAGCCCCGTTACATTTTCGGCGCAGGGTTTCTATTAGACCAGTGAGCTATTACGCTTTCTTTAAAGGATGGCTGCTTCTAAGCCAACCTCCTGGTTGTTATGGAATCCCCACATCCTTTCCCACTTAGCCACGATTTGGGGGCCTTAGCTGGTGGTCTGGGCTGTTTCCCTCTCGACAATGGACCTTAGCACCCACT
>NZ_CP157843.1:2187500-2866042 GCF_040208445.1 Acetobacter sp. A11-2
AGCTGGATTTTCACCACTCTTATTCCATCTAAAATGCCCATTCGATTTGTTGTATTTTCATCATAAATATTACTTATGATATAATTACGACAAACACTTGGACGGCCGTTTTTGTATCCGGCAGCGTGCGCTTTCCGACCTGCAGGAAACGTTATGCGCACACTTACCGCCGCTATAGGGCAACCATTTAACAAATCAGCTTTGGCGTGGCTGCTGGCACCTAGTGTGCCAGATATTCTGTTTGCACTCCGCACTGCGAGCGCAGCGTGTCTCTCTCTGCTGATTGCCATGTGGATGGAGCTAGATAGCCCCCAATGGGCCCCGCTGACTGTATGGGTGGTTGCTCTTTCCTCCCGCGGGGAAAGTCTTTCAAAAGCACGGTGGCGTATTTTTGGCACGCTTGTTGGTTGCTGTGCCGCATTTGTATTGATTGCAGCTTTTCCCCAAGAACCAGGGCTATTTTTTTGCAGTCTGGCACTATGGATTGGCGTGTGCTGTGGGCTAGCAACTTTTGGAACCGGTTACCGCGCCTATGGCCTGCTGGTCACCAGTTTTACTTCCGCCATCGTGGCATCTGGCGCCATTATGCAGCCAGACAATATTTTCGATATCGCCATGGCTCGAAGTTCCTACATTATCTTGGGAATTGTGTGTGAAGCCACTTTGGCCGTGCTGTTTATGCCAGGCCTACAGGAACAGGCGCAAAAAACGCCTTTTAGAGCGCCTGAACACAACCCTGTTAAGCACAAACCAAGGCATTGCCTCACTTATCCATCACCCTCGCGCCATTACACTGGAACCAGCATTATCTGCACTTCTCACTGCCAATGCCCGTGCAGAATATGATGCTTTGGAAATGGGCCCGCATTCTCATGCGGCAGACCATGCACGCGCAGCTTTTGCTGGCATGATAACCATGCTGGCCCGCGGATATGGCCTTGCCCTGACGCATCAACTCACACCAACAGAACACACCATGCTGGCTGATGAAGCAGCTATCCGCCAGCATATTCAGGCCTGTATGTATCCGAAATCTAGGGATCATTTCCGTTTCAGGCTGCAATCTCGCAGGCATGCCGTAGAGGCCATGGATAACGGTATCCGCGCCTGTTTGGGTATTTTGGGGGCATGGCTTGTATGGGAAGTAACCGCATGGCCCGCAGGCCCTACGTTTTTTTCTTTTGTCTCGCTCGTATATGGCTTGCTGGCCACGCGTGAAAATCCACTTTTGGCGGCGGCCCCATTTTTTAAGGGTGCTTTATGGTGCGGACTTATTGCCGCTTTATACGCACTACTGGTTATACCCGCCATAACGGCACCAGAACTTCTGGTTCTGTTCCTGTTTATTCCGATGATTATTGGTGGGTTAGCTGCGCGGCATGCACACACAGCGGGATATGCTTTTTCATTCAACATGTTCCTGCCCGTGCTGCTTGGACCTGCCAACCAAGGGCGATTTGACGAGCAATCTTTTTTCAACACCACTTTGGCGTTTCTGGGAGCTGTCTTGTTCGCCCGGTGGACTTTTCTGATTATCTTTCCCTTCAGGCTTGATTCTCACATGCGCCGCACGCGCAGATGGATAGAAAAAAGCCTGAATCATCTGGCCCGTACAGGTGATAAAACCCTGCCCCATATCTGGCTTTCGAGAAATGCAGAAAGCCTTGTGCGAATTATCAACACTTCCAAAGCTCTCCCTCAGGAGAAAACGGAACATTATATTCAGGAGCAGATCATATACATGGTGAAAGGCCTGTATCTGATTTTTCTGCGGGATACTTTGAAGGACAAAACACTTCCCGAAGCTTTAAAAACCGAGGTCAAAAAAATCCTTCGGGTCTGGGCCTCCGGCAGCCCTTTACGCATGCAGCAAACGCAGGATTTTCTAAACAGCCTGAAACAGGAAGATTTCCCACCTTCTTCTCCAGACCACGCGCGCATGGAAAAAATATGCACGTACCTGCATGTTCTGGCTGCCCCTATGAAATAGTGGCTTTTCAGCCTTGTTTACGGTTTTGCATATTTGCGGCTGAAAAACTCATAGCCCGAAAGAATGCACCGCATGCCCAAACCTGAAAACAAGACGCCAACCACAGATCGGGCAACCCAACGGGCTTCTACATCTCAAACAGGTGCCAACTTAGGGAGCGGCGCAGGTATTACCGCGTTTTTGGGTTTTATCGGATTTATTGCATCCCCTCGCGCCAGCCTGCGGAGCCTACTGGAAGATGCAAAAGACCATTACCGACGCAAAAAGTAATGCCTACCAAGGCAAACCGTATAACTCCAACGTTGGAAGCGGACGGTCTCACCGAGACCACAAAAGGGTCTAACTTTTGCAGAAAGCGGCCAAAAACTATCAATAATTTTAAGGAATGGTGGACCCGGCGCGATTCGAACGCGCGACCTTTGCCTTCGGAGGGCAACGCTCTATCCAGCTGAGCTACGGGTCCGTGCGCCTTCCCTAACGCAATTCAGGGGTATTTGCCAAGCCTCTATCTGCATTATCCTGATAACTTCCGCAGATAGACTTTTACGCCGCATTCCGACCCTATCATTCTGGGCTAATGGATTTAACGCGCCAAACCATCCAACCATGAGGCCGGAAACCACTTTCCCTCCGGTTTTGCCGGATTTTGTGCTTGCCACGTACTAGCAGATACATCTCCACCTGATGGTAAAAAACTATCTGGCTGTGTGATCCAAGATAGCATGTCCTGCATCACCTGTTTGCCGTTCTTATCGCGCAGCAACAAATGGTGGCCGCCGGAAATCAGATCCAGCCGCGCACCTTTGGGCAAAGTTTCCCATACTTTGGCCATTGCCTTGGAAGGCACAAGTTGGTCCTTATCTCCATACACACAAAGCAGCGGCCCTTTAATTTGTGGCGCGGCGGCAGCGGCCTGCTTCATCAAACCCACTAATCCGCGCAAAGCCTCTAGCTGCGTAGCCCTTAGAGTAAGCGGGTCAAAATACAGGCGCAAAAGGGCTGCCGGATTATCACTTGCCACCACATGCACGGGCAGCTCCCGCCCAGTTACCAAATGGTGTGGAAAAAGCGTTGCCAGAACATCCAATGGAATATCTGCCCCTAGGCCCAGATTCCACACAGCAGGTGCCAGCAGCAATGTGCCCGCAACAGATGGAGCATCTGATTTAGACATGAGAAGCATGAGAATAGCGCCCCCCATACTTTCACCCGTAAGATAGAGCGGTATCTGGGGGTTTTCTTTCTGAAGGATGGCTATTTCTTCCCGCACATCCTGCACCATACGGTCTGAACCGGCCCATTCTCCACGGTTTGGGGCTTCGCCAAAACCCCGTTGATCTGGCGCGACTACAGTTATGCCCTGTCCGGCAAAAAATGGCGCAGGTTGCTCCCAAGCATCACGGCTATCATTAAACCCGTGCAGCGCTAGCAATATACCCCGTGGTTGTTCCTGCGCCTTCCATACACGAGCGGGAATGGCTGCGCCGTCAGACAATGTGAACATGCGATCGGGTGGAACAAGCCGCGCAGCTGCCGCAAAACGTGATGGAGGCTTAGGGGGATCAGGAAGTTTCATACTGCATCCTGCCAAACTCAAAAACACAACCAGTAACGCGCAACCGTATCGTCCATATCTGCTCACGCGCATGGGAAGATAAGAAAGGTGCAAAACCATAGCCCACACAGCTATCATGCACACAGCCAGCACATGTTGTTCATTTGGGCATCATAGCAAAAAGGGAATACCACACCTATGTTGATACAGCCTGCCAACCCTGTGCCACACCCCAAACTGGGGCATGTTGAAACCATTATGGTGGATAAACGCACAATTGCCTGCGATGGCGGCTTGGGCGCGCTTGGGCACCCACGCGTATGGCTGAAAATTAGCGGTCATCAAACCGTATGCCCCTATTGTTCACGCCTGTTTGTGCTGCAACCAGATGCCGAGGCGCTACGGCGTGTCGTCAGTTAAGCCCTGAGAGTGGCACGTGAGGGTTGTACTTTGTGTCTGCGTGTGCTGACTGTTTTCCCATTTTTTGGGGAGACAGACAGATGCGGCGCTATAGTTTACGCGATGACCAGTGGGAGCGGATAAAGGATCTTCTTCCTGGTCGAGAAGGCTATGTCGGCGGCACTGCGGTGAACAACCGTCTGTTCGTGGAGGCGGTGCTGTATCGCTATCGCGCGGGTATTCCATGGCGCGACCTTCCTGCCCGTTTCGGTGACTGGAAAAACGTGCACCGGCGTCTGCGCCGCTGGTGTGAAAGCGGCGTCATCGAACGGATATTTCGTTATCTGGCCGCTGATTACGACAACGAATACATGATGATCGACAGCACAATTGTCCGAGCGCATCAGCATAGTGCCGGAGCTCTCAAAAAAGGGGCACGGATCAGGCCATCGGACGATCACGAGGCGGGCTAACTACAAAGATCCATGCCATCTGCGACGCTCTGGGCAATCCAGTGGAACTCGGCATCACACCGGGACAGGATGCCGATATCACCCAGGCAGAACCACTTCTGGAAAACATCGAACCGGATGCTTTCCTTGCTGACAAGGCGTATGACGCGGACAGGTTGATCGATCGGCTGATACAGCGCGGGATTACCCCGGTCATCCCGCCAAAACGCAACAGAACGACACGACGGAAAACCGATTTTTCTCTCTATCGCGAACGGAACCTTGTTGAGAGCTTCTTCAATAAACTCAAGCAGTTTCGCGCTATCGCAACCCGCTACGATAAACTGAAATCGACCTTCCTCGCAGCCGTGCAGTTCGCCTCAATCATCATCCTGCTTAACTGACGACACGCCGTAGCAGAACACTAACTGCTTTTTCTGCATCCTTCGCTTTCACCAACAACAGGTTACAATTACAGGCAAGTTTGGCCTATGCTGCGCGTTCCTTATTGCAGAATGCACCATGAGTTTGCCTGTTATGCCTCTTTCGCGTTTTATTGCCCTTAGTCTGTCTTCTGCTTCTGCCTCAAGGCAGGAAAAAGGCAACAGGCGCGGCCTTGCAGGCTGGCTGGCTCTTTCTATTGCCATTTTGGCGGCGCCTTTTGTTTTCTCACATCCTTCAGTCGCGGCAGAAAGCCCGCAGGTTAAAACCGGCCATAGTATAGCAAGCCTGATAACTGCGTCTGACACAGTGGATGCGCATAGTCGCTTACATATTGCCTTGCGGCTTCAGCTTCAGAACGGCTGGCACACATACTGGCAAAATCCGGGAGATGCAGGAGATCCTCCTGCTATTACCATAAAAGCGGATGGCGCATTGCAAGGCAGCACGCAAACCATTCAGTGGCCAGTACCTCAGCGTATTCCTGATTCTTCACTCATGTCTTATGCCTACACTGGCGATGTGATTCTGCCTTTGGAGCTTCCTCTTCAATCTGCAGACCAGAAATCAGACAAGGTGAACATCACAGCACACGCAAATTGGCTGGTGTGTGAGCATGTCTGTGTGCCCGAAGAAGCTGATCTTGCGCTCACATTGGGTAAAGGCACTCCAGTGCCTTCTGCTCAAGCCCCTTTGTTTGAGCAAACATTACAACATATGGCTGTGTCCTCACCCTATACGGCAACCTTTTCCTCCAACGGCATTTTACAGCTAACAGGTAAAGATCTTAGCCCCACATCCGTATCCGATGCGTGGTTCATGCCAGAGCAACAAGGCAAAATTGCCGAAGCTGCCGCGCAAAAACCTATCATCCGCAACGGTTCTGTGACGTTGCATCTTAAGCCGACTACAGATTTTTCTGCCTTGCCATCTTTATCTGGAATTGTGGTTTTAAAGGATAAAGCTGGCACCGAACGCGCTCTGCAAGTTAAGGCCATCCCCGGTACAGTTACCGATACATCAGAAAATACGCTCACTGCGTCTGCCGGATTTATGCGGCAAATGCTGTTTGCTTTTATAGGTGGGCTGATCCTGAACCTGATGCCCTGCGTGTTCCCCATTCTGGCCATGAAAGCATTGGCAATCACCCGGCTAGGACATGCTGCAAGACAAGAACAAATTCTGAGTGCAGCCTGTTACGCGGGTGGGGTTATCGGCAGCTTTACTTTATTAGGCGCCACCATGATGGCGGCACGGTTAACTGGCTCTGCAGCAGGTTGGGGCTTTCAGTTTCAATCTCCCCTTTTTGTGGGAATGATCTGTTGGCTGCTTTTTGCCATGGCCCTAAATCTTTTGGGTGTGTTTTCTTTTTCTGCTGTATCCATCAACAGCGCACCTCATACACACCACAGCTTATGGAATGATATTCTAACAGGTGTGCTGGCTGTTGTTGTGGCCTCACCCTGCACAGCTCCTTTTATGGGTGTGGCTATTGCCGGGGCTCTGTCTGGCCCTCCCATTGCAGGGCTTATCGTATTTGCAGCACTCGGGCTTGGGTTGGCCCTTCCCTATCTGTTAATTGCAATCTTTCCTTCCTGCGCCAGAATGCTGCCGCGCCCCGGCGCATGGATGATCTATTTACGCCAGTTTCTAGCATTTCCCCTTCTTGCATCCTGCGTATGGTTACTATGGGTTGCTACATTGGAAGGTGGCGCTTCTATAGTTGCCTTGCTTGGGTCAGGCATGGTGCTGTTGGGGGGAGCCGCATGGGTGTATGGTCTGGCCCAGACACGTCAGAACACGTTATCTGACCGCAAACGCTTTGCCTTGCACGGTTTGGCATTATTGGCATTGCTTGGTGCATTATCTCTGCTGCCCGTATTACGGCAACAAGCAGCCGCTCCATCTTCTACCCAAGGCATGACCTTGCCCGAAGGCGTAGAAGCTTTTTCCACCACGCGGCTCCAAACCTTACATGACAGCGGCAAAGGCGTATTTGTGGATATGACAGCTGCGTGGTGCATTACCTGTTTGGTAAACGAACGTGTAGCGCTGGATGTGCCGGAGGTGCGCGAGGCCTTCAAAACCCAGAATGTCACCCTGCTGCGCGGAGACTGGACAACGCACGATGCCGCCATTACGGCCTACCTACGGCAACATGGGCGCGATGGTGTGCCTTTTTACCTGTTTATTCCGGCTAACGGAGCACCCATAACGCTGCCGCAGGTGCTCACACCAGGGTTGGTTATTAAAACTATCAGTTCCACACGTTAATGTTGCACGGAACCTGAAAACAGATTGATAACCAACACCCCAACCATAATCAGACCAATACCAATAAGGGCTGGCATATCCAGCATTTGCTTGAAGAACAGCGCACCAATAGCTGAAACAAGCACAATGCCTACCCCGCTCCATATGGCATAAACAATACCCGTTGGAATGGTTTTGAGCGGGATGGATAGAAAATAGAAGGCACATCCATACGCCGCCAGACTGGCAACAGCGTATCCCCAACGCGCAAACCCGTGCGAGGCTGTTAGCAAGGATGTGCCGATAACTTCAGATACAATGGCAACTGCCAAGTATAAGGAAGGTTTGGAAAACATTGTATCTAAGCTCTACTTTTTAGCTAATTTTTTCAATACCCCCCATATATGGGCGCAGAACATCCGGCACGGTTACAGAGCCATCTTCGTTCTGATAGTTTTCCATAACCGCAATAAGGGTACGGCCCACAGCAAGGCCAGAGCCATTCAGCGTATGCACAAAAGCAGGTGCAGCACCGGCCTGCGGGCGATAACGGGCGTTCATGCGGCGAGCCTGAAAATCCCGCGTATTGGAGCACGAAGAAATTTCCCGCCAAGCATCCTGCCCCGGCAGCCATGCTTCCAGATCAAAGGTTTTAGCTGCGCCAAACCCGGTATCACCCGCGCACAGCAGCACGCGGCGATACGGAATGTTCAACTTTTCCAGCACCTTTTCTGCACAGCGCGTCATGCGCTCATGCTCGGCATCACTTTCTTCTGGCGTGGTCACGGAAACCATTTCCACTTTTTCAAACTGATGCTGGCGGAGCATCCCGCGCACATCTCGCCCAGCAGCCCCTGCTTCGCTTCGGAAACACTGGCTTAGTGCTGTCATACGCAGCGGCAGTGCTGAAGCCTCCAGAATATCGCCAGATACAGAAGCTGTAAGCGGCACCTCTGCTGTGGGGATAAGCCAGCGGCCATCTTCTGTACGGAAGGATTGATCTGCAAATTTTGGCAGCTTGTCTGTTCCGTACATGGCATCATCATTCACCATGACGGGCACTTGCGTTTCCATATATCCATGCTCGGTAACGTGCAGATCCAGCATAAACTGGCCCAGAGCACGCGCCAGACGCGCAATACCGCCACGCAGCACCACAAAACGCGAACCAGAAAGCTTGGCTGCTGTTGCAAAATCCATCTGCTTTAGCGTTTCACCCAGCTCAAAATGCTGTTTGGGTGTAAACGTAAAGGCAGGCTTTGTGCCCCATTCATGCTGCACCACGTTGGCGCTTTCATCCGGGCCTTCTGGTACGGTGGCATCCAAACGGTTGGGCAGGTTAGCCAAAAGTGCCGTGCTTTCACGCCCCAGTGCGTCTACCTGTTCTTCCAGCGCTTCCATTTCTGCGCGCAGGGCCAAGCCTTCAGCTTCCAGATCACTGCTATCGCCACCATTACGCTTCAGAGTTCCAATTTCACGTGCCAGCGCTTTGCGGCGCCCTTGCTTTTCCTGCAACACGGTCTGGGCCTGGCGGCGTTCTTCATCCCATGCCAGCAATTTGGCCGAAACAGGCTCAATCCCACGGCGGGCAAGATCGGCATCAAAAGCAGCGGGATCAGCCCGCAGGGCGCGAATATCATGCATGGGTCAGGGAACCTCCTGCTGGGTGTTGGATGTATCTTCCGCTTGGCTGGCCTTCCATTTAGGTTCGACCAAGCGCGCGCAGATAATGGAAATTTCGTAAAGTAAGACCAACGGCACAGCCAGACCAATCTGGGTGATAACATCTGGCGGCATCAGAATAGCGGCAATAACAAAAGCGCCCACAATGGCATAACGGCGGAAACGCCGGAGCATATCTGCCGTAACAATGCCCACCCGCGCCAGAAGCGTAAGCACTACCGGCAGTTCAAACGCCACGCCGAAAGCCATGATCAGTTTCATGACGAGTGAAAGATATTCGGAAACCTTGGCTTGCAGCTCAATCTGCACACCATCATGCCCCGCACCGGCTGTTTGGAACGACAGGAAGAAACGCCAAGCAATGGGGAAAATAAAGTAATAGGCCAGCGATGCCCCAACCAGAAACAGAATGGGCGTTGCAATTAGAAATGGAGCAAAAGCGCGCTTTTCCGACCGGTAAAGGCCAGGGGCTATAAAAATCCACGCCTGCATGGCCACAACGGGAAAAGACAGAAAAGCCGCACCAAAAAACGCCACACGAATATAGGTGAAAAATGCCTCATACAGCGCAGTGTAAATGAGATGCGGCTGCTCTCCCTGCTGGCGCATAATTTCACCCAACGGGCGCGCCAGAAACAGATATATATCACCTGCGTAATGATAACACAGTGCAAAACACAGAATGAAGGCAGCGCCCGCCCATAACAAACGGCGACGCAATTCCAGCAAATGATCAATCAACGGCATTGGTTGATCGTGAATAGGATCTTCCCCCACGGTTTCGTTTTCGTTCATGGTTGATGATCCATCACCTGCTGTTCTGGCTCAGCCCCTTTTGGCTGCTCTGTCTGCAAATCCACATCCTGCTGCCATGCTGGCCTGCTTGGGCCAGCCACACGCCCCAATCTTTCACCCGGTGCCACACTACGCCCACCGTGCATGACGCGCACTGGCGGCAAAAATGCTGGAGGGTGCAAACGGTCCTGCTCCTTCAAAATGCGGCGCACAATATTGGGCGGCAGTTCTGGCGGAGCGCTGGCAATATCCTCATCCGTTACGGCTGGCTCATACGTGCTGGGCACGTAAGCAGAAACATTGGTTGTGCTTTGTGTGCTGGAAGCAGGCATATCCAATGCACGGGGGCCGGCGGGAATATGCTGTTCTGCAATTTGTGGCGGCGGCGCGAAAGAACTGCTTAGCGTGCCATCGGAATCAATGGCCTTCATGATCCGGTTGCGTACGTTGAGGTTTTTGAGATCCCGAACCTGATCACGCACTTCCGTCAGATCGGCTTCACGCACCATTTCATCAACGTGGGACTGAAACTCCCCCGCTAGTTTGCGTGCCTTTTTTATAGCTCCTGCCAGCCCACGAATAGCCACGGGCAAATCCTTCGGGCCGATCACGACCAGAGCCACGGCGCCAATCAGCGCGATTTCAGACCAGGCAAAATCAAACATGGGCAGTTCCGTTGCTGCACGCACCGCACGGGAAAAACAAAAACGCCCGCACAACCAGATGGAGAGTATCTATCATGAGCCTTCTGGCGCGGAAACATGCGGTTTTATGCTTTCTTCCGCAACTTCTGGCGTTATCTCTGCCTGTGCATCTGTATTTTCGGCAGCCGTGGCTGAGCCAGTATCAGTTTGTAGCGCATTCTCTGACGATGCATCCGTGCCTGATATATCGGGCGCGTGTTCTGCCTGATCAGCAACCTCTTCTGCGCCATTTGCAAAAGTGATTTCTGTTTGTGGGCGCCCCATTGCCCCTGCGTTTTCTGGCACTTCTACCAGCAATTCTTCCCTGCGTGGCAAATCCGCCAAAGAGCGTAAGCTGAAATGGCGTAGAAAATCCTGCGTTGTACCCCACAACACAGGCCGCCCTGGCACTTCCTTGCGCCCTTTGGGCATAATAAGTGCTGATTCTATCAGCGTATCCAGCACATTCTGGCCAAGGCTTACGCCGCGTATTTCTTCTATCTGCACACGTGTGCAGGGCTGATGATAAGCAATAATTGCCAGTGTTTCCATAACCGCACGTGAAAAACGACGAGGCCGCTCCAGCACGCGCGTAAGGGCTGGCGCCAGGTCTGGCGCTGTCCGAAACTGCCACCCTCCGGCTATTTCAACAGGCATCACCCCCCGGCCTTCATAACGCTGCACAAGGGCTTGCAAAACAGATGTTACAAAGGCGGCCAGATTATCCACTCCATCCGGCACAAGCTGGCGCAGTTCCAGCAACTCCGCCAACCGGCGCGCACTTACAGGTTCGGTAGACGCAAAAATAAGTGCTTCCGCCAAGCGCAAAGCTTCTTCTGAAACCATAGTGTTTTCAGGCTGAACTATCTTCATGGCCTCTGCACTTTCAGAAGCAGCATTATCCGTTATGTCCGTGGTCATGAATTTTGCGCTTCTTCTGTGGCAAGTGCGTTTTCAGCACTATCTGGCTCATGCGTTTCTTCATGCGGGCGTAGCATGATCTGCCCAAACACCTCTTCCTGCCGCAATTCCAGCCTTCCACTTTTTGCCAGCTCCAGCCCTGCAATCAGTGTGCCTGCCACGGCGGCACGCCGTTGGCGCACCGCATCTGCCCCTTCGGCCTGCTCTGGCAGAACATCAGGCAAAAACGCATCCAGGCTACTCCAGCCTGGTGGTGTTTCCCCTAACAAGCGTGTCAGCCTGCTTAAGGCATCTTGCACTGTCCAGAACCGTAACGTGCGTGGCGCATAAATACGCTTACGGGCATTACGCCGCATAGCCGCCATATAGGCCCGCATGAGTTGCGGCATATCTAGCGCCAGACCAGACCGGTCTATTTCCACCAGATCTTCTGCCACGCCACGGGCAAACACGTCCCGCCCCAATCTGGGCCTATCATCCAGCCAACGGGCCAGTTCACCCATGCAGGCAAGCTCTATCAGCCGTTCCTGCAAGAGTTCTGCAGCTTCTTCGCCTTCTACGGCAAGTTCATCATCTGGGGGAAGGAGCAGGCGCGACTTAAGCCACGCCAGCCATGCCGCCATAACCAGCCAGTCTGCGGCCAGTTCCAACCTAACCCGACGGGCATTTTCTACAACGGCAAGATATTGTTCTACCAGTTGCAGAATGGAAATACGCGCCAGATCGACCTTTTGCGCCCGTGCCAGATCAAGCAGAAGATCCATAGGACCTTCAAACCCATCCAGACGCAACAGCGGCACACGCGGCACCTGCTCTGTCTGCGCATTAACATGAGCAGACAGCGCGCCAGAAGCCTCTACTGTGCTTGGCGCACCTTCAATATCTGCCTGCGTGTGTCCTGCTTCCATTCTGCCAGACCAGTTGCAGCTTACTGCCGCACAACCATGCATGCCATGCCGCGTTCTCGCACCGCAGAGCAGAATTCACGCGCTGTTGCAACAGAAGCAAAGCCTTTTACGCGCAAGCGATAGAACGTGGCGTTATTCTGCTCCGTCCGCACAAAGGAAGGCGTGCTATCTCCGAACAAGGTGGGGTAACGAGATTTCAGGCGCGACCACTCCTTACGCGCTTCATCTTCGCTTTGCACCGCAGCCAACTGCACCTGATACTTCCCGCCCTCTACACCACCATGTGGCACAGTGGATGCTTTTGTATCTGCCGGTGCCGCTTTAGCCGCAGCAGTATCCTTGGCAGGAACTGGTGTTGCTGGCTTTGGTTTCGGGCTGCTTTCGGCTGACTGTGCAGCCGCAGCGGCGTCCCCTTCCTCTCCGCCAGATGAAGCTTCGGTTTCTTCCTGCGCAGAAGTACTTTGTGCATCTGCCGGAGGTGGTGCGGCGGCGGGTGCTTGTTGGTCTGCTGCCTGCCCTGTGCCTGTTGCTTCAGCGCCAGTTGCCGGAGCAGGTACCCCCTCCGGTTTACCAGCATCCCCTTCACCCTGCGCACCATATTGGGCTGCCAGAGCTTCTGGGTTAGGTTTTTCCGGGGCAGGAACAGGATGCGCCTTTGCATCACCTTCTTCATCCGGCATGGCAACAGAATCAAGCTGCATCCCACCCGGATCAACCGGCTTTGTACGCATGGAAACCGGTGGCGGACCCATAATGGGAATACCATGCTGATGGTGCCCCACCAGTGCCCAACCACCAATACCCAACACCAGCAAACCGCCCAGACCTGCAGCCCCATAAACCAGACGCCGCGTGCCCGTATCGCTGCTTAAAAAGCGGGTCAGCACGTTTTCTGTGGGGCGGCCACCTACGGCTGCTGGCCGTGTAGGTGCTGGATCTTCGTAATCCATGCTCATGCGCTCACGCGCACGGCTGATCCTGTCATCCGCTGAAAATTTGGGTCGGTCTTCATCACTCATCAGCGCATTTCCTCCACGGGTTCCACACCCATGACTGCAAGACCAGAGCGGATAACCACCGCCGTAGCTGCAACAAGGGCAAGACGCGCACGGGTGGCCTCTACGGCATCAGGCTGAAGGAAGCGCAAAGAGGCATCATCCCGGCCACGATTCCAAAGGGCATGAAAGTCACCCGCCACATCAGCCAGATAGAAGGCCACACGATGAGGCTCCCGCGCAAGCGCTGCAGCTTCCACCATACGTGGCCATTCTGCCAGACGGCGGATAAGCGCCATTTCTGCATCAGATGTCAGAGATTCGAGCGATGCTGAGGCCAGAGCGGCATCATCCGTATCACCATACACGGCAGCTTCAGCTGCGGCCCGCAACACGGAACGGCAGCGAGCATGGGCATACTGCACATAAAACACCGGATTATCACGCTGCTGCGCGACAACCAGATCAAGATCGAACTCCATCTGAGCATCGCTCTTGCGGGTTAGCATGGTAAAGCGCACCGCATCACGTCCGACTTCATCAATCAGATCACGCAGCGTGACAAACGTGCCAGCACGTTTGGACATTTTAACGGGCTGCCCATCACGCAGAATATGCACAATCTGGCACAGCACCACTTCAAGCGGCACCGTATCGCCCGTAATCGCCTTAACAGCCGCCTTCATGCGTTTGACGTAACCACCATGATCGGCACCCCAGACGTCAATCATCATCTGCGCGCCGCGGGCTACCTTGTCTGCATGGTAACCAATATCGTTAGCAAAATAGGTATTGGTACCGTCAGACTTGCGCAGCGGGCGATCAACATCATCTCCAAACTGAGTGGAACGGAACAGAAGCTGCTCGCGCTCTTCCCAATCTTCCGGCAGCTTGCCTTTGGGGGGCTCCAGCACGCCTTCATACAACAGTCCCTGCTGTTCCAGCTTGCTGATAGCCGCATCTGTTACGCCACGACGCAGCACTTCGGCTTCTGATGTAAACACATCATGATGCACGCCAAGGGCTGCCAAATCTTCCTTGATAGCTGCAAGCATATGCGCCACGGCAAAACCACGCACTGTTTCCAGCCACGTGGCTTCTGGCGCTGGCAGAGGTGCCCCATCGGCATCGGTTTCTGTTAGCTTGTTGCCGTATTCCGCAGCAAGTTCCATACCTACGGGAATAAGATATTCCCCCTGATATTGCAGACCACCCGGAGCCAGCGCAGAAAAATCATCCTGCGTCATTTTGGTGCCTAAGGCTTGCAGGTAACGCCAGTAGGCTGCCCATGCCAGCGCCTTTACCTGCGCGCCGGCATCATTAATGTAAAATTCCTTGGTAACGGCAAAGCCTGCCTTGGCCATAAGGTTGGCAAGGGCATCCCCCACCACAGCGCCACGGCAATGCCCAACATGCATTGGCCCAGTTGGGTTGGCGGAAACATATTCCACATTCACCCGTAAGCCCTTGCCTGCCTGAGATGCCCCATAGGCTTCACCCGCATTCAACACTGCGGGCAGAATGCCACGCATGACATCGGGCTTGAGCGTAATGTTTACAAACCCCGGCCCTGCCGCGGCTACTGAGGCAACACCTTCTACCTTTTGCAGGGCGGTTACCAGATCAGCCGCAATATCTGCTGGTTTGCGCCGTGCCACCTTGGCCAGCAGCAGAGCGGCATTGGTTGCCATATCTCCGTGCGAGGGGTCTCGCGTTGGGGTCAGTTCCACGCGGGCCAG
The DNA here is from genome assembly GCF_040208445.1 of Acetobacter sp. A11-2. Lineage (NCBI taxonomy): Bacteria > Pseudomonadati > Pseudomonadota > Alphaproteobacteria > Acetobacterales > Acetobacteraceae > Acetobacter > Acetobacter sp. A11-2. The sequence goes on from NZ_CP157843.1 coordinate 2,202,315, forward strand.
CGTTTCTTCCGGCACATTGGGCAGCAGTTCCTGCACAATGGCCAGAACATGTTGACGGTAACGCTGAAACACACAGTCAGACATAAAACACTTAACCCCGTAATAGTAAGAAAGCGCTGGAAGCGCGTTTATCAGCCTGCAACAGACAGGTCAGTCAACCGTCTATGTTCTTCCATGGCGTAGCGATCTGTCATGGAAGCCACATAATCCGCCACCACACGCCGTAACCCTGTGGCATCTTTTCCCTCTGCCTCACGCTGCCATTCAGCCGGCAACAGAGATGGCGACTCCGTAAGCGTATCAAAAAGCTCGGCCGTAACGTGCCGTGCCTTATGCGTCATACGGTTTACACGCCAATGGCGATACAGATGCGCAAACAGAAACTTGCGGATACCTTTATTGGCTTGGGCCATGGGTTCATGAAACGCCACAACCGGACCGGAAGCAGCCCGTATATCCTCCACATGCCGGGGCGCCAGATCCTGCAGACGTTCGCGCGTGCAGATCAGTACATCCGTCACCAGCTTATGAATAACGCGGCGCACCATTTCATGCCGGATACGCTGTAAGGTCCGCTTATCCTGAGAAGGCAGATCAGCCGCAGCCTTCCGCACTTCAAACAGTTCTTCCCCTACCACTGGTACATCCACCAGATCATCCAGCGAGAGCAGGCCGGACTTCACACCATCATCCAGATCATGCCCGTGATAGGCAATATCATCTGCCAAGGCTGCCACCTGTGCCTCGGCTGAGGCGTATGTGGAAAGTTCCAGTGGAAACAGCGCGTCCAATTCCAACAACCGTGCAGATGGACGTTTGACCGGGCCGTTATGCTTGGCCAGCCCTTCCAATGTTTCCCATGTCAGGTTCAACCCATCAAACGCCAGATAGCGGCGTTCCTTCAGCATCACCTGACGGAGGGCCTGCGTGTTGTGGTCAAACCCGCCCCATTCCTGCATATGGGCTGCCAGTGCATCTTCCCCCGCATGCCCAAAGGGTGTGTGCCCCAGATCATGCGCCAGAGCGACGGCTTCTGTCAGATCTTCATCCAGCTTTAGAAACCGGGCCATGGAACGGGCCACCTGAGCCACTTCCAAGGAATGTGTCAGGCGTGTGCGAAAGAAATCTCCCTCATGGTTCACAAACACCTGCGTTTTATATTGCAGGCGACGAAAGCCTGAAGAATGAATGACTCTATCCCGATCACGCTGCCATGGTGAACGTGCCAGAGATTCCGGCTCATCATAAAGGCGGCGCGCCCGGCCTTCTCCCGGTTGAACGGCATAGGGCATCAGATCCCTGCATTCTGTCGTGTCTGGCACTCCTGCGGTTTCCTTTGCAGCACGGTCCACCAGCGTGTTGCCGGTATCTAATCCGAGTGAAACTTATAGGAGTTTAGAATATTCCGCCAAAGTTGACTATTCTTGCTATCTTGCCCCTTCAAACCAGAAGGCGCGCAAGCTATTTAAGAGAGTATGACACAGCCAACACCCTTTTCCGTTTCGGAATCTGCAGCAAACCGCATTGCCAGCGTGATTGCCAAAAAGCAGGCAACTGCCACCCCAGAAAACCCTGCACCGGTTGCCATGCGGGTATCTGTAGAAGCCGGGGGATGTAACGGCTTTCAGTATCTTTTCACGCTTATTCCTGCGGCTGATATTGCTGCCGATGATACGCGCATAGAAAGAAACGGCGCGCTGGTGGTAGTAGACCCAGCCAGCATGGATTTACTAGCCGGTGCAGAGCTTGATTTTGCAGACAAGCTGATGGGCGCACATTTTGCGGTAAACAACCCCAATGCAGCGTCTTCCTGCGGCTGTGGCACAAGCTTTTCTGTGGCATGAAACTCGCAACCTGGAATGTAAACTCCGTCCGGCAACGTCTGGATCTGGTTCTGGATTGGCTGAAGCGCGAACAGCCAGACGTGCTGATGATGCAGGAAATAAAGTGCGAGACGGATCAGTTCCCCAAAGCTGCGTTTGAGGATGCTGGTTATGGTTGCGCCGTAGTGGGGCAGAAATCCTACAATGGCGTTGCCACCCTTGTACGCGGAGATTTTAGCGTCACAACAGATCACCTCCCCGGTTTTTCAGACCCGGCCGCGCGGTATGTAGAAGTGCGCACCCAAGGTATGGTACTGGGCAATCTCTATCTGCCCAACGGCAATTCGGGCGGAGAACAGGGCTATGCCACCAAGCTTGAGTTCCTAAACGCTCTCACAGCACGCGCACGCCTTTTGCTGGCGGAAGAAACAGATTTTGCTTTGGCGGGTGACTACAATATCTGCCCTGCCCTCATAGATTGCGCCCCCGGAGCCCTTGGCCCAGAAGATGCGCTCGTACGCCCACAAAGTCGGGCTGCGTATCGTCGCCTGCTATGGTTGGGGCTAACAGATGCTTTGCGGGCATTACACCCAACAGGCGCAGCTTATACATTCTGGGATTATCAGGCCCGCGCGTGGGAACGCGATTGCGGGCTGAGGATTGACCATATGCTGCTTTCCCCCCGCCTTGCCGAACGTCTGCAAAGTGCTGAGCCAGACAGAAATGAACGCGCAATGCCGCGCCCATCTGACCATGTGCCATTTATTGTAACGTTAAAAGATCCAGCAAAAACAAACGTTTAAGAGTACAAAACCCCGGAGCAATTCTTCATTGCGCCGGGGTTACAATATGCGACTAAAAAGATCTTGGTTCTGTTCTGTTTTATTGTACAGAGAGGAAGTCCTTTAAAGCCGCATTAAACAATTCTGGTGCCTGCAAAAAGGCAAAGTGGCTTGTATCTGGAAGCAACATCAAAGATGCATCGGGAATATGCGCGGCGAGATAATCCAGGTGTGAGCGGTTAATCATCTCGTCCCTGTCTCCATCCACAATCCATGCTGGGCAGCGGATGGCAGTCATCTGATCTTCTGTAAACAGTGCATCACGCTGCCACTGCCAAAGGCTCCAAACGTCCTTATAAAAAGTTCCGAACTGGTCAGGCGTGGGGGAAAGACGTTTGTAATCCTGCTCTGCCCGCTTCATGAATGCATCTACCACCGGGTTATCACCACATTGCGTGTTCAAACCGACCAAGGACATATGCGGACCATATGCAAAAATACGTGCAATTTTATCTGGGTAAGTTGCTGCCAGAATAATGCTTTGCACGCCACCATCGCTCCAGCCAACAATGCTGGCTTTGGAAATTTCCAGATGCTCCATTAACCGTGCAACATCATGCGCCATCTGGTGGTAACCAAGAGGTTTATCACCAAGCGTGCTACGCCCATGCCCCCTGCTATCAACAAGAATGACACGATGGGTTTGGGCCAAAAATGCCGCCTGCAAACCCCAATAATCTGAATTTGCCATACCACCATGCAGCATGATGACAGTATTTTCCCCCACGCCACCTACTGCATAATATAATGAACACCCATTGATCTGAGCATACTGCCCCTTGAAATTAGCCAAGGGAGCTGGCGTTGCTGGCAAAGTTTGCCAACGCAGATGCTTACGATCAGACACGCATCTTCTCCTTAAATCACAATGTAACGAGACACATTTTCTGCCCGTTTCACTTTAGTAATTTAGGCCCTCTTTTTGTTATAACAACCCATCCAGTATGGATCATGCCAGATATACAAAACTTTTTTCAAACCTTCGGAGGGGGTGTTTGAAAATCTGCAGCTTTGCCGGCTTTTATGGCCTGTAGAATCAATTTCCACCTTTTGTATACCAAGCGTGGATGCAGTAAATGATAGTAAACGCTCTGCCTATTTTTAAAAATAATCTTTGATAAAAAATATAAAATGATATTCGCATCATAAATATATTTATTTTTTACAAAACCTCTCTCAATATAAACACGATTGCGGATAGAAAAATAAGTACGAGAGAAGTTTTCTTCTTCACGCAGCCAGTGTTGTAATGCAGAATCATGAACCTGCCATGATAGTTCCAGGTCTTTCAGCACACTGTTCTGGCACGCCCAAATTTGCCCGCCATTTGCAGTAATTCGTAATGTAAAATCATAATCATCAAAATAAAGGAAAAGCCGTGTATCCGGCAGTCCTACTTTTTGAATCCAACTTTTATGAAACCAGAACCCACCATAAGCCGACATCTGCATTTGCAAACATTTCAGCCCGTCTTTCTGCCAAATCTTTGCTTTCTGTTTCCGCAGCAGAGTCTGCATGGAAAAACCAAAAAATGAGTTTTTTGTAATGCCGTGAAACTTACAGGTTTTGAAAAGTTTTTTATATGTTGTTTTATCTTCCCTAAAGCTGCTGAGGCATATTTGTGTATCTGCCCCCATGCCGTTCCATGCTTTGGCAAGCGCCGCAAGAGAAGCAGGCTCAGGCCTGTTATCATCATCCAGCACCCAGACATGCTGCGTATTTTCACGCGCTGCAGCAGCTTGAATAGCCGCATGAAAACCACCCGCAGACCCTGTGTTGGTTGGTAAGCGTACAATGGTAAGCTGACTGGATCCGAATATTTCTGGCAAGCTGGCAATTTCTGCCGCCACACTTTTTTCTGTGCCATTATCTACAACAATGGCATGCCCAACTCCTGCGCCAAAAACACCTTCTAAAACCTGTTTTAGAAAATGGACACGGTTACCATACGTAACAATGGCTGCGCATGTTCCTTGCAGAATTGTCTGCTCATTCCATTCAAGATTATCGTGCATGCACATGTCTGCCCGTTGTGAAATGCCGTTATAAGTCGTCAGCCGAAACAAACTTCCCAATGGCAGAAACCATAAACGTGGCAAACACTGCCACGCCTCCAGCATATCTAATACTGCTGCTTATCTGGCAATAAACAAAGGCAGTTTCATGATACTTGCATAACATTTTTGCATATCATCATCCCGCCGCAATGCATTTGGCTGCCACTTCAACATCTGGGAGGAAAGCTCTGGCGTTACCAAACGGATATAATTCTGCTTGGCCAAAGCGGCGTGCCACTTACCAAAACATGTTCCGCTCCCCAGCCAACCACGCCGCACGAGCCCGTTGCGGATATTCTGCAGCCCCAGCCGATCTGCGCTGGCTTGCAAACGTGTCATGAAGCTGTGTTTGGGCCGCAATGGAAACAGCCATACAGGCACACCTGTACGGCACGTATCTGCCAACATGGACGCACTGTCTCCGGTCACCACAAACCTGTTGGCTTCATGCAAAAACTTCTGGAACGGGTTAACGCCTTTGCGGAATATATACATCTGCATTGGAATAGTTTTGCTAATATCTTCCAGCCATCCCTCAGCCTCAACAGGCGTTCTTGGGCTGGTCAGCACATGCAAAGGTTCCTGATTTACCTGTGCAAGTTCATGGCTGAAGCGTAGCAGTTTATACGTATCCTGCTTATCCAGAAAAAACTGCCGTGATGGTGCCCCGTATAAAACAACAGTGCCACCATGCCGCATATTGGGGTCTATTTGCGGGATGAATGTCTGGCTTTTATGCGCACCATTTAAGGGAAACCTTAAGTGTAATACGTTGGGTGCTACCGGATAATCATCCTGCGGCAGAATGATTATCAGATCCAAATCCGCTGCAGGTACGTGGCTGGGACGCCCTAACTGCACAATGGCGGGCGTGTTTTTACAACGCCCACGCAATACCAATGCGGCTTGCACTGCGTTACCAAAAGACAGAATCAACCGAAGGTTTTGGGTATCCGGAATCTGCTCAGGCAGGCTGAAATCTGACTGAAGCGAAATAATCCGGCACGGTAACCCAAGCATATCTGCCAAGGCCTTGCACTGCGCTATTTCCCCAACACGGTGGGTATCCAGTATCCATACCTCAGATGTATCAGAAACTGGAGTTGCCTTAGCCATTACCTCTTCCAAAATCCTGCTTTCGGCTCATCAACATGTACGGCACCAAACGAGTCAGGAAGATCACCAACTCACCTATCAGCGTTGCCAGCCCAGCCCCCGTCATCCCCAATCCTGAAGTTAGGAAATACAGCAAGGGCAGTGTCACACACATTGTAAACAACCGGCCCAGCAAAATCTGATGGGCGCGGTTGAGAGAAACCAGCAAGGGCTCCAGCGGCACATCCCACAAATCCAGAATGGCAGTTAATGTCATCAACAGCAAAAGTGTGCGGGTGCCAGACCACGGTACAGTCAGCAGCACATGCAACAACCAAGGCCCCAGCACAAACACAATAGCCAGCACCGCCGCCGAGAACACGCCGAGCACTTGCAGAATACGGTGCGTAACCTGCCGAATAGAGGTCCAGTCTCGCTTATCTTTCAGAGCCACCAGTTCTGGATACAAGGCTGGCGTCATCATCTGGGCCGGGCGGGCCAGACCATCAGAAATCTGCCATGTCACGTTGTAAATGGCAGCACTTTGCGGCCCAAGAACAGCACCTACAATCATAACCGTTAAGCGTGAAGAAAGCCGCGCAAGCGCCTGATTGATGCTGACAGAAAAAATAAAGCGCCAGATACCCTTGATAGGGCTTACCCAAGGCACACCGAATATACGGAAGTTCTGCAAACTATCCGAGCGCAAAAGCAGATACGCGCACATTCCGTAATTGATAAAGAATGATGCTGCTGTTGAAAGATACCAGATCACCAAAAAGCTGGTAAAAGACCAATGCCAGAACAGCCCGGCAAGGCTGCCAACCAAACGGATCAGCCCGCTTCCACTATCTGCCAGCACAGAAAGTTCGTACCGGTCCAAAAGCCGCATCACGCCCATGGCGCCGCCTGTGTTCATGAATAAAATAACAGTCATGTACCAAAACGGCGTCGCAGAAGAGGCATCTCCCCAGCCCAAAAGATTCCCGAACCATTCACACAGCAACAGGGCAAGCCCCATACCGGCCACGGCCCCTATGCCATCCAGCAACATGCAATGGCGTAAGAGCATCTGGAACGGATGCCTATCTCCATTACGGTACAAACTGCTGCCGTATTGCAGCAAAGGTTGCCAGGACTGAAACCGCAACCCAGCCGAACAGGAGAGAACAAAGGAATTGATAAGCAGCAGAACACCGTAATCCTGCAAACCCAACGCACGTGCAGAAACAGCTGTGGTTATAAGAGACAGAACGGCGCAAAACCCGCGCCCCCCCAGAATATACCCGGTATTGCGAAAGACACGGACAAACAGCGCCTTAACCTGACTACTCATCATGCGTGTGTCTTACCCCAACCGCGTATCTGGTCACTCATCTGTTTCCTCCCCGGCATAGTTCCCCGCTGGGCTGGGGCCTTGCCTGTGTGGGCTGCTTTAGAAGACTCCGCCCGCCAAGACAAATCTTGCACAGATTTTGTACGGTTGCGGTGTACAGCCCCTCTTTTATTCACAGTTGCGTGAAAATAGGCCCTCTACCCGCCTGTTTGGAGGGTAAAACACTTGCGTGATAGCTATTTTTCATCACACTGCAAGGCGCAAAAGCGGCTTTTTCCTGCGGATCTTTATCTCAAGACCCTGTAGGAAACAGCCCTGTTTCAACTCAATCAAGGAGACAGGCTCATGGCTTGGACCACACCAAAAGTAACCGAAATTCCGTTGGGCGCCGAAATCAACAGCTACGTTTGCGGCCAGAAGAAATAAGTCAGGGTTATACCCAAGCTTAGCCGCCAGCCATTACCGGTGTGAACGCCGGTTTTGCACTGGCGGCTTTTTTATTTAGATGTGTTGTTATGCTTGAGATTGTTGTTCTTGGTGCAGGTGCAGGTGGCGGTTTTCCGCAATGGAATTCTAACGCTCCTGCTTGCCGCCGCGCCCGTGCGGGAGACCCCGCAGCCCCTTCCCGCACTCAGGCTTCCATTGCTGTAAGCGGAGATGGCCAGCACTGGTATGTGCTCAATGCCTCGCCCGATCTGCGTACCCAGATCAATCAGACACCGGATATGTTCCCGCATGAGGGGCTACGCTCCACCCCCATTTCTGGCGTTGTGCTCACAAGTGGGGAAATTGATGCCATTACGGGCCTGTTAACCCTGCGAGAACGGCAGCATTTTGATCTGTATGCCACACAACCAGTGCTCGATCAGCTCAACGCAAACCCTATTTTTAATGCGTTGGACCGCACACTTGTGCCGCGCCATGCCATGCAGCCAGAACACCCTATTCCTTTAACGCCTGCCGGGTTTAGCATCACGCCGTTTATTGTGCCGGGCAAAGTGCCCCTTTACGCAGAAAAAGCCGAGAACCCCGCTGAAATCATGAGCAATGGGGAAAATATCGGGCTGGAAATAACGGATGGCCACGCCCGCGCCCTGTTTATCCCCGGATGCGCGATGATGACGGATGCCCTACGCAACCGCATAAACGGCGCAGATGTTGTGTTCTTTGACGGCACGTTGTGGACCGATGATGAAATGATCCGTGCCGGACTGGGCAGCAAAACCGGCCACCGCATGGGCCACATGTCCATTGCAGATGAACCTGATGGCACCATTGCTGCCTTCCGCCCCTTGCATGTGAAACGTAAAGTTCTCATCCACATCAACAATTCCAACCCTATTCTGCTGGCCGATTCACCAGAACGCCGTGCCGTAGAGCAAGCCGGATGGGATGTTGCATTTGATGGAATGAAAGTCTCGCTATGACCAACCAACTGCTCACCCCGGATGAACTGGAAAAAGCTCTGCGTGCCATAGGCGCAGAACGCTACCATAACCTGCACCCTTTCCATCGCGCACTGCATGACGGCAAACTGAATAAAGGGCAGGTTCAGGCATGGGCGCTGAACAGATATTACTATCAGGCCAGCATTCCCGCTAAAGATGCCTCTCTCCTTGCGCGCCTTCCCACCGCTGAACTGCGGCGTGAATGGCGGCGACGGCTGGAAGACCATGATGGCACAGAACCTGGTTCTGGCGGTGTAGCCCGCTGGCTGAAACTAACAGATGGGCTTGGGCTGGATCGTGCCTATGTAGAATCACTTGAAGGATTGCTGCCCGGCACGCGCTTTGCTGTAGAGGCCTATGTGCATTTTGTGCGTGAACGGTCTGTGCTGGAAGCCATTGCATCTTCCCTAACAGAACTGTTTTCCCCCACCATTATCAGCGAACGTGTTTCGGGCATGTTGCAGAACTATGCCTTCATTACCGAAGAAACACTGGCTTACTTTAAGCCACGCCTCACACAGGCTCCGCAGGATTCCGCTTTTGCTCTGGCTTATGTGAAGGAGCATGCCCGCACGGTTGAACAACAGCAAAGCGTGCTCAATGCGCTGAAGTTTAAATGTGGGGTGTTGTGGTCCATGCTAGATGCATTGGATTACGCTTATGTCACACCTGCCCGTATTCCACCGGGTGCTTTTCGCCCAGAAGCTGCAGTATGAACCAAGTGGCTGATGCTTCCAATGATTTCTGAAAACAGTATCCTCCGCTTTGCGCGGGGCACACGCTTGCAACATGACCGCGTGCGGGATGTATGGTTCATTCAAGCGCCTGAACGCGCCTTTCATGCAGACCCTATTGCAGTTGAAGTGCTGCAACTTATAGATAGCACCCGCAATGTGGGGGATATACTGGATCTGCTCTGCCAGAAATTTTCAGCCCCACGGGAGATTATTGCGCGGGATGTGCTGACCCTTCTACAGGATCTGGCTACCAAACAGGTTTTACAAGCCATATGAGTGCGCCGCCGCCGCCCATGAGCTTGCTTGCAGAGCTCACGCACCGCTGCCCTCTGCAATGTCCGTATTGTTCCAACCCCTTGCAACTGGAACCACGCACACAGGAACTTGGCACGCAGGACTGGAAACGTGTGCTGAGTGAAGCTGCTGCAATGGGCGTATTGCAGGTTCACTTTTCTGGAGGTGAGCCTATGGCGCGGCCAGATCTGCCCGAACTTATAGCTCACGCAGCTAAAGCAGGATTATACAGCAATCTGATCACCTCCGGTGTGCTGCTCAACGCCCAAAACCTGCAAGAACTGGCTGATGCCGGGTTAGACCATATCCAGCTTTCCTTTCAGGACGCCGCAGCTGAAAGCGCAGACCATATTGCCCATATGAAAGGGGCCCACGCCAAAAAGCTTGAAGCCGCACAGCTTATTAAAGCCGAAGGCCTACCGCTTACCCTTAACTTTGTAATCCATCGGCAAAACTGCGAACGTGTGCCTGCCATGCTGGCCTTGGCGGAACAACTTGGGGCCAGACGCGTAGAAATTGCGCATACGCAGTATTACGGCTGGGGGCTGCTCAACCGTAATGCGTTATTACCAAGCCACGCTCAGGTAGAAGAAACAGAAAAGGTGGTTGCAGAAGCACGCACCCGCCTTGCCGGCCGCATGAGCATAGATTTTGTAACGCCAGATTATTATGCAGACAGGCCCAAACCCTGCATGGGCGGGTGGGGCCAGCGCTTTCTAAACGTTTCCCCCGCAGGCAAAGTGCTGCCATGCCATGCGGCAGAAAGTATTCCGGGCGTTCAGATACCTTCTGTTACAGAAGAATCTCTCGCTCATATTTGGGAAAATGCGCCCCTGTTCCGCTTATTCCGTGGCACAGATTGGATGCCCGAACCATGCCAGTCCTGTGCATTCAAGAAAGACGATTGGGGCGGATGCCGTTGCCAAGCCTTGGCACTAGCTGGAGATGCTACGGCAACTGACCCAGTATGCCACCGTGCCCCGGATCATGACCTTATTACCCAAGCCATAACTGAGCGGCCAGAAGCCCCACCGCCTTTCCATTACAGGCGCCATGGCAATGCCAAGGTGTAAGACGGGTAAAAAATCACCCAACCAGCCCAGATAAAATAATCTCGCTGGTTGGGATAACTTCAAAGCAGATTACGCTGCTGTTTTACGATTTGCCTTGAAAACACCACTTGCAAATTCCCAGCACCGCCCAACGTCACGGATAACACGTGCAATGGCTGGCGTGGTTGTGGGGCGTAGTAAACGTGGATCATAGCCAGAGAAGCGACGATCATCCTCATCCAGACAAAGCTGCATGAAATCAGGCAGATTGATCTGAATGTTAGTTACTTCCTTGGTACCAGTTACCGTAAAGTTGTTATCCTGCGTATGCACATGGCCTTCATCATCCACCGTGCGCACCAAAGATAAGCGCTCGTAACCGAGGAAAGCCCAAACAGCCAGAACCTTCAGCTCAAAGTAAGGCCGCCGCCACCACGGCATAACAGCCCGGTTCCATGCCAACCAGTTGGCAAACAGCAGGATATGGCGGCATTCCTCCTGCATAATGGGCTCAAATGTATCTGTTAGTTCAGGTGGGAAATAGCCAGAACGCTTGGCCAGTTCAAACATGCCAAAAGCAAAAAAGCTGTCCGCACATTCGGAAAAACCCGTCACCAGATACGCCCATTCAACATCCTTGGGCTCAATGTAGGGCGGTTCCGGTGCCATAGGGATGTCATAGGCTGCCACCATTTTGGACAGCACTTCCTTATGCCGGTTTTCCTCCCATGCATTGCGGGAGATGGCATCCTTCATATCCGGGTCTGTCACCAGATTGGCATAAGCTGCCATGCGCAGGCGGGCCTTGCCCTCTGTCTGCACAGCGATATCCCAGATAGGCAAGGAAGTTACGCGCTTGAGCGTTTCTGGATCCAGCTTAGGCCAATTGATGACAGATGGCCTGTAAGGATTAAACGTTTCACGGAACATTTGCGCCAAGGCGTGTTTATGCGCCTCAGACCCCGGCTTAAGCGGCCCTTTTAGAGGGCTTACCCAATGGCGGGCACGATAATCAGCCTCTTCCACAGCTGCCTCATTGGGCGGCGGGGGCAGATCATCCATGCTTTCAGGCAGATGAGAATAGATATCGCTCAGAGAACCCATGTGAGGAACCTGTTTTCTAGGGATCTCGCCTGATACGACACCCAACCGTTTGGGCAGACATTCTGGCAGATCCAGTAACGCAAACGCGCCTGCCTCGCGCAGCCCAAAGATGGGAATGCGAAGCAGGCGCGATGTGTATTAGTGCAGATCAGACAGCTTTGAAATGATCTTGGTCACTAAGCCGTAATCAATCGCTTCCTTGGCGGACATCCAGTAATTGCGGTCCGTATCTTTTGCGACTTTTTCATAGCTATGGCCGGTTTCCTTGGCGAAAATCCGGTTCAGCCGTTCACGCATCTTGATAATTTCACGCGCTTCAATGTCGATATCCGTTGCAGGGCCACGTACGCCCCCCATCGGCTGATGCAGCAAAAAGCGCGTATTCGGCAGACAGAATCGGCGATCTTTGTGTCCGGCGGCAAAAATCAGCGCACCAGCAGATGCCACCCAGCCTGTTCCGATCATATTGATTGGAGCAATCGAATCGACAAAGCGGATCATGTCATGGATTGTGTCACCACTTTCCACATGCCCACCGGGAGAGTTAACGTAAACATCAATCGGCTGGTCAGATTCACCAGCCAGCGCCAAAAGGCGGCCCGTTACATCACGGGCGATTTTGTCATCAATCCCGCCAAAAATCAGCACTTTCCGCTGCTTGAACAACTTGTGTTCCAGTTCGCCATGCGGGGCGCCGGCTGTTTTTTCTTCTGCCTTCTCCGGGGTTGCCGGAGTTTCCGGTTCGTCATCCATCTTGATGGCGTTACGGGGGAAAATGCCCGTCATTGCTTTCTCCGCATGTTCTGTATCTGTGTACATTCCCTTATCCTGCGCTGCCTAAGCCTGCCTGCCAAGGGGCAATCATGTGCTGTCTCGCCAGCCGGGGCGGAAAAGGGTAAGGTGCGCTCCGTCTTACTGTCTGGTTTCCATTAGTCGGAGTATCCGCGCTGCCATGCCGCAACCCTGCTTAGAACACAAGCGGACACTCCGCAGCGCCATAGGTTTAAAACCTGCTGTACGGCTTGGAATGCTCATGGCCTCTGGTGCGCTGCTGCTTGGCGGCTGCAGCCCCCATAAAGATGCGATTGATGGGACGCTATCATGGATGCAGCATATGCGCGGTGGGGTTATTGCCTCCCAACGGCCACCGCCGCCGGGTATTTATGATCCCTACCCGCATGTTGGCCTTACGCCTACACAAGCGCCAGAAATGCCCTCGCCCCAAGACCGTGCGCTTGTAACTCAGGAACTTATTCGTGAGCGCAATCTGGCGTATCGGACAGTGGCCGCCAATGGCAGCCTTATTCCCGATATTCCGCCCCCACCTTCTGCCACGGCGCAGCCTCCTGCAAAAAGTGCTACGCCTGCAGCTAGCTCATCCACTCAGCCAAATGGCGCTACCCAGGATGCTTCTCAACAAGCTAGTCTGCCCGAAGGCGTAAGCGGCGCCATAATGGATGCTGCAGATTCCTCGCCAGACCAAAAGGCACAAAGCTCCACCTCCCAAACCGGCAAAGCGTCTTCCAAAGATAGCCATGCCAGTAAGAAGCAAGACGAAACCGCAGAAACCGAGCCTGAAGTTGGTATGCCAGAAGTGCGCCCAAAAGCCGCACAAACAGAAATACCAGCTTCTGACATTCCGCAGATTCCCGATGCGCCCCCCACAGCACCATCATTCCCGGGTTTTGATGTACCCTCTGATGCACATGTGCCGGATACCATCAAACCAAACTATGATCTGGTTGATGTAAAAGGCACTTCGTTCCATTTTGTGCCGCAGTCAGATGTGCTTTCCAGTGGGCAGGAAAATATTCTCAGCAAGCTCAAAGCTGATCATCCCAATGGGCCATTCTTTATTCGTGGGTTTGGCAATGCCTTATCCCTTAGCGCGCAGGATCAATCTGATGCCGTAAAACTGGGGCTTTTGCGGGCGCAACGTCTGGCAACGGAACTGGCAAAGCTTGGTGTGCCTTCCGCCAGCATTCATGTGCGCGGTGATGCCTTTGGCACAGGTGCCAAAGTGGCTACCAGCCCCTAAAACTTAGCGAAAAAACGCCATTCCCACATTTTAGGCAGAGTGAGGAGTTGCCTGTTCTGTTCTGACGATTACTATGCTTCTTCCCACAAACCTGCGGGGGTTCCTTGCCCCCGGTTCTTTAGAGCATCAAAAGCCCATGACCGAAGAGTTCCATCGTATCCGCCGCCTGCCGCCTTATGTATTTGCCTCGGTAAACCAGGCCAAGGCAGCAGCCCGCGCGCGGGGCGAGGATATTATTGACCTCGGCATGGGCAACCCGGACACCCCCACCCCGCAGCATATTGTCAACAAACTGCTGGAAACGGTGCAGGACCCACGCACCCACCGTTACTCCGTCAGCCGCGGCATTCCGGGGCTGCGCAAGGCTGTTGCCGGGTATTATGAACGCCGCTTCCATGTGGGGTTAGACCCGGACAAGGAAGTGATTGTCACACTGGGTTCCAAGGAAGGGCTGGCCAATTTGGCCTCTGCCATCACCAGCCCGGGGGACACCATTCTGGTGCCCAATCCTTCCTACCCCATTCACCAGTTTGGCTTTATTATCGCCGGAGCTTCCATCCGCTCCATTCCGGCCACGCCTGATGAGAACATGCTACGTGCATTGGAACGGGCTGTGCGCCATTCTGTGCCCAAACCCACGGCATTGATTGTCAACTTCCCGTCCAATCCAACTGCATATCTGGCTGATCTGGATTTTTATAAAGAACTGGTTGCCTTCTGCCGGAAGGAAGAAATCTGGATTCTATCTGATCTGGCGTATGCTGAAATCTACTTTGGCGATCTTGTGCCACCTTCCATTCTGGCTGTGCCGGGTGCGAAAGATATTGCCGTAGAATTCACATCTCTTTCCAAAACCTATTCCATGGCAGGGTGGCGCGTTGGCTTTGCCGCAGGCAATGAACGCCTGATTGCCGCCCTTACCCGCATTAAATCTTATCTGGACTACGGCGCCTTCACGCCTATTCAGGTGGCTGCTGTAACGGCCCTTAATGGCCCGCAGGATTGTGTGGCTGATTTGCGCGCTCTTTATAAAGATCGGCGCGATGTGCTGATCCGCGGCTTGCATGCGGCAGGGTGGGATGTTCCTTCTCCAGAAGGTTCCATGTTTGCTTGGGCACCTATTCCTGAACCATTCCGTGAAATGGGCAGTGTTGCCTTTTCCAAACTTCTTCTTGAAGAAGCTGGCGTGGCTGTAGCCCCCGGCCTTGGCTTTGGTGAATATGGTGATGACCATGTTCGCATCGGGCTGGTTGAAAATACCCAGCGCCTGCGTCAGGCCCTGCGTTCCATTCGTGGGTTCCTATCTGCGCATGGTATCTCGCCGTCTTCCTCTTCCTCTCCTAAAAAGCCGGAGCCTGTTGCACCGTGACATCCTGTTCCAATTCCTCTCCTCTTCGTCTTGGTATTGCCGGTCTGGGCACGGTTGGTGCTGGCGTTATTCGCCTGCTGCGTATGAATGCAGATCTGCTAAGTGCACGCGCAGGCCGCAAACTGGAAGTGGTAGCCGTAAGCGCCCGAGACCGCTCGCGTGACCGCGGTATAGATGTTTCCACTCTGCGTTGGCATGAAAACCCGCTGGATCTGGTTTCTGATCCCGATGTGGATGTTGTTGTAGAATTGATTGGCGGAAGCGAAGGTCCGGCCCGTGCGCTGGTAGAAAAAGCGCTATCTGCAGGCAAACCTGTTGTAACCGCCAACAAAGCGCTTCTTGCTGTGCATGGCTCCGCCCTTGCCCAGCTTAGTGCAGACAACAACGCACCGCTGCTGTTTGAAGCAGCCGTGGCTGGTGGCATTCCTGCCATTAAAACAGTGCGCGAAGGTCTGGCCGCAGACAAACTGCTACATGTTGGCGGCATTCTGAACGGCACATGCAACTATATCCTTACGGTAATGCGTGAAACGGGTAAGGATTTTGATCTGGTGCTGAAAGATGCGCAGGATCTCGGATATGCAGAGGCTGATCCTTCTACCGATATTGATGGCATTGATGCCGCACATAAGCTGACAATTCTGGCTGGCTTGGCTTTTGGTCGCCCTGTAGCCTTTGATTCCGTGCAGGTAGAAGGCATCCGCCAGATTGGCGCCATTGACTTTGCTTTTGCGCGCACCCTTGGCTATCGCATCAAACTTCTGGGCCTTGCCCGCCTGACAGATGCCGGACTTCAAGCACGTGTTGCCCCTTGCCTGCTGCCCCACAACGCACCTATTGCGCAGGTGGATGGTGTGTTTAACGCCGTTGTAGCTGAAGGCGAATTTGTGGGCCGTATCATGCTGGAAGGCCGCGGTGCCGGTGCTGGCCCAACGGCCTGTGCTGTAACAGCGGATCTGGTTGATATTGCTCGTGGCCACACCATTCCGGTCTGGGGCGTGCAAGCCAGTTCAGAACCGGCGTTGCGCGCTTGCCCGGCTGGCACTGGCGCCGGCGCTTTCTATCTGCGCTTGATGGTAGAAGACCGCCCCGGCGTTATTGCAGATATTACAGCAGTCTTGCGCGATTGCGGTGTTTCCTTGCGCAGCATGCTCCAGCACCCTGCGGAAAATGAAACAACTCCGTACGTTCCGCTTGTTCTGGTTACGCATCAGACATCAGAAGCCGCCATGCAGGAAGCTATCACCAAAATAGATGCCTTGAGCGTGGTGACGGACAGCCCTGCGATGATTCGGATCGAAACAGCCTGATTCTAGCCACCTTTTCCGGTATCATAGACTTTTAAGCAAGGATCCTGTTTCTGATGTCTGATTCCATAGGCCCCTCTCCTTTTGTTGTTTCTGACCGCAATCTCGCGCTTGAACTGGTGCGTGTAACGGAAGCCGCTGCTCTGGCTTCTGCCCGATGGACGGGACGCGGACGCAAGAACGATGCTGATGGCGCAGCTGTAGAAGCGATGCGCACGGCATTTGATACCGTCGCCATTGATGGCATGGTGGTGATTGGTGAGGGGGAAATGGATGAAGCCCCCATGCTTTATATTGGTGAAAAAGTTGGCTCTGGCGGCCCCGGCATGGATATTGCCGTGGACCCGCTGGAAGGCACCAACCTTTGCGCCAAAGATATGCCAAACGCCATTACCGTGGTGGCTTTGGCTGAGCGTGGCAACTTCCTGCATGCGCCAGACATTTATATGGACAAGATTGTGGTCGGCCCCAATCTGCCCGATGGTGTCGTTGATCTGGATAACTCCATTGAAACCAACCTGACAAATCTGGCTAAAGCCAAAGGCAAGAGCGTTCAGGATCTTCTGCTCTGCACGCTAGACCGTGAACGGCATGAAGAAATGATCACCCGCGCCCGTGCTGCAGGTGCACGTGTGCGCCTGCTGACAGATGGCGATGTGGCCGGCGGCATTGCTGCCTGTCTTGATACCAGCCAGGTTGATATCTACGTAGGTTCTGGTGGTGCACCTGAAGGTGTGCTGACTGCTGCTGCTATCCGCTGCGTAGAAGGACAGATGCAGGGTCGCCTGCTGTTTGAAGATGATGGGCAGCGCGAACGTGCCCGCAAAATGAACCCCGGGAAAGACCCAGACCGTAAACTGGGGCTGCATGATCTGGCCGCTGGATCTGTGCTGTTTTCTGCCACCGGTGTTACCACTGGCACATTGCTGCGTGGCGTTCGGCAGCTGCCGCATCAGGCTATTACGCATTCTCTGGTCATGCGTTCCAAATCTGGCACGGTGCGCTTTATTGAAGGCCACCATAACTTCAAAACCAAAACATGGGCTCCGCAATAAGCAGCTCTGAATTTTGATGCAAAGCAGCACCTTGCAACTTTCTGAACCCACTGAAGAAACTTCCACTCCTGCTGTATTGGGGGTGGAAGCCAGCTTTATTGGGCGGCGTTGGGTTTGGCGTGCCGGAGCGGAAGACCCTGCTCTGATGCGTCTGGGTGCTGCTTTGGCACAACAACTGGGCATTCCAGAAATTGTTGGCCGTCTGT
Organism: Acetobacter sp. A11-2; assembly: GCF_040208445.1. NCBI lineage: Bacteria > Pseudomonadati > Pseudomonadota > Alphaproteobacteria > Acetobacterales > Acetobacteraceae > Acetobacter > Acetobacter sp. A11-2. The sequence goes on from NZ_CP157843.1 coordinate 2,220,078, forward strand.
TGGCCATGCGTCAGATCACACCAGATCAGGCCCCTCATTTTCTGGAGCCTAAGTTACGGGCACTTATGCCTGATCCTTCCAGTCTCACGGATATGGATAAAGCTGCCAACCGCATGGCAAAAGCTGTCCAGAACCGTGAAGTAATTGGTATTTTTGGTGATTATGACGTGGATGGGGCCTGCGCTTCCGCCATTCTCGCCTCATTTTTTGAAGAACTCGGCTGCACTGTCCATACCCATATCCCGGATAGAATGACCGAAGGATATGGTCCTAACGTAGCCGCACTGGATAATTTAGTAGCACAAGGCGCTTCCATACTGATTTGCGTGGATTGCGGCACCGCTTCTGCTGATATTCTGTCTCAAGTGACAGACAAAGCCGATATGATTGTGCTGGACCACCACAAATCGGAAGATGCCCTCCCCCCAATTTTGGCAACAGTTAACCCTAACCGGCCTGACTGTTCCTCTGGCTTGCATCATATTTGTGCGGCAGCCCTCGCCTTTCTTGCCGCTGTTGCAACCACGCGAGACCTAAGACGTGCAGAGTGGTTTACAGCAGACCAGCCTCCGCCCGATCTGATGCGTCAGCTTGATCTGGTTGCCTTGGCAACGGTTTGTGATGTTATGCCCCTACATGGGCTTAACCGCGCCTTTGTAACGCAAGGGCTAAAAATTATGGCCCGCCGCCAGCGTACTGGCCTGAATGCCCTGATGGAAATTGCTGGCGTTACCAAAGCCCCGGATGCTTTTTCCTGCGGCTTTGCATTAGGACCGCGCATCAATGCCGGTGGCCGTATTGCAGAAGCAGCTTTAGGCCTGCGCCTGCTCCGTTGCCCGGATAGTTTTGAAGCACGCCAGATGGCCGAACGTCTGGATGCCGTAAACCGCCGCAGACAAGGTCTTGAGGCCGATATTCTGGACCGCGCCATGCAACAGGCAGAAGCCCAGAAAGAAGCGGGGCATGCTGTTATTTTATTGGCCGGAAAAGATTGGCACCCCGGTGTTGTCGGTATTGTAGCGGGGCGCATTAAGGAGCGGTTCAATCGGCCTGCCCTTGTTGGGGCCGAACAGGAAGATGGCACCATTAAAGGTTCTGGCCGTTCTGTTCCCGGTTTAGATCTTGGCACCGTAATTATTGCGGCACGCCAAGCAGGAATGCTTAAAACCGGCGGCGGCCACGCCATGGCCGCAGGTTTTTCGCTTACCGCAGATAAACTGGAAGAATTTCATACTTTTCTGGATACTCGGTTGGCGCAAGCAGCCACGCTTCCAGAAAAAGTGCCTCTTACTGTAGATGCGGTGGTAGCTATTTCTGGCGCCACAGCAGAATTGGCGCAGGATATGGGAGCCCTTGCCCCATTTGGGGCCGGAAACCCGGAACCTCTGTTAGCTATACCACGTGTAACAGTGATACGGGCAGACCGCATTGGCCGAGATGGCAACACACTACGTCTGCTTCTAAAAGGTGAAAATAATGGCCGGTTGAAAGCGCTACTGTTCCGGGCGCATGAAAACCCTTTAGCGGCCAAGCTGGAAGACACAACACGCCCTGCCCTGCATCTTGCCGGGTATCTGCGAGCAGAAAGTTGGAATGGCAGAACAGACGCTACATTCTTTATTCAGGATGCTGCGGCTGCCTGATAACAAGCCTGCCCTTCCGTAGCAAATAAAGCGTATAGGCGCTCCCTGCCTGCAGCATGCTCTGCAAGTAGGAAACGCCTAAACTCTCTTACGTATTCTGGGCCGTTTCTTCGCGCCGGGCCTGAACTTCCTTTTTCATGGCCGCCTGCACTTTTTCAAAGGCACGCACTTCAATCTGGCGCACTCGCTCGCGCGAGATACCATATTCGTGCGCAAGTTCTTCCAATGTTGAAGGATCATCCTTCAACCGGCGTTCCGTAAAAATCCGGCGTTCGCGTTCGTTCAGATTTTCCATGGCGGAAGAAAGCAGTGCTTTCCGGCCTGAAAGCTCCTCATTCTCAGCGTAAACGTCTTCCTGATTGGTGTGGTCATCAACCAGTCGGTCTTGCCATTCACTATCTTGATCGGCCCGCATGGGCGCATTCAGACTATGATCTGGCGCAGCCATGCGGCGGTTCATATCCACCACATCCTGTTCAGATACACCCAGTGTTGTGGCAATCTTGTTCACCTGCTCTGGTTTCAGATCACCATCATCAATGGCCTGCATCTGCCCTTTCAGGCGGCGCAGATTGAAGAACAGCTTTTTCTGAGCCGCAGTTGTGCCCATTTTCACCAGAGACCAGCTATGCAGGATGTATTCCTGAATAGCCGCACGAATCCACCACATGGCATATGTGGCCAAGCGGAACCCTTTTTCAGGGTCAAACCGCTTCACGGCCTGCATCATGCCAATGTTGCCTTCACTGATCAGTTCATTAATCGGCAGACCATAACCACGGTAACCCATGGCAATTTTTGCAACCAGACGCAGATGGGAGGTAACGAGCTGATGCGCTGCCTTAACGTCTCCCTTATCGCGCCACAGGCGTGAAAGGCTGAGTTCCTCTTCTGGTGTAAGGAGAGGATATTTGCGGATTTCCTGAAGGTACCTTGAAAGATTGTTTTCAGGCCCAACATTGATAACGGAAGATACCATGTGTTGACTACTCCCCTGAACTGGAAACTCCCTCGAATGCTTTAGGTTCCCGTAACGCCCGCAAAACATTCATAAAAAGAGGCAAGATCCAGTCATGCGATGGACAGATGTCTTAATCCTCAATCCCTCTGTCCTCCGTATGAGCGACAAACTGAAAAGAGGCTCTCCCACCAGTTCGGCTACGGTTTCCAAGGCCTAGTGGGTGCAACAGGGTGCGCTGGAAAAAGCACATGTGTCAAGAATTCTAAGATGCATGGCAGAAGACAGCCAGATTTCTGGACCTGTGCGGTCCTGTTTACTGTTTCCGAATCGAAAAACCTATTCCTGATCTGCCTTGAGGCTGCGTTCCAACACCTGCATATCTTCAGGCATCGGGGTTTCGAACAGTAGTTTTTCACCCGTTCTGGGGTGTGTAAAACCCAGCCGCGCTGCATGTAGGGCCTGACGCGGGAAATCCAGCGCAGCCACACGGGCCGCAGATGGCAGAACACGAGAAGCTGCAGGAATCCGACGCAAATACAGTGGATCACCTATCAAAGGGTGCCCATTCGCAGAAAAATGCACACGAATCTGGTGAGTGCGTCCTGTTGCCAGCTTGCAAGCCACAAGGGCCGCCCCTGTGCCAAAAGCCTGCAACGTGCGGTAATGCGTTAGCGCCCATTTCCCACCTTTGGGCGTGAGCGCCATGCGCTTGCGGTCGCGCTTATCGCGCCCGATAGCGCCTTCAAAATCTCCTTCTGCCGGATTAGGCAGCCCCCAGCAAAAAGCCAGATAGGCACGGTCTATCCGGCGTGCCGCAAAATCCTCTGACAAGGCCTGATGCGCCATTTCTGTTTTGGCAGCGACCATCACGCCAGAAGTATCTTTATCGAGCCGATGCACGATACCGGGGCGGCGTTCCCCACCAATGCCTTTCAGACTTTCCCCACAATGCGCAATCAGACCATTTACAAGGGTGCCTGTTTCATTCCCCGGCGCGGGGTGGACAACCAGACCGGCCGGTTTATCCAGCACAATCAGATCATCATCTTCATACAAAACAGTGAAAGCAATATCCTCACCCTGCGGCACCGCGGGAGCAGCGGGCGGAATGGTAAGTACCACTTCCATACCAGCACGGGCTATGGCTGCGGGTTCCCTTATACATATGCCATCACACGCCAAATGCCCTTCTTCAATCAGGCTTTTAATGCGTGAGCGTGAAAGCGTTTCCATTGTGGCAGCCAGAAAACGGTCAATCCGTTCTCCTGCCTGCTCTGGCGTTACTGTAAAGGAGATGGATGTTTCCTTTACAGGCAAAGATGGATCATAACCATTTTGCATTATAACCATCTGTGCCAACACCCTCCCGTTTTTCAAGTTTCATGCAGAAAGAAAAGATGAAAACGCACAAAGCCTTTTCCACTGCATACCGTCAAGCTCAGGATACCATGTCGGACTACAAGGATACGCTGCCAGATATTGTTGCTGTGCAAGCTACATATCGGGCCAGCATCTACAAACGGCTGTTTATCCTTGGTTTTCTGGCCGTTGGCGTTGTACTCTCACTTGGTGCCAATTTTCTGATTGGGCCCGCTCATCTCTCCCCACGCCTGTTTTTGCAGACACTGTTTCATTCAGCTTCTGTGCCGCAGCAAACTGCCATTATTGTGTGGCAGATTCGTATGCCTTATGCCCTGATGGCTGCCTGTATAGGGGGCGCTCTTGGCCTGGCCGGCGCAGAAATGCAGACAGTTCTGGCCAATCCATTAGCCAGCCCGTTTACATTGGGCGTTTCTGCTGCCGGAGCTTTTGGGGCTTCTTTGGCTATTGTTTTGCAATGGCACATTGCTGGCGTGCCCGATAACTGGCTGGTAGCAGGATGTGCCTTTGTGTTTTCCGTATCCTCTGTTTTTGCATTGGATATACTGACACGCCTCCGGCAAGCCGATACCAGCACGGTTATTCTGTGTGGTGTTGCGCTTGTTTTTTCGTTTCAGGCGCTGGTTGCTCTCATGCAATTTGTTGCCAGTGAAGATACGCTGCAAGATCTGGTATTCTGGACGCTTGGCAGCCTAAGCCGTGCCACATGGGCCACTCTGGCTTTATTGTCTGGAAGTCTGGCTCTTATCTTTCCACTTTCTCTACGCTCTGCTGGTGAGCTAACCCTTTTAAGAATGGGGGAAGAACGCGCGGCCAGCCTTGGGGTGGATGTCCCTCGGCTCCGGCAGGCGGCCCTCTTACGTATCAGTTTTTTATGCGCTCTTTCCGTAGCGTTTGTGGGTGTTATCGGATTTGTAGGGTTAGTAGCCCCACACATCGCGCGCCGGTTGGTGGGAGAAGATCACCACTTCAGCCTGCCTGGCAGCTTACTGACTGGCGCACTTATTCTATCTGTTTCTTCTTTGGTCGCACGCATTCTGGTGCCGGGCATTGTTGTGCCTCTTGGCATTATTACGTCACTGGTGGGCATTCCATTCTTTCTGGCCATCATTCTTAAACAGCGGCCAATGGTATGATGGCAGATAAACCTTTTTCAGGCCTGATAGCGCACAATCTTACCGTCCATTACGGACGTCATACGGTGCTGGATGATCTGACAACACCTTGCTTTCCACATGGGCGTATCTGCGCCCTGCTTGGGCCAAATGGTAGCGGCAAATCTACCTTACTGCGCGCCATGAGCGGCCTCTTGCCAGCTAAGGGTTGTATCACACTAGATGGTCTTCAACTTGGCAGCCTGCGCTTGCCTGAACGCTCCCAACACTGCCTGTATCTCCCGCAAGCACTTCCCGCGCCCGTCAACATTACTGCGCTGGAAGCCATGCTGGCTGCAAAACGTGTTACGCTTGGCAGACAAGGACAAAGTTTTGCGGATGCTCCTCATGAGGCAGATATTCAGGCTTCATTGGATCTTCTGAAGCAATTTAACATTGCCCATTTGGCGTTGCGCAAATTGAACGAACTTTCTGGAGGCCAACGCCAGCTTATTGGTCTGGCACAGGCACTTGGCCGCCAACCGCACGCCCTGTTGCTGGATGAGCCACTTAGTGCTCTGGATCTGCATTATCAGTATGCCGTTACAAAACTGCTCACGCAGATCACCCGCACAAATAACCTTGTCACGTTGATGGTGCTGCATGACCTGAACATCGCATTAAACTTGTGCGATCTGGTATGTGTGCTTCACGAAGGCCAAATTATTGCCTCTGGCCCTCCGGCGGAGGTTTTAACTCCAGCACTGCTCCGCACCGTGTACCGCGTAGAGGCACGCATTGAAACGACAGCCGATAACCACCGATTTATCGTGATTACCGACTGTATATAAGAGACTACTCTTTAGCCTTATTACGTCCCGCAAAACGTGTATCTTACGCGCTCTTCAGGCTGCGGAGGTTGTGCATACCGCGCCATATCTGCCTGCTCTGTATAGGGTGAAGCTGTAAGCTGCAGCATTTCCTCAAACAACGTGTAGTCATCATTATTCACGGCAGCACTTATCATGGCCTCTATCAGATGATTACGCGGGATATAGCATGGGTTTACGCGGCGCATGTTTTCCGCCCGCATAGCTGGAGCTTCCTCCGCTTCCTGCATTAAGCGCTGCCGCCATTGGATGAGCCACGGCTGCATGCCTTCCAACATATCGGGCACATGCTCACCTGTTATGACGCGCTCATCACTCAAACTGCGGAATGTATTGGTAAAGTCTGCCTGATGTTCCTGCATTTGAGCAAACAAGGCGTGAAAGAATGCTTCATCCCCTGCTTGCTGTGTTTTCAAACCAAGCTTTGCACGCAATCCCGCAAAATATGCGCCATGAAATAACCCTCCAAACTGCTCTAGCGCCTGCCCCGCCAAAGCAACACTTTCTTCTTCATCTTCAGAAAGAAGCGGCAGCAAGGCTTCCGCCAGACGCGTAAGATTCCACAGGGCGATTGTCGGCTGATTGGTGAAGGCATAACGCCCGCGTTCATCAATAAAACTGAACACGGTATTCGGATCATACTGATCCATAAAGGCACATGGGCCATAATCTATGGTTTCCCCCGATACGGCCATATTATCCGTATTCATCACACCATGAATAAAGCCAACCAGCATCCACTGGGCAATAAGCTTGGCTTGGGCCTCAATAACCTGCTGAAGAAACGCCAGATACGGTGCTGGAGCTTGTGCTACCTGTGGGTAATGGCGGGCAATGGCAAAGTCTGCCAAAAGCCGTAACCCTGCTAGATCCTGCCGTGATGCAAAATACTGAAATGTGCCAACCCGGATATGGCTGGATGCCACACGCGCCAGAACAGCCCCGGGCAACATGGTTTCACGTAAAACAGTCATGCCCGTTTTTACGGCAGCCAATGCACGGGTGGTGGGAATACCCAAGGCGTGCATGGCCTCGCTCACCACATATTCACGCAGCACAGGCCCCAACACAGCGCGGCCATCTCCCCTGCGCGAAAACGGCGTGGGGCCAGAACCTTTAAGCTGCACTTCCCACACATGGCCTTGGGCATCCCGCACATCCCCCAGCAACAGGGCACGGCCATCACCCAAATGCGGGTTAAAGCTGCCAAACTGGTGGCCTGCATACGCTGTAGAGAGTGGCTCCACCCCTTCTGGCATGGCGCTACCAGATAACATGGCTACGCCCTCCGGGCTGGCCAGCCATTCTGCATCCAGCCCAAGCTGATCTGCCAAAGCATGGTTCAGCCGGATCAGCTTAGGGGCTGGCGCAGGAGAAAGAGGAGCATTGGCATAAAACCGCTCTGGCAATGCTGCATAGCTTTGTCGGAAAGGAAGTGGTGCCATAACTCATTTCTCCGGAATAAAGACGGAAAGCGCCCAAGTGGCTCAATAACGGCCTGTGTTGCTGAAAACAGCACCCATTCCGCCAGATGCAAACCCGCCCCACAGGGCATGCCTGTCTGGCTCTCTGGCACATAAAGCCTGAACATGATAGGAAAAGCCCCATCACGCCTGCCAACTCAGACCTAGATATAAGAACGTCTGAAAGCAAAAAAAGAACCGAGGCAACGGAGCCGCCAGACTATCTGGTTCAGACCCCAGCGCCGTGGAGACAGCAGAACCCATGACCACCGAATCTGACACCGCCTTCAAGATTACCCGCAAAACAGACATCACCCCCGCGGCAGAGCGGGAAGCCATGCTGGCCAATCCGGGTTTTGGCCGCGTTTTTACCGACCACATGGCTGTTGTCACCTATACGGAAGGTAAGGGCTGGCATTCTGCTGAAATCCTGCCCCGCCAGCCACTGATGCTGGATCCTGCTGCATCCGTACTGCACTACGCGCAGGAAATTTTTGAAGGCATGAAGGCCTATCGCACCCCGGATGGTAGCGTGCAGCTTTTCCGCCCGGATGCAAATGCCCGCCGCTTCCGCCATTCTGCCGAACGCATGGCTATGGCGCAGGTGCCTGAAGACCTGTTTCTGGATGCCGTTACACAGCTTGTGAAGCTGGATAAGGACTGGGTGCCCAAGCCCGAAGTTGGCACGCTGTATATCCGCCCATTCATGATTGCGACGGAAGCTGCCCTTGGCGTAAAGCCGGCATCTGAATTCAAGTTTATCGTGATTGCCTGTGCCGCTGGTGAATATTTCTCCAAGGATGCCGGCCCGGTTTCCGTATGGGTGGAAGAACGCACAGTACGTGCTTCCCGCGGGGGAACGGGCACTGCCAAATGTGGTGGTAACTACGCTGCCAGCCTGACAGCCCAGATGGAAGGCAAGGAACACGGTTGCCATCAGGTTCTGTTCCTTGATGCGCAGGAACGCCGCTGGCTGGAAGAAATGGGCGGCATGAATGTGATGATGGTGTTTGAAGACGGCACCCTGCAAACCCCTCCGCTGGATAGCGGCACCATCCTGCACGGCATTACGCGCGATTCCCTGCTTACTTTGGCGCGTGATCGCGGCCTGAAGGTAAAGGAAGAACGCTACGCTATTGATCAGCTTTATGGTGATGCTGATTCCGGCAAGCTGAAAGAGGTGTTTGCCTGCGGCACCGCTGCGGTTGTGACACCTATTGGCACATTCAAAAGCACAGAAGGCGGCTGCACTATCGGTAACGGCCAGACTGGTGAAGTCACCAGCAGCCTGCGCAAGGCTTTGTGCGATATCCAGTTTGGCCGTGCAGCAGATCCGCATGGCTGGGTTAAAAAAATTGGCTAAGTTGCAGGTATCCTTCCTGTAAACATATCCCTTATACCCCGGCTTAGGCCGGGGTATTTGCCTATTACAGACCTCAACACCTTGCAGAAAGCCAGATGCCCAATGCTGGACATCAAAACCCAAGGGGCATATCCAAACCCTATGGCTTTCTTTCTGCCTTCCCTTCCGCTTACACGGTTTGCATCAGTATGACAGAAACACCCCATCTGGTTCTGGTAGATGGCAGCGGTTTTATTTTCCGCGCCTTTCATGCCCTCCCCCCCATGACCAGCCCGGAAGGTGTACCAGTAAATGCTGTTTACGGCTTTACCACCATGCTGGCCCGTTTGCTTAAAGACCATGTAGGCACCCATCTGGCTGTGCTGTTTGATGCCAGCCGCCAGACATTCCGTTCAGAAATCTACCCGCAATATAAAGCGCACCGCCCCGAACCGCCTGAGGATCTGCGCCCCCAGTTCAGCCTCATCCGGGAAGCCACGCAGGCCTTCAATGTGCCAGGCATCGAACTCCCCGGCTGGGAAGCAGATGATCTGATTGCATCCTATGCAACGGCCATTCGGGCACAGGGTGGCACATGCACCATCGTTTCATCCGACAAGGATCTGATGCAACTGGTGGGAGACGGCGTTTGCATGCTGGACCCTATCAAACAGACACCAGTTGGCCCTGCTGAGGTAGAAACCAAATTTGGTGTGCCCCCCGCAAAAGTGGTGGATGTACAGGCCCTGATGGGAGACCCCACAGATAACGTGCCCGGCGTGCCCGGTATTGGCCCCAAAACAGCAGCAGCCCTTGTGCAGGAATACGGCACGTTGGAAGCCGTTTTGAATGCAGCTCCGGAGATGAAAAAATCCAAGCGGCGTGACATGCTGATCGAACATGCTGAAGCCGCACGGGTTTCCCTCCAGCTCGTCACACTTGCCACAGATGTCCCCCTGCCCGTGCCGGTAGAAGAGCTTGGCACGCGTGAACCAGACATGCTGGTTTTGGCAGACTGGCTAGACCGCATGGGCTTTCGCTCTATTCTTAGCCGTATGGGGCTTGGCCACCCTTCTGGCGCCCACGCTCATCGTGCTGCCAGAAAAGTCGCCGCGGCCTCTGTTGCTGGAGCCACCACACCCGCTGAGGATGCCTCAGCCCCCGATGCATCTGTGCTTTCTGCCCCGTATCATGACTATGAAACCGTGCGCACAGCAGAAGCCCTGCAAAAATGGGTGAGCGCAGCGCAGGAAGCCGGTATCTGTGCTGTAGATACAGAAACAGATGGGCTAGACCCGCTTGCGGCCAATATTGTCGGGTTTTCTATTGCAACGGCTCCGGGCAAGGCATGCTATGTGCCCTTAAAACATGAAGGCACTCTGGAAGCCCCAACAGGCGAACAGCTGGCTGTTGATGCAGCCCTTAAACTCTTGGCTCCTCTTTTGCAGGATGATGCCGTTTTAAAGATTTTCCATAATGCCAAGTTTGATCTGCTCATTCTGGATCATGCGGGCATCCCTCTTTCCAGCATTACCGCTGTAGATGACACAATGCTGATCTCTTACAGCCAGTCTGCTGGGCTGCATGGGCAAGGCATGGATGAACTTTCTACCCTGCACCTCAATCATACCCCCATCACGTATGACAGTGTGACGGGCACAGGCCGCAACCGCCTGCCTTTTGCACAAGTGCCTGTTGCAACTGCTACCAAATATGCGGCTGAAGATGCCGATGTAACCTTACGCCTGTGGCATGTTCTGCACCCCACGCTGCGCACCAATAAGGCATTGGCGCTGTATGAGCAGATTGAACGCCCGCTTTCGGCCATTCTGGCTGACATGGAAAAAGCAGGCATTGCGGTAGATCGCGCGGAGCTTGATCGACTTTCCAAAGACTTTGAAGCCCGTATGCAGGGCATGGAAAACGATATTTACGAAGCCGCCGGTCGGCAGTTCAATATTGGTTCCCCCAAACAACTTGGGGAAATCCTGTTTGATGAAATGGGCCTGAAAGGTGGCAAACGCGGCAAGGCTGGAGCATGGAGCACGGATTCCTCTGTCCTGCAGGATCTGGCCGACCAAGGACATGATCTGCCAGCGCGCATTCTGGCATGGCGACAGCTTGCCAAGCTAAAATCCACTTATACGGATGCGCTGTTACGCCAAGCCGGCCGGAATGATCGCGTGCATACATCTTTCCAGATGGCGATCACCTCCACCGGGCGCCTATCTTCTACAGACCCCAACCTGCAAAATATTCCAGTACGCACAGAAGAAGGCACACGTATCCGGCAGGCCTTTATTGCGCCCCCAGGCAAGAAGCTGATTTCTGCTGACTATTCGCAAATCGAACTGCGGTTATTGGCTGATGTTGCCAATATTCCTGCGTTGCGTGAGGCTTTTCAGCTTGGGCAGGATATTCATGCCCGCACCGCATCGGAAGTGTTCAATATCCCGCTTGAGGGGATGGATGCCCTAACACGGCGGCGCGCCAAAGCCATTAACTTTGGCATTATTTATGGCATTTCGGCTTTTGGGCTCGGCAAACAGCTTGGCATTCCTGCGGGCGAAGCGCGCACTTATATAGATGCCTATTTTGCCCGTTACCCCGGTATCCGTGATTATATGGAACGCATGCGCGAAGAAGCGCGCACTCATGGCTATGTTCTCACGCCTTTTGGCCGGCGCTGCTATGTGCCGGGCATTCATGAAAAAAGTGCTGCCAGACGCCAATATGCCGAGCGACAAGCTATTAATGCCCCCTTACAGGGTGGCGCGGCAGACATTATAAAACGCGCCATGGTGCATTTGCCATTAGCCCTGCAAAAAGCAGGCTTTGGCGAAACACGCATGCTTTTGCAGGTGCACGATGAACTGTTGTTTGAAACAGATAAATCAGAAGCAGAAGCAGTAGCAGCAATTATTAAAAACGTTATGGAAGCAGCAGCAGATCTTGCTGTACCGTTGGTTGTAGAAACCGGAATAGGCCAGAATTGGGCGGAGGCACATTAAAACCATGACACCGGCTGGAAAACGTATAGCCCTCATGACCTTTGGTGTGCTGGCTCTGGCGGCCGCCGGAGGTTACACGGCCACTCATCTGGCCTTAAAGCACGGCGTGCAGCTAAACACCTATGGCAACGAGGTTGGGGGTTCCTTCCGCCTTATGGATTCCACAACAGGCACCATGACGGACCAGACCTTCCGTAACCGTTGGATGCTTGTTCTGTTTGGCGCCACACATTGTGCAGAAGATGCCTGCGCCCCTGCCCTGCGCAATATGTCTGCCGCATTGGATCAGGTAGAAGGTGGCAGGCACAACGCCGTTATCATTTTTGTAAGCCTCGACCCAGACAGAGATGATGCCGAACGCCTCCGCCAATATGGTGAAAGTATTGGCCCACGGGTTGTAAGCGGCACGGCGGCTCCCTTTGCCTTGGCTGATCTGGCAAAGGAATATCATGCTCCTATTGAAAAAGTGCCCGACCCCGAATGGACATATACCATGCGGATGTCCCCACAGTTTGTCGTTATGGGGCCGGAGGTGCGTTACAAGGGGATGATTGACGCCCGTGCAGATAGTACCCATATGGCGGAAGACCTGCGCCGCATCATGCAACCTCAGAACGGCGAATAATCTACATTAAAATACATGACGCCATGCTTTATACGTGATGGCGTAATGTATGTTCTGCATGTTTTTTATTTCTGCCAGAGCTGTACTGTATTCTCATGTCGTTGTTTTCAAAACTTGGTACCAGCTTACGGTTTTATGTATCACTTGCCGTTATTGGTATTATTTTTCTGGCATTGGACGCAGGCTCTTTTCTGCTACGTCACGCACTGCCGGAAGGGCCAAAACGCCGTAAAATAGGGCAGGCATGGCTTTGTTTTATGGCCCGGCTTGCAGTGCGTTATCTTGAAGCGGCCGGTATTTTGGAATGTGACCTGGCAGAGCTTAACACCCTTAAAAACGTTCCCAATATTATACTGGTTGCTAACCACCCCTCACGATTGGACAGTCTTATTCTAGCCTCTGCCCTGCCGCATCTGGTTTGCGTTACCAAGGCCTCTATTTGGGAGCGTCCAACCTTAGGCAGCACATTACGCACTGCGGGTTATATTCGGCATGATAGCCTTTTGCGGCTGATCGGACCTGCTTCTGAACGCCTGAAAGAAGGTAATCAGTTACTTCTGTTTCCCGAAGGCACACGTTCCCGCGCAGGAACAGAACCCAGCCCCATGCAGCCGGGTTTTGCTGCTATTGCACAGCGCACACGCCTGCCCGTGCAAACGCTCCTGATCAAAACGGACTCACCTTATCTTTCTCAAGGATGGCCTTTTTTGAAGCAGCCTCCCCTCCCTATGCGCTATCAAATACAAACTGGCCCGCACTTTCCTGCCCCCGCCAGAGATGAAGCAAGCGGGCGCGCTTTGCTTGAAGCTGTTGAAAGCTGGTTGAAAGACCATTTGGCCTGAATGCAAAACAGGCTCAGCATGAGTGGTTTCATGCTGAACCTGCATCATAGAAATACTATTCCGCTTCACCTTATTCCTGAGGAATAGGCGGTAACGTAGAATCTACCGTGATTGGGTGATCCCCCTGAAGTATCTTTTTAACTTCAGCCTCGCTTCCCACAGCTGGTGGTGACCCTCGCAAAGGCATGCAAGCTGTTTCCTTCACCGTCAGCATTGTCACAATACCAACAACACCCGCAAACATGAGGTAATAAGCTGGCATAAGCAGGTTACCCGTATGCCCCACCAGCCATGCTGTTACCAACGGTGTTGTGCCACCAAACATGGAAACAGATACGTTAAACGCCATAGAAAGCGCGGTATATCTGATAGGTGTATAGAAAAGCGCTGGCAAAGTGGATGGCATGCTGCTGGTAAAGCAGACAAGCGCAAGACCAAGAAGCATAAGGCCCGCAAAAATCAGCCAATCATTCCCACTCTGCAACAGCAGAACTGAAGGAATAGACAGCACCAGAAGAGCAATACAGGCACCGATAATCATGGGGCGACGCCCCAGTTTATCGCTTAAATACCCACCCATTACGTTCAATGGCATCATCATCAGCATAACGATGATAATCAGCAAAAGCCCTTTGCTTTCAGCATAGCCTAAAGCAACCGTCAGATAGCTGGGGATGTACGTCAGCAGCATATAGTCGGTTACGTTAAATACCAGCACAAGGCCCATGCATTTGAGCAACTGGCGCCAATGCACACGTAGCAGTTCACCCCAGCCCGGTTTTTCATCATCCCGCTGCGCGGCCTGTTCTGCATACGCTTGAAAAGCTGGCGTTTCTTCCAACCGGGAGCGCATATATACCCCCAGCAGCCCCAGTGGGCCGGCAATTAAAAAGGGAATACGCCATCCCCACTGCAACATGGCCGTATGGCTCAGGCCAATTTGCAAGGCTGTTACAATGCCTGCGCCTGCCACATATCCAGCCAGAGTACCAAACTCCAGCCAACTGCCCATAAGCCCGCGATTTTTATCGGTGGAATATTCTGCGATAAAGGTGGCCGCACCGGCATATTCCCCACCGGTTGAAAACCCCTGCACCAAACGCGCCAGCAGCAAGAGCAACGGAGCCCATAAACCAATTTGGGCATAAGATGGAATCAGGCCGATAGAGAACGTGCCGATTGCCATTGCGATCATGGTAAAGGCCAGTACTTTCTGCCGCCCGTACCGATCCCCCAGCGGCCCAAAAACCATACCGCCAAGAGGCCTGACCAGAAATGCAACAGTAAACGTAGCAAAAGTTGCAATCAGACGAGTGGCAGCATCATCCGATGGAAAAAAGACCTGCCCCAGCGTGACGGCAATATAACCATAGACACCAAAGTCGAACCACTCCATGGCATTACCCAAAGCGGCTGCGCCCACTGCTTTGTTTAACATCTGGGCATCAACAACAGTAATGTCCTGCGGCTTCATCTGTTTACGGCGCTTAAACCAACCAAAATGCGCGTGCGCCGCTCCAGAATCCTTCATAAAATATTCCCTCACCTCTTATTTCATACGTAATGTGCATCTAAAATATTATCATTGTGCAGAAATTTATTCAATATTTTTCTAAATTATACTATTTTATGATGTTTTGTTTGGTAAAGTAATTTACACATTAAAAAACAATACTTTAAACAACTTTAGTATACCCATTGAATGCAAAACAAAGTCATGCCTTAGAAACGAAATACCAGCATGAATGTTGCATTCTCCGTAAATGAAAAACTCTTTGCGTTCACTGAGGAACGCCGCATATCCATAAACAGTTATAAAGAGGCTTCTGTTTTGATGAGCCTATCCATTCTCCTTCGCCTATACTCAGCAAAGAGAAATTCCTCATGTCACGCATAAAACAGATCATATATACAGGAATGGCTTTAGGATGCTTAGCAGTGCCAGCTTTTGCGCAGAGCACTTCTAAACCGCACAGGGCAGGCCCCATGCCGCAATCTTCCATTTATTCTGATGGAACGGGCGATAATATGATCGACAGACTTAACAATGCTCAACTCGATCAGAATTACCAAGGGCCTTATTACTTACCAGGACAAAAAATCCCGCCCTTTAAAAGCACACCACGCAGCCAATTAGAAAATGCTGACACTGTTTCAAAAAACAACACGGATAATTCAGCAAAACAACCAAAAGAGAATACTGCTACCTCAAAATAAAATACATTTTTAAGGTGTTCCCCTGCTTCTCGCAAAGCAGGGGAATTTCAAACTTACCTATTTGGGAATCATCAGGTGTAATAAAGAGGCCCCGGCAAAAAACACTGCGGTACTCAGCGTCCAGATAGCTACAAACCATCCAATCCGTGCCCCAATATTCTTTGGGGCACCATCGCCATTTCCCTGAACAATTTTAGTGATAGCCATCTGTTTCCGTCACCTTTCCGCGAAACACACGATAGGAATAAATTGTGTAGGTTAGGATAATTGGTAGCAGAATAACTGTGCCAACAAGCTGGAACAATTGGCTACTTGGGGGGGCCGAAACATCCCAAAGTGTCAGACCGGGCGGCACAATATAAGGCCAAACCGTAATACCCAAACCGGAAAGGCATAAAAAGAACCAGCCGAGCGCACATAGAAATGGGCCTTTGGAATGTTCATGCCTTAAGCCACGCACGAACAGAACGCCCAACACAGCCACAAGAACTGGCACAGGAAGAACAAAAACGATATTGGGCCAATCTGTCCAACGGCGTAAATAAGGTGCATGCAACAGTGGTGTCCACAGACTGACAGCTACAATCCCCACAAACAACCCGATGGCCAGCTTACTTGCCCAGCGGCGGCAAGATGCTTCTAGCGCTCCGGTCGTGCGCCAAATCAGCCAGGTTGCTCCTAACAAAGCATAACCACACATCACGGCGAGACCACACAGAATGCTAAAAGGCGTCAGCCAATCAAGCGCACTTCCGGCAAAGGCACCATCAACAACTTTTACACCCTGAACAACGCCCCCAAGAATGGCGCCCTGACAAAATGCGGCAATGCCAGACCCTGCCATGAAACCGACATTCCATAACTTCTCGCGGCCTGTACCATGTGTCATGACCCGAAATTCAAATGCCACGCCACGAAAAATCAGCGCCAGCAGCATAAGAATGATTGGTAAGTAAAACGCAGGCAAAAGCGTACCATATGCTCCCGGAAATACACCGTAAAGCACAGCCCCACCCAGCACCATCCATGTTTCATTGCCATCCCATACCGGGGCAATGGTGCTCACCATCACATTGCGGCGGCCAGGATCACGCTCCAATGCAAACAGCATGCCAATGCCAAGATCAAAACCATCCAGAATGACGTAGATCGAAATAGCCGCTACCAAAATAACGGCCCATATAATCGGGAGCCAATATGTAAGATCCATTATATTCAAGCTCCCTTACCAGAAGTAGATTCAATAACTTCCGGATGCATACGTTCTGCCAAAATGTCGGATGCGTTTGCAGAGCTGGTTTCCTGCTCACCTTCCTGCGGTGCGTGCCCCAGTTGGCGCACCAAAATGCCAATGCCAGAACCAAACACAATCACATACACCACAACAAAGGCTGTCATTGTTATAGCCATGCTGGGCAGCATAATTGGTGAAACACTTTGCGATGTTCTGAGCAGACCATAAACTGTCCAAGGCTGCCGCCCCACTTCCGTGGTAACCCAGCCACACAGCAAGGCCAGAAAACCTGCTGGCGCCATACACACCGCAACACGATGGAACACAGCGTTCGTAAACAAGGTACGTGTACGCCGCAGCCACAAAGACCAGAAGCCAACCAACATCATGAGCACACCAAGTGCAACCATGATACGGAAGGAAAAGAAGATAACCTGTGAGGGTGGACGTTGATCACGCGGGAAGTCTTTCAGCCCCGGCACTTTGCCTTCCAGACTATGCGTTAAAATCAGGGAGCCAAGCAGCGGAACCTTTACCGCGTAATCGGTATGCTCGGTTTTCATGTTGGGAATACCAAACAAAAGCTCCGGCGCACGGGCTGTGGAATCCCAATCCCCTTCCATAGCTGCAATTTTTGCTGGCTGATATTTCAAGGTATTCAGGCCATGCGCATCACCTGCCATGATCTGTAGCGGGGCGACAATAGCTGCCATCCACATGGCCATAGAAAACATAGTACGCACTGGAGCCGTAGCGGCTTTGCCTTCTCGCCGCGCTTTAAGCATATGCCACGCGCCTGTTGCGCCAACAATAAAGGCAACAGACAAAAAAGCCGCTAACCCCATGTGTACCAAACGGAATGGGAAAGACGGATTAAAGATAATGGCCAACCAATCTGCTGGCATAAAACGCCCTGTTGCGGGATCTATCATGTAGCCACGCGGCGTTTGCATCCATGAGTTGGAAGACAGTATCCACGTCATGGAAATCAAAGTGCCGACTGATACACAGCACGTAGCCGCAAAATGCAACTTGCGCCCAACCTTGTTCATGCCGAATAGCATGATGCCAAGAAACCCGGCCTCAAGAAAAAAGGCTGTCATAACCTCATAAGACAAAAGAACCCCTGTAATAGGTCCTGCCTTTTGAGAAAAAACCGACCAGTTCGTGCCGAATTCATACGACATCACCAGACCGGAGACCACGCCCATACCAAAAACGATTGAAAACACCTTGATCCAGTAACGATATAGATCAAGGAAAACAGAACGTCCGGTTTTCAGCCAGCATCCTTCCAATACAGCCAAGTAAGCTGCCAGCCCAATTGAAAAGGCCGGAAAGATGATATGAACACCAACAGTAAAGGCAAACTGGAAGCGCGCCAAAAGAAGCGCAATATCATGCGCAGGTTGCATAGGTTCTTTCCAAACTTATAATTGTGGTATTTTGACCGAAAATTGACGTTGGATATTAATGAAAACGCTATCTATACGCCGTTAATGCCATAAATGTGCATTATACACCGGAAACAACACCACCATGATTTGGTTATAAACCTAGATCAACAGTAAGTGTGCGTCCAAGACCTTTTACTTATCTTATGATAAAAGGTGCTTATCATAGAAAAATATTATCTGATGGATGTGTTTATTAGATACCACCTGCCATCTTGCCACAAATATTCATCTGCCTATGCTAGGCATCCGTTGCGATTATATAACGCGTCATGCATTCAGGAGTTCCCTCACAGTGGTTACACCGCAGCCAGTTGATACCAAATTAACGCAATCGGCCCTTTTTCTTGTGATGACCCTGAATGATGCCCCCACGGTGCGCACTCAGGTTCTGGATCTGCTTGGTGATATTTCTTCACTTGTACGAGGTGTCGGGTTTCGTATTCCTGATGGAAAATTAAGCTGTATTGCCGGTATTGGCTCAAACACATGGGATCTCCTTTTTGGCGCACCACGCCCTAAGGAGCTTCATCCTTTTCAGGAAATTAACGGCGTTCATCACGCCCCCTCAACACCGGGGGACCTTCTGTTTCATATACGCGCTACGCGTATGGATTTATGCTTTGAACTGGCAACAGCCCTTACCTCCCGCTTAGAAGGTGCTGCAAAAGTTGTAGATGAGGTACACGGCTTTAAGTATTTTGATGCACGAGATCTGCTCGGTTTTGTTGATGGCACCGAAAACCCAACCGGGCAGGCAGCTTTTGCAGCAACTGTTATTGGAGATGAAGACCCAGCCTTTACGGGCGGTAGTTACGTTATTGTGCAGAAATACCTGCATGACCTGAAAAAATGGGATGCCATACCAACTGAGGTTCAGGAACACATTATCGGCCGTAAAAAAGTATCCGACATAGAATTGCCCGAAGCCGCCAAACCCAGCTACGCGCACAATGTTCTGACCAACATTGAAGAAAACGGGCAGCAGCTTCAAATTGTGCGTGACAACATGCCTTTTGGGGAAGTGGGTAAAGGAGAGTTTGGCACATACTTTATTGGCTATGCGCGTTCTCCTGCACGCACAGAGCAGATGTTACAAAATATGTTTATCGGAAAGCCCCCGGGCAATTACGATAGAATTCTAGATGTCAGCACAGCGGTAACAGGGTCGCTTTTCTTTATTCCCACCAGTGAGTTTCTTGACGATGCTCCCAACTTCGGCACAGAAAATACACAGGCATCTCCAGAACCTGTAACGGCTCCTCAAACCCCCAAAGCTCTGCACGGTTCTCTTGGCATTGGATCATTAAACAATAAGGACGCCTAAAACATGAACAACCTGCATAAACATCTCGCCCCCATTTCTCACGCAGCTTGGGCTGAAATTGAACAGGAAGCCTCTCGCGCCATTCGTCGCAATCTGGCTGGCCGGCGCGTGGTTGATACACCAGAACCCAAAGGTACAGCATTTTCCAGCGTTGGCACGGGCCGTAACAAACAGATCCAGCCGCCAAGTGATGGCGTACAGGCTGTACAGCGCGAAGTGCTTCCACTTATTGAAGTGCGCGTGCCCTTTACCTTATCACGCGCGGAAATTGATGCCGTAGAACGTGGCTCTCTGGATTCTGATTGGCAGCCCGTTAAGGATGCCGCCCAAAAAATTGCCTTTGCGGAAGACCGTGCTATTTTCGATGGCTATACCGCCGCTGGCATTAAGGGCATTCGGCAGGCATCATCCAACCCTCATACAAAACTGCCGGCTTCTGCAAAAGATTACCCTCGGGCTATTACCAGTGCGCTGGACACCTTGCGCCTCGCTGGTGTCAACGGCCCTTATGCCCTCGTTCTTGGCACAAAAGCTTATCAAGCCGTGAGTGGCGGAGATGATGTTGGCTACCCCGTGCTTAAGCATATTGAAAGCCTGATTGAAGGAGAACCCATTTGGGCTCCAGCTATTGAAGGTGCCTTTGTTATCTCCAAACGTGGTGGAGATTTACAGCTTGATATCGGGCAGGACTTTTCTATCGGCTATCTAAGCCATACAGCAGAAACCGTTGAATTGTATCTTCAGGAAAGCTTCACTTTCCGTGTGCTTACAAGCGAAGCAACTGTCTGCATCGCGTAACTTTTTAAAGAGGTGTCGTGCCATTGACGGTAAGACCGTCACGACACCTCACTTAAACATCCAATAAATATCATTATTTATCTTATTTTATGAATAAACAATTGATTTGTATTTATCAAAAATAATTCCTTATTTAGATATTATAATATATTTTTAATTACGCCATATAATATATAAAAAGTTTTTTACTTTTTTATTTCTGGTTTAACTTAAATAAATGCAAATAAAATAGGTTACACACCCCATAAAAACTCCAATAAACTCTATGTAGTTTATTTTTATAAAACAAACTATACATCAAATCTACGGCATTTCGATTCTGCAATGACTTCCCTGATCTTGCGATTACTGTTATTGCATTATCGAAACAAGGTGCGTTCCATTAAATATACTGCAGATTTCGCACTGTCTGTTGTTATGGAGATAGAAATTTTGGACACAAAAACGTCTTCATCCCACCCCCTTCAACAGACTTCAGAAGGATATAAACAAGCGTTAGGCAAACGTCAGATCCAAATGATCTCTATAGGAGGCGCAATTGGCACTGGTCTTTTTCTTGGCGCAGGAAGCAGGCTTCAGGCTGTAGGCCCCTCTCTTGCAATCGTTTATCTCGTTTGCGGCATTTTTTCCTTCCTTATGCTCAGAGCATTGGGGGAACTGGTTATGTACCGGCCTACCAGCGGCAGTTTTGTTTCCTACGCGCTGGAATTTCTGGGGCCTCGTGCTTCTTATGTCGCGGGTGCACTGTCGTTTTTCAGTTGGGCCATGACAGGTATTGTCGATATTACCGCCATTGCCCTTTACATGCATTTCTGGGGCATATTTGCGGCTGTTCCTCAATGGGTCATGGCGTTAATGGCCCTTATGGTCATCACATCAATGAATCTTATTGGTGTAAAATGGTTTGGCGAGATGGAATTCTGGTTCTCGCTGATTAAAGTTGCCGCACTTTTAATTTTTCTTGTTGTGGGAAGTGCTATTTTAGGCCTGCGCGTTCCAATTGATGGACACACAACTGGCCTGCAGTTGATTACTGAGCATGGTGGCCTATTCCCTCATGGAGCACTCCCTGCGCTTGCTCTCATGCAAGGTGTTGTCTTCGCCTATTTTGGTATTGAGATGATTGGCACTGCCGCTGGTGAATGCCAGAATGTGCGTGAAATCCTGCCATCTGCCATCAACAATGTTATTTGGCGGATTATTATTTTTTACGTTGGTACTGTTACTCTTCTTGTGCTGCTTCTGCCGTGGTCATCTTATCAGGCAGGGATTAGTCCATTTGTAACGTTTTTTTCCAAACTGGGTGTTCCGGGAGTAGATTCCCTTATGAACATTGTGGTGCTCACCGCAGCACTTTCCAGCCTGAACTCTGGCCTTTATTCCACAGGCCGAGTGCTTCGGGCGCTGGCGCTCAACGGTTCCGCACCACGTTACCTCACACATATGAACAAACAATCTGTGCCAGCAGCTGCCATTCTTACAACTGTTGCCATTTATCTGGTTGGTGTTGGGTTAAACTACCTTCTGCCATCACAAATTTTTGAAATCGTTCTTAATATGGCGTCTTTGGGAATAATCAGCACCTGGTGCTTTATTCTCTTATGCCAGATCAAATTGCGCCAAGCTATTAAGGCTGGTCGCATTGCTCCTACAGGTTTTGCAATGCCTGGAGCCCCTTTTACATCCTGGCTAAGCATTGTGTTTTTCCTTTGCATTTTACTGCTGATGGCGCTGGATTACCCAACCGGCACCATGTCCATCGCCGCTATTCCATTATTGGCTGTTGTGCTCATTATCGGATGGAAAACCTCCAGCCAGAAGCCACACAATATTGTTCCACAAACACTCTCCTCAGTGGAACTTACTGATGATGCAAACTTTCCATGTGCGGAAAACAATCAGGTTTCCAAGGAGCACATTTGATGAGCAGCATTATCAGATATTTTTCTTCTAAATCTTTGCGTTTCCTTCTGCCTCTTGCCTTATCCGCCATTACTGCAACCACATACTCTCATAGCGCATACGCTGCCGATCAGTGGTACACGGGGTCTCTTGTTTCTCCATCAGGCCCCCTCTCCAAACAGGGTATGTTCCTTTTAGAACCTTATATGTACTACTCTGTACCCTCAGGTATGATCGGGCCGCACAATAATAATGTGCCCATGTCCTCCCCACGTCAGCAATCGGTTACCAGCTTTACCATTTACCGATATGCCTTAACTGATTACCTGAGTATTCAAACCACTCCGGCCATCAGCTATCGGTGGAAGCATGGTGATACAACCAGTAGTGGCCTGAAAATTGGGGATGTTCCCGTTGATCTGATGTGGCGCTATCTGACGGCAGACCCCAAACGGTTTATTCCCACACTCAATCTGATTACCGGCGTTTCCTTTCCTACGGGTGATTACTCTCATCTGGGACGCTCGCAGGATGGTGTTGGCAGTGGGGTTTACACATACCGCGCAACATTAACCGAACAATCCACATACACCATGCCCAATAACCACGAGTTGCGGTTACGGCTATGGGCAACCTTCCGCCGAGCACTTAATTCTGCTCACCTAAGAGATGTTACAAGTTATGGCACCACACGCGGTTTCCGTGGTCACGGACAGCCCGGCATGTATGGTGAAGCAGGATTTTCCTTGGAATATGGCATTACTCAAAGATGGGTTTTTGCAATTGACGTAGCGCGAGATTGGGCCAATGGCTCCCGCCTAAAGGGACACTACGCTTCTGGCCTGAAAGTAGATGAACTCAGCTCGGGTTCGGGAGATTGGCAGGTTGCCCCAGCATTAGAATACAACTGGACACCCAATTATGGCGTGATTGCTGGTGTTTCTGTTTATTATGCGGGGCATAATACATCCCGCGTTGTATCACCACAGTTTGCCTTTAACGCATTATACTGACCGGATTTACAAAACCTAGCCTCCCTTCCTTATTCACTCTTTGCCCACAAAAAATCCCCACTCGTAAGTGGGGATTTTTCTTAGGCTCATTCTAGTCGTTCTTTATTTCTGCGCAGCACCATCAGGCAGCGCATAGGCAATAATATAATCGCCTACATCTGGAGAATGGCTCATACCACCGGCAGAAATAACAATATATTCCTTACCCGTTTTAGGTGAACGATAGATCAGTGGTGCTGCCACGGCTCCAACTGGCAAACGCTCACGCCACACTTCCTTGCCGTTGGCAGAATTAAGCGCCCGCAAATAATAATCCTGCGTTCCTGCAAAAAAGACTAACCCAGAAGCTGTGGAGGTTGGCCCCCCAAGCGTGGGCATACCCATAGGAATTGGCAAATGGGTTTTAATACCCATAGGGCCCAGATCCTGCGTGGTGCCCATTGGCACCTGCCACAGCAATTTCTTGGTATGCAGGTCAATCGCACTCATGGTGCCAAAAGGTGGTGTGTTGCACGGCACCGCAAGTGGTGACTGCAGAATATCAATTCTTACACCAGAATAAGGCCCTGCAATTTGCGGGCGTATTGTACCCATAAAGCCCGGCACTTCATCTGTAGAAGATTTATATTTTTTAGCTTCTTCGTGCGTCACCAAAGACATACGCAAGGGCATACGCATGTCATTTACAAACATAACGCCCTTAGCTTCATCAATAGAGATGCCGCCCCAGTTCATACCGCCCAAAAGGCTCGGCCATTCAATGTAAGGCTTTTCACCCGGTGGGGTAAACGGCCCTTCATAAACAGAGTTCTTGAACATGATCCGGCAATAAAGCTGATCAAACGTGCTCACACCCCACATAGCGCTTTCTGTAAGCGGATCTGCACCAATAACGGGCATCCCCACCGAGAAAGGTTGTGTAGGAGAAAGATGCTCGCCCTGTGCGGAAGGAGACGTGGCAACCTTGCGTTCCTGCACCTCGGTCACCGGAGTGCCTGTTCGACGATCCACAACAAAAATATGGCCGGTTTTTGTAGTCTGGATCAGTGCTGGAATTTTTTCACCCTGTGCATTTGTAACCGTATACAGCACAGGTTGAGAAGGCAGATCATAATCCCATACATCGTGATGAACTGTTTGAAAAACCCATTTGGTTTTGCCTGTTGCTGCATCCACAGCCACAATGGCAGCACCAAACTTTTCTTTTACAGCATCACGGTCACCACCCCAGTAATCTGGTGGGCCATTGCCTGTAGGCAAATACACAAGATTGAGTTCTTTATCATATGTCGGAACCGTCCACACATTAGGCGTTTCCAATGTATAGGTCTGGCCTTCTGGCGGTGCGCCAGTGTTGTCCGGATGGCCAACATCCCACGCCCAAACCAAGGAACCATTCCGCACATCATATGCACGCACAACGCCCGATGGCTCACCGTGCACGATATCACGCACCCAGCCACCAATAACAGCCACATGCCCCATAACAACAGGCATAGAAGTTGGATGGTAACGTCTGCCCCTTTCTACCGGCCCCATCTGAGGTTTAAGATCCACTGCACCATCAACACCAAAACCAGCGCATGGTGTGCCTGTATGTGCATCTAGCGCGATAAAACGGGCATCTACCGTTGAAACCAGAATACGCTGTCGGCACATCTGTGCTGAATCAGCTGTTTTTTCTGCTTCGGTAAGTGATACATCTTTATCAATATCGTAATAACCAACACCGCGGCATGTTACGTGCTCTGCAGTATGAGCTTTCGGGTCAAACTTCCAGATCGGTTTACCTGTATCAGCATCCAGTGCCGTGATAAGGTTTTCTGGCGTGCAGGAATACAATACATTCCCAATTTGTTCGGGCGTATTTTCATCAACCCCTGTTCCCGCACCACGTATCCGCCGACCTGTATGATACACCCAGGCGACTTTCAGCTTATCAACATTTTGCGGGGTAATCTGGGTATACGGTGCGTAACGCGTTCCGGCTGCATTCCTGCCAAAAAACTCCCAATCTTCTGGCCCATCAGCTTTATCTGTCTGTGCCAATTCGGGATTTTTTTCTGCTACTTCTGGAGAAATAATCTGCCCATGTGGGTAAAATGCTTCAACAAGAGTAAGCAGCAAACATCCAACAATACCTAAACCTGTAAAAACGCTTTTGCGCCGTACTGATTGGCTGATATTGGAAAAGGTCGCCACAGCCCAAATATTTAACGTGAATAAAATAGCTGGAACCACCAAGCGTGGCAGCAGGGCCCAATATCCAAATTCTGGGGTATCAAAGATAGCCCATAAGCACGTTGCAATAAATGTGCCTATAGCTACCCACAAAGAAAAACGATTTTTGAGAAAGACCAGAATAGCCGCCGCAATATATGCCAAGCCAGCAAGGAGGTAATAAGCAGATCCGCCCAAAAGAAGAAGTTTCCCCCCTCCATAAACAAGAGCACATCCTGCAAGAAAACTTATTAAAGAGAAAAAAGCGCGATAGATACCACCTAAAGGTGGTTGGTGATCTGTGGGCTGGATATCAGCCATTTTATCACTCCAATAATATCAATGTCCGGCACATAGGCCGATACGAGGTTAATGACTGACAATCAGAAAAAATTTGCTCTACGGCGTGTCGTCAGTTAAGCAGGATGATGATTGAGGCGAACTGCACGGCTGCGAGGAAGGTCGATTTCAGTTTATCGTAGCGGGTTGCGATAGCGCGAAACTGCTTGAGTTTATTGAAGAACCTCTCAACAAGGTTCCGTTCGCGATAGAGAGAAAAATCGGTTTTCCGTCGTGTCGTTCTGTTGCGTTTTGGCGGGATGACCGGGGTAATCCCGCGCTGTATCAGCCGATCGATCAACCTGTCCGCGTCATACGCCTTGTCAGCAAGGAAAGCATCCGGTTCGATGTTTTCCAGAAGTGGTTCTGCCTGGGTGATATCGGCATCCTGTCCCGGTGTGATGCCGAGTTCCACTGGATTGCCCAGAGCGTCGCAGATGGCATGGATCTTTGTAGTTAGCCCGCCTCGTGATCGTCCGATGGCCTGATCCGTGCCCCTTTTTTGAGAGCTCCGGCACTATGCTGATGCGCTCGGACAATTGTGCTGTCGATCATCATGTATTCGTTGTCGTAATCAGCGGCCAGATAACGAAATATCCGTTCGATGACGCCGCTTTCACACCAGCGGCGCAGACGCCGGTGCACGTTTTTCCAGTCACCGAAACGGGCAGGAAGGTCGCGCCATGGAATACCCGCGCGATAGCGATACAGCACCGCCTCCACGAACAGACGGTTGTTCACCGCAGTGCCGCCGACATAGCCTTCTCGACCAGGAAGAAGATCCTTTATCCGCTCCCACTGGTCATCGCGTAAACTATAGCGCCGCATCTGTCTGTCTCCCCAAAAAATGGGAAAACAGTCAGCACACGCAGACACAAAGTACAACCCTCACGTGCCACTCTCAGGGCTTAACTGACGACACGCCGTAGCAAACCGTGTAATAAAACTTTTTACACTGTGAAATTTTGCCGTGCCGGTTCTGAAGCGAACCACAGAACACCTTATTTTCTGCCGCGATAAAAAAAGCTCCTCACCTGCAAAGTAAGACTAAAAGAAAAACAGGCTGCTCTGTCTCGAAAATCATAGATATTGTCAAGCTGGGAAGACTTAGAAATCCGCACAATATTTGTAAATTTCAGAGCAAATATTTATGATTGCTAGGATAAAGCTTATGCGCGCTACCAGACTTTTGATAAAAACCTTAAAACATCACTCTCATTCATATCCTAATGAAATAGTATATTTTGCTGATTTTTTATACGTGTATGCGAAAACACCCTCATCTAAGGCATACATCCTCAAAAATCCGTCAACATGAACGTGCTAATCTACATATTTCATGACATCAAATATTAAAGAGTGCATTTTCCAAATTTACTTTATGAATGTAATGGAAATTATATACGATATGCGCATATAATTATTTATATAAATTAGAAATATTATTGCATATTAAGAAAAGTATTTCATGACCATACATATAAATACTGTATGGTCATGAAATTTATGTTGGAAATAATAAAATTTACAGTTCGCCAGTTAAAAACTGAGCGCGCCCATAACCAAAACTCCAATGTTCTGCAGAATTTTCTACAACAGAAACCATGAGATCTGAAGGCTCTATGCCGCATTTCTGCTGCAGCGCTTCTGCCAGCAAACGATAAAACTCCGCAAACTGCTCCTTAGAACGTGGGCGCGATGTAACCTGAAGTAACACGAACTTGTTCGTACGCGGGATATCCAACCCAGTATCTTCAATAACCATATGGTTAGAATCATGCTCAGAAACAATCTGATATCGATCACGCTCTGGCACCTTAAAGGCCGCCAGCATGGCTCCATGCGCAGCATCTAATAATGTGCGAATTTCTTCTGGATTACGGCCTTTAACAAGATGGAAGTGAAGAAGAGGCATAACAATTCCTTTACAAAATCAACTGAACAAAAACAGTTTACTCACAAACAGTTTCAAGAACTTTACGGAAAGAGCCAATCATACCCCGCAATTCCTGCTCTGACGCAACAAAAGGAGGGCCAAAAGAAACCGTATCTCCCGTACAACGAAGCAAAAGCCCTTGACGTAGGCCTTCTTCAAAAATAGCAGACCATCGTGCGCCAGCTTTGCCTTCTATGGGTTTGATATCCACAGCAGCAGTTAAACCGATATTACGGATATCAGAAACACAAGATAGATCTTTCAAACTGTGCACTTCTTCTTCAAGAACTGGCTCCAGTTCACGCACACGGGCAAAAATATCTTCACTTTCCATAATATCGAGCACAACATGCCCCACAGCTGCCGCCAAAGGATGCCCAGAATACGTATATCCATGACAGAATTCTATGGCACTTTCAGGACCTGTCATAAATGTGTTGTAAATTTCATCCGTAACAATCACCCCGCCCATCGGCACCACACCGTTTGTAACAGCTTTGGCAAACGTGATGATATCAGGTTTTACACCAAATCTCTGGGCCGCAAACGGAGCACCCATACGACCGAACCCTGTAATCACTTCATCAAAAATAAGAAGGATACCATTTTGCGTACAAATCTCACGCAAACGTTCCAAATACCCTACAGGAGGCACCAGCACTCCAGTTGACCCTTGCACTGGTTCCACAATAACTGCAGCAATTGTAGAGGCATCGTGCAACGCAACCAATCGCTGCAAATCCTCGGCCCGTTCAGCTCCCCATGTTGGCTGACCATGTGAAAAAGCTGCATATTCTGGTTCGTACGGATGCCGAAGATGGTCCACCCCCGGCATCATACATGGCGCAAACATCTTACGGTTGGATACAATGCCCCCAACAGACATCCCCCCAAAACCAACCCCATGATATCCGCGCTCACGCCCTATCATACGAAAGCGATTACCTTCCCCCTTAATACGGTGGAAACCTAAGGCAACCTTCAAAGCCGTATCTACAGACTCTGAACCAGAATTTGCAAAAAACACATGGTTCATTCCTTCGGGAGCCATCTCTGCAATGCGTTCAGCAAGGCTTATGGCACCAGAATGCGTCATCTGAAAACTCGGTGCAAAGTCCAGCGTTTCCACCTGCGTTTTAACAGCTTCTGCAATGCGTGGGTGAGCATGCCCCAAAGGAGTACACCATAGGCCTGAAAGCGTATCCAGCAAACGCGTACCGTTGATAGACGTATAATAAATACCTTCGGCTTTTGTAAGCATTCGAGGTTCTGGGTTGGCGCGCAATAGCCTATTGCTTGTAAAAGGCTGCCAGTAAGTGCCCTTACGCGCTTCATTTACAGAATCAAAATTGCTGCTCATGTCTACCATAGCATGGGTTCCATCATAATGATGTGTTTGAACTTCTGTCTTGCACGGAAGTCAGTAAATAACCGTAACAAAATACCATGTGTTATGATATGTACAGAAGCACCATTTAATCTGGAATCTGTACAGGTATAAAATGCCCTTCTCTCGCCCCCCTTTGTTCCAATTCAAAGTAGATCAGAGAGAGACGCTCACACACCATCTTGTTCAATTTATACAAAAAGAAATTGAACACAGGCATATCGCTCCAGGAGAACGTCTTCCTTCCATTAGAAAACTTGCTGATATTTTTTCTATCAGCCATGTAACAGCTGCCAATGTGTACAATAAACTATCTGAAAAAGGATATATTCATTCTAAAAACCGCAGCGGATATTACGTAACAAAAATACCCGTTACATCTACATACACACAATCATCATTCAATCCTGAGTGGCTTTTGCAGCATGCTTATGAAGATACATCTCCGCATATTAAAGCAGGTGGTGGCTGGCTTTCCGAACAGCAAATATTTACATCATCTATTCAAAAATCTTTAAAATGTATTACACAATCAAATTTCATTCCTTCTCTTATGGAGTATGGAGATCCTGCTGGATTACGATTACTGCGAACAGATATTCGTCACCTTTTAGAACGCAGGAATGTACATACAATAGAAAGTGCCATCACCCTTACACATGGAGCCAGTCAAGCTCTTGAACTCTCCTTACGAGCATGCACACGTCCCGGAGATATCGTATTAGTTGATGATCCCGGCTATTGTAATCTTTACCTTTTACTCAAAAACCTCAATTTACGGGCTGTTGGTATTCCATACACCAAAGAAGGACCAGATATAGATGTCTTGCTAAAAATACAATATCAGACAAAAGCACGCATTATGGTTACAACTTCAGTTTTACATAATCCGACTGGTTCGTGCACATCTGCGGACAATATTCGTAAAATAAATGATATTTCAAAAAAAATTGGTATAACGTTAATCGAAGATAATATTTTTCTTGATCTTACACCAACTAGCCAACCTTTCTTATCACAAGAAAATAATAATGTTATTCATATAGGAAGCTTTTCAAAAACTATTGGTCCAGGTTTGCGGGTTGGCTATATTATTGCTCCCCCTGAAATAACCCGAAAAATTCTTTCTCACAAAATGTCAATCAGTCTCACAACACCACAAATCAATGAAATGATTGTACATAATATTTTAAAAAGTGGTTTATATATTACGCATCTCTCAGATTTACGTGAACAACTTTTTCAAAGCCAGAAGGCAGTCTCAAATTCCCTCAAATCTTCTGGACTTAAGGTTTATAATAGACCGATGGGAGGTTTATTTATCTGGGCACGATTTGCATATGACATCTCTCCTTTAACAATCACACAAATAGCCGCTGAAAATAATATTCTTTTAGCTCCTGGTTATCTATTTCGTCCCAACCAAGAACCATCACAATGGTTTCGTTTTAACGTAACACTCTCGGATAATAAAAAATTATATTCATTTTTGGAAAATATTACACGCACACAGTCACATAAATAAGGATGCAAGAATTATGATCTTGCATCCTTATTTATTTTTCTAATTACTTTTCCGTTACTTCAAGTTCAGTTCGGTATCAGCTTTTAAAATTGCACCAAGAAGAACATTAGCGCCTTTTTCTGCATCCCCCTCCAGAATACTTTCTTCTTCATTATGACTGAGCCCATCTTTACAGGGCACAAAAATCATTGCTGTTGGCGCAACATGGGCCAAATAACCAGCATCATGACCAGGCCCAGAAACGATACGGCGTGCACTATAACCTTTTTCCTGCGTTGTCTGTTCAACCATACCAATGCAGGCTGGATCAAAGTGCACCGCTGGGGCATCCCATATCTGCACGATCTCAACAGTAACCTGATTATCTAATGCAATTTTTTCCATCAGTGTTTTAAGTTCTTTCTC
Organism: Acetobacter sp. A11-2; assembly: GCF_040208445.1. Taxonomy (NCBI): domain Bacteria; kingdom Pseudomonadati; phylum Pseudomonadota; class Alphaproteobacteria; order Acetobacterales; family Acetobacteraceae; genus Acetobacter; species Acetobacter sp. A11-2. Next base: position 2,251,086 of record NZ_CP157843.1, read on the forward strand.
CATACGCAGAACAACTGCATCGTCTGGATCTCGAATATCCACTGTGAAAAAAACTTCACCCGGCACCACGTTGCTACTGTTGGGCCTATTCTCAATCAACCCTACAGTTCCCACAGCACTTGGACCATGTGCCTTTGCAACTTTACTCACGGCCTCAATCATACCTGCGGTTGCCACCAAGGCATCATGCCTTAATGTCATTGGCGTAGAACCTGCATGAGCATCCTTACCACGCACTGTTACTTCATACCAACGGGCGCCCTGAATACCCGTTACAATACCAATTGTTTTATCTTCTGCTTCTAAAATAGGTCCTTGCTCAATATGCAGTTCAAAATAAGCAGAAATAGGATGCTGCCCGCATATCTCTTCCCCTCGATAGCCTATGGCATCCAGCTCATCGCCAAAACGGATACCTGCGCGATCTCTTTTTTCAAGCACCTCTGCTTCTGTAAAGATACCTGCGAAAACACCAGAACACATCATGGGTGGAGAAAAGCGAGAACCTTCTTCATTTGTCCAATTAATCAACTCGATAGGATGACGTGTGGCATATCCGGATTGATGCAGTGTCCGCAAAACGGCTAAGCCACCTAATACACCTAAAATACCATCAAATTTTCCACCTGTAGGTTGTGTATCTAGATGACTCCCCATGGTTATAGGTGGCAGATTATTGTCCTGCCCTGGACGCCGCGCAAAAAGATTGCCCATGGAATCATAAGAAACTTCACAACCCAAGCTCTGGCACGTGCGCATAAACCAGTCACGCACCAGTTTGTCTTCCTTTGTCAGGGTTAAACGGCGTACCCCTCCTTTTTCTGTTCCGCCAAACTGTGCTGTTTCCATAAGATCTGCCCAAAGGGCCGCACCATCAATGTGTAGGTTGCTATTTTTTGCTAAATCGGACACAGATTTTCTCCTGAATATAGAATATTGTAATTATGCTGGAATTTTCATCGGATTATTAGGATGTTGGTTCCATGTCAGTTCACCTTCTTCAGGTTGAGGTTCCATGGTAATACAATCACCAATTGGGCACACATGTGCACAAAGATTACACCCTACACATTCTTCCTCAATAACCTCGTAATGACGTTCACCATCTACTCGGGTTTTAGAAATTGCCTGGTGTGACGTGTCCTCACAAGCGATATGGCACAAGCCACAACGCACGCAAGCATCCTGGTCAATATTGGCAATGGTTTTGAATTTAAGATTAAGCGTGTTCCACGGAACAAATTTTTGAATAGCCTGACCGCTTACAGCAGGAATATCGACATATTCTTTTTGATCCATCCATGCAGATAATCCATCCACCATGTCCTCTACAATACGAAAACCATAATGCATGGCGGCTGTACAAACCTGAAGGCTTGTTGAGCCCATTGCCAAAAATTCTGCGGCATCACGCCATGTTCCAATGCCTCCAATACCAGAAATAGGCATACCGGACATTTCTGGATCTCGAGCAATCTCACCAATCATGCGGAGAGCTATGGGTTTAACCGCTGGGCCACAATATCCACCATGTGTTCCTTTTCCACCCACAACGGGCATAGGCGCCATGGCATCCAGATCTACACCAATAACAGACTGGATCGTATTGATAAGAGAAACACCATCAGCTCCACCGCGTTTTGCCGCACGAGCTGGCATAAGAATATTAGTGATATTTGGCGTAAGTTTAACAATAACAGGCATACGTGTATTTTGTTTACACCAGCGTGTTACCATTTCCACATATTCTGGAACTTGCCCTACAGCCGCGCCCATATTGCGTTCTGACATTCCATGCGGGCAACCAAAATTCAATTCAATGCCATCAGCGCCTGTTTCTTCAACAATAGGCAAAATGGCTTTCCATTTTTCCTCCTGACAAGGCACCATCAAGCTGACAATAACGGCACGATCTGGATAATCTCTCTTAACAGATTTAATTTCTGCAATATTTACAGCCAATGGGCGATCAGAAATAAGCTCAATATTATTTAAGCCAATCATTCTCGCGCCATTATAATCAAGTGATCCGTAACGCGAGCTGACATTGACTACCGGAGGATCTTCCCCCAATGTTTTCCATACAACCCCGCCCCAACCAGCTTCAAAAGCACGGCGAACATTATACTCCTTGTCTGTTGGAGGAGCAGAGGCCAACCAGAACGGATTGGGAGACTTAATCCCAGCAAAAGATGTTTTTAAATTAGCCACTTACGTCTCTCCTGCTCACGCGTCTTTTTGTAGGGCTATATTCATAGCTTCTGCTGCATCTCGGCCATCCCGTACAGCAGCCACCGTTAGGTCTTCACCCGCTGTGCAATCCCCCCCTGCGTAAACACCCTGCATGCTCGTACGATAAAAGGAATCCACAACGATACGTCCATTACAGATTTCAATATCTTCACCGCTAACGGGATCATGATGAAACACTTGCCCGACTGCTTTCAGCAGCATATCCGCAGGAATGAAAAACGTATCTTCTGTGCTATATATGACTTTTCCATCCGCATTGCTGTGCCCTTTGGCAAATTCAACACCTGCCAACACACCATCTTTCTGAACTATCTGGGTTGGTGCAGACCACAACCTTACAGTTACACCATTGGTTTGGGCCCATTCTCGTTCCACAACAGTGGCAGACATGTTTTCTTCACCACGACGATAAACGAGCGTAACTTCCTCTGCGCCTAACCGGCGCGCCTGAACAGCCGCATCTACTGCTGTGTTCCCTCCTCCAATCACAACAACACGTCGGCCTACTGGAATGTCCTTTTTGTTATTAGATCGTAATATTTTAATGAAAGAAACGGCATCCTGAACACCCTCAAGCGCTTCCCCTTCCATTTCTAGCTGGCGTACTCCCGCCAAACCTAAAGAAAGAAACACTGCGTCGTAATCCCGCTGCAGATCTCCCAGAGTGAAGTCCACTCCTAACGTTTTACCCCCAACAAAGGAGATTCCACCGATATCAAAAAGGAATTTTACTTCTTTCTGCGCAAAATCATCTGCAAGCTTATAGGCGGCCACGCCATATTCGTTCAGACCACCTGGGTGGTCATGCTTATCAAAAATCACAACATCATGCCCGTGCATAGCCAGACGATGCGCACATGCAAGCCCAGCAGGCCCTGCCTGTCAGGTTGTGAGACGTCATTGGGATGATGTAGCGTGGGCGATACCGCGTTATGCTTCGTTGTTTTCTTCCGTTTGCAGGGAGACCGAATGATGCTTCAGATCCACCCACAGGCACGCACGACACCGGCTGTCCGGGCTGAGATAGCTCGTTCGTCAGAACCGACATCCGTGCTCGCCAGACGCTACGGGATCAGCGATGAAACAGTCCGCAAGTGGCGCAGGCGTGGTTCGGACGCCTGTCAGGACCGCAGCAGCCGTCCCTGGAGGCTGGCCTGGAAAGCCTCGGAGGAGGAGCGCGCCATTGTCTGTCAGCTTCGGCGTTCTACCGGTTTTGGTCTGGATGATCTGACCTTTGTCTTACGGCATTTCCTGCCGCATCTGAACCGGGACAATATCTGGCGGATACTGAAAGACGCCGGATTGAACAGGCTGCCTCCTGTTCCAAAGGCCGGACCAGTTCGGGGACAGGGAAAGTTCCGCGATTACGATCCCGGTTATGTCCATATCGATGTGAAACATCTGCCAAAATTACAGACAGCAGATGGGGACCGGCGGAAACGTTTTCTGTATGTCGCCATCGATCGCTGTTCCCGTTCAGTGCACCTGGCTGTTTATGACGCGGAAAATGCGGATAATTCCGTTGATTTCCTCAATGCCGTCAAATCGGCCTTTCCTTTCCGGATCACCCATATCCTGACCGATCGTGGCTCCTGCTTTACAGCGGACGCCTTCGAAAAAGCCTGTCATGACATGGGAATCGACCGACGCCGGACCAAGGCTTACTCCCCTCAGACCAATGGAATGGTGGAACGCTTCAATGGCCGTGTCGCTACAGAAGTACTGCAGGTCTGTGTCTCAAACCATGAAGATCTGGAAATTCTGCTCAGAGGCTTCTGTTTCGCCTACAATCATCGCCCGCAGCGTGTTCTGGGCGGCATCGCTCCCGCCCAATGCATCATCTCATGGCTTGAAAAACATCCCGCGTCACGTAATCAAGACTATATCAAACCGGCTGGTCGTGACATCATGAAACAGGTCGACGAAATCCTTGATTACGCCAATGACGTCTCACAACCTGACACCTGCCCCTACAATTGCAATTTTACGACCAGTTAAAGGTTTACGAGTAAATGGCTGGCCACCATGCTCCATTTGCCAATCTGTGGCATGGCGCTGCAAGGCACCAATACGAATGGGCTTTCCTTCTTCCCGAACATTATGAACACACTTCTGTTCGCATAGGATTTCAGTCGGGCAAACACGTGCACATGATCCCCCCAGAATATTAGATTCCAAGATAGTATGTGCCGAACCTTGCATATTACCCGTAGCAATAGCGTGTATAAATTTGGGAATATCAATGCTTGTTGGGCAGGCCTCTGTGCAAGGTGCATCATAGCAGTAAAAACAACGTTCTGCCTCTACCAAAGCCTGCTCATGCGTAAGAGAAGGATGAGCATCCGAAAAGTTTTTCTGGAGCTCCTCCTCTGTTAAGCGACTATTTTTTAGATCCAAGACATGCATCAGAAGATTTCCCGTTCAACCCCGATACCAGAATGGTATGTTATTTAAGTTCGTTTCCGCAACATTTTTCTGACCATTTAGTCAGTTTTTAATTCAAAATATCCGCGGGGATATTAGAAACCCGTTGATACTGAAAACGAAACGGCAAACCCAGGTGACAAGGTATAGGTTGGTGCTGTTCCTGATGCGAATTGCGTGCCGTACACGCCAGTTGTTGCATGCGCAAATGGAGACATCGAATATACCCCATTCCGATAGAGTGAGCCCGCAAGGTTTTGAAAATTCAACTGTATCTGGGGAGAGCGCAGATACCATTTATTGGAAAATCTATAGCCAAGCGTGACTGTATCCATAATATATGGATGCAGTTTTTCATCATTCATCAAGGTAGAATACTGAGAACCAATATACTTAAGGTTCAAGTTGGCAAAAATATGCCCATTGTCCCAATCAACCCCTAAAGCGCCCATTTCATGCGGAGTGCCTACCGGACGCTTGCCCTTTGTATGTAGATAATCATTAAGGTATTGGATATTTGAATCCATTGTTGCATCCAGATATTCAAAACTCATATACGGCCTGAAGTGTCCAAAAATAGGCCGTGTTCCGATTTGAATATCCACACCACGGGATGTCTGGTTACCTACGTTCATTGTTGTAGACATCGGAGCACTTCCAAAATAGCTCAGAACGCCCATTTGCCTATTGGTGAAATTATAGTTGAAGAAAGAAATTTCTCCCACCAGAAGATCATCATGGTAGCGGTAACCTATTTCTTCATTAATGGCGTATTCTGGTTTTACATTACCTGATGGTGCTGTAGACATGCTTCCATCAATATTATACAGCTCAAACATAGTATTGTTGTTGGGCATTTTAAAGTTTGTTGCCCCACGAACATATATTTGATGATGATCATTAAATTTGTAACTGGCACTAAACTGTGGAAGAGGTTCAAAAACATTCTGCCCACGATGCTGCTGAATGTTCGGCACGTAGCTGTCTACCTTACGGTTGACCATAGCCAGCCTTATACCCGCTTGCAATTCGAGCTTATCATGTAGCAATTTCACCCGATCACCCAGATACAACATGTTTACCTGAGTAAACGTATTATGGTCATTCAGATACCATCGGTTTCCATCGGATGTCCGATAAATATGCGGTCCATAATCTCCGTAGATATTCGCAGGCCCACCATCTGCCTGATTGATGTAGGATACGGGAGTAGATTGGTTTGTACGAGACCATTCATACCACCAGCCAAACGTTAAGGTGTTAATGCCTTTTGTCCATGTCATCTTGGCATTATTGCCCGTGCGATGATAACTGAAATATAGTGGCGTATAGACATTTGTACCGTTTGCAACGTCTACATCAACAGGTTGCGTTCCTGAATACGTTTTACCATCCTCAACGGTGCTTACCCCACCAATAGTGCCAGATCCCCACCAAAGATATGGTGTATCATCAAAACGCAAGCCTTCTGCCAGCTTAACTGATAGGGGTGCTGAAGCTATCAAGTTCTGGAAAGCATCAAGCCCATACTTATAGTAATTTGTTTTGTTATTTAAATGATAATGGGAATCGTAATCGTAATTTTTCCCAAATTCACCAAACTGTTCTTTTGTGGGGTTTTCATCAAGCTGTAGAACATTGGTGTTATAACTGGCGTTAATAGTCCAGCGGCTTTCTGGCGTAAACTCCTTAATCATTTTGAAATCTACATGCTTACGCGTGAACTTTCCCGGACCGCGCCAGTTATCGGATTCTGTGTTAGAAAAAGAAGCGAATGCTCTTACACCACTGTTTCCTATATCACCGCTTTCAAGACGGATAAATTCGCGATGCATATTGTAGGAGCCGTAGGAAAAATCTACAAACCCTCCCCTTCTATGAGAAGGATCTATAAGTTCTGCATAGGCACTCCCCGCTGCAGCAGAAATACTGGGTGTATCAATATCGACCGAACCAGGCATCAAAGAAACGGATTTTAGATTATCACCATCAGATGTTTGGTTTGCGTAAAATCCGCCATCTCCCACGTCATTTACAGGAGCTCCATTGTAAATCCAACCTACGTGATCACCCGGCAAACCACGTAACATCAGGTTGCCACCCGCAATGCCGTAGGGTTCTGTAAGGGTAACAAATGCACTGGGAGTTAACGCCAAAACCTGAACAGGATTAGCTGATGGTGATTGTTTGGCAATAGCATCACGCGTAACGGACTGAATGGTTCCTGCTCTGGTCTCCAGTCGCATCAGGCCTCCCCCTGGGGCACGACGTGTCACACCTTGGGCAGATAATGCATGCCCACCCACATGGACTTCTTCAGGACCGCTTTTGGATTCAACCGCACCAAGTTTTTTAGATGATGCTATTTTTTTATTCGTATTTTTAGTTTGTGCCCTTACCGTTTTTGCAGGATGTGACATGGACTGACCAAATGCAGCATTCTCCAGTGCAATTGAACTACAGATAGTTCCAGCCAAGAGAAAATGAACAACTGAAAAACGAGGATGAGGCATGTTTTTTCTCAGCTCTGATAAAGAGGATAAATCGCGGGGACACAGAGACGTTATGTTTTAATGTTTCGGATTCGCAACATAAATCTGAATGCTTGGTTAAGTTTTGCCCTTTTGTGTCTTTCATGCATCACACTTATTACGAAACTGAATTATGATTGAAACCCACCCCCTATATGGGGTAGGTTTTTAAAAAGTTATTAGATTTAATAAGGATTATCTTATGATTCTTCCTGGAGATCCTGCACCTATTTTTACCCAAAAATGCTCTACAAACTGGGGGCATTACAGCTTTGATATGGCCGCAGGAAAATACAATATTCTGGTGTTTGTACCTGCTGTGCAAATATGTCTTACAAGCAAAATGACCGATACGCTAAAAGATTTACTCAAATTAAAAAAATCCGTTCCCATAGAAATTTTTATTGTTACAACATCCCCGCAGGATGAAAAATTAAAGAGTGATGATTTTTATTATATTTACGACTTAGACTGTAATGTTCACAATATTTTCGGCATTAATATTGAAGATATTACATGCGTTATAACAGATCCAATGTTAAGAATAAAAGAGGTTCTCCCGCAACATGCTATTGCGTATGACATCATCAAACGTTTTCTAAAAAATACAATCCCAAACCAAAACGTCCCTATTCCAGCACTTTTGTTAACAGACATTCTTGAGGAAGAATTTTGCCATGCCCTTATTCATTATTACCATCATAACAACCCTACACCTTCAGGTGTGCTTACAAAAAATGCACATGGATCAACTATAGAAAAAGTAGATACATTTTTTAAACATCGTTATGATTGTAAAATACAAAATCAAAATTTAATCAAAGGTTTGCAAGCACGCATTATCAGACGCGTTGTTCCTGAAATTCGCAAAGCCTTTCAATGCACTGTCACTGGCATGGATCGTATGATTGTCAGCTGTTATGATGCTGCATATAAAGGGCACTTTTCCCCACATAGAGACAATACAGTGGAAGGTGCCAAACATAGACTTTTTGCTATTTCTATTAATCTGAATGATACTTTTGAAGGTGGAGAACTCACTTTCCCTGAATTTTCCAGTCAAAGGTTTTGTCCACCTGCTAGAGGAGCACTTATTTTTTCAAGCGCGCTTTTACATGCTGTTCAGCCCGTTACAAAAGGTAAACGCTATGCCTGTTTACCTTTTGCTTTTAACGAAGAATCTATAAATACTGCACGTCTACAATCTGGTTAAAGCGGTTTACGCACATTTCTGCGTTTTGGCTGGCGTGCAATATATTGTCCTGCCCCACGCACTGCGCGTAAATCCCCTTCATCCCAGACAAGATGGCCTTTGCTTATTGTTTTCTTTGCAACACCTGTTACCGTCATTCCTTCGTAAATATTATAGTCAACATTCTGATGATGTGTTTGTGCAGAAATTGTGCGTTCTGCGTCGGCATCCCACAGTACGATATCCGCATCTGCCCCTATCGCTAAGCTTCCTTTTTGTGGATACATATTAAAAATTTGCGCTGTATTTGTAGATGTTAAAGCCACAAACTGTTCTGGCGTCAGTTTTCCTGTTTTAACACCATAGTGCCATAAAACACTCATCCGATCCTCAATTCCAGGCGTGCCATTGGGGATCCGGGTAAAATCTGTTTTGCCCATTTCTTTTTGTGGCGCACAAAAACAACAATGATCTGTAGCCGTTGTTTGTAGCTGCCCAGACATCATACCGCCCCACAACGCTGCCTGATGATGTTTGGGCCTAAATGGTGGGCTCATGACATACTGTGCCGCCTTCAACCAATCAGCCCCCTCATAAACACTTTCATCAAATACTAAATGCTGGGGCAGCACTTCACCGTATACCTCTTGCCCCCGCAATCGTGCTTCTGAAATGGCTTGCACGCCTTCCTGCGTTGAAACATGCACTATATAAATAGGGACCCCAAGCAAACCCGCCAAAGTAATGACGCGATGTGCTGCCTCCCCTTCTACCGCGGCTGGGCGTGATACTGGATGCGCTTCCGGCCCTGTGCGCCCTTCAGACAAGAGATCTTGCTGCAGGTAAGCCACCGCATCTCCATTTTCAGCATGGACAGTGCAAATAGCACCTAATTCTGCGGCACGGCGCATTGAATGTAGAAAGGCCTCATCTTCCACCATCAATGCATTTTTATACGCCATGAAATGTTTGAATGAATTAACCCCACATTCTTCTACAAGGGTTTTCATATCGTGGTAAATTTGATCATTCCAATGCGTAATCGCAACATGGAATCCATAATCAGCCGCAGATTTTTGGGCTTTTTGCCGCCATGCTTGCCAAGCATCCACCAAAGATGTTTTAGAATCAGGAATAACAAAATCAATAATACTGGTTGTTCCACCAGCTAAACCCGCAGCTGTTCCGGTATAAAAATCATCACTTGCAATTGTACCCATAAAAGGCATTTCCATATGGGTATGCGGGTCAATTCCCCCTGGCATAACCAATAGCCCTGCTGCGTCAACAACATCGCACCCTGTAGGTGTTTCTATAGTTGTTGCCACATGAGCTATTTTGCCATCTGCACCACACAGAATATCTGCCCGCTTACTGCCATCCGCCGTAACAAGCGTTCCGCCTTTAACATGGAGCATGACGTGGCTGCCTTTCTATTTCCTAACCGTTAAAAAACAAAATACATTTCATATCGAAATCGTATTGTTATTCTGACTAATTGGTCAATAATATATTTTCGGATTCGAATCGTAATGTAGGGAAACATTATGGGTGGAACGCATCATGCATCACATGATAATCGCCTAACAAACGAGGATTTAGCGCCCTCTGTGACACGCACATGGCAATGGAAAGATTATCTGTTTTTATGGATGTCAGACATTCATAGTGTTGCCGGGTACATCACGGTTGGAAGCTTATTTACTTTAGGCCTCCCGCTATACGATGTTTTTGCAGCTCTGCTTTTTGCCATTCTGCTCGTTCAATTAACATGCAATCTGATGGCTGTACCCAGTTTTAAAACAGGGGCCCCTTTCCCTGTTGTCGCGCGCATGACCTTTGGCGTGTACGGTGCCATTATTCCCGCACTCATACGCGGAATTATAGCCGTTGGGTGGTATGGCATTCAAACGTGGTTGGCATCAAATGCTTTGGTCATTCTCATTCTAAAAATCTGGCCTGTTGTAGAACCTTGGGCCAATGCCACACACCATGGTTTTCTTGGATTATCCTACGTGGGATGGTTGGCCTTTCTAATTGTCTGGGCCTTACAAACCCTTGTCTTTTGGAATGGTATGGATGCTATACGCCATTTTATAGACTGGGCTGGCCCCGTTATTTATGGCCTGATGGCTTTACTAGATATTTGGTTGTTTTCTAAAACAGGGTGGCATCTTTCTTTCCAATTTTTTGCACCACATCAATCTATTAGCCTTATTGCGCATACTCTGGGCATTATAAATGCAATGGCCTTAATACTTGCCTTTTTTGCGCCTATTATTTTAAATTTTGGGGATTTTTCACGCTATGGCACGAGTATGCAATCTATAAATAGAGGGAACTTTTGGGGATTACCGTTTAACTTTTTTGCCTTCTCACTTCTTACTCTTGTTACCATAACACTGACACTGCCTGTGTTCGGGCATATGATTTTTGACCCTGTAGAAACGGTCGTCAAAACTACGAGTTTAGGAACAGCTATTATTGGCGTGATAACTATTGTTATTGCGACCATTGGCATTAATATTTCAGCCAATTTTGTATCTGCTGCCTTTGATTTTTCTAATATGGCACCTCACCTTCTTTCTTGGCGCAAGGGGGGGCTTATTGCTGCCATAGGTGCCATCTTATTCACGCCATGGAATTTATATGCACGTCCAGAACTGATCCATCTGACTCTTGATGTTTTGGGCACATTTATTACGCCTCTTATCGGTATCATTCTGGCAGATTATTATCTTATCAAGAAACAAAACATTGTCACCGAAGCTCTGTATTCATCAGACAAAAGAAATGTTTATTGGTATAAATCTGGATTTAATCCTATTGCCTTGCTCTCACTGTTTATCAGTACAGGATGCGGCGTTCTTTTTATTTTCTTGCCCAGCTTGGAGAGTGTGCGAAATTTTTCATGCCTTTTTGGTTTTGTTATTGGCATGCTTGCACAAACACTACTTAGCCCCCTTATTCCGCGTCAATACAAATTGAGGCAACCAACTGCATGATTGTTTCTGCGCCTGCTTCAAAATCATGCTTCGTCAGGCGTTTTTTTCCTAAAACTGCGGCAAATTGTATCTGCATATCCGCATAAGATTGCGTCATCGCCCAAAGCATGAACATAAAATGGAAGGGATCTATCTTTTTGATAAGTCCCTTCTCGTACCATGCTGCAAATATAATCGCTAAGTGCTCTACATGTGGCTTCAGTATTTCCTGTAGAAAAAACTGAATTTGTTCACCACCAGCTAAAAGCTCATGCATAAACAGGCGAGAGGCCTCTGGCCTCTGGCGGGAAAATAACATTTTAGCCTGAATGTAGCTTTGCAAACCTTCTCGCGGGTTCATATCGGCGGAAAGATGCACATTGGCATCTCCCAGCCAATCGTCTAAAAACCGTCCTAGCGTAGCTTGGTAAAGTATTTCTTTTGTGTTGAAATAATAAAGAATATTTGCCTTTGGCAACGCACATGCTTTGGCTATGTCATCTATACGCGTGCCGTTTAAACCGTGCACGGCAAACACTTTTTCTGCGGCATCCAAGATTTGACTCGTATTCTGCTTACGAGGATTGCCAACAGTTTGCTCGGCATTGTCATTTTTGCGCATAATTACAAAAATCTCTAATTGGAATTCTATACGCGCTTACTAAATTAAACTGAGAGCGAACAGTCCTTATTTAGAGAACTCTGCTACCCCTCTTTCTAGACACTGCTATTTTTGCTCAGACGATTCCCAACCTTATAACGTTGAGGCAACAGAAAGCCCTAAGGTCCCGTATTTACGTCCCGTGCAGAACAACGTCACAGAATCTCTGATGACAGATTCATAAAGTTCAATATTTTTAAGGAAAAACACTATGGCGGAGAGAGAGGGATTCGAACCCTCGGTACGCTATTAACGTACACACGCTTTCCAAGCGTGCGCCTTAAGCCACTCGGCCATCTCTCCGACGCGAGAGAGGTAATAGCAAAATTTTCGAAACAGGCAAGACCTAAAGCGGAAAAAATAATGTTTTTATCTCAACCAATGGCCGGATTACGCGCATTGTGGATAAAACGGGCAATTGCATCGGGGCTCTTAATACCCGGAGCGCTCTCAACTCCTGATGATACATCCACCGCCGGAGCGCCAGTTATTGCAACAGCTTGGCTTACATTTTCCGGGTTCAAGCCCCCTGCCAACATCCACGAATAACCAGGCTGCCACCCGTGCAGCAGATCCCAGTTCAACTGCTGTGCATTGCCGCCTGGGCGTGTTGCATGCACAGGAGGCTTAGGCTCAATTAAAAGGCGCTCCACCGTGCATAGTCGTGGCAAATCGGCCTGTGATGCCACTGGTATGGATAACCAGACAGGCCGCCCAAACTTGGCTTGTATCTGCACGGCACGTTCAGGCGTTGTATAAAGCTGCAAGATATCCAGATCCACCTGATCCAGCACACGCTCCAAAACAGTATCATCAGGACGCACAAACAGCCCAACCTTCCTGATGTTACCCGTAATCCGAGAAGCCAAAGCCTTTGCTTGCAAAGCACTTATATAACGGGGTGAGCGCTCAAAAAAAACAAAACCGATCCAATCGGCGCCATATTCCACGCAAGCATCAAGCCCGACTTCTTCCGTTAGGCCACAGATTTTTACACCTGTCTGAACGCCGTCCATAACCTACCCCATCTATACAGCAGATTTATGCTGCTAGCTCTGCAGCAATGGCGGCGGCAGCCGCGGCCGGATCTGCTGCCTGTGTTATGGGCCTTCCCACCACAATCCAATCTGCTCCAGCGGCACGCGCTTCTGCTGGTGTCATAACACGTTTTTGGTCCCCTTTCTCGGCACCTGCGGGCCGAATGCCGGGCGTTACCAAAACGGGTTTATCTCCCAGAGCAGCTCGAATGGCCTTCAGTTCATGCGCTGAGCAGATTAATCCGTCCATCCGGGATTCCATGGCCAGATGTGCCAAACGCAAAACCTGCGTGCGCGTATCATCTGGCACACCCACTTCTGCCAAAGCCTGATCATCCATGCTGGTCAGCACAGTTACAGCCAGCAGTAATGGCCGCTCTCCCTCTGGAAAAGCTTCATCACATGCCTTACGCGCAGCTTTCATCATGTCTACGCCGCCAACTGCATGGAGTGTCAGCATACGAGGGCGCAAATGAGAAAGTGCCTTTACAGCTGCCCCAACTGTATTGGGGATATCATGCAGCTTGAGATCCAGAAATAAAGGCCTCTGCCCGGCCACATCTGCTACAGCCTGAAAACCGGCCGCATAAGCAAATTCCATACCAAGCTTAATAACGCCCGCAGCACCTTGCACTGCGTGAGCCCATGCCTTGGCCTGTGCCGGATCCTGTGTATCCAGCGCCACAATCAAACCTGTTTGTCTTGCCGTATCAGACATGTGGTTCTACCCCCGAAGAAGGAGAAACAGACGGAGTTGCCACAGCTACAGGCGCAGGGGCCACCGGCGGGCTGGATACAACCTGCACTTGCGCAAGCTGTGCTTCCAATTCCTTTACATGCTGTTCTGCCTTGCGCGCACGCCGACGCTGCTTGAATTCAGCCGTCCACAAACAGAACGCGCCTAGCAGAAAAGCAACAGCAGCGACCAACAGCGCCAACACACCAGCGGAAGATTTCCAGCTATATGTCAGCAGCCACATATCGAGCGGATCCTGATTACTGGCACTGAACACGACAAGCGCCAGCAGGAATGGGACAACAATTATCAGCCTGATCATGATAGCAAGTCGTAGCCGTATCACACATAAAGAACAAGCGACTGAATATCATCAACTGCAAGCTTAATGATAAAATATTTCACACATTTTTACAGGATCACCAAGCTGCAATAGATAAAGAACTTTATTGTGTTTCCTCTCGCCGCAACTGCCTGAATCTGCTAGGGCTGATGTGGATTGTATTGTTTTGCTCATTTTTCCTGAATAATGAGCCATTTCTGTTTGCGACATTACTCCTGAGGATCAGACATCCATCATGAATACCGAGACTGCAGATTCACTTGGCGGCGCCTCTCAAACACCTCGTGCACCGTCTATTCAGATGGGAATCCAATACGTTAAATCTGTTGAATTTCAGGTTCTCGGCGCACCTGCAGTTTACACACGCGTAACAGACCGCCCACATCTGGGTGTTTCTGTAGATGTGCGTGCCCATCAAATGGGCGAAAACCAGCCAAATTTTGAAGTTGAACTTATCTTGCGCTGCCAAGGGCATCTTCCTGCACAACGGGAAGGAGAAGAAATTACGCCCTTGTTTGATGTTAATCTGGTGTATGCAGGTATCTTTACGTTGCAACATGCAACAGCCGAAACTTTTGAAACCCTGCTGCTTATTGAAGCCCCGCACCTTCTCTACCCTGCTGCACGCAATATGCTGGCCACTCTATGCCGTGAAGCAGGCTTTCTGCCTGTTATCATGCAGCAGATTGATTTTGCCGCATTATGGCGCAACCGCCGCGCTGTAGGCTGAAAGCAACATTCCGGCCTGTTGATTTTTATACCTGCAAAAGAAAGATAACAAACTATGGCTGCTAAAGCATCCAAAGCTTTATGGTACTCTTTTGATGCAAATTGGTACCGCGCAGAATACGGCGCAATTATGGATGCTTTGCTGTCTTTTTCTGATCAGGAACTTGAACACTGGTATAAAACCGAAGGCGCTCCCTCCGGCCATTCGCCAAACAGATATTTCAACGAAGAATGGTACCGGGTTAATTGTTCCCAAGCAGCAGAAGCCATTACAAGCGGCACCTATACTTCTGGCTTTGAGCATTACTGCAACGAGGGCTACAAAAGCTTTTCCCCACATTACCTCTTTTCAGAACGTTATTATCGCCAGCGCTATCCTGATATCTCGGAACAAAACCTGCAATCAGGCGGTTTTGTAAATGGGTATGATCATTTCCTACGATCTGGCGATCAAGAAAAGCGTTCCGGCCATCTATTTTTTGATCCAAACATCTATCTGCAAAATAGACCTGCTGATCCAAACCTGCAGGGGCTGTCCCCGTTTATGAACCTACTTCATTCAGCACATAGTCTTCCCAATTCCATTTCACTGTCTAATCACTTTAATCCTACATGGTATCGCGCCCTTTGCCCGGATGCCGTTATGGCTGTAGAATACGGTTTTGCACCTAACGTGCTGTATCAGTTTCTTAGCGCCTTTACGCCAGACCATTTCTGAGCGTTGCTACCTGCCTGCATACTCATATTTTCCTGCACTGAAGGAAGAAGCCCATGCTTGCTTTAACACAAGGTGACCCAGCAGGTATTGCGCCTGAAATTACTGTAAAAGCATGGCGCATATTACGCGAAAGTGGGCTTCCTTTTGTTTTTGTTGGAGACCCCACCCTTCTGGAACAGCATGCTCCAGTGCAAGCTGTGCGTTATCTGGAACAGGGAACGGATGTTTTCTCCCACGCCATTCCTGTACTCCCTCTCCGTCTGGAGACACCTGCTGCCCCCGGAGAACCAGACCGCCAGAACGCACCCAGTGTTATTGAAAGCATCCGTCTGGCCGTAGAACTGGCCCAGAATGGTGAAGCCTCCGCCATTATTACTAACCCTATCAGCAAGGAAGTTATTCAAAGCGCAGGGTTTAAACATCCGGGGCACACCAGCTATCTGGCAGAACTATGCCATGTGCCCGGACATGAAGTGATGATGCTGGCCAGCCCATCTCTGAGGGTTGTGCCTGTTACTGTGCATGTATCCCTCCGGCATGCGCTGGAACAATTAAATACAGAGCTGATTGTTAAAACAGCCCGCACAGTCGCGGCTGGGCTCAAGCGCGATTTTGGGCTGAAAGCACCACGCATTGCTGTAGCCGGATTAAACCCCCATGCAGGGGAAAACGGTTTAATGGGGCATGAAGAGCAGCAGATTATCACCCCTGCCATTAAAGCGTTACAGCAGGAAGGGCTCAACATTACAGGCCCCATGCCGCCAGATACCATGTTCACACCCGCAGCCCGCAGCCGTTACGATGTGGCCTTATGCATGTATCATGACCAAGGGCTGATCCCGCTCAAAACGCTGGATATGGCAGAAGGCGTGAATGTAACGCTGGGTCTGCCCATTATTCGTACATCGCCCGACCATGGCACAGCCTTTGACATTGCGGGGCAGAACAAGGCAGACCCAAGCAGCCTTGTCGCGGCCATTCGGTTGGCAGCACAGCTTGCGCAGAACAGAAGGAACGCAGCATGACTTCAGCTATCCGGCTTGGCGTCAACATTGATCATGTCGCTACCATTCGCAATGCACGTGGTGGCACATATCCAGATCCCGTTGCCGCGGCCTTGTTGGCTATTCAGGCTGGTGCAGATGGCATTACTGCCCATCTACGTGAAGATAGACGCCATATCCGTGATAAAGATATGGAACGCCTGCGCGCAGAAGTTGCGGCACCTCTTAATATGGAAATGGCCGCAACTGATGAAATGGTTGGCATAGCCCTTGGCTTACGCCCTCATGCCTGCTGCCTTGTGCCCGAACGGCGTGCGGAACTCACCACAGAAGGCGGCCTGAACGTAGCAGGACAGCTAGAAACACTTACGCCAAAAGTGCAAAAACTCGCACAAGCAGGTATTCGTGTTTCGCTGTTTATAGATCCCTCACCCTTACAGATAGAAGCTGCCGCCAAAATAGGCGCACAAGTAGTAGAACTTCACACTGGCGCTTACGCAGAAGGGAAAGCCGGAGAACTAGAACGCCTGCGTGCCGCAGCCACACAAGCCGCCGCACTTGGGCTGGAGGTACATGCAGGGCATGGTCTGACATTTGAAAATGTTGGCCCCATAGCAGGTTTGCCAGAGTTGCGAGAACTCAACATTGGGCACTTTCTGATTGGACAGGCCATTTTTGATGGTCTGGCAGCCGTAGTGCAAAACATGAAACGCCATATTGCAGAAGGTGCGGCTCTTTAAAATGGAAGAACCACAGGAATACAAAACACCCAAAGCCTTACTTGTAGCCGTTATTGGCATGGGTGTGCTGATTGTGGTGGGCGTTGTTGTATTGGCAGGCGTACTCATTCATCGCATGAGCAGCAAGCCTACTCCCCCGCCACTTCCACCTGTTGCGTTATCTGATGCTGCACCATCCCCCAGCCTCCCCACAGCACATGCGACGTTACCTGCAGGTGAACACCTGTTAAGCGTAACGCGTGTGCGGGATAATCTGTTGGCCCTGCATGTTACAGAACAGGGGCAAGATCGTATTGTGCTATGGGATGTACCTACCGGGCAGTTACAGACCGGGCTGGATATCAACACGGCACAGTAACACTATGCCTTCTTCCCCTCTCCTCACCGCCATTGGGCTTATGAGTGGTACGTCGCTTGATGGCGTAGATGCAGCGCTCATACAAACTGATGGCACACGTATATCCAGGCATGGTCCTTCCTTGACCGTGCCTTATACCCCAGAGTTACGCGCACGCCTGCGCCACATACTGGATGCGGCACCCCAGCTTGCACCTTCTGACCCTATATTGCTGTCTGCAGAACATGATCTGACAGAAGTGCATGCCATAGCTGTACAGCAACTGCGCCAAATGGCTCCTGATATGCCTGCCGATCTTATCGGCTTTCATGGTCAGACCATTTTGCATCAGCCTGGACGCACGTGGCAGATAGGTAATGCCATTGCTCTTTCTTCTGCTACAGATTTACCAGTTATCCATGACTTTCGCACCGCAGACGTTCAGGCTGGTGGAGAAGGTGCGCCTTTAGCTCCTTTATATCATGCCGCTCTGCTACATAATCAGCCACGGCCCGTTGCAATTCTGAATATTGGGGGAGTTGCCAATCTCACTTTGCTGACTTCGGAAGGTGAGATTCTGGCTTGCGATACAGGGCCCGGAAATGCCCTGCTGGATGACTGGACTTTCCGCCATACCGGTATCCCCTACGATAAAGATGGACAGCTTGCTCGCAGTGGTAAGGTTGCAGAACCTCTTCTGAAGCAGTTGTTGGCACATCCATTTTTTAGCAAACCAGCCCCGAAATCTCTCGATAGGCTGAGCTTCCATACTGCCTTGCAGGATATTGCTGCACTCTCTCCGGCAGATGGGGCTGCTACATTGGTCGCCTTTACGGCGGAAGCCATTGCCCGCACCCCGTTACCAGAACAACCAAAGGCATGGTTTGTGTGTGGTGGTGGCCGGCACAACCCCGCTATTATGGAAGCGCTTGCACAACGCCTTTCTGGCCAAGTATTTCCGGCAGAAACTCTAGGATGGAACGGGGATGCGCTGGAAGCCGAATGCTTTGGCTTTCTGGCAGTCAGAAGCCTGTATGGATTACCTTTATCTCTGCCATCCACCACCGGTGTGCCTGCTCCTCAACAGGGTGGCCGGTTAAGTTGCGGCGGCATTACGCCATGGAAGGCAAAAGCTGTTTTAAACACGAAAATGCAGTATAATATTGTCTAATACATTCCATTGAACAGGAAAGACTTAAAACCATGAAACGCTTTCTGGCATTCAGCCTGTTGCTTGCTGCCCTTGGCGCGCCGGGACTGGCCTGTTCTGCGAGTGCACAAACCGTTATCGATGGTAGCGATAAAAAGGCCTCTCCTTTTGTCAAAAACACCCTCAAAACACTAACAAAACGATTCCCAGACACGCATCCATTTTTCCGCGCAATTACCACGCATCCTAATGCAGAAAAAAAGCAGGTTGTGTGTGGTGAAATCAGCCTGAGTTCCAGCAAAACACCGGAACCAGATAGCTTTATGCTTTTTGGCGCAGCGGAGGGTGAAAACCCACCTATCGTTTATGAACCACGAGAGATCCCAGCCACTATTGATTCACGTGAAGTGAACATGTGGATCAATCACGGAGCGGATCTGGCTGATCTGGAAGAAATGGGCTGCGTGCCAGAGGGCAGCTATCGGCAGTATGGCGATAAGCTGAACCAAGTTTTACAGAACAAAAAGCATAGCGCTACACGTTAAAATCCACTGGTCTTTTTTACTCCATTACAGGCAATTCAGCTGTTTGTAGTGGAAAAGCCACAGCTTGGTTTCTCAAACCAGAAAAACATACAGAATAATTGACAGGCGGTAACTTTCATCGCCATTCTTATCCCGGTCACGAACAAAAAAAACAAAATGACCGGGTTTTCTGTAATGAAATATCTGAACTTCCTACTGGCCTTGCCCTTTTTAGGGTTGCTCTGGACACCTCTGTATAACAGGCACGATCCTGTTTTATGGGGTTTTCCCTTTTTCTACTGGTACCAATTCGCATGGGTGCCCGTAACCTCTGCCCTTATCTGGATTGTCTGGAAAAAGGGACAAAGCACATGAACACCATAAACCCGTGGGCGCTTGGCGTTTTTGTTTTCTTTTTTGCTGCCACCATTGTTGTTGGCAGTTCCATACAATGGATACGCGGCCTGTTTCATGCCAAGCGTGACACCAATAGCCATGAAGAATGGTCTTTGGGCGGGCGAGAATTTGGGCCGTGGGTAACGTGGTTTCTGGTTGGTGGAGATTTTTACACCGCCTATACTGTTATTGCCGTGCCAGCACTGGTGTATGCGGCGGGGGCATACGGCTTTTTTGCGCTGCCTTATACCATTATCGTTTACCCGTTCATTTTTCTTGTCATGCCTAAACTCTGGAAGCTTGCTCGTGCAGGCGGCCACGCCACAGCGGCAGATATTGTAAAGGCACGCTTTAACAGCCGGGCATTGGAGGTGGTTATCGCATTAACCGGCCTGGTAGCGGTTATGCCCTATATTGCACTGCAGCTTATTGGCATCCGTACAGTAGTGCAGGCTTTGGGATTACCGGGCGATCTACCACTGATTATCGCCTTTATTTCTCTTGCCGCTTACACATGGCTGGGGGGACTGCACGCACCAGCACTTACGGCCTTTATCAAGGATATTATGATCTATATTGCCGTACTGGTGGCGGTAACTGTTATTCCTTTGCACACCGGCGGTTACAGCGCGCTGTTCGCCACGGCTGCACATGCCGATACGGTGCTTAAAACCGGGCAAGGTTTGCCCTATGCCACACTCGCGCTTTCTTCCGCTCTGGCTGCCTTTTTATATCCCCACACACTTACAGGTATTCTGGCATCTCGCTCGGCAGATACCATCAAACAGAATGCCGTTTTTTTACCGGCATACACCATTGTATTGGGGCTTATCGCCATGCTGGGTTTTATGGCGCATGCGGCGGGCATTAACACCACCAATACGTCCATGGTTGTGCCTCTGCTGTTCCAAAGCGTCTTTCCGGCATGGTTTGCCGGTTTTTGCCTTGCTGCCATTGCCGTGGGTGCGTTGGTGCCGGCGGCCGTTATGGCCATTGGCGCAGCAAATCTGGTCACCAACAATTTGCTTCCCGCACAAGCTAACCCGGTGCGTGCCAGCCGCATTACAGCTTTTATCGTTAAAATTGGCGCGCTGATTTGCGTATTGTTCCTGAACGCGCAATTTGCCATTGATTTCCAGCTTCTGGGAGGGGTGTTTATTCTACAAACATTCCCTGCGCTTATTCTGGGCCTGTTACGTGTGCGCTTTTCTGCCGCCGCTATGTTGACGGGATGGGCTGTAGGCACAGTATTTGGCGTTGGCATGTGCTGGATGGACGGCTTGAAACCTATTCACCCCATTAATCTGGGGCTGTTTTCAGGCAATATTTCTACGGGCCTACTTTCTCTGGTTATCAATATTGCCATGGTTGCACTTGTATCTGTAATGGCTCCCGCCAAACAGGATATCCCAGCTAAAACCACAGCCTAACACAATAGATGTTAAGAAGAGGGCTTATACCTCAAGCCCTCTTTCATTTTTAGAGAGTCAGCCGTTCCCATTAAAAATTCAGAAAAACGACCGGCCCTTTTTCCCGATATCCTGTTTTCTGAAACTCCAGTGTCTGATCTCGTACAAGCTTGTACAGATCTATCCCTTTCTGGCGTGCTGGCCCTTCCAGTTCTGCATATATATCTTCAAGCAGGTAGCCTTTTTGCCCCTCCTGCCGTGCAAGCAAGGGAGAACGCTTCTGCTGGCGGCATGTTTCCAAAAACACACTCAAAGCTGCTTCACCTTGCGGTTGCAAATCCATAGGGGAACACGCCAGAAAATCCACCTCTGCGTTCAAGCCTATAAAAACCCCACGAAACATGCGGCTGCTGGCATTAAAGCTGATAACAGCCGGAATGCCGCCGATAAACATCATATCCCGACCAGAAACCGACATTGTTGGGAATCTGCTCCTTCTGTTTCAAACATAGGTGCTGCTATACTCTTTGCATGCTGTGCCAGACTGCGCACACCACCGCAAACACTTTCCACACAGAGCTTCCTGCATGAAAGACAATCGTCCCGCGCAACTGGATTTTCTTTTGCCAGATACACGGCCAGAGTATGTGCAGTTAGATACAGGTGCTGTGTTATTACCCGGTTTCGCCCTGCACAATGCTGAAGCTTGTATGCGAGCTATTCATCATATTGCGCAGCAGGCTCCATTCAGGAAGATGCAGACTCCTGGTGGAGGGCAGATGTCTGTAGCCATGACATGTTGCGGAACATTTGGGTGGGTGAGCACATTACAAGGTTACAGCTATACCAAAGTAAACCCTTTTACTGGCCAACTTTGGCCAGATATGCCTGCCATTTTTCAAGCTCTGGCGCACAAGGCTGCCCAGAAAGCAGGCTTTGCACAGTTTCAGCCAAATGCCTGCCTTATCAATTCTTACAGCCCCGGTGCCCGTATGGGGCTTCATCAAGACCGAGATGAAGGGTGCACAGATCAGCCCGTGGTTTCTCTCTCATTTGGATTGGAAGCAACTTTTCTGTGGGGTGGTCTCAAAAGATCAGACCCTACCCGGCAAATTTTGCTCAAAGATGGAGATGTGCTGGTATGGGGGGGGCCTGATCGCCTACGCTTTCATGGAATTAAACCCCTCCGCCAAGGCACACACTCCCGAACAGGAGAAACACGCCTGAATATCACATTCAGATTCGTTGCTTCTTGAACAAACCGCATTTTATTATAAGGCAGAACAAGTATGCCCTCTCCCGCTTTGAGCCGACGTATTCTGCTGTTGGGTATGACAAACCTGTTCTACATGCCGATAAAGAAAAGTATGGCCTCCGAGACAAAAAACCACTTTGCACAAGTGGAACAGATTTTTCAGGATGCCGTCAAAACCCATAAAACACCGGGAGCCGTTGCTGCCATTGGCCATAAAGGCCGCGTGGTTTGGAAAGGTGTGTTCGGGCAACGTGCACTTGTGCCTCATCCTGAGGGCATGACATGGGATACGCTGTTTGATATGGCGTCTCTCACCAAAGTGCTTATTACCGCCCCTGCCATCATGCAGCTTTATGAACGCGGATTAGTGCAACTGGATACTCCTGTTTGCCATTACCTTCCTGAATTTTCCGGACAGGGCAAACAGGATATTACTGTCCGACAGTTGCTCACTCACTATTCCGGCCTGCCACCAGATCTGGACCTTTCAACACCCTGGATAGGCCGTAATACAGCTATACACATGGCGTTTTCCTGCACCCCTATCCACCCTGCCGGAGAACAGTTTGTCTATAGTGATATCAATTTCATCCTGCTTGGGCTGATTGTAGAAAAACTTTCAGGCCTGACCTTACAAGACTATGCAACTCAAAATATTCTCAAACCACTCGGCTTAAAAAGAACTTTTTTTACGCCCACATCTGCACTTTATAGCACCATAGCCCCTACTCAGTATGATGAAAAAGAGACACTCCTCCGTGGTATTGTGCATGACCCCACAACACGCCGCATGGGTGGCGTTGCAGGCCACGCAGGGTTGTTTTCCTGCGCAGATGACATGACCCACTACGCCATTGCGCTGCTTAACAAGCGCGCCGGGCGTTCCTCCCCTTTTCCGCTCAAGGCAGAAACTCTGGTTATGATGTCATCACCGCAGCAGCCTGCGGATAAAACAGACCAACGTGGTTTAGGATGGGATATTGCCACCCACTATTCTACCCCGCGAGGAGATTACTTTCCTGTAGGATCATTTGGTCACACCGGCTTTACGGGCACATCTCTATGGTTGGTGCCACAAACAGACAGCTTTGTTCTGATTTTAACAAACCGGCTTCACCCTTATGGAAAGGGCAATGTTGTTGCCTTAAGGCATAATGTGGCTTCTGCGGCTGCACTTGCCTTAGAGCAGCTTTAAAGAAGAAGTTTGAAAGGTAAGTTCTTCTCAATGTTTACACAGGGGTTGCGCCCACAAACACTGAAAAGAACTTACCTAATTATATAAAAATGACGCGATAAATTTAGTCTTCCTGCCGCGCCATCCGCGCCTGACGCTCCAGCCATTTTTGTGCAGATACTTTGCGAGATGGATCAAGCATACGGTAAAGGCGGATCACATCGTGCTCATCCGGTGTAATCACCAGTTCAATATCTTCCTGCACATAACCTGTCAGAAAAATTTCTGGATCAACATTAAAAAGTGCAGCCAGCTTGGGAATATGCTTTCTAGCGCTTCCTTCGCGTCCGGTTTCCCAAAAAGCGATAGCTGGCCTTGAAACCCCCAGCGCATCCGCAACCTGCTGCTGTGTAAGTCCAGCAGATTTACGCAGGATTTTGATCCTTTGTCCAAGATCTATCCCGGGTGAAATAACGTCGTCCTGGTCAGCCATTGTTCTTTATACCCATTGCTCCAGAGTTACCGTGGTTCTTGTAGCATGCCCAATATTTTATGGTTGTCATTCTACAAAGTATGACAAACCACTGAAAACTTAATAACCTGATAACATGTTTTCTTATATCCAGTAAGTAATCTTAGTTTTATAGAAATGCAAAAGCAAAAGCTATTTTTTTCCAGAAAACGTATAATATTATCCATTACCTAACATAATAACTCAAATATAGAATATTAATTCTCTCTAAATATTGCATGCATCACAATGCAGCTATCTCCGTACAAAAGATGTGTCATATTGACACCTTTAAATACCTCTATAAGGTGTAATTGAAATACATTTTATACGGAATCCTCCTCATGCCTTCTCCACTTGATGCAAAAACAATCTCAATCATAAAAGCCTGCGTTCCTGCTCTTGAGGCACACGGGTTGGATATTACGCGGGAGATGTACAAACACCTACTGTCCAACCCCGATATCCGGGACCTTTTCAACATGTCTCACCAAAAAGATGGTGAACAACCAAAAGCCCTTGCCTTGGCTGTGCTGGCTTATGCGCGTAACATTGATAACCTTGGCGCCTTAGGCGGTATGGTTGAACGCATTACTGAAAAACACGTTGGCCTGAATATTCTGCCCAAACACTACCCCTATGTAGCAGATGCACTTTTGGGAGCGATTGCGCAGGTATTGGGAAATGCCGCCACCCCCGAAATTCTGGAAGCATGGGGCAAAGCTTACTGGTTCTTAGCAGAAATTCTCATCGGCCGTGAAGAACAGATTTATGAAGCCCATGCAGCAGCCCCGGGCGGATGGGTAGGTTGGCGACCCTTTACGGTACGGCGCAAAGTGCGTGAAAGTGACACCATTACATCCTTCGAACTGGTACCAGTCGATAACAAACCCATTATGAAACACGAAGCCGGGCAATATCTCAGCTTCAAGCTAGATGTTCCGGGGCATGGTTCACAACGCCGCAACTACAGTATTTCTTCCGAACCCGGTGCGGATCATTACCGCATTAGTGTGCGTCGTGCAGATGGTGGTGTGGTGTCTCAATGGCTACATGATACCGTACAAGAAGGGCAAATGCTGGACGTTTCTGCACCAGCAGGAGACTTTACACCCGAAACGGAAAAAAACAGCAAAATCGTTCTCCTGTGCGCAGGTGTGGGGCAAACACCTTTTATTTCTACTTTGGGTGCATTTCTAAAAGATGGAACCAAGCGTGATATTCATTACATCCACGGCGTCCATACGGCACAGGATGAAGCATTTTCCGACTACATATACGACCTAGCCGAAAAAGATGCTCTCAAAGCCGATATTTTCTATAGTCATTCCCCCGCCCCCACCAACCGTTCGAGCAAGAACGTGAAACTGCATGAAGGCAGAGTGACCGCAGAATGGCTTAAACCCCACATAGATATCACGGCAGATTACAATATCTGTGGGCCTGATAGTTTTATGCGAGACATGATTAAAGCTCTGACAGAAGCCGGCGTGCCAGAAAAACAAATCCACTATGAATTCTTTGGATCTGCCGCTGATGCGGAACTTGTAGGCGCGTAATTACGTAATAGCCTCTCTATTTCATGAAGAATAGAGAGGCTATTTTTAAGTTCTAATCTGCAATTCTGGCGCGCTCAGAATGACGTAGTATGCGTGAAAGCCAGTTACCCAAGGCCTGCATACCCGTTACCAGCACAATCAAAACGGCCACTACCCCTAACATCACCGTTGTATTGAAACGTTGATAGCCATAACGGATAGCTAGGTCTCCCAAACCACCGGCCCCAATGGTACCTGCCATAGCAGATGCGCCCACCAAGGTTACCAGCGTAACTGTTATGCCGGATACAAGCGCTGGCATGCTTTCTGGCAGCAAAACATAACGGATTACCATCCACCGTGTTCCGCCCATGGCGCGCACGGCATCAACCAATCCATGATCCACCTCCCGCAGGGAAACCTCGGCAATACGCGCAAAATACGGAATAGCAGCGATGGAAAGAGGAACAATGGCAGCTGTTGTGCCCAATGCACTGCCCACAACCATTCGGGTAAATGGAATCAGCAGCACCAGCAGAATAATAAATGGCACAGCCCGGATGGCATCAATCACCACACCAAGCAAACGTGGCAGCACAGGCAATGGGTAAAGACCGCCCCGGCCGGCTACAACCATAAAAACGGCCAATGGCAGCCCAAAGAGTACTGCAATAAACCCAGATACCAGCACCATTATCAGCGTTTCGCCTGTGGCATGCCATAGCAGATCAAGAATGAGCCGGGACATATCCTACCACTTCTGCTGCATGACAATTTTGCTGAAGAAAGTTCATGGTTGCGACGGAAACATCCCCAACCTGTAAAAGAACATCCAAAACCTGATATTCCGCATCTTCGGCAGGAATAACGCGTAGCAAAGATGCCTGTGTCTGGCACATCTCCTGCACATTTTGCAGCAATGGCGCCATAATCAGATGTTGATCTACCGTTAACCTTACCACCGCATGGCTACCCTCCTGCGGGCTATGTTCCATATTGGAGGGTAAAGCTGCTTGCAGGCTGGTTTCTTCCAGAATATCAGCAGGCAGGCCACGGGCTATGATTCGGCCGTGATCCAGCACCAGAACATGCTTGGCCAATGTACGCACAACGTCCATTTCATGCGTAATAAAAACAATGGTCAGCCCCAATTCACGATTGATGCTGTTTAACAGAGCCAATATCGACTCTGTTGTTTCCGGGTCCAGTGCAGAAGTCGCTTCATCGCACAATAGCAAGGCAGGTTGTGCAGCAAGGGCGCGGGCAATACCCACCCGCTGCTTTTGCCCGCCAGACAACATAGCCGGGTATTTATTGGCATGATCAGCCAAACCCACCAGATCAAGCAATTCCGCTACACGCTTTACCCGCTGATCGCGCGGTATACCTGCAATTTCCAATGGCAGTGCTACATTGTCCGCAACGGTGCGGGATGTCAGCAAATTAAAATGCTGAAACACCAGCCCGATACGCCGCCGCAAAGGAATGATCTGAGATTCTGGCAGAACCGCCAGATCCTGCCCTTCTAGCAGAATACGCCCGGATTGAGGACGATCCAGCCCGCATAGGCACCGCAACAAGGTGGACTTTCCCGCCCCCGAACGCCCGATGATGCCAAGGCTATCGCCTTTTTCCACCGTAAAAGAAATATCCTTAAGGGCAGGCTGCCCGCCAAATGAGCGGGTAAGATGTTCAACCTGTAAAAGACTCATGACCAACCCGGCACAACTGCACCATGAAAGGCCTGTGCCAGCGCTTGTTTGACATTATCCTGCTGAAAAGCTGAAACAAGCTTGCTGACCCACGGTGCATTTTTGTCTGCCTCGTTTACCGCAATAAAGCAGACATACGGATTATTTTGCGGGGCTTCCTGGGCAATCCGCTCTTTTTGCAGATCAATGCCTGCTTTGTTGGCCCAATCTGTATTCACCACAGCCGCATCCATATCAGGCAGTGCGCGCCCTACCATTCCGGCATCCATTTCTTTTACAGAAATCTGGCGTGGATTTTCGGTAATATCTAATGCCGTGGGCACCAGGCCGGCATCTTCCGCCACTTTGATCAGCCCCAGTTTCTGCAACAGCAAAAGAGCGCGCCCCTCATTCGTCGGGTCATTCGGCACGCCAATCACGGCTTTATTTGGCAGTTCTGCAACTGACTTCCAACGCCGAGAATACAAACCTATAGGCGACAAATACGTATTGCCAACAGGCACAATGTGGAAATTTTTGGCTTTGTTCTGCGCTTCCAGAAATGGCCCATGCTGGAACGCATTTGCATCCAGTTCGTGTTCAGCCAATGCCTCATTCGGCGCATTGTAATCTGAAAACGGAATAATTTTGAGAGTCAGCCCTTCCTTGGCAGCGTTTTCAGCCACCACGCGCCAGACATCTTCATCCTCACCAGCAATAATGCCGATGCGCAAAACCTGACCATCAGCATGAGCAATACCATAGGGGGCCATCATGGCCACGCCCATTCCGGCAAGCATTACCCTACGGGATAAAAAGGACGAAGACATGATTTATAGTCCATTCCAGATAAATACGATTTGGTGTGTATAAACAGAAAATAACACGCAGATGTCAAGTTTATACGGGGAAACTGCCTGAACACTCCTCACCCTTTGAACACAGGCCCTTCTGGCAGCAATTTGCCGGGGTTGAGAATGTTCAGCGGATCCAACGTTGCTTTCAACGCCCGCATGACAGACAGAGCCCCTGCCCCATGCTCAGTTTCAAGGAACTCCAGTTTTCCCAAGCCCACACCATGTTCACCACTGCATGAACCACTCATTACCAAAGCACGTGCAACAATCTTGCGGTCAAGATCAAGCGCACGCGCATGCCCGGCATCGCTATCTTCTGTCATGATCAGAGTATGAAAATTGCCATCACCCACATGGCCCAAAATAGCAGCCTGCAAGCCGGAAGCTGCTATATCCTGCCGAACTCCATCTATCAGATCCGCAAGGCGTGAAATAGGCACAATACAATCTGTGCTGATCACCCGTGCGGCTGGATCAACAGCTTTAGCTGCCCAGAACGCATTATGTCGCGCTTTCCAAAGGCGTGCACGCTCATCTGCCGTATCCGCCCACATAAAGCGCAGCCCGTTGTTTTCACGCGCGATCTCTTCCGTAACACTTATCTGTTCACGCACGGATTCTGGTGCACCAGCAAATTCAAAAAACAGGGTTGTAAGAGGCTGCAAATCTGTAAGGCTAGAGTAGCTGATACTGGCAGCCATCTGCACTTCGTCCATCAGTTCCACACGGGCAATAGGCACGCCCATCTGGATAATCTCAATAGCCGTGCTGACAGCATCATGCAGATTTTCAAATTGGCAAATAGCAGCCGAAAGCTGTTCGGGAATACCATGCAGGCGCAACTGCACCTCTGTAATAATTCCTAACGTGCCTTCAGAGCCGACAAACAAAGAAGTAAGATCATACCCTGTGGAAGACTTGCGTACACGCCCTCCAGTGCGAATAACCTCGCCATTCGCCAGAACAACTGTCAGCCCAAGCACATTTTCCTTCATGGTGCCGTAACGCACCGCAGCTGTGCCAGAAGCTCGTGTAGCGCACATGCCTCCCAATGTTGCTTCACCACCCGGATCCACCGGGAAAAACAGCCCCGTATCCCGCAACTGCACATTCAAATCTTGCCGGGTAAGGCCTGCTTGCACACGGCAATCCAGATCCGCCGGATTTACTTCCAACACCTCTGTCATACGGGAAAGATCAAGGCTGATGGCATGTTCTGGGGGCGTGACATGCCCTTCCACGGATGTACCTGCACCAAAGGCAACCACTGGAACCCGATGATGATGGCAGAGCTTGAGCACTTCAGATACATCCGCCGTGCTTTCAGCAAACACCACAGCCGTTGGCATGCGGGATACCTGCAAAGCCTCTCCATGGCTATGTGCTTCACAAACAGATTCATTACACGAAACACGTTCACCAAACTGCGCTTTCAGTTGCGCGAGCACAACCTCAACCCGTTTGGCTGCATCTGCATGAGATAATGAAGTGCTTGTCATGCTCTATCCTGTTTTCCCGATAAATGGCGGTTAAAACCTGCAGGTAACAATGCCGCAAATATCAACGATGTAGTGTTGTATCTTAAATCAATAACGAGGTGAGATCACACGATGGCGTACAACCTCTCCAACAATAACAAGGGCCGGACTTTGTATCTGCTGTTCCGCCACCATATCTGGTAACGTTGCCAATGTGCCTTCGCATACTCTCTGCTCCGGCAAAGTACCTTTTTCTACCACCGCAACGGGCCAGTTTTCAGGCAATCCGTGCTTAACAAGCTGAGCACAAAGCTGGGAAAGCATTGTCAGCCCCATGTAAATCACTACTGTCTGATTTTTAAGGGCGATGGTTTCCCATTCCAGATTCAGCACGCCATCTGCGCGTGCATGTCCCGTAATAAACAGACATGCCTGTGCGCAATCACGATGTGTCAGCGGAATACCTGCATATGCAGCACATCCATTAGCTGCAGAAATACCCGGAACAATTCTGAAAGGCACGCCGGCCTCTACCAATGTTTCCAGCTCTTCCCCACCGCGGCCAAATATAAAAGGATCTCCACCTTTTAGACGCAGAACTCGTTGGCCGGCTTGCGCACGACGTACAAGTTCATGATTGATATCTTCCTGCGGCAATGTATGGCGGTTGCGCTTTTTCCCTACAAAAACACGCTCAGCATCTCGCCGCACGTAATTCAGGATTTCTGGCCCTACCAAGTTATCATACAAAATTACATCGGCATCCTGCATAAGCCGCAAAGCCGCCAGAGTAAGCAGATCAGGATTACCCGGGCCGGCCCCTACCAACCAGACCTCGCCACGCGCAGCATTACCTACTTCCAATTCCTGCAGCTTCCGTGTGGCTTCAGCCGTATCTCGCGCCAGTGCTGCGCGTGCACCTTCCCCATCCAGAAAATGTTCCCACAATTGCCGACGAGCAGAGGTGTCTGGAATACGCTGGCGCAACTCATCCCGTATGGCAGACATAAAATCTGCCAGATGATGCAAACCTTCTGGCAAAACACGCTCGACCATTGTTCTGAGCCTACGTGCGAGTACAGGAGCTGCTCCTCCTGTGGAAATAGCAACCTGCACCTTCCCACGTGTAACCAGTGCTGGCGTAATAAATGTAGAAATAGCCGGATCATCTACAGCACAAACCGGCACGTTTTGCGCTTTGCAAAGAGTCGCAAGTGTTTGGTTCAGATCCCGGTCATTCGTCGCTAAATAAACCAGACGGCAGCCAGCAAGCCGCGGCTGTAAATCCTGTTCAGAAGTATCCTGCGCAAGATGGTGTATGGCACCTTTATCTACCAGCCGCTCAAGCTCCGGACACAAGAAAGCTGAAAGCACTTCAACACGCGCACCTGTGGAGACAAGAAGTTGCACCTTGCTGGCAGCAACATTTCCGCCACCCACAACAAGAACCCGCTCGCCTTCCATGCGAAACACAACGGGAAACCAACCTGTATTTTCTGACAAACCTTGCATAATGCCTCTGCAAGCAGTCTTCTGGCCCAGATGCAAGAGGCCAAACACCTTAAACGCAAAAAAGATTTCCAGAACCTGCTTTTACGCACAAAAACCACTATCATATTGAAGATGGCTGATAACTTCTAAGCACGCCCCTCAAACGTTTGAAGTGTTATAGTGTCTGTTGCTAGGTGCGGCCCATGACCCAACACTGGCGTTATTCTGAGGTGACGCACTCATTATAATAACGCCATTTCCGCCACGTTTCATAATCCGTATCAGGCCAGAACGCGCACAAATTCAGCGCTTTGCCTGCATTTTCGTATCAAACAAGCAAACACTCTAAAGAATCTTCTTGTGTTAAAGATATTTTTCTCGTAGGAAGCCGCATCAGCCTCTTGTCCCGTTCGTCTAGAGGCCTAGGACACCGCCCTTTCACGGCGGCAACACGGGTTCGAATCCCGTACGGGACGCCACTTCTGTGCGAAAACAAGAGTCTTCGGGCTTCGCTTTACATAGCTTGAGATACACTATTTTATCAATCTCCCCTTCTCTTCCACAAATACGAATTTCCTTATCATCAACCTCTACAAGGTTGACGATCCAGCGGAGATCCTCCTTGCACATGGCAATGGAGCCATCATGAAGCTTCACCCGCAGGCTATGAAAAAAGCTCTCTAAAATGCCCCACATTAGAAAAAATATTTTTGGTTAAACTGTGTAAGCTATTTTTTTACGATACCAGACCAAGCCATTCT
This sequence comes from Acetobacter sp. A11-2, assembly GCF_040208445.1. Classification (NCBI taxonomy): domain Bacteria; kingdom Pseudomonadati; phylum Pseudomonadota; class Alphaproteobacteria; order Acetobacterales; family Acetobacteraceae; genus Acetobacter; species Acetobacter sp. A11-2. Next base: position 2,283,010 of record NZ_CP157843.1, read on the forward strand.
GAGGCTCCTGCTCATAAACAATATCGACCACTGAGGCGATAATGATTGTATGTGTTTGTGTCTCAATCGTCTGCGCAATCATACAATCAAAAGATACAGTAGATCCGGCAAGCAGCGGCGCACCGCTGTTACACTTATTCCATTTCGCAAGGGCGAACCGCTCAGTTTGAGTCAAAGAGCGATTACTAAAACCTGCACAGAGTGCTTCTTGCGAAGGGGCTAGTACATTAACGGAAAGACATTGATGAGCCAGAATATGGTCATGTGCTGTTGTGCTTTTATTGACACAGACAAGCAAGGTGGGTGGCGCATCAGAAACACTGCATACCGCAGTAGCTGTAAATCCATAGCAGCCATTTTTGCCATCTGTTGCGATAATACAAATAGCACCAGGCACAAGAGACATACCATTACGAAATTTTTGAGAATCTACTGCAGGTAAAAGCGTTGTTTGTGACATGACATTTGTTTCCAATTATCAGAAATCAATCTGAACAGTGCCAAAATATTGCCGAGGAGCGCCTAAAACAACGGATTGGTAATCTCCAGACATGGGAAAGCCATTTTGCCCCATTGTGGAGATGTAGTGCTCGTTAGTAATATTATAAACATTAAAGCTTAATGATGCATGTTTGATAATATTCCCCACCTTTCCCTGATTAAACAGAGGCGTAAGATCATATCTCGCTCCTACATTTGTCAGCCAATAAGCAGGCACTTTCTCATCCCCCGTATAGCTGAGGTTTCTGGTACCTATATATTGTGTATCAGCATGTATTTCGGCATCTCGCCATTTGTAGGAAATCTGACCTTTGTACATCAACCGCGGATAGGCAACTACCTGCTTACCTTTCAACCCATAAGTTACGTTTCCAGAGCTTGTGGTTTCTGTAACGTTATCTGAGTAAGTTGCATGATTATAACTAATGCTACTGGCAAGTTGCAGACCTTCCAATGGCCGTAGCACAAAGCCTGCATCTACGCCGTTCATACTTACACCACCAACATTTTTGATAACAGTATATGGATTATTGGGGTTTCCGGTTGAAATCTGTTGCAAGCGGTTAGAAAAATCCGTGTGATACGCATAAACATTCCCGGTAATAAGGTGGGATGTATAACGATACCCTACGGCGTAATTCCAATCAGTTTCTGATGTCAAACCGGCTTTAGATGCATCAAAGGCAGCTTGTGTTGTTGCAAAAGGTGAAGCTCCACTATTGTAACCTGCTACAGGTAAAACCTTCACATTATTGGCAATATCAAAATAAAACTGATGCCCCGGTAAAAAGCTCCATTGACCGCTAATATGCGGCAGAAATGGCTTGCTTGTGGTAATACCATCGCCACCGGCAATAGCATCTGTTCGGGTATAGGTAGGCCAGTTTGCCAACTGCCCTACGCGCGTGGTGTTAAGCACTGACCGAAAGCCAAAGTGGAATGCCAAATTAGACAGAGGATGATAAGTATCTTGCAGGTAAGCAACAAAAGTATTGGTATTAAAAACCTGCTCATATTCCCTCTGATAAGGAGATGTCAGGTGCATACCATCAACGGGACGTGCATTACCCGAAAGAACGTCTTCTAACAAAGGTTCTTCATAAGCTCTTTTGTCGGCAACAAATTTTGTGTTTTCGTACCAAACACCACCGTTAATTTCATTTTTGGAAATTGTGTATGTCAGAGAGGAAAGCAAACCAAATCTATTGGTACTTGGCATGGTAGCCTGCTCAACAAAAGGTGCGCCATTCGGAGATGAAATAAGCGGGCTTGTAACCGTTCCAACTTCCCACGAGCGATGACCATAAAAAGTAGAGTTCCAACGCAATCTATCTGTAAGCGCGAGATCAGCATTTATACCGCCAAAATATTGCCGCTGATTGCCCGCACCATCATAAAAAGAAGCCGTATATGGACTAGAAAGATTTTGATAAGCGGCTGGCACACTGCCTCCAGGCATACCATTGGAGGCAAGAGCAAGACGGTATGCTGTTTCATAACCATTGGGTGTGCCTGCAAGATTATCAATATGATAGCCGCCGTGGCGGAACATATTCATACTGTAGTCCTGATAATTCTGCATTTCTTCATCAGCATAGTTGAAAAAAGCAGTCAGCTTGCTTTACTCTCCAACAGGGTGCAGCAGCTTGGCATTCACCTGCTGCATGAACTGATTTTGTCCCCCGCGCCATTTATCTGTGTCATTCCGCATATAGGACACATAAAAACGTGTACCTTGTTTATTCAGGTCACCACTATCCGCCCGCACAAAGGTATGAAACATGGAGTTGCTGCCAAAAGTTTGGCGCACTGTGCCCCCCGCTTTATGCGATGGATCTCGGGAAACAAACTGCACAGTTCCGCCCAGGTTACTGATACTGGCTGCTCCTTCAGACCCAGCAGAGGCAGATACATCTAGCCGACTGATATTTTCGGAAGAAATAGCGGCTGAAGGGCTAAGACCATTGGAATTGCTCCATAATTGTCCCCCTAAAGGCATACCGTCTAATGTCATGCCAATCTGGGATTGGTCAAAACCGTGCATCAAAAAGGATTGTCCCCACAGGTTCAGGCCTTGACGCGGAAATCTCACAGAAGGGTTGTACATCGGGTTAGATTATGAAAAAGTCTATTTTGTGTAAAAGAAATTTTCGTAAGCTATAAGAAAACCCGATGCAGACAGAGTGTAGCGCAGGCGCGTATGAATTTCCAGCCTCCTGTGGACGGCGTGTTGTGGCCCGTTTTGACGGGGGTCGCATGAGTTCGGATGGGGGCGTCATTCTGGTGAAGCAGGCTGATGACATTCTGGGTCTCAGCCGCCGCTTTGCTGCCTGTTTTCGCGATAAGCGGCATCCCGGCTTTGTGGAATACCGGGTTGAAGACCTTGTCCGTCAGCGGATCATGGGCCTGGCACTGGGCTATGAAGATCTCAATGATCACGATGCCCTGCGGCATGACCTGATCTTTGGTCTGGCCTCGGGCCGTCTGTCAGGAGGCCGGGCAAACTGCGCAGCACTGGCAGGAAAATCCACGCTGAACCGGCTGGAGCGCAGTGGCCACAAGGCAGATCGTTACTGCCGCATCATTGCTGATCATGAGGCCCTGGCTACCCTGTTCGTGACGCTCTTCATGGACCAGCATGAGCGCGCACCCGCCCGGATCGTTCTGGATGTGGATGCCACCGATGACCGTATCCATGGCCATCAGGAAGGCCGGGCCTTTCATGGGTATTACGGCCATAACTGCTATCTGCCGTTATACATCTTCTGCGGAGACCATCTCCTGAGCGCCACCCTGCGCACGGCAGACAGGGACCCGGGGAAGGAAGCACTGGCAGACATCCGCCGGATCGTGGAGCAGATCAGGAGCCGTTGGCCTCGGGTGCGTATCCTGGTGCGTGGGGACAGCGGTTTCGCCCGGGACAGTCTGATGACATGGTGCGAAGACAACCACGTTGACTTCCTGTTCGGGCTTGCAGGCAACACCCGCCTGTATGACCGGATTGCCTCTTTGTCCGCTGAGGTTCGTGACGAAGCCGCCACGACAGGCAGAGCTGCGCGCGGCTTTGCCTCCTTTGACTGGATCACAAAGGACAGCTGGACGCGCCGCAGGCGGGTCGTGGCCAAGGCCGAATGGCGCCACGGCAACCGCTATCATCGCTACATTGTCACCACGCTACCGCAGGGAATGTCCGACCCCCGCCATCTCTACGAACAGATTTACTGCGCACGCGGGGATATGGAAAACCGCATCAAGGAATGCCAGATGGATCTGTTCTCAGACAGGACCTCGTCCCACACCATCCGGGCCAACCAGCTCCGGCTGTGGTTCTCGGCCGCAGCCTATGTCCTGCTGACCGCTCTGCAAAGACTGGCCCTTGGCCAGACCAGCCTGGAGACGGCGACCTGTGGCACCATGCGCGCACGACTGCTCAAAATCGCGACACGTGTAACGCTCAGCGTCCGTCGGATTGTCCTGTCCATGCCGGACATGTTCCCCTGTCAGCATGAATTCGCCCTCGCTCATGCACGATTGCGAAGGCTCCGGCAGGCCATCTGAAGAAACAGACAGTGCACAGACCACATAGCTTCCACCAACACTGCCTTCTCAGGCCGTGACACCCTCACTGCGTTCAGAACCCGCCGCCAGAAGCAGAATATCGTCAATATTCCAGATCGGGCTCCTGTGGGATGACTGAATTCTACAAAATGACCCGAAATTGCCTCAAGTGTGAGATGGGGTGGTTGCCGTCCTCCCCGCACGGCATCGCAATGTGCCAGAATGGTCGTTGGAAGAAACGACTGCGCGAAAGGACGGCAGATGAAGGATACAGTGATAGGCGTTGATCTGGCAAAGAACATTTTCCAGGTTCATGGAGCTTCGCGTGCGGGAGCGCGCATTACTGGGCTCGCGAACTGGCAGGAGCTGGTCACGAGGTCAGACTGATCGCTCCGCAGTATGTGAAGCCTTTCGTGAAGCGCCAGAAGAACGATGCTGCTGATGCGGAAGCGATCGTCATTGCGGCCCGGCAGCCGGAAATGCGCTTTGTCGAACCACGCACTGAAGCGCAGCAGGCGCGTGGCGTTCTTTTCCGGGCCCGGCAGCGTCTGGTGCACCAGCGCACGGAACTGGTGAATGCCCTGCGTGCCGTTCTGTATGAATTCGGTCTCGTCGTGCCACAGGGGATTGCGCATATCAGACACATTGAAACCATGCTGGATGAGGCGGTTCTGCCAGAGGCTGTGAAGCAGGAATGCCTTGATCTGCTGCGACAGATTTCGGAGCAGAGTGTGCGGATTGATGTCAGAACAAAGAAGATCAGGATGCTTGCCCAGGAAAGTGAAAACACCTGCAGATTGCAGAGCATGCCTGGAGTGGGTCCTCTGACCGCTCTTGCGATTGAAGCTTTTGCGCCTGACCTGCAGAGCTTCCGGCGCGGGCGCGACTTTGCTGCGTGGCTGGGGCTGGTGCCCCGTCAGTTCTCATCTGGCGGAAAGGAAAGGCTGGGGAAGATATCAAAAGCCGGGCAGGCTGATATCCGCAGGCTTCTCATCATGGGCGCCATGACCCAGGTGAACTGGGCCAGCCGTAAGGCCCCTGCACCGGGAAGCTGGCTGGCACGGATGCTGGCCCGCAAGCCCCGTATGCTGGTAGCCATTGCGCTGGCCAACAGGATGGCACGAGCCATCTGGGCCATGGCAACAAAACAGGAGGATTATCGGGATCCGGCCCTGTCCCTGGCAGCCTGAGCGATGGCTCGGCTCCCGCGGATGGAACCGGTAGGGGTGTGAGAGGGCGATGACCTGAATGGGCGCATGATCGTTTGATCCGGATCGGAAAAACCAGTGGATTTCTCTGTGCTTTAAAGCACGCCTGTGAGATTTGGATCTGATCCGCTGATCACCATACCGGCCAGTGGCTTCTGAAAGGCCACATCAACAGGCCTTACAGAAGACCGCACACGATCACACGTCAATATTGGTCAGAAAACTCTTGCATAACGGACGGTAACCACAGAAGAAATCCGCGTTGAGGGTCCGCAGAGTTATACATGACCCCGGGAAGGGTAGTGAGCGCTTTTAAGGCGTTAGTACCAGGTGCATAATTCGCAATTGTAGAGGCCGAAACGGGGGTAACAACCCAGTTGGCTTGCCTTTGCCCCTGTATATTCACGTGCTCTACAGAATGTGCATCAACGGCTGTGATGGTTTTCCTTTTTTGTTGAGACGTAACGGTATTACGTACCGCCGCCGGAGAATGTTCAGCATCTGGCTTGCTTTGTGCATGAGCCAAGTTTTCTGCCCAAAATACAGAGGATACAGCAAGCGCAGTTGTGGTGGCGTAGTGCCAAGCTCTTTTTGATTTCACTTTCGGCTCCAGAACATGGAATTTCACGTTAATTGTTCGTTGTTATGAGATTCATAAAAAATGACTCAGAATCGTTTATTAGAATGCATTTACAATTAAATACGAGTCAACATGATAAAATTATAAATTGCAGAATTATGTGCTTGTTTGTTTAGTGGAATATGTGCCTAATACGAATCATGAGAGTGATTCGTAGACATGGAGAACCTTCCATGTGATTCGGGAAAACCTCTTTTTGTGGAAAGAAAATTAGAAACAGAATGGCAGAACCATTCTGCGCAGGAGGTTTAAGGTGTTGAAGCGAAATAGATCTGTTGAGCAGGAGCGGAGCTCTGTTTTGTGGGAGGAGGCATTTCCCCTACAATATCCGACAGAAATAAGTGGATATGCTGTACTGCTGGAAGATATTCGCCAACAGTCTGCCAAGGCTGAAGTTGAGCGCGCACTCCCTTTTGAGGCGATTAAGCGACTAAAACAAAGTGGTTTTACTGCTTTACGCGTGCCTGCACAGTATGGCGGGCTTGGGCGTCCGCTGTCTGAATTCTTTTCTGCAGTTATTGATCTGGCAACAGCAGATTCAAATGTGGCACAGGCCCTGCGTGCACATTTTGGCTTTGTAGAACATCTGCTATTTGAACAACCTTCCGCTTATACAGACCAATGGTTTGAGCGTGTCGGAAAAGGGGAAACAGCAGGAGCTGCTGCAGCCGAAAAAGGCACTGGGCGAGATCGCTTTGCCACCACGGTTTCCCGCAAGAATGAACATTTTGTGATCAATGGAAGTAAATTTTTCACAACCGGCTCTTTATATGCCGATTGGTTGACTGTTACAGCCTCTACACAGGATGGCCAGACAGTTAAATGCCTTGCCGCTCGCCATGATCCTGGGTTGAACATTGTTGATGATTGGGATGGAATTGGCCAGCGATTAACAGCAAGTGGCACAGCGCATTTTCAAGATGTGCGAGTGCATGATGATATCTTGCGTTATGGCAATACCGAGTTTCCGTATTCTCAAGCATTTTTCCAACTTTATCACCTCGCAACAGTAGCTGGCATTACGCAAGCGGCCGCTTTGGATATTGCGGGGGCTGTAAAAAACAGAAAACGAGCCTTCAGCCACGCTAACCACGAATTACCTGCGCAAGACCCTCAGATTCTGGAAATTGTGGGACAGGTTGCGTCTGCCGCGCATGCAGCCAGATCTATTGTCAGGCACGCAGCAGAAGCACTGCAAGCTGCAGTAGATAAGAAAGATGAAGATAGAGGCCCCGATATTATCAAGGCAGAACTCGAAGTCTGGCAAGCTCAGGAAATTATCTTTCCGCTTACGTTAAATGCAACGTCTTTGTTGTTTGATGCCTTGGGAGGCACAGCAACATTGCGCAGCGCTGCACTAGATAGATATTGGCGTAATATCCGTACAATTGGTTGCCATAATCCACGGGTCTATCGCACCAGAATTGTGGGGGATTACTTGGTAAACGGCAATCCACCGCCCGGCCAATGGCGCGTAGGGACTGTTTGAACGTCTGTTTTACCGTTTCTTATTTGGAAATCTCAGCATGGCTTATACCGCACAAAAAACAGATCCAATCATTCTCAATGCGTTTACCATGGCCACCGTATCACACCTCAATTACGGGCTATGGCGTCATCCACGAGATAAAACGTATAGATATACAAGCGTTGAGTATTGGGTTGAACTTGCACGATCTCTAGAAACTTCTGGGTTTGACTGCCTGTTTATAGCAGATGCTCTGGGGCTTATTGATGTTTATGGTGCAAGTCCTGCGCCTTCTCTCAAGCATGGCATTCAGTCACCTTTAATTGATCCACTCCTGCTTGTTTCTGCAATGGCTGCGGCAACAAAAAAGTTGGGATTTGGCGTTACGCTTTCCACCACATATGAACATCCTTACCAAGCTGCGCGTAAGTTCAGCACATTGGATCACATCACCAATGGTCGCATTGGTTGGAACGTTGTCACGTCGCAGCAAGAGAGTGCCGCGCGCAATCTTGGTCTCGGCCACCAAATAGCTACCAAATAGCTCATGATGAGCGTTATAATCTTGCCAATGAGTTTATGGATGTGACTTACAAACTTTGGCAAGGATCTTGGGAAGATAACGCCGTTATCCGGAATACTGATCTGGAAAAAAGTATTTATACAGATCCATCCAAGGTACATTCCATTCAGCATAAAGGTAAGTATTTTACCGTGCCAGACGGGCATGTTGTACAACCCAGCCCGCAACGCGTGCCTGTAGTGTTACAAGCAGGCACGTCTGCCCGTGGTTCAGACTTTGCAGCCAAGCATGCCGAGATTGTTTTTGTTGTCGGAGCAGGCGCAAATGGCGTGAGAGAAAATGTACGCCGTATCCGTGCTCAGGCAGTGAAGTATGGAAGAAAACCAGAAAACATAAAATTTATTACAGCAGTTGCTGTTGTGACAGCAGAAACAGATGAAGCCGCATGGGAAAAGTTTGAAGAATATTATAGATATTATGATCCTATAGCATCAATTATCCATTATTCATCCATGACTGGTATAGATTTTTCGCAAACGGCTCCTGACAATGTACTTCGTTACCAAAACACGGAAGCCAGCCAATCTGTTCTACGTCAATTTGATCCGCAAGTCAGTGGGCGCCAATGGACATTGGCTCAAGCCGCTAATCCGCAAAATGGATTTGGCCGCGCACGTACATTTATAGGTTCAGCCACAACCGTGGCGGATGACCTGGAACAGTGGCTGGATGAAACCGAGACTGACGGCATCAACCTGATTCAGCTTGTTAATCCAGAAAGCTTTGAAGATTTTGGTCGTCTGGTTATTCCAGAACTTAAAAAGCGCGGGCGTATTCGGGGCGATCAAGGAGCAACCTTAAGAGAAAGGTTGTTTCCTAATAACAAAAATGGTCGACCCTCAGCAGATCATCCGGCTGCACGCTATGCGTTTGATCAGAAAATTCCAGCCTGAAAGAAATAGTCTGATGGTGCAATCCTCACAACAAGCAGGAAAAACGCCACGTGATTTTGGCATGCAGTATCTGGGGCTTTTGTTTTTTATGATTGGAGATGGTGTGGAGGTTGGTTACCTGTCACCATTTCTGGTCTCCTCAGGCATAAGTGAGCATCAGGTAGCATTTATTTTTACATTATATGGCTTTACTGCTGCAATTTCTGCATGGGGCGCTGGATTGCTGTGCGAGTATGTGGGCTGCCGCAAGGTAATTATTGCAGGTGTGGTATTATGGGTGGTGCCGCAAGTGCTTTTTTTGGCCTGGGCGCTGCCATCGCATACTGCATGGGGTGTCTTGCTTACATACAGTATCAGAGGCTTCGGATATCCTTTATTAGCATACGGTATTCTCACACTTATTGTTAAAGAAGTAAGTGCAGAGCAAAGAGGTCTGGCTTCTGGCATTTTCTGGTTTTGCTTTACATGTGGGCTGCCCACACTCGGCACTGTTGTAGCTGCTGCAAGCTTACCGATACTAGGAGAATATCTTACTTTTTGGGTTGCATTAGGCGTTGTTATACTAGGTGGAAGCCTGAGTGTAATTGCTTTGCCCAACAACTCGGATCAGCCAAAGGCTTTATCTATACATCAGGATAGACATTTTTTGCAGTTTCTGAAGGACGGATACGCATACCCTTCTTTGCTGCTTGTATGCATTATCAGAGCAATTAATTCAGCAGCTACGCATGGTATTATTGTGTTCATGCCATTCTATTTTGTGCAAACGCTTGGATTATCAAACGAATTATGGATCCATTTTTTAGAAACCATTTTTGCCAGTAATATCGTTTTTAACGTGCTCTTAGGGGCCGTAAGTGATCGTTTGTCTTGGCGTGGAACTGTTTTGTGGGCTGGTGGCATAGGAAGCAGCTTTGCTTGCGCCCTACTATATTGGGTGCCGGCCCTATATGGGCATAGCCATCCGTGGAGTGTGTACGTAGCTGCAATTCTGTTTGGCCTTGCATTAGCCGGATATGTTCCGCTTTCAGCCTTAACGCCTTCCCTGTTACCAGAAAAGAAAGGGGTTGCTATGTCGTTCCTAAATCTGGGGGCTGGATGCAGTGTATGGTTGGGGCCTCTTATTGTTTATATTTTTCAGCCATTTGTTGGCGTTGCGGGCGTTATCCATATTTACGCATTTCTCTTTTTTGTAAGTGGCATTCTGGTGTCACTCATCAAGATCCCACCACAATCAGCAGGCAGGATCCTGCATAGCCAGAATTCTTCCTCAATATTCTCTCCTATGCAACTTTAACCAAGAGGAAATACTGCAATGTCTGAAACACTCAATACAGAACATCTTGTTGCTGAAAAAGTTGGATCACGGTTAGGGGCTGTCCTTCATGGAATAGATGCGAAAAAGGATCTAACAGAAGATCAAAAAGAATTTTTAAATAAAGAACTTGTAAAAAATAAAGTTATTTTCCTAAAAAAACAGTTTTTGGATGATGCACAACATGAACGTTTAAGCCGTGTATTTGGTGAACCTATTCTGCACCCAACCATAGCTCCGCCTCAAGGCACAAAATATACGTTTGAACTTAAATCTCGTTATGGGCGTTCAACAGATTCATGGCATACAGATGTTACATTTATGACAAATTATCCAAAAGCCTCAATTTTGCGGGCTTTACATATTCCCCCATACGGAGGCACAACAATTTGGGCAAATACAGCAACCGCGTATGAGGCATTGCCTGCACCATTAAAAGCATTGGCAGATGCGGCTTGGGCCATTCATTCTAATGATTATGATACAAATTATTATAAATTTGATAGCCGAAAAGAAGAAATATCGGCTTTCAGAAAAGAATTTACATCTCAAATATATAAAACAGTTCATCCTGTTGTAAGAGTCCATCCAGACAGTGGAGAAAAGAGTCTGGTGTTAGGGCATTTTGTGATTGGATTGGACGGGTTTTCCACCAAAGATGCCAATGCACTTTTCGAAATTTTTCAGAATTATATAACAGAAATTGAAAATACTATTACCTGGAGATGGGAGCCTGGAGACGTAGCAATATGGGATAATCGTAGCACCCAACATTACGCTCCTGCAGATTTTGATCAACACCGCAGGGAATTAAGACGTATTACAGTGAAAGGAGACATACCTATAAGCGTAGATGGAAAAAAAAGTTATTATATTTAATTAAATAAATATCTCTATACCAATCGTATAGAGCTATTTATTCCTATGATCATACCTCTCAATAATATTTTAAGCATTTATATAAAAACATTTTTTCATCTCATCATGATAAATAAAATTTATAATCAAATACTTCCAAACAAAAAATCATTTTATCTAATACCTAAAGCACCGCCCACTGACGTAATAGGTTATGATATGTTGCCGTCAGGCCAAGAACAGCAGAATGATCATCAGGAAGTTGTTTCCTGACATCTATTATTGACTGATCAAACTGATACAAAAGCGTGCGCTGTGTGTCATCAGCCACCATAGATTGAGACCAGAAAAAAGAGGCCCAACGGCTGCCACGCGTTACCTTTTCCACACTATGTAAGCTTGTGGAAGGATAGATAACCATATCCCCTGCCGGACAACGAATTTTTTGAACACCATACGTATCTTGTACAATAAGCTCTCCTCCATCATACTCATCCAAGCCACTTAGAAATAATGTAGAAGAAACATCCGTACGAATACGAAAACCTGTACCAGGCAAATGACGAATGGCGTTATCTACATGCGTATGAAAACACATTCCTTCATCATACCGGTTAAACAATGGTGGAAAAACACGTAACGGCAATACTGCACTGTTAAACGTCGGATTACGCCCCAATGCTTGCAGAATGATTTCCCCCAGCTCTTGGCTTTCTGCACTTTCTTGTGGGATCTGAAGATTAAACTTTGCTTTTGCGGATTGATCTCCCGCAGTAATCTTACCATCAACCCATTGCGATTTTTCCAGTGTCTTACGGCAATAAGCAATTTCTTCAGAAGTCAGAACGTTAGGAATGTGAACAAGCATAATAGGTCTTACCGTTCAGCTAGGTTTTACATCAGAATGTTTATGATTATTACCTGAATGCTGAGGCAAAATTTTCAGCAGCACGTCCGAAGCCGACTTACCTGATCGTGAAGCAATTTCATCCAGTGTTTCTGATGTAGAATTTACCATATAACCATCTCGCGTTAAACGCGCACCCAATTCATCTGGCGATACATGAAGTAAAGGGGCCAGATCTATAAGCGGAGCATGCGTTAAAACAGGAAAAACCCGGGCAGCCGGATTTCCTCCTTTATGGCCTGTTGTTAGCATAAAAGCTCCTGCCGCCACTAAAGACGCCATACATGCAAATATCATTGTCTTATTACGGAAATAGAGCAAAAACTGAGACCAGTTGCGCCACATATGCATAAAAAAAGGCAGCAACAATACCATGCTGAGCCATGTATGCATGGAGTGGAACATCCCTGGCATCCAATGAAAAAACAAGGCTGTTCCAGAAACAGCTGAAACAATAAACAAGCCGGTGATCAACGGAGTAGAATATTTTTTTATAACGATATTCATGGAAAACATACCCTGCCAAAACAAGAATAATATTCAAACCTAGTGCTCATTCTAAGCACTCTTACAAGAATGACAGAAGCGCTCTTTTGCTCTTTCTACGATTTTGCAAAAACGCGCATCTTCCACACCGTAAAATAGTTTTTCTATTGCCTGAAAAACATCCTCAAACCCAAGATCAAGAGCCCCTTCAAGGCACATCAAGGCGGCATCCCTCTCTCCATACAACAGGTGGTAACGCGCCATATTTAAATAGCCCCAACAATCTCCAGAATTTATGGCTGCTCTAAAAAAATCAATGGATTTTCCACGATCAATTTCAGGAATAAGCCCATCCTCAATAATAAGACCAAGCATGTTAAACGCTTTAGAAACGCCATGCTGTGCAGACATAACATACAAATTATATGCCGTTTGCGGATCCTTTTTTACGCCCTTACCTGCCAAATAAAGGTCTGCCAGATTAAACATGGCCCACCCTTCTCCCATGCTCGCAGCATGAGAGAAATACATTGCAGCAGCAGATGCATTACACGGAATACCCCAACCGCGCTCATACGCACGCCCAAGCATGTTTAACGCACGAGGATCCCCCGATCGGGCTGCAACTTCAAACATACTAAATGCATCTGAAAATTTACCATTATTCAGATAAATCTGCCCAAGCATGAGTTGTACATTCACTGTGGAGACAGAATGACATGCTTTGTCTTCCGGGAAATCTTTATCAAGCGTACTAACACCTGTAACTGGTTTCATAATTTGCACCACAAAAACAAAGCATGCATCATAAGTTTTTTATATTTTCTGATATTATTAGAATGTCACACCAATGTTTCCTATAAAGTACCGGCCAGATGCAGGAACAACGCGTGAACCAGAGAATGAAGAAGCATAATTCAACTTATTTGTGATGTTGTTGGCATTAAACGACACACGATAATGCTTGTAATCCCAAGACAACATCCCATTCAGTAGGAACGTATTAGGGATACGTGCCGTATTAGCCGTATCGGGGCCTGCCCAATAACCAGATGAATATTGTACGCCACCACCAATTTTTAACGTGCCCCATTCAGGATTCAGCAATTGTCTGGAAAGATCATACGAGCTCCAAACAGACATTGTATTATGTGGGACCTGTGGAGCAGTTTTCCCGTTATCTCCGGTGCTACTATGGGTTACACGCCCATCCATATAGGAATAAGATGCAAACACCTGCCAATCTCGTGTAAGCTTGCCATTGGCGCTTAATTCCACACCACGGATGCGTCGGCCGCTTCCTGAATCTGCAAACCCTGTTTCCATATCACCGTTTACATCATAGTAACGAGAATTATTTTCACTGATCTGGAAGAAAGAAACGGTTGTTCCCAGCCGTTTATGTAGAAAATCCGCCTTACTACCAAACTCAAACAAATCACTCCGCTGGGGTGAAAGGTTTACACCTTTCTGCGCAACATCCCCTGCTTGTGGCTTGATTGTAACCAGAGAGGACACATCGGTTCCCACTGGCTTATAGGATCGTGCAAACGTAAAGTAGAAAGAGGCATTTTTTAAAGGAGAATACATAATGCTGGCAGATGGACTCCAGCGATCAGATTTCTGCTCTGCACGCCCCTGCGCAGCCTTGGAGCGCGCGTAATATGTGCTACTGAAAGAATCCCAACGGCCAGTTCCAAAAAGAGAAAGCTGCTTGGTTAACTGAATACGATCAGAAAAGAACAAGCCAACATCTCTGGCATTTGCATTCCCATATCCAGAAGATGGAAAACTAACTGACGTGCCAGAATAAGAATATTGTGGATTACGAATGGTCTGATTATTCACTCGGTTGGTAAAACTACCAGGCCAACGGGAATCACTCGCATAGTTTACATCTACACCAGCTTTAATGTCGTGATGCACAAAGCCGGTTTTAAACTGTGAACGTCCCATTAGGATGTTTTGCACACCCCAGCCTTCCTGACGGTAAGCAGCGCCACCACCGGCACCATAAGGCAATGCATAATTACCACCTGCCAGAAATGCTGTTGCGCAAGCACCGGAACATGCAGCAGGCGTTGTAGCAGTATAATCACGATTATACAGGCTTAAACGCGTATCATTCGTGAGCGTAAACCAGCGCGAAATCTCGGATTTAAGAGAGGATGTCAAAGAATGAATGTTGGAACGGTCAAAATCGAAATTACGTGTATAGCTGGTGTTTCGAGACAGACCATATTCTGTAATAGGACGGTAAATCCCATTCACCTGGATCATGCTCACACCGTAATCGGGCTTGCTATCACTGTTTAGCCACTGCCACGTTAAATGCCAGGATGTTTTGCTACGCAAGCCAACGCCAAAATCAACCGCAGCACCGTACCTATTTGAGGTTACATTATTACGATCAACGACATCCTGTTTATTGAACATTCCGTTGATACGAATGGCCATATCATCATTGATCTGATAGTTAATATCACCTACCCCACGGAAGAGCGGTCCACTTCCAAAGGACTGGTCATAACTGTAACTGTTACCCGCATGTGCATGCTTCTGGCTTTGGTTGATAACCCCACCAACATTGCCTGCACCAAAATATTCGCCTGATGGCCCCTTAATAACTTCAACGCTTTCCGTGTTGAAAACATCTCGGGTATATGTGCCAAAATCACGCAGGCCATCGGTATAAATATCCTGCCTGGCCTGCAGGCCACGGATACGAAACTGATCACCATTCAGGCCCCCAGCTCCCTCCCCTGTTGAAAGCGTAATGCCCGGAACATTGCTCAGCGCCTGATCCAGCGTGAAAGCACGCTGCTGCTTCATAAGCTCCTGTGGCACGACATTAATGGTTTGAGGGGTATCACGCACGGAAGCAGGCATACGTGAAATATTCAGTATCTTACTGTTGGTATTCCCTGCCTCATAAGATTCATTTTTAGATTCAGCATGTCCTCCCACCCGCACTGCGGAAAGTTTAATAGATGTATCGGATGAGGAAGGCTGAGGTGGTTGCGCCGCATCTTCTGCCTGCGCTTTGCTTTCTGTAACACCCAACCCAACAGATACACCCAAGGCAACAGCCACACGCAGGCCCTTGCCTTGTGAACTCGGGTGAGACAACTCTGATCGACTCATTTGCCGCACTCCTGATGAACCCTAGTTTCTGGTTCACCTTACTAGCTGTCAGGTTGTGAGACGTCATTGGCGTAATCAAGGATTTCGTCGACCTGTTTCATGATGTCACGACCAGCCGGTTTGATATAGTCTTGATTACGTGACGCGGGATGTTTTTCAAGCCATGAGATGATGCATTGGGCGGGAGCGATGCCGCCCAGAACACGCTGCGGGCGATGATTGTAGGCGAAACAGAAGCCTCTGAGCAGAATTTCCAGATCTTCATGGTTTGAGACACAGACCTGCAGTACTTCTGTAGCGACACGGCCATTGAAGCGTTCCACCATTCCATTGGTCTGAGGGGAGTAAGCCTTGGTCCGGCGTCGGTCGATTCCCATGTCATGACAGGCTTTTTCGAAGGCGTCCGCTGTAAAGCAGGAGCCACGATCGGTCAGGATATGGGTGATCCGGAAAGGAAAGGCCGATTTGACGGCATTGAGGAAATCAACGGAATTATCCGCATTTTCCGCGTCATAAACAGCCAGGTGCACTGAACGGGAACAGCGATCGATGGCGACATACAGAAAACGTTTCCGCCGGTCCCCATCTGCTGTCTGTAATTTTGGCAGATGTTTCACATCGATATGGACATAACCGGGATCGTAATCGCGGAACTTTCCCTGTCCCCGAACTGGTCCGGCCTTTGGAACAGGAGGCAGCCTGTTCAATCCGGCGTCTTTCAGTATCCGCCAGATATTGTCCCGGTTCAGATGCGGCAGGAAATGCCGTAAGACAAAGGTCAGATCATCCAGACCAAAACCGGTAGAACGCCGAAGCTGACAGACAATGGCGCGCTCCTCCTCCGAGGCTTTCCAGGCCAGCCTCCAGGGACGGCTGCTGCGGTCCTGACAGGCGTCCGAACCACGCCTGCGCCACTTGCGGACTGTTTCATCGCTGATCCCGTAGCGTCTGGCGAGCACGGATGTCGGTTCTGACGAACGAGCTATCTCAGCCCGGACAGCCGGTGTCGTGCGTGCCTGTGGGTGGATCTGAAGCATCATTCGGTCTCCCTGCAAACGGAAGAAAACAACGAAGCATAACGCGGTATCGCCCACGCTACATCATCCCAATGACGTCTCACAACCTGACAGCTAGCACTACAGTTGCATTTTGTGTTGAGTTCTGAATCTATGGGTAACCATGATTCAGGATATGATGAGTGGCGGTACGTCTGTTGAAGAGACGCTGGAATTATGGGCGCGCTCGCTTCGGTCCGCCAAGGATCGGATGGCGCCGCTGTTCACGCAAAAACGTGTCGTAGATTCGGCCTGTGCTTTTCTTGATGTTTTGATTGGCAATGAACCACGCAAGACGGGATGGATGCGAGCGGAAGCCGCAGGAGATCCTGGTCCATGGCGGCAGCAGGCGCTTCTGGGACGCGGGCACTGGGATGCCGATGCCCTTCGTGACGTCGTCAGGGATTATGTGATTGAGCATCTGGGCACTGAAGAGGGCGTGCTGGTCATTGATGAGACCGGTTTTCTGAAGAAGGGTCAGGCGTCCTGCGGTGTGGGGCGGCAGTATACGGGATCTGCCGGCAAGATCACGAACTGCCAGATTGGTGTGTTTGGCGCTTATGTTTCGGAACGGGGGCATGCCTTTATTGACCGCGCCCTGTATCTCCCGAAAGACTGGACATCAAAGCCTGAGCGTCTGAAGCGGGCCCACGTTCCCGATGACGTGGTGTTTGCAACCAAACCGGCGTTAGCCTCGATGATGATTGAGCGAAGTATTGAGGCCGGTGTGCCGTTCCGCTGGGTTGCAGCAGACAGCGTGTATGGCGTGGGCGACGTAGAACGCACGCTTCGCCGGGCAGGAATTGGATATGTGCTTGGGGTCAAGGGCAATCACTGGTTCGGATCATGGGCAACGGAACCGCTGATTGCCGGAGAGGCGAAAGATATTGCAGCAGGACTGCCAGACCAGGCCTGGCGTCGTCTGTCAGCGGGGCACGGCACAAAAGGTGAGCGACTTTATGACTGGGCGTATCTTCCGCTTGCTGATCTGGATGCTGAAGAATTTGACTGCCCTATAGCCGGACCATGGACACGTGGCCTGTTGATCCGCCGAAACATCGCTGACGGGGACCTTGCCTATTTTACGACCTGGAGCCCGAAAGGGACAACCACGCAGGAACTGGTGAACGTTGAAGGGACGCGCTGGAGGATCGAAGAAGGGTTCGAGACGGCCAAAAACGAATTTGGTCTTGATCATAACGAGACCCGCTCCTGGCATGGTTGGCATCGGCATGTCTCTCTGGTCATGCTGGCCTATGCCGTCATGGCCAGTGTCCGTTACCAGGCAAACTCACTGAAACCGAAAAAAACACAACTCAGAACACGACAGTCCTTGTCCGCTGGTCCATTCAGGAGATCAGGCGCCTCGTCGTAAAACTTGCACAACGCAGACTCCCCGTCTCTCACATCCTCAGATGGTCCGTCTTTCGACGAACGCATCAGGCCAGTGCTATCCGCGCTCACTCACGACACAAAATGCAACTGTAGTGCTAGGTGTCAGGTTGTGAGACGTCATTGGGATGATGTAGCGTGGGCGATACCGCGTTATGCTTCGTTGTTTTCTTCCGTTTGCAGGGAGACCGAATGATGCTTCAGATCCACCCACAGGCACGCACGACACCGGCTGTCCGGGCTGAGATAGCTCGTTCGTCAGAACCGACATCCGTGCTCGCCAGACGCTACGGGATCAGCGATGAAACAGTCCGCAAGTGGCGCAGGCGTGGTTCGGACGCCTGTCAGGACCGCAGCAGCCGTCCCTGGAGGCTGGCCTGGAAAGCCTCGGAGGAGGAGCGCGCCATTGTCTGTCAGCTTCGGCGTTCTACCGGTTTTGGTCTGGATGATCTGACCTTTGTCTTACGGCATTTCCTGCCGCA
Source organism: Acetobacter sp. A11-2 (assembly GCF_040208445.1). Taxonomy (NCBI): domain Bacteria; kingdom Pseudomonadati; phylum Pseudomonadota; class Alphaproteobacteria; order Acetobacterales; family Acetobacteraceae; genus Acetobacter; species Acetobacter sp. A11-2. Next base: position 2,301,500 of record NZ_CP157843.1, read on the forward strand.
TCTGAACCGGGACAATATCTGGCGGATACTGAAAGACGCCGGATTGAACAGGCTGCCTCCTGTTCCAAAGGCCGGACCAGTTCGGGGACAGGGAAAGTTCCGCGATTACGATCCCGGTTATGTCCATATCGATGTGAAACATCTGCCAAAATTACAGACAGCAGATGGGGACCGGCGGAAACGTTTTCTGTATGTCGCCATCGATCGCTGTTCCCGTTCAGTGCACCTGGCTGTTTATGACGCGGAAAATGCGGATAATTCCGTTGATTTCCTCAATGCCGTCAAATCGGCCTTTCCTTTCCGGATCACCCATATCCTGACCGATCGTGGCTCCTGCTTTACAGCGGACGCCTTCGAAAAAGCCTGTCATGACATGGGAATCGACCGACGCCGGACCAAGGCTTACTCCCCTCAGACCAATGGAATGGTGGAACGCTTCAATGGCCGTGTCGCTACAGAAGTACTGCAGGTCTGTGTCTCAAACCATGAAGATCTGGAAATTCTGCTCAGAGGCTTCTGTTTCGCCTACAATCATCGCCCGCAGCGTGTTCTGGGCGGCATCGCTCCCGCCCAATGCATCATCTCATGGCTTGAAAAACATCCCGCGTCACGTAATCAAGACTATATCAAACCGGCTGGTCGTGACATCATGAAACAGGTCGACGAAATCCTTGATTACGCCAATGACGTCTCACAACCTGACAGCTAAGCGTGCAAGAAACCCCACCTTGCACGAAAGCCGATGATGCCCACACCGCCAGCGCCTTCCGCCCCCCGCAAGCGCCCCTTGCCCAACACGCAGGACTGGCCGCCTTTGCCCGGCACGCGCGCCTATATGGCCCGCCAGCTTGCGCAGGATACCGCCACCGTGCGCCAGATTGTGACAGTTTTGCAAAACTGCGCCGGGCAGATTGCCCCGCTTGTGGCGCAGCTTTACTTCCGCACTGGCCCGCTGGCTGTGCTGGAGTGCACCGCCACCCTGCACGCATTGGCGGATGACATTGCGCATGATGACCCCCAAACACTGGCCGAGCTGGCGGCAGAGCACACCCGCACTGGCTGATATGTGGGTTTTGGAAACATCCTTGCCCTGCTATGTTGCCCCTTCGCCACGCTGCGCGACAAAACAGAAACCGTATAGAGGACAGACCTTTTGAAACGCAGAAACCTTTTTGCCGCTTCTCTGGCTGCCGGCGCATTGGCCGCCGGGCGCAAAAGCTGGGCCAGCGTGCCAGAGGCCGCACAGGCCATGGGCCGCACCGCGCTGCCCGGCACCGTGCCAGCCCTAACGCCCGCCCGCGTACATGCAGACCAGATAATGGACATTAAGGTGTGCCTGCGCCCCTTCCGCCCCGCTGGCCCTCGGCTGGAAATAGAGCCGGTGGCAGATAAAATTGTGGTGCACAATTATGGGCACGGCGGCAGCGGGTGGTCTCTTTCATGGGGGTCTGCCACCATGGCGGTGGAACGCGCCGCCCCGCTGATGGAAAAACGCGTGGCCGTTATTGGCTGCGGCATTATTGGCCTTACCACCGCCCTAACCGCCCAGCGCGCGGGCATGAACGTAACCATTTATGCGCGGGACATGCTGCCGCATACGCGCTCTGTTCGGGCCAATGGCAGCTGGACCCCGGATTCACGCATTGCGCTGATAACCGCCGCCACGCCAGATTTTGCCGCCACGTGGGAGCGCATGGCCCGGTATTCGTGGCAAACCTATCGGGAATATCTGGGCCTGCCCGGCAACCCGGTGGATTTTAGAGACAATTACATTCTCTCCGACACCCCACCGGATGAGGCCGACCATACTGAACCTACGCCCGACATTAGCAAGGGTTCCTATGCCTCTACCGGCATGCCGCAAAGCGAGGCCGAGTTTGCCAAATATGCAGACAGGATAAAGGATATTATTCCTGCAGCCGAGCTTCTGGCCGGGGCGGATAATCCCTTCCCCGTAGCGTATGCGCGGCGCAAGCCCATTATGATCTACAATTTTGGCGCGTTCGGCCACGCCCTGCTTTCTGACTTCTATCAGGCTGGCGGGCGGATTGAGATACGCGAGTTCCATAGCCCATCAGAACTGGCAGACCTGCCCGAACGTGTGGTGTTTAACTGCACCGGCTATGCGGCGCGAGATTTGTGGGGTGATAAATCTCTTATTCCCGTGCGCGGGCAAACGGCGTGGCTGCCGCCACAACCGGCGGCCAATTATGGCGTGCGTTACAAGGGTGCAGCCATGCTTTCCAAATCCGATGGGCTGATGGTGCAGGGTGTCAACCTTTCCGGGTTGGGGGAACTGGAAGGCGTGGGCAACAGTATGGAACAGCCCAACCGCGCGGAGGCCGAACAGGCCGTGGCCGTGTTTGAAGATCTGTTCTCCCGCTTTCGGCCCCGCAGAGGATAACGGCATGGCACAGCACCCCATTTTTGCAAAACAGGCCCAAAAGGCCAAAGGGTTTTGCGCAGCACTGTTGGCCGTAACCGGGCTTGTGGCCACCACACACGCAGCCCTTGCCGCCCCGCGCCATGCCTCTGCAACGCCACCCGCCCCCACAGCACCCAGCTTTACCGCAGAGCAGGCAGACCACGGGGCGCAGCTTTACGCAGGCACCTGCGCCATGTGCCACGGTGCAGCGCTGGAAGGCGCGCATGATATGCCGCCCCTGCGTGGGCTGTTTGTGGCACGCTGGGCCAACACACCGCTGAACAAGCTGTACGCTTACATCACCCACGCCATGCCGCTGATGGCGCCGGGCACCCTGCCCCCGCAGGACAACATAGATGTAATGGCGTTTCTGCTGCGTGAAAACGGCACGGAACCGGGGCACACACCCCTACCGGCGGATGAAAACCGCTTGGCGCAAATGGTGTTTCCCGCCCCCAATGCGCTGCCGCCTGTAAAAGCGGCGCAACCGGGCAAGGCCCCGCGCACACGGTAAAAAACAACCCCGCCCACTGGTTTACGGTGGGCGGGGTTTTTAAAATGTATCAGGCATTTTGGCCTGTTTTACAAAGCGTATGGCTTACCACTTAAAGCCAATGCTGCCCTGGGCATTTCGGCGCTCTCCATAATAGCACCATTCCTGCCCGTAAGAGGCATAGGCCATGCAGTTGCCGATATACTTTTTATCAAACAGGTTGCGCACGCTGGCCGCCACGCTCCACCCACGCAGGGAGGGAGAAAGGTTGGACAGATCATACCCGATGGAGCCATCAAACACCGTGTATTGTGGCACATGCACGCTGCCGTAGGAGGCCTGCCCCCCATAACTTGGGGCGGAGTAACGCAGGCCGCCGCCAAAGCCAAAACCCTTCATCACCCCCTTGGGCATGGTGTAATAGGCAAACAAGGAAGCATTGCCCTTGCCAGACTGCATAAGCGGCTTGCCGGTGGAATCATCCTTTACCTTCTGCACGCTTACGGCTGCGGTAATCATCAGGTTTTTATACGGCTGGGCATGGGCTTCAAATTCAAAACCATCTGAATGCACCTTGCCACTTTGCGTATTGTAGCCCAGATTCCCCACAGCCACCAGCACGTTGGTTTGCTCAATATGGAAGCCCGCAGCCGTAAGCAGCACGGATGTGCCGGGGAACTGATACTTCACGCCGCCTTCAAGCTGTTTGCCCAAGGAGGGATCTGCCTGCCGGAAGCTCTGCCCCCCATTGTTGGACACAATGCCAGATTGCGGCTGGAAGGATGTAGAATAGCTGATGTAAGGCGCAAGCCCGAAATCAAAATGATACAGGCCAGATGCACGCCACGTAATCTGGCGCGGGCTTTCACTGGTGCCGGTGTGGCTGATATAGTTCATCTGGTGGGATCTATACCAGTCATTCCGCAAACTTCCTGTTACAATCAGGCCTTTCCAGCGTAGTTCATCCTGCGCGTACATGCCAATCTGGTGTGAATCCGTCTGGTAACTCATATACGGGCTGCTCATGTTGGGCATGGTCATGTGGTAATCGGGGTGCAGCACGTTCAGAGAGGGCGCAGAGGCATAATAGCCCACTTCTGATGCGCTTTGCTGCATGTAATCAAACCCGAACATCATGTCATGCGTTACAGGCCCGGTGCGCACATGGCCCTTGAACTGGCTATCAAACGCCAGATTATGCGTGTGCTCGTTGGTGCCAAAGGCAGAGCGGGCCAGCATTGTGGGGTCTGTATCGTAATAGCCGCCATCATACACGCTGCGATAGATGGTTTTGATATCATCATACCGGCCGCGGGTGCTAAAGCTCCAGTCATCATTAAACTTGTGGTTCAGGATATAGGTGATGCCACCTTGCCTACGGTTGAACTTTTCAAAAGGCACGTCACCATCATAAAAGTTACGCGGCAGGTAACCGTATGAGGCACGTTTGAGGGAGCCCACAAGCGGCACGCCACCATAGGTGCCGTTTTCGGGGTCATACTGATAATTGCCCAGCAGGGTGAGCGTGGTGGGGCCTTTGGCGCCAAAGGTAAAGGCAGGGCTTATGGAAAAACGGCGGCTGCCCGTACGCGCAAGCTGGCTGTGCTGGCCATTCACCGTGCCGTACAGCCGATACTGCACGGAGCCATCCTTGGTGGCGTAACCGCCTACATCGGCATCCACACGGTACAGATCAAAACTGCCGCCCGTGGTGGTGATATCTCCGTAAAACTGTTTATCTATCGGCAGTTTGCTGGAAAGGGCCACAAGCCCGCCGGGGCTGGATTGCCCATACAGGGCAGATGCCGGGCCTTTTAACACCTCCACCCTATCTAGGCGCGATGTATCTGTTTGCGCTGTGGCGTACCCGGTGGGGCTGCTTTGCACCTTCAGCCCATCCAGAAAGGTGGGTACGGTAAAGCCGCGCAGCATGAACTGATCATACCGCGTGCCCACGCCCCCGCCACGCAGGTCTGACGTAATGCCCGCCGCGTAGCGGATGGCCTGATTAAGGCTGAGCACACCGCGCACATCCATTTCATCGCGCGTAATTACTGTTACAGACTGCGCTGTTTCAATCAGCGGTGTGTTGGATTTGGTGGCGGAAGACGCCATGGTGGACGCCCTGTGCGCGCGCACCTCCACCCCTTCAACATGCACGGCGGATGTTGGCGCCTTATTGGCGACCTTACCCTGTTTTGCTGCCGTTGCCCCCACCTGCTGAGGCTGCCCGGATGTGGATGTCCGGGTTGCTGCAAGAACCTTACCGCTTATGAAAAATGTAAGGGGAAGCGCACAAAAAATAACCTTGTTGCGGTGCATACCGGTTTTTACCCCATGGTTCCTGCTGATCTGAGGTGTGGGCAGTTACCAACGTTGAGAATCATTTGCAAGACCAAATGATAGCCAGATTTCTGCGGTTTTCTGCCGTTATATAGCGGGTTTGGGGGTGGTTTTGGGGGCCGTAAATGCGCAGCTCATGCCATGCAAAACAGGTGCACGCGCAGCCTGTATTTAGCCCCAAAATATGGGCGGATGTTTTATAAACTATCTTTTAATATTCAGGGGCTTTGGCAAGATATCTCACCCGCAACACAGCGCCCCACAAGGGCTGAAAAACGGCTTTTCTGGGCAGGCTTTATTGCTTGCAAAAGGGCACATGCAGCCCCTCCGCCCTATGGGAAAAACACGGAAAGGCTGCTCTCTAAAATTTGCGCATGAGAACAGATTGCAGTTGCAACTGTGGCGTTAAGGAGACACCCCGCCATTCTTGCTGGCCCAACCATCTGCTGCATCCAACGCCGGGGCCAGCCCGCCAAGCGGGAAGTTTATGGTCAGCACGCCGGCATCACGCTTGGCCAGCATCAGGTGGCCAATGCTGCCCCGGCGCAGGGCGTCCATTAGCTCCTGCGTAAAGGCAGCCAGGCCCACGCAGCCTTTATTATCGCAATATTGCCATTCCAGCGGCACGGGGGGCGCGTTATCCACCCCCAGAAAAGAGTGTTTGTTTAAGGAAAGGCCAAGCGGCACCCGCAGGATAATTTTGTATGGCGCATCAGCAAGCCGGGCTGGGCTGTTGGGTGGCACGGCGCGCGCAATTTGCATGCTGCCAATAGTGCTGACAACGTGGTGCTGAACATCGTTCAACTGAAAGTTCTGCTGCACGCCACACACAAACGGCCTGTTGGTGGTGCTGTTAAAATTGCACTGCCAGCCCCAATGCTCAATCACCCCGCTTTTACGGTCTATCTGCGGAATACCTGCCTGCGTGGGGCCAACGGGGCCTTTATCATGCAGCGTATCAAGCAGTGTTGTATCTGCATCCGGCGCTTTGGTGGCGGCCTGTGCCGGGCCATGCAGCAGGGCGGCCACAGCACAACAGGCCGCCAAAAGCCCTGCCCGCGCAAAATGCACTTTTAAAAAACGCTGCTGGGCCATGCCTGAAACTCCTGTTGTGTAACTATGCGCAGCACATGCTGCAATGGGTTGCCCCCTACACCGTTATGGCACGGGCAAGGCGGCGTTACACCGCACGTAGGATTCCTTATCCCTAAAGATAAACAGCACGTAGTAATCCAGCGCGCGGCCGCGCCTGCGGGTGGTGTGGGTGTAAAACGGAAACACATCCTGCGGGGGGCCGTATTCTGGCGGCAGGGGGTCACTCTCCAACAAAGTTTCCACCCTAAACAGCGGCACATAAATATGCACCGGGCCGGGGTTGCGCCGCACATGCCACAAATTGCGCCGGAACTTGCGCAGCCTGTCTGGCAGAATGAAGATCATGTTTTCTTCAATAAACCGCTCATCCGGCTGGGCGCGGCGCAGGTAGCGCGCATCATCCGGCATATCGCAAAAAAAGTTGTAACCCTGTATTTTCATGCTTCTCTATTCTGCATCTTTACGCTCTGTGCGCCATTCCTGCGCGGCAGCTTCTTGGGGTGTATCCGCTGGGCTGGGCATGGGGCATGCTTTGGTAAGCTCTGCCCTCCTCCTCCCATACTGTGCAGGTGCATGCAACCGGGGCGCGTGCACGGCTGCACTTAGCCTGTGTGCGGCTTGCTGCTGCGGTGTGATATGGGGGTTTTCTGCCTGTTTTTAAAGCAGAGCGTGCGCTTAAGGGAGAAACACCCCAGTTTTGAGCGCACGGGCAAGCAAAGGCTAAAAGAGAATACGCTATAAAAAACCCTGCCCCAGAATATGGAGCAGGGTGATACCATCAGGCCCGCAGCGCGGTTTCTTCTGGCTCTACAGTGCTCACAATATAAGGGCCGGCTTCCAGAATCTGGAGCGCGAGCAGCGCTATCGTGCCCGGTTTTCTGTGGCCCAGCGGCAGGCAGGCATTTCCCGCTGTCCAGCGCATGGGGTAAAACTCCACATTGTTCCACCCTGCCAGATCTTCATCCTGCAGATAGGATGTGAGAGTGCGCGTTGTGTTGCCCTCGCATATGGTGGCATTGCCCACCAGAACGCCCAGAGTGCGGCGGTCATCCACAAACGGCCCTATCGCCTCATTCCGGCGGCTGGTGTTGGATTGGATATAAACCGTTTCAATACCAGCGGGGATCATAAACAGCGCGTAATTTTTTTCTGTGCGCAGTGGGCGCATTACCCGGCCATTGCCTGCTGTCAGATGCAGGTTGCTCTTATGTGTTACAACCGGTGCCTCTGTGCGCTGCGGCAGGCCCATGCCTTGTGCACGTGCGCGAAACTGCTGGAACAAGGGCTCAACAAAAGCGCGGGAAACATTCAGGGGGGCTGCGGCATCATCCCATGTCAGATTGCGGCTGCGGGGCATGGCAACCACATCACCACTCTGGCGGAAGCTGCGGCGGTTGCCGGTATCCAGATAGCTTTCCGTCAGCACACCATCTGCGGTGATGATGGCGTGATCTTCAGTTTCAACGTGGTAATAATCGTAAGATGTGAAGGACTGATCATAAAAGATGGACTGACCGTTTACGAGCATCCGGGCCGGCACAAAGCAGCCGTTCAGATACAGGCAGTGCTCTGGCGTAATAAGCATATCCTTGAAAGGCACGCCCTCTGCCAGCGCATCCTTAAGAATGCGCACCGGGTACCCTGCCATATCGAGGGGCAGAAAAGGTGCTGCAACGCTGGTTGATTTGCCAACCCATGTTACGGTTTTCTGCTCTGTTTTGCCGTTTACAAGCACGTCAATCCGGTCACCCACCGCCAGATCTTCAACCTTGCGGGTGACGCCATTTACCGAGATTTCTGTACCTGCAAGAAAGCACGGATCAAAATGACGGTCCTTGAAAGTAAGGTCTGTGCTTTCCCCGTTCGATCCATTTACCTGCCAATAATTCGAAGAAGAGCCGCCCATTGAATTATTTAAATATGTATACTTTGATATATCAATATCTGCATCTGTTAATAAATAATAACCGCCGCTTCCATCACCAAGTATGACCTGCTGCGAACCGCGCGCCCCCCAAGTATAATCATATGTATAGGTTTGGCCATTAATAATAAAATCAGTAGAACCATCAAAAGTTACTTTAACACTATTCTGAATGTTAGATACATTTCCAGATGCGTCTATTTGGGCAAAGTTAAGGATATTGTATCCTGAATTAGGGATCTTACTTTTAGAAGACATGAAGGGGAACTCTTGCAGCAATTATTTGTAAAACGACTTTGTTAAATATATTTTATCTCGTTTTCGTGTCAAATGATTCTCAACCCCAACGGCTGCTCCAGCGTCCCCCTAAAACGCCCGGCACTGGCCCGCACGTGGCATACATGCCCCTTAACAGTTCTGGCATTATGCGGCACAGATACAGGCACGCATTTTCCACCGCCCGGCGTGCCTGTGCTGCCAAGGGGCAACTGAAGTAGAAGGACACCCGGCCATGCGCTTTTCCGCCCCTTTTTTCCGCCCCGGCCTTTTTGCGCTGTGCGCTGCGGGCGCGGCGCTGGCTGGCTGTGCAGAACCCCGCACCACCACCACGCCAGAGGGTAAGGAAGCCCCGGTGGCCGCCACCGGCCCCAAAGGGGTGTATGAAGCACGCGGGAACGAGCCCTTCTGGAACATGACACTGGCCGATGGCGCGCTTTCTGTTGAAACACCGGATGGCCCGCGCATGGCCCGCGTGATCCGCCACGCCTATTCTGAAAACGGCACCCGGTATTATGAGGCATCGGACGTCAAAGCCGCCCTTACCGCATCTGCCTGCACAGATAGCATGACCGGGCAGGTGTTTACAGATACCGTCACCCTTACCTCCGCCACCAAAACCCTGCACGGGTGCGGCGGTGTGCTGGTGCCCCCCACCAGCCTGAACGATACGCGCTGGGTAGTAACCGCCATGGATGGCCGCAGGCTGCGCGGCGGCAATTTTGTGCCCGATACGGATGACAGCGCCACGGATGAAAACCCCAACCCGGCGGCAGACATGTTTGCCCCCACGCTGGATATTAACGATACGGGCAAGATTTCTGGCTCGGATGGCTGCAACCGCTATGTGGGCGGGCTGGTGTTTGGGCCAAAGGGCAGCGTAAAGCCCATGCCCGCAGGCGGCATTAGCACGCTGATGGCCTGCCCCGGCAAACAGAACGATATTGCCAACACCTTCCGCCCGCTGCTGAACAGCGTAACCGGCTGGACAACAGATGGCACACACCTTGTGCTGCAAACCTCTGGCGGCAAAACCATTCGTTTGCGGCAGGTGTTTTAACTTTTCCGCATGGCGGGTTCGGGCTTTTGCCCATCACGCGAGCGTGAGAGGCAGCGGGCTAACACACCCCGCTGCACGGCCCTATAGTGGCCACATGTGGCGCAGATACGTGCCCTTGCCCGCATGGTAGCGCAGGAACCTGCGCCCAAGCGGGCCGTTATAGGCATATCGCACAGATATCTTTGTTATGTTTGAAAGGGCGCTTTCGTATGATTTCAGCCAGCAAAAAAGTGTTTTGCAAGGTGGCTTTGGGCGTCACGCTTGCCGTTACGGTGGCTCCGGCGGCTGTGAGCACGCTGGTTTCTACCGCCCATGCTGAACGCAGCGAACGCTTTGGCGGTGATTTTACAGCAGAACACAGCGCCACATCACACCCCTCCGGCAAGGTGGATGCGGTGTTTTTTCCTTCCACGCATGAGCTGCGCTATACCATTACGTGGGATGGGCTAAGCGGCCCGGTTACGGTGGCGCATTTTCATGGCCCGGCAGATCCGGGGCAGGAAGCAGACCATATGATCACCCTGAAAGGCCCCTTTAAAAGCCCGTTTTCTGGCACCGCCATTTTAACCGCAGAGCAGGAAAAAGCCCTGCATGATGGCAAGATGTACCTCAACCTGCACACCGCCGCCTACCCCAAGGGTGAAGCCCGTGCGCAGCTGACATCTCCCTACAATGGTGAGACAGACCACGCAGACCCCAACCACACCTAAGCCCAACACCCGCGCATAAAAAAACGGCCCCGCCGCCTTGCCCCGTATCTGGGGTGTTGGCAGCGGGGCCGCTTTGTGTTTCAGGCCCTCATAACGGGCATAAAACGCAGCGTATTACAGGTGCTGTGCGCCTTCTGGCTGGGCTTCACCACCCTGCGGGGCAGCGTTAGGCTGCTGCTGGTTGGGCTGCATGGTGCCCGGTGTGGTGGAATGTTCCACATCATACGCCGTGGCTTTCTGCTGATAGGTGCCCTTTGCGCCGGGGTGTTCCTTATCATACAGCGCAGCCTTGGCGCGGGCTTCCTTACGGTATTCATGACGGCGATACATGCCCGCAGCACACCCGGCCGCCGCACCCAGCACACCATGATGGTTGGCTACATGGCCACCCACAGCACCGGCTGCGCCGTATTTCAGGCAGCCGCCCGGTTCGCTGGCGTTTGCGGCGGTGCCAATGGTGGCGGCCATAAGGGTTGCTAGGCCAAGGGTTACAATCTTACGCATTCTTTTATCCGTCTTTTCTAGCGCCTGCCGGTTTGGGGCAGGCATCTGCCAAACTTCTATAGCAAATAGATATGGCAGCAGCTTTGTTCAACACCACCACACTAACCTGCAAACAGTGGCGGAATGTAGGCCAAGGCAGAATACAGCGGCGTTGGCTATACGGGCGGCCCATAGGCATTGGGGCCTGGCGTGCCCTTGGCGCATAAAAGGTAAATCCAATAACCCACGCCTATATATGGAACAAACCACAAAACAGAAAACCAGCCACTGCGCCCCAGATCATGATGCCGCCTGACCAAAGCAGATGTAATGGCAAACATGAGAAACACATATACAAGTAAAAGTGCAGCATAAAACACATGCACGCCAGTTACGGCATTTATGGAAGAGCCTGCATAATTATCAAGCACATACACTGCATATAAATGTGCAATATATGTAAGTATAAATAGAAGCAGCAGCCATGCACTCCATATCCGATAATCGGAAACAGACAGGCGGCCTGTGTACTTAAAACTTTGTTTAAACTGCTCTATCAAAACAGACATGGCTCCCCCCTTTCTGCAAGGCCCGCAACGCAAAAGCCCGCCAGCATTGCTGCCAGCGGGCCTGCCTGTATGTTGGGCTGTGGTTGGCGCGTATTACCGCACCGCCCCTGCCTGCGCAGCGGCCTGACGGGCAAATTCGGCCTGTGCTGCGGCTTCCCGCGCTTCGGCCTTTTGGGCCACTTCATCCTGAATGGCCTGCTGCGAGGGCAGCGGCGTATAGGGCACCGGCTTGGGTGCTGGCGCAGGTGTGGAGGCCATAACAGCCGGTGGCGGTGCAGAAACAACCTGCGGCGCGGGGGCAGAAGGCGCTGCCACATGCGGCGTGGCCGCCACGGCACGTGGGGCCACATAAGCCGGAGCAGATACAGCCGGGCGTGGTGCCGCCACATGCGCAACAGGGGCGGAAACCGCAGGCGCAGGGGCAGAAACCCGGTGCGTAGCAGCCACACCTGCCGGAACAGCCGCCGCAGCGGCCACAGGTACACGGATAGGCGGCGGGGGTTCAGACGGCCATCTGGGTTTTTCATCCGAGGCACGCTGGTTATCTATGCCCGGTGCGGCATCACCATTGCGGGCGGCCTTTAGCAGGTCTGGCCCCATAAGGGCTGTGCGGGAGCACACGGCCTCGCGCTGGTCTCGGTTCAGGGTGCGGGTATCAAACATCTGGTCCGGGCCAAGGCGCAGCATGCCAATGCCACCCCATGCGTAATCGGACGAGGCCCTGACATCTGGCAGTTCAGACAACTCGCGCCCCAGCTTTTTCACCGTGGTGTCTGTTATCAGCTTGTTGTGGTAGCAAAAATACATCAGCCCGCCCACATTGGCCGCATTTGTGCCCAATACGGTGGGTATGCCATCGTAATCCAAAATGCCGGGGGCGGCTGTGGCGGCTGTCATGGGCGGTGGGCCGGGGCGCATCTTCATAATCTGCAGCCCGTAATGAGGGTTCTTCTCCGCCGCATAAGCCGCCGGGGGCGCGGCCAACAGGGCAGTGCAGGCCCCCAACGCCAGAAAAACAGGACGGAATCCCAACATCTACTTTGTTCCTTGCTTTGGTCTGGCCGCAGAATACGGAAAAACCCCACCAGCCAGCAAGGCCCGCCGCACGGGCCATGCCGCATAAACTTGCGCATAGATGCATGATATCCACACCCACGGCCACCCCCATTTCTGTGCAGATACAGGCTTACGCCCCTGTGAATGGCCTATACCCCCCGCAGCGGGCACAAAGGCAGCGGGTGGATTTTACGTAAGGGCGCTGTATGCTGAAGGGTGAATATGGCTGAGCTTTCTCCTCCTTCCTCCGTGCGGGTTTCTGCGCGGCGCATTTTAGTGCTGGACCTTCTGGCCGGGTATGTAGATGCGCTGGGCTTTGTGTATCTGGGCGGGCTGTTTGCCTCCGCCATGACAGGCAACACAACCCATCTGGCCGCCGCCCTTGTTGGGGGTATCTGGCCCCATGCCTTTATGTTGCTGGGTATTTTGGGCACGTTTTTTGTGGTGGCCATGCTGGCCACTCTGGCGCGGTTGCGCTGGCAGGCGGCCATTGGCATAGCCTGTGTGGGCGTGCTGCTGGGGGCCACGCAAATTGCCATGCTTACGCCGTGGCACCGTGCGCTGGCCCTTGTGCTGCTGCCCGCCCTTATGGCCGTGCAGGGGGAAACGATAGCCCGCTTTTCTGGCAGTGCTATCCAAACCATTGTGATCACCAGCAACCTGCTCAAATGTGCCTCGGCACTGGCTACATTACTGGCGGCGCGTTGGCCGGGCAGCACTGTTAAACCACCGCCACCGGGGGCGGCTTTGTTGCCGGGGCTTTCCTGGCTGGGGTTTGCGGCTGGGGCACTGTGTGGCACCCTTGCCATGGCATGGCATGTGCCGCTGCCCTTTATCTGGCCACTGCCCTTACTGATTTTACTGTATCTGGATATAGCCCGCGCCGAAGCCCATAACACGCCGCCCTGAACGCCACCCCACCCATTTGCGACAAAAAGAGTATGACCGTTCTGCCCTGCCCCTCCCTGCCTTTTTCTGCCTCTTTTCTTTCCACTCTGCGCCGTGCCCGCGGGCTTGCGGCCATAGCACTTCTGCCCACGCTGGCGGGGTGTGGGTATATAGATAGCCGCACCGCCCATAAGGGCCAGTTGGCTGTAATTGGCATGACAAATGAGGATTTACAGGCCTGCGCGGGCATTCCCGACAAAACGCAGAAGATAGATGACCACACCACAATTTATCAGTACGTGCGCTCGGTCAACATGCCTTCCACCAACGATTCCTCGCTGTTTCCGCTCCAGACATTTGTGAACATGACACAAACCACCTTTGGCGGTGCGGGCAAAACCTGCGTGGCCACCATACGCATGGTGGATGGCCATGTGTATGACCTGCATTACAGTGGTGATAATGACCGCATGATTGGCACGGATGGCGCGTGCTCTACCGTTGTAAAAGGCTGCATCCGCTCCCCCGTGGCATCCACCAACCGGTTCCATGACAGGCTGATCGGGTTTGGCCCTGTTTCGGCCTTTCATCAGCCCAGTGTAGAGGCGCAAAGGCGCGCGCTGCATTCGGTTTATGAGCCGCCAGAACCGCAGCGCATTCTCAACCCGCAGCCGGATTCTGCCGGCACGCCATCTTCCGCCGCAACGCCTGCGGTGCAGGCCACACCGGCTGCACAGGCTGTTCCGGTTTCTCAAACTCTTACAGGCCCACAGGCCGTGGCAGCCGCTTGGGCGGCCAAGGCGCAAGCGGCAACACCCGCTGCGGCAGCAGCCCCAAACAGCAACGCCCAGCACTAGGGCCGGGCGTTTAAAACCATAGGGGCTGCGGGAATATGCCCGCGCCCGATATGTTTTATGGGGGCTTCAGGCCTTGCCGCGTGCGCCTTCCTGCAACTGGGCTTCCAGCTTGCGCAGGCGCTCACCCAAAGCTTTTGCGTGTTCTGGCCGATCCTTCAGCGCAATATCGTATTCCCGCTTCACCTGCTCCATTTCACGGCTGATATCCGTGGCGGATGGCAGATGGTGGGTATAGTTTTCTGTTTTTTCAGACATAAAAATTTCTTTCCCTATTTGCGTAAGAGCCTACCTTAAACATTGGGGCCACCACAGCCACCCACAACCCGCACAAAAGCAGACCAGCATTACCCGCCACAACGCCATGCCCAGATAGCGGTTGACCACGCGGGGCAAAAGAGTAAGTGTGACGCTGTTTTGATTTGGCATGATTCCGGTGGAATCTGCGGGGCTTGAGATGCATGGATATGGCACCGGCCCGGCAACCCTTTTACCGCCGGAACACTATATAAGGGGTTTTTGGGATGGGCATGTTTCTGTGCATTGCGCTGCTGGGCCTGGATCTGATGTTGTACTTCCTGGGCATGAACGTTGCAGCTATGAGCTCTGCTGTTATCGCCTTTATTGTTCCGGTTATTGTGATGTGCAGCTACAGCCTGACCCACATTGAAAAAGACCCGAACGCGTCTTCTTCTCACCACTAATGTGAGCTGGCGGGTTTTGACCTGCCATGCTGTAAAAAAGCCGCCGCAGCCTTATTGGCCCGGCGGTTTTTTTGTGCCCACATGCGTATAAAGCGCGGCCTTACTGCGCTGTGCGGGCCAGTTGCGCGTGGGTAAAGGCGCAGGCCCCGTTGTGATAGGGCGCGCAGTTCTGCTCCTCGCTGCTGACCACGCCATGTGGCCCCATGCGGAAGGTGATGCGGCAGGATTGGCCGTTGTATTCGGGGTCTGTGACCATCACCCATGTGTTGCCGTGGCGGGTGGCTGCGCCCTCGGCCGAGCCTGCACAGGTATCGCCCACAACAGCAACCTCGGCAAAGGTTTCATCCCCCGTTTGCACCAGTTTAAGGGTGCCTTGGCCACCGGCCATGCTGCCGGTGTATATTTGGGCGGAAGTAGCGGGCGGCGTATCCTGCGCCAAGGCAGGTGTGGCGGCTATGGTGGCGCAAAACAGGCCCAATGTGCGGAAAAGATGCGGCATGGCGGTTGCTCCGTTTCTAACAAACCGGGCCAACGCCAGCCGCCGCACGTTATTTAATGATACATCAGCGCACGAAACAGGCTGACCAGCCCCGGCTGTAGCACATACTGGATAATCAGCAGCACCACCATTGGGCTAAAGTCCATGCCGCCCGGCATTGGCAGCATACGCCGCACGGGGGCCAGCACGGGTTCTGTTATGCGTTCCAGAAACACGCCTATTTTCCAGACAATCTGGTTGCGGCTATCCAGAATGCCAAAGGCATACAGGTTTACAAAAATACAGGCTGCCAGAAGCACCCAGCTATACAGTTCCAGAAGCCGCATCAGCAGCATGAAAACGAAAAACACGAACGCCAAATCCTGCTTTGCTGAAAAACCGGGCACACCCTTATGGCATGCCCGCATATCTGCCATTGGGCGCCTACAATACAGCTTGACAGCAAATTGGTAAGCCCTATACACCCAAAAATCTATGGAACAGGCGGGGCTGTAGCTCAGATGGGAGAGCGCCTCGTTCGCAATGAGGAGGTCAGGGGTTCGATTCCCCTCAGCTCCACCACCCTCCTGTTCAACCCCTTGTTTTTATTGGGTTTTTTGGTGGAAAGTGAAAACTTTCTTCACAAAGTTTTCACACCCCCTCTTTTTTCATGCCTTTTTTAGACCGTTCTGTGCTCATGCTTCCCAGCTTTTTCCATGCAGATTCAGCCAGCAATTTTTGATTGGCTTCTCTGGTGTAACGCTCCACTTCTGAAAGCGTGTTATGGCCGGTAATGGCCTGAATTTCTGATGGCGTGCATCCAGCTTCTGCCAAGCGCCGAGCTGCTGCCTTGCGCAGTCCATGCGGGCCGAGCTTTGCCTGCACACCTGCCTTGATAGCGCATTCCTTGAACCAATTATAAAACGCATTGCCTGATGCAAAGGGCTGGCCTGTCTGGGTAATAAGAAATGCCTCGCCTGGGTGCTCATGGGCACCCAGCACCTCTGCCAGATCCGGGTGCATGGGTATCAGCAGATATTTGCCCGTCTTGATCTGCACCACTTCAATGCTGCCGTTCTTCACGCGTGCAGGTCCCATGCGAATGACATCGCTCCGCCGCTGGCCGGTATAAAGAAACAGCGCCAACGCCAGGCGTGCGCGTGATCCGATAGGCCAGAAGTTCTCAAATATCCGAATATCCTCTTCCGACCAGGTGGGGAATGGGTTCTTCCGGTATTTCAGCTTCTTGATATCCTTAACCGGATTATCCTGCCGCCAGCCGTGTTCAAATGCGTACTGAAACATCTGGCGCAACACATTGCGCAGAGCATTCGCCTGGGCAGGCGTATCGCTCATGCTTTCCAATATTGCCAGAATATGGCGTGGCTCTGCTGTGGCGGCTGCTTTATGGCCATGCCGCTCCAGAAAGTTCTCTATCAGCCTGTTGTAGGTTTTCTGTGATGCCGCAGTCAGCCCCTTAAACTGGCTGGAAGCCCTCCACGCAATGGCAAGCGCCTTCATGCTGCGCGGTAGTGTTCTGGATGCACCAACCTGTTCCCGCTCAGTCGCCAAGGCTTTCTGATAGGCCGCCATGAATTCTTTTGAACCCGGATAACCGGGCAAGCGGATGCGTGGATATCCCCTTCTGCGGAAATAGAAGTAAACCTCACGCTCTTTCAGGGTGGTCTGCACATATTTGAGATGAATTCGGGCCATCAATCCCAGTCATTCTCAATTAAGGGCGCAGTACGCCTGTCTTCTATCCACGCGTCCAGATCATCCCGCACCCAGCCTTTTATGGTGCCGGTAATGGGTATGGGTTTGGGCATCTTGCCGCTTGCCACGGCCTGATCCAGCATTGCTGGTGAAATATCCAGATACTGTGCTGCCTTTTCACGCCGCATGATGCGCGGCCAATCTGGCAGCATTGGTTTGGCTTTTGTGCGTACAGGCACCTGTAATGTCTGACTCATGCTTCCAGGCCTTTCAGGGCTTTAATTTCCTCCTTCACAATGGCAAGCGCTTGCCGCTGCATTTGATGGACGGATATACGAGCACCGTATTCATTGTCAGATGGCAGGGAGTCTATTTCCATTCCAATGCTGTCTAGGGCCGCCCAAAAGCGTTCATTTTTGGCCTGCAGCCGCGCAATCTCTTCATCACGCGCTGTCAGCTCATCGTATAAACAGGCATTTTTCAAATTAAGATCCGCAATCAGGACTTCCCTTCGCGCAACATCCGCAACGTGATCCTTCTCAAGGACAACGGCATTTCGTCCTAATGGCGACCGTTCCCGGTATAATCCGGTCATTGGTGGACTAAGGTCATTCCACGGAAGTTGATCAGGCACGTAACCTATAATATGCGTGCGCTCTGCTGGTCTTTCCTGATTAGGAAAGCGCCTAGCATCATTCTTAAGTATCCACATTTTTATGTTTTGCTTGTATTCAGAAAAACATTTAGTTTCCCCTTTCCTGTTCATCCATTTAACCTCAAACCTGATATTTATTTGGTTTGAATTTGGAAGATCATCAGGACGTAATACTTGCGCGCTTGTATAAAAACACCTTGGGTTTTGCGATATGAATAGGTCTCCGCTCATGATCTTGACAGTATTGCTCATGCCGCCTTCTCCTTTCGCGCTGCAATCAGCTGCACATCGTCTGCCCAGCCAATGATGCCGCTCTGTCCGTCTATTTCGTCCTGCTCGCATTCAGGAAACCGGATGAGAAAATTCCTGTCCTCTGTGGCTGTTATTTCAAACAGGCCATCACCCATCGAACGCATTTCCAAAAACCATTCAGGCAGGCTGGGCGTTGTGCTTTTCCCCGATACAATCCAGCGGCCTGCCTTGCGCTCCTTGCTGCAATCAGGGAATTCAATCTGATTGCCTGTGCGCTGGTCTGTTACCGTGCCCTGGTATCTGCCTGCCTGGTTGCGCGTTAGTGTTGCCTGGTATCGGGGCATTCCATGCACTCCGCCAATGATCCATGCTGTGGTGCGTCCGGCATGGTGTCCGCAATCGGCACAATCCAAGCTGGTGGAAAGTTCAGCGTTTGGCCATCAGCAAAAACTACCGTGTGTTTGACGGGTGTTTTCCCAAACATCAGCGTGCGTGTTTCACGGCCAATGGTTGGGTATGCGTGCCGG
Organism: Acetobacter sp. A11-2; assembly: GCF_040208445.1. Lineage (NCBI taxonomy): Bacteria > Pseudomonadati > Pseudomonadota > Alphaproteobacteria > Acetobacterales > Acetobacteraceae > Acetobacter > Acetobacter sp. A11-2. The sequence continues at coordinate 2,320,008 of NZ_CP157843.1, forward strand.
CCTTTACCGGATGGGTCTTTCACCACAACATCACGGGCTACGGGAATAATGCGCATGCCAGGGAACGTGGCGGATTGTGTGCAGGTCATGGGGTATGATCCTCTGCAAGAATGGTGTGTTTGAGGTGCTTTTCCGAAGCCTGAATAAGGCATTCAGACGCTAGCCAGTTAGCAGCATCTGAAATCACAAAATCCGATACGATCCGATGGTGGCTTACACTGCCATCGGGGTGTGATTTCATGACGGTTGTATGATACGGAAAATGAGACTTTAACCAGCTAATATTGCCGCCAAATAGCGCAACAATGTCAGGCCGCCGTGTCATTTGCGACCAAGTAAGCTTTCGCTCCTGACCGACCACATCACGGAAGATATAATATCTCCACCCATCTTCCCATCGGCTGCCGAGACATTTTACTGGGCAGGTGCTTGCATCAACCATCACGCACCTTCCTTCTGGCGGATGCTTTCCATCCATTCATCCAGAGCGGCCACAGTAAACAGGCCATTGCCTTCAACTATGGTGCAGCGCGGGCCTTTGCCTTTCTCACATAGGCTATGGAAGGTATCTGGTTGCAGGCCGCAATACAGTGCCGCCAAGCCAAAGCCTACGTACCGGGTGGCATCTGCGCCGCTTTCTTCCAGCGCGGTATCCACCAGTTTTAAGGCAGCACGCTGCACGCGAGCGGCCTGCATGGCGTTTGGTGTGGGTAATGTTGGGTCTAGCAGCGGGCCAATGGCCGTGATCAGCTGCGATGCAGCACGGGAGCGCTCTAGCGCAGCATCCGATACCGTGCGGAGTTCCGCAATAAGTGTCATTCATTCCTCCATCGCGTCGTGGCGATAGAGGAAACTTTCACCAAAAGAAACCTTTAGTCAATAATAAATTTCATTTGATGAAAGTTATTCCTTCTTACGCATTGCATTCCCTGCAGCTATCCATACACGAAACGCTTCTGGATCTAGGCTTTCTGCCAATTCAGCCGCCTCTTTATATTTTGAAGCTTTATCTTTTTCTTTTGGATCAAAGAGCAGATCTTCAGGGTTAGTATTTAGAAGCTCAGCTACCTTAGTGAACTGGGATAATGTCATATTTACCTTACCATTCAGCCACTTAGAGACTGACGGCTCGGACATTCCAAGTTCCTCAGAAAGCTTCCTTTGTGTAAGGCCGCGTAACTTCATCCAAGGCTTAACGAACCGCAGTGTGTGGCGGTTCTTAGCAATCTCATCTTCAGTTAGCTGCTTTTCCTTCATAACAGCATTGTGCCTATGCACACATAATAGGTGGATGCCTTCAAAGGAAAACTTTCTTGACCTGAAAGTTTCATTAGAATAAAGTTTTGACATGTCTTTGAGGGCCATCCTGAAAGAGCGTGGGGTAACCCAAGCTCAACTCGCATCCCAAATGGGAGTTAGCGAGCCAACCATATCCCGGTGGATAAGCAGAAAAGCGCTGATTCCAGCGCGGATGCTGCGCGCGGTATCGCAAGTGCTGGGTGTTTCTTTGGAGGAACTTATCCCTGAAGAAACCGATGGAGTTGCAGAACGATGACAGCTCATGATGATGCAACTCCATACTTTTATCTGTTGGTTAGAAATCAGCTTTTTAATAGAGAGGTGATGGCATCTAGTTCTTTGTTAAATGCTCGCAATTCAAGGCCATCAAGCCCGATGCCTGCCACCTGCTGTCTACTGCCTGCTCGAATTTTATCAGGATTTATAGGATCTTCGGGAAAATTACTTGCATATGCTTTGGTTTCTTCCAGAATGTTTGAGACATCTGAGGGCTGCAAATTTTTAAGCAGTTTAGCCAAAATAACACGATGCACTTCCATGGCGCTTTTTGTTCGCCGGGTATCTTGGTTTGCTCTTTCAGAAAATGTTTGGGCATCATATATAGCTGCTTCGATATCTGAAATTTCATCATCATCTATTTTTTCCGATATACTGGTAGTGAGAATAGAATGTTCTCCAAGAGCCTTATTTAATCGACGCATAGAAATTCTCGGAACTTTATCATTCGATATCGAATTTACTATTTCACGCAAACGTTCAACCGTTTGTTCTAAAACAGTGATTTTATCTGCTATTTCAATATTTGGTGTTTCGGAGGCTGTAGGTGATTGCGGTGTCATTTCAGCAAAGCGTTTTATCCAAAGTTCTGCAATTTTTGGAATTATTGCTTTATATTTAGAACTTTTTTCTGAATCGTTGGCAGATGTCTTGCATAGATATTCAAGAATACTTTTTGCTTCTTTGCCACATTCACGGGGAAACCTAGGGAAAATCATATACAATATATATTGTATGCAATTCACCTGCGCCTCTATACTATCAATTCTTGATAAAATTTATTTTATTCTATCTGAATTGGCAATTTGTAGCTTCCTAATACTACTTAGAATGTCTAATTTTTCGTTTTCCATAACTTCGTTCCTTTTTGTTTCTGACGAAAAGATAATGAACGAAGTAGGCACTGGCAGCAATATTGGTGTCTGCACTTCTACCTTCCTGAAAAATGAAACCACTGGAGTTATGGCATGACTAATTCCCATGAAACCAACCATGCCGTTAAAGGCGTCTCCTGTCAGCCGGAATCGTTTCGGATGGACAAAGCAGAACACCTACGCAAATGGGCTTTAGAAACTATTTTCCAAAGCCCACACGTGACTAATGAAGATCTATGCGATGGCCTCTTAATCGCGGACCGCGCGGTACATTACGTATTAACGGGTGAGCGCTTAAGTAGTCAGCAAGCCTCTGCTAAGGAAGCTGTCAGAAGCAATTGTAGACTTTTCTGCGCTGTCATCTGTAGAGCTAAATGCTTTTTTCAGATGAAGCACGCTATCATCTATAAGCTTTATAATATCATCTTCAGTTTTATACCTGTCCGTATAAAAAAAGTGCCGCTGCACACTATAAACTGTACGCCAAATCATGAATGGCGTCAGGTAGGCGGACCATTCATTGTCTTGCGGCAGTACTTTCTTAATGCGCTGCATAAGCTGGGTTGTCGCTTCAAGATCAAGGCGAAGTTCGCTTTCGCACGAAGCTTGCCCGATAGCATCAGTAACAAAATATGCCAGCTTCCACAAAAGCTCGCTCGGCGTTTGCGGGATATTGGACATAAGAATTCATCCTCTGCTGGAGTCGTGGGAACCTCCACTGTGGATGAAGCTGGTGGCGGTATCAATGCCGCTACCAGCAGCTCTGATCTGTTGCGTGAACTAAATGACCAGCAGGTTGCTGCTACGTATGCTGTGCGCGATGCGGTAGATCGTTTGCGGATTCAAGTATTCCATGAGGTCGGGCAGTTCATCAGGAGAAAATCCTGATGCTAACCGCGGCTATCAAAACAGCTACCCGTACGGCCATCAAAGCCTGTGGTGGTCTGGATTCAATATCTCGCGCTGTGCGTGTCGGCATCACGCAGCTTTCCGATTACTGCAACCGTGAAAAAGCGTCTGTGGTGCCGGTAGATGTTGCTGTTGAGCTGGATAAAGAGGCGCAAGAGCCGCTTATTCTTTCCGTTATGGCTCAGGCAGAAGGTTTTGCCCTAGTGCCGGTCAAGTTTGGCAACGGTCTGCTGCCACACGATATGGGAAAGTTTGCCAAGGCCACCAGTGAGGTTCTGCAAAAGGGCTTTGAAAGCATGGCAGATGGCAATGTGGATGTGCAGGAAGCGCATGAAATACTCACATACGCGCAACGTGCCCGTACGTCCCTGCATCATATTGAAGCCACAGCGCATAAAATCATCGCTGATGGCAAGCCGTTACAGGTGAACGTTGCTGATGGAGCAAGTGCATCCTGATGGCACGTGAAGCAATTAACTGGCGGGAGCTTGATCCTAAAATCCGGCACTATGCCCGGTGTGGTTTCAGTATTCGCCGCCAAGCCAGAAAGCTGAGTATTTCGGAAATATCCATTAAAAAGCGCCGTGCTTTTCTTGGAATTACAAAGAAAAAGCATGCAGCGCAGGAGAATTCTTCTCATGTCGCGTCATAAAAACGCCAAATCTGCATGCCGGTTTTTCCGCCGCCGTCCTCTCAATGCGCAGGCATTGCGTGAAAGCGCACGCGTGCAGCCTGATCTTTCCATGCAGTCGCGTGTGTCCAGTGGCTTCACATGGTGCGCGCCACGCAAAGCCATTCGGCAGACAAGGCAGTACAATGGCTGAGGTGCTGCTGGACGGATATGATTTCTGCGGTCGGTTGCGTAACGCTATTGCTGCGGAAAAAAGCCTTGCTGCCTTTGCCCGCAAACATGGGCTGAAAGAACAGTCCGTGCGTGATGCAGAAGCTATGCAATCTATCAGTGATGGTGTCTGCAAAGCTCTTGGCTTGGTCAAAGTTCTGCGCTATCCAGTGCGGGACGGCAGTGGTCGCTTTGCATCACTCCACGAAATCCAAGAAAAACTGAATACTTTTATCCGGCGTTGCGGAACGCAGGAAGCTGCTGCACGCCGGTTTGGTATCAGCAAAGGCCACTTATCCAACATCCAGAATGCACGGCGCGGCGTCATGCCAGTGCTTAATGTGCTGGGTTATGGCTTTCCGGTGCAGCGCTTTATTGTTCGGAACGCAGTATGAGCGGCAAGCTGAAAGCTGCGGAAGTTTCCGCCATGTTGGCCAGCCAGATGGAGGCTTTGGCGCGTGAGCTGCTGCCCGGTGGCAAGAAAACCGGCGCTGAATGGATGGCCGGATCTGTAGCAGGTGAGCCCGGCAAAAAGCTAGCTGTGCATCTGTACGGTGCAAAAGCCGGTGTGTGGAAAGACTTTTCGCAAGATATCGGTGGTGATCCGCTGGATCTGGTCGCGCATTGCCTGACAAAGCGTGATCTGAGTGCTGCATATCGCTGGGCCTGCAACTGGCTGGGATTGAGCACGGAAACGGTGGAAGTGCGCCGTGCGGAAATCCGTGAAAAAGCTGAACAGGCTAAGGCAAAAGAAGAAGCAGACGCTAAAAAGCGTGTCAGCCGTGCGCGGGATATCTGGATGAATGCCCAGCCAAATATCCTGAACACGCCTGTGGATTTCTATTTGCAGGCACGCGGCATCAAGCTGGAAAAGTTTGATCGGCCTCCCGGTGCATTGCGGTTTGCGCCAGAGCATTACTGTGCAGAAATAGAAGCTCCATTGCCTGCCATGCTGGCTGCCATCACAGATCTGAATGGGCGGTGCGTTGCCGTGCATCAGACGTGGCTCGGCCAGCATGGTGGTCAATGGGCCAAGGCACAACTGGAAATTCCCAAGAAAGTTCTGGGCAGTTTCCGTGGCGCCTGTATCCGGTTGCGCAAAGGTGCGGCCGGCACAACACTCAAACAGGTTTCACCGGATGAGGTTATTGCGATTGGTGAAGGCATAGAAACATGCCTTTCCGTTGCCATGGCCCTTCCGGATCTGCGGGTACTAGCAGCAATCTCTCTCGCAAATCTCGGAACGATCCGTCTGCCAGATACAGCACGCAACGTGCTCATTCTGGCAGATCGGGACGAAAGCACGGCGGCCAAAAAAGGCCTGCGTAAAGCCATAGACACGCACCTGTCAGCAGGGCGCACGGTAGATGTGGCTTGGCCGCCAAAAGGCAAGGATTTCAACGATGTTATCGGAAGATGAAGAAAGCGGCCTAGACGCCATCCGTTCGGCCATCAATACGGCAGAACGGCAGTTCCAAGTTATTGAAGGTGGCAAGAATGCCGATAATGGTGGACGTCCTCCCAAAACCAAAGAAAAGAAGCCCTGCCCTGTTGTCACCATCGGGCATCTGGACGGGTCTTTTTACTTTCTTGATCGCGTTGGTCAGCTGCGTGTGCTCAAGGCATCGCAAATGACACGGCGGCCAGATCTGGTGGCGTTGTTCGGTGGCAATATCGACTGGCTGAAAGAAACATTTCCGAAAACGGCAAAAGTCAAAGACAAGGATGCAGAAGGCAATGAAACAGCGCGTGAAGTTGTGGTTGACTTTAATATCAATCACACTTGCCAGTTCCTTCAGCGTGAGTGCTTTTCTGCTGGCCTTTTCGGCGATCACATACAGATCCGCCGTCCGGGTATCTGGCCTACGTCAGAAGGTATGCCAGTGGTGCATTGTGGCGACCGTGTTCTGGTGGGTTCAAAGCTGGAATTACCAGGCACGCGCATTGGCAATCAGATCTGGGCTGCTGCACCAGCTGAGCCACGTCCAGCAGAGCCGTGCGAGGCGATTGATGCGAGGGAATTTCAGCGCCAAGTCAGGGAATTGTGGGATTTCCGGCTGGAAGGAAGCGATATCATTGTTATGGGCATGTTGGCCTGTGCGTATTATGGCGCGGCCATTCCGTGGCGTCCTGCCGGATTTCTTCTGTGGTTACCGTCCGTTATGCAAGAGTTTTCTGACCAATATTGACGTGTGATCGTGTGCGGTCTTCTGTAAGGCCTGTTGATGTGGCCTTTCAGAAGCCACTGGCCGGTATGGTGATCAGCGGATCAGATCCAAATCTCACAGGCGTGCTTTAAAGCACAGAGAAATCCACTGGTTTTTCCGATCCGGATCAAACGATCATGCGCCCATTCAGGTCATCGCCCTCTCACACCCCTACCGGTTCCATCCGCGGGAGCCGAGCCATCGCTCAGGCTGCCAGGGACAGGGCCGGATCCCGATAATCCTCCTGTTTTGTTGCCATGGCCCAGATGGCTCGTGCCATCCTGTTGGCCAGCGCAATGGCTACCAGCATACGGGGCTTGCGGGCCAGCATCCGTGCCAGCCAGCTTCCCGGTGCAGGGGCCTTACGGCTGGCCCAGTTCACCTGGGTCATGGCGCCCATGATGAGAAGCCTGCGGATATCAGCCTGCCCGGCTTTTGATATCTTCCCCAGCCTTTCCTTTCCGCCAGATGAGAACTGACGGGGCACCAGCCCCAGCCACGCAGCAAAGTCGCGCCCGCGCCGGAAGCTCTGCAGGTCAGGCGCAAAAGCTTCAATCGCAAGAGCGGTCAGAGGACCCACTCCAGGCATGCTCTGCAATCTGCAGGTGTTTTCACTTTCCTGGGCAAGCATCCTGATCTTCTTTGTTCTGACATCAATCCGCACACTCTGCTCCGAAATCTGTCGCAGCAGATCAAGGCATTCCTGCTTCACAGCCTCTGGCAGAACCGCCTCATCCAGCATGGCTTCAATGTGTCTGATATGCGCAATCCCCTGTGGCACGACGAGACCGAATTCATACAGAACGGCACGCAGGGCATTCACCAGTTCCGTGCGCTGGTGCACCAGACGCTGCCGGGCCCGGAAAAGAACGCCACGCGCCTGCTGCGCTTCAGTGCGTGGTTCGACAAAGCGCATTTCCGGCTGCCGGGCCGCAATGACGATCGCTTCCGCATCAGCAGCATCGTTCTTCTGGCGCTTCACGAAAGGCTTCACATACTGCGGAGCGATCAGTCTGACCTCGTGACCAGCTCCTGCCAGTTCGCGAGCCCAGTAATGCGCGCTCCCGCACGCTTCAAGAACGACCAGAGCAGGCGGCTGCGTGGCCATGAACTGCATAAACTGCTGACGACGCAGCTTTTTGCGAAACATCACCTCGCCCGCACGCGAAGCTCCATGAACCTGGAAAATGTTCTTTGCCAGATCAACGCCTATCACTGTATCCTTCATCTGCCGTCCTTTCGCGCAGTCGTTTCTTCCAACGACCATTCTGGCACATTGCGATGCCGTGCGGGGAGGACGGCAACCACCCCATCTAACAGGGCCTGCTGGTTGCGGTAAATCTTCCCTGCTGCGTGTGCTGCAAAACGCCATTCCGCTCAAATTCGCTACGAATGACGCATCAAAGGCCGGTATTGAACAGATGGTGGATGGTCGTGCCATTCCCATGCTTGTGGATGAGGCGTCTGACCGTGTGGATCAACGTGCTGCCCGTGCTCTGCTGGATCTGGTGTTGTCCGCAACGGGTGGCGAAGGCACAAAAGGTGCGCGTGGCGGTTCGGATGGTATCGCCCGCAAGATTGCGGTGGCTGGTTCCATCATCATGGCATCCATCCGGCCACCGGATATGGAAGCGCAGCATCTGGGCCGCTTTACACTGGTGGAAATGCAGGCACCTAAAAACGGTGCAGACCACACGGCAGAACATCGGGAATTTGCTGAATGGGCAAAGGAAATCGGGTCAAAGCTATGGGGCCGCGCATTGGCAGGATGGCAGCGCTATAGTGCGGCGCGTGTGATCCTCCGTGCCGCCGTGGGCCGTTCCGGTTGTCAGCCGCGTGAAATGGATCAGATGGGGTCATTGCTGGCCGGTTGGTGGACATTAGCTAACGACACCGTGCCAGCAGAAACGGAAGCAGATCATATTGTAAGGAGTGTTATGGGTTACATCCGCACGGCAGAAACGGCGGAAGCCGCAAGTGGCAGCCAACAGATGATAGATCATCTGCTTTCGCAAAAGGTGCAAATGGATCGCTCAACAGATCGGCGGTCACTTTCATCACTGATAGAGCGCATGCTGGTGCCGGTGAATGAAGAAAAGCCGGATATAGAGGAAAATGCGTTCTCCCGTAAAAACGTTGCATCCGTTCTGGCAAGTTATGGTATCAGGGTTGTCAGACGGAATGAACCCACGCCCCGCAGCGGTCAGGATGTGCCGCGTGGCAGTGAAGGTGATGGCTTGTGGATCTGGCCGCGCAACGCTATGTTGACTGCGCTGTTCAAGGACACGCCATTTGCCGGGCAGAAGTTCGTTTATGAGTTTTCGCGAATGGAAAGCTACAGGCCGCCGCCGCGTAACGCGCGCGGGCATCAGATTACCATCACCATGGATGGTAAGAAGAACAAGGGTTGCTTCTGGGTCAGGTGTTGTGAGCTTGGCTTGTCTGATGATGGTGACGATGGGCTGTAAAGGAACCATGGAACCGCAACGGAACCGCGATGGTTCCCATTAGTTCGTTATATTTCCTAAAGGGAACCAAAACCCCTATAGGGAACCTGTTTTTTCACTCCTATACAGAAGCACGCTCTCCGTGCCTCAAATCCATTGTGAGAGAAAAATAGCAGTTCCCTTGGTTCCTTAGTTCCCTTTCTTTCTAACCTATTGATATATATAAATAATAAAAGGAACCAGAAGGGAACCACATGGGAACCGCAGGAACCTCGCTAGAAATGAAAGCCATCAAGCCCATAAGCGGGCAGGAAATGGCACAGGCCGTGGAAGATCGGTTGTTTGAGGCCGGATACACACTGGCCTGCCTGCCAGCCCACGGTGTCCGTCCAGCTGGATGGGGCAAAGTCTGGGGCGAAACGCTGATGGACATGGATGATCTGCTGACGCTCACGGCAGAAAGTGAAGTCCGGCCACCCATGCCAACAGCTGCCGCCATTACCCGCATGGATGAAACATTCACCTGGGTACAAGGTATTTCCAATGTCAGTCACCGCCGCGTCGTGCTGCTCTGGATGATGATCCACCCGCTCTCACGGCAACATCGCTATAGCTGGAGGCAGATTGGCAGTGTTTTGGGAAAGCGTCACGAAACCGTAAAAGGCTGGTTTTACAAGGCAGTAGCCGAGATCACGAAAAAAAATTACACCTAACTGCATTTTTTACTCGCCAAATTCGCCAAAATATACTTTTTTAGACACCATGATCAGGGGTCGTGCAGCCAACAGGCTACGCGGCCTTTTTTTTATGCCCGGAGCACCACAATGGCACCACGCCTTAAATGCGTGACTGTCGGGCCGCCAGTTTTCGATACACGCATTGCGCATACCGCACCCAAACGGGCTGATCCATTCTACCTTTCTCGGGAATGGCGACAGCTCATGCGCCATCTTGTTGAAATGCGCGGTTCCGTCTGTCAGGCCTGCGGTCGCACAAACACACGTCTGTTTGGTGATCACATCATTGAGCTGAAGGATGGCGGCGCGAAGCTGGATCCAGCAAACATCCAGTTGCTTTGCGGCTCCTGTCACACAAAAAAGACTGCCCGCGCTCGCGCAGCCCGAATGGCGGCGCGTCACACCCGCTGAAAATGGCAGTTTTCTGCAGATTTCCTCACGTTTTCGATACGGTTGGGGGGGGGTAGTCAAAAGTCTAGCCGGACGAAGGCACCTGAACCGCGCCAGTCTCACGCGCAGATTTTCAAACGTTTTTGAAAAAAATCAAAGAAATCAAAGGAGGGTCAAATGGCACGCGGCGGCGCTCGTCCTGGTGCTGGCCGAAAGAAGAAGGTGGTTGAGGAAGAATACAGAGGGCCGCTGATAGAAGATTATTCCAAGCTTACGCCCGTAATCTATTGGCAGGCCATTTTGCAGGATCCAAAGGCTCCTCCTTCATGGCGTTTGATGGCTGCTGACAAACTGGCGCCATACAAGCACGCAAAACCTGCGCCGCGCCGGACAGACGAGGGGCAAGGGGATTTCTTCCCAGAAGATCAGTCGTCAGACGATGCTACATTTTCCAGCTTACCGCCTGTGAGGCATTAAATGCTAAATCTCAGCCGTCCAGATTGGCGGGAGCGTATTCGCGCAGGGAAATCTCTCCTTCCCGATGTCGCTCCAGTAGATGCTGATCTGGCGGCACGGGCTGTGGCGTATTTTGACGCTCTGCGTATCCCTGATGTGTTGGGCACGCCCCTTCTGCGTGATGCCTGCGGCGATTGGTTCCGCGATATCGTGGCCATGCTGTTTGGCTCTCTGGATCCAGAAACAAAAACGCGCCTGATCCGTGAGGTTTTTCTGCTCGTTCCTAAAAAGAACGGCAAAACCACGATGGGTGCAGCACTCATGCTGGTCGCTGTTCTTCTAAATGAGCGGCCTAATGCTGAATTTCTGATTGTAGCTCCGACCAAAGACATTGCCGGCCTGGCCTTCCGTCAGGCTGCGGGCATGGTCAACCTCAACAAAGATCTGCGTAAACGCTTCAAGCTTCAGGCACACATCAAAACTCTGACGTATCTGCCAACGGGCGCCACGCTCTGCATTAAGGCGTTTGACGCCAACGTTATGACCGGCGTGAAGCCTGCGGGCGTTCTGGTGGATGAAGAGCATCAGATTGCCATCAAGCCGGAAGCCGAGGATGTGATGATCCAGATCCGCGGCGGCATGATCAGTCAGGAAGAAGCTTTCCTGATCACCATCACCACGCAAAGCGTAAAGCCGCCGCGTGGGGTGTTCCGTGATGATCTGCTCCAGGCGCGTGCCATTCGTGATGGGGAATCCTATCGCAAGGGTGATGATGATCAGCTGATACCCGTAGCAAACGATGTGCTGCCCGTTCTGTATGAATTTCCAGAGGATATTCAGAAGGCTGCCACGTTACCCGGGCAGGCAGCGCCGTGGGAAAATCCATCCCTGTGGCACATGGTGCTGCCCAACCTTGGTAGATCATTCAAACTGGAGCGGCTGGTAGAGGAATTTGAGAAATCCCGAGCCAAAGGCATTCAGGATCTGATCAAATGGGCCTCACAGCATCTGAATGTGGAAATCGGCCTTGCTTTACGGAATGACCGCTGGGCTGGTGCTGATTATTGGGAAGAACAGGCTGATCCAGATCTGACGCTTGATGAAATCATCAGCAGATCTGACGTGCTTGTCGGCGGCATTGATGGCGGCGGTCTGGATGATCTGATGTCACTTTCTGTGCTGGGGCGCGATAGCGTCACAGATCAGTGGCTGCACTGGCAGAAAAGCTGGGTCATGCAGTGCGTTCTGGATATCCGCAAAAAAGAAGCCTCTCAGCTGGAGGATTTCGCCAAGCAAGGTGATCTGGTGCTGGTAGAAGAGCCAGGGCTTGATGTGGAAGGCATTGCTGACGCACTGGGATACGTCAACAAATCCGGCAAGTTGGCAATGGTAGGGCTAGATCCGCAAGGCGTTGGTCTGGTTGTAGATGCGTTGGCAGACCGTGGGATTTCAGGATCACGCGTTGTCGGCGTTGCGCAGGGCTGGACGCTTTCCGGCGCTATCAAAACCACAGAGCGCAAGCTGGCAGACCGTACGTTGCTGCATGCTGGCCAGCGCATCATGGCGTGGGCTGTCAGCAACGCCAAGGCCGAAGGGCGTGGCAACGCTATCATCATCACCAAGCAAGGCTCTGGTTACCTCAAGATTGACCCGCTTATGTCACTGCTGAACGCGGTGACCCTTATGTCCAAAAACCCGCAAGCAAAGCCCACAATGGATAGCTTCATGCGCAGAGGATTGCTGTCAGTATGACATTACGGAAAAAAATCAGGGGGTGGCTGTTCAAAGCAGCAAATGCCGTATCCCTGATTGCCACCGGCGTGAATCTGACAGATCTGCGCCTGGGCACATTTCTTGCGGGCGGCCCGACCTACAGCGGCAAAATGGTCTCTGTCGATACGGCCATGCAGCTGGATACGGTCTGGGCCTGCACGCGGCTGATCTCCGACACCATCGGAGCAATGCCGCTAAAGCTCTATCAGCGCAGTGAGGATGGTAATTCCTCCACTCTAGCGCGGGATCATCCGCTCTATCGTGTTCTTTACAATGCGCCCAACTCAGACATGACCGGCATGGAATTCTGGTCGGCCATGGTTGCCTGCCTGATGTTGTGGGGAAACGCGTTTGCCCAGGTGATCTGGAACGATGTTGGCACAAAGCGCGTGATTGCCCTCTACCCTCTCCGGCCTGACCGCATGACCGTCACGCGGGATAGCGACAGCGGCATGCTGATCTACACCTACACGTATCAGGGGCAGACACTCACGCTGGAAGAAAGCGAGATCCTGCACATCAAGGGGTATTGCCTGGACGGCATGATGGGCATGTCCCCCATCAGCGCAGGCCGCCAGCAGATGGGCAGCGCCATGGCAGCAGAAGAAACTGCCTCGCGCATGTTCGCAAATGGCCTGTTGAGCCAGACTTATATCAAAAGCCCTGACTGGCTGGACGATACCAAGGTGATGCGGGCCAAGGAAATCCTGAATGAATATCGGGGCGCCGTAAATGCTGGCAAAACGCCGCTTCTGGAGGGTGGATGGACTGTCGAGAGTATCGGCATGAACCCAGAAGATGCGCAGTTGCTTCAGACGCGAGCCTTTAACGTGGAAACACTCTGCCGCTGGTTTGGTGTCGCTCCGGTCATGATCGGACATATGAGCAAATCTACCGCATGGGGATCCGGCCTGGAGCAAATGAACCTGTGGTTTCTAACCTACACGCTTCAGGCGTGGCTGGTGCGTATAGAGCAAGCCATTACGCGCTGCCTTCTGCTGCCTACTGAAAAGGAAACATATTTTGCCCAGCACAACGTGGATGCGCTGCTGCGGGCAGATAGTCAGGCACGTACCCAGCTTGAAGCCGCGCAGGTTCAGAACGGGATCAAAACCCGCAATGAGATCCGTGAAAAGGAAGGTCTGGCACCAATTCCAGGCGGCGATATTGCAACCGTACAGGCGCAGATGATCCCGCTAACAGATGTGGGCAAGGCTGGTGTGTTACCAAATGTGCAGCCCATTACTGGATCTGCGCCTGCGCCTCCACCACAGCCAAATGGCACAATAGGAGATCCGGACGATGATTGACGGCATGGAAGTCTGCGCCGTTCCATTCGAATACAAGGCTATTGCCGGTGCTGACGGTCAAACCGGCCATGTGGAAGGTTACGGCGCTGTTTTCGGCAATACGGATTCACATGGTGATGTGATCCTGCCGGGGGCTTTCGCCAAATCCATTGCCGAGCGCAAGGCGCAGGGCCGTGTTCTGCCCATGCACGTCATGCACGGCTTTTTTGGCGGTGACGGCGTGCCTGCTGGTGTGTGGAATGACGTGGCGGAAGACAGCAAGGGCCTGCACGTCAAGGGCAAGATCTCCGGTACCAATACGGATGCCGGGAAGCTGCTGTATGAGCGCGTCAAGGATGGTGCGCTGGGCGGTCTATCCATTGGCTTCAGCATCCCCAAGGATGGATCTGTGAAAATGACAGATCCCGCAGGCCCACGCCGCCAGATCAAGCAGGCCAATCTGTATGAGGTCAGCCTGGTGGATGATCCCAGCAATGCCCAGGCCCGTGTCACGGATCTCAAGCGGCGCTGGGGCGATGCCTTCAAGTCCACTGTGCAGCCAACGGTTGCCGTGCAGGCGCTGGAAGCCGCGCTAGGCATTTATCAGAAATCCCTGAAAGGGAACGATGCCCCCACGGCGCAGGAACGCCAGCAGCTTCTGGGGCATTTGCAGGATGCCTATGAAGCCCTGACAGGCCAGCGCATGCCCGAAGGCATGAAGCAGGCGTTGCAGGATGGGAAAATTCCCATGCTGCCGGAGCTGAAATCCGTAACGGCTGGCCTGATGGCCGCCGTGCGTGGCGAGGAAGCACCCAAACCCGGATCTTCTCTGGTGCCACCTGGTCTTTCCAGTTTTCGTCTGTGATCTGACAAAACTGCTTTTCATTCACCCACAGCCGCCCATTGAGGCGGCTTTTTTTATGGGAAAAACCCGATGCCTGAACTGGAAACTGAATACAAAGCCGCCATCAAGCAGCTTTCTGAAGCCACGGATGAAGTCAAGAGCTTTGCTGAAACCTCCAAGACCGAGCTGAAAAACCTTGGTAAGGTCACGGATGAAACCAAAGCCAGTGCAGACAAGGCGCTGACTGCTCTGACAGACATTTCTGCCCGTGTGACGGATCTGGAACAGAAAGCCAGCCGCCGGAGTGGTGGCAATCAACAGCCAGAAGCCAAAAGCGTTGGTCAGTACGTGATTGATTCCGAAGAAGTTAAATCCATCCTCCAAGAAAACGGGGCATGGACTGGGCGTGCTCGCATTGAACTGAAAAACATCACCTCTGCCGTTGCAGGCACATCTGGCACGGGCCTTGTTGTGGCAGATCGTGTGGCTGGTGTTGTGGCGCCACCTCAGCGCAAGCTCGTTGTGCGTGATCTGCTGATGCCCGGCAATACATCCTCCAACGCTATTGATTACGTGAAGGAAACCGGCTTCACGAACAACGCAGCAGAAGTTGCAGAAAACCCGGGTGTAGCAAAGCCCAAGTCCGATATCACATTTGACCTGGAAAACCTGCCCGTTCGCACCATTGCACATTTTGTGCTGGCATCCGTACAGGTTCTGGCAGATGCGCCCATGTTGTCATCCTACATCAACGGGCGGCTGATTTACGGCCTGAAGCTGCGCGAAGATAACCAACTGCTGAACGGTGACGGCACAGGTGTAAACCTGAAAGGTTTGATGGTGCAGGCAACTGGATATGCGCAGCCGAGTGGCGTCAAAGTAGAAAACGCCACCATGATTGATACGCTGCGTCTGGCCATGCTTCAGGCAACTCTGGCAGAATATCCAGCAACAGGTCATGTGCTTAACCCTACAGACTGGGCCAGCATTGAACTGACCAAGGATGCCCAGAGCCGCTATGTGTTTGCCAATCCGGTAGGTCTTGCCTCTCCCACGTTATGGGGACTGCCAGTTGCGGAAAGTCTTTCCATGGCTGCAGGTAACTTCCTGACCGGTGCGCTCCAGTATGCGGCACAGGTGTTTGATCGTGAAGAAGCGGCAGTCGCCATCTCCACCGAAGATAGCGACAACTTCCAGAAAAACATGGTTACCATTCGTGCGGAAGAACGTCTGGCATTGGCTGTGTATCGTCCGGAAGCCTTGATCAAAGGCACCTTTGCGGCAGATGCGCCCGCAGCGGGCGGCTAAGGAGAACTGACCGTGCAGCGCAGTATTCCAGTAAATGCGCCATCGGCCCTCAAGCCCTTGGCGCTGCTGGAGGATCTTAAGGCCGATATGGGCATTACAGACGCAACGCAGGATACAAGGCTTTCCAGCATTTTGCTGGAAGCCTCCAGCATGGCTGTCGCTTATATCGGTCGGCCAATCCTTCAGACAGACTGGCGGGATATTTTTGATATTCCTCCTGGCGAAAAGTTGCTGGGGCTAGTCCTGAAAAATTATCCGCTTGTCCAGATCAATGCTTTCTCCAGTAATGGCGCATTACTAACTGGAGACCAGATTGCGGCCCTGAATATCGAACCAAATTCAGGCACTATCTGGCCTGCGGATAATGGTGTGCCACTGTGGATCTCTGGCAAATATGTTGTCACCTACACAGCTGGTTATATTGCGCCTGGCGATAAGAACGGTACGCCTTCGGATCCTTGGTCTGTGCCGCTTGATATTCAGCGTGCCGTGCGTCTGGTCGCCAGTAGCATCTGGAATTCATCCGGTCGTGACCCTCTTCTGAAATCAGAATCAGAACAGGGTGTTGGCTCCACGTCGTGGAATACACCTGCGCCGGGGCTTGCTGGCATGCCGCAATCCGCAGCTGATGCGCTCGCTCGTTATCGTGCTGGCGGTATCCGGTGAGCTACCGCACAGAACGCCGCCGCCGCCAGATCATGGCCAAAGGCCGCCAGATGGTGCTCACGGCACGGGATGGCAGCAATCCGGTCACGTTGCGTGCATATGCACCGCCGCCTCAGTCATCACAGTTGGCAGATGGCATGCCCAAGGCGGCATTCATTGCCCAGACGCTGGCGGATGAACTGAATGCGGCCAACGTGACGCCACGGGCACAATTCTACCTTCAGGATGGCCCCAAAACCTACACGCTGACAGATGCCACCCCCGTTTATGACGGCGCCACCATCTGCGGCTGGACGCTGATTGCAGCAGGAGGCGACTAATGCCCTCGGAAATAGTCTGGAATGATGCCTATGCCCGCGCCAGTGCCGTAGCAGCAAAGTTGGGGCTGCTGATTGGAGATCCGCTGATATGGGATTTTACAGGTGAGATCAAAGCCTTTGCGGCACTGGATCTGGCATCCTCCAGCATAGAAAGCCTGGAACTAGGTGATAAGCAGGCACAGGAAAGCGGGCAGATCTGCATCATGCTCTGGATACCGCAGGGCAAGATGAACACGCCCACCGTGTTGTCCATCATGAATGCGTTTGAAGCGGCCTTTCGCACCCAGCCGGTAGATCCGGATAAACGCTGGCCAGCTGGTCTGTTTTACGATGGCCAGAATTATACGCCACCCTCTTTTCTTGCCCAGACAGGTAACTGGTATGTCGCCACGCTGATGGTGGATTACCGCTGGCAGAATATTACGGAACAAACCCCATGAAATTCTTTCCTCTTATCGAAACTGCCGCCAATTCTGGAAAGTTTCAGCTTTCCGGCGCTGCTGTAGAAGCCGAAAGCACCACTGCTGCTCTGGCATTGATTGCACCCACCGTTGGTGCAGGCCTGCGCTATGGCGCGTGGCTGTATCATGAAGTGCGCGGCCTGCCGGATTTCTCGCCCGTAACGGATGCCGAAAAAGGCAAAACATATACGGTTCTGGCGCAAGTTGGCGGCACAGATCAACCGTGGGTGGAAGACGGGCAGCAGCTTGTTTCTACGCTGTGCGATGCGTCCAATCTGTGTTTGTCCATGTCGCAGTATATGGGTTTCCGCCTCGGCCTGATGCCGGTGGATGAGAAACCTGTAGCGGCACCGGCAACATCAGGCACTGAGGCAGCACCTGCCTCCAGCGGAACAGAAAGCACGGCAACGCCTGCCAGCTAACGCTGATCCTATCTCCATTCTTTCAACGTAGGCCGCCTTCAGGTGGCCTTTTTTATTGAGGTAATCATGGCTTTTACTGGAGCCACAGCAGGGCTGGCCGCTGGTGCGCAAACCAATGATACGCGCATGGATTTTGCGCTGGAAACAACCTACGCCACGCCACCTACCGGAAATTATCAGGCGCTGCGCATTACGGGTGAAAGTTTTTCTCGTGCGGAGACAACCGGGCGTCCGGAAGAAATCAATTCCCTCAAGGAAGTTTCTCAGGATGTCGTCACGCAGGTTTCTGCATCCGGCACCATTTCCGGTGCGCTATCGTCGGGCACGTTTGATGATCTGATTGCCGGCGTCATGGGAGCTGATTGGTCTGCCAATGCCGTTTCAATGGGCAATCCAGGCGGTGATGTTCTGCATGCCTCTGATAGCACATTTATGAATGGCGTAGATTGTTTGCAAACAGCAGACGTGACCAGCGCCAAAAAATTTCCTGCAACAGGAAATCTGATCATTTCTGATCCATCCTGCGGTTTTGTGATCAGCGTGCCATATACCAAAATTGATACCGTTTCCGTCCCCAATGCAGCGGTTTTTGTTTTTGGCAGCGGCGTGTTGAATTCCGCAGCCCCGCTATTGAAGCAGTGCTACGGATTGGCCGGCACTGGCTCGATACATCTTGGGGCAAACAGCACGTATTTCATTCCCAGCCTGTTGAACGGTAATCTGGATAAAACGTTTACCATTCGCAAAAAACTGCTTGGGCAGTTCCTGATGTATCCGGGCAGCCTGATTACGCAGGTGCAGTTCCAGTTGCAGCAGGCGCAGTTTGGTACTGTTAGCATTGATGCCACCAGCGCGAATGAAGTGCAGTCCACCACGGATATTGCGGCTTCTGTTCTGCCTGCGCCATCTGGCGTGGTGCATAACTCGGTCAACAATTTCCTGGGCGCTACCGTTTTTGGAAAGTCTCCACAGGGCTGCCTGACTCAGTTTACCTGCACACTGGCGCGTGATGGCTCCGCCAATGATTACGGCATGGGCCACGCAGATGCCTGCGGCGTACGTTCAGGGCAGTTTACTGCATCTGGGAGCCTCGAATTCTATTTCCGCAGTTGGGATGAATACAACGCGGCGCTGGCAGGCACACAGGGCACCATCATTGTTAAAACAGTTGATGATGCAGGCAACGGTTACGCCTTCATCTTCCTGAATGCGGCATTGCGGAACGGCAAGGTGAACAGTTCGCAAACCAATCAGACCGTAAAGGCATCGTTTGATATTGCAGGCAATCCGGCAACGGGCGGTGGCACGTTTGCCATCATGCGCCTGAGTGGCGTTGCGCCTACCGGCTCCTGACCGTTCCTTTTCTGAAAAACTCGTTTCGTAAAGGGTCGGAATAATAGTCCGGCCCTTTTTTATTCATACACACAACTCGCAGGGTTTTACACAATGGCCAGACTTTCTTCCTTTACCCGCAACGCTGCTGCAATCGCTGAGGGCACGCCTGTTACCGTTGGCGTGACAGACCAGTTCACCATCGTCACCAAAGGCATGACGGCAGATTATGCAGACCGCCTGTGGGCGCTCCGCCGCGCTGCTGCCATCCGTTACAATGCCGGCCTGTCTGCAACCGATGTTCCGGTGAATGAAAACAACCTGCCGCCTTCCATGGATGATGCGTGCCAGGCACAGGCGCTGAGTGAAAAGTGCTTGATTGACGTGCAGGGTCTGGAAAATGACGATGGCACCCCGATTGATATCGCCACTTTCAAGGAAATGATCACGCACCGCGAAAACCGCGCATTGCTTGCTCTGGCATTGCAGGCCGCAGCTTCTGTTGGCCGCGCAACCAAGGAACAGATGCAGGCCGCTGAGGGAAACTGATCGCCGCCCTGCGTTGGCATCTGGTGGATGGGCCAGTGACAGGGCGCTGCGGCGTGCTGCCACCGCCAGCGCAGGATTGGGAAGCGTGTGATGCGTGGCTGCGGAAAGTTGATCCGGAGCCCGCCAACATGCTGCCCTGGCGGTGCTGGCACGGCGTAGCCGGCACGCGCCTGCATCGGCCAGAGGGATTTGGCGCAGGCATAGGGGCCATCCGTAATATCGCCTATCCGCAGCCACTGGCTGATGCCGAGATCCTGCACTGGTGCCAGATGCGCCGGCTGAATGAGGCGGAAACAGAATTTACGTTCCAGCTCGTCAAATCAATGGATCAGGCATTTCTTCAGATCCGTAACCGACAGATCACGGAAGATCTGCAACACACGTTCAGGAAAAAATAGCATCATGGCACGGGCACGTATGGCAGACGTCATTCGGGAACAGATCAATCTGGCCACCCGCAATGTGCTCGCATCACAAAGCCTGCATGATCTGGTTGCGCAAGAATGCCGTGATCTGCGTGATGCCCAGATTTCCGCAGGCGCTGCCTCTCCCGTATTCAGCACATTTGTTGATGGCCGCATGAACGATGCGGAAGAGCATGTGCGTCTGGATAACGGGATTGTCAGCTATGTGTTTTCCTATCTGGCGCAGGGTGTGACCTTTGCCTTGGAAGAGTGTCAGAAGCGCTCTCCTGCCCGCACTGGCGCATTTCGTAAAGCGTGGGCTGTGCGCGTGAACGGGCGATGGTGGACGCATAATACAGTCACCATTCCCAAAGGCAGCATTGTAGAAATCGTCAACACCATGCCCTACGCCCGCAAGATTGATACGGGTGGGCAAATTACCAGTGTGCCGCCGGGTATTGTGGAAGCCGTAAGGCAGGCCACGCAACGCCAGTTTCCCACACTCATACTCAACAGAAAGTTCATCAACCTCACAGATGGTCGGGATGCACGCGGTGGATCCCTGCCCTACGTGCTGAAGGCGCAAGGTATTGAAAGCGGTCTCACCTGGTCAAAAGCCGATGGGTTTGAACGCCTCAGAAAACCACGCCGCAGCAACCGCAAGGATCGCGCTGCCGGTCAGGTCATGACGTATCCAGCTCTTGTGCTGACGGAGTCAGAAAATGGTTAAGGCCACTACCGTTATCAATCAGATCATCAACCGCGCTATTGTGGATGATCAAACAGCGGAACCTGCCAACGCTATTGGTACGCGTATGCAAGGGCTTCAGGACAAGATTGATGACGTAGCGGCCAGCGGTGAAGGCCTTGGTGCTGCAGTAGTCAAGGGCATGGAAAATGCTGAAACGGCTATCCAGCGCACGGTAGAAGTTGCCACGGCAGGATCTGGAAAGCTCACCAGCTCACTTGGTCACTTGGGCGATGGTGTGTCCCAAATCAGCCATGATGTGCAGACTGGTGCGAAAAATACAGAAAACGCGCTGTCTGGCGTTCAGGATGCCGTGGCCGAGACTTCTGCTGCAGCTGGCGGTATTAGTTCGGCATTCCGTGACAGCATGAAGGAAGCAAAAGATGCTTCTACTGGCCTTGCTGACGCTCTTTCGCAGGATGCGACCAAGGCTGATGTTTCGTGGCAGGCCGCAGCTGCCCGCGCTGGGGATAGCATTTCCAAAGCGCAGCGGCAGATCCGCCTGCTGCAAAACGAATATGACCGGCTGGATGCTCGTGGCCGTGCTGCGGTTGCAAATGGCAGCACCAACCCTGAAGATGTTAGCCGCCTGCTGGAGGCTAATAAAAAAGCGCAGGATGAAGCCGCAATTAGTCTGGCCAAACTGCGTCTAGAGCAGGCTGCCACAGTTGCGGATTTTGGCCAGATGGCCGAAAGCGGCGCAAGTGCAGCCGCCGTTGTTGATAAAATGTCTGCTGCAGATCTGGCGCAAACCATGGCTCTGCGTGAATTGCGCGCGGAATTTGATAAAAACCTGATAACGCTGGACGTGTACAAGGCTGGGTTACAGGAAGTTACAATAGAATACGCCAAGCTGAGCGGTGCATCTGCAACAGCACTGGCTAAGATTGCACAGAATCATCAGGACAGCATCAACAGCAGCTTGGGCATCACTCTGCCCAGTGACGATCTCAGTGCATCCAGACTGGAAGATGTCACGCAGGCGTTTCAGGAAGTTGACAATCTACGCGCCAAACTGGTGCCGTTAGCTGCGGCAGAGCGGGATTACGCCAGTGCCATTGCTGTTGCCAGCGATGCCCGTAAACGCGATGTCATTACCCTTGGCGAATATCTGGCTGCCATGGATCGCGCCACGGCATCCTACCAGAAGCAGAAAGACGCCATTGCCGCCAACGTGCAGGCTCAGCAGGAAGCGCTGCGCTTGCAGCGTGAATCTGTGGCCGCCGGTGCCCAGGAGAAAATCAACACATGGGCTGGTGTCAGCACGCCGGAATATGGGCAGGCAGACAGTCGGCAGGAAGATTTTGAAGCGGCACTTGCCAGCGCAGATGCCACACGTGCCAAGCTGGTGCCATTGGCTGCGGCAGAACAGGATTACGCAAAAGCAGTTGCAGAAGCTGATGCCGCATTAAAAGCCCAAATCATAGATCAGGCGGAGCGTGATGCGTATGTCGATAAGGCGACAGATGCCCTGAACCGCCAGAAAGCGGCACAGGGTGGCAACGCAGCAGCAGTTAAGTTGACCTCGTTCGAAATGGGTATTCTTGCTGACGAAACCCATAAGTTTTTCGATCAGGTTCTGGCTGGTGGCAGCCCCTTGCAGGCCGCGTTCTATCAGGTGCCCAATATGGTGCAGGTGATGGGCGGTCTGGATGGTGCGCTGACACGCGTGATCGGCGGATTGACTGGGCCGGCTGGCCTTGCTGTGGCTGCTGGGGCCGCCGGTGCGGCCATTCTTGGTATGGGCAAATATGCCGAGAGTGAGCAGGAAAATCTTGCTCAGCTTTCCACGCATCTGCGTGCCACACGCACTGATTATGTCGATATGGCAGACGCTGCAGAAAAGGCTGCGCGTTCGCTGCACCAGAGTGACAGTGATCTGTCCCTGTCAGACAGCCGCACGGCCGTGCAGACCATCGTATCTGTGCCAACCGTCAACAGCAGCCAGATTGAGCGTTACATGACGGATGCCCGTAATCTGGCAGCCATCATGGGCGAGACTGTGCCTGATGCCGCAAAAACCATGGCATCTGCGCTACAGGATCCGGCAAAGGCGGCAGAGGAATTTTCCCAGCAGGGACTGCCCGGGTTCAATGCCGGTCTGGTGCTCAGTGTCCAGCACATGCAGCAGATGGGAGATCGTGCCGGCGCTGTGGATACCGTGCTCAAACGCATGGAGCAGACCACAAAGGGTGCAGAAGAGCAGGCACTGACACCGTTCCAGACGGCTCTGAAAAACCTGAAGGATGAAACCGGCGGTGTCGGTGATGCTGTCACATACACCTTTCAGCATATGGGTGATGGCATTGTCAGTATGGCAACTGAGGGCATCAATGCCCTTACCGATCTGATTGGTCTGGTAGAACAAGTTCCAGAGAAAGTTGAAAATGCAGCAAGTGGGATATGGGATACCGTCAAGGAAGGCGCAGCATGGCTGGGAAATGGCATTGAAAGCGGTATCGAAAGCAGTCTGAATTTTGTAGGCGCTACAAACCTCGCTCATATCACAGGCCAGGGGAATACAGCTGATCCTGAATTCTCCATGCCCAGCAATACGAATACCACGGGCTCCTACAGTGCTGCCAAACTTTCTCCCACAACAGCCAGCGTGGATGCGCAGACGGCGGCAGTTACAAAAAATACCGCCGCATGGGAGGCAGACAGAAAGGAAATTGATGCACACATCGGCTCTGACGGCAGCCTGAGTGGTCAGATTGCGGATCATCAGCGCAACATTGAAGGTCTGACATCCTCCATTGCCAAACTAAAGGCGCTGGGTGTCGAGCATTATGATTCCGGAAACGTGGAATCCTATAATGCTGCCATGAAAAACCTGACTGGGCAGCTTCAGGCTGAGGAAGTGGCACTTGGCGGCCTGCGTGGGCCGTTTGCAGAGCTTCTGGAGCAGCAGGATCGCGCCACGCAATCCGCAGCTGCTTTGACAGGCTATAACAAGGCTATGGTGGATGCCGCACAGCAGGCTGATGATGCTGCGCGGCAGCTCTCTGGCGGTCTGGCTTCAGCCAGCGAGAAAGCGCTTGTCCAGGCTGCCGCAGCACGCACACTGGCGGCAGAGTATACCACCAGCACGTCTGTCATGCAGCGCAACACCTCTCTTCAGGGGTTGATTGCAGAAGCATGGACGCAAGGCGGTGCGGCGGCAGAACATGCTACCAATTATGTGCAGGCCTACACGGATGCGCTGGATCATTACCAGGAAGGTACGCCAGCCTTTGTAGATGCTGTAAAAAAACGCACTAAGGCACTGGATAGTCAGTATTCCGTCTCGCAACAAATACAGCTAGAGCAGCAGACTTCTGCCAATAACAATCAGCTCCAGCTTTTGGGTGCGGAAACCGACACGATTGGTCAGAATGCAGATGCCAGAACAAAGCTGATCAACCGCATGCAGGCCGAGCAGGATCAGTTGCAAAAAGGCAACTCCCTGCAGGATCAGGCGGTACAGAAATATCTGAAAACTGTTGATGCGCTCTCGGACGCTACTGCGGCCTACCAGCATCAAACTCAGGTTTTAGATGATTTTACCGGCACCATCAGCGATATGAGCGAGCAGTTGTCCGATGGGGTGGTGCAAGGCTTCGTGCAGGGCACATCGGCAGGCATGTCTTTCAAAAGCATGTTGCAGGGTGTGGAAGCATCGGTTGCCAGCGTGATTGCACGCTTTGCCCTTATCAATCCGCTGATGAATGCCCTGGACGGTAAAACCCGCACAACGCTGGCAGATATTGGAAATCTGTTTAGTGAAACCGGATCAGAAGGCAGCAGCAGTTCAGGTTCCAGCAGCTTCTTGTCCAGCTACGGCACAGGAAACGACATCACATCATCCGGCTGGGCCTATTCCCCATGGGAAGCCCTGAATGTGAAAAACCAGATCAGCAATCCAGCCGGATCAGCTGCAAAAAGTGGCGGCATGTTTTCAGGTCTGGAAAACCTGTTTTCTGGCAAGGCAGCCGATGGCAGCGGCATTTTCAGCAGCGTTGGCAGTGCTGTTTCTTCCATCGGTTCCTACATGGGCATGGCAGGTGCGGCCTTCGGCATTGGTGATATGGCCTACAATCTTCTGTCGCAGCTCTTTGCCAAAAGGAAGAAGGATTATCAGTATGTTTCCGTAGGCAGCGATGGGATGCTGGATATCAGCGGCCATGTGTACAAGCATATTCACGGCAATGATAACGTGGCGTCCGGCCTGCAAAGTGATCTGGACAGCATCAACAATGTGTTTGGATATACCGGGGTTTCTGCCACAAACACGGGTACCATCGGCAAGGTGGGATGGTCTAAAAAGGGCAAGAAATCCCACACCTACAGCCTGACAGATCTGCTGCCTGATCTGGATCTGACCAGTTCAGACGCCACCATGCAGCAGGAGCTGAAGCAGCTTATGCCGTCCAGCTTCGATAGCGTGGACACGTTCACGCAGGATCTGGAAAGCCTGAAAAGCCTTGCAGACGAATTGGACAGCATGAAAGTGTCTGTCTCAAAGTTTGATGATAGCTCCCATGTCACGGTGGATCATTTCACCGGCTACACGGGAGATATGGCCAAAGCGCTTTCAACGCTGGATGGTGGTACCTATTCCGTAGATGACCTGCAAAGCAAGTTTGAGGCCATTGAGGAGTTTGTGGGCACCACAATGCCGGGGCTGCTGAATGTCACGGCCACGGGTTCCGAAAGCCTGATGCAGCAGGTGGATGATCTTAAGGCCAAATATCAGGACGCTGCCAACACGGCAGCAT
The DNA here is from genome assembly GCF_040208445.1 of Acetobacter sp. A11-2. Classification (NCBI taxonomy): domain Bacteria; kingdom Pseudomonadati; phylum Pseudomonadota; class Alphaproteobacteria; order Acetobacterales; family Acetobacteraceae; genus Acetobacter; species Acetobacter sp. A11-2. The sequence goes on from NZ_CP157843.1 coordinate 2,345,318, forward strand.
CCTACGGTCTGGATGCCCAGGCGCTGCTTGATAAGGGCAACGCCATTGCTGCTGCCATGATTGCCAATGAGCAGACTACGCTTTCGCAATCTGACCAGTCCGTGCAGGCGCGTTATCTGTCTGCCACGGGTGATCAGGAAGGTGCGGATCTTCTCAATCAGCAGGTATCGGCTGCACAGGAAATCCAGCAGCTTCAGGATAACTGGCGCAGCTTTCTGGGTGATAACTTTGCCGATAACGTCACTTATCAGCAGCAGTTGGCATATCTGGAAAAAACACAGGCAGCTGAACGTCTTCAGATACAAACCGAGTATCAGGAGAAAGCCACGGAAGCGCAGCAGGAATATCTTTCCCAGGCACAGTCTTCTGTGGCGTCTGTGTTTTCCAATCTGACGGATTATGTGCAGGGTCTGGCCACATCTGATGCCTCGCCTCTGTCTGTGGAAGATCAATACAAGGCAGCCAACGATAATCTGAACACTGATTATCAGGCTGCCATGGGTGGTGATTACAACGCGCTTTCGCGCCTGCAATCAGATTCCCAGTCTGATCTGACACTGGCCAAGGAGTGGTTTGGTTCCGGCGTAGATTACGCCAAGGAATTTCAGAACAACCTGGCTATGCTGCAATCCATAGCCAATGTGGATACGGGGCAGTTTACCGCAGCCTTGGCCAAGCAACTTTCTGCCAATGCGGTAGATGCCACAAATCAGGTCAAACAAGCGGTGGACAGCATGAAAACTGCTGTTGTTCAGGAATTAAAGCAGTTCATACGGGCTGCCAGCGTAAAGTAATCTTAAAATGGCAACATTCCGAACGGTTGAGCTGGATATTGTCCAGCCGGCCACGGGCACGATTGCCCAAACGCTGAGTCATGGCACGCGGGCACACGGCACCTTGCGCCGGCAAACCCATGCACTGGAAAGCACGGATACCATCCGCTTTTCAGATGCCGGGTTTGTGGACGAAAACGGCATGCCCTATCCGCCGTATGTGACAGATGCCTTTGCGATTGATCGGGGTCTGTCACTGTCAGCGGATGCCATGGGCGGTTCCTTCTCGGCAGGTTCCATCACGCTAGCCAATCCAGGCGGTGTGCTGGATAGCCTTCTGACAACCCGATTAAATGATCATCTGCCCGTGAGGATCTTTACGGGCAGCAAGGTGTGGGATGCCACGCGGCAGATCTGGAAAGATCCGCAAAGCGGCAGCATGCTGCCGGTGTTTGCCGGTCTGGGCAAAAGCTGGAAGCCAGACCGCACCACGGCAGAAATTGACCTTCTGGATGCCACCTACTGGCTGGATGGCAGCATGCCGGTTTCTACCTACGGTGGAACGGGCAAGCTGGATGGAGACAGCAACGTGGCAGGCAAGAACATGCCGCGCATCCGGGGCAGCGTGTGCAACATCACGCCCGTGCTGATTGATAGCGTGAATTACGTCTATCAGATCTCGGATGGGCCAGCCTCCATCACGGCATTGTATGAAGGTGGCTATGCAGGCGGTATCCAGTTTGCTGCAACGGTTGCGGATATTTATGCAACCAGCCCGGCTCCGGGCACATATACCGTGCAGACCGGATCAGCCGGCACATGGCTGCGGCTGGGCACAAAACCTGTTTACGGCATCACGGTAGATGCAGTGGGACAGTTCCGCTCCGGTAAAGCGCCGTCTGGCGTGCTGGATATTCTGCGGCAGATGCTGCTGGAGGATCTGGTGATGCCTGCGGCCTATATTGATGCCGGATGGGTGGAAGCCTCTACCATCGCGCCGTGGTCTGGTGGCTGGTATTGGGACGGCTCTGAAAGTGTCACGGGCAAACAGGTTGCTACCACATTGCTTTCTGGCCTGAACATTACGCTGGTGCCCACACGCACAGGCACGCTGCTGCCCATTGCACTGGCAGCACCCACGGCAGCAGAGACGCCAGTGGTGGAGCTGAATGCAGATCTGATCACGGAAATTGCAGCGGCCTCGCTGGATAGTTCGCTAGATCCGCCAACATGGCGCTGGCGTATTGGCTGGCAGCACAATTTCACGGTGCAGACCACAGGTTCCAATCTGCATCCGCAGGCTCCGGCAGATCGGCAGGCCATCATTGCCGTGGCAGACCGTGCGGCGGTGTGGTGGTCGGCGGATATCAAGAGCCGCTACCGCGTGCCGAATGATCCGGCACTCATTACTACGGCGCTGGCTAATCAGGCGGATGCCGCTCTGATTGCGCAATCTCACGGCGCATTATGGGGCACGCAGCGCAGGCTCTGGGCTGTCACAATCCCGCAGGATTATGCGTGGCAGCTGGAACTGGGTGACGTGATCGGCATCACAGCCCCAGCGCCTGGTCTGCAAACCCGCCAGCTTGCCCGTGTGGTGAGTGAGCAGATCCGTGCAACGGATCAGACCGTGACCTTTCAGATACTGGTATAATTCATGCAAAACTGTGGCTTCGGCTGGCAGAATATTGTGCTCTGGCCGCACGTATCGTTAGGCGCCAGTGCGCAGGCATCTGGCCTGCCGGTAACAAACCTGAAAAATCAGCAGGGGGCGACAAGCCTTGGCTGGCGTGCACCGGGCACGTCCGCCGTTCTGACGATTGCCAATGTCGCTGGTGCAAAATGGCAGGCTATCAGTCTGCATCGCACCAACCTGAGTGCTACAGCAACGTGGCGGATCCGCACTGGCAGCATCAACAGCTGGTGGGGCGTGGATTGGCACACAGACTGGACAGGCCCGTGCAATGTGGCAAACGGCCAGTGCGTGTTCATCTTGCCCAGCATTGCGACTGATGAACGCTGCGAAATCACGATAACAGACACGGCCAACCCTGATGGGTTCCTGTCTGTGCCGCTGATCTACGCCGGCCCATTGTTTCAGCCAGTGCGCAATTTCAGCACATCCAGCACCGCAGGCAACAATCTGGGGCAGGATACTGTCACCACGCTGGGCGGTTCGGAATTTGTGTCTGGCCGCTGGTATCAGCGCAAGCTCTCCATCGTGCATGATTCTCTGGGTGATGCCGATGCGGCCGTGCTGGATCAGGTCTTGCAGGCAGCTGTTACCGGCCAGAATATTCTGTTTGTACCAGATCCCAGTGCCACAACCGATGTGCTGGCGCAGAAATCCCTGTTCGGAACGCTAAGCGGCGGAGATCTGTCCAATCCATACGGGCCAGCTGATCGGCATTCCCTCACTCTCAATCTCACGGAGCGCCTGTAATGGCTGCACAGCTTGGCAATTATGTGCTGGAAACAGCCACGGCACCCGGCACGGGTGGCTTTACCCTGAACGGGGCTGAGGCAAACCGGCGTTCTTTTTCTGCCGCGTTCCCGAATGGTGGGAACGTCCTGTATTTTGCCGATGATGGTTCTCAGGCCGAATGGGGTATTGGTACACTCACCGTTGGCACGCCTAGCACGCTGGCACGCTCTACCGTGCTGGGGAACACCGCAGGCACCAAGGTAGCTTTAAACTTTCCCGGCTCTGTTGAGGTTTACAACGAAATCCCTGCCGAGATGGTGCCTGTTCTGGAACAGGACGGATCTCTGACACTGGCGGGCGGCCTGACGGTCAAGGGTAAAACGCTAGTCCAGAATGTGGATGATTTTACCTCTCAGGAAGCTGTGCCAGCAGCGCAGGCAGATCTGCGATATCTCAAGCTGGCCGTAGGTCTGGTTGCAACCGATACAGCCGTGGATGCGCTATGGGTTGACCTGACCACAGAAAAGGGTTTCCCGCGCTTTGGCTTTACTGGCGCCAATGGCACAACATATGGCGCGTATGGTGTCGCCAAGGTGAATGCGCTGATCGGCGGCTGTCTTCAAAATACAAACCCCGGCATTGCCAATGCACTGGCGGGCACATCCTTATGCGTAAATCCGGCAGATGGTCTGCCGTATCTGGCTTACAACAGCAATACGAAGGTTGTACCCCTCGCACTTGATAGCCAGAAACTTGGATATTCTGGTGGTCAGGTCAATTACCTGCGCGTGGGAACATCTCTCTGTGTGTTGGGTAATGAATGTGCCGTTTACAATTCCGCTGCGAATGCATGGGTAAACACCTATGTTGACAGTAATGGCAACGCCACATGGGATCTGAACGGTGGATCGCCTGACAATAATACAGGCAACAAAAACTGGCTCCGGATGGCTCCAGATGGTGGTGTCACGACGGGCAAGGGAACTGTAGCATTCTCAGGTGATATATCTATTACATCGCCAGACGAGAACACTCTGATCCAGCATTTTGCCGTAGGTTCAACGCCCACAATGGCGCGTATCGACTTCCCCATCAAATTTGGTGGCATTCCACGCGTTATTGTTAATGCTACGCAGCCAGCGGGTGGAACGACAGTTCTGCCAGTAAATCCCGGTGGCGTGGATGAGGATGGATTTACTGCTGTAATATGGGGTGGTTCCACTGCGTGGGGACTGGATATCATCGCTATAGGGCCAAAGGCATCATAGCAGTATCAAATTTTTAGATTTCCAGCGGCTTTAGGCCGCTTTTTTTGTATCAGGACACATTATGCCCACAGCAGAAAACGATGGTGCAGATCTGCGCACCGTCCTGGCGAAACTCGACACCATGCAAGAGGATCTCAGTGAGGTGAAAAAGGATCAGCGAGAAGAGCGCGATGCCCGCGTTGCCCTGGCGGCACGCACGGATGCGCTAGAAAAGCGGGATACGCTGATTTTATCCAAGATCGACAAAATGGCGATTGATGATGCCGAACGCGCCGGCGCCACGCGCCTGACCATGTGGGTTGCCAGCATGTTGGGGCCAACCGGCATCGCAACGCTGGCCGCAGCTCTTTATCACCTGTTCAGCCATCCCTAGCTGACTGCGCTGTTTGTCAATGCAGAAGTATTCAGTTCTGAACAGTTCTGAACAGTTCTGAAATACGCCCACTCCGGCCGCCATTGAGCGGCCTTTTTTGTATCCGGAAAAACAGATGAATGATTCCATCCAGCTGGCGGCATGCCTGTGCCGCAAGTTCGAGGGCCTGCGCCTGCATCCTTACGTTTGCCCGGCGGGTTACTGGTCTATTGGTTATGGCAATCGTGCCCTGGCCAACGGGGCCGCCGTAACTGCCAAAACTGCGCCCATTACGCAGCAGCAGGCCGAAGCCCTGTTGGTTTTTACGTTGGCAGGCCTGCGGGTAAAGCTGCGCCAGTTGGTGCGCACGCAGCTTTCGCCAAACCGAGAAGGTGCGCTGCTGGATTTCCAGTATAATCTGGGAACAGCAGCGCTGGCAGGTTCCACACTGCTGAAATATCTGAACGCGGGCCAAGATATTGCGGCCAGTGATCAGCTCCTGCTGTGGAACCACATGCACCGCAACGGCCAGCTGATTACGGTGCCCGGCCTGACGGCACGGCGTCATGCGGAATGGCTGCTCTGGAGCGGGGTTAACCCCTGCGATTCGCAGCCATTAGCGCCTGCACCCTCCCCTACTTCCACAGATCAACTCAACGCGGCGGAAATCGATCGCGTGAAGGAAAACGCATGAGTGAGCGAGATCCTCTGTCCCGGCATGAACTGGATTGCCTGGCAGATCTACTGTTCGACCGTTTGGCCCAGCGCCTGCGGCAAAGCGGCTTTCGGCTGAATGAAGAAAACATCATCATTGAGCGCATGGATATCAACACGCTGCCCGTCAGCATGCGTGGGGCTGGTTATGGCTGATACACCAACAGCTAAAACCGCCCTTGTCCAAACGGCAAAGGCCGGTGGCATTGCCAGCACCTTGGTTGTGGCTCTTACGCAGTTGCCCCAGCCATATGCCCATTGGGTGGAAATTGGCCTGAGCGCCGCAGCCATTCTGGGGTTTGTGGCAACACAGATCCCGGCACCGCCTGCCGGTTCCAAGCTGTGGCCGGTTTACCGGGTTCTTAACGTTTTTGCTGCCAACTGGGGCCAAGCCGCCAACGCAGCCATTCTGATGCGCACAAAGGCTGCGGCCACGCCATCAGAGCCAAAGGCTAACTGAAAGTTAGCCTTCTCATCTTCATCTGAGAAAGACGATCTGAAATGAAAAAAGCATTCCTCGCATTGGGGCTGCTGCCCCTTCTGGCTGCCTGTGGCGCAACCCCGCAGGCTAAGCTGCGCCAAACTGTTTTCGATGCGGATAGCTCCTACCACGTTCTGGCGCAGCCGATTCCTGATGCCATTAAAGGCAACGTAAAGGGCATCGCCCTGACGGATACGCAGAAGGATATTGCCAAGCGGGCAAGCCAGACCGTGTTCAATGAAATTTCGTCTCTGGAAACCTCCATTGAGCACGGCAACAGCATCACCCAGACGGGTGTGAACGCACTTCAGACCGATTTTCTTTCATTTGAAACCTGCTGGGCAGGCCTGAAAACCGGCACCACGCCGCATGCCTGTGCAGCTCTTGGCGGGAGCAAATAACATGAACGCAACAGAAATCAGCGCCATCCTGGGCGTAGTCGGCACCGTGGCTGGTCTTGCCGAGAAATACGGGCCGGAAGTGTATGAAACGGTCAAGGAAGCTCTGGAGCAATCCAAGAGCAAGACCGGGCCAAGTGTGGCGGATATTCAGGCCATCTTTGCCAAATGCAAGGCCGATAACGCGGCCATCCAGTCCGCATGACGCCGGATTTTGAGTGCGGCATGATTGTTGGTGGCGGGGGAGTTTTCCTCGCCACCATCATCTTTGCTGTCGGCTGGCATGCACTGGTGGTACGGTCAGACTTTTGGAGGAATGAGTGACTTAAAACTGCTTAAGGAAGACTTTACACATCACGGTGGATGAATGGGCCTTTGCGGGAAAGCAGCTCGATGCCACTATGCAGACTGAGTAATAAATATATTCCCCACGATGGATATCAAGCACAATGTCTTTCGTGGGGCGTAAAATACAAACATACTATATATATTGCTATTTATCTGGCATTTCGCTTATTTTATATTTTTTCTTATCTTTTGCGATTCTTAATTCTATCTCAACCGGTTCTCCGGTTAAGATCTCATTGTTTGCAATGAATTTCCCAGTTAAAACTTTATTACCCATTTTGATTTTATCACTAATAAAATGAATATTTTTCCAACCTAGAAACTTCCACTCATCTTCACCCGGAATTTCCTGATATCTATACATCTTGAATTTTGAATTTAGATGATTGACGGCATTTTCATGAGCTGCCGCCACAATAACATATATATTCACGACACTCTCCATCAGATTGATTTAATTAACAATTTTATGACACTTGATTATCTTTCACGGATTCCATTTAAAAGATCCATAAGGGATCTACCAAAAATTTTCTTTAAATATAATTGAAAACCACCGGGGCCATAACTCAAGTGACGAACAATCATACCTAAGCCTTCATCAGTAAGGCGAACTTCATTCCTAGTAGAATCAAATTGCGCCAACCTTTTAGCAAATAAACTTTGAAATCCTCCCTGCCCTTTCTGAGCAGTAAGGGCAGTGGCTTCATCTGGCGTGAGACGGAATAAAATCAACTCTTGATCACTCATTACTACTATCTCCTTACTTCAGAATTCTACCCCACTATTTTCCAAACATCAATATCGTCACGCAACATTGAATTTCTAAGCAGATTTTATTAATATATAAATATTAATTATTTAAAATATATATAATTTTTTCAATATCTATCATTAGAGTGCAAACCCTATAAATTTATGAAATTCTTTTTATTTTGCACATCATTACATCACAAAATTTCATACCTTCAATGTACAGATATTAGTTGTACGATTCTTTGAAAATTGGTACCCCTCTTTCAATGCAAGTGGAGAGACCCAAAATGAGCGGTGCTATTTCTTACCCTAACCACCACAAACCTGCACATATTACTCGGATCAAAGCTCATGGCATACATGAGGTAAAAGGACATAAAATTCATCACGGAGACTGCCTAGCTACACTCGATAAAATACCATCAAAATCTGTCGATGTTATAGTTACATCTCCACCTTATAATATAAATTTATCATATAATTCATATAATGATAACAAAACAGAGCTAGAATATCTAGAATGGATGGATCATTTATTTAAAAGACTCAAAAGGGTATTAAAAGATGATGGATCATTTTTTTTAAATATTTCAGGCTCAAGTCGGCAACCATGGTTGCCGTTCCTCATCACAGCTCGCCTTAAAGAACACTTTGAACTGCAAAACCATATTGTATGGGTAAAGTCCATTGCAGTTGACCGTGAGACTAGCGGTCACTTCAAACCAATTTCAGGTGCCCGCTTCACACACCACAATCACGAGCACATCTTTCATCTCACAAAAAAAGGTGACGTAAAGCTTGATCGTCTATCAATCGGCGTTCCATTCGCTGATAAAAGCAATATCAATCGTTTTGGTCATAAAGCCGATTTGCGCTGCCGTGGAAATACGTGGTTCATTCCTTACCGAACAGTAAACAGCAAAGCTAAAAAATTCTCTCACCCAGGGACATTTCCTGTAGAATTACCACTTTGGTGTATTTTTTTACATGGCAAAAGAAATCCTGTTGTATTAGATCCTTTTGTTGGAACAGGAAGCACTTTAGTCGCTGCAGATTTTTCTGGCGGAAAAGGTATTGGAATTGAAGTAGACGATACCTATGTAAAAACTGCAGTCCAACGGCTAAAGGCTTCCATTATGGCATCTAAAAAAATTATTTTAACCCAAGATGAAATGAAACTCCTTTTGCAACAAGATCCGAGCACAAGACAGGATGGAGGTTTTCAGAGTTTGTTAGTTAGTTTGCAAGAACGCCTGAATAAAACGACAGGCGAACTCACTCTAGAAAATTCTGACTTAGAACGCATTCCCAAATACGCCTTTGATTACCATCAAGGCGGCTGGGAAGATCGATTGAAAGACATCTTTGGACGTAATTTAGGTCCAAAACTTGGCCGAACAAATTAACCTTAAGTTTTCTTAAATATAGTAATTCCACGAAAGCGATGATTGGTACTTTTCCACATGCCAATCGTCGCTTCAACGGTGAATTCATCTTTTCTATACATTGGCAAAACTTGATCTAGCCAAACAATATGTGCACCAGAACGTAATCCTTGTAAGGCCCGCATTACTTTATTACGTTTAACCATGGTTGTACCATAATGTTTGCAATCCTCTACGGAATACGGAGGATCAGCTAATACAAGATCATATTTTTCCAATGGAACTGCCTCTAGACCTTGAGCATCATCAAGAAAAGTTGGATTGACATCTGGATTTATATCCACCGTATCACCAGGAAAAGTCTCTAAATCTACTTTACCACTAAAAACATGTAACGTTGAAACTTTATCTGGAAATAAGGCTTTAATCCTCCGCAGATAAGTAGGTGGATACCCGCCATAATAAGAAGACTTCACACGATAGTCATTACCCATAATCCAAGTGCCGACTACGCGACCATCCTCTCCCATAAAAATATTTTCAGGGAAACCAGTCTCTCGAATATAATTTTGAATACGATCTTGCCATGTAAGAACTGACCTCATGTAATTCACCATACCTTCTCATTTATGCGCATCTACTACAGAGAGCATTTTATTTCGCCAAACACATCTTTTTTAATAGTTTAAAAGTTTACAATCATCCTATAACCCTTTGAATTTATGCACTTAAAATAATACTTGTTTTCCACAGCAACCCATTGATATCAAAAGATTATTACACACCCCTCAGCTCCACCACCCTCCTGTTCAACCCTTTGTTTTTATTGGGTTTTTCCTAAAAAACTGTAAAATTTACAACGCCATTTTACAATACGTGGCTGTTGAGCTGCCTTGAGAGCGGCTGCCATTTTGCACATTCCTCCCTAAAGCAGGACAAATTTTTCATAACACGATTTGTTCTCGTTGACTTAACAATTTTTGAGTCTGTAAACTGTTTAAAATATACTTAACATCGTGAAAATTCGGTTTTTACACAATCTGAGGTTTGGAAAATGGCAACAGAAACACTTTCATGGTCAGATGTAGATCAAAATGGCGGAACAGTTGGTTCTGCTGGCACCACTACAATTATGACAGGGTCACCATCTAGTGCGATCAATAATGTTACATTTGCTGGAGACGTTATTCTAGACAACAACGGAGCAATCACACTCCAAATTCTAAATATATCTGAAAACAGCAAAGTTGTCGTAAACGCCGGAACCGATTTAACAACAGATTCCAGCACTCTACCAAGTGGAACAATTGAAATAAACGGTGGCTCTTTTTCTGCGCCCAATTCTTCTAGCACATCGGGAAAACTAGATATTACGTTTGGTGATACAACACACCAGACAAATACTGTTACAATAACTGATAACGCCCTAAAAGACGGAAATGTTACTTTTTCCAACGTTGCTCCGGGGGACAATATTACTATTGCCGCCACTTGGGTTCAAACAAAGTTGGTTGATGTAAGCGCTGGCGTTATTAAAGTAGAACAGGCAGATAATGGAACTGTAATAGCTACCCTATATACAGCCAAAGATGTTGATGGAAATTATTATACGTCTTCTGCTTTCAAAACCTCTCTAGATTCAAATAATAATACTATTTTTGTCTGCTTTCTTCCCGGCAGCATGATCCGTACTTCCAAGGGTGATGTGGCGGTAGAAGACCTGCGCTTTGGTGATGAGGTTGTTACCTATAACTGGCAGCACAACACGGAAATGACCCAGCCTGTTATCTGGGCCGGCAAGGCGCATGCCACTGTCCGCCCTGAACTGGCGGATGATGAGGCCGGATACCCGGTTCGTATCACCAAAAATGCCATAGCAGATGGTGTGCCTTACAAGGATATGCTGATTACCGCAGAACATTGCCTGTTCTTTGATGGCAAGTTTGTGCCCGTGCGTATGCTGGTAAATGGCACCTCCATTTTCTATGACAAGTCCATCACCTCTTACGATTACTATCATGTTGAAACGGCACAGCATTCCGTTATTACCGCTGATGGTATGCTGACAGAAAGCTATCTGGATACAGGCAACCGCTCCGCCTTCCAGCAGGCTGGCAAGGTTGTGCGTATAGGTGGCAGCGTTAAAAGCTGGGCGGAAGATGCAGGCGCGCCTCTTTGCGTTGATCGCGCTTTTGTTGAACCCCTGTTCCATAATCTGGCAGAACGCTCAAACACTGTTGCAGATGCCCACGTTCCTGCAGAACCGGTTGCAACAACCAGCAATCCTGATCTGCATCTTGTTACGGAAACAGGCGCAACCATTCGCCCAATACGGCATGATGGCCAGCAATACAGCTTTATGCTGCCATCTGGCACAAAATCCTTACGCATTGTTTCTCGCGCCAGCCGCCCATTCGATATGATCGGCCCGTTTGTGGATGATCGCCGTTATATGGGCGTTGCGGTTGCTGATGTAATTTTGCACTGCGCCAGACAGTCTTACAACATCACAACGCACCTTCAGGCTGAAAAGCCTCAGGGCTGGCATGAGACTGATTGGACAGACTGCGCCTGGACGAACGGTGATGCCGTGCTGCCTTTGGATGGCTCTCTGCTACAAGGGAAAATGGGCATTCTTACCCTCACCATCCGTGCGGCTGGCCCTTACCTGATTAACACACAACCAACAGCAGAAAAGCTGGCACGCTCTGCTTAATCTCTTCAACAGCTAAACGGTTTGAACAGACCCTCTCCGCAAAGAGAGGGCCTGTTTTTATATATCTACAGTGTATAAAACGCTTTTATAGAAACCGTATAACACATTCAGGCACCTTACTGCACATGCGGTGCCTCGGCTGAATGTTCTTTTACTATCTCTAGCGCTTCGGCCATTCCCGGAATTTCCACACTGCCTGCGCATACTTCTTCAAGCGCATCACGCAGGTTTTTCAAACTTTGCGGAGGCAGACCACTTACCGCAAGTTTTAAAACATCTTTCAGCCCTTCAACCTGCATGTAAAGTTTTTGTGGGTCCAGTTCTGTGCCAACCAGCATACGGGCTTCATCTTCTGTCATCTTGAACTTATCCTGTTGTGTCTTTTTTCTGCTGTATCATGAACGCAGCTGGCCGCCGTATCAATGCCGGGCCTCTTCCACCCTAAAAGACATACATCAATTTCTGCCCAGACATGTCTATGTTAGGTGTAAGTTGTCTCTGAAAATTGTGTTGCCTCTTTCTGGCAGAACACGCCAGACCAGATAAGTGTTGTCAGTGTATAGGAATGAAAATTTATATATAGATTTTCGGAATATTTCTTATTGATAACGTAAAAAGTGTGGAAGATAAAGATGCCTGCCAATATTAACACCCCGCCGCCCCCAACACATAAACCCACAACTTCAATCCAGACACCCTATATTATTGCATGGTTTTTGTGCCTGGTTTTTTATCTTCTGCAATACTCAACCCGCTCTGCCCCCAGCGTGATGGTGAGCGAGCTTGTTTCCGCCTTTGGGCTAACTACGGTGGGTTTGGGGTCCTTACTCGGGCTGTATTATTACACCTATTCCTTCTGCTCCATTATTTCTGGCGCTGCGGTGGACCGGTGGGGGGCCAAATATACCATCTCGTTTGGGGCGCTGGTGCTGGCCATTGGCACCTGCCTGTTTGGCTGGGGGGAAGAATGGATGGCAAGCCTTGGCCGCCTTATGCAAGGTGCGGGCTCGGCTTTTGCGTTTGTGGGCGCGGTTTATCTGGCGGCGCGGGGTTTTCCCAAAAAGTATTTGGCCACGGCTGTGGGGGCCACGCAGTGCGCGGGCATGCTGGGTGGCGCCATGGGGCAATCTACCGTGGCATGGCTGATACATGGTGTCATCAACTGGCATTTTTACTGGATTGATACCGGGCTGCTTATTGCCCTGATAGCCGTTTTTCTGTTTGTCATGACCCCGCAGGAAAAAAAGGCAGACACCACGCATGTGGCCCCGGCTTCTGGCTCCATGTTTGCGCCGTATAAAAGCGTGCTCACCAACCCGCAGTCTTATCTGTGCGGCCTATGTGCGGGGCTGCTGTTTTTGCCCACCACCGTGGGCAGCATGACATGGGGCATTACGTTTTTAACCCAAAGCTGGCACGTTGGGTACCATGAGGCCGTGATGCGCGCCGCCATGGTGCCAGTGGGCTGGATGTTTGGCTGCCCTGCCCTTGGCTATTTAACAGACAAGATTGGGCGCAGAAAACCCGTGCTGCTGGGCGGCATTATTGTTATGGCGCTTACGGTTGCAGCCATTATCTACCTGCCGGGCAACACCTTTCCGCCTTATGTGCTGGCGCTATTGCTGGGCTTTTCTTCCGGTGCGGCCATGATCCCTTACACCATCATCAAGGAAGTGAATGCCGATGATGTAAAGGGCAGCGCCACAGGGGCCATTAACTTTTTGGTGTTTGTTATGAGCGCCATTGTCTCTCCGCTGTTTGCCGCGTTCCTACAACATCTGGGACATGGGCGGCCACTTAACGGGGCAGACTTTACAGAGGGCTTCAGCTTTGGGCTGGCCGGTATTGTGCTGGCAGGCGTGCTGACCTTTCTGCTGCGTGAAACCGGGCAGAAACGCTAAAGCCCTCCACCCCCCGTTAGGAAAATATTTTTAATGCGGCTGAGATGCCTTTTTTATCATATCTCTAAGGTCTTGAATGCTTAACCACGGACGCTTTGCATGAATCATACGGTGGCAGTTTGCACACAAAAGCGCGAGATCACTTAGCCGCGTTGTGCGTTCTTCTGGCAAATCAGAAAGAGGCTTGGTGTGGTGGCATTCTATAAAACCCGCGCCTCTTTCACCGTAGCGTTTTTGAAAATCAAAGCCACAAGCTTCGCATACCAATTGCCCTAAATTTTCTAAAACGGCTTTCTTTTTCTGTGCAATCAGTTTTTTAGAACGCTCACGCCGCACATGCAGGTGGGTAAGTAACTGCCCTTCTACGGCTTCTGCTTCTATTTCTTGCTCTGGGGCAAGGGCTTCCTCTGCTTCCTGAGGGTTTTGAATAATATCACAAATCGCTTGGGCTGTTTTTTGCAGATCATCCGGTTGGTTTGCAAATTCTTCCCACACCTCTTTTTCTAACTTATTGCCTGCTTTCAATCCTTTTAATTCAGCATATTTTGGATCATGAACACGAAAGTTCATTAACTTCATTGCCACGCCATTTGTATTACGTAGTGTGGCGCCAGAATATCCTTGCAATCTCCAAAACTTATTAAGAAGATCGCTTAACTCTTGCACACGGGCATCCCCCTTAGCTGGAAAAGCGCCATTACATTCAAGGTAAAGGTTTAAAGCCAGAATAAGCTCATCACGTGTCCATGCAGGATTACGAGAAGGGGTTTTTGGCTGGTGTTTCATATTTTTCTCGTATCAAATCTTCATATTCTTTAATCAATATCCCAATACACCCAAAACATACGCTACATCTTTCCCTCGGCCTCTTCCTCATCCCTACAAGGACCACACATGATAAATGCTCCCTCCCCCACGCCTGAAGAGAACTGGACAGAGGAAGACCCCATAGACGCAGAAATTGATGCCCGTGTGGCGCAAGTTAACCAAAATGCCGGGTTACCACCAGAACGGCCCACGCGTTTTGGGCCTATGGTAACCGTTGCACTGCCTATGGTTATTGCGGGCATCTTGCTGGTTATGGGTATGTGGATGTTTGTTTACCCGCTGTTTTTTGGTTAATGCGGCAACGGTCCTTATTTACGCCGCAGGCCAACAACCTTACGCAATGGGGCTGTGAGTTTCCATGATGAGGAAGCCCGCATGATCTCCACATCCCGCCGGGCCTGCTGCACTTCCTGCGCCAGATGTTCTTCCCGCAAGCTGCCATAAAACTGCGGGCCCTGCTTTTTAACACCCTCCAACGTAGAACCTGCACAAATCACCTTTTTGGCTTCCGGGCTCAGTTCCGTGCAAAAGGGTTGCTGCATCATGTCCGGGATGGCAGAAGATAAAAAGTCATCCACCCGCATATTGCCAAACTGGGCTTTGGCATCATCTGGCAGGCCATTTTTCCAGTCCTCCATCATCCAGCGCAGGGCATGAAGGGGGTGGAAGTGGTCTTCTACAATGCAGTACTGGATATCACACCATTTTTCAAAAAGGCTGATATTTCCTTCAGGCGTGGCGTTAAAGTAGTGTGAGGGATAACCGTGCACAGGCTGCAGGAACGGATAATCTATGCGCACAATGCCGCCGGGTTTCAGCACACGGCAGATTTCGGCCGCAACCTCCCACGGGCGCTTGGTGTGTTCCAGCGTGGCGGCACACAGCACAAAATCAAACTGGGCATCGGCAAAAGGCAGGTTTTCGCCCACACACACCACATCGGTGCTCAGGGCGGGAAACACATCCACATTCACCATCTGCTCGGTTACGGTATCACGCAGCCCGGCCCCTACATCCAGAAACATCCAATCCGGGTGTTCTTTTTGCAGGCCCGCAATATAGCCGCCGTAATTATGGGCCGAAATGGGCGGAAAAGGCGGAATATGGAACTCCTGCCTTATGGCGTCTGTCATGTAATTGGCGGGCTGGCCATAGGTGCGTGGTGTTACGGGGTTCTGGCGGAAGGCAATGCGCTCCAGCTTGCGTTCACGCATGGCGGCCACCAGATCCTGATTGGCAGCCTGCATACGCCCTTCATGCTGGCCATACTGGGCATAATGCTGGGGGGCAGAAAGCCCACACGCGGCCACATCCGGGTTGGCCTGCCAGTAGGCCAGATCATCCGCTGGGGTTTTAAAAACCGGTGTTCTGATAACTGGCACTTCGTTATAGGAACCGTCTTGCATCCGCTCTACCTTGCATACTGTGCGCGCCAAAGTTCCGCCCTATTGCCTGAACCCAAGCCCCACCCCTATACTTGGCACACCCTTGCCAAACGCTAAAGCCCCCCGCCATGTCTGTGCCTCTTTCTGCTTTTCCTTGTATCTTTCAGGCTGCTGGAGGCCGGGGGTTAATTGAAACCTCATCCCGCATTGGGGGCACCTTCGCCTTTGCGGGCACCCTGCCCGATGGCACCCACAGCCTGCTGACAGACTGGCACACAGATACCCCCCCCATATACCGCTACAGCTTTGGCCCCGCAGTGTTTGACCCCGCGCTGGCCCTGTTTGCGTGGGAAGGCCACCCTTTGCATGATACGGTTTATACCCAAGGGCCAGATGCGCTCAAACGCTGGCACGCAGCCCCCGCCAGCACACCGGTGGAGCAACACCATTGCACCGCATGGGCCGGGTTTGACCACTGGAACACCAATTACTATCACTGGGTGGCACACACGGTTCCGGCACTTTACTATTTTTTAAAACATGCCGGGCAGAACGATGTGTTTTTGCTGCCGCCCCTTACCCCGTGGCAGGAGCAGTTTGTAACCCTTGCCGGGCTGGCGCCTGAGCGGCGGCTGATCACACAGCCCGGCACGCGCTATGCCTTCCCCCGCGTGGTGTATACAGATTTTGTGCGCGGCAAAACGGATTTTACGGCATCTGCAACATCACTTGCAGCCTATGCCGCGTTGCGTCAGGCCGCCAGCACCACGCCCAAACGCGGGCGCTACCTGTTTTTGGAACGCGGTGAGGCCACAAACCGCCGCATGCCTAACGAGGCCGAGTTGGCAGAGGCCCTAACCACACTGGGCTTTGCCCGCGTGCGCCCAGAACGCCTGCCCGTGGCCCAACAGATAGACCTGTTTGCACAGGCCGATATGGTAGTGGGCTTTTTGGGCGCGGGCCTTGCCAATGTGGCATGGTGCCAGCCCGGCACACTGGTGTACGAACTGGTGCCCAGCCACCACCTCAACCCGTGTTTTCTGGCCATGTGTATTCAGGGCGGTTTGCAGTATTGGGCAGACAAGGTGGAAACCGGCGTTGCGCATGAAGACCACTACACACCCGCCAGCCTGCCCCTGCCGGTAGATCAAATTGTTGGCCACGCGCACACGTTGCTGCAATGGCGCAAAGGGCAGATGGGCTGAAGATAGCTGTCTATATTTTTGCATATATAATCAAGAAGATTCCGTTTCTGTTCCGAAAGTGTTAGGGTGGTTTTTCATACGTAACAAACCACCAGCAGGAGCTCCCCCTTATGCCAACCCTTGTGATAAACGGCCAGCCGCACAGCGTGGACGTTGATGCCGACACGCCGTTGCTCTGGGTGTTGCGCGATATTCTGGGCCTGAATGCCGCCAAATTTGGCTGTGGCATTGCCCAGTGCGGGGCCTGCACCGTGTATGTAGATGGCAAGGCCGTGCGTGCGTGCAACCTGCCCGTTGGGCTGGTGGGAGAGCGCGCCATTACCACGCCAGAAGGGCTGGATATGGCAGACCCGGTTGTGCGGGCTATCAAATCTGCGTGGGTGGCGCTGGATGTGGTGCAGTGCGGATACTGCCAGCCGGGGCAGATTATGGCTGCTGTGGCCCTGCTGCGCACCACCCCCAACCCCACGGATGAACAGATAGACAGTGCCATGTCTGGCAATATGTGCCGCTGTGGCACGTATATGCGTATTCGCGCAGCCATTCACCACGCGGCGGGAGAACTGGCATGAGCACACATTCCCCCTCATCCACCGCGCGGCTAAAAACCGGCCGCAGGCGCGTGCTGCAAGCGGGCGGTGCATTGTTGCTGGCAACGCTGTGGCCCACACCGCGTGGGCGAGCAGCGCAGGCCACGCAGGCAGGCACCGGCGTGCTGGTAGAAGGTGTAGCCACCCCCTTTGCACCCAATGCGTTTATTCGTATTGCCGCAGATAATACCATCACCCTCATTTTACCAAATATCGAGATGGGGCAAGGTATTTACACATCATCCGTGATGCTGATGGCGGAAGAACTGGGGATAGACCCGTTTGCCGTGCAGATAGAAGCAGCACCCCCCGGTGGCGGGGCGGAAATTACCGGTGGTTCTACCTCTGTCATGACAGAATGGTTGCCGTTGCGCCAGGCTGGTGCGGCAGCGCGCACCATGCTGGTGCAGGCCGCGGCCTCACGCTGGGGCGTTGCGCCAGAAAGCTGCACAACCGCCAACGGGGCCGTAGTGCATGCGCCCTCTGGCCGCACCGTGCCGTTTGGCGATGTAGCAGAAGCTGCCGCCAAGCTGCCTGTGCCCAAAGAGCCGAAATTAAAAGATGCTGCCAATTACACGCTGGTTGGCCGCAAGCACCATCGGCTGGATAGCCAGATCAAGGTGGATGGCACCGCCCACTTTGGCATGGATGTGCAGGTGCCGGGCATGAAAATTGGCACCGTGGCCGCCTGCCCCGTGCAGGGTGGCACCGTGCGCAGCATGAACCGCAACGCCGCCTTGGCCGTAAATGGCGTGCACGCTGTGCTGGTAACGGATAATAAAGATACCGTATGCGTGGTGGCAGAGCATTACTGGGCCGCACGCAAGGGCCTGAAAGCCCTGCATATTCAATGGGATTTTGGAAAAAACGCCGCCATTACCACCCAGACCATTTATGATGATCTGCACGCAGGGCTCAACGGCCCGGCCATTGTGGCCAACGCCAAGGCAGATGCACCGGGTGTGATTGGCAAAGCCGGTGCAACCTATACAGCCACCTATCAACAGCCCTTGTTGGCCCATTCCCCCATGGAGCCCATAAACTGCACCGCCCATGTGCGGCCAGATGGGTGTGATGTATGGGGGGGCACACAGGTGGCCGAACGCGCGCGAGATACCGCAGCCGAAATAACCGGCCTGCCCGCCAGCAAAATTACGGTGCACAGCCAATATATTGGCGGCGGTTTTGGCCGCAGGCTGGAGCATGAATACGTCACCCAGTGCGTGCAGTTTGCAAAACAGGTGCCCTACCCGCTGAAAATTGTCTGGAGCCGGGAAGAAGATATCACGAAGGACAGATATCGCCCGGCCTATGTTGATAAGCTCACCGCCGCGCTGGATGACAAAGGGTATATCACCGCGCTGCAACATCGCATTGTCGGCCCGGCCGTGGTGGCACGGTGGGACCCGCCAGAACTGACAAAGGATGGGTATGATGAAGACCTCTCCCTTGCCACGGTGGTCACACCCTACACCTACCCCGCGTATCGGCTGGAGTTTGCCCGGCGCGAGGCCCCCGGCATCACCACTGCATGGTGGCGTGGCGTGGGTGGCACGCGTGGCCTGTTTGTGGTGGAAGGGTTTATAGATGAACTGGCCGCCCGCGCGGGGGCAGACCCGGTAGCCTATCGGCGCGCCATGGTGCAGAACAACCCACGCGCGCTGGCGGTGCTGGAACGCGCGGCAGCAGATGCAGGCTGGGGCACACCCGTGCCCAAAGGCCGCGCGCGCGGTGTGGCCTTGCAGTTTGCGTTTGGATCCTACATGGCCAGCATTGCAGAAATTGAAATGCCCAGCCCGGATGAAGTGATTATCCACCGCGTAACCGCAGCCGTGGATTGCGGGCAGGTTATCAACCCGGACCAAGTGATTGCGCAAATAGAGGGCGGGCTGATTTTTGGTTTTTCCGCCGCCCTGTATAACGAGATCACGCTGGAAAACGGGCGTGTGCAGCAGCAAAACTTTAATACATGGCGCGTAATGCGCATGAACGAGGCCCCACGCCGCATTGATGTGGTGGTGATGCCCAGCAAGGAAGACCCCGGCGGTATTGGTGAGGTTGGCACCGCCGCCGCAGCCCCGCTGCTGGCCAACGCCATGGCGGCGGCACAGGGGCGGCGTTACCGCAGCCTGCCCCTGCTTTCTGCCCGCAACACGGAAGGGAAAGAATAAGACCATGACACACGCTTTTTCTTTCTCACCCGCAAAACGTGTTTCCTTTTCTGGCAAAATCACCTTAGCGGCCCTGCTGCTGGCAACCTTAGGCATGCCCACACACGCAGCCCACGCCAATGCGGCGGAAGACGGCACACCCGGCAACACACCGGTGGAACGCGGCCAGTACCTCACCCGTGCATCGGATTGCGAGGTCTGCCACACCGCACCCGGCGGCATGCCCTATGCGGGCGGGCGAGCGTTTAAGTTGCCGGGCATGGGTGTGGTGTATTCCACCAACATTACGGCGGATAAGCAGCACGGCGTTGGCGCATGGAGCGATGAGGAGTTTGTTGCCGCCGTAAAGCAGGGTGTTTCCCGCGGTGGCAAGCACCTTTACCCCGCCATGCCCTACCCTGCGTATTCCCGCCTGAGTGATCAGGATGTGCGCGATATTCGGGCCTATCTGGCCACATTGCCCACATCTGCCAGCGCGGCGCCAGAAAACAAGCTGCGTTTTCCTTTTTCCATACGCAGTTTGATGATTTTCTGGAACATCGTAAACGGCCCGGCTTCTGCCTACCCGGATGATACCACCAAATCCGACCAATGGAACCGTGGCCGCTGGCTTGTAGAAGGCCCCGGCCATTGCGCAGATTGCCACAGCCCGCGCACGCTCACCTTTGGGCTTTCAACCAGCAAGGCGTTTGGCGGCAATATGCTGAACGGCTGGCGCATCTATAACATTTCGTCCGATAACAAAACCGGTATTGGCGGCTGGACAAATGCCGAACTAGCGCAATACCTTTCCACCGGCCATGCAGATGGCCACGGCACGGCATCTGGCGATATGGCGGATGTTATTGGCCACAGCCTGCGCTACCTGACGCCGGCGGATATTCAGGCTATGGTAACGTATCTGCGCAGCACAAAACCTGTGAGCACACCGCAGGATTCCGTAACCTTCCGCAACACGGCCAGCGGAGATGCCAGTCTGCCACAAAACAGCCGTGACGCGCGGCTTTATGCATCAGCCTGTGCGGGCTGCCATTTGCCAGATGGCACAGGGCGGCAAAGCAGCTTTGCCAGCATTGCGGGTGGGCGCTCATTAGGTGCGGATAATGGCCGTAACCTGATACAGGTTTTGGTAAATGGCACAGGCCTGCAAACTGCAACGGGCGTGCAGATTATGCCGCACTTTACAGGTGGTGGCCTCAGCAACCGTGATCTGGCCGATATTGCCGCGTTTGTAATGACACACTTTACCACAGCCCAACCGCATGATCTGGAAAAACAGGTTGAGCAGATTAAAAAAGAGCAGGATTAATCTTTCCTGAAAACACAAAAAAACCGTGCCGGGTGCGTTCTGCTCCGGCACGGTTTTTTGTATCTGCCACGCTTAAAGTATGTTGCGTGGCAGAGTTTGGGTATTAGGCGTTCAGATAAATGGTTTTGGTGCGCACATAGGCTTCCAGCCCGTGCTGGCCATCCTCACCCCCCAATCCGCTTTCACGGTATCCGTGGTGGAAGCCCTGCGGTTCTTCACCCGATCCACGGTTGACGTAAATTTCCCCAAAGTCCAGTTCCCGGCCCATACGCAGGATGCGGGAAAGATCGTTAGTGAACAGATAGGCAGAAAGCCCATAGCGGCTATCATTGGCGCGGGTTAGAGCCTCATCAAAGTCTTTCACCTTGATAAGGGAGAGCACGGGGCCAAATACCTCGTCCTGCACAATGTCCATATCCGGGGTAATGTCTGTTAGCAATGTGGGGGCATAGAAGGTGCCTTTATCAAAGGCGCCACCCGTTAGGCGTTTGCCACCCAGTTCCAGCTTTGCACCCTGTGATATGGCTTTTTGCACAATGCCATCCACTTTTTCCAGCTCGGTTTCGTTTACCTTAGGGCCCATATCTGTGGCATCATCCATCGGGTCACCCACCTTCAGGCTGGCGATGCGATCTTTCAGCGCCGTGGTAAAGCGGTCATACACATCTTCATGCACGTAGGTGCGTTCGTTGGCTGTGCACACCTGCCCGCCGTTGAAGAAGCGTGCCGTAACGGCGGCTTCCACCGCTGCGGGAATATCTGCATCTTCCATGACAATAAAAGGTGCTTTACCGCCCAGCTCCAGCCGTACTTCCTTAAGATGTTCGGCTGCGGCGGCCATGATTTTCTTACCCGCGGGGGTAGAGCCTGTCATGGTAATCAGCGGGGTGTACTTATGCGCCACCAGTGGCACGCCCACACCCTGGCCGCTGCCTGTAACCACATTCACCACACCGGCGGGAATACCGGCTTCCTGCACCAGTTCGGCCAGTGCCAGGCCAGAAAGCGGTGTGCCATCAGCAGGTTTGAGAACAATGGTGTTGCCCGCAGCCAGTGCTGGTGCAATTTTACGCGCACACAAAGCCAGCGGGAAGTTCCAAGCAGCAATGGCCCCCACCACACCGTGCGGCACGCGGTCGATCAGGATTTTTTCACCTTCCCGTTCACCGGGAATGATTTCCCCCTGAAGCCTGCGGGCATTTTCTGCAGCAAAGCGCAGCAGGCCAGCAGCAAAATCTACCTCGGCGCGGGCTTCCTTAATGGGTTTGCCCATTTCTGATGTAATAATGGTGGCCAGACGTTCCTTGTCCCGCTCTACAAGGTTTTTAAGCGCGTAAAGATAATCGGCCCGCTGGCTGGCGGGTTTGCTGCTCCAGCCCTTAAAGGCAGCTTTTGCGGCAGCCACGGCTTTATCTACATCCTGCGGGTTGCCTTCTGCGGCTTGGCCAACTTCTTCCCCCGTAGCGGGGCTTTTAATGGGTGTGTAATTGCCAGATGTGGGTTTTACCCATTCATTATTGATGAACAGATCCTGCTGTTTAACATCAGCCATGAGATGTTCTCCTTTTTTCTGAAATTCTGTTTACAGTATGACGCGCATATACGTTCATTAAAAGTAATGATATATCAGTAAACCATTTACAAAAGGTGAATGGTTTTAGTCTGCTTCTGCTGGGCAAATGGTATTTATGAACCTGCGCAGCAAAGGTTTTGCACCATTGCGCCGCCATACACAGTACACCGGGGCGGGCCGTAGCCCCTGCACATTGAGAACACGCACATCATCCGGCGCTTTATGCGCAAAAATGCTTTTAGGAAAACAGGAAATACCAATACCATCGCGCACGCAGGCCCGAATGACATCGTAAGATTCCACTGTTTGAATAGCACGAGGGACAAAGCCCTGCTCTGCCATCCAGCGTTCAAACGCGCTGCGGTAAAAGCAATCTGTATGGAACAAAAGCACCGTGGTGCTGGGCCAATGAATATCCTGCAAACTGCGGATATTCTGCGGGGCCACCAGCACCAGTTCTTCTGTAAAAACAAAGCGGCTTTCAAGAAGTGGATGCACAATGGGGCCATCTGTTATGGCCAGATCCAGTTCCTGATCATCCAGCATATGTTCCAGCGTATAACTGGCGCGGCGCAGCAGGCATATTTCTACATCTGGGTGGGCGGCCATAAAGGCGGGCATATATTGGGGCAAAAAATGCGCCAAGGCCACATCCAGCGCCCCTATACGCAAAATGCCACGCGGCACATCGGGCTGAAAAAAACTTGCAAGGCTATGGGCTTTTTCTACAACCTCTTTTGCCTCATGGTAAAAAAGGCGGCCTTCTGGCGTGGCAATAAGACGCCCTTTTTCACGCGCAAACAGATCCTGCCCCAAAAGCTGTTCCAGCTCTTTTAGGCGCGCCGTAATGTTGGATGCCACGCAGTGCATGCGGCGCGAGGCCGCAACCACCGAGCCCTCCTCCATCACGGCGCAGAAAATCTGCAACTGCGCCAGACGGAGTGCTTCCATGATAAATCAGAACTCTTCGTATGTTGCGGGGTCCTGCCCATGGCTGCGGCCATCTGGGCGGGCAAGGGTTGCCATGTCCTTCATGTCCTGCTCTGTCAGGGAGAAATCAAAGATATCCATATTGGAAATCTGATGCTCCTTGCTAGCAGCTTTAGGAATAGGCACGCAGCCAAGCTGATGGTGCCAGCGCAGGATAACCTGCACGGTGGATTTGTTAAGCCGCTGGGCAATTTTTTGAATCAGCGGGTCCTGCAGCAGCTTGTTGGCACGGCCAAGGGGGCTCCATGACTGCGTAAGGATATGCAGCTTTTTGTGTAGCGCTCGCATCTCATCCTGCGGGAAGTAGGGGGAAAGCTCAATCTGGTTGATAGATGGCAGAACACCTGTTTCTTTCTGCAATTTTTCCAGATGTTCGGGCAGGAAGTTACATACGGCAATAGAGCGCACATAGCCACGTTTCTTGGCTTCAATAAGCGCCTGCCATGCCTCTACGTACTTGCCAACCTTGGGGTTGGGCCAGTGGATGTAATACAGATCGTAATAATCCAGCTGCGCGCGGTAGAGGGATTCCTCAATGGTTGTTAGCGCCTCGTTGTAGTCATGGTGGCGGCCCGGCAGTTTGGAGGCAATGCGCAGGTCCTCCCGCTTTTTGCCGCTTTTGCGCACGGCATGGCCTACAGCGCCTTCGTTTTCATAATTAAAGGCGCTATCCAGTGCGTGGTACCCTACATCCAATGCGCTGACCATTGCTTCCATGCCAGCTATACCGTTGAGCTTGTAGGTGCCAAAGGTGATAACGGGAAAAGTAAGACCATCGTGCAGTGTGATATCGGGAATACCCAAAACGTGCTCTCCTGAATCTGGCGTTAAACGGTAACATGCTGGTTTTGCGTGTAAAACCATGCCACATGCTATCCCCAACGCCTACCCGGCGCAGAGGTTGCACTGGGCTGTATTCATGCCAGCTTTGCGCAGAGCGAACACGCTTTAGGGCACAGGCGGCAAGCCCAAAAGATTTTCCCTTACGGCGTGTCGTCAGTTAAGCCCTGAGAGTGGCACGTGAGGGTTGTACTTTGTGTCTGCGTGTGCTGACTGTTTTCCCATTTTTTGGGGAGACAGACAGATGCGGCGCTATAGTTTACGCGATGACCAGTGGGAGCGGATAAAGGATCTTCTTCCTGGTCGAGAAGGCTATGTCGGCGGCACTGCGGTGAACAACCGTCTGTTCGTGGAGGCGGTGCTGTATCGCTATCGCGCGGGTATTCCATGGCGCGACCTTCCTGCCCGTTTCGGTGACTGGAAAAACGTGCACCGGCGTCTGCGCCGCTGGTGTGAAAGCGGCGTCATCGAACGGATATTTCGTTATCTGGCCGCTGATTACGACAACGAATACATGATGATCGACAGCACAATTGTCCGAGCGCATCAGCATAGTGCCGGAGCTCTCAAAAAAGGGGCACGGATCAGGCCATCGGACGATCACGAGGCGGGCTAACTACAAAGATCCATGCCATCTGCGACGCTCTGGGCAATCCAGTGGAACTCGGCATCACACCGGGACAGGATGCCGATATCACCCAGGCAGAACCACTTCTGGAAAACATCGAACCGGATGCTTTCCTTGCTGACAAGGCGTATGACGCGGACAGGTTGATCGATCGGCTGATACAGCGCGGGATTACCCCGGTCATCCCGCCAAAACGCAACAGAACGACACGACGGAAAACCGATTTTTCTCTCTATCGCGAACGGAACCTTGTTGAGAGGTTCTTCAATAAACTCAAGCAGTTTCGCGCTATCGCAACCCGCTACGATAAACTGAAATCGACCTTCCTCGCAGCCGTGCAGTTCGCCTCAATCATCATCCTGCTTAACTGACGACACGCCGTAGAGCACGAAAGATTTTTTCATAAACCGTGAGATCTTCTGTTTCCGGCAATGTCAGATTCAACGTGATAGCAGGCATATCCGGGCGTATTGTATTCTGCCCTGCAAGTGGCACCCCTATAAGGGCGGCCTGTGGCGTGCTGTCCTTAGTATCCGGCGCGGAATCTTCTGCCTGCAGGCCGAAAATTTGCCCATGATCTTGGGCGGCAGGCTCTGGCTGATCTGGGCTTTTGGCGGGTGCGGCTGCAAGCTTGTCTTTGTCCTGCACAAGTAATCCGCTTTCCAGCAGAATATCTATCAGGCACCGCGCACCTGTTTGTGTATGCGCATGTTTTTTATGCACCGAAACATCAAGAATATGCGCAGATAAATCCTTTTCGCTCATGCCGCGTTGCAGATGTTCCGTGGCCATAAGCGCCATAAGGGCGGCATTGCTGGCAACAGCCTCTCGCCAATATGCCTGTGCATCGGCCCCCATGGCGTATTCCAGCGCATGCCCCAGCTTTTGGCCTAAGGGAGTAACTGTTTTGTCTGCCGCACCTGCAATAATACCGATATCCATCAGAAACTTATTGTTTCTGCTAATGGCGGCAGAGCCCATTTTGGTAAGGCGCGCAAGTATATCCAAGGTAGGGTTATCGGGCACATGGCTGTACGCGATAATAATCTTCTCCAGGCCTTCAAGAGAGATTTTGGGGAGATGAAAGGAGTCGGTCATGGTGGCACTCCTGCTCTTTTCCAGAACTTAATTTAAATCTGGCAAGTTATGAGCAGAAGAGTCAATAAAAACTATTTGCGATTATTTATAATACGGTTGCCAAATATTTTACAAATACACACCCAACATCACGCGCGGTTGCGGCGCGTGTGCTGCATGTAGGTTTGCACGGTGCTGAACCCGCTTTCCCACGCGTTCAGCAAGCTTTCCAGATGCTCGCGGTTGTTCACCAACCCACGGGCAATAAGCGTGCCTTGCTGATCGAACAAAAACGCGGCAGGCAGTTTATCTACCTGCAAGGCACGGCCCAGCGCCGGATCATTAATAAACGCGGCAGCAGGTGTGTTGGTTTGCTGGGCAAAGTGCTGCTGAATGGTTGGGGCATCATCCCCCGCCAGCACCAGTTCCAGATTTTCACGCCCGCAGAAGTTGCGCGCAATGGGAATAACCTTGCGAGAGATCGGGCATGTTGCAGAAACAAACAGCACCAGCCGTGGCTTGGCACCCCCTGCCAGCGCCAGCACGCCCCCCGCCAATGTGTGAAAAGGCTGTGGCGGGCAGGCATCTCCCGGTTGCGGGCCGCGAGAACTGGTAAGCGCACCCACCGGTGCAATTTCCTGAAACAGGCGGCGGATACGGCGCAGCATCAGGCCCATAACAATGCAGGCCGCAAGCAGCACAACAGTAAGGGCAGCATTGGCGTATATCAGGTTCTGCACGGGCTGGTCCTTTATGTTGTGCCGGTGGTGGAGTGGCGTAACGGTGTTTTAAAATGCCCAGATGGCATCACAGCTGAACCAGAACATGTTGTTCATGCCGTTATTGGCATAGTTCACGTTTGGATCATCCGTGGGGGAAACACGGTTAAAGGGTTTTGTGCCGTTAAGGGATTTATCAAGCCGCACTTCCGGGCGGATGGAAAAAGACCCCTTGGGCAGCTTAAGAAAACCGGGGCGATACGTAACACCCACCGTGAGTTCCCCATAGGTGGTGCCGGGTGCGTAATCATACGGATAGTTCTGGCCACGCAGTTCGTTCACGTAAGACATGGGAGATGTGTTGTTGCCCACCACGCCGCCATTGTTATCGCGGAAGATTTCACCACGCGCGTTAAACGTCAGCTCATCGCTGAAATCATGCGCGAAATAGGCGGTTACACCGTACACATCATCACGCAGGTAATCATCATGGAAGTAGGTGGCGTTCAGGGTGACAGTGGTTTTATCGTTAATTTTGTAGGAGGCCAGAAGGTCTCCAATATATTCCATATCGTGGTTGGCTTCACGCCCAATGGCGTACACGCTTTGCTGCGGGCCAAAATAGCCAATGGCGGCAACATCCAGCTTGCCACCTGCAAGTTCTGTAAACTGGAAACCAAAATACCCTTTGGGGCGGCTGTTGTTTTTGGCGTGGCCAAAGGTGGTGGAGTTACCGGCGTTTACACCCATTACAAGGGCTGCGTGGTCTGTCATGTGCCATGTGGCCAGAACACCCACGGTTTCAAACGGCACAATGTAATCGGATGAATAGTTGTAGGAATAAAAGGGCCGTTCCAGCGCATCTGTGCCTTCAAAACCCTGAATACCATATTGCTGGCCAATTTGCAGGTCTATCCCGCCTTTGGTCAGCCACGGCAGGTGGGCATCAATATGCGCCTGAGTGGGCGTCCACTGGTACATGCCTGTCAGGTTGCCATCACCCATACCAATGGTGGGGTTAAAGCGGGCATCGGAGCCGTACAGAACCTCAAACACAAAACCCAGGCCGTAGCCATCGCCCAGTTCTGTTACCGGGTGGGAGAGCGTGCCGGTAATCTGGTTTAGTGTGGCGGTGTTGGCCCGATCTACGTAAGACTGTGCCCAGTTGCGGCCTGTTTTGGTCCATGGGTTACCGTTTACACCGGCTTCCACCACAATATGGCCTTCAACATCATCAAACCATGAGTGGCTGGAAGGGCTTTTCAGGTTCACCTCATCCTGCTTGGCCTGCTTTTTTTCTGCTGCTGTTTCTTCCACTGCCAAAGGGCGCTCGGCATCATCGGGGGTGGTTTTTTCCTGCGCAAATGCAGGCAGCGCTGCCAGTTGCAGGGCAAAACACATACCGGCGGACAAACGGTGGCGCAAACGCATGCTCCCTGATACTCCCATTATCCACAAACAACCGCGGCAGGGGGCGGGTTTGCTTCTGTTTTACAATTAGTGTGGCACCAAAGCCGTGATCTAGCCGAGAGCAGCCCTGCAGAACAGGGCTTGCCGTGTTACTTTACTGTTGCAGCCGCGCCATTGTTGCTGCGATGACACGCTGCTAAAGAACGCTCCAGCACATGGGCGCGGTTGGCCATGAAATCTGGCATGGAAAGCGGATGCTTCCGCCATTCATGCACTTCTGCCGCTGTATAGGGCTTAAAGCCCGGCGGCGTGCTTTTGCCGCCCAGATCAATCAGCACAAAGTTCATGACATCGGCTAACTGCTGATCATCCCGAATGAGGGACATGGAAACACCCGGCACCTGCACCAGATATTTCCGCCCTTCATCCGTGCAGGCAAAGCTGCCTACGCTATCACGCAGCATAGGCACAAAGGTTGGGCCAGATACGCCTGCAATACCGTGGCACCCCCCGCAGTGTGAAAGATAGGCAACCTGCGTGGGGTTTAAACTTGTGGCCCCCGGCACGGCATCTGCCGCGCGTGCCACCCCGCCTGCCAGAACCAGTGTTGCACACGCTGCAACAGCAGGCACGGCAAGGCGGAAAACAGCACGCAACATAATCAGGAAGCTTTCCCGATCACCGCAGCTGTGGAGCAGTTGTACATTTCAGACGTGCCCGTGCCAAAGCACCAGATGATGTCATTATTGGCCATGGGGCGGTAGGAAGGCTGATCTCCATCCGTGTTCAGGCAGGTCACTTCGTTACAGGAATCCTGACCACAGCAATCACGATATGCAATCATGTAGGAGTTGCCATCCTGCGGGTTGTAGCAGCTGCCAATCCAGGATGTGGGAGAAGGCGCCGTGCCCGGCGGGCAGCTATGTACGCCACCACCACAGGTGGAGCACAAATTGCCATCAATGGCGCAATACCGCCAGTAATCGCACGCGTTGGCATCTTTGGCCTGCGCCTTGGAGCCAAACGGCGTTGTGGCCTTGGCCACAGCCTTGGCTGCGGAGGAAGAAGCCGCATTGGCGCGGCTTACCGGCAGCAGCGGAAACAGCGGCACGGCAGCGGCCACGCCGCCCAGCTTTGCCACCACGCCACGGCGGGAGGTTTTGCCCGCAAAACGGCGGAGCAGAGATTCGGTCAGCCGGTCAAACAGGGTGCCCTGTTCTGCGGAGTTCTTGTTTTCAGACGGCAGCATGAGACATTGCTCCTGTATCGGTCAGACCCTGCGGGGGTGTGGCGGTAATATTGCCAAGCAGCCCTTCGATCTGACGCCGGGTATTCACGAGGTCTTTGGCCAGAATGGTGCCGCGTTCATCAAGCAGTACCATGGCTGGCATACGGTTAATTTGCAGCACAAGGGCCAGCTCCACACCGGTTATGAGGGGAACACCCTGCATTTCCGGGCGGGCAGCCACCATGCTTTTCAGTTCAGGTTCGGGGCCATCGCCCACAAAAATAAGGTCCAGCCCACGTTCGGCAGCCACCTGCCGTGCAATGGGGATAACGCGCTTACACACCGGGCATTCCGCCGCCACAAACAGCAAAAGCTGCTTGGCGCCTGCGGGCAGGGTATCCCCCACCACAAAAGGCTGGCCCTGTAGCGTATGCAAAACCAGACGCGGCACAATCTGCCCCACATCCAGCCCCGGCTTGGCTTCCTGATTCCCCAGCGGTGCAAGGCGTTCGTGCAGCACACCAATCTGGCGGGCCAAGGCTACCAGCATAACGGCAAGCCCAAGGGCCAGAACCGTAAGCAGCCCCTGCCAGATGTATAGAAACAGCATCATGCTTCCTGCCCTCCGCCAGATCCGGGTACGCGTTCTGGCGGCAGCGCCACCAGTGCCAACCACACCAGATACAGCGCCACACCCGCCATAACGCCCTGCCCCCATACAAAGGCAGAAACGCCAGATGCAAAGCATGGGGCCAGCGCCAGCGGCACGCACAGCACGGTGCGGGCGACCAGCTTCCATGACAGGGTTTCAGACACCAAACCGGGTGTGCACCCGCAAGACAGGCTGGTGCGCCCACGGGCCACGTTTATGCCCATGGCCAGCGCAAACACCACCAGCATGGCCGCAGCAGCCAAACCGCCAAGCCCGGCGGCAAAGCCGGAAAACAGCGCCAGACCAGCCAGAACCTCTGCCCCGGCCAAGCCCCACGCCACACCTTCGTATGACCATGAGGGCAAAAGCCGGTAAGAGGCCAGCGTGCCTAAAAACGCATCATGCCCACGCAGTTTGGAAACACCGGCCACCAAAAACATGGTGCCAATGCCCCCTGCGCACAGGGCAGCCAGCGGGGCTGTTTCAGCCAGCAGGCTCATCCTTCACCCGGCGCAACCGTAAAGATAAGGGAGGAACCAAGGGCCTTCATGGTGCGCAGGGGCTTGCCCGTAAGCGCATCAGACACAAAGAAATCACCGTTATCTTCATTGGCGGTGAACATCAGCGGATGTTCATCCTGCGTGACACCCACAAGGTTGCTGGCCACTTTAAGCGGATAGCGGCGGATGCGCTTGTGGGTTTGCGTATCATACACCCACACTTCCGTGCCGTTATCTTTATGTGTCCAGAACGTGCCTTTGTGCATCAGCACGTACATCTGGTGAGATGCCTTGTGCAGGGCGGCAATCTGCCAGCCACCGGGGCGCCATGTTACTTCAAACGGCTTGGAGGAATCAGGCGCTGCCTTCAGCCCCGCACCTTCCTGCAAGGACCACGGTTTTTCTACCGTGCTGTTTTCCCCCATTTTTGTGGGGTACACCATGCCGCTATAGCTGATGAAGTAAGCCGTGCCATCTGCCGCAACAGTGGGGCTTTGTTCAAAAATGCCATCCTTGTCGGGTTCAAAGAACGGGGCTGTGTGCGTCATGCCCACTTTGCCGTCTGCACCAAGGCTAACATTGGCCAGCGTGCCATCTGCACACAGGGAGGAGAAGCCGGAATTGCCCCACGGATACACCAGCGCGCAACCGGGAATTTCTACCGTCTGCGTCACTTTGTGGGCGGCGTTGTCCACCACTTCCACCGCGTTGCTGGGGCTCATCTGATACACGTAGGCGCGTGAGCCATCGGCATTCAGCGCGAAGTCGTTCTTTTTAGGCGTGACCAGCGCGCGGGCGGGCAGTTTTTCATCGGATGTGATCTTGAGCGTGCTGGCATCATATTCGGCCAGCAGATCGTTCCGTGCGCCACGGTTGCCGCGTTCCCACGTGGTTTCTGCCACGTAAATGCGCTTGGCATCGGGCGTAAGCGCCATGTTGGCGTTATAGGCGGCCTGCACCATGCCCAGCAGTTTGCCGGAATCGGCATCCACTACATAAACGCGGCCATCCTTGTTGTGGGTGTAAACCGCATCTTCCACCAAAATGGTGTGGGGGGAATAAGGAGGCAGGGTAATAACGTCACTCTGCTCGGTCTGTAATACGGGTTCCGCTGCCTTGGCGGCGGTTCCTCCCATGGTCAGAATGGCTGCACTGCCCAGAAGGGCACACAGCAGGGAGGGGCGGACTTTTTGAAGAGACATGCGAACTGTTTCTCTCGATACCGGAATGTTTCGGTATCATAGCGTTTCTCATTTCGTCCGCAAGACAAAACATGCGCCCTGATATGCATTTTTATGCTGTTATGACATCTATATTTTCTTGAATATCAAATTGTTACATCTGATCGCGCGTTTGTGAACTTTTGTTTGACCTTTTATATAAAACAGACTCCGAGCCACATAGGCGTTGCCGTAACCAGCGCGCAGCCGCCCCTTGCGGGCGTTTGTGATGCCACACCACAGCAAGGGGTACGGGCCTGTCTCCGGCATCAAACGCCAGGGGCGGTGTTACAATATCTGGCGCTGCGGGAGAGGCCTCCAGAATGTGGTCTGAGATAAAAGACCAGCCGATATTGTGCTTCACCAACTCCAGAATCACCCAGTGGCTTTCCACCCACCAAACCTCACCCGCCACGCGCAGGTGTTGGCGCTCGCGCTCCTGCCCGCGGGCGGCCACCATAATCTGCCGATACCGTTTAAGATCTTCCCACGCTACGGGGCCGCATTGGGCCAACGGGTGGCTGCGCCCACATACCAATTTAAGCGGCACCCGCCCGATGGTGCGGAACGCCAGATCTGGCGGCATACGTGTTTGCTGCCACATCACCCCCAGATGCGCGGCCCCTTCCTGCACAAGCTGGCCTACATCCTCCATCAGCGGAAAAAGGATTTCCATTTCCACGTAGGGGAAGTGTTCTGCAAACTCGGCAAAAACCGGGCCAAGGGCGTGTTCGGGGTATAGTTCATCTATGGCCACAACCAGCCGGTTTTCAACCTGATCTTCCAAAGATCGGGCCACGCCTATCAGATGTTCGCGCCGGTCCAGCACCACGCGGGCCTCACGCAGCAGGCGTTCACCTTCTGGTGTCAATACAGGTGTGCGCCCGGTGCGCAGGAACAGCTCCAGCCCCAGATCTACTTCCAGATTGGCCACATGCGTGCTGATGGCAGACTGCGCACGCCCCAAACGGCGGGCTGCTGCGGAAAATGATCCTGCATCCGCTGTGGCAACAAAGGCTTCAAGCTGTTCGAGCGAGACATTCATCCATCTGTTTTCCTGATGGTTCTTATCTTTCCTTTGGCGAGGGTGGCGATAGATTGCGCCGCATGTCAACGCAAACATTCAGTTCCGTTCAGGCCGCTTCGGCCCCTTCTGCCATGGCAGATCATCAGACCGCACAAAATGCCCCGGCTGTGGGCACGCGCGGTACGGCAGACCGTGTGCGCCACGTGCTGCTGTTTGAGCTTATCGCGCTGGCCATTGTTATACCCGGCGGCAGCACGCTGTTCGGGCTGCACGAATCCTCCATGGGGGTTATTGGCATTGGCAGCGCCATAACCGCTACAATATGGAACTACATTTATAATGTGGTGTTCGACCGCATAATGGCGCGGCTTTATGCCACCACGCACAAAACAGTGGGCATACGCATTGTGCACACAGTGCTGTTTGAAGCCGGATTGCAGATTGTGCTGCTGCCCGCCATTGCATGGTACCTGCATGAAAGTGTGCTGACGGCGTTTTCGCTCAGCATGTCCATTGCCGTGTTTTATCTGGCTTATGCGTTTGTGTTTAACATGGCGTATGACCGGATATTCCCTATTCCGGCGGACCACCCCGCAACGGGCAAGGCCAACGGGTAAGCCAAGCCAGTCCAAAAAATACCCCCTACCCTGCATGGCAGAGATAGGGGGCAAAACTTATGCAGAAGAACTAAGTATTTTACGGCTGCTGCGCTGCCAGCCGATCTTTTCTAACATAAATGAACTGATCATCCGGCATCTGCGTGTAGTCTTTTTCCAGCACCTGTAAAAAACAGGGCATAAACTTTTCTGCCGGATACGCACCCCAGACAACCCAGTGATCATAATAGATAACCGGGGGTTCATCCTTTGGCAGATCCACACAAATATCGCGCGTATATCCATGCCACGGATGGGCCGCATAATCGGCCTCCCACGGCAGGTAGGCGTGATATTTCTTCATGGAAAGGCGATTGGCGTAAATATAAACATCGGGATTATACGGCAAAACAAGCACACGCTCATCCGGTGCAGCATATTTACGAATAAGGGTTGCAAAGCCCACGGTGGGGTTTTCCCTAAAGCGGTGCCAGCCTACCGCATGCCTTTGCGCCGCGGTTTGCCCAAATGGAGATGAAACCGCATGCCGCGCGCCAACAACCGTTAATGCCACACAGGCAACGGCCACAAAAAACAGCACCTTAGGTTTGGATGCCAACACACTGGCCAGAAGCAAAGCCCCAAGGCCCAGAGCGGCCATAAGGAATGAGCCATTCTGGAACCCGACACTGCCACGCGCCTGCAAGCTTAGTATGCCAAGCAGGATAAACAGCGCCGCCACCCTATGCCGCCCGTATAACAGCAGCAACGCGCCCCCCACAGCCAGCATGCACACAGCTATTGTTTGAACAAGACGATCTGGAGCCAAAGAAAAACGCAAACTTTGCCAGAACTGGTTTACGTCCATTGGAATATAATGCGCATACCACTGCTGATTGGCGATAAAATGGAACGCAACCATGCCGCCAATATCACCATATACCAGCAGCCAGAGCAGCATGATGCCAACGGCAGCCACACCGCCTAGCATCATCCCCACAAAGGGCACCTGATATTGCCGAGGGGCAGAAAGAAACACGCACAAGACAGCCAGCCCCAGCCCAGCAGAAAACAGGCTGAACGGATAAGCGGCAAAAGGTAGCAACCCCAAGGCAGCCCCGCCCATAAAAGCCTGCATGCGCGAAACAGGAGCAGCACATACAAGCGGCACCGCCAGCATGGCCAACGCAATAACAGCCAGCGCCCCGCCTATTGTCCAGTAATCATCCAGATTAAGGCCCTGCACCACCCATACGCTGCCCACCATACCCAACCACAGGGCGGTGGCCAGATAACGCTGCCATGCCAACCGAAACAGCGGAGAAAAAAAGACCGCAGCCCCAGCCGCCGCCGCACATGCGGTGGAAACCAGACGCATTAACCAGACCTGAGACCACCCCACAACATGGCCAACCAGCCACGAAAGCGTAAAAACCAGTGGGCCGTGGGCATCTATGTATTCACGGTAAAGTCTATCTCCACGATGCAGAGCAATGGCCCCTAAAAAATGGCCAGATTCATCACCAAATGGAAGATAACCAAGACCTTCCATGTTTCTGTAAATAAAAAAGAACGTGCACAGCAGGAAGAGAACATACGACGTTCTTGTTATATTTTTATCCACGCATCCTCGCTTTATTAAATAAAGGCTTTTTTAAGATGCGCTCCTTATATTTTTAATATGAATGAAATTTATTATTTTTTTATGCATATGCATAAAATTGATACGAACATTGCAAAAATCACACACCAAATACGTGCACCTCATCCCCATATGCACAGGCAGAACACAAGCAAATGAGAACTTTTTGCAAAAAATAATTGCGATTCATTCTTATTTGTGGTCAGGTCTTACTCAGAATCGATCACCCACCACAAAGGTGCTGCGTATGGTTGTCTGCTCTTGCAATCGTCTCACCCACAAGGACGTTGAAGCCGCAGTGGCGGATGGGGCTACCCGCCCGCGTGAAATTTATGCTGCACGCAACTGCAAGGCCCAGTGCGGGAACTGCGTAAAAGGCGTTGTGTGCCTGCTGCGTGAAGCCCGGCTGAAACACATGAAAAAGGCCGAAGTTCCGGCCCACATGGTGCCGGCTCATGCTGGCGTGGCGCTGTCTGCTTAAGGCGCTTAAAGCTACTGCTTTATATGGTGCTTGCGCCCCGCTTGGGGTTCTGGCACCGCTTAGAGCATGAAACACCGTATTCTGGTTATGGGCGCTGGCGCATGGGGTACTGCGCTGGCCCTGCACGCCGCCCGCACCGGGGCACAGGTTTATTTGTGGGCACGTAACCCTGCCCGCCTGCCCTCTGGCGCCATGCCGCGCCTGCCAGATTTTCCGCTACCAGATTCCATAACCGTTTCCTCTGCGCCGCCACCGGCAGATGTGGCGTGCGCGCTTATGGTTATTCCCACCCAACATATGGCCTCTGTTCTGCCGCTGGTGCCTGCAGGCGTGCCTGCCGTGCTGTGCTGCAAGGGCATAGAACGCAGCACGCTGGCTTTTCCGCTGGATGTGCTGCACCGGCTGCGGCCAGATGTGCCGGGGGCTGTACTTTCTGGCCCCAACTTTGCGCGTGAGGTTGCGGCAGACCTTCCGGCGGCATCTGTTGTGGCCTCTGCCAATGTAGATCTGGCACACAAGCTGGTAGATCTGCTCTCCACCCCGCGCCTGCGCCTTTATGCCAGTGCAGATATTACTGGCGTGCAGCTTGGGGGGGCGGCCAAAAACGTTATTGCCGTGGCGGCGGGCATTACCATTGGCGCCGGGTTGGGAGAAAACGCCCGCGCGGCCCTTATTACCCGTGGGCTGGCAGAAATAACCCGCCTTGGCGTGGCCTTGGGCACACACCCCGCCACACTGGCTGGCCTTGCCGGGTTGGGAGACCTGCTGCTGACCTGCACGGGTGAGGCCTCGCGCAATTATCAGATGGGGTTGGCCCTTGGCCGGGGCAGCGCCACCCAAACCGCACTGGCCACTCTGCCCGGCGTGGCAGAAGGTGTGACCACAGCAGATGCTCTTCTGGCACTGGCCCGCCAGCATAAGGTGGATGTGCCCATTACCGCCTGCATTGCCGCTTTTCTGGAAGGCAGGATTACGCTGCCACAAGCGCAGGAGCAGCTTTTAACCCGCCCCCTGCGCACGGAACTTGATACCCCCTGAACGCGTTGCACCCTGACATTCACATGGATGTGAGGATTGTGATCTTTCCATGTCAGGCCTTGCACGATGCCTTTATCGTACCACGTGTAAAGGCAGCACTTGGCAGCAACCAATCTGGTGTTGCCAAAAAGTGAAAACAGGAGGTTCGTTCAGACCATGAGCACAACCACAGCAAAAGCCGCCACAGCTAAAGAAGCCCATATCAAGGAATATCTTGGCACGCCCACAGACCTGAAGGCCGATAAGGTAAAGGCCGTAGCGGGTGGCCTGTCTGAAGTTCTGGCCGATGTATTTGCCCTGTATATTAAAACCAAGAACTTTCACTGGCATATGAGCGGCCGCCATTTTCGGGATTACCACCTGCTTTTGGATGAACAGAGCCAGCAGATTTTTGCCATGACAGACCCCATGGCCGAACGCGCCCGCAAGATTGGTGGCACCACCCTGCACTCGGTTGGGGAAATTGCCCGCAAAACCAAAATTTCTGATAACGATGCCCTGTACGTAACCCCAGAGGACATGCTCTCAGAACTGCGGGAAGATAACCTTACCCTCACCAAGCGCCTGCGCGCCGTGCATGCCATTGCATCCGATGCCGGAGATGTGGCCACAACCAGCCTGCTTGAAACCTGGATTGATGAAACAGAACGCCGCACGTGGTTCCTGTTTGAAAGCACGCGCCCGGTTTTTGGCCATAACGAGTAAAACAGTTTTTCCTGCCAGCGTATTTTAAAAACGCGTGTGCATAAAAAGGGCCCGGACTTTTCAATCCGGGCCCTTTTTTATGAAAGACTGCTGGCCAACATGCAGCAGGGATTTTTCTGCCCTAAACAGATTATTCCCCTTTGCTGTTCAGCCCTTTTTCCTGCCGGTAGCGGTCATAATACTCACCGGCCATGCGGCGCAGGGCAGCGCCTATGGCTGCGTATTGATATTCGTTCAGATTGGCCAATGAAGCACGGGCCGAGGGGCGTTTTACAGCAAAACCATCACCCGGCAGCAGCACAACGCCTGTTTCCTCTGCAATACGGAACAGGATTGTCTGGTAATCCATATGCGTCATCAGCCAGCGGGCAAAGCGCGTGCCGTAAAGCTGCGTAACCACATTTACCAGATCAATCAGCGTATAATAATGCGTGCTGCCAGCATCATCCGGGGCTTTTACGCCCAAGTCTCGATACAAGGCGAGTTCGCGCCGGTGCAGCAGGCGTTTGAGCGCGTTTTTATACGCATCACGCCCATCTATCAGCGCAAACAGGGCAAACAGCACCATCTGCACCTGCTGCGGGGTAGAAAGCCCTGCCGTGTGGTTAAGGGCCACGGTGCGGCTATCTGCCACCAGCCTGTCCAGAAACTTCAGGCCGCGCACATCTGGCGTAAGCGAGGCATAGCGTTTATCCAGCTCAACCTTTTCGGCTTCTGGCAATGCGGCCAGGGCTTCGTCCAGCACGTTCTGCTCGTGCATGGCAATCACGCCCAAACGCCAGCCTGTAGACCCAAAATACTTGGAGAAGGAATATACCAGAATAGTGTTGTGCGGGCAGATGGCGTAAATGGAGCGGAAATCATCTGCAAACGTGCCGTATACATCATCTGTTACGATAATGAGGTCTGGCCGCTTTTTAACAATCTCGGCAATGCGGGCCAGCCCTTCATCACTTATGCGCACAGATGGCGGATTGCTGGGGTTGACCACCAGAAAGATCTTAACGGATGGATCAAGCAGCTTGTCCAGCTCTTCATCCGGGTATTGCCACCCCTGTTCCGGGCTGGCGTTAATGGCCACTTCCTGCAACTGGTAATCACGCAGTTCGGGAATTTCCACATACGGGGTAAACACCGGCATACCAATGGCCGCTTTATCACCCGGCTTGATCAGCCCGTTTTCTCGCAATGATGCAAAAATGTAGCTAATGGCCGCCGTGCCACCTTCCAGCGCAAACAGGTTTGTTGTGCTTTCTGGCATGGTGCCACCTGCCATTTCGTGCAGCAGGTAATGGCGTACCACTTTTTCCGTATAACGCAGCATGCGCGGCGGTGTGGGGTAATCACACCCCAAGATACCGGATGTAATTTCCAGCAAAAACTCATCTGCCGGCAGGCCAAGCTGGTCTCGCACATAGGATACGGCACGGCGCAAAAAGGAAATACCCGGCACGTTCTGGTTATCTGCCAAAAAGGCTTCAAACCGTGCCTCTATGCCTTCACGCCGGGGCACGCCGCCCACGCCTTCGGCCATGTAGGAAAAGGTAAGTGCTGAATCTGCCGCAGCAAACATACCAAGCTGAAAAAACCCTTGCCGGGGCAGTGTTGCCAGAAAATTGGGGTTGCCTCGCCCGGCATCCAGCATGGCGCGCTGGGCACGGCCAGAGGCCAGTTTTATAAGCTCATCTTTCAATTCAAACGGGCTGAGATGACGAAATTTTTGATACGCATCCGGCGTGCTAGACATGCGGGGTTTCCTTCCTGCGGAACTTCTTGCCACCATCAGCTTGCATGTCCTGTTCTATTATGACCAGTGGGAAAGTGTAAAAAAACAGCGGTTTTGCCTACGTATGGGCAAGGTTACACTTCTTCATTCGGCGGGAGTGGTGCGGAAAGGCGGCTGGCCACAGCCAGAAGCACCGCTGTAATGGGGGAGGCAAAAATAAAGCCCCACATGCCCAAAAACGCACCAAAAATTGTTTGCGAAAGAATGGTAAGCGCAGGCGGCATCCGCACCGCACGTTTTTGAATGAAGGGAGACATCACATACCCTTCAAACGTCTGGATAGCGGCATACAGGCCCGCCACCATCATGGCCTCACGCGGGCCAACGGAAAGCGCAATCAGCAGCGCGGGCACAGCCCCGATAAACGTGCCCAGATACGGCACAAAATTGGCCAGCCCCGCCACCAGCCCCAAAGGCAGCGCCAGTGGCATACCCAGCAGGGAAAGGCCGCTCCATGTCAAACACCCCACAACCGTCATATCCAACATCTGCCCTGCCACCCAAGCAGTGAGGGCATGGCCGGTTGTAAGCAGCACAGTGCGCATGGTGCTGCGGTAAGCCACAGGCGTTATGCGCAAAATGCCGTTGGCATACAGGTGGGGGGAAAGTGCAAAATACACCCCGGCAATAATAATCACCACCATGGTGCCCACCGAACCAAAGGTGGAGGTGAGCACGTTGGTCATGGAGCCTGCAAAATCCATGCCGTTATCTGTGCCCGCATGGCCATCTGGCACCATGTTGCCACCCAGAAAACGTGGAAAGTGGTCGAGCACCGCATGGCCCAGCGGGTTGCTGTCCAGCATGTTGTGCAGGGCATCGCGCTCGCTGGTTAAAGCTTCATGCAAGTGTGAAAGCTGCACCATCAGTTCCGGGCCGGACACATGCACCACAAGGGAAAGTGCACCCACAAGCACCAACACAAACAGCATGACAGAAAGCCACTGCGGAATATGCAGCAGGCGCGAGAGAATACGCGCCGCAGCATGCAGCACCACCGCCACCAAGGCAGAGGCAAACACCACCATCACCACCGCACCGCCAGAGCTTACAAACAGCCCTGCCGCCGTAACCGTAACCACCATAACAGCCAGCCGGTAAAAACGGCGCACCGTGTTTTCCAGCTTGTGAACAGATGCCTCCAGCCCGGCAAGCTGCGGTGCCTCTGGCACATGAGGCGCAGAAGCGGCTGGCGTTGTAATGGACGGGGTTGGGGCGCTGCTATCTGGCGGCTGCACGGCGTGTTTTCTCCTGCCTGCGGGGCGGAAGAACGGAGGGCACATTGCACCCTCTGCCAACCACCGGCATTTGTGCCGTTGTGCTGCAAAATGGCGCCGCCCACACCCTTTTTTCTTGCAACGCAGGCTAAACGTGGCGGGCCACCCTGCCTGTTTTACCTGCTAACGTGCCAGATACATAAAAGGGCCACCCAATGGGCAGCCCTTATTAGAAACAATCATGTTTTATAAAATGATGCCTATTTTTTACGCGTAGCGGCAGAGGGCGGCACACCCAGCCAGTTTTCCATAACGGCCACGTTGCGCATGTTGGCCTTAAAGGCAATGTCCAGCAGATCACCCGCCACGGGCACCACATCCACTGCGGCTTCTATGGCAATATTGCCCACCATGCGCAGCAAAAGCTTAAGCGGCAGGCCCATGCGCCAGGCCTCCCACACCACATAAAAGGAAAGCAGGCCCATAACCGTGCTGCCACCGCCGGGCACCAGCCCCACAATGGCATCTGCCCCTAGCCGCACGCGGGTGCCGGGCAGCCTAATGGCGGCATCCAGCAGCCACGCAAAACGCCGCACCCTTTTAAGGCGGCGCAGTGCATCCGCAGAGGGCTGCCCGTTAGCAGACTGCCCACTGTGAAAAGAGGAAAACCCGGTATGAGCCAGAGCGTGTGTTGTCATGCCTCATTACGTAAGCAGGGGGCATAACGCTTTCAAGATGCCCAGCCGCTTGTATGATCCATAGAAGTTGCTCCACCAGCAGATGTTGCCCGCTGCGGATCTGGCCTGAAATCCAGCGCCAGACCGTTCATGCAATAACGCTGGCCTGTAGGGGGCGGACCATCGGGAAAGACATGGCCCAAATGCCCTTCACACTGTGCGCAATGGGCTTCTGTGCGTACCATGCCGTGGCTGGTATCTTTATGCGTGGCAACAGCGTTAGGTTCTGCCGCCCAGAAGGAAGGCCAGCCGCTGCCGCTTTCATACTTGGTGGCAGAGCGGAACAGCAAAGACCCGCAGGCCGCGCAATGATACGCACCCTCGCGCTTTTCATGGTTTAGCGGGCTGGAGCCGGGATACTCCGTTCCGTGGCCAAACAGAATCTGCTCCTGCTCTGGGGTAAGCGGGCCACGCGGGCCGCACCCACCGGCACCGCAGCTGCCTGATAAAGAATCTGACATGGCTAATCGCCTTTCCTGCCGTGTTTACAGTTATACATTATGGCACCAACAACGCGCATGGCCATAGTTTGATACCTTCACACTCTAGCGACCATCAGAACCCGCACTCTTACAAAATTATGGCCCACCCCATTGCATGTGCGCAGCTATACCGGCACCACATTGTGTATGGTTCATGCACACTCCCCCGCCCCTGTTCTGGTTCTGCTGCGAGATGATTACCGCGTGGCTGATAACCCTGCCCTGCACGCGGCCTGCGCCACCGGGCAGCCCGTATTGTGCGCATATGTGCAGGATGCCGCTTTGCAAGATGCCTCTGGCACCCGCATTGCAGATTGGGCGCAGGCGGCCTGTGCACAACTGGCCACCAGTTTGCACGAACAGGGGCAGACACTGTTTATGCTCTGCGGGCCAACGGGGCTTTCTGTTCCCGCATTGGCGCAGGCCGTAAATGCCACAGATGTGTTCTGGAACCGCCGGTACGATGCCCCGGGCATTGCGGCAGATACGGATGTACATGCCAGCCTGAAAAAACAGGGCGTGAGCGTACATTCCTGCACCGGCCGCCTGTTGTTTGAACCCTGGGCCATACGCACGCAGGCGGGCCAGCCCTACCGTGTGTTTACAGCATGGTGGCGCGCTGCGCGGGATCTGCCAGAACCCCCGCCCCCGCTGCCTGCACCAGATATGCGCGGCAAAGAGTATGTGCCTGCCCACACCCTTACGCTGCCTGATGGCGTGCACCTGCACCGTGTTGGCACAAAGCCACCTGCTCTGCCTCCCGGCTGGACAAGTGGAGAAAAAGCCGCCCACGCCAACCTGCACCGGTTTATAGAAAACGCACTGGCAAATTACGAAACACAGCGCGATAGAGCAGATGCACCGCACGGCACATCTCTGCTTTCACCTTATATTCGGGTGGGGCAGATTTCTGTGCGGCAGATCTGGCACGCTATCCGCCATGCAGCCGACCAGAATCCACACCTGACCACCGATGCCGAAAAGTTTTTGGCAGAACTGGGCTGGCGTGATTTTGCATGGATGCAGATGTTCACCACGCCCGACCTTGCCACCCGCAACCTGCGCGCAGAGTTTGACCACATGCCGTGGCGCACAGATGCCGCAGATCTGGCCGCATGGCAGCAAGGGCAAACGGGGTTTCCGCTGGTAGATGCCGGCATGCGCCAACTGGCCCGCACGGGCTGGATGCACAACCGCGTGCGCATGGTTGTGGCCTCCTTTTTAACCAAGCATCTGCTAACAGACTGGCGAGAAGGTGAACGCTGGTTTTACACTCAGCTTGTAGATGCTGATGCCGCCGTAAACGCCATGAACTGGCAATGGGGCGCTGGCACGGGCATTGATGCCGCACCGTGGTTTCGTATTTTCAACCCGGTGGGGCAATCTGAAAAATACGATCCAGCAGGCCAGTATATCCGCACATGGGTGCCGGAACTGGCGGCGCTGGATAACAAAACCATTCACACGCCATGGAAAAGCACGCAGCGTTTAAAGTATCCGGCCCCGATTGTGGACCTTAAACTGGGCCGCCTGCGCGCCTTGGAGTGCTGGAAAAACCTGCCCAAATAACAAACAGGCCCTACCCCATAAGAGATAGAGCCTGTTTTTAGAACTAACTTTTTAAAATCAGGCAGAAAGAACCTGTGCCTGTTTGTCTGCCTTATGCTCCACATACGGGCCAGCGGCACGAATATTCAGAGACAGAAGGCCCATGTTCCCCTTGGTGCACTCACCCAAAGGCAGCATGGCGTTACCGTTTGTCCATGCGCAATCGGTCCAATCCGTATCATGCCAGCCTGCGGGCTTTTCAGCCTGAAGATGCGCTGTAATGGAATGCAGCTTTTTGGCGGTGATAAAATGCACGTCTGCCACAGCCACACCCATCTGGCGGCGATCATCCACAAACGGGCCGATCGCATCTGCCGGGCGGCTAGCGCGGGAGACAATGCGCACAGATTACGTATTGGCGGGCAGTATAAAGCTGTAACGCTGGCCTTCATGCCGCATTGGGCGAATAATGGCCCCTGCCTGCGTAACCAGATGCAGGTTAGGATCTGCCACAACAGCCTGTTTTGCTGGCACACGGTGCCCCGCCATGCTGTTCCCGCGTGCTTCCAGCCTGTGGAACAGAGGTTCAACAA
Organism: Acetobacter sp. A11-2; assembly: GCF_040208445.1. Lineage (NCBI taxonomy): Bacteria > Pseudomonadati > Pseudomonadota > Alphaproteobacteria > Acetobacterales > Acetobacteraceae > Acetobacter > Acetobacter sp. A11-2. The sequence goes on from NZ_CP157843.1 coordinate 2,389,012, forward strand.
AAGCGCGGTCCACACATAGGGGTGCGCCTGCATCTTCTGCCCAGCTCTGCACAGCGCCGCGTAGTGTTGCAACCTTACCTTCCTGACGGAAAGCGCGGCGGTTGCCGGTATCCAGATAGCTTTCTGTCAGCATGCCATCGGCCGTGATGACGGAATGCTGGTCTGTTTCCACGTGATAGTAATCGTAAGAGGTAATGGATTTATCATAGAAAATGGAAAAACCATTTACCAGCATACGGGCCGGCACAAACTTGCCCTCAAAGCACAGGCAATGCTCTGCGGTAATCAGCATATCCTTGTAAGGCACGCCATCTGAAATGGCATTTTTAAGGATACGCACAGGGTATCCGGCCTCATCATCCGGCAAACCAGCCCGCACTTTTGCATGTGCCTTGCCAACCCATACAACCGGGCGGGTAACTTCCCTGTCATGTTCCCAATCAAACGCAACAAGCTGATCACCAATCTGGAGATCTTCAACCGCCACATCACCATCAGGCGTGCAAATCATGCTGCCAGCCAGGAAGCAGGTAATGATTGTACCACCCTGGTTATCATTAACCAGATTGAAACCCGTTGCTTCAACATTCGGTATGTTCAGCGTAACAGTATATGTATCACCTGTTGTGGCATCTGTTGTTGTGATCGCAACAGTATTTGCGTCAGAATATTTCCATTTTGCATTATTAAATGTCACATACTGCAGATCAATCTGGCTGTCCTTGGTCCAACCGTTAATCGTTGTCGTAACATTTGTATCTTTAGAGGTATTCAGCCCGGTAATTGTTAAACCACTTGTATAGCCATCTCCAAGCTGAACAGCACCCCCTGTATCGCCCGTGATAGAAGCTGTGCCACCACTTGAGAGCGTGAGTGTGTCCGTTAATGTTGCGCCGGCATTAAAATTGACCGTGCCACCGGATGAAACAGTAACATCAGCAACAGATCCGCCCGTAATGGCCCCGGAACCACCAGAAGCAATGTTGATATCGGAAACAGTTCCGCCGCTTACATTGGCATTTCCCTTATTGCCAATGGTAACAGTACCGCTGACTGCGCCTGCATTAACAGTCATGGTAGCGCCACTCTGGAACGTGCCGCCAGAGAGTGTGCCGCCAGTCATTGTAATACCACCGCCTGTTGCGGAAAGGTTATTTACAGTGCCGGTAATAAGGGTAACGTTACCGTAATCATGCGTTGTGGCATCAGTAACAGGCTGTTTCATAAGTAGGTAAACAGCCAAATTTCTTGAGTCATACCCTACTAACTTGGGCAGTTTTACCGATAATGAGGTAATTCAGGTCAAAAGTTATTCTGACCTATTTGGGTGAAAAACAATAGCGCGACTTGCGTTCGAATTGTTCCGATAGGAGAATAAAAAGTGACTTTTTCTAAAGATATTACCTTTATTCAATCTCTACGCGCTAACATCTTGCAAAGGCTGTATAAGCGCCTACAATCTTTTAGTCAGTATATCAAAAGGATTTTAGGTATGAGTGTAGAAGTGAAATTTCTAAGCTTAGAAGCCACGACTGTTGAAATTGAATCTGAAGATGCAAGTAATAAAAATTTACAGCGATGGGACGATACGGTAGAAGAGGATGCACACAAAGTAAAACTGAATGTAACATTCGGCGAGGAAACATCGTTTGTTTTTACTCACACTGTTCATCCAGTAAAAAGCACTGATGAATCTATTGTAAAAGCCCAGACTGCTTTAATGAATTTTGCAGCGGCACTTCAGAAAGAATTGCATAAACCTCTACAGTAATCATACCGGCACCAGCCTTCTCAGCATCAAGCGTATGAAGGCCAAACGCACCATCCCGCAACTATGGGAAATGGTGCGCTCTTGGTCAATCGTAAGCCGTCTACAATCACCAAGCCAAGCGAAGCTACGTTCTACCACCCATCTGTTTTTGACGGGTACAAATCCAGTTTTGGCCGTGGTGTGGTTTTGTCCAATTTCTACCACGGCCTTGAAGGCTGATTTTACATACCCGGCAAATATGGTTCCTCTGAAACCCTTGTCAGCTACCACCTTCTTCAAGCGGGGATTTTTGGCCCGTTTGCGGTATTTGGCCATAACCTTCTTACCGCCTTTGGTATCATGACGGTTGGCTGTGGTCACAGATACATCAACCAGCAACCCAAGGCTATCGGTTGCAATAAACCTCTTGCGGCCTTTTACGCGCTTGCCGCCGTCATATCCCTTGGTGTCATTACTTGCGCACTTGCCTGTTTTGACACTTTGGCTGTCAATCACCAACAAAGAGGGCTGTGGGTTTTTACCTGCGGCCCTTCGTACCTTCTCATACAAGTCATAATGAATACGCCGCCAACGGCCCCGTTGCTGCATGTCAGCAAAATAGCGGTACACTGTTTCCCACGGCGGGAAATCTTTGGGTAAGCCCCGCCACTTGCACCCATGCGTAAGCACATACATGATTGCGTCAATTACGCGTCTCATGTTGGTAGCGCGTGGCCTACCACCTTTTTTGGCGCGAGGGATGTGGCGTTTAATTAGCCCCCACTGTTCATCAGTGAGATCAGTATCGTAGGCCATATATGCGCATCACGCCAATCATGCTCCTATTATATGATAGGCCATACTCAAGTCAAGTTAAAAAATTGTAATTATTATTCTATATCAAGGGCTTACAGTGAAACCTAGCTGCCAGTTTTGGCCTGTGCTAGTATGTGTGCTGGCGTGTCGTAGCGCCTTTTTACACGAGGCGGTCTCCTATGTCGGGTGGCCTGCCCAATACAACACCCGGACTTATTGTCCAGCGGTGAACGGTGAAAGCTGTTTATCGTCTGGGAAATAGGCAGGGCGTGACTATGCCTCGTGTAAACACGCTACGACCCGCCCGACGCCAGGAGGCGCCGATGCTCAAACACGTCTGTCGTAGGACGAAATAGCACGAGGTTACGATAATGGCTGATAGGCTGTATAAAGCAAAAATAGTTCTTCCTAATGGTTCAGTACAAGAAGTTACTGTTACTGCAAATAATGTGTTCAACGCGAAAGAACTGATTAAAATGCAGTATGGCAACCCAAAGTTTTTCAGCGGCCCAACTGAGGTTAGAAGGTGAGTTTGCCGCCTGAATATGACGATTGGACAACCGAGGAGCTTGAAGAGGAATTAAACCGGCTCAAAATGCGCAAGCAGGTTCGGGAAGAAGCCCGCCTGCAAGACATGCTGGATGAGTTGGACGGTGAAGATAGCTATGAATTTGAAGGCCGGTTCAGCGATAATAGATTACTGAATGGTCTTGCTTGGTTTTTCTACGTGATTGGCTTCATAATGTTTTCGCCAATCATCATACCACTAAAAATTCTAGGGTTTATTTGCCGACCTCTTTTTGCTGCTTATCGTCATTTGGTAAAATGATAAGGTGGCCGGGTATAATGTTCCGGCCACCTTTTTGTGCCTGAAAACGGCACCTTCAACGTAAGCAAAAACCTATAGAAACCTTTGAGTATGACTCACGTTTTCGGGTGGTTTAGACCCTTTTGAAACAGCCTGTAAGCGTGCCGCCATCAACCTCAATGGTACCTTGTGTCGGAAAGTCCGTGCCGGAAGCGGAAACACCAGAAGCTGTGGCACCAGAATCAATCTGGATTTTTCCATCGTAGATGGAGCCGCCAGAAATATATCCGTCAACCTGTGTAAAGCCTGACACAACGTTTGTATCATAGGCAGAACCACCAGCAGAAATAAACAGACTACCGTCTGTCGTATCGATGCTGGAAATCACACCCCCAGCGGAAACCCTTATCTGGCCTTTGTTAGTCAGCGTTCCGCCTGAGACAAGTCCCTCAACAAAGACGCTACCGCCATCAATGGTGTTGTTATTTGCAGTCGCGTTACTGTTCACATACAGTGATGCGCTTGTACCGCTAACAGTAGTCGTATCAGCAGTGCCACCATCAAGAACTGTTAGCTTTCCATCGTTGAGGGTGGTGCCAGTCACATTTCCACAAGCCGACACATCGCCGCCAGAATTTACTGTCGTCGTAGTTGCCGTCCCACTAACGTAGAACTCACCGCCGCCATTTACAGTCGTAGTGTTTGCCTTTCCGTCAGCCCACACAGTAAAGCTACCACCATTCCCCACGGTAGCACTGTTAACCGTGCCTTGCTCTGCCACAATCTGGCCACCAGAACTGGTACTAACATTGTTGGCAATAGCATTTGTGCCTTTAGCATCAATCATACCGCCAGAGGTAGCAGTACCACCATTCACAGTACCGCTATTGATGATAAGGTAGCCTTTTCCGTCTAATTTAAAAGGATTTAATACCTGCGCGGAATTAACTATAGCACCGCCGTTTACTTCAACGTATGCGCCATTATCGGTAAAATTTGTAAGCGTAGCTGCGCTATCCACTGCCATATAGGCACCTGAAAGAGCGCTCCAGTTAGAAGCGGTGCCACCATAGACATAACCATACCCCTGTATGGTTACGTTTGTGGCCGTCCCTCCGTCGCTTACCGTAAGGCTGTCTGTTCCCATGTTAAAAACGTTATTAACGCTGGTAACAGAACTTCCATTTACTTCTCCTGGAACTTTTGCTGTTCCCTGTACTCGGGTTGGAGCATCACTCATTTTCATTTACCTTTCTGTTTCAAGATATTCTTGCACTGCTCAATCACCTGCTATGCAGTGATCCGTCGGGGGCATTCGAACTGCCTTGGCGTTCCTGCATGACGCGGACACCACAGGAAATCTTGGTGATTGAAGCGCTCTGGGGGGTCATTCCAACACAAATTGAGGCGCGCCAGTTCATGACCCAATCACCTTCAGTAAGATCTCAGAAGATACCTTCGGGGCCTGCCTGTACCGGGGTTGCGGCCGCGTGCGGGTCAGATAATTTTGCTGATTTTCACCTTTTGGTACGAAAAAAGACATTCGTTTTGAATTAGAAATGGAAAGCGCATTCAAATTTCTGCTCATCATCAATTATGCCCGCGTCTAAAACTGTTATGTGCGCAAAAACACACGAAAAATCAGGTAGTTCGTTAAATTATCTTTGCACCCTAGAATCTTATTTCTTGTTAGGAAAACAAAAACCTTAATGCAACCAAAAAACAAACACATTTCATGATATTAATAACGTACCAAAATAGTCCAATATAACTTTGCTTTTCTTAACTATGAAAAATTAAAGAAGGGCCCATTCCGCGCCAGAATCGCCTCTCAATATATTACCCAAAACAATGCGTATAATAGTGTCCAACATCATATGCTTTGTTTGCATTGCAGATATGCTGCCAAACCTTATGCATTGCCATCAGACAACAACAGGCGCCCAAGCGGTTGATCTTTTGCAACGGCAAAACTACGCTCACTTTATTCTTCCAAAACAGCTTTAGCGCAGCCACATCATGCCAAAATCTTTACGCCTGATATGACATTTGCCGATCTGCTGGTCATGCTGGCGTATCTGACTGCCCTGCCCCTTCTGGCGCTGGGGCTTGCTGGCCGCCAGACCTCCGCCACCGCTTACCTTGAAGGGCATGGAGATCTGCCCTGGTGGGCGCTATGCCTTTCCCTTGTGGCAACAGAAACCTCCACCCTTACGCTTATTAGCGTGCCGGGTATTGCCTATGGCAGCGGCATGGTTTTTGTGGGGTTGGCGCTAGGGTATCTGATAGGCCGCGCCATTGTGGCATGGAAGTTTCTGCCTCTTTACCAGTCCGGCAAAATGCTGAGCGCGTATGATTGGCTGGGCCAGCGCTTTGGCTCTTCCATGCAACGCATGGCGTCCTCCACATTCCTCATCACCCGTTTGCTGGCCGAGGCAGTGCGTCTGTTTGCAGGTATGTTGCCTTTAGCCGCCATGCTGGATGCCGCACATATGGGTCTGCCCCATGCCGTGCTGCTGGGCGGCATTATGCTTGTTACGCTGTTTTATACGCTGTGCGGTGGCCTGCGCGCTGTTGTGTGGTCAGACAGTATTCAGTTCGGGCTGTATCTGTTTGGATCTGCGGCCTGCCTTGCCCTGCTATGGCATGCAGCCCCTGCGGGTGTGCTGCATACGCTGCAAGCCGCTGGGCGGTTTGATTTGTTTGTTTATAACACGCCACCTTTCACAAGTTCCTTCACACCTCTGGCGGCACTTTTAGGCGGTACGGTGCTTTCCGTGGCCTCCCACGGCACAGATCAGCTTATGGTGCAGCGCGTGCTGGCGGCCCGCTGCCTGCGTGATGCGCGGCTGGCGCTTATGGGCAGTGCTGTGGGTGTGGGCCTTTTGTTTGCGCTGCTTTCTGGCGTGGGGGTGCTGTTATGGGTGCATCATGGTGGGGCCTCCCTGCATCAGGCCGGGTTTGCCACGCCGGATGCTGTTTTTCCCGCCTATATTGCGCAGGAACTGCCCTCCGGCCTGCGCGGGCTAATGCTGGCGGGTGTGCTGGCAGCCACTATGGGGTCTCTCTCCGCCACGCTGTCCGCCATGACAGCCGCCACTGTGGGAGACTTTGCCGCCCCCTGCGCATGGGCCACCCGCAGGCTTGGCCTTTCCGGCCTTGGGTTTGCACGGGTTATCACCTTGTTCTGGGCCGGGGCGTTAGTGCTTTGCGCGGGCCTGTTTGCACAGGGCAGCCAGTCTGCCGTGCTGGTGGGGCTTTCCATTGCTGCATGTGGGTATGGTCCCATGCTGGCCAGCTTTATAGCAGGCATGGCATGGCCCGGTTTAAAAGCCCGCACACTGGCCCCCGCCTTTGGCCTGAGCGTGCCGCTTATGGTGCTGGCCATGATGTACCTGCACCCCTACGGCAAACCGCTGGCGTTTGTCTGGCTGATTGTGCTGGGCATGATCACACTGTTTGGGCTGGTCGGCCTACGCTATGTGATACAAAAGAGAAATCACCGTTAGTTTTATAAAGGTTTTCCGCTTATGCTCCAGCCTGCCTCTGTTCCACTTGCCCACACAGAAACGCTGGATGCCCGCTATACGGATCTGGACATATGGCCCACAGGCACGGTGCTGGAAGCCCTGCTGGAAAGCCAGCTTGGGGCCGTGGCTGCCGTAAAATCTGCCCTGCCACAACTGGAAGCCGCCATTACAGCCGCCGTGCCGCGGTTAGAAGCCGGAGGCCGCCTGTTTTACGTGGGCGCAGGCACATCGGGCCGTATTGGGTTGCAAGATGGGGTAGAGCTTATTCCCACCTATGGCTGGCCAGCCGAACGGCTGGTGCTGATGCTGGCGGGAGGCGATGCCGCATTGTTCAACCCCGTGGAAGGGGCCGAGGATGATGAGGCCGAAGCCCGCCGCGCCATAACTGCCCACGCCCCTACTGCGCAGGATGTTGTAATAGGTGTGGCCGCCAGCGGTGGCACGCCTTACACCTGCGCTGCGCTGGAAACCGCGAAGGCAGCAGGCAGCCTGTGCATTGGCATGTCATGCAGCCCCAACACGCGTTTGCTAAATGCGGAATACCCGGTGCTGATCCAGACCGGGCCAGAAGTGGTGGCAGGCTCTACCCGCATGAAGGCCGGCACGGCGCAAAAGGTTACGCTCAATCTGCTCTCCACCACATTGATGATCCGATTGGGCCATACATGGCGCGGGCAAATGGTGGATATGCGCATTGTTAACGCCAAGTTGGTGCGGCGTGCGCACCGCATGTTGCGCCATCTTACAGGCTGCACACAGGCGCAGGCAGAAGAGGCCCTGCAACAGGCCAATGGCAGCATCAAACTGGCCGTGCTGCTGCGCCACGGGCTGGATGTTACGCAGGCTCGGCAGCTTTTGGTGTTGTGTGGCGGGCATTTGCGCAAGGCTCTGGCCCGTATTGCTGCACAAACACCCGCAAAGGCCCACGCCTGATGCCCGCCCAACCCACCATTCTGGCGCTAGATGGCGGCGGCACCCATACGCGTGCGGTGGTGATAGCGCCCGATGCCACCGTGCTGGCACAGGCTACCGGCCCCGGCTGCAACCCGTTTGACCGGCCAGAATGGGCCGAAAACCTGCGCCACCTTTTAGAACAGATGCCGCGCACCACGTTGCAATCTGCCGTGCTGGGTATGGCGGGGTATGATGCCGCACGCCCTTCCTCCGCCCAGCAGGAACAGGTGGCCCGCACCGCCCTTGGCCCCAATGTGCGGCTGTGGCTGGAAAACGATGTAGAAACCGCACACCGCGCAGCCTTTGCCGGGCAGGCGGGTGTGTTTGTGCTGGCGGGCACCGGGTCTGTCGCCATGGCTGTTGGCGCAAACGGGCAAACAGCACGCGCTGGCGGCTGGGGCTGGCTTTTGGGGGATGAAGGCGGCGGATACTGGATAGGCCGCAAAGCCCTAGGCTATGCCACGCGGTATCTGGATGATCCTTCCGTGCCTTTTGCCGCATTTGCGCAAGAACTGCTGCACAGCCTGAACCTACCCACCATAGGCCCCACCGCGCCAGATGCCCTGCGGGAATGGCTGCGCACCCGCACACACCCTCGCTCCGCCGTGGGAGATGTAGCGGCAACCGTGCACACGCTGGCCCTAAATGAAGACACATACGCCATAGCCCTGCTGCGTGCCGCTGGCGGGCACCTGGCAGAACTGGCCCATACAACGGCTAAGCAGGTAAGCAACCTGCCGCCTTCTCCCCTGCCCTTGGCATGGAGCTACGGCGGCAGCGTGATGCACAACCCCGTTGTGCTGCAAACCGTAACATCCCTGCTGGGGGCAGAACCGCACCCGGCCACGCTGCCCCCTATTGGTGGCGCGGTATTAAAAGCAGCAGAACTGGCCGGATGGCACACTGATGCCACATGGATCTGCCAACTTGCCCGCAATCTCACGCATGGAAAGGCGATTGCATGATAAAGGGGTTTTCCATCCGCTCTGGTTTACGTGTTCTGGCAGCAGGGTGCGCCATAGGCGTGCTGGCGGGTTTTGGTGCTCATCTTGCCCCCGCCAAGGCAGATACCGCACCGCCCGCAGCGTTTAACGCGCCACGGCCGCCGGTTATCATGCCTGCACCCAACTCCCTGCAAACGGATGGATCTGCCTTTGCCCTGCCTGCCAACTGGCAGGTTATCTGGCAAACCCCGCCCACCCCGCTTTTAACCCGTGCCATACAGCGCTTTGCAAACCGCATGAGCGTAGTGGCCGGGCAGACTGTTGCACTGGAAAATGCAGGAAAGGACAAAAATACCTTTCCCCTCCACATTCAGTATGCGCGTGAGGCCACATTTCCCGCCCCCACCATGCGGGAAGATTATACGCTGGATGTGGGGCCAGATGGCATAACCCTTACCGCGCAAGGCTCTGCCGGTGTGCTGCACGGCTTGGCCAGTATTGTGCAACTTGTGCGGCGCGAGGCCACAGGCCCCGTTATGGCGCAGGCGCATATTCAGGATAGCCCGCGTTTTGCATGGCGGGGGCTGATGCTGGATGTCAGCCGTCACTTCATGTCCATCCCCACCATTGAACGGCAGCTTGATGCCATGGAAATGGTGAAACTGAATGTGCTGCACTTGCATCTTTCAGATGGCGCGGCGTTTCGGGTGGAAAGCAGGCATTACCCACGCCTGCAAAAAATCAGCAGCCACGGGCAATATTACACGCAGGCCGAAATCCGTAATCTGGTGCAGTATGCGGCAGACAGGGGCGTGCGCATTGTGCCGGAGTTTGATACGCCGGGGCACAGCTTTGCCATGCTGCTGGCCTACCCTCAATACGCCTCTGTTCTGCCCATGAACACGACAGACCGCGCCGAGATCAACCGCGCAGCGCTGGACCCCACAAACCCCGCCACCTACACTTTTGTGCGCGGCCTGTATGCTGAAATGTCCGCCCTGTTCCCGGACCCTGTGTTCCATATTGGTGGGGATGAGGTGGTGGCCAAACAGTGGACACTCACCCCCCGCATTGCGCACTACATGCAGGCGCATCATTTTGCCACACCGGCTGATCTGCAAGCCAGTTTTACAAACCGCGTGGCGCAGATGCTCAAAGCCGATGGCAAAACCGTTATGGGGTGGGATGAGATATTGGCCGCCAGCGTGCCGCCCCACACCATTATAGAAAGCTGGCGCGGCCCGGCCAACACGGCAAAAGCGGCAGAGGCAGGTTTGCCGGTGGTGGTTTCCGGCCCTTATTATCTGGACAGGCTGCTCCCGGCCTCTGCCTATTATGAGACAGACCCGTTAGACACCCGCAAAGATGCCGCAGAGGCACAGGCCGCATCCCAGACAACCGGCCCCGGCGGCACCATTGCCACCCCAACAGACACCAAGCCCGAAGCCCCCGTACCCCCCTTAACCAAGCAGCAAAAAACCCTGATACTGGGGGCCGAAGGTGCCTTATGGACAGAGGTGGTGGATGAAGACATGCTGGATGCCCGCCTATGGCCCCGTATGGCCGCTGTGGCGGAGCGTTTTTGGTCTACCCCGCAAAACTGCGTGCCCCAAACCCTGTATGGCAGGCTGGCTGTAACGCGGGACAAGCTGGACCTTCTGGGCCTGAAAAGCCAGGAAGATGCAGAAGCCCTGCTAGACCGCCTGGCAGCGGGTGAAACACAGGCCCCGCGTGTGCTGCTGAGTGCTGTTTCCCCTATTCGCAATTACGCCCATAACCACGAATTTTTACAAATTCGCCATAAGCAGACAGCCACGGAGCAAGATTTAAATACCCCGGCAGATATTGCCAGCCCGGATAGCTTTGAGGCTGAAAAGTTTAATGCAGAAGCAGTGGCTTTTGTAAACGGCAAGGTAGAGCTTAAACCGGAGCTGGAGCGGCTGCTCACAATCTGGGCGGATAATGATGCCGCGTTTCATCAGGTTGCAGCCCGCCATGCCGCCCTTACGCCCGCACTGGCGGCATCTGCCCGGCTGGCCGCTTTGGCGCGTGCCGGGCTGGCGGCACTAGGCGCAGAACGTACCCCCGGCTGGCGTGAACAGGCGCGGGAAACACTGGATGCCGCACACAAGGACATTGCAGCTTCCTCCTCCATCCATGTTGTCACCAACACGCCCCAACCTGCGGGGGATCTCATTCAACGTATTGTGCCGGGTGTGGAGGCACTTGTAACGCGTGAGGGCGGATTAACCCTGCCCTGATCATATATTTTTGCAAATGCTAATTTGGTTGTGCCGTGCATAAATCCCACGGCACAACAGCGTTTTCTACCCGCCGGGTGGTTACACCGTAAGTTTGGCGCACCATATCATCCGTTAAACGGGCGGGCGGGATGATGTGCCGAATACGCCCCTGCTGCATCAGCACCAGCGTTTTGCAAAAACGTGTGGCCAGCAGCAGATCATGCAGCACCACCACAACACATGTGCCCTGTGCTGCCAGTTTGCAAAACACCTGCATAACGGCCAAGGCATGTGCCGGGTCCAGCGCAGCTACGGGTTCATCCGCCAGCAAGATGGGGGCCTGCACGGCCAAGGCGCGCGCCAGCATCAGCCGTGCACGCTCCCCGCCAGAAAGCTGGCTGGCCGGGCGCTCTGCCAAATCCTGCAAGCCCACTTCTGCCAAGGCCTGCGCCACTGCTGGATGATGCAAGGCCTGTGCTGAAGATTCCCCATAGGGCAGACGCCCCAATGATGCCACCTCCCGCACTGGCATGGGCGGAAACGGCGGCACATCTTGGGGCATATACGCCATAAGCCGCGCACGCTGGGCCAGTGTAAGCTGCTGCAACGGTGTGCCATTACACACCACCTGCCCCTGCGTGGCGGGCAGCAACCCCGCCATAATGCGCAACAATGTGCTTTTGCCTGCACCATTGGGGCCTATCAGGGCTGTCACACTCCCGGCCTCGAACTGCACGCTGGCGGATTGGAGAAGCTGCGCGCCTTCTATGCTGAAGCCAACATTCTGCACATTCAGCATGACAGCATATTCCGTTTTCTAAACAGGATCACACGGTGGAAGAACACAGGCGCACCCACTAACGCCGTAACCACGCCCAACTGCAACTCTGTGCGCCCGGCCATTAACCGCACAGCCAAATCTGCCGCCAACAAAAGTGCCGCACCACCCAAAAAGGCTGGCACCATCAGCCGAGATGGCCGATGCCCCGCCAAAGGCCGCAGCAAATGCGGCACCACCAGCCCCACAAACCCGATAGCGCCAGAAACCGCAACGCAGGACCCCACAGCCAAGGCCGTGCCCACAACCACGCGCATTTGCACGCCCCTTACACCCCCCAGCCGAAAGCCGAGGCTCTGGGCAACATCTTCCCCCATTGTAAGGGCATCCAGCGCGCGGCCACAGCCCATAAGCAGGGCGCAGCCCGCTACCACACCGGGCAAGGCCAGCAGCACATCATTTAATGTGCGATCTGTTAAAGACCCCATAAGCCAATGCATAATTTCAAACGTGGCATAGGGGCTGGGCACCAGGTTGAGCACCAATGCCGTAAGGGCAGCCGTAAAGCTGCTAACGGCCGCACCGGCCAGCAGCAGCACCAATGCCCCGCCGCGCCCTACCAAGGCCACCAACAACATGGCTGTTACCAATGCACCGGCCAAGCCGCCCAACGGCAGCAATGCCGAGGCAATTTGAAAAAGTCCTGTATAAAACACGCACACAGCCCCAAGGGCCGCCCCGCCAGAAACACCTAAAAGGCCCGGATCTGCCAGCGGGTTGCGCAAATAACCTTGCAGCACCGCACCACTTAGCCCCAACGTGCCACCGACCATAAGGGCCAGCAACATGCGCGGCAGGCGCAACTGCCCCATAATGACCGCGCCTATGGAATGGGCACTGTTCCACCAATCCGCCAAAGCCGCAGGTACGTTAATGCTGCTTTCCCCCCACCATAGGGAGGCCACAGCCATAACAGCCACCAGCAACGCCAGCAGGGTGTTCAGCACAACGGGGCGCAGGGGCTTCATGGTTGGGTCTCCTTTACCGTGGGTTGTGCTATGGGGGGATGTGAAACATGCCTTGCAGCATCAGCCACAATACCATCCCGCGCATGGCGTAATGTGGCAACGGCATCCAGCGTTTGCGGCAACCCACAAAGCCACAGGCGGGCTGGCACATCCACAACATGCGGCGGTGCAAACATGGCCAGCATAACCGGGTTGGACAGCATGGCCTGTGCAAGAGAATGGCCGGGGCCGGAAGGGTCTCTCACCAATAAATCCGGATGATAGGCCAAAAGCACCTCCAGCGGCACACGCCTACCCAAGGGAGGTGTGCCTGCCGTGGTGGCAAAGTTGCGCAAACCGGCATGGGCCAGCACATCATCTGGCAGACTATGGGCGTGCACCACAAAACCGTTGGCCTCATACACCACGGCTATGGGGTCTGACACCTGGCGGGTTGTGGCTATTTCTGCCAACCGGGCCTGAAACGCCGCCACAAGTTGCCGCCCGCGTTCTGGCTGCCCCACCGCATTGGCAACCTGCATGATCTGATCTGGAATATCCGCCAAGGAGGATGCAGGCGGCAACGTAAGCACCTTGGCCCCTACCTCCTTGGCGGCACGCACAGCCAAGCGTGCCGTAAAGCGTCCTGCCAGCACCACATCGGGCTTGGCGGCCAGCACTGTTTCTGCGGTGGATTGCAACACCGGCACATCCTGCGCCTGCTGGCACAACACAGATTCCGTACAATCCCGCGCAAGGGTGGATACGCCTATAATATCCTTGTGATCTGCCAACATAAGGGCCAGCTGATCTGTGCACAGGTTGAGCGATGCCACACGCTCCGCCCATGCCGCACCGGGTGCAAACGCCGCAAGGGCAGCACCCCATGCACACACAACCACCCGGCGAAGGAAGACGGAAAGCTGCATCAGTAATTCAGCGTAAAGCCGCCATAGCCTGCGCGGCCGGGCTGAAGGTAGCCTATGGGGCTTTCATACTGGCGGTTGAGCAGGTTATCCGCCCGCGCAAATACGGTGACATAGCGGTTGATTTTATAACTGGCCGCCAGATCTATGGTGAAATATCCGTGGTCTTTACCGCATGTGCTGCAATACTGGTACGTATCGGAAATAACCGGCGTATCGCGCGAACCGCTGACATACAGGATATTGCCCGAAAGCGAGAGCCCATCTACCGGCTGCCATGTGGTGTTGAAGTTGAACTTGTGCTGCGGGCGGCGCTGGAGGGCTTGCCCGGTAGAGGCATCTCGCGCGTGGGTCCATGTATAGTTCAGGTTGAAATCAAGCGTATCCAGCGCTTTCCAATCCAGATACGCTTCTACGCCATACATGCGGGCACGGGCCACGTTATTGTAGGAATAGGTGGAATAGTAATTTTCGTAGGAACTGACAGACTGAATAAGATTGCGCACATGGTTTTCATACCATGTGGCCCCAAAATGCAGTTTATCATGCGCCAGTGTCTGTTCCACACCCACATCATACCCTATCAGGCGTTCGGCCCGCAGGTTGGGGTTGCCTTTTTCCGCATAGCTGGTGGAAATCTGGTTGGCAAAAAGCTGATACAATGAAGGGCCATGAAAGCCACTGCCCGCACTGGCCTTGATAACCGTGCCGCTGTGCGGAATATGAATGGCCGGAGCCACACGCCACGTCACGTAATTGCCGTAGCGGGAATTGGCATCATACCGGATATTGGCCGCGCCATATAAAATCTTGTTCCAGTTGCCCTGATACTGCCCGTAACCTGCTGTGGTATCCATGCCCGCGCTGGTGCTGAACGGTGTGGAAGATGCTGCACTGTTTCCTTGGCTGGAATTGAACGTATCATGAAAATGCTCTGCCCCTACAAGCAGAGATCCGTATTTGTCCAGATTAACAGTGCCGTGCCAATCTATTTTAATGCGGCTGGTGCGGTAATATGTGGGGTCATACTGCAAGGCATCACCTTCCAGCGTGGTGCCGGTTTCTGTCCAGCTTCTGCGGCCTGTCATATACCCCAGACCAATCACCTGATCGAACCTGCCCCCGAATGAGGATAAATGCGCCGTGCCCCGCACAATGGCCTGATTTTGCGTGGTGTGTTCACGCTCGCTCCCCACATCACCGTAATATCCTAGCCGACTGTAATATTCATCTTCCATATTATAGGCGCTGTAGGTGTGCAGGTTGCTCTGTATCAGCCGGGCCGTCAGCCCCAGATCAAAATTATGGGTGACATCATAGCCCAAGCGAATGTTGGCGGAGCGGTTATCGTTTCTGTCCCCCCGGTGGCGCTGTTCCTTGTCTGCGCCAAAATAGCGGCCGATATAGCGCGGGATTTCATGAAAACCATCCTGCCGGTAATGGGAAAGTTCAACATTGTAATGAAACTTTCCCTTACTGCCGCGCGCGCCCATAACCTGATTGAACGTGCCGTAAGATCCACCTTCCACCCGCACAAAAGGCGTAAACCTGCCCTGCCCCTGTGCTGTGGTAATATCAATAACCCCGGCCATGGCATCTGCCCCGTACAGGCCGCTTTGTGGCCCGCGCAAAATTTCTATGCGGCCCATGCCATCGGTCACAAACTGCGCAGCATCAAATGCGCCGGAGGTGGAGCTGCCATCGTTAATATCCATGCCATCCAGCCGCACTTTCACCTCGTTGGCATTGTTGCCGCGCATGAAAATGGAGGTGGTGCCGCCAAAGCCACCCGAACGCACCACATTCAGCCCCGGCTGGCGGGCCAGAATATCTGTAAGCGTGCGGCGCTGCTGGGTGAGGATCTGCTTTTCTGTCACAATCGTCATGGCCGTGCCAATTTCATCCGCCCGCATGGGGTGGCGGGCCGCACTTACCGTAACGTAATCCGGGTAAGCCTGCGTGCTGCGGGCCTGCACAGCTTGCGGGCCCTCCGCTGCATGAGAGAGAGGCGCCTTTTGCGCCGGAGCGGTGGCGGCGGGTGTTACGGCCACTTTGGCATCAACGGTGTTTTTACCCGTTGATGTAGCGGGGTTTACGGCATCTGCCGCCATGGCGGCAGTGGTTTCTACCAGCAGCAGGGAAGAGCCGGTAAGCAAAAGGATTTTCAGGCACATGGGTTAAGGCAATCTCGCGGTTTAACAGCGTTGCCACGAGACTTGGCCCGGCTTTTTCCACCACAGGGCACAAACCACCCCATTGGCTGACCGCTTGCCCAGCCTGCCAGCACACCCCGGCTGACATGCCCCGTCTGCAACTGTGTGCTGATGGCAGGTCTCCTGGCTTGCGGTTTTTCGGTTGTGGCACCCCTTCCCGGAAAGGTTTGTTCCAGTGGGCCAGCGCTTTGCGCCGTGCGTGCACATCCATGCCGCTTACAGTTGCGGGGACAGCCCGGGAATATCGCAAAACCATTGCAGGCAATGGCGCGGGCACCCGGTTCCCTTTTCATTCCCCTTGGGGGAAACCATCATGCGGTGTGGTTTACAGGCTGGGGGTGGCTTGTCAACAAAAGCACGCCCCAGTGTGGCGGCTGGCTTTAGGCTTCACGCGGGAGGCGCTGAGACTGGGAGCGAATAACCTGCTCCTCATAATCCAGTTCCTGCTGGAGCTTCCATTCTGTCTGGTCGTTAATCTCACTGCGCGATGTCATATCCCGCATGGCCTGCCGTTCGGCCCGCAGCAGTTGCAGGCGCAGCGCCAGTTCCATACGCGCATGGCGTAGGGCGCGGCTGCGGTCTAGCGGTGTGATACGCGGCGTTTCGTCCTCTTCTTCCAAACGGCTGTGATACAGCTGATACAGGCGGTCTATCACCTCCTGCCGCAGGGCTTCATCTGCATTCTGCCCCTCGGGCTTTGCCAGTGCTGTGCTGTTTGGGTTGGGCGCTGGCGGTTGCGCGCGCGCTTTTGTCAGCACCGCAAGGGCTGCGCGTATCAGCTTCTGGCGGGCCATGTTTTCTTCCTGCGCGTTCTTATCCACCGTCTCCTGCGGCAAAAAACGCAAACACAGCGGAATGAACACGCTGGCTGCCAGCAGGGAAAGTACAATCACCCCCGTAGCGGCCACCACCACGGCATCGCGCATGGGAAAGGCATCTGTGCCATCCGTGCCTTCGGGCAGGGAAAGCACAGCCGCCAGCGTAACGGCCCCGCGCACGCCAGCAAATGTCAGCAACATGCTGCCTGCAAAACCTGTGGGTTCAAACGGCAGGCTGCCAATACGCGCCACCACCCAACGGCCGAAAACGGATGTCCATACACCTGCAAAGCGCATGGCCAGCATAATGGCGTATATCTGCACCACAAACAGGCCAACCTGCCACAAGGCCACATCATATTTCCGGCCCAGCGCCACGCCATGTTGCAGCAGTTCTGGCAACTGCATGCCCAGAAACAAAAAGATAAGCGCATTAAAAACGTAGCTGACAATGTTCCAGACCGTTGTGGCCTGTAGGCGGGTAAAAGTGGCAGTGTCCTCTATCATGCCGGAAAGTTTGAGCACCATGCAGCCTGCCACGGCGGCCAGAATGCCCGAGCAGTCCACCGCTTCTGCCGCAGCGTACATTAAAAACGGCAAGAGCAACACAAAGATGATCTGGGATTGCGGATCATCATACCCACGGCGCACCAGCACGCGGTTGAGCTTAACTGCCAGCCATGCCACCGCAGCGCCCACCAGCAGGCCGCCCAGCGCCACCATTAGGAACGTGCCAAAAGCCTGCCTGTAAGAGAACTCACCCGTAAGGGCATCGGCCATGGCAAAGCGAAAGCACACAAGGCCGGAGGCATCATTAAACAGGGCCTCGCCCGATAAAATCTGCAACAGCCGGTTGGGCACCTTGCGCCCTTCAATAAGGCTGGAAACCGCAACCGTATCTGTGGGGGAAAGTGCAGCCGCCAGTGTAAAGCAGATAGGCAGGCCCAGCTCTGGCACAATCCAGTGGATAGCATAGCCACATACCAGCGTGCTGAGCACCACAAGCCCAAAGGCCAGAAACAGAATGGGGCCGCGCAGTTCTGCAAACTCACGCAATGGCATGCGAAATGAATCTGCAAACAGTAATGGCGGCAGAAACACAAACATGAACATATCTGGCTGCAAGCTGACATGCATGCCCGCCACCGCAGCAAACACACCCAGAATGATAAGGATAACCGGCTGCGGCACCTTCTGTTTAAACAGGGCAACAAGCAGGCTGCTGACTGCCGCCAGCAAAAGCAGCAGCAGAATGTTTTCTATGGTCAACATGGCCTGCGCTCTTTGGGCGTGTTTGGGTGTTTATGCAACGGACATTCTGCAGAAACACACCCGCTTTACGGCATGGCGGAAACAGGACGCAAAACCTGCTGGCGCACCAGGCCTTCCAACCATGTGGCAAACACCTGCACCCGCATGGAAAGGTGCCGCCTGTGCGGATAAAGCAGCGCCATAGGCAGCGGTGCCGCACGCCACTGGGGCAGTATTTCCACCAACTGGCCTGTGTGCAGGTAAGAGCGCACATCGTAAGCGGGTATCTGCATCACCCCCAGCCCGGCCAGTGTGCAGGCTATTAAAGCCTCTGCGCTGTTAACCGTTACGCGGCCCGGCACATCCAGCGTGTGGGTATGGCCGTGTTCCTCCCACTCCCATTGCTCTACCCGGCCATTCTGGGGGGAGGCATAGCGCACGGCCTCGTGCCCTTTCAGCAAATCTGTCGGGCATTGGGGTGTGCCGCGCTGCTTAAGATATATGGGGCTGGCCACGTTTATAAGTTCAAGCTCCCCCATGCGGCGGGCAATCAGGCCGGAATCCTGCAAGGGCCCAACGCGCAGCACACAATCCAACCCATCTTCCACCAAGTTCACGGCCCTGTCCGTTACCCCCAATTCTACCGAAAGACCGGGATATGTTGCCAGAAAATCGGGCAAGGCCGGGGCTACAATCAGCCGCCCAATGCGGCCGGGCATATTAACACGCAGCACACCCTGCACAGCGCTTTCGCTCTGGCGGAACAGGTTTTCCGCTTCCTCCACATCCGCCACAAGGCGCAGGCAATGTTCGTAAAAGGCTGCGCCATCTGGCGTGGGGGTAACTGTGCGTGTTGTGCGCGTAAGCAAACGTGCCCCCACGCGGCTTTCTAGCTGCTGCACGGCGGCGGATACGCTGGAACGCGGCATGCCCAAGGTTTCTGCCGCGTGGGTAAAACTGGCGGCCTCTACCACGCGGGCAAAAATACGAAAAAGATCTATCCTATCCATGCGCGTTAGCCTTTTGGGCTGCCACCTGCATTGTTCGGGAAATCTGGCAAGTGTTGTCAGAACAGGCAGCTTTATCCGTCCACTGTAGCTGATACGGTGGCAAGAGAAAACGGGAGCCACATCCATCGGCCTCCGATACATGCAAGGGAGCACCCAACATGGTAGACCACAGCATTAAAGGCAAAACCGTTCTGATAGCCGGTGGGGCCAAAAATCTGGGCGGGCTGATTGCGCGGGATCTGGCAGAACATGGCGCAAAGGCCATTGCCATCCATTACCATAGTGCAGCCAGCAAGGCGGAAGCCGATGCCACAGTGGCCGCTGTAAGAGCGGCAGGCGCGCAGGCTGAGGCTTTTCAGGCTGATCTGACACAGCCCGGAGCAGTAGCCAAACTGTTTGCAGATGCAAAAACTGCTTTTGGCGCGCCAGACATTGCCATTAACACTGTGGGTAAAGTGCTGAAAAAGCCGATTGCAGACACCACGGATGAAGAATTTGATGCCATGTTCACCATCAACACCAAGGTAGCGTATCAGTTCATCCGTGAAGCCGGAAAACATCTGGCCGATAACGGCAAACTGCTGACACTGGTGACATCTCTGCTGGGCGCGTACACACCGTTCTATTCCACCTATGCGGGTTCCAAGGCTGCGGTGGAACACTTCACCCGTGCGGCTTCCAAGGAATATGGCGCGCGTGGCATTTCTGTTAACGCCATTGGCCCCGGCCCTATGGATACGCCATTCTTTTACGGGCAGGAAAGTGCAGATGCCGTGGCTTACCACAAAACCGCTGCGGCACTTTCTCCCTTTAGCAAAACAGGCCTGACAGACATTGAAGATATTGCACCCTATGTGCGCTTTATTGTTTCTGAAGGCTGGTGGATGACGGGCCAGACCATTTTGGTAAACGGCGGTTACACCACAAAATAAAACCGGCTTTGTGCCCGTTGCGGTACACCGCCATGTGCAAGGGGGCCACGTGCAAAGCGTGGCCCCCTTTTTTGTGCCCTGCCCCAGATGCAAAGCTGTTGCGCGCGTGCAACAGCCCACAGAAAGCTGAGCAAACGGGGCTCATTCCTGTTGTAATGTTATAGTGTTACATAATACATGCTGCGCCTCCACCACACTCAACCAAGGCAGCGCACAGCATGATGGTTCGATCAGCCGCTCTTCTTCTCTGCTCCACTGTTTTTACTGCTCTGGGCAGCAGCATGGCCCTGGCTGAAACCACCACGACCACGACAACACCCTCCACAACAGAAACGCAGCAGAAAAAGCCCACTGAAACAAAGCCGCAAACCGTAAAAGTGATTGCGCATGACAAGAACGATGCCGAGCAGGTGATTGTAACCGCGCATCTGGACCGCATGCGTTCAGAACTTTCGCCCTCCACCGGGGCCACGGTGCACAAGTTCAGCCGGCAGGCGCTGGAAACCATTCCCGGTGGTGATAACGCACCGCTTAATCAGGTATTGCTGCAAGCCCCCGGCGTAGCGCAGGACAGCTACGGCCAGATCCATGTGCGTGGGGACCATAACGAGGTGCAGTTCCGGCTGGATGGCGTGCAGTTGCCGGAGGGGCTGAGCGTGTTTGGGCAAGCGTTGATGACACGCTTTGCAGATAACATGTCCCTCACCACTGGGGCGTTGCCCAGCCAGTTCGGGTTTTTGCAGGCGGCTGTAGTGGATATCAACACCAAGAACGGCACCACCAATTCTGGCGGCAATCTCTCACTTTACGGTGGGGCGCGGGATTACTTCTTTCCTTCCCTGCAATATGGTTTTCATAAAGGGAAGTGGGATTTCTTTGCCACGGCAGATTATGTGCATGACCGCACTGGCATTGAAAATACAACATCCTCCTTCAACGCCATCCATGACCTGAGCGAGCAGTATCACTTTCTGGGCCATCTGCGGTACACCGCGGATGAGGATACGCGTATCAGCTTTATTGCCGGTGTTTCCAACGCAGAATACCAGTTGCCCAACAACCCCGGCCAGCAAACCCAGTTTGCCATGCCCGCCTATTCTGGCAGCGATCTGGCGCAGCAGTTGAATGGCAGCGTGGACAGTGCGCATCTGGATGAACACCAAAATCAGATTACAGATTTTGCCATTCTGGCGTTGCAGAAAGAGATGGGAGACTTCAGCCTGCAAAGCTCCGTGTTCTCCCGCTACAGCAGCCTGCGCTATTCGCCCGACTGGCTGGGAGATCTGGTTTACAACGGTATTGCGCAGCAGGCCGCGCGCTCGGTGTTTTCCATGGGCACGCAGCATGACGTCACATGGCGTGCTGCAAAAGATCATACCGTGCGCTTTGGTTTTCAGCTTTTTGTAGAACGCAACACCTCCAAATCCCTCTCCCGCGTGTTTGGGCAGGAAGGTGAGGATGCAGATGGCAACGCCACCTTTGGCACCACGCCCCTGAGCATTTACGATGGCAGCGGCAAAACCGGCACGGTGTACGGCCTGTATGCGCAGGATGAATGGCGACCGCTGAACAACCTGACCATCAATTACGGCCTGCGTTTTGATGGGGTGAGCGAATACACGGCGGAAAAACAGGTGAGCCCACGCCTGAACATTGTGTGGAAGCCGTGGAAAGGCGGTGTGATTCACGCCGGGTATTCACGCTACTTTACGCCCCCGCCATTTGAGGTTGTCAGTTCTTCCTCGCTGTACAAATTTGCAGGCACCAGTGCCGCGCCCTCCGTTTACCAGAACAACAAGGTACGGGCCGAGCGCGACCATTACTTTGATGCCGGTATTGAACAAACCATTCTGCCGGGCTGGCGTGTCTCGTTCGATGCCTATTACAAGCTGGCACATAACCTGATTGATGAAGGCCAGTTTGGTGCGCCCATCATCCTCAGTGGCTTTAACTATCGCCGTGGGCAGGTGAACGGGTATGAGGTCAGCACCTCTTATGATCGTGGCCCGCTTTCTCTATACGGCAACTTTGCGTGGTCTCGCGCCATCGGCAAGGATATTACCAGCGCGCAGTTTAACATGAGCCCGGATGATCTGGCTTACATTCAGCACCGCTGGATCCATCTGGACCATGACCAGCGTTGGACGGCTTCTGCCGGGGCGGCGTATTCCTTCTTCCACAAAACGCGCTTTCCGCTGCGGCTGTCTGCCACCATGGTGTATGGCAGCGGGCTGCGGGCCGATGGCCTTGTGCCCAACGGTGTGGCGCTTACGCCTTATGCTACCGTCAACTTTTCTGCCGTGGAAACCATCCACAACACATTTGGCAGTGCATGGCCGGGGGATACGCAGTTCCGCATAGATGTGATCAATCTGGGGGACCACACCTACAAGCTGCGTGATGGTTCCGGCATTGGCGTGGGGGCCCCGCAATACGGGCTGCGCCGCACCATTCTGGGCGGGATTTCCCAAGGTTTCTAAGCACGTTACCGGCTGTGGCGCTGCCCACGCGCTACAGCCCCCACATGGGCATGGATTGATTTTACCGGCATTTTGCCCCAGAAAACGGCTCCAATACGAGGATATCCAGCCCGTGGAGGAGCCAGACCAATGGATATGACATGGGGCAACTTTCAGGCCATTGTTCAGCTTTCCGCCGGGTTGAATGTTGCCATTTTAAGTTTTGTGGATATCAGCCTGCCCGCCATTCAGGAACGGCGGAAGGTTTTTGCCAAGGCCCGGCAGGAGCTGGAGATCCACCGCAAGAACCCCCACAAGCGCACGGAAGCCGAAAAGGCAGACCACGCTGAAAACGTGGGAGACATTGACCGCCGCCTGTTTGACCTGTGGCGAGAAACCGCCGCCTTTGAACTGGTGGAAGATTCCCTTATGCGGCTTACAGGTGTTTCCGGCTTTATTGGCGCGGTGCTGAGCCTGACTTTGCTGTGGTATTCCGCCCTGCATTATGATGAAAAAATCTATCTGACCGGCCAGTTGTTGACCGCGGCCTCGTTCCTCTCATTGGCGGCGGCGTTTATTATCAACTGGATTACCGCCACACGCGCCGCAAAATATACCCAGCGCTGCAACACCCTGCGGCAGGAAATGGGCAAACGGCTGTGAACTTTTTTCATTCTGTGCGTTAAGATACTAAAAAACTCCCGGTGTGCTTCTGCCACCGGGGGTTTTCCATGCACAAAGTGCAGGATGGTGCCTAAAGTATGGCTCAGGCCTTGGCTTGTGCCGCAGCAACCTGACCCAAAGCAGCCTTGAGCTTTTCTTCTGCTTCTGGGGAAAGAGAGGTTTGCAGGATACGGGCATGGCCCTTGAACTGGCTGAGATCGGCCAGCACTTTTTCCGGCTGAGACTTACGCACCAGAATGAACAGCGCAGAGGTGTTGGGCGGAATGGTGTCGCTTAGCTGTTTGATAAAGCCATCATCAATTCCGTAATCAGAGAACTTGCCAGACAGCGCGCCCGCACCGGCGCCCACAGCGCTCCCGATCAAAAAGCCAGCCAGCGGGTTCAGGCACAAAAGACCAACCAGCGCGCCCCAGAAACCGCCGGAAAGCAGGCCCCAGGAAGCCCCGGCTTTTTCAAGGTTTACGCTTTGGTGCAAATGCACCTTGCCTTGTGCATCCCGCGTAACAACCACGGCATCTTCCAGATCCAGCAGGTATTCTTTCTGCAAGGCGCGGCATTCTGTCAGCACCTTGGCGGCATCATCAACGTGGTCAAAACCCAGAACAATCAGATCAGACATTCAAATCGGCTCCCTGCTTTATATCTCTCATGCCATCTGGCCTACGCGCGGCAAACGGCATGTACATTTGTATGTAGTCCTTTCAGGATATGGGAAGCCCACCCCACACATGCCAGTGGGCCAGATTACGCAGGCAGCATAAAAATACAGAAATACCATTATAGAGTATTCGTATAAGACGACTAAATAACCATACCCCGCTCCGCCAATACAGGTACAGCATCCACCCGCTCACGCCCGAGTGACAATACGGACCATTATTGTCCGATTAGATCACGAAACTTCACAAATCATGCAGGATTTTTGATAACAAACCAATATTTTCTGCATAACAGACCGGCAACCAAGGCCCTTGCCGCATATCCGGGCCGGTTCGATAGTGAGCCTCATCAAACTTGTTCACAAAGGAGGTTCACCCATGAACACACTGCGCAAAGCGGCCCTTGCTGCCGTATGTGGCCTGGCTTTGGCTGCCGGGGTTGCACCTGCCCATGCTGCCAATGTTGGCGTGGCTTCTGTGCCGGAAGCACCTGTTGGCCCCGGCCCTACGGTAGATAACGCATCTGTAGGCAACATTGCCGGGCTGATGTACTACTGCTACGCCCACAACATTGATGATGATACAACGGTGCGCTCACTCGGCCGCTCCCTTGCAAAACGCAGCGATGTGAAAAGTGATGCCGCATACCCCGCCGGTGGCGCAGGGCAGCTGATGGTTGGCCCCGGCCAGATGATTGACCTGAACACGGTGGATGACAAAGACATCCGCACCGCAACCTGTGCCCATGCTGCCCAGCGTGGCATCCAGCTGGATGATGGCACCTTTATGCTGCCGTTGCAGGACTAATACAGAAAAAGGCGGCCACACCCGCCACACATTGCCACACCATATGGCTTAAGGCTGATGGCTGTGGCAGATGGTCTGTTTGTAAAAACCGCCCTTGCTTTGGGGGCGGTTTTTATTTTTTGAGCACATGGAAACTCTCTGCGCCCACGCGCCGTTGGCAGTATGCACCCCTTTTATAAAGACGGGAGGTTTTCATGACATTCCTGAACTCCGTCTCCAACGCCATTTCCAGCGTGGGAGACTTTGTAACTGCCGCATGGTTTAACAAATCCGGCCTGTTAAGCGCGCTAAACGAGGTTCTTGGCCCTGTTCCTGCCCCGGATCACCCCAGTAAGCTGGAACAGCGGGCAGAAGCCATGGGCATGATTTCCACCATCCGCCGGTGGCAGACCGCCCCCCACAGCCCTCCGGCATCTGAAGCAGAAGTACGCGGCTTTTTCCTACAGGAAGAGCTGGATTGGTTTTCTGAACAGACCGGGCTTTCCGATACCGCCACCATGCACATTATCCGCAGGCTTCTGCCCCGGTGCGTGCGCCTGCGTGCCCTGCATGATCCCTCTCTGTTTCCGCAAAGAAACCGCATTTCCCCGCAGGAACACACGCCCGCCGTATAATGTGTTCAACACTGTTAAGATAAGCATGGCAGAAGCTGCCGCTTGGCTATTCTGCCATGTTTTTTAGAAAATTATTTAACTTATTTTCCCTTTACTTCCTTTTCCCTGCGTGAATATCCACACTTTCGAACAGGGGAAGGATTATGTTGGATTTACAGAGCATTTTCAAAAACAAGATATTTATTTTTATTATATGTTTATGCAGTATTTTTTATATTTTTTCTTACCTGATCCTCCCCTTCTCCACTGCCGATACAACATTTTACGCACTTATTGGCCGGGGGCTGCTGCAAGACCATATGCTCCCTTACCAGTATGTGTTCGACCATAAACCCTTTGGTGTTTATGTGCTGTATGGTGTGTGGGATGCGCTTACAGCCCAGTTACCTGTTGGCAAGTTTACGGTGCTGGCCCTGCTCTCTCTTGCTGCATTTGCAGCCATGGCCCGCAGTATATGGCACACACGCTGGCTATGGGTTTTTGCGGCACTCACGCTGCTGGGCGCGCCATTTGAGCTGCTGGCCGGAAATACAGAAACACTTCTGATCACAACAGAACTGGCCGTACTCTGGCTGGCCCGCAAAGGCACACTTGCCACCATTCAGCCCGCAACCCGCATTCTATGGCTTCTGGCTGCCGGGGTTATGTTTGGCCTTACGGTGAACATAAATTATCTGGAAGGTATTTGCCTGTTTCTGCCTGTATGTTTTTTATTACTGGCAAATACACGCCCGGCTTTAAATATAATTTTGTTTGCTATTGGCACCTGTGGAGGTTTGGCTGCGTTGTTTACGCCATATTTTATACAGGGGCATCATGCGCTGGCTGATTACTTTGCGCTGCAGCATCAGTTTTTACATGCTTACAGCGGCAAGCTTTCAAAACGCATAAAGGCTGTTCTGCTGCTGGCCGCTTATCTGGCCGTTTTTTCACCTATTCTCATCAAATGGTTCGGGCAGAAATCCATACTTAAAACGGCCCCAACACCGGATACCACATTGCTTACGCTGTGGTTTATCTCCTCGGTGCCTGCGGCTTTACTTTCTGGCCACGCATTCAGCCATTATTCGGGGCTGTGGTTTGCGCCCCTCAGCATCATGCTGGTGCTATTGGCACAACAGAAACGCCTTTTGTTAGGCTGGGCCGTAGCCCCTTTAGCCGCTGTTGTTGGGTTTAGCTGTGCAGATGAAATCCACAAGAATCTAAAAGACTATCTCAACTTCAAACAGATTGATTACACGTACCTATCTGATCTGGTTCAACAACAAAAAGTGCTCAACATCCGTACACCGCACACCCATTTTTACATGGCGCATTTGCACAGTTTTGACCGCTACCTTTTCCGAGATCATATCGACATTATTTATGGCAAAAACGCGGGCAAACACTATTTGCAGGACCTGGCGCAGCGCCCGGCTTTTGTCATGTTACCGTATCAGGGATGTTCAACAGACAAAGTAGAAGAACCTGTATGCGTTTATATTCAGCAACATTATCAGCAGGCTTATAGCGTGCGCATAGGCAAGGCTGGCAAAAAACAACCAAACCGCTTTTCGTTCGAACTCTATAAGTTCCAGAACTAACGCTTACGCGTCTATCAGCTCCCGCAGCTCCCAACGGTCATCTGCCTCTGGCTCCAAGCTTAGCGGAATGGCGTTGGGCAGGCGCACATTGGCAGGCAGAGACATAGCGGCGCGCAAAGCACGGAACAGCGCCCCATGTGCCACAATCAGCGGCCGACCGGGGGCCTGTGTGGCCCGGTTTACGGCATCTGTAGCGCGCTGGCGCAGGGCAGCAAATGTTTCTGCCCCCGGTGGGGTGTAATCACCGGCAATCCAGCTATTATACCAATCCCCTATCGGCTGGCCTTCCTGCTCACCAAAGCAGACTTCCTCCAGCCCCGTATCCACATCCAGCGGCAAGGCTGGCAGGCCGTGGGTGATAAGCGCATCGCGCACAATGGTGGCAGTGCGCAAAGCACGCTCCAGCGGAGAGCACACAATGCGCGTTACCCCATTTTCCCCTGCGGCACGCAGGGCAACCTCAAGCAGCTTTCCCGCCGCCACAGCTTGGTCAATGCCGGTTTCATTCAAGGGCACATCGGTGCGCCCCTGAGAAAGACCAGCCCGGTTCCAGTCTGTCTGGCCGTGGCGCAAATACCAGTATGGGCGGGGGAAAAGCGTGCTCATAGGGCCTCGGATCAATCGAACAGGGAGGAAACGGAGCTTTCATCCGCCACGGCATGAATGGCGCGTGCCAGCAGCCCGGAAATGGTGATCTGGCGGATATTGCGCGCAGCCATAACTTTTTCCGTGGCGCGGATGCTGTCTGTCAGTGTCAGCATTTCGATAGGCGAATCGGCAATGCGTTCCACGGCCTGCCCTGTCAGCACACCATGTGTCACGTATGCGCCCACAGATGCAGCACCCTGTTCGGCAATGGCGCGGGCTGCGTTGCACAGTGAACCACCGCTATCCACAATATCATCTACCAGCAGGCAGTGGCGGCCGCGCACATCACCAATCACGTTCATCACTTCGGAAACGCCTGCGCGTTCACGCCGTTTGTCAATAATGGCCAGATCCGTGTTCAGGCGCTGGGCCAGCTGGCGGGCACGCACCACACCACCCACATCGGGGGAGACGATCATCAGATCACGGTCTCCGTAGTGGGAGCGAATGTCGCGCACAAACAGCGGCGCGGCGTACAGATTGTCTACCGGGATATCAAAGAAACCCTGAATTTGCATGGCGTGCAGATCCAGCGTGAGCACGCGGCTGGCACCGGCTTCTACCAGCAGATTCGCAACCAGCTTGGCGCTGATAGGCGTACGCGGGCCGGATTTACGATCCTGCCGGGCATAACCAAAATAGGGCATCACTGCGGTAATACGCTTGGCCGAACCACGGCGCAGCGCATCCAGCATGATCAGCAGTTCCATCAGGTTATCATTGGTGGGGGTGCAGGTGCTCTGGATAACGAACACGTCCTCACCACGTACATTTTCGTGGATTTCTACAAACACCTCCATGTCCGCAAAGCGGCGCACGGTGGCGTTGCAGAGGGGGAGGTTCAGCTCCGCGGCAACGGCTTCGGCAAGTGGGAGGTTGCTGTTACAGGCGACGATTTTCATGACAAGGACGGTTCCCGGCCTTAGGTGTGGAACGAAAAAAGGGCTCTCCGGCGGGCCGGGTGTAGCAACCACGGGGCCTGTTGTCATCTCTGTGGAGTGTTTTCCTGCCAATCGTTGCGCAAATAACGCGCTGCTTTGGGCCCATATGGGCCTGTGTGGCGGGTTATAATGGCAGCATAAAAAGCATGCCAACCTTGCACAAACAGGCAGGGTTCTCTATCGCGTTAAACACCATGAACAGCACGCCCACCTTGCCGGATACGCAGGAAGAACGCGCCACAAAAAAACAGCCCCCTCTTTCGGCTGCGCCGCAGCACGCCCCGCAGCCAAAGGGCCAGCCTGTGCTGCATTTGGTGCCAGAACGTGGTTTTTCCTACTTTGTGCATGCCGCGCAGGATTTTGCGCGCGGCTTCCGCCATGCGCGGCTGGGGCTTACGCTGGCCTGGCTGGATATTCGGCTGCGGTATCGTGGCTCCATTCTCGGGCCGTTCTGGCTTACGGCCACTACCGCCATTATGGTGGCGGCCATGGGTGTGCTGTATGCGTATCTGCTCAACACGGATGTGCACACCTATCTGCCCTTCCTTACCCTTTCTTTGGTGTTATGGGGCTTTGTAGGCGGCACCATGCAGGAAGGCTGCGGCACCTTTACGGGGGCGGCGCGGCTTATTCATGCGGCCCGCATGCCATATTCCCTGCACGTGCTGCGTGTGGCTGTGCGCAACATTTTGGTGTTTGCGCATAACGTGCCCGTGGTGGCCGGGGTGTTTTTGTGGTTTCACGTCTCGCCCAAATGGTCATGGACGGTGCTGCCCGCCACGGGCCTGTGGCTGGTAGACTGCTTTTTTGCCGTGCTTTTGCTGGGCATTCTGGGCGCGCGCTTTAGGGATGTGCCCCCCATTATGGCCAGCCTGACGCAGGTGATGTTCTTTGTGACACCTATTTTGTGGTCTCCCCAGTTAATGACAACCGGGCAGGCATGGCTGTTGCTGGACCCCTTCTACCCGCTGATTGAAATTCTGCGCGCACCCTTTACGGGGGATGTGATGCAAACCACCGTATGGCCTGCGGCCCTTGGGTGGTCTGCCGTGCTGATTGTTGCAACCTTCTGCCTGTTCGCCCGTATGCGCACACGGCTGGCATACTGGGTGTAAGGCGCATGACGGATATTGCAGTTGAAAACCTGCAAATCACCTTTCCGCTGTATCATGGCAATGCCCGCAGCCTGCGCAAATCGCTCAGCAAAACGCTGGGCCGCACGCTCAACACGCGCTTCATGCACGATAACCGAGACCGCGTGGTGGTGCAGGCGCTTAAAGGGGTCAGCTTTACCCTGCAACCGGGAGACAGGCTGGGCCTTGTAGGCGGCAATGGTGCAGGCAAAACCACGCTGCTGCGCGCATTGGCCGGTATTTATGAACCCGTAGGCGGCAGTGTGACAGTGCGCGGTAGCATTGGCACGTTGCTAGACCCCGCACTGGGCATGAACATGGACCTGACCGGGCGGGAGAACATTCGCCTGCGCGGCATGTTCTCTGGCCTGAGCACGGAACAGACCGCGCAGGTTGAGGCTGATGTAGAAAGCTTTGCCAGCCTTGGCGCGTTTATGGACCTGCCCGTAAACACCTATAGTTCGGGCATGATGGTGCGCCTTTCCTTTGGACTGGCCACGGCTATCATGCCCGATGTGCTGCTGATGGATGAATGGTTTATGGCGGGGGATGCCTCCTTCCGTAACCGTGCCCGCGCCCGGCTTGAAAACCTTGTCTCCCGCGCCGATATTCTGGTGCTCTCCAGCCATATAGCGGATGTGATGGCCGATTGGTGCAACCGCCTGATCTGGCTGGATCAGGGGCAAGTGCGGATGGATGGCCCTACCGAGCAAGTGCTGGAGGCATATTTAGGCCGCCCGCTGGAGCGCAAACCAGAAGAAGAAAAGCCGGAAGACGCATCCCCAGCCCCCTAAACCCGGCGCTTGGGGCACATTATTCGGGCTTGCACGCCTTTCAGGGCAGATGTTCCGTGTTCTCCCTGTTCGCAGGGGGCACAAGTCATGACATACTCAACGCACACACCGGCACGCGCGCAGCACAGCCCACACGGAGCATGAATGAACCGGCCCTCCCCGCCTGGCGGACGTCACAAGGCCTGCTTTACCACCGGCAGCATCATGCGCCATGTGCTGGTTATGGCTGGCACCGGTGCCATTGGCCTTATGGCGGTGTTTGCGGTGGATATGCTCAATATGGTGTATATCAGCCACCTGGGTAACACGGCCCTTACGGCGGCCATTGGCTTTGCCGGGGCCGTTATTGGCTTGCAGATTGCCGTTTCCATCGGGCTGACCATTGGCATAAGTGCCGCCACTGCGCGTGAAATTGGCGCAGGCCGCGCAGATGAAGCACGGGGCATTGCCTCCTCCGCCCTTACCGTCATGATCGGGCTGGCAACGGTGCTGGGTGTGGGCACCATGATATTTGCCCACCCCATTCTGGAACTGTTTGGCGCGCGGGGTGAGGCATTGGCCAACGCCACCACCTTCCTGCGCACCGTCAGCCCCGCATTGCCGCTTATCTGCGCGGGCATGGGGTCCTCCTCCCTCATGCGTGTGGTGGGGGATGCCAAGGGCTCCATGCACATTACGTTGCTGGGTGCCGTTGTGGCTGCGGTGCTGGACCCGCTGTTTATTTTTGGGCTGCATGAAGGGCTTACCGGGGCGGCCATCAGCACTGTGCTTTCACGCACCGTTGTGGCCACAGTGGGCCTGCGGGGCGCATTGCGGCACGATATGCTGGCCATGCCGCAGCTCCACCGTATTCTGCCAGACACCAAGCGCGTGGCCTCGGTGGCTTTTCCGGCCATTCTCACCAATCTGGCCACACCTGTTGGGGGAGTGTACGTCACGCAGGCCATGGCGCGCTTTGGGCTGGCCGCCGTTGCGGGGCAAGCCTCTATCGAGCGCACGGTGCCCGTGCTGTTTGCGCTGGTTTTTGCGCTCACCGGCTCAGTTGGCCCCATTATGGGGCAGAACATCGGGGCCGGGCAGTGTGACCGTGTGCGTGAAACGCTGCGCGCCGCCCTTAAACTGGTTATTCTCAGCGTAGGGGCCACATGGGTTTTCCTGTTCTGTGTGCAGAACGGGGTTGTGGCCATGTATAATGCGCAAGGTGATGCCGCAGCCCTTATCCATCTGTTCTGCACATGGACAATCGGCAGTTACCTGTTTGTGGGTATGCTGTTTGTGGCCAACGCTGCCTTTAATAACCTTGGTTTTCCGCTGTATTCTACTGCCTTTAACTGGGGGCGGGCCACGCTGGGCACCATTCCGTTTGTCATGATGGGTGCACGCTTTGGCCCGCTTGGCGTGCAGGCCGGGCAAGCGCTGGGGGCAGTGGTGTTTGGGTCCTTCGCGGTCTTGACGGCGTTCCGTGTGACACAAACATTAGAAGTCTCTCCCGCACAGCATCCTCTGGCAGCGGGAGTGCGGAGCAGCACGCCGGTTTCCGATGTTCCCACCACCAGCGCAGAAGCTGCCATGGCGGAACTGGACGAACTGGAAAGTGCCTCTGAACTATGTGAGGAAGACAGGAAGACCAACCATGTCTAAGCTGACAACTGAAGAACGCAACGCCCTGCCGGATGATGCCTTTGCCCTGCCCGGCCGCCGTTACCCCATACCCGATGCCACCCACGCGCGTGATGCGCTGGCCCGTGCCAGTGAAATGCTGCACCGAGGTAACCTCACGCAGGAAGAATATGATACCATCCACGCCAAGGCGGAGGATGTTCTGCGCCGTGAACGGATGTAGTTTTTAAACCCATATGCTAAACCGCCTTTATGCCCGCGTTTTGCGGCACGCTGCCAGCCCCTACGCACCTTTATGGCTGGCGGCGCTGGCTTTTGCAGAAGCCAGCTTTTTTCCTCTCCCGCCAGAAACGCTGCTGGTGCCCATGGTGCTGGCGCATAGGCAAAAGGCATGGGTTTATGCGGCCATCTGCACCATTGCCAGTGTGGCCGGGGGGCTTTTGGGCTGGCTGATTGGCGCGGCTTTGCTAGATACAGTGGCCCGCCCGATTGTGCATTTTTACCACGCCGAGGGCACACTGCTGACCTTGCAGGAAAAATTCCGCCAATGGGGGGTGTGGATTATTCTGCTCAAGGGGCTTACGCCCATTCCCTACAAGTTTGTGACTATTGCCAGCGGCATGGCGCATTTTGCCATTCTGCCCTTTATGCTGGCCAGCCTTGTTACGCGCGGCGTGCGGTTTATGCTGGTGGCCGGGCTTTTGTGGCGCTTTGGGGCGCCTATTCAGGATTTTCTGGAAAAACGTCTGCCGCTGGTGGCCGGGGCTTTTGCTGTGGTGTTTTTAGGCGGCATTATTGCGCTGAAATATCTGTAAATCTGGCACCTGCATTCAGGCCCACGCGGGGCAGAACCTCTGCCCTGTGGCTTGTGCCCTGCCCGATTGCGGCGCAAAATGGCAGCCAGATTTTGAACGTCTTGCTTGACTGATAACCGGGAGAAAAAACGCGGATGCCAACCCAGATAGCTGTGATTACAGGCGCAGGCGCCGGTATTGGCCGCGCGGCGGCACGTGCGCTGGGCCGCGCCGGGTTTGATATTGCCCTGCTGGGCCGCGATGAAGACCGGCTGAAGGAAACAGCAGAAAATCTGGCCAAGCACTCTGTGCGGTCATTGGTGATTCCGCTGGATGTTTCAGATGCCAAAGCCGTGCAGGATGCGGCGGAACGTATTGAAACAGAACTTGGCCCCATTTCAGTGTGGGCCAACTGCGCCGGGGCCACGGTGGTTGGGCAGGTGGCTGCCCTTTCTGCCGATGATATCCGCCGTGCTACGGAAGTAACCTATCTGGGCAGCGTAAACGGCACATTGGCCGCACTTGGCGTTATGCGCCGGCGTGGGCAAGGGGCTATTATCAACCTGGATCTGGCCCCCAACCTACGCGGCATGCCGCTTCAGGCTGCTGAAAACGGGGCACGCTCTGCCCTGCGTGGGTTTTGCGAAAGCCTGCGGCCAGAACTGCTGCACGATGCTGATAATATCCGCGTGGTCATGGTGGATCTGCCTGCCATCAACACCCCCCATTATGGCTGGACACGCAACCTCACGGGCAAGCGCCTCAAACCCGTTGGCCCGGTGTATGAACCCGAAGTGGCGGCAGAAGCCATTTGCCGTGCGGCCTTTAGCACCAGCCGCTCCATTTCCATTGGAGCCACCAACAGCTTTGCCGCCCTGTGGCACATGGTTGCCCCCGGCTGCCGTGAAGCCCGCATGGCAGAAAAAGGCTACAAGGCCCAGATGGAGCATGATTGGGCAGAAGGCCCGCAGCCGGATGATTTATACAAATCCGTGCCCGGTTCCTTTGGGGCGCAGGGGCCGTTTGATGAACACTCCCGCAGGCTGGACAGCCCGCTCACCTTCTTTGTACCCAGCAGCTTGCGGGCCGGTATTTTTGGCGCATTAACAGCCATGGGGTTAACCGCCCTGATGGCGCATATCCGCAACTGCCGGAAATCCTGAAGGGCACGTGCCATCCTGTTCAGCGTATTTTTCATGCTGAATGGGGTGGTGTTTTCTGCCTCGCCTTACGTCATCTCACGCAATGCGCTCTTGCAACCGGCATAAGGGCAGAACGTGCTGAGCGCATGGCGTAGAGTGGCAAGGCCACCACGCATCCGTGCCTATGCCCGGATGCGCTACACCTAAAAACCTAGTTTAAACGCCCGCGCGGTTTGGCAGGCTGCTGGCGCATTTGCTGGTGCATGTGCAACCCATGCATCAGGCGGTCTGCATCTGTTGGTGGCAGCACAAGCCCCACCGGGCCAAAGGCCGGGTGCTGAAAGGCCAGAACAGATCCATCCGTGCTGGCTTCGGGCTGGAGCGCCCATTTGGTGCGGGTAACGGGCGTAAAGGTGGCTCCTTCTATGGGCGGCAATTCCTTGCCTTCCAGCATCGTTTCCCGACACTGGCCCAAAACCTGAATCAGCCGTGTGAGGTCTTCCACCGTAAGCGCAATATCTACAGCAGGCTGGTCTTCCTGCTCTAGTACCTTAAGATGAACTTCTGTGTGGTCTGCTGAAAGAGACAGATCAAGCTTGGAAGACATAAAACCTCCTACACCCAGCCAGACCGGAACAGGCTTGCGCCCTCCGGCCCGCTGAAAAAACTGATGCTGATATAAGGTGGCAAACCCCTTTAAACCAGAGCGCCGCCCCACACCCACCATGCGGCATGTGCATCTGCCAACCTGTCTGCTGCTTCCCGCGCGGCTTCAACAGTGGGGAAAACGCCAAAACATGTGGCGCCAGAACCGCTCATACGGGCCAACTGACAGTCTGGCTGCGCCGCAATATCGGCCAACACCTTTTTAAC
This sequence comes from Acetobacter sp. A11-2, assembly GCF_040208445.1. Classification (NCBI taxonomy): domain Bacteria; kingdom Pseudomonadati; phylum Pseudomonadota; class Alphaproteobacteria; order Acetobacterales; family Acetobacteraceae; genus Acetobacter; species Acetobacter sp. A11-2. Next base: position 2,423,743 of record NZ_CP157843.1, read on the forward strand.
CGGCGGGCATACGCTGCATGCCGGGGCTTCCAGGCTGTTTTCCTGCGCCTTAAGGGTTGCCACCATAGCGGCACTATTGGGCCAGCTTTGTGGTAAATCCGCCCGTGGCACAAAATCGCCTGTTCTTTTGCGGAACACATCCGGGGTAGAAACAGCCTGCCCGCAATTAACCAGCACAAGGCCACACTCTGGCAAACGCGGTGCGGGGGTTAGGGTTTCCCCAATACCTTCCATCCGCACGGTTTGGCTAAGCAGGCACACTGGCACATCGGCCCCCAGTGTTTCCGCCACGCGGAACAAGGTGGGTTCATCCACCTGCGTGTTCCATGCGCGGTTTAGCAGGCGTAGGGCCGCGGCCGCATCTGCCGAACCTCCGCCAATGCCAGAAGCCACGGGCAGGTTTTTTTCCAGCACAAGGCAACCACCCTGCACATTGGCCTGTGGCCCGGCCAGATCACGCAGCACGGCGGCGGCTTTCATCACCAAATTATCGGCACCTGCGGCATCTGCGCCAAGGGCGCGGCCAAAGCGCCCCTCCAGCTTAAGGTGCAGCGGTTGTGTGCCCGGCTCATAATGCAGCACATCTCCTGCACCGGCAAACACCACAAGGCTATCAAGCAGGTGGTATCCATCTGGCCGGCGGCCAGTAACGTGCAAATACAGATTGATTTTTGCTGGTGCGATTTCTGTCAGGGTTGTGGTTGCAACATCCAGAACATCAACTGTCATGGCGTGTGTGTTCCTTTATCCTGCGGCGCTGCTTTAGCGGGGGCGGCCTGATCTGCCTTTTTCACATCCGGCTCCACACCTGCACGCTTGAGCGCAGCACGTATCAATACTTCATCCGACGGAATGGGGTGCAGCCCCAAAGCCACGTTCCACTGATCTATGGCTTCGGTCTTGCGGCCCTGCCGCCAATAAACCTCGCCCAGATGATAATTCACTTCCGGGTCTTCGGGAGTTTTTTCTGCGGCTTTTTCTAAAAGCTCCAGCGCTTCGTTCAGGTCTCCGCGCTCAGCACGCACCCAGCCGAGACTGTCTGTAATGGCGGCATCATCGGGGGAAAGCTGGTGCGCCTTGCGCAAAAGCTTTTCGGCTTCGGGCAGGTTTTCATGCCGTTCCACCATGGAGTAGCCCAGAAAGTTCAGCAGCATGGATTCGTCTGGCGCATAGGCCAGTGCGGCGCGGGCATCATCCCGCGCGTGGGGCCAATCCCCCATTTCATGGTACACCATGGCGCGTAGGAAAAGCAGCGTCCAATCCACATCCTTCTGGGCGGTGGCAAGGTCTATGGCCTTGGTATAGGCGGCTATCGCGCCCTTCCAGTCTTTCTGCTGCACCAGCGCATTGCCCAAGGCACGCTGAAGCAGAATCTGATCGGGCAACTGGGCCACAAGCGGGCGCAACAGGCTGACAGCCTCGGTGGCCTGATCGGGCGTGGAATCCAGCACAGCCAACCGCAACCGCGCCACGGGGGACATGGGGTCAGACTGCGGCACGCGCAGCAATGTTTCTCGCGCAGCGGCCCCGTGGTCTTCATCAATCTGGATTTCGGCCAGCATCAGCCGGGCTTCGGCCAATGTGGGGTCCATGGCCAAGGCAAAGCCCAGCATCAGGCGGGCGGCCTCGTTAAACTGGTAGAGGTTGGCATCATTCCCCACCATGCCGCCGGTGGCTGCGGCCTGCTGGGCCTGCTCCCGTCCCTGCTGGCGCAGCAAAAACGCGGTAAGAATATAAGCACGCGCAATCCCGCCACGTGCCGATGTAACCGGAAAGTGCGAAATTGTGGCCTGAAGCTGCGGGCCAGCCAGCAGCAGAACCGGATCATCCCCTTCCAGCTTGCGCAGCTCGGCGCGGGCTTTTTCCTTCTGCCCGTGCTCCCACAACCATGCGGCGTAGGAGCGGGTAAGCAGCAGATCACCCCCCGGCATGATCTTGCGCGTTTCATCAAAAAGCTGGCCTGCGCGGTCTGTCTGGCCTGCCACCTGTGCAATCAGGGCGGCGTGCAGCGTGTAAAACGGCACCAAAACAGACTTCTGAATATGGGTCAGGCTTTCCACGGCTTCATTGGCATGGCCCTGCGCCTGCTCACACCATGCCAGAAGCAGCGGCATAATAAGATGTGTCAGCGGGTCTGTGCGGGCCTGATGGTAATAGGTCAGCGCCTCGCCCCACTCACCGCGCACGGCGGCATCGTTCCCCAGCACAAGGGCGGAAATCACGCTCTGCGCGCCGGGCAGCTTATCCAGCTTGTGGGCCAGCGGCACGGCATCGGCATCCCCCGCCATCACACTGCGCACAAAGGCCTGCTTCAGCAGTTCCATATTCTGTGGGTCTGCGGCTGCGGCCTGGCGGAAAGAGCGCGCGGCCTGAAGGTCATCCCCCCTGCGCACGGCAATGACGGCGCTTAAAAACGCCCCCGAATCGACATGCCCGACAGGCGCATGCATAACCGCAGTATCTGCTTTGGGTTCGGCCCCTTTAAGGGCTGCGCCAGATGTATCGGGCTGGGCCGCATACAGCGGAGAAGCCAGCACAGTGGCGGAAAGCAGCATGAAAACCGTAGGCAGAAGGCGACAAAACAGCATAAGAACCCTATCTACAGGATACGGTGGCAACCGGGCAGGCCGCCCACGGATGCACCGCCCCTTCTGGCAGAGCGGAAAGGAACGACATGAACGACTGGTTTTGTCTAACGCGCCCGCGCCAAACCACCAAACCGTCCGCTTTGTGATACGGTTTATATGATGGAAGCTGCTCTGTCTCTCCTGCGCCTTTATACCGAATGGGGCGTGGATGTTGCTGTAACCGATACCCCGGCCGATCATCGGCACGCGGGGGCCGGGCTTGTGTTGCCTCCGCTTCGGGGCAAAACGCCCCAGCAGACACCCCCATACATACCCCCGCAGCCCGGAACCGGCAGAACACCAGCGCCTGCCGCGATTACGCAAAACCAACCACAGCAACCGCCTGCCCCCACCAGCTTTGCAGATACGGTGGAACAGGCACAGCGCCTTGCCGCAGCCGCCAACACGCCAGAAGAGCTGTTTCAGGCCATGGATTCCTTTACGGCATGCCCGTTGCGCGGCGCTGCCATGCACACCCTTATGCCCTCTGGCCCCCGCAACGCCCCCCTGATGCTGATTGGGGAAGCCCCAGATGAGGATGAAGACAGAAGCGGGCAGGTTTTTGCGGGCCTATGCGGCACCCTGCTGGATACCATGCTGGCCCCCTTGCCGTTGGAACGCAGCCAACTGGCCCTTGCCACAGCCCTGCCTTGGCGGCCCGCAGGTGGCACCCCCCCAACAGAGATGGACCAGCGCATCTGCCGCCCCTTTTTAGAGCGCGCCATAACTTTGTTTGCACCCAAGCGGCTGCTGCTATGTGGGCGGCTGCCTGCCCGAATGCTGCTTGGCAAAACCACGGATCTGCCCCGCCGCAACTGGCAGGACATCACCCTGCCGGGCCTGCCCCCGCTGCCCGTTATGTGTATGCGCCACCCGCTCCAGCTCCGGGCCAGCCCCTCCGCACGGCGTGAAATATGGACAACACTGATGACGGTGATGGATACCCTGCGCCAAAACAGCCAAAGCATGTAATCAGCGCGCGCATGTAAGTGTAAACGGCGTGCCAGATGTTACAGAATATGTCAGCAAGAAATACAGTCCCCAAACCGTGGGAATACCTGCACAAATCATAGAAATTATTCCGCCTTGACCAGCGATTCACCGCTGGGAATGCAACAATTTTTGAAGAACCTTTCCCTTTTCTTACAGATAGGAAACTTGCCTTTTGGGCTGGAAGGGCCTAGACCCCGCCAGCCATGCGAGCGATAGGTCAAATTCCTCATCAGATCGCGGCAAAAGCCATTCTGGCTGGTGCCGCCCTTTTGGCCAGCGCTTCCGTCGTTGTGACGAGAGCCCATGCCAAGCCCCCGGAAGCCGGGCCCGAACCGTACAGCGAAGAGCTGGCTATGGTTCTGCCACGCCAGGCTTTCCCTGAAGGTGATGATGTTACACTTCCAAAACCTCTTCCTCCTGAAGTTGCCACTCAGGTGCGCGCCATCCTGCGCCTACAGCAGCAGGGTGCGTTCACAGAAGCCATCAGCAGCACCACGCATCTAACAGATGCCACCCTGCTGGGTGAGCTACAGGCAGACCGTTACCTGAACCCGAATTACCACCCCAATGCGACCGAGCTGCGGAACTGGCTGAAACAATACACCAGCTATGCCGATGCTCCGGCCATATGGGCACGCCTTGCTGCGCTGCCCGAACGGGGTGGCCCGCTGCCACCTGCCCCACCGGCAGACCATCTGGCCCCAGCCCATGCCGCCCTTGCGGCTGGCCCACTGGCGCAGGAATTCACCCGCAACCCCTTGCTGGACCGCACCTTGCGCGAACGCACCACATGGGGGCTGAAGGGCGTGCACAGTGCGTTGCACCTTATCAGCATTACACCGGGTATGACGCCCGCCTACGCGGCCCAGCTACAGGCTGAAACCGCACAGGCCATGCTGGTTTCCGGTGAAACGGATATGGCGCTGGATATTGGCCGCACGGCCGTAAACATCTCGCGCGAGCGCAATGCGCTGGCCAGCTACATTACCGGGCTGGCCCTGTGGCAAAAGCAGGCTTACGCCGAGGCTATTCCGTTTTTTGAAAAAGCCTCCCACGCCCCGCGCGCCATGCCGGAAATGCGGGCCGCCTGCGCCTTCTGGGCCGCACGCGGGCACGAAAAAACCGGCAACACCCATGCCCAGCACATCTGGCTCCAGCATGCGGCGGCTTTTCCGCGCAGCTTCTATGGGCTTCTGGCCTATCGTATGCTGCGGCCAGCCCCGGCAGACCATGCGGCCTCCAGCGCCCATACACGCCCTGTTGGCTTCAAACCATTGGAAGACAGCCCCGCTCCAGATAACGGCGCGTCCTCTGCCCCGGTGCTGACGGAAATTGATATTGAAGCCGTAGGCGCCACAGATGTCGGCCGCCGCGTGTTTGCCCTGCTGCAGGTTGGTGAGCCGGAAATGGCCGAAAACGCTATCCGCCGCGCATGGCCAGACCTGCGAGACGTCACACTGGCACGGGCCTTTCAGCTTGTGGCGCAAACAGCCGGGCTGCATGATCTGGCCACAGAAATGGCCGATGCCCTGAACACCCATGCCGCCACAGCACAGAACGCAGAGGATACCCCCCTGCCCCTGCTGCGCCCCCGGCACGGCTTTACCATGGACCCCGCCCTTGTTTACGCGCTGGCCCGTGTGGAATCGAACTTCGACCCACGCGCTGTTTCCGGCGCAGGGGCACATGGGCTGATGCAGATCCGCCCGCTTACGGCTGATTTTGTTACCAGTGAGTCCCCCACCAATATCAACCACCACTTTGTGCATTCTGCCGAAGCCCTGCATGACCCCAGCATCAATCTGGAAATCGGGCAGCGTTATGTGCAGTATCTGGCCGGGCTAACACGCCAGACCAGCCACACAGAGGCACGTGGTGGAGATATTATCCGCCTGCTGGCCAGCTACAATGCAGGGCCTTCTGCCCTTGCACATTGGGAAAGCGCCACCGGCCCCGCAGCCAATGACCCGCTGCTGTTCATGGAACTGCTGCCCAACACGGAAACGCGGGATTACGTGCACCACACCCTCGCCTATCTGTGGATGTATGCCGCCAAGATGAAGCTGCCCACACCTTCCCTTACAGCCTTGGCCCAAAGCACGTGGCCAGACTTTGAGGATGAAAAGGCACTGGCACATACGCTGAACACCCGCACCCTTCACTAAGGGTCTGCGGCGCAGGTTCAGCCGGCTTATCGCATATAAAAAGGGGCGCAGCTTTAACCGGCTGCGCCCCTTTTTTGTGGCCTGTGGGCAGGCCAAACGCCTGCCCCATGTAGCTTTGTTCAGTTTTCTGCCAGAGGCTGCCTGCTGGCCCGCACGCGGGAAACACGGCGGCCTTCCATTTCCAGCACCTCGAACAACCAGCCTTCGTAAGCCACCTTGTCACCCACAGCTGGCACACGGCGCAGAAGGGCCAGAATAAGCCCACCCAACGTATGATAGCTGCCTTCTTCTGGCAGGGTTTTCAGGGCCAGACGGTCCTTCACTTCATCGGCGGATTCCGTGCCATCCAGCATCAGCACGGCATCGGGGGCCGGTTCTGTATGCAGGCGCGTGAGTTTTTGAGGCTCGTGCGAGGTTTCACCCACAATGGCGTCAAACAGGTCAGACGCCGTAACAATGCCTTCAAACGCCCCGTATTCATCAAACACAAAGGCCATGCCCAGCGGGATGCTCCGCATGCGTTCCAGCATATCCAGTGCGGAAATACTGTCTGGCACCACCACCATCGGGCGCAAACCGGCCTCTATGGAAGCCGGCATGCCGTCCAGAACACGGTCCAGCATATCCTTGGCCAGAACCACGCCCACCGGGTTATCCACCCCACCCTCGCACACCACAAGGCGTGCATAAGTGGTTTGCTTGAGCGCCTGCACCAGTGCCTCGCGCCCGGCATGGCGGTCTATCCACACCAGTTCGTTTCTGGGGGTCATGATGGCACGCACGGGCCTGTCCGCCAGACGCAGCAGGCGTTCGATCATGGTGCGTTCTTCATGCTCCAGAACGCCCAATCGTGCGCCTTCGGCAATGTAGGCTTTCAGTTCTTCTTCCGTCAGCGTCTGGTTTACGGCATCTGCCGCGCCCATCAGCCGCAGCACGATGTTGGAAGATTGGCGCAGCAGCCACACCACAGGGCGGGTAGCATTGGCCAGAAGTTCCAGCGGCATGGCCAGACGGGCCGCCACTCTTTCTGGCTCACGCAGGGCCAGCTGCTTGGGCACAAGCTCACCCAGCACCAGCATGATGGCCGTAATCAGCACCACCACCACAATCATGGAAAGCTGGGGCGCAATGGGTTTAATGGCCGGAATACGCTCCAGCATGGGGGTAAGGTGCGCTTCTATCTGCACCCCACCAAATGTGCCTTCCAGAATGGAAACCAGTGTCATGCCCACCTGCACCGTGGGCAGGAAGATTTGGGGATCTTCCGCTAGGCGCATGGCCCGTTCGGCCCCGCGCACGCCTTGTTCCTGCAACATGGCCAAACGGGGAATACGCACGGAAATAAGCGCAAGTTCCCCCATGGCGAACACGGCGTTCAGCAACACCAGAAAGAAAATGACAAGAATGGAAAGTGCCATGAAAAACGATATGCCCTCTGTGTAGGGTACCCGCGTGGCGGGTTTCTGGCGGGCAGAATAGGGGATGATTTCCCCCAAAGCCACAGCTAGGCCATACGGGAACGCTGATTGCCTTATGCGGCAACCGTATGCCTGCCTTCCAGATAAAGCGGACCAATTCGGTATGTTTTGAAGGGGAAAGACAAAAAAAGAGCGGCCCCTTGCGGGAACCGCCCCTTTTTAAAACCCGATTCGGAAGGCCCGATCAGTCTGCCGCAGTGGCTTCTACTGCTGGCTTTGCTGCCGGGGCATCGTTCGCGCCTTCGGCTGTGCGAATCACCTTCACACGTGGGGCCTTTGCAGGCTTGCGTGCGGCAATGGCTTCCATCTGTTCTTCCACCTGTTTGGAGAAGACGTACTGGGCCGGGCGCTGGTTGGCCAGCGAGATTTCCGGGGCCATTGGCTTTTCTGTTTCTGGGCCAAACAGCGCCACTTTGGCAATGTGCCAAGGCCGACGCACGGCATCCATAACAGCGGTGGATTCGTAACCGGAATGCACCATGCAGTCAGCGCATTTTTCGTAGTTACCGGTGCCGTAATCATCCCACTTCGTGTCGTCCATCAGCTCACGGAAGGACTTGGCATAGCCTTCACCCAGCAGATAGCACGGGCGCTGCCAGCCAAACACGTTACGCAGCGGCTTACCCCACGGCGTGCAGTGGTACTGCTCGTTCCCCGCCAGGAAGTTCAGGAACAGCGGAGACTGCGTAAACCGCCATTTGTGGCCTTTGCCCAAACGGAAGATATCGCGGAACAGCTGCTTGGTTTTCTGGCGGTTCAGGAAGTGTTCCTGATCCGGTGCGCGTTCGTAGGCATAACCCGGTGCGGTCATGATTCCGTCCACGCCCATTGCCATCACTTCATCAAAGAAATTGGCAACGCGCTGCGGGTCTGCGCCATCAAACAGGGTGCAGTTGATGGAAACGCGGAACCCACGTTCCTTGGCCTTCTTGATGGCGGCCACGGCACGTTCATACACCCCATCCTGACAGACGGAGGAATCGTGCATGGTTTTGTCACCATCCAGATGCACATCCCAAGAGAAGAAGGGGGATGGTTCATATTCATCCATCTTCTTTTCAAGCAGCAGGGCGTTCGTGCACAGGTAAACGTATTTCTTACGCGCAATCAAACCGCGGATAATCTGCGGCATTTCCTTGTGCAGCAGCGGTTCACCGCCGGCCACAGCCACAACGGGCGCGCCTGCTTCGGCATCCGCATCCATGCATTCCTGCACGGTCATGCGCTGGTTGAGAATGGCAGCCGGGTAGTCGATCTTCCCGCAACCTGCGCATGCCAGATTGCAGCGGAAAAGCGGCTCAAGCATCAGCACAAGCGGATAACGCTTCCGCTTCTTGAGATGCTGTGTGACGACATATTTGCCGACCCTGACGGCCTGCATTATCGGTACGGCCATAAACCCCCGCTCCGGCGCATCACTTACGCCCGTATCGTGACTGGAAAGAACTTGGTCAGTTCAGTGTGTAACAAGAAACGCGGCCGTGTTACCCGCGGCAAGTATTTCCGCCCTGAACCATCAGGTGGTCAGACAGAATACTGAATACACGCGTTACGCGGCCACGCATGAAAGAAGACATTGGCCTGCATATATGTTGTGTGGTTTGTCAAGCTCAAGTGTTTTCACAGTCCTGTTGCAAAAAGGCCACATTCGCCGGCTTGTTTTGTTTCAATACTTGCGTTCTTGCGTGAAATATTAAACCACATGCCATCGGATCGCGATGTCTGTCGGCATGCAAACGCGGCGTAAGACACACTCCGGGTTGCGTCATCCGCCCAGATACCAGACAGCAGCCCGCAACAAAAAGATGGAAACGATCGCATGGACAGTTCTCAGGACAAGAGCGCGCCTTCACCGATTCCGACGTTAGGGCGTTTTCCTGCGCTGGACCGGGTTGAGTATCCGGCGGACCTGCGCAATCTCTCGGTTGAGCAGCTCAAGCAGGTTGCGGATGAACTGCGGGCCGAAACGGTGGACGCGGTTTCCACCACAGGGGGGCACCTTGGGGCTTCCTTGGGTGTTGTGGAGCTGACGGTTGCCCTGCATGCGGTGTTTGATACCCCAGATGACAAGGTGATCTGGGATGTGGGCCACCAGGCCTACCCCCACAAGATTCTGACCGGCCGGCGTGACCGCATTCGCACCCTGCGCCAGCCGGGCGGCCTGTCCGGCTTTACCCGCCGCGCAGAAAGCCAATACGATCCGTTTGGCGCAGCCCATTCCTCCACCTCCATTTCCGCCGGACTCGGCATGGCCGTGGCCCACCACCTGCGGGCGGAGGAAGACCCCAGCTACCGCGAACGCAATGTGATTGCCGTGATTGGCGATGGCTCCATTTCCGCCGGCATGGCGTATGAGGCCATGAACAACGCCGCCGTGGCCGGCCCCGGTGCGGAACGGCTGATTGTCATCCTGAACGACAACGAGATGTCCATTGCCCCGCCTGTGGGGGCCATGTCGAACTACCTGTCGCGCCTGATGTCTTCCCGCAAGTTCATGGGGCTGCGCGAACTGGCTGGCAAGTTTGTGAAAAAACTGCCCGCCCCTGTGGAACGCACGGCCCGCAAGGCCGATGAATATGCCCGCGGCATGATTACCGGCGGCACGCTGTTTGAAGAGCTGGGCTTTTACTACGTTGGCCCCGTGGATGGGCATGATCTGCCGCAGCTGGTCTCTATCCTGCGCAACCTGCGCGATACGGATAACGGCCCCATCATGCTGCATGTCATCACGGAAAAAGGCCACGGCTATCAGCCGGCCGAAAAAGCCGGAGACAAGTATCACGCCGTTGCCAAGTTCAACGTGGTCACCGGTGAACAGAAAAAAGGCCCCGCAGGCCCGCCAAGCTACACATCCGTGTTCTCCCGCGAGCTCACACGCCGTGCGGCCACCGATAACAAGATTGCCGCCATTACCGCCGCCATGCCTTCTGGCACGGGGCTGGATGCCTTTGCCAAGGCCTACCCGGACCGGTTTTTTGATGTGGGCATTGCCGAGCAGCATGCCGTAACCTTTGCCGCCGGCATGGCCACCGAAGGGCTGCGCCCGTTCTGCGCCATCTATTCCACCTTCCTCCAGCGCGCCTATGACCAGGTGATGCACGATGTGGTGCTGCAAAAGCTGCCCGTGCGCTTTGCCATTGACCGCGCCGGACTGGTGGGCGCCGATGGCGCCACCCATGCAGGCTCCTTCGACATTGCCTATCTGGGCTGCCTGCCGGGCATGACCATCATGGCCCCATCGGATGAGCTGGAACTGCTGCACATGACGGCCACCGCCGCCCTGTTTGATGAAGGCCCGATTGCCCTGCGCTACCCGCGTGGCAGTGGCCTTGGGCTGGACCTGCCCGCAGAAGGCACACCGCTGGAAATTGGCAAAGGCCGCATCATCCGTGAAATGGGTGGGCAGTCCGGGCCGGAAAAAGGTGGCGTGGCCATTCTCTCGCTTGGCCCGCGTCTGGCCGAGTGCCTGAAAGCCGCAGACATGCTGGCCGCCCGTGGCCTGCCGCCCACCGTGGCGGATGCCCGCTTTGCCAAGCCGTTTGATACGGAACTGGTGGAAAATCTGGCCCGCAACCATGCCGTGCTGATTACCATTGAGGAAGGTTCGGAAGGTGGCTTTGGCTCCCTTGTCGGGCACCATCTGGCCCGCACCGGCCTGCTCGATAACGTGCGTTTCCGCCCCCTCACCCTGCCAGACCGCTTCATCGACCATAACACCCAGGCCGCCCAATACGCCGAGGCCGGCCTCTCCGCACCACACATCGTCGGAACCGCTCTAAGCGCGTTGGGCATCGGTGACATGCTTGAAGCGATCTTGCCAAACCGCGCAACCGGGACAAAATCTTAAGCCATGAAACGCTTTTCAATTCGTGCAGGCCTTGTGTTTGGTATGACCATGGCCCTCCTTCCGGTTGCTGGCGCTGGCATTTCCGCTCCGGCAGCTTTTGCCCAGTCTGCTCCGGCAAGTGCCGTAAGCGCGCCTATCCAGTCGCTGTACAAAGCGTTGGATCAGGTTCAGAGCGCGCACAGCAGCTTTGCTGAACGCAGCCAGATGGTGGCTGGTGCGGTGGATCAGGCTTATGATCTTGAAGCCGTGCTGAAAGCCTCTGTTGGCCTGCGCTATGACAGCCTGAGCCCGAGCGACAAGCAGAACCTGCTGGCAGCTTTCCGCAACTTCACCATTGCGCGCTATGTCTCCAGCTTTAAGCCCGGTTCTGGCGCACGCTTTACCATCTCTCCGTCCGTTACGGATGCGCCTGCTGGCGGCGGCAAGATTGTAGAAACCCATATCGGGTCTGATGACAGCATGCCCGGCACGGCTGTAAGCTACATCATGCACAACGAAGGTGGTGCATGGAAAATTACCGATGTGCTGCTGAGCGATTCCCGCATCAGCCAGGCAGCTGCCCAGCGGTCTGACTTCAGCTCCACGCTGAACTCTGGCGGTGTGCAGGGTTTGATCAACGTGCTGAACCGCAAGGTTCAGAGTTACTCCAAAGATTAAGAGCGAGAAGCAGCATCGTGCGCCGCAGCGGAAAGAAACCAGCGCCCCCACGGGGCCATAAAACGGTTGAGGTGTAATGTCCGCCTTTCCGTTTCTAGCTGCGGCCAGCGCGGTACTGGCTGTTACCGGCTGCGTGCAATCTGCTTTGGGGGCGGGCCTTCTGGCCCGTTTCCGCCGCAAGGAGCATAAGCCGGTTGCTCTTGAAAACAGCCCACCGGTTACCGTTTTAAAGCCACTTTATGGCTCTGAACCCCTGTTGGAAGAAGCGCTGGAAAGCTTTTGTACGCAGGATTACCCACATGTGCAGATTCTGTTTGGCGTGCGCGATGCAGATGATCCGGCCATAGCCATTGTGCGCCGCCTGCAAGAACGCCACCCGGAACTGGATATGGATTTGGTGGTGAACCCCGTGCTGCACGGGCTAAACCGCAAGATCAGCAACCTTATGAATATCCTGCCGCAGGCCAAGCACGATATTCTGGTTATTTCCGATTCTGATATTCATGTCAGCCCCGATTATCTTCAACATATCGTGGCTGAGCTGAACACACCCAACACCGGGCTAGTTACCACCCTGTATGCCGGGCTACCTGCCAAGCATACTGTGGTGCAGATGCTGGCAGCCTGCCAGATCAACCATAACTTTTTGCCCGGCGTCATTCTCTCGCGCTATCTGGGGCGGCAGGACTGTCTGGGCGCCACCATGGCCCTGCGGCGTGAAACGCTGGAACAGGTGGGCGGGCTGGAAGCCCTGCTGCCACATGTGGCGGATGATGCACTGCTAGGCCGCCTTGTACGCCAGTTGGGCATGGATATTACCATTGCCGACTGCCTAACATGGACCACTATTGCCGAATCCAATTTTACAGAATTGTTAAAGCATGAGCTCAGATGGGGCCGCACAGTCTGCACGCTTGCACCTGCGGGCTATGCGGCCTCTTCAATCCAGCTTCCACTGTTCTGGGCTACATTGGTGGTCTTGTTCCAGCCCCATGCTGCGTGGACACTCCCTTTTTTCTGGGGTGTATGGGGCTTTCGCTGCCTTACCGCGTTGATGATAGACCGCACTGTGGGGTCTCGCCCGCTATGGCCGCTTCTGCTTTTGCCTGCGCGGGACTGGCTTTCTGCCGCCATTATGGTGGGCAGCGCTTCCGGCACAGAAGTGCACTGGCGGGGGCAAACCATGCATGTGGCCCCACACCCGGTTGGCCCCCCTTCATCTGGTGGTCTTTCCGCCAGACAGTAAGCCCGGCGCACGCAAAACTTGCCTTATGCTAACAGCCCAGAGTAAATCCCTCAGCTAAATGACCATGGAAGCCTTGCAGACCGCTTTTTTTGCCGGCTCCAACCGCTTCACGCCCTTGTCAGGATAAAAACCGATGACGATGAGAACACTTTTCCTGCAGCCCCCGACTTTTGACGGTTTTGATGGTGGCGCAGGCTCGCGCTATCAGGCACGGCGCGAAATCAAGTCCTTCTGGTATCCGACATGGCTGGCCCAGCCTGCAGCAATGGTTGAAGGCAGCCGCCTGATTGATGCCCCGCCCGCAGGCATTGGCATGGAACCGATTCTGGAAGACGTTAAAAACCGCGATCTGGTTATTCTGCACACCTCCACCCCATCCTTCGCCAAGGATGTGGAAGTGGCGCAGATGCTCAAAGACGTGAACCCCAACCTGAAAATCGGGATGGTGGGTGCCAAGGTTGCCGTTCAGCCAGAAGAAAGCCTGCTGAAAGGCGCGCCGATTGATTTTGTGGCCCGCAATGAATTTGATTACACAATCAAGGAAATTGCCGAAGGCCGTGATTTTAAGGATGTAGACGGCATTACGTGGCGCAACAAGGATGGCGAAATTATTGCCAACCGTGACCGCGCCATGATTGAAGACATGGACAGCCTGCCCTTCGTGACCGAAGTGTACAAGCGGGACCTGCGTATTGAGGACTACTTTATCGGGTACCTCATGCACCCCTACATTTCCATCTACACGGGCCGTGGCTGTAAATCTCGCTGCACGTTCTGCCTGTGGCCGCAAACGGTGGGTGGCCACCGCTACCGCACACGCAGCCCGCAGCACGTTGCGGCTGAAATCCGTCTGGCCAAGCAGTACTTCCCGCAGGTGAAAGAGTTCTTCTTTGACGATGACACCTTCACCGATGACCTGCCGCGTGCAGAAGCCATTGCGCGTGAACTGGGCAAGCTGGGTGTTACGTGGTCTTGTAACGCAAAAGCCAATGTGCCGCGCGAAACACTGAAAGTGCTGCGTGACAACGGCCTGCGCCTGCTTCTGGTTGGGTATGAAAGCGGCAACCAGCAGATCCTTCATAACATCAAGAAGGGTATGCGCGTTGAAGTAGCGCGTGAGTTCACCAAGAACTGCCACGAACTTGGCATTAAAATTCACGGCACCTTCATTCTGGGTCTGCCGGGTGAAACCAAGGAAACCATTCAGGAAACCATCCGCTTCGCGCAGGAAATCAACCCGCACACGTTGCAGGTTTCTCTGGCGGCGCCGTATCCGGGCACGGCCCTGCACAAGCAGGCCACGGAAAACGGCTGGCTGGATGAAAACAACGCAGAACTGCTGGATGATAACGGCGTGCAGATTGCACCGCTGCATTACCCGCACCTGTCTCACACAGAAATCTTCAACAGTGTGGAAGACTTCTACAAGAAGTTCTACTTCCGCGCGCCCAAGATTGCCTCCATCCTGGGTGAAATGGTGCGTTCTCCGCAGATGATGAAGCGCCGCCTGCGTGAAGGTGTGGAGTTCTTCCAGTTCCTTAAAAACCGTAAGGATGCTGCGTAACCTACGCATGCCACATGGGCGGGGGCAAAATGCCTCCGCCCATGACATTTCCCCCCTGCCGGTGCTAGATACTGCCGGAGCAAGATCAGGGGTTCTGTTATGAAACGCGCCATTATCTCTGCCGATGATTTCGGCATGTCTGTTGAAGTGAATGAGGCAATCGAACTTGCCCATCGCAATGGCCTGCTTTCAACAGCCAGCCTTATGGTTGCGGGTGAGGCTGTGGATGACGCCATAGAACGCGCCAAACGCCTGCCTACCCTTAATGTTGGCCTGCACCTTGTGGTGATAGAAGGCCCCGCTGTTCTGCCCCATACCAGCCTGCCGCTTATTACCCAGCCCGATGGATGGTTTTCATCCTCGCAATTTGGCTTGGGGGTCGATTACTTTTTCCGCCCTGAAGGACGGAGAGAACTGGAAGCCGAAATTACCGCCCAGTTTGAAGCCTTCCGCCGCACTGGCCTGCGGTTAGACCACGCCAATGCCCACAAACACATGCACCTGCACCCCACGGTGGGGCACCTGCTTGTCACCATTGGCAAACGCTATGGGCTCAATGCTGTGCGCGTGCCGCTGGAACCGCCCGAACCCCTTTACGCCGCTGGCACCTATACAGACACGCTGGGTGATGCCGCCCTCCGCCGCTGGACAAGCCTTTTGCGCCATCAGGCCCATGCTGCGGGCATGAAAACAAATGACTGGTGCTTTGGGCTGGCATGGAGCGGCCACATGACAACAGACCGCGTGGCCGCGCTGGCCGCGCATCTGCCCGAAGGTGTTTCTGAAATCTATTTCCACCCCGCCACACATAAAAATGCCCTGCTGAAAAGGCTGATGCCAACTTATGAGCAGGAAGCCGAGTTCAAAGCTTTGTGTTCTCCGGGCTTTCGGGCCGGGTTGGAACATGCCCATGCGCAGCTTTGCGGCTGGCAGGATTTAGAAATGCCACAGGACAATGTGCCACCTGTTGCAAAATTACCGTTATAACAAAAAATGCATCCCGTTATTGGCTTTTATTTCATTTTTATACAGTTTTAGGAAATATTATTACAAATACCAACTTGACCACACACAGCGCTTCTGTTTGTGATGAGGGGCCAACAACCAAAAATAACAATAATGGTTTGTCCCATGCCTTTCATCTTCAGCCCTCGTGCTTTGCGTTCATCCGCTGCCTTTGCGCTAAAAGGTGAATTGTCCACCTATCTGCGCTGGCTCACCATGCTGCCTTAAACAGACAGGCAAGCTCTGCGGAGCTTTTTCCTTATCAGCATTGTGGTCAACATTTCCGACACTCATGATTTTGCGGGAAGCGGAATGACTTTTTCAAAAACATGCCGCCATAAAGCGGAGCATGATATGCCCGGGCGTGCATTTTCTACCGCCCTTTCTGCGCTGCTTGCAGGTTGCGCGGCTGTTGTATTGCCTGTTGGCGCACACAATGCGGCACAGGCGCAAAGCACCACCACATCTCCGCTTACGGCCCAAACGGCCGTGGCACCTGTATCCGATGCAATTGTAACGCCCGGAGATAACAAGGTACACGCAGGCCCCGCGCAGGCAGGCCGCCCGCTGGATGCAGAATCCCTCGGCCCGGATCTTAACGCCATTCGGCGGCCACCCAACACGCCTATCCCGCCCAGCGGTGTGCCTGTTCTGCCGTTTCCCGGTATGGCCACCATGAGCGTGCAGCCTGTAGGCCCATCGGGCGATGCCTCAGCCTTTCATAAGGTGGAACTGGATTCCATTCTGGCTACAGAAGGCCCTTCACGCATGTTGCCCCCCAGCCTGGATGCACTGCGAGATACGGATCTGAATGATCCGTACTACGTGCCCACGGCGGGGTCTGGCGCGCTTATTCCGCAGCTCAGCCCATTCCGAAACCGGCTGCGCGAAAAAGGCTTTACCTTTTCCTTCACCTATAAGGGCGAAGCCAACGGCCTGTTTGCCGGTGGCCGACCGGGGGAAAAAGGCACCAGTTATGTGCACGAACTCACCCTTCAGGCCATTTTCGATCTGGGCAAAATGGACCCCAGACTGGGCGGGTGGTCTGTGCATACATTGGTGATGGAACGTGCGGGCAAGGCCATTCAGGGCCCGCGCGTGGGCGAATCCTACGTTGGCTTGCAGGAAGTGTATTCTCTTTCCGGCAACGTGGTGGCCCACTTGGTGGACCTGTATGCTGAAAAGAAATTCCGCAACAACACGCTCGATGTCATTTTCGGGCGTATGTCGCTCACCCATGTGTTTGCAACATCGCCTCTGCTCTGCTCGTTCATGGTGACGTGTTCTGCGCCTGTGGCCATCAAACAGAATCCGGGCATGAGCGTGTATCCAAAAGCCACATGGGGGGCGCGCATCCGCTTCCGCCCCACATGGGATACGGCTATCCAGATTGGCGCGTATTCTGTGGGCGCGTTGAACGAGAACCCCTCCGGCTGGGCATGGGGCGCGGAACACGCCACCGGTATTTCCCTGCCCATCGAATTTACGTGGCAGCCGTTTTTAACACGCAACCGCCTGCCGGGGCATTACGTGCTGGGCTACGCGCATGATACCACGCGCTATGCCGATAAAATTGGCTCGGCCCTGCCAAGTGCCGTTGCCGCACAGGTGCCCGGCGCACGCTCTGCCCCGTCTGACATGTTCTGGCTGGAAGCAGACCAGATGGTGTACCGCCTTGGTGGCCGTAACATGATGGCCGGTGGCTACCTGATGGGCGGCTACATCCATGTGACCCCGCGCGCCGTGAATGTGTCTGACCAGTTGTACGGCGGTATCTCCCTTGTAGGGGTGATTCCCTCTCGCATGACGGACCGTCTGGGCATGATGTTTTCATGGTACAAGGTCAGCAACCGGCGGCGGCAGAGTGAACAGCTCGCGCTGGATGGCGGATACGGCCTGCCAAGTGGTGTGTATGGCGTGCAGCATTCGTCTGACGTGATTGAGGCCTATTACGGTATTGATGCCCTGCCCGGCCTGCTGGTTCAGCCAGAGTTCCAGTACATGATCCACCCCGGTGAAACACATAAAATCCGCAATGCGGGCATGATGGGCCTTAAGGTTATTGCCAACCTCTAGCAGGTTTTGCCCATACGCATGCAGTCTGCCCTAGTCAGGGCGGGCTGCCTCTGCTAGTCAGCCTGTCGAACGTTCAACCTACGCGACTGGCCTGCTGCATACCGGCATGACTGATACGCCCGAAAACACATCTTCCGGCCCCCGCCTTTCCTCTAAAGCGGAAGCTGCCCGCGCCGAGCGTATGGCCCGGCAGGCTGCGGCGCTGCGTGCCAATTTGCGCCGCCGCAAGGAACAGGCACGCACCCGGCAGGACTCAACAGATTCTGCCACCCCCACCAGTTCTGAACCCGGCGCACAAAACCGCCACCCTACCGGAGAAGACAAGACATGCCCGTGATGCCAGATACATGGATCCGCCAGATGGCTCAGGACCACGGCATGATTGAACCGTTTGTGGAAAACCAGAAGCGCGAAGGCGTTATTTCCTACGGTCTTTCCTCCTACGGGTATGATGCCCGCGTGGCAGATGATTTCCGTATTTTTACGGATGTAAACAACGCCATTGTGGACCCCAAAAACTTCAGCCCGGATGGCTTTGTTTCCCGCCGGGCCGATGTGTGCATTATTCCGCCCAACAGCTTTGTGCTGGCACATACTATTGAATACTTCCGTATCCCGCGGGATGTACTGGTGGTGTGTTTGGGCAAATCCACCTATGCGCGCTGCGGCATTATCGTCAACGTCACCCCGCTGGAACCGGAATGGGAAGGACAGGTGACGATCGAGATCAGCAACACCACCCCCCTGCCCGCCCGCATTTATGCCAATGAAGGCATCTGCCAGTTCCTGTTCTTTAAGGGTGAAAGCCCGTGTGAAGTCAGCTACGCAGACCGTGCCGGCAAGTATATGGGCCAGCGTGGCGTTGCCACCCCGCGGATGTAAGAAAGACCATGGATCGTTTCATCATCCGGGGCGGACGCCCCCTGCACGGCGAAATTACCATTGGCGGCGCCAAGAACGCAGGCCTGAAACTGCTGGTGGCCGGGCTGCTGACATCTGAACGGCTGGTGCTTTCCAACGTGCCGCGCATTGCAGATATTGGCACCATGCGCGCCCTGCTGCGCCAGCATGGGTTGGAAGTGGAAGACGTAAACGGTGATGGCTCTACCATTTCCGTTGGCGGTGACATTACCAACACCGAAGCACCGTATGACATTGTTTCCAAAATGCGTGCCTCCATTCTGGTGCTTGGGCCCCTGCTGGCCCGCTGCCATGAAGCTCGCGTTTCCCTTCCCGGTGGGTGTGCCATTGGCACGCGCCCGGTAGATATGCACCTTCGGGGGCTGGAAACTCTGGGCGCAGAAATTACGCTGGAAAACGGCTACATCAACGCCAAGGCCCCCAAGGGGCTAAAGGGCGAGCGGGTTATTCTGCCGTTTGCCTCTGTTGGGGCTACGGAAAACATCATGATGGCCGCCACCCTTGCCAAAGGGCGCACGGAAATTGTGAATGCCGCGCGTGAGCCGGAAATGGTGGATCTGGCCAACTGCCTGAACGCCATGGGCGCACGTATTTCTGGCGCGGGCACCGGCACCATTACCATTGATGGCGTAGAAGCCTTGCACGGGGCCCACCACCGCATTATGCCAGACCGCATTGAATGCGGCACCTATGCCTGCGCCGCCGCCATTACGGGGGGTGATCTGCGCCTGATTGATGGACATGTGGACCATCTGGGTGCTGTGGTGCGCGCGCTGGAAGAAACCGGCGTGGAAGTGACGCAGGAAGGCAATGCCATGCGCGTGCGCCGCACCGGTGCGCTGCGTGGCATTGATATTATGACAGAACCCTACCCGGGCTTCCCCACAGATATGCAGGCCCAGTTCATGGCGCTGCTTTCTGTGGCCGAAGGGGCCTCCATGATTACGGAAACCATTTTTGAAAACCGTTTCATGCATGTGCCGGAGCTTAACCGCATGGGCGCACGCATTAACGTGCATGGGTCTTCCGCCATTATCCGCGGTGTGCACAGCCTTTCTGGCGCACCTGTTATGGCGACCGATCTGCGGGCATCTTTCTCGCTCATTCTGGCAGGGCTTGCCGCGCATGGTGAAACCATTCTCAGCCGCGTGTATCACCTAGACCGGGGATATGAGGCTGTGGAACGCAAGCTGGCCGCCTGTGGCGCACAGATTGAGCGTGTGCGGGACTAAACCCTGCTACAGCATAGCGTTTTAAAACGGGTGGTGGCAGCAATGCTCCCACCCGTTTTTGTATTCAGGCTTCAGGCGCAGTTTCCTCGCTTACGGCAAAGCCAATCAGGCCACCCATAACAGCCATAAGACCCACGTAATCTGCCATTCCCAGTGAAACACTGCCAAGCAGCAGGGCTTCACCCGCCAATGTAAACCCAACCTCTCCCGCCTGTGTGGCGTCCACGGCGGCAATCAGATACGGATCTGATGAAAGGTTGCGGGCATAGGTAAATAGTGGCGTGGCCAAGCAGCCTGCAAACAGCGCAATCAGGCCCGTGGATGTTATCTGCCCCATATCTGGCAATGGGGGGCGCACCAGTAACAAAAGCCCCGCAAAAAACGGCAGGGCGCCAAGTGTCATTAACAAAACAGCGGCCAGTGGATCTTGCAACAGTGCAGCGTGTGGCCCGGCCTGATGCCGGAACCGATTAAGCAACTGGTTGCCAATTGGGTAACAGAACGCCGCCACCAGCAACGGCACCACGCCAGAGGCAATTTGTGCCAATGGCACACCAGATTGCAGCCGCCCTGCATTGAGAATAACGATACCGGCAAAAATTAGCACCAGAAACGCCACACCGCGTAAGGGCACCTTGCCACCAAAAGCCCATAGCACCACAGGCGTGGCCAGAATGGTGCTTTGCCATGTGGCCGCAACTATCCAGCCGGGCGCATGATTGGCCGCAAAGCAGCAGCACGCGTAAAAGGCACCATACCCAATGCCTCCTGCCACCAGCCAGAAGCGCAGCTTTTGCCAGAACAGGTGCCAGATTGCCTCCACCCAGCGCGCGCCTTTGGCCACAAAGCCCCACGCCAACAGCAGCAAAGCGGTTTCAATATACCGGAGTGCGGCACTCCACACCCAGTGCCCGCCATGCAGGCTGATAAAGCGATTAAGCACAAAGGTGACGGAAAACAACGCCGAGGCCACCAGCCCCAACCCGATAAGCCGAGGCGCCCCCGTGCCACCATGCTGTATGCCTGCGCCTGCCAGAATGGGCGCTGCTGCTGTGTTTTTCTCCACCATATCTGCGCCCCTGTTTTATCCTCACACCACACTTTGCAACCATGCACAGGCAAAGCCTGCCCTTTATTCTGTGCGATGTGTTAACGAATAATACAAGAGCACACCGCCTGCTGCGCACATACAAAAAAGCCGGAGCAGGCTGATGCCCCGCTCCGGCTTTTGAAGAAACGCTCTTTTCAGGCTGGTAGGGTTTAGTCTTCCCACCACACGGAAAGCGTGCGCACGCCCTGTGCACCACGCACCAGAACACCCTGAATATCTGCCGTGGCAGAAGGTCCGCTCATCAGCACACCGTAATTGGCGGTATGGAACTCGGGGCGGTCCATATAGGCGGTGTGCATGTTTGCGGTCAGATTCTTGGGGGAAAGAATGACCACAATATGCTGCGTGAGATGCGCTGCGGAGTTCAGGTTATTCAACTGCGCTTCGCTCAGATAGATGGAGCCCATTTCGGCAATGCCGAAAGGTGAGCGCACCACCAGCACATCCACCGAGGCCGCCTGCTGTGGGGAATCCAGATCTTCAATCCGAATTGTGCCTTCAAAATCCGGCACGGCAGAGCAGATCACCTTGGAATCCGGAAAGGTGCGGGCAATAGCTGTTGCCAGCGTATCGTTTTCCTGCCGTTCCAGAACCTGGCCACCAATAATTTGCAGGCTGTTTTCAAAACGCGCCTTGCCTGCATCCATATCCCCCAGCTTGGCAACGGGGGGCAGCGGATGGGCGTTGGGGTCTGGGCGGTTATCCCGCAAACGGGCTAGAATGGCATCACGCGAGCTCATGCTTTTTCCCCTTCCTTCTGCTTGTTCAGGCGGTTTTTCTTGTACCAGCTGTTGAAGGTGGTTTTGACGGGGTGCGGCAGTTCACGGTGCTTGCCCCACGGGTTCAGCCAGTTATACAGCACAAAACGTGGCATGGTGCTCAGCGCCACTTCCGTACCGTTAATGGCTGCACGGTACAGCTTGGGCTGGCCCATAAGCTTGCCAGCCATGTGCATGATCTCACGTTTTACAAACGGCAGTTCATGATGTTCGGCCAGCACGCGCCGCCATTTATACAGCTGCTCGTGAATGTTGATCTTGACCGGGCACACATTGGTGCAGCTTCCGTTCATGGTGGAAGCAAACGGCAGCGTGCTGTATTTGCGCTCGTTAAAGGTGGGGTCAATAATTGCGCCAATCGGGCCAGAATACACGGCACCGTAGGACAGACCACCGGAACGACGATACACCGGGCAGGTGTTCATACACGCACCGCAGCGGATACACTTCAGCGATGTCCAGAAATCCTGCATGCCAAGGCGGTGGGAGCGGCCATTATCCACCAGCACCACGTGCATTTCGCTGCCCTTTTGCGGGCCACGGAAGTGCGTGGTGTACTGCGTAATGGGAGAGCCCAGCGCACTGCGGGAAAGCAGGCGGATAAACACACCCATATCCGCCATACGCGGCACAAGGCGTTCGATCCCGATCGTGGCAATATGCAGGCCCGGCACCGTAGCGCTTAGGTCCGCATTGCCTTCATTGGTGCAGACAACGAAGGAGCCTGTTTCGGCCACAACAAAGTTGCCGCCTGTCATGCCCGCATCGGCTGACAGAATGACCGGGCGCGCGGCCAGACGCTGCTGCCATGCCAGAGACTGCGCGCTGTTGTCGTTCGGGTCTGTGTGATAGTGCTCGGCAAAAATCTTGGCCACGTCTGGTATCAGCTTGTGTACGGCTGGCACCACAATGTGGCTGGGCATCTGGTTATCAAGCTGCTGGATACGTTCACCAAGGTCTGTCTCGGTTACCGTAACGCCGCGTGGTTCCAGATATTCGCGCATCTGGCATTCTTCGGTCACCATCGACTTACTTTTGATAAGCGATTTGGCGCCGTGTTTTTCCAGAATTTCGCCAACTATGCGGTTATGCTCCGCACCATCGGCTGCCCAGTGAACATGAATGCCGTTCTTTTTGGCGTTGGCCTCAAACTGCTCCAGATATTCGGGCAGGTTGGCCAGCGTGTGTTCCTTGATCTGGGAGGCACGGGTGCGCAGTTCCTGCCATTCCGGCAGAATGTGCATCTGCTCATCACGCTTCTGGCGCAGGTCCCACAGGCGTTCGTCATGAAAGCTTTCATGCGCAACGTCTTCAATGAACTCTTCCGCCGCCTTGGCGTGGTTGACTGGTTTAACCTTCATTCCCGTGCTCCATTCAGAATTTCAGCAATGTGAATGAAGCGGATGGGAACCCCGGCCCGTTCCGCACACCCTTGCTGGTGCATCATGCAGGACGTATCGGCAGAAACAATGTATTCCGCCCCGGCATTATGGTGATCGGTTACCTTATCCACCCCCATTTTGGCGGAAACGGCTTCTTCCGTAACCGAGAAGGTGCCACCAAAACCGCAGCATTCATCTGGCCGTTTGGGATGGGCGAAGGAAATACCCTTCACCTTGGAAAGCAGATCCATCGGTTTGGAGAAGAAAGGCTCACCCAGTTCAGACATGCTGGCCGTACGCAGGGCGCGCAGGGTGCCGCAACTGTTATGCAGGCCCACCTTGTGCGGGAATTCCGCCCAAGGGAAATCTTGCACCTTCAGCACATCGTGCAGAAATTCCACCAGTTCAAAGGTGTTTTCACGCACATGCCGCACTTCATCCGTTTGCGGAATGGCATCAAAGTTGTCCCGCACATGGTGGGTGCAACTGCCAGACGGCATGACAATGGCATCGTATTTGGCAAAGAGTTTGACAAACAGCGCCTCAGCAGAGGCAGCATCCCGGTTACAGCCTGAATTGGCCATTGGCTGGCCGCAGCAGGTTTGTTCCATGGGGTATTCCACATCCTGGCCCAGCTTTTCCAGCAGCTCCAGCGTGGCAACCCCTGCGTTTGGATAAAACGCATCTATGTAACAGGGAATAAACAACCCGATTTTCATACGCACCCCCGGTTTTTGCAGCCAGACACTCTCAGCCCGCTGCAATCATAATTTCAACAAGCGTGGGGCCATCGGTCGCTAATGCTGCTTCCAGCGTGGGCGCAATATCTGCCGCCCGCGTTACTCTGCTGGAAGGCACCCCCATGGACCGGGCCAAAGCCTGATAGTCTATTTGTGGATCAACAATATCCATGGCGGGATATGTCCCCTCCTGCGCAGAGATATAGTTGTTTTGCTGCCGCATGAAGTTCTTGAGCACGTTGTACTCGCGATTGTTCATCACAACAAAAGTAACGGGCAGCTTTTCGTGTGCGGCTGTCCACAAAGCCTGTGGGGAATACAGGGCTGCCCCATCCCCCACCAGTGAGACAACTCTATCCCGCCCAAGGCCAAGTGAGGCCCCAACAGCCGCAGGCATGCCCCAGCCCAGCGCGCCCCCCCGCAGGAAGGAATACTGGGCAGACCATGCACTTTCTAAAAACAACCGAACATCGGATGAAGTGGCAATGGCTTCATCCACAATGGCAATATCCGGGCCAATGGCACGCACCGTCTCCCACGCTGCAACGCGGGGGGAAATAACGGCATCTGCCGGATGGGCCAATACCTCTGCCACAGCCTGCGCACGCTGTGCACGCCGGGCTTCCGCCACCTTCTGGCCCGATGCCGCATAGGCAGCACGCTGCGGGGCTGCCGCCTTTTGCAACATGGGCAACAACGCCTGCAAGGATGCTCGAATATCCCCCACCACGGAAAGCGGCGTCCAGAACGTGCGCCCCAGATCCCGCACATCGGAAGACATCTGATACACTGCGCAGGATGGCGGCAGGGCCGGGCCTTCTGTGTACAGAATGGTAATGAGGGATTTGCCACCCAATGCAAAAATGGCATCGTATCCGCTCAGCTTTTCCGCAATACCGGTGGCCTGTGTGGGCAGGTTGCCGCACCACAGCGGATGCGCCGTGGCAAACGGAATGCGCGATGGCCATGATGAGCCATAAACCGGCGCACCCAAACACTCTGCCACAGCAGCCACTTCATCTGCGGCATCCGAGGCATACACCTCATCCCCCGCAATAATGGCCACCTTGCCGGGGCGCAGGGCTGTAAGAGCTTGCGCCAGTTCTGGCAGCCCGCCCGCCACGGCCTGACGGTTGATATTGGAGGGCTCACCAATATCCACGCTGCTCATTTCTTCCATCACATCCATGGGGAGTGACAGAAACACCGGCCCTGTGGGGGCTGCGGTGGAATCATGAAAAGCGCGGCGCAATAAAACAGGAAGCTGATCTGCATGGGCCACTTCCTGCGCCCATTTTACGGCGGGGCGGGCAATCTGCACCAGATCACCAAACAGAAGCGGATCAGAAATGGTGTGGCGGGAATCCTGCTGCCCGGCAGTCACCACCAATGGGGTTTGCGAAACACTGGCATTGAGCAGATTGCCCATACCGTGGCCCAAACCACCTGCCGTATGCAGGTTAAGAAAGCCCGGTTTGCGGGCGGCCTGCGCGTAACCATCTGCCATGGCCACCACGCTGGCTTCCTGAAGGCCCAACACGTAATGCACGTTGGGCACTTCCAGCAGGGCATCTATCAGCGGCAGTTCCGTAGTGCCGGGGTTGCCGAATATGTATTCAACCCCTTCGCTCCGCAGCACTTCCAGCAAAACCGCTGCACCGCGCCGGGTTTTGCCGCCTGCTGTTTCTACAGATGTTACTGCCATTACGCCTGCCCCCTATTCTGCCGTTTTGGCAAGTGTGCACAGCCTGCGCATTGGCACACTGCGCCATTGCCCAACTGTATATACACTTTGCACGACTGAAAGGATTTGTTCATTCCCCTACCCTGATAGACTGGCAGAAATATGCAGGGGAATTCACAATAAGGCAGAACGGTAACATCTGCTTTGCTAGCCCAAATTTCTGTCATGCTGTGCTGCCTTTTCTGGCAGCCTGAACTGCTACGCCGCTTGTTATAACAAAATGAAGCATTTTGCAAAACAGGCGGCGCGCACATCAGCAAAAAAAATCTGGCCTGCGTTTTTTGCGCAGCTTTACGCTGCGGCACTCGTTTCACCCAGCTGAGCCAGCGGCTGCATGAGCAGATGGTTGTGGGAGTAATCAACCGGCACGGCAATAACCACCGGGCCTTCTACATCCATAGCCGTACGCAGGGCCTGACGCACTTCATCTTCCGTGGTGGCGTTAATGCCCGTTGCGCCGCAGGCTTCTGCATATTTTGCAAAATCAATGGGGCCAAAGTTCACACCGGAACCACGGCCATATTTCTTCTGCTCCTGCATTTCCACCATGTTGTAGGCTTCATCAATCCAAACCATGTGGATCAGGTTGCACTTCAGGCGCACAGCCGTTTCCAGTTCCATGCTGGACATCATGAACCCACCATCACCAGAGATGGACAGCACTTTCTGCGCCGGGTTCAGCAGGCTTGCAGCAATACCCCACGGCAGGCCCACGCCCATTGTCTGCTGACCATTGCTGATAAGCACCTGACGCGCCCGGAAGGACAGCAGATAACGTGCCAGCCAGATATGGAAGGTGCCCATATCCAAGCACAGTGTCATATCCGGGGTTACAAACTGTTCCAGCTCACGCACGATCTGGAGCGGATGCACGGCGTTGTTGCTGGTGCTGCGGGCTTCCAGCAGCGCGGTGGTGCGGGCTTTTTTGTAGCCTTCCAGAACAGCTTCCAGTTCTGAAGCACGGGCCAGCTTGCCTGCATCTTTTGCCAGCACTGTCAGCGTGGGTGCAATTTCACCAATCAGCTCAATGGCCGGAACGTAAGCGTTATCCAGTTCTGCAGGAACGATGTCCACGTTGATGATCTTGCGGTCATCATTCACGTTCCACAGCCACGGATCATATTCCACCGGGTTGTAGCCGATAGCCACAACAACATCGGCTTCGTGCAGAAGCTGATCACCATGCTGGTTGCGGAACAGGCCAACGCGGCCACCAAAACGGTCCACCAGATCTTCAGAAACCGCACCAGCAGCCTGATAGGTGCCCACAACCGGCACGCCGGTTTCTTTTACAAAAGAGCGCACGCCTTCTGCCACATCCGGGCGGCTGGCCAGCATACCCAGCAGAACCACAGGGCGTTTGGCGTTTTTCAGCATGGTTGCAGCTTCTGCAATTACATCAGCCGGGGCACCGCCAACGCGCGGCAGCGGACGGCCAGCCAGAACCGGTGCATGAGCCGGCATGGACAGCACATCCATAGGCGTGCTGACAAAAGCAGCACCGGGGCGACCGCCTTCTGCAAAGCGGAAAGCGTTGGCCATCACTTCAGAAATCGCAACCGGGGTTGTCAGCTCAACACTGTATTTGGTGATGGGCTTGAACAGGTTGACCGTATCCATGGTCTGGTGCGTCAGCTTCAGGCGGTCTGCCAGTTTTACGGCGCCACCAATAGCCAGCACCGGGTCGCCTTCAGAATTGGCGGTGGCAAGGCCGGTTACAAAGTTGGAAGCACCGGGGCCGGATGTGGCAATGCACACGCCTGCCTTGCCTGTAAGACGGCCGAGGCCACCTGCAATAAAGGCTGCGTTCTGTTCAT
The DNA here is from genome assembly GCF_040208445.1 of Acetobacter sp. A11-2. Lineage (NCBI taxonomy): Bacteria > Pseudomonadati > Pseudomonadota > Alphaproteobacteria > Acetobacterales > Acetobacteraceae > Acetobacter > Acetobacter sp. A11-2. Next base: position 2,451,127 of record NZ_CP157843.1, read on the forward strand.
GCCGCGTAACAACGGTGGTGATGGAGGAATCCACCAGCGCATCAAACAGACGGTCTACCTTAGCGCCCGGAATACCGAACACGTGCTTGACGCCGTGGGCTTCCAGATTTTTGACAATAAGCTCCGCACCGCACTGAGCGGCGTTGTCTGCCGGATTGGTCATTTCAGTTCTGTCCTGCAAAAACTGGGCTGCCAGAAAGCTGTTTTTCAGCAGCCCCGTTAAAAATGTTCAGCGAATGGAGGCTCAGCCGCCTTCAGCAATACGGATGGCTTCGCTCAGGCTTTCAGGGTTCAGGTCAGCCTTGGCGAACTGTTCCGTACGGGGCAGCTGAATTTCCAGATCGGAAATGGAAGCCACTTCCAGCTTGCCGCGCACAAGGCGATATTCCGTAACGTGCCCGCCACGTTTGCTATCTTCAGAAAGGAAGTGCAGGTGGTAGCCCGCAACATTTACGCCCTGCATGTAAACCGGGGTGCGGAAGCCGATCATGGTGCCCATAACGTTTTCCATGGTGCAGGTGGGCTGCTTTTTCACCACTTCCAGCATGTGCGGATACGGCTTGCACTGGCAGAACACCGTGCGGGTATCAACGCGCTGGAATTCACCCGTAAAGCGCACGGCACCAAACAGGTTGGGGTTACCAAGTAGGCTGTCCACCAGCTCTTCAAACGTTTCCTTGGTTTTGGGGGAATCGATGGTAACCGTTTTTTCCGGTTCAAAATACGTTACGCAGGCAAACGGCGTTTTAAGAGAACCGGGCACTTCTGCGGCCAGACCTTCTGCACGGAACTGGCGCACCACGCCGTCTGTCACAATCATTTCGCCATCAAGGGCGTTGAATGTGCCTAGGCCGAAGTTACCGTGCTGGAGCAGTTCATCCAGCGTGGTTTCACCATCGTACACCGCATCCAGCAGGGCCGCCATGGTGGAGGTCTGGTACAAACGGTTTGCAACAGGCTTTTTCAGCACGCCGTTGCCAAGGGCAGAAGAGCGGACATCCATGTCCATCACCGACTGTTTTTTCATGCTGCAATACTCCCACAAACGCATGGTGGTTTAAGTTCGTTTCGCCCGCACGTTATAACAGTGGAAGCCAGTCTTCCAATATATATTGAACACGTTATCCATATGCATTACATATACCATATGGATATCAGGCACCTGCGCTACTTCGTAACCGTTGCCGAGCATGGCAGCATTACCCATGCCGCAGAGGCACTGGGTATCGAGCAACCCCCACTCAGCCAGCAAATCCGCCAGCTTGAGCGCAATCTGGGCGTAACGCTGTTTGAACGGCAGACTCGGGGCATGAAGCTGACAGAAATTGGCGAAGTGCTTTTGCCCCGCGCCCGCACCATTCTGGATTTGCAGGCCCAATTTCTTTCCACGGCAGAAGGTCTGGCGCGGGGGGAAAGAGGGCATATTCGCGTAGGGTTGGCTGGGGCTGTGCCGCTGTTGCCGGTTATTCCGCTTACCATCCGCCGGTTTCGGGAAATGGCGCCCGATGTCACGCTCTCTTTGGAAGAAAGCAACACCCCTGCCCTGTGTGCGGCATTGCACGAACCCAGCGTGGATATTGCCATTATCCGCCCGCCGTTTACCGATCCCTCACGCCTCTCGGTTTTTCACCTGCTGGATGAACCCACGGTTATCGCTCTGCCCCGTGGCCACAGACTGGCCAAGGAACCGGTGATCAGTTTGGATATGGTGGCGGATGACCCGCTGATTATCTTCCCGCGTGAGTTAGGGCCGGGCTTTCATGATGCCATTCTGTCGGCCTATCAGCTTGCGGGCGTTACCCCCACAATGGGCCAACAGGCCCCGCAAATTGCGGGCACCGTGCCTTTGGTGGCGGCGGGGCTTGGGGTTTCTGTTGTACCGCGCTCACTCAGCCAGATTCATGCTGGCGGGGTCACGTTTCATGCCATTAGTGAACCCGCACCCCGCGCCACATTGGCTGTTGCCATCCGCACCGGGCAGAACATGCCGCTGGTTACGCGGTTTGTAACGGTGTTGCGCACGGCCTGCCGCAAGTGGGAGCAGCGCCAGCATGACACCGCCCCCTTTGCAGATTCGGAAAACCTCTAACTGCCTCAGCCCTGCTGCGGGCGATACGGCACAGAAGCCCGTGGCACGCCATCTTCTATGGGCATATCCGCATGGCGAGACCACTCGTTCCATGATCCCATATAGATGCGCAGTTTGGTAAACCCGGCAGAAGCCAGCGCCACATAGGTGTTGGCAGCACGTGCGCCCTTGAAGCAGTAGATAATGATATCATCATCCGGGTACAGGTTGCGCGTGGCGGCCAGAGCCCGAATTTCTTCCGGTGTTTTAAAGCGTGCTTCCTGATCCTGCGTATGCATGAAGCTATACCACTCAATCCACACAGCACCGGGAATACGCCCTTTGCGCGGCGCAAAATCCACCCCGTAAGGTGATGAGCTTTCACCCAGCCATTCCACCTTGTCGCGGTTATCCAGCAGCTTGATGGACGGGTTGGTAAGGGCCGCAAACACATCTTCCCGCGTGGCCATCAGCGCGTGGTTGATAGAGAGCGGAAACTGCGTGGGTGCTGGGTGCGTGACATCCTGCGTCAACGTGCCGCCAGAGGCCTGCCACGCCCGCAACCCGCCATCCAGAATACCTACCTTGGGGTACCCCAGATACTGCAAGATCCAGTATCCACGGCAGGACGCGCCATAACGTGTATGCAGGGCATCTTCATACACAACCGCTGTTTTACTGCCATCCAGACCGTATTGCGCAAACAGCGATGAAAACTTCTGTTGCAGGCTGGCCAGCCCGCTTTCTGATGTTTCTGCCAGATAGGTAAAAATATCCGGCATGTTTACGGCACCGGGAATATGCCCTTTGGCAAAATCTTCTTCCGAACGCACATCTATCAGAACGGCGTTGCCAGTGTGCTGCAACTGCCGCAGGGCATCCGGAGTGTAGAGAACGTCTGTCATGTATCTTCAGTCCGGTCTGTTCAGGAAAGGCCGGACGCTATCAGGTCTGCCCCCATGCAGGCAGACCCCGTGGTTCACTGCCGCCATGCCATAAAAGCAGCCAGCAGCCCCTTATGGCCGCCCGGAACGATGATACGGATGCCCCGCCGCAATAGCCTGCGCGCGGTAAATTTGTTCCACCAGCATAATCCGCACCAACATATGCGGCCATGTAAGGGTGCCAAAGGACATGGACGCATCGGCCCGCTGGATAACCGAGGCATCCAGCCCCTCCGCCCCGCCAATAACAAAGCAGGGGATACGGCCAGCCGTTAGCCAGCCTTGCACGGCATTGGAAAAATCCGGGCTGCTGAAATTGCGCCCGGCTTCATCCAGCACCACAACGTGGCTTTGCGCGGGGCAAGCAGCCAGAATGGCCTGTGCCTCGCGCCGTTTGATTTCATCCGGGCTGCCGCGCCCATCTGGCAGTTCTATAATCTCCAGCTTGGGGCGCAGGCGCTTGAGGTACCGTTCCACCAGCGCCCGCTCGGATTTATCCTTCATACGCCCAATGGCCACCAGCCTCATGCCGGTATGCCCATACGCACTGAAAAATCAGAGAACAACATCATGAACCAGGCGATTACAGGCGGGTCACGTTACCTTCTGCGCCTTCATCCAGTTCCTTGCCCCACATTTTTTCCAGCCCATACAGGGTGCGTGCTTCTGGCTTGAACAGGTGCACCACAATATCACCCGTATCCAGCAGCACCCAGTCAGACCCGTTGGCGCCTTCCACCATCACGCGCTTGATGCCGATATCACGCAGCTTGCGTTCAATATGCTGCGCCATGGCGGAAATCTGACGGTCTGCCAGACCTGTGGCAATCACCATCCGGTCTGCAAAGGAGGCACGGCCTGCAAGGTCGATCACCACAATATCTTCAGCCTTGTCATCTTCAAGGCTGGCGGTGATGAGCGCCAGAGATTGCTCCAGCATATCCGGGGCCACGGCTTCGCGCTTGGTGGTGGCCTTGGGGCCAGCCGCAGCGGCTTTTTTACGCACGGAACCAGGCGCAGCAGCGCCAGCTGTGGTGGCACGTGCAGATGCGGCACGCCCTTTGGCGGACGTGGTGGCCGTGCGGGAACGTGCTGATGTTTCGGCGGGGGGCTTGGTAGGAATGACCGTTCTCCTGATCTTTAAAGCGTATCGGGGGTATGGGGTTGGCCTGCAGCGGCATTGAATCCGCCCTGCTGACGAATAGCTGTTGCAGATATACTGTTTTGTGCCCCCGGAAGAAAAGCCCACACGGGGGGAGAAAGTTCCGCAAGGGCATGTGCACGCCATGCAGGCACCCGCCAGCGGGCCAGATACCGCCCGGCAAGCCCATGCAAGGCCCGCGCATTTTGCCCCGGACGAGGGAAAACCGCCACTGGCACGCTATGCACAAGCTGCCGCCAGTTTTTCCAACGCGGCAAGGTGGCCAGACCATCTGCGCCCATCAGCCACACAAACCGCGCACGCGGAAAGCGCGTTTGCAGCACCCGCACTGTATCCACCGTATAACGTGTGCCGATTCGGCTTTCGATATCCGTGGCAATAATGCGCCGCCCATCTGCCAGTTGGCGCGCCGTGGCCAAGCGTGCAGGCAAGGCCGCCATATCTGAGCGCCCGGCTTTAAGCGGGTTACCGGGTGAAACCATAAGCCACACCTGGTCTAACCCCAGCACCGCCAGCGCACGCCGCGCAATGGCCTGATGCCCTTTGTGGCCGGGATTGAAAGACCCACCCAAAAGCCCAATACGCAGGCATCTGTTATCCCCCCAAGTGGGAATAACAGTGCCACGTGCACAAGGCTTTGCAGCCGGATGTGGTTGGAAAGTTACCGGCACCTGCGCGCGCCCCGTGCAGTTGGCCGCATGGCCGCAAAAATCAGGGGCGCACCTGCCCGGTGCCAATCACTTCGTAACGGAAGGTTGTCAGCTGCTCCACACCCACCGGGCCACGGGCATGGAAGCGGCCAGTGGCAATGCCAATTTCCGCACCAAAGCCAAACTCCCCCCCATCACAGAACTGGGTGGAGGCATTCCACATCACCACAGCGCTGGAAACACCGTTCATGAACCGTATGGCCATGTTTTCATCCGCTGTCACAATGGCTTCTGTGTGGGAAGATCCATACTGCGCAATATGGTCCAGCGCTTCATCCACACCATCCACCACGGCAATGTTCAGAACCGCATCCAGCCATTCTGTTGCAAAGTCTTTTTCCGTTGCCGCGGGCAGATCGGGCATAATGGCGCGGGCTTCGGCATCCGCCTTAAAGGTGCAGCCTTTTTCTGCCAGATCTGCCACAATCTGCGGCAACAATGCTGGCGCAATGGCTGCATCTATCAACAGGGTTTCTGTTGAACCACAAATGCCGGTACGGCGCATTTTGGCGTTGAGCACAATGCGGCGCGCCATGGCAAAATCTGCCGCGGAATGAATATAGGTGTGACACAGCCCTTCAGCATGGGCCAGCACAGGCACGCGGGCCTCACGCTGCACACGTTCGACCAATGAACGCCCACCACGCGGAATAATCAGATCAATCAGGCCAGAAGCGGTGAGCATTTCCGCCACATGGGCGCGGTTGGCATCTGGGGCAATCAGCACGGCATCTTCCGGCAAACCGGCAGAGCGTAATCCGGCCTGCATGGCGGCATGAATGGCACGTGCGCTGTTCAGGCTTTCCGATCCCCCACGCAGCAACACGGCATTGCCGGATTTAATGCACAGACCAGAGGCATCTGCCCCCACATTGGGCCGGCTTTCATAAATCATGCCAATCACACCCACAGGGGTGGCAACACGGCGGATGCGCAGGCCGTTGGGGCGTGTCCATTCCTCCAACACGCGGCCTACGGGGTCTGGCAGATCTGCAATTTCTTCCAGACCACGGGCCATGGCTTCCACCCGTTCGGGCGTGAGGGTAAGCCGATCACGAAACGCATCATTAGCGGTGGAAGCGGCAAGATCCTGCGCATTGGCTTCCAGAATGGCGGGAGCAGCCTCACGCAAAGCCGCCGCAGCGGCCCACAGGGCTTTATCCCGCGTGGCGGAAGAACTTTGCGCCAGTGTGCGGGCCGCCAGCCGAGCACGATGGGCCAAGGCAGCCATTGGCCCCAGCCCCTGTGCCTGCGCTGGAACATCCTGCACGGGATTGGCCGCAGCCGTTGTAACCCCTTGCAGCTTACTCTCACCCTCCGCGTTCATAACGGCGTTCCTATCTCCATCTTTCTATCTGGCCTGCCGGTGATGGCAGGCCATCAAGCTGTGATTTGTGGTTGTACGTGGCTGTTAAACGTTAAAGCGGAACAGCAGCACATCGCCATCCTGCACCACGTAATCTCGCCCTTCAATACGCAGGCGTCCGGCTTCCTTTGCGCCAGCTTCCCCACCATACTGAACGTAATCATCATACGCGACAGTTTCGCATGCAATGAAGCCGCGTTCAAAATCATTGTGAATAACGGCGGCAGCCTGCGGGGCCTTGGTGCCTGCGGTAATTGTCCAGGCGCGGGCTTCCTTCGGGCCTACGGTAAAGTAGGTGCACAGGCCCAGCAGTTTGTAGCCAGCGGCAATAACCCTATCCAGCCCGCTATCCTGAAGGCCCAAACCTTCCAGAAACTCGCGCCGTTCTTCATTTTCAAGCTGGCTGACTTCGGCTTCAATCGCGGCAGACACAATAACGGCAGCAGCACCTTCCGCCGCAGCCTTGGCCTGCACCTGTTCTGAGAACTTGTTGCCAGTTGCGGCCGAGTCTTCATCCACGTTGCACACATACAGCACCGGCTTGGTGGTAAGCAGCTGCAGGCGGCGCACGGCTTCTTCTTCCCCTGCCGGAATGGCGGTGCGGGCTGGGCGGCCTTCACGCAGCGCTTCCATCAGCGGCGCCATAACGGCAAGCTGTGCTGTGGCTTCAGCATCCCGGTTGCGGGCGCGCTTTTCCAGATTGGGCAGACGTTTTTCCAGCGAATCCAGATCCGCCAGCATCAGCTCCGTTTCAATAATGTCGGCATCACGCACGGGGTCCACGCCGCCTTCAACGTGGGTGATGTCATCATCTTCAAAGCAGCGCAGCACATGGATAATGGCGTCTACTTCACGGATGTTGGCCAAAAACTGGTTGCCCAGCCCTTCACCCTTGGAGGCACCGCGCACAAGGCCGGCAATATCTACAAACTCAAGGCTGGTGGGCACTTCGCGCTGTGATTTGCCAATTTCCACCAGCTTGTCCAGCCGGGGGTCTGGCACAGCCACGCGGCCTGTATTGGGCTCGATCGTGCAGAACGGATAATTGGCTGCCTGCGCCGTGGCCGTGGCCGTAAGCGCGTTGAACAGCGTGGATTTACCCACATTGGGTAGCCCGACAATACCGCAGTTAAAACCCATCAGCCCTTGCTCCCTTCCGGCAGTGCAACCTTTGTCATGAACTGGTCTGCCCGCCCATCTGCCAACAGGGGGGCGGCATCGGCCATGCGATCAAGCAGCCGTTCCAGCCATTCCTGCCGGTCTGTTTCCGTAAAATTGCCCAGCACCCAGCCGTGCACCCGTTCCTTGGCGCCGGGGTGGCCAATGCCTATGCGCACACGCCAATATTCTGGCGTGCCCAACATTTTATCTGTAGAGCGCAAACCGTTATGCCCCGCAGCCCCTCCCCCACGCTTTATGCGCAGGCGGCCCGGTGCCAGATCCAGCTCATCATGAAAAACGGTAATATTTTCGGGTGCAATTTTATAAAAAGCGGCGGCTTCCTGCACGCTTTCACCCGATTTGTTCATGTAGGTCATGGGCAGCAGCAGCAGAACTTTCTGCCCGCCTATGCGGCCTTCTGCAACCTCGCCCTTAAAGCGGTTGCGCCATGGCGTGAACCCGTACTTACGGGCAATGGCTTCCACCGCCATAAAGCCAACATTGTGCCGGTGCCGACGCATGGAGGATTCGGGATTGCCCAACCCGACCCAGAGCAGCATTGCTGATTCCACCTAACGTTATGAACAGCACAGGGGGCACGCGCATCTGCACGCACCCCCATGCCTAATAAACAACCCGAATAAACCGGCTTCCGATCAGGAAGCGGCTTCTTCCGTAGCAGCTTCTGCGCCTTCGGTGGTGTCCACGCTCGGAGCAGCAATGGAAGCCACAACAAAGTTTTCTTCGTGGGTCAGCGGGGTTACGCCTTCGGTGCCCTGCACATCTTCCCAACGCACGTTGTCCGCAATGTCCAGCTTGGACAGGTCAACCGTGAAGAATTCGGGAATGTTGTCTGCCGGCACGTCCACTTCAATGGTGTGGCGCACAACGTTCAGCACACCGCCGCGCTTGATGCCGGGGCATGCTTCTTCGTTTTCGAAGTGAACAGACACTTCAACATGCACGCGAGAACCAGCGGCCAGACGCAGGAAGTCAACGTGAACAGGGGAATCCTTCACCGGGTGCAGCTGCACGTCACGCACCAGAGCGCGTTCTGCCTTGCCATCAACCTTGATTTCATACACGCGAGAGCGCCAGCCAGATGCCTGAATGCCCTTGATGATAATGCGTGGGTCGATAGCAATAAGGGTGGGTTCCTGCTTGCCGCCGTAGATAACGCCGGGAACAAGCCCTGCACGCCTCGTTGCCCGCGCTGCCCCCTTACCAGCCTTCGCGCGCGCCGAAGCTTCGATAGATGTAATCTTGGACACGTTGACTTCTCCATAAAAAACTTAATCACGCGGGCCTCCAGGGGTGCCCACGCAGTGGCAGCGCCTTACAGCAAAAGCTGTGCAGGAGCAAGGTATAGCTTGTGCTATAGAGCAGGCTTTGGCACCTGTTGCCCCACAGCCCTTGCCGGAGAAGCCGCTTATGCCCCTGCCGCAAACCACCACGCCCCCGCAACAGTTTGGCAGTGATAATTATGCAGGCCTGTGCCCACAGGCGCTGGAAGCCATAAGCCGCGCGGCCAAGGGATCCACCCCCGCATATGGGGATGATGCCTGGACACGCCTTGCCGCCAAAGCAGTGGCGGATGTGTTTGAAGCGCCTGAAGCCGCAGTGTTTTTTGTGCTCACCGGCACGGCAGCCAATGCGCTGGCGCTGGCAACATTATGCCCGCCCTATTGCAGCATTATTGCCTCGGAAGTGGCACATGCCGAAACCTCCGAACGCGGTGCGCCAGAGTTTTTTACCGGTGGCGCCAAACTGATAACGCCCCCCACCCCAGACGGTAAGCTGACACCTGAAGCCATAAAACTGGCCGCCCGCCGCGCCAGCGATCCGCACTCTTCCACCCCCGCAGTGGTGACCATTACGCAACCCACAGAAAACGGGCTTGTGTATTCGGTGGATGAGATTCGGGCCATTGCCAATGCCTGCCATGATCACGGCTTGCGGCTGCACATGGATGGTGCGCGTTTTGCCAATGCCGTTGCCATGCTGGGCTGCACACCTGCGGCTATGACATGGCAATCCGGCGTGGATGCCCTAAGTTTTGGTGGCACCAAAAACGGCATGGCCATGGGGGAAGCCGTAGTGTTTTTTAAACGCAGCATGGCTCAGGGCTTTACCGAGCGCGCAAAGCAGAGCGGGCAAACAGCCTCTAAAATGCGCTTTCTGTCTGCCCCGTGGCTGGCCATGATCCATAGTGGCGCATGGCTGGATAACGCACGCCACGCCAATGCCAGCGCACGCCAGTTTGCACAGGCGGTAGAGGATATTCCCTCCATCAAACTGGCATGGCCCGTGCAATCCAACGCCGTGTTTTTGCTGATGCCCGAACCTGTGATGAACGAATTGCGGGCCCGTGGCTGGCGCTTTTACACGTTTTTTGGGGGCATCTGCCGCTTTATGTTTGCGTGGGACGCACGGCCAGAAGCCATTGCCGCGCTGGCAGCAGATTTACGCAGCTGCGTGCGCGGGCAAGGTGCCTTATAAGACGCAAGATATACAGTGCGGCCTTGACATAAGCGCTGCTCCACTGCTTCCTCCGGGCACAACGGAATCATTGCCAAAAACCGCCCCTGCTGCAACGCCGGGCCAGATTTCAGGACAAGACCATGCATCCTTACCGTTCCCACAGCTGTTCGGCCCTTCGCGCCAGCGATGCCGGCACCACCGCGCGCCTGTCCGGCTGGGTGCATAGCAAGCGGGACCACGGCGGGCTGCTGTTTATTGACCTGCGCGATGAAACAGGCCTGACGCAGATTGTTATTCCCGCGGGTTCCCCCGTTATGGAAACGGCCGAGCACCTGCGCGTGGAAAGCGTGATAACCGTAACGGGTGACGTGGTGCTGCGTGATGAAACCACCCGCAACCCGGACCTTGCCACGGGTGATATTGAGCTGCGTGCGCGTGAGCTGATTGTACAGTCCTCCGCCGCTGTGCTGCCGCTACAGGTTGCCGGGCAGGAACATTATTCTGACGAGTTGCGCCTGCGTTACCGCTATATTGATCTGCGGCGCGAGCAGGTGCACGCCAACATCCGCCTGCGCTCCGCCATTATTGCCAGCATGCGCCGCCGCATGACGGATCTGGGCTTTACTGAGTTCCAGACCCCCATCCTAACAGCATCCTCCCCCGAAGGTGCGCGTGACTTTCTGGTGCCCTCCCGCACCCATGCCGGCAAGTTTTACGCCCTGCCGCAGGCCCCGCAGCAGTTCAAGCAGCTTGCCATGGTGGCCGGGTTTGACCGCTACTTCCAGATTGCTCCGTGCTTCCGTGATGAAGCCTCCCGCGCGGATCGCTCCCCCGGTGAGTTCTACCAGCTCGACTTTGAAATGGCCTTTGCCACGCAGGACGAAATCTTTGCCGTTCTGGAAGAAGTGATGTCTGGCCTGTTTACAGAGTTCGGCAAGGGCCGCGCCGTCAGCACCGCACCGTTTGAGCGTATTCCCTACGCCCGCGCCATGAAGGTGTATGGTTCTGATAAGCCAGACCTGCGCAACCCGCTGCTGATTACCGATGTAACGGAAGATTTTGCCGGTTCCGGCTTTGGCCTGTTTGCCCGCATTGCAGCCGATGGTGGTGAAGTGCGCGCCATTCCGGCCCCCGGCGCTGGTGGCCGTCCCCGCTCCTTCTATGACAAGCTGAACGCTTGGGCGCGTGAAAACGGAGCTGGTGGTCTGGGTTACATCACCTTTGCAGAAGAGGGCGGCCAGGGCCCGATTGCCAAGAACCTTGAAGCCGACCGCGTGGAAGCCATTCGCACCAAGCTGGGGCTGAACCCCGGTGATGCCGTGTTCTTTGCCGCGGGCAAGGGGCATGATGTGGCCAAGTTCTCTGGCCTTGTGCGCACACGCATTGCTGAAGAACTGGATCTGATTGAAAAGGATGCCTTCCGTTTCTGCTGGATCACGGACTTCCCGATGTATGAGCTGAATGAAGAAACGGGGCTGATTGACTTCTCGCACAACCCGTTCTCCATGCCGCAGGGTGGTCTGGAAGCACTGAACACCAAAGACCCGCTGGATATTCTGGCTTACCAGTATGACATTGTGTGTAACGGCATTGAGCTTTCCTCCGGCGCTATCCGTAACCACCTGCCGGATGTGATGATCCGCGCCTTTGAAATTGCTGGTTACCCGGAAAGCGAAGTAGAAGCCCGCTTTGGCGGTATGCTCAACGCCTTCCGCTACGGTGCACCGCCGCATGGTGGGTCCGCCCCCGGTGTGGACCGTATTGTGATGCTGCTGGCTGATGAGCCGAACATCCGTGAAGTCATTCTGTTCCCGCTGAACCAGCAGGGCGAAGACCTGATGATGGGTGCCCCGGCCCCCGTTCCGCCGGAACGCCTGAAGGAACTCTCCCTCGCGCTGAACTTGAAGCCCGCTGTCAAGAAAGACTGATCGGGCTTTCACATATGCATGTAAAAGGGCCACACCCCGGCCCTTTTGGCATCCGGGTGGTTGCAAGACCGCGCCGGATGTTTTTTTGTACCGGGTATGAGACGTTCACGCCGCCTGCCACTTCCCCTACCCCTTGCCCAAGGTTTTTGCTTTACGCCGGGGCATAATGCCCGTGCGTTACGCAAGGCCGTTGCATCTGTGCTGCTGGGTGGCGTGGTCGCTCTGCCTTTGCACATGGCGCATGCACAAACAGCCGGTGCAGTGGTGCCTTCGGGCACTGTTTCACAAAACACCCCACCGGCTGAAGCACGCCCCAATGCTACGCCCAACGCTGCACATTCTTTTTCCGATTCAGATATCAACCAGATTGCCTCGCAACGTGCGGTGTATGATCTCACACTCACAGAAGCTTCTGGCGGCAAAACATTATCGGCCACGGGCACCATGCTTTACAGCGTGCGGCATGGGTGCAGCGGATGGTCCACCCAACAGCGGCTGGATATTCAAAGCGTAACCCGCCAGAACGGCGTGGAGCATCTGGTATCTGACTATTCCACGTTTGAAAGTGCAGATGGGCGCAACCTGATCTTTCGCACCATGGAAACATCTAACGGCAAATTGCTGCAAAACCTGCGGGGGGAAGCCACACTGCACCCGGATGGTTCTGGCACAGCGCATTACGAAAAACCTTTAGCCAAAACACTCCCGCTTCCGGCTGGCACGTTGTTCCCCATCCAGCATACCGTTTCCATTCTGGATGCCGCCCGAAGCGGAAAAACCGAGATTTCAGCCCCTATTTTTGATGGCACATCACCAGATGGCGCGGCAGATACGTACATAACCCTTTTAGGCTGGGGCAATACAACGCCCACCACGGATTTTACTGCCCTGAACGCCTTGCAATCTGGCCGTGTGCATGTGGCCTTTTTTTCACGCACGCCACCAAACATGATGCCGGAATATGAAATTGGCATGCGGTATTTTGCCAATGGTGTTTCTGACAATTTGACGCTGGATTTTGGAGATTTCCGCATGAAGGGTACATTGCATGTGCTGGATCTGCCCAAGCCGGAAACATGCCACGCCAAGCCACATCAGAAGAAAAACTAAACCATCACACATAAAAAATGGCAGGAAAAACCTGCCATTTTCTTACACACCAATATGTATGTGTGAAATTAGTGCGAAAGCGCACCACCTGACTGATGGGCCGAACGCAGAACCGTAACCAGATTTTGCAAATCCTGCGGGTTGGATTTGAGAATAGCCACATTAGCAGGTTCAGGCTGCGGCATCTTGGTGTTGCTGGGGTTGGCAGGCACGTTCATCAGGCTGCCCGTTAGGCCCACACAGGTAAGGCTCATAACAAAATCATGTGCTGAAAAGCCATTCTTTTGCAAAATCGGGTCCAAACCCGGCACCTGCTGCACAAGGGCAATCTGCTGGTCCAGAGACATGCCAAAGCGTGAGGGCGGCTGAATGCCGGCGGCCTGAATTTCCTTCAGCGTTGTGGTCAGGCGCGGCAGCACGTTTGGGGCCAGATGATAATGCAGCGCGGTATCCATATCATGCTGCAAAGTGGCAACCTGCTCTGGCGTTAAATTGGGCGCGCCATTGCCACCGGTAGAAACCGTTTGCGCCTGTGCCGCTGTGCCAACCACAAGCGCTGCAGCGCCCATAACGCCCAGCAGAGCAGAGCGGCAGGAAAGTTTTAGAGTATGTCTCATGCTTCTATCACCCATTCACCTTTGCGCATCAATGCCACGCGTTCACCTTTGGCATCTATGCCGTCCACATCAATGTCACCAGAACCAATCATCCAGTCTATATGGATCATGCTGCTATTGGCTCCGCGGGCGGCCAATGCGGCCTCATCCTGCCCAGCCGTATCGCGCATACATTTGGTGTAAGATTGCCCCAATGCGATATGGCTGGCGGCGTTTTCATCAAACAATGTGTTCTGGAACAAAATACCGCTGCGCGAAATGGGGGAGGAATTGGGCACAAGCGCCACTTCCCCCAAACGGCGGGCGCCTTCATCCGTATCCAGCACACGGGCCAGCACATCTTCGCCTTTGCTGGCGTGCATTTCTACAATGCGTCCGCCTTCAAACCTTACGCGAATATCCTCAATCAACGTGCCTTGATGAGAAAGCGGCTTGGTGGCTGCCACCATGCCATCCACCTTGAGGCGATGCGGTGTTGTAAACACTTCCTCGGTTGGAATGTTGGGGTTGCACACAATGCCGTTTCCGGCTTTTTCCGCACCGGCTGCCCATTCGTGCCCATCTGCCAGCCCTACCATCAGGTCTGTGCCGGGACCTTTAAAATGTAGCGCGCTGTAACGGGCATCATTCAAAAATGCGGCGCGGCGGTGCAGAACGGCATTATGGGCCTCCCAATCCGCTACCGGGTTTTCACCCGTAATGCGCGAGACAGAAAAAATGGCCTGCCACAGTTTTTCTACCGCCTGATCAACCGGCAGATCAGGAAACACCTGTGCTGCCCAAGCCGGAGAAGCGGCCGCCACAATGCACCAGTTCACATCAAAATTGGTGATAATTTCCATGGCAGGCCGGTTCACGCGGGAATTAGCCCTGCTGGCGCGGGAAATACGTTCCGGGTTCTGCCCCGCCAGCAATGCCGGGTTAGAGCCCGTAATGGCCATACGCGCGGCACCATTACGGAAGGCTTCTGTCATCCCGCCAGCAAGCCAGCCTGCTGCGGTATCAAACGTATCTTCCGCCGCGTATTTGTAACGGGCCAGCGTGGTTTCCTCATCCGAATAAAACGTGCTGACGAGTGAGGCCCCGGCCTTGTACGCGTGCTCCGTAATGCGGCGCACCAGCGGCACGGCATGAAGGGGTGCCGTAATAATGACCTGCTGGCCGTGGGCCACGTTCAGGCCCGTACGTGCTGCCACTTCACCCAGCCTGTCCAGCATGGTGGCAAATTCGGCAGATGCCAGATAACCGCCTGCGGCACCCTGCGTGTTCTGTAAGGCCATAATATGCATGTTTCCCTTAACTTTGCTGCACAGCACGCCTTATTTTGCAATGTGGCAGGCATGATGTGCAGAACTCAAACACCTTTATGTGTATCGGATACCGAACGGGGCTTGGCGTCAATACACATGGGCAGAAAGCTGCTTTCCGTTATGTGCCTGTTAGCTTTGCACCAGGTTGGTTGGCAAAGGCTCGGGCAGCAGGCTTGCTGGCAAATAGAGCGGATGGCACGGACGACCTGTTTTGCTTAACCGCAACGCATCCACCGTAATGCCGTGTTGCTGGAGCATATGCACCACATCCGGCCCACGGGCCAGCAGGGCCTTGTGGTGTGGCGTGCCATAGGCTGCAATCACCTTATTGGCTTCCTGCGCCATTTCCAGCAGAGCTTTATCATTTTCCGGCCCTATCGGATCTGGCGTTTCCAGCAACCGAAGCTGATCTGTGCACCGATACGCAAACGTATTGCCCACCAGAATACCACCATACCCCCATGCACGGGCATAGCGCTGGCATTTGGCCACGGTGCGGTCATCCCCATATTCTGTGGCGACGGATGGGTTCATCATCAGCCACATCACCAGTGGGCGTGATGGGTCCCACACCCGTTTAAGCTTATAACGGTAGCATTTGTCTGGGCCGCCATAGCATTTGTCTGGGCCGCCATAGGTGGCGGTGCTCACAACATCTTCTGAAAGTTTCAGAGGGCGGGCCGTGCCCACATTATGCCCTTCAAACAGATCTTCCATTACACTCCCGCTGGCAGAACATGGCAAAACAAGCCCAAGTTTTAGGCTGTGTTGTGTTCTGGCACAAATCTGCCTGCCAGCAGGGCTGTAATCTGCCTAATGTGCAGCGCGCCATGCCTTGGTAGTGGTGGCAATAACCTGCTGCTGGTTCTGCTTTATTTTCTCTACATCATAGCCAAGAGCAGCACTCTGCTGGGGTGTGATGTACCCCCACTGCACCAGAGATTGCGCCAGAGTTTGCGGAAACGGCACGGTTTTTACAAACTGCTTGGGGCAGAATACGCCATCCTTGTTCTGGGGCCATGCGGCTTTATCCAGCGCGCACCATGTTTCTGCAAAATCAGAGTGCGTATCATACCGCGCCATCATGTAGCGCCAGCCTGCGTTCAGCTCTCCAATATTTGCGCTGGTGGCCACATACGCGGCCAGATAGCCGTTTACCTCCGTTACCCCCGTTTTGCGCCACTGTGCGGAATCCTGCGCAAGCTGGTTGCGCAAATAGGCTGCAAACCGCGGCTGCGCCGTAACATTCTGCAACTGGCCATCCTGATACTGATACAGCACCACCGGCATGGCCGACCCTGCGTGAGAGGCAAAGGCGTAATCAAACCGCTCATCCGTATATACAAGCTGGCGGGTGCCATCTCGCGCAATATCCTGCACTACGGGTTCCCCTCCGCCATTTTGTGCGGGAAGAGAGAGCACACGCCACTGGCCTTGCGGGGCGGCCTCTACAATAGCGGCGGCCTGGCAACAATGCGCTCCACCTGTGTAGCCCGAAACCATAACCTGCGGCAGAGCATTCTTCTGTCCGTTTGGCGCAAGCTGGTACAGGGAAAGATGCAAATCCATCAGCCCAGGACTATCTTCCGCCATCAGGCTGCCTAGGGTCTGGATAAATACGGGGTGTTCTGGTGCGTTCACTTCCAAAGTGGCCACGCGGCATGTTTGCCCGGCTGTTGGGTTTTCATCTTTCCCCAAAAGCAGGCTGTTGGCAGGGCACGGCTGTTTGTCCGCCACTTTTACAGCCGCCTGCAGGCCCAAAGCAGATAGATTTACCGGTTGTGCCTTTGCGTGCAGATCATCCCCCTGCACCTGCGCGGTAGCCAGTGGCGGCACCGGGCGCGGCTGCGCATTGCGCGTGATAATCCGCTGTTCTGCCGGTGTTGCGGCGTGTGCCTGCGCATATGGCAGCCCAGTGCTCGCCAACACCATACATGCGCCCAGATACCTTATAAAAGCCAAACCGTTTTTCCTTCCTGCGTGTTGCCACCTGCCTGCTGTTTTATATCCGTTGTGGATACAGCCGGGCATTCAGGAGTGTAAGCACCAGCACAACCACTGCACCACCCCCAACAGCCAACATAAGCGCAGGTGCCAGCCCCATACCCAATTGGGTGGCAAACCATGTTTGAAGCAAAGCGTTACTGGCGGCAATAAGGTTCCCGCACTGATAGGCAAGGCCGGGGAACGTAGCCCGCACAGAAGGTGGAGAAAGCTCGCTTAAATAAGCCGGCACCACACCCCATGCACCCTGAATGCAGAACTGGATACACACAGCCCCCAACCCCAGCCAAAGCAGAGAATGCGGAAGTGTCCATAACGGCAGCAAAGGCAACGTTAAGGCCGCTGCAAGAATAATGGCATATTGCCGCCCGATTTTTTGCGACAGAAACCCAAAGAACAACCCACCTGCAATGGCAGCCAGATTATACAGCACCACAACAGTTGTAATGGACGTAGGCGGCACATGCCGTTCCAGCGCCAGAAACACCTTGGGGTAGAGATCCTGAGAACCGTGGCTCATGAAATTGAAAGCCGCCATCAGCACCACAGCAAAAACACATAATGCCGCATTGCCTTTTATAATGGCCAACAAACCAAGCTGTTCTTCTGCTTTTCCGTGTTGTGTATCGGCCTTCTGCCGGGCCAGCCAATCTGGGCTTTCTGGCACACGCAGCCAGATATACAGGGCAGAAAAAATAGCGCTACTGCCCAGCACAAACAGCCCACGCCACCCCAAAACCGGCAATAGCAAAAATACCAAAGATGCCAGCAAATACCCCGCAGGATACCCCGCCTGCAAAATGCCAGAAGCCGTGCCGCGCCAGCTTTTGGGCACGCTTTCCATAATCAGAGATGTACCCACCCCCCACTCGCCCCCAAGAGCAATGCCAAACAGGGTGCGCAGTGCTAAAAATATAACAAGCGTTGGCGCAAAGGCTGATGCCAATTCTATAAGAGAATAAATAATAATTGTTAAAATCAGCACGGGCTTGCGGCCATATTTATCTGCCGCGCGCCCACATAAAAAGGCACCTAGTGGCCGTGTCATCAACGTAAGGGTGGGGGCAAGCAGCACACTTTGCAGGGAAACGTTAAAACTTTTTGCCACATCATCAAGTGTAAACAACACAATAAAAAAATCACACGCATCCAACATCCAGGCCAAAAAGGATGCCAGCACAACATGGCGAGCTGTTGCTTTATCTACCGATTGATCGGGCAAAGCAGATGGCGTTATGGATGAAAAAGAAGGCTCGGTCATTCACAGCTCCGGTTCTACAACCTGTTTTTACCGTGATGGTGCCACGCAAGCCCCTTAACCAACCAGTGAATCTCAGATCACGACCCCGCCAGTGCGCCCATTTTTGCGTGATAAGCCAACATCAACCCGTTTGTTAGGAACAGAACACACAACAGGGCCGAGGGGTTCCCCCGGCCCTGAAGCATCTTGCCGCGCGAAGCAAACTTGTAACATCTCGTTGTCAGATCAGGCCCTTGCCTGTGTGCGAGGCGTTGCCCCCTCATCAAAAGCCATGTGGCTCCATACCCTGTCACACAGCATACGCACGATGGACGGATCATTCAGAGATGAAAGATCTCCCAAATTATCCAATTTGCCACTGGCAATTTTGCGGAGCAGGCGGCGTACAATCTTGCCAGAACGCGTACGAGGCAGATCTGGCACCAGATAAACGGCCTCTGGCGTAGCATAACGCCCCAGCATACCGGAGATAAGGCGGCTTATGCCTTTTTCCGTTAGTTCCGTAGCCACATTCTGGCGCTGGATAACAAATACTGCCAGCGCCTGCCCCTTTACCGGGTGCGGGATGCCCACTGCAGCAGATTCCACAATACGATGATCTGCTGCCAACGCATCTTCCACTTCTGCTGTACCCAAACGGTGCCCTGCAATATTGATAACATCGTCCATGCGCCCCGTAATCCAGTAATAGCCATCGGCATCTCGCCGTGCGCCATCACCCGTGAAATAATGCCCCGGAACCATACCAAAATATGTCTGGCAGAAGCGAGCATGATCTTTCCAGATTGTGCGGGCCTGCCCTGGCCATGAACGCGCAATGCACAGGCTACCTTCCGCAGGCCCCTGCACCGGCCTGCCCTGTGTATCGGCTATGACCATTTCCAACCCTGGCAACGGCGTGCTGGCAGAGCCGGGTTTAAGCGGTTGCACACCCGGCACTGGCCCCAGCACAATGCCGGCGGTTTCTGTCTGCCACCATGTATCCACCACGGGGCAACGTTTTTTGCCCACGACATCGTGATACCATAGCCATGCATCCGGGCTTATGGGTTCCCCCGCAACACCCAGCAAACGCAGAGACTCCAGATTGCGCGCATTCACCACATCATCGCCATCGGCCATCATGGCGCGCACGGCTGTGGGGGCGGTAAACAGCATGGTCACCCTATGCTCATCCACCAGATCCAGCCACCTGCCCGGCGCGGGGTATGAAGGCAGGCTGTCTGAAATCATGGTGGTGCCGCCATTGGCCAGTGGGCCATATACAACGGATGTATGCCCCGTTATCCATGCCACATCTGCCGTGCACCACAGCACATCGCCGGGTTGATGATGATACACCATGCCCATGGTGTAAGCCGCCCACACCATGTACCCACCGGTGGCATGCACAACCGCTTTAGGCTTGCCCGTGCTGCCAGATGTGTAGAGCATAAACAGGGGTGCTTCTGCCCGCATAACAACGGGCACAAAATCTGCCTCAAACGAATCTACAAAATCATGAAAATCATAATCTCTCCCTGGCAGCATTGGCACGGGTGCATCAGACGTACGCACAACCAGAACAGAACGCACGCCACTTTCTGCACCTGCCTTGCACAGGGCTTCATCCATAATCGCTTTAAACGGTACAATCTTGTTGCCGCGCATGCTTTCGCTGGCGGTAATAACCGCAACTGCACCGCTATCTATAATGCGTTCTGCAATACCTTCTGCCGAAAAACCACCAAACAACACCACATGCACAGCCCCAATGCGTGCACAGGCCAACATGGCCACCACAGCTTCTGAAATCATGGGCAAGCAAATGGCAACGCGGTGCCCTTCTTCCACCCCCAAATGCACCAGCGCGTTAGACAGGCGGCAAACCCGTTCATGCAGCATGGCATATGTAATTTTTTCTGCCTCGGCCCGGCCTTCACGGTGGCTGATAAGGGCAACCTGATCGGCCTTGTCTGTCAGATGCTTATCAATACAGCACACGGATGCATTGATAAGGCCATCTTCAAACCAGCTTATGGATACATCACCCGTAAAGCTGCCCGTAAAACCATGTTTGGGTTTACGGTGCCAATGTACGCGCTTGGCCTGTTGCAGCCAAAAACCATCCGGGTCTCGCCGTGCATAGCGCTGCATGGCGGCCAGTTCCGCAGGTGGCATAAGGGCCGGGTAATCTGCATACTGTGTAGGCGGGATAGTGATGTTTTCCGACATTGTTCCGTCTCCCTTACTTTTTTGTTTTTTGTTGTTCGGGAAAGAAAGAGAATGTTCAGGCGGCGTTGCGATCGGCCTGGCCGATGTGCGGCAGAACCGTGGCCACAATGCCTGCGTCCAATGATTCATAATCGTAATACCGGATTGTTTTGTACAATTCCTCTCGCGTTTGCATGCGGGGGAGCATCTCCTGCGTACCGCCTGTGCGCGCAATGGTTTTGTACAAATCCTCCTGCGCCTTATTGGCCGCCCGCAAGGAACTGACAGGCCAGATGACCATACGGTATCCCATATCTTCAAACTGAGAAGCCGTGAAATAAGGCGAACGGCCAAATTCCGTCATGTTGGCAAGCAGGGGCACATCGGGCATACGGCGCACAAACTCCCTGAACATTTCTTCAGAAATCAGTGCTTCAGGGAAAATGGCGTCTGCTCCGGCCTCGTAATACAAACGGGCGCGGGCCACGGCACCATCCAGCCCTTCTGAGCTGGCGGCATCTGTGCGGGCAATAATCACCATATCACGCCGGGCCTTGGCGGCGGCGGCCACCTTTTGGGCCATCTCCTGCGGGGTGGCCAGCTTTTTGTTATTCAGGTGGCCACATTTTTTGGGCAGGATCTGGTCTTCAATATGCACGGCGGCGGCTCCGGAATCTTCAAAAGCCCTGACCATGTGCATTACGTTCAGGACTTCACCATATCCGGTGTCCCCATCCACCAAAAGCGGCAGACCGGAAGCGCGTGCAATCTGACGGATAAAGAAACACGCATCCTCAATGGTGATAATGCCCAGATCCGGCAGCCCCATGCTGGCAGACATGGCCGCGCCTGAAAGATAAAGAGCCTGAAAGCCATTATCCTTGGCCTGCAATGCCGCCTGCCCGTTATGCGCACCGGGAATTTGCATAATGCCCGGTTTGTTCAGCAAAGCGCGAAACCGCTGCCCGGCTGGTGTTTGCGGCAGATCCTTGCCAACCAGATATGTCATGCTGCATGCTCCAGACCATCGCGTTCACGCAGAGGTACAAAAGGCCGATTATCCGGCCCCACATAATTGGCAGACGGGCGAATGATTTTTCCATCCTGCCGCTGTTCCATAATATGGGCGCACCACCCTGTTACGCGGGCAATTACAAAAATGGGTGTAAACATGGCCGTGGGAATACCCATGGCGTTGTAGGAAACCGCGCTAAACCAATCCAGATTAGGAAACATCTTTTTCTGTTCATCCATAATCCGCTCAATCCGCTCGGCCACATGATACAAACGCATGTTGCCGTTACGGCGCGAAAGGTTGCGCGCTGTTTCCTTGATAATCTCGTTGCGCGGGTCTGCTATTGTATAAACCGGATGCCCAAACCCGATGATAACTTCACGGTTTTCCAGACGCCTGAGAATATCCACCTCGGCTTCATCCGCTGTGCGGTAGCGCTGCTGAATATCCAGCGCAACTTCATTGGCGCCCCCATGTTTGGGGCCACGCAGGGCACCTATGGCGGCTGTTACGGCGGAATACATATCCGAACCCGTGCCCGCCACTACTCTGGCTGTAAATGTGGACGCATTGAATTCATGCTCCGCATACAGAATAAGAGAGGTGTGCATGGCCTGCACCCAGTCCTCTGCTGGCGCTTTGCCATGCAGAAGATGCAAAAAGTGACCGCCCACACTTTCATCATCCGTATTGGTATCTATCCGCCGGCCGTGGTTGGAAAAATGATACCAATACAGCAGCATGGAGCCTAACGAGGCCACAAGCCTGTCTGCAATATCCCGCGCACCTGCTGTGGGGCAATCGCTCCGTTCTGGCAGCGCACAGCCCAGAACGGAAACGGCCGTGCGCAAAACATCCATAGGATGTGTGGCGGCTGGCAGACGTTCCAGAGCAGCACGCACAATGGCAGGAATATCCCGCATACTGGCCAGATGCCGCCTGTAGGCTTCCAGTTCTGCACTATTGGGCAGATAACCGTGGATAAGGAGATGCGCGACCTCCTCAAACGTGCTGGCGCGTGCAAGATCTTTGATATCATACCCACGATAATGCAGATCATTCCCGCTCTGCCCCACAGTGCTAAGCGCCGTGTTGCCCGCAACCGTGCCTGACAGCGCAACAGATTTTTTTGGTTTTCTGTGCAGATGCGTTGTCATTTTTCCATTCCTTCCTGTGCGTTATCGCCTGTTTAGGAAGCCAGAGCTGTAGAGGTGGCAGCCGTAACCGCAGCGGGCTTGGCCTGCCCGAAATTGAAAATACCTTCCGCAGTGTTCTGGCGAATATCACGCTCGGGAATGGCAATTTCCAACATATGCAGTTCTCCGGCTTTCAGATTGGGCAGGTTTTGCACAATATCCAAAAACCTTTCGGCTTCCTGATGCGGCACAATGCCTTCTGAAAGTGTTTGGAACTTACGGATATAATCAGCACGCTGCCACGGTGTAGCCCCCAAGGTATGGGCATTGGCAACAGCCAGCTCATCCGCAATAACCGAGCCATCTTTCATGCGGATAACAATACGGCCACCAAAGGCTTTTTTATCCGGGTCTGTTTCATGATACCGTTGTGTCCACTCGGGTTTTTCTATTGTGTGGATCTTGCGCCAGAGCCTTACGGTATCAGGCCTGCGGGCGCGTTCCGGCGCGTAGGAATGCACATGGTGCCAGCTACCATCCTGCAAAGCCACAGCCACAATATACATGATGGAATGATCCAGCGTTTCCCGCGAGGCTTGCGGATCAAACTTTTGCGGATCGTTCGAGCCCGTACCAATAACGTAATGCGTGTGATGGCTGGTTTCTATCAGCACATCTTCAACATCATCCCAGTTTTTTATTTTCTGCCCCATACGAAAGGCAAGATCAATAAGCGCCTGACTTTGATATTCTGCCGAATGTTCCTTGGTGAAGGAGGACAGAATGGCACGTTTTGGCTCACCCATTTCTGGTAATGGCACACGGTAATGCGTATTTTTACCATCCAGCATCCAGGCAATAACGCCATCTTCCCCTTCATAAATCGGGGTTGGAGATGTTTCGCCCATCATGGCGCGGTCAACGGCCTCTACCGCCATTTTGCTGGCATGGGCGGGGGCATAGGCTTTCCATGATGAAATCTCGCCCTTGCGGCTCTGGCGCGTGGCGGTGGTAACATGCAAGGCCTGCCCAATGGCCTGATAGATAACCGCTGGCGGCAGGCGCATAAGCGTGCCAATACCTGCGGCCACAGATGGGCCAAGATGCGCTACATGATCTATCTTGTGTTTGTGCAAACAAATGGCACGCGCAAGGTCTATCTGAATTTCATACCCCGTGGCGGCACCACGGATTAAATCTGCACCGCTGCGGCGGCACTGCTGGGCAACAGCCAGAATGCCGGGAATATTATCGCCCGGATGAGAATATTCTGCCGCTAAAAATGTATCGTGAAAATCCAGCTCACGCACGGCTGTGCCATTGGCCCATGCGGCCCATTCTGCATGCACACGCACATTTGGCCCCATGCCAAACACCGTGGCACCACCTTCCCGCCGATGCGCCAGAGCCTCGGCCCGTGCGCTCATGACGGAATGACGGTTTACAGATGCCATGGCCACAGATGCGTTATCTATCAGCCGGTTGATAATCATATCCGTAACTGCGGCCTCCACCGGCACCGGATCTGCCGCTACCTGCGCAATTTTCCACGCAAGCTGTTCGGGCCTTGGCAGACGGTCGCTTTCTGGATGAACACGCACATCATGATACTGCATTGCTTTAACCTCATGATCGGAATTTGATCGTGAGGGGAGTGTTGCAGAGTGTTGTTTTGAGCGGCAGAGAGATAAGAGTAAAAAGAGGCGAAGGGAATGTTCCCGTTTGCGAAGTTTGCGAAGTTCGTACCATGCCACAAACCAGAACCAAGCTTTTTGCTGGCCCGCGCTTGCGGCAGTTGCGCCAACGCGAAACCCTAACCCAAGCCAACTTGGCAGACATGCTTGACATATCACCAAGTTATCTTAACCAGTTAGAACGTAACCACCGGCCTGTTCCGCACCATCTGTTACAAAAGCTGTGTGAACGCTTTAATCTAACCCCCGCATGGTTCAGCAACACCAAAGAAGCCCATACCGTGCAGGCCATGCGCGAAACCATGGCAGACCCTGTATTTAAAAATGCATCCTTACCTTTGGCCAAAATGGCAGATGCCGTACATGCCAACCCGGATTTATGCGCTGCATTTTTAACCCTTTACCGCGCCTATAAATTTGAGCAGGAGCGTGAAAGCGATACTCTTTCCCCCTCTCCTCCGCTAGAGCCGTATGAAACGGTAGGAGACTGGGTGCAGCAACACCGAAACTATTTTCATGAACTCGATTGTGCTGCCGAAAAGTTTTACGAAAACCTTAACCTCCAAAACGGCTTGGCCGAAGCCTTAAAAACCTATCTGCTTGATCAGCATGGATTGCACACGCAACAAGACCCGGCGCTGGAAGAAGGCGGGTTGGTATGGCGAATAGACCGGCACCGCCGCACCATTCTTTTACCCCCAGACCAACCGCCAGAAAGCACGCTGTTCTATCTGGCGCAGATTATTGGCCAACGAGACCATACCCGCCTGATAAGCAGCATTTTACGGCGTGAAGGCCCCAAAGAGAAAAATGCGCTGGAACTCGGCCGCGTTTATTTGGGTAACTACTTTGCCGGGGCCTTGCTGTTGCCCTATACGCGCTTCCTGCACGCAGCACAGACCATGCGTTATGATATCGAGCGCCTACGCCGCCATTTTGGCACCAGTTTTGAACAGATAAGCCACAGATTAAGCACGTTGCAGCGCCCCGGTATGGAGGGCATTCCCTTTTATTTTCTCAAATTGGATATCGCGGGCAATATTCTTAAAAGTTTTTCTGCTAACCGTTTTTCTCAGGCACGTTTTGGTGGCCCCTGCCCGTTGTGGAACATCTTTCGGGCTTTTGCCACACCGGGGCAGGTGCAGGTGCAGCTTTCTCAAACTACGGATGATTCCATTTACCTCAATGTTGCCCGCACAGTGGGGCATGAGGGTGTTACCTATACAGACCGCCCACGGCAGATTGCCATTGTGCTGGGCTGCACCATAAGCGATGCCGCAAAAACCGTTTATGCAGATGGCTTAAACCTGAATGACCACAGATTGGTAGTACCCATTGGCCCCGGCTGCCGCGCCTGTGTGCGGGATAATTGCAGCCACAGATCTTTACCTGTTTCGGGCCGGATGCTGGATACGGGAAGTGATGCCAGAGGCGTTGTGCCCTACCGGGCACTACCTGAAAAACCCTGATATTTTATAAGGAAGAAGATAGTCTGGTGGGGCAAGGGGAACTTAAAAGACCTATCTGGAATGACCGGGGATGCAAAAACATTCCAGATAGGAACCGGGGATTGAACGGGATAAATCAAGACGAACCAAGAGTTGTCGCGACGATGCCCCTTGCCCCACCAGCAGAAACGCCTTCATCGCCGCGACAAGATTGATAATAAGAACCATTCTCAATAAACGCAACATAAAAAAGCAGGGGTGGAGAACTTTTTTGCTCCCCACCCCTGCCTTGCAACACAGCGTGTTGTTTTAGTTCGCTTTTTTAGCCGGTGTGGACGGAGCCACTTTTTCCACCACATCGTCAGAAACAAAAACAATGCCATCCAGCAGCTGGTTAAGTGCTTCTACAGCCTGCTGCGGCTGGCGGCCTTCTGTAAACACTTTTGCGCGGTACAGGGCACCTTCGCTCTGTTCCAGCGGTGCAAGGGCCAGAATGAAGTCTGCATCTTCACCCACAACCTGCAGGCTCTGCTGTGCCTGCTGGGTCTGCCCGGCCTGGAACTGCTTGTTGGCGTTAGCCAGTGCGGCCTGTTTTTCTGGGGCCAGTGTTTCGCTTACAATAAACTCACCACCAACTGGCACCCATGTTGTGGGGTTAGCAACCGGCGTATGGGTTGCAGAAGCCGGATGCTGCGGAGCTGGCTGGAGCTGGCTTTCTGCCGCAAAGAACTTCTTGTTATCTGCACTGGCAGCCTTGAAACGCTTTTGCGCATCATACAGCGGCGGAATGGCGGCATCGGTTTTGCCCTGAGCCAGCAGATCACGCGCCTGAAACACATCCATCATGGCTTTCTGGCCATCAACGGAAAGGCGATGCATGGCATGGCCAGCCTTGAACTTTTCCCACGTGGTGTGCATGGTGCCTGCCTGTGCCACAGAAAAACTGGTGAGCAATACAGCAGATGCTGCAAAAAGAGCTTTTAAACGCATAAAAACTAATCCAAACTGATTTAAATTTTCAAAAGATAACGGATGATATCCTGAAAATTAATTTAATGCGCCGGGTGGGGTGATACAATTCATCTATATTAAAAAATATATTATAGTCAGGCGTTTTTTATTTATTGTCTGATACCTGAATGTTTTTTCTTCTCAAAACTCTGCTTTCAGCTCTGATTATTGCTCTGGTTTCCACTTTGGCACGCCGTTACCCCGGATTTGGCGCGCTAGTTGCCGCCCTGCCCCTTGTTTCCGTATTTGGCATGATCTGGCTTTGGCTGGAAACGCATGATCCTGCACGGATGGAAGCCCATGTCAGCGCTACGTTCTGGTATGTGCTGCCTTCCCTGCCCATGTTTTTGTTCATGCCGTGGCTGATGCGGTGTGGCGTGCATTTCTGGCCCGCACTGGCCAGTGGGTGTGGCTTAACCGTTGTTTTATACCTGCTGATGATCTGGGCTGGCCCGTGGCTTGGCATTAGCCAATAAACCACTTGCCAATAGAGTCGCCCACAGTTTCTGCGGATGCTCCGGTGGGTAAGCCTGTGGATAACGTGTACAACCTCCGTGAAAATTGTGGCTTGTACCGTTTCCGGTCCACGCTTACCGCCGTATTTTGCGTGGTGACGGCAAGCGCCAGAAACTCTGCTTAATGGTATCCGCCACCGCCGGAAATGGATCTACCCCTGTATTGCGAATAAGGGTTGCCACAGTCACCTGATCGCAATGTGGAGAACGTTGCACGTTCTTGCAGACATACACGCCCGCAGCCTGACGACGTGTGGAATACACAGCCTTCCATGTAGAAGATGGCACAAACACGTGGTCTGGCCCAATGGTTGGAATGGGATGACCATGAAACGCAGGGCCGGTGACCACATATAAGTCCCCTTCCTGCACAGCCAGCTCCCGCACCGTGTATTCAATACGTGCCCAAATACCCTGATTAAGCGCAATGGATTGCGGCACCATGTTGGAATACGCAAAAGTTTCAAATTGTGCTGTTGGCGTTGGCTGATCCGCACTGGGGGCCATGTGCCCCCTGCTGTAGCCGGATTTTTTGTAATCCTGATCTCGGCTGCCATCTGGCCACCGGGAATCTGCATAAAAAGTGCCTGCACGCATCAAGCGTTCTGCAAGGCGCACATTATTGGCCTGCAAATGCTCCGCTGCCCACAAAGGTGTGTGCGTGACAGATGAAACCAGAACAGCATAGCCCGTGTTACACAGCAGTTCTGTCTGCTTCAGCATGAAAGGCCGCGTTATTGCGGGTAATTTGTTTTCTGGCCCAAAAGCCTGACATGCTGCGTTTTCCTGCGCCCAAGCGGCCGAAACTGGCAGGCAGGCCACAGCCATGCCCAAGCATATTTTTGCAACACGCACACTCATTGCACAAATACCAGCGTGAAGCCCTGTTTTGAATACACAATGCTGCCTTTGTTAAATACCATACAATACGAAATGCCTTTATAGAAAAGATAACGCCCAAACAAAGGCACATAAAACCAAAACAGCCACAGTTATGGAGCAGAAATGGAGCAGCTCTCACCTTCCAGCACCACTACGCCAGAAACCCTGCGTGAACGCCGCACACAAATGATAACGGCAAAACTGCCGGCCAAAATGCGCCGCGCCATACAATGGCTACGCAAGCCCGAGCAAAAATGGGTGCGCCTGCCTTCTGGGCTGCTGTTCATTTTGGGTGGGCTGCTTTCCTTTTTACCCGTTTTGGGTGTGTGGATGCTGCCTTTGGGTATTTTGCTGCTAGCAGAGGATATTCCGCTCTTTCAGAGCCTGAGCGGTAAGATGTTGGGGTGGATTGCCCGGCGCAAGCCCACATGGTTGGGCATTGCTGAAAACGAAACGGAAGAAGAAGCCTTCCTGCGCGTTCAAACCTTTCTGGAGCAGGATTTATACCATCCCTAAAGTTTTTATCCGCAGCCATCTTGACTGCCAAGCTTAGTGGCCTTGTCCACAGATTCTGCGGATGCTCCGGTGGGTAAGCCTGTGGATAACGGGCACAACCCATGTGAGTCACGCTGATGATTTACCCATACCCTATATAAATCCGGGCACCTGATTAAATGCTTTTGCCCCCAGCATAGCCATTATTTTTGCCATGCTTTCCTATTTCCTGATTGACCATTTATAGAAAGAGGTCAGGCCTAAAAATCACTTTGAAATAACCACAAAAAAAACCGCCAAAAGGCGGTTTTTTCTTACCCAATTTTTAGAATATATCTCTTAGGCTTCAAACAGCTTCCGACATTTCATACGGTATGTTGGCTTTTGTCAGTTCTGCCAGAAAATCTCTATCTACTACGGCATCCTTATAGTTTTCATCTTCCACACATTCCTGCCAGGAAAGCTCGGATGCAGAGGGTTTGGCTGCTTTCCAGGTTTGATGCAAAGCGGATGCCTTGGAAACAAACTCTTTCAGAACAGAAATTGTAACAGTGGTCATAGCGTGAACTTTCTCTTCAATCTTACATACTTGCTTCTATGTGGCCTTAGCAGATAAGCGCTGCAAGGTATTCATTCACACTTTCCACAAGGTTGTACACAGGCAGAAAAACCCTACACCAAACCCTGTGGAAAGAGACACAGATATGGCGCTTTATTTCTGACGATGAGGTGGTCTTGCCTTGCGCCAATTGCCTTCAGCCGATGCCTTGTAAGCAAGCTCATCATGCCAATAGCTCGCACCAGCACGGCTATGGTGCCCAAGCAAAAAACCACTTCCATTGGCATGGGGTGCTGATTGCGGGGTGACATCAAAAAGGTACTTTATAGCCCCAATTGTTGTTGTACCCGGCCCAGTATTCACCCAGATGTTCTCAAAGCTATTGGGGTTATTTTTATAACGGGTCAAAGAATCACAAAGGGCATGAATAATAGCTTCAATAACAGGGTGCTTTTTTCTGGAGATGATCAACCCGTTTTCAATGCACCATGGGCTGCCAACGGCGTACAGAAGGAAGCATTCATAAGACGCATGACCGGTGATGTGAACGAGTGGAGCATGCATGGAAATATCGACGTCAACGTAAATACCCCCATGCACATACATGTCACACATACGCCACAGATCAGACCGCATGGCAGGGTGGAAACACACATCAAAAAGCGCCACCATATCTGGCCCGAAATGCGTATGCAGAAAAGCCCGCGCAGATTCATCATGCGTGAGGGCCATCTCAAAATCCGGGTTGTTGTTTTTTACTTTTTCAATAGAACACGCTACGTCATCCGGCAGTGTTTCACTATGCCAGTATTGAGAAATTCTTTTCGGTATAGTTGGTGGCAGAACGCTTTTATCTGGTGGATCAATATCCGCCTGATCAAGCGTTGGAAGCCAGCCACTTTCCACGCCTTTTTCCAAACAACGAAAAAAATCCATTTTGACATGGGGCGAATTGGGGCGCCTAGATTGCGTGCTCATATTTCTCGTCATAAATAATTATTTTTCATACCCATAAAATATTACCATGGAAAAAAGATATAAACAAAAATATCCCTCACCTATGGGCCGGACATAATACTACCACACAGACCGCCCTGAGAACGGTGTTGAAAGAAAAGTTAAAATATTCCAATATCAGAATATACATTCATCCATATAAGTATCAGTTACACCCAATTCCGAGAGCGCTTATGGACAGTCTGAAAAAAGCCAAACAGTCTGTAAAAGACCTGCTCTCTTTACTCGTATATTACCGTCATTTCAGACGCATTGCGCAAGCTGTTCAGGATATAGAAATTGTATCTGTAGGAGACCATTGCCTTACAGCCTCAGTGCTCAAAAATTTGGGACTTAAAAAGAAATCTTATCCGTTTGATTGGATATTTAGTGATATCCGTATGGTAAATCATTGTATTCAGGATAATTTTTTAACATTTCTGGATAGATCACAACATATGAAAATTTCTGAAGATGAAAAACTTTCACCAGATGCTAATTTTTGTGATCACATATATTACAAAACACACTATGGCGTTCTCTTTACATTCAATCACTATGATATATCGGATGATAAGATTTACAGATACTACGAGCGCTGTGTTGAAAGATTTGTAAATCTATTACACTCAGATAAAAAGGTTATATTTTTATGCATTTCTCAAAGAATCAATCAAAACGACTTTTATGAACTTTCAAAAACCCTATCTCTTTATAACAACAAATATCTTCTTGCTCTAAACTTCATACAGCGCGAAGATCAACTTTATACATGCAGCATTTCCCTAGAAACAGAGAATGCGCTTTTATATTCCATTTCACGCAAAGAAAGTATTGACGGCACGGATTTTCAAACCACACAGGATTTCATGAGCTTTATGACCGTTTTCTCTGCGTTTCTTGCCTCCCAGAAAGGGCGATAGAAACACAAGACATCAAATTTTTGCCTTATATCAGTGGCATAAAACAACCAGCCAAGAGCCTGTCCGCTACCTATGGCGGCTCTTGGTCAATTTCCACGCCAAAAATCCGACCGCACCACCAGCAACCGCCAGCCTACAACCAAGATGATGGTGGCAAAAAACACTCCCCCACCACCAACAATCATCCCGCACTCAAAATCTGGCGTCATGCAGATTGGATAGCCGTATTATCCGCCTTGCATTTGGCAAAGATGGCCTGAATATCCGCCACACTCGGCCCGGTCTTGCTCTTGGATTGTTCCAGAGCTTCCTTGACCGTTTCATAAACTTCCGGCCCGTATTTTTCGGCCAGACTGGCCACTGTGCCCACTACGCTAAGAATGGCGCTAATTTCTGCTGCGTTCATGTTACTTGCTCCCGCCAAGTGCTGTACAAACATCCGGCGTGGTACCGGTTTTCAGGCCTGCCCAGCAGGTTTCGAATGATGCGAAGTCTGTCTGCAAAGCGGATACTGCCGTTTCAGTAATGCTGTTGCCGGCCTCGACGCGGATTTCTCACACTTGAGGCAATTTCGGGTCATTTTGTAGAATTCAGTCATACCACAGGAGCCCGATCTGGAATATTGACGATATTCTGCTTCTGGCGGCGGGTTCTGAACGCAGTGAGGGTGTCACGGCCTGAGAAGGCAGTGTTGGTGGAAGCTATGTGGTCTGTGCACTGTCTGTTTCTTCAGATGGCCTGCCGGAGCCTTCGCAATCGTGCATGAGCGAGGGCGAATTCATGCTGACAGGGGAACATGTCCGGCATGGACAGGACAATCCGACGGACGCTGAGCGTTACACGTGTCGCGATTTTGAGCAGCCGTGCGCGCATGGTGCCACAGGTCGCCGTCTCCAGGCTGGTCTGGCCAAGGGCCAGTCTTTGCAGAGCGGTCAGCAGGACATAGGCTGCGGCCGAGAACCACAGCCGGAGCTGGTTGGCCCGGATGGTGTGGGACGAGGTCCTGTCTGAGAACAGATCCATCTGGCATTCCTTGATGCGGTTTTCCATATCCCCGCGTGCGCAGTAAATCTGTTCGTAGAGATGGCGGGGGTCGGACATTCCCTGCGGTAGCGTGGTGACAATAAAGCGATGATAGCGGTTGCCGTGGCGCCATTCGGCCTTGGCCACGACCCGCCTGCGGCGCGTCCAGCTGTCCTTTGTGATCCAGTCAAAGGAGGCAAAGCCGCGCGCAGCTCTGCCTGTCGTGGCGGCTTCGTCACGAACCTCAGCGGACAAAGAGGCAATCCGGTCATACAGGCGGGTGTTGCCTGCAAGCCCGAACAGGAAGTCAACGTGGTTGTCTTCGCACCATGTCATCAGACTGTCCCGGGCGAAACCGCTGTCCCCACGCACCAGGATACGCACCCGAGGCCAACGGCTCCTGATCTGCTCCACGATCCGGCGGATGTCTGCCAGTGCTTCCTTCCCCGGGTCCCTGTCTGCCGTGCGCAGGGTGGCGCTCAGGAGATGGTCTCCGCAGAAGATGTATAACGGCAGATAGCAGTTATGGCCGTAATACCCATGAAAGGCCCGGCCTTCCTGATGGCCATGGATACGGTCATCGGTGGCATCCACATCCAGAACGATCCGGGCGGGTGCGCGCTCATGCTGGTCCATGAAGAGCGTCACGAACAGGGTAGCCAGGGCCTCATGATCAGCAATGATGCGGCAGTAACGATCTGCCTTGTGGCCACTGCGCTCCAGCCGGTTCAGCGTGGATTTTCCTGCCAGTGCTGCGCAGTTTGCCCGGCCTCCTGACAGACGGCCCGAGGCCAGACCAAAGATCAGGTCATGCCGCAGGGCATCGTGATCATTGAGATCTTCATAGCCCAGTGCCAGGCCCATGATCCGCTGACGGACAAGGTCTTCAACCCGGTATTCCACAAAGCCGGGATGCCGCTTATCGCGAAAACAGGCAGCAAAGCGGCGGCTGAGACCCAGAATGTCATCAGCCTGCTTCACCAGAATGACGCCCCCATCCGAACTCATGCGACCCCCGTCAAAACGGGCCACAACACGCCGTCCACAGGAGGCTGGAAATTCATACGCGCCTGCGCTACACTCTGTCTGCATCGGGTTTTCTTGATGATTATGGAAATTTCTTTTGTGCAAAACAGACTTTTTCATAATCTAACCCGATGTACAACCCTTCTGTGAGATTTCCGCGGCGACGGATGCGCATCCCCTCTTCGCTCAATGTGACTGGAGAATTCGGAGACGATGCTCGCGACTGGCATGAGGATTTGGAGCGTCCGATCACTCCGGCAATCGCATCCCAGCTTTTGCCTGCATTGGCTAAGGTTTCCAGTTTCGCGTCTTCTTCGGGCGTCCATGGTTTGGGTTTGCTCATCGCGTAGCCTCCTGCGCTGGGGTACGCTTGAACAGGTCGGGGCGTAGTTCATGAAATCCCTTCTTCGTAAGAGACGAGATAGCTTCGAGATGCGCGGGAGGAATGTTCTTCCATTGGCTTATTGCCTGAGATGTAACCCCAAGCATTTTAGCTAATGCGCTCTTGCTTCCTGCTGCGCTTACCGCAGCTTTAATGGGATTGTGTTCCATGCCAATATGTAAGCACAGGTTACATATTATATCAAGCAAAACTTACGTCGATGTAAGCGCAACAACGTTGTAGAATGTAAGCATGTCTTTCGGTGATTTTCTTCGTGATGCTATGGCCCGTGCCAATGTCAGTAATTCTGAGTTGGCGAAGCATTTTGGCGTTTCCAGTCAGGCCGTCAGTCAATGGCGAAGTGGCAGCACTTTGCCCGGCTCCATCCGCATTGAGCAGGTCAGGGCTTATCTTGAGGATAAAATCGCAAATCAAGAAGACCTAGCTCCATGCCGCTCTGATATGCCCGATATGACTGTGGTACATCCTCCCAATTATCTTCCAGTTCCAACGCTTGATGTGAGAGCGGGAGCCGGTGGAGGAGGTATCATTGATGGAGCATATCTCAGCGCGCCTCGATATTTTGAGGCCGGGTTTATAACCCAAGAGCTACGCGCTTCTCCAGAAGATCTCTGCCTGGTCGAGATTGAAGGGCAATCAATGGAGCCTCTTCTCCGCCATGGCGACACGGTGCTGGTGGACCGCAGGAAAACCAATCTCTCCATGGAAGGCATATTTGTCTTGTTCGATGGAGATGGTGTGGTTTGCAAATGGGTTGAAATCGACCGCGATAAAGATGTGCCGACGCTCAAAATACGGTCGGAAAACCCACGCTTTAAAGATTACGATGTTTTGGCGGAAAACTGCAAAATTTTAGGTCGTGTTGTTTGGTTTGGGAGGCGGATCTAAAAATTCTACAAATAATTACATTAACAATTACGCAATTATTCTAGAAAGTTAAAAGCCACTATGGATCAAGATAAAGACGCACACGATCAGCGCGCCAGTACTAATTGCAGCGCAAATGCCACGAATATATCCACCATAAACAGCAGTAGCACTTCCAAAAACAGCGGTTCCTGCACTTGCCAAAGCGGCGAAAATCCAAACCCAAGTTGTCATGTTATGCCCCCAGTCCAAGATTCCTTAGCAAAAAGAATAGCATTTTGGGCATTCATTATATCAATTTTTTCATGCATATGGAGTCTTGGATCAATGATTGGCTCACTGCGCTCGTCATCTGCATCCAAGCAAAGCGCAAAGACGGCAATGAAAGCTCTTGATGCTTCACAAATGCCATCCTTATTGATGAACATTTCATCCCCAGGACTACCTATATCTCCAAATGGAATATACATCATCCCCATTGTTGTTAATAATGTTGGTCAATCTGATGCGACTTTAATTTATACAGAAGTTTCTGAAAAATTTACCAATGAAAGACTAAATCTAGTTGATGATTTTTCAAAGGTTGATGTAAATAATCAATTGGATTTCGACGCGGAAATCTCACAGAAGGGTTGTACATCGGGTTAGATTATGAAAAAGTCTATTTTGTGTAAAAGAAATTTTCGTAAGCTATAAGAAAACCCGATGCAGACAGAGTGTAGCGCAGGCGCGTATGAATTTCCAGCCTCCTGTGGACGGCGTGTTGTGGCCCGTTTTGACGGGGGTCGCATGAGTTCGGATGGGGGCGTCATTCTGGTGAAGCAGGCTGATGACATTCTGGGTCTCAGCCGCCGCTTTGCTGCCTGTTTTCGCGATAAGCGGCATCCCGGCTTTGTGGAATACCGGGTTGAAGACCTTGTCCGTCAGCGGATCATGGGCCTGGCACTGGGCTATGAAGATCTCAATGATCACGATGCCCTGCGGCATGACCTGATCTTTGGTCTGGCCTCGGGCCGTCTGTCAGGAGGCCGGGCAAACTGCGCAGCACTGGCAGGAAAATCCACGCTGAACCGGCTGGAGCGCAGTGGCCACAAGGCAGATCGTTACTGCCGCATCATTGCTGATCATGAGGCCCTGGCTACCCTGTTCGTGACGCTCTTCATGGACCAGCATGAGCGCGCACCCGCCCGGATCGTTCTGGATGTGGATGCCACCGATGACCGTATCCATGGCCATCAGGAAGGCCGGGCCTTTCATGGGTATTACGGCCATAACTGCTATCTGCCGTTATACATCTTCTGCGGAGACCATCTCCTGAGCGCCACCCTGCGCACGGCAGACAGGGACCCGGGGAAGGAAGCACTGGCAGACATCCGCCGGATCGTGGAGCAGATCAGGAGCCGTTGGCCTCGGGTGCGTATCCTGGTGCGTGGGGACAGCGGTTTCGCCCGGGACAGTCTGATGACATGGTGCGAAGACAACCACGTTGACTTCCTGTTCGGGCTTGCAGGCAACACCCGCCTGTATGACCGGATTGCCTCTTTGTCCGCTGAGGTTCGTGACGAAGCCGCCACGACAGGCAGAGCTGCGCGCGGCTTTGCCTCCTTTGACTGGATCACAAAGGACAGCTGGACGCGCCGCAGGCGGGTCGTGGCCAAGGCCGAATGGCGCCACGGCAACCGCTATCATCGCTACATTGTCACCACGCTACCGCAGGGAATGTCCGACCCCCGCCATCTCTACGAACAGATTTACTGCGCACGCGGGGATATGGAAAACCGCATCAAGGAATGCCAGATGGATCTGTTCTCAGACAGGACCTCGTCCCACACCATCCGGGCCAACCAGCTCCGGCTGTGGTTCTCGGCCGCAGCCTATGTCCTGCTGACCGCTCTGCAAAGACTGGCCCTTGGCCAGACCAGCCTGGAGACGGCGACCTGTGGCACCATGCGCGCACGGCTGCTCAAAATCGCGACACGTGTAACGCTCAGCGTCCGTCGGATTGTCCTGTCCATGCCGGACATGTTCCCCTGTCAGCATGAATTCGCCCTCGCTCATGCACGATTGCGAAGGCTCCGGCAGGCCATCTGAAGAAACAGACAGTGCACAGACCACATAGCTTCCACCAACACTGCCTTCTCAGGCCGTGACACCCTCACTGCGTTCAGAACCCGCCGCCAGAAGCAGAATATCGTCAATATTCCAGATCGGGCTCCTGTGGGATGACTGAATTCTACAAAATGACCCGAAATTTCCTCAAGTGTGAGATGGGGTGGTTGCCGTCCTCCCCGCACGGCATCGCAATGTGCCAGAATGGTCGTTGGAAGAAACGACTGCGCGAAAGGACGGCAGATGAAGGATACAGTGATAGGCGTTGATCTGGCAAAGAACATTTTCCAGGTTCATGGAGCTTCGCGTGCGGGCGAGGTGATGTTTCGCAAAAAGCTGCGTCGTCAGCAGTTTATGCAGTTCATGGCCACGCAGCCGCCTGCTCTGGTCGTTCTTGAAGCGTGCGGGAGCGCGCATCACTGGGCTCGCGAACTGGCAGGAGCTGGTCACGAGGTCAGACTGATCGCTCCGCAGTATGTGAAGCCTTTCGTGAAGCGCCAGAAGAACGATGCTGCTGATGCGGAAGCGATCGTCATTGCGGCCCGGCAGCCGGAAATGCGCTTTGTCGAACCACGCACTGAAGCGCAGCAGGCGCGTGGCGTTCTTTTCCGGGCCCGGCAGCGTCTGGTGCACCAGCGCACGGAACTGGTGAATGCCCTGCGTGCCGTTCTGTATGAATTCGGTCTCGTCGTGCCACAGGGGATTGCGCATATCAGACACATTGAAACCATGCTGGATGAGGCGGTTCTGCCAGAGGCTGTGAAGCAGGAATGCCTTGATCTGCTGCGACAGATTTCGGAGCAGAGTGTGCGGATTGATGTCAGAACAAAGAAGATCAGGATGCTTGCCCAGGAAAGTGAAAACACCTGCAGATTGCAGAGCATGCCTGGAGTGGGTCCTCTGACCGCTCTTGCGATTGAAGCTTTTGCGCCTGACCTGCAGAGCTTCCGGCGCGGGCGCGACTTTGCTGCGTGGCTGGGGCTGGTGCCCCGTCAGTTCTCATCTGGCGGAAAGGAAAGGCTGGGGAAGATATCAAAAGCCGGGCAGGCTGATATCCGCAGGCTTCTCATCATGGGCGCCATGACCCAGGTGAACTGGGCCAGCCGTAAGGCCCCTGCACCGGGAAGCTGGCTGGCACGGATGCTGGCCCGCAAGCCCCGTATGCTGGTAGCCATTGCGCTGGCCAACAGGATGGCACGAGCCATCTGGGCCATGGCAACAAAACAGGAGGATTATCGGGATCCGGCCCTGTCCCTGGCAGCCTGAGCGATGGCTCGGCTCCCGCGGATGGAACCGGTAGGGGTGTGAGAGGGCGATGACCTGAATGGGCGCATGATCGTTTGATCCGGATCGGAAAAACCAGTGGATTTCTCTGTGCTTTAAAGCACGCCTGTGAGATTTGGATCTGATCCGCTGATCACCATACCGGCCAGTGGCTTCTGAAAGGCCACATCAACAGGCCTTACAGAAGACCGCACACGATCACACGTCAATATTGGTCAGAAAACTCTTGCATAACGGACGGTAACCACAGAAGAAATCCGCGACGATATCCCGAGAGGAAGTTCATTTTCCTTAACTCCTCATTTAAAATGGAATCAAATTATTAATACAGAATATTTTTACGTTTTGGTAAAAGCAAAATATGAAGACATTTTTAAACATAAATACCAAAGAGAAACATGTTTCAGATTTAAAAAATTCACATTGACGTCAAACTACACGACAACATCGACATATAATGCTGATGGATTATGTTTTAATCACAATAACACGAAGCCTATAAATGATTAGCAACCTAACTTTAAATTAAATCATTCTTGATGCCCCGCTCCAATATGAAGCGGGGCATTTTTTTGCAGAGCATGTAAGTTTTACTTACTTTTCCCTTTACATGATTGGTAAGTAATACTTACATCCACCCATCACGAACGAAAGGTGATGGGCGATGAACGCTTCTCTCTCAATTCTCGGAACGAAGATACGGCAGGATGCGGAAGGCCGGTTCTGCCTGAACGACTGCCATAAGGCAGCCGGTAGCGATAAATCTAAGCAACCTGCGTTTTGGGTTCGTAATTCCCAAACTCAATATCTTGTTAAAGAAATTAGGGCCTCTGCAAATTTGCAGACCCCCCTCTCGAAAACGAATGATGGCATTAACAACGGCACCTACGCCTGCAAAGAGCTGGTATATGCCTACGCAATGTGGATTAGCCCCGCCTTCCACCTCACTGTCATTCGCGCTTTTGACGCACTGGTAACGGGCCAGATCGCTGCACCCGCACTAAGCGAACAGGAAATTGTCGCACGGGCGTTCCAGATCACAGCACGACAGGTTGAAGAGCTTAAACAGGAAAACGCTATTCTTGCACCTCAAGCTGAGGTCGCCAGAAAGATCGCAGACAGTGATGGCCTCTACACGCTGAACCTGTCAGCCAAAGCCGCAAATATGCAGCTCAACCAGTTCACGCGTGCAGCGCATGCAAACGGATTCATCTTTAAGCAGAACGGAAAATGGAATGCCTATTCTGACAAGGTGAAGGCTGGATATTGCTACGTAAAGTTTCACCCATACCGCGACCGTGACGGCGATGAGCGCTTTAGCCCGCAGGTGTTTTTCACACCAAAAGGCATTACGCGCCTCGTTAAAATATCTGGCCAGCACTGAGGGTAAAGCAAATGAACACTCTCCAAAACAAAGAATGGCCAGAACGCATCGGAAGCGGTGCGCGGGATGTGTGCGACTGGTTGCAGTTTACGGCGCTGGGGCAGTTGTTCTGTCTGGCTGTGTTTTTCTACGTGGCTGTTTTCTGTCTGCTTTGCACGGATACTGGCCTGCGGTTTGTTGAATATATCGACATGACCTTTGCTGGCGTTATCGCGCTGATGGTGGGTGCGTGATGGCAACGAAGTTCACACCCGGCCCATGGAAAGTTGGACCTGTAGATGACACGCTAGTTGCAACGGCTGACGGCAATGAAGTTGCACAAATTTGCGGTGATTATAACCAGTCTGAAACATGACCTGTTATGGAAGCCAACGCTCGTCTGATTGCCACGGCGCCTGAGCTTTATGAGGCTTTAGATCGCCTACTCCATGACATTCAAGATCTTAAAGAAAACAGCGAAGGTGTATCTGGTTTGCATCAAAATGGCGATGTTGCGGATTGGGATTCATTGAGCGAGCAAGGGAGATTTTCTTCATGGATAGGAAATTCTGAAAGTCTAGCTCGCACCGCTTTAGCAAAAGCCAGGGGCGAAAATCCAGAACCCTAATGCCGCAATGTTTCCCGCTGTCCGCAGCGGGTTGCATGGCCGCATTGGCTGAATGTTTCTCCACGCTAGGAGTAGAAAATGGCTTACACAAACAAGGCGTACGCAAACGCCGTGCGTGATGGCATGTTTAATACGGATGATGTGCCGGAGCATGTAGCGCGTGAAATCCGCGAATATGAAGCGGCAATATATCAACACTGCCAGATCATCATGCGCATGCAGCGGGATGAATTTTCAGACCGTGCTTTTGCAGACACGATGATTGATTATTCCGAAGAAGCTATCGGTGATATGGTCTGCGCTGTGCGTGAACTGCGCGAAAAGCGGAAGG
The DNA here is from genome assembly GCF_040208445.1 of Acetobacter sp. A11-2. NCBI lineage: Bacteria > Pseudomonadati > Pseudomonadota > Alphaproteobacteria > Acetobacterales > Acetobacteraceae > Acetobacter > Acetobacter sp. A11-2. The sequence continues at coordinate 2,491,150 of NZ_CP157843.1, forward strand.
AAAGCATTAAGTCTGCCGCCCTGTCGCATAATGACGACAGGCGCAAAGTTGCGGAGTGTGCGGCATGATCACCCTCTCCCACAACGAAGCCCAGCGCGTCATTACCAACCTACAAGCAGCAGAGCAGATCATCATGGGCGAAATGAAGCATGTCCCTGCCCTTGGTGAGAAATGGAGTAATCTGCTGGATGCACAAGTAAAGATCAGGACGCAAGTGAATTGGCTCACAGCTATGCTGGGAACTGATACGGGTCCGGTCATTGCTGATCGCGTGCTGGAGGCTGCGTGATGGATGCCGTTCTCGCAACCCTCAATAGAGCACACGCTGATTACATGCGTGAGGCTATGCAGGCGTGGAACAATCAGATCATCGCCTCCAGAGCAGATGGGGCCAATACAGACTCCTGCGCCCTTGAGGCTATTGGTGCGGCTGAGGATCTAGTGCGCAAGGCAAAGATGGCAGCAGAGCTTCTGCGGTCAGAACTCGCAAAGACGATGCAGCAGGACGGCGTAACAGGTTTTCAGTCTGACAACTGGAAGGCCAGCCTGCGTGAGCGGTTGCCAGAGCCAATGGTCACGGATGAAAAGGCGCTTCAAACCGCCCATCCCGAACTTTGGAAGCCACAGCCGGATAAGTTCCAAACCACAGAAATGAAGAAACTGGCCCGGAAGCAAGATTTGCCCGGCGTCACAATGAGCAATGGCGGCGCTCCCATTTTGGTTGTTAGCGCCCGGAAGGATGGTTGAAATGAGTAATGCACTGACAGCACATGCCCCCGTTTTGCAGATCAGCACATTCAATGAGCTGTTTACGTTTTCAAAAATGGCAGCGAACTCAGATCTGATGCCCAAGGACTACAAGGGTAAGCCAGAAAATATCATGATCGCTGTGCAGATGGGTTCTGAACTTGGCCTGGCACCAATGCAGGCTATCCAGAACATTGCCGTGATCAACGGACGCCCCAGCGTTTGGGGTGATGCCATGCTGGCGCTTGTGCGTGGATCCGGTAAATGCGCATCGGTTAAAGAATACTTTGAAGGAGAAGGCGACAACCTTCGCGCTGTATGCGTTGCCAAGCGGATAGATGGTGATGAAGTAACAGGCGATTTCAGTATTGCAGACGCTAAACGCGCGAACCTCTTTGGTAAGCAAGGGCCATGGCAGCACAGCAGCGTGTTGCGCCACCGGTTGACCACATCGCCTTATTCCACACGCGCTTGGAAAAGTGCCCTGATGTTGCGTGTGTAGATAGCCAGTGGAGCCTATGGCAGACCACTATCGCTCGTGCCCAAGAAGCAGGCCGTCCGATCAGTGAAGAAGTGCAGGAAGCGGTGCAGGATATGATCGCTGATCGCCGCGAGAAACTGGACAAGAAAGCTGCCGAAGCTCCTGTTGATGGAGCGCCGGCATGATCCTCTTTTTTGATACGGAGACTACAGGCCTCCCCGACCGGTACACTCCCCTCAATTCCGACCGGCAGCCGCATTGCGTGCAGCTTGCGGCCCTATTGACGGAAGACGATGGCACAAAACGCGCAAGCCTGAACCTGATCGTTCATCCTGATGGGTGGACGATACCGGAAGCGGCAGCAAAGGTTCATGGTATTACAACGGAAATGGCTCAGCGTTGCGGTGTGCGTGAAGCGATCGCAGCCGCGGCCTTCTATGATCTGACCAAAAAGGCCGATCTTCTGGTTGCACACAATATCAAATTCGATGTGCAGATCATCGACATTATGTTTGCGCGTGTCGCGCGTGGCTGGCGTCTGCTGGGCGAGAAGTTCTGCACAATGGATGCAGCCGCCCCGCTGGTGAACCTGCCACCAACAGCACGCATGATCGCTGCTGGCATCGACAAGCCCAAATCACCGAAACTGGAAGAATGCATCAAGCACTTCTTCAATGAAGAACTCGAAGGCGCGCACGATGCCATGGTAGACGTTCGGGCCTGCGCTCGTCTGTTCTTCCATCTGCGTGATGTGGAAGGAACTGGAGCATGACCCAGAAACTAAAAATCCTCGGCCCCTACACGCCAGAACATGAGGGGCCTTATGCCTTCAATGGTGAGGTGTGCGTGGTTCATGCTGTTTTGGGGCAGCTTGCTTTCATTAGCAGGCCCGAAAGTAATGAAGGGTTTATTGCTTGCCTGTTGGATATAAAGAACGCCGAGGAAGTCCCGCAGCCGCGTGAATTCTGGATGGCGCTTAGCAATTCTGGTGGGCGCATAACATGCACAAGCCCAGAACAAGCGCATCAGGCGTTTACACCAGAGTATAGAAAAGAAGTAATACACGTCCGCGAAGTGCTGCCGGGAGAAGGCGAATGACCGATAAATCTGCAATGGCCGATTATGAAGTAAAAGAGTGCCTCTATATAACTGGCACACCTGATGCGGACGGAGACAGTCCATTTTTTAAGGTTGGGGAACCTAGCTACGTTGCATGCAAGCCAAAAAGCGAATGGCCTATAGTTGAGCGCATTACCTTGCAGCATGACGTTAACGGTGAATATTGTATGCGCACTCGCGCTTGCGTTTGGGTAGATGGCAAACTGTTTTTTGAGTGCCCTTATCAGGCTCTTACAGGTGTGGGGTATGCACTATGACCCATCCCCTTCCCATAGTTGGCTACATCAACCCACTGGTGGCAGACGCCCTACGCGACCCAACCAGCGGCATCAATACAACGCAGTTACGAGCAGAGCCAAACGCTGGCGTATCTGGGGCCGTGGTTATGAAGGCCGATGCGGATGCGGTTATTTCGCAGTTGAACGAGATAGTGACCGGCGCGCGCATAAGCATTGCCAATGGAAACCCAATGAAGGCTGCTTATTTGCTTGAGGCAGCCCTGAAAGGCCAGGAAGCATGAGCGAGGAATTGAAGCCGTGTCGGTCTTACCAGCCTGATGGGCATGTTTGCAAAGATGGTTTTTTTCAAAGGCCATTATGCAGAGGTAATTTTGGTTGCCACGCTTGTGGGCGTACATCAGAAAAAGACACACCCCTTTGCCAGTATGATGAATTGCCAAGCCATTTTGTCACGGAATCTGGGATGCCAGCTTTTTCCGCACGGAACACCCGCGCAGGAGAGAAGGCGTGAGGGAAGACATATACCGGCATAAAAAGCGGGGCACGCAATATATGGTGATGGGAAAAGGAACCCTTCAAATCGAAGGGCCTCACGATATGACCGAATGCATCGTCTATATGAGCATGGATGATGGTCGCATTTGGGTTCGCCCTTCCACTGAATTTTTTGATGGCCGATTTGAAAAGGTAGAAGTATGACCACCCAAAACTGGCCCGACCCAAAGCGCCCCGGCGTGCCTATGTTTCCAGAGCGGGATGGATGGCATTGGATACACATAGGCAACGGCAGCGGTCCACGTCCTTTTTATTGGTGCAGCAAAGCCCAAGGGTATTTCACATCCACTGAAGTCTGGGCACATAGATGGAAATACACCAAGGCCTGGGAATACCACGGCCCCGTCCTCACCCCCACGCAGATAAACGAAATGCTGGCGGCGGAACGGGAGCGTGCAGCGAAGAAAGCACAAGAAATCAGCGACGAATATTATGATGAGCGCGAACTCGCGGATAACGATGATGACCGCGTTTATTACGATGAGCGTATGTGCGCAGCCTCTGAATGTGCCAAAGCAATCCGCAATCTAGGGGCCGCGGCATGAGGGCGAGAGAGGAACAAATTGAAGAAATGGTGCAGGTTAATTCTGCCTATTTGTGCCACGAAGATTACACGCCCGATAATCTCCGGATGATGCTTGCCGCCGCTATTAGTGAAGCCGAAGAACGCGCACGGGCAGAATGTGCGGCTGATACGCGGCGGTTGGAGTGGTTGGCTGAATGTGTGTCAAGCATTGGGGGCCGTCATGGCGAACCCCTAATTTGGCAGATCATGTTTTTCTCAAGATCTGGTGTCACAGATCCCAAAGAAATACGCGCCGCCATTGACGCAGCTATGGAGGGCGGGAATGGGAGAGACGCTACCTGATCTTATGACGCTGAAGGATGTGTTGCTGCGCTTGCGCGGAACAGTAAAAGAAAAGTCCCTTCGGAAACATCTGAATGAAACCCCGATATATGCGGGCGGCCCAACCCATAGGCGTTGGGGAAGAAAATTTGTGTTTCGCAATGACGATTTTAAACGTCTGTTAGATAGCTTGGAATGTCGCTCAAAATCATCAGTCGCAAAGGCCGTGAATATCTCTACGTCCGTGGAACCGTCTGCGGAAAAAGCATTTTTGAGAGCACAGGAACTTCTGACCCGAAGCAAGCGGAAGCGTACCGCGCCAAACGGGAGAGCGAACTCTGGACGGCGAGTGTCTTTGGCGCCCGTGCAGTCGTCACCTTCTCCAGCGCAGTAGAGGCATATCTCAAAGCGGAAGAAAGATCGGACACCACAAAAGACTATCTCATGCGCCTTTTAATGCACTTCGGGCGCATGAAGCTCTCCACTATTACGCAAGAAACGGTTGACCAGTCATACCGATACTTGCTCCGCGATGGGGATAATGCTGCGCCGGCAACAAAAGTGAGGGGTGTGCTAACCCCTCTCAAGGCAGTCCTTGAATTTGCCGCCGTCCGCCAATGGTGCGACAGACCTGCTTTTAAGGGCCCGTCCATACCCAAAACACGCTCCATATTCTTGAGGCCCGAAGAAGCCACGCGCCTTGTGGAATCGGCATCGCCTCATATCAGACCATTACTGATTTTCTTGATTGGCACCGGTTGCCGCATGTCCGAAGCAATTGAGCTTGATTGGCGATATGTAGATATCCGAGGCGCCAGTGCTGTGGTCTGGCAAAAGCAGGGGAATGAACGGCATGTTGGCCTTGTGCCGCGCGTTATCGAAGCCTTGCGCTCACTACCCGATAGAGATGGGCCGGTGTTCCGTCCGCGCTATAAGCGGGGGATTGAAAGAGGATATGCAGACAAAGGAAGAGTAAGCGGCGGCCAGATAAAAGCGGCTTGGTCTGTCGCATGCAGAAAGGCCGGATTGCCCGGACATATGTGTCAGGTTGTGAGACGTCATTGGGATGATGTAGCGTGGGCGATACCGCGTTATGCTTCGTTGTTTTCTTCCGTTTGCAGGGAGACCGAATGATGCTTCAGATCCACCCACAGGCACGCACGACACCGGCTGTCCGGGCTGAGATAGCTCGTTCGTCAGAACCGACATCCGTGCTCGCCAGACGCTACGGGATCAGCGATGAAACAGTCCGCAAGTGGCGCAGGCGTGGTTCGGACGCCTGTCAGGACCGCAGCAGCCGTCCCTGGAGGCTGGCCTGGAAAGCCTCGGAGGAGGAGCGCGCCATTGTCTGTCAGCTTCGGCGTTCTACCGGTTTTGGTCTGGATGATCTGACCTTTGTCTTACGGCATTTCCTGCCGCATCTGAACCGGGACAATATCTGGCGGATACTGAAAGACGCCGGATTGAACAGGCTGCCTCCTGTTCCAAAGGCCGGACCAGTTCGGGGACAGGGAAAGTTCCGCGATTACGATCCCGGTTATGTCCATATCGATGTGAAACATCTGCCAAAATTACAGACAGCAGATGGGGACCGGCGGAAACGTTTTCTGTATGTCGCCATCGATCGCTGTTCCCGTTCAGTGCACCTGGCTGTTTATGACGCGGAAAATGCGGATAATTCCGTTGATTTCCTCAATGCCGTCAAATCGGCCTTTCCTTTCCGGATCACCCATATCCTGACCGATCGTGGCTCCTGCTTTACAGCGGACGCCTTCGAAAAAGCCTGTCATGACATGGGAATCGACCGACGCCGGACCAAGGCTTACTCCCCTCAGACCAATGGAATGGTGGAACGCTTCAATGGCCGTGTCGCTACAGAAGTACTGCAGGTCTGTGTCTCAAACCATGAAGATCTGGAAATTCTGCTCAGAGGCTTCTGTTTCGCCTACAATCATCGCCCGCAGCGTGTTCTGGGCGGCATCGCTCCCGCCCAATGCATCATCTCATGGCTTGAAAAACATCCCGCGTCACGTAATCAAGACTATATCAAACCGGCTGGTCGTGACATCATGAAACAGGTCGACGAAATCCTTGATTACGCCAATGACGTCTCACAACCTGACACATATGCGAGTCTGGACTCCAAAGGGATCAATAAAAGAAAAGACCGTCTTTGTTCCTGACGTCACGCCTCATGATTTACGTCATACATGGGCTTCGTGGCACTATTGTCTGTATCGCGACATTCTGGCGCTCAAAGAGGATGGCGGATGGGCGACTATGGGCATCGTGGCACGCTATGCGAAGAAAATGCCTGATGCATATCGCGAAGAGATTCGCGCTTGGTGGGGACTGTCTGAGCGGCACGGATCTGGCACGGATATAGGTGCCAAATAATGCAAATTGATGCCGCTTAATGGCACTACATGGATAGATTTTTCAGGGAGAGAAATACTTAAAATCCGCAGAAAACTACCGGTTAGGGATGGTGGGCGCAACAGGGATTGAACCTGTGACCCCTACCATGTCAAGGTAGTGCTCTACCGCTGAGCTATGCGCCCATCCGTAACCGTGGGCCGCCTTTTATCCTTCTTGCGTGGCAAACGCAACCCCTTAGAATACCAGCAACATGAAAAATCTTGCCCATTCCCTGCTGCCTCGCCATTTGGCACGTTTGCTGGAAAACACATCAGAGGCAGACTTGCCAGATCAGGCAAGCCGGGCCATTGCGCCTGCTCCGTTTGAGGTGCTGGGGGCTGTGGGTGCGCCTATTGTACTGGCATCTCCGCATTCCGGGCAATTTTACCCAGAAGCCTTTGTGCAAAACTCCCGCCAGCCTCTTTCCGTTTTACGCAGTGGGGAGGATAGCCATATTCACCTTTTGGCAGAGCAGGCACATGCCTTAGGGCCAGCCTTGCTACATGCCACCTTCCCCCGCGTGTTTTGTGATGTAAACCGTGGTGCGTGGGATCTGGATACACGCATGTTCCAAGGCCCCATTCCTGCTTTTGTACGTCCCACAGAACGTGGCCTCGCTGGGCTGGGCTCCATTCCGCGTATTGTGGGCAACAGAAAACCCATTTACTGGCATCGCCTACCTTTTATGGAAGCCGCCCTGCGCATCCGCCATTACTGGATGCCTTACCATGCCATGCTGGCCGATATGCTGGATAAAACACGTAAGACGCACGGCTTCTGCCTGCTGCTGGACTTACACTCCATGCCCGATGTGCCAGAAGCGGCAAGCCCAGACTTTGTGCTAGGCGATGCTCACGGCACCACATGCCACCCAGATATTATCAGCACAGCCGAACAGACCTTGCAGAGCCTGGGCTTCCGCACCACGCGCAACCAGCCTTATGCTGGCGGGTATATCACCCGCCATTACGGCAGACCGCAGCACAACCTACATGCCCTGCAAATTGAAATGCGCAGAAGCCTATATATGGATGAAGAAACCCATATCTGCCACGCAGGCTTTGCACCGCTATCTAACGCGCTGGCGACACTTACAGAAAAGCTTCTGAAACTCTTTCCCGCTTCCCACGGTTTATAGAAAAGAAGCATGCGTATTATCTAAAGGGGTGGATATTGAAAACGCGGCGTCACCACCACATCTGATAATCACATAAAAGCAAACAATGCATTACAGGACGTGAACATGACAGAAACAACCCAGAACACCACACCCAATGCCGAAACGCGGGAGTTTAGTGCAGAAGTTGGGCGGATGCTGGATCTGGTTGTCCACTCTCTCTATTCTGAAAGAGAAATTTTCCTGCGCGAACTCGTGGCCAACGCGGCAGACGCCACAGACCGCAGACGCTTTGAAGCCCTGACAGATGGCGCCCGCGCCCTGCCAGAAGATGCCAAAATTCATATCAACCCGGATAAAGACGCACGCCTGCTGACCATTACCGATGATGGTTCGGGCATGACCAAGGAAGAACTTATTAACAACCTTGGCACCATTGCACGCTCTGGCACCCGTGCCTTTGGCCAGCAGCTTGAAAATGCCAAACCGGAAGATCGCCCCAGCCTGATTGGCCAGTTTGGTGTAGGCTTTTACGCGGCCTTCATGGTGGCAGATAAAGTGGATGTTGTGTCCCGCCGAGCTGGATCAGATGAAGCATGGCGCTGGACTTCCGATGGGCGTGGATCTTACACACTAGAACCTGCCACGCGTGATAAGCCGGGCACGGATATTACCCTGCACATCAAGTCTGATGCTGAAGAGTTTCTGGACCCTACCCGTCTGCAAACCATTATTCGCAAATGGTCGGACAACATTGCATGGCCTGTCACGATCCTGCATGACGGTAAGGAAGAAACAGCCAATGAAGGTAAAGCACTTTGGCTAAAACCCAAAAGTGAAATTACAGAAGAACAGCTTGAAGAATTCTACCGCCATCTAACCCACAACTTCGATAAACCGTGGGATACGCTGCACTGGCGCGCAGAAGGCACCATTGAATTTGCAGCCCTGCTGTTTATCCCTTCCATGCGGCCTTTTGAATTTGCGGAACAAACGCGTGAAAGCAAGCTGCGCCTGCATGTGCGCCGCATGTTTATTACTGATGAAGCCGAAATCCTACCGCCGTGGCTGCGCTTTGTGCAGGGCGTTGTAGATACGGAAGATCTGCCGCTTAACGTCTCGCGCGAAATGTTGCAGGCTACCCCCGTGCTGGCCCGTATTCGCAAGGCTGTTACCAGCAAGGTGATGGGTGAGTTGAAAACCCGCGCCAAGGATGCCGAAAGCTACGCTGCATTTTGGGAAAACTTTGGCCCGGTGCTGAAAGAAGGCATGTGGGATGACCCCACACACCGCACGGAGGTTGCCGCACTCAGCCGTTTCCGCTCCAGCGCTGTAGATGGTCTGACATCTCTGGATGACTATATCAGCCGCATGAAGCCGGAACAGGATGCCATTTACTACGTAACCGGTGATAGCGCAGAAGTGCTGGCGGCATCTCCGCAGATTGAAGGCTTCAAGGCACGCGGTGTAGAAGTGCTGCTGCTGTCTGACCCGGTTGATTCCTTCTGGCCAGAGCGTCTGGGCACGTATGAGGGCAAAGCCCTGCGCAACGTGGCTCAGGGCATGACTGATCTGGAAAAATTTGGCGCACCAGAAGAAACATCTGCCGAAAAGGCAGACATGGAAGCCCTGATTCCTGCCCTGAAAGAAGCACTGGGCGAAGATGTTTCAGACGTATGCGCAACAGACCGTCTGGTTTCCAGCGCAATGGTGTTGAGTGCTCCAGAAGGTGGGCCAGATCTGCAACTGCGCAAACTGCTGCAGCGTAGCGGACAGAACATGCCAGAAGCCGCACCTATTCTGGAACTTAACCCGGCACATCCTATCGTGCATACGCTGGCACAAAAGGTAAAAGCTGGTGAAAAAGTGGATGCCTTGGCCCATATTCTGCTGGATGTTGCCAGCATCCAGAATGGCGATACACCCAAGGATGTAAATGCCTTTTCTCGCCGCCTGATGGAATATCTGGCGCAGGGCACACAGCCAGAAGCCCCCAAGGCCTAAAGCATCGCTTCACAAAATATTTATATGTTTCAAAAAGGCCCGGTTCTGCCGGGCCTTTCCTTTTTATAAAACAAGCTTTTCAAAAACTGTTTTACAAAATATCCCAACAAGATCTGACCGATTACAGTAGAACAGAACTTTTCCCGCTCTGGCGCATTCTAGTAGGCAGAACCCGCTATTGCGTTTTTATTACAAAAAATAGCGGCACTTTTTGAATAAGACCTGTTGTATGGAAAATTTTGAAAGGGCCATCTAAATGTTCTCCACCAAAAAAACAATAATGGCGGCAAGCTGTATTCTGGGGCTAAGCGCCGCAGGTATGGCGCACGCACAAAACACGTCTTCCCCCCTTCCAGCAGGCACCACATTCCCAACAGCTCCTGCAGATGCCCTTCCGGTAACAGATCCGGCCCATCCGGCTTCTGCCCCTACTAATGGCGCACAGGTTGTGGGGAATGTTTCTGGCACCTCTACCATAGCCACCCCCGGCGTTTTGGGAGAGGGTGGTCTGCCATCAATAGAAAATGCAAGCACCGGCAATGTGGCTGGGCTGCTTTCCTATTGCGTGCATAAAAATTATGCCTCTGGCACAACACCACGCAGTGTAGCTCGCAATCTTTCCAAGCGTCCCGATGTGCGAAACGATCAGGGATATTCTTTAGGGGGGCAAGGGTTGCTGCAAAACAGTACATCCAAACCTTTTGATATTGCCACTCTTGAGCTTTCCAAACGCGTAAAGCTGTGCAGCGATCTTACAAAAAAAGGCCAAAGCCTGACAGACTAATTATCCTTCATACATGGGCAGGCTATAACAGCCTGCCCTATTTTATAAATAGGCCCAGGTTTTGCGGCTGGCGTTACTTTTTGCTTTCTGCTTTTTTGACATCCTTCCAAATACCATCAAGCATTTCCACGCTTTGGTCAGACATGGAAAGTCCCTGTTCTGCCAAAACTGCCTCTACTCCTTCAAACCTGCGGGTGAATTTGTCACACGCCTGGCGCAAGCAGGCTTCTGGGTCCAGATTCAGCCGCCGTGCCAAACTGGCAATAGAAAACAGAACATCACCCAGCTCATCCTGCATGCGCTCACGGTTGCCGGCCTCCAGTTCAACAGAAAACTCTTCAATCTCTTCATGAACCTTGGCCACCACGCCAGAAATATCTGGCCAGTCAAACCCCACACGTGCAGCCCGCGCCGCCAGTTTGGAAGCACGCAATAATGCAGGCAATGCTGGCGGCACACCCGCCAAGGCACCCGGTATTGCTGCCCCTTTACCAGTTTGCCCGGCATTACGTTGCCGTTCCTGCTCCTTCAACGTCTCCCATTGGCTGGCAATATCCTGCTTTGGTTGCCGCGTATCCGCTACGGCATGGTCTTCCAGCACATCGGCACCAAACACCACATGGGGGTGGCGGCGGATCATCTTTTCCGTAATCATGCGGGCTACGGTTGCAAAATCAAACCGCCCTTCTTCCTGCGCAAGCTGGGCCTGATATACAACCTGTAGCAGCAGGTCTCCCAATTCATCGGGAAACGCATTCCAATCCTTTTTCTGAATGGCATCCAGCACTTCATACGCTTCTTCAATGGCGTAGGGCGCTATGGTTTCGTGCGTTTGCTCTCTGTCCCACGGGCAGCCTTCCTTGGGGTCTCGTAAACGGGCCATAAGGGCCAGCAGACGTTGCAGTTCGTACGCTGCCTGCTGGCTGTTGCCCTGTTGTACGCTTTTTGTTGGTTGGCTGGATGCGGGAGAAGTGGTCATGCTTGTTTCTGCCTTTGGTTTGCATACATACACCGCTACCCGGTGCAAAAAGATATGGTGGCATTTTGCCATAAACAGCCGCGCCGTCTATGCGGCAGCACCCAGAAAGCCTAATCTGCCGCCAGAACCAGAATGAGGTAAGGCATGACACAGAAACCCGTAGTCTTTATTGATGGTGAAGCTGGCACAACAGGGCTTGAAATTCGCGAACGCCTTGCCCCTTTGCCTGTTACGCTCCATTCCGTAGATCATGCACACCGCAAGGACCCTGCTGCCCGTAAGGAAGCCATGCAGGCGGCCGATCTGGTTGTGCTGTGTCTACCTGATGATGCCTCCCGCGAAGCTGTTGAAATGGCCGCAGAACTAGGCGATGCCGCCCCTCGCATTCTGGATGCCAGCACGGCTTTCCGCACGGCACCCGGCTGGGTTTATGGCTTTCCCGAACTGGAAGCGGGACAGGCTGAAGCCATTGCCATTGCCCCTCGCGTAGCCAACCCCGGCTGTTACCCCACAGGCGCCATTGCCCTGTTGCGCCCGCTGGTAGATGCCGGTGTGATGGATGCGCGCTACCCGGTGTGTATTAACGCCATTAGCGGATACTCAGGCGGTGGCCGCAGCATGATAGAAGCGCATGAGCGCGATGGTGGCCCTGCATTTGAACTGTATGGCCTGAAGCTTGAGCACAAGCACGTGCCCGAAATTCATCAACACGCGGGCCTTAAGCGCAGGCCGGTTTTTGTGCCTTCTGTTGGGCACTTTGCGCGCGGCATGATTGTGTCCATCCCACTGCATCTGGATGATCTGAACGGAAACGTGAGCGGGGAAGACCTGCACAACATTCTGGAAAAACGCTACGCAGGGCAAGACCATGTGCGTGTGCTGGCCGCAGAGCCAAAACTTTCTGCCGAAGCCCTTGCGGGAAGCGACAGAATGGAACTGCGCGTGCATGCCAATACCCAGAACCGGCAGGCACTGCTTACGGCCCGTTTGGATAATCTGGGCAAAGGGGCATCTGGTGCTGCGTTGCAGAATATCCGGCTGATGCTGGACCTGAACGCTGCCTAAACGACGCCCTGCCCACGCAAAATAGAAGAAAGGTTAAACACTATGAGCAACCGTGTTGCGCTTGTAACCGGCGGAAGCCGAGGCATTGGTGCCGCTATTGTTGAGGCACTGGCAAAAGATGGCTACGACATTGCCCTTTCTTACGCCAACAGCGCAGATGCAGCCGAAAAGGTTGCCCAGAAAGTGCGCGCACTGGGCCGCAAGGCCGTTACAATCAAAGCCAATGGCGCTACGGTAGAAGGCAACAAGGCTGTTATTGCCAAAACCATTGCAGATTTTGGCCGGATTGATGCACTGGTGTGCAATGCGGGCATGTTTCCTTATGGCCCGATTAACGAAACCAGCGTTGAAGATATTGAAAAAGTTCTCAACCTGAATGTGCGCGCTGTTATGATTGAAACAGCAGAAGCCACAAAGCACATGCAAAAAGGCGGCCGCCTTATCTTTATCGGTTCTGCTTTTGGTGCGCGTGCGCCCTTCCCCGGCATTTCCCTTTATGCCACCACCAAAGCGGCACTACGCGGCTTTGCCAAAGGCGTTGCGCGTGATCTGGGGCCAAAAGGCATTACAGCCAATGTGGTGGAACCCGGCCCGATTGATACGGACATGAACCCGGCAGAAGGTGAAGTTGCAAAACTGATCAGCAGCTTTGTAGCAACCGGTGCTTACGGCACAGTGGCAGACATTGCCTCTACTGTTGCCTTCCTTGCCAGCCCACAGGCTGAATACATTACGGGTGCGGCCATTCCGGTAGATGGTGGTCTGGAAGCTTAAAGAGCTACCTATTTTCTAACGGGATTTTATTATAAGCCCCAACATCTTTTTACAGATGTTGGGGCTTTTTCTATTCCGTAGCCCCCGACAGCAAAAACTATGCTGACAGCGCGACATATTCCTGTTGGTCGGCCTGCGCAACATAGGGGCCAGTTGCTCGGACTTCCAGGCTGAGAATACCCATTTTGCTTGTTACGATGTTATGCAGTGGCAAAAAGGCATTGCCATCTGTCCATGCACAATCTTGCCAGCCCATATCATGCCACCCTTCTGGCTTGGATGGCGCCAGATGCTCCTGAACCTGCTGTGACACCCGAATAGAGCCAAAATGGATTTTGCCAACAGCAACACCCATTTGGCGACGGTCATCCACAAATGGTCCGATAGTGTCACATGGGCGACTGGAGCGAGATACCACGCGCACACTCTTCACACCTGCGGGAAGCATGAAGCTGTAAATGTTCTTTGATTTCTTGAATGGGTAAATAGTTGCCCCACTGTTTGTAATCAACTTGAGGTCTGGGTCTTCAATAAGGGTTTTTGGTGCTGTGCGATTCTCAATTCCCAGATCTTTTGCTCTTTCTTTAATTTTTTGAAAAATTGGTTCAACAAAATCACGCTGAACACCCAACGGTGCAGCGGCATCTTTATGCCAGTTTTTCTGTTTTCCACCAATTTTGATAACTTTGCCAACCTGCCGAAAGTTACGACGGTTTCCTGTATCCAGATAACTTTCAGTCAGCATACCATCTGCCATAATGACTGAATGTTTTTCCGCTTCAATATGATAGTAATCATAAGATGTTATGGTGGTATCATAATAAATGGAACGACCATTTACCAACATACGTGCGGGAACAAACTTGCCTTCTACAAATAGACAGTGTTCGGGCGTTATCAACATATCCTTAAAAGGTACGTTTTCTGAAATAGCATTTTTTAAAATACGTACAGGAAATCCGGCCTGATCTTCCGGCAAATTGGCATTGACAACAACATGCGCTGTTCCTGCCCATACAACTTCTTTTTGTTCTTCTTTATCACCAATAAAAACGGAAACCATTTCACCAGGAGCAATATCCTGCACCAGCATATATCCATTTTTTGTTTTTATTAAAGAATCTTTTAAAAAACATGCAAATGTATCGCTGTACGTTCCATCTGTTGAAATAGTTGTAACCAAGTCATGACCAAGTAAAGTGGTATTGAGATTTAACGGATTAGAAACAGTTGCTGTGTCCGGAATCACAACGTAGAGGTTCTGGTTTGCATAACCCATGTCTCCTTCAAGATCTGTGCTAATAATTGTTTCTTTCTTTGCTGAATCATATGTTGCATATAGATCTGATGTGGAAATAGAAAGATCTAATGTGAAAGGATGATCATCTGGATTGCTGATTTCATAATAATACGAATCTGAAAGATTGGAAGAATCAGGACCAGAAAGAGATACATCCTGATTAGGTGAGGTAATTTCTATAGTTTTTAGATCTGACATTTGAGAATCACCATATAATTTTATGAAAACATGCCAAAACGTAAGAGCTTTTGAAGTGCGCCCATGAATGCAAAAATTACATACCTGATTTGATTATTTATTTTTGATAAGAATTAATGAACAAAATAAATACACTCCATGTAATATAAATTATTTTATTTAAATATTTAGCTGTGTATTCTTTTATTTGTTACTTTACTATACTGTTGTCAGAAAATGTATTTTGCCAGAATATAGGTCTGCCGCAATGGCACAACTTTCTTAGTCGAAGGTGAAAACCTATGAAAACTCTGAACGATTCCGAAATCGCTATGGTTGCTGGCGGCACGCTGGGCGATGCTCTGGGCACCACACTGACAGACACACTGGCTGGTCTGGATATTGGTCTGGCCACCATCCTTAGCGGCGTGAACAACACGGTGAATACTCTGGTTCCTGCTGTAACAAGCGGCGCAACCACGGTTGCCGATGGCCTGCTGACGGGCCTGAATGCCACAACCAATGGCGTAACCTCCCTGCTGGATGACGTTCTGAAAGTTTAATTTCAGGAATTTCCAGGCGGTTTTTAAAAATCCGCCTGGTTATTTTGCAAAAATACTAAAGTGGTAAAACCTTGCTCTCTTCAAAAAAGCCTGCATGAGTTCGGACCTTTTTAGACGTGAGGTTCTGGAAGCGCGACGCCAATCATGGCTTGGGCAAGTTCAGACCTCTCAACCGCTTTCTATCCGAATTGCGGCATGGTTCACGCTCGCCCTTGTGGTGCTGGCCATTCTCTACACTATCTGGGGTGTTTATACCCGGCGTGTGCACGCTACCGGCTTAATGGTTCCTCCTTCAGGCCTTATTACCGTTAATGCCAATACAACTGGCACTATTGCGCAACAAAACGCCATAGAAGGCCATCACGTTAAAAAAGGTGATGTGCTGTTCACCATAGATCTGGAAGCAACATCTTCATCTGGTCCCACGCAGGAGCACATCCTCTCCCAACTGCGCCATCAGCGCGACCTGTTGCAGCAGCAAAAGAATATTCGCACGCAGGATGCTCCCGTGGAAAAACAATCCATGGTGACCCAGATCCGTTACCTCAACCAGCAACATCAACATATCGGGCACCAGCTTGATAACGATGTCCATGTGCTGCCAGTGGTAGAAGCTGCGGTACGCCGTATGCAAACGGCACAATCCGCACATCTGGTGACAGAAACACAATTCCAGAGTCAGCTTTATACTTATGCCCAGTTGCTAAGCAGTCATGCACAGTTTTTGCAAAGCTATACGGACACAGACGGAAAGATTGCGGACCTGACCACAAAGCTCATTCGCTATGATGGCCAACTGGCGCATGATCTGAATGATCTGGACAAGCAGATTGCCCAGATTGACCAACAGATTGCCGAAAGCGAAGGCCACCGCAGCAGTATTATCCTTGCTCCGGATGATGGCACCCTCACCGCTATTCGCGTTAACCCCGGCCAACAGGTTTCGTCTGGCACGCCCCTGCTCACATTATTGCCCACAGGCCATGCCCTGGAAGCTGAATTGTATGTCAGCTCTGCCTCTATAGGCTTTTTGCATGAGGGCGAGCCAGTGTTGCTACGCTATGCCGCCTTCCCCTATCAGCGTTTTGGTTTGTATCGCGGTCATGTCAGCGAGATTACGCGTGCGCCTGTTACCGCAACAGATGGCACAGGCCAGAAAGCTGCCCCTTCAGACAAAGACAAAACGCAATCTCAAAATCCGGGGCAGGATATTTACCGCATCCGCGTGCGCCCCGATCAGCAGTTTGTTGATGCCTATGGCCAACACAAGCCGCTTGAAGCTGGCATGGAAGTTGAAGCCGATATCGCTATTGATACCCGCAGACTTTACCAGTGGATTTTTGATCCCGTTATCAGCATGCGTGATGATTTTTACGCCGTGAGCGGAGGATTGAGGTAATGGGCGTAACCCTCAAATCTCTTGAATTCGGGTGGCGTTCGCGCACGCCTGTTATTTTACAGGTAGAAGCTGCAGAATGTGGTTTGGCATGTCTGGCCATGATTATGGGCCATTATGGCAACCAGATTGATCTGGCCACATTGCGCAGGCGTTATTCCATATCCGTTAAAGGTGTTACGCTGCGCGATCTTATCGCTACGGCTGATACGGTGGGCCTTTCCACCCGCGCCGTGCGGCTGGAACTGGAAGACCTGCCCAACCTGCGCATGCCCTGCATTTTACACTGGAGCATGAACCACTTTGTGGTGCTTACGCAGGTTAAGGGCAACAAAGTTACTATTCATGACCCAGCAGTGGGCCGCCGTACGCTTAGTATGGGCGAAGTCTCGCGCGAGTTCACGGGTATTGCCCTGGAAGCCACGCCAAACGATAGCTTCCGCCGCGAAGATGACCGAGAAACCCTGCGCTTGCGCGATCTGTTTCGCCATGTCGCTGGGCTGCGCCCTGCCCTGATGGTGCTGGGTGCGCTTTCTCTTGGGTTGGAAGTCATTGCGCTGATCATGCCCATGGTCTCGCAAGTCGTGATTGATGAAGTGGTGGTAACAGCAGATCACGAACTGCTCATTACCATTGCTTGTGGCATGGCCCTGCTTTTGCTTTTGCAAATGCTTATTGGCTGTGTGCGCCAATGGGCTGTGCTGCTGCTGAGCACGCGCGTGGGCCTGCAATGGAACACCAGCCTGTTTGACCACCTCTCTCGCTTGCCATTAGATTATTTTTCCAAACGCCATGTGGGCGATGTGCTTTCACGCTTTAACTCTCTGGGCACCATCCAAAAAACCATCACCACCGATATGGTGCAAACGGTTATGGATGGGGTGATGGCTGTGGGCATGGCCATCATGCTGTTCATTTATGGTGGCTGGCTGGGCATGGTGGCTATGGTGGCCACGGGGCTGGATGTGCTGTTGCGGCTGATTACCTACCGTATCTACCGTGAGGCATCTGAAGAACAGATTGTAATTGATGCGCGCCAGCAAAGCCATTTTATAGAAACCCTACGCGGTATGGCCAGCGTAAAACTTTTGGGCCTGCGTGAACGCCGCCGCACCACATGGCTGAACTTGCTGATAGACAGCATTAACATCCGCCTGCGCCTGCAACGGTATGATCTGATTTATGGCCGCATGGGCGATCTGATTTTTGGCGCTGACCGCCTGATCATGATGGTTCTGGGTGCAGGTGCTGTTATGAGCGGCCACATGACTGTGGGTATGCTGGTGGCTTTCCTGTCCTACAAAGATCAATTTGCCACACGCATTGGCAACCTGATTAGCAGTGGCTTTCAGATACGTATGCTGAATGTGCAGACAGACCGTTTGTCTGACATTGTGATGACAGACCCGGAAGCCACAAGCACCACGGCTGCTATGCCGCCACCCCGCCTGGATGAACAACGGGCCAGTGGCACGCTCAGTTGTTCTGGCCTGTCTGCCCGCTACGGCTCACAAGATCCGTGGATTTTCCGCAATATTTCACTAGAGGTACCTGCAGGCAGTAGTGTTGCCATTGTCGGCCCTTCGGGCTGTGGCAAAACCACATTCCTTAAGGCCCTGATGGGGCTGATGGAAACGCAGGAAGGCAGCATTCGGCTGGATGGTGCAGATCTGGAAAGCCTGACGCTTGAAGGCTATCGCAACCGCATTGCCGGAGTGTTGCAGGATGATGGCCTGTTCTCTGGCTCTATTGCAGATAATATCAGTGGTTTTTCCGAACAGGTGGATGAGGCATGGCTGGTGGAATGCGCCACCCGTGCTGCCATTATTGACGATATCAAGCGCATGCCTATGGGGTTTGAAACCTTGGTGGGTGATATGGGCAGTGGGCTTTCTGGTGGGCAAAAACAGCGTGTTATTCTGGCACGTGCGCTCTATCGCAAACCCGAAATCCTGTTTCTGGATGAAGCCACAAGCCATCTGGATGAACTGACCGAACACAAGGTGGCCGAAGCCCTGCGCGATATGAACATTACCCGCATTATGGTTGCCCATCGCCCGGCAACCATTGCACATGCAGATACCATTTATATCTTCCAGCCCGGCGGCGTGCTGACCCAGTATCAACCACCCCATCAGCAAAACAGGGCGGCATCTTAATTTTTGGGGTTAAGGAATACGCACAACCAGCCGCCCCCGCACATGGCCTGCCAGAAGCATATCCGCAGCCTGCGGGGCTTCTGCCAGATCAATCTCACGCACCATGTCATCAAGCTGACTAGGGTTTATCAGTTCAGCAAGGCGCGCCCATGCTTCCTGCCGCTCTCGCCGGGGGCATTGCACGCTATCAATGCCCACCAATGTTACGCCGCGCAAAATAAATGGGGCCACCGTTGCGGGAAAATCCATCCCTCCGGCCAACCCGCATGCTGTAACCACCCCTTGAGGGCGCATACTTGCACACACCGAGGCCAGAACCTGCCCCCCCACAACATCAACCGCACCAGCCCAACGCGCTTTTTCCAACGGGCGGGATGGCGTGGTAAAATGCGCGCGTGGCAATACGTCTGCAGCCCCCAAACTGTGCAGGTAAGGTTGCTCCTCCAACCGCCCGGTTACTGCCACAACCTGATACCCCAACCGCGACAGCAGCATGATAGCCACGCTACCCACTCCGCCGCTGGCACCGGTAACCAGTACCGGCCCGCTTGCAGGTTCCACCCCTTCACGCTGAAGGGCCTGCACACACAGCATAGCCGTAAAGCCCGCCGTGCCGAGCGCCATAACCTGCCGCCCATTTAGCCCCAAAGGTTGTGGCAAAGCCCATAAACCCGGCACACGCGCCAGTTGGGCAAACCCACCCCAGCGGTTTTCCCCCAAGCCATGCCCGGTCACAATAACATCCTGCCCAACAAGAACCGCCGGATGTGTAGAAGCCTCAACTTTACCTGCCAGATCAATACCCGGCACCATGGGCCAGTTACGTATGATCGGGCCCTTACCTGTAAGGGCGAGCGCATCCTTGTAATTAAGGGATGACCACTGCACCCGGATTGTTACATCCCCTTCTGGCAGGTCTGCCTCTGCCAGTTCACGCAGCGTAACCTGCTGACCAGTTTCTGTTTTTTCTACATACAGGGCTTTAAACATGTTTTTTCACCGCTGGTTAAGCTTTTGCCACCCATCAACCGGCCAAAATCTTGGGCACGGTACGCAGTACACCAACGCATGCAAAGCCCATCTGTGCCTGCATGACAGTATTTTGAAGTTTCCTCTCATTCCGGTTGGGAACAAAAATTAAACTAGGTATCTGTTCGGCCTGCGGGTATAGATGAAGCCACCATTACAGGTTTCACTTTATTTCGGACGTTCTCTTGTTCCTGTTTATTATGGGTCTGCTGACCCTTGTCCTGCTGATTGCTGTCAGCATTCTGATTTCACTTTCCGAGATATCCTTCGCAGCTGCGCGGGAAGTCAGGCTTCGCAGTCGTGCAGAAGCAGGAGACAAGCGCGCCCAAGCCTTTCTGGCCCTGCGCCGCAACAGCGGACAGGTGATGACCGCCATCCAGATCTGCCTGAACGGCGTAGGGATTCTGGGCGGTATTGCCAGTTCCGAAATGTTCACCCCGCCTGTAACCGAATTTCTAAGCCGCTGGGGCATGTCAGACTGGTGGGCGCAGAATCTGGCCTCCACTTTCAGCTTTATTTTTGTAACCGGCGCCTTTGTTCTGTTTGCTGACCTGCTGCCCAAGCGCGTAGCCATGAACAACCCGGACAAAGTGGCCATGGCCGTGGGGTGGTTTCCCCGCGTGGCCCTACGGGTGCTGTATCCGTTTGTGTGGATTTTTTCCAAGATTTCCGATGCCATTTTGCATGCGCTGAAAATTCCGGCAGCTTCTGCGGTGGAACCCATTACACCGGAAGACCTGCATGCCATTCTGGCTGCTGGCACGGCATCCGGTGTGTTGCTACAGCAGGAACACCAGATGATTGAAAACGTGCTGGCCCTACAGGCACGTTCCGTCACCTCCGCCATGACCCCGCGTGATGAAATCATCTTTCTGGATATTCAGGACACGCCTGAACATAACCACGAAAAGGTACGCACCAACCCTTATTCCCGCTATCCGCTATGCAATGGTGGGCTGGATAGAGTTATCGGCTCCATTCGTGCGGAAGACGTGCTGGCATCTGTGGTGGATCCTTCCATCGCACCCTCTGGCCGCCCCCATAGCAACCCCATCGCCCGGATGCGGCGTGAAGTTCTCTCTGTTCCCGAAACACTGAACCTTTGGGATACACTGGCTCAGTTTGATACGCACGGCACCGGCTTTGCCCTGATTGTCAATGAATACGGGCTGGTTGTGGGGCTGATTACCTTTAAAGACATTATGGGCGTGCTGATGGATGGGCTGGCCAGCCCGTTTGAAGAACAAGCCATTGTAAAGCGTGATGAGAACTCATGGCTTGTAGATGGCGCCGCGCCGATTGGTGATGTTATCCGCGAACTGCATGTCGTGGATTTGCCCGATAGCGAGCAGTTTGACACAATTGGTGGCTTTATTATGCACCGTCTGCGCCGTATGGCCCGTAAGGCAGACAGGGTAGATGCCGCTGGTTTCCGCTTTGAAGTGGTGGATGTGGAAGGATTCCGTATCAATCAGCTACTTGTGACACGTATGACCGAGACCCCATGAACTTTCCCCACTCCCGTTCCTCCGCTTTCCTTTTTGCCTGCTTTCTGGGCACCACCTTTTCTCTTTTTCCACCCGCAATCACTATTCCAGAGGCATCTGCTGCGCAGGCAGATGTCTTTGATGCCACATTGGAACGGGTTGTGCTGGTTTCTCGCCACGGAATCCGCAGTCCAACCAAACCCTTGGACAAGCTAGAAAAAAAGACCCGCCATACGTGGACACCTTGGCCCGTTCCCCCCGGTGAGATGACGGCGCATGGCCAGTTTGATCTGGGCCTGATGGGGCAGTTTTTAAAAAGCTATTACCATATTGCCAGCAGGGATAGCTCTGCCCGTTGTCTGCCGGAGCAGCCAGCTTTTATCTGGGCAGATTCCGCCAGCAGCCGCACACAACACAGCGGCGATATTCTGGCTGCCGCGTTAAGCGATGGTTGCCAGACGCAAGCGCGCTCCATGCCTGCTAAAACACATGATCCGCTGTTTAACGCCTTGGCTGCCCAAAGCACGGCGCTAAATACAGATGACGTTGAAAAAAACCTTAATCCAGATCTCACACCGGGCACGGAACTGCCACCGCCAGTGCAATCGGGCGTTCAAACCCTGCAAGCACTCTTTGCCCCCAACGCATGTACAACTGGCACAACGCCATGTTTTTCCAAGCATGCACCCCTTTCATGGAAAAAGGGTGCACCCCACGCAGAAAACGGGCTAGCGTTAGGTTCTACTGTTTCAGAAGCTCTGTTGCTGGAATATGTGCAGGGGTTACCTTCCTCTGTAACCGCAGCCCATACGGATACTGTAAATACGCTTAATAGCGTTTTACCTGTGCATAATTATCAAAGTGCACGTATGCGCCGCACCCCAGCCATTGCCATTCCTCGTGGTGGCAAACTGGCCCAAGCTATTTTAACACTCTTGAATGAACAGCCCCTTCCCCTACCGGATGGAAGCGTACTGCCTGCACAGGCCCGCGTGGTGATGTTTGCCGGGCATGATACCACACTGGATATGCTCACCACTCTGTTCGGGTTGGATTGGAACTTTACAGACCAACCGGACCCTACCGCCCCCGATACAACTCTGGCTTTTGAAACATGGAAGCACTCTGATGGACGCAAAGAAATCCGCTTTGCTGTTTTCCATCAATCTCTCGCCCAACTGCGAGATGGCCTGAAACTGGACAATATTCCGGGGCAAGGTGCGCCCCTGCCGTTAACCAGTACACTGTGTAACCAGCCTAAAAATGAAACCTGTTGGCTGGAAAACTTAAGCCAGAATGTGCCGCAACATTAAGGCACACGGCCTATGCATTGAAACCGCATTGCATAGGCCAGCATATTTTTACCTAAATGGTTTAAGAAACCGAAACGCCGAGCGTGTAATCTTGTTACCTTTGTAACGCACCTGCGTTTTTTTAGGTAAAACGCCAAAATGTTCTTTAACCCGGTAAGTATCTAGGCTGAACCCAGCTTCCAGCGCTTCCTTGTAAAGCTCGTCAAATTTCTGTTGCAGATCTGGGCGCGGATGGTTGTAAATTGTGCCATCAAACCAGTGCTTGCGCTCTTCCCCTTTCAGCCGCTTCAAGGAGTATTTGTGGGAAAACTGCGTACCCATATCCGAATAATGCAGAAATTTTAACGCTTCCAGCGGCATACCGTCGCCATCCAGATTGCTGAAGGCGGGATCTAGCGGCTGGATATACTCGGGGTGCTTTTCAAAAAATGTTTTCAGCTTTTTGTGGGCCGAGGCGTCTTTCTTAATTTCTGCCAACGGGGGCAAAAGCTTCATGGCGGCTTCACAATCCCACATCAGGGTCCCCAACCGCAAATCTCGCCCCTGACCAGATGCCAGCATCACCTTGCCTTGTGGAATAGGCTGGTTCCATAGCTCTGCAATATCTGAAAGGGCAAAAATATCAGCATCCATATACAGCGCACGGCCCTTGCCACCACAATAGGCAGGAATGCCCCAACGGAAACCAGAAAAAGGCGTTGGCCATTCCGTTGTATTCCAGCCTTCCTCTGGTTTCAGGCCAGAATACCAGAAACTGGAAGGATCACGCGTAAGCTGCATGAAAGTAATATCAACCGGCAAACTACTATATTTTGTAATACTATAGTGTAACACCATTAACTGTTCGAGGTCACAATCATTTGGATCACAGCCAATAAACAGTTTCACTACGGCATTCATTCGTAGGTCTTTCATATTGATTTTTTGTTATTAGAATAAACGCTTGCATAACAGAAAGAGCCAACACTTCAAACAAAAGTCAGGCTAGTTTATTTTTTAATTACTGCAGGACCGTTTATCTTGTAAGAAATCTTTTCCTGGTCATATTTTCATTCTTTCTTTTCCTTAAAAATGGCATGATTACCTACCATATATACGTATGTATCATGGCTTATATACAGAGGACAAATATACATGAAACTTCATAAAGCAGCGTTTGCCTTTCTGCCGGCGCTTTTGCTGGCTGCTTGTGCTGAAACGCCCATGGGCCCGACTGCACAAGTACTGCCCGGCCCAGGCAAGGATTATGGCACCTTCCTGCAGGAACAGAATTTCTGCCGCTCTCAGGCTGCTGCTGCTGTGCATGGTCAGGCCGGTAGCCAGAATCGCAAGGCTCTGTATGGCGGCCTGGCAACCACTGCGCTTGGCGCTGGCCTGGGTGCTGCTGTTGGTGGTGGCACGGGTGCTGGCATTGGTGCCGCAGCTGGTGCGTTGGGTGGTGGCCTTGGTGGCAGTGCATATTCCAACAGCCAGCAAGGCGGCATCCAGACCCAGTACAACAATGCTTATGTAGCCTGCATGGTAGCCTACAAAAACGTGCTGCCTGCCCCCAATGCTGGTTATATGCCCCAGCAGTAAAAGCTACGCTTTACCAGTCCACACATATTACGTGGGCTGATAATAGCAAAAAGGGATCGTTCCTTCCGGAACGATCCCTTTTTTAATGGCAGAATGTTGGGTTTAGAATGCAGCCTGCACACGGGCGGCAACAGAGTTCCCATCCCGGCCAAGAATGTTATAGGCTTGGCTATTACGCGTTACGATAAAGTGGTTGAAGTCCAGCATCACACGGAAGTGGCGGTTGGGATACCAGTTCACCCCACCGGACCATACTGTCTGGCGGCCACCGCGCACACTGTTTGCCGTATCATCAAAATCAGCCACACTGTAACGGCCAGAAAGTTCCAACGCACCCCAGTAGCCATGTGCGGGGTCAAATTCGTGCTCTACACCCGGAGCAGAAAACGCGCCTTCTTTTTCATTATACATACGGGGCTTGCCAAACAGCGTATAGTTGGCCGCGCCATAGTAACCCTCAAACGACAGAGACGGCAGAGACTGCCCACCCTGCTGCTGATTACGGGTTACGCCGATGTGGTAATATTCACCCTTCAGCACCAGCTTTTTCCAGCGGAAACCCAGTTCCGGGCCAGCAGACCATACGGAACCAATGTTGCGCAGGGCACCCGTGTTCAACAGCGCAGTGGTTGTCAGGTTAACTTCCGGTGCTTCCTTAAAGGTATAGGTGCGGCCATTGGTGCCATCATTCACCTTGAATGCGCTAATGGCAGAAAGACCCAGATGCACGTCTATGTCTTTAGAAACATAAGGGCGCCCGGCAACACGGAAGGTGCCACCTGTCTGGCTATCGCCAATGTTGGCATCCTTGGCGCGGTTACCAAATGTCTGTCCGGTGAAATACCCTGCAATCCACCAGCGTTTTTCATAATGCAAGCCACCAACACTAAAGCGGGCATCGCCTGCGGCAATGTTACGCACGATATCCGTAATGGCGGGACGTTCCATCATTTCGAAATCGTTGGAGCTTTCGGAATCTTCTTCCGTCACACGCGGCTGGAAGTAACCTACTGTCAGAATAGTGTTGTGCAGACCGGTGTAGTTCAGGTTGGCTTCATACAGACCATCCGACCCGTCCGCGCTGCCAGACCCGAAATCAGGCGTTACGTTTGCCACCCAGTCTTTATACCGGAAGGTGAACGGAATACGCAGGCGGCGAGCGTTTTCTGTAAAGCTGGAGAAATCACCCTTGGTTTCACCCCGGCGGGGAGACATGCCCATAAAGCCACCGAAGTCTTCATGGAATGCCAGACCGATGGACAGACCATAAGCGCCATCTTCAGATGCAACCGTAAAGCGCCCTTTGGGGAAACCGATGGTCATGCCACCAACGTGCACATTTTCATCCTGCTGCGTCGCTGCCTTGAAATCCTTCCATGATGTCGTCATGCCGCGGTCAGAGGGAGGCGTGCCAACACCGTTGTTCAGCAGAATATTTTTGTGCGGAACTTGTTCACCAAACTTTACGTTGGGGTCTACATCGTTATCAGCATATTTTTCCGGGAACTTATACCCGTTCTGTGCCGTTGTACGTGCAGTCCGGCGGGAAACAGGGCCTTTCTGCCGTGTTTCGTTCTGAGCGATCTGAGATTTAAGATGTGTGATCTGCCCCATCATTTCACGCCGCATTTCAGCCATTTCAGCTTTCAGGGCGCGGATCTGGGCATCATCTGAGCTGGAAGCCTCGGCCACTGGGGCGATTCCAGACATTAAAATAGAAGCAAATGCAAAAGATGGAAGAAGCGGTGAACAACGACGCATCATGGCCATTCCAAAAGAGAAGAGGAGCGATGCGTGGTGAATAACTTTATTCCAACTTTTTGTGCGTGACGCTTAGATGATGGTTTCATGACAGTTTCATGAAAAAAGCGGCCCACAAAGGGGCCGCTTTCCATAATAAAATATATTATTGAAATAAGGGTATTAAAAACTGCTTATTTACCTGCCTGCCATGCAGATTGAATGCTGTCTTTAACAGCTTTGGGCAGTGGCACGTAATCCAGCTTTGCTGCGATGGAATCGCCCTTAGCAAAATCCCAGATAAAGAAGCGCTTTACAGCTTCATCACGCACAGGGTTACGTGCTGGCAGCGGCACCAGAACATAGGTGGCAGAAACAATAGGCCATGCCTGTGCGCCAGAAGTGTTCAGTAAATTCACAGAGAAATGCGAAGCATTTTTCCAATCTGCGGCTTCTGCTGCCTGAGAGAAGCTGGCCTGAGAGGCAGCAACAGCCTGACCAGAACTGTTCTTGAGGCGAATGGTGGTCAGATGGTTACGGCTAGCATAGGCGTATTCCACATACCCTACGCCACCTTCGGTGTTCTGCACGGTGGCAGATACGCCATCGTTCCCACGTGCGCCCAAACCACCGGGCCAGCTGATGGATGTGCCTGCGCCGTACTGATCATGCCAATTTTTGGAAGACTGATCGAGGTAGGACGTAAACACAAATGTTGTGCCAGACCCATCTGCGCGATGGATAGGTGCCACTGCGGTATCTGGCAGGGAAACACCCGGGTTAAGTGCAGCAATTTTCGGGTCATTCCAGCTGGTGATATCGCCGGAATAAATAGAAGCCAGCACATCACCGCTCAGCACCAGCACATCTGCCTTAATGCCCGGAATGTTCACAACCGGCACAATCCCGCCCATAACGGTGGGGAACTGAAAAAGATGTGCGCTTTCCAGCTTTTTGGCATCCATAGGTGCATCAGATGCCCCAAAATCCACCGTGCCTGCCAGAATCTGGTTCTGCCCGGCGCTGGACCCTACGGTCTGATAATTTACATTAACACCTGTATCTGCTTTGGCGGCAGAGGCCCATGCCTCATAAATCGGGGCAGCAAAACTGGATCCCGCACCAGTTACACTTTGTGCGTGAGAAAAGGAGGGCACCGCAGCCAGCAAGCAGGCAACCGCAGCAGCACAGGTTTCAGACCGAAAAGAAAAACGCATTTTGGGGAGCATCCCTAAGCATCAACACAAAACGGCACCAGTACATGCCGCCTCTGCTTCGTAAGGGAGGGAACGCAAAAATGGGTTACGTCTGCAAGACAGTTTGGTGACAGTTTGATGAATGATCCGCCACCAAAGGTAAAAGTGGTAGCCAGATATGGCAGGACGTGCCCTGCCCCACAGCACTTTCCACCACAAACCGTCCGCCATGCCGGCTGACAATATGCTGCACAATGGCAAGCCCCAACCCACTACCTTGCACTGCGGCCGCAGTTTTAGCCACGCGGTAAAACCGTTCTGTTAAACGCGCCAGATGCCGGGCCGGAATACCGGGGCCATTATCTGTTACACTCAGCACAATACCTGGCGCAGATGGCCAACGTTGATCTGCCTCTGCCTGCTGGCAACTTATGGTAATAGATACAGGTTTACCGGCCTTTGTTTTTTCTGAAACAAGGCTGTATTTTATGGCATTTTCAACAAGATTAACCACAACCTGCAAAAGTTGGGTTTCATCCCCCGCAACCTGCCAGTTCTGATTTTCTGGCGGCTGCACATCAACTGTAACGGGTAAACCAGAGCTTAGAAGATCTCCTTCTGTCTGGCACTGATCCAACAGATCAACCAGCCGCACCACGTCTCGCGGTTTCTGATGTTCCTGCATTTGCACGCGGGAAAGATAAAGCAGACTGTTCAGCAGGTTTTGCATCCGCTTAGCCTGCTGGGCCATAATTTCCAAAAACTCTTTTTGTGCTACTGGGTCATCCGCAGCAGGCCCTTGCAGGGTTTCTATAAATCCCAGCAAAGCTGCCAAAGGGGTGCGTAATTCGTGGCTGGCAAATGCCACAAAATCTGTATGCTGGCGCTCTGCAACAACGGCATCTGTTTCATCATGCAAATCAACAAAAACCAGAGTTGTTTGCGCATTGGGTGCTGTGTTTTCCCGGCGCATACTTATGGGCAACAATGCTGCTGGTAAACTTTGTTTTTGTAAAACAGCCTGAACGACACGAAGGCGTGGAATATCCAGAATGACACGCACACGGCCAGGCTGTATGTTCCCTGCCTTTTGCGCAAGCACCACATCCAGTTTGGCCTGAAACGCCGGATGGCGCACTATACTGCCAAGGTCCCCATCAAACTGTTGTTCAGCCATTTTGGAAACCACGCATAACCCGCGTGTTTCGTTTATCACCAGCATGGCGGCGGGCAGGCAAGCCATAACCTGCTCCAAGCAAGGTTGTGAAACTTCCTTACTGGGGCTGCGCCGGGCAAGAACAGGCACACGGCTTGCAGAGGCACGCATGCGCCCAAGCACCATACCACCCAAAGTTGCCATGGCTGCACCAGCTATGGCCCCTTCCCCCATTATCAGCCATGCCTGTGCAACCATGCCAAAAATTTACCCTGTTCTAGCCCTGCGGCAGATCCAGCGCATACCCTCTGGCGCGCACTGTACGGATAAGATCCTGCTCATCACCTTCATTCAGGGTTTGCCGCAGGCGGCGGATATGCACATCCACAGTACGCAATTCTACAAAAGAACTGCGTTCCCAAGCATGTTTCAAAAGTTCCTCGCGAGAGAAAACTTTACCCGGATTGAGCATAAAGAATTCTAGCAGACGATATTCGGTTGGCCCCAAAGCCAGCAAACGCCCACTACGTTCTACCTTGTGGCTCACTCGGTCCATCACCAACGTATCAAACCGCAGGGTTTTATCTGCTGGAGGCAGGCGGCGCAGCATGGCTTTTACGCGCGCAAACAGCGCCTCCATGCTAAAGGGTTTGACAAGATAATCATCCGCTCCGGTATCTAAACCGCGGATCGTATCTGTTTCTTCCCCACGTGCGCTCAGCATCACAATCGGAAGAGTTGCCGTTTTGGGTTGCCCCCTTAGCTGGCGGCACACTTCCAAGCCAGAAATACCCGGCAGCATCCAATCCAGCAACAACAGATCAGGGCGTTTTTGGCGCACTTCTTCAAGTGCTGCTTCACCATCCCCAACAACACGGACTGCATATCCCTGCTTTTCAAGATTGTAGCCGATAAGCCGGGAGAGTGCCGGATCATCCTCAACCACCAGAAGATCTGCCTTATTCATGCTTTCCCTGCTTTTTGTAACATGATTGAAAGATAGGGGGTTCTCACAGCAAAAAACAACGTCCCGCCACCTTGCAAGAAAGAGATCATGTGTGAAAACCGCTTATATATCGGGCAAAAAGTACCCGTATGAAAGTTTTGTGAAACCCTCACAAAGTTGCAACAAAAAAAGGCCTTCCCGTATGGAGAAGGCCCTTTTGTTACAAACACATTGCCTGCCAGATCAATCTTCAAACGGGTCACGCATCAGAATGGTGTCATCCCGATCTGGGCTGGTGGAAAGCAGGGTAACAGGTGCGCCCACCAGTTCTTCAATCCGGCGCACGTATTTAATGGCCTGAGCTGGCAGGTCTGCCCAGCGGCGTGCACCGTGGGTGGTTTCCTTCCAACCTTCCAGCGTTTCATAAACCGGGCGCACACGCTGCTGCGCTGCCGGAGCGGAGGGGAAGCGTTCAATCTTCTGCCCGTCCAGTTCATACCCCACGCAAATCCGGATTTCATCCAGACCATCCAGCACGTCCAGCTTGGTAAGCGCCAAACCGTTTACACCACCAACGCGCACGGCATGACGCACCAGAACGGAATCAAACCAACCGCAACGGCGCGGACGGCCCGTGTTGGTGCCAAATTCATGCCCACGTTCGCCAAGGCGGCGGCCTGTTTCATCATGCAGTTCTGTAGGGAACGGGCCTTCACCCACACGGGTGCAATATGCCTTGGCAATACCCAGCACAAAACCCGCAGCCGTTGGGCCCATGCCAGACCCTGTGCCCGCATTGGCAGCAACCGTGTTGGAACTGGTTACAAACGGATAGGTGCCGTGGTCCACATCCAGCATTACAGCCTGCGCACCTTCAAACAGAATACGGCGGCCTGCACGGCGGGCATCATCCAGAATATCCCAAGTAGGAGCCATATAAGGCAGCACTTTAGGGGCAATATCTGTCAGGAATGTAAGAAGTTCTTCTTTGGTGAATACGGTTGCACCCAGCCCTGCCAGCAGGGTGTTGTGGTGCAGCAGCAGTTCATCCAGCTTCCAGTCCAGCGTTTCTGGCTCAGCCAGATCACACAGGCGGATAGCGCGGCGGGCCACTTTATCTTCATACGCAGGGCCAATGCCACGGCCCGTGGTGCCAATTTTACGATCACCACGCGCAGCCTCACGCGCACGATCCAGCGCGCCGTGCACAGGCAGAATCAGGGGGGCGTTTTCTGCAATCTTGAGCGTATCAGGCGTAACTTCCAGACCCTGCTCCTGAATACGGCCGATTTCTGCCAACAGAGCCTGCGGGTCCACCACCACGCCATTGCCGATAATGCCCAGCTTGTTGTTCACAACGCCAGAAGGCAGCAGGGAAAGCTTGTAAACCTGATTGCCCACAACCAGCGTGTGCCCGGCATTGTGCCCACCCTGAAAGCGCACAACAATATCAGCCCGACTGGCAAGCCAATCTACGATTTTGCCTTTGCCTTCATCACCCCACTGGGCGCCAATCACGGTTACGTTGGACATGGATGGTGTGCTCCTGAAAGAATCTTGCCGCTAAACTGAAAGAGAAAAAGCCCCTTACGGGGAAATTATGACAGGGCCGTACAAACGGTACCACGCAACACGTGGGTGCACCCTAAACGGCGCGCTTCAATCTCTGGCTCTGCGGTGAGAGAAGATGCCGCCAGCGTGGCATAACCCTGCGTGCGCAAGCGCGCAGCCTCCCGCTTATCTACCCCCGGTGCCAGATAGACACGAGGGCGTGCAGGGGTTGGCGGAATCATGCGGAACAGCACATCTGGCCGCAATGTCAGCCCGCATGCGGGTTCATTATCATTACACAGGTACCGGCCACCGCGCCCCAGCTCTTCCGAACGGCCAACGGCAAACAGCGTTACGCACACACCTGTGTGGTATTTCCAGCCCCGGAACTCTACGGGGTCTACCGTCATACGCAGGTTGGGGCACTGCTCACGCAGGGCGGCCACTGTATCCACCAGGCGGTCCAGAACAGCGCGGGCTTTGGGGGGCAGAGTAATTTCCGTCAGCCGCGCTACGGCATGTTCTGCCAACCCGGTGGCTTCCAGCAACGCAATAAGCGTGCTTGCCAATGCCCCGCCCTGTTCAGCCACCGCTGCGGAGTCCTTACGGTCCAACGCACGCATAAGGGCGGCACGTTGTGCTTCGGGCACTTTGCTTTCTTCCAGCAGGGCCGGAATAAAGGGCGGCATGGTGAGATCGAAGGAAACATCCTTCACACCCAGACGCTCAAGAGCTTCCGCCCCAACAGACATGACCTCTGCATCCGCCTCTGGCGAATCCGGGCCTATCAGTTCGATACCTGTCTGCATGATCTGGCGGCTGCTTTCTTCCGCAGCCACGGGAGAAACCACAACACACACACCGGCGTAAGAAACACGCAGCGGGCGCGGCGTGCTAGCCACACGCGTTGCCGCCATACGGGCAACCTGCGGCGTAATATCCGGGCGCAGCACCATCATGCGGCGGGTATCCGGGTCCATCACCCGGAAACTCTGTTCCGCAAGGGCCGCACCGGCACCCGCCAGATACGTGTCCTCAAACTCTATAAGAGGAGGCCGCACGCGGTCGTATCCGTGGGATGCAAACACGTCCATAAGCGTGGCAACACCTTCTGCCTCGGTTCGGGCATCGGGCGTTAAAAAATCTACAAAGCCTGCGGGCAGCAGCGCCGGGCTGAAAGGCGGGTCTTCCGTCATGCTTCGGGCTATAGCACTGCATGGCGTGCCCGTCATGCCCGCAAAGGGGCACTTTTTGCGCTATATGCGTCTAACTGGTGTGGTTTTTTCAGCCATCTGCGTTGCCGGGCAAGGTTTCCCACCCTGTGCCAATAAAAGTCAGCACACGGCGGCCCATGCCATCTGCACGCAAGACAATCAGATTCTGGTCTTCCAACCAACCAAGCAAACGGCGCGCACGCCCTTTTGAAACCGTGCCATACACCCGCGCAATAGCGGCATCAGATGGGCATGGCTGCCGCTCCAATGCGGCGCGGGCCAGAAAAAGCCCCACGGCCTGAAGGTCCTCCGGCAAAGTGGAGGCCAGCGCTTCAGCCTCCTGCCATTCAGGCTGAGTAGATGTTTCTTCATCCACCCCACTGCGAGCGGTAGCCAAGGCCCGGTTAAAGCGCCGCATATCCAGCGCATTCCGCCCAAGCCCAGCAATACGACACCGCACCAGAAAATCCTGATACAAAACCGGTGCAGGGCGAAAGGCAGCTTCCTCATCCTCCATCATGTCACGCAAGATGGCACGCATGCGGGCTTCACGCTCGGCTTGGGTTTCGGATGTTTCTTCGGGGGCTTCCTGTTCAGCTTGGGCAGCCTGTGCCTCACCATGCGCAGCAAGTTGGGTGAGTAAATCAGGCGGTGGCGGTGCAGGTGCCTTACGCGGGCGTACCGGCATATCCTGCACAGGTACGGGGGCCAGAATAAGATCATGCACAGGCGCAGGTGGCGGCTCAAACGGTGTGAGAACCGGACCGGCAGAACGGCTTTCTGTCTCTACCGTGCCAATACGCACCGGCATTGGCCTACGGCACAAGGCCGGGCCAAGCGCTACAAAGGTGCCACGCGCCAGATCGCGGAACGATTCGGCCTGCCTGCGCTCCATCCCCAGCAGATCTGCCGCACGGGACATATCAATATCCAGAAATGTCCGGCCCATTAAAAAGTTGGAAGCCTCTGCGGCCACGTTTTTGGCCAGCTTGGCCAAACGCTGTGTGGCAATAACCCCGGCCAAACCACGTTTACGACCACGGCACATCAGGTTTGTCATGGCGCCAAGGGATGCACGCCGGGCTTCGTCCGAAACCTCACCCGCTGCGGCAGGGGCAAAAAGCTGCGCTTCGTCCACCACCACCAACACCGGGTACCAGTATTGGCGCGGCACCTCGAACATACCGCCCAAAAATGCAGCCGCCCAGCGCATCTGCTGGTCTGCATCCAAGCCTTCCAGATTCAGCACAACAGATGCACGGTGCATACGCATGCGCTCGCCTGCAGCATGCAGCGCCATTTCGGAATGGTCTGCGCCATCAATCACCAGATGGCCGAATTTTTCCGCAAGGCTGACAAAATCCCCCTCCGGGTCAATAATCGCCTGCTGCACCATGCGGGCAGATTGCTCCAGCAACCGCCGCAGCAAGTGTGATTTACCAGACCCCGAATTGCCCTGCACCAGCAGGCGCGTGGCCAGAAGTTCGGCCAAATCTAATTGCGCCGGGCCACCCCCCGGCACTTCACCCATTATAATCATGCTGCTCATGGCTGGAGGGGATACCGCTTAGCCCCTGTATCCTGCAACCATGCCTGTAGGCCCTTTGCTGCCGCACGCCCCGTGGCAAGGCAGGCATGCAGCAGATAGCCGCCAGTTGGGGCCTCCCAATCCAGCATTTCACCCGCCACAAATACGCCGGGCACTGCACGCAGCATAAAACCCTCTGTGCAGGAGTCGCGCGTAATGCCACCCGCGGTAGAAATGGCACGGGCAAGCGGTTGTGGAGCGCTCAATACAACTGGCACAGCTTTTAACCGCGCGGCCAAGGCTTGCGGTGAGGAAGGAATATCCTGCCCCCCTTCACGCAGCAGTGCGACAGCAACAGGCGGCAGCCGCAACGCCTTGCGTAATTTGTTGGAAAGGCTCTCACGCGGGCGGGTGGCGGCCAGACGGCGGGCTATTTCCTGCTCTGGCATATCCGGGCGCAAATCCACCAGCACAATGGCCACGCCTTCTTCGGCAATAGCTGCCCGAATTGGCGCAGACAGCGCATATATCGCGCCGCCTTCCAGCCCGTTGGCCGTTACCATCACTTCACCCTGCACGCGTTGCCCTGCAAAGCTGAGCGCTACAGGTTTAAGGGGCTCGCCTGCAAAGCACCCCCGAAACAGATCAGACCAAGCTGTTTCAAAACCACAATTTGCGGGCTGCAATGGCGCTATATTAACGCCCTGCTGCGCCAGAACCGAAACCCAACCTCCTGCACTGCCCAAGCGTGGCCAGCTTGCCCCACCTAACGCCAGCAATGTGGCATCTGCCTGCATGGGTTGTGGTTCAGGCTGCCCTTCGCGCTGCACAAGCAGGTAGCCTTGTGCATCCCACCCTTTCCATGCGGTACGGGTGTGAAACACAACTCCAAGCTCCCGCAGCCGTGCCAGCCATGCACGCAGCAACGGAGATGCCTTCATGGCCGAAGGAAATACGCGGCCAGAAGACCCCGTAAAATGGGCTTGCCCCAGCCCTTCCATCCAGTGCTGGATGTCCTGCGTGGTCCACGCATCCAATGCTGAGCGCAACCAGGATTGCGCCACACCATAACGCCGCATCAAGGCCTCATGCGGTTCGGAATGTGTGATGTTTAACCCACCCCGCCCCGCCATAAGCAGCTTGCGGCCAACACTGGGCATACGCTCCAGCACCTGCACGCCGTAACCAGCTTGCGCCAGATATTCCGCCGCAGCCAGCCCCGCAGGGCCAGCCCCGACAATAACGATGTTAGCGGCTGAGGCATTTGTCATGGGCAAGATATTACTGGAATCGGAAAAGCGGAATCATACCGCCTTTCCGCCAGCACTGCGCACAGCTTTTGCCAGATCTTCAATCTGCGCCAACACGCGCGGAAGAGTTTCTGCCGTAGCGCGGCCTTTGTCATCCAGCGTTTCTGCCAAGGTGGACAGCAGGGCCGAGGCTACAACTGCACCATCTGCAATGCAGGAAGCATTGGCGGCCTGCTGCGGCGTACGCACACCAAACCCAATGGCAATCGGCAGTTTGGTGACCTTACGCAAGCGTGGAATAGCGGCTTCCAGATCATGCGTCGTGGCAGAACGTGTGCCCGTAATGCCCGTGATGCTGACGTAATAGACAAAGCCAGATGCATGAGAGAGCACATAAGATAGGCGCTCATCCGACGTGGTAGGTGCCACAAGCCGGATGATATCCAGCTTGTTGGCTTTGGCAAATGGTGCCAGCACATCGGCTTCTTCTGGCGGCAGATCCACCAAAATCAGGCCATCCACACCGGCACTGGAGGCATCGCGGCAGAAGCGTTCATAACCATAGGATTCTACCGGGTTCAGATACCCCATAAGGATAATCGGGGTTTCGTTATCCTGCTGGCGGAAGTCCGTTACCATATCCAGCACGCCTGCCAACGTGGCCCCGGCTTTAAGGCCACGGCGGGCAGCGGCCTGAATAACCGGGCCATCGGCAGAAGGATCTGAAAAAGGCATGCCAATTTCAATCAGGTCTGCGCCAGCAGCGGGCATTTTCCGCAACAGTTCGAGCGATGTATCCCAATCTGGATCATACGCTTCCAGATACGGGATAAGCGCGCCGCGGCCTTGGGCGGCTAATGCTTTAAAACGGGCTGCTATACGGCTCACAGCTTGACCCCCAGATGTTCGGCAACAGTGAAGATGTCTTTATCACCCCGGCCAGAAAGGTTGACCACCAGCAGGGTATCCTTGGAAAGCGTAGGCGCAATTTTTGCGGCATACGCCACGGCATGGGCGGATTCCAGCGCAGGAATAATACCTTCCATGCGTGTGCAGAACTGGAAGGCATCCAGTGCCTCGTTATCCGTAATGCCTACATATTCTGCACGGCCGATATCATGCAGCCATGAATGCTCGGGCCCCACGCCGGGGTAATCCAGCCCGGCACTGATGGAATGTGCTTCTTCAATCTGTCCATCTGCGTTCTGAAGCAGATAGGTGCGGTTGCCATGCAGCACACCGGGGCGCCCACGCTCAATAGAAGCTGCGGTTTTGCCGCTATCCAGCCCGTGGCCAGCGGCTTCCACGCCAATCAGACGCACAGATTTATCATCCAGGAACGGATAGAAAATCCCCATAGCGTTGGAACCACCGCCAATAGCCGCCACCACCACATCTGGCAGACGGCCTTCGGCAGCCTTCATCTGAGCCTTGGTTTCCGTGCCGATCACGCTCTGGAAATCACGCACCATAGCCGGATACGGATGCGGGCCTGCCACTGTGCCAATAAGCATGTAGGTATCGGCAATATTGGCCACCCAATCACGCATGGCCTCGTTCATGGCATCCTTCAGCGTGCCTGCGCCGGAGGTAACGGGCACCACCTCCGCACCCAGCAGACGCATGCGGAACACGTTGGGCTTTTGCCGTTCCACATCGGTAGCACCCATGTAGATTACGCATTTCAGGCCAAACAGAGCGCATACGGTTGCCGTGGCCACACCATGCTGGCCAGCCCCGGTTTCCGCCACAATACGGGTGCGACCCATACGCCGGGCCAGCAGAATCTGCCCCATGACGTTATTGAGCTTGTGTGAGCCCGTATGATTGAGTTCTTCACGCTTAAGAAAAATTTTAGCGCCACCGAGTTCTTCCGTCATGCGCTGGGCAAACCAGAGCGGGCTGGGGCGGCCGACATAATCTTTCAGATAGTAATCCAGCTCCTTACGGAAAGCCGGATCAGCCTTGGCGGCCTTATAGGCCTCATCCAGTTCCAGAATGAGGGGCATAAGGGTTTCCGCTACAAAACGGCCCCCATGACGCCCACCAAAATGCCCCCGCTCATCCGGCTGGTGCCGGAGGGAATTGCTATGCACCGCTGACGTGCCGTGTTCCTTCGGATCTGCCATTTCTGGTCTGCCGCTCCCATACCGCGTGAAAAACCGCGCCTGCCAGATATATAAAAGCCTGACATCGCCTGTCATAACGAAGCCGCAGGCTTACCAGATACCGCAAGGCGTTGCACAGCCCTGCAACCACGTAACCTTGCCAGAAACATGTAGAAGGCCGCATAATTTGTAACAGTTGAATATTTGCAGCCCATACCGCCACCTGACATTCTGTGTTCAGAAAACAGTGGCCCTGCCTGCCTTCGGTAGCGCGCGCACAAAATGGAGAAACGCATGTTCCTGGCCCACCGGCCTGGTATGCCCGCACGGGCTATTGAGACCGCAGCCGACGCCGCCGATGCCGTATGGCTGGACCTTTTAGACCCCACACCACAGGAACAGGCCCTGGCAACCCAGTTATGTGGCCAGCCCATTCCCACTCTGGATGATCTGAATGAAATTGAAAGTTCATCCCGCATTAGCGTGCGCAATGGTGCGGCCTTTCTTTCCTCCCCTTTATTACAAAAAACTGGCCCGGAATTTCAGACAACACCGGTAGGCTTTATTCTCACGCAAAACCGGCTGTTCACTATTCGCTTTCAGGCCTACCAGTCTTTTGAAACGGTGGCTTTGCTTGTGGCGGACCATGCGCAGGTTATGCCTGCCCCCCATGCTATTCCCACGCCAGAAACAACGGCCCCTACGCCTGCATCCACAGCCGCGCCCTCTGCCCCATTGCACACCCAGCATGATGCAACCCTGCATGCCGGGGAAATTCTGGTGGCGTTGATTGAAACCATTGTGGACCGGCTGGCCGATATTTTAGAAAGTGTGGGAGACCTGCTGGATACCCTCTCTCACGATATTTTCCGCACCCGCCCATCTGGGTCCGCAGTGCGTAATATTGCCTCCTGGCAGCGTGATCTGCTCCAGCGCGTTGGCAGTTCGGGTAATCTGTGTTCACGTATGCGCGATACGCTTTTGGGCATGGAGCGCATTGCCCTGTTTTTGAGCGAAAGCCGCAAAACGGCCAGCGCCATTCCCACCCCCGGATACATGCTGAGCACACGCCACATCACCACGGATTCCGTACCGCAAGAAGGGGGGAGCAATACTGCCGCCGCCTATGCACTTTCTAACCCGCTGCGGATGCGCATTACCACCGTAAGCCGAGACCTTTCCTCGTTGGATGCCTATGTTTCCCAAGCGCAGGACAAGGTGGAATTTCTGCTGGATGCCACGCTGGGCTTTATCAACATTGAACAGAACGGGGTGATGAAGGTGCTGACAGTTGTCAGCTTTATTGGTGTTGCCCCAACTTTGATTGCCGGTATCTATGGTATGAACTTCAAGAACATGCCTGAACTGAACTGGTCTTTCGGATACTGGTATTCACTCGGGCTTATGGCCTCCACCATTGTGTTGCCGCTACTGTGGTTCTGGAAAAAAGGCTGGCTGGGAGGGATCAAGTAAGATGCATCAGTTCTGGAAAACGGCTTTTTTCTGCGCCTCTCTTATGGGGGCCGTTGCTACGGCACATGCCGCGCCTTCCACACCCGTTCAGGCTCCGCCGCCTAACGGATATCAGGCATTTTTTGATCATCTCAGTACCGAGCCTCTGCGCTATGCCGCCATTTCTTCACACAGTGGCAAACGGCTTCTTGTAGGGCTTCATCCCTCTACAGAAGGCCATGTGACAGGGGAATTGATGCTGCTGGATGGCACCATGCGCCCGCTGCTAACGGCAGATGTGGAAGGCACTGCGCCTGACCTGCAAAATGGGCAAACAGGTGCATGCCAGCTCACAGCCACCCTGAAGGAAGACAGCCTGCACCTGAATGGCCCGTGCTCGCGAGATCAGATTTCCGGCGGGCTTACGCGCACCATGCACCCTTCCCAACTGTGGTCGCAGGTCAACAGCTTTATCTCGCCCGATATGTCCATTTCTGCCGTGTGGCTGACGCGCGCCGGGTGGAATGCGGCCATTACACCCGCGCCAACGCCATGAAGCCCACACCACAAGGTTATTGACGACACATCGGGCCATCGTTATTATGCGGTTCCATAGTGCTGGCTGACTTCACCTGCCCAGCGCATCCTCCCTTTAGTCTGGATTATTCTGCTCCGGCATCACCTTCCAGCAAGGTGTTTATTTGCCATAGCCGCGCGCTTTCGGCAGCCGATGGCATGAGAAATCCTGACATATCCCTTATGAACTTTTGCCAGTCAGGGCATTTCCTAGATGCATCTTGCGGAACTCAAGGCCAAATCCCCAGCGGATCTTCTGGCCTGCGCTGAAGACCTGAATATTGAAAACGCGTCATCCCTGCGCAAGCAGGACATGATGTTTGCCATCCTGAAGGCACTGGCCGACAACGACCAGGCGATCTACGGCGAAGGCACGCTTGAGATCATGCATGACGGGTTTGGTTACCTGCGTTCCCCCGAATCAAACTACCTTCCCGGCCCGGATGATATTTACATCTCCCCCACTCAGGTGCGCCGCTTTGG
This sequence comes from Acetobacter sp. A11-2, assembly GCF_040208445.1. Taxonomy (NCBI): domain Bacteria; kingdom Pseudomonadati; phylum Pseudomonadota; class Alphaproteobacteria; order Acetobacterales; family Acetobacteraceae; genus Acetobacter; species Acetobacter sp. A11-2. The sequence continues at coordinate 2,530,481 of NZ_CP157843.1, forward strand.
CCTGCGCACGGGTGATACGGTAGAAGGCCAGATTCGCGCCCCGCGTGATGGTGAACGCTACTTCTCCATGCTCAAGATCAACACGATCAACTTTGAGCCACCGGATGCCGTACGCCACCGCATCAACTTTGATAACCTGACCCCACTTTACCCTGAACGTCGCCTTCAGATGGAAGTGGAAAGCCAGGCTTCCGCCCCAGAACCAAAGGCCGAAAAAGGCAAGAAAGGCGCGCAAAAAGACTTTACGCCGCGCGTTATCGATCTTGTTTCCCCCATTGGTATGGGCCAGCGCGCCCTTATTGTGGCGCCGCCCCGTTCGGGTAAAACGGTTATGCTGCAAAGCATTGCCTCTTCCATCAGCGCGAACCACCCGGAAGTTTTCCTGATTGTTCTGCTGATTGATGAACGCCCCGAAGAAGTAACCGACATGGCGCGCTCTGTGCGCGGTGAGGTGATTGCCTCCACCTTTGATGAACCCGCACACCGCCACGTGCAGGTTACGGAAATGGTGCTGGAAAAAGCCAAGCGGCTTGTTGAACACAAGCGCGATGTGGTGATCCTTCTGGATTCCATCACCCGTCTGGCCCGCGCCTACAACACCGTTGTGCCTTCATCCGGCAAGGTGCTGACCGGTGGTGTGGATGCCAACGCCCTGCAGCGGCCCAAGCGCTTTTTTGGTGCTGCCCGTAATATTGAAGAAGGTGGCTCCCTCACCATTATCGCCACCGCGCTGATTGATACCGGCAGCCGTATGGACGAAGTGATTTTTGAAGAATTCAAAGGCACGGGTAACTCCGAACTGGTGCTGGATCGCAAGCTGGCAGACAAGCGCACCTTCCCCGCGATCGACATCACCAAGAGCGGCACCCGTAAGGAAGAACTGCTGGTGGATCGGGCTACGCTGTCCAAAATGTGGGTTCTGCGCCGTATTCTGGCCCCTATGGGCACGATGGACGCCATGGACTTCCTGTTGGACAAGCTGAAATACAGCAAAACCAACAACGACTTCTTCGAAGCCATGAACAACTGATTGGGCAGGCATTTTTTAGCCTTCCCCTCTATCAGTTCTTTTCTACAGAGCGCCTGCTTCGGTTTACGAGGCAGGCGTTTCCTGTTTTTTGCGCAGCGTAAGCACCACACTGCCATCGGGCTGCGGCACATCAGACAAAATGGTATGCCCCAATGCACGGGCAGACCGGCTGATATTCTTCAGCGGTTCCTCCCCTTTCAGGCGCACAGCCAGCAAACCACCCGGCGGCAGACCATCCAGCGCCAAGCGCGTGCGCACAAATGTCATGGGGCATTTTTCCGTTGTAATATCCAAAACGGCAATGCGTGGCTCTTCCTGCACGTTAAAATCGGGCACGTATGCAGCAGAACGGGTCATTCAAAAACTCCACAAAATGGCAAAAAATGTAAGCTCATCTGCAAAAGATAGGGGCCTGCATCGCATAAAAAAACTGCCAGCGAGTGTAAAATTGGACAAACCCTATCACTTTCGGCTACCTGAAACCTGAAACACAAATTGTAACTCAAAGCAGGATTTGTGATCTTGAAGGCACAGTCGGCAGAATCGCGGATCGAGCAGCTGTGTGTTGAACACGGCCTGAAAATGACCGGACAGCGGCGCGTTATTGCGCGTGTTCTGTCTGAAGCAGACGACCACCCAGATGTGGAAGAACTGTACCGCCGTGCCTTAACGCTGGATTCCCGCATTTCAGTGGCCACGGTGTATCGCACCGTACGCCTTCTGGAAGAAAAAGGCATTCTGGAACGCCGAGATTTTGGCGGTGGGCGCGCACGGTATGAAGCAACGGAAAATGGGCGTCACCATTATCATCTGATAGACGTGGATAATGGGAAGGTTATAGAGTTTGAAGACCCGGAACATGAAGCCTTGATGAAAAAAGTGGCGGATCGGCTGGGCTTTGAATTTGTTTCCATGCGGCTTGAGCTGTTTGGCCGCAAAAAATCCGCTGCAAAGCCGGGCACCAAAACATCCTCTCGCGCCCGCCAGAAAGGAAATGCTGCATGAGTGCAACGCGCAACAACGGAGGGGGGCTTTCTGCGCTGGATCTGGAACGCAAAGGCTTTCCTGAACTGCGTGGTGGCACCCTGAGCGTACGCATTGCAGAAACAGAGGCCGAGCTGGAAGCAGCCCAGGCCCTGCGTTATCGCGTTTTTTATGAAGAAATGGGTGCACGCCCCGAGGGCGAAACCCTGCGCCTGAAACGCGATATTGATGAATTTGACAATGTAGCAGACCACCTGCTGGTTATTGACCACGCTATTGCCTCGGACGCACGGGGCGTGGTGGGCACATACCGGCTGGTGCAAAGTGACGCCGCAAAAAAAATCGGGCGTTTTTATTCTTCCAGCGAGTATGACATTACGCCGCTAAAAGAATTCCCCGGTAAATTGCTGGAAGTGGGCCGGTCCTGCGTAGATAAAAACTACCGTGGGCGCACAGCCATGCAGTTGCTATGGCGCGGCATTGCCTCCTACATTTTTCTGCATCAGATTGATCTGCTGTTTGGCTGCGCCAGCCTGCCGGGAACAGACCCGGATAAAATGGCAGATGAGCTGACTTATCTGTATCACAACCACTTGGCCCCTCCGGCCCTGCGCGTACGTGCATTGCCAGACCGGAAAGTGGAAATGCTGCGCACAGACCCGCACAGCCTGAACCTGCGCCGATGCTTGGCAGGCTTGCCCCCACTTATCAAAGGCTATCTGCGGCTAGGTGGCTATGTAGGTGATGGCGCCGTGGTGGACCCGCAGTTCAACACCACAGATGTGGCTATTCTGGTTAAAAGTGAACTGCTGGCAGACAAATATTACAGGCACTACGAACGCCGCCTGCGCGATGCGCTGGACTGAGAACGGGCAGCTTTTTCAACGTCCGTTTTCTTTTTCTGTTAGTCAGTAAACTAAGGTTTGCGCCGTGGTAAAACTGCCCGCGTTTTTTCAAACGGCGCATACCCGCCTGCGCCGGTGCTGGCGGGAAAACTGGCGTTTTATGGGGTTTATGCTGGGGGTTGGCGCTCTTTCTGCGCTGGCTCTACCCCCTTTGCATTTTTTACCTATCCTGTTGCTAACCTTTGGCATACTGAGCCGGATACTCAACACCACAACAAGCTGGAAACACGCAGCGTGGGCTGGCTGCCTGTTTGGCTTTGGCTTTTACACCGCCGGGCTTTACTGGCTGGTTAATGCGGTGCTCATCCGCGCAGATGAGTTCTGGTGGTTTGTACCCTTCCCTTCCATGGGGTGTGCTCTCATTCTTGCGCCAATGGTAGGCGCGCCAGCCGCGTTAAGCCTTCTTGTACCTGCGGGACTGCGCCGTTTGGCATTTTTTGCCGGTGCGTGGACAGTGTTTGATATGGGCCGCACATTTTTATTCAGCGGCTTTACATGGAATGCACTGGGCAGTTGCCTTGCCATACCCGGCCCTGTTGGGGACCTGCTCATTCAACCTGCTGCATGGATGGGGGAAGACGGGCTGACTTTGGCGCTTGTACTGGTAAGCCTGTTATGCGGGAGCGCCTTATTAGACAGCCTACATCTGCGCACGCCATTTACACCGCAATCAGCAACACCGTGCTGCTCATCTGCAGCGCGGCGTAGAATTTACGTGGGCAGTCTCGCGGCCTGTGTGCTTTGGCTTGGTGTTGGGGCAGCACGCTTTTACAGCATTCACCCCCAAGGAGAATCCGGCCCAATAGCTGTTATGGTGCAAGGCAATGTGCCGGAAACTGAAAAAGTAGGCAGGTTACGCCCAAGAGATATCTTTTTGCGTTACCTGCGTCTGACAGCCCAAGGTGTGCAGCAGGCGCGGCAAATTCAGATTCAGCAGGCAGCTTCTGGCACACCTTACCGCCCTATTGTGTTTTTATGGCCAGAAACCTCTTTTCCCGGCTATGATCTGTTGCAGGATACGCCCAAAGCCCGCGAAGTTATTATGGACTGGGCACTGGGGGCAGATGCAGGAATTATTGGAGCACTTCGCCAGGATGATAATGGGCGTTACCGCAATTCCGTTTTAGCTTTGGCGCCCGATGGCGCCGTAAGTGCCGTGTATGACAAAGCACGCCTTGTACCTTTTGGAGAGTATCAACCCTCCTTCATTCCGTTGCAGATTGTACCACAAGGCGGATTGGCTGCTGGTCCGGGCCCACAAACATGGCATTTAGCCAACATTCCCCCTGTTGGTCCGTTAATCTGTTACGAGGTTATTTTTTCAGGCGATGTCACCAACCCTCATGACCGTCCGCGCTGGTTGGCTAATGTGACGAATGATGGCTGGTTTGGTAATAGTGCAGGCCCACGCCAACATCTGGAATCCGTGCGCTTGCGGGCTGTAGAAGAAGGGTTACCCATAGTCAGAGCTGCCAACACAGGTATTTCTGCCGCGTTTGATGGCAGAGGCCATCTTCTTTCCAAATTGGAGTGGGACAAAACAGGAATACTTGTTTCTGCTGTACCTGCTGCGCTGCCTCGCACATTTTTCGGGCATTACGGGCAAACCGTTCCTTTACTCTGCTGTGCGTTGCTGATGCTTGGAGCATCTCTCCGGCGCAACAAAATCTAACTTTTTATTCATTACTAGGGCCTGTTAGATCTTGAATTTCTTCCCATATTGTAGGGATGGAAGAAGGAGACAGAACAGGCACCTTTACGGACGAGACATGGGCGATCTGGGAACCTCTGATTGAGGAGGTTCGCCCGAGGGGCAAGACGCCGCCACATGATCTGCGGCGGACGATAGCAGCGATTTTCTGGCGTCATGAGAATGGCGCGAAATGGCGGAGTATCCCCGCTGAACTGGGTCCGTGGTGGCGGGCTGCGCAGCTTTTCATCCGCTGGGCGAAGCTCGGCGTATGGGAGCGGCTGCTCGCACTGGTTCAGGAACAACAGGGAGTGGCATTCGGAATGACTTTTCTGGATGGCACGAACATCAGGGCTCACCACAAAGCGGCGGGAGCCCAAAAAAAGGGGCCTCTTTCGAAGAGCGAGACCATCGTGAAGCACTTGGCCGCTCTCGCGGCGGCTATGGCACAAAAGTCTGCGTGATCGCTGATGGACATGGAAAAGCCTTCGGTTTTGCGCTGGCCCCTGGACAGGCTCATGAACTGCCTCTGGCACCAGCCATGCTCGACAGCCTTCCCGCCACTCCCCTGTGGGTAGTAGCGGACAAGGGCTACGCGTCGAACGCCATGCGTGAACGGATATGGGACATGGGAGCACGGCCAGCCATTCCCGCGAAACGACGCGATGGCCCGGTCGCCTGCCCCAAATGGGCCTATCGGTGTCGGCATCTCGTTGAGAACCTCTGGGCTCGCCTCAAGGAGTGGCGCGCTGTCGCAACCAGATATGAAAAAACAGCAACGTCGTTCCTCGCGGTCATCCACATCGCTGCCGCAGCAGACTGGATCAAGCCCTAACAGGCCCTAGTTCATCATTTTTTAATTTTATGGCGCAGTTCCTTTTTAAACAGATGTCTGCGCTGTTTTTCTTTTGGAGGAAATGACAAACATCTTTATAAAATATTAATCTTCTTGAGCATCTCATCTCATGAAAGCATGAAAAGTTTCGAGGCGTGAAACACACGGAGCACGAACCGATCGACACCACCATGATCCAGTCTCATGCTGCTGCCACTGCCATTGATGCCCATGTTGGCAAACGCATAAGACTACGCCGCACACTGCTAGGCCTCTCTCAGGAAAAACTGGGAGAAGCTTTGGGAATTACCTTCCAGCAGATTCAGAAATATGAACGTGGCGCAAACCGTGTGGGTGCATCACGGCTGTACCATATTGCCTGCGCGCTGGATGTGCCGATCAACTTCTTTTTTGATGATATGTATCCCGCTGAAGCTGTTTCCAACAAACATGCGCATTTTTCAGAAACACGTAAAAGCTTTGGCACAATATCGGACAAAAATGTTCCTGTAACTTCTACAACAGATACAAAAAATATTTTCAAAAATCAGGAAACACTGGAACTGGTGCGCGCATATTACAGTATTCCAGATGCCCAAATGCGCCAAAAAATTCTCGAACTCATGCAAACAATGAGTGGGACCAAATAAAAAAGGGCGGCCTTAAAGCCGCCCTTTGTAAGTGAGGTGAATCAGAAACTCTGATCATCTCCGCCACCCCAATCTCCACCGGCATCTCCAGCGTCTCCGGCATCGCCGCCCCAGTCAGAACTGTTCGCGTCAAAGTTGGGGTCTGCGCTGGTGCCAGCACCACCAAACGGATCTGCGCCCGCTGCTCCAGCTCCTGCTCCTGCATCACCATAGTAATTGTTAATGGTTTCCGTGGGGGCTGCACCACCACCCCAGCCTGCATCACCACCTGCTGCACCGGCATCATGATGCCCGCTGAAAAGGCTGGTCAGCGCATTGGCGGCCATCATGCCGCCAGCAACACCTGTAGCTGTGGAAAGCGCGCTGCCCAAAAAGCCGGAACCGCCCTGAAACATGGAGGGGCGCATACCATACGGCATGGGCTGCGGCTGATACTGCGGCGGCATGGGCGCTGCTGCAGGACGACCACCCCAACCCGGAGGAGCCGCCGTTGGCTGCGGTTGCGGCTGTGCATTCTGCCCGCCGCCAAACAGGCCGCTAAAGAAACCACCAGATTTCTGCTGCCCGGCACCCTGCTGCTGCTGTGCCTGTTGCAAAGCCTGCTGGGCCTGCTGCAACTGGAACTGAAGCTGCTGAATACGGTTTTGCGCTTCTACCAGCGCTGCTTCCTGCACAACCGCCATCTGGGTAATGCGATAGCGCGCTTCCGGATATTTCTGGAATTCCTGCGCAATAAACTGGTCTGCCTCCGGGTCTATCGGGGGCAGGTTGGGCCGCGTAGAGGGCACACTGGCAAAACCGCCCTGTGGTGCGCCGCTTACACGCGCAAAGAATTTTTCGATCAGATCGCGTTCGTCGTTATTCATCCCATACCTTCCCTGCCCTTTGGGGGCTAACACTGGCGGCTATAGCCTTTGTTTTACGCCAACACTCTGTCCAAGATGTGGCGCGGATACAAGCGCGATGCAAGAAGCCCTGCGCAGGAAGAATTGCACCATGGCCTGCCTTCTCTTCCGGTTCGGCGCATGGGGCTGTATGGTGTGCCCGCACGCAGCATGTATGAGCTGCATTATAACGTAACCTACCGGAGTAGCACCCTGATCATGGACCCGGCGTCTCCCCGCCCCACTGAGCGGCCTCTTTCCTTTCAGGATCTTATCCTGACCCTTCACCAGTTCTGGTCCAAACAGGGATGCGCCATTCTCCAGCCCTATGATCAGGAAATTGGCGCGGGCACTCTTTCCCCCCACACCACCTTGCGCGCCCTTGGCAGCAAACCGTGGAAAGCGGCTTATGTGCAGCCTTGCCGCCGCCCGTCCGATGGCCGGTATGGGGAAAACCCAAACCGCTTGCAGCACTATTATCAGTATCAGGTTCTGCTCAAACCCACGCCGGAAGAAAGCCAGAAACTGCTGCTGGACAGCTACCGCGCCATCGGGATTGACCCGGAACTGCACGATATCCGCTTTGTGGAAGATGACTGGGAAAATCCCACCATCGGTGCATGGGGCCTTGGCTGGGAAGTCTGGTGTGATGGTATGGAAGTCACGCAGTTTACGTATTTCCAGCAGGTTGGCGGTATTCCCGTAACTCTGCCCTCTACCGAGCTGACATACGGTCTGGAACGTCTGGCCATGTATGTGCAGGGCGTAGAGAACGTGTACGATCTGGATTACAATGGCGCGGGCCTGACCTACGGTGATGTGTTCCTGCGGGCCGAAAAAGATTATTCCCGCCATAATTTTGAACTGGCAAATACAGACCTGCTGTTCCAGCACTTTACAGATGCAGAAAAAGAAAGCGTGGCACTGGCAGAAACCGGTGTGGCCCAGCCTGCATATGACCAGTGCCTGAAGGCCAGCCACCTGTTCAATCTGCTGGATGCGCGCGGCGTTATCAGCGTGAGCGAACGTGCCGCCTATATTGCCCGAGTGCGTAATCTGGCCAAGCTATGCTGTGAAACCTGGCTGGCTGGCGAGGACAAGTAAGATAATGCCCGAACTGCTGATAGAACTGTTCTCTGAAGAAATTCCGGCCCGCATGCAAAGCCAGGCAGGGGAAAACCTCCTGCGCCTGCTGACAGAAGCTCTGGCCCCTCTGCACCCGCAAAATGCCGTGGCGGCCACTGGCCCACGCCGTATTGCTGCCAGCCTGAACATTGATGCCACCGTGCCCGGCCGCACGGTTTCTGAACGCGGCCCGCGTGAGGGCGCGCCAGACAAGGCGCTGGATGGCTTTACCCGCAAGCACGGCGTAACACGTGATGCGCTCACATTGCAGAACGGGTTCTGGATTCTGGAGCGTGAAGAACCAGCCGTAAGCGCACAGGCCCATATTGCGGCTGTGCTGCCTGATCTGCTGCGGCGCTTCCCTTGGCCCAAATCCATGCGTTGGGGGGCTGGCAGCAGCTTTACATGGGTGCGCCCGCTGCGCCGCATCCTGTGCATTCTGGATGGTGAAACCGTGCCTTTCTCCCTCGCTCAGGGTGAAGATAACGGGCACAATCTGGTGGCTGCCAACCTGACAGAGGGCCATCGCTTCCTCAACCCCGGTGCTGTGGCTGTTTCCAGCGCTGCGGAATGGCGGAAAACCCTGCATGACCGCCACGTGATGGTGGATGCTGCAGAACGCCGCAAAACCATTACAGAAGGCCTGAACGCTCTGGCAGCTTCCGAAGGGCTGCAAATTGTGCCAGATGCCGGGTTGGTAGACGAAGTAGCCGGGCTGGTGGAATGGCCTGTGCCGTTCCTTGGCCAGATTGATGCGCAGTTTATGGAACTGCCTGCTGAAGTGATGCAGGTTTCCATGCGTGTGAACCAGCGTTACTTTGCCCTGCGCAACAGCGATGGTACGGCTGCACCGCGCTTTGCTTTTGTGGCCAACATTGTGCCGGCAGATGATGGCACGCTTATTGTCACCGGTAATGAACGCGTGCTGCGTGCCCGCTTTGCAGACGCCCGCCACTTTTGGGATCTGGACCGCAAGCAAACGCTGGCTTCCCGCCTGAAGGCGCTGGATTCCATCACCTTCCATGCCAGCTTGGGCTCTCAGGGTGATCGCACACGCCGTATGGTGCGTCTGGCCGGTATTCTGGCCGACATGGTGGGTGCACCCAAGGCCGACTGCGAACGCGCGGCTGAACTGAGCAAAACCGACCTGACAACCGGTATGGTTGGGGAGTTTCCCGAACTTCAGGGTGTGATGGGCGGTTACTACGCCAAACATGACGGCGAAAGTGCTGCCGTGGCGCAGGCCATTAGCGAACAATACACCCCACGCGGCCCCGGTGATTCGGTGCCAACTGCTCCGGTTTCCGTTGTGCTGGGGCTGGCTGACCGCATTGATATGCTGGTGGCCTTCTTTGCTGCGGGTGAAAAACCTTCGGGTTCGGGAGATCCGTTCGGCCTGCGCCGTGCAGCCTTGGGTGTTATCCGCCTGATCCGTGAAAACAATCTGCGGCTTGATCTGGTGCGCCTGTTTGTTTTGGCAGCCGAAGCTCTGCCTGCTGATTTGCAGGATGCGCCTGATCTGGATCTGCTACCGCAGTTCATTGCCGAACGTCTGCGCGTGCAGGTACGCTCTGAAGGGGCGCGGCATGATTGTCTGGCCGCAATTTCCGTTGATAATTCCGATACGGATATCGTGCGCCTGCTGGCCCGTGCCCATGCCTTGCAGGACATGCTGGAAACAGAAGACGGCAAAAACCTGCTGGCCGCCACGCGCCGCGCCGCCAACATTCTGCGGATTGAAGACAAGAAAGACGGCCCGCACGAAGATACGCCAGACCCCGCCCTGTTCACGCAGGATGAGGAGCGCGCCCTGTTTGACGCGCTGGAACGTGTGGAACCTGCCGTAGAAAAGGACTTTGCCGCCGAACACTTTACCGATGCCATGCGCGAAGCCGCCAGCCTGCGCGAGCCGCTGGATAAGTTCTTTGAAGTGGTAACGGTAAATGCTCCAGAACCAGAGCTGCGGCTAAAACGCCTGAAGCTGCTTTCCCGCGTTGTACGTATGATGCGGCTGATTGCAGATTTCAGCCAGATTGAGGGATAATCACCCACATTATCTTAACGTGGCTTGCTGCCTGTAAACGCAGCAAGCTACGTTAAATCTGCCCGCAAAAACCCCACACAATGCGTTGCACGCAGGCGTGTAGCTGATACCTGCAAAAAACATAGTGTCTGCCCCAATACTCTTTTAGACAGGCATGAACCTTTCTCCGGCAAGACAAAGCCGGAATAGGCCTTTTCCGGTTTTTTGCATGGTAGAATAAAATGACGTCTTCCCGCTCTCTCACCCTTGGTGTGCTTAATGGTATGGGAAGCGGTGCGTTATGGGGCACTGTATTTATTGTTCCCCTGCTGCTGCATGATTTTACATCTCTGCAAATGACAGCCGGGCGTTACATTGTTTATGGTCTAATCTCTCTGGCCTTGCTATTGCCCCGTTGGAATATTCTTAAAAACATTCTGGGAAAAGCCGAGTGGATTGCGCTTATCCGCTTATCTATTCTGGGCAATGTTCTGTATTACATTCTGCTTTCCACCGCCATTACAACTGTAGGCGGCCCTGTAACCACGCTTATTATTGGGTTTTTACCCATTGCTGTGCTGATTATGGGCATACGGGCGGGCAGTAGCATCCGTATCAAACAGATTGCTGCCCCCATGAGCCTTAGTATTATTGGTATTCTGCTTATTGTTTCGCGCAGTTTTACGGCTCATGCAGCAGCCACTCCGGCGCACCCGGTGGCTTTTCCTACCCAAGTTATTGGATTGCTTTGTGCTGTGGGGGCTTTGGCATCATGGACATTATATGCCGTTGAAAACACGCGCTGGCTGTTAAAAACCTCTACCGTGAGTGACCATGACTGGTCTCTGCTAACAGGCGTTGTTACCGGCGCACTCGCTCTTGTGCTGGTTATTCCCGCCTTTGTTTTGCATGCTGTGCCCCATGCCTGGCTAGATTGGGCGCGTTTTTGGGGCGTGTGTAGTGCTACGGCGCTTTTGGCTTCTGTAGTGGCCAACGGGTTATGGAACCGAGCCTCCCGCCTGCTGCCGCTCACGCTTTCCGGGCAAATGATTATTTTTGAAACGCTGTTTGCCCTGCTTTATAGCTTTGTATGGGCACATCGCTGGCCCAGTCTTGTAGAGTTTTGCGCCATTATCTGCCTCATAACAGGTGTGCTGTGGTGCACGGCAGCCCACCGCACACCACACAACACATCTGAATAAAGGCTGAAATCAGGTTCGGGGTGTGCGTCCAAAAAAGAGGCTGATTACCAGCAGCACCACAAACACAAACAGCAGAATTTTAGCTATTTCTGTAAAGTTGCCTGCCGCGCCAGAAAACCCGAATATGGATGCCAGAAGGGCAAAAATTAGAAAAATCAGAACCCAGCGTAAAATAGCCATCTACTTTCTCCCTTCCGCCACACGTCAACACGTATGACTGTTAGTCACCTGTAGTAGAAAGGCTAACGCACAAAAGCGGCAACAGTTTGCTTGCCACTTTGCACTTACGCTGCACGCCTATAGAGCGGCTTTAGTGTTCTTCTGCACCGGGAATAATATCATAAGCCGGGCTGCCAGCAGGTGGGCCGGGTGGCGGCGCATCACCCACGGCAATACCCACCATTTTTTCGGCTGATGTACCAATTTCTCGTGCATCAATAGCCGTGCCAAGCTCACCACTACTACCTGTGCCAACAGCATAGAGCGTTTGGCCCGGTGTAAGCAGATTAGCCACACGCGCAGCTTCACGCGGGGTAATGCAGATAACGGAGTGATCTTTCAAAATCACACCGGAAAGTTCCCCATTGGCATTGTAAAGCTGCTGCCAGATTTCGCCATGCAGCACCAAATCCGGGCCGGCAATCATTTCAGTAGAATGCACGGGCATGGCAATAAAATTGTCCTGCATGCCACGGCCACGCGGGCTGGTAATTCCAAACGCCCGAATAATAGGCAATGTGCGGCCCTTTAACCCGCGGATGGAAATAACATCCCCCGGTTTAACCAGCCCAGCCAATGCATGCGTTTGTTCTGGGGAAACAAAAACCTGCGTGCCATCTTCCAGCACCAGCCCAAACACACCCCCATGAGGGGATGGCAGAAACTGCGCGACCTTACCGCTAAAGGAAGGCAAGCCAGAAAGATCATACACACCATCTGCCTGCTTTTCTGTGTGTGTCTGCCGAGCAGAAAAGGACTCTGCCTTGGAGGCAGGCGTTTTATGTGCTGGCGCGGCTACAGCCACGGAAGACACCAATAATGCAGCAGACAAAGAAAGCAGATAGCGCATAGCCCAACCGATTATGAAACGCCGCCCCCGCCCATATGTGCACGGGGGACAGCATTGCGTGAGATTCGTGGCCCTATTCTTTGCCACGAACTGTCATTCCCGCAAGAGCGGGAAAAGCGTGTCAGTGGCGGAAATGGCGCATACCAGTAAACACCATGGCAATACCGGCAGCATCTGCTGCGGCAATCACCTCGTTATCACGGATGGAACCACCCGGCTGAATAACCGCAGTGGCCCCAGCGGCAACAATGGTTTCCAGACCATCTGCAAACGGGAAGAACGCATCAGACGCAGCAACAGAACCCTGTGTAAGCGGCGTATCCTGCCCGGCAGCCTTTGCGGCCTCACCACTTTTGGAAGCCGCAATACGCGCAGAATCCACACGGCTCATTTGGCCAGCGCCAATGCCCACTGTGGCGCCATCCTTGGCGTACACAATAGCGTTAGACTTAACGTGCTTGGCCACGCGGAATGCAAAGATCAGATCCTGCATTTCCTGTTCCGTAGGGGCGCGCTTTGTCACCACCTTCAGGCCTTCACGGCTGATCTGGCCGTTATCACGCGTTTGAGCCAGAAAACCACCGGCTACAGAACGCACCACAATACCTTCTGCCGCAGGGTTAGGCAGGCCACCGGTTAGCAGCAGACGCAGGTTCTTTTTGCGGGACAGAAGCGCCTTGGCATCTTCTTCCGCATCCGGAGCCACAATCACTTCCGTAAAGATGGTGGAAATCTTTTCTGCCGTAGCCGCATCCAGCGTGCGGTTTAGGGCCACAATGCCCCCAAAGGCAGAAACCGGATCGCACCGCAGGGCCTGATCCCACGCTGCTGTCAGTGAAGGTGCAACAGCCACGCCACAAGGGTTGGCATGCTTTACAATCACAACGGCCGGGCTATCAAATTCAGCTACAGCCTCAAACGCAGCATCGGTATCATTGATGTTGTTGTAGGAGAGAGACTTACCCTGCACCTGCTGTGCCGTAGCCACGCCGGGGCGCACTGTGCCATCACGATAGAAAGCGGCCTTCTGGTGCGGATTTTCACCGTAACGCAGAATTTCCGCACGCTGGCCAGCCATAATGAAGCGTTCGGGGAAAGGCTGCTGAGCCTGCTTGGCAAACCATGCAGCAATGGCGGCATCATACGCAGCAGTACGGGCATACGCAGCACCCGCATAGGCACGGCGCATTTCCAGCGTGGTGCCACCATCGCCCAACGCATCAATCAGCCCTTCATACTGGGCCGGGTCTGTCAGCACCACCACATGGGCATGGTTTTTGGCGGCAGCGCGAATAAGTGCAGGGCCACCGATATCAATGTTTTCAATGCAGGTATCTGCATCTGCGCCAGAAGCAACCGTTTTTTCAAACGGATACAGATTGACAGCCACCAGATCGATTGGGCCAATGCCGTGTTCTTCCATCTGGGCCACGTGCGCAGGAAGATCACGCCGGCCCAGAATGCCACCATGAATTTTGGGCACCAGTGTTTTTACCCGGCCATCCAGAATTTCGGGAAAGCCTGTGTAATCCGAAACTTCCGTAACAGGGATACCTGCATCGCGCAGCGCCTTGGCAGACCCCCCGGTAGAAAGAATTTCTGCCCCCTGCGCTGCAAGAGCGCGGGCAAGATCAAGCAGACCCGTTTTATCGGAAACAGAAACAAGGGCACGACGGATAGGCAGCGTCGTCTGGCTCATGGCGGACCTTTCGCATGGCAAAAACGTAATGCGGGCTGATGACCCCAACATGTCACATGCAGACCATCAGCCGAGGGGTGAAAAACGACAAAACCCGCCTTAGCGGCGGGTAAATGTCCAGTACATAGGCTGGCGGCCAGCAGCAATGGCCTTGGCCTCATACCGCGTGGGGAACCAGCCTTCTGGCCGGGTTAAAACGGGTTTTGGCGCTTCAAAGTAATCCTGAGCTGCCATAACTTCCTCCACCCATGCCTGATAGGTAGGATCATCACTGGCAACGCGCCACACGGCACCGGGCTTAAGCACACGGGCAGCCAACGCCACATTTTGCGGATGCACAAAGCGCCGCTTGGCATGGCGTGCCTTGGGCCACGGATCTGGAAACATCAGGAACAACCTGTCCAGACACGCATCGGGCAGCACATTCAGCACTTGCCGGGCATCATCATCCCACAGCCGCAGCATTTCTGGCACGGGAGCCGTTGCTTCCTCCCCCACCGGCACAAGGCGGCTTAACAGGGAGCACAAACCGTTATGGAAAACTTCGGAGGCAATATACCCCACTTCGGGGTGTGCATTGGTTTGAGCAAGCACGTGCTCACCACCGCCAAAGCCAACCTCAAACCAGATCTGTTCTGGCGTATGGCCAAAAACAGAAGCCGGATCTGCCGCGCGCTCTAGCGGAAAGCGCATACGCGGCAGGGTTTCATCCAGCAGCCGTTCCTGACGGGGGCGCAACGGATGCCCACGCTGGCGGCCGTACAGCCGCTCCGGCGGGGGTTTGACATCTGTTACCACAGGCTGACCATTTTCAGCCGAACCTTTAGCCTCCGCCATGAACAGAACGCCCTAAACTTAGCGGTTCAGCGCGCTACGCAGGGCGTCAACCAGATCGGTCTGTTCCCACGTAAAGGTGTCCAGCTTGGAATCTGGCTGGCGGCCAAAGTGACCATAAGCAGATGTCACAGCATAAATCGGACGGTTCAGGCGCAGGTGCTTACGGATACCACGTGGGGTAAGATCCATCACTTCACGCAGCACGTCACCCAGACGGTTTTCATCTACATCTTTACCGGTTTCATCCAGATCCACATAGACGGACAGCGGATGAGACACGCCAATGGCGTAGGAAAGCTGAATGGTGCAACGGTCTGCCAGACCAGCGGCCACAACATTTTTAGCCAGATAGCGGCAGGCATAAGCTGCGGAACGGTCAACCTTCGTGGGGTCCTTACCGGAGAATGCACCACCACCATGCGGGGCTGCACCACCATAGGTATCCACAATAATCTTACGGCCTGTCAGCCCGCAGTCACCATCCGGGCCGCCAATTACGAACACACCCGTGGGGTTGACGTAGAATTCTTTTTCCGGCGGCACCCAACCTTCTGGCAGCACATTCTTAACCACCTGACCCAGACGGCCACGCAGTTCTTCCTGATTGATACCTTCATCATGCTGGGTGGAAATCACCACAGAGGTCGCACCAACCGGGCGGCCATTGACGTAGCGCAGGGTCACCTGGCTTTTGGCATCCGGCTGCAGGCCTGCCACAATCGGGTCACCCGCACGGCGCAGATCACGCATTTCATGCAGAATGCGGTGCGCATAGTAGATGGGGGCTGGCATAAGGGTATCGGTTTCGTTCGAGGCATACCCGAACATGATCCCCTGATCGCCTGCGCCTTCGTCTTTTTCACCTGCGCTATCAACGCCTACTGCAATATCAGCAGACTGCGCATGCAGGTAATTGGCAGCTTCCGCACGGCGCCAGGAGAAACCTTCCTGATCGTAACCGATATCTTTGACAGCTTCGCGCGCCAGTTCAGTCAGCTTGTCCGATGTAACGGAAGATGGGCCACGTACTTCACCCGCAAGAATGATGCGGTTGGTGGTTACCAGCGTTTCACAGGCAACGCGGGCTTCCGGATCTGCCGCAAGATAAGCGTCCAGAACGGTATCGCTGATCCGGTCAGCAACTTTATCGGGATGGCCTTCGGAAACAGACTCCGAAGTAAACAGAAAATCGCCGTCTTTACGCATGATGGTGCCGTTTGCCCCACGCACTGTGAAAAAGGAAACAGAAGCCCGCCCTAAAAAAGGGGGACGAGGTCGTATGAAGGGATAGAAAGCAGCGGTCAAGAGTATTGGCCAAACAGGCCAGCAAGAAACGCCGTTTTCAGCCTTGCGCCCAACGCGGGGCGGACACTGCCCGCCCCTTTAAGCTGGCCTTATAGTGGGGGCAGGCCCAGCACGTCTTCCATGCTGTAAAGGCCGGGTTTGTGCCCTTTTACCCACTTGGCAGCACGCACCGCACCAGTGGCAAAAATGCGCCGATCAAAGGCGCGGTGCCCCAGAACAATCTGCTCATCGGCTGATGTGAACAATACTTCATGTTCGCCCACAATCTGCCCACCACGCAAAGCTGCAAAGCCAATAGCCCCTTCCTTGCGGGGGCCAGTATGGCCATCACGCCCACTTTCACGCACGTCTGCCAGCTTTACACCACGCCCCTGCGCCACGGCCTCACCAATAGCCAAGGCCGTGCCGGATGGCGCATCCACTTTCTGCCGGTGGTGCATTTCCACAATTTCAGCATCGTAGGAGTCTGCTGGCAGCACACGTGCCATCATCTGCGCCAAACGCTGCACCAATGTAACGCCGGGGGAATAATTGGCAGCATGTACCACAGCAATTTTTTCTGCTGCTTTGTTTACGGCTGACTGCTGCTCTGCTGAAAGGCCAGTTGTACCCAGCACCCATGCCGTGCCTGCTGCGGCCAATGCCTGTGCATTCGGGATAACCGTATCAGCGTGGGTGAAATCAATCACCACATCGCTGTTGGCAGCTAATTCGGCCATATCCTTAAACAGCGGCACACCTTGGGGCAGACCACTGACTGCTTCTGGCTTACGTGTTGTGCCACCAGAAAGGGTTGCCCCTGCGGCCTGCACTTCTTCCACCAACAAACGGCCCACGCGCCCCGTTATGCCTGCAATACCGATACGCATGAGCGCTTATTCCTTCCCTTCAAAAAAGTCCCGCACGCGGCGGAAGAAGCCCGTATGTTCGGGGCTCTGCTTCACATCCTCACCGGCTTCTTTTTCAAATTCTTCCAACAGTTCACGCTGGCGCTTGCTGAGGTTTTGCGGCGTTTCCACCGTAACCTGAATGTACATATCGCCACGGGCCGTAGAGCGCAGAACCGAGAAGCCTTTACCGCGCAGGCGAAAATGTGCGCCGGTTTGCGTGCCAGCCGGAATTTTTACCTTGGTGCGGGAGCCATCAATCACAGGCACTTCAATTTCTGTGCCCAAAGCAGCCTGCGCCATGCGCAACGGCACGCGGCAATAAATGTTGGCACCATCGCGCTGGAAAATGCCATGTTCTACAACAGAAACGTGGATATACAGATCACCCGGCGGCACACCGTTGCCTCCGGCCTCTCCTTCACCAGAAAGACGGATGCGCGTGCCGTCTTCCACACCGGCAGGAATCTGCACTTCAACCGTGCGTTCCTTTTCCACTGTGCTTTCGCCGTGGCAAACCTTGCAGGGGTTTTTCACCACCTTGCCTGCGCCATGGCAGGTTGGGCATGGGCGCTCCACAACAAAAAAGCCCTGCTGCGCCCGCACCTTGCCTGCACCGTGGCAGCTTGGGCAGACTTCAACGCCCGATGCGCCATCGTTAGAACCTGTGCCGTGGCAGGATTCGCACGCCACGCGGGTAATGACCCGCACATCTTTTTTTACGCCGGTAAAAGCTTCTTCTAGCGTGATTTCAACATGGGTCTGGATATCGTTGCCAGTGCGTGCACGGCCACCACGGCGGCCGCCCATCATGTCACCAAACATCTGTTCGAAAATATCGCCCAGACCACCGCCACCAAAGCCACCGCCAAAGTCAAACCCGCCGGGGCCAGGGCCACCGCCTTCAAACGCGGCATGGCCGTACTGGTCATACGCAGCGCGCTTTTGTTCGTCCTTCAGGATATCGTAGGCCTGGTTGATTTCCTTGAACTTGGCTTCTGCTGCATCATCCCCCGGGTTCCGATCGGGATGATACTTCATGGCCAGCTTGCGATAGGATTTCTTGATTTCATCAGCCGTGGCTGTTCGGGAAACCTCAAGAATTGCGTAGTAATCGAGCTGAGTGGCCATGGAAGTCCTCTTGTCGGGGGCTGCCTCTAAAGCATGAGCACAGCATTTGTCCGAAACAACAAAAAGCGCCCGCCTTACAATGAAGCGCGGACGCCAGAAATAAAGTAAAGGGTGACTATGTTTGTCACATAGTCACCCTTGTGCATAGCGTCCGATCAGGACTTCTTGCTGTCGTTCACGTCTTCAAAGTCAGCGTCAACGATTTCTTTTTCGTCCGGCTTTGCAGCTTCTGCTTCCGGAGCAGCTTCACCAGCCTGACCAGCCTTGTAAGCGGCTTCACCCACCTTCATGGCTGCCTGTGTCAGGCGTTCGGTTGCGCTTTTCAGAGCTTCTGCATCTGTGCCTTCCATAGCGGCCTTAACAGCAGCAATGGCGCTTTCTGCTTCGCTCTTTTCAGCAGCCGGAACCTTGTCACCAGCTTCGGTCAGAGACTTTTCAGTCTGATGCACCAGAGCTTCAGCATTGTTGCGCAGTTCTACCTGCTCACGCTTGGCTTTATCGGCTTCAGCGTTAGCTTCAGCGTCCTTCACCATCTTGTCGATATCGGTATCGGACAGACCACCAGAAGCCTGGATCTTGATCTGCTGCTCCTTACCGGTTGCCTTGTCCTTAGCGGACACGGACACAATGCCGTTGGCATCGATATCGAAGGTCACTTCAATCTGCGGCACGCCACGCGGAGCTGCAGGAATACCGGTCAGGTCGAAGTTACCCAGCAGCTTGTTATCGGCTGCCATTTCGCGTTCGCCCTGATAGACCTTAATGGTCACAGCGCTCTGATTATCTTCCGCTGTGGAGAACACCTGGCTCTTCTTGGTCGGGATGGTTGTGTTGCGGTCGATCAGACGGGTGAACACACCACCCAGCGTTTCAATACCCAGAGAAAGCGGAGTTACGTCCAGCAGCAGAACGTCTTTAACATCACCCTTCAGAACGGCACCCTGAATAGCAGCACCAATGGCCACAACTTCATCGGGGTTCACGTTACGGGCTGGGTCTTTACCAAAGAAGCCTTTAACCGTTTCGATAACCTTGGGCATACGGGTCATACCGCCAACCAGAATGACTTCGTCAATCTGAGAAGCAGACAGGCCAGCATCCTTCAGCGCTGCCTTACAGGGTTCCAGCGTACGCTGCACCAGATCGTCCACAAGGCTTTCCAGCTTGGCGCGGGTCAGCTTCAGAACAAGGTGTTTCGGGCCAGATGCATCGGCCGTGATGAACGGCAGGTTGATTTCTGTTTCCTTGGAGGAAGACAGTTCGATCTTGGCTTTTTCTGCTGCTTCTTTCAGACGCTGCAGAGCCAGCTTGTCAGACCGCAGATCAATACCCTGTTCGCGTTTGAACTCGTCTGCCAGGTAACCGATGATGCGGTTATCAAAGTCTTCACCACCCAGGAACGTATCACCGTTGGTGGATTTCACTTCGATCACGCCATCGGAAATTTCCAGAACGGAAACGTCAAACGTGCCACCACCAAGGTCATACACAGCCACGGTGCCGCCGCTTTTCTTTTCCAGCCCGTAAGCCAGAGCAGCTGCTGTGGGTTCGTTGATGATACGCAGCACTTCAAGGCCGGCAATCTTACCTGCATCCTTGGTTGCCTGACGCTGGGCATCGTTAAAGTAAGCCGGAACGGTGATAACGGCCTGAGAAACTTTTTCACCCAGATAGGATTCAGCCGTTTCCTTCATCTTGCCCAGAACGAAGGCGGAAATCTGTGAGGGGGCATATTTTTTGCCGCGCGCCTCAACCCATGCATCGCCATTATCACCCTGAACGATGGCGTAGGGCACCATTTCCTTGTCTTTCTGGACTGTCGGATCATCAAAACGACGACCGATCAGACGCTTAACAGCGTAGAAAGTGTTAGCCGGGTTGGTAACTGCCTGACGCTTTGCAGCCTGACCCACAAGCATTTCACCGCTTTCGGTGAAAGCCACCATAGACGGGGTGGTGCGTGCGCCTTCGCTGTTTTCGATAACCTTAGTTTCGTTACCTTCACGCACTGCAACGCAGGAGTTGGTTGTACCAAGGTCGATACCAATAACTTTACTCATTATATATTCCCTTTCAGCGACCCCATCTGGCCCGAAGCACCAGAAAAGGCCCTTGCTTTCATTTACCCGCCCGCTCTGCCCGTAATGAGGTAAAAGCAGGCCTGAATGATAAACCTGATGTATGGTGGCGTTTTCTCTTTTTCAAGAAGGGAAAACACCTTGGCGGGCAGGATTTTTTACCTGCCGCCATGCCGTAACCTCCTGATCAGGAAGCCTTGGCAACCACCACCATGGCTGGCTTAAGCAGGCGCCCGTGCAGCGTCCATGTTGGCGTCCATGCCTGCATGACCGTACCGGGTTCGTGTTCAGCACTGGGTTGCTCTGCCATTGCCTGATGCAGGTTGGCATCAAACGGCTTGCCTGACGGGTCATCACACTTGATGCCATGGCGTTCCAGAATGGAAATAAAGGAACGTTCCGTGCTTTCAATGCCTTCACGCATTTTGGTCAGCACAGAATCTTCACCTTCCTGCGCAGGTGGCAGGCTGGCCAGCGCACGGCGCAGGTTTTCTGCGGCCTCTACAACGTCACGTGCAAATTTCTGCACGGCGTACTGGCGGGCATCATCCAGATCACGCTTGGCACGGGCGCGCAGGTTCTGGTTTTCAGCCTCTGAACGCAGCCACTTTTCCTTAAAGTCAGCAGCGGCCTGCTCAAGTTCCTGAATACGCGCTTCCGGGCCGCTTGGCTGACCGTTCTGCGCAGCTTCAGCAGCGGCTTCGTGTTCCGGAGCCGTCTGCTCGGCCGGGGCCGGCTGTGCTGCCGGCGTTTCGACCTGTGTGGGATCTGTATCTTGGGTCATGCCTTTTGAAGTAAGCAACGCAAACGCCGCCGACAAGACCCGCCACCCCTGCCATGTGCATGATTTTATGCCCTATCTACACAATACAGAAAAAAGCTGGCCGATTCTGGACAGGGGCACTTGGCAGGATAGGATGGCACGTCCTAGTCTATAGGGCTTGCTCGCATGGCAGCAGGGAAGGACAACGCAGACAATGACAGAGCGCACCAAGCAGACAATTGCGCTGGTGGATGATGACCGCAATATCCTGACATCGGTGCAGATGACGCTGGAGGCAGAAGGCTTCAATGTTCGCACATATACAGATGGCGAATCGGCACTGCAGGGCTTAACGGCCTACCCGGTTGATCTGGCTGTTCTGGACATCAAGATGCCCCGCATGGATGGCATGGAACTTCTGCAACGGTTGCGCACCCGCTCCAACCTGCCTGTCATTTTCCTGTCCTCCAAGAACGAGGAAGTGGACCAGCTTATGGGCCTGCGCCTTGGGGCGGATGATTACATTACCAAGCCGTTCTCCCAACGCCTTTTGCTGGAACGCATCCGCGCCCTGCTGCGCCGGAATGAAGTAAGCCGAGCAGAAGCCAATGGGGAACCTACGGGTGGCGCATTGGTGCGTGGCAACCTTTCTCTGGATGAACTACGCCACAAATGCACATGGAAAGGGGAAGATGTGCCCCTGACCGTAACGGAGTTTCTGCTGGTAAAAACACTGGCCCAGCGGCCCGGACTGGTGAAATCCCGCGATCAGCTGATTGATGCTGCGTATGGTGACACCGTGTATGTAGATGACCGCACCATCGACAGCCATATCAAGCGTGTGCGCAAAAAGTTCCGGCAGGTGGATGACGAATTCAACCAGATCGAAACCTTATACGGTATCGGTTACCGATATCGGGAAGACTGATCGCGGTTCATGACCAGCCCGCCCGCCCCTTCTTTTTTTAAGGCGCTGGCAGGCCGCATTGGTGGCCTGCATTATCTGTCTATGCCGGGTAACAAGCCCCGCAAAGGCAGTATAGAAGCCACAGCGGCTTATCAGGCCTCTCGCACACGGCTGATTTCTCCGCTGATGCGGCGGGTCTTGCTGGTTAATATCTTGCCTATCGCTCTGCTGGGCGTAACCATTCTGTTTCTGAACCAGTTTCGGAACGGTCTTCTGGCAACAGAAGTCACGGCCCTGCGTGAACAGGCCCGGATTTATGCGGGCGCGTTAGGTCAAAGTGCCGTACGCGCAACGCACCCCCACGCCATTAACCCGCAGGATCGGGGCTATGTGCTGGAAGAATCTCTAGCGCGCCCACTGCTGCTGCGGCTTACAGAACCAAGCCCCAATGCCCATGCCCGCCTGTTTGGGCCGGATGGCCGCTTGGTGGCTGACAACCTCGCAGACTGGCCCGAAACGGCAGAACCCGCTCCTGCCACACCGCGCAACGAGCAACGTGTAAAAACCATCCCTTTTCCGCCAGCCACGCAGCCCGGCATTTATGAACGGTTTCTCACATGGCTATGGGGGAGCCATAATTCGGGCATTGTTACGCTGAACACGGATGAGGAAGATATTCCTGCCCGGCCGTCTGGCACTGCCATAGGAACACAAGGCGCCCCGCCACCTCCCCCGCAGGAAGCGCCGCCCTATATCCGGCGTACTGCTCGGGGGCGCCTGATTATTACGGTGGCTGAACCCGTTATGCACGATGGCAGCACCATTGGCATTATTCAGCTTACCCGCGTGGCCTCACAGGTTGATCGCTCCCTGTTTGCCATTCGGTCTTCCATTCTGTCCGTTTTTCTGATGGCACTTGTGCTGACGGTACTGCTCTCGTGGTACCTCTCACTCACCATTGCCCGGCCACTGTTGCGGCTGGCTGCATCAGCACAGGTTATGCGTGATGCAACAGGGCGCACTGGCACCGTACCCGCACGACTGCTGGCCAGACGTGATGAAATTGGCGATGTGGCGCGCGCCCTACAAGCCAGTGCGCAAGCGCTCTGGAAGCGGATGGACGCCATTGAGCGCTTTGCCGCCGATGTCAGCCACGAAATTAAAAATCCGCTATCCTCGATCCGCTCAGCCATTGAAACACTGCTGCGTATTGAAGACCTAAACCAGCAACGCCGCCTACTGACTATTATCAATGATGATGTGCGCAG
Source organism: Acetobacter sp. A11-2 (assembly GCF_040208445.1). Lineage (NCBI taxonomy): Bacteria > Pseudomonadati > Pseudomonadota > Alphaproteobacteria > Acetobacterales > Acetobacteraceae > Acetobacter > Acetobacter sp. A11-2. Next base: position 2,553,753 of record NZ_CP157843.1, read on the forward strand.
GTTGGATAGGCTGATCACCGATATCTCAGATGCCAGCCGTCTGGATGCCGAAATGTCTCGCGCAAAGGCTGAGCCTGTTGCCATTGCGCCGCTGCTTTCTGTTTTAGCAGAAATTCAGCAGGCCACGCGGCAAGATGGACAACCCATTGTGCAAACAAATGTGCAGGGTGATACCCCAGAAAGCCCACTGGAAGTTCTGGCGGTAGAAGACCGGCTTGTGCAGGTTTTACGCAACCTGATTGGCAATGCCATTTCCTTTTCTCCGCCCAACGGCCACATCACGCTTTCAGCTATGCCAACGGGTAAGATGGTAACCATTTCTGTGGCAGATGAAGGCCCGGGCATTCCACAGGCCAAGCTGGATTCGATTTTTGACCGCTTTTATTCCGAGCGCCCGAAGAATGAAAACTTCGGCCAGCACTCAGGCTTGGGGCTTTCCATCAGCCGGCAGATTATAGAAGCCCTGCATGGCACAATTTCTGTTGATAATCTGCACAACCAGAATGGGCAGGTTATTGGCGCCTGTTTTACCATTCAGCTGCCACGGGTGAGTGTCACCCGCTAGGCTGGCAAAACTGGGCATATCAGAAGGCGTAATCTTCTTCCTGCGCCTCAAGCATTTCTTCCTGCACAACCAGCTCAAAAATGATTTTGGGCTGGGAAGAAGGTGCATCCTTCAACCACATCAGTGTCATGGTTGGGGAAATGGAAGGAAAAAACTGCCTGAAAACAGGGAAACAAGACGGAAAATTTTCAGCATCGGCAACGGTGCAGAGAATATGGGTGACATCATGCAAAGCATGCCCCTGTTTGGCCAGAAGCTCTACCCCCTGCTCCAGCGCTGCCCGGCACTGCTCAGCCATATCCAGCCCTTTGATATGCGGAGCCGTTATGCCTGAAAGAACAAATCCACCCGTTATATGTTTAAGATGTGGTGTATGCTGTTTCACCAAAGCCCGATCTGCCTGTTGTTTTTGCGTCATCACAATGTCAGGACGTAAGGCAAGAACGAACGAACCGCAATTTTCTCTTTCGTAACAAACGCCTTGTTTTACGTCACAAAACGCAACGATGTGTTACGAAGTGATGCCTGCCTTGAGTATAATGCCTTCTCACAACCGGCCAAACTGCAGTAAAGTGGCTTGGCAAAGCGCTTAACTGGTTTACTGGCTGATTGCGGGTTCTGGCATCTTTTTGCATCATCAACCAGCACCTGCCAGCCTCAAGATGGAGAGGAAAAGCCGTTCATGGTTACGGCAGATGATACGCCTGCACCACGCCGCATTCTGCTGGTGTCCGGCCTATCTGGGGCGGGCAAATCCTCCATCCTGCGGATTCTGGAAGATCTGGAACACGAAGTTATCGACAACCCTCCACTTGGGATGTTGGATGATATTGTGGCCCGTGCAGAACGCCCAGTTGCCATTGGGGTAGATTCCCGCACCCGTGGGTTTGATGCTTCTGCCGTGCTGGAAGCCATGGCCCGCCTGCGTATGAACCCGCACCTGCGTGTTGAGCTGATTTATGCCACAGCAGATGAAAGCGTGCTGCTACGCCGCTATACGGCAACACGCCGCCGCCACCCGCTGGCCCCGCACGGTAGTATCAAAGAAGGCATTGAAGAAGAAATAGCCCTGACAGCGCCGCTGCGGGCTGCGGCTGATCTGGTGATTGATACAACAGACATGCCCCCGCCGGAGCTGCGCCAGTTTGTAGAAAGCCGTTTCAGCCCTTGGACTGGTGGCGCGCAGGAAGGCTTGACCGTAGCGCTCATGTCTTTTGCCTACCCTGCAGGCCTACCGCGAGAAGCTGATATTGTTTTTGATGCCCGCTTTTTGCGCAACCCACATTATGTGCCCGAACTGGCCCCCAAAACCGGGTTGGATGCTGATGTTGCGGAATATGTAGCGGAAGACCGCGATTACCTGCCGTTCCTGAACCAGATTCATGCCATGCTGCAACTGGTGCTTCCGCGCTTTGTGCGGGAAGGCAAGAAGTATGCCACCATTGCCATTGGCTGTTCCGGCGGGCGGCATCGCTCCGTAACCATTGTAGAAGCCTTGGCCAAAAGACTTTCCGCGCCTGATGGAATGGGACATTACGAGGGCGCGGGAAAATGGCCCATCATGGTTATGCACCGTGAACTAGCGCGGCAGGGCATTACCTCTTGGCGTTGGGCCAGAAAACCTGTGGAGCCTGCTTTGTCTGATTCCTCCCGCACGCTCTAATTTCAAGCAGGAGCATATACCGCTATCAGGCGTGTCCCACCTGTCCGCTCAAGCGCAATGGATCAATATTGATAGAAGCCAAGGCACGCCGCCACTTGGCTGCATGGTCACTTCCAAACACAATATCCCGCGTGGCAGGTGCCACCAACCAGGCATCGTGCTGCAGAATTTCCTCTTCAAGCTGCCCGGCTGTCCAACTGGCATGGCCCATAGCCAACAGGGCTTCTTGTGGGCCTTTGCCTGCAGCAATTTCCTTCAGCACATCCACGCTGCCTGTCAGGGCAACATTGGGGCTGACACTCAGGCTATTTTCCCCTTCCCATTCAGCAGAATGCAACACAAGACCCCGCCCAGCATCTACTGGGCCACCGGCACACAAACCAATGCGCCTGACAGGAGGCATGGGCTGGATATCAAGTTGGGCTAACAATTCATCAAAGCTGGCCACAGCCAGACGTTTGTTCACCACCAGCCCCATGGTGCCGGTATCTGGCGCATGTGCGCAGATATAAATCACACTCTGAGCAAAAGGGGTTTGCGCCAACATGGGAGAAGCCACCAGCAGCATACCTGCAAGAGAGTGTGTCTCTTCTGGTTTGGAAGGTGCAGAAATAGAAGAATGTACGGATATCATACTTAGAATATGAGAAGCGCCTCTTTTTTTGACAAGATTGCCCCTGCCTTTATGACTGACATATGCCCCGCCACACTCCGTGAAGGGCAAATATTTTGTAAGGCAATTATAGCATGAATACTCTTTCGCGCTTTCTGGATGCGCTAGACAGCTATCATGTTACGGATGGCAGCAAGTTTAAACTGAGCGCGCATAATCCGAATGATGACGGCAATCTGGGCCTGACAAAAGCAGATGGAAAACTTCTGCTGCGCAAAGTCAAAAGCCTTTTGCAAATATTGCAGGAACTTCTTTACGCAAACCAAACCCACTCTTTGCTCATCATTTTGCAAGGCATGGATGCTGCGGGCAAAGATGGCACCATCAAGCATGTGATGTCTGGCGTGAACCCTCAGGGGGTGTCCGTAACATCCTTCAAACAACCCGGCCCGACTGAACTGCAACACGGTTTTTTATGGCGTATCCATACTGCTGCACCACAGGCAGGGCGGATCGTTATTTTTAACCGCAGCCAGTATGAAGATGTGCTTGTAACCCGTGTGCATCCGGAATTGCTCCAGAACGCCCACCTGACGGGAGAGGTGAACACTCCTGAATTCTGGAAAGGCCGCTTTAGCGATATCCGCCACCTGGAACACTATTTCAGCCGCCAAGGCACTGTGGTGCTCAAGTTTTTCCTGAATATCTCGCCCGAAGAACAGCGGAAACGCCTGTTGGCCCGGCTGGATATTCCGGAAAAGCGCTGGAAATTCTCACCTTCCGATTTGAAGGAGCGTGAATTCTGGAAGGAATATGCCACGGCTTATCAGGATGCCATTGCTGAAACAGCACGCCCTTATGCACCGTGGATTATCGTGCCTTCCAACCACAAATGGTATGCGCGCCTTGTGGTGATTGGCACCATTATTCGTGCCCTTAGAAACCTGCATCAGGTTACACCCAAGCCCGCGCCAGAGGTTGAACACTTTCTGGATGAATACCGCGCCCATCTTCTGGCTGAAAAAGGCCAGATTCCCACACCACAAAACTGAACCTGAATGATGTCTTCACGTTTTCCCGCACTTATGCTGGCAGGCCTTACGGGTTTGGCAGCCTCTTTCCTCTCCTCCCCCGCACAAGCCCGATGGGGATGGAAGCAGGAAGCCCCTGCTGCATCCTCCATGCCCGCAACCTGCAATAATCAGGATTTCCTGAACAAACAGCAGGATTATGAAAACGGCGGCGCCAAAGGGGATACACCCGTCCATATCTGCGGCACCGTGCGCGCAGTCAGCCCCAAGGCGCGCCATACCCGCAGTGGGTGGCATGGGTATTTTTACGTAACCGTTGCCCCCAACATTTCCATCCGCATTGTGACCAATCTAGATGAAATGCACACGCCATCATGGCCGTGGGTGAATAAGGGAGACCAGGTGGAAGTGGTGGGCCGTTATTACTACGATTCCTACCGCAAGCAGGGCATTGACTGGACACACCGCGGCACTGGCAAATCCTGGCCAATTCCGGGTTCTGTTACGGTTAATGGCACCAAGTACGACTGATCTTTTTTTCAGTCCCACACAGCACATACAAACAGGACCGCCAGATATTTTCTGGCGGCCCTGCTGTTATTTACGCACGTGGCAGATATTCATCAGCCCGTTGCTTCTTCCTCATGTTCACTACCGTGAGTGTCTTCCCCATTGCTGGAAGAGCTATTGCTGCTTTCAACAATATCAAACGCCAGTTCACCGTTTTTCAGACCGATTTTCACGGCTCCACCCTTTGCCAACTTGCCAAACAGCAGTTCTTCAGCCAGCGGCTTCTTGATGGATTCCTGAATAACGCGCCCCAGAGGCCGTGCGCCATACAATCTGTCATACCCGCGCTCTGCCAGCCATTCCTTGGCGGCGGAAGACAGTTCGATGGTTACGTTGCGGTCTGCAAGCTGCGCTTCCAACTGCAGCACAAACTTTTCAACCACCTGCCCCACAATTTCAGGCGAGAGATGTGCAAACGGAATAATGGCATCCAGACGGTTGCGGAATTCTGGTGTGAACAGGCGTTTAATGGCCTCTTCATCCTCACCTTCTCGCACCTGACGACCAAAGCCCACAGCTTCCTTGCTCATATCCGACGCACCAGCATTGGTGGTCATGATCAGGATAACGTTGCGGAAATCCACCGTCTTGCCATTATGGTCCGTCAGCTTCCCGTTATCCATCACCTGCAACAGCACGTTGTACAGATCTGGATGTGCTTTTTCGATTTCATCCAGAAGCAGCACAGCGTGTGGGTGCTGATCAATGGCATCTGTCAGCAAACCGCCCTGATCGAACCCGACATACCCCGGAGGCGCACCCAACAGACGAGAGATGGAATGCCGCTCCATGTATTCGGACATATCGAAGCGAACCAGCTCAATCCCCAGCGCTGTTGCCAGCTGGCGGGCCACTTCTGTTTTACCAACCCCGGTGGGGCCAGAGAAGAGATAGTTGCCAATCGGCTTTTCTGCATCGCGCAGGCCAGCACGTGCCAGCTTGATGGCAGCAGACAAGGCATCAATCGCCTGATCCTGCCCGAACACCATACCTTTCAGATCGCGTTCCAAGGAGCGCAGCACTTCCTTGTCATCCGCAGAAATGCTTTTGGGCGGAATGCGGGCAATACGCGCGATAATGTCTTCCACATCCTTCAGGTTCACCGTCTTGCGGCGGCGGCCTTCAGGCTGAAGCATGCGGGAAGCGCCTACCTCATCAATCACGTCAATTGCCTTATCGGGCAGCTTACGATCATGAATATACTTGGCAGACAGTTCCACTGCCGCACGAATGGCCTCTTCCGTGTAACGTACCTTGTGGTGTTTTTCGTAGCTGCCTTTCAGGCCGCGCAGAATCTTCACCGCATCATCAATTGTGGGTTCTGGCACATCAATCTTCTGGAAGCGCCGCACAAGTGCGCGGTCTTTTTCGAAGTGCTGCCGGAATTCCTTATACGTTGTAGAGCCAATGCAACGCAGAGTGCCTGCTGCCAAAGCGGGTTTAAGCAGGTTGGAGGCATCCATCGCGCCGCCTGATGTTGCCCCGGCACCAATAACGGTGTGGATTTCATCAATAAACAGGATGGCGTGCGGGTCCTGATCCAGCTCTGTCACCACAGCTTTCAGGCGTTCTTCAAAATCACCGCGGTAGCGTGTGCCTGCCAGCAATGCGCCCATATCCAGCGAATAGATGGTGGATTTCAGCAGCACTTCTGGCACGTTACCTTCCACAATGCGGCGGGCAAGCCCTTCCGCAATGGCGGTTTTACCTACACCCGGGTCCCCCACATACAGCGGGTTGTTCTTGGTGCGGCGGCACAGAATCTGAATAGTGCGCTCAATTTCCGTATCACGCCCGATAAGCGGATCTACCTTACCGGCAATCGCCTTATCGTTCAGATTAACGCAATAGGTAGAAAGCGCATCCTGATTGCCCTTCTGGCTCTTGCTTTCAGTCCGCTCGGGTTCTTCACCCTTTTCTGCGTTCGATTCCGTACCCGCCACCGGGCGGCGTGTAGAACGATCCGGCGCTTTGGCAATACCGTGAGACAGAAAGTTAACGGCATCCAGCCGCGTCATATCCTGCAACTGCAGGAAATATACTGCATGGCTTTCCCGCTCGGCAAACAGGGCCACAAGCACGTTTGCGCCTGTTACCTCATCCCGCCCGGTAGATTGCACATGAATAGCCGCCCGCTGAATAACGCGCTGGAACGCGGCAGTGGGTTTTGGTTCTGTTGGCCGATCAGATGCCAGCCCAGCCAGATCCTTATCCAGAAAACCTGTCAGATCCGTGCGCAGGCGGTCCAGATCCACCCCGCACGCCCGGAACACCGTAACGGCGTCCGCATCATCAACCAGGGCAAGAAGCAGATGCTCAAGCGTGGCGTATTCATGATGCCGTTCACCGGCCAGAATGAGCGCCCGATGTAGAGTCTGTTCGAGATTGCGTGACAACATGACGAGACGCTCCTTTCCCCAGACATTGCAGGCACGGTAGCAACGCTACCCACCATACCCGCAGCCCTTGTTATCATATTTGGCTGCTTCTTCAGGAAATGCGAGTCTTATTCCGCGTAAAAAACGCGTACCATGCCGTTTTTTAGCAATAACCTTGCAGAAGTGATCAGTCTTTTTCGATCGTGCACTGTAACGGGTGCTGGTTTTGCCGCGCCAAGTCCATAACTTGCGCCACCTTGGTTTCGGCTACTTCATAAGTGAACACGCCACACACCCCAACACCGCGCCGATGCACATTGAGCATGATGTCTGTGGCCTCTTCCCGATTCTTCTGAAAAAAGCGTTCAAGCACGTACACCACAAATTCCATTGGGGTGTAATCATCATTCAGCATCAGCACTTTGTACATGGCCGGCTTGCGGGTTTTGGGTTTGGCCCGCACCACCACGCCAATATCAGCACCATCATCCGAAGAATCCGTGCCTCCGCCACGGCGCAAAGGCCCATTACCCGTATGCAAAACAGGATCGCGATGCAGAACCATTATGGGCAAACTCCGGCAGCAGGTCAGACAAAATCATAAGGCTGTATCTTCCACCATATTGGTTACGGCAACCCCATATGGAAGAGGACATACCACGCCATACCTTTATAACGTGGCTATGCCCCGTGCACTGCCATATTTGTGCCACATAGGCAGAACACACGAAAATATACACACTACCACGCCGCTAAAACTGAAACCCTGATTCGGATTTTTCCAGATTTATGCAGTCGTGGGCTTGCGATCTTAAGCGGCAGACGGAATAGTAACCCTGCAGGAAGCAGGTGGGGGTGGCAGTGGCAAACAGGACAGTAATGCGGCACGCAACAACGGCAGAAAATAATATGCTGCCCAAGCTGAAACGTAAAAAAACACCCTCTTTGCGCAAATGGGTTGGCCTGTTGGCAGGCTTGGCTATTGGCACCACAGTTACTTATGGCAAAGCGCAGGCCCAGTATGCAGGGCAGTTAAGCTCCATTGTGGTGGATGCACGCACCGGCGCTGTTCTTTCGCAAGATGATCCAGACCTCCGCCGCTACCCGGCCAGCCTGACAAAGCTGATGACCCTGTATATGACATTCAACGCCCTGCGCGCTGGTGCCATCTCGCTAGATCAAGCTGTACCTGTTTCCATCCATGCCTCTACTATGGAACCTTCCAAACTCGGATTGGTTCCCGGTTCACATCTTACTGTTGAACAGGCAATTCTGGCTCTTGTTACCAAATCCGCCAACGATGCTGCCTGCGCATTGGGTGAATTGATTGGTGGCGGAAGCGAACCCCAGTTTGCCGCAATGATGACGCAACAGGCCCACTACTTGGGCATGAGCAACACCACCTTCCGCAATGCTTCTGGCCTGCCTGACCCGGACCAGATGACAACAGCACGCGATCTGGCCACCCTAGGCCGCCGTCTGATTTCTGATTTCCCCGAATATTATCACTACTTTTCAACGCCGTATTTCAGCTTTCACCGCCGCATCATTCCCAACCACAACCCCATGCTCAAAGTGTATGCAGGGGCAGATGGCATGAAAACCGGTTACACGCAGGAAGCCGGGCGTAACCTTGTTACCTCCGCCATCCGTGATAACGTGCGCCTTGTGGGCGTGGTTATGGGGGCTTCCAGCAACAACCAGCGCTCTCTGGTTATGGCCAATCAGCTAGACCGTGGGTTTGATGCAGAAGGTGTAGCCCCGGTTGCACGGCCCCTTATGCTAGCCCGTGCCCAGATTGGCACACGCACAGCCCGCAACCATCATGCACTTATTATGGCGGCATCTGCCCACCGCCGTGTGGTAGAAGTGGCCTCCGCCCCTGCGGCACGCCGTGGCCGACACGTTATGGCCATGCCAGTTTCTGGCGGTCACCACGTACGGTTAATTGGTGCCAAGGTGCGGCCAGCAACGGCTACATCTTCCAGAAGCGCAACCAAACACCATGCAACGCATAACCATACCTGAGTTTTTTCTGCCGATTCTGCAGGCTTAGGCGATCCGCAACGGTATAAGCGGGTTGCCTTTGCTGCCTGCTGGCTCCATCTTGCGGCTGACTCGTTTAACGCCTGCAAAATTTAGGGAGCACCATTATGGCCGGCAGAGGCGGAATTATTCTGCATACTGAAGAAGATTTTAAAATGTTGCGTGCTGCCGGCCGTCTGGCAGCTTCTACGCTGGATATGATTACCCCTTACGTCAAACCCGGTGTTACCACAGGGGAACTTGATCGTATTATTCATGACTACACGCTGGCGCATGATGCCGTGCCCGGCCCGCTGAATTATCGCGGTTACCCCAAATCCTGCTGCATTTCCGTTAACCATGTTGTGTGCCACGGCATTCCCGGTGATCGCGTTCTGCAGGAAGGGGATATCGTGAATATTGACGTTACCCCCAAGCTGAACGGTTGGTTTGGTGACAGCAGCCGTATGTACACGGTGGGCAAAGTATCCATCAAAGCTGCCAAGCTGATTACAGCAACCTATGAAAGCATGATGCGCGGGATTGAGGCCGTACGCCCTGGCGCCACGCTGGGTGATATTGGCTACGCTATCCAGAGCTATGCAGAAAAACACCGCTATTCCATTGTGGAAGACTTCTGCGGTCACGGCATTGGCCAGACCTTTCATACCGAACCCAACATTCTGCACTATGGCCGCCCCGGCGAAGGTATGAAGCTAAAGGCAGGCATGGTGTTTACCATTGAACCCATGCTGAACATTGGCAAAGCAGATGTAAAAATTCTGGAAGATGGGTGGACGGCAGTAACGCGTGACCGCTCCCTTTCCGCCCAGTTTGAGCACATGCTGGCCGTAACCGAAAAAGGTTATGAAATTTTCACGCTTTCTCCTGCTGGCTACACCTGCCCACCCTACCCTGTAAAAGGATAAGCCCCCATGCCTGCTCCCATACAGCGTTTCTCCCTCCCCTCCCGTTTGGTGGCGATGGCAGTGCTTTGTATGGGAGTGGGGGCTACCACCATCCAGCCAGTATGGGCAGCGGCCCCCGTGGCATCTGCGCCAGACCCGCTGGCATTCAGCACAACACAGCCTGATCACCTCCCACCTTTAGCACCCACACGTGGGGCGCATGGCATGGCCGTTTCTGCCCAACGCCTTGCATCTGAAGCCGGAGCGCACATTCTGGCCCAAGGCGGCAACGCAGCAGATGCCGCCGTGGCCATGGGTTATGCATTGGCTGTTGTTTACCCTGCGGCGGGCAATCTGGGCGGTGGTGGCTTTATGCTGCTGCGCCCACCGGGCAAACTGCAAAGTGTTTTTCTGGATTTTCGGGAAAAAGCTCCTGCTGCGGCCACCCCCACCATGTTTTTGGATGAACACGGCAATGTGCTGCCCGATCAATCTGTAACCGGCTGGAAGGCTGTTGCCATTCCCGGCACTGTGGCTGGGCTGGAGGAAGTGCATAAACGCTGGGGCAAATTGCCGCGTCAGGCTGTGCTGGCCCCGGCCATTCGGCTAGCGCGTGAAGGCTTTGTGCTGGAAACCGGAGAGGTGGCGTTACTGAACACCTCGACCGAGGCTTTTCGTAAAGACTCCTATGCACGGGCTATTTTCCTGCGCCCCGATGGCTCCCCCCTGCAGGTGGGAGATAAACTGGTGCAAAAAGACCTTGCTCGCTCGTTGGAACAGATTGCCCGCCACGGTGCAGATGCTTTTTACAAAGGCCCCATTGCCCACGCCATTGTAGATACCTCTCGCAAAAATGGTGGCATCCTCACCCTTTCAGATTTTGCGCGTTACGCACCACGCGAACTTCCTCCGCTAACGTGTCATTATCGCGGGCTGGAAGTGGAAACCGCACCGCCCCCAAGTGCCGGTGGCGTTGCCTTGTGTGAAATGCTGAACATTCTGGGTGGCTACAACATGCAAACCCTTGGTTTGCACACAGCCCCAGCTTTGCAGCGCGAAATAGAAGCCATGCGCCACGCTTATTCTGACAGGCGTGATCTGGGAGATCCGGCTTTTGTGCCCAACCCCAGCCAGCATTTGCTAGACACAACTTACGCAGCTGAAATACGGGCGCATATTCCCACAGATCACGCTGTGCCTTCTACATCCCTGAAAGCCGGGGATGCTTTTGCCGAAAAACCTGAAACCACGCAGTTTTCTGTGATGGACAAAAATGGCTTTGCCATTTCCACCACATACACACTGAACGGATGGTTTGGGGCCAAGGTGATGGGGGGCAATACCGGCATTTTCATGAATGATGAGATGGATGATTTTTCCATCAAACCCGGCGCGCCCAATATGTTTGGTATTCCCGGCAGCACAGCCAATGTCATTGCTCCGGGTAAAACGCCTCTTTCTTCCATGACACCCACCATTCTCTCCCGCAATGGCAAGCCCATTATGGTGATAGGCAGCCCCGGTGGCTCGCGCATTCCCACCATTGTGCTGTCTGTTATTCTGGGTGTTGTGGATTACGGATTAGACATCCAGCAGGCCATTGATCTGCCGCGCCTGCATGAACAGTGGATGCCCGATGCAGTAGAAATAGAATCCGGCGCAGTTTCCTCATCTGTAGAACAGACACTGGAGCATGAGGGCTACCATTTTGCCCCCCATGCGCCGTGGGGCATACCGGAGGGCATTCTGACAGGCAGCCCACGCTTAACAGACCAGACCACAGGTGCTCCTCCTTATTTTGGAGGGTATGACAGGCGCCACCCCGGAGGCGCCGCTATAGGTGAGTAAGCCTATAGCCGGTCCAACTTGTGGGTGGTTCCTTTAGGGTCTTTCACTTGCTTGGGGCCTTGCACATACTCAGGCCCCAACGGCACCTTGCCGTAGCCCCCGGGAATATCCAGCACATAGAGCGGCCACGCCAAACCGGTTACGCGCCCGCGCAAACCTGCCAGCAGGCGCTGCCCTTCCTCTACCGGCACATGAAAATGCGCTGTGCCGGGGGCCGGGTCCAGCTGGTGCAAATAATACGGGCGCATACGGGTTTCCACCATGGCGCGGAACAGATCTTCCAGCGCCTGCTCGCTATCATTCACACCACGCAGCAAAACAGACTGCCCCAGTAGCGGAATACCCCTGCGCACAATGCGCTTAAGACATGCCCGTGCGGGTTCGGACATTTCCCGCGCGTGGTTGACGTGCACGGCCATCCACATCGCTTTATCTGTTTCCAACGCATCCAGCAGGGCATCTGTTACACGCTCAGGGTCTGCCACGGGCACGCGGCTATGCACCCGAATAGTGGTGACATGCGGCATGGCTGAAAGCGCTGCCACAATATGCCCCAACCGGCGCGGAGAGAGCATAAGCGGATCTCCCCCCGTTAGAATCACTTCGCGAATCTGCTCATGCGTGCGCAGCCACTCCAGCGCCTGTTCCAGAGCGGCATCATCCAACACACCGCCATCTGGCCCCACATGCTCGCGCCTAAAACAGAACCGACAGTAAAGCGGGCAGATCAGCAAGGGCTTCAACAGCGCCCGATCTGCATAACGGTGCACAATGCCGGGAACGGGTGAAAGCGCGTTATCTCCAATAGGGTCAGAGCGCTCCTCTGGCGCAATCTCCAGCTCCTGCGCGGAGGGCACAACCTGCACACCTATCGGATCATCTGGCGCAGTGATTACATCCAGAAAAGCTGGTGGAATGGCCGTGGCATAATGCTGGGCAACAGCATCCAACATCTCGCGCTGTTTGGGGGGCACCAAACCGGCTGCTATCAGATCATCCGGGGTGCGCAATGTTTTGCGCCGCGAAAAAGAGGGCTTGACCGGGAAAGACATGTCACGCCTCTACTCCTCTCATGTCAGACTCTGCAACTGTTCAGCCTGATCCGGGTATGAAAGACCCCGATCATATTCTTGACCGGCTTCCTTTTCTGCTGCGCCGTAATCTGGTTTTGCGCGGGACACGTGCCTTTCTGGAAGCGCGTGGTTGTGTGGAAGTGGAAACGCCTTACGCCGTGCCTACACCGGGGGAGGAGGTACACCTCCAACCTTTTCATACGGTGCAGGAAGCACCTAATGGCGTGCAACAAAACCTGTTCCTGCACACCAGCCCGGAATTTGCCATGAAGCGTATTGTGGCGGCCACCGGGTTGCCTGTTTTTCAGTTTGCGCGTGTCTGGCGAAATGGCGAGGGCAGCCACCTGCATGCTCCAGAATTTACCATGCTGGAATGGTATCAACCCAACATGACGCTGGATGGGCTGATGGATGAAACCGAAGCCCTTTTGCAAGCCGTATTACCGCCGATTCTCCACCATTCTGGCCATAGCCTGAACATATCCGGCCCGTTTGAGCGGCTGACCATGCAAGAAGCCTTCCATCGCCATGCCGACATCGACCTTCTGCCAACAGAAGGAAACGCGCAGGCTTTGGCAAAAGCAGCGGGCTGCACTTTGCGTGATGGTGAAACGTGGGAGGACCTGTTCTTCCGCCTGCTGATGGAGCGCATAGAACCCGCCATTGGCCGCACACGCCCCACTTTTCTTACCCACTGGCCCGCCAGCCAAGCCGCGCTGGCGCGTAAAAGCCCGCAAGACCCCCGTGTGGCTCTACGGTTTGAACTTTATGCCGCAGGCATGGAGTTAGCGAACGCTTTTGAAGAGCTGACAGACGCCACAGAACAACGCTCCCGTTTTGAGGCCGACCGCCACCAGCGCAAAACCCTCTACCCCGACCGGCCCGAATGGCCCGTGGATGAAAAACTGCTCAGCGCCCTGCCCCATATGCCCACCTGTTCTGGCATTGCATTGGGGTTTGATAGGTTGGTTATGCTGGCTTGCGGCACAACACGTATACAGAACGTCTTGTGGATAAACGGTTAGTCTGCAACATTTGGCGCAACCATAATATGCTGTTCAACATTCATCCGTATGATGCCCGGTTACAAAACTGCCGGCGGGAGCCAGAGCTGCCATGATGCATAAAAGATTTATCCTGCTGCTGGGCGCTCTGGCCCTAACGGGTTGCCAAGTTCCCAGTAAAAAGGAACGGCGCCAGCTTGATTCCATGATTGGCAAACAAACAACCGATGTGGTGCGTACATTCGGCGTGCCTACGCGGCAATTTGTTTCTGGCAACCACACCTTTCTGGCCTATATCAACCAGCAAACCGATTACACCATGCCCATGAGCGGATGGGGATGGGATGGCGGCTGGGGTGGCTGGGGCGGATATGGCCCTGGCTGGGGTATGGGCGGCTGGGATGGCGGTTGGGGCGGCATGGGCGGTGGCATGGGCACAGCCTATACCTACACCTGCCAAACCACGTTTGAACTGGTAAACGGTATTGTAACAGCCTGGACAATGCGAGGAGACGGGTGCTGAGTATGCCCGGTGCAGTCTTCTACTTCATGAAGCCAGACTTTTTTCAGCGGCATGATCTTTTAGGAGACATCCATGCACCTTAAGCGTGTTCTGTACAGAACAGCCTTTAACCCACGTGCGCTTGCACCCGCTGCCATAGGCATTGCAGTCTTGGCGCTTGCCGCTTGCACACAAAGCCGCGCACGGCAGGATACGTATAAGGTTGCCAATTCAACCTGTTCGTACATGATGCCAACAGTTTCGGGCACACGTACCTACATGCCTGCCCAACAAACCCAGCAACTGGGAAGAGAGCCAAAAAGCGCTCCCGACAGTCAGATTGCTTACCCCAACCCAGAAACTCCGGCTTTTTGTGACCGCCCCTTGTCGGACACCCTCCCCAGTTCTTTGGAAATGGCAGATTATACTCATCTGCTCAATACAACAGGCCTGCTTGCCACCTTGCAGCGCAGTGGACCGTTTACAGTTTTCGGCATCCCCAATTCTGCGCTGGAAACCTATGATGCCCAGACAGGCAACAAGCTGACAAACCCGGACAATACGGCAGTTATCAAGGAAATTCTGTCCTACACCATTGTCAAAGGACGTTGGCCGCTGGCCAAAATCAAGCAGGCTGCTCTGGCCTCACCCACTCAATCTGTCGGACTACCAACCCTGAATGGCCAGTTGCTTTCAGCGTGGGTGGATGGGCCATCTGGCCAAGTGGTTATAGGCAACGGGCAAGGCATGACATCCCACCTATGGGTTACGGGTATTCCGCAATCTAACGGTGTGCTGTACTTCACGCAGGATCTTGTTCTTCCACCTGTTGCGCAACAAAATGCAGGTGCCAGCACATCTGCTTCTGCTGCCTCTGTAGCCCCAGCCAACCCACTGCCCACAGCACAGGCACAGGCACAGGCACAGGCACAGGCACAGGCACAGGCACAGGCACAGGCACAGGCCAGCACGATTGCCGCCCGCACGCAACCGGCTACAGCCTCCTACACCTCTCGCAAGGAAAACCTGACAACGCCGCCTGTTTTACAACTGCCCTGAAAACAGTTTGAGAACACGCAAAAAGCCCCTGCCAGTGTAAATACTGGCAGGGGCTTTTTTACAGATGAAGCAGACAGAAGGCCTGCTAACACCACCGCAAAATTAGAGGGCAGACTGCGCCTTATCCAGCACCATGCTGCACAGCTTGGTTTTGAGTTCACCCTTAAGTCGCCAAGGAGAACATCTGGTTATTGCCGGTCTGCAACAGGCCGCGCTGGCCAGCTTCATATGCACTGGAAGATGTCACACCCGGCTGCTGTGTCAGGCTACCCAGAACGGATTGCGCTGTAGAAGAGCTCTGCTGAAGCACATTGTTCTGCACGCAGTAGCCAAGAATACCGGCCAGGTTGCCCGTGCTGGCAGAAGAAAGGCTTGGCAACATGCTGGATGCCATGCTTGCACCCTGGCTTTCCACACCGCTTTCAGCACCAGATAGAGCACTTTTGCCGATAGAACCCAGTCCGCCGCCAAAACCCTGTGCATGCACAGCCGGAGCAGCCACAACACCAGCAGCCATAGCCAGCATCAGGAATGTTTTTTTATTCAGCATGGAAAATATCCAGTTCTCGATAATCGTGCCGCTTCCTTCATCCGCAGATCAGCATGATCTGTTTGATCAGAAAGCGCGTTCTGATACTTAGCATTGCCCGCAAACATGGCAAAAAACCGTATCAAACCCGACAAAAATCAGCCCTGCCACGCATCTGGCTGCTGCCACCACTGTTCGGAGGGCATAACAAAATCTGCCCCGCTGGCATTTAACACCGCCAGATCAGCCGGTGTTTGCGCCTGCGCCACCACGGGCAGTTCCATCATTAAAGACCACCAGCGTGTAAGAGCAGAAACAGTTTCAAGCGATGCCCCATCTTCTGCGCCAAAGCAGATGTAATCTGCGCCATCTTCACCAGCACACATGGCGGCATCACGGCTTTCCCCTACAGCCACACCAAGCTGAAGATCCGGCCCTATAATACGCCGCACATCTTTTACAGAAGCCGCTGTATATGACGCAGACAGGTGCACACCATCGCACCCGGTTTCCTGCGCAAGAGTGGGGGCGTTTTCCAGCATCAGGGCGATATCACGCGCCTGAATAACCGGCTTAAGAAGCAGCACGGCCTGCCGGGCTGTAGAGGCAGGCATATCCGCCAGCCGCAGCAACAAAGCTGCAGGCTGGTGGTGGGCCAAACCTGCCTCAAGAACAGGTAAAAAAGCCTGCGCATCAGACACAGCAGGCGTGACAAGATAAAGATCAGACATAGCGCTCCTTATCTCATGCCCGCTGCGCAGATACTACGGTTGTTTTAGCCTTTGAAAATGGTGGTAATTTTGTCCAGCAGAGCCAGAGCTTCTGCCTTCGGACGCTGGAACACGTTACGGCCGATAATGGAACCGAAGCCGCCACCATCCTGAATGCCCTGAATGGTCTGCAACAGCTCATCCGTGCTGGTATGCGCACCACCAGAGAAGATCACGATACGGCGGCCCGCAAAGCAGGACTGCACCACATGCTGCACGCGGGCAGCCAGAGTGGCAACGTCAATCTTGTTCTGCTCATAAACGGGCTTGTTGGCATCCAACGCCACCACATCCGTTGGCGGCTTTACCTTGATGATGTGCGCGCCCGTCAGCGCAGCCATATGTGCGGCATAGGCGCACACATCCACTGCGGTTTCAGCCTTTTTGTCCAGCACGGGGCCACGTGGGTAGCTCCATACAATAACGGCCAGACCGGCAGCTTTGGCTTCTGCTGCCAGTTCACGCAGTTCTTCCATCTGCTCGAAGCAGTATTCGGAACCCGGATAGATGGTAAAACCAATACCGGAGCAGCCCAGACGCAGCGCATCAGACACGGTGCCCGTTACAGCCTGATCTTTTTCTGTTGCAAGGCTGTTGGAGCTGTTGCACTTCAGAATCAGCGGAATTTCGCCAGCATATGTTGCTGCGCCGCATTCCAGCATGCCCAGAGGGGCTGCATAGCCGCTCAGGCCAGCTTCAATAGCCAGTTCAAAGTGATAATGCGGATCATACGCTGCCGGATTGGCTGCAAAGGAACGGGCCGGGCCATGCTCAAACCCCTGATCAACCGGCAGAATCACCAGCTTACCCGTGCCACCCAGCTTACCTGCGTTAAGCAGCCGCGCCAGATTCATCTTGGTGCCGGGATTATCGCTCTCGTACTGGTCGAGAATAGCCTTAACCTTGGGGGTAAGTGTCATGGGTAACAATCCTTTTTTTGCCTTGTGTCCGGCAGTTTATTTTCCGGATCTGAGGATTGGCAATAACCGTCGGTGAAATACCCGACAAGAGAAGACGTGTGACATAATGACGGTATAAGGTGAAATGATGGCGGGCGAGCACTCAACAGCATGCCAGATTCCTGCAAATAAACCGCTTTTACCGCCTTAAACTGGGCTGTAGGAGCCTGCAACACAGCATGTTTTTGCCCCATGCGCACGGCCCCCAATGCATAAGCTGCGCTGCCACCGCAATCCAGCGCATGCCAAAATGCACAGCCTACCGAATCCTCCAGCGCCGCAATAAGGGCCAACCACCACCCTGCCCCCATAAACCCAGCCGCACCTGGGGCCGAAAGAAAACCAAAACGCGCGCTTGGGCCGTCTATCATGCCCTCCACTTCACGCGCAGCCTGACAGGCAGCCATGCCAGATTCGTATCCATCAATCGTAAACAGCCTGTCTGGCTGCAATTTTGGCAAGAAAAGTGAAGCGTTTTTGGTTAGCATGCTTGACGCCATCGCGTTTGCGGGTGATTCCTGAGCGCAGTTGACAAAAACAAGAATGCAGGATCAAGCCGTGGAGCCGTCTTTGCCCCAGACTGACGAACACGCTGGTAAACAGCACCCGGCCACGCAGCCGCTGGCTGGGCAAGACCCCATAGCCCGGCTGGATCGTGCCTTGCAACGCATTTCCTTTGCTGTTGAAAAAGGGCTGCAACAGCAAACCCGTACAGGTGCAGAAAAGCAGGAACTGGTGGCCAATGTAGATGCCCTTCTCTCCCGCGTGCGTGATGCGCTGGAACGGGCAGACAAGCCATCTCCCCTTACGTTTTACAACCCGGCAGAACACGAACAGGGAAACTGATAGAGCATGGCACTTGTTTCGGTTCGGATTAACGGTCACAGCTATACGGTAGGGTGCGATAACGGGCAGGAACGCCACGTTCAGGCCATGGCCCAGCAGGTAGAACGCCGCGTGCAGCGTGTGCGGGACATGGGCTTTAGCGGAGATGCCCGGGTGCTGGTGCTGGCCGCCCTTTTAATGGCAGATGAAATACAGGATCTTTCTGGCAGCCGCGTGCCAGATGCCACCATACAGGCTGCAAAAGATGCCGAACGCCTGCGGGCAGAACAGGCTTTGACCACCAGCCGTTTGGCAGATTTGGCCGAACGTGCGGAATCTCTTGCAGCGGAGCTTGAGCGCGCCTACATAGATGGGGCGGGGCTGCCCAACGCGTGAGGCAAGTCATCCCCTGGGCCGATAAGCACTTCCTAGGGAGCTGGCTCTGTTGTGGCCCTGGTCACATTACCCGGCGCCCACCTGCACTCGCAGGTCCTGGAGGTTGAAAGACCCACGGTTCATGGTGGCTCCGCACATTTCTTCCCCTCAAGGTGATTCGCCTGCTGTTGCCGCGCGCAAAAAAGAATTGCGCCAGCACTGCACGGCCACGCTAAAGGCGCGTGATGAGGCGCTGGACAGCGGTATTCTCACCCATTTGCATACACTGCTGTACCCGCAGTTGCCCGCCGTTGTGGCTGGCGTGTGGCCACTGCCGCATGAAGTAAACCTATGCCCACTGTGCCACATATTAGTGGATGCAGGTGCAACCATGGTGCTGCCTGAAACACCGCCACGTGGGCAGCCCCTTATTTTTCGGCGCTGGACGCCCGATACCCCCATGATGCAAGGCCGTTTTGGCACAGAATTTCCCGACGGGCCTGTGCAGCAACCCGCCATCATATTGGTGCCTTTGCTGGGGTTTGACCGCACAGGCAACCGGCTAGGATATGGCGGCGGATATTATGATCGCACTCTGGCCGCCCTGCCCGATGCGCTCAGCATTGGATACGCACCCTCCTGCCAAGAATTAGACAGTCTGCCTACTGGCCCGTATGACAGGCCACTTTCCTGTATTGTGACTGAAAAGGAGATTCTCCGTTTTGACTAACAGCAAGCACAGGAAACCTTTGGCGTGAGACTCCTTTTTCTGGGTGATATTGTTGGCCGCACAGGCCGCGAAGCCGTTTTAAGCCGCCTGCCCGCTTTGCGTGAAAAACTGGCGCTGGATCTGGTTGTGGTAAATGCCGAAAACGCCAGCCACGGCTTTGGCCTTTCCCCCGCTATTGCCACCTCTCTGCTGCAAGGTGGTGTGGATGTGCTCACCCTTGGCAACCATGCGTGGGATAGGCGCGATCTGATCGGGCATATTACCTCCGAACCCCGCATTGTGCGCCCACTCAATTATCCCCCCGGCACGCCCGGCCACGGGAGTGTGGTGGTAGAACTGGCAGATGGCCGCAAAGCCCTTGTGGTCAACGTTATGGGCCGTTTGTTTATGGACCCGCTGGATGACCCATTCCGGTGCATGAATGAGCTGTTGAACAAGCATCGCCTTGGCGCCACCATACAGGCAGCCATTGTGGATGTGCATGCAGAAGCCACGAGCGAAAAGTGGGCTATGGGCCACATGCTGGATGGCCGCGTTTCTTTGGTTGTGGGCACGCATACGCATACCCCCACGGCAGACCATCGGATTCTGGCAGGCGGCACTGCGTTCCAGACAGATGCAGGCATGTGCGGAGATTACGACAGCGTTATTGGCATGACCAAGGAACCCGCAGTTACGCGCTTTGTGCGTAAAATGCCGGGCGAACGCCTGCAACCCGCTGAAGGTGAAGCCACAATATGCGGAATTATGGTGGAAACAGAAGATGCCACCGGCCTTGCCCGCCGTGTGGCTCCCCTGCGCCAAGGTGGCCTGCTGGCCCAGACGCTGCCTGATTTTTAAATCAGGCTTGGCGTTTGTGGCGCTGTTTTAGGCTGCCTGATCTTTCAAGGCAGCCACAGCTTGCTGTGTAGCAATGGTAAGGGACTGAGGCAGCGCATCTAACGCAAACCATTCCAGCCCATCATGCTTATGTGGCTCGCAGATATGGGGCTGTCCGGTGTACTGCCGCACCTTGTAAACTGGGGCAACCCAATGCGCGCCTGCTGCCGGATCAATCTGATCCACCACACAAAGCAACGCATCCAACTGCACGGCTAAGCCGGTTTCTTCCTGCACTTCGCGGATAACGGCAGCCGGTACGGTTTCAAACGGATCCACCTTCCCGCCCGGCAAGCCCCAGCAACCTGCTTCTGGCTGTTTAAGGCGACGTATCAGCAGAATGTGGCCAGCATCATTCAGAATAGCTGCGCCACATCCCACTGCTGGCAAAGTCGGCTGCGCGCTCACCACACCAACCTTTTAATAGCGGCAACCGGTGCCAAGCCTGCAGCTTTGGCTTCTTCTTTTGCCAACTGGATATCATCCCCGATCATTTCCTGATGGATACCACCCAGAATCCACAACCCGGCCACACCTACAGCAGAAGCACCGCGCATATCGGTAGCCAATGCATCGCCAATGGCCAGAATACGCTGGCGCGGCACATTCAGCATCTCAAAAACAGGTTCGTACACACGGGGGTATGGCTTGCCAATCCAGCTTACCTTACCGCCCTGCTCTGCATAAAAGGCGGCAAGTGCACCGGCGCAAATCTGCCGTTTGCCGCCTTTTACCACCACCATATCCGGGTTGGCGCATACCATTGGCAGGCCACGTTCCAAACAAGCGCGCAGTTCTGGCAGATATGGATCTAGTGAGCCTACGCCGCGTTCGGCATCTGGCCCGGTGTTCATGATAAAATCGGCATCAGCAGGCTGCGCCACGCGCTGCACATCCAAGCCATCATACAGGCCCAGATCGTGCGTGCCGCCAATATGCAGCACTTTTGGGCCCAGATTGGCAAACCAAGGGTCTGTTCGCGCTTTTAACAGGCGGCGCGTTTCTTCACCGCTTGTCATCACACCATCATGTAGTTCACGAGAAATGCCAAAGGCTTCAAGCTGCGCACACACCACATCTGCCGGGCGAGGCGCATTGGAAAGCATGACAATTTTTTTGCCAGATGCACGCAGGGCCTGCAAACAGGCCACAGCACCGGGATACGGCTGCACACCGTCATGCACCGTGCCCCATAGATCTATAATGTAGCCATCATACTGATCTGCCAGCGCAGCAAGGCCTGTAATCTGCTGCATATCTTCTACAGTTTGTTGCGCTGTCATAGATCCTTACCCCGAATATCATCCAGCGTTTCAATACCCTGCGCACGCATGATTTGCTGCATTTCACGCTTTAGCCGTCTAACCAATGCGGGGCCTTCATAGGCGAATGCGGTGTAAACCTGCACCAAATCAGCCCCAAGTCGGATTCGGGTCAGAATGTCTTCACCGCTTTCAATGCCACCACAGGCCACCAATGCCAGACGGCCAGCAGCAGCCTGCGCAACCAGACGCAGCATTTCTGTTGCACGTGGTTTGAGCGGGCGGCCAGAAAGCCCTCCGGCTTCTGTGCGATACGGGCTTTGCAGGGAATCGGGGCGGGCCAGTGTGGTGTTGGTAACAATCAGCCCCTGTGCGCCGCCGGCTACGGCTGCTTCTACAATCGGGCCGATGGCATCATCTTCCAGATCCGGTGCCAGCTTAATCAGCAACGGTGGCCGTTCTGCATGGCGGGCGGAAATGGCATCCAGAATCCCACGCAAGCGGGCGGCATCCTGCAAACCGCGCAGGCCCGGCGTGTTGGGGGAAGAGACATTGAGCACAATGTAATTAACGTACGGCTTAACGCGGGCCACCAGTTCTGGATAATCACGCTCCGGGTCTGCGCCGGTTTTGTTAATGCCGATATTTGCACCTACCGGCACCCCGGCCCCACCACCACGGCCTGATGGCAATGGGCGAGACAGACGTGCCAGACGCACGGCAAACTTGTTGATACCCTGATTGTTAAAGCCCATGCGGTTAATAACCGCCCGATCTTCCGTAAGGCGGAAAAGCCGGGGCTTGGGGTTGCCAGCCTGCGGGCGTGGCGTAACGGTTCCGGCTTCTACAAACCCGAATCCCAATTGCGCCAAGGGGCGCAGAACGCGGGCGTTCTTATCAAACCCGGCGGCAATGCCGATGGGATTGGAAAACCGCATGCCCAGCGCGCGCGTGGCAAGGGCGGGATCATCCTTGGGCCGCTTTATGGGCACGGATACGCCCAGTGTCAGGGCATCCAAAGCCAGTTCATGGGCCTGTTCCGGATCTAACCGGCGCAGGAACGGAAGAGAGAGTGAGGCAAGCACAGACATGCCTTGTGTACTGCCCCAAGCCCCGCCGCAAGAAAAGCAGAAAAAACAGAGCCACCACACAAGCGTGAGAAAAGTTGATGCATTTTTATCTTGATAATGAGAATTATTCTCATCTAAAGAGAGTTATCGCACACGCCACACAAAGGATGAAGGCTTCTGCCTTCAGGAATGCGCCATGACACGTTCACCTGTTTACCTGACGGATCTTGCCTGCAGCGAACGGCTGACACTTTGGACCATTCGCCGCCTTGCAGGAATACAAACAACCCCGCGCACGCCCACAACCGGGCCATCGGGCGGCCTGTTTCTGCCCTGTTTCAGGCAGGAGTTTCTGGCTGTTGCACAAACCTTTCATGATGCGCTGACAGATATGGCCGCGCTGGAAATGCCTGCGCTGGATATCCGGGTTGGCTGTGCTCTTTCTGTCACCAGCACAGAGTATCGTCTTTTACTGGCAACAGAAGCCGCGCAGAATGAGCGCAATACAGATATGGACGCCCTGCTTAAGCCGCTGGTACCTTTTGCTGGCCTGCGTGCACGCCTTGCTTCTGCCATTACAACACTGGGGGCTTGCCTTGCCGGGGCGGGATACTGGCTTTCTCATAGTTCCAGCCGTGTTGTGCCCACCAAGGTATCGGAACGCCCATCTGCTTATGGGGCTTACCCGGCCACGGCAGCACTTTCTCTTGCACGCTGGCATGATCTGGATATGCAACCCAGACAAATGGTGGCGCACTGGCAGGAACGGGCCACCTCAAAATATCAGCACTCGCAAGGGTTTCCGGTATCTTGATCAGGATAATAATTTTTTCTAAGGGAAAACGTGACACTGAATCTCAGGAAGCGTTTTTCCCTTACGTGTAAGGCGAGACCTTCTGCGCCGTTTTCTTGAAAGTTCTGTGGCAAGGCAGGTCTCTTTTGTTCGCGCTTCCCCAAGCAAGAACACAGATAGAAGCCATGAAAGATCTGCCATCTTCTCAGCCCAATAAGCGCCCATTCCTCATCCGGATCGGAAAAGCCCTGCGCCCGGTTTTTAACAAGCTCATTGCGCAGGATTCTCTCATTCCCAATACGCCGGTTCTGGATCCGGACATTTTTCCGTGGACCCAGATTCTACAGCGTTACTGGCAAGATATTGCGCGCGAATTTCATACCCTAAATGCTGCTGGAACAGCGATTCCGCCGCTACGGGCTCTTTCTCCTGATCACACCCGCATTGCCCCGGACACACGGTGGAAATCCTTTTTTCTGTACGGCTATGGCGTGAAAGTTCCGGAAAACTGCGCGCGTATGCCCAAAACAGCAGAACTGATTTCTCGTATTCCAGATTTGAATTCCGCCTTTTTCTCGGTGCTGGAACCCGGTGCCGTTATTCCCCCGCATTATGGCGTCACCAAAGGGTTGATAACCTGCCATTTGGGAATTTCCGTGCCCCGCAATGCCGATGACTGCTGGATTCGTGTCGCAGGCCAAAAGCTGGTGTGGCACAACGGGCAGTGCCTGCTGTTTGATGATACGTACCAGCATGATGTGCACAACAACACATCAGACACACGCATCGTGCTGTTGATGCAAATCCGACGCCCTACCAAAGGCATCGGCAAAATTGTGCAAAACCTCTTTTTAAACGGTATCCGCCATTCTGCTTTTGTTAAGGATGCCCAGCACAACATTGCCCAATGGAACCAACTTCAGGGCACAATGAAAGCCGCCTGATGTTTCAGTTTGCAAACTCGGTTGGTAGGATTTTCAGCTGAGTTTGTTTTCTGTTTGTTCCCTTTTACGCGGTCTTCTGCTAACACACCCAGGTGATGACCGCAGTTGTACGCCGCATTATCCATATTGATATGGATGCTTTTTATGCATCTGTTGAGCAACGGGACAACCCAACGCTTAAAGGCCAACCTGTAGCGGTAGGCAGATGCCAGGAACGCGGTGTGGTTGCCGCTGCCAGTTATGAAGCCCGGAAATTTGGCGTCCGTTCAGCCATGCCTTCGGTTCAGGCACAGCGCAAATGCCCACACCTTATTTTTGTGCCACCGCGTTTTGATGTTTACCGTGCCGTTTCTGCCCAGATTCACGCTATTTTTGCACGTTATACGCCCCTTATTCAGCCTCTTTCATTAGATGAGGCCTATCTGGACGTCACGCATCCGCTCCTTCCCCGCCCCTCTGCCACGGCCATTGCGGAAGAAATACGTGCTGCCATTTTACAAGAAACAGGGCTCACAGCTTCCGCAGGGGTGTCTTACAACAAATTTCTGGCCAAGCTGGCCTCAGATTATCGCAAACCCAATGGGCAGTTTGTTATTCCACCCAACCGGGGGGAAGATTTTGTAGCAGCCCTGCCCGTAAATGCTTTTCATGGCGTAGGGCCTGCCACTGCCCGGCGGATGCACACACTGGGCATTCATACAGGAGCAGATTTACGCCGTTTTTCGCTGGATATTTTGCGCCAGCATTTTGGCAAGGCGGCAGCGTTTTATTATGGCATTGCTCGCGGCAAAGATGATCGGCCGGTAGAACCAAACAGACCGCGCAAATCACTCGGCAAGGAAGTCACGTTCGAACAGGATTTGCGTACCCCAGCCGAATTACATGCGGCATTACGTGAACTGGCTAGCAAAGTGTGGGCCGGGTGCCAGAAACGAAACCTGACAGGCCGCACGATTACTCTGAAATTACGCTATACAGATTTTGAACAATGCACACGCAGCCTCTCTCTGGCCGATCCGGTACAAGATCAAGAAATTCTGGCCGAAATGGCGTGCCGGTTACTTGCGCCATTGCTGCCTGTGCGCACCCCGGTAAGACTTTTGGGTATTACACTTTCCACTCTTTTAAATCCGCAAGATCAAGAAGCCACAACGCAGCTCTCTTTACTTGATTAGATAATAAATAAATAACATTTTTATCCTCATGAACAGTAGTTATATTTAAATTATTTCTATATCAAAATAAAATATCCATATTTGTCTTTTCTGATATTAATATGGATTCTGCATATTCCTTATACGATTCAACTTCATTCTTGCTCACTATTCGTATTTAATTGCGATTATTTAACGGTTCCATCTTTACAACCTGCAAAATCCAATGCACCCGATACCAATCGGTTCTGACATAATTTTGTAATCAAGGTTGACGAGATGACTGCTTCCCCCACCTCAGACGGGCATACACCTGCCAATGCAGGCGCACGCACTGAAGATGGATACCATCGTGGTTTGGGTAAGCGGCAAATCCAAATGATCTCGCTGGGCGGGGCTATCGGCACCGGGTTGTTTTTGGGGGCTGGCTCTCGCCTGCAGGCAGTCGGGCCATCTCTCGCCTTGGTTTATCTGGTGTGTGGTGTTTTTGCTTTTCTGATGCTGCGTGCATTGGGGGAATGGGTAATGTACCGCCCCACCAGTGGCAGCTTTGTTTCCTACACGCGGGAATTTTTAGGCCCCAAAGCCTCTTATATTGCAGGCACCATGGCCTTTTTTAACTGTCAGGTTGTGAGACGTCATTGGCGTAATCAAGGATTTCGTCGACCTGTTTCATGATGTCACGACCAGCCGGTTTGATATAGTCTTGATTACGTGACGCGGGATGTTTTTCAAGCCATGAGATGATGCATTGGGCGGGAGCGATGCCGCCCAGAACACGCTGCGGGCGATGATTGTAGGCGAAACAGAAGCCTCTGAGCAGAATTTCCAGATCTTCATGGTTTGAGACACAGACCTGCAGTACTTCTGTAGCGACACGGCCATTGAAGCGTTCCACCATTCCATTGGTCTGAGGGGAGTAAGCCTTGGTCCGGCGTCGGTCGATTCCCATGTCATGACAGGCTTTTTCGAAGGCGTCCGCTGTAAAGCAGGAGCCACGATCGGTCAGGATATGGGTGATCCGGAAAGGAAAGGCCGATTTGACGGCATTGAGGAAATCAACGGAATTATCCGCATTTTCCGCGTCATAAACAGCCAGGTGCACTGAACGGGAACAGCGATCGATGGCGACATACAGAAAACGTTTCCGCCGGTCCCCATCTGCTGTCTGTAATTTTGGCAGATGTTTCACATCGATATGGACATAACCGGGATCGTAATCGCGGAACTTTCCCTGTCCCCGAACTGGTCCGGCCTTTGGAACAGGAGGCAGCCTGTTCAATCCGGCGTCTTTCAGTATCCGCCAGATATTGTCCCGGTTCAGATGCGGCAGGAAATGCCGTAAGACAAAGGTCAGATCATCCAGACCAAAACCGGTAGAACGCCGAAGCTGACAGACAATGGCGCGCTCCTCCTCCGAGGCTTTCCAGGCCAGCCTCCAGGGACGGCTGCTGCGGTCCTGACAGGCGTCCGAACCACGCCTGCGCCACTTGCGGACTGTTTCATCGCTGATCCCGTAGCGTCTGGCGAGCACGGATGTCGGTTCTGACGAACGAGCTATCTCAGCCCGGACAGCCGGTGTCGTGCGTGCCTGTGGGTGGATCTGAAGCATCATTCGGTCTCCCTGCAAACGGAAGAAAACAACGAAGCATAACGCGGTATCGCCCACGCTACATCATCCCAATGACGTCTCACAACCTGACAGTTAACTGGGCTGTAACAGGCATTGTGGATATTACTGCCGTGGCGCTTTACATGCGCTTTTGGCCTGTTTTTTCCAGCGTACCGCAATGGCTTTTTGCCCTGCTGGCCCTTGTGCTGATAACCGGCATGAACCTGACCGGCGTAAAATGGTTTGGTGAGCTGGAGTTCTGGCTTTCTTTGGTCAAAGTGCTGGCCTTGGGCGGATTTCTGGTTATCGCACTGGTTATTCTGGCCTTGCGTTATCCCGTAGATGGGCACGCAACCGGGCTGCATCTGATTACCGAAAATGGCGGCATGTTTCCCCACGGCTTTTTGCCGGCACTGGTATTGGTGCAAGGCGTTGTATTTGCCTATGCCAGTATTGAGCTGATTGGCACCGCGGCGGGGGAATGTGAGGATGTTAAATCCGTTCTGCCGCAAGCCATTAACAACGTTATCTGGCGTATTGCCATTTTTTACGTAGGCACCATTACACTGCTTGTACTGCTGCTGCCGTGGAACACGTATCAGGCTGGTGTCAGCCCCTTTGTTACCTTCCTCTCCAAGTTAGGCGTGCCGGGCATAGACGCGGATTTCTTCTGTGGTTACCGTCCGTTATGCAAGAGTTTTCTGACCAATATTGACGTGTGATCGTGTGCGGTCTTCTGTAAGGCCTGTTGATGTGGCCTTTCAGAAGCCACTGGCCGGTATGGTGATCAGCGGATCAGATCCAAATCTCACAGGCGTGCTTTAAAGCACAGAGAAATCCACTGGTTTTTCCGATCCGGATCAAACGATCATGCGCCCATTCAGGTCATCGCCCTCTCACACCCCTACCGGTTCCATCCGCGGGAGCCGAGCCATCGCTCAGGCTGCCAGGGACAGGGCCGGATCCCGATAATCCTCCTGTTTTGTTGCCATGGCCCAGATGGCTCGTGCCATCCTGTTGGCCAGCGCAATGGCTACCAGCATACGGGGCTTGCGGGCCAGCATCCGTGCCAGCCAGCTTCCCGGTGCAGGGGCCTTACGGCTGGCCCAGTTCACCTGGGTCATGGCGCCCATGATGAGAAGCCTGCGGATATCAGCCTGCCCGGCTTTTGATATCTTCCCCAGCCTTTCCTTTCCGCCAGATGAGAACTGACGGGGCACCAGCCCCAGCCACGCAGCAAAGTCGCGCCCGCGCCGGAAGCTCTGCAGGTCAGGCGCAAAAGCTTCAATCGCAAGAGCGGTCAGAGGACCCACTCCAGGCATGCTCTGCAATCTGCAGGTGTTTTCACTTTCCTGGGCAAGCATCCTGATCTTCTTTGTTCTGACATCAATCCGCACACTCTGCTCCGAAATCTGTCGCAGCAGATCAAGGCATTCCTGCTTCACAGCCTCTGGCAGAACCGCCTCATCCAGCATGGTTTCAATGTGTCTGATATGCGCAATCCCCTGTGGCACGACGAGACCGAATTCATACAGAACGGCACGCAGGGCATTCACCAGTTCCGTGCGCTGGTGCACCAGACGCTGCCGGGCCCGGAAAAGAACGCCACGCGCCTGCTGCGCTTCAGTGCGTGGTTCGACAAAGCGCATTTCCGGCTGCCGGGCCGCAATGACGATCGCTTCCGCATCAGCAGCATCGTTCTTCTGGCGCTTCACGAAAGGCTTCACATACTGCGGAGCGATCAGTCTGACCTCGTGACCAGCTCCTGCCAGTTCGCGAGCCCAGTAATGCGCGCTCCCGCACGCTTCAAGAACGACCAGAGCAGGCGGCTGCGTGGCCATGAACTGCATAAACTGCTGACGACGCAGCTTTTTGCGAAACATCACCTCGCCCGCACGCGAAGCTCCATGAACCTGGAAAATGTTCTTTGCCAGATCAACGCCTATCACTGTATCCTTCATCTGCCGTCCTTTCGCGCAGTCGTTTCTTCCAACGACCATTCTGGCACATTGCGATGCCGTGCGGGGAGGACGGCAACCACCCCATCTCACACTTGAGGAAATTTCGGGTCATTTTGTAGAATTCAGTCATCCCACAGGAGCCCGATCTGGAATATTGACGATATTCTGCTTCTGGCGGCGGGTTCTGAACGCAGTGAGGGTGTCACGGCCTGAGAAGGCAGTGTTGGTGGAAGCTATGTGGTCTGTGCACTGTCTGTTTCTTCAGATGGCCTGCCGGAGCCTTCGCAATCGTGCATGAGCGAGGGCGAATTCATGCTGACAGGGGAACATGTCCGGCATGGACAGGACAATCCGACGGACGCTGAGCGTTACACGTGTCGCGATTTTGAGCAGTCGTGCGCGTATGGTGCCACAGGTCGCCGTCTCCAGGCTGGTCTGGCCAAGGGCCAGTCTTTGCAGAGCGGTCAGCAGGACATAGGCTGCGGCCGAGAACCACAGCCGGAGCTGGTTGGCCCGGATGGTGTGGGACGAGGTCCTGTCTGAGAACAGATCCATCTGGCATTCCTTGATGCGGTTTTCCATATCCCCGCGTGCGCAGTAAATCTGTTCGTAGAGATGGCGGGGGTCGGACATTCCCTGCGGTAGCGTGGTGACAATAAAGCGATGATAGCGGTTGCCGTGGCGCCATTCGGCCTTGGCCACGACCCGCCTGCGGCGCGTCCAGCTGTCCTTTGTGATCCAGTCAAAGGAGGCGAAACCGCGCGCAGCTCTGCCTGTCGTGGCGGCTTCGTCACGAACCTCAGCGGACAAAGAGGCAATCCGGTCATACAGGCGGGTGTTGCCTGCAAGCCCGAACAGGAAGTCAACGTGGTTGTCTTCGCACCATGTCATCAGACTGTCCCGGGCGAAACCGCTGTCCCCACGCACCAGGATACGCACCCGGGGCCAACGGCTCCTGATCTGCTCCACGATCCGGCGGATGTCTGCCAATGCTTCCTTCCCCGGGTCCCTGTCTGCCGTGCGCAGGGTAGCGCTGAGGAGATGGTCCCCGCAGAAGACATACAGGGGAAGATAGCAGTTATGGCCGTAATATCCATGAAAGGCGCGGCCTTCCTGATGGCCATGGATACGGTCATCGGTGGCATCCACATCCAGAACGATCCGGGCAGGTGCGTGCTCATGCTGGTCAAGGAAGAGCGTGACGAACAGGGTAGCCAGGGCCTCATGATCAGCAATGATGCGACAGTAACGATCTGCCTTGTGCCCACTGCGCTCCAACCGGTTCAGTGTAGATTTGCCAGCCAATGCTGCGCAGTTTGCCCGGCCTCCTGACAGACGACCCGAGGCCAGACCAAAGATCAGGTCATGCCGCAGGGCATCGTGATCATTGAGATCTTCATAGCCCAGTGCCAGGCCCATGATCCGCTGACGGACAAGGTCTTCAACCCGGTATTCCACAAAGCCGGGATGCCGCTTATCGCGAAAACAGGCAGCAAAGCGGCGGCTGAGACCCAGAATGTCATCAGCCTGCTTCACCAGAATGACGCCCCCATCCGAACTCATGCGACCCCCGTCAAAACGGGCCACAACACGCCGTCCACAGGAGGCTGGAAATTCATACGCGCCTGCGCTACACTCTGTCTGCATCGGGTTTTCTTATAGCTTACGAAAATTTCTTTTACACAAAATAGACTTTTTCATAATCTAACCCGATGTACAACCCTTCTGTGAGATTTCCGCGTAGACAGTGTGATGAATGTTGTGGTGCTCACAGCAGCTCTCTCCAGCCTGAACTCCGGCCTTTATTCTACTGGCCGCGTACTGCGTGCACTGGCGCTGGATGGGGCTGCCCCACGTTATTTGGCCCGCATGAACAAACAGGCTTGCCTTCTGCAGCCATTCTTTCCACCGTGGCCATCTATCTGGTGGGCGTGGTACTGAATTACTTCATCCCCAGCCAGATTTTTGAAATTATGCTCAGTCTGGCTTCACTGGGTATTCTCAGCACGTGGTGTTTTATTGTGCTGTGCCAGATTCAACTGCGCAAAAAAATTCGCCGTGGAGAGATTGCCCCCACCTCTTTCCCGATGCCGGGCGCGCCATTTACCTCTTGGCTGGCTCTCGCCTTCTTTATTGGCATCGTTGGGCTGATGGCGTTTGATTACCCAACCGGAACGGCAACCATATGCGCCATTCCCCTGCTGGCTTTAGCGCTGGCATGGGGCTGGCGCCGTATGCGCTCCGCCCCGGCACATGACGCCGTGCCACAAACCGTTCCTTCTGTTGTGTTGACGGAAGATTTTTTGGTTCCCCATGAAGGGTCAGACAGATCATGATTCAGGCAGCCAGTGTGTTTTCCTCCCTCCAGCCGCGCGCAGGCGTTAAGTGTTGCCCTGCTGTTTGTCGCTCTCTGGTTGGCACATTGTTGCTTTCTGTCGGCCTTTCCACCGCGCATGCTGCTGATACAGGCAACAGTGCCGCTGCTGGGTCTCAAGCTCCGGGGGAAGCACGCCCGCAATGGTATACGGGGTCTCTCGTCTCACCTTCTGGTGCGCTTTCCAAATCTGGGGTGTTCGCGTGGGAACCTTACGTCAGTTACAACCTGCCCGTGGGGTACCTGGATGCTAATGGCAACAGCCACCCGCTCCACCCACGCCAGCAATCCGTTTCCAATTTTACGCTGTATAAATATTCCATCACTGATTCCATCAGTATTCAGGTAACCCCTACAATCAGTTACTTGTGGAAGAAGAAAGCAGGCACCAGCAGCGGGCTCAAATTTGGAGATCTGCCTGTTGATTTAATGTGGCGTTATCTGGACGCAGATCCAGCACGCTATATTCCAGCGCTCAGCGTATTTGCCGGGGTTGGTTTCCCCACCGGCAATTATCAAAGACTGGGCCGGGCTGAAGATGGTGTTGGCTCTGGTGTTTATACGTTCCGCCTAGCCTTTACGGAACAATCCACTTACACGCTGCCGGGCCAGCATGAACTGCGCTTGCGTATGTGGGGCACTTTCCGCCGGGCACTTACAACTGCACATCTACATAATGTGAGCAGTTATGGCACTGAGGTTGGATTCCGCGGCACAGCGCAACCCGGCATGTATGGAGAAAGCGGGTTTTCTCTAGAATTTGGCATCAACCAGAAATGGGTGTTGGCCATGGATCTGGCGCGAGACTGGGCAGATGGATCTCACGTTAAAGGCCGTACGCCTACAAGCGGCAAAATAGAACGGATAGACCGTATCAACAGTTCTTCAGGGGACTGGCTGATAGCCCCTGCGGTTGAATACAACTGGTCCCCCCGCTTTGGGGTTATTGCTGGTGTTTCAACCTATTTTGCCGGCCACAATACCGGGTTTTCGGTTTCACCGCAGGTAGCGTTTAATAGTGTGTTTTAACCGTTGCATATTAAAAATAAAAAAGAGCGGAATTGCCTCCGCTCTTTTTTATAACGCTGTATCTGGAATACCTGATTACTCAACCAAATCTGGATGACGGAACTCCATCACCAATTCCAGATCATAATGTGCAGCCAATGCTTCCGTTGCTGTGCGGGAAGAATTATGCACACGGTAGCGACACAGAATTTCTGGCAGATATCCGGGCTCTAACCCTGCATCAATAAACTTCAGCCAGAAATCATAATCTTCCCAGCCTTCTTCAATATGTGAGAAGCCGCCAACCTTTTCCCACGCGCTTTTACGGATAAGCGCCATCACATCCACATAGTTGTTCTTGCGCATGCGTGCAGCATCCCAGATATCGGCATGGCCAATACCTTTGCGGTCTCCAAACTCTTCAATCTGGGTATAAACCGCTGGAAACTTACCCTGCAAAAGCGCTGTGTAGATTTTTTCCAGCGCAGTTGGATAAATGGTATTATCGGCATCAATAATAAACACATACTCTGATTGCGCATGTGCAAACGCCATATTGCGCGAAAATGATGGCCCCTGATTCCGCGGGTTGGTCAAACACTGCAGGCTATAAAAACGCTGCTTGTTTTCTTCCATCCATTCCGCAATCACATCAACGGAATCATCTCGCTGGGAGCAGTCATCAACAACCACAATTTCCAGGTCAGCATGCGTTTGGTCTGCAATGCTATCCAGGCACTCT
Organism: Acetobacter sp. A11-2; assembly: GCF_040208445.1. Classification (NCBI taxonomy): domain Bacteria; kingdom Pseudomonadati; phylum Pseudomonadota; class Alphaproteobacteria; order Acetobacterales; family Acetobacteraceae; genus Acetobacter; species Acetobacter sp. A11-2. The sequence continues at coordinate 2,586,979 of NZ_CP157843.1, forward strand.
TCAATAACAGAAGCATAATTAAAGTTGGTAACGCAGACCGTAATCAGGTTTTTGGGCTTCCGGGATTTTTTCTTATAGGAAAAAACAACTTCTGGGCTGGGGTCCCATGGCTTGATAACGCTCATTTCACAGTGCTCCACACAGCAGAAATATAGTTTTTGAGATCGATATTCTTGGAATTGAATATTTTTTCATCTTGCAGCAAATCAAAGATATTCTGCTGAATTCTGGCTGCCTCTTTTTGCCCATCCTCAGTCTGAATCAGCCATTCTACCAGATTGGGCATATGCCGCGGCGTTTCAGACAGAAAGTGCTCACCTGCCTTATACAGCGGATGCGGGAAACATTCTTCTGTAACAACGATAGTACCGGAAGCCAGACCCTGCTTGACAATACGATGCCATTCAAAAAAGCAGTTATCATCACGATGAATGTTTAACGCTACCTTGGAGTTTTCTGCGACATAGCGTGGAAGCCGCGAAAGAATGTCGTAAACACCGGTAGAGGGGATAGGCCCATCTGCCTTACGGTAATACAAGAAACACTGGTAGTTGGAAAAGAAAGCCGCTGAACGTGAAAAGAATTTTTCGCGCTTGCGGGAAGCATTCCCAAAAAAGCTGACATCAATATCACGCTCGGCAATCGACCGGAATGGCGTAGAACCTATTTTGGCCTTCTCTGGCAAAATACGGAACAAGGGATGCTTTTTGTCTACCTCGGAAAGTTTGCAAGCCTCTATTTTAACCGGCGGATCAAAGTGGAAGACTGGAAGCCCGACATCTGAAAAGGATTTGAGATTTTGATAACACAGATCCATCACCCCGGCTGACATAAGGATGTACAGAATGCCACGCGTAAACCAGAGTGTCTGAGGTTGTTCTGTATTAAACATGATGGATTTTCTAATAATCTCATCACGCTTCCAGATTTCATTACCATCCAGAAAGAAGAACTCATGCGGAGCACAGAAAATGCAGAGTTCAGGTGTTTCTTCCTCTGGCGTTTTTTCGGTCAGCACCTTGGCATTCAAACCGGCATCGCACAGATAGTCGCTTAAACACTCGGCCAGTTCCTGAATAAAGGAATTACCTTCGGAATGGTAGAATACCCCAATTGTTTTAGGAAAATTCTTACCATAAACTTTATCTGTAATTTTATAGTTAACGTCGTGCTTACATTCATTACCCAAAAAGCGCACGATTGAACGCTTGGAAAAAATTTCTCTCCCTTCGCCAATACCATACAGCAAAGCATGGCGGGCGGTTGGCATACTGGCGGATGAAACATCGCTGTTCATACGCACATAATCTTCTTCATTAAAGAACGGATATTTCTTTAATCGGTTCAATGCATTCGTAATGGAAACATACGAATATTCCTGCAATAGACCTTTTTCAAAGAAAAACAGGTGGTCATTATTTCTTATATAATGCGCAAAGGGATTTTCATTCTTCCCGATCACATTTTTATAAAGATTATAATATATTTCTGTATTGAAATTATCATTAGGATTACGGTTTTCATGCACCCCGTAAAGAACATAATGTATAATTGGATCAAGACCAGATTTTTTTACATCTGGATTTTCTTTTAAATAAAATTCAGTATCGAATTTTCCTGAATCAATTATTGATTTTATGTCTTTTTTATTCCAGGCAGTTAAACTTACCATTGCATCTTCCGTTTGAATGCTATCTCTATTTGCAGGTTCTTATACAGAATATAAATTTTTATGTTAGAAAATACAACAGTTAACTATTTCTCTACATGAAAATTATTCTGTTTATCTATGATTTTCTCATTCCCCTCCCTTAATTCATTGCCTAAAAATACTTTCTTTCATGTTGGCGGGTGACTATAAAGATGTTCATTGTGTTGTATGAATTAATTTTTATAAACTTCCAATGAGGCCTTACGCTCTTCTGTTGTGTTGACGGAAGATTTTTTGGTTCCCCATGAAGGGTCAGACAGATCATGATTCAGGCAGCCAGTGTGTTTTCCTCCCTCCAGCCGCGCGCAGGCGTTAAGTGTTGCCCTGCTGTTTGTCGCTCTCTGGTTGGCACATTGTTGCTTTCTGTCGGCCTTTCCACCGCGCATGCTGCTGATACAGGCAACAGTGCCGCTGCTGGGTCTCAAGCTCCGGGGGAAGCACGCCCGCAATGGTATACGGGGTCTCTCGTCTCACCTTCTGGTGCGCTTTCCAAATCTGGGGTGTTCGCGTGGGAACCTTACGTCAGTTACAACCTGCCCGTGGGGTACCTGGATGCTAATGGCAACAGCCACCCGCTCCACCCACGCCAGCAATCCGTTTCCAATTTTACGCTGTATAAATATTCCATCACTGATTCCATCAGTATTCAGGTAACCCCTACAATCAGTTACTTGTGGAAGAAGAAAGCAGGCACCAGCAGCGGGCTCAAATTTGGAGATCTGCCTGTTGATTTAATGTGGCGTTATCTGGACGCAGATCCAGCACGCTATATTCCAGCGCTCAGCGTATTTGCCGGGGTTGGTTTCCCCACCGGCAATTATCAAAGACTGGGCCGGGCTGAAGATGGTGTTGGCTCTGGTGTTTATACGTTCCGCCTAGCCTTTACGGAACAATCCACTTACACGCTGCCGGGCCAGCATGAACTGCGCTTGCGTATGTGGGGCACTTTCCGCCGGGCACTTACAACTGCACATCTACATAATGTGAGCAGTTATGGCACTGAGGTTGGATTCCGCGGCACAGCGCAACCCGGCATGTATGGAGAAAGCGGGTTTTCTCTAGAATTTGGCATCAACCAGAAATGGGTGTTGGCCATGGATCTGGCGCGAGACTGGGCAGATGGATCTCACGTTAAAGGCCGTACGCCTACAAGCGGCAAAATAGAACGGATAGACCGTATCAACAGTTCTTCAGGGGACTGGCTGATAGCCCCTGCGGTTGAATACAACTGGTCCCCCCGCTTTGGGGTTATTGCTGGTGTTTCAACCTATTTTGCCGGCCACAATACCGGGTTTTCGGTTTCACCGCAGGTAGCGTTTAATAGTGTGTTTTAACCGTTGCATATTAAAAATAAAAAAGAGCGGAATTGCCTCCGCTCTTTTTTATAACGCTGTATCTGGAATACCTGATTACTCAACCAAATCTGGATGACGGAACTCCATCACCAATTCCAGATCATAATGTGCAGCCAATGCTTCCGTTGCTGTGCGGGAAGAATTATGCACACGGTAGCGACACAGAATTTCTGGCAGATATCCGGGCTCTAACCCTGCATCAATAAACTTCAGCCAGAAATCATAATCTTCCCAGCCTTCTTCAATATGTGAGAAGCCGCCAACCTTTTCCCACGCGCTTTTACGGATAAGCGCCATCACATCCACATAGTTGTTCTTGCGCATGCGTGCAGCATCCCAGATATCGGCATGGCCAATACCTTTGCGGTCTCCAAACTCTTCAATCTGGGTATAAACCGCTGGAAACTTACCCTGCAAAAGCGCTGTGTAGATTTTTTCCAGCGCAGTTGGATAAATGGTATTATCGGCATCAATAATAAACACATACTCTGATTGCGCATGTGCAAACGCCATATTGCGCGAAAATGATGGCCCCTGATTCCGCGGGTTGGTCAAACACTGCAGGCTATAAAAACGCTGCTTGTTTTCTTCCATCCATTCCGCAATCACATCAACGGAATCATCTCGCTGGGAGCAGTCATCAACAACCACAATTTCCAGGTCAGCATGCGTTTGGTCTGCAATGCTATCCAGGCACTCTTCAATAACAGAAGCATAATTAAAGTTGGTAACGCAGACCGTAATCAGGTTTTTGGGCTTCCGGGATTTTTTCTTATAGGAAAAAACAACTTCTGGGCTGGGGTCCCATGGCTTGATAACGCTCATTTCACAGTGCTCCACACAGCAGAAATATAGTTTTTGAGATCGATATTCTTGGAATTGAATATTTTTTCATCTTGCAGCAAATCAAAGATATTCTGCTGAATTCTGGCTGCCTCTTTTTGCCCATCCTCAGTCTGAATCAGCCATTCTACCAGATTGGGCATATGCCGCGGCGTTTCAGACAGAAAGTGCTCACCTGCCTTATACAGCGGATGCGGGAAACATTCTTCTGTAACAACGATAGTACCGGAAGCCAGACCCTGCTTGACAATACGATGCCATTCAAAAAAGCAGTTATCATCACGATGAATGTTTAACGCTACCTTGGAGTTTTCTGCGACATAGCGTGGAAGCCGCGAAAGAATGTCGTAAACACCGGTAGAGGGGATAGGCCCATCTGCCTTACGGTAATACAAGAAACACTGGTAGTTGGAAAAGAAAGCCGCTGAACGTGAAAAGAATTTTTCGCGCTTGCGGGAAGCATTCCCAAAAAAGCTGACATCAATATCACGCTCGGCAATCGACCGGAATGGCGTAGAACCTATTTTGGCCTTCTCTGGCAAAATACGGAACAAGGGATGCTTTTTGTCTACCTCGGAAAGTTTGCAAGCCTCTATTTTAACCGGCGGATCAAAGTGGAAGACTGGAAGCCCGACATCTGAAAAGGATTTGAGATTTTGATAACACAGATCCATCACCCCGGCTGACATAAGGATGTACAGAATGCCACGCGTAAACCAGAGTGTCTGAGGTTGTTCTGTATTAAACATGATGGATTTTCTAATAATCTCATCACGCTTCCAGATTTCATTACCATCCAGAAAGAAGAACTCATGCGGAGCACAGAAAATGCAGAGTTCAGGTGTTTCTTCCTCTGGCGTTTTTTCGGTCAGCACCTTGGCATTCAAACCGGCATCGCACAGATAGTCGCTTAAACACTCGGCCAGTTCCTGAATAAAGGAATTACCTTCGGAATGGTAGAATACCCCAATTGTTTTAGGAAAATTCTTACCATAAACTTTATCTGTAATTTTATAGTTAACGTCGTGCTTACATTCATTACCCAAAAAGCGCACGATTGAACGCTTGGAAAAAATTTCTCTCCCTTCGCCAATACCATACAGCAAAGCATGGCGGGCGGTTGGCATACTGGCGGATGAAACATCGCTGTTCATACGCACATAATCTTCTTCATTAAAGAACGGATATTTCTTTAATCGGTTCAATGCATTCGTAATGGAAACATACGAATATTCCTGCAATAGACCTTTTTCAAAGAAAAACAGGTGGTCATTATTTCTTATATAATGCGCAAAGGGATTTTCATTCTTCCCGATCACATTTTTATAAAGATTATAATATATTTCTGTATTGAAATTATCATTAGGATTACGGTTTTCATGCACCCCGTAAAGAACATAATGTATAATTGGATCAAGACCAGATTTTTTTACATCTGGATTTTCTTTTAAATAAAATTCAGTATCGAATTTTCCTGAATCAATTATTGATTTTATGTCTTTTTTATTCCAGGCAGTTAAACTTACCATTGCATCTTCCGTTTGAATGCTATCTCTATTTGCAGGTTCTTATACAGAATATAAATTTTTATGTTAGAAAATACAACAGTTAACTATTTCTCTACATGAAAATTATTCTGTTTATCTATGATTTTCTCATTCCCCTCCCTTAATTCATTGCCTAAAAATACTTTCTTTCATGTTGGCGGGTGACTATAAAGATGTTCATTGTGTTGTATGAATTAATTTTTATAAACTTCCAATGAGGCCTTACGCTCTTACTCATTTCCCTCACTGAACAAGTAATCTCTTCATTACGAATCTAAATAGAATAAGAGCTATCTTGGCGGAGTTCTTTATGTCGGCAACAACAAAAAATAATTCTTCTCTTGCATCTCCGGATTTTCTATTTCCTACAGATCTTCAAAAAACAGAGCGCAAGATCAATCGCATTCTCTTGGTTGGATCATGCTTAACTTCTTTATATCTGGAAGCCTTTAAGGGGTATTATCCAGATATCAATTTTGATTACATCCCTTATAATTTTGTAAGTATTTTACCTGAAACCCCACCCGTACCAGCAGATCAGTACGATCTACAATATGTACAAATTCCATTACGTACTGTTTTAAGTGACCGTGTGATAGAAGGGTTTAGGCTTAACGACCCAGCGTTTGCAGAGAGTATTCTGCACGATGCCTTAAACACGCTAGATGTCATGCTAGATGCGGCACTGCTTTACAACCGCAAACATGGGTTATTAACTTTTGTCTCTAACTTTATAGTTCCGCAAATAAGCACAGCTTCCAGCTTGCTCTCACAAGGTACAGAAGTAGACCTTACCTATATGGTCAGGCGCTTGAACATGCATCTGGCCAAAAAAATTTCCAGTTATAAAAATGCCTATGTACTAGACGTTGATTCCGTCGTGTCTTCTTTAGGCAAACGCTATGTGCTGGATGATGTGATTTACTTCCATACTCATGGCGGTCTGTCTTTTCAGGATTGGGATGATTTCGGTGCCATTGAACGCAATGAACCCATTCCTGCACTAGAAACCATTTATCCTATTCACCGGGAAGAATTTATTAAAACCATTTTCCGCCAGATTGTTGCAGCTCATCGCACTGTGCATCAGGTAGATCAGGTTAAGGCCGTTATTTTTGATCTGGACAACACCCTATGGCGCGGCCAGATAGCAGAACATTACCGCCCAGAAGTACAACCTTGGCCACGTACCGATGGTTGGCCTGTAGGTTTGTGGGAAACTATCCATACCTTGCGCGCACGCGGTATTCTGGTGGCGATTTGCTCCAAAAATGATGAAGCCTATGTGCGTGAACGGTGGGATGATATTATCAACCCGCAGTTTATTAAATTGGAAGATTTTGCCTCTGTTAAAATTAACTGGACGCCCAAACCAGAAAATATTGCTGCCATCTGCCAGGAATTTAACATCAAACCCAAAAGCGTTGTGTTTGTAGATGATAACCCTGTAGAACGCGCTGCTGTTAACACGGCGTTTCCTGAAATTCGTACAATTGGCGGCAACCCGTATCTCACGCGTCGTATTCTTTTATGGTCCCCCGAAACGCAGGTTGCACGCCTGACACAAGAATCAGTCCAACGGGAAACCATGATCCGAGGACAAATTGCCCGTGAAGAAACACGCACCAACCTGAACCGTGAAGAATTTCTGGCATCGTTGGAATGTACGGTCTGCCTCACCTACATCACAGATGCAGAACAACCAGAACTGGCACGTGCCTTAGAACTTACCAACAAGACCAATCAGTTCAACACATCTGGCAAACGTTGGACATTTGAAGAACTCACACGCTTTCTTGCTGAAGGCGGAGAAGTTATTGTTGCAACTGTTCAGGACAAATTCACTAAATATGGGTTGGTAAGCGTAATATACCTACGCAATAATGAAATTGTACAGTTTGTTATGAGCTGCCGTGTTTTGGGCATGGAAGTAGAAAAGAGTATTATTGCTGATGTTGTCAGCCACGTTAGAGAAAAACATGGAGATGTCCGTGTAACGGCATCTATTCATGATCTTCCAGATAATACGCCATGCCGTAACATTTATAAGGATTGTGATTTCCGGGAAGATTGGGTTTCTGAAAATATTCACTATTATATTCTGGATGAAAATAAAGAAGTAGAGTTTCCGTCTCATATAGAAGTTGTTGAAGAAATATAAAAAAATATCTTTTATATAATAATAAAAAAGGGCGTATCCTACCGTAGTGGGCGACCTTCCTGAAAACCATAACAGATGTAATGGATAAAAGGCCCCGGCCCAAACCCAGCCACATCTGGATTTACCCGTAAATAGGAAAGGCTATTGAACAGCGCATTCGGGTTTCTACCTTCCTTAGCACCGTAATCCAGAAAGTGTTCCAGCGGATCTACACCCGCCTCACGAATATCTGGATATGCATTAAGGTACCACTGGCTATCAAAAAAGATAGCGGCCCGACGTTCTTTTTCAGCTTCTTGTTCCACAATACCCGCCTGAGACTGAAGTGCTAATGCAATTTGTTCTGCCGCCGGAGCCTGTGCAGGCTTGGCTACAGGGTCTGCTGCTACCTGTTCTTCAACTTGAGGCACCACTTCTGGTTCATGTGTTTCTGACGCTGTTGGGGCCACAACTTTTTTACGCGCCACTTTCACACGAGAAGAACGAACCTTACTGACAGGCTTTTTTTCACCGGACATCACAACACCCCCTCGTGATCTTCTGCATAGCAAGCTCTTCGATACATAAATGATTTTCTGATAAATCTAATACAAGCATAATTATTTTTCTGTCCAGAAAATACTGACACCCAATCCACTCGTACTATTTTTAATTTCTAAATACGAGTGGAAAAAGATAATTTACAATGTATCCGTAAAATGCATATGAAAAACCCATTCATAAAATATTTACGAATACATGTCATTATTTACCAAGTAGGTGTGGGACCCTTTACAATAACAGCAAGATCATCTGGCCTGATCCATTTACGGAACGCGGCCTGCACTTCTGCTCCAGTGGCTTTGTAATATACTTTCGCCCCACGATCAGCATTATCAAGCGGCAAGCCCAGATCTTCCAAGTAAAGATACTGCGCAGCAATCCGGCCCAAACTGGCTCTGGCAAGAGGCAGGCTCCGCAACAGTGAGGCTTTGGCCAAAGAAAGCTCCTCTGCTGTAGGAGGTGCAGACTGCATGGCCTTCAGATCTTTCATGACAACACTCTGCGCTTTACCAACTTTATCCGGATCAGCACCGTAGTTGACAGTATAGGCCCCGCGCGTACGCCCCCAATCAAAAGAACTGCTTACAGAATAAACATAGCCTGTCTTCACCCGCATATCTCTATACAGACGTGAAGAGAACAGCCCGCCGCCCAGCACCTCATTGCCCAACTGCAGCAGGAAGTGATCAGGATTTTGTGCTGTCAGCCCTAATGTTTCTGCCAGTACAACATCATTCTGCACGCTACTCTTATCAGGCACTGTTGCGCGGGATGTTTTGCTCAGCGGTACAGTCGGCAGATTAACGTCAGGTGCTGGTCCTTCTGCTTTCCAGCCACCAAAAGCTTTTTCTAATACAGCCTGTGCTTTTTCTGGTGAGATATCACCCGTTACAACAATAGTTGTCAGATCTGGGCACCATGCACTTTGGTAATAATGCAGCACATCATCACGGGTTACGCTCATAATAGATTCAGGTGTAGCATCACGCTGTGTCGGATCTGTTTCCGGCAAAATGGCGGCCTTGATAGCTTTATCAAACAGATGCCCAGGAGATACCAGTTCCCCGGCCTGCGCCTGTGCCAACTGTGTGCGTACAACCGTAAAATCTTTTTCCGGGAATGCCGGGTGCAATTCATTTTCTGCAAGCAGCTCCACACCTTTTTCAAAATCAGGCGTAAGAACTTGCAAAGAAAAATTGCCCCCTGCATCTTCCCATGCAGGCACATCATCTAATGCTTTCTGAAAAGCCAGACGATCATGCTGCATTGTGCCATAGGAGAACAGAGCCTCTGTTAAGCTATGCACACCTTCCTTACCCTTGGGTTCCTGCAATTCGGGTGTCTGACGAATTTGGCCAGAAAGCTGAATGGTGTGGCTGACATGAGATGGCCAAACAATCAGCTTGATGCCGTTCGATAAGGTGCTGACTGCAGGCAGTGGTGTAGGTTTTGGTTCTTCCAGTTTGGCCAGAGCTTTTTCTGCCCATTGCGGCAGTTTTACTGGTTTATCTGGAGCTGTTGCAAAAGATTCTGCCCCGCCAAAGCCTTTGCCAGAAACGGCCTTGCCGGATGCTTCTGGGGTAAGAATGGCAGACACAGCATGTGCCGGATCAAGCAGCTTTGCGGCCAGATCATTCACGGCCTTTGGTGTGACGGCCTGATAGGCGGCTACCAGATCTCCCGGGCTATCCAGATTCTGAAATGCCAAGGCGTTGGACCAAATAGATGCCAGACCACTTACAGAGTTGGCGGAAAACTGAAGCTGGGCAATTTCTTTTTGCTTGGCAGCTTCAACAAGTTCTGCTGGTACGCCTTCCTTGCGGATTTTTTCCAACACAGCTTTCATGGCATTCATGGGGCCAGAAGCATCTGCACCTTTGGGGAAAGCCGCAAGCGCCAAGCCAAAACCCGCTTCTTTTTTAGGGGCGTATTCAAACCCTGCGTATAACGCCTTGCCCTGCGGCACCAGATCATACAGCGCACCACGCTGGCTGGAGAGCACGTCTGACAGAATATCCGCCGTTGCGAAATCTGATGAAGAACTGCCTGCCATGGGGAATGCAAGCGTAGCAAACCCAACAGGATAATCTGTGGAAAGCGTAAGTGTTTTAGCCGGTGGTGCCACCGGAGTTACCTTGTGGCGCTGCGGTAAATCCTTGCGCGGGATATCGGCAAACGTATCCTGCACCAACTGCAAGGTAGAAACCGGGTTAATATCACCCACAATAACCAGCACGGCATTGTTGGGGCCGTACCACTTCTGGTAAAAATCTCTCAGATCAGCGGCCGTGGTTTTATCAAAGGAAGGCCGTGTGCCCAGTGCATCGTGTTCGTAGGGCGTGCCTGCAAACAGAATACCCTGTAACTGTTCCAGATACCGATAGGCCGGACTGGAAAGATCACGCGCAACTTCCTGCTCAATCGCGCCGCGCTCTTTTTCCCAATCCGCTTCAGACAGGGTTAAGCCGTTCATGCGCAGGGCTTCAATTTTCAGCAAAACAGGCAAATCCTGTGCCTGCGCTGTATAGAAATACTGCGTTACGTCTTCTGTTGTATCTGCATTATAACTGCCGCCCAAGCGCGTGCCGATAGCTGCAAGCTGATCCTTATCCAACCCCTTGCTGCCACGGAACATCATATGTTCCAGCGCATGTGCCGTGCCGGGAAAGCCTTCTGGCACTTCTGCCGAGCCAACAAGATAGTTGATTTCCGTTGTGACAACCGGAGCCAACCGGTTAGGGACGATCACAACCTTGAGGCCATTCGGAAGAGTGGCCCGCACAACCTGCGCACTGCTCAGGCTAGGAGGGACAAGAGCAGACGGCATACCCGGTGCGGCGTCCTGAGCATGAGCCAGTGTGGGAGAAAGGGCCGTGCCTCCCAACAGGGCCAGCGTTACGGCCAGCAGTGAAAAGTGTTTACGGGCAGCAGACGGCTTGCGGAAAATCATTCAGGTTTCCTGTTCAATGCAGCAACAGATCAAAAAAGGAAAGTTACTGCCCCAATTGCGGCAAAGGCAACTTTTTAACCAAGGCAGAAAGTTTATGCCGCCGGAGTTCAGACCGGGCACGTGCATCTTCTGTCATGTAATTTAACTGGATGGTATAGCGCTGCCCCACAAACTGCTTATGCCCATGCCATGTGGTTGGACCATTGGGGAAAACCAGCAAGGTGCCATCTACAGGTGGCACTTCCTTGGCGTAATCCTCAATATCATGCGGGCCACGCAAAAGGCGCAAACAGCCTTCCTGCCGCTCCCATGCCTCACCGGCCCCAGATGGGTTAAGGTACAGCAAAATGGTTACGCGTTTGGCCAATGAATCTGTGTGGATGCGCCCATCTTTTTCACGCGTACGCCCACGAATGGTGAGCATGGAAGGCGCATGATCGAGATTGAGATGAAATTTTTCCGCAACAATCGCCTTTAAACGCGGGCCTTCCAGTTCTTCCACCAGATGTTGCATAAGAGAAGAGAGCTGCAAGGACTCTGGCGGGAAAGATCCGCCAGACACAATATGCGGCCGATGCGCAAACAAACGCCCCAAATCTTCTGACCGGATAAAATGCGGCACCACCACATGCGGGAAAGGATCTGGCGCAACAGGCGCTTGCTCCAGTGCTGTATAATCCGGCTGGATAAAAGTATCTGACGTTGTCATGCCGTAATGTCCGCACAAATAAGGGTTTGCTCTGCGGACGGTAGAAGGGATAAGCGGCAGAAACAAGGCCTGCCCGAACGCTTACGGTGTTTCGCTATAATTTTGGCCGATATCTGCCGTCTTTCTTTAGGTTAGCGCTTTTTTCGTCTGGCTGCCGGGTCATACCCACCCCCACCTGGCCCCAATGGCCGTGGCACCTTGTCTTTTTTGGGTTTACGGCCACTTGTCTGCGCTTTCCCTGCGGTTGAAGCCGCTACCGGGGGCGGTTCCAACCCAAGCTGCAAGGCTTCCAGCCGCTGAATTTCATCTCGCAGGCGGGCAGCAGTTTCAAACTCCAACTCTGCTGCTGCGGAGCGCATACGCTTTTCCAACCCGGCGATGGCCGCGCCCAAATCCTGCCCCACAAACTCTGCAACGCCGGTATCTTCATCCGGCGCGATGGTGACGTAATCCTGCTCAAACACAGAAGAGACAATATCACTGATATTCTTGCGCACGCTTTGTGGCGTAATGCCGTGCTCTGTGTTCCACGCCATCTGTTTTTCACGCCTGCGGGCTGTTTCCTCTACAGCGTATGTCAGGGAATCCGTCATTTTATCTGCATAAAGCAGAACCCGGCCCTCTACATTTCGGGCCGCACGGCCAATGGTCTGGATAAGAGAGGTGCGCGAACGCAAGAACCCTTCCTTATCTGCATCCAGAATAGCAACCAGCGAACATTCTGGAATATCCAAGCCTTCTCGCAGCAAGTTAATACCAATAAGCACATCAAATGCGCCCATGCGCAGGTCTCGGATAATTTCTATCCGTTCCAGTGTATCTACATCGGAATGCAGATATCTTACCCGAATACCGGCTTCGTTCATGTAATCGGTTAAGTCTTCCGCCATGCGTTTGGTCAGCGTTGTTACCAACACGCGCCCACCCTTGCCAATGGTGGTGCGACATTCTGCCAACAGATCATCTACCTGATGCTCAACAGGCCGGATAATTGTAATGGGGTCCACCAACCCGGTGGGGCGAATAACCTGCTCAGCAAACACGCCGCCTGTGCGCTCCATTTCCCACGGACCCGGCGTGGCACTTACAAAAATGCTTTGTGGGCGAAACTTATCCCACTCCGCAAAATTCAAAGGCCGGTTATCCAGACAGGAAGGAAGCCGAAACCCAAACTCCGCCAGAACGGATTTGCGCGCATGGTCTCCTCGTTCCATGCCACCAATCTGCGGCACGGTTACGTGGCTTTCATCTACAATCAACAGCGCATCTTCAGGCAGATATTCAAACAGGGTTGGTGGTGGATCCCCCGGTTTGCGGCCTGAAAGATAGCGGGAATAGTTTTCGATCCCCTTACACACACCTGTTGTTTCTAGCATTTCCAGATCAAAGGTGGTGCGTTGGTCCAGCCGTTCTGCTTCCAGCAGCTTGCCAGCCTTTGTAAACACATCAAGCTGTTCGCGCAGTTCCTGCTTGATGCCTTTAATGGCCTGATTCAACGTAGGGCGTGGGGTTACGTAATGGCTGTTTGCGTAAATAGTAATTTCCTGCAGATCAGCCGTTTTTTCACCTGTCAGGGGATCAAACTCTATCAGCCCGTCAACCTCATCCCCAAACAGGGAAACACGCCAGGCTCTATCCTCATTCTGCACGGGAAAGATATCTATTGTTTCACCACGCACGCGGAAAGTGCCTCGCGCAAATGCAGCATCATTCCGACGGTACTGGAGTTCAACAAGGCTTTTTATCAACTTATCCCGGTCTATCTCTCCGCCCAGTTCCAGCTTCACCACCATGCGGGAATAGGTTTCTACAGATCCGATACCGTAAATACAGGAAACAGAGGCCACAATAATAACATCGTTCCGCTCCAGCAGCGCCTGTGTGGCGGCATGGCGCATACGGTCAATCTGTTCGTTTATCTGGCTGTCTTTTTCAATATACGTATCAGAACGTGGCACATAGGCTTCTGGCTGATAGTAATCGTAATAGCTGACAAAGTATTCAACTGCGTTATTGGGGAAAAATTGCTTCATTTCCCCATAAAGCTGGGCTGCCAATGTTTTGTTGGGTGCTAAAATAAGCGTAGGCTTTTGTGTGGCCTCAATAATTTTGGCCATGGAAAAGGTTTTGCCAGAACCCGTAACCCCCAGCAGAACCTGATCGCGTTCTCCAGCTTCTACCCCTGCCACCAGTTCACTGATAGCCTGCGGCTGATCCCCCGCCGGTTCGTATTCCGATACCACTTCCATGCGCTTGAGGCGTGGACGCGGAGCCTGCTTTTCCGGCTCGAACAGAACTGGGGGAAGGCTAGCGGCGCGCTCGCTTAATGAAGGGCGCTTTTTACCACGTGCCGCAGAGGAAGAAGTTTTGGAAGCCATTGCCCAAACATGGGCTGCCACAGCGCCTTGCGCAAGATATGAAAGCGCCCAGACCGCTACAAAACCGCCTTAACGCACTACATGGAACAAAATGCGGGACAACGGGGTATGAGAAAGCACAATCACCACCAGCCCCAGCCCAATACCCACACGCCCGCCAATATAGGTGCATGCCTGAGAAAGTTCATCTCGGCTGGCCATATCCATAAACGGATCCAGCCCTTTATAATCAGCCAGTGCGCGCATACTCCGATAACGCGAAAGCGCATCTGCCCCTAATCCGGCACGGCTAAACTGCTGGGCGCTATAGTTATCCAAGTCTTCTTTACGAAATTGAATGGCCCCTGCCCGATGAGAAACAGATTTAGGCCCACGCCCAAACATTTCAAGAAATCTGAGCCTACGGGTAGGAATACCCAAATATTCCGCAGCCTCTACACGCCCCAACACCTGCTGAAGCGGAAACATACAGACTGTCGCCTGCTCAGGCTCAGCCTGATAAGGAGGATGCGGCTCTTTCATAACTTAATAGAGTGCGAAAAAAGCCGCATCTGAGTCAATGCGTATGGGCCACCGCCAGCCTTGCGGCGAGAACAGGGCTGGAGAAGCCAGCCCTGCACCTGTTACGCCGAATTAGGCCCGCAGTGGAGGAGCCATAAACTCTGGGCCTACCGGATCTTTGATATCCTTCGCCAAAATGGCATCAATAGCTTTCATGTCTTCTGCATCCAGCTTCCAGCCAAAGGCATCATCCACGCCTGCAATCTGTTCTGGCTTACGCGCACCCCACAACGCAATAGTTGGACCACGATCCAACACCCAGCGGATAGCCAGAGCCAACATGCTTTTGCCGTACTTGTTGGCAATGGCTTTAAGATCTTCCACCGCCTGCAAATACTGCCCAAAACGCGGCTGCTGGAACTTGGGGTCTGTTTTGCGCAGATCATCTCCTTCAAACTTCCGGTCTGCCGTCATGCGGCCAGAAAGCAGGCCACGACACAGCGGGCCATACGCCAGCACAACCAGATTGTTCTTTTCTGCATACGGCAGAACATCGCGCTCTATTTCACGCTCAAACAGGTTGTATGGCGGCTGCACGGCAGAAACAGGGGCAAACTTGCGGAATTCATCCATCTGCGCAGGTGAGAAATTGCTCAGCCCCAAGGCTTTAACCTTGCCGCTTTTCACCAGATTTTCCAGAGCACGGGCTGTTTCTTCAAACGGCGTGCGCGTATCGGGCCAATGAACCTGATACAGATCAATATAATCTGTGCGCAAACGGCTTAAAGATTTTTCAACTTCTTCTTCAATCCGTGCTGGCCGACTATCCCTGAAAACCTTGCCGTCCTGCCAGTTCAGGCCAACCTTGGTGGCCAGAATAACGCGGCCACGTCGGCCCTCCAAAGCCTTACCAATAACTTCTTCAGAATGCCCAAATCCATAGACTGGTGCTGTATCAATCATATTGATACCAAGCTCCAGAGCTTCATCTATCGTCTTACTGGCGTTTGCATCATCTGCACCACCCCACATGGAACCACCAATGGCCCACGTACCTAACGCAATGCGAGAAGCAGGTTTGGCTATACCCGGAATGGCAATTGTATCTGCCGACATAAGATGCGCTCCTTGATAGCTGGTTTATATTTTCCGTGCGCAACATCCACACGGTTATGGCTGTATTTAACACGCATTTTCTGCATTGGGGCAAAGGGAAAAAACAGCCCAATCCCTTTTACGCAGATAAGGGTTGACCAGCATTCATGACCTTCTACACTTCCCGATCATGAAAACATCATGCCATTCCTGCCTCCCCCGCTCCGGTGTTCTTGCTATTGTACGCAGGCAGAATAATTTTTTGCTTGTTCGGCGCGCCAATGCACCAGATGCCGGGTTATGGGGTTTTCCCGGAGGACGGATTGAACCGGGAGAAACAATTTTCCATGCCGCAGAACGTGAATTATTAGAAGAAACATCCTTACCTGCAAAAGCAACTTCTGTAATAGATGCATTTGACAGCTTGCATTATGACACCGATGGAAAGCTGGCGTTCCATTACATCATTCTTGCCGTAAGATGTGAGGAGCACGAACACACCCAGAACCCGGTACAGGCTGGTGATGATGCCTTGGAAGCACGTTGGTTTTCCTATCAGGACATCAGCACATTAGGGGCACGTGCCAGCGCACGGCTGCATAGTCTGGCACGTCAGATTCTGCAAATGGAAGATTCCACTCACCTCATCTGACGTGCAGGTACCATTCAGGAAGTTTCTAAAATTTCCTTTATCGCTTTTACATAATTCTCTTGCGTGTTCTCTGTAGAAATCCGCTTGAGTTCACGCACATGCACTTTTTCCCACAGCTGCTTGTCTTCATACAGTCGGACAATGGCATCTGCAAAGCCCTGTGCGTCTGAGATACTGGCGCACAGCATATCTTCACCCGGCACCCATCCAACCTGCTCACACAAGATATCCGTGGCTACAATAGGAATACCATGTGCTGCGGCTTCGTGCAGTTTGTAGGGAATGCCCGCCGCATATCGGGTTGGTGCCACAAATACTCGGTGGCTATTGTAAACAGGGGTTACATCCTCTACCCGCCCCGTCACCACAACGCGTGGATTGTTAAGAAGCGGCGTAAGATCAACACGCGGGTTTACATAGCCACAAACTGTAAACTTAACATCCTCTGGCAAACGATCATCCAGCAATGGCAACACTTCTCCGCTAAACCAGGCAAGAGAATCGACATTAGGTGAATCCTGATCGTGCATAGCCCCCAGAAAAAGAATATTCCGACGTTCTTCCCATCCGGGAGACCATGTTGAAGCATTTTGCAAATGCCCAAGAACATGAACATTCGAAAAACCATGCGCATTAAGAATTTTTGAATCCTTGCTGTTCACTGCAATAATTTTTTCAGCCATGAACAGATGTCTGAATTCGTGCTTCAGAAGATCATCTACTGTGTTTTCTGGCGTTTGCCCCCGTAATTCCATTTTACGGTACTCACGCGGGGCCGATACGGCTTCAGTATCAATAATCACCATTGTGCCTGTTAGGGCATCAGCACAATCCATCAGCACTGGGGCCAGACGGTCTGCATTATGCGTGCGTGCAATCCAGATAGCATCGTAATATCCGGCGCGGGATTTAATAAAATCTTCCAGTTCTGGCAGCTCCCTATCCCAGATCACCTCTGTCTGATCGGGAAAAGCCATGCAGATATCTTCCTGAGATTCTGTGGGTCTAAACACCGGATACACCGTTACCTGGCATCCTGCAGCAATCATGCTGCGCACAATATCATTTGAACGCGTAAAGCCTGACCCCAAAAACCGATAGGGCAATCTGTCTTCAATAAATAAAACGCGTTTCTGATCCTGCCTGCTGAAACGGGCCTTTATCAGCATTCTTGGGTTGTTCAGGCTTTTCTGGCGCAAATATGCTGTATGCTTACGCCGAAATACATCCTGATTGCGCGCTATCATGGAAGCACCGCTCATAAAACTGGATGTACCGTATTCATAATGCACCACAACCACCGAAGGGTCGTACACAACATCAAACCCAGCTTCATGAATACGCAGGCACAGATCTGTTTCTTCAAAATACGCTGGGGCATAATCTGTATCAAAGCCACCTAGCTGACGCAGCAAAGACGTACGCACCATCAAAAACGCACCGGCGCAATAATCTACGGATCTTACAAAGTTAGCTTCTGGCACATCTGGCCGCTGGTCACGCAGATAACCGCACACAGAACCATCGCGCCAGACAATACTCCCCGCTTCCTGCAACAAGCCATTGGTGCGTACAAGTTTGCCACCCACGGCCCCTATTTTCATTTTGTAGCGTAGCCGTGCCAAGGCATTGCCAATGGCTTCTGGCATCAACTCTGTATCGTTATTCAGATAAAGCGTGAATGGGCCACGCACTTTTTCCAATGCGGCATTGCAACTCAACAAGAAACCAACATTGCCTGGAAAACGTACAACATCCAAACCACGCACATAACGTTCAATATGGCGCACGCCATCTGTAGAACCAGAGTCCACCACAATAACCTGCATTTGGCCATTATAGTTGGCTCGTAACGATGCCAATGCGCTCATGGTCATGGCAAACAGATTATGCGCTACAATAATAACGCTTAAATCTGGCGCATCGTATGTGAAATCCAATGTCTGATTCAAAAGAACAGGCAACCGAATTTGACACATTTCATGATAGAGCTTTTTGGAAAGAGCTTCGCTTTCCTTCAGCCCTGCCACATCATCTTCTAACCTGCCGTTATGGGCAATATAGTGCGCGAATGCATCTGGGAAATCACCCCGGGTAACTTCCTTTTGCACAACCGCATTACGGTAGTAGCCTTCCAAATCAACATTGGCGCTTGGTTTACGCAGTTCATGCACGCCATAGCGTAAAAAATGTTCATAAAAATTACGGAAGTTTCCGCTTTCAACCGCACCACTTACATCATGGTTAACGCTGCCATAAAACTCTTCCGAAAAGTACGCGTTCGGATTGTAATCTGTTGGTGTAGAATTAGACAGATAATGGTGCAGGGCAGAAAGCCAACGCCCTGAATCCAGTTCCTTCCTGACATGTGGGTAGGTTTCCAGATACCATTCAGGGTCAAAATACCAGGACAGACGGTGCCCATATCCCTGCTCAGGTTCCAGATTACGTACGCATTGTGCAAAAGCACCCAAGCCTTCAATACGTGCATGGCCGCTTTTGAGATACGCTGTTGGGTTAAAAAACCATGACCCCGTCAAAAACTGCTCATCACCCACATTTAGGTAATGATCATAAAGATTTCGAAATCCGGCGTCTTCCAATACCGCAGGTTGAAGAGCTGGCTGCTGTTTGAAATAAAATTCACGATCAAAAAGCCAGTGTGGATTATGGGAAGAAGAACCCGTGCGGCAATAATGGTCAAACCCAGATTGCCATTCACCTTTGCTTACGGCATCTGCAACAGCAGGATAACGCCGCAAATACCAATCTTCATCAAAATATGGATTGGGAGAATGGCGGAGCGCAGGCCCCTTTTCCCTATAAAATGCCTCTAATGCCTCTGCACCTTCAATACCGAGAAATTTCAGAACATCTTCATATTTTTCTGCGTACCATGTTGCGTCAAATACGCTCCAATCGATTTTTTTAATATTACCGCTTAAAGACATAGAGATATCCTGACATTTCATTCAGGCACACAGTATAAGATTTATACGTGGTGCTTCAACCGCTACAATACGGCAACGAAGTGACCACGCCTGCAACAATAAAAACCTAACACTTAAATTGTAATATTTAATGGAAAATACGACGCGTTACACGCTCCAGCTTTTTACGCCAGACCATAAAAATCCATAACACGGCAGCAGCATACAGGCCGCCCATTGCCGCCATGGAAACCGGAACCCCCGGCACCAGATACGTAGCTGCATCACAGGGTTTGGAAGGCAGCAAAGGCATGGATGCCAGACGCTCCGCCATAGTGTACCCAGATATATGCGGCGCATGGCATGCAGGCAGTGGGCTTGGCCACCATTGCCACTCCACCCCTACATGGCAGATAGAAAGCCCGATATCTGCCACCATAAAAGGCACTGTTAACCACAAAAGCTGCCGTGTCACTTTATCTGGCAACACAGCAGCCACAATGGCTGTACCAAGCAGCAGGCGCCACGGCCAACGCTCCCACAGGCACAACTCGCACGGCATAATTTGCAAAACATGTTGGGTGTACCACACCACCCCCAGCGCCAATAATGCTGCACCTGCCAAAAATAGCGCCAGTGGCCGAGATGCGTGGCTCCCCCTCATTCAGACCGCACCTCTGCCAATGCCGTAATAAAAGAACGCGCCCAACTGCCAGCCGTAACACGCCAGACATCTGGCTTCAGCCGTTTCCACCGCACCTGTCTTTCTGAAAGAGACATGCTGAGTGATTTATGCAAGGCATCTGCCACTTCATCTGCATCATGCGGGTTTACCAAAAGCGCATCTTCCATTTCTGGCGCAGCACCAGCAAAACGGGAGAGAATAAGCACGCCGGGATCTTCCTCATCCTGAGCAGCGACATATTCCTTGGCAACCAGATTCATACCATCCCGCAAGGGCGTTACCAACGCTGCGCGAGAAAGGCGGAAAAACGGTGCCAACAGCTCACGCGGGACAGGGTGCGTAAGGTAGCGGATAGGCACCCAGTCAAAATCTCCATACGTGCCGTTAATATGGCCAACCACACCATCCAGTTCTTCACGCAGCATCTTGTATTCTGGCACACTGCCACGAGAAACCGGGGTGATCTGAAGGTAAATAACCTTCCCGCGATATTCTGGATATTTGCGCAAGAACGTTTCATACGCCCGAAAACGCTCTGGCAGCCCCTTGGAATAATCCATACGGTCCACGCCGATAATCAACGGCAGACCGCGCAGGCTTTTTTCAAGCTTCTGCACCTCCGGGTTATCCAAACCAGAAGAAGCCTGCTTCTGAAAACTTTCGGGGTCTATTCCAATAGGGAATACCCGTGCCTGCGCAGGCACACCCACAACGGAAAAGCCTTCGTTCACATTCCGGGCATCGTCTTCTGTCTGCACACCCATCACATCATAGGCACGCAAAGACCGCATAAGCTTTTCTGCACCCGGCAAGGCCCGCATCAAACTCCATGGTGGAAACGGAATGTGCAGGAAAAAGCCGATACGGCATTTTATGCCTAATTCACGCAGCGCAAGCCCAAGTGGAAATAGATGGTAATCATGCACCCATATCAAATCATCAGATTTCAATAAGGGAGCAAGTTTCTGCGCAAACATGGTGTTTACGGCATGATATGTATGCCTATCCTGCCGGCTATAATTCATTAACCCGGCGCGATAATGGCAAAGTGGCCAGAGGATTCCGTTGGAATACCCTTCGTAAAATCCATTATATTCAGACTGGGTGAGATCTACGGTGGCGTAGGTTACATTCTCCACCGTGTCTATGCTAACGCGCCGATCTTCCCCTTCATCATCTGGGATTTGTTGGCCGGACCACCCAAACCACAGGCATTCCTGCCCTTGCACGGCATCACGCAGGGCAACAGCCAGCCCTCCAGCAGGTTGAGCTCGGTCGCGCACAGCCGGAACGCGATTGGAAACAATAACAAGACGCCCCATCCCTTATCGGCTCCCGCCTGTAAGGGAGGCCAGCCAGGCCCGAAAAATAGAAGGTGTTGGAAAATCAGATGGAATACGCAGCCCCACGCCCCCCATTCTGCGTACAGCGGCTATGGCATCTTCATCCGTTACGTCATCCCCTACAAACACAGGCTTTCTGCCCGTAAAGGGTGGACTTTCCATTAACAGGGAAACGGCATAGCCCTTATCAATTCCGGCAGGGCGAATTTCCCACGCCATTTTGGCCGGCAAAAGCAAGAATGTGCCTTTAGATTGCTTAACCCATTCATCCGCTGCCTGACGCAATGTTTCTGCAGCTTCTGGTGCGGCACGGTAATGCAGAACAAAACCGCCTTCTTTATGCTCTAATCGTGTGCCCGGCAGTGTTGCCAGCAGATCTCGCGCTTGAGCCAGCCATTCAGGCGGGAGAGTAGGTAATGCTGCGCGTTCAATAGGGCCACCGGGGCGATGCCGAATGGCCACCCCATGCTCACCCGCAACGGCAAAAGGCACATCGCCCAGAAAATGATCAATCTGATCAATCGGGCGGCCAGAAACAACGGCCAGGGCATCTCCACATGCTTCACGCAGGCGGCGCAGGCTATCAAGAAGCCCGTTTGGCACCACAACAGATTCTGGTGTGGGAGCAATATCAACCAGAGTACCGTCAAAATCGAGCAGAAAGGCAGTTTCATTCAACGGGGGTAGATGAAAACGGAAATCCTGCGCACCGAGAGAACCTAGCACGTTTGCACCTCAATTCTTGTTGTGATGGCCGGCCCTGATGACAAGACTGCTAGGCACTTGCAGCCAGACCACGATATTTTAACACGTTGCCGAACACCCCCTGCTTCGACAACCACCGATCTTACAGACCTGCCGCGCGGAACCGGCACAAAACTGAAACGGTTCCTTACCCAACGCTAATAAACGCCACCGGTTTCTTGCTTGTCTGGTATGGCATCGGGAATATCCGGGTTGCCTGCATGGTTGGAAGATGGATTATCACCCGTAGGTGCTGGGGCTGTGTCCGAACCAGATGTAGGCGGCGCAGCAGGTGCAACAGGCTTAGGCAATGGGGGTAACATAGGCTCTGTATCCGCCCCTTCGCACCGCACCATCCGCACATCGTAAACAGGGCTTTCAAACACGCCTAATGCAGGCTCTGCTGCCAGCATCCAACCTTGAAAAGTAGCTCCGTTGGGATGTTTATCCTGCAAAGCCAGCCATGCTGCGGCATCGGGCGAAAGTGTAGGGGGACGTTGCAGACAACGTGAGGGCGTAATGTCCAAACTTTTATAATGCGCCGTTGTACCGACTGGCACAGAAAGAACTTCCACATGGGCATCCAGCCTGTCTAGCACCCTGACAACCGCTGTATTTTTACCTTGCCACGTATCAGGTGCGTAAACTGCCGGAGGTGCCAGAGCCGTACCAGCAGCCTGCGCCAGCATAGGCATTGCAGCCAGAACAACTCCACAGGCCACGGCTTTAGGTGCTGTGCGCCTCATACTGCCTGCCCTCCGTTTTTAGGAGAAGCAAGGCTATCAACCATATCTTTCAAACGCGCCCGCATAAACTGCTCACTCACCCCCATCAGCATGGCATCCTCAAACGCATCGCGCACAATGTCCTGCACTTCCTGCCAGTTTTCTTCCAGAACACGCAGTTTTTCATGGCAGGTTATGGGGTCTCCATCATCCTGTGGCCAGAAGCGTGGCTTTTCCATGCTGTTTGTTTCCCGGCTTCAATCTTGAATTAACGGATTTTTATGTCTGTTTCAGGGCAGATCATTCCCGCCCGTGCCACCACCATTTGCAGGTGCTGCCTTGTTGGCACGTGTGAGGGTATCCGTAACCGAGAAAATAAACTTGCTGAGCAACTGCTCCAGACTGATGGAGCCCTGTGTCTGCCCAACTGTTTCACCGGGTTTGAGGGTTTTGTCATCCCCACCGGGGGAGAGGGCAATATACTTGCCACCCAGCAGGCTATCACTGGTGATAATGGCTGCCGTATCATCTGAAAGATGAATATCGGGCCGCACAGTGAAGGTGACATGCGCCTTAAAGGTGTGCGGATCTACAGTTTCACGCACCACCTGCCCGACTGTCACGCCTGCCAACCGCACATCAGAGCCAATATCCAGCCCATCTATGTGCGTAAAATCAGCATTAAGCTGGTAACCGGTTGTGTCTGTCTTGCGGCCTTCGCCCACCACGGCAGCCACCAGCATGCCGCCAATAGCCACCAACACAAAAGTGCCTGTAAGCAGTTCTGTAAGACTACGCCGAGATTTTTCTGCCATTGCTGAAGCCATAAGCCGCATCGCACTCCCTGTATTGCCTGTTCGGTTTAGCAGGAAATGCGCAGCAGATCACGCATCAGGTGTCCATGCCTCGTAATCTCCCGTTGCAGGAGGGTGCTGGCCGGTGGAATACAGGCTTCCCGGTGGCCTGTAAGCTTGTGCCGTACCTGTCATATTTGGCTTATGCGGAAGCTGCCACGGCTTGCGTTCTTCTGCCGGAATAGGCGCATCCAGCGTGTGGTGCAGCCACCCCCACCATTCTGGCGGCACGGCAGAAGGATCTTCCCCTTTCAGGTAGATCACCCAGCGTTCGGGCCGTTCCACCCCACCACCCTGACGGGCCCGGCCTGTTGATTCGTAATAGCAGCGGCCATCGGCATCCTTGCCAACCAGCCGCCCCTTCCGGCGCGTATGCAGCCATGTTCCAAAGTTTGCCATGTTGTGGATGATAGGACTCCGCACCATGCCCGGTCCATGAAATATGCACGTGTTTCCGATCAACTGCGCTCGAGCAGCCGGTATTGGGGCGGGAAACGCAACCTCACAAAAAGTTATCCCCCATATCCTCATTATGCAGAGTGTTAACTGCCTTTTGGCAGCACGATTCCGGGTTCCGACGCGATAGGCGGAAACGATAAACTGCCCGCATGAACGCAACAGCCAGACGCCACTGGAATGGCGTGCTGATGAGCACGCTAGAGGCCGCAGCAGACCCGGACGCTCCCCTTCGCTCCGTTACGCTGCCCGCAGAATGGGATACAGATGCCGCAACGGCATTGGCCCAGCTTGTACCAGGAGATGAAGCGCTGGATCTGCCCAGCCTTGCCTCCCGCTGGATTGATGCGCTGGCACCAGATGATGCCACGGCCCGATCTTTGGTGTGGATGCTGCTTACGCGGCAGGCCGCCCCAACAGAAGCCGTATGGCATTGCCGTTTTGACCGCCCGCCGGGCTTTATTGTTAATCTGGCGGCCTTTGTTTCCCCCGGTGAAGGGTTTGCTGCGCGCACGTTTGTTGCGGCTCTGCGGCTGATCTGTTCCGTATTGCGCCATGCCGCCAGCACACTGGCCAGCCAGCGCAATGGGGAACTGCCGCTGCCAGATTTATTTGCACCAGAACAAACAGAAGCAGCCCCCACTGCACCTGCCGATACGCTTGCCCCCACCCCTTTGGCTGGTGATATTCTGCTAACCAATCTGGACGCATGCCTTGCAGGCGTTGGGCTGGATTATGATAGCGAAGATGGCCGTGCTGCCGCATGCGCCATAGCTGCGCTGGCCACCCTGACAGCCCATGCTGGCCGTGGGCCAGAATCTCTTCCGCTGCCACCAGTGCGCACCGTTCTGCCCGGATTGGGGGAAACCCTCCGCGCTGTCTGGAACGAAGCAGCAGTGGAAACAGAAACGCCGTTGGCCCCGATTGAAACCGGCTTTTCTGCCTCCAACCCGATAGACGGGCTTTTGGGGGTAGAAGCCTGCGGGCTGGCTCCGGCTTTTTCCATGTTGCGGCCAGATGGCAAACTTTCCAGAAGCGCTTTGCTGCGGTTGGAAGCACGCGGCTTTACGGTTGAAACCGCTTTGGCTGCGGCGCTGGCGGGTGAAACTGTTTTACCCCAACCCGGCCCTAACGCGCATTTGGCCATGTATCGCGCTCTGACTGGCTTTGTAGACCGCATGCCCGCACGGCCAGAAGTGCAGAACCAGCCAATCCGCAACAAGCTGGAACGTGGCATACGCCGCACTTTGCCCCCTCGGCACGGCGGCTTTACGCAAAAAACCACTATTGGTGGCCACCGGCTGTTCCTGCGCACGGGGGAATATGAAGATGGCACGCTGGGTGAACTCGCCCTGACCCCCACGCGGGAAAGCGGCATGGTGCGCGGGCTGATGGAAAGCCTGGGTGAAGCCGTGAGCATTGGCCTGCAATACGGGGCCCCGCTGGAAGCCTTTGTGGAAAACTTTGCCTACACCTGTTTTGGGCCGGCTGGCACGGTGGAGGGAGACCCGGTTGCCTCCTACGCCACATCCATGTTGGATTACGCCTTCCGCGCCTTATCAGACACGTATCTGGGTGTGCGGCTGCCAGATGGCCCGCACCAAGATGCACAATCTGACCCCGACCCGCTTCTGCCGCTGGACCTGCCAGAAGCAGATGATACGCCCCCCACCGGGCGCAAGCGCCGTAATCTGCGGCTTGTCTGCTAAAGGCATACGGTCCATTCTGCTGGGCAAGAGGCAAGTTTCTGCTTCTTGCCCAGCTTTTTAACACAAGGAATACAGCGTGATGAGCACTCCTGAATCCCGTCTGGCTGAACTTGGTATCGAACTGCCTACACCTGCTGCACCTGTTGCCAACTATGTAGCCTGCGTTCAAACAGGTTCTCTTCTAGTGGTTTCCGGCCAGTTGCCACTTAAAGATGGCAAGCTGTTTGCTACCGGCAAGCTGGGGGATGCCGTTTCTGTTGAAACAGCGGTTGAAGCTGCGCGTTACAGCATGATCAATGTGATCGCACAGGTGCGCGCCGCTGTGGGCGATCTTTCCCGCGTAAAACGCGTGGTGCGTCTGGGTGGCTTTATTGCCTGCACGCCAGAGTTCACCTCACACGCAGCCGCCATGAATGGGGCATCTGATCTGGCCGTTGCCGTATTTGGTGATGCCGGGCGCCATGCGCGCTCCACCGTTGGCGTGCCCTCCCTGCCGCTGGATGCCCCGGTTGAAGTAGAAGGGCTGTTCGAAATCGGCTGAGATTGCAGGAAAGACAGACATGGCTGACTGGTCCGTATCTCTGCACAACAGTATTCACGCCATTCCGGCAACGGAGTGGGATGCCTGTGCGGGGGCGGATAACCCATTTGTCAGCCATGCTTTTCTTTCTGCATTAGAAGACAGCGGTTCCGTACGCAAAGAAACAGGCTGGCTGCCACAGCATGTCAGCCTGCACGCGCCAGATGGGCAACTGGCCGCCACTTGCCCTGCCTATATTAAAGGCCATTCATGGGGTGAGTATGTATTCGACCAAGGGTGGGCGCGCGCCTTTGAAGCCGCTGGTGGGCGCTATTACCCCAAACTGCAAATTGCCGTCCCCTTTACCCCAGCACCGGGCCCGCGCCTTTTAACGCACCCCGATGCACCGGCAGAAACCCAAAAAGTTATGGCGGATGCCCTACGCCAGATCTGCCATGATACGGGGCTTTCCTCCGCCCATGTAACATTCTGCACCGAGCAGGAAAGCAATGTTCTGGCTGAACGAGGGTGGCTCCCGCGCCTTGGCTTACAGTATCACTGGCACAATCAGAATTACGCCTGTTTTGATGATTTTCTGGAAACACTTTCATCACGCAAGCGCAAAGCCATCCGGCGAGAGCGGCGTGATGCCAATGCCGCTGGCCTGAGCTTTCATACCCTGCGCGGGTCAGACATTACGCCGGAAGACTGGCAAGCCTTTTACACGTTTTACCAGAACACGATTGATAAAAAGTGGGGCAACGCCTACCTGACGCCAGATTTTTTCCCGCTACTTTCTGAACGCCTACAAGACCGCGTTGTGCTGATGACAGCACGGCATGAAGGCACACCCGTTGCCGCTGCCCTCAACCTTTTGGGAAGCGATACATTGTATGGCCGCAACTGGGGCTGTGTTGGCAACTGGCCATTTTTGCATTTTGAGCTGTGCTATTACCGCGCCATAGATTTTGCCATTGCCCACGGCCTCAAACGGGTAGAAGCCGGAGCGCAGGGTGAACATAAAATCCAGCGCGGTTATTTGCCTGCTCTCACACATTCTGCCCATTGGCTGGAAAACCCCTCTCTTCGCAATGGTGTTGGGGCTTTCCTTCAGGCAGAACGCCCCGCCATATTGGCGGAAGCCGAGGCCCTTAACGTGCTTTCTCCCTATCGGCAGAGTGAAACATGACCTGAAATTTCTTGCGCATACCGGGCATATACGGGTGAAAACGTTGTCGTTTGGCGTTTTTTTGCGTATGCCCCGGCTTGAAACCCCACACGCTTCTGCATGATCAACTGGCAGCTCCATGACCAACGCATCTTCATCCTCCCTTCCCTCCGATCATCAGGCTTCCCTGATTGATGGCAAAGGCTTTGCCGCCAAAATGCGTCAGCATATCCGTGAGGATGTTCTGGCGTTTCACGAGAAACATGGCGTAACGCCCGGTCTGGCCGTTATTCTTGTTGGGAATGATCCTGCCAGCGAAGTGTATGTGCGCAACAAGGCGGTGCAGACCCATCATGCCGGCATGCGCTCCTTCATGCATATGTTGCCCGAAAACACATCGGAAGCCGAACTTCTGGCGCTGATAGACCGCCTGAACAAAGACCCCGAAATTCATGGCATTCTGGTGCAGCTTCCCCTGCCAAACGGGCTGGATGGCCGCCGCGTAACCAATGCCATTCTGCCTGAAAAGGATGTGGATGGTCTGGGTGAAATCAACGCTGGCCGTTTGGCTGTGGGCCTACCCTCGCTCATTCCCTGCACGCCGCTGGGCTGCCTGCTACTGCTGCGTGACCAGTTGGGGGATATGAAAGGCCAGCACGCCGTGGTTATCGGGGCTTCCAACCTTGTGGGCAAACCTATGGCCCTGCTGCTGCTGGCAGAAGGCTGCACGGTTTCTATTGCGCATATTCACACGCGCGATACGGCAGCTCTTGCACGGCAAGCCGATATTCTGGTTGTGGCCACGGGTTGCCGTGAACTGGTGCGTGGAGACTGGATTAAACCCGGCGCCACCGTAATTGACGTTGGTATCACCCGTATCAAAACCGATGATGGCAAAACCCGCCTTGTGGGTGACGTTGCATTTGATGAAGCTGTTAAAGTAGCTGGCCGCATTACACCTGTTCCCGGTGGTGTTGGCCCCATGACCATTGCCTGCCTGCTGAAAAACACACTCACCGCAGCCAAATTGCAGCTTGAGGGGAGCGCAGAATGAGCCTTTCCCGCCTTTCGGTTGAGCTAATCCCACGTTCTGCTGAGGCTCTGGCAACAGATGTGGCTACAGTTAAAGCCACATTTTCCGTTGCAGATACGCTGAACATTCCTGACCTGATGCGCTTTCCCCTCCGCAGTTGGGATGCCGCGGCACTTGTACGCCCACAGTTTGGAAATGTTATTCCACACATCCGGGCCATAGATATTGCACCAGATGCCCCCCTACCCGGGGCGGACCAACCGGGGTTGGAAGAGATTCTGGTTGTGCATGGTGACCCTCCGGCAGATCTCAGCCACCGCACATACCCCAACAGCACGGAAAGCATTATCCGCCGCTACCGGCGTGAAGCACCGCATCTGAAAGTTTATGCGGCGTTTGACCCCTACCGCCGCGCGCCGTGGAAAGAGCTGGAAGATGTGGCCCGCAAGAAAGAAGCCGGAGCCATTGGTTTTTTCACACAGCCTGTATTTGACCTAAAACTGTTTGACCTGTGCCGGGAATGGATGCAGGGCGAATGCGTGTTCTGGGGGCTTTCCCCCGTTATTGGCCCCAAATCACGCTCTTATTGGGAAACAACAAACCACATTGTTTTCCCGCGTGATTTTTCTCCTACGCTGGATGCCAATATCCAGTTTGCACAAACGGTGCTTAAGGAACTGGCTCAGGAAAAAGGTAAGGCCTACCTGATGCCGGTGCGCATCAAGCTGGAACAGTATCTTCCCCACCTGCTGGATGCCGTGGCATAAAAAGTCGTGCCATTGTTCTACATTATTTCCACCAGCACGATCGTTTTATAGGATCAGCCCATGCCGTTCTATCTTCTCTCTTGGCATGGTGCTCTGGTGGGTTACTCGGGGCTGCGCCTGCATGCGGTTTCTTTTGCGCAATCCTTTATGCGTGGCACAACTCCAGCCACGCTGGATGCGCAATCTGGGGTATTAAACCCCGGTGGAATATTTACCCAAGCAGAAGCGGTCGAAAACTTTGCTGGCCGCCCGCTTGTGTCTCTCCGGGCTGGTAAAGGTTATCTTTCCAGCCGAGAACAAAATGTATTTGACGTTGTGCCGCTTTGCGCCACGTGGGAACGTTTTCTGCTTTTGCCGTCAGAGTTGCTTTCCATCCTGCGCGATCTTACAGAACAGGAATGGTATCTGGGTACACGTTTTGTTGGCCGCGCCACCTGTGCAGAACATCATCTGCAATTGGGTAGCCACAAATGGCCAGCAGAACAACTGCAAGTCACACGCACAAAAGACACCATAACGCTGTGGAGTGAAGCCGCACCAGAAAAGGTTACCTTTACTGTGTGCCCTTCCCATATTTTGTCTGGGCTGATGGAAGATGTGCTGCATCTTCTGCAAACAAACACATTGCGCCCTGCCACAACACCTTGGGCAACGCTGGATGATCTGCGCGAACAGATTCTGCGCTTAAGTGTTACCCCGCGTGATACAGGTACATGCGTGCAATTGGCGCGTTTATGCGCTCTTTTTGGACAATGGGAACTGGCTGACGGCTTTTTAACCCTTGCCCGCCAGCATGACCCACGGCCCGAACTGCAATGGATGGCCGCCATTCTGGCGCTGCGCACTAAAAATTACGATACTGCCGCCACGCTCATGGAGCAGTCTCTTACCACTCGTTATCCTGATCGAGATATCAGCACACTGCTTGCCCCATTGGTGGCACGGCAAAAAGCTGGAGAAAGTGCTCTTTTGCTGGTGCCTGGCGTTTTAAGCAGCGTCGGCCTTCCTGCTTTTGAAACACCGTTTGATACGCTGCTGGTGCCTATGCGCCTTGCAGCCAAAAATGGCTCCGATATTCGGCGCGTTTATAGCTCTTTGTTTGAGCAGGCTTTTCAGAAACTGGATACAGAAAACCGCCTACGCCTGTTAACAACAGAAGCACGGTTAAATGGCCTAAGCTGGTGGGAAGAACTAGGCTTGGGCCATACAAGCTGGCTAGCTGGCCTACAGGCCGAAGCGGATGAGCATTACGCCATTGCCCGCAAACTGGCCGTGCAGGATAACATGGCCCCTGCCCCGTATGATCAAGGGGTATTTTCATGGCTCAGCATGCAGGAATGCGGGCGCTTGGCCAGCCGCGCCATACCGGATGTAACGGGTGTGGCAAACTGGCAATGGCACTTCAGCATGCCAGAAGAACAACCTTCCACCTGCTTGGCTTTTGCCTGCACGGGGCAACATTTTGATCTGGTTCCGGGGCTTGTTCTTTCCCTTCTCCATGCGTGCCGGGAAGATCGTTCTGCTGGCAAAATCCAGCTTTGCCTTGGTGTTGCCAACCCAACGGTGGATCAGCTTACCTTTCTTTCCACTGTTTCAGAGTGGTTAGAAAGTCATGCCACAACATTGCGGCTCAGCTTTGGGCACGGGGAAACCAGATCAGATGCCGCCTCGTTGGAACCGGCATTACGCTATCTGATTCTGCCCGATATTGCCGCCCAGTTTAGGGTGCCGGTTTTGATAGGGGATTGCGCAGGCTATTTTCCTGCCAATTTTGTAAGCCTGCTGCGGGATATGAAAGCCCATGCAACATATGGCTTTGATCTGACCCAGTTTGATGACAACGGTCAGCAGCAATATGGCACGCCGTGGAGCATGAATACGGCTTTGGCCTATTTTGGCGAAGCCGAACTTGTACCCGCCATTGCCGCTTTTATGAGTGATTATTTGAATACTGTCTGCTCACCTAGCAACCCATATCATACAGACATGGACCGCTGCGCATTGGCTCAGGTCTTTCGTCGGTTTGTCCGGTCTCGCTGGGCGCAACTTTCCATCCGGTTCTTAAATGATGGTCCGCCCCTTCTGGTGATGCCGCAGCATGAGCAAACAGGGCTTGTGACGCCAGATGATGTTTTAAACGACCTGAAAGCCTACACAAGCTAGCTGTCAGGTTGTGAGACGTCATTGGCGTAATCAAGGATTTCGTCGACCTGTTTCATGATGTCACGACCAGCCGGTTTGATATAGTCTTGATTACGTGACGCGGGATGTTTTTCAAGCCATGAGATGATGCATTGGGCGGGAGCGATGCCGCCCAGAACACGCTGCGGGCGATGATTGTAGGCGAAACAGAAGCCTCTGAGCAGAATTTCCAGATCTTCATGGTTTGAGACACAGACCTGCAGTACTTCTGTAGCGACACGGCCATTGAAGCGTTCCACCATTCCATTGGTCTGAGGGGAGTAAGCCTTGGTCCGGCGTCGGTCGATTCCCATGTCATGACAGGCTTTTTCGAAGGCGTCCGCTGTAAAGCAGGAGCCACGATCGGTCAGGATATGGGTGATCCGGAAAGGAAAGGCCGATTTGACGGCATTGAGGAAATCAACGGAATTATCCGCATTTTCCGCGTCATAAACAGCCAGGTGCACTGAACGGGAACAGCGATCGATGGCGACATACAGAAAACGTTTCCGCCGGTCCCCATCTGCTGTCTGTAATTTTGGCAGATGTTTCACATCGATATGGACATAACCGGGATCGTAATCGCGGAACTTTCCCTGTCCCCGAACTGGTCCGGCCTTTGGAACAGGAGGCAGCCTGTTCAATCCGGCGTCTTTCAGTATCCGCCAGATATTGTCCCGGTTCAGATGCGGCAGGAAATGCCGTAAGACAAAGGTCAGATCATCCAGACCAAAACCGGTAGAACGCCGAAGCTGACAGACAATGGCGCGCTCCTCCTCCGAGGCTTTCCAGGCCAGCCTCCAGGGACGGCTGCTGCGGTCCTGACAGGCGTCCGAACCACGCCTGCGCCACTTGCGGACTGTTTCATCGCTGATCCCGTAGCGTCTGGCGAGCACGGATGTCGGTTCTGACGAACGAGCTATCTCAGCCCGGACAGCCGGTGTCGTGCGTGCCTGTGGGTGGATCTGAAGCATCATTCGGTCTCCCTGCAAACGGAAGAAAACAACGAAGCATAACGCGGTATCGCCCACGCTACATCATCCCAATGACGTCTCACAACCTGACAGCTAGCACTACAGTTGCATTTTGTGTTGAGTTCTGAATCTATGGGTAACCATGATTCAGGATATGATGAGTGGCGGTACGTCTGTTGAAGAGACGCTGGAATTATGGGCGCGCTCGCTTCGGTCCGCCAAGGATCGGATGGCGCCGCTGTTCACGCAAAAACGTGTCGTAGATTCGGCCTGTGCTTTTCTTGATGTTTTGATTGGCAATGAACCACGCAAGACGGGATGGATGCGAGCGGAAGCCGCAGGAGATCCTGGTCCATGGCGGCAGCAGGCGCTTCTGGGACGCGGGCACTGGGATGCCGATGCCCTTCGTGACGTCGTCAGGGATTATGTGATTGAGCATCTGGGCACTGAAGAGGGCGTGCTGGTCATTGATGAGACCGGTTTTCTGAAGAAGGGTCAGGCGTCCTGCGGTGTGGGGCGGCAGTATACGGGATCTGCCGGCAAGATCACGAACTGCCAGATTGGTGTGTTTGGCGCTTATGTTTCGGAACGGGGGCATGCCTTTATTGACCGCGCCCTGTATCTCCCGAAAGACTGGACATCAAAGCCTGAGCGTCTGAAGCGGGCCCACGTTCCCGATGACGTGGTGTTTGCAACCAAACCGGCGTTAGCCTCGATGATGATTGAGCGAAGTATTGAGGCCGGTGTGCCGTTCCGCTGGGTTGCAGCAGACAGCGTGTATGGCGTGGGCGACGTAGAACGCACGCTTCGCCGGGCAGGAATTGGATATGTGCTTGGGGTCAAGGGCAATCACTGGTTCGGATCATGGGCAACGGAACCGCTGATTGCCGGAGAGGCGAAAGATATTGCAGCAGGACTGCCAGACCAGGCCTGGCGTCGTCTGTCAGCGGGGCACGGCACAAAAGGTGAGCGACTTTATGACTGGGCGTATCTTCCGCTTGCTGATCTGGATGCTGAAGAATTTGACTGCCCTATAGCCGGACCATGGACACGTGGCCTGTTGATCCGCCGAAACATCGCTGACGGGGACCTTGCCTATTTTACGACCTGGAGCCCGAAAGGGACAACCACGCAGGAACTGGTGAACGTTGAAGGGACGCGCTGGAGGATCGAAGAAGGGTTCGAGACGGCCAAAAACGAATTTGGTCTTGATCATAACGAGACCCGCTCCTGGCATGGTTGGCATCGGCATGTCTCTCTGGTCATGCTGGCCTATGCCGTCATGGCCAGTGTCCGTTACCAGGCAAACTCACTGAAACCGAAAAAAACACAACTCAGAACACGACAGTCCTTGTCCGCTGGTCCATTCAGGAGATCAGGCGCCTCGTCGTAAAACTTGCACAACGCAGACTCCCCGTCTCTCACATCCTCAGATGGTCCGTCTTTCGACGAACGCATCAGGCCAGTGCTATCCGCGCTCACTCACGACACAAAATGCAACTGTAGTGCTAGGTGTCAGGTTGTGAGACGTCATTGGGATGATGTAGCGTGGGCGATACCGCGTTATGCTTCGTTGTTTTCTTCCGTTTGCAGGGAGACCGAATGATGCTTCAGATCCACCCACAGGCACGCACGACACCGGCTGTCCGGGCTGAGATAGCTCGTTCGTCAGAACCGACATCCGTGCTCGCCAGACGCTACGGGATCAGCGATGAAACAGTCCGCAAGTGGCGCAGGCGTGGTTCGGACGCCTGTCAGGACCGCAGCAGCCGTCCCTGGAGGCTGGCCTGGAAAGCCTCGGAGGAGGAGCGCGCCATTGTCTGTCAGCTTCGGCGTTCTACCGGTTTTGGTCTGGATGATCTGACCTTTGTCTTACGGCATTTCCTGCCGCATCTGAACCGGGACAATATCTGGCGGATACTGAAAGACGCCGGATTGAACAGGCTGCCTCCTGTTCCAAAGGCCGGACCAGTTCGGGGACAGGGAAAGTTCCGCGATTACGATCCCGGTTATGTCCATATCGATGTGAAACATCTGCCAAAATTACAGACAGCAGATGGGGACCGGCGGAAACGTTTTCTGTATGTCGCCATCGATCGCTGTTCCCGTTCAGTGCACCTGGCTGTTTATGACGCGGAAAATGCGGATAATTCCGTTGATTTCCTCAATGCCGTCAAATCGGCCTTTCCTTTCCGGATCACCCATATCCTGACCGATCGTGGCTCCTGCTTTACAGCGGACGCCTTCGAAAAAGCCTGTCATGACATGGGAATCGACCGACGCCGGACCAAGGCTTACTCCCCTCAGACCAATGGAATGGTGGAACGCTTCAATGGCCGTGTCGCTACAGAAGTACTGCAGGTCTGTGTCTCAAACCATGAAGATCTGGAAATTCTGCTCAGAGGCTTCTGTTTCGCCTACAATCATCGCCCGCAGCGTGTTCTGGGCGGCATCGCTCCCGCCCAATGCATCATCTCATGGCTTGAAAAACATCCCGCGTCACGTAATCAAGACTATATCAAACCGGCTGGTCGTGACATCATGAAACAGGTCGACGAAATCCTTGATTACGCCAATGACGTCTCACAACCTGACAGCTAGGGACATTTCCCTGAACCTGATAAAGAGGTTCAGGGAAATGAAAGCTTAGTCGCGGGAGCCACTACCATATAGAGCTGTCAGGCTGGCAGAAGCCAACTTGTGGTGGTTGACCATAAAACCAACCAATGCCGGGCTGGAATCTTCCTGCACATCCAACGTAGGCACATCCAGCGCATAAACCGTAAAGACATAACGGTGCACACGCCCCGGCGGAGGGGCAGCCCCACCATAACCCGGCACGCCAAAATCTGTACGCACCTGCATGGCACCTTTTGGCAGCTTATCCCCGGCGGAACCGGCACCTTCTGGCAGTGCTGTAATAGTAGCGGGAATATTCACCACCACCCAATGCCACCAGCCCGAACCAGTTGGGGCATCGGGGTCATATACCGTTACCACAAAGCTTTTGGTGCCTGTGGGGGCATCTTTCCATTCCAACGCGGGGGAAAGATTCTGCCCGTGCTGCCCCATGCCATTGTAAACCTGTGCCTGCGGCAGTGTATCACCATTTACAAAGGCCGGGCTTGTAAGAACAAATGCCATAAAAGCGGCTCCCGTGCTGTTACCAATTACGGCTGATCAGCCAGAATTCTTCAGATGTCAGCGTAACGCCTGCTTTGGATTCTGCTGCTGCTTTGGCCAGAGCTTCAATCCGTTCAATCATAATAACCTTACGCTGATGCGCTTCTGTGGTTTCATCGCTGGTTTTCAGCACACCCAAAGAAACTTCAGCGGCCTTGGCAACACGTGCTGCATCCAGAAGTGCGTAAGACATAAATTGTCATCCTTTAAAATATCTGTGCACCGGAATACCCTCCGGCGTTACTGAAAGGGGAATCTGGCCCCTAAGCGCCCTCTCTTCAACCCCTACAGGCTGCATGCCACCTGCAGAACTGCGCCTTTGCCTCTGGCCTTGGCCCAGCCTATTGCGTAAACGGTGCCATCATGAGCAGTGACCGCACCGAAGATTTTGATTTTCACCTTCCAGAAAGCCTGATCGCGCAGGAACCCGCCCGCCCGCGAGAAGCCGCGCGCCTTCTGGATGCCACACAGCCCGACATGTTTGCTGACAGGCATATCCGTGATCTGCCCTCGCTTCTGAAGCGGGGAGATTTGCTGGTTGCAAACAATACGGCCGTTATTCGTGCCCAGCTTCATGGCCTGCGTGGAGAAGCCAAAATTGGCATTACGCTGGACCAGATTCAGCCAGATGGCAGTTGGCACGTGTTGGTGCGCAATGCGCGCAGGCTCAAGGTGGGCGATACTATTGCATTCCCCGGTGTGCAGGACACAGCCCGCGTGCAGGCGTTAGAATCCGGCGGGGGTGCGGTCCTTCGGTTCAGTGCGGAAGGGGATGCTTTTGATGCGTTTTTGCAAAAAGCAGGCGCATTGGCATTGCCACCCTATATTCATCGCCCGGAAGGACCTACGGCGCAGGATACCAGTGATTACGCCACCATTTTTGAGCGTAACAAAGGGGCCGTGGCCGCACCTACTGCCGGGCTGCATTTTACGCCTGCGCTGCTGAAAGCCATAGATGCCACAGGCGCCCAGCGCTGCACGCTTACCCTGCATGTAGGGGCCGGCACCTTTTTGCCTGTGCGTGAAGCCGAAATTTCTGAACACAAAATGCATTCAGAACGCGGCATCATCACCCCGGAAACAGCAGAACGTATCAACGCCACCCGTAAGGCTGGCGGGCGTATTATTGCCATTGGCACCACCAGCCTGCGCCTGCTGGAAACCGCAACAGATGAAAACGGCATTGTGCATCCGTTTGATGGCACAACCTCCATTTTCATTCGGCCCGGCTATCAATTCCGCGCTGTGGATATGCTGCTCACCAATTTCCACCTGCCGCGCTCTACGCTTTTCATGCTGGTTTCCGCCTTTGCAGGGGTTGAGCGTGCCCGGCAGATTTATGCCCATGCCGTTGCCAGCGGTTACCGCTTTTATTCCTACGGCGATGCCTGCCTGCTGCGCTGCGCCCACTCCATCCATGCCCACCACCTCGGAACAGTAGAATGACCCGCTTTAACTGGACGTGTGAAAGCACAGATGGCGCCGCGCGCGCAGGCATGCTGCACACAGCCCACGGCCCTGTGGCCACCCCAACCTTTATGCCGGTTGGCACCGTTGGCACGGTAAAAGCCATGACCATGGATGCCGTGCGCTCCACCGGTGCTGGCATTGTTCTGGGCAATACCTATCACCTCATGCTGCGGCCGGGGGCAGAACGCATACGCGCCTTGGGTGGCCTGCATAAGTTTATGGATTGGTCTGGCCCGATTCTGACAGATTCAGGGGGCTTTCAGGTTATGTCCCTTGGCGCGCTGCGACGGTTAGATCAGGACGGCGTCACCTTCCGCTCCCATATTGATGGTTCTGAACATCGGCTCACGCCTGAAAGTTCAACAGACATCCAACACGCGCTGGATGCCACCATCACCATGTGTTTTGATGAATGCCCAGCCCTACCTGCACCGCCGGAAGCCATTGCGGCTTCCATGCGGCTTTCCATGCGCTGGGCTGCGCGCTCCCGCCAGGCTTATGTGCAGCGCGAAGGGTATGGTCAGTTCGGTATTGTGCAAGGCGGCACAGAACCTGAACTGCGGGCGGAAAGCGTAAAGGCGCTCACCGATATCGGGTTTGAAGGCTACGCCATTGGGGGCCTGGCAGTTGGCGAAGGGCAGGAACTGATGTTCGCCACGCTAGACACCACCACCCCCATCATGCCGCAGGACAAGCCGCGCTACCTGATGGGCGTAGGCACCCCAGATGATCTGCTGGGCAGCGTGCAACGCGGCGTGGATATGTTTGACTGCGTTATGCCCACACGCGCAGGCCGCACCGCCCGCGCCTATACCGAGCGCGGCACGCTCAACCTGCGCAATGCACGCCATGCCACAGATGCACGCCCCATTTCTCCGCATTGTGACTGTCTGGCCTGTTCACGCCATAGCCGCGCCTATCTGCACCATTTGTTCCGCGCCAATGAAATTCTCGGCCCCATGCTGCTGACATGGCATAATATTGCCTATTACCAGCGCCTGATGCGCCAGATCCAGCAGGCGATTGTTGAAAAACGGTTGGATGCGTTGGCCACCACTTTGCGTGCAGAATGGGCAGCAGAGGATTGGACGGAAGATGAAATGCCACAACCCACCATTCCGCCTGTTCCCTGAACAAGTGCTTCCATGACTGCACCCGCGGCAAAACTGGCGGAAAAAATACGCATCAAGGCGCTGGAACTGGGGTTTGATGCCATTGGCTTCTGCCCCGCCCATCTGGGCCCGGAGGTGCGTGCGCGGCTGAAAGATTTTTTGGCTGAAGGATATCATGGTGAAATGGGCTGGCTGGCAGACCGCACAGAGCAGCGCAGTCAACCCACAGCTCTATGGCCAGAAGCCCGCAGTGTTATTGCATTGGGCCTGAACTATGCACCGGCAGAGAATCCATTAAACACTCTTCAGAATCGCACATGCGGGAATATTTCCGTTTATGCGCGCCACCGTGATTATCACGATGTTGTTAAGGGCATGCTCAAGCATCTGGCACAGTTTGTTGTGCGTGAAGCCCGCATGGTGCTGGATACAACCCCGGATGTGAAAGTATTTGTTGATACAGCCCCCGTGGCAGAAAAGCCTTTGGCCGCACAAGCCGGGCTAGGCTGGCAAGGCAAACACACCAATCTGGTTTCCCGCCAACACGGAAGCTGGCTCTTTCTAGGTGAAATCTATACCACGCTGGAACTGCCAACATCTGCCGATTCTGGGGGCAGTTGCGGCAGCTGCACCCGCTGCCTGAATGCATGCCCCACACAGGCTTTTCCTGCTCCTTATCAAATGGATGCACGCAAGTGCATTTCCTACCTGACCATTGAACATGCAGGCCCTATTCCTGCCCCACTACGCAAAGCCATTGGCACACATATCTATGGGTGCGATGATTGTCTGGCCGTATGCCCATGGAACCGCTTTGCCCAAGCATCCCACCACATCAAGCTACAACCGCGGCCAGATTTGATAGCGCCAGAACTGGCAACGCTCAGCCAGCTTGATGATGCCGCTTTTCGCACCATGTTTTCTGGCTCTCCCATCAAACGCATTGGCCGCAATCGGTTTATACGGAATGTGCTGATAGCCATTGGCAATTCCGGCCACCCGGAACTGCTGCCCTACGCACAACCCTTGCAGCAAGACCCGGATTCTGTGGTGGCGGAAGCCGCAGATTGGGCCACGCAGTGCCTGATGGGAGAGGCAACTTGAGCCGCCATTTACGCAAACGCAGCCTAATTCTGGCAGGCCATGATACCAGTGTGGCACTGGAACCCAGCTTCTGGAACGCGCTGGAAGATATTGCAAACCAGCAAAAACAAACGTTGCCTCAACTGGTTACAAAGGTGGATGCAGCACGTTCTCCCGAGCAATCACTGGCCTCTGCCTTGCGGGTTTATGCGCTGGAATGGCTGACACACCAACTTGCCGCAAGCGCGACTCCCGGCACCTGAAAACAACGCAGAACTGCTGTGCCCGCTTTAACGCATCAGGTTGTTTGGGCAGGCTGCCAGAACGTGATAAACTGTTTTTATGGCGATCTGGGGTAAAATTTTTGGTGGCGTAGCCGGTTTTGCCGTAGGCGGCCCGGTTGGCGCAGCGGTTGGCACAGCACTGGGCCACGCAGCAGATACAGGTGCGATTCTTCAGCCCCCTACAGGCGGTTGGAGCGATAAATGGGCTGCGCGTGCACGGCCAGACCCTAATGGTGCAGCCACTTTTGTGGCCGCCAAGCTGGCTGCTGCCCTTGGCAAAAAAGAACAGCTTTATGGGCTGTCCTGCGTTATTTTAAGCGCCAAGCTGGCCAAGTGCGATGCACCCGTTAACCGGCGTGAAATCAACGCCTTTAAATCTCGTTTTCGCGTGCCTGATGAAAACATGCGTGAAGTTGGCCGCCTGTTTGATATGGCCCGCCAGCGCACGGATGATTACGAGGCTTTTGCGCGTGAACTGGGCCAGGTTTACGCAACAGACAAACGCCCGTTGGAAGACCTGATGGGGATTCTGTTTACAATTGCACGGGCTGATCTGGCTGCGGATGAACCGCTGGCTCCAGAGGAAGAGCGCTTTCTCAAGCGCGTGCATGCCCTGTTTGGCCTGAGCCGTGGCGCTTGGGAACGAGCAGCCCATGGGCGTTCTACCCCAGCAATGGCTGAAGATGATGCCTATGCTGTTATGGGGGCCTCGCCTGATCTTTCAAACGAAGAACTGCGCGCTCTCTGGAAAAAGCTGGTGCGGCAATATCACCCGGATATCCTTCTAGCCCGGAATGCCAGCGCCGTTGAAATTGAAGCCGCATCCGTCAAGATTTCACGCATTAACGCTGCGTGGGATATCATCAAGCGTGATCGTGGTCTTTGATTTCAGGATTCTCTTTTCTTTTTGAAGCAAGATAGAAAGTGCGACTTTCTGGCAACAGGTTGCACAAAAATCTCTCACTCCGCTGTCAAAGGTCGCGCACACAGGTCTATTTTACGCCCCTGTTTGTTATGCAAGTAAGCCCTGCCATTGCGCCGCTGGTTTCTCGTGGTAGAGAAAGCGACAGCAATTGGCCTGCATACAGCATGGGCCAGACAGTCGTCACAGAGCAAAGGTAAAGGTGGCAATGATTTCAGGACGGAACGGCTCAAGGCTCCGCCCTCGCGCGCAGGCAAAAAAAAGTCAAACGCGGGAAGGTTCCTCGGCACAGCGCCGTTTTCGTCTGGGCACATTCTGCCTGGCCGCCACTTTGCTGGGCACGGCAGGATGCAGCGCCATTAAGGCACCTGTGCCCAAGGACCCGGATGCTCTGGCCGAATACAAGGCCGCGAACGATCCCTACGAACCGTTGAACCGCAAGATGTTCAACATGACCATGAAGTTCGATAAGTGGGCCCTTCGCCCCATGGCCAAGGCTTACGTATGGGCCGTACCGCGCCCGGTGCGTAATTCTTTGGGCAACCTTGTCAGAACCATGAACGAGCCCTCCGTGTTCTTTAACGATGTAGGGGCCGGCAAACCACGCCGCGCAGGCGATATGTTTGTACGCTGGTGCGTGAACATGACTGTCGGCTTGGGTGGTTTGATTGACGTGGCCAAAATGGCCGGGTTTCCGCACCATGATAACGATGCCGGCATGACATTGGCCAACTGGGGCATTCCCGCAGGGCCTTATCTGTTCCTGCCAATGGGGCCATCTTCTATCCGTGATGGTATTGGCTATGCCATTGACCAAGGCCTTTCTCCATGGGACTATGTGCCACGCGGATACGGGT
This sequence comes from Acetobacter sp. A11-2, assembly GCF_040208445.1. NCBI lineage: Bacteria > Pseudomonadati > Pseudomonadota > Alphaproteobacteria > Acetobacterales > Acetobacteraceae > Acetobacter > Acetobacter sp. A11-2. The sequence goes on from NZ_CP157843.1 coordinate 2,628,424, forward strand.
TGGTCAGCTTCAACTGGGCGTATAACCTGTTTGGGGTGGTTCATGCCCGTTCTGAGCATCTGGATGAGCTTGATGCGCTGGAACGTGATGCGTTGGATCCTTATGCCACCATCCGTAGTGCCTATCAGCAACAGCGCCGGGCGCAGGCCGAAGCCATCAAGAATGATAACCGTGCGACCGTGCCAGACTGGTACCATTAAGAAAAACAGCCAAAAGGGTACACAGACATGAAATTTCTTTCAAGCCGCCGTGTTGTTCTGGGTGCCTTTGCCCTGCTTTGCGCTGGTGGCCTTTTTTCCGCTCCCGCACGCGCTGCGGAAAACGCAAAACAGTTTATTCAGGTGTTTGGCAACCAGCTTGTTGCCATCGTCAACAGCCCTATTCCGTTGGCTGAAAAGAAAGAAAAAGTGCTGCCTTTGGTGCAGAAAAACGTCGATATTGATGGAATCGGTCGTTACTGCCTGGGCCGTTACTGGAAAACCGCTTCTCCAGACCAGCAGCAGCGTTATCTGGGCCTGTTCCATCAGGTTCTGGTTAACGCCATTACAGACAAGCTGGGTGAATACCGCGGCGTAAACTTTACGCTGGGCAATGTTACCAGCACTGGTGCTGGTGAATACGCCGTAGACAGCACGCTGGTGCGCCCACAGCAGCCTGCTGCTGCCATGCAGTGGATTGTAAGCGATACCTCTGGCAGCCCCAAAGTGGTGGACGTTATTGGTGAAGGTGCAAGCCTGCGCCTGACACAGCGGAATGACTATTCATCCTACATCGCACGCAATGGCGGTAATGTAGGTGCCCTGCTGGATGCCTTGCAGCGCCAGCTGAGCCACCACAACGCACCGGCTAACTAACGCAAACATATTCCAATTTAAAAAGGGGTGTTCCATATGGAACACCCCTTTTTTTATGGCTTGGGCCAAACGCTTTCATAAACCAGCATTGTCTGGCCATCTCTCTGAAACGTTTCTTCCACCCGCATCCCAATGCCGCCCAGAATAGTGCGGGATGCCACATTGCTTTCTGCCGCAACGGCAATCACTTTATTAATCCCGGCGTCATGCGCAAAGTTAAGGGCTGCCCCTGCGGCCTCTCGCGCAATGCCACGGCCACTGGCCCACGGAAAAAGTGCAAAACGCAGGGCAAAGCCGCGCCCATCTGGCCGGTCATGAATACCGGTCATCCCTACAAAGCGGCCTTTTTCATGAATAGTAAAAATACCTACCCGATGGCAGGCCCAGAAAGCGATATCATCCGCCATTTCCAGTTCCGCCTGCTGGCGGCTGCGCACACCACCAAGCATGCGGCCAAAGGCACCTCCATCTGCCTTCAGGCGCACCATATCTTCCATATCCCGCCAAGTTACGGGCTTAAGCAGTAAGCGCGGAGTTCTGACCGAACGCGAATCCACAATTCACGCCTTGCAGCAAAGAAAAGGCAGGTGCCCTTCCTTTAATTGCACATGCTGCCGGTAATACATGGTGCCTTCATCAAGATAGGAGCCCAGTAAACTCAGGGCTCCTATTAACCTTACTTAGCGCGCAAGAGGTTTGTACTGGATACGGCCTGGTTCTGTAGCATCCGGACCCAGACGACGGCGCTTGTCTTCTTCATATGCCTGGAAGTTCCCTTCAAACCATTCCACGTGGGAATCGCCTTCAAAGGCCAGAATATGCGTTGCCAGACGGTCCAGGAACCAGCGATCATGCGAGATCACCACAGCACAACCAGGGAATTCTGCCAGTGCATCTTCCAACGCACGCAGGGTATCTACGTCCAGATCGTTGGTCGGTTCGTCCAACAGGATCACGTTGCTTTCCTGACGGAGCATCTTGGCCAGATGCACGCGGTTGCGCTCACCACCAGAAAGCACGCCTACTTTCTTCTGCTGGTCAGACCCTTTAAAGTTAAAGGCCCCAACATAGGCACGCGAAGGTACAGCCCGTTTACCAAGATAGATCACATCTGTGCCGCCGGAAATTTCTTCCCACACGGTTTTGTCTGCATCGAGGTCATCACGAGACTGGTCTACGTAGCCAAGCTTTACGGTTTCACCAATCTTCAGGTCTCCCGCGTCTGGCTTTTCCTGCCCAATAATCATTTTGAACAGGGTGGATTTACCAGCACCATTCGGGCCAATAACCCCCACAATGCCACCCGGCGGCAGCTTAAAGTTGAGGTTATCAATCAGCAGGCGCTCACCAAAACCCTTGGTCAGGTTTTCGGCTTCAATAACAGTGCCACCAAGGCGTGGGCCGGGCGGAATAACAATGTCTGCCACGCCGCTAACTTTTTCAGCACTGGCAGCCAGCATTTCCTCATATTTGGTAATACGGGCTTTGCTTTTGGTCTGTCGGGCTTTGGGGCTGGCGTTAATCCATTCCTGTTCCGCGGCCAATGCGCGCTGGCGGGCACTTTCTTCCTTTTCTTCCTGAGCCAGGCGCTTACGCTTCTGTTCCAGCCAGGAGGAATAGTTACCCTCGAACGGAATACCGCGGCCACGCTCGATTTCCAGAATCCAGTTGGTCACGTTGTCCAGGAAGTAACGGTCATGGGTAATGACCATAACAGTGCCATCATAATCCTTCAGCGTGCGTTCAAGCCACGCAACACTTTCAGCATCCAGATGGTTGGTAGGTTCGTCCAACAGCAGCAGGTCGGGCTTTTCCAGCAACAGGCGGCACAGGGCCACGCGGCGGCGCTCACCACCGGAAAGCTTATCGACCGGGCTATCTGCCGGCGGGCAGCGCAGGGCGTCCAGCGCAATATCCAGCTTGCGGTCCAGCTCCCAGCCATCACCGGCATCAATCTTTTCCTGCAATTCGGCCTGTTCGGCCAGCAGGGCATTCATTTCCTCATCTTCCATGGGTTCGGCAAAGCGGGCGGAAATCTCGTTAAACCGATCTACGGCCTTTTTGAGATCACCAAAGCCCAGAGCCACGTTCTCACCCACGGTCAGCTTGGGGTCTAGCTGCGGTTCCTGCTCCAGATAGCCAACACGCACACCTTCTGCGGCCCATGCCTCACCACCGAATTCCTTGTCGATGCCGGCCATGATTTTCAGCAGGGTGGACTTACCAGCACCGTTCACACCCAGAATGCCAATTTTGGCACCCGGCATGAAGGACAGCGTGATGCCTTTGAACACTTCACGCCCGCCGGGATAGGACTTTGTCAGATCCTTCATGACATAAACGTATTGATAGGATGCCATGATAATGAACTCCCGTAATGCGGATGGGTAAGATAAAACTGGCGGGTGCGACCACATCGGCGCAGCAAGCTGTTATCGCCTGCGCCCGGCAGGACTTGAACCCGCAACCAAGCCGTTATGAGCGGCCCGCTCTAACCAATTGAGCTACGGGCGCGCAGGCGGGTTCCTGATTACGCAACCTGAGCGATTTGGCAAGGGTTTCTGTGCTGAAAACTGCCAGTTGGCATGAAAAACGCATTACTCTTGGCAAGCGGGCATCTGCCAGATAGGGTTTGCCGCCTTTAATTTTTCAGCTCTGGAGCAGTCTTCAATGGACGTTTCAAAACTTTCCCCCGGCAAAGATGTGCCGTTTGATATTAACGTCGTGATCGAAATTCCGCAGGGTTCTTCTGTCAAATACGAAATTGACAAAGAAAGCGGCGCCCTTGTGGTAGACCGTTTCCTGTTCACACCCATGGCTTACCCCACGGCTTACGGCTTTATCCCCAACACGCTGGCAGCTGATGGCGACCCGACGGACGCTCTGGTGCTGACCCCGCACAATGTTGTGCCCGGCTGCGTGATTCGCGCCCGCCCGATTGGCGTTCTGAAGATGGAAGACGAATCCGGTCAGGACGAAAAAATCATCTGCGTTCCGCATGACAAAGTGCACCCGCAGTTCACCAAAGTGGAAAGCGTGAGCGATCTGCCGGAAATTACCGTGCAGGCCATTGAACACTTCTTCACCCGCTATAAAGACCTCGAAAAAGGCAAATGGGTGAAAGTGACCGGTTGGGGCACCAAGGAAGAAGCAGGCGAGTTCATTGTAAAAGCTCTGGAAGCTGCAAAAGGCAAATAAGCCGCCTTTGCACTCTGCTTACAAAAAGCTGCGGTGGCTTCTGCCCCGCAGCTTTTTTCTTGCCTCATACCCTGCGTAAAAAGAGTTCTTCCAGAAAACGGCTTATCAAGCACGCCCTTCCCCTCCAATATGACGCACGGATATTGGAGAAAACCAGCATGCCCATCACGGGGTCTTCCCTTCCCTCACGCCAGCCCGTTCTCTTTCTCCCTCATGGTGGTGGCCCCTGCTTTTTTATGGATTGGCCCGATACGTGGGATCGGATGGCGGAATATCTCCGCGGTACGCAAAACACCCTGCCCCGCAAACCCGATGCCATTGTGGTGGTTTCTGGCCATTGGGAAGAAGACATCCCCACCGTTACGGCTGCGCCCAATCCACCGCTCATTTATGATTACTATGGCTTTCCGCCACACACCTATCAGTTGCAATACCCGGCACCGGGTAGCCCTGCGCTGGCCAGCACTGTTTGTAGCCTTTTGCATGAAGTTGGCATGCCATGTGCCACAGACGAAGAACGCGGGTTCGACCACGGCGTTTTCATCCCCTTTATGCTGGCGTTTGAAGACGCCGATATTCCGATTGTGGAGCTATCCCTGCTGAAAAGCATGGATCCCGCAGCCCATATTGCCCTTGGAGCTGCTCTAGAACCTCTGCGTGCCCAGAATGTGCTGATTGTTGGTACGGGCATGACCTACCATAACCTACGCCACTTCATGAACGGCTCTCCTGCTACCAATCAGGCTGCACAAGAATTTGATACATGGTTAGCAAAAGCCGTGACCGCCCCACCAGTTGAACGCAATACACAGCTCATACACTGGGCCTCTGCACCCGGTGCACGTGTCTGCCACCCGCGAGAGGAACATTTACTGCCACTTATGGTGGCAGCAGGTGCTGCCGGGCAGGATGAAGGCGTGCGCACGTATAGCGATATAGTTTTGGGTAAAGCGCTATCTGGATTCCGCTTCGGTTAGAGGCGGAAAAAACTTACCGGAAACTTTCTGTTTGCTCAGGAGCTATGCCTCTAAAAGCTCTCGTTTTTGAAGGAACAGCTTATGAGCACCTCTTTCCCGCGCCCTTTCCTGACATTTGTGGGATTAACCTTTGTTCTCTCCACAGCTCAAGCTGCTCCAGCCTTTTCTGCCGTTGAACAGGGAAACTACGCTGTAGATCCCAACCACACACAAGTGGTGTTTTCTGTGCTCCATCTGGGCTTTACCAATTATGCTGGTTTTTTCTCCAACGCATCGGGCACGCTTGCGCTGGATCCTGCCCAGCCAGCCCAATCCCGCCTGAGCGTTTCCATTCCTGTTGGCAGCATCCTGACACCCAGCACCAAACTGACCGAAGAGCTCAAAACATCTGAGTGGTTTGATGTGGCCCGCTACCCCAAGGCTGAATTTGTTTCCTCCAAAATCACACAAACCGGCACAGACACAGCTGATATTGAGGGACAATTCACGCTACATGGCATTACACAGCCGCTCACCCTGCATGCACGCTTTATAGGTGCTGGGCAAAACCCCATGAACAAAACCTATACTGTGGGCTTTCAGGCTACGGGAGAGCTGAAACGCAGTGCCTATGGCATAAAAACCTATGTGCCTCTGGTGGCAGACAAAGTGGAGCTTTCCATTGCCGGGGCATTTGAAAAGGCAAAATAAGCCATTCCTTTCAAAAGAAATTGCCGCTTTTCTGGGCTTGGCGAGAGAAAAATTTCCTGAAATGAATTTTTTTATGAAAACCCTGTTGCCAAACGCGAAAACATCGCTATAAAGCGCGACATACCAACGCACGAAAGCGCGTTGAAACTGCGGGTGTAGCTCAGTTGGTTAGAGCGCCGGCCTGTCACGCCGGAGGTCGCGGGTTCGAGCCCCGTCACTCGCGCCACTTTATTTCCTTAAAAATTTAATTTCTTTTAGGAACACAAAGTGGTGCGGCCTGCTTTTGTCCGGCTGCCAAGCAGCCGGAAGCAAGGCTTTTCAGCTTCAATCACCTAAAGCGCTGGCACCCTGCAGAATAACTGCAACGGCATGCACTGTGGCAGCAATACGCGCAGCTGTTTGCACGGCAGATGCCCCCAACGCTTCGCGCACAATCTTTTCATGGCTGGTTACGCACAGATCACACCCGTTAATCACGGAAACCGCCAGACACCACAGCTCAAAATCAGCTTTTTCTACGCCGGGCTTGGCAATCACGCTCATGCGCAGCTGTGCAGGCATTTTGGAATATTCACCACCCGCCATGTGCACAAAGCGATAGTAAATATTGTTCATGGCCATAATGGCGTTGGCTGATTTAGCCGCCGTCAGTGCTTCGGGGGAAAGTGTTGAAGCAAACTGCGCCACAATGGCTGATGTCACTTCATCATTCCGGGCTGCCAGTGCAGATGCCACAAATGTGCCCGCAAGCTGCTGCGGTGTCAGCGTAACATCATTGGCCAAGGAGCTGAGATTCAGCCGCAGGTCTTTAGCGTAATCGGGAATACGATCCTTGATTGAATCAATGGACATAGCGTTTTCCAGTTTTCAGGTTATTCGGAAAAATCAGACGCATAGCGTCATTACGGTTTTTGCCGCGTAAGCTGCACCACTGTTTGGCACAGATGGTAACCGCATCAGGGCTACCGCCCTCCCCTTCTGGAAGAAGGCAACGGGTGACAAATGCCACCCGCACCGCCTCATCCGGCCCGTAGGCCAGATGAAATTTTCAGGCTCAGACTTTAATAAAGTCGTCACCCTTCTTCCAGTTACATGGGCACAGTTCGTCGCTCTGCAGACCATCCAGAATACGCAGGATTTCCTGAGGGTTACGACCAACGGACAGATCGTTAACAGACACGTGGCGGATCACGCCATGCGGGTCCACAACAAAGGTCGCGCGCAGGGCAACGCCGGCTTCTTTAGCCAGAACGCCTGTGCCTTCTGTCAGCTCACGCTTGATGTCAGCCAGCATCGGGATCGGCAGATCCTTCAGGTCATCATGATGCAGGCGCCAGTTAAGGTGCACGAACTGGCTGTCGATGGACACACCGTACACAACGGCATCACGATCAGCGAAGTCTTTGGCCAGCTTACCGAAAGCCACGATTTCTGTCGGGCAGACGAACGTGAAGTCCATCGGCCAGAAGAATACGATCTTCCACTTACCGGCATCGCTCTTGTCAGAAATCTGAACGAAATCGCCCTTCAGGCCTTCCGGGCCACCAGGAACGGCGGTCAGATCAAAGCTTGGAAATTTATCGCCAACTGTCAGCATAATCTTGCTCCTTATAGCTTGGCACACGCCATGCAGCACCAACGTGCCACCGGCTGTGGTATCCTGTATGACGCGGCTTTTTCATTTAAGCCAATGAATATTTTATATCAAAATCATTGAAGTATTCGATGAAATGCCGAAGATTTGCCTCTCAGATACATCGCATCAGGAAATCATGCCGTGCTGCCGCTGCCTTCTGCCCAGCAATTACGCTATCTGATCACCCTTTCAGAACTGCGCCATTTCGGGCGGGCCGCTGCCGCTTGTGCCGTAACGCAATCCACCCTTTCCGCCGGAATTATGGCACTGGAACGCCAGCTTGATGCCCCTTTGCTGGACCGCACCGTAGGCAAGAAGGTGGTGTTCACCCCTTTGGGGCACGAAATTGCACTCAAAGCCCGGCAAGCACTGGCTGCGCTGGAAGCCGTGCCACAACTGGCCGCCGCAGCCCGCACACCACTGACAGGGCCATTACGAGTCGGCATTATTCCAACCATCGGGCCGTTTCTAATTCCGCAACTTGTGCGTAACCTGCGAGAGCATTTTCCGCGCCTTTTGCTCTCCATTACGGAAGACACCACCGAACATCTGCTAGAAAAACTCTCACTCGGCCAATTGGACATACTGGTGCTGGCCATGCCCTGCCTGTGTGATGGCACGGAAACACACCCATTATGGCAAGATCCTTTCCGGGTGATTATGCGGCCTGATCACCCATTTTCTGCCTTATCTGCCGTGCCCGCTTCTCAGTTATCCGAACACAGCATGATTATGATGGAAGATGGGCACTGCCTGCGTGATCAAACTTTGGCCATTTGCCGCCAAAGCCCAAGCCGTAGCGGATCTGAAGGAGAAAGCGACTCCACTTTTACCGCCATGTCTCTCCACTCCATGGCAGAAATGGTGGAACTGGGGTTGGGCATTGCCATCATGCCCGAACTGGCCATCCATGCCGGCATTCTGCAGGGGCGCAATCTTATTGCACGGCCTCTCACCAGTGATCTGGCGCGGCGTACCATTGGGCTGGCATGGCGGCCGAGATCTCCCCGCGCGGCAGATTTTCAGACACTTGCCGCAACCTTTGCGGCATTGGCTCCACCTGTATCTACCTCTCGCAAAACAAATAAAGCCGTTAAATTGTAAGAAAATGCGCCCGAAACTGCGAGAAATATTGACTCTAACGCACGCACCCGGTATGTGCCGAGCCAACTTATTTTGTACGTCCATCAGCATCGGCGGAGAAAACGGGCCATGAAAATCAGAAACAGCCTGAAGTCGGCCAAAGTGCGCGATAAAGACTGCCGTGTAGTGCGTCGTCGCGGCCGGGTTTATGTTATCAACAAGAAGAACCCTCGCATGAAAGCTCGTCAGGGCTAATTGCATGCGTCATCCGGCCCTTTTTGGCTGGCTGAACACGCATGTCATGCGTAAAACCCGTTTTTCCGCTTGCCGGAGAAACGGGTTTTTGTTTGTCGGCCTCTGCGCAATACATCTGGGCCTTCCCGCTACTGGATGGGCACAAACCAGTACGCCACCAGCTACCTCCGCTCCCTTACAAGCAAATACGGCAGCACAGCATCCCAACAGCGTTGCTGAGCAGATCAAACAGCTCTCCACGGCCTTGGCTCATGCCAAAACGCCAGAAGAGGCTCATGACCTGCAAGAAAAGCTGGAAGCCCTCCGCTCTGCCAAACTCTCCCCCACCACGCAGCTTCTGGTGCGTCGGGCTGAAAAAGACCTGACAACCGATAAGCCAGATGATGCGGTGGAAGACATAGGCGATGCATTGGCCCTGCAACCCGACCAAGCCATTCTATGGCGCACACGCGCCCAGATGCGCCTTGTGGCTGGAGACCTAAAAGGGGCCATCACCGATATTGGTGAAGCCTTGCAGCGTGATCCACTAGACGTGGAAAGCTGGAGTCTGTTGGCGAGCGTTGAAGAACATCGGAATGATGGCAAAGCCGCCCTGAAGGCATGGCAGAAAGTGCTGGAACTCAGCCCCATGACAGACCGCAACCACAAGCGGCTGGATGCACTGCACATTAAAGCCTACGGGCAACCCACCTGAGCAGGAGGTAGGGCGTTAGGCCTGCTTGTTCTCAATCAGGCTTTTGCGAATTTTGCGGCCCCGCTCAATCCGATCCACAATGTAATCAGAATCTCCCCACCGAATGGCGCGCGCCATGGCTTGCGCATCTTCCATAAACCGGCCCAGCATTTCCAGCAGTGCTTCACGGTTAGAAAGAAAAATATCCCGCCACATAATGGGGTCTGATGCCGCAATGCGCGTAAAATCCCGAAAGCCGGATGCCGCAAAATCCAGCACTTCAGACCGGGTTTCACTCGCCAGATCATCTGCTGTGCCACAAATGGTAAAGGCCAGCAAATGCGGCAAATGGCTTACAATCGCACAAACACGATCATGATGTGCTGGTGTCATTTCCCGCAAGCGGGCACCGCAACGCTCCCACAAGGTACGCACTTTTTCCAGCGCTTCTGTGGTGGTGCAGTCTAACGGCGTAATCAGGCACCAGCGATTCTCAAACAAATCTGCCAGCCCGGCATCTGGGCCAGAAAACTCCGTGCCTGCCATGGGGTGCGTGGGCACATATGGCACATCTGTCCGAAGTGAAGGACTGATGGCTTCAATCACGGAGACCTTGGTCGAACCGACATCCGTTAACACTGCGCCGGGCTTCATGGCCGGAATAACCTGCGCGGCCACTGGCCCCATAGCGCCTACCGGCACGCATAACATCACACAATCTGCCTGTGCGGCTGCGGCTGCGGCATCTGTTGTTACTTCATCCGCAATACCCAGTTCTGCCACACGGGCGCATACATCCGGGCTTTGATCCACCGCTATAAGCCTGCGGGCCAGATTGCCCTCCGCCTGCGCGCGCCGCAGCACGGAAGATCCAATAAGCCCCGGCCCAATAACAACCAGTGTATCAAAAACAGGTACTGTATCCTCAGCCAAGGTGGGTATCCTTCACCACTGAAGAAGATGGAGGATAAGCGGCCTTGTCCTCATCATTTTTATCATTACCGCGCAGGCCGTGCATTTCCATGAACTGCCATGCCAGCAGAACGGGAATGCCGATGATAATCTCACGTCCGCGACGCAGCAGAGAAAGCCCAAGAGACACAGAAGGATCAATGCCAAAAGCATGGCCCAACGCCATGTAGGCCCCTTCCTGCACACCCAAGCTACCGGGCACTAAAAAGCCCAAAGACATGATGGCACAGGTAACACCTTCCACAGCAATGGCATTGGGGAAGGAAAGATGCGCCCCCAGAAAACGCGCCGTCAGCCACAGCATGGCCGCACTGCCCAGCCACCCCACAAAATGGTACAGCGCAGAGCGGCAAATATGCCACGGGCGGCTCCATGCGGCTTCCATCTGCTCTTGCAGATCATCCGCGCCTTGTGTGAGGTTTTCATGCCATTGAGAAGCAAGGCTGCGGGTAAATGTGCCACCAAATTTGCGGAACAGATTACCGCCATGCCGCTGGGTCCAGATAAACCCGGCCGTACCCGCAATCAGAAACACCGCGCCACACACCACGGGCACAACAAACGGGCTGGAACGCTGATGCGCCACCAGAAAAGCAACGGCCAGCAGCACAAAAGCCACCTGCCCCATCACTTCCGTGGTGATATCTACCAGATTGGCGCAAGCCGCCTCTGGCAACGCGACTTCCCGCTTATCGCCTTTATAAAACCCATGCGGTGAACACGTGGCCCGAATCCCGATAACAATGCCACCAAGCTGAGAAAAAGGCAGACATGTAGCCGCCGCATCGCGCACCATACGGGCGGACAGCAGCCGGAAATAGCCCAGTTCGGGAAAAGCTGCATGCCAGGCCAGCCCCAGAACGCCATCTACCAGCAACTGGCAGCATACCATTACAAGAAAGCCGCCCAGACCTATACGCATAACAGCATGCAAAACGGAATCGAAACCGCTCCATGCCATTGCTGCCGTAACGGCCACAAGCCCGAGAAAAGTAAGAAAAACCGTAAGCTTCTTCAAGGCCCCAGCTCTGTCTGTCCAGCACACCCAAGGCCCTTTGCCATGTGGTAAAAAGCAACCGGCGCATCAGTGTGTGTGTGTGATTGGTCCGTCCCCTTACACCACCACGGGGTCTGGCGCCACCTCGGACAGCAGGATAAAGAAACAGACCTGCCGTTCGGGATTAACGTCCTTACCACTTTTATTTACGTATCGTACCTCTGGGGGAGCGTATATTCTCATGACTGCCCATACCCTCGTAACCGGCGCAACAGGCTTTGTTGGTTCCGCCGTAGCCCGCACTTTGCTGGAACGGGGGCATTCCCTGCGGCTAATGGTGCGCGATGGCAGCGACAGACGCAATATTGCGGACATTCCTGCCGATTTGGTGGACGGTGACCTTTCGCGCCCCGAAACCTTTGCCCGTGCGGTAGAAGGCTGCCGCTACGTGTTTCATGTTGCGGCTGATTACCGCCTGTGGGTGCCAGACCCCGCCCCCATGATGACGGCAAACGTAGAGGGCACGCGCCAGCTTATGCTTGCCGCACAAGCGGCTGGTGTTGAAAAAATTGTGTATTGCTCCTCTGTCGCGGCATTGGGCCTGATTGGTGACGGCTCCATTGCCGATGAAAACACGCCTGTGCAGGAACATGCCGTTATTGGCATTTACAAGCGCTCCAAATACCGGGCCGAGCAGGAAGTGCTGCAACTGGTGCGCGATCAGGGGTTGCCGGCTGTTATCGTTAACCCCTCCACCCCCGTTGGCCCACGAGACATCAAACCCACCCCCACCGGGCAGATGATTCTGGATTGCGCCGCTGGCCGCATGCCGGCCTATGTGGATACAGGCGTGAACATTGTGCATGTAGATGATGTTGCAGAAGGCCATGCACTGGCGCTGGAACGCGGCACAATTGGCGAAAAATACATTCTGGGCGGAGAAAACTACCTGCTGGGCGATCTGTTCGCCATGGTTTCAGAAATTGCCCACGTGCCGCCGCCAAAAATCAAACTACCGCAGGAAGTGATCTGGCCTGTAGCTATTGTGTCTGAATGGCTTTCTCGCTCCTTTGGCATCAATCCGCGCGTTACGCGTGAGATGCTGGCCATGTCCCGCAAAAAAATGTTCTTCTCATCTGATAAAGCCAAGCGTGAACTGGGGTATAACCCACGCCCTGCGCGCAAGGCGGTAGAAGATGCCATTACCTGGTTCCGCAATAATGGCATGCTGAAATAGGAGAGCTGCGGTGATACTGGCTCTGGCTATTTTATGCGCCATTATCTGGATCGGGCTGATATTTTTTCATGGAAAGTTTTGGCAGGCTGGCCCCATTCTGCGCCCCGCAGAAGCAGGCCGAACGCATATGGACATTGCGCCGGATGTTACGGTGGTTGTGCCTGCCCGAGATGAAGCTGACTCCATCCAACCAGCCCTTTCCTCACTGCTGGCGCAGGATTACGTGGGCCGTCTTTCCGTTATTTTAGTAAATGATCGCAGCACGGATAATACCGGGGGATTGGCACGTGCATTGCCAGCCCCCCATAACCGGCTGACAGTTATAGATGGGGCAGATCCTTCTGCCGGGTGGAGCGGCAAACTATGGGCCGTTGCCCAAGGTGTGGCAGAAGCCGAACGCCAATGCGCAGATGGCAGCGGCTACATGCTGTTTACAGATGCAGACATCCTTCATGCGCCTGCACATGTTTCCACCTTGGTAGCCAAGGCACAAACAGACCGCCTGCACATGGTTTCCGAAATGGTGGAACTTCAGTGCGAAAGCCTTGCCGAGCGCGCTCTGGTGCCAGCCTTTGTCTTCTTTTTTGCCCTGCTTTACCCCTTTGCCAAGGTAAATAACCCCAAGGACAAAACTGCCGGTGCAGCCGGTGGCACCATTTTGCTGCGCCGCGATATGCTCCGCCAGATTGGTGGCATTGAAGCCCTGCGTGGCGCCCTGATAGATGACTGCACATTGGCAAGCTGCGTTAAACAGGCGGGCGGCCATTTATATCTAGGCCATTCCTGTCTGGCCAAATCTGTGCGCCCCTATCCAACCGCTAGTGATATCTGGCGTATGATTGCGCGCACGGCCTATGTGCAGTTACGCTTTTCCCCTACGCTATTGGTGCTGACAGTATTGGCCATGATTGTAGTGTGGCTTGCCCCTGCGGCACTTGCTTTTCTGGCACATGGACCTGCACAATGGGTGGGAGCAGCCACACTTGTGGTTTCTCTTTGCGCCTTTATCCCTACACTTCGGCGCTTTCGCCTTTCGCCCTTATGGGCATTGGCACTGCCGTTTATCGCACTGTTTTATACAGCCGCCACTATCGGGTCTGCCCTTAACCATCGCCGGGGCAAAGGTGTGGTCTGGAAAGACCGTGCTTACACCGAAGCCATCCCCAATGATGGGCGTACGCTGGAACAAAAAAGCCGGCGTGCCTGAAATATATCTGAAGTTCCCCTCTGGGCAGGGCCGCAGTTAAGGGATAGGCATTCCCGGCAGCCTCATGTAAATCACGGGGCTGCCCTTATCGCGCAATCATATTGAGCCAGGCATGACCAACACAACCAGCGTATGGGGAACAGCAGACGTTTCATCCGGGAAGGGAGCTTCCGATGAAAACTTTCCCGTCGGCTCCCTGCTCATCAGCAAAAGGCTGCGCCCGCATGTGCATGCCTATTATGACTATGCGCGCGTTATTGATGACATTGCAGACAGCGAAGCTCTTGCCCCCGATGACAAGATTACACGCCTGAATGCCATGGAAGAGGTTCTGCTGGGCAAGCGCGAACCTATCAACCGGCCCGATGCCCAGAGTGCGGCCACACTGCGCCGGTCTTTGCTGCAAACACATGTGCCGTTTGAAACAGCAACCGATCTGCTGATTGCCTTCCGTGACGATTCGCGCGGGCATGTCTATCAGACATGGGATGATCTGCTGCAATACTGCCGGTATTCCGCCAACCCTGTGGGCCGTTATCTGATAGGCCTGCATGAAGAATCTTCCGCAGCCTTTGTCCCTTCCGATGCACTTTGCACATCATTGCAAATTCTGAACCACCTTCAGGATTGCGCGGGAGACCTCAAACGCCTGAAACGCTGCTATATTCCGGCAGACATGATGCAACGCTGCGGCACATCGCAAGATGATCTGCTGGCGGGCAGCACCTCTCCTGCCATGCGGCGTGTTTTCAACACCATGCTAGATGGCGTGGATGCCCTGAACCAGCAGGCATCCGCCTTAGCGGCCCATATCCGTGACCGCAGGTTCCGTATGGAATGTGCCGCTATTGTAGAGCTGGCACACTGCCTGACCCGCCGCCTACGGCGTGAAGACCCCTTGGCAGGACGTGTGGCCTTGCGCCGAGCAGACGGCATGCATGCAGCCATTGCGGCCCTGCGGGCATGGGCATGACCTTCCCGAATGGCAGAACTTCTGTAAAAAGAGCCTGACCAAATAACTTTGACAATCGAACAACAAGTGAGAAGCGCGTGACAACCCCAGACATCCAGATGCATGACGAGCCGACCCCCCTTGGGTGTGATCCTGCTGATCTTGCCTGGGTGGAAAGCACGGTCAAACAGGCAGGAACATCCTTTGCCGCTGGCATGCGCATCCTGCCGCCCATGCGCCGTTACGGCATGTATGCCATTTACGCTTTCTGCCGTGTGGTGGACGATATTGCCGACGGGCTCGCCCCATTGGCAGAACGCACGCAGGCGTTGGAAGAGTGGCATAAAAAGATTGCCCACCTGTATCAGGACAGGCTTGAAACCCCACATGAACCGCTAGAACGCGTTCTGCTGGCCGCCATTCCGTTCTTTGCCCTGCAACAAGCGGATTTTGATGCCATCATTGATGGTATGCTGATGGATACATCTAGCCCGATTGTGGCGCCGGATGAAAAAACGCTGGACCTTTACTGTGACCGCGTTGCCGCAGCTGTTGGCCGTTTGTCTGTGCGTATTTTTGGTGAATGTTCCGATGAAGGCAATAAAGTTGCCTATCATCTGGGCCGCGCCCTGCAACTGACCAATATCCTGCGTGATTTGCCAGAAGATGCCGCCCGTGGCCGCCTGTATCTGCCATCCGATCTGCTTGACCGGTTTAATGTGCCGCATGATCCGGTAAAGGCGCTTACCTCCCCCGGCCTGCAGGAAGTTACCAAAATTATCGCAGCCCGCGCGCAGGACCACTTCACCACGGCATTTGCCACCATGAAGCTCTGCCGCCCACGCACCATGTTGCCAGCCCGCATTATGGGCGCCAGCTATGAAACGGTGCTGAAAAACCTGCGCAAACGTGGCTGGGGGCCTGATGTGCTACGTCAGCTGCCAGAAAGCTCCACCGTGGGTAAGGTTTACGCGCTCGCCTGCTCTTATCTTCCCTGATCGCACGACAAGGAAACGGTGATGACAGGCACTTTGCATATTATTGGCGCGGGCATGGCCGGTTTGGCTGCTGCGGTAGAAGCTGCTGGCTCCGGCCCACGTATTATCGTGCACGAAGCTGGCCGCGCCTGTGGTGGGCGTGCACGCTCTTATATGGACCGTCAGCTTGGTTGCCGGATTGATAATGGCAACCACCTGCTGCTTTCTGCCAACAAAACCGTTTTCCGTTACCTGGGGCTTACTGGTGCGCTGGATACCTTAACGGGCCCCCACGCACCGCTCTTCCCCTTTGTTGATCTGGCCGAAGATGCCCGCTGGACATTAAACCTCTCCCGCGGGCGTATGCCGTGGTGGGTGTTCCAGCCGCATCGGCGTGTGCCGGATATGCGCCTGCCAGATTTGCGCAGCCTTTACCGGCTGATGAATGCACATGAAAACGAAACCGTTGCAGATTGCCTGCTACCCGGTGCCCTGGCCCGGCGGCTTTTAGAACCGTTTGCTATTTCGGCCCTCAATACACTTACAGATACCGGAAGTGCCGCATTGCTGGGCGCTGTTATCCGTGAATCCCTTTCCTTGGGTGGGGCAGCCTGTATTCCGTGGTTTGCCAAGGATGGTCTTTCCGAAACCTTGGTAGATCCGGCCCTCAAGCACCTGCAGGATATGAATGTAGAAGTGCGCACCCAAAGCCGTATTACCGGCGTGGAAGAAGCGCGCGGCCGCATTACAACCCTGCATACCCCCGAAGAAGACATTATCTTGGAGCCTGATGATTCCATCATCATGGCTGTGCCCGCCCCTGTGGCGCACACGCTGTTGGCCAACAAGATTGCTGGCATAACTGCCCCAACGGAATTTGAAAGTATTCTGAACCTGCATTTCCGGCTGGATGAGCGCCCCATTCCACAAGGCTCTTTTGCGCAATGTGGATTTATGGGCGTTATTGGTGGGGTAACGGAATGGGTTTTCCTGCGTGAAAATATTCTGTCCGTTACCGTAAGTGCCGCCAACCGCTATGCAGACCAGAATCAGGATAATCTGGCCCGCACCATCTGGCAGGAAGTTTGCCGCGCTTGTGATGCCGTGCTGGAGCAACCCCTCCCGGCCGCACCGGCAGCCCAACGCGTTGTGTGGGAAAAACGCGCAACCTTTGCCGCCACGCCAGAACAAAACCGCCTGCGCTGCGGCCCAGCCACACCTTTGGTAAATCTGGCTCTGGCCGGAGACTGGACAAACACCGGCCTGCCCGCAACCCTTGAAGGGGCCATGCGGTCTGGCGTGCAGGCTGTTCATACTCTGGGCATCAAACACCCACGGTAAACTATCCCTTAAAACGCACTGCGCTCTAAACAGCTTTACGCTTGCAAGCAGAAAGGATTTTCTGACATGGCCGCCGATGGGAGTGCTCTTTCCGAATCACGCCTTTCTTCAGAGGCTCTGGATCGTGCGGTCCTTAGTGCGCATACGGCGCTCAGTCAGGCCCAGCAAGATGATGGGCATTGGGTTTATGAACTGGAAGCCGATGCCACCATTCCTGCTGAATATATCCTGCTCGAACATTTCATGGACAGGATTGACGATGCGCTGGAGCAGAAAATTGCCATCTACCTGCGCCGCATCCAAAGCGAAGAACACGGCGGCTGGCCCCTTTACCACAATGGCAAGTTTGACCTTTCGGCCACTGTAAAAGCCTATTTCGCGCTCAAAGCTGTGGGAGATGATATTAACGCCCCCCATATGCAAAGGGCGCGAGAAGCCATTCTGGATCATGGCGGCGCAGAACGCTCAAACGTGTTCACACGCTCCCAGCTTGCTCTGTTTGGGGAAGTGCCGTGGCGCGCAACCCCGGTTATGCCGGTGGAATTGATGCTTCTGCCTGCCAAAGCATTCTTTTCCGTATGGAATATGTCTTACTGGTCCCGCACGGTTATTGCCCCGCTTCTGGTGCTGGCAGCTCTGCGCCCTGTGGCTGCAAACCCGCGCCAGGTCCATGTGCGGGAGTTGTTTGTAACGCCACCAGAAAAAGTGCAGGACTGGATCCGCGGCCCTTATCGCTCTGCATGGGGATATGTTTTTAAAGGGCTGGATAGCGTTTTGCGGCCAGTTGTGCCGTTTATTCCCGAAAAAACACATAAAAAGGCTATTCAAGCCGCCCTTGATTTTATCGAGCCTCGCCTGAATGGCAAAGATGGATTGGGGGCCATTTACCCCGCCATGGCCAACGTGGTGATGATGTATCGGGCCATGGGCGTGCCAGATGAAGACCCACGTGCAAAAACAGCATGGGAAGCCGTGCAGGCCCTTATTGTTGAAAAAGACGATGAAGCTTACTGCCAGCCCTGTGTTTCCCCCATTTGGGATACCGGGCTTTCTGGCCATGCTATGATTGAGGCGGCTTCCGGCCCCAATGGAATTGCACCAGAAAAAACCCTTAGTAAGCTGAAAACAGCCTGTGCATGGCTTCGTAGCAAGCAGATCCTGAACGTGAAGGGAGATTGGGCTGTTCGTAACCCTAATCTGGCTCCCGGCGGATGGGCTTTTCAATACGGAAACGACTATTACCCGGATGTGGATGATACAGCCGTAGTGGGCATGTTGCTGCACCGTGAAGGCGACCCTGCAAATGCTGAATCCATTGAGCGCGCGCGCACATGGATTGTGGGTATGCAAAGCACAGATGGTGGCTGGGGCGCTTTTGATATCGACAACAACAAAGATGTGCTCAACCACATTCCCTTTGCCGATCATGGCGCCTTGCTGGACCCACCGACAGCAGATGTCACTGCGCGCTGCATTTCCTTTTTAGCCCAGTTGCGCAACCCGGAAGATGAGCCCGTTATCCAGCGCGGGCTGGAGTATCTGCGCAAAGAGCAGGAAAAAGATGGCTCCTGGTTTGGACGATGGGGCACAAACTATATTTACGGCACATGGTCTGCCCTGTGCGCCCTAAATGCTGCTGGCGTTTCTCACGATGACCCAGCCGTGGTGAAAGCCGTGGAATGGTTACGTTCCGTTCAGCGTGCTGATGGTGGCTGGGGTGAAGGGTGTGAATCTTATGAAGGCGGCCCACACGGTACATATGGTGAAAGCCTGCCCTCACAAACCGCATGGGCTGTTCTGGGCCTTATGGCTGCAGGACGTCGGGATGATCCTGCCGTAGCGCGCGGGATCTCATGGTTGGCAGACCAGCAGGATGCTAACGGAGAATGGCACGAAGACCCCTATAATGCTGTTGGCTTCCCCAAAGTGTTTTACCTGCGTTACCACGGCTACAAGCAGTTCTTCCCACTGATGGCGTTAGCCCGATACCGCAACCTTGAAAACAGCAATAGCCGACGCGTTTCCTTTGGGTTCTAAATCAATGACATCATCAGCTTCTGCGCAGCCTTCCCCATCTCGCCCCGGTATCTTGGTGGGGTTAAAAGCGGAAGCACGCCTTATACGTTCTATTTTCCCTCATGCTGCCATTGCAGCCAGTGGCGCCACACATGCCGGAGCAAAGCGGGAGGCTGCCAGATTAGTGGCCAGTGGGGCTGATTGCCTGCTTTCCTTTGGTTTGGCTGCCGGGCTCAACCCCGCATTATCTGCTGGCACCATTGTTATCCCCGAGAAAGTCTCTTGCTGGGGTGCAGATGCCGTGTGCGATGCCACCTTGCGCCATATTTTAGGCGGAGATCAGACCGGTGTGCAGGGCGGTACGTTGCTGCATAGTGATACTGTTGTGATGGATGCAGCCCATAAGGCAGAGCTTTTTGCGCAATCTCACTGCCCTGCATTGGATATGGAAAGTGGTTTTCTTGCCAAAGCAGCAGAAGAAGCTGGTCTACCTTTTGCGGTACTGCGGGTTGTGTGCGATCCAGCAGACCGTTCCCTGCCCCCTATTGCAGGATCGGTTCTTTCCCCTGAAGGGGGGCTGCAAATCGGCAAGTTGATATGTGATGTCTTACGCCACCCTACACAGATTGGTGGGCTTATTCACCTTGGGCAGGACGCCGCTCTGGCACGTAAGGCCATGATCTCGTTTCTAACAGCGCAGGCACAAACGCCAGCTTTCAAACGGCTTGCTGGCAGCTCATTCGCTTAGCGCCCATCCATATCGGATACAATTTCATCTGCGTCCTCATCATCTGAGGACGCTTCAAAACTTTCCCAGACATTCTGTGCTACCGGGCGATTGAGAAACACAAACCCAGCCGCTACCATGATAGCGCCTGAAACAGGGAACACCCATCGCAAAGCCAGCATGGCCCAGCTATCTTGCGGGTGGCTATATGCTACCGCCAGCCAGCCGGTAACGCACATCAGCGTAAAACCACCGCCCACTAACAAAGCAATGAGCAGAACGCGCCTGACGTAAGGTGACGCCAGGGCGTTTTTCTGATCGGGATTACTGTTTGAAGGCGCGGGCAAGGAAGTTCTGCGTTTCAAGTGATACGGGCAACGTGGTGTTGGTAAGGGCAACGCCTTTCCACCCGGCACCCAGAGCCGTGTACAAGTTTACCGCATCACGCAGACGCTCCAGCTTGGCAAGCGCCTCCATGTTCTGCGCGTTCAAGGTTGTGCGTTCCGTTGTCAGCACTTCCAAAAATCCTACCAGACCAGCACCATAGAGTTTACGCGCGCGCTCACTGGCAGTTGCACTATCTTCTGCGGCTTTATGCAGTTGTTCGGCATATTCAATGTCATCATGCCATGCAGCCATGGCATCTTCCACTTCCTTAAAGCCCTGCAGCACTGTCTGGCGATATGTCAGACGCGCGGCTTCTGCCGCAGCCTGTGCTGCACGAACTTCCGCTGTCATCTTGCCGCCGTGCATCAATGGCATACTGGCCATCAGCAGGAACTGCCAGCTCATCGCGTTTGCCTGAAACGCCTGATACATGGCGGATGCATTGGGGTTAAAGGTGAGCGGCACCACAAAGTGTGGGTACAGGTTGGCAACAGCTACGCCAATCTGAGCCGTGGCTACAGCGTATTGCCGCTCTGCCATACGGATATCCGGGCGGTTAGCGATAACAATGGATGGCAGTGTGGCAGGAAATTCCGGCACAATTGGCAGAGGCCGCGGTATCTTCAGCTCCTCTTCCAGTTCACCCGGCATTTTGCCCAACAACACCGCAATGGCGTGTGTTACTTGGGAAACACGCGTTTTGAGCGGCTCACGCGCAGCAATCTGCGCATCCATTTCTGCCTGTGCCTGTGCAATCTGCAGGGTGTTACCCACACCTTCCAGATACAGCTTGTTGGTTAGGTCCAGCGCATCCTTGGCAACACGAATGTTATCTGTAGCAATCTTGATCTGCAGCTGTGTCACGCGCAGCAACATATAGTCGGACGCAAGCTCGGACAAAAGCCCCATCAGCAGTGCACGGCGGCCTTCAATATTGGCTTCTACCTGATGTTCATGCGCTTCCACATCACGGCGGATACGCCCGAACATATCCAGCTCCCACGATGCCATCACACCATAGGTGAGCATGGAGGCTTCTGGCCGGTTCTGAGGGTTGCCGGGGCGGATTGGCCAGTTATCGATGTTGATGGAATAGCGCACATCACCACCGCCCATATTGGCATCCATTTGCGGATACCACTGCGCGGCAGACCGATCACGAATAGCCCGCTCTGCCAAAATACGCTGCCCGGCAATTTGTAGGTCATAGTTGCCTTTAATGGCATCCTCAACCAAGCGGGTCAGAATGGGGTCTTTGAACAAAGACCACCACTCTGTCATTTCCTTATTGGTGCGTTCAATTTCTTCAGGTGTAGCCGGATGCTCTTCCTCCGTCTCCTTGAACGCGGCCGGAACCTTCATGCGGTCTGGCTGATAATTTGGCCCTACGGTACAGGCTGACAACAACATGGATGTTGCCAGAAACAGCCCAAGGCGACGACGACCCTTCATGTTCTGTCTCATATCCTGCGCTTACAGATGATCTTGCAGCCAGGTCGTCAACTTTCCGCGGCGGCCTCTGGGTTCAGGGCCTACGCTGACAGTTGCCGTCATGCCTGCCGCCAGCGTGACACTATCGGGCACATGGTCAATGTGAATACGCACAGGAATACGCTGCGCCAGACGCACCCAGGTAAAGATCGGGTTCACATCCTGCAGCCCAAGTTTATCTGGTGTGCCGTTGGTATCATTAATACCGCGCGCAATGCTGACAACGTGGCCTGTAAGAATAGGCTTGTAGCCCATCAGCTTAACGCGGGCTTCATCACCCACGTGCACGCCCCACATCTTTGTTTCTTCGAAATACCCGTAAACCCAGTAGGAGTCGGAATCGATAACGGCCATACGGGCCTGCCCGGCAGACGCGTAATCACCCACTCGCAAGTTCAGGTTAGTGATGTAGCCATTTACCGGAGAATACAGAACCGAACGCTGCAAGTTCAGTTTAGCCACATCCAAGGCAGCGCGTGCGGCATCAACAGATGCAATCTGCGTTGCCACATTAGAGTTAAAGACTTCCTGTTCTTCGGCCGACACAATGCCACCCAAGCCCATACGGCGGCGGGCATCGTTGCGTTTCAGCTTCAAATCTTCCAAGGCACCGTCAAGCCGGGCCTGTGCCTCGCGGATAGCAAGACGGAAACGTACCGGATCGAGCACAAACAGGGGGTCACCCTTATGCACGAACTGGTTATCCACGATGGGAATCTGCACCACGGTGCCGGAAACTTCAGGTGCCACGTCCACAACGTACACACGCACACGGCCATCTCGGGTCCAGGGTGCAATCATATACACGTTCCACAGGGTAATCCCCAGAACGATGGCCAGTGAGACGACCGCAAGGGTCAGAACAACTCGTATCAGGGTGCGCAGAAGGGGCATTGCGGAGACTCAAAAGCCTTTTCGGGTCAGACGTAGAGGATCAGCAGGCAAAGGATACTGACGTATAACGATACTTCAAACAACGCGATATGCCAGAACCAGCCCAGAAGGCCGCTCCACCACAACACGAAGCGAACAAACATTGTAATCGGCAGCGCCGCTAGGGCGTACACGACAATAGGTGCAATAAAAACACCAAAAATATTGAATTCAGCTAGCATGGCACTGTTCTGGAAACTGGCATTACCGCACGCCTCTTTTATCACCACCAACGGTATCCCGGTGGTTTTGGGCGGCTTGCTCAACCCGGTCAAGAACGCCGCAGCATTCTTCCAACTCCTGGCTGGAAACATCTTCCGTCAGGCGGGCTGTCACTTCATCAGCCACGCGGCTGACAAGAGCAGCAACACTGCGCCCTTCTTCCGTAATGCTGACCAATTTGGAGCGGCGATCTTCTTCATCCGTTTCACGCACCACGTAGCCGCGCTTTTCCAACACATCCAAAAGCCGCACAAGTGAAGGGGCTTCCAAAGAGAGGGAGCGGGCCAGATCTGTCTGGCGCATAGGTGTTTTGGAGAAGTTTAGATAATAAATGGGCCGCCATGTGGCATCTGTCAGGCCAAAGGCCCGCAGATCGGCATCAATCTCCCGCCGCCACACAGCAGCAAGACGCGCCAGCCGATATCCAAAGAAACGGCGGGGCTCATTGGCCATAACGGGATGATGATTCGGTTCCATTCCCTACCCACACTAGTGAGCGTGCAAACAATTTGCACACTCACGAAAGACAGCGCCATCATTTACAGAAAAAATCCTGCGCGCCAATGCAAATTTGGAATGGAACCTATGGTTTCGTCCAGAGTGGACGATTTCAGTCCTTTTTCCGCCGCACAACGTCCCACACTTTGCGGGATCCGCCGCGGCCCATGGCTGTTGCAACGGTTGCCGTTACAGCTGCCATGGTCATGGAGTCGCGCATCATGGTGATGTTGCGGTCACGGGCGATGCGGGCTTCCACTTCCTGAACTGTCAGGTAAGAGCGGCGGCCAAACAGTACACAAACCAGAGCTACAAAGAGATCCAGACCGAATACCGTAAAGGCCGCGCCTACTGGGCCAAAATGCCCCACAAAAACCAGAAGCACCCAAAGGAGCCCATGCCCTGTAATCAAGGCAAATAGTCCAAATACTGCCGCCATTGCCAACAATACGGCCTGCTTGCCGTATCGTATGGCCATCTGTTGCATCAGGTTGGACTGAGCATTCAGGGCGGATTTACCAAGATCAAAGATACGCATGGGCTCCGAGGCTACCTTTGTTCAGATGACGCACAAGCGTCAGCGTGACAGACGCCCAAGGATAAAGCCCACCACGCCGGAAATGGCAATGGACAACCAGGAAGACTGACCACGATTACGCTTAGCAAGATCGCTTTGTGCATGATCGGCCAGTTCGCGCGCATTGGCAACCGCCTGCTCTTTCAGCGTACCGGCTTTATCCCCTGCGCGGCCCAGTGCGGGCACCAGATGCTGGGTCACAAGACGTTCAAGATGTGCTTTTACGGCTTCCAATTCGTCCCGTGCCGTGTCGGCTGCGGCTTCGCCTGCTGCTTTTACTTCTTTGATTTTATCTGAAGACATGAAAGAAACCTCCGTTTACCTGCCTGAAATATAGTGCACTTTACTTCTAACCCACGGAAAGGGACATAGTTGCATGCATACCACGCATGGCTCATCCACAGCACTGGCGGTTCACAATCTAGCGTTCTTTCACGACGCACAACCCCTCACGCTTTCTCTACCGGCGGGAAGCTGCACAGCCATACTGGGAATCGGGCAGGACAATGAGGATCTGACCTATCTGGCAGAAACATTGGCCGGCAGACGCCCCTGCACGGTTGAGCAGATAGAAATTAATGGCACACCATATAACTTAGGCACATCAGGCCATAAAAAACTGGCAACAATAGGCCCGCATGCGCCCTTGTTTCCGCATATTTCCGTTTTGGACAATATTCTCCTGCCCCTCCGCGCCAATGGCACACTCCATAAAACTGAGGTCTCACACCGCGGGGCTGAAATACTGGCCCTAACCGGATTGGAAGCCCTGCGCGCCCAACCGGCACGCACACTCAATGCAGAACAGATCTTTCGGACACAGCTCGCCCGTGCCCTGATTACACAGCCTGAGGTTATGGTTCTGAACCAGCCTTTCGAAAAAATGGATCAGCCAACCATCCGGCGTGCAATCACGTTTCTGGACCGGTTACGCCATGCCATAGGATTGAGCATTCTACTGCTTTCACGACAGAAGCAGGATTGCATGATGGCGGCAGACCAGATTGGCATTATGCAAAATGGCACCCTGTTACAAATAGGAGATGTTGCCACCCTTCTAAACCGCCCAGCTTGCCTGAGCGTGGCGGAACAGTTTGGCGATGCCAATGTTATCAGCGGCAAGGTACTTCTTATAGAAGATGACATTGCCGAACTACGCCTACCATCAGGCGAGACAGTAGAGGCTGTGGCCGATTACAATCTGGAAGAAAATGACCTTGCCAGCATCTGTATCCTGCCAGACCGTCTTTCTGTTTTATTTCCGCGCTCTGGCGGGTTTGAAATAGAAGACAAAACTGATATTGCCTGCACTCTTGTTTCGGCCCACCACATTGGCCACGCCATTGCCATGCGCTTTCGCACTTTGGATGGAACAGAAATTATAGCCCACCGGCCACTGGTACATTTGCCGCGTGAGCTACGCCCAGGCAACAAAGCCATCTTGGCCTGGCAACCACAGAACGCTATCGCCTTTCCGATGGATGCAAAATAAGGCTAAACTAACCTGCCTTCATCTGGCTGCACTATATGCGCGAGGTTACCCTGTTTTCTTTTTCTTTCCTGCACGGTCGCTCCAGCGGGACTCCGTCACCCCACTCTCAGAAACAAGAGCCTTCTAGCGGGACCATCTCCCGACGGAAAACCCTGCTAGCTGGGTTGGGCGGCGGTGTAATCTCTCTTGCTCCCCACACGGTTCTGGCACGCTCTGCACGTAAACACGCGGTTGCGCATACAGACGCCGCCCTAAGGGTTCTGACATTCTCGGGCAAGATTTGTGAGACACAGAAAAAAATCCTTTTTGCCGGATATACGCGTCAGACACATCATCGCATCATAACTTCCGGGTGGGACGGATCTCTCACCGCTCTTCAGCAGCAGGAAAAAACCAATCCCAAACATTGGGCTGCCGTCATGATGGAAAATAGCAGTCTGGCGCTAGGTGGCAGCGCAGGCTTGCTTGCCCCTTTACCGGAAGATGCCGCAGAACCTAACTATTCAACCAGCATTGATTATGCCATTGCGTGGGATAGCTCACGTTTTGATACGCCCCCCAACTGGGGTGACTTTTGGGATGTTGCCCGCCACCCGGGGCGCCGCAGCTTACGACGTGACCCACGCACAACCTTGGAAATTGCCCTGCTGGCTGATGGTGTACCATCTGAAATGGTGTACCGCACACTCAATACCCAAGACGGGTTAATGCGCGCCTTCCGAAAACTGGATCAGTTGCGCCCTTACATTGTGTGGTGGTCCACCCCGGAAGAAGCCGGACAGATTTTAAAAAGTGGCGGTGCCCTGATGGGACTGGCCCCCACAGGAGAAATGCTGAACACAACCGTAGGAGACACCAAACGGTTTGGCATATGCTGGCAGCAACGCCTGCAGATACGCTATGGATGGGGGGTGCCTCATAGCTCCGCCTCCACCGCTGCCGCACTCAGTTTTGTATCATGGCTTGATCAGGCACAGCAGCAACAGGCTTTTTCCAATGCATGGCCATCTCTGCCTTCCATGAGAGATATGGCCGTAGATAACAACTTACGCCACCTGGCGGCTCCGCTTGTTGTTGATGATATCTTTTGGATAAATCACTTAAACATCATTGCAGAACATTTTGAACAATGGGCGCTTCGCAAGTGATCCCTTCTCTCATGCACATCGCGTTGCCTTATTCTTTTTTGTGGGGATTTGTCAGCATAAGTATGACAAGCATATTTCTGATGTTTGTTCTGCTTATTCTGGCATTTGCCACACATGCTGGGCGTATTTTTTATATTTCATTCTTTATGCTGTTTATTCCTACATCAGTTCTGGGTATTTTCCTGCCCGTTATCACCAACGCATCCTATACTCCTTTTTTACAGGGCGCTTTAAGCTTGCCTCTACTTGCCCTCTGGCCGCTGGCTAAACTTCAAACCCTACCAGAAGCATGGGGACCAACAGCGCATGAGCTAGGAGCCAACCGCAGCACCTGCCTACGGCTCATTATCTGGCCTCTTCTTAAAAAACCTTTATTCACAAGCGTTTTTCTCTCCCTCTTTTTTGGCATTGCACAATGACAGAACCTTTTTGGGAAACCACTCCACTTGCAGAAATGAGCACAGAGCAATGGGAAAGCCTGTGCGATGGCTGTGGGCGCTGCTGTTTGCATAAACTGCGTGATGATGACACAGAAGAACTGCATTACACATCCGTTGCATGCCGCCTGCTAGATGTGAAAACCTGCCAATGCACTGACTACGCGCAACGCCACCGTAAAGTGCAAGACTGTATTACCCTGACACCAAAAATGATTCCTGAACTTGATTGGCTGCCACCAGACTGTGCGTATCGCCGCCTTTCAGAAGGTCGAGGCCTGCCACAATGGCACCCATTGCTGACGCATACTGCTGAATCTGTTATCGCTGCCGGTGAATCTGCTGCAGGACGCTGCGTAAGTGAAAGACGTGCAGGTACACTGGAAGACTACATTGTCAGTTGGCCTGGCCTTCCTGCTGAGGAATCTTAGTAAAAATCTTTACCCAGAAAGGATGTTTTCTTGAATTGTAAAGAGAATTCCTCCTGGCCAGACCATGTAATGTTGCAAGGGTATGGTGCTGCAAAAATAATCTGGCACATTTCAACAAAAGCCAAGCGCTGCATCATACGCATTTCTGCAAAAGAACAGGCTGTGCTTGTTACTTTACCAAAAAATTTTCCGCACACACAGGCCTTGGCATTTTTACATAAACAAGCACACTGGATTACAACGCGACTTGAAAAATTAGTACAGACGCCGCGCTTTACAATTGGCTCAAACATTTCCATTCAAGACAAAGATTATCTCATTTGCCATGCGCCTGATCGCAAAGGAGGTGCATGGCTAGAAAATGAGTGCCTTTTTGTAAGTGGAGATCCCTCTTTTCTTGCCCGCCGGGTAGAAGACTTTCTCAAACAATACGCAACCAAAGTTCTCGCTGAAGAAATACACCAGATGGCCCAAACTGTCGGGCTACACCCTACACGCCTGGATATTCGTGACACATCAAGCCGCTGGGGCAGTTGTTCTTCTTCTGGGCGTATCATGTTGTCTTGGCGGCTCGTAATGGCACCATTTTTTGTACGCCATTATTTGATTGCCCATGAATTAAGCCATCTACAGCATATGAACCATAGTCTCCAATTCTGGAAAATGGTTGACACATTAACCCCTCATAGACAGCAAGCAGAAAGTTGGCTGCGACATTTTGGGGCTATTTTACAGGCTGTTCGATAAACATCCTGTTGCAGTTCTTGCCGACCATGCTAAAACGCTTCCAACTACTTTAGATGCACCCATTGCACCTACGCGAACTTGGCGGAATGGTAGACGCAGGAGACTTAAAATCTCCAGCCCGTAAAGGGCGTGCGGGTTCGAGTCCCGCAGTTCGCACCACTAACCTCTTGAAATATAACAGTAAAATAAGAATTTGACGGGTCTGCGGGATTTTCCCGTTTGTCTTCCCAGAATGGGAAACGCAGATGCTCCGACTCATTGGCTCACACTACCACTTCCGCCGTGCCATCCCGCAGGACCTCAAAGCCCTTCTGGGCCGGTCTGAAATCTCCCTCTCCCTGCGCACCGATAAAAAGTTGATCGTCCGCGAAAGAGCTGCTGATCTGTATGCGCGTACAGGCGACTTCTTTCATAAGGCCCGGACTTTGGACGAACAGGCTTCCCCTACTTTTCTGCAAGAGCTTCTGGCCTTGCAAACCCAGATGATCCGGGATCAGGAAACCACTCTCTCCCTCGCAGAAGAGTGCCACGCACTGGAGCAAAAGGCTGAGAAAGCCCGTCATGCGATGGAGATGCTGGCACAGGTTCAAAAAGAAAGCGCCTTCCTCCAACAGAGCAGGGATCACCTTGCTGCCATACAGACGCGACTGGAATCTCTCAGCCAGCGCCTCAAAACAGGCTCAGCCGTAAGCACTAAAGAGAAAGAAATGCTTCGGGGGGAGGCAAACCGACTTGCAGCTATGATTGTGGATATTCGCAGCAATCAGGCACTGGCCCAGCAGGCTGGAAACCTTCCGGCATCATCTCCCCCCCTCTTGAGGAAGTGGACGCAGAAGAAAAGCCTGCCCCAGCTAAACCGTCCTCTCCTCGCCTGTCTGTCATGGCCGAAAAATTCATCTATTCAGACACCACCAAAAGCCCCGACACGCTCAAAGCCACTCGTAAGACCATTGATCTGTTTATTGAGGCCTTCGGCGACAAACCCATTCGACACATCACGGGCACGGTGGCCGGTGAGTTCTTCGACCTTCTGTCCTCCCTGCCCGCTACGCATGGCAAAGGAAAAACTGTTCTCCCCTTACGCATGGTGATCGCTCAGGCACAGGAGCAGGGACAAGAAACTGTCAGCGGGAAAACAGTCAAAAACCACTTCTCACGCATGTCTTCACTCTGGAGCCATCTTGTCCAGCGTGATCTTGTAGACAAGAACCCATGGGCAGGCATTATTACCATAGGCATGTTCACCGGTATGAGGCTGGGTGAAATCTGCAACTTGCGAAGACAGGACATTGAGGTCATCGACGCGGATTTCTTCTGTGGTTACCGTCCGTTATGCAAGAGTTTTCTGACCAATATTGACGTGTGATCGTGTGCGGTCTTCTGTAATGCCTGTTGATGTGGCCTTTCAGAAGCCACTGGCCGGTATGGTGATCAGCGGATCAGATCCAAATCTCACAGGCGTGCTTTAAAGCACAGAGAAATCCACTGGTTTTTCCGATCCGGATCAAACGATCATGCGCCCATTCAGGTCATCGCCCTCTCACACCCCTACCGGTTCCATCCGCGGGAGCCGAGCCATCGCTCAGGCTGCCAGGGACAGGGCCGGATCCCGATAATCCTCCTGTTTTGTTGCCATGGCCCAGATGGCTCGTGCCATCCTGTTGGCCAGCGCAATGGCTACCAGCATACGGGGCTTGCGGGCCAGCATCCGTGCCAGCCAGCTTCCCGGTGCAGGGGCCTTACGGCTGGCCCAGTTCACCTGGGTCATGGCGCCCATGATGAGAAGCCTGCGGATATCAGCCTGCCCGGCTTTTGATATCTTCCCCAGCCTTTCCTTTCCGCCAGATGAGAACTGACGGGGCACCAGCCCCAGCCACGCAGCAAAGTCGCGCCCGCGCCGGAAGCTCTGCAGGTCAGGCGCAAAAGCTTCAATCGCAAGAGCGGTCAGAGGACCCACTCCAGGCATGCTCTGCAATCTGCAGGTGTTTTCACTTTCCTGGGCAAGCATCCTGATCTTCTTTGTTCTGACATCAATCCGCACACTCTGCTCCGAAATCTGTCGCAGCAGATCAAGGCATTCCTGCTTCACAGCCTCTGGCAGAACCGCCTCATCCAGCATGGTTTCAATGTGTCTGATATGCGCAATCCCCTGTGGCACGACGAGACCGAATTCATACAGAACGGCACGCAGGGCATTCACCAGTTCCGTGCGCTGGTGCACCAGACGCTGCCGGGCCCGGAAAAGAACGCCACGCGCCTGCTGCGCTTCAGTGCGTGGTTCGACAAAGCGCATTTCCGGCTGCCGGGCCGCAATGACGATCGCTTCCGCATCAGCAGCATCGTTCTTCTGGCGCTTCACGAAAGGCTTCACATACTGCGGAGCGATCAGTCTGACCTCGTGACCAGCTCCTGCCAGTTCGCGAGCCCAGTAATGCGCGCTCCCGCACGCTTCAAGAACGACCAGAGCAGGCGGCTGCGTGGCCATGAACTGCATAAACTGCTGACGACGCAGCTTTTTGCGAAACATCACCTCGCCCGCACGCGAAGCTCCATGAACCTGGAAAATGTTCTTTGCCAGATCAACGCCTATCACTGTATCCTTCATCTGCCGTCCTTTCGCGCAGTCGTTTCTTCCAACGACCATTCTGGCACATTGCGATGCCGTGCGGGGAGGACGGCAACCACCCCATCTCACACTTGAGGCAATTTCGGGTCATTTTGTAGAATTCAGTCATCCCACAGGAGCCCGATCTGGAATATTGACGATATTCTGCTTCTGGCGGCGGGTTCTGAACGCAGTGAGGGTGTCACGGCCTGAGAAGGCAGTGTTGGTGGAAGCTATGTGGTCTGTGCACTGTCTGTTTCTTCAGATGGCCTGCCGGAGCCTTCGCAATCGTGCATGAGCGAGGGCGAATTCGTGCTGACAGGGGAACATGTCCGGCATGAACAGGACAATCCGACGGACGCTGAGCGTTACACGTGTCGCGATTTTGAGCAGTCGTGCGCGTATGGTGCCACAGGTCGCCGTCTCCAGGCTGGTCTGGCCAAGGGCCAGTCTTTGCAGAGCGGTCAGCAGGACATAGGCTGCGGCCGAGAACCACAGCCGGAGCTGGTTGGCCCGGATGGTGTGGGACGAGGTCCTGTCTGAGAACAGATCCATCTGGCATTCCTTGATGCGGTTTTCCATATCCCCGCGTGCGCAGTAAATCTGTTCGTAGAGATGGCGAGGGTCGGACATTCCCTGCGGTAGCGTGGTGACAATGAAGCGATGATAGCGGTTGCCGTGGCGCCATTCGGCCTTGGCCACGACCCGCCTGCGGCGCGTCCAGCTGTCCTTTGTGATCCAGTCAAAGGAGGCAAAGCCGCGCGCAGCTCTGCCTGTCGTGGCGGCTTCGTCACGAACCTCAGCGGACAAAGAGGCAATCCGGTCATACAGGCGGGTGTTGCCTGCAAGCCCGAACAGGAAGTCAACGTGGTTGTCTTCGC
Source organism: Acetobacter sp. A11-2 (assembly GCF_040208445.1). Taxonomy (NCBI): domain Bacteria; kingdom Pseudomonadati; phylum Pseudomonadota; class Alphaproteobacteria; order Acetobacterales; family Acetobacteraceae; genus Acetobacter; species Acetobacter sp. A11-2. The sequence continues at coordinate 2,660,065 of NZ_CP157843.1, forward strand.
ACCATGTCATCAGACTGTCCCGGGCGAAACCGCTGTCCCCACGCACCAGGATACGCACCCGAGGCCAACGGCTCCTGATCTGCTCCACGATCCGGCGGATGTCTGCCAGTGCTTCCTTCCCCGGGTCCCTGTCTGCCGTGCGCAGGGTAGCGCTGAGGAGATGGTCCCCGCAGAAGACATACAGGGGAAGATAGCAGTTATGGCCGTAATATCCATGAAAGGCGCGGCCTTCCTGATGGCCATGGATACGGTCATCGGTGGCATCCACATCCAGAACGATCCGGGCAGGTGCGTGCTCATGCTGGTCAAGGAAGAGCGTGACGAACAGGGTAGCCAGGGCCTCATGATCAGCAATGATGCGACAGTAACGATCTGCCTTGTGCCCACTGCGCTCCAACCGGTTCAGTGTAGATTTGCCAGCCAATGCTGCGCAGTTTGCCCGGCCTCCTGACAGACGACCCGAGGCCAGACCAAAGATCAGGTCATGCCGCAGGGCATCGTGATCATTGAGATCTTCATAGCCCAGTGCCAGGCCCATGATCCGCTGACGGACAAGGTCTTCAACCCGGTATTCCACAAAGCCGGGATGCCGCTTATCGCGAAAACAGGCAGCAAAGCGGCGGCTGAGACCCAGAATGTCATCAGCCTGCTTCACCAGAATGACGCCCCCATCCGAACTCATGCGACCCCCGTCAAAACGGGCCACAACACGCCGTCCACAGGAGGCTGGAAACTCATACGCGCCTGCGCTACACTCTGTCTGCATCGGGTTTTCTTGATGATTATGGAAATTTCTTTTGTGCAAAACAGACTTTTTCATAATCTAACCCGATGTACAACCCTTCTGTGAGATTTCCGCGTCGACACTATTCCTTGCTTCCATGTCAGACCACATACGGAAGATAACTGGTCACCCAAAACGGCAGCGGGAACACGGATCATTCCCATTCACTCCAACCTGCTCAGAATGGAAGGGCTGAATCTGCTTGAGAACAGTGATGAAAAATACCTCTTTCCTGATCTGACTGTTTCAGCATCAGGTGAACGAGGAGATAACTTTGCCAGATCATTTTCAAAACACAAAAAACGCCTTGGCCTGCCAGACGCGGTGACATTCCATTCTTTCCGTCATACGGTCCCTTTGGAGCCAATCAGATAACCTGAAAGCCTTTCGGATAGCTTTGGTCGAGCATGGTCTGACCATGCGTGAAGGGGACCGGAGAGACAGACGGCCCGGAGCGCATATCATTGAAAATCAGGACGGAAAACTGATTGGCAGCTTTATCCGCCTGACAAAAGTCAGGGTAGCCGAGTTCAGGAAACTTCTTGCAGAAGAGCAGCAACAGACTGTTAGCAAGCCGGAGATGGATATCAAGAGCACCCATCTGCCAATCCGCCGGACAACCGCAGACTTTTACAATGAATACCCTATCCCCAAAGCCTCTGACACCCTGCCAGTCCTCAGCAAACGCCACGTTACCAAACGTCCTCAAATGAACAAATGGCAAACCGAACTCTGGCTTAAGCGCATGTCCGAGGTTAATACGCCAGCGACAGAGCCACACCTCCCCGAACCCCCTCTCCGTATCATAAGGGCCGAAGAGGCGCGTTTCCACCGTAAAATCAGAGACGCCATTGCTCTGCAACAAGCCATTCTTGACCAGCAGGCTCCGGAAACAGGCTGGGCTGCTCTGGAACGGGATGCCACTCTTGCGAAATGGCACAAGCAGCTCACGCCCTACCAGAGGCAGCTCAGAGACAGCTTTAACCGTTATCATTCGGCAAAACAGGCGTGGACGAGGGCTCAAAAAAGCGTCTGGCTTCGTATGAACGGAAAGAGCAGACGCCTCGAAAAGATTTGTGACCGGCTTTTACTGGAATTTCTGGAAGTTCTCCGCTTTGTCGTGCAAACGCTGCTGCATATTGTCGGGCTGCGCTCAACACCAGCCACACCACTCCGGAGCAGTGTGACAGAAAATGACAGACCGGCCCTTGAAGCGTTCCGCAAGAGGCATGATGCCGAATTCTCAGCCATGGCCGATCAGGCAACGCTTAATGTCTGGCTTTCATCCCGTTTTGACAGACTGGTCGACGCCAGAGCTCAACGGATCCAGCAGTGGAATATGGTACACCAACCCGAAAAAGATAGTGCCCGTCAGGAAATTAAGCGACTGTCCACTTTACTCACCCGGAAGCCAATATCTTCGAAGCGCCAGGTCGCTATAAAACAACATCCTTCCAGCACACCAGCATTCTTACCGTCTTGTGGTTCTTCATGACCGTTGCTCCTTTAAACAGTCACGAAAGCTGAGCCGTAATGATACCTGCTATATGCGTAAGGAAAAAAATAGCTGTTATCGGGACACGCGGTTAGCGATCATATCATCTGCGTAAGTTATCGACTTTAGTGCCTCGCCTCAAGCAACTAATTCGGCACGATTGTGGCCCTATCCGTAATGAGGAAGCTTATGCGAACCCTTTTACGTCACGCACGAAGGGAATTATTGCTTGTTTACTCATTTTTTGCAGCAGACAGGCAGCTTTGAGAGGCGATGTAAATAGTCAGCTATCAAGAAGAGATGACCGAAAGCCAGCATTGGTAGTTTATAATTCATGGAAGATTACAACCAGATTATTTTATTCCAAGATGACTTGGACAATGATATTTTTTCCTGAAACCAAACATTCACGCTGTATGAAAACACCGGGCCACAATGCATTCATGCCATTCATTCAGAGCCTTCGTTCAAGTGCTCTAAAGCAGCATTAAGTAGACCCAAACCACCCTTCAACAACCAATTCAAATTGCGATGCTGACTTACCAGAAACCTTAGTCAGAAAAGGGATAGAAATTTTCGTTTTCAGAACGGAAGATACGCATTCCATGGCCAGCTTTCAATTTGCGTGCTACGGCGTGTCGTCAGTTAAGCCCTGAGAGTGGCACGTGAGGGTTGTACTTTGTGTCTGCGTGTGCTGACTGTTTTCCCATTTTTTGGGGAGACAGACAGATGCGGCGCTATAGTTTACGCGATGACCAGTGGGAGCGGATAAAGGATCTTCTTCCTGGTCGAGAAGGCTATGTCGGCGGCACTGCGGTGAACAACCGTCTGTTCGTGGAGGCGGTGCTGTATCGCTATCGCGCGGGTATTCCATGGCGCGACCTTCCTGCCCGTTTCGGTGACTGGAAAAACGTGCACCGGCGTCTGCGCCGCTGGTGTGAAAGCGGCGTCATCGAACGGATATTTCGTTATCTGGCCGCTGATTACGACAACGAATACATGATGATCGACAGCACAATTGTCCGAGCGCATCAGCATAGTGCCGGAGCTCTCAAAAAAGGGGCACGGATCAGGCCATCGGACGATCACGAGGCGGGCTAACTACAAAGATCCATGCCATCTGCGACGCTCTGGGCAATCCAGTGGAACTCGGCATCACACCGGGACAGGATGCCGATATCACCCAGGCAGAACCACTTCTGGAAAACATCGAACCGGATGCTTTCCTTGCTGACAAGGCGTATGACGCGGACAGGTTGATCGATCGGCTGATACAGCGCGGGATTACCCCGGTCATCCCGCCAAAACGCAACAGAACGACACGACGGAAAACCGATTTTTCTCTCTATCGCGAACGGAACCTTGTTGAGAGGTTCTTCAATAAACTCAAGCAGTTTCGCGCTATCGCAACCCGCTACGATAAACTGAAATCGACCTTCCTCGCAGCCGTGCAGTTCGCCTCAATCATCATCCTGCTTAACTGACGACACGCCGTAATAAAATATGGATTAACCTGAAAAATGGCCACTCCATAGGTTTAACTATTGATGGTGTATCGAAGCACGGCAATGCCTTGGTTGTTGGCGATGATGGCAACCTGATTTATGAGGTCTGCTTCTTGCGTGGAAGTATGATCCGCACTCCTAAAGGAGATGTTGCTGTCGAAAACCTTCTGACTGGTGATGAAGTTATTGCCTATGACAGCAACACCCAACAGAAAATCACACGCCCAGTGGTATGGGTAGGAAAAGCTCAATGCAGCGTTCGTTCTCATTTACCTGATGATGAAGCTGGGTATCCTGTACGTGTGTGCAAAAATGCTATTGCAGATGGCGTACCTTATAAGGATATGCTGATTACTGCCGAACACTGCTTGTTCTTTGATGGTAAATTTGTGCCCGCGCGTATGCTGGTAAATGGAGTTTCCATTTTTTACGATAAATCCATCACTTCTTACGATTACTACCACGTGGAAACTGCGCAGCACTCTGTCATAACTGCTGATGGCATGCTGACAGAAAGTTATCTGGATACAGGGAACCGCCGTGTGTTCCATCAGGAAGGAACAGTGATCCCTTTTGGTAGCACTCGTCGTGATTGGGAAAAAGATGCCGCAGCACCTTTATGCGTGGATCGTGCTTTTGTTGAACCCTTGTTCCACAAACTAGCAGCACGCAATAATTTTTCCGAAACGCCCATAACATCTTCTGAACGCACAGATGATCCGTATCTGCATCTCATAACAGACAACGAAACCATGCTCCGTCCTATCCGGCAGGATGGGAAGCGCTACAACTTCATGCTCCCAGCCAATACACATTCCGTACGCATTGTTTCGCGTGCCAACCGTCCAGCAGACGTTATCGGGCCATTTGTAGATGACCGTCGTCTTATGGGTGTTGCTGTGAGCGATGTGCTTTTGCTGTCGGCACAACAACAACATAAAATCACGGCTCATCTTCAGGCCCAAAAACCAGATGGTTGGCATGATACCGATTGGACTGATTGTGCATGGACCAATGGTAACGCTGAACTCCCTTTGGAGGGCTATCTCTCCCCCGGCAATATTGGCATCTTGTCTATCACTCTTCGTGCGGCTGGTCCCTTTTTGATCAATCATCAAAACGTGGATACCAAACGTTCTGCCTGATAAACTGGCGTAATAATTCTTTCAAACAGGCTCTACTTTGTATGTGGAGCCTGTTTGTTATTGCGGCATTGCCGCCCATAAACTCTAAAGCAGGCTGCAAAAGCAAAACCTTAAATAAAAAGGCTGCATCTCTTAGCGCGCTGCAGCCTCTTCCGCATAACTGTATTATTTTGGCATCACTCTCCATCCATATTTATGCATATACAGATTTATGTACCAATATATATAGACAAACTGATATCAGGCCCGGCAAAAGAGGCTCACCCCTTTAATTTTACTTTAACCCCGGACCTGCCAGATCTATGCACGATCGTTTCCATACTTTTTGCGCCGCCGGAACGTTTGGCGCCCTTTTGTTGACAACCTCGGCACTGGCTGCAACGCCTGCTTCTACAAACCTGCCTACAGGCAATAAACAAACTGCCATCAAAACAGCCGCACCCAAAAAACAGGCCACCGCAGCCCCTATTGCGGGGATACTGGATGGCTCCAATGGTGAAACCGTGAATGTTCATGGTCACCATGCCGCAGATGGCACCGCCGCCAAATACATGAACAAAATTGTTTATCTTGGTCCATTAGGTAACCGAGATACTCTGGATACACCCTATTCTGTTATGGGTGTTCCGCATGATGTTGTGGTAAACCAGCAGATCCGCAACCTCAATGATATGGCGCAATATCTTCCATCCGTGCAGCTGGAAGTTCGCGGGGACCCCAACACATCTCGCCCTCAATCCCGTGGGTTTGAAGCTGATGTTATCTCCAACTCTCGCCTTGATGGTCTAAACGTTGTTGCCACCACACCTTATGCGGCAGAATGGGTAGATAACCTGCAGGTTCTTAACGGCTTGGCTGGCGCAATGTATGGACCAGAAAACCCAGCCGGTGTTTTTGAATACACTCTGAAACGCCCGACAGATCGGCGTACTGAACGCCTTTCCGTTGGTGTGGATTCCATCGGCACGCCAACTGTGAATGGTGATATTTCTGGGCGTTTAGGCCGAAACGGCTGGTTTGGTTACCGCCTGAACATGCTGCATGCTAATGGCACGGCTTATACACAAGGCAGTATGGTCCGCCGCGAAATGGTTAGCGGTGATTTTGATATCCACCTTGATGACAAGACGGTTATCGAAATTGATGCCAGCCACTACACTTTTGACCAGCGCGGCACTGCGCCCGGGTTTGGCATTCTTGCAACCGGCGTAGGCGGAGATAAGCTTCCTGAAGCGCCGGATCTCAGCAAGCGGCTTGCTCCTGAATGGAGCGGCTACAATATGGAAACCAATACGTTTCTTGCCAAAATCAAGCACCAGATCAACAAGGATTGGAGCTTCACGCTGGGCGGGCTGTACCAGGATGCCGCCAGACAATCCTTTGGCGTAGCAGATACGCTGTGCGATGGCAGTAAAACCTGTGGCGGTCTGAGAGGCAGCGATGGCTGGTTCAGCTCCAAAGCAACAGCCACAACGACGGCGAATGATTTCCGTGTAGGCAGTAACATGGCCTATTTTAACGGACGTGTTCACACTGGCCCCTTGCAGCATGATCTGGTGATTGGCACCAACGGCTACATGATGGGCAATTACAACCCTACAGGAGCTGTAACAAGCGCGCAGAACCTGGGGGTATATAACCTTTACGGCGCCTCCCCCTCCAAGGGCACACAGCCTTATTATCATGGGCGCTATAAATCCAGCAGTGTCACCAGCCAGTCTTTTATTATTGGTGACACCATGCGCATTAACAAACATTGGTCTGTTATGGGCACCCTTGCCTGGAGCTGGATCAATCAGGAAAGTGCGCTTAATTCCAAAACACCTCTGAGAAAAACATTTGATACATCAGCAGCTTTCAGCCCGACAGCCAGCGTGATGTATAAACCAACAGATAACCAGACCATCTATTTCACTTATGGTCGTTCTGTTGAAGCTGGGCCTGTTACCCCTAACAGTGCAAGCTACACCAATACCAACATGGCGCTGCCCATTGCGCATTCTGAAGAATATGAAGTGGGTTATAAACTGCGTTATAAAACAATGCAGTTTAACGTTGCCGGTTTCCGTATGACATCACCTTACGCAATGTATGTTGCCGCACGGAATCCAAACGCTGGCTGCGCGGCCATGACCAACTGCCAGACCTATCAATATGGCGGCACGCAGCGGAACTATGGTGTGGAAGCCCAGATTTCTGGCGAAGTCCTACCTAACCTTTCTGTACTTGCTGGCATGACATGGTTGGATGCAGAACTGGTGCATGCTGCATCTTCCTCACTGAACAATAAGGAAATTGTTGGCGCAGCACCTTTGCAGGCCAATATGTTGCTGGATTACCGCCTACCAGCTTCCATGGGATCATTCGCATCTGGCTGGGCTTTTAATGCCAATGTTCATTACATGGGCAACCGTGCAGCAAATGTTACCAACACACTCCATACCGGATCCTACACCACGTTGGATCTAGGCACGCGCTACGCCTTCCATGTGGCGCAGTTTCCATGGGTTGTGCGTTTTGGGGTAAGCAACGCAACCAATGAACGCTACTGGGCCTCTGTTTATACAGGCGCACCAAGTGGTACATCTGGTGCTGCATCCAGCTTGTATGCAGGGTTGCCACGTGTTTATCACTTCACTTTCTCTGCGGAGTTCTGATACTTTTTCCGCATAAACAAACGCACGGAAAATAGAGCCAACATGCGCGTTACCAATAGGTTGATAACTCCGCTGGTTCTATTTTCCATCTGCATCAGTTTTTTCATATTCAGAAATATAGAAGGCTTTGGCGGCCTGCCTTTTAGCGATGAATCCGGACACTTTTTAGGTGTTCTCGCCATGCAACATGGTGATCGGCTTTATCGGGACTATATTGATGCGCATGGGCCTCTTGTTTTCATGCTTTCGTGGATACTTGGCCCTGTAGCTGGTGTTTCATACCTCTGGGTTTTCCGGTTTGTTTCTACCTTTATGGCCAGCCTTGCCGGGCTGGCCATTTTTTGTACACCTCTTTTTACTTTTAATTGGCAGCGTTATCTGGCCACTGCCATGTGGCTGGGAAGTATTGCCTCTGTATGGACTGTACAAGGCCTTAACCTGGATAGTTATTGGCCCATTGGTGGTGCATTAACTGTTATCAGTATGGCTACTTTTGTGGTGCCACTGTGCCTTAACAGACCGGTCTCTATGTCTCAGGCTTTTTGCGGTGGTTTTGCTACAGCGCTTTTACCTTTTGCGGCTTATGCATTTGGCCCACTTGCTCTGTTCTTTTACGTTATTCCGTGTGTGATTGGTGTATTTAGTCATGCAACTTATAGAGAAACTATAAAAGGAGTTACACTGGGAGGCTTTTGCGCCTTTTTGGTAATGACCTTATGGCTCATTCTCTATGGTGATATTGGAGGCATGATTGCTTTCCATATTATCGCCAACCAGAAATGGTACGCGCATTACATACCTTTTGGCGTAGATGCCTTTTTACATGGCATGGAGCTTTCCTTTACGCCCGCTCGCATTATAGAAACCCTGGCTGTCATCACCATCGGTCTTGGTAGTATTCTTCTTGTTTGGAAAAGCACCTATAAGATTTGTGCCCTTCTGGCTCTCTGCGGCCTCATGACACTTCAGATACGAGGCATGGATGGCTTTCAAAATGGGGCTTTCCTTATGGCTGCTTTTGCTTTGGCAAGCTTGATGATCTCAGCTTGCTTAAAAAATCATCCTCATATTTTATCGCTCTTGGCATGCGGCAGCATTGGAGGAATATTTCTATCCTCCCAACACGCCCTTTCCTCCCCTTGGGGGCAAACACTGGAGCAAAGACGCGCCACCGGATGGCGCTTGACGCAAAATGACTCTGTTGATTTTGCCAGAACCATTCGTACCTATACGCGCCCCGATGAACGGATTTTAGCTGTTCCGTATAGCCCTGATGTGTATCTACTGGCCCACCGTTTACCCATAAAGAAATATCATGCGTATCTTCCGTGGGAGGCCGATTACGCCGCCCACCCGTGGCATGGATATGATCGAGATTTATGCGTTGATTTACCTAAAAATAAACCTCCAGCCATTTATTTTGATAGCTGGATTATCTGGGGTGTGCATGATCCAAAAAAGTTCATGTCCTGCGTGGTTAATCTTCTACGCACAGACTATACACCCATGCCTGCGGGATCTTCCGTCTATATCAGGAATGATCGTCTGCCCCACTCCCCATCCTGACACATAAATAATGCCTTATTAAATTTTATACCGGTGTTTTGTTTAACTTTATAAATTCAAAAATAAAAATACTAAAAAGCGTTATTATACAGCCTGTTGGCCTAGAAATAATGATTTAATTTTGGGTGCCCCTCAGTTTATCCTTGCATTCCTTGTGTTTTGCGCACATTGATAGCGCAAGCGGATGCTTTTATCTGAGTCATCGGCGCATGTTGCGTCAGTTTTTCTCCTTAAAAGTTATGATTTCGTGTGTATTTTGTGCACGACCGCTGTTGTAAAAAAGGAGCCTTGTTATGGCAACAGGCACCGTAAAATGGTTTAACCCCACAAAGGGTTTTGGTTTCATTCAGCCGGACAATGGGGGACAGGACGCGTTCGTTCATATCTCTGAGCTTGAGCGCGCCGGTATGCATACCCTTACCGAAGGTCAGCAGGTTTCTTACGAGCTTGAAGCTGGCCGTAACGGCAAGACATCTGCAGTAAGCATTAAAGCAATCTAATTGCTTTAAGCTGCATATGATGCTGTAAAAAGCCGCCCTTTGGGGCGGCTTTTTATTTGCAATTTTGTATTATCCTTTTTCCTTCCAGCCACCGCCCAATGACCGGTAAAGCGTGACCAGATTTTGATATCTGAGTACATCTACCGAAATTTGATTTTGCTGTGCCTGTAAATAAGAACGCTGCGATTCCAGAGTTGTTAAGTAGGAATCTATTCCTGCCTCATAACGCATTTTGGCAAGACGATAAGCATCTCCCGAAGCATTTACCAAGGCATCCACTTCTTTCTGCTCATCCAGATATGCCTTTCTGCCAGCCAGCGCATCGGCTACTTCCCGAAATGCTGTCTGCACTGTTTTTTCATACGTCGTAATTTTGCTATCCCGGCGCGCTTTGGAGGCTTTCAGGTTTCCTGAATTCTGCCCCCATGTCCACAAGGGAATCTGGATGTTTGGGTTAACACCCCAAGTGGTTGCCGCAGATGTAAACAGCTTATGAAACTGCAAGCTGGAAATACCATCACTCGCCGTAAGTGTAATACGCGGGAAAAACGCAGCACGTGCCGCACCAATATCCGCCTGCGCAGACAATAGGTCATGTTCAGCCTGCACAATATCCGGCCGACGGTTTAACAGATCCGATGGCAAACCAGCAGGCACATCTGCCAGAACAGTTTGCTGCCCCAAATCAGAAGGTGGTGGTAAATCTGCAGGAATAGGCGCACCTATCAGCAAGCTGATAAGGTTTTCATCCTGCTCCACCTTTCTTTGAGAATCAGCCAGCAAACCAGCACTTTGCGCAACCTGCGTTTCTGACTGCCGAACAGTCAGTAAATCAGCTTCTCCGTGGTTATATTTATCCTGAATCAGCTGCAATGTGCTTTTCTGGCTGCTTAAGGTATTCTGCGCCAATGCAACAGCCTGCCTATCACCCAACCATGCGATATAGGCATTAGCAACCTGTGCAATAATACTGATGGTAACACCACGCAGGTTTTCACGCTGGGCAAGTGTTTCTTCCGCTGCTTCCCGGCTCAGGGAGCGAATACGGCCAAAGATATCAATTTCGTAAGCCGAAAACCCAATACCGCCCTGATAAAAACGGAACGGATCACGCGCCATACCATTGCTGGTTTTATCGGTATCCAACCCCGGGGCAAAGCTCAAACCCGCAGCATCAGATGGGGCCTGATACATTGGCCCACCCGTTGCCCCAATGCTGGGGAATAGGCCAGCATGCTGGATATCATAACGCCCTTGGGCTTCTACAATGCTGGCCGCAGCCTGCCTGATATCTCTGTTTTCACGCAGAGCAATGGTAATCAGCTGTTGCAAACGCGGGTCTATAAAAAAGTCCCGCCAGCCAATATCGGATGCTGCTTTTTGCAGCATGACATTATCTGTGTGCTGATAATCTGCCCATGTTTGTGCAAGCGGCGGCTGTGGCCGCTTGTATTTGGGTATCATGGTGCAGCCACCCAAAAGCCCGACAGACACTGCAAAACATGCAACCTGACGATACAAACGCGACTGACGTGATACGGAAAAATGCGTCATAGTTTTACTCGTGTCCGTCAGAATTCATAATCTGGGCGTGCGGGTCTGTGCGTTCGCTTATGCGCTTCACCTTGAAAAGCCGAAGAACAACCACAAAGAACACAGGCACAAAATAGACAGCCAGCAACGTTGCTGATGCCATGCCCCCCACCACGGCCGTGCCAATGGCAACACGCGCAGCAGACCCAGCACCAGATGCAATAGCCAGTGGAAATACGCCCACCACAAAGGCAATAGATGTCATCAAAATCGGGCGCAAACGTTCACGTGCAGCAGTGAGAACGGACTCTTCCAAGGATTTGCCTTGTTCAAAACCCATTTTGGCAAACTCAACAATCAGAATGGCGTTCTTAACTGCCAACCCAACCGTTGTAAGGAGCCCCACCTGGAAATAGACGTCATTCGCCAAGCCACGCATCAACGTGGCAATAATTGCGCCCACAACCCCTAACGGAATAACCAGCAGAACCGCCAGCGGAATAGCCCAACTTTCGTACAACGCTGCCAGACACAACAGAATAACAATCATGGCCAGAGCATAAAGTGGACCTGTAGAAGACCCCGATGCATTCTGCTCGAAAGAGAGACCAGTCCACTCATACCCAATACCTGCGGGCAGCTTTTTCAGGATATTGGTAATTGTTGCCAATGCCTGCCCGGAACTATACCCCTCAGCGGGTTGGCCCAAAATTTCAAAAGCATTGAAGCTGTTATAGTTTTCAACCTTCTGCGGGCCAGAAATCCAGTGGGCGCTTACAAAGGCATTCAGCGGCACCAATGTGTTCGTAAAGTTACGTATATACCATTTATCCAGATCCTGCGGCTGCATGCGAGAGCTGGCAACACCTTGGATGTATACCTGTTTCACACGGTCATTCCGCGTAAACTGGTTCACGTAAATAGAGCCCAACGCCCCTTCAATAGTGGTATTGATATCATCAATTGTCACACCAAGGGCATTTGCTTTTTCCCGGTCAATATCCAGATGATACTGGCCAGCATCTTCCATGCCATTGGGGCGCACTGCCAGCAGGCTAGGGTCTTGCGCCGCCATACCCAACACCATGTTGCGGGCTTCCAGAAGTTTTTGATGGCCCAAATGTGCACGGTCTTCCAACTCAAGGTCAAAGCCCGTTGCGTTACCCAACTCCAGAACGGCTGGCGGGTTAAAGGCCAGAATCTGCGCTTTGGGGCTCCCCCAGAAATGCATCATAATCCGCATGGCAATTGCAGCAGAAGATTGCGATGCCTTGGGACGGACAGACCAATCTTTCAGGCGGATAAAGAACGCACCAGAGTTCTGGCCCTGCCCGGCAAAGTTAAACCCGTTTACAGAATAAACGGATTCAACAGAATCAGCTTCCGTCTTCAGAATATAATCTGCAACAGCGTGGTTAATCTCGGCTGTTTTTTCCATAGGGGCATTGGGCGGCATAGTGATCTGCCCAAAAATCAGCCCTTGATCTTCATCTGGCAAAAAGCCACCGGGCACCCGTAGGAACAAAACCACCACTACGGCTGTAATAAGAACAAAAGCCCCCATTGCCAGCATAAAGTGCCGCAGAAGATAGTTTACACCACCCAGATACCCATTGGTTAACCTTGCAAAGTTACGGTTAAACCACCCTGCCAAACCTTTGGTTTTTTCATGCTGCCCCGGCTTGAGCATAGTGGCGCACAGCGCTGGCGTAAGAACCATAGCCACCAGCACGGAAAGCCACATGGCCGAAACAATAGTAATGGAGAACTGCCGGTAAATAACCCCAACAGACCCAGAAAACGCAGCCATGGGCAGGAACACGGCAGACAGAACCAGCACAATGCCCACAAGCGCGCCCGAAATTTCATCCATGGAAACACGGGCAGCCTCACGCGGGGAAAGCTGCTTTTCCGTCATCACACGCTCAACATTTTCCACCACCACAATGGCATCATCCACCAGCAAACCAACAGCCAGCACCATGGCCAGCATGGTAAGTGTATTGATGGAATAGCCCAGCACATTCAGCAAACCGAACGTACCCAGCAACACAACGGGCACCGCAATGGTGGGAATAAGCGTGGCGCGGAAGTTCTGCAAAAACACCAGCATGACCAAAAAGACCAGACCAATGGCTTCCAGCAGTGTTTCAACCACTTCCTCAATAGAAAGGGTAATAAACGGTTCGGTATCCAGCGGATAAACAGTTTTCAAACCCGGTGGGAAAAACTGTTCCAGCTCATGCAACTGGGCACGCACTGCGGCTTCTGTTGCAATCTGGTTTGCGCCCGGCGCGAGTTTAAGCGCCATGCCCGAAGCTGGCATATTATTATAATAGGAATTGGTATTGTACGTCTGTGGGCCAAGCTCAACCTTGGCAATATCGCGGATACGCACCTGCGAGCCATCAGGCTGCACTTTCAGCAGAATTCTTTCAAACTCTTCCGGTGATGTCAGACGCTGCGGGCCAATAATGGTGGCATCCAGCCGGATACCCTTGGTTGCCGGCAAACCGCCAAGTTCACCAGATGAAAGCTGGATGTTCTGGGTTTGAATGGCTGTTTCAACATCTCTTACCGTCAGGCCATAGTTAAACAGCTTGGCCGGATCCATCCAGATACGCATGGAGTATTCAGAACCAAACAGCGTATGGTCACCCACGCCGGAAACACGGCTGAGCGGGTCTGAAATATTGGACGCCACGTAATCGGCAATATCGCCACCGTTCATGCTGCCATCGGTGGAGATAAAGGCCACCACGAGCATGAAGTTCTTAACAGCTTTGGTAATGCTCAAACCCTGAGCAGTAACTTCCGTTGGCAGTTTGGGCTGCGCAAGCTGGAGCTTGTTTTGCACCTGCACCTGCGCAATGTCCGGATCTGTTCCCTGCGCAAAGGTCAGGTCAATTTCCATCTGACCAGACGCGTAGGACTGAGCCGAAATATATTCCAGATGATCCAGCCCAAACATCTGCTGCAAGATCGGGCGCACCACAGTATCGTTCACCGTATCAGCCGAAGCACCCGGATACGTTACACTGATAGCAATTTGCGGCGGCGCAATGCTGGGGTACTGGGAAATAGGCAGCCGAAAAATAGACAGCCCCCCAACCAGCATAATAATAAGACTGATCACCCACGCAAAAATTGGCCGATCAATAAAGAAGCGTGAAAGGCTCATGCTGGTTACTGGCTCTTTTGAGAGTTCTGATCTGCGGGGCTGGCGGCATTGGCTGCTGGTTGTGGGGCTTCTTCGTGCGGATCAACCTTGGCGCCGGGCATTACTTTTTGCAGCCCTTCCACAACAATGCGTTCGCCTTCCTTCAGCCCAGATGTCACAATCCAATTGGTACCAACGGTTTGCCCTGTCGTGATCTGGCGTAGATCCACCGTGTTATCGGGTTTAACAACCCATACCTGAGGATCACCATGTGTATTCCGTATTACGGCATCCTGCGGCACCATAAGGGCTGCGGGGTCTATCCCTTCATCCAATTGGGCATGCACATACATACCGGGCAGCAACAGCTTATCTGGGTTGGGCATAATGGCACGTACAATAACAGTGGCCGTAGCCGTATCCACATTCACTTCAGAAAGCGCCATCTGGCCTGTGTGTTCATAGACAGAGCCATCTTCCAGCGTGACCCTTACCGGAACTTTACCATCTTCCTGCCGTTGAATACGTCCTTCTGCCAGTTCACGCTTAAGGCGCAGCAACGTGATGGCAGGCAAATTGACGTCAACATATATAGGGTCCAGCCGCGTGATAATGGCCGTATTGTCTGTCTGGTTTGCTGTTACCAGCGCACCAACGGTTATCAGCGTACGGCTGATCCGGCCAGAAATGGGCGCATACATCTTTGTATAGCCCAGATTCACCTGTGCGCTTTCTACCTGCCCCTGTGCGTTCAGAATGCGCCCTTGCGCTTCCTTTTCCGCTGCCACGGCATCATCGTAATCCTGCTGGCTAATGGCATGAGACTGCACAAGCCCGCGATAGCGATTCAGTTTGGCGCGCGCTGTAACTTCGGCTGCCTGGGCTTCTGCCAGTTGCCCACGTGCCGTGTCATACACCGCCTTATAACGTGAAGGATCAATCTGGTACAACTGCTGGCCAACAACAACATCCGCACCTTCACGGAACAGGCGCTTTTCAATAACACCTGTAACCTGTGGGCGAACCTGTGCAATTTCAAAAGCATCCGTACGACCAGGAAGAGTGGTATGCACCGCAACAGGCTGCTTTTTCATAACCTGAATCTGCACACTTTGCGGTGGCATTTCAGGGGTAGATGCCTTCTGATCGCATCCTGACAGCCCTATGAGCACACCCACAACAGCAGCATGGGTTAAACTACTGACTTCCCGCTTCATATGGGAATCCTTTTAAGAAATTTTGAAATAATCGTTGCTCCAACATTTGCAGATACTGTTTTAAAATAACATCTTACTCACCCTGTACCTGCAAAAAACCATATGTTTTACCTGAACAATGCAAACCATTCAGAATACAATTCAAAGCCGCACAAACAAGATCATTTTAGTCCTGTTTCTTGCATAAATCTGCGGCTTGTCAAACACTATATTCATATCTGGCTTGCCTGAAACGCAACAATGCTACCGGGCTCTAGGAACTTCCGGCATAGCAGTCTGCATCTTGTCGTGTCATGATCACTTTTGCGTGATTATATGCCTTTGCACGACAGTACATGCAAGGCTTGAGATGCATTTACATTCTCATTTACGCGAGAATAAAAATTAAAAACAAAAAGTGTTATAACGCTTGGAATATGCCCAAACGTTATAACACAGCACTAAACGTACCAATAAAATATAATCTAACAATACGTTACTGTATAATATTTGGCAGCATTAAAAATCTGACTGTGGTTTGCGCGAAAAGGCCATGAAAAGGCATGTAATAACCGCGATAAACCCAACATAGATGAAAAATATTGACAGATTATAATAGATAACTGCCACAAGTGAGATAATGGCCCCCAGCAACGCAATTGCAGGCAAAACCGGATACAACGGTGCCCGATACGGGCGAGACAAAGCGGGCTCTTTCAGACGCAAGCGAAACAGGCTGATCATGCTCAGCAGATACATGGTCAAAGCACCAAACACAGACATAGTTACCAATGTGGCCGTTAAGGACTGCCCATTGATAGAGATAATGTCATCTGAAAAAATCGCTGCAATTCCGATGCTGCCACCAGCCAACGTGGCCGTATAAGGCGTTTTGAAACGTGGATGCAGTTTACCCAATACAGCAGGCAGAAACCCAGCACGTGCCAATGCAAAGATCTGCCGACCATACCCCATGATGATACCATGCAAAGACGCAACCAGACCAAACAGTCCCAGCCACACCAACATATGCAACCAGCCGCTGTTGCTGCCCACTACGGCCTTCATGGCCTGAGGCAAAGGGTCATTCAGATTGGCAAGAGTATGCCAATCCCCCACACCGCCAGCAAAAAGCATGACACCAAATGCCAATGAAACAAGGGTAAGCACACCCGCAATATATGCAATAGGGATAGAGCGGCGCGGATCTTTTGCCTCCTCTGCCGCCATGGCAACGCCTTCGATGGCTAGAAAGAACCAGATTGCAAATGGAACGGCTGCAAAAATACCGCCCATAGCTTCCCAGCCAAAATGAGGTGCAACACCCCAGCCATTCTGAAGAAAGTTGTGCCATGAAAACGCAGGAGCTACGACCCCCATAAACACAAGAAGCTCGATAATAGCTGCAATTGTCACAAACAGTTCAAATGTCGCAGCAATATGTACCCCCACAATATTCAGTGTCATGAACACCAAATATGCCCCCAATGCCGCAACTTTTGGAGAAAGATGTGGAAACTGCACATTCAGATACGCACCAATAGCCAACGCAATAGCCGGTGGTGCAAAAATAAATTCCACCAATGTGGCAAGCCCAGCCAACAAACCACCCCAGCGCCCTAATGCCCGAAAACTATAGGCAAATGGCCCACCAGCGTGCGGAATGGCGCAGGTAAGTTCTGTAAAACTAAAGATAAACGCTGTGTACATAACGGCCACAAAAACTGTGGCTACCAAAAACCCTAAAGTTCCAGCCGTGCCCCAGCCATAGCTCCAGCCAAAATACTCGCCGGAAATAACCAGACCAACAGCAATACCCCATAAATGGAACGTGCTGAGAGATTTATTGAGATGCGTTGAACCCTCGCCCATGCTTCAGTACATCCTTTTGTATCAGAGAATTATCAAGAAATTTTCGGTGTATTTTCGATTATTCCATTCTCTGGGGAAGAATCTTTCAAACCAATTCCTGTTTCTTTCAAACGCATGGCTTCCTGCATCAACCAGGTAAGTTTATCGGCCGCAGCAGACGTTGAAAGACCATATGAATGAATATTTGACAGACAGTTTCTGGAAGAATCTGGACAGCCCACATAAGGTGCGTATGTCAGATACACTCCCATACTGTCAGCCACACTTAGACCGGGGCGCTCCCCAATCATCATGACAACAATTTTTGCACCCATTTTCTGGGCAATTTCATCACCCAGAGCTACCCGGCTTTGCGTTGCCACAACCAAAGGTGCAATACGCCACCCAACCAACCGCTTGCACATAACCCTATACAGCGGCAGGGCTTCCTTTTGCGTTGCAATAGAAGATAGTCCATCTGCAGCAACAAACACCACATCCCATTGCCCATGAGGCAAAGCCTCAAGTGATGCAGCATTCAGCCTGCGCCCCAGATCTGGACGGCGCAAATACGTTTGCCTATCTTGCGCTTGGCTAGAAACGCAAATCACAGGCACATCTTCCATTTCTGCCTGTAAATGCGCAACATCCAAAGGAATATGCACAGCATCCCGTGCTTTGGAATGAGATTTCTGAAACGCCAAAACATCTTTTGTGCACTGTGCATTTCCAGAACGCTTTAAACCAATTCTGGCCCGCGTGAACTGCCGCAAATCCTGCCAGTCATCACGCTTTTCCAATGGTGCTGAACCTGTAGAAAGCAGCTTTTTATCTGTCATGCTGCACCTACCAACTGCCCTAGTCTGGTTTGTCCCGGTGCAATTTCTTTCATGCGGTTGTACTTGCTATCGTACAGTTCCATTTTCTCCAGCCATGCCGCAAATTCTGGAGCAGGTTTTAAACCCAACAAATTGCGCAGTGTCAGAATGTCATGAAAAGAAAGGCTTTGATAATTCAGCATCACATCATCAGCACCTGGCACACCTATCAGAAAGGTAATACCCGCTGTGCCAAGAAGCACCATCAAATTATCCATATCATCCTGATCGGCTTCAGCATGGTTGGTGTAACAGGCATCACACCCCATTGGTACACCTAACAGCTTGGCACAGAAATGATCTTCCAAACCGGCGCGGATAATCTGCTTTCCATCATACAGATATTCAGGGCCGATAAATCCAACAACTGTGTTTACCAGTAAGGGATTATACGCACGGGCCACTGCATAGGCGCGTGCTTCTGCTGTTTGCTGATCCATACCATGATGCGCGTTAGCTGAAAGAGCCGCACCCTGGCCTGTTTCAAAATACATGACATTCTGGCCAACCGTGCCACGCTTAAGCCCTACCGCAGCATCTTGCGCTTCTGCCAGAATAGAAAGATTGATGCCAAACCCTTCATTTGCCTTTTGTGTACCCGCAATAGATTGAAAAACCAGATCTACCGCCCCGCCCTTATTCATGATTTCCAATGTATTGGTCACATGCGTCAGCACACAAGTTTGGGTAGGAATATCATAACGCTGGCGCGCATGATCCAACATGTCCAATAAGGCCATGCCATTTGCAACACTATCTGTAGCCGGGTTAATGCCAATAACGGCATCCCCCATACCGTACAGCAGACCATCCAGCGTGGATGCCGCAATGCCTTTAAGATCATCCGTAGGATGATTAGGTTGCAAGCGGGAAGACAAACATCCTTCCAAACCAATGGTATTTCTAAAACCCGTGATGACACGAATTTTGCGCGCAACACTCATTAAGTCCTGATTACGCATCAACTTGCTAACCGCCGCAGCCATTTCTGGCGTAATGCCCGGAGCAACAGCCGCCAGTGTTGCGGTATTAGTTTCATGCGAGAGCAGCCAATCCCGAAACTGCCCGACTGTCATATGTGCTAGCGGCGCAAAGGCTGCCTTATCATGCGTATCCATAATAAGGCGCGTCACTTCATCTTCCTCATACGGAACGAGTGCGACATCCAAAAAGGTCTGCAACGGCAGATCAGCCAAGGCATAGCGCGCTGCAATGCGCTGCACATCCGACTGTGCCGCAACACCAGACAACTGGTCCCCAGATCGCTCGGACGATGCTACTGCCAGCAACGTTTTCAGATCATCGAAGCTGTATGTTTCACCCCCCAGAGTGCAACGATACACCATTGAAGGAACTCCTTAGCTACGCGCGAAAGAGATGTGATTCACTTTCTGCATGCATTCAAATCATATCTATTTCGGAATGATATCATAGAGAAATGATTTGCGACTTGACTGCTCGCTACATATTTTTAACATTTCACCACAAAGAAGGCTGCAGATTACACACCTGCTTCAGACAAAGGATTGCAATGTCTCCCCTGCCCGCCTTTTCTGCCTCTGGCGTTATGGCCGCCGCCGCTTCTGGCGCAGAAGGCTTTATTACAAGCCATGGGGGCGATATTGACCGCATTGCTGGCCGCGCGGGGTTAGCTCCAGGCAAGTTGGCCCTGCCCACAGATATGCTGAGCCTGAACGCATATTGCCGCCTGTTTACGGAAGCAGCAAAAGAAACCCAGCACGGCAATCTGGGCCTATGGTTTGGGCAGCAGTTTCAACCTCAAACATTGGGGCTGATCGGGTTTGTGGCGCTTCTTTCCCCTACGGTAAAAGACGCCATTCATAATCTTGCAACGCACTTTATGTATCATCAAAGCTGCACGCACACGCGCCTTGTACAGCAGGGCAACCTATTGCGGCTTGAATACGCCATTACAGATCCAACCATTACAGAACGCCGGCAAGATGCAGAACTCACACTCGGCATGTTCTGCAATGTGCTGCGCTATGCTTTAGGGCCTGCGTGGCACCCAGAAGAAGTGCATTTTGCGCATACACAACCTGAACAGGCACACGAACATCGAAATGCCTTTCAGGCAAATGTTCATTTTGGCCGCCCCACCAATGCACTTATTTTCCGCGATATTGGTTTGGAACGCGCAATGCCGGATGCGCAACCGCATACGCTGGAAATTGTAAAAGCATCTCTTATCTCACTCGCCCGCAACGGGCACAACACACCTCATCCGTACGTATCTTTTAAAGAGCAGGTTTTGTTAGCACTTGAAGAGATTTTACCGGAAGGTGGGCATCTCACCTTATTAGCTACACGCATGAATATGCCTGCCTGGACTTTGCAAAGGCGTCTTGCTGATCATGGAATATCTTATTCTGATCTCGTGGAAACCACACGCTATAAACAAGCGTGTGGTTTACTGGAAAAGCCAGAATATGACATCAGCCATATTTCCAGATTATTAGGATATTCAGAAACCAGTGCGTTTAGTAGAGCTTTTCGCAAATGGAGTGGTGTTTCTCCACGCACATGGCGCCAGCAATACATACCAGCGCCATCCAGCATCTAAGATCAAAAATCCTACGTCTCAGATATTATCTATAAAGGCTGTCAAAAATTCCACCATTTGAGAAATGGTCTTTTTGCAGCTTTGTCCATCCACCAAGGCTTGCAACATCAAAGGTTTCTACCTTAGGAAACACCTGCCCATATTCCGCCAATACTGCTGGGTCTACGGGGCGAAAATAATGTTTGGCACCAATTTTTTGGCCTTCTGGGCTAAACAAAAACTCCAGATACGCTTTGGCAACAGCTTCTGTGCCATGTGCCTTCACATTTTTATCCACCAAAGAAACAGGCGGTTCTGCCAAAATGGTTTGTGAAGGTACAACAATATCAAACTGGTCTGGCCCGATATCACGTGCGGCCATTAATGCTTCGTCTTCCCATGCCAGTAAAACATCACCTAGGTGGCGTTGTACAAAACTGTTTGTTGCACCGCGTGCCCCGGTATCCAAAACTGGAACATGCTTAAACAAGTTTTTCAGATAATCTTTGGCTGCATCTTCCGAACCTTTATTCTGGTGCAATGCCCATCCCCATGCCGCCAGATAATTCCAACGGGCACCCCCAGAGGTTTTGGGGTTAGGTGTAATAACCTGCACACCATCCCGCACAAGATCTGGCCAATCCTTGATGTTTTTCGGATTTCCCTTGCGCACAAGAAAAACAATTGTGCTCGTGTATGGTGTAGAATTGTGCGGCAGACGTGTTTGCCAATCTGATGCGATCAAACCTTTCTGCGCAAGCAAATCAATATCATAGGCCAAACCTAATGTGACCACGTCTGCGGGTACACCTTCCAGAACAGAACGCGCCTGTGCACCAGATCCCCCATGCGCTGTTTTGACAGTGACACTGTCTTCTGGATGTGCCTGATGCCAGACATTTGCAAAAGCTTTGTCTACATCAGCATACAACTCACGCGTGGGGTCATAAGAAACATTCAAAAGGTTGAAAGAGGCTGCCTGTGCCTGCCCAGCATGCATACCCAAGAAGGCTCCACCCCCTAAAGCAGCAGCCCCAACAAGCAGGCGACGACGAGAAAGAGAAAAGTCTTTGTTTTTCATGAGTATCAGACCTTCAAAACAGTTTTTCAGAATGCCGCCTGCACGCGGCCAACAACTGCATTTCCATCGCGCCCAAACAGATTAACGCCACCAGATACACCCTTGGAACGCGTGACAATAAAGTGTGCGTAATCCAACATCACCTTGATATGCCGGTTAGGATACCAGTTAAACCCACCCTGCCAGACTGTTTGCTGGTTGCCGTTAACGCCTTCTCCACCCTGATTTTCCGTGCCGTACAAGTCTGTCACACTCCAGCGCCCACTTACTTCCAGCGCGCCCCAGTGACCGGTGGCCGGATCAAAGTCATACGTTACACCGGGTGTGGTAAATGCTGCCGTTTTCTCACTATACACTCGGGGAGTTCCCAAAAGTGTATAGTTTGCAGCTACATACCAACCATCAAACCCAAGGGAAGGCAAATGCACAGTTTGGGCCTGATGATCACGCTGTACGCCAATATGGTAGTATTCACCTTTCAGCAAAAAGCGCTTCCAGCGTAATGCCAACTGTGGCCCAGCAGCCCAGATTTGCGCAACATCTGTAAGAGCGCCTGATGTTAACAGGCTGGTTTCCCCCAGCGGCACTTCCATATTGTCTGACAATTTCAACTGGCGACCACTACTGTTTTCATTAACCTTGAATACAGAAGTTGCACCGGCACCTACATGCACATCTATGTCTTTTGAAACATAAGGACGACCAGCCGCACGGATAACCGCACCTGTCTGGCTATCAACTATCGTGGTATCCTTGGAACGGTCCCCAAACTTTTGTCCCGTAAAATAACCTGAAACAAGCCAACGTTTTTCGTAATGCTCACCACCAACACTAAAGCGTGCCACGCCACCAGCAAGATTACGCACCAGATCCACAATGGTGGGACGTTCCAGAAACTCAAAAGCGCCAGAACGTTCTGCACTTTCCTCTTCCATACGCGGCTGGAAGTACCCAACTGTTAGCGTTGTATTCCGCAACCCTGTATAATTCAGGTTTGCTTCAAACAAGCCTACGGTTCCATCAACACTGCTGGATCCAAAATCTGGTGTGACGTTCACAACCCAATCTTTATACCGCCATGAAAGATAAAGCCGTAGGCGACGTGCATTCTGTGTTAAAGAATTGAAATTGCCTTTGGTTTCCCCATTGCGTGGGGACATACCAAAACATCCGCCCACATCTTCCTGAGCTAGCAAGCCAATAGAAAACGCGTAGGCTTTATCATCTGATGCAATGGTTGGACGTCCTTTAGGAAAACCAACCTGAATGCCACCAATATGAACTGTTTCTTCCTTTGCTGAAGCAGCCTTGAATTCAGCCCATGAAGCCACAGGACCTTCCGGCAAAGCCGGGTGACCTTCCGCCCCGGTGCGGGGGCCATGATGCACAGGATTTGAAGGTTCTTCTGCAAACACAGGCTGAGGCTCCTCCGCCCCAGCGGCCACAAGGTGCGGGTGCGTAGTGCGGGATGCAACCTTGGCATTGTTGCCCTTACTTTGCGCAATATGCTCATATCGTGAAACGCGCATTTGCAGGCGATGGATTTCACCCTGCATGTCACGCCGCATCATGGCCATTTCACGCCGCAAAGCCGCAACTTCAGCTTCTGATGTTTCTGCATGTAATACGCACGGAAAAAACAGACCTGATATGGCTGTTGTCAGCAAAAAACCAGAGCGAACGGAACCAGTCATTAAGCGCCCCCAACAACCACTTTGGTTGTTTTTAACCCACATGGGAAATACTTGTTGTTTTACTTGAATACGCTTTTACGTATATTATTTCGAACCGAGAACTATTTAGCTTGCAGAAGCCCTTCCTGTCAAAACATAAAACACTGTTTGGAAAGGCTTTTATTTCTGCATACACCCAATAGATCAGTCAGGTTGCTTTAATACACGAAACACCTGTTTTTAGGTGCGTATCCCACCCCGCCCTTGGCTCCCACGACGGAACACGCATGTAACAGACAAGATTGGATTATCCGTTTGCGTAAATCTGCTGTTATGTAAAGATTTTACGCTTTCATGCGCCGCATAAAAACGACGTGTGGAACGATCTGCTTCCAAAATAACAGTACCCAAAAAAGTACCATTCACTTCGATAATCTGAGATTCCAGCATTTTAATGCCTCTGGATAAAGAACACACCCAGCCGGCAAACTGATTATCCGGCCAGATCAGGAAAGGAATACAGGCGCATATTCAAACGCCTTTGCAGCACGACATCGAACCGTGCAGCACATTCGTAAACAAACCGGATACATGCACATCACC
The DNA here is from genome assembly GCF_040208445.1 of Acetobacter sp. A11-2. NCBI lineage: Bacteria > Pseudomonadati > Pseudomonadota > Alphaproteobacteria > Acetobacterales > Acetobacteraceae > Acetobacter > Acetobacter sp. A11-2. Next base: position 2,684,255 of record NZ_CP157843.1, read on the forward strand.
CTTTGTGATTCTGCTACGTTGTCACCTGAAAGACATTATGAGCAAACACACAACCACGCAATAATAAACCATTACGAATGGTTATTTTTTTTAACAACAAAAATCTACGCATGTTAATTTTCATTGTTAAATCAATCCTCTAACTAAAAACTCCTGTTCGGAAAAATTTTTATATCAGCAGACACCACCCCTGAGAATCGCAGAAAATTTTTTAACACGTCCATTTTTCGTATTTTTTTATTTCCAGCGATAGGATAGGTTTTAATAACATTCAGCGTAAGGAAAGACTCTCAAAACCCAGCATGGTTTGACCCACAGAGTATGCCGCATGGCATATTCCATCTTCAAAACAAATCATACGTATAACGTGCCGCTACGATGGATTTACCTGCTTGCCTATGTTTTTTCTGCGCCGCCATACTCTGCCCGGCTTTCCGCTTACCTTTGGCATCACGCTTTTATGGGTAGGATTGCTTGTTATTCTGCCCTTGCTGGCCCTTATCTTACGCCCTTGGCAGGATGGCACGGCTGCCATTTTGCAAACCCTACATGATGCCAGGGTATTTGCGGCCTTTCGGGTTAGCTTTGGTTGTGCGCTGTTGGCGGCTTTGCTTGATCTGCCTTTAGGCATTTTGCTGGCATGGACATTAGTGCGGCTTCGTCCCCCGGGCTACAAAATCATTAATGCGTGCATTGATCTGCCTTTTGCTATCCCCACAGCCGTAACAGGTATTACGCTTGCCACTTTGTACGGCCCCAATGGCTGGATGGGAAAGCTGCTGGCCCATGCCGGTTTACAAGTCGCCTTTACGCCAACCGGTATTGTCATTGCCCTCATGTTTGTGGGCCTTCCGTTTCTGGTGCGTACCATCGAACCTGTATTGCAAAACTTTCCATCAGAAGTGGAAGAAGCCGCTTTCCTGCTGGGAGCAACACCTTTTCAGCAATTTTACCGCGTCATTCTGCCCGCCATTCTGCCTGCAACATTAAGCGGTTTTGGGTTGGCCTTTGCACGCTGCATTGGTGAATATGGCTCTGTTATCTTTATTGCAGGCAATCAGCCTTTCCGCAGTGAAATTGCGCCTCTGCTGATTGTTATGCGCCTGCAGGAATTCGATTATTCTGGTGCCACCACTATTGCTGTCATGCTGCTGCTTACCGCCTTGTTCTGCCTTGGTGGTGTAAGCTTCTTGCGCCAGCGCGCCTCACGCGGGCTGATTATGGAAGAAACAAAATGACAACCGTACGTTTTTCCATAAGCCGCTTTATTCTGTGCGGATGCAGTTACGCTATTGTGCTGCTTATGCTCCTGCTGCCACTCGTGCTTATTTTTACAGAAGCGCTGAGGCAAGGAATGCATGCTGCCGTATCTACCTTGCTGGAACCCGATGCTCTGGCCGCCATTCGGTTGACTGCATTTGTAACCGTCATTGTCACCATAACAAACACGCTGGGTGGTATTGCCGCCGCATGGTGCCTGACAAAATATTCTTTTGCAGGCAAACGTTTTCTCATTATGCTCATAGAGCTGCCTATCAGCGTATCTCCCGTTATTGCCGGCCTGATATGGCTTTTGCTGTTTGGGCAGGAAGGCTGGTGGGGCAACTGGTTAACCACCCATAATATGCAAATTGCCTTTGCTGTGCCTGGCATCGTGCTGGCCACCCTGTTTGTTACCTTCCCTTACGTCACGCGCACACTTATGCCCTATATGGAACAGCAGGGCCGCGATGCAGAAGAAGCAGCATTTTTGCTGGGGGCAAATTTCTGGCAAACATTGTGGCAAGTTACCCTGCCAGATGCTCGGTGGGCACTCCTCTCTGGCATTCTGCTCACCACTGCCCGCGCCATTGGTGAATTTGGCGCCGTTTCTGTTGTTTCAGGCCATATTCCGGGTGTGACAGAAACGATGCCACTGCATATCGAGACCCTTTACAATGGATACCAAACAGTAGCGGCCTTCAGCATGGCCGCACTTCTTGCCCTATGTGCCATGAGCACAGTTCTGCTTCGCACACTATTTGAGCATTCTTTTAGGAAACAGCCTTCATGAGCGTTAACCTGCACTCTTTTACACAATATGCTCCTGGTTCCTCCCGCAAGATTTTGGACAATATCAATCTGACAGTTGAAGACGGCGCCTTTATTGCGTTGGTTGGCCCTTCTGGTGCAGGCAAAACATCTTTGCTGCGCGCTATTGGTGGCCTTTCCCCAGTCTATGAAGGGCAGTTGCTGATTGATGGTCTCCCCATTGGTCATGCAGATTTGCCAAAACGTAAAACTGGCTTTGTATTCCAGAACTATGCGCTGTTCAGGCATATGAGTGTAGCACGCAATATTTCCTTTGGGCTGGATGTTCTACCGCGCAAACAGCGCCCAGATCGCACAGCTATTGCCGCCCGCGTGCAGGATCTGCTGGAACTTATTCAGCTTCCACATTTAGCCGCTGCCCGCCCGGATCAGCTTTCGGGCGGGCAGCGGCAACGTGTTGCTCTGGCGCGTGCCCTTGCAACAGAACCCAAGCTGCTCTTGTTGGATGAACCATTTGGAGCGTTGGACCCAATTGTACGCCGCACCATCCGCCGCTGGTTGCGAGAGCTCCATGACAAGTTGGGCCTTACAACCATTCTGGTTACGCACGACCATGAGGAAGCTCTGGATATTGCTGACAGGCTGGTGGTCATGCAGGATGGCCGTATTGTACAGGATGCTGATGCCAATACGCTCAACACATCTCCGCAAACACCATTTGTTATGCAATTTTTGGGTGAGACACTCGAATTTGCGGGGGAAATACAGAATGGGCAGTTTATCCTGGAAGATACTGATGCCCTGCCATTTCCGGTAAGTGAAAAGAACGGCAAAACAACCGTATTTATCCGTCCTTGCGATGTGCAATTTATACGCGGCAAAGGAGCGGCTCATATCCTTTCTCGCAGCCGCAACCCCAACGGGTTGTATCATTATACCGTGCAGACCACGCAAAAAGCGCTTGATATTACAACACCAATGCCAACTGAAATTTCCGAAAGTGAACAATTTGGGTTGGATATTTCACATGGCAAAATCTTCTCAAATCTGCCGTAGGATAAAGCTCTGCCCATAAGCCGGATTGACAGCACAGATTTTATATGTTGCGTTAAAATAACGGTTGATATGCAAGAACTTAGATAACCTTTTGCATTTCTGTATAAATTGATTCTGTATTTTCAATTTATTGTGAAAATACAGAATTTCTATCTGCACGGAATGTTTGTATGCCCGACAAAACCTCCACTCCGCACACAAAACCAGCACATACGGCAGAAGGTTATCATCGCGCCCTCAATAAACGGCAGATCCAGATGATCTCCATTGGTGGCGCGATTGGCACGGGTTTGTTTTTGGGTGCGGGTGGACGCCTGCAAGCCGTGGGGCCCTCGTTAGCCCTGATCTATCTGGTGTGTGGGATTTTCTGTTTTCTCATGCTGCGCGCTTTGGGTGAGTTGGTCATGTATCGCCCTACCAGTGGCAGCTTTGTTTCCTACACTCTGGAATTTCTCGGCCCCAAGGCATCTTACATTGCTGGCGCCATGTCTTTCTTCAACTGGGCCATGACGGGCATTGTCGATATTACCGCTGTGGCGCTTTACATGCATTTTTGGGGCACATTTGCGCACATGCCCCAATGGGTATTTGCCATGCTGGCGCTTTTGCTCATAACCGGCATGAACCTGATTGGCGTGAAATGGTTTGGGGAGATGGAGTTCTGGTTTTCCCTCATCAAAATTGTCGCGCTGGTTCTCTTTCTCATTATCGGAAGTGCCATTTTGGGCCTACGCGTGCCCATAGATCACCATGAAACAGGATTGAACCTGATTACACAGCATGGTGGCCTGTTCCCTCATGGCATTTTACCGGCGCTGGCACTTACCCAAGGGGTTATTTTTGCCTATTCAGGCATAGAAATGATCGGCACCGCTGCTGGTGAATGTCAGGACGTGCGCACCGTTCTGCCCACGGCCATCAATAACGTGATGTGGCGCATTGCCATTTTTTATGTTGGCACGGTTACCTTGCTGGTTCTTCTGCTGCCTTGGTCTGCCTATCAGGCTGGCACCAGCCCATTTGTGACATTTTTCTCGCATCTGGGTATATCGGGCGTGGATTCCATTATGAACATCGTAGTGCTTACAGCAGCACTCTCCAGCCTGAACTCTGGTTTATATTCTACAGGCCGTGTTTTACGCGCATTGGCTTTGAATGGCTCTGCCCCGCGCTATCTGACGCATATGAGCAAACAGTCCGTTCCTTCTGCTGCCATTCTTACAACCGTTGGCATTTACCTTGTTGGCGTTTTTCTGAATTATTTACTGCCTTCGCAAATCTTTGAAATTGTTCTCAATCTGGCTTCTCTGGGAATTATCAGCACTTGGTGCTTTATTTTGCTTAGCCAGATCAAGCTGCGCCAAGCCATTAATGCAGGCCGCATAGCACCTACCGGGTTTGCCATGCCGGGTGCACCATTTACATCTTGGGCAACCATTTTGTTCTTTTGCAGCATCATTGTGCTCATGGCGTTTGATTACCCAACAGGATCATTCTCTGTGGCCTGTATTCCCATTCTGGCCATCATCCTGTTTGTTGGCTGGAAAACCTTCAGCCACAAGCCCATTCACCTTGTTCCCCCCACACAATCTTCCATCACGCTAACCGATGATCTACTCGGAACATCAGACACCCCAAACAAGCAGGGCTAACCATCGCACCCAACTTATTCTTATAGTGCAACCTGTCTTGCAGGCTTTCTTCTTGAGATGAAACGGGCATCACCGTAATATATCCGCGACTGAAAGCGTGGTATTTTCCCCGCGAACGATGCAATATTTATAGTAAGGTGGCCGTAAATGGAGTGGACCGAAGAAATTATCGCCCAGCTCAAGGCATTATGGGCGGAAGGTCTTTCAACGGCAGAAATTGGTAGGCGTCTTTCCATCACCAAAAATGCGGTTGTCGGAAAGGCGCATCGTTTGGGATTGCCAGCGCGGCCATCCCCCATTCGGCGTAATGCCAAGCCCAAAACAGCAGAAAAAGCCGAAGCTCCTGCACGTTCTGCACCACCGGAAGCCGCGCCTGCTCCTGCTGTGGAAGAAAAAGTCGCAAAAAAAGAAAAACCTGCGGCTTCAAGCAAAAGCAAGCCCAAGGCGCCTTTGCGCAGCATTTCTGATCCGGAACCACAAAAACGCCGCGGCCCATCTTGCTGCTGGCCGATCGGTGACCCTGGCACGCCGGGCTTCCACTTTTGTGGTGCCACCCCGATACCGGGCAAACCATATTGTGAGGAACATGCGCAGATTGCCTATGTGTCAGGTTGTGAGACGTCATTGGGATGATGTAGCGTGGGCGATACCGCGTTATGCTTCGTTGTTTTCTTCCGTTTGCAGGGAGACCGAATGATGCTTCAGATCCACCCACAGGCACGCACGACACCGGCTGTCCGGGCTGAGATAGCTCGTTCGTCAGAACCGACATCCGTGCTCGCCAGACGCTACGGGATCAGCGATGAAACAGTCCGCAAGTGGCGCAGGCGTGGTTCGGACGCCTGTCAGGACCGCAGCAGCCGTCCCTGGAGGCTGGCCTGGAAAGCCTCGGAGGAGGAGCGCGCCATTGTCTGTCAGCTTCGGCGTTCTACCGGTTTTGGTCTGGATGATCTGACCTTTGTCTTACGGCATTTCCTGCCGCATCTGAACCGGGACAATATCTGGCGGATACTGAAAGACGCCGGATTGAACAGGCTGCCTCCTGTTCCAAAGGCCGGACCAGTTCGGGGACAGGGAAAGTTCCGCGATTACGATCCCGGTTATGTCCATATCGATGTGAAACATCTGCCAAAATTACAGACAGCAGATGGGGACCGGCGGAAACGTTTTCTGTATGTCGCCATCGATCGCTGTTCCCGTTCAGTGCACCTGGCTGTTTATGACGCGGAAAATGCGGATAATTCCGTTGATTTCCTCAATGCCGTCAAATCGGCCTTTCCTTTCCGGATCACCCATATCCTGACCGATCGTGGCTCCTGCTTTACAGCGGACGCCTTCGAAAAAGCCTGTCATGACATGGGAATCGACCGACGCCGGACCAAGGCTTACTCCCCTCAGACCAATGGAATGGTGGAACGCTTCAATGGCCGTGTCGCTACAGAAGTACTGCAGGTCTGTGTCTCAAACCATGAAGATCTGGAAATTCTGCTCAGAGGCTTCTGTTTCGCCTACAATCATCGCCCGCAGCGTGTTCTGGGCGGCATCGCTCCCGCCCAATGCATCATCTCATGGCTTGAAAAACATCCCGCGTCACGTAATCAAGACTATATCAAACCGGCTGGTCGTGACATCATGAAACAGGTCGACGAAATCCTTGATTACGCCAATGACGTCTCACAACCTGACACCTATGTAAGGCTGCGCGATAGGCGCGATAACGTCGCCTAAATCTATATCTTCTAAAATAATATAAACCCCATCCCCTGAGGGCCTTATAAAGTAGGCCTTCAGGGGCAAGTCAGGGGCGTTATACTCAGCCTTCGGCTGCTGCTGGCTTTTCTGGCGCCGGCGCTGCTGATGAAGAAGAAGGCTTGGAAGCAGAATCACCGCTCAGCATTTCCAGCTGACCTGTAATCTGGCCACCATCTTCAACCTTCAGGCGATGACAGGCTGCCTTGCCAAGCAAACGGCCACTGCCCTGCAGTGTCAGGCTACCACGCGCCGTGAGCGTACCATCAACGGTACCAGCAATTTCTGCATTTTCCACTTCTACACCACCGCGGAACAGGCCACCGGGCTTAACCACCAGTTCCTTGGCTGTAATCATGCTGGATTCAACAGTGCCTTCAACCACAAGACGTTCTGCGTCCTGCACGGTTCCCTGCACGCTAATGCCACGCCCCACCACCAAAGTGCGTTGTTCCGGCTCATCCTTTTTAGGCTGCTGAGGTTGCTGCGGCATACCGCGTGCTGCAGCCGCACCAGGAAACGGCGGCATACCTGCACCGGAAGGAAGAGGGGAACCGGAAGGAAGAGGCGCACGACCCATGGATGAGGTCTCCTTTACTGTATCTGTGTCAGGGCGGGGCGCAGGTTTTGCTGGCGTTCCCGCTGGATTAGAAGAAAAAATGGAACCAAACCCGCCAGCGGAACGCTGCGCGCCCGCCTGACTGGCGGAACCAGACTGCTCAGATGGCCGATTATCTTCGGGCTTACGTCTTTTAAACAAGAAAATCCCCCGCCTTGCTGGCTGTTCACTCTTGGACAGGCCCCACTACTCAGGCACCCGTCCGCATCAAACCGTCTCGCCATGTGCTCATTTTCTTATACAGCCAGGCGGTTCTGCGGCAAGCATTCCATAAGCCCTAGTGTTGCCCTTTTTATGGCAGCACTGTAGCGAAACAGCTGGTATGTGAAATTTTTCAGGAAAATCTGCCGCTATCATGACTGTTTCAGATGTAAAATATGACATCCTCGGCATTGGTAATGCCATTACGGATATTCTTGCCCGTGTAGAACCTGCCTTTCTGCAAAAACAAGGCCTGACCCCAGGTAGCATGACGCTGATTGATGCAGACCAGGCCGACACATTGCAGGCCCTTTTGGCCCCAGAACAGATTATGGGCGGTGGTTCTGTGGCAAATAGCTGCGTTGTGGCTGCTCAGTTTGGCGCACGCGTTGCTTACCTGGGTAAAGTTGCGCGAGATGATGCGGGCAAACAGTTTACCGAAGATATGCGCGGCAATGGTATTACTTTCCCATCTGCGCCGTTGAACACACAGGTTTTTGATAACCTGCCAACAGCACGTTGCATTGTTATGGTAACACCAGACGGGCAGCGCACAATGGCAACCTATCTGGGCGCGTGCACCTGCTTTACGCCAGAAGACGTGCTGCCAGACATGATTGCAGACTCCAGCATTGTGTATCTGGAAGGCTATCTGTTTGACCCACCGCATGCGCAGGAAGCCTTCCGCCGTGCAGCTGCGCTGGCACATACGGCTGGGCGCAAAGTGGCTCTTTCCCTTTCAGACCCATTCTGCGTTGGCCGCCACCGTCAGGCCTTTTTGGATCTGGTGAAAGGCCATGTAGACATCCTTTTTGCAAATGAGGATGAAATCTGCGCTCTGTACGAAACAGAAAACTTTGATGTTGCCGCGCGCCATACCGCGCAGGACACTACCTTTGCTGCGCTTACACGTTCTAGCTTGGGCAGTGTTGTGCTGCACGATGGACAAATGACCAAGGTTGCCCCCGTGCCAACTCAGGTTGTGGATACAACAGGCGCTGGAGATGCCTACGCCGCTGGCTTTATGGCAGGCCTGACATCTGGCCGGACATTACCAGAATGTGGCCGCCTAGCTTCAGTCGCGGCATCTGAAATTATCTCACATTACGGCGCACGCCCACTTTCTAACCTGTGGGAAGAAATGGGCTTCTAAGCCTGATAGCTTTGTGTCTTCCGTTTTTATTTAAACGGAAGACACATCCGTATTTTGTGGAATAGCCACAACACGACCAGACTTTACGCAGAGGGCTATTTTCCCTTCGCACAAAGCCTGAGCTGTTTCACCAAACACCTTGCGCCGCCACCCAGCCAGCACAGCATGAGGCTGGGAAGGATCAAGCGCCAAGGCATCCAGATCATCTGCAGATGCCACTAAGCGCGGAGCGACATCGTGCTTTTCACAGCAAGATGTTAAAAGCACCTTCAACAATGCCACCAACGATGCTGAAGGCCTTGGTGTATCTTTGCTCTTGCTGCGTGGAGAACGCGGAAGTTCCGAGTCTGGCAAAGCCTGTGCCTGCTTGATAGCCTGCAACAAAGCTTGCCCCGTACGCCCTTCTGCCAACCCACGAGAAACACCGCGAACACGCGTTAAAGCTTCAGTTGTTGCTGGCGTCGTTGCTGCAATTTCCAGCAGGCTTTCGTCTTTCACCAGTCGTTGGCGCGGAACATTCACGCGCTGGGCTTCACGCTCACGCAAGGCGGCAATGGCACGCAACACTGCCAGCATACGCCGGTTATTGGTGCGTGCACGTAAACGCTCCCACTGTTTTTCCGGGTCTGGGCGAAATGTGGCAGGGTCTTCTAGCTCGGCCATTTCAGCCGCAACCCAATCCAAACGCTTTTCCTGCTCCAGTTTTTTAACAAGCCGCTCATAAACCAGCCGCAGCCACGTTACATCGCCCGCAGCATATGTCAGCTGGGCGGGAGACAATGGCCGCACAGACCAATCTGTAAAGCGGTGGCTTTTATCAATCATATGTCCGGTTAAAGAACCAACCAGACTGTCATACCCAACCTGATCTCCAAACCCAGCAACCATCGCGGCAACTTGCGTATCAAAAAGCGGAGTCGGCAAGGCATCAAACAGGTGCAGAAAAATTTCCAGATCTTGCCGAGCTGCGTGAAACACCTTCAGCACTGCCGTATCTGCAAAAAGATTTTTCAGCGGGGTCAGATCAATACCTTCTGCCAGCGCATCTATCAGCACGACATCATGAACCGCACAAATCTGAACCAGACAGAGTTCTGGCCAGTACGTTTGCTCCCGCATAAACTCCGTATCAACCGTTACGAAGCTTTCAGTATGAAAGGGTGCAAGAGCCGCCTCTAACTCCTGAGTAGAGGAAATAAGGCGCGCGGGAGGGAATGCAGGGGTTGCTGATCTGGCCATGTTTTTCTTCATACATCCAGACCGTTAGAAAAAGAAGTGACCAAACGTTACACGTGAAACTTGACGAAAAAGCCAAGGCACGGAACATCTGCAAAAAACCACATGTGCAGGAAAACAAAATGACCCCAGCCGATGATGGCCGCGACCAGTTAACCCAACTAGGAAAGCAGGTTGCTGCCCCGCAAAGCCCAGAAGAAGCCATTCTGGAACGTGTGCCCGCCCCTTACCCAGATAAACACTATCTTGTGCGCTTCACCGCACCAGAGTTTACATCGCTTTGCCCCATTACCGGCCAGCCGGACTTTGCACACATTGTTATTGATTATGTGCCGGATAAATGGATTGTAGAGAGCAAATCACTGAAGCTGTACCTCACCAGCTTCCGTAACCATGGTGCTTTTCATGAAGCTTGCTCAATCCAGATTGCGAATACCCTTGTTGAAAGGCTAGCACCACGCTGGCTGAGAATTGGTGCTTACTGGTACCCCCGCGGCGGTATTCCGATTGATGTATTCTGGCAAACGGGTGAACCACCTGCTGGTGTATGGGTGCCTGCACAAGATGTGCCCACTTATCGTGGTCGCGGCTAATTAGGCATAAAAAAAAGCCACCATATAGGTGGCTTTTTTTAGAACATACTCAACAACCTCAGTTAGCGGGAGAGCCTGCTTCGATTTCAGCACGCACAGCCTGAATCTGATCCTGCAGCACACTCAAACGGGTTGTATCCGTTTTATCTGCCTGATCCCAAGCTTCAGACAACGCTTCCAGCTGAGCTGTTGCATTATCAATAGAAATTTCGCTTACCGGCACAGCCTTGTCAGCCAATACGGTGCAGCGTGTGGGGGTAATGTCTGCAAAGCCACCGCCAACAAAGTAGCGATCCTTCACTGTATCCCCGTCATACAGGGCAACAACACCACCACGCAGAAGAAGCATCATGGGTGCCCGTTCTGGCATGGCGGCAATATCACCTTCCATGCCAGGCAGAACAGCCATATCTACTTCACGCGACACCAGAACCTTTTCAGGACTGATTATCTCAATCTGGATCGGCATGAATGCGCTCCTTCCCGAAGTCGGTTATTAAACCGACTCTCTCATTTTTTCTGCTTTGGCAACAACGTCTTCGATAGAACCTACCATGTAGAAGGCAGCTTCTGGCAGATCGTCATACTCACCAGCGCAGATGGCTTTAAAGGAACGCACGGTATCGGCAACAGAAACCAGCTTACCCGGTGCACCCGTAAACACTTCTGCCACATGGAACGGCTGAGACAGGAAGCGCTGGATACGACGGGCACGTGCCACAATCAGCTTATCGTCTTCAGACAGTTCATCCATACCCAGAATGGCAATGATGTCCTGCAGAGATTTGTAGGTCTGCAGAATACGCTGCACTTCACAGGCCACATCATAATGTTCCTGACCAACAATCTGCGGGTCCAGAGCACGAGATGTGGAATCCAGCGGATCCACGGCAGGATAAATACCCATTTCTGCAATTGAACGGTTAAGAACCGTGGTTGCATCCAAATGGGCAAAAGTTGCGGCAGGTGCAGGGTCAGTCAAGTCATCGGCTGGCACGTACACGGCCTGCACAGATGTAATGGAGCCCTTTTTGGTGGATGTAATACGTTCCTGCAGGGCACCCATTTCCGTAGCCAGCGTAGGCTGATAACCCACAGCGGAAGGAATACGACCCAGCAGAGCGGACACTTCCGAACCAGCCTGCGTAAAGCGGAAAATGTTATCAACGAAGAACAGAACGTCCTGATTTTCTTCGTCACGGAAGTATTCAGCCAGCGTCAGGCCCGTCAGAGCAACGCGCGCACGTGCACCCGGCGGTTCGTTCATCTGCCCGAACACAAGCGCCACTTTGGAGCCTTCGGTAGAACCGTTTTCACCCAGTTTGATAACGCCAGCGTCCTGCATTTCGTAATACAGGTCGTTCCCTTCACGGGTACGTTCACCAACACCAGCAAACACAGACACACCACCGTGCGCCTTTGCGATGTTGTTGATCAGTTCCTGAATAATAACGGTTTTGCCCACACCGGCACCACCAAACAGGCCGATCTTACCACCTTTAAGGTAGGGGCAAAGCAAATCAACAACCTTAATGCCGGTCATCAGAATTTCTGATGCGGCGGCCTGATCTTCAAAAGCAGGTGCCTGACGGTGAATAGGAGCGCGACGTGAGGTCGGGATCGGACCTTTTTCGTCAATCGGCTCACCAATAACGTTCAGGATACGGCCGAGTGTTTCCGGGCCAACTGGCACAGAAATCTGTGCGCCTGTATCAGCCACTTCTGCACCACGGACCAAACCGTCTGTGCTGTCCATGGCAATGCAGCGCACTTCGTGCTCACCAATTTCCTGCGCAACTTCCAGCACCAGTGTCTGATCACCCAGCTTGACGTGCAAGGCATTCAGAATTTTAGGCAGTTCACCTTCGAACTGCACGTCAACAACCGGGCCCTTAATCTCGGTAATGCGGCCAACTGCATTGGTCTTCGTGGCCGCAGGGGCCTGGGTCTGGGTTGTGGTATCCGACATGGGTCAGCTCCTGCGGGGCAAACGAGCGGGCTCAGACAGCCTGTGCGCCCGAAATGATTTCGATCAGTTCGTTAGTAATGTTTGTCTGGCGGGTTCTGTTATAAACCTTGCTCAGACTATCAATGGAACGCCCAGCATTACGCGTTGCGTTATCCATTGCCGTCATACGGGCACCGTTTTCGCCCGCTGCGGTTTCAAGCAGCGAAGCATAAATCTGAACTTGTAGATTACGCGGCAGCAGCATTTCCAGCAGCGTTGCTTCATCTGGTTCAAATTCATACAGAGCCACATCATTAGATGCCGCAGCAGGTTTTTCTTCTGCCTCATCCATAACCATGGGCACCAGCTGCTGACATGTCGGCACCTGTGTCATCGCGTTTTTAAACTTGTTGAACACAAGGGAGCAGACATCAATCTCTCCTGCTTCCAGCAGGGTGTTGATTTTTTCACCCAGATTGCTGGCAGCAGAAAAAGGTACTTCCTTACCGCTAACGCCGATAACCTTATCAATGATAAGATCAGCATAATCACGAGAAAAGAAGTTGAATGCACGGCGGCCAACAGGCAGCAACTTGACCGTTTTGCCTTCAGACTGAAGGCGACGGATTGTCTGCACTGTCAAGCGATGCACATTGGAGTTAAAACCGCCACAAAGCCCGCGGTCACTGGTCAACGGCACCAACAGATGCACCTTATCCTGACCTGTGCCTGCCAAAAGGCGCGGACCACCGTCCTCACCTTTTGTAGCAGCAGCAAGCTCACCTAGCATACGACGCATGGCCGCTGCGTAGGGACGTGCGGCTTCCGCACTGGCCTGAGCCCGCCGCAGCTTGGCAGCCGCCACCATTTTCATGGCGCTCGTGATCTTCCGTGTCGATTTGATACTTCCGATACGCGCGCGGAGTTCCTTCAGGGAAGCCATTGGACGATTCTACCCTCTTAGCCGGCAAAGTTGCGGTTGAAGGTTGTCAGGTATTCTGTCAGGCGTGCTTCCAAATCTTTGGAAAGAGCCTTTTCCTTTTTAATGGTATCCAGAATATCTTTACCTGCGCTGCGCACATCGTTCAGCAGCGCACGTTCCCAACTCACAACCTTATCGACAGCAATACCATCAACAAAACCACGGGTGCCGGCAAAGAGCACAACAACCTGTTCTTCAACTGTAAGCGGAGAAGACTGGCTCTGCTTCAGCAACTCAACCAAACGGGCACCACGTGCCAGCATCTTCTGGGTTGCCGGATCAAGGTCAGATGCAAACTGAGAGAACGCAGCCATTTCACGATACTGCGCCAGTTCCAGCTTAATCTTACCTGCTACCTGCTTCATGGCTTTGATCTGTGCAGCAGAACCCACACGAGACACAGAACCACCCACGTTCACCGCAGGGCGAATACCGCGATAGAACAGGTCGGTTTCAAGGAAGATCTGACCATCTGTAATGGAAATAACGTTTGTCGGAATATAGGCAGAAACGTCACCAGCCTGCGTTTCAATAACAGGCAGAGCCGTGAGCGAACCTGCGCCATATTCATCAGACATCTTCGCAGCGCGTTCCAGCAAACGGGAGTGCAGGAAGAACACGTCACCCGGATAAGCTTCACGGCCTGGCGGACGACGCAGCAGCAGAGACATCTGACGGTAAGCCACAGCCTGCTTGGAAAGATCATCGTAGCAGATCAGGGCATGCATACCGTTGTCGCGGAAGTATTCACCCATCGCGCAAGCGGCATAAGGTGCCAGATACTGCAGCGGAGCCGGATCAGATGCGGTGGCAGCAACGACGATGGAATATTTCATCGCGCCTTTTTCTTCCAGCAGACGCACAAGCTGCGCAACCGTGGAACGCTTCTGGCCGATAGCAACGTAAATGCAGTAAAGTGACTTCTTGTCGTCACCTTCATCATTCACGGTTTTCTGGGCAAGAATGGTATCTGTCAGAATGGTGGTTTTACCGGTCTGACGGTCACCAATCACCAGTTCACGCTGACCGCGTCCAACCGGCACGAGGGCGTCAATGGCTTTAATACCGGTCTGCATCGGTTCATGCACGGACTGACGCGGCATAATGCCAGGCGCTTTAACTTCAGCGCGGCGCAGCTCAACGTCTGCCAGCGGGCCTTTACCGTCAATCGGGTTACCCAGACCATCAACAACGCGGCCAAGCAGTCCCTTACCAACGGGAACGCTCACCACCATACCGGAACGGGTAACAGTGTCACCTTCACGGATATTGGTGTCATCACCAAAAATAACGATACCGACGTTATCGCTTTCCAGGTTCAGGGCCATGCCCTTCTGACCGGCGGTTGGAAAGTCCACCAGCTCGCCTGACATTACATTCTGCAGGCCGAACACACGGGCAATACCGTCTCCGACAGACAGAACCGTGCCGGTTTCGACAACATCAGATTCCTTATCGAACGAGGCAATCTGCTGCTTGAGGATATCCGAAATCTCTGCGGGACGGATTTCCATCACGCGGCTCCCTTCATGGCGTAATGCAAACGAAACAGGCGAGTCTTAAGGCTGGCGTCATAAAGCTTTGCCCCCACCCGCACGACCAAACCGCCGAGGAGGGAGGAATCGACACGCTCGCGAATATTGATACGGGAGTATCCGGCTTCCGCCAGCCGTGCCTGCACTTGGGCACGTTGCTCAGGCGTAAGTGGATAAGCGCTGGCAACTTCTGCCACCACTTCACCCCGGCGGGAAACGGCCAGCGCATCAAGCGCAGCCAGAATCCGGCGCAAAACAGGCAGGCGGCGGTTATCAGCCACAACGCCCACAAAATTACGAAGAGTCTGCCCGAACCCCTGTGCCTCAAGCACAGCCAAAACGGCTTTGCGAGATACAAGGATATCAAGACGCCTGTCTTCCAGGACCGTGCGCAAAGGCGCACTTTCATCAATCAGGCGCGCAAGAGCGGCACCTTCATCAAGCACTGCATCCAACTGGCGCTGTTCGGCTGCAAGATCATAAAGCGCCGTTGCATAACGGCCTTCAAGACCATTGGAAGCAAAAGCAACCGGTTGTGCTGTCGTTACGCCCGAGGCCACCACTCTTTTGGTTCTTTCCTTCTGTGCGCGCCGGCATTCCACACTAACAAACTCTGACGGTGCCGCGGCTTATCCGTTAAAGGTCTTACAGCACGCAACCATCGGCGCGGCCTCTAGCATGCTCATCAGCCCCACGCAACATCCCTGACGCGCCATTTTTGTTTCCACACCCGTTTGTGCCACCCAAAGCGCGCAAAAACAGGCCATAAATCACCACAAACCACGAAACAGAAAAAGACGCCAGACACGTAATAAAAAACTCACCTGCCAACATCCACGATGATGGGGGAGAAATTCTTGACTAACCAAATTTTCAGGAAGGAAGATGGAGCGGACAGAGGGAATCGAACCCTCCTCAGTAGCTTGGAAGGCTACTGCATTACCACTATGCTATGCCCGCATACTCCATGTGCTTTTGCCACTACCTGCAAAGGCGACATTTTGCAAGTTTGAAGATAAAAATTTTAACCATCCGCCAAAAAAGGGCAGACATTTGTTGTTTGCCTCTTGACTTTAAGCCCGCAACATATTTTCTTCCGCCACCTGCAAAGGCTGCTGTTAAGTGGCTGGTCAGGCTGACGGTTATCCGTTATAGCATTGATCCAGCTACGGCAGACAGGCTGTAGGGGTGTAGCTCAATTGGCTAGAGCGCCGGTCTCCAAAACCGGAGGTTGTGGGTTCGAGACCCTCCACCCCTGCCAGGTTTAAGATTGCAGGTTCTGCGCCGTAGTTTCCGCCTTGTTTTTCTAAGTTTCAACGCGGAAATCCTGTGCGGAATGTGTGGTGTATTCAGGACTGCCGCCGGAAAACATCCGGTTTTCGTGCAGTGTAGAAAGGGTGGTTCGTGTCGTTCAGTCCCGGTAAGTTCCTGCATGATGTGCGTGCCGAGGCGGAACGGGTCACATGGCCCACCCGCCGTGCTACCTTGGTAACCACGGGCGCCGTTCTAGCCATGGCAGGCATGGCATCCATTTTCTTCTTTTTTGTTGACCAGCTGATCGGTCTCGGTGTGCGTCAACTTTTCGGGCTGGGAGGCTAACGACATGGCCAAACGCTGGTATGTGGTTCACGTCTATTCGGGCTTCGAAAAGAAAATTGCCCAGCACATCCGTGAAGAAGCGGAACAGAAGGGCCTGAGCGACCATATTGATGAAATTCTGGTGCCTTCTGAGGAAGTCATTGAAGTGCGTCGTGGCCAGAAGGTAAATACGGAACGCAAGTTCTTCCCCGGCTACGTGCTTGTCAAAATGGAAATGACTGACGAGACATGGCATCTGGTGAAGGATACCCCAAAGGTTACGGGTTTTCTGGGAACCAGAAACCGCCCTACCCCTATTTCTGCAGCTGAAGCTGAACGCATTATCAAGCAGACAGAAGAAGGTGTGCAGCATCCTCGTTCTGCCGTCTCGTTTGAGGTGGGTGAGCAGATTCGCGTGGCAGATGGTCCGTTCACATCCTTTAATGGTGTGATTGAAGAAGTGGACGAAGAAAAAGGCCGCTTGAAAGTCAGCGTCTCTATTTTCGGGCGTTCTACACCGGTGGATCTGGAATACAATCAGGTGGAAAAGCTGTAAAATCAGCTTTTTTATCCGAAAGAACTCAAGGCGGCCTTACGGCGTGTCGTCAGTTAAGCCCTGAGAGTGGCACGTGAGGGTTGTACTTTGTGTCTGCGTGTGCTGACTGTTTTCCCATTTTTTGGGGAGACAGACAGATGCGGCGCTATAGTTTACGCGATGACCAGTGGGAGCGGATAAAGGATCTTCTTCCTGGTCGAGAAGGCTATGTCGGCGGCACTGCGGTGAACAACCGTCTGTTCGTGGAGGCGGTGCTGTATCGCTATCGCGCGGGTATTCCATGGCGCGACCTTCCTGCCCGTTTCGGTGACTGGAAAAACGTGCACCGGCGTCTGCGCCGCTGGTGTGAAAGCGGCGTCATCGAACGGATATTTCGTTATCTGGCCGCTGATTACGACAACGAATACATGATGATCGACAGCACAATTGTCCGAGCGCATCAGCATAGTGCCGGAGCTCTCAAAAAAGGGGCACGGATCAGGCCATCGGACGATCACGAGGCGGGCTAACTACAAAGATCCATGCCATCTGCGACGCTCTGGGCAATCCAGTGGAACTCGGCATCACACCGGGACAGGATGCCGATATCACCCAGGCAGAACCACTTCTGGAAAACATCGAACCGGATGCTTTCCTTGCTGACAAGGCGTATGACGCGGACAGGTTGATCGATCGGCTGATACAGCGCGGGATTACCCCGGTCATCCCGCCAAAACGCAACAGAACGACACGACGGAAAACCGATTTTTCTCTCTATCGCGAACGGAACCTTGTTGAGAGGTTCTTCAATAAACTCAAGCAGTTTCGCGCTATCGCAACCCGCTACGATAAACTGAAATCGACCTTCCTCGCAGCCGTGCAGTTCGCCTCAATCATCATCCTGCTTAACTGACGACACGCCGTAGTGCCGCCTTTTTTATTGCCTTAACCCAGACTTGCTGTTTGCGCTCTTTCTTTCTGCATAAAAAACCGCTGTAATCTTGCCCTTGGCCTCACAATTCATGGAGTTATCATGCCATCTGCTTCCACGCCCCAACTGCGAGGAATGGCCCTTCTTAATAATGCGCACCTGAACAAGGGCACGGCGTTTACCGAGGAAGAGCGCCGCCTTTATGGGCTGGAAGGATTGTTGCCCACACAGGTTGAAAACCTAGACAGGCAGGTAGAACGCATCCACCGCCACCTTGAGGCCAAACCCAGCAATCTGGAACGCTATATTTATCTGAGTGGCCTGCGCGATCAGAACGAAACCCTCTTTTACAAAGTTCTGATGTCTAACCCGGCCCGATTCGTGCCGATTGTATATGCGCCCACACTGGCCGCCGTATGCCAGCAATTCAGCCATATCTATCGCCGTCCCCGTGGCATGTATATCAGCTTGGATATGCGTGGCCGTATTAAGGATGTGCTGCACAACTGGCCGATGGAAAATGTCCGCTTCATGTGTGTGACCACAGGCGGCCGTATTCTTGGGCTGGGTGATATTGGCGTAAACGGTATGGGTATCCCCATTGGCAAGCTGGATCTTTATACAGCCTGCGGCGCAGTGCCCCCCGATTCGCTTTTGCCTGTGCAGCTTGATATTGGCACCACAAACAGCGCTTTAAGAGCTGACCCTCTGTATCTGGGGCTGCGGCGTGAACCACCCCCGTTAGAAGAACTCGATTCTTTTGTAGAAGAATTTATTGAGGCCGTGCAGGAAGTCTTCCCGCAAAGCTGTATCCATTTTGAGGATTGGAAGGGCACGGATGCCCTACGCTACCTCAAAAAATATCATGACCGCGTGCTGTGCTATAATGATGATATCCAAGGCACGGCCGCTGTTACCTTAGCAGGCCTGATTACAGCACTGAAAATCAAGAACGAATCGCTTGCTCAGCAACGCTTCTTGTTCCTGGGGGCGGGCTCCTCCGGCATTGGTACTGCCGATATGCTGGTTTCCGCCTTGAAGCAGGAAGGGCTATCTGAGCAGGAAGCCATTGACCGCATTACGTTAATGGATGTGAACGGTCTTTTAGAAACCTCACGCACTGATCTGCTGCCCGAACAGGAACGGTTCGCCAAGAATCTCCCGCCATCACGTGATCTGCTGGGCATGATCAAAACTGTTAAACCCACAGTGCTGATTGGTGTTTCCACCGCTGGCGGCTCTTTCACCCAAGACGTGGTGGAAGAAATGAGCAAGCTGAACGAACGCCCCATTATTTTCCCGCTCTCTCTGCCGCAGAAAAATGGGGAATGCACGGCTGAGCAGGCCTATGAATGGTCTAAAGGACGTGCACTTTTTGCTGCTGGCCTACAGTACCCAGAAGTGACGTATAATGACCGCACGTTCTATCCGGGGCAGGCCAATAACTTCTACATCTTCCCCGCTCTGGGGCTGGCTGTGTATGCTACCTGCCCCAAGCTGATTACAGATGAAATGGTAATTGAAGCCGCACAGGCTCTGGCGGATCAAGTAGATCCGGCAGCGCGTGAACGGGGACGGTTGTTCCCGCCACAAAGCGATATTCTGGAAGTGTCCATCACCTCCGCCACACGTATTGCGGAGTTTATTTTTGATAAAAACGCCGCGACGGTGGAACGCCCCAAAGACATTCGGGCTTGGATTGAAAATCTAACCTACAAACCACGCTATACGGACTAACCCTTAAAAAAAGGCTGAAGGACATTTGCTCCTTCAGCCTTTTTTATTGCCGTGGTTAGTGCTGCACAGCAAATCCAAACACATTGGCATAAAAAGCCAATTCTTCTGCAAAGGCCGTGCGAATAGTCGCTTCCTTGCGGAAGCCATGCCCCTCCCCTTCAAATTCTCGTAAAGTCACAGGCGTTCCCACGGCTTTCAAAGCTTTGGCCATGGAATATGCCTGTTCTGGCGGTACAACTTTATCGTCCATTCCCTGCAATAGCAGCACAGGGGCGCGAATCTGATCCGCAACGGAAATTGGAGAGCGCTGCAGATAAAGAGCCTCAGCTTCTGGCCACGGGCCAATTAAACCATCCAGATAGCGTGCTTCAAATTTATGTGTTTCCTGCGCCAAAGCGCGCAAATCAGTTACGCCATACAGGCTCACACCTGCCGCGAAGATATCTGAAACAGCCAACGCTACCAGCACAGTCATACCTCCTGCACTGGAACCCCGGATGGCAATACGATTCGGGTCTACACGCCCCGATTCTACAACGGCACGGCAAGCAGACAGACAATCTGCCACATCCACCACACCCCATTGGCCTTTAAGACGATTCCGCCATGCACGACCGAATCCGGTAGAACCACCATAATTCACATCCAGCACGGCAAACCCGCGAGACGTCCACCACTGGATTTTAAATGACAAACCTTCCTGCGCCCGTGCAGTAGGCCCTCCATGAACCTGCACAATCATAGGAGGACGTTCCCCCTTTGGCACACACACATGGCGGTTAGTCGGCGGATAAAAGAAGGCATGCCCCATCAAGCCCTCTTCTCCATCCACTGAAAAACAAATCGATTCGGGTATAGAAATATCTGCAACATCCAATTGTTCAGTTGATGCGCGCTGCAAAATAATCTCTGCACCTTTCTCAGGCGTGCCCACCACAACAGAAGGCAGAGCATCTGGTGGCGCTTGCAACCAGGTAAAACGGCCATCTGCCAAGGGAACAGGGCATTGGTCCGGTTTGGCATGGAAGATGCGATACTCAGATGCACCGTCCTGTTTTATCCAACATGTTGCTTGGCCCTGCGTAACGGCCAGAACCAGACAGCCACCATTTTTGAACAATTGATAGCTACTCTGCCCAAACACCCATGCTGGCTGCCCTACTTCCCCTTCAGGAGCAGGATAACGGGATAAGGTCGGGCTTTTTTCCTGCCAATTCACGTTCCATATCGTCCAACTTCCTGAACGATCAGACAAAACAAGCAATTGCCCATCAGATGTCCAGCGCGGCTCTATAAGCGATTCGCTTATTTGTTCGCCCGCCAGCACACGAGCATCTGCAATACTGCAGATGTCACCCGAAGCATTTCTCTGAACACGGGCAAGGCACAGGCGCGTGGCATCCCACGGCATGTTGGGGTGATCCCACTCAACCCATACCAACAATGTTCCATCTGGTGACAAAACCGGTGCTGCGTAAAAACCTGCTCCAGCTTTCAACACCGTACCGGCTTTGTTGCCTTGAGGGTGCAATGCCACCAGTGCCGTTTTGGCCTCACCCGCTTCTCGGTGATCTTCCCGCACGGCCAGCACTGTTTCGGAACTTACGTCAAACCGCAGATCAGCAAACCGAAGCCCTGTCTCTCCAGCCACAAAAACTGCTGCGGTATCTTCTTCCCTGCGCAGCCACACGCTTCCTGCACGTTTATCGGAATAGGCAATGCAGCCTCTTTTTACAGCATAAGCGCCACCGCCATACTCATGCACACGGGTTGCCACATCTGTATCTGGCTCCAGCGCTTCAGAGGCACCTTCTTCCTGCGTCCAACGCATCAGCACAGAGCGGCCTGCCTCTGCGGGCCGTCGTTCCAGCCAGAAAACCGTATTTTCTACAGCCCGAACCTCGGAAAAAGACAGTGTCTTTCCTGCCACCAGATCCGGCGTAACAGGGGAAGGCCATGTGCCACACGGCATTGGCGTGACAGAAGAAGAAAGAGGAGGTGTGTTATTCATGCTGGTATTTTTTACCATTCTGGCAGTTGCATCCAGAAAAACATGCACCCGGACACCGCACGTGTTAAGCATTGCACCATACGCTCTTACGCAGAATGCTTGACACAACAGAACCTGAACGGTTTCTGCCGTGAGCAATCTCGTGCTCTGTCTAAATTGGATGTTCTGTTCTGTTACACTCTTTGCACAATTTCTTTTCGGTAGATTACCTGAGCAGCCTTTTCGCCCAATACGGTTATGGGGTGGTAGGGGTTGTGGTAATGCTAGAAAGCATGGGCTTTCCGCTGCCTGCAGAAAGCCTGCTTATTACCGGAGCGCTGTTTTGTGCCACAACGCACAAGTTGCATATTGAGGGCGTAGCGCTGGCCGGTGTGCTGGGTGCCATTATGGGCGACAATTTCGGCTATCTGATTGGCCATCTTGTTGGGCTGCGGATGTTGCAGAAATATGGCCCCAAAATTGGCCTGACATCTCAGCGCCTTTTGTTAGGACGCTATGTTTTTCTCAAACACGGTGGCCCGGTTGTATTTTTTGGACGGTTTATTGCCGTACTGCGTATGTTTGTAGCCTTGCTGGCCGGAGCGAACCATATGCCGTGGCATACGTTTTTATTCCATAACGCGCTTGGTGGCATATTCTGGGCCGGTGGTTACACGCTTATTGCCTACCTGCTGGGAAACGAGATCCTTCGGCTTTCCGGGCCGCTGGCTATCGCCTTTGGGGCAGTGGCCTGTATTGTCATCGGGTCTTTGTTCATATTCATCAAGCGCAATGAAAAACGTCTGACGGAGGAAGCCATGAAAGCAGCCGAGCAGGATGAACGCTTGAAAGTTCTTCCCTCATGACAGGGCGCAGAGCATGGCGCGTTAACCACAGCCAACCTGATCTGAAAGGGCAGGTTGCCCTTGTAACCGGTGGCAATAGCGGGCTGGGTTTTCAGGTTGCTTTAGGGCTTGCCCACAGGGGGGCACGTTTATTGCTGCCCGTAAGACACGCGGAGCGTGGGCGTGAAGCCATATCCCGCATCAAAGCAGAATGCCCAACGGCACAGATTATTCCTTTACCGCTGGATCTTTCTTCGCTCCAGTCTGTCGCGGAATGTGCTGCGGCTGCCACAAAATACACAGACCGGCTGCATCTGCTGGTGAACAACGCGGGCGTTATGGCCCCAACACGCCGCAAGGAAACCAAAAACGGCTTTGAGCTTCAGTTCGGCGTGAATCATCTGGGGCATTTTGCCCTGACAGCCCATTTGCGACATTTGCTGGAAAACGCTCCGGGCGGTGGGGTTGTTGTGAGTGTGGCCAGTTTGGCAGCCTGCAAGGGCCATATTCAGTTTGATGATCTGCAATCCCGCTATCGCTACAGCCCTTTTGGGGCATATCAGCAAAGCAAGCTCGCCAACCTGCTTTTTGCTATGGAATTGGCGCGCCGGGCGGGTGAACAGGGATGGAATGTGCACGCACGCGCAGCACATCCCGGTTGGGCCAGCACATCCATTATTGCCAATGGGCAGGCTGCTAGTCTGCCCGCGCCCCTTGGTCGTATTGAGCAATTTCTAGGCGGCATGATTCTACGCGTTATGGGGCAATCCGCCGCGCATGGGGCTGAGCCCATTTTATACGCTGCACTGTCCCCCACCGCCCGAGATGGGGATTATTACGGCCCGCAAGGGCATCATGAACGCCGCGGCCCACCCGGACCAGCCCATATTCCTCCTACGGCGCGCAAAGGCAGCACTGCCGCACGCCTATGGGATGTTTCTGAAAGACTGACCGGTACAAGCTGGTAATATCTTATAAAAAGGGTGGTGTCTCATAAACCAGACACCACCCTTTATTGTATTCAGAAGCGAGTCGAACGGCGTGTACGGCTCTGCTGCCGTAATACGCTTTCAATCCAGTCATTCAGCCTGCGTGTTGTGTCTTCTGCTTCTTCCCGATCTGGGTAAATTTCGGGAAAGCGTAGCGCCAGCCAACGCCATGCTACCAAACGCTTGTGCCGTTTTTCAGCACGTTCCAGTTCTTCACGCCCTGCCCGCTCACTTGAAGGCAAACGGCCCGTTCCCGGCGGAAGCACACGCCGCCCTGCGGCATGGTCTGCGGCCCAACCTACCAGACGGCGGATTCCATTATCTCGGTCATCCACCGGGCACATGGCGTAAGACCAGCGCGTTGTCAGATCCAGCCCTTCCACCCCTTCCAAGGCAGAAGCAATGGCAAAAGCCTGCTCCATATCTGACAACCGATAATTCGGATCATCCTTACGCAGCACGGCACGGTGAATACGTGAAAGAACACCGTACAGACTTTGAGAGCCAATTTCTGCTGCCACAGCTTTTACGATATCGGCATCAGGCTGCACGTATGGCCGCAAATCATCAGGTTGTTCGGGGTCTGCCTCCAACTGCCGACGAATAAAGGTTGGGCTGCCTGCACCAGCAAGAACGGCAACAACGCCGGTTTCGTGCTTGCCAAAACGGCCTGCACGCCCGCCAATCTGCTTTACTTCCTGCACGGTCAGATCCCGCGTCTGGCGGCCATCATATTTTTTCAGGGCCGCAAACACCACGCGCTTGATGGAAAGGTTAAGCCCCATGCCAATGGCATCTGTGGCCACCAGAATATCGGCTTCTCCATCATTAAAACGCTGGGCTTCTGCACGCCGCACCTCCGGGCTTAACGCCCCATACACCACGGCCACACGCTTGCCGTGCTGAAGCAGGGCTGCGCGTAAATCCAGAACCTCCCGGCGGGAAAACGCAATCAACGCATCCCCTGCCCCCAGATCCGCCAGCCGCACAGGGTGCGATGCTGCGCGCAGCGGACTTTTGCGTTCCAGAGAAATTTCATCCAGTGGATCACCGCACAATTCGGCAATACGCCGCACCATGGGAATACAATCTGGCGCGCCCAATACATATAAGTGCCGTGCAGGTGCGCCCATGATGGCGGCTGTCCACGCGGCACCACGGTCTGTATCAAACAGCATCTGGGCTTCATCAATAACGGCTACATCTACAGGGCTGTAAAACGGGCACATTTCCACCGTTGCAGCCAGATGCTTGCTGCCCGGCACCACAATCCGCTCTTCACCCGTAGAAAGAGAGGCCTCAACGCCTCTGGAAGCCAGTGCTTCACGAAATTCATGCGCCAGCAACCGCAACGGAGCCAGAGCCAAGCCGCTTTCAGCCTGCGCCAGTGCATTCAGGGCCGTATAGGATTTGCCGCTATTGGTTGGCCCCGTAACAAGAGTAATCTGTCTGTTAAGCGCGCGGGCAGTACGAAAATGCGCGGCATATCGGTCTAGCGCAGCCACACGGGCAATAACGGAGTTGGCAACCTTGCGGCCCATATCCGGTGCCGTTTTAGGGCCGCCAAATTCTGCCCCGCGGCCATTATCTTTCCGCCATTCACCCAGCTTGCCACGCAAAGCCACCAATGCGGCGGGGTCAAACTCCCACTTCTCACGGCCGCCGGATTCGCGCACCTTTCTGGCAACTGGCAGACGATTCTCTGCAATCCAGCGCAAAGCCTCACGTTGGGAGCAACGCAGCAGGCGCGGTACTTCTGCAAACGGAACAAGACTTTCTTCCCATTCCCGCAGTTGCGCTTCTTCCTTGTCGCGCTTCTGGCGGGCGGTCTGTTCTATTTTGCTGGCGGTCTGCTGCCTGCGGGCTTCCTCCCGCCGGGCCGTTTCAAGAAACGGATCTCCCTCTGGCAAACCAAACGCCACGGCAATAGCCATAAGCAGCAGATCTGTCTGATCGGGGGAAAGCACACGCCCTGTATCCACCAGATCAGCCTGCACTGTTTCAAACACAGCCCGAGGTGTTGCAGCATATCCACGCAGGCGAGACTCGGCCACAGGTGCTAGCGCGCGCTCTAGCTCCTGATCACCAGCCTGTGGGTCTGTAATACCAGAAACAGCTTCTTCTATTTCTTCCCGGCTGATCCAGATACGTCCGCTGCGGCGTGTTTTATCCAGCAGGCGGGAAATCCAACGCTTGCGCCGCACCTGGCACAAAACCTGAAGGTAGGTTTCATCCGGCACTTCATGGGCACCGGGCTCAAGATTACGGGCAAGGCGGCGGAGAACTTCGTGTTCTTCCTTCGCCTCTGGGGCAATAGTGGTGCGGGCTACAGCGCAGGCAAGAGCCTGACGGGCTGGAGAAGCAGAGCTGTCTGACGTCATGCTTTCTCTCTTGCGTCATCCTGCGGGCCGGAACAATGCCTTGGCGGCATACTTCATGCAAAATAAATCAGAAACCTGCCTTGCCCCTACAGCCCGATTTGGCCATTGTGGCGCCCCCAACCTACCCAGCAGACAGAAGCGGCAGGCGGTTTTCAGCCAGTTACGTGTTGCGCGAACACGTTGTGTGATGAATTTACACTGGCATTAGACGCCTCACCCTTCTAAAAACGCCGCCAGCAAGAAATTCACGGTGCTTTTGTATCTACTACGCAAAGGCACATTGTTCTGATCTGCTACAAGCGGAGTACATAGCGGTCCATGTCTGAAACCATGCTTGAAAACGATATCCTGCCACGGATGTCTGCCTCTGAAGTGCCCAGCGGCCTGCTGCCTGTTGATGGACAGGAAGGCGTGTGGCATCTGGCCCCGCCTACAAAAGAATACGGGCACCTTTACCCCGCCAAGGTTCTGACCGTTCATCACTGGACGGACCGCCTGTTCAGCTTCACCACCACCCGTGACCCCGGCCTACGCTTTGAAAACGGCCAGTTTGCCATGATCGGGATTGAAGTAGACGGCAAGCCCCTGCTGCGTGCCTATTCCATTGCATCCCCCAACTATGCGGATGAAATGGAATTTCTTTCCATTGCTGTGCCCAACGGCCCGCTAACATCCCGCCTGCGCCACGTAAAAGTGGGTGATACGGTGCTGATCGGCCGCAAACCAACCGGCACACTGTTGCTGGATAACCTGCGCCCCGGCCGTAACCTGTATTTCCTGTCCACCGGCACAGGGCTGGCCCCGTTCATGAGCCTGATCAAGGATCCGGAATGCTACGAACGGTATGACCACGTTATTCTGACACACACCGTGCGTCTGTCTGGCGAACTGGCATATTCCAACCATATCCGCCACGAACTGCCGGAACACGAATTCCTTGGTGAAGAAATCAAGGAAAAGCTGCTGTATTACCCAGCCGTTACGCGTGAAGACTTTGCCGTAACAGAACGCATCACCAAGCTGATTGAATCGGGCAAGATCTTCAAGGATCTGAACATTCCTGAGCTTGATCCCGAACATGACCGCGTCATGATCTGCGGTTCTCCGGAAATGCTGGCTGATACGGAAGCCCTGCTGCGTGCGCGTGGGTTTGATGAAGGCAACATGTCCACCCCGGGCGCATACGTGGTGGAAAAAGCGTTTGCCGAACGATAAGGCACGCGTTTTTATGCCCAACACCGCCGCTTAAGACACATTATTAAAGGAGCACGCCCCATGAGCTATGATTTTGATCTTCTGGTTATTGGGGCGGGCTCCGGCGGCGTACGGTGCGCGCGCATTGCGGCCAGCCACGGTGCGCGCGTTGCCATTGCAGAAAGCCGACACTGGGGCGGTACCTGTGTGAATTTGGGCTGTGTGCCCAAAAAGCTTATGGTACAGGCCAGTGAATACGGTGATATGGTAGATGACAGCCACGGATTTGGCTGGACCTCTACCCGCGGCACGCATGACTGGGGCAAGCTGATGACCGCCAAGGATCGGGAAATTACC
Organism: Acetobacter sp. A11-2; assembly: GCF_040208445.1. Lineage (NCBI taxonomy): Bacteria > Pseudomonadati > Pseudomonadota > Alphaproteobacteria > Acetobacterales > Acetobacteraceae > Acetobacter > Acetobacter sp. A11-2. The sequence continues at coordinate 2,711,547 of NZ_CP157843.1, forward strand.
CGCCTGAACGGCATTTATGTCTCCATGCTGGAAAAAGCCGGTATTACGCTCCTGACCGGCCATGCCCGATTTGTAGATGGGCACACTGTCCGCATTGAACCTTCCCCCCTTGCGCCGGATGAATCCCCCCGCACCATTACGGCAGAACGCATTGTTATTGCCACCGGTTCCACACCCGTAAAACCTGATATCCCCGGCGCAGAACTGGCCATTACATCAGACGAGGCCTTTCACCTGCCGCAACGGCCAGAACGGGTGGTTATTATTGGCAGCGGGTATATCGGGCTAGAGTTTGCCGGTATCTTTGCAGGCTTGGGTTCCAAGGTAGATCTGGTCTATCGGCGTGATTTGCCCTTACGCGGTTTTGATGAAGAAATGCGCAGCGCCATGGCGGAAGCCATTGATGCACGCGGCATTACCCAGCACCGCCACGCCTGTTCCACCGCCATTGCCAAAGAGGGCGCAGACCTTGTGGTAACGCTGGATAATGGCCAGCACCTGCACACAGATTGCGTATTTATGGCAACGGGCCGACGCCCTAAAATTGATGCGTTGGGGCTGGAAAATACAGCCATTACCACCGCAGATAATGGGCGCATCAAGGTGGATATGAATAGTGAGACAGCCCAGCCGGGCGTTTACGCCATTGGGGATGTTACAGACCGTATCAACCTTACCCCTGTTGCCATTGCAGAAGGCCATAATCTGGCTGACCGCCTGTTTGGCAAAGGGCCTGCCCGCCAATGGTGCTACGCCACAACCCCCAAGGCTGTTTTCTTCTCTCCTCCGTTGGCAACTGTTGGGCTGACAGAGGAAGAAGCCGCCCGCAATGGCGTGGTAGACATTTATTTCACACGCTTTACCCCCATGCGGCACACTCTGACCGGCCGCACACGTAAAACAGTGATGAAGCTGGTTGTTGACCAAAAAAGCCAGAAGGTTGTGGGCGTGCATATTCTGGGGGATGACGCACCAGAAATGCTTCAGGGTGTTGCCATTGCTGTAACGGCTGAACTGACAAAAGTAGATTTTGACCGCACAATCGGTATTCACCCCACATCGGCTGAAGAGCTGGTGACCATGCGTACCCGCACGCGGGAAACCCCAAAAGCTGAAGGATAATTCCCTATGGCACCTTCTGCCCCTTTTATTGGCGACCAGCGCGGCCCCTTTGATCTGGCATTAAAAGGTGGTTCCGTTGTGCTGCCTGATGGCACAGTAGAAACCACTGTTTACGTGAAAGATGGCACCATTGCCGCCATTGGCGGGCAGGCTGATGCCGCCCGCACCATAGACTGCACGGGCCTGACCATTCTGCCGGGCGTTATAGATACGCAGGTTCATTTCCGTGAACCGGGTGCAGAGGAAAACGAAAACCTCGAATCCGGTAGTCGTGCTGCTGTGCTGGGTGGGATAACGGGTGTGTTTGAAATGCCCAACACTAAACCCACCACCTCTACGCCAGAAGCGGTGGCAGACAAGCTGGCACGCGCAAAAGGCCGCATGTGGTGTGAACACGCCTTTTACGTAGGCGCTACGGTTGATAACGCCGACCAATGCGGTGAACTGGAAAAACTACCGGGCACAGCTGGTATCAAGGTGTTCATGGGCTCTTCCACCGGCAGTCTGCTGGTTTCAGAAGACAGTATGCTGGAACGCGTGCTGAAATCTGGCCAGCGCCGCGTGGCCATTCATGCCGAAGATGAAACTCGGCTGAAAGAACGCATGGGGGAACGGATTGAAGGAGATCCTTCATCCCACCCCGTTTGGCGGGATGATGAAACAGCCCTGCGTGCCACCACACGTGTGTTGCACCTAGCCCGCAAAACCGGGCGACGCGTGCATGTACTACACATCACCACCCCCGCAGAACTGGCCCTCATTGCCCAGCACCGCGACGTGGCAAGCTGTGAACTCACCCCCCAGCATCTGACACTGGCGGGGGAAGAAGCCTATCCCCGGCTCGGCACCTTTGCGCAGATGAATCCGCCAATCCGTTCTGGTGCACATCGTGATGGCCTGTGGCATTGGGTATCCCAAGGCTTGCCAGATGTGATTGGGTCTGACCACGCGCCCCATAGCAAGGAAGCCAAAGGCCGCACCTATCCGGCCTCTCCCTCTGGTATGCCGGGCGTGCAAACGCTTCTGCCCCTTATGCTCAACCATGTTGCACACCATCGGCTCACACTGCGCCGCCTGGTGGATTTAACATCCGCTGGTCCGCAGCGTCTGTTTAGCTTGGTGCGTAAAGGCCGCATTGCTGTTGGGTATGATGCAGACTTCACGATTGTGGATCTAAAAGCCCAGTGGACGATCAAGGAAGAATGGTTGGCCTCACGCTGCGGGTGGTCTCCCTTTACAGGAAACACCATTACTGGCCGCCCTGTTGGCACCATTATCCGCGGTCATCAGGTGATGTGGGAAGGCACATTGGCAGACAAAGCTATTGGTGAGCCTTTCCGTTTTGATGCCACAGACAGGCCTGCAGGCTAAACCTCCGGCGCAGCCATTCAGCGCATAGCAAAAACCCCTTCCACCGTATTGGTAGAAGGGGTTTTGTTTTTATGGTGCTATACGTTTGTAAAAATCAGGGAAAGCTGGACCGTTTATAGGGGTAGCGATCAACCATCATCCGCAAAGGCGCAAACTCCTTGTTGGAAAATGACCTGTAATGCACCTGTGAGCCATCCGGGTTTTCAACAAACACGGTAGAGTTCCAATCTGCGGCACTGATACCTGTCCAAAGTGTAAGCACCAGTGCTTCCTTGCCTTGGGCATCGTTCAGCACCATGCGGGCATCGCCCGATGATGGCGGCGTACGTGTTAACGGCCCCCAGCCACCTTTGTTATCCTTAAACCAGTCATTCACCGCTTTTACTTCATCTGGGCTGAGAGCACGTGTGCGGTGCATGGGGCCAACATCCAAAGTGCCGCTGGCTACTTGCGGAAAGGAAACCGGCTTCAGGTTAGGTAGCGCCACTTTCCAGATCAGCGCTGCCGTACTGAGCGTAAAAATAAAAAAGCCAATAATAAAAGCCGTCTCTTTCCGCATAATCTGTATCTTTCTCTTACCCGCGCACCGCTGCAATAACGCGGGCTACTTCTTCATCAGTCAGTTCCGGGTGGATTGGCAGCGCCAAAATCCGCTGTGCCAGATCTTCAGAAACAGGCAGCGCCGTACCATCATGATGATCACGGTAGGCTGGCTGTTTATGCAGCGGCAGCGGATAGTAAATGGCTGAAGGCACACCTTGCTCTTTCAGGCGGGCCTGCATCTGCTCACGCTCGGCACTATTTTTCAGCAATACGGAATAAATGGCCCATGCGCTCTGGCTGTCTGGCACGCGCGCGGGTACCTGCACCACATCTTTCAGACCTGCATCGTACTGGCAGGCAATTTCCTCACGCCGCGTCAGTTCTCGTGCAAAATCATCCAGCTTGGCCAGCAACACAGCGGCTTGCAGGGTATCCAACCGCCCATTCATACCGGTGCGCAAAACCTCATACCGGGTTGTGCCTTCGCCATGCGTACGCAGGGAACGATAAAGAGCAGCGCGTTCCGGGTCATCCGTTAGAATAGCGCCGCCATCTCCGTACCCACCCAAAGGCTTGGACGGAAAGAAGGAAAGCGTTGTTGCTGTGGCTTCCCGCCCCAAAGGCGCACCATTCAGCTTTGCCCCAAAGGATTGTGCGCAATCTGCCAACAGAAAAAGATCTTCTTCCTGCGCAATGGCGCGCAAATCTGCCCACGGTGCAGGCTGGCCGAACAGATCCACCCCAACAATGGCGCGGGGCTTCAGTTTACCTGCTTTTCGCACAGCACGAATACGGCTGCGCAGATGCTCTGGGTCAATCTGGAAAGTGTTTGGGTCAACATCTACAAAAACGGGCGTGGCACCCAAAACCAAAGGCACTTCTGCCGTGGCGGTATAGGTAAACGCTGGCAGGAACACAGCATCACCCCGGCCAATCTGCTCCCCCATCATCACAATCTGCAAAGCATCTGTGCCGGAGGAAACACCCACGCATTCCTGCGCACCACACCACTGGGCCAAACGCTGTTCCAGTTCCTGAACTTCTGGCCCCATTACAAAGCGACAATGCGCCAGAACAGCCTCCAGCCGCTGCCGCAATGCGGGCTCCAGCCGTTTTTGCTGGGCTGCGAGATCAAGAAAAGCGATAGGCCTGTTTTGTGAACTGCTCATAATGCCACCTGCTCATTGCCATCGGCCTGCGCCTGTCCGCTGTGTACAACACCCGCAGCCATAGCACCAGACGCCGCAGATTCCGGCGCCAGGGCACGCACCTCTCCCGCTGGGTTATGATCGAATTCCGGCACCAGCAATGCCAGAATACGCAAAGCAGCCTGCACATCACCTTCTCGCGCATAGGCCGTAATCTGATCCACCGCCTGGCGTATCTGCTCCAGATCCACCAACCGAGGGGTAGCCATCAGTAAGCCGGGTTCATCGGTTGGCACCGGGGCTTCCCGACCGTGAAACAGTTCTTCATACAGTTTTTCACCGGGCCGCAGACCCGTGAAACGGATGGTTACATCTTCATCAGGGCGCAAACCGGCCATATGGATCATCTGCCGGGCCAGATCTACAATACGGACGGGTTCGCCCATATCCAGCACAAAAATACCACCATGCCGCAGCAGGTCATCAGTGCCAGAACCATCGGTATGGCGCATGCCGCGCACGCTGGCTTGCAGCACTAACCCCACAGCTTCTGGCACTGTCATAAAATACCGGCGCATTTCCGGGTGTGTGACTGTAAGTGGGCCACCGCGTTCTAGCTGCCGGCGGAACAGAGGAACCACAGAACCGGTAGACCCCAGCACATTGCCAAAGCGCACGGTAACACACCGCATGGCATCAGGCTTACCCGATGCACGGGCACGTACATCCAGCGCCTGACAGTACATTTCTGCCGCGCGCTTGGATGCCCCCATCAGGCTGGACGGATTTACCGCCTTGTCTGTTGAAATCACCACCATGGCCTGCGCTCCGTGGCGGGATGCCGTATCCGCCACAACGCGTGTACCATGCACATTGGTTAGCAACCCTTCTGCCGGGTTTGCCTCTACAATTGGTACATGCTTCAGGGCGGCAGCATGAAACACCAGTTCTGGGCGGAAACGGGCCATTACCTCATCTAGCCGGGCTTCATCTCGTACATCGGCCACGACCACTTCACGCGGCACATGGGGGGCACAATCTGCCAGCTCTACATCTATCTGCCACAGTTCAAACTCACCATGGTCGAGCAGGATTAGGCGTTCAGGGCCTAACAGAGCAATCTGCCGCACCAGTTCTGAACCAATGGTGCCACCGGCCCCCGTAACCAGAACTGTGTGGTTACCCACAAGCCGCTCCATACCTTCCCGGTCCAATGGCACTTGCGGGCGGTTGAGCAGATCTTCCAGCGGCACAGGGCGCAACTGCACACGTTCTGCTGGAGTAAGATCTGTTAAAGCGGGTGTGCGCAATACCGAGATACCATGCACAGCCGCAGCATCCAGAACATTTGTCAGGGCACGACCACGGAAAGAAGGGTCTGTCACCACCAAGGATTCGGGCAGTACGTTGTTTTTTGCCAGCCGGTCTAAAATGGCACCAATATCTTCTACGTGCCCAAGAATAGGCACGTTATGGATGCGCCGACCTGCTTGATGCGTGCCCAAAGCCACAAGCCCGACAACACGAATCCCGGCTTCCGGGTTACGCTCCAACGCACGCAAATACAGATCAGCAACCGTATCTGCCCCTATCAACACCACACGCCGCAAATTGGCGCGGCGGAGGGCTATTCTGTGCGCCAAGCGGTACCCAACACGCAGCCCGCCCAACATCACCAACAGAACCAGCGCATAAATAATGGGAAAGGTTAGACTGGGTAGCGGAAAGCCCACAGCCACAAGCCCGCACGAAAACAGTACGGAACTGGCAATAGAGGCCCCGGCAATACCCAAAAGATCTGAAACGCCCGAAAACCGCCAGTACTGTTGCGGCATACGAAATGGCACCCCGCTGACAAGCAGCGTGATAGCCCCTCCGGCCAGAAACCAGAGTGGATGCAGCAACCCATCTTGCGGGGCTGCCAACCACCGTGCCAGAGGTGCTGCCAAGGCTGCCAATACGCCATCCAACAGGATATTTACGGCTATCCTGTTTACAGGGCGCAGGCGCGGATTACGGTGCAGGGGCTGAGAGTGTTGTGATGCCATTATCTTGCACCTATAGCGTAGCACCTGCCATCCTAGAAGCGGCTCAACCGGACGACTGTCTTTTCATGTCTTTTTCTTTTTCCTGTGTGGCAATTTTTTGCCTGTTAGGTGCCTGCATTCTTTCAGCCTGCCTTGTGCGGGGTATGATCGGGCTTGCCGTTATGGATACACCGGGCCACCGCAGCGCCCATGATACGCCTACACCCAAAGGAGGCGGCATAGGCGTAATGCTTGCTTTTGCAGGTGTTTTGCCGGTTCTTATGTATGTTACTGGCCAGCCACTTTTTTCTTTCTCAGCCTGCGCGTTGGCTGCTGCCACCTTGTTGCTGTGCGCTGTTTCGTGGCTGGATGATATTTATCAATGGTCTCCGGCTATTAAATTTGCAGCGCAATGTGCCGCAGCCTGCATAATTGTAGCTGGAGGCATTACTCTGCCTTGGCCCACACCGGTTATTGGGGCTGCTCTTTCCATATTGTGGCTGATATTTATCACCAATGCCGTCAACTTTATGGATGGGTTAAACGGGCTGATTTCTGGCTGTTTATGTGTTGCAGCACTATGTCTGGCCGGAGCCGCCACTTATCTGGGCGTGCCAGCCTTACGCTGGCCTGCATTGCTCATGGCTTGTTGTTTGGCAGGTTTTCTGCCTTTCAATTTCCCCAATGCGCGTATTTTTCTGGGTGATGTAGGAAGCCAAGGGTGTGGCTTATTAGCTGGAGCTGCAGCCCTGTATATCGCGGCACATTCTCCACTGCCCTCAGGGTGGGTTGTTGGGTCTGCACTGCTGTTTCCGTTGATTTATGATGTTATTTTTACGCTTATTCGCCGCAAATTGGCCGGGCATTCCTTGGTGCAGGCGCATCGTGGACATTTATATCAGGTGTTACACCGGAGCGGCATATACGCCCCTGCCCTTTCCATTATGGAATGGGCCTTCACGCTTTGGGGTATGATGGTAAGCTGTTTTGTAGCCCCCATGCCGGTTGTGGCGGGAAGTATAACGGCTTTTATACTTGTGTGTGTGCCCCAACTTGTATGGACAGGCTTTGCCATTTTACGCACGCGCCAACACCCTGTTGGCGCGTGGTAAATATAGCTTTATTTTTCCAACGTTAGGGTCAAACCCTGTGCGGAACCGGCAAGCCGAGCACCCTGAGAAATGGTTTCGATCTTGATGCGCACACCGTTCTTGTTTTCCAGAACAGCACCACCCAAGCCTTGGCCCAGCGTTGCTTCGCCATGAGCAGCACCATAGGTGCCATTAAAATCTGACAAACGATGCAGATTATAAACGGTGCCTTTGCCTTCAATTTTGGAATAGCCAACGGCAGCAATTGTGCCACCGGTAATGGAAAACTTATAAGTTTTTCCGCCATAACGCAGCCTGCCACCACCCCATGTATAGCCTACACCAATATCGGCTGATCTTGCCGTAATGGTAACCGTAGCTGTGGGCGAGCCCATAGCATCTTCAGCATGGGCAACAGGAATAAAACTAGCTGATGCCGCAAGCGCTGCTGCAGCAAAAAATGAAGAAAATCGCATGAAACGTTCCTTTCTTCTTGTTGGTCAGGCTGAAAAATCAGCCTGCTGCTTTAATATATAAAACAGCAGGCTTTTCAGAAAACCGTGAAGAAAAAACGTTTACTGTCTACAAAAGTTTCAAACTGGACGAAGCAGCTAGAACTCAGGCAGCCATCACACGGCGCACACGACGGGCGGCGGGTTCACGCTCTGCAGAGCGCTGGGCCTTGCGGGCTGCGTTTTCTACAGTTTCACCCATAATGGTGCGAATTTCCTTCAGGTAAGCAGCACCTTTAGGTGTACGCTGCACCAGCACGGAACGACGATCCAGCGGATCAACCTTACGGCGTGCCAGATCCAGTTCACTCAGCCGGTCCAGAGCACGTGTAATGGCGGGCTTGGAAACATTCAGGCTAGCAGCCAAACCACGTACGGTATGGCCGGTTTCATCCAGATAGCACGTCAAAAACACTGCCAGTTGGCGAGCGGATAAATCTGGAGCATCTCCACGCACCAAAGACACAATCGTATCGCGCAGAGTTTTGGCCAGATCCTCTGTTTTTTCTGCTGCCTGAGGCATAAGCTTCACTTTCCTTTTGCTGCACGCTTATCCCGATCTCTCAGGATAAAGCGACATGTTCCCGCTTCCTGTTACGGAACGAATCCCCTTGGGATTTCATATAGGAGGCGAAACGACTCTTTTAAAGTATTAATAAAAACATATTGTCTCTTCTTTTATGACACCTTTGTGGCAGCAGCATTTTGTTCTTCACAAAAAAGGTGCGTAATAGCTTTAAAAATGGCCCGAACCCCAGGAGAATCCCCACCTTTTGGCCGTCCTGGGCGAGAGCTGTCATTCCAGGCATAACTGTCGATATGCACCCAGCGCTGATCTGGATTTACAAATCGTTCAAGAAATAATCCGGCAGTAATCGCGCCTGCCATAGGTCTTGATGAAATATTACTAATATCTGCAACAGAACTTCCTAGCCATTCCTTATACCCCTGCCACAAGGGCAAGCGCCACATGGGGTCTGCTTCCTGCTGCCCGGCTTCCAAAAATGCCGTGGCAACAGCTTCATCATTACACAACAAGGCGGGTAAATCTGGCCCCAGCGCCACACGCGCAGCCCCTGTTAGGGTTGCAACATCTAACAACAGATCAGGTTTCTGTTCCCCGGCTTCGTGCAGCAAATCACACAAAACCAGACGGCCTTCTGCATCTGTATTGCCAATTTCCACTGTAAGGCCAGAACGGCTGCGCACCACATCCAACGGGCGCATGGCATGACCGGACACACTGTTTTCCACACACCCCAGGCGCACTTCCAACCTTACGGGCAAATCCTGCGTCATAATCAGGCGGGCAAGAGCCAAAACAGTTGCTGCCCCACCCATATCCTTTTTCATGCGTAGCATGCCGCTGGAGGGCTTGAGATCGTAACCCCCACTATCAAAGCACACACCCTTACCCACCAAAGAAATCAGCGGTGCTTTTTTATCTGCCGTGCTGCCCTGCCACTGCGCCACCACCACGCGTGGGCCGCGGTCTGATCCATTCCCCACATGCGCCAGTAAAGGATAGGCTTTATCCAGCGCAGCACCCTTTATAACGTCCACATGGGCACCAAATTCCTTGAGCACCGTTTTGGCTGCACGTGCCAGATCTGATGGTCCCAACAAATTGGCGGGCGTATTGATCAGATCACGCGCAAGCCAGATGGAACGCGCCATTTCCGATGCCACGCTTGCACGTTCCTGCGCCGTAACCACCAAGCGTGTTGTGGGTTTTTTGGCGGATGCAGATTTCAGCCCATACTGATAAGCCCCAAGGCAGAAACCCAAAATGACATCATGCCGCGCAATGTCATCCGGCGCTTCTACCCGCCAATCTCCTGCGGGCAGGTCTTGTGCCAGCGCCCCGAAAACAAATGGGTCCACCACACCTTGTTCGGGCACTCCAAATAATGCTGTTGGCACCCCATTTGTATCTGGCACCATTACCAGCTGGCCCGGACGCGCCTTAAAGCCGCAACTTTCTGCAAAAGCCGCTGCTTGCTCCCCTATCCATGAGCCCAAAACTGCCTGATCTGAAGGGCGAACAGCATGAACAGTACGCACCTTGCTTCCTCGGCGGGACACAACCAGACAATCGGCTTCACGAACAGGCATGACATTTCTCCCTTCGCTTTCAGGCAAATGGCCTGTCAGCATATTTCGGTCTGTAAGGATAATGGCATCTGATGGCTTGCTTTTCCACACGCAGCAGCAGACGATGTTTGCATGATGGTTTCTTCCCGCCGTATGGCTGCTGCCGCTCATCACGCATCTATGCCGGACGATGCTCCCGTGCGGGCCATTCTGGGCCCCACCAACACCGGAAAAACACATCTGGCGCTAGAACGGATGCTGGCCCATTCCTCTGGTATGATCGGCTTTCCACTGCGGCTGCTGGCGCGTGAAAACTACGAACGCATGGTCAAGCTTAAGGGCGTGCGCTCTGTTGGGCTGATTACGGGTGAAGAAAAAATCATCCCACCACAGGCACGCTGGTTTTCCTGCACGGTAGAGGCCATGCCATCTGACCGTAAGGTGGAATTTGTAGCCGTAGATGAAATTCAACTGTGTGCGGACCCAGAACGCGGCCATGTTTTTACAGACCGGCTTTTGAATGCGCGCGGGCTGTCTGAAACGCTTTTTCTGGGCGCAGAAACTATCGCGCCGCTGCTGAAAACCCTGATCCGCGACATAGAAATAGACACACGCCCGCGCCTTTCCAACCTGACATATACAGGGCACATGCGCCTATCACGCCTGCCAGCGCGCACGGCTATTGTGGCTTTTTCCATGGCCGAAGTGTACGCCATTGCAGAACTCATCCGCCGCAAACGCGGGGGATGTGCTGTGGTAATGGGGCAGCTTTCCCCACGTACTCGCAATGCGCAGGTAGCCCTCTATCAAAACCGGGAAGTGGATTATCTGGTAGCAACCGATGCCATTGGCATGGGGTTGAATATGGATATTCGGCACATAGCCTTTGCCAATATCTGCAAATTTGATGGTTACAGAAACCGGCTGCTTACCCCAGCAGAAGCCGCACAGATTGCAGGCCGCGCAGGCCGCGGCACGCAGGACGGTACTTTTGGCACAACTGGGGAATGTCCTGCCTTTCCCGAAGGAATGGTGGAGGCCATAGAAACCCACCATTTTGAACCGCTACCGTTTTTGTGGTGGCGTAACAGCAAGCTCAATTTTACGTCTCCCAGCACTCTTTATGCCAGCTTGTGCCAAAAGCCCCCTGACCGCTGCCTGAAATCTGCCGCTCCAGCATCTGATCTCTTGGCACTCTCTGCGCTCATGCAGAATGCCACAGTGCAAAAACTGGCCCATACACCTGCGCGCACTCAGCTATTGTGGGAGGTGTGCCAGATTCCAGATTTTCGCAAACTGGGAGAAGACAGCCACATCCGGTTGTGTGAGCAAATTTTCATTCTTCTTGCCCAAAAAGGACACCTACCTTCTGCTTGGATGAAATCTCGCCTTGCCAATTTGGAGCAATTGGAAGGGGACATTGATGTTCTGATGCAGCGCCTAATGGGCATTCGCACGTGGTCTTACGTTTCTGCCAGACCGGATTGGGTGGAAAACGCTGCACATTGGCGTAACCATACCCTAAGGCTGGAAGATGCTCTTTCTGATGTATTACATGAACGTCTGACAACGCGCTTTGTAGATAAACGCGCGGCAAGCTTGGCACGACGCCTAGAAGAAGCAGACACCACCCCTTTGCTTTCGGCCATTACGCGGACGGGAGAAGTAAGCGTAGAAGGGCATGCTGTAGGCCATATGCGGGGCTTTAGCTTTATACCAGACCCCGAAGCTGCGCAGTCTGACCAGAAATTGATTCTTAAAGCAGCGCGCAGAGCAGCACGTAACCAGATTCCCCATCGTGTTGCGCAGTTCCTACAGGCACCAGACACCGAAATAACGCTGAACCTGCAAAGTGGCGCACTCAATTGGCAGGAAGATACGATTGCGCGTTTGCAAGCCGGGGCAGATGTGCTGCACCCAGTTATTGAAGTGCGCGAGGCAGAATTTCTGGAACCCGGTCAGAAAGAAAAAATCCGGCAACGGCTGGCTACCTTTGTGAACGCATACATCCACAAAGAGCTGGCACCGCTCTTTCGGGCAGAAAAAGCAGTTGCAGATCAACCGTTACTCCGCGGCATGGTGCATATGCTGGTAGAAAACGGTGGCGTAGCGGAGGTGCCGCACCTTTCCACCCTGCCTGCATCTGCTAGACACATACTGAAGCGCCTTCAGATCACCCAGCAAAAAAATACGGTGTTCTGTAGTAAAATGATGCGTCCTGGCGCCATGGCTTTGCGCGCGCTTTTGCTCAGCCTGCACTCTGGCATTGTATTGCCAGAACTTCCACGCCCAGGTGCCGTTTCTGCGCCTTTACCCGCCAATCTAACAGCGGCTCAAAAATCTCTGCTTATGCAACTTGGGTGGGTTATTTCCGAAGGCACCTTAATCCGACTCGACGCGGAAATCTCACAGAAGGGTTGTACATCGGGTTAGGTTATGAAAAAGTCTGTTTTACGTAAAAGAAATTTTCGTAAGCTATAAGAAAACCCGATGCAGACAGAGTGTAGCGCAGGCGCGTATGAGTTTCCAGCCTCCTGTGGACGGCGTGTTGTGGCCCGTTTTGACGGGGGTCGCATGAGTTCGGATGGGGGCGTCATTCTGGTGAAGCAGGCTGATGACATTCTGGGTCTCAGTCGCCGCTTTGCTGCCTGTTTTCGCGATGAACGGCATCCCGGCTTTGTGGAATACCGGGTTGAAGACCTTGTCCGTCAGCGGATCATGGGCCTGGCACTGGGCTATGAAGATCTCAATGATCACGATGCCCTGCGGCATGACCTGATCTTTGGTCTGGCCTCGGGCCGTCTGTCAGGAGGCCGGGCAAACTGCGCAGCATTGGCTGGCAAATCTACACTGAACCGGTTGGAGCGCAGTGGGCACAAGGCAGATCGTTACTGCCGCATCATTGCTGATCATGAGGCCCTGGCTACCCTGTTCGTCACGCTCTTCCTTGACCAGCATGAGCACGCACCCGCCCGGATCGTTCTGGATGTGGATGCCACCGATGACCGTATCCATGGCCATCAGGAAGGCCGCGCCTTTCATGGATATTACGGCCATAACTGCTATCTTCCCCTGTATGTCTTCTGCGGGGACCATCTCCTCAGCGCTACCCTGCGCACGGCAGACAGGGACCCGGGGAAGGAAGCACTGGCAGACATCCGCCGGATCGTGGAGCAGATCAGGAGCCGTTGGCCCCGGGTGCGTATCCTGGTGCGTGGGGACAGCGGTTTCGCCCGGGATAGTCTGATGACATGGTGCGAAGACAACCACGTTGACTTCCTGTTCGGGCTTGCAGGCAACACCCGCCTGTATGACCGGATTGCCTCTTTGTCCGCTGAGGTGCGTGACGAAGCCGCCACGACAGGCAGAGCTGCGCGCGGTTTCGCCTCCTTTGACTGGATCACAAAGGACAGCTGGACGCGCCGCAGGCGGGTCGTGGCCAAGGCCGAATGGCGCCACGGCAACCGCTATCATCGCTTTATTGTCACCACGCTACCGCAGGGAATGTCCGACCCCCGCCATCTCTACGAACAGATTTACTGCGCACGCGGGGATATGGAAAACCGCATCAAGGAATGCCAGATGGATCTGTTCTCAGACAGGACCTCGTCCCACACCATCCGGGCCAACCAGCTCCGGCTGTGGTTCTCGGCCGCAGCCTATGTCCTGCTGACCGCTCTGCAAAGACTGGCCCTTGGCCAGACCAGCCTGGAGACGGCGACCTGTGGCACCATACGCGCACGACTGCTCAAAATCGCAACAGTCGTAAAGGTCAGCGTCCGTCGGATTGTCCTGTCCATGCCGGACATGTTCCCCTGTCAGCATGAATTCGCCCTCGCTCATGCACGATTGCGAAGGCTCCGGCAGGCCATCTGAAGAAACAGACAGTGCACAGACCACATAGCTTCCACCAACACTGCCTTCTCAGGCCGTGACACCCTCACTGCGTTCAGAACCCGCTGCCAGAAGCAGAATATCGTCAATATTCCAGATCGGGCTCCTGTGGGATGACTGAATTCTACAAAATAACCCGAAATTGCCTCAAGTGTGAGAAATCAGCGTCGATATTGCTGCTGCGCTGTATGCAGAATCTGTTTCCCTGATTGCACACGGATCACGGCAGATTCCGAATTTCTTTGCCTCTCGGTTAGGGGTAAAAAAGGCTATTCTTCCGGGCATTTTGCGCAGCCTTGGGTTACATGTGCAAAAACCCCAGATTTTACCGGATACACACGCAGGACCACCTGCCCCTTTTCTAATTATCCCCCGGAAAACTGTAAAAAATCGGAAACACTCAAAAAAGCGTACAGGGAAAGTTCCGTCAGAAAAATATAACCACAACAGTCCCTTTGCTGTGCTGGCAACGCTTCGGCAACACCCCTAACCCTAGCTCTGCTGTAAAAAGAAAGCTGCCCTCCTTACACAGGCGGGTTGCCATTAGGCCAAAAGCGCCTCATATCTGCGCCATCCTTGGTGGCAGGCTTCTATATAACGGTACTGCCATCTGACCCCACGCGGTGAGAGCCCCTCCTCCACCGCCAGATATTTTCGGAGATGGCAATGACCTACGTGGTCACTGAAAACTGCATCCGCTGCAAATTCATGGACTGTGTGGAAGTCTGCCCCGTTGACTGCTTCTACGCTGGTGAAAACTTTCTGGTCATCAACCCAGATGAATGCATTGACTGCGGCGTGTGTGAGCCTGAATGCCCCGCCGAAGCCATTTTCCCTGATAGCGACGACCGTGCAGCAGCGTGGGCAGAAATCAACGCAAAATACGCCACCCAGTGGCCAAACATTACACGCAAGGGCACGCCCCCGGCCGATGCGGAAGAATGGAAAGACAAGCCTAACAAAACAGAGCTGCTTTCTCCCAATCCGCAGAAAGACTGAAAACCCTTATTTACTTGGGTTTGAAGGAATGGTGTCGGCCCTAGGCTGGCACCATTTTTTTATGCCCAGAACCTAACAGCTTGGTGGATGTTCCACACTTCATTCACAGCTCATATCGCGGCAGAGAACAGTGGATACCAGTTGCCTTGCATAGGTCCGCCAAAGACATAGCCCATAAAAAAAAGCCCCTGTAGCCATTATAGCTACAGGGGCTTTTTTCAGCTTGCTTTCCCACCGCCACTTAACGTGGCGGTAGAAACCTCACCATATTAGCGGGACATCATGTGCAGCGCGGTGTTGTTCATAATGAACACCGAACCAACAATCAGGATGGCCACGAAAGCAACGGTGAAAACAAAGCACATGTTGTTCCAGCGCTGTTCGGAGTCTCCGCCCATGTGCAGGAAGTAGTGCAGATGCACCAGAACCTGAACCAGAGCGAGAGCTGAAATAGCAGCCAGAGTGCCGGCTGGCGAAAGGCTATGGCTCATCACCACGCCAAACGACAGGACCGTCAGGACAACGGCAAGAACAAACCCGATAATGTAAGAAGATACGCTACCGTGGCTCTCGCCTGAGGAGGATGTATGCGGATTGCTCATCAGATCATGCTCGCCAGATAGACATAGGTGAAAACGCAGATCCAGACGATATCCAGGAAGTGCCAGAACAGGCTCAGGCAGGTGAGCTTATTCATCATACGTTCCGGAATTTCAGTCGTACCCATCAGCTGAGCGATCAGGGTAACAATCCAGATCAGACCACACGTGACATGCAGACCGTGAGTAGACACCAGCGTAAAGAACGCAGACAGGAATGCACTGCGATCCGGACCGGCGCCTTCTGCGATCATGTGCGCAAATTCACGCAGTTCCAGCCCCACAAAGCCAAGGCCAAGCAGGAAGGTAACGCCAAGCCAAAGGATAACCTTGGAAACCTGGCTCTTATGGGCGGCAATCATGCCGAACCCATAAGTGATGGACGAAACCAGCAGGAGGGCTGTTTCCAGCCCAAGCCCACCGAATTCGAACAGTTCGTGGCCGGTTGGGCCACCGTTAAACTGGTTACGCAGAACTGCAAACACGGCAAAAAGCGTGCCGAAGATAATGCAGTCCGTCATCAGATAGACCCAGAACCCGAACACCACCGGAGATTCGTGGTGATGTTCGTCGTGGCCTGCGGTCTGAACAGTTGTGTTCTGTGCCATGTTATTCAGCTGCCTGTGCCATCAGTTTACGGGTGTGCTCGTTTTCAATCCGGGCAACCTCTTCGGCAGGGATATAGTAATCAATATCCTTATCAGCGCTGCGGGCAATTACCGAACCGATAACACCAACAAGGCCAATAACAGCCAGCCACCAGATGTACCAAACCGCAGCAAAACCGAAGATCAGGGCAAAGATACCACAAGCCAGACCCAAAGAGGTGTTCTTGGGCATGTGGATTGCTTCGTACTGAGCACCAGCCTGACGGGTATCAATACCATTTTCCTTATCATGCATGAACGCATCGAGTTCGTGCACATGAGGAACGATAGCAAAGTTATAGACCGGCGGCGGAGAAGACGTGGACCATTCCAGCGTACGGCCATTCCATGGGTCACCGGTCACGTCGCGGTTCTGCGGCAGGTTACGGTCACGGATGGAAACATACAGCTGTGTAAGCTGGCAAGCGATACCAAGCATAACCAGAACTGCACCAACTTCAGCAACCAGCAGCCACGGATGCCATGCCGGGTTGTCGTAGTGGTTCAGACGACGGGTCATGCCTTCGAAACCGACGATGTAGAGCGGTACGAATGCGCAATAGAAGCCAACAAACCAGAACCAGAAAGCGCGCTTGCCCCAGGTTTCATTCAGTTTGAAGCCCATCACCTTCGGGAACCAGAAGTTCATGCCGCAGATGTAACCGAAATACACACCACCAATAATGGTGTTATGGAAGTGAGCAATCAGGAACAGGGAGTTATGCAGAACGAAGTCAGCACCCGGGATAGCCAGCATAACGCCGGTCATACCACCGATGGTGAAGGTGATCATGAAGCCAACAGCCCAGTACATGCAAGCATGGAACTGGATGCGGCCCTTATACATGGTGAACAGCCAGTTAAACAGCTTAACACCAGTAGGAATGGAGATGATCATGGTCGCGATACCGAAGAAGGCATTCACGTCCGGACCAGCGCCCATTGTGAAGAAGTGGTGAACCCACACAAGGAAGGACAGAACCATGATGGAGCAGGTTGCGTAAACCATGGTGCTGTAACCAAACAGCGGCTTGCCGGAAAATGCAGGAACAACTTCCGAAAACACACCGAAGGCAGGGATAACAAGAATATAAACTTCTGGATGGCCCCAAGCCCAAATCAGGTTGAGGTACAACATCTGGTTGCCACCACCATCATTGGTGAAGAAGTGCATCCCGAAGTAACGATCCAGACCCAGCAGAGCAACTGCAACCGTCAGAACAGGGAAGGCCACCATGATCAGGATGGAAGCACAGAAAGCTGTCCAGGTGAAAACAGGCATTTTCATCCAGGTCATGCCCGGAGCGCGCATCTTCACGATGGTTACAAAGAAGTTCACACCGGTCAGCAGCGTGCCAACACCGGAAATCTGAACGGCCCAGATGTAGTAATCAACACCAACGCCAGGGCTGAACTGATTTTCGGACAGAGGCGGATATGCCAGCCAGCCGCACTGCGAGAATTCACCAATGAACAGAGAAACGTTCACCAGGATAAACGCAACAGCCGTCATCCAGAAGCTCAGGTTGTTCAGGAACGGGAAAGCAACGTCACGCGCACCAATCTGCAGAGGCACGATGAAGTTGAACAGACCGGTCATGAACGCCATGGCCAGGAAGAAGATCATGATCGTTCCGTGAGCGGAGAAGATCTGATCGTAATGGTGTGGTGGTAGATAGCCTGGGTTACCTGCATACGCCAGCGCGAGCTGAGTACGCATCATGATAGCGTCAGCAAAACCACGGAAAAGAGCGACCAGTGCCAAGATGATGTACATCACGGCTAGACGCTTGTGATCAACAGAAGTGAACCACTCTTTCCAGAGGTAGCCCCACTTACCGTAATACGTAATAAGTCCCAGTACCGCGACACCGACAATGACAACGCCGATGAACGTCCCTACCAGGATCGGCACATCCAACGGGATGGCCGAGAGCGATAGTCTCCCTAGCATAGATCCTATTCCTTCATATTCATGTCGGACATCGCAGACTGCTGCACCTGGATCATCTTGCCAGTGCTTTTGTCCATGACCATGCCATTGTTGTACTTGGCAACGATCGTGTTGAACATGCCGGGTTCAACATGCGCGAAATACTCGACGGGGTTCGCTTCGCTTGGGGCAGCAAGTTTCGGATAGGTCTGGCTATCCAGCTGCTCGGAAGAAGACTTCACCTTTTCAACCCAGGCATTGAATTCATCACCGCTTACAGCAAGCGTGTGGAATTTCATGTCAGAAAAGCCACGGCCACTGTAGTTGGCAGATTCACCCAGATAGTCGCCTGGTTCGCTCGCCAGCAGATGAAGCTGGGTCTGCATGCCTGCCATTGCATAGATCATGGAACCAAGACGCGGGATGAAGAAGGAGTTCATCACGGAATCAGATGTGATGTTGAAGTCAATCGGAGTGTTGACCGGAATGGCCAGCTGATTGACCGTTGCAATACCCTGTTCTGGGTAGATGAACAGCCATTTCCAGTCCAGAGCCACCACTTCAACGTGCAGAGGCTTGGTATTAGCTTCTGCTTCAAGTGGCTTATACGGGTCCAGAGAATGACAGGTCTGATAGGTAATCACTGCCAGGAAGAGGATAATCAGGGAAGGCACGCCCCAAATAATCACTTCAATTTTGTTGGAGTGGCACCACTTCGGCAGATACTCGGCGCTCGTGTTAGACTGGCGATACTGCCAGGCAAACAGAAGCGTCAGCAGGATGGTCGGAATCACAACAATCAGCATTGCGACTGTGGAGGTGGCAATTAGGGTTTTAACCCCTTCACCCACCGGGCCTTTCGGGTCGAGAACATCAAGTTCACACCCGGCAAGCAGCAATGCTGACGATAGGCCGCCCAATCGCGCCACTCTCGCCAGTAACTTGTTTTTCATCGCACGCCTCTTGGTTCTGACATCAAATTAGCCTCACTAAGACTCTTTGTTCTGCTGCCATAGAAGCCTGACAACAGCAAGAAAAACCGCGTTTCAACACGTCCCCCCTACCACTAACACATGCCAGACCGTTATTTCCCTCATAAACAGAGGGAACACGGCACATCATGCCGGTGACAAAATGAACGGAGTGCGAAAACACCTTGTCGGCACTTTATTCCTAAAGCGCAGATTCTCAAATGTCGGAAAAGTTCCATCAGCCTTTCGTCATAATCAGGTTAGCTGATATGGCGCTGCGGCATGGGTACGCTGGTGCGATAAAAACAGGGGCAAACAACTTCACGAAATATTACAAAATATTTCATTATATCTTATCGAAATACAATTTCGCTTTCGATTTCATGCCGTTACATGAAAAAAATTTATCTCACATTTTCGTTACAGAATCTTGAATCACAATAACGGCCTGTTTTAGTACGCATTCCAGACAAACATGCCGCCATTCATCCAGAGCATACCTTCCCATACAAAAAAACCCAGCCCTTTGAGAGGCTGGGTTTTCTTTTCCAAGATGCCGACAAAGCCAGTAACCTATGCCGACTCCTTTATAAATTAGTCGTTGGAGTTTCTTGCGCCCATAAACTGCAGAAGAAACTGGAAAAGGTTGATGAAGTTCAGATACAGGCTCAACGCATCATATACGCTGCGCTTGGCTGTCATTTCCGGGCCTTCATATGCAGCAAGCTGCGGATAGGTGACCCGGATACGCTGTGCATCAAACGCACTGAACGCTGTGAAGATGAAGACGCCGACAATGCTGTACACATAGTACAAAGCCGGGCTCTTCAGGAACAGGTTCACCAAACCAGCAATCAACAGCCCAAAAAGCCCCATCATCAGGAAAGAGCTGAAGCGCAACAGGTTGGCTTTGGTGACATATCCCCACAAAGATGTTGCGGCGAACATGCAGGCCGTTACCAGAAAAACCCGAACAATGGATGTATCTGTATAAATAACGAAGATATTGGCCATACTGGCGCCCATGGCAGCGCAGAACGCCCAGAACAGTGCTTGCGCACCCTGTAGGGAAAGCCTGTTCAAACCAAAGGACATCACCAGCACAAACGCCAATGGTGAAAGCATGGCAACGTCACCCAACAATGTTGGGCGTGGCACCAAGCCACCCGGCACTTGCACCACCTGAAAAAACAGATGGCTCAAACTTGTGTTGGCAATAACATATGCCACTATACCGGTAAGCAGCAGGCCAGATGCCATCCAGTTATAAACGCGTAGCATATAGGCCCGCAGCCCAGCATCCAGATTGGCTGCCTGCGCATTCCAGTCTGTGGGCGTAGCGGGGGATCGGTAGTCGTGACTAAACGACATGGTGTTTAACTCTCCTTGTCCGGACAGGCCGGCTTTGCTTAATACTTGTGGCTGCCCTGCCCTGTCGTCAAGGGTTACAAAGAATCAGGTCAAAAACAGGGCGTTTTATTCCCGCCTGATTGTTATCTCTTAATATAACGCATTCCCCCACAAATCGGCTCTCACAAGCCAAGGAATAAAGTACCAGTATGTTTCTGATTGCCGGGATCCGCCTCCCCGCCCCCACGTTGGAGTTCTTCCAACAGATTCAGACCTTCTTCCCCAACCGGGAATGGGAGCCTGAACCCTTCCTCTTTCTGCCTCTGGTGATTGTGGGAGAAACCTCTGATCCTGACATCATGGAGAATCTGGATGCGGGTCTGCTTTCTATCCAAACATCAACACCGGCCACACTTGTTCACGCTGGGTTAGACGTTGTGCAGCAAGGTGAACGAATCATTCTTACGGCCAAGATTCTGTCGGCTGTGTGTGATCACCTTTCCGTGAAAATCAGGCGTCAGGCTCAACACGCAGGCCTGAAGGTGAAGCGCACCTGCCACCCACTCAGCGTGCCACTCGCCACGATCTCAACAGTTCCCCCAGAAGACGTCCACAACTGGTTACGTATCCACCATAGCCTGCGTGCACCAGAAGAGGAGGTTTATGAATTCACCCTGTTCAGTTCTTGGAAAAATCGTGAAACGACAGATATGGAACTTCTGGCTGATTATGCGTTTACATCAGGTTGCATCACACCCTCATCCTTGTTATAACAAGGATTGTAAGCGCCTTTCATAACCTGATTGTGAGCATAATTTCCTGCTCTACAGGCCTGTAAGCACGGGAAATTATCCCGCAGAATGGAAGCTGCTATTCCTTCCCCGTGATTGACAGACAGCGTTCCCCTTGGCTGTTGTGTGAGAAACCGGCCTGCCGGCTATCTTTTTCCTCACCGTATATAATAGTCGAGGACATGAACGCATGACCCGCCCCGCCTCCGCCAAGAGACGTTCACTGCTAGGAATTCTCGCGGCCGGAACAATCTGTGCCGCTGCTTTGCCTTACGCGGCAGTCCCTGCCCGCGCTGACGGTCAGGGTAATACGGGGGAAGCGATCATCCATGCAGATGATCACCCCGAAAACTGGCTTTCTTATGGTCGCACCTACAGCGAACAGCGCTATAGCCCGCTTGATCAGATCAACCGCTCCAACGTGGGTGATCTTAAGTTGGCTTGGTACTACACGCTGGATACCAACCGCGGTCAGGAAGCAACCCCGCTGGTTGTAGATGGCATTATGTATGCCACAACCAACTGGTCCAAAATGGAAGCGCTGGACGCTGCCACAGGTAAGCTGCTTTGGCAGTATGACCCCAAAGTGCCAGGCAACATTGCTGACAAAGGCTGCTGTGATACGGTTAACCGTGGTGCAGGCTATTGGAACGGCAAGGTTTTCTGGGGCACATTTGATGGCCGTCTGGTTGCTGCCGATGCAAAAACCGGTAAAAAGGTTTGGGAAGTTAACACCATCCCAGCCGATGCCTCTCTGGGCAAGCAGCGCTCCTACACAGTGGATGGCGCGGTACGCGTAGCAAAAGGCCTGGTGCTGATTGGTAACGGTGGTGCCGAGTTTGGTGCCCGTGGCTTTGTTTCTGCATTTGATGCCGAAACCGGCAAGCTGAAATGGCGCTTCTACACCGTTCCGAACAACAAGAACGAACCTGACCACGCTGCATCAGATAATATTCTGATGAACAAAGCCTACAAAACCTGGGGTCCCAAAGGCGCTTGGGTACGCCAGGGTGGCGGCGGCACCGTATGGGATTCTCTGGTTTATGATCCGGTCAGTGATCTGATCTATCTGGCTGTTGGTAACGGGTCCCCCTGGAACTATAAGTATCGTTCCGAAGGCATTGGCTCCAACCTGTTCCTGGGTAGCATTGTCGCACTGAAGCCTGAAACCGGTGAATATGTCTGGCACTTCCAGGCAACTCCGATGGATCAGTGGGATTACACCTCGGTTCAGCAGATCATGACACTGGATATGCCAGTGAATGGCGAAATGCGCCACGTGATCGTGCATGCACCTAAAAACGGCTTCTTCTACGTTCTGGATGCCAAGACCGGTGAGTTCCTGTCCGGCAAAAACTACGTTTACCAGAACTGGGCTAATGGTCTGGATCCTCTGACAGGTCGCCCGATCTACAATCCAGATGGTCTGTACACCCTGAACGGCAAGTTCTGGTACGGTATCCCCGGCCCACTGGGTGCGCATAACTTTATGGCTATGGCCTACAGCCCCAAAACGCACCTGGTCTATATCCCGGCTCACCAGATTCCGTTCGGTTATAAAAACCAGGTTGGTGGCTTTAAGCCTCACCCGGATTCCTGGAACGTTGGTCTGGATATGACCAAGAACGGTCTGCCTGATACCCCAGAAGCCCGTACAGCCTACATCAAGGATCTGCACGGCTGGCTGCTAGCATGGGATCCGGTCAAGATGGAAACCGTCTGGAAAATTGACCACAAAGGTCCGTGGAACGGCGGCGTTCTGGCAACCGGCGGTGATCTTCTGTTCCAGGGCTTGGCCAATGGTGAATTCCACGCCTATGACGCCACGAACGGTAGTGATCTTTACAAGTTTGACGCACAGAGCGGCATTATCGCTCCGCCTATGACCTATAGCGTCAACGGCAAGCAGTATGTTGCTGTTGAAGTGGGCTGGGGCGGCATCTACCCCATTTCCATGGGTGGTGTGGGCCGTACTTCTGGCTGGACAGTTAACCACTCCTACATCGCTGCGTTCTCTCTGGATGGCAAAGCCAAGCTGCCAGCTCTGAACAACCGCGGCTTCCTGCCCGTAAAACCACCTGCACAGTATGACCAGAAGGTCGTTGATAACGGTTACTTCCAGTATCAGACCTACTGCCAGACCTGTCATGGTGATAACGGCGAAGGTGCAGGCATGCTGCCTGATCTGCGTTGGGCCGGTGCTATCCGCCACCAGGATGCCTTCTACAATGTGGTTGGTCGCGGTGCGCTGACGGCTTACGGGATGGATCGCTTTGACACCAGCATGACGCCGGATGAAATTGAAGCTATCCGTCAGTATCTGATCAAACGGGCAAACGACACGTATCAGCGTGAAGTGGATGCTCGGAAGAATGACAAGAATATTCCCGAAAACCCGACACTTGGCATTAACCCCTAATGCCTAGGCAGAGTTACGACGTCATTCAGCACACAGGCGATAAGTGGTAAAAATGATGATTAACAGGCTAAAAGCTGCCCTGGGGGCAGTCGCTGTCGGGCTTCTTGCGGGAACGTCCCTGGCGCATGCACAGAACGCTGATGAAGATCTGATCAAGAAGGGCGAGTATGTTGCGCGCCTAGGGGACTGTGTGGCTTGCCACACATCCCTGAACGGTCAGAAATATGCTGGTGGTCTTTCTATCAAGACCCCCATCGGCACAATTTACTCCACCAACATCACGCCAGACCCCACGTACGGGATTGGCACCTACACATTTAAAGAGTTTGATGAAGCCGTGCGCCATGGCGTGCGTAAGGATGGTGCTACGCTGTATCCGGCAATGCCCTACCCATCCTTCGCCCGTATGACGCAGGATGACATGAAGGCTCTGTACGCATACTTCATGCATGGCGTGCAGCCGATTGCTCAGAAAAATCATCCAACTGATATTTCTTGGCCAATGTCCATGCGTTGGCCGCTGTCTATCTGGCGCTCTGTATTTGCTCCGGCTCCTAAGGACTTCACACCGGCTCCCGGCACGGATGCTGAAATTGCACGTGGTGAATACCTTGTAACCGGCCCTGGCCACTGTGGTGCGTGCCATACACCGCGCGGCTTTGGTATGCAGGAAAAAGCTCTGGATGCATCTGGCGGGCCAGACTTCCTTGGCGGCGGTGGCGTAATCGACAACTGGATTGCCCCAAGCCTGCGTAACGATCCGGTTCTGGGCCTTGGCCGCTGGTCTGATGAAGACCTGTTCCTGTTCCTGAAATCCGGTCGTACCGATCACTCCGCGGCCTTTGGTGGCATGGCAGACGTGGTTGGCTGGAGCACCCAGTACTTCACCGATGCAGATCTGCACGCCATGGTGAAATACATTAAATCCCTGCCGCCGGTTCCGCCTGCACGTGGTGATTACAGCTACGATGCTTCTACGGCTCAGATGCTGGATTCCAACAACATCTCCGGCAATGCTGGTGCAAAAACATATGTGGATCAGTGCGCAATCTGCCATCGTAACGATGGTGGTGGTGTAGCCCGTATGTTCCCGCCGCTGGCTGGTAACCCGGTTGTTGTTTCCGATAACCCGACATCTGTTGCTCACATTGTAGTTGATGGTGGCGTTCTGCCTCCTACCAACTGGGCACCTTCTGCCGTGGCCATGCCGGATTACAAAAACATCCTGTCTGACCAGCAGATTGCAGATGTTGTAAACTTCATCCGTTCTGCATGGGGTAACCGCGCACCGGCTAACACAACAGCAGCAGATATCCAGAAACTCCGTCTGGATCATACGCCGCTGCCAACACCGGGTTGGGCTAATGCAACTGAAGAATCCGCTACATGGGGCCTCTTCATGCCGCAGCCTTACGGCGCTGGCTGGACCTTCGCACCGCAGACACATGCTGGTGTGGATGAAGCACAGTAAAGCTTCTGCCTAAATAACTGGCCTCTTTCATCGGGCTGGTTAAAAAGCGCTGTAGTGGTAACACTACAGCGCTTTTTTTATGTTGTTTGCATTGTGAGTGAGCAGATCATCCCCACATGTTTGAACAACATGAGTCAGACCCAGACAAAATTGAAATTGTACACACCACATTCTGCAGAAAGCAGTGATGTGGAAACACAACTGAACTGTTTGGTGCAGGAAATCAGACAGTGTACGGCTTGTGCACATAAGCTACCATTAGGCCCACGGCCCGTTTTGCATGTTTCCCCCCATGCACGTTTACTTATTGCCGGACAGGCACCGGGCACACGCGTACATGAAACCGGGGTTTCTTTTAACGATGCTTCGGGAGATCGCCTACGAGGTTGGCTTGGTATGAGCCGAGACATTTTTTATGATTCCAACCGCGTAGCCATTTTACCTATGGCGCTTTGTTATCCGGGCGTGTTGCCTAAGGGGGGCGATCGTCCACCGCCACCGGAATGTGCCAGCTTATGGCGCGAACGTATTCTGGCTTTACTACCAAACCTGCGCCTAACCCTTTTGGTTGGATCCTACGCTCAGAATTACGTTTTGGGAAAAGGCAAAGTATATGAGCGGACAGAGCATTTTCAGGATTTTCTCCCGCAATATTTTCCCTTGCCGCACCCATCATGGCGCACCGGAGCATGGGAGCGTAAAACCCCCATGTTTCAGGAAAAAATCATTCCAGCTCTTCGGCGCGAAGTGGCTCGGGCACTGGCTGATTAAACAGAGCTAGAGCACCAAAAGCAGGCGCACGTCATTCACATTCGTTAACGTTGGACCTGTTTTGACAAGGTCATCCAATTTCTCAAAAAAGCTGTAACTATCATGCCGTGCCAGAAAATCCTCGGCCGCTACATTGTTTTGCAAGCCGCGTTCCAATGTATCCGGGGTAAATATGGCGCCTGCAGCATCTTCTGTACCATCAATGCCATCAGTATCCCCTGCCAAACCCCATATACCTGCCTGCCCATGTAAAGCGACGGCACAGGAAAGCAGAAACTCCGTATTACGCCCGCCCTTTCCTGGTTTTGTACCTGCACGAATACTCACGGTTGTTTCCCCGCCGCTCAGCAAAACAGCCGGAGCACGCACAGGCACAGCATGCGCCTGAACAGAACGCGCAATACCACTCATCATCACACCCATGACGCAGCTTTCCCCCTCCAGGGCATCTCCTAAAATCAAAGGAGTAACGCCTGCTTTGCGCGCCACCTCTGCTGCTGCCTGTAGTGCCATAAAAGGGGTTGCTATCATTTCAACCCGATTGTCTGCGTTGACAGAATGCTGAGCAGAAAATGCAGTGGTATTTTTCTCCAGAACATGACGAACAGATTCAGGCACGTCTAAATTGTATTTATCAAGAATACGCAAAGCATCTTGAGGTGTTGTGGCATCTGGCACGGTAGGGCCACTGGCAATAATTGCCGGGTCATCTCCGGGTACATCACTAATCACAAGTGTCACCACTTGCGCAGGTGCGGCTGCCAAAGCCAGCTTGCCACCTTTAATAGCTGATAAATGCTTACGCACTGTATTCATTTCAGAAATTGCCGCGCCAGAATGTAAAAGCTGGCGGCCAATATTCTGCTTTTCTGCCAGAGTGATGCCCTCTACCGGCAAAGCCAGTAGCGCAGACCCTCCGCCTGAAATCAGGGCAATAACAAGATCATCTGATCCCAACCCTTGAACGGCCCGCAAGATATCATGCGCCGCCTGTTCGCTCCGCGCATCTGGCACGGGATGTGACGCTTCCAGAATTGTAATATGGCGCGTTGGAACAGCATGCTCATCCCGCGTAACCACAACACCCTGCAAAGGCACATCTGGCCACGCAGCTTCCAGCGCGGCCGCCATAGCGGCAGAGGCCTTGCCCGCCCCCACAACAATGCAGCGGCCTTTGGGTTTTTCCGGCAAATATTCTGCCAACACCTTAAATGGATCTGCTGCAGCAACCGCTGCATCAAACATGCTGCGCAACAGGATACGGGCTTGCTCATCCTGTTCTATTTTGATGTCTGACTGCGCCAATGAAACATTCTCCTGCAATGCTTTACCCTAATATCAGAACCTGTTTATGGCCCATCTGGTTTAGGTAAATGCTTTATCCAGATATGGAGAAGACGCATCAAAGAACGCTCGGTTCTCTGCCAATTCTGTTTCTATCACGCGCAGGCTGGCCAATGCCCGCAACATTTCTTCACGAACTGAAAGATTTGCTTCGGTTTCTTCGCAATTTAACAAATACTCTACAGCTATATGTGTTGCGCGCGCAGTCCGACCATATTGTCCGCCATATCGGCCTGTAAAACGCTGCATGCGTTCCATCATAACTTCTACGGCCTTTTGTGCTTCTGGCGGCAGAATATTCTTGGCCAGAACGGTACGTAACCGCAGCACGTTCAATGCTATGGTCATGCTAGATAGCACGCCGCTTAAATACCGTTCCAAGACATAGGTATTTCCATCATCCGTTGCCATGGTGGAAAGGCGCACAAAACCATCTACACTGCGCCCGATAATTTCCGTTACCGCAGGTGGTCTGCGCTGCCCTGCCAAACGGCGCAAGCCACGCAGAATGTTCACACGCATATCCCACCGCAAACCATCTGGATCATACGGCAGAAACACGCGGTACATCCACATGCAGAACATCATAGCCAACAAGAGCGGCATGGCGGTGTTGAAATACATGATTTCATCCATCCGGCCCTGATTGATTGGCCCCACCAGAATAGGCAGAAACAGATTATAGGCCACAGCCGCAAGCACTAACGGAGGCCATGCAAAGGCTAACCCACCAATCAACATGGGCACAGCCAGACACATGGCCATCATTTCATAAATGGTCGGCTGGGCCATTACCCACAGATCAAGCAGTGCGCTCATGCCAATGACACATACAGTGCCATGCAGGAACGCCTGTGTGGCAAGAGCAGGCTGCTCCAAAGTAGAGAACAGCGCACACACAATGCCCACAAACATAATAAATGTAAGGCCATCAGGCCACGCGGTGGTAATCCATATAACACCAGCCAGAAAGATGGTGACGGAAGCCCGCAAGCTATTGGTAAACGCCATCCGCCAGTCTCGGTAAGACTTCATGGGGTAGCGGAAGTGATCATGCGGTTGCGGATTGCGGCTCATTTCAAACTGTTCAATGGCCAGATACAATTCTTCCAGCATGGTATCCAGCTTATGCAACAGTTGCCCTTGCCGGGTGAGCACTTCCTCCTGATTCACATCCATTGGGGGATGCGTGGCGGCTTCCATTTCTTTTTCCAGACAACTCGCGGCCAGTTGTCGGCAGGTTGCCCGTAAAGACGTGAGATCCCGTAAAACCGGCTCAATAGGCTGATCATTATCCAGCCTGTCTGGCAGAGCCTGCAAAAAAGTGCTCACCTGCCGGGCTGTATCCTGATACTCCGCCCCCTGACTATGCGGCACTTCCAGCAGCGCGCCCAAATCCAACCCGCGTGACAGCAACACTGTAATGGCTGCCAGAGCAGCTCGGGCGTGGTCACCCTCGTGCTGGTGCTTCCCCATTTCAATTTCAGCAAACTCGACCTGATCGCTCAGTGCGATAAGAGTGGAGAAGACACCGGGCGAATTTGCCACTGCGCGCCTATCGCCCTGCAACAAGCGCAAAATGGCGGGCACCGCGCCTTTAAGGGCCTGCACAAAGTTGGTTGCCAGACGTGTTCTGGCCCGCAGCCCCAACTGATACTGAAATAGGGAAGAAATTGTGGTTTCCACCACAATACCAAGCGTAATGTAGGTGGCACGCGCCATTGCGATCTGAAAAATATGATCGGGCGCTACTATGCCGTCCAGCGCAATAATAACGTATGTAAAACCCGATGCCCGCATACCATGGATACGGTAATTGGTCATAGCCGCGGGCCCGGGCAACAACGTGCCTATAAAACAGAAAGTGCCAATCCCTACAGCCACAAAAAAGATATAGAGCAGTGGTGATTGCGGCATACTGGCCACCAGCACGATGGCGCATATTGTGCCCACCACCATGCCGAACATATGCCAGCGCGCCTTGGCAATGGATTTACCACGCGTGCCCTGCGCCACCATCCATACGGTAAGAGCAGCCCATTGCGGGCTCCCCAATTCCCACCACAAGGCAATGCCAAGAGCGATTAAGGATGAAATGGTGGTGCGAAGCGCATACCCAAAAGAAAGCAGATTGGGCGCAAACAGCCAGCGCAAGTGGTCAAGCTTGCGTGGTGGACCGCCACCAACAAGCGCCTGCCGGACAATAATAGAGACCGACCGCCAAAGCTGCCCCAAGGAAAGCGTCATGCTTTTCACGCGGCCAAACCTGAGGTGCTAATGGGGAAACAACGTGCCATACATCTTCTCTTACCCCAACATGGCAGAAAAGCGTATTCACACCTCATATGTTCTGTTCTGCACCCAGATGTGCAAACAGAACATATGAATATTGAAAAGTGCTTATTCTTCGTAAGTTAATAAAGTGGAAACTGGTGCATCCACTTTATTACGGCCACCCAGGCTGGTTAGCTCTACCATAACAGAAGCGCCTACCACGTTGGCTCCTGCCTTGCGCAGCAGTGCTACAGAAGCGGCCAAGGTGCCACCGGTTGCCAGCAGATCATCCATAACCACAACGCGCTGGCCGGGCTGAATGGCGTCTGCCTGAATTTCCAGCGTATCGCTGCCGTATTCCAGATCATAGGTGTGAGAAATGGTTGCACCCGGCAGCTTGCCACACTTACGCAGCATCAGCAGCCCACATCCCAAGCGATCCGCCAGCGGTGCAGCTGTTAAAAACCCGCGGGATTCAACGGCTGCAAGCAAGTCTGGCTTAAGTGGCGCTACCTGCCGCGCCAAACGCCCCATGGCCAGCTGCCACGCATCTGGATTCCGCATAAGAGTGGAAATATCGTAAAATAGAATGCCCGGTTTAGGAAAATCGGGAACGTGCCGGATAAAGCGCTTGAGGTCGATTTCCTCATGTGCCGTCATGGCCTTAATAATCCTTCCTGCGTGCCAGCCCAAGGCTGACCCTCTGTTACTTCTGCCTTGTATCCTGCCAAAAAGAAGAACACGTTCGGGCAATCCGGCGCCCGCTCTATCCTGCATGCGCCGGTTCTGCAAGGTATGGCGGCTTTTCCCTTATGGTCTGCTTATGCCCCGGTACGTGCACTCAGTGCTGCTGTGACCATTTCCATCAAGCCATCCCGGCGGAAGGGTTTGGCCAATAGCCGCGCGTTTGCCACACCACCTTCTGGCAGTTTGGAATCCGCTGTGAGATCCCCTGACATATAAACCACAGCCAGTTCAGGATACCGTTCCACCAACACGCGTGAAAGGGTTAAACCATCCAACGGGCCGGGAAGCTGGATATCCGTTACCAGCAGATCAAGAGGCCCTTCCGCAGCCGCAGCCACATCAAACGCCTGTTCACCATCGCCTGCCTCCAACACGCGGTGGCCCGCCATGCTCAGAATAGTCACGACAATATCGCGAATAGCTGCGTCATCTTCCACCACCAGCACCTGCAAAGCCTGTGATGGCGCTGGTTTGCTTATTTTAGGCAGCGCTGTCGGCTGCAAAACCTGCGCGGCGGAAAGAGCTGTCGCCTTGGGCAACCACAAGGAAACCTCCGTTCCACTCCCACTGCCAGTTGCCACCACAACGCGCCCCTTCACCTGTTGAGAAAAAGCCAGAACCATGGCCATGCCAAGCCCTGTTCCTGCACCCTCTCGCTTGGTGGTAAAAAACGGTTCAAACAGATGGTCCAACACCTCACGTGTCATACCGCTGCCGCTATCAATCACGTCCAGCCGCACCCAATCCCCGGCAGGAAGCGGAGTCGGATCGGACACCACGCGCATGTTGCGGCCTTCCTCAACGGGCAGGCTCATCAGATCTGCGTTCACGGAGAATGTCACATTCCGGGCGGCAATGCGCAGCCGACCACCAGAAGGCATGGCATCCCGCGCATTAATAGCCAGATTAAGCACCGCACTTTCAAGCTGTGCCGGGTCTGCCCGCACGGGCCATACGCCCGAAACATCTGCACATTCCACCACAATTCTGGGGCCAATCACGCGCGCCAACAGCCCATCGAGCAGGGAAAACAGATCGGCCAGATCAAAGCAGTCTGGCACGCCAGTTTGCTGCCTGCGCATAAAGGAAAGAAGCTGGCTTGTAAGAGCTTCAGACCTATGCCCCGCATGTGTTGCGGCAGACAGATATTCCTGCCGCTGCTCCACCTGATCTGGCAAATCATGCTCTGCTGCAAGCTCCAGATTTCCCAAGATAACGGTCAGAAGGTTTTTGAAATCGTGGGCAATGCCTGCGGTAAACTGCCCCAGCGCGCGCAGCTTTTGCGCCTCACCCAATGCGCGCTCACTACGCAAACGCATGGTGATATCTGCGGCTGTCAGCACAAAGCCACGCCGTTCTGCTGCTCCATCTGGAGCAAAAAACAATGTGCGGCACAGTTCCAGATCTGCGCCATTAATGCCCTTGCATTCCACCACTACAGGCGGTGCGGGCTGCCCTTTGGCCAAGCTGGTTTCCACATGCTCCAATGGCTCAAGCAGCGGCACACCATCTACCACCAGCACTGCGCTTAAATCATTGTAAGACAGGCCAGGTTTGAAAAAACTCTTTTCCAAACCCAGCGCCACAGCCAATTGTTCGTTCCAGTGCCATAAGTGGCCATCGGCACCAAATACGGCCACGCCAAGGCTCAAACTGTCCAGCGTTGCCCGCAAACGCAAAGCCAGATCACGCGATGAAGCCTCGGCCCGTGCTGCTGCCAAGGAAGAACGATCCAGCACCCAACCTGCTGAAACAAGGCTGAAAACACCTGTCAGAATCCCCAGCAACGCCAAACGGCGCTGCCAGCTTGTGTTGCGCAGCATATTGGCAACACGGTCTGCCTGATCAAGCGTGCTGGCCCGGCTGAGAATGGAAAGGTTCTGATCCAGATCCGCCAGAAGTTGCGCCCCTCCGGCGGGCGTGCCCTCTGGTGAATGGGGCCATGCACTTATGGTTTCAAGCTGCTGCCACACGCTTTGCAGTGGTTCTACGCGGCCACCGCCTTCACGCAGTTGCACCACACGAAAGGATTCGAACCCACGCCGTGCATCAGAAAGCTGCTGAATGGCCTGCACATAACAACTGCCATCCTGCGGCTTATGTTCGGCCATCCATGCATAATGGCATATACGGGCATCACTGGTAGCGTGGTGCAGCCCGCGCAAGTAATTGCCTGCCGCGGTGCTCTGACGGTCCAGATTACCATGCCGGGCCATTTCATTGCCCAGCTCAATCCCCATTGTACCAAAAGTTACAATCAGCAGCCCGGCGCCAATAAGCGCCAGAACGTGGGCCCGTCTTGCTGGATGCCGTGGCATGTTATGCACGCTCCCTTCCCTCACCCCATCTTTTCATCTGGACTGGGCCGCAGCCCTGTCGCCGTCAAGAGCAGAGCGGGCATAACCGCTTTTTGTACAATTTTTAGTTCACATTCTGTCGATTAGGCCGCAGCAGCCCCATCAGGAACATCAGAATAGCACCACAACACATGCATCCTGCCATAGGAATTGCAGACACAGCCGGAAATTGGCCAACCACAACACCCGCCACAGCACCCAGCACATATTGCAGCGTGCCAGCCAGAGCCGAGGCCGCCCCGGCAAGAGAGGGATGGTCTGCTAAAGCCCCCATCATGGCATTGGGGAAAATAATACCTGTAGGCGCAAGGGCCAGTAACATGGCCGCAATAACCAACCACACCTCATATGGCTGCCATGCCGGAGGTGCGTACCACGCGCTCCACAAACTCACTGCTACCAGCAGAACCCCTCCGGTAACGGAAAGGCAGATCGCGCCCATCAGCAGCTTGCCGGAATCAATACGCCCCACTAACAGCCCGTTCACTTGGGAAGCCCCGATCATGAACACCGCAAAAAAGCCGAACAGCATGGAAAAATGCAGCGGTGAGAAATGAAACAGCTGCACAAACACAAACGGAGCTGCCGTAAGATAGCTGAAAGACATGAAGGTGGAAAAAGCCGTTATCAGCGCATGGCTGGCAAAGGCCCGATCCCGGATGAGGGTGACGTAACGTGTCACAAGCGTGAAGGGAGACAGTGCAACCCGCCGATCATACGGAAGAGTTTCTGGCAGCACGAACAGAATAAGCGCCACGCATATCGCGCCATAGGCCGCAGAAGCCCAAAAGATAATCCGCCAGGACACAAACTCTACAACCAGACCACCCAGCATGGGGGCCAAAATAGGCACAACCCCCATAACCATGACCAACTGAGACATCATGCGTGCCCCGGCATTACGGTCTGGCACCATATCGCGCACACAGGCGGTGGGAATAACCAGACTGGCCGATGCTCCAACGGATGCCACAAACCGCGCAATGGAAAACGTGGTGATATCTGGCGCAAATGCACATACGGCAGAAGCCACGGCATACAGGGCATTGCCTATAAGCATGGGGCTACGGCGCCCAAACCTATCCGATAAAGGGCCAACCGTAATCTGCCCGATAGCCAACCCCACAAACCAGATGGACAGCGTAAACTGCACATTGCCCGCACTTGTATGGAAGGTCTGCTCCATGGCCGGAAAAGCAGGCAGATAGATATCTGTCGAAATAGGTCCAACGGCTGTCAGGAACCCTAAAAGCACAGGTACCCACATGGGGATGCGCCCACCAATAAAAGACGTTCCGGCATCCCGCACAGCAGAGGGAGAAGCCATAAGCAGCACTCCAAAAACAAACAAAAACAGAAGGAAAAAGAAAAATGTCTGGCAAAAACAGCGCTAACAGCTCTGCGGGCCAGCGCCTTACTATTTTACAAGAGGGTTAGAATGAGCCCTTAGTTCCTGACACCTCAGAAACAGCCAGACCATATACGGATCAGGAAACCTGCCGGGCTATACGTGCATGCCGCCATAACCACACCCCAATGGCGCTAGACAGCACAAACAACGCGCCACCTGCGGCATACTGCCAGAAAGTACCTACCTGAACCCCTGCCCCCAACAAAACGGCAACAAGGTTCTGCGGGATACCGCCCAAAAGGGTTGCTGTAAAAAACGGCAGCACATCCATACCTGAAATGCCCCCCAAAAGGTTCAGCAGTAATGCGGACCCCACGGGCAGCAGCCGCAAGGTAAGGATACTAGAAAACGGCTGACGTGTCAGAAATGCGTCCATTTGGGCAAAACGTTGCCCCAATTTCTGCCGCGCCCATGCACGCCCACCCCATCTGGCCCAGAAAAACCCGGCCAAGCACCCCAATGTGGAGGCTATGGTGATAAGTGCAAGGCCTTCCCACAATCCATAAGCCAATCCGGCGGCAAATCCGGCCACTTGACGTGGCAGCCCAAACCCGCACCACAAAACAGCACCAGATAGAAACACCATGCGGCCCCATACGCCTTGGCGCAGTACATCCGTACCATGCAGCATGGTATGAAGAGCTGGCACATGCCGCAACCCAACCGCCCCCACCACCAATACAAGCAGCATGAGCAGTGGACGCAAAAGCGATACAGAGGACCGAGAGGGAGGACGAATATGCTGTTCCATCCAGCCTAGCGGTACCATCTTCTTGCAGCAGCCCGCAAGCTGGCTGTAAACCCGATACAGAAATTTAACCCACAGCGCCAAAGGCTGCCATGCCCACCTCATCATCCCCCCAGACAGACATGACACCCGCCCATCGCAAGCTCATTTCAGGCTGGCTGTTTCTGCTTTGCTTCATGCTGCTGGGCATGATCGCCATTGGCGGCGTAACGCGCCTGACGGGTTCTGGCCTTTCCATTATGGACTGGCAGCCCGTAAGCGGCTTTATCCCGCCCCTTTCCCACGCTGAATGGGAAAGATTGTTCGCGCTTTATCAAACCATTCCACAATATCACCTTCAGCATGAAGGATTTGGGCTGGAAGGGTTCCAGAAAATTTTCTGGGCGGAATGGATTCACCGCTTCTGGGGCCGCCTGATGGGGCTGGTGCTTCTGCTGCCCCTGATCTGGTTTGTTGTGAGAGGGATGATTACGCGTCGGCTGGCCCTGCGCTTGTTCATCTTTTTTATTCTGGGTGCGCTACAGGGTGCCATTGGGTGGTTTATGGTGGCTTCTGGCTTCCGTCCCAACAGCACGGCGGTGGAACCTGTCCGTCTGGTGCTACACTTGAGTGCAGCCCTGCTACTGTATGGCGCTATTTTGTGGACGGCATTTTCTATCCGCTGGCCTACGCCAGAAAGCCATGGCTCATCTTCCGCCGCACGTTTGGCCAAGCGGTTGGCTTGCTTCACCATCGTGCTGCTGTGCACCACCATTATTGCCGGTGGGTTTACGGCTGGCACACATGCAGGGTTCCTGTTCAACACCTTCCCGCTGATGGATGGGCATCTGATCCCGACTGATTATGCCCAGCTTTCCCCTTTCTGGATGAACTGGTTCATCAACAAAGCGGCTGTGCAGTTTGACCATCGCCTTCTGGCCACTCTTACAGCCCTGAGTATTGGCGCTGTGCTTCTTGTTGGCCTGAAAGCAACGGATCTGGGGTCCAAAGCCCATAACGCCTTCATTCTGCTGGGATGGGCTGTGGTTATTCAGTACGCGCTTGGCGTAACCACCCTGCTGTTGGTGGTGCCTGTGTGGGCTGGTGCTGTGCACCAAACATTCGCTGCCGTGTTGCTGGGCGTTATGCTGTATGTGCTGCATTGCCTGCGCGGCACCAAGGCTGTGGCCTGAGAGAGCCTTTAAGAACGTTTTAGTGTTGCGTTTGAAAAACTGGACGGTATGGTGCTGCGCATGAATTCCGAGTGGTTCACGTCCGATTCCCTGCAGACCCGCAAATTAGCGGGTGCGGGCGGCGTGGCCCTCCGTCTGGATCTTCTCCTTCGACTAATCTGCCCCTGAGCGAGCCAGGTGGCCCAACGCTGCCACGCCCAGGGGAGAACGAAAAGAGCGCCCGTGCATAAACGGGCAGAATATGGCACAGCCCCTCTATTCTTGTTCCAGACCAGACTTTTTCAGGAAGAATTCCATGTCTGCTGATACCACCAGCTTCAATCATCCGTCCTTTGGCCGCATGACGCCAGACCGCGTGATTGTGTTTGACACCACCCTGCGTGATGGCGAACAATCTCCCGGTTTTTCCATGAACCTGGCAGAAAAACTCCGCATGGCGGAAGCGCTGGCCAGTCTGGGCGTGGACGTGATTGAAGCGGGCTTCCCGGTTGCTTCCAAAGGTGATTTCGAATCCGTTAACGAAATTGCCAAAAATACCAAGGGTTCCGTTATCTGCGCACTGGCACGTAGTGGTGGCGCCAAGGATATTGCTGCTGCGGGTGAGGCTCTGGCCCCGGCAGAACGCAAGCGTATCCACAACTTTATTTCCACCTCTCCGCTGCACATGAAATACAAGCTGCGGATGGAGCCAGAAACTGTTCTGGAACTGATTACATCTGGCAATGCCGCAGCCCGCAATCTGACAGATGATGTGGAATGGTCTGCTGAAGATGGCTCCCGCACAGAACCGGATTTTCTGTGCCGCTGCGTGGAAGCCGCCATTAAGGCTGGCGCCACCACCATCAACATTCCCGATACGGTTGGTTACGCCACACCGGAAGACATGGAAAAAATCTTTTCCATGCTGCGCCAGCGTGTGCCGGGTGCAGATCAGGTGATTTTCTCTGCCCATAACCACAATGATCTGGGTCTGGCTGTTGCCAATACGCTGGCTTCTATCCGTGGTGGTGCGCGGCAGGTGGAATGCACCATCAATGGTATTGGCGAACGTGCAGGAAATGCCGCGCTGGAAGAAATTGTGATGGCGCTGCGCACACGGCATGACCAATACCCCTTCACGACCGGCATCCATACAGAAGGCCTGCTGAAGGTTTCTCGTATGCTGGCCACCATCACCAGCTTTGATGTGCAGCCTAACAAGGCCATTGTGGGCCGTAACGCCTTTGCGCATGAAAGTGGCATCCATCAGGATGGTGTGCTGAAAAACGCCGCCACTTATGAAATCATGACCCCCGAAAGCGTGGGTTGGAGCCGTTCTTCCCTGGTTATGGGCAAGCATTCCGGGCGCGCTGCCTTCCGCGATAAGCTGAAGGTGCTGGGTTATGAAGGTATGGATGAAACACGCCTGAACGAAGCCTTTACCCGCTTTAAGGATCTGGCTGACCGTAAAAAGGTTGTGTACGATGATGACATCATCGCACTGGTGGATGATGAAGCCCGTGACCACGACCGCATCCGTTTTGGTGCGCTGAGCCTGAAATCCATTTCTGGCCAGCCTTCCGAAGTTTATCTGGAACTGAGCGTGGATGGCAAGGCCATTGAAGCCAAAGCCACAGGCAATGGCCCTGTGGATGCTGCGTTTAATGCCCTGCGCAAGGCCTTCCCGCATGAAGCGCGTCTCGCCCTGTTCTCTGTAGGTGCTGTAACGGAAGGCACGGATGCACAGGCCCGCACAACCGTGCGTCTGGAAGAAGCCGGCAAAATGGTAGACGGTCAGGGTGCAGATGCAGATACAGTTGTTTCTGCCGTACGCGCTTATGTGCATGCACTGAACAAGCTGCTGGTTAAACGTGCACGGACAGAACCAGAAGCCCTGACAGTCTGAAAAAACTTTTCAGACCCTCCTGCAAAACCGGGCAGACAGACCTTACCTTGAGATTATATGTCAGTTTCTTGACGGAAGGTCTTGTCTGCCTCGTTACGCACCGGTAATTCCTGCTCACATATTTCCAAAGCAGCAGGGGCAGGTTAGCGTGCCCGGCTTTCTCGTCCTCTGTTGTATGGTGCCCGCTTCAACCAGGAGTCCTGGATGTT
Source organism: Acetobacter sp. A11-2 (assembly GCF_040208445.1). Taxonomy (NCBI): domain Bacteria; kingdom Pseudomonadati; phylum Pseudomonadota; class Alphaproteobacteria; order Acetobacterales; family Acetobacteraceae; genus Acetobacter; species Acetobacter sp. A11-2. The sequence continues at coordinate 2,749,447 of NZ_CP157843.1, forward strand.
TTCTCGTCTGCTCGGTCTCATGTCTGCCGACATGGCTATTGACCTGGGTACTGCCAACACCCTTGTTTACGTAAAAGGACGGGGTATCGTTCTGAACGAACCGTCTGTTGTGGCTATTGCAGATATACGAGGAAAAAAGCAGCTTCTTGCCGTAGGGGAAGAAGCCAAGCAGATGGTTGGCCGTACACCGGGTAATATTACGGCCATTCGTCCCATGCGTGATGGCGTGATTGCTGATTTTGAAGTGGCGGAAGAAATGATCAAACATTTCATCCGCAAGGTTCATAATCGCCGCGCCTTTGCCAGCCCCCAGATTATTGTATGCGTGCCCTCCGGCTCCACTGCTGTGGAACGCCGCGCCATTCAGGAAAGCGCAGAAAGTGCCGGAGCGCGGCGTGTGTTCCTGATTGAAGAGCCCATGGCAGCCGCTATAGGTGCTGGCCTGCCGGTTACAGAGCCTTCTGGCAGCATGATTGTAGATATTGGCGGCGGTACCACAGAAGTGGCCGTTATCTCCCTCGGCGGTATTGTGTATGCACGTTCCGTACGCGTAGGCGGAGATAAAATGGATGAAGCCATTATCTCCTATATTCGTCGCACCCACAGCTTGTTGATTGGTGAAAGCTCAGCAGAGCGTATCAAAATCAGCCTTGGCTCCGCCATGATGCCGGATGAACCGTATGAAAACGGCCCGTGGCAAGATGTTAAAGGGCGTGATCTGATTAACGGTGTCCCGCGTGAAGTGCAGGTTTCACAAGCCCAAATTGCGGAAAGCCTTATGGAGCCCGTAAGCCAGATTGTGGATGCCGTAACAACTGCGCTGGAAAACACCCCACCAGAACTTGCTGCCGATATTGTTGATAAAGGCATTGTTCTTACCGGCGGTGGCGCGTTGCTCTACCGGCTAAGCGATGTACTTCGCCTTGCAACAGGCCTGCCAGTTACAGTAGCTGAAGATGCACTTTCCTGCGTAGCTTTGGGCACAGGCCGTGCCTTGGAAGAAATGAAACGTCTGCGCAACGTGCTGACAACAATGTATTAACCCAAGGCACCAGCTATCTGGCTGTAATCCGGCGCCAGAATGCAAACGGGCATGCCTTCCGCTTTCCTTCCCTCTAATTGGGGTTCCCGGCTTTCATGATCCCGGTTTCCATCCAGGTAAGACAAGCTCTTGGCAAACTGGTTTTGCCAGTGCTGCTGCTATTGTCTGTTGGGATTATTATTGCTGGACAAGCCGATAGAAGGCTGGCTGATACGGCCCGCATGTATGTAGCAGATGCCTTAGCCCCTTTGTGGGGGCTTATTGCTCATACGCAAACAGATGTCAGCCACCTTGTGCAGGGCGTGAAAGACGCCCGGCATTTGGCTGAAGAAAACGCCAAGCTCCAAACCGAAAACGCCAAGTTGCGCCGTTGGTATGATGTGGCTGTCTCCCTCGCGCGGGAAAATGATAACCTGAAAACTGAGCTGCATTGGGTGCCAGAACCTACCCCGGCCTTTGTAACAGGCCGGGTGGTGGCAGATAGTGGCGGCATGTATGCCCGTGCTGTGTTGCTTGTAGCTGGCACCACCAGTGGTGTGCATGTTGGCAATGTGGCTTTGGCAACAAATGGTCTGGCAGGACGGGTTACCGAAGTTGGCCCTCATGCAGCACGCGTCTTGTTAATAACCGATATTGCCAGCCGCCTCCCCATTGAGCTGGAATCCAGCCATGCCACGGCCATAATGGCAGGCGACAACTCCCCCATGCCAAGGTTGATGTATTACCCGCAGGATTCACGCCCCATTGAAGGGGAGCGTGTTGTCACCAGTGATCAGGCGGGCGCCTTCCCCATGGGGCTGCCTATTGGCACGGTACATTATCTGCACCCCGGACAACCGGTTGTGCAGCCCTTTGTGCAACTGGATAAATTGACCATGCTACGCGTGTTTGATTTTGGACAATCTGAAATTGAACCACCTGATGCACCGGGCCACGTGCCACTTACCCGCCCGCATAGGCCATTAGCATTGCCGTTCAAAACACTTCTGGGACAAGGGCAGGAAGGGTAACCTGATGTCCGATCCCTCACCCCCATCATGGGACCCAGATCTTGAACCACGCCTAACGCTTGGCCAGAAGCTGGACCGCACAGCGCGCCATTTGCTGCCATCGGCTTTTATTGTTCTGGTTATTATCTTTTTTTCGGCCCCCCTTGCCATTCCCGGTTCTGCCGAACTGCTTTCCGCCATTGTTATTGGCTCGGTATTTTTCTGGTCTGTTTGGCGGCCTACGGGCATGCCTGCTCTGGCACCGTTCTTGCTTGGCCTGTTTATGGATCTGGTTGGCTTTACACCTTTGGGCGTCAGCTCATTTATTCTGCTTCTGGTGTACGGAATCAGCACCTATGCCCGGTTTGGGCTCATGCGCATGAATTTTTTAGTAGTATGGTTCCTTTATGGTCTGATAGGTGGAGCCGCTTCTTTTCTGCAATGGGCGTTGGCATGTTTGTTCCGGCTACACGGCCTTGATCCGGCGCCTGCCTTTTTTGAAGCACTGCTGTGCATAGGGGTTTATCCGTTGCTTTCCGCCACCTTCTCATGGTTCCTGCATATTCTGGATGAAAAGGAATCCGCATGAACAGGCATGAAAGCTTCTTATGTGGCTGAAGCGGCGCAAGAAAGAAAACCGGCGTTTTCTACCTGTTCGTGAACAGAAAGACCCCGCCCGTGGCGTTTTTACACGCCGGGCGCTGCTGTTTATGGCTGTCCAGACTGTGGCTTTGGGGGAGTTAGGTCGCCGCCTGTATAAAATCCAGATAGAAGATGGCGACCATTATGCTCGCATGGCTGCCAAAAACCGTATCAGCAAGCGCCTTCTGGCCCCGCCGCGTGGGCGTATTGTAGATCGCTACGGCGTTGCCCTTGCCAATAACAAGGAAAACTGGCGCGCCCTTTTAATGCCCGAAGAAACCACAGATGTGACGGGCACGATTGAACGGTTTTCCAGCATTATTCCGCTAGATGAACGTGACCGCACACGAATCGCGCGTGAAATGCGGCATCAACGACGCTTCGTGCCCGTCATGCTGCGCGATTTTCTCTCGTGGGATGAAATGGCGCGCATTGAACTCAACGCGCCCTCTCTCCCCGGTGTGTTGATTGATGTGGGCACACGCCGCGTTTACCCGGAAGGCGAATTGCTTGCCCACATTATCGGCTATGTCGCCCCGCCTAATGAGAAAGATGTGGCTCGCTCTGCCTTGCTGGCTCTGCCAGGTATGCGCGTAGGCCGCGCAGGTATTGAGCAAAGTCAGGATGACAATCTACGCGGCACAGCTGGATCTGTGGAAATGGAGGTCAACGCCGTTGGGCGTGTGATGTCTGAACTAAACCGCGAAGAAGGCGTGCCAGGTGAAGAAATCAGCCTGACCATAGATCGCGCGCTCCAGCAAAAAGTGCTGAACGCCATAGGAGATCAAACAGCCTCTGCCGTGGTGATGGACTGCCAGAATGGCGAAGTACTTGCCATGGTCAGCACGCCTTCGTTTGATCCCTCACTATTTGATAGCGGTGTAAGCCACGCGCAGTGGATTGAGTGGACAAACAACCAGCGCACGCCCCTTATCAACAAAGCCGTGGCGGGGGTGTATCCACCGGGTTCTACTTTCAAGCCTGCCGTGGCAATGGCGGCTTTGGAATCTGGCCTTGTTTCCCCCACAGATCGTTTTTTCTGTCCCGGTCACCTAGATGTAGGTGGCACACGTTTTCACTGCTGGTCTCGATGGGGCCATGGGTCTGTTGATCTGCATCTGGCCCTTAAATATTCCTGCGACGTTTATTTTTATGAGGTCGCACGCCGTATCGGCATGGAACGCATTGCAGCCACGGCACATAAATTCGGCCTTGGCACGCAGTTGGATATTGAGCTGCCCCACACCCGCACAGGCCTGATTCCTACTCCGGCATGGCGGCAGGCTCACCACCATCACTGGAATGGTGGGGATACAATTGTAAGCGGCATTGGGCAGGGGTTTGTACAGGTTACGCCACTACAACTGGCTACCTATACAGCCCGTATTGCCTCTGGCCGGGCCGTACAGCCCCATCTTGTGCGTGCCATTAACGGAGAAATTGGCAAGCAAGTACAACCAGACCACTGGCCCACCCTTGATATGCCAGACAGATATTTGGCAGCCCTGCGCTCTGGCATGTTTGCCGTTATTAATGAACCCCATGGAACAGCCCCCAAGGCACGGTTAGACCTACCCGGCATTACCATGGCTGGCAAAACGGGTTCGGCACAGGTGCGGCGTGTTTCCCGCGCATTGCGTGAAAGCGGGCATTTTAACTCCGCCAATCTGCCGTGGGAATATCGGCCACATGCATTGTTTATCTGCTTCGCCCCGTACGATTCCCCACGTTATGCCGTTTCTGTTGTGATCGAACACGGTAACGCCGGTGCAGATGCTGCTGCCCCGCTGGCTCGTACCATCATGCGCGATACTTTGCTGCGTGACCCGGTAACACACACCACGCCGCCGCCAGAAAGTGTAGCTGATGCAAGCAGCCTGGTAAGTGATCCATGAAGTTTCATAAACGGCTGCTCAGAGCAGAACCCAGCTTCCGCCTTATGTCCAAGCTATGGCGTATCAGTTGGCTTTACATTCTGCTGATCTGCACATTGGCTGGCGTTGGTTACGTTACGCTCTATTCTGCCGGGGGTGGCACACCCTATCCGTTTGCCGCCCCGCAAGCTGCACGCTTTGCTGTGGGTTTGGTGATGATGATTACCATCGCCATGTTGCCGCCACGCATGCTTATACATGCAGCAGCACCCATGTATGTGCTCTCACTCATACTGCTGGTAGCGGTGTTGCGCATGGGCCATGTGGGTAAAGGCGCAGAACGTTGGTTGATTATAGGTGGATTACAGGTTCAACCCTCAGAATTCGCCAAAATTGCGTTGGTTTTGGCTCTTTCTGCATGGTTTTCCCGCATAAGCTATGCCCGAATGGGCAACCCTTTGTGGTTAATACCACCAGCTCTTATCGTGCTTGTGCCTGTTGGCCTTGTTCTCAAAGAACCTAACCTTGGCACGGCTGTCATTATTGGGGGTATTGGGGCATCGCTATTTTTTGCTGCCGGAATGCGCCTTTGGCAAATTGTGCTGCTTTTGCTTCCCGTGCCTTCGCTTATCAAGTTTGCATATAACCATCTGCATGATTACCAGCGTGCGCGCATAACCACCTTTTTGCACCCTGAAAATGATCCACTGGGAGCGGGCTACAATATTATCCAGTCCAAAATTGCACTTGGTTCTGGCGGTATGTGGGGGCAGGGCTACCTGCATGGATCACAGGGGCAATTAAACTTCCTGCCCGAAAAACAGACAGACTTCATTTTTACAATGATTGCCGAAGAATGGGGCTTTGTAGGCGCTGCTGCTGTTATCGGGCTGCTGCTCATGATCATTCTGGGCGGCATGATCATGGCTATCCGGTGCCGTAATCGCTTTGGCCGCCTTATTGCCCTTGGCATCAGCATGAACTTCTTTTTTTACTGCTTGGTAAATCTTTCCATGGTGATGGGGGCTATCCCTGTGGGCGGTGTGCCTTTGCCATTGGTCTCTTACGGTGGCTCTGCCATGCTGAATGTTATGCTGGGGTTTGGGCTGCTACTTTCTACCTGGGTTCATCGTGATTCTGTCGATGATGAAGACGAAGAAGACGCCAACAAAGAGCGTATCTGATACTTCTGTTCCCGTAAGTTCCTTCCTTATAAAAAAGGCCGCTCTGATATTGAGAGCGGCCTTTTTTAAATTATTTTACGGTCGTGATTATTTAGCACTAGCAGGCTGCGTTACACGCAAGATCCAAAGCTGTGCAATATCATGCGCACCGTTGTCTCCTTCAACGCTACGCAGAGCAGCCAGAGCCTGATCCTTATGGCCAGCATAAAGCTCTGCCAGCCCCAAATGCAGGCGTGCGATATTCACGTCACTTACGCCCTTGCTGATAGCCTGCTGCATAAGTTGCAGACCTTTATCAGTCTGCCCGAAAGTAACGTAATTGTACCCAACCGTCAGCAAATCATCCCCATTGCTGGCGGAAGTAGCTGCCTGTTCATCTGCTGCAATAGAAGCCTTTTTGGAAGCGACAGCCTTTTCAACCATAGCCTTCAAACGGGCCTGACGTGGCGCTTCTGCCCCCTGCCCCAGCACGCCCGATTGATAGCCCTGATTCATCAAGTCTAGCGCCAGTTGCGGCGTGTTCTGCTGCACGGCAATTTCCGTCATATCCATAAAGTCACGCGCTTGGGAAACATCCCCAACGGCCAAGCGGATACGATAAACATCCAGTTGCAAGGATGCCGGAATTTTGGTGTTTACAACCAGTTCATGCAGCAAAAGCGCCCAGTATTCCTTTTTGGGGTAATAGGTTGCCAGCAAAACATACGCGTGGGTTGTGGCCGCAGAATCTTTTAGAGCCGTCGCACTGGCCGCAAGCATTTGCAGTTCAGATTCTGTTGGTGTTTTACCAGCCTTTATGGTGGCATCAGCCTGCTGCTTCACCACCTTGATGGTGTTGGGGTAATCCTTCTGCAGATAGTAGGATTGTGCCAGCAACGTTTCCATCTGGGGGTCAGACCCGGCAGCTTTTAGGTAACGCTGAATATTGGCAATAGCTTTGGGGTAATCCTTGGCTGTATAAGCCATGGTTGCCTCAGACTTCAGCATCTGATTTTTCATGGCCTGCGGCGTGCGCGAGGAAGCAATCAGCTTATCATAAGCCGCTGTTGCGGCAGAAAGATTACCAGCCTGCGTGGCCACCGCTGCGCGCATCTGCGCAATGGTATAATCTTCGTAATCTGTTTTGCTTTTTACGGCATCCGCAGCGTTTACTGCATCCATTGCCTTGGCATAATTATGTGCTGCCAGAGCAGACTGCGCGGCTTCCAGTTCTGTCCCAACCTGTTGGCCGAGTTCATCTGCCGCATGTGCAACGGGTTGCATCACAACCCATGCTGTTGTTGCACAAAAAAGGGTACGTAAAAAACGAGAAGCCATTCTCAAAAATCCTCACTTACCGTCAGCGAACTGTTCCTGTCCGACGATTCCGAGTTTTGTGACGCCGAGGCGCTGTGCGTCGGCCATGACGTGGATGACGGTCTTGTAGTCAGCCAGACGGTTGGGCTGGAGGTGGAACTCCGGGCGGGAAGCCTCTGGCCCGCTGGCGATCTCACGCAGATGCGCCTGCAGATCGGCCTCGCCATTGATGGGCTGGCCATTCCAGGTCAGCGAGTTGTCAAAGTCCACAACCAGTGTCACCACAGGTGTTTCCTCCGTGCTGGGCGGCGGGTTGCCCTGCGGCAGATCAATCGAGACCGCCTGCGTCTGCAACGGGATGGTGATGATCAGCATGATCAGCAACACCAGCATCACGTCAATCAGCGGCGTGGTGTTGATATCAACAATGCCTTCATCTTCCGTTGTGCTCTCGGAGCCAACATTCATGCCCATGGCCTGTGCTCTCCCCCACAGGATGGGGTGGCGTGCTGCGCCACCCGCCCCTGCCTATTTCGGCTTTTCCGTAATGAAATCGATATGGCTGATGCCCGCTTCCTGACACGTCGCCACCAGACGGCCCACACTCTCATAGCGTGTGGTCACATCTCCGCGGATCTGGATCTGCGGCTGGGGCTTTTGCACCGCCGCCTTCTCCAGCCGGGCCAGAAGATCGGCCCGGTCTTTGATCGGCGTTTCATCCCAGAAGGTCTGACCATCCGCCGTGACTGCCAGAACCACATTGCTCAGCTTGGTCTGGGTTGGCTGGTTCATGTCCTTGGGCAGCTGCACCTTCACGGTATGTGTCGCCACCGGAATGGTGATCAGAAAGATGATCAGCAGCACCAGCATCACATCCACAAGCGGTGTGGTGTTGATGGCGGAGACGACGTCGTCTTCCCCGCCGCTATCGCCAACCTGCATGCCCATAAGCGTTCTCCTTGCCTTGACCTGACCCGTTGATTAGCCGACGCGGTTGGAAACCGTGGCCGTGGTGGGGGAGTTATCGGGGCGCACCACAATCTGATCCACCGCAGCCCCATGACGCACGCCACCGATGAGGATGGACTGCAGGTCAGCGGCAAAGTCACGCACCAGGTCCATGGCCGTCTTGTTGCGGCGCACCAGCAGGTTGTAGCCCAGAACGGCCGGCACAGCGGTGGCCAGACCAATGGCCGTCATGATCAGGGATTCACCCACAGGACCTGCCACCTTGTCGATGGAAGCCTGACCGGCAATGCCGATGGCTGTCAGCGCGTGGTAGATCCCCCACACCGTGCCGAACAGACCGATGAACGGAGAGGTGGAGCCCACGGTGCCCAGAAAGGCCAGACCCTTTTGCAGGCTGTTCTGGATGTTGTTGACCGCGCGCTGGATGGACATGCCCGTCCAGCTATGCAGGTCAATGCTTTCCTGCATCGTGCCTTCATGGTGTTCGGCAGCCACGATACCGGTATCGGCGATGTAGCGGAACGGAGAGGTGGAGGTGAGTGCGGAAGCACCTTCCTGGATGCTGTGCTTGGTCCAGAAGCTTTTGGTGGCTTCCTTGGCAGCGGCGAACAGGCGGGCCTGCTCGATGAACTTGATGATCATGATATACCATGTGCCCAGGGACATGGTGAGCATGATCAGCAGCACGCCGCGGGCAATGATATCGCCATTGGACCACAGAGCACCCAGACCGTAGGGGTTGGCTTCTTCCTTGGTGTCTGCCGCAGGTGGCGCCTGTTCGGCCGGGGCGCTGGCAGCAGGTGCAGGCGCTTCTGGCGCCGCAGGGGCTGGGGCTGCATCCGGTGTGGCGGCAGGTGCCGGTGCGGAAGATGGCGCCGCATCAGGAGCCGGGGCCGTGGCTGCGGGCGCGGCATCCTGCGCAAAAGCCGCTACTGGGGCTGCAGTGCTCATCAGCAGCGCCAGAGCCGGAGCCGCAAGACCTGACACAAAAGAACGGGGCAGTCTGGTCATCTTCCTCATAATCCTCATCATCAGGGCCCGATCCGCTACCCTGTTACGCAAACAGATCGGGCAATCCATATTTGTACTACTGGCCAGTATGAAAACTGACCCCGTTTTAGTCATCCAACCTAAATCGGATGACATAGACCTTGTGCAGTTCCTTCACCGGTGCGCCATTGCGCGTGGCCGGACGATAACGGGCCTTGTGCACGTAATCCAACGCAGACTGGGCAAAGGCCTGACCACCAGAGACCGACTGCACATGGCAGTTACTGGTCATGCCGGAAGCTTCCACATCGCAAATCAAAGTCACGCGGCCTTCAATGTTGTCTTCCTCCATTTCTGGGGGATAGACCGGCTGCACGTTATTTAGCGGTGCAGAACCAGCAGACGTATCTGGTGCATCTGTTGTGCCATCTCCGGCTGCTGCCGCACTGCTTGGCGCAGATGTTGCTGGCGGCGCTGCTGCCGTTTTGGTCTGCGGCGGTGTTGGATGCTTAGGCGGCGCCTTGGCCACGTGCTTGATGGGCGGCTTGGGCGGCGGCGGCACCTTGATCTTGGGCGGCGGAATGTATGGCGGCGGCGGCACAGCCATAACCGGTGGTGGGGGCGGGGGTGGCGGCGGTGGAGGAGGTGGCGGCGGGGGTGGCAACATAACTGTTTTGATAGGCGGATGTGTAACAGGAACACTTGCCGTGGTTCCCATACCGTACATCAGCCCCAGCACGCCCATAAGATGCAGCGCGACAACCACCAACAGGGCAACAACACTGACAACAGCCCCTACCCGGAACGTATATTTCACCGAGCCCGGCTGTTGCTCGTAGTCATTCATATTTGCACGTCCTCCTTTGTCACCCTGCATCGCAACGGATGCTATCGTCTTACCCTTGATACACAGGGCGTTACCGGAGCCTGTTTACCTTGGTATGACAATAGCAGATTGCTGTTCTGCCATACAGGTAACCTTTCCCGACTTTCGATTGGGCAATCTGAGAGGCTTTCTGTCAAGAATGTTCTGTTAATTTCACATTTTCTTTCACAAAGACAATCTGTTCTGGCGTAGGAACAAAATCACTCTAACACTGAATTTTCTAAGCTTTATCAGCGTTTTTCTGTTTCATGATGCCCGTTCTCACAACAAAAAAGCAGGCCCGAAATGGAACCTGCTTTTTTGTATTTTTGTTTCGATTTAGGAATAAACTCTTACTGGGCTGAAGCACTCGCCTCAGATCGCGTCGCCCCTACCCGCATGGCGAGCGCGGCTGCCATAAAGGCATCCAGATCACCATCCAACACCGCATCCGGGTTGCCGGTTTCTACCCCTGTGCGCAAATCCTTGACCATCTGGTAAGGCGCAAGCACGTAAGAGCGGATCTGATGCCCCCAGCCGATATCCGTTTTGGCAGCTTCTGCCGCTGCGGCCTCGGCTTCGCGCTTCTGCAACTCTGCCTCGTACAAACGTGCACGCAGCATCTGCATGGCCGTTGCACGGTTACGGTGCTGAGAACGATCTGTCTGACAGGCCACAACAATGCCTGTGGGCATATGCGTAATACGGATAGCGGAATCCGTTTTGTTAACGTGCTGCCCACCAGCACCAGATGCCCTAAAGGTATCTACCTTCAGGTCTGCGTCATTGATTTCGATTTCAATGGAATCATCAATAACGGGATACACCCAAACAGATGCAAAGGATGTCTGGCGGCGCGCTGCGGCATCAAACGGTGAAATACGCACTAGGCGATGCACACCCGCTTCTGTTTTCAGCCAGCCATAGGCATTGGGGCCGGAAACAAGAATGGTAGCAGATTTCAGGCCCGCCTGTTCCCCTTCCGAGCTTTCCATCAGCGTGACCTTGTAGCCATGCGCCTCTGCCCAGCGGGTGTACATACGCAGCAGCATTTCTGTCCAATCTTGCGCTTCCGTACCCCCGGCACCTGCGTTCACTTCCAGGTAGCAGTCATTGCTGTCTGCTTCCCCAGAAAGCAGGCTTTCTGTTTCACGCCGTTTGGCTTCTTCCGCCAGATCACGCAGCGTGGCCATACCTTCGGCCACTAAATCTGCATCTCCTTCAGCTTCTGCCAGTTCAATCAGTTCGCTGGTGTCGCGCACATTGGTTTCAAGCGCTTCCACACCTTCAATCTGGTTGGCCAGAAGGGTGCGCTCACGCATCATTTTTTGCGCAGCGTCTGAATCATTCCACAGATCGGGATCTTCTGCCCGATTATTCAGTTCAGCGAGTCTTTCCTGGGCGACATCCCAGTTAAAGATGCCTCCTCAGCAGTGCCACTGACTGCTTGATCTGGTCGTTAAGGGCTTCAGTCTCGGCAGACATCAGGCCGATTCTCCATATTTTTCTATCATGTCAAAAAAGACAATGTGGTGTTGGCCCTCAATAAAGGCCACCCATACCAATGTCACCCCCGGCTGGTGCAGAAGGTGCTGCAGAACCAGACGAACCACCATTACCGGAAGGAGCATGCTCTCCAGATTGGCCGCCTCCAGAACCTTCAGCAGCCATATCACTTTCAGAATCAGGCATGTTTTCAGCACCTGTATCTGCGGCTGTCAGTTCCTGTGGGTTTACGTTGCTTGAAAGGTTTGCACTCAGCCCCGGCACCTGCCCTTCCTTAAAGGCATCTATGGCCACGCCCCTGCCCGTATCATACTGCACAAGTGTAATGCCCGCGGGTGGCACAAAATCCTGCCGTGGATAACCATCCAAGGCGGTTTTCATCACCTTGTTCCACAAGGGGCCAGCAATAGCGCCCCCGGTTTCGTTTTTACCGAGGGACTGAGGCGTATCAAACCCGATCCACACAACAGTTACGATATCTGGGGTGTATCCAGCAAACCATGCATCATTAAAATTCTGGCTGGTGCCAGTTTTGCCCGCAATCGGCACATCTATACCCGTTCCAGCTCGCACACCTGTGCCGCGCCGGATAACATCCTGCAACATGGTGGTAATCTGGAACGCACTTTGGGCGGATGCCACTTGCTGCCGGCTATCATGCAAGGCAGGCACATCATTCTGCCCCGGCATGACAATGGGCTGCTCTACAGAAGCCGGTGCTGGTGCCGGTTTTCCTGCATCCGCGGGTTTCTGATCCGATGGTGCATCGGGGAACACGGCATCAGCCGCTGGTTGGTCTGCCGCTTGCCCACCATTGGTGTTCGTATCAGGTTGTGCGGAAGCTGTGGTCAACGCCAGCCCCTCCGGCCGCCAGATAACGTGGCCTTCACGGTCCTGCACATCGTCCACCAGTGTTGGCGTCACCTTACGCCCACCTGCCGCAAGCGAGGCATAGGCTCCGGCTTCCTTCAGCACTGTGGTTTCTACGGCCCCCAATGCTGCGGGGAGCACATGCGGCATGGAATCCACCAACCCAAGGTTGGTTGCCATATCCGCCACGGTTTTCATGCCCAGATGGGCCGCCAAGCGAATGGTAACCAGATTGCGCGATTCACGCAGGGCATCATGCAGAGTGGTGGGGCCCCAAAAATCTTTTTCATAGTTATTGGGGTGCCATGCTCCGTAAGAAACAGGGGAATCGTCAAACTTCTGGGAAGGGGAAATCCCCTGCTCCATAGCATCCAGATAAACAAATGGCTTGAAAGAAGACCCCGGCTGACGCAGCGCCTGTGTTGCACGATCAAACTGCGAAGCCTGAAAAGACCACCCACCCACAAGAGCCAGAACCCGGCCTGTACGTGCATTCATGGTTACAATGGCGCCTTCCACTACAGGCACCTGCATGAGGGCAACGTGCCCACCTTCGGCCTGCGGTTGCACCATCACCACATCACCGGCACGCAATGGCTTAAAGCGTCGTGCCCATGCCATATCTTTGGCCTGTACGATACCTGTACGAGGCTCGCCTCCACTTTGGGACGCATTGTTCCGCCGCACGACGCTGCCTTCAAGCCAGCCCACCGGCCCTTTTGCATCCAGCACAACAGCCAAACGCCACTGGTCAAGCATACCCGCAGGCACCGGAACACCCTGTAAGGCCTGTACCCATTCTGCTGTAGAAGAGGATGACCCGATATCGGAAAGATGATGCACTGGCCCACGCCAGCCACGATGTGCCCGATCATACGCCATCAGCCCTTGGCGCAAAATATCCTGAGCATTGCGCTGGAGCGGCAGATCCAAACTGGTGTGAACATCCAACCCGCCCTGCATAGTCACGTCTTGGCCGTAACGCTCCATCAGTTCGCGGCGCACTTCTTCCGCAAACCATTCTGCGCCCGGTGCCGGGCCGGGGCGCGTAAAGCTGCGGGTGGTCAACGGCTGGGCTTCTGCTACGCGCGCGGCATCATGCGTAATGGCCCCAATATCGGCCATACGTTCCAGCACCCAGTTTCTGCGCCCTCGAGCTGCATCGGGGAAGCGTACAGGGTTATAATTAGTGGGAGATTTAGGCAGCGCCGCCAAAAATGCGGCCTCTGCATCATCCAGTTGATCAAGCGGCTTGTTGAAATAGGTCTGGGATGCTGCGGCAATACCATATGCGCCGCTGCCCAGATAAATTTCGTTCAGGTAGATTTCCAGAATCTTGTCTTTGGGCAGAACCTGCTCCACCCGCATGGCCAAAAAGGCTTCCTTAGCCTTACGCCGGAAAGATACCGCGTTGCTGCCCAGCAGCATGATACGCGCCACCTGCTGCGTGATGGTGGATGCCCCAATAGGCCGCTTGCCTTTGCCGCGCGTTAAATCCGTAAGGCCAGCACGCGCAATAGCAACTGGGTCCACCCCTTTGTGTGTCCAGAATTTCTGGTCTTCTGCCGCCACAAATGCATTTTTGACCTTATCGGGCACGGCACTAATAGGCACAAAGATACGCCGCTCATTCGCCAGTTCGGCAATAAGCTGATCATCTCCGGCATAAAGGCGGCTCATGACTGGCGGCTGGTAGGAGCGCAAGCCCTCTACCGTAGGCAGATCCGCCACAATCCCTTCGTATTGGGACCACAGCAGAACCACAGCACCCGTGGTGCCAACCAACGCCAACGCAGCCGTTGCCCCAAGCACCTTCCGCCATTGGCGAAAGCGCGGGCGGCGTAGATCGGGCCTGCGATTTTGCGGAGACCTGCCCTGAGAATGGCTGGAAGATGAACCCTGATCACCAGAAGACGGAGCGCTTGTCATACAGGCCCTTTACCATTCTCACACATAATCGTCTGCCCTGTTTGCGCATTGTAATAAAAATCATGGCCGAATTCCGACCACATCTACAAACAGTGCTAACCCAACATGTCACCTAGCAGGCGGGCTGTATAATCCACCACCGGCACAATACGCCCATAATTGATACGGGTGGGGCCAATAACCCCGATAGCCCCTACTATCCGGTTCGCCTCATTACGGGCAGGCGCCATGACAACAGACATACCTGTAGCCCCAAACAACCCGCTTTCTGCACCAATAAAAATGCGCACCCCTTCAGAGTTCTCTACCAACTCCAACAGGCGCAACATGGTTTCCTGCGCTTCCAGCCGGTCAAACAGTGTTTGAATGGCCAGCAGCCTGTCCTGCCCATCTACATCGGCCAATAAACGAGATTGCCCGCGCACAATCAGGGTGCCCCCCAGCCCGTCTCCGCCACCATCCCAAATGGCAAGGCCGCTTTCCACCACCTCTGCTGTAAGACCATTCAGAATACTTCGGTCTTCCGTCATTTCAGAGCTTACGCGCGTGCGTAAATCTGGCAGAGATGCCCCCATGGCCCGTGCATTCAGGTAATTTGCAGCCTCCACCAAGGCAGAAGGCGGCATACCGGGCGGTGTTTCGATAACACGGTTTTCAACATGCCCATCTGCACCCACCAGAATAACCAGTGCGCGATTGCTGCCTAACGCCACAAACTCAATGTGCTTGATGCCACCATCCCCTTTGGGCGCTACCACCAACCCGGCTGCATCGGACATGCCCGCCAAAAGAGATGAAGCCTCTGTAAGCGTATCTTGCAGTGAGCGCCCTTTGGCCTCCAGCGATTGACCGATGACCCGCTGGTCTTCTTCCGAGAGCGCGCCAAACTGCAACAGGCCATCTACAAACAGCCGCAACCCTTTTTCTGTAGGCAACCGCCCGGCAGATGTATGGGGGGAAAACAGCAGCCCGGCTTCTGTAAGGGATGCCATGATATTGCGTATTGTGGCCGGAGAAAGCGGCAGCCCAAGCCTGTGAGACACCGTGCGGGAGCCAACGGGTTCCCCGCTCGCTACATATTCTTCCACCACTTCACGCAGAATAGCCGCAGACCGCGCATTCAGCCCCGGAGGCAGAGCAGCTTTTACTGGCAGCAAACCACGCTTCATGACACAAGGGCTCCTTCGCATATCCATAAATCCCGGATAGCCTTTATATACCTTATTCGTGCAGTTTTACTGCCGACAAAAGCGCACCATACGCGCCAGACATCTTATTTTACCAAGGAGCTTTCCATGCGCCCTTCAGGCCGCCAGCCAGACCAGATGCGCCCCATTACCATTGAAACAGGCTTTGCCCACCACGCTGAAGGCTCTGCCCTTATTCGCGTTGGTGGCACGGAAGTACTGTGCACTGCCAGCGTAGAAAACCGCGTGCCGCCTTTTTTGCGTGGCAAAGGTACAGGCTGGGTTACGGCTGAATACGGCATGCTGCCCCGCGCCACCCACACACGCGGCAACCGCGAAGCTGCCAAGGGCAAACAATCTGGCCGCACGCAGGAAATCCAGCGCCTTATTGGCCGCTCCCTCCGCGCCGTCACAGATCTGGACGCTCTGGGTGAAATGAGCATTACGCTGGATTGTGATGTGCTGAACGCTGATGGCGGTACGCGCTGCGCTTCCATTACAGGCGCATGGGTGGCGTTGCGTCTGGCTCTTGGCAAACTGGTCGCCACCAATGTACTGCCACGCCTGCCACTGCGCGGGCAGGTTGCTGCCGTTTCCTGCGGGCTGACAACAGAAGGCGCTGTGCTGGATCTGGATTACGTGGAAGATAGCTCGGCTTCTGCTGATACCAACTTTGTGCTGACAGCAGACCGTCGCATTGTGGAAATTCAGGGCACAGCAGAAAGCGCACCATTTACGGAAGATGCGTTTGACAACCTGTTTGCACTTGCACGCAAGGGTGTAACCGAGCTGTTTGAAGCCCAGATGGCTGCCGTGGAAGCTGCAGAAAAAAAGCGCGCATGAACGCCATAAAACTGGAACGTGGCAGCACCCTTGTGCTTGCCACGCACAATGCTGGCAAGCTGGCAGAATTTGCCACTCTGCTGGCTGATTTTGGCATCAAGGTTGTTTCTGCTGGTGAGTTAAACTTGCCAGAGCCAGAAGAAACAGCAACCACCTTTGCGGGCAATGCCGCCATTAAGGCCTTAGCCGCCGCCAAAGCCGCCAACCTGCCCGCACTAGCCGATGATTCTGGGCTATGTGTGGCCGCACTGGATGGCGCACCCGGCATTTATTCTGCGCGCTGGGCTGGCCCGAACAAAGATTTTGCTGGGGCCATGGCGCGTATTGAAAAAGAAATTGGGCAAGGCAAACGCAACGCATGGTTTATTTGCGTGCTGTGTCTGGCTTTGCCTGATGGCCGCACGGAAAGCTTTGAAGGCCGCATAGATGGCCAGATTGTTTGGCCGCCACGAGGCACACAGGGCCACGGATATGATCCGATTTTTGCCCCCGAAGGCGAAGCCCGCACATTTGCTGAAATGGCTGATGCAGAAAAAAACGCCATCAGCCACCGCGCCCGCGCCTTTGAAGCCTTTAAAAACGCGTGCCTGAGCTAAAAGCCTAACTGCCTACCACACTAACCACCTGCCGGTTCTGCGGAACTGACAGGTGGCCCCTGAATGGGGAAGCGAATGAGCAAATAAGGTGATTGGCGCTCATCCTTACCATCATGAAAGCCCGCAAGACGGTTCCACTGCCCCAGTGTGCAATACACATGAGTGGGTGTGCAAAAAATACCGTCTGGTGAAAGAATCCGCGGGTCATGTACCATGAGGTCCATGGAACCATCCGTATTGCGGCGAAAAATGGCATCATGCTCAAAATTGGTGGTGTAAATGCGCCCTTGAGCATCTGTTGCCAGACCATCCGCCACACCTTTTTCTCCTTCATCCTTTATGGCGGCAGCCAACGCACTTTCTGAGGCTGACATATCTGACAATACGGCCGTAGGCAGGCTGTACAAGCGGCGACTGGTAAGAGGAGAATAAAATACGCGGCTGGAATCCGGGCTCAAGGTAATGCCATCTACCCCGCCAGTCACAAATTTGGGTTTTTGCGCAGGATCGTATTTAAGCGGCAATCCTTCCACCACAGCCATAAAACCAGCCTCTGCCTGTATGGAGGGATGTTTCCCCAACACGCGCCGTTGCTGACCTGTAGCAATATCTACCACCACCAAAGCCGGACTGTGGCCGAAGGAACTATCGGTTACGTAAACAGTTCCTTCCGCCCCATGCGTAAGGTCCACCCGCAAATCATTCATATGGCTGTCAGGCAACAAAGCTGGAGCTTTTAGAACGATAGAACGCACCAACTTATTGGCAGCCGGATCAAAGCAGACAATTTTTGCGGCACCCGGTTGCAAAGGTAATCCGGCCAATTTGCCATCATCAATCGCCCAGATAAAACCGCGCGTGTCCTGTGTCATGCCATGGATGGAAAGCAAACGTTCTGCCGGAGGGGCATCTGATGGCATGCTCAGTACAGCACTTGGCCACGGAACAAGATGGCCATTCACCAATTCCGCCAGCGTAGCCCCTTTATGATTAATGGCATGCCGTGGAAAGCCTACAAAAACACGGCCATTATCCGTCACCACAATGCCCGATGGCCCCGGCCCATAAAACTCTGCCACAATCTCGAATGATCCGGCAGATTCGTAACCCTGATCTCCATGCACCCCGGTTTGCACAATAGCGATTGGAGTAGCACGCACAGATTTGGCGAGCGCCAGACCTACCCCCGCACCACCAGCCACAAGCAGATGCCGCCGCGCCAGTTTGGAGCTACGTGTGGGGCTAAATGGCTTCTGATTCAGCGTTATGTTCCGGCGCACCATTCCGTTGTGTCTCCAGTTCTTTGATGAATCTGAAACACAGTGTGGCACAGATTGGCAGATATCCGGGTGTTTTCTACCCAGCCCTTTCATCACAACACAGCGCAACACAAAAAAATGGCGCCGGAAACCGACGCCATTTTCTTAAAACGTAATGCTCAAAAAACATAAAGGAGCAGTCAGACCGCCCCTTTATGGCTGAACAATTAGTCTTCGCCGTCTGTGTTACGACGACGGATAGCTGCACCCAGGATATCACCCAGGGAAGCGCCGCTATCAGCAGAGCCGTATTCGTTGATGGCCTGCTTGTCTTCTTCCACTTCACGACCCTTGATGGTCAGGGCCAGCTTGCGGGCTGCACGATCAACAGAGATGATCTTCGCATCCACGCGTTCGCCAACTGCAAAGCGTTCCGGACGCTGTTCTGCCTTATCACGGGCCAGTTCAGCGCGACGGATGAAGCCAGTCAGAACGTCATCAACCTTCACTTCGATACCGTTCGTCTGAACAGCGGTCACGGTGCAGGTTACGATGGAGCCCTTCTGAACGCTGGCAAGCGCATCGGCTGCCGGATCTTCCTGAAGCTGCTTGATGCCCAGAGAGATACGTTCTTTTTCCACATCCACGTCCAGAACCTTGGCTTTGACAACCTGGCCCTTTTCGTAGTGCTTCATGGCTTCTTCGCCCGGTTCGTCCCAAGACAGGTCGGACATGTGAACCATGCCGTCGATATCTGCAGACAGACCGATGAACAGACCGAACTCGGTGATGTTGCGGATTTCGCCTTCTACGGTGGAGCCAACTTTGTGCTCTTCCGCGAACTGCTCCCACGGGTTGCGCTGAACCTGCTTGAGGCCCAGAGAAATGCGGCGCTTGGCGCTGTCCACATCCAGAACCATCACGTCCACTTCCTGAGAAGTTGCGACGATCTTGCCCGGATGGACGTTCTTTTTCGTCCAGGACATTTCGGACACGTGCACCAGACCTTCAACGCCCGGTTCCAGCTCAACAAATGCGCCGTAATCGGTGATGTTGGTCACGCGGCCCGTGAAGCGTGCACCCGGCGGGTACTTCAGGGCAACATTTTCCCACGGATCAGCTTCAAGCTGCTTCATGCCAAGGGAGATACGCTGCGTTTCCGGGTTGAAGCGGATAACCTGCACGCGCACCGGCTGGCCGATCTGCAGAGCTTCGGACGGATGGTTGATGCGCTTCCAAGCAATGTCGGTCACATGCAGCAGGCCGTCAACGCCGCCCAGATCAACGAACGCACCGTAATCGGTGATGTTCTTGACCACACCATCCAGAATCATGCCTTCCGTCAGGCCCTGGATCAGTTCGCTGCGCTGTTCAGCACGCGTTTCTTCCAGAACGGCACGACGGGACACAACGATGTTGCCACGAGCGCGATCCATTTTCAGAATCTGGAAAGGCTGGGGCACACCCATCAGCGGGCTAACATCACGCACAGGGCGGATATCTACTTGGCTGCCGGGCAGGAACGCCATGGCGCCACCCAGATCAACCGTGAAGCCACCCTTCACACGGCCATAAATGGTGCCGTTGACGCGGTGATTGGCTTCGAAAGCCTTCTCCAGGCTTGTCCAAGCTTCTTCACGACGTGCCTTTTCACGGGAAAGCACAATGCTGCCATCGCGGTCTTCATACCGTTCAACATACAGTTCAACGATATCGCCGGGCTTAACTTCCGGCTTTACACCCTGTGGTGCAAATTCACGCAGAGCAACGCGGCCTTCGCTTTTCAGGCCGACATCAACGATAGCGTAATCATCGGTCAGACGAACAACGCGGCCACGAACAACGGAGCCATCAAAGCCCGTGTCCCGGCCAAGGGTTTCGTCCAGAAGGGTTGCAAAATCTTCACCGCGGAAATGGTCCGCAGTCTGGGTTGTGGCTGAAGCCATGTGTAACTGTTAACCTTGGGCCCGCCTGCAGTGGGCAAGCAAGCTATTCCTGCGCCCCGCATTATGCGGCACGGCTTACTTGGCATGTCTATAGGGGCCATCCCCTGTAGCCTTTTTGCCAAGCCTCAAATCAAAATAAAAACAAACCTGCATGGTACGCAGTGTTTGATCATGCACAGACACTGTGTACAGGCCGCTTGTCAATACAAACCACCCGTGCACAGCCTGAAAACCGCCAGAAAAACGGCATTGCGTTACCACTCTAACACAATTCCGCTGAATTTTTATTCTGAGATTCCAGCGAGTCGTTCTCTTACAATCTGCAATGCTTTTGCCAAAACAGCATCTGCTTCCAGTTCATCTGTTTCAATCACATATGCGTCATCCGCCACAAGCATGGGGGCAGATGCACGCCCGGCATCTGCATCATCTCGCGCACGTAGGGACTCTTCCAGTTCTGCTATACACGTTGGTGCATCAGGGGCATTGCGGTCTCCACCAAGCTGTAAGAAGCGGCGCAAAGCCCGTGTGCTGGGGGATGCTGTAATAAACAGCTTTACGTCTGCATCCGGAAAAATGGCGGTGCCAATATCGCGCCCATCCAGCACGGCCCCTTTTCCCTGCGCGAACCGGCGCTGCGTTTCCACCAAAGCAGCGCGCACTTCTGGCTGTGCCGCCACCTTGCTGGCAGCCTGTGCCACTACGGGTGTGCGTAAATCTGGTCTTTCCAAATCGGCTGGCAGCAAACGGGAGGCAAATTCCTGCGCAGGAGAAGCCGGATCCTGCCCAGCATCCAACGCCAAGCGCCCAACAGCACGGTAGAGCAAACCTGTATCCAGATACGGCAGATGCAAAGCTTCTGCCAACCTGCGCGCCAACGTGCCTTTACCTGCTGCGGCTGGGCCATCCACTGCGATAACTGGGCCGCCTCGTGTCATGCTACAAACCCCGCGCCAATGCTGTTCATCAGATCCAGATACTGTGGAAAGCTGGTTTCGATAAAAGAGGTATCATCAATTTCCACAGGTTTTTCAGCCACAAGGCCCATAACAGAAGCGCTCATAGCCAGACGATGATCCATATGAGTTTCCACCTTGCCGCCGCCGGGAATATGACCTGCCGTGCCGTACACAATCATATCATTCCCTTCCACAGCGGTGCGAACGCCGTTGTTTTCCAGCAGCGCTACAGTTGCAGCTAAACGGTCGCTCTCCTTCACCCGCAGTTCTTCAACCCCGCAAAAGCGTGAAACGCCAGATGCGTAAGCTGCGGCAACTGCCAGCACCGGATATTCATCAATCATGGAAGGTGCACGTTCTGGTGGCACTTCCACGCCCTGGAGAGCAGACGCACGCACACGCAAATCCCCTACAGGTTCTCCGCCTTCTGTGCGTGCATTCAGGATTTCAAGCTGCGCACCCATTTCCTGCAATGTGGTAAACAACCCGGTGCGCAATGGGTTGAGCCCCACCCCAAAAATGGTGATGTCAGACCCAGCCACCAGCAGCGCCGCAACAAGTGGGAAAGCTGCGGATGAGGGATCACCCGGCACGGCAACATCACGCGCCACAAGGTTGGGCCGCCCCTGCAAACGAATGATTCGGCCACCATCTGGTGTTTTTTCTACAGAAACTTCTGCCCCAAAATGGCGCAACATGTTTTCTGTATGATCACGCGTAGCAACCGGCTCTTCTACGCGCGTTTCTCCAACTGCATTCAACCCGGCCAGCAATACGGCGGATTTAACCTGCGCAGAGGCAACGGGAAGGCGATAATCCAGCGGCTTGGGGTCTGCCAAACCACGAATGGCCATGGGTAGACGGCCACCCTCACGCGCAAGAAATGTGGCACCTGTTCCGGCCAGCGGGTCCATAACGCGCTTCATGGGCCTGCGGCGAAGGCTTGCATCCCCCGTCATCACAGATGTCATGCCATGGCTGGCCAAAATGCCAGACAACAGACGGGCGGCTGTGCCTGAATTGCCCATATCCAGCACGTTATCTGGCTCTTTAAGCTGCCCAACACCCGGCCCGCTTACGCGCCACTGGCCCAGCCCTTCCTGCACTGCATCTGCCCCCAAAGCACGCATGGCTGCGGCTGTGCACAGCACATCCTCGCCTTCCAACAGGCCAGAAATATGCGTGGTGCCCTTGGCAAGAGATGCAAACATAAGGGCACGATGGCTGATAGACTTATCTCCCGGCACGCGGATGGAGCCAGAAAGAGGAGCTTGAGCGCGAGAAACCCGTAACGGGCGGGTGGAAGATGTGGTCTGCTGTGTCATACCTTGTTCATTCCGGCGTGTGGGGCGACAAGTCAATCCGCCAGAAACCATAAAAACTGCTTTCTGCTGCCAGAAAATGCATTTGTTCTGCAAGTCGGGTTTGACAGGACACAAAACACAATGGCATTTGGCGTCGCCTTATAGTCTGGTTCGATTCCATCTCGCGTTGCGGGAAGGTATCAGCCTTCTTTCCGGGGCATCTGTGCCCCCCAATCTGACTGCTCAGGATCGACAGGTAGCAAGATGTCTCAGCCCGATCTCGGCACCAAACGCGTCTGCGTCTCCTGCGGTGCCCATTTTTATGATCTCAACCGCACTCCAGCCGTATGCCCCAAATGTGGCACGGAACAGCCCCCACTGGTGCCCCGTTTGCGCCGGAGTTCTGACACCCTGTCCAACACCCCGGCAACAGCGGCACCCGCCAAGAAACCCAGCGAAGACGACATTGATCTGGATACTGATGCAGATACAGATGCCGATGACGTGCTGGAAGATACCGCCGATCTGGATGACGATGATGATGATGACATCAGCTCTGATATTGATGTCAGCACCGATTCGGACGAACACGATTCCTGATCTGCTGCCATAAACACGGCAAAGAAAAAGCCCGCCTTCTGGCGGGCTTTTTTTTATGAAGATCTCATCAAATTTTTACGCAGGTGTTGAACGTCTTTCTATTTCCACACCAACGGCTTCGATTTCTTCAAAAACATCCAGCTTTTCAATTCGTACCCGCACGACCTTCACGCGGTTATCCGCCAGCACACCGGCAGCAATACGTTCTGCCAGCGTTTCCACCAGCCTGACATGCCCCTCCGCCACAATCTGACGCACCAGCACGACCACCTGCTCGTAGGAAACGGTGCGGCTCAGATCATCCGCACCAATTTCCAGATCTGTGCGATCATCCACCCCGAATGAAACGGATACGCGAATACGCTGCGATACCCCCTGTTCGTGCGGAAAAACGCCAATATTGGCATCCAAAATCATGTTGCGGATAAACAGACGGCGCAAAGGCGGCTGATCCGCCCACGGAGCAAAAACAGCCATTTTCTATTCTTCCAATACAGCACCGGCAGGCAAAGCCGGAGACCATTGTAAATGCTGCCCACCATCCAGCGCCAGCATCTGCCCTGTTACAGAGGGTAAAGCCAACAGCGCCAGTGCGGCGCGCGCAACTTCCTGAGGCGATGTGCCATGCCCTAAAGGCACAGAGGCACATTGCCGGGCAAACTGCTCTTCTGTCTGCCGCGTACTTGGCAATGCCGGCCCGGGCCCTATGGCGTTCACACGTATACCTTTAGGAGCCAGAGCCAGCGCCATTGTCTGTGTTAACGTCCACAAAGCGCTTTTAGACACCGTATAGCTGACAAAATGCGGTGTAAGAGACCACACGCGCTCATCCAGCATATTCAACACCATACCTTGCGCCGTTTCTGGTAGCGCCTTGGCAAAATGCTGCATCAGCACAAATGGGGCACGCAGGTTGGGTTTTAGGTGCGCCATCCAGCTTTCTCGCGTGGCATTATGCCATTCATCCCGCTCAAACGTAGAGGCATTGTTGACCAGCACACCCAGCGGCCCACCCAAGGCAGCCGACGCCTGTTCGACCAGAGGTTCCACCCCTTCTTCGCGCGCCAGATCTGCTTGCAACAGGCAGCTTTTCTGCCCACATGCGTTAATGGCGGCTGCAGTTTCCTGCGCATCTTCCTGGCCTGAGCGATAGTGAATTGCCACATCAAAGCCAGTCTGAGCCAACCCCAAAGCTATGGCACGTCCAAGCCGAGCCCCTCCACCCGTCACTAACGCACGACGGGGAATGGCCGCCGAAATGGGAAAACCATCCAGTGGCATCGTATCAGCCTCCTTTATCGTCATGCTGGGCGCCGGGCACCCAGTGCTGCGGCCAGAGTACCATCATCCAGCACATCCAGCGCCCCGCCCATGGGCACGCCTTGCGCAACACGGCTGACAGTTACACCACCATAAGGCGCAAGCTGATCCATCAGCCAATGCATGGTGGTGGCACCTTCCACCGTTGCACCTAGTGCCAGAATAATTTCGCGCACCGTGCCTTTGTTCAGCTTTTCAAACAGCGGGGCTACGTCCAGATCTTCTGGCCCAATCCCCGCCAATGGAGAGAGTGTGCCACCTAGAACCTGATACACACCACGGTGCACACCTGCCCGCTCCAGCGCCCACAAATCACCCACTGTTTCCACAACACAGATCAAACCCTGATCTCGCAAAGGATCAGAGCAGATATGGCATGGATCTATCGTATCCAGATTACCGCAGGATGAGCAGGTTTTTATGGCATTGCCTGCCCGCTCCATTGCGTGCGCCAAAGGCGCAAGCCGGGTTTGCGGCTCCTTGAGCAAATACAACGCAACCCTGCGCGCAGAACGCGGGCCAAACCCCGGCAACCGGCCCAAAAGCCGGATAAGCTGCTCTATTTCCTGCCCACCCATACCGGACAATTCTGTTACTCGTTCCGCTGTATCAGAACGGCAGTTTCATGCCGGGTGGCAGGTTCAGACCACCAGTCACTTTCTGCATTTCTTCTGCTGCTTTTTCATCCAGCTTTTTGCGCGCATCTGCGCAGGCGGCCACAATCAGATCCTGCAGCATTTCCATTTCTTCCGGATCAGCCAGTTTGGGATCAATTTTAATGGAGCGCATGTCCCCTTTGCCACTCAGCACAACCTGCACCATGCCTGCGCCGGCTGAACCTTCAATGTTCATGGCTTCCAGCGTGCTTTGCATTGCTTCCATTTTGGACTGCATCTGCGTAGCCTGCTTCATCAATGAGGCAAGATTTTTCATCAACTATCCCTTTATTCTCAAAACTGCCCTGTCTTTGGCAGCCTGTTGCTATATGTCACACCACACAGCCTGAGGGGCGTGCATTACCTGCTCACCGGAGTCAGTCTGGAGACATGCCCGGATCATAGGGCCGTTCATCATCATCCAGAAACTCTGCATCCAGCGGTGCAAAAAGCAGCTCGGGCACAGGTTCTTCTGGCGGTAGGCCGTAATCATCCAAACCGTGATCGCGCACTTCGCCCAATTCCGCATCCGGGAAAAACTTGAGAATGGCTTTTACCAGTGGATGCGCTTCAGCTTCCTTACGCCGAAACTGGATGATCTCAGCACCTTGCGCATCTAGCGTGGGTTCGCCTTCTTCTTCCGAAAGGCCGACCCGCCAAGACATACCCGTGGCACGGTCCAATACTTTGCGCAGTTCTTGCGCAGCGCCTGCAGGCACATGCTGCTCAAACCGCAACAGAATATGCCCCGGCGTAAAGGACACCAGATGTGCTGCATGCCGAAGCTGCCCGTGCAGAATGGCTTCTTTCTGGTCCTTCACCAAAGCCACGGCTTCCCGCCATGTGCGTGGATGAGGGAGAGTTTGCGCCTCAACAGATGGCGTAGGCGCCGGAGCAGCCACTGGCACGGCAGCAGAAATGCTTTGCCCACCACTCACCATACGCAACGGCGGCGGCTGATGCCCTGCAGAAACAGATGGTGCTGGCACAGCAGAAGTGACCCCAGCAGTTGGCATTCCAGAACTTGCACCCATACTTGGCGCAGTTCCCCCCTGCCCTGCCGAACTTCCCGCTCCAGAAAGTCGTTTTATTAAATCTTCTGGAGATGGCAGGTCCGCCACATAACAGAGGCGAATGAGCACCATATCTGCGGCAGCTCGCCTATCAGATGCAGCTTCTACTTCCTGCATCCCTTTTACCAGCATCTGCCATGCCCGCATAAGCACCGGCACTGTAAAAGTATCCGCCATATGCGTGCCGCGCACACGCTCGGCTTCTGGCATATCTGCCGAATCGCGCAGACTGGGCACAGCGCGCAAGCGGGAAACCGTGTGCACCAGCTCAAGCATATCCCCTAACACAAGGCCGGGGTCTGCGCCGCGTGCGTATGCGGCATCCAGCAACGCCAAAGCCTGCTCTGGCTTACCTGTCAGCACAGCTTCCAGCAGATCGAACACCATTTCCCGATCCGCCAGACCCAACATGTCACTGATAACCGTGGCGCCAATAACGCCATCTGCATCAGTCTGTCCTGTACCCTGCGCTATGGCCTGATCCAGCAAGGAAAGCCCATCACGCACCGAGCCATCAGCCGCCCGCGCCACCAATGCCAGTGCATCTGGCGACAGGCGCACATGTTCTTTTTCTGCAATGCGGGAAAACAGCCCCACCAGTTCAGATTGCGGAACACGACGCAAATCAAACCGCTGGCAGCGTGAGAGCACCGTTACCGGCACCTTCCGCAGTTCTGTAGTGGCAAAGATAAACGTAACTTGTGCTGGCGGCTCTTCCAGCGTTTTGAGCAGCGCATTGAAGGCATTGCGAGAAAGCATATGCACTTCGTCAATAATAAAGACCTTCATGCGCCCCTGCATGGGGCGGAAGCGCGTGGCCTCTATTATCTCGCGCACATCATCCACGCCCGTGCGGGAGGCGGCATCCATTTCCAGCACATCGGGGTGCCGGTCATTTAGAATAGCCACACAGTTGGCGCACACACCACATGGATCTGCCGTTGGGCCACCCTTGCCATCCGGCCCAATACAATTAAGAGCGCGCGCGATAATACGGGCCGTCGTGGTTTTCCCCACCCCTCGCACACCAGTAAGCATAAACGCATGTGCCACCCGCCCAAGCGCAAATGCATTACGCAGCGTGCGCACCATGGCTTCCTGGCCAATCAGATCATCAAATGTGGTCGGACGATATTTACGGGCCAACACCCGGTAAGGTGATGCTGCCTGATCCTGCTGCGTTGCGGGGAGCTGTTCTGGCGCCTGTTGGGCGGGCTCATCACCAAACAGACCGGGGCCTTCCATTTCAGGATTGGGAAGTCCCTCATCCTGAGGAAGCTGCGCGTCTGTTTTGTCGCTCATGCCTTGCCCGAAGAAAAAGTTCACGCCTTGTTTTATATGCGAAACACGTGCCGCATTGGCGGAAAATAACGGGTGGAAAGCCGAACAATGACCCGGACGAAACTTACCATGGCTGCTTCCTTCCGGATCTGACCGGGTTGGCAAGGTATCCGTCCACTGCCGACTTTCCGCTTTTTACATAACACTAAACGGGTGCACATGCCAACCCTGTGTAATAGCCACCAAAGCCCGTTGCTTTACCTTCTGGCCATGAACAGGCTAAAAACAGAGCACCCCAGAAGCACAGACCTGTGTATTAAGAGAGTTTTGCGCGTGTTTTTATTCCGCCCTTCCACTCCGCTTTTTCGGCCACTTGCTTTGGCATCCCTCTTTTTTATGGGCTCTTTTGCTGCATCAGCAGTTGCGCGCGCAGATGATGATCCGCCGCCCCGTACAAACGTGCCCAATGTGCAACTGCAAAAAGAGCTGGCTGTTCTACACTTTAAACCCGAAGCAGCCAGCCCGGCTTGTATTGATGCCCTGAAGGAATTGCACAAAACACAGGATATGCTCAAAGCTGAAGAAGCCCGGTCCCATGATCAGGATCTGGCTATTGCGGAGGATGTGCTGGAATCCGATTTTGAAAACTCCATAGAAATGTGCGCCCCAGATGTGCAGCGCCTGTGCGAAGCACCCAACCCTTCCGCTGAACTGGCACATACCTGCGAGAAAATTGACAGCCTGCCTGATTCCGCAAACTGATTTTTCTTTAAACCCAGAAAGGCTTGGCCCTACATGCACAATCGCACCTTCTGGCGCGCTGTTTCTTGCCCGGCCGGGCCTTATGGTTGGCTACCCCTTATTCTGGTTGCAATATTATTTTTTATAATCGGCTTTGTAACTTGGTTAAACGGCCCGCTGATATCCTTTGTAAAAATTGCATTTTCTCTTGATGACATAAGTGCATTTTTAGTTCCTTTTGTTTTTTATATTTCCTACTTTTTATTCGCTATTCCAGCCGGTAAAATTGTAACAAAACAAGGCCTGCGGCAAAGCCTGATATATGCCCTAAGCATTATGACAGCAGGCATGATTGTGACAGGCCAGTTTATGAAAGCGGCATCCTACCCCGGCACATTATGCGGATTTTTAATTCTGGGTAGCGGATTGGCGCTACTGCAGGTTGCGGTAAACCCTTATATAAGCTTTTTAGGGCCAATTGATCGCGCTGCACAACGCATTGCAATTATGGGTATTTGCAACAAAGTTGGCGGCATTTTAGCGCCTGTTGCTTTGGCGGCCTTCGCTATGCCGCATATCGAAAGCTTACAGTCCTCTTATAGAAATCCGGCTTTACAGCAACAATTCATTTCCGCACTTTACTGGCCTTATATAGGCATGGCTGCACTTTTGGCATTGACCACTTTATATATAAAGTTTTCACGTTTACCGGATATAAAAACGCCCCTTTCAAACGATAAAGAATGTAACATTCCAACAAAATTCAATCCCACCTTGTGGTTCGGTGTTATTGCCATGTTTCTTTACGTGGGTGTAGAAGTTCTGGCAGGCGATGCTATTGGCACCTATGCATCTGGGTTCCATATTCCATTAAATATCTCCAGCCTTTTCACATCAGCCACTCTTGTTTGTATGCTTTGTGGGTATCTGGCAGGGTTGATATGTGTGCCGCGCTTTCTATCCCAAGAGCGCGCTCTTTTGCTCTCCTGTTTTGCGGGCTCCACCCTAAGCGTTTTGGCATATATGGCGCACGGATATGTTTCTGTTGCATGCATTGCGTTTCTTGGATTTTCAAATGCCATGATATTTCCATCTCTTTTTCCAAATGTTTTAAACTCCACTCAAAACAAAACCTCTTTTGTATCTGCGTTGCTGGTTATGGCATATTGTGGGGGTGGTATTGTGCCGCAATGCTTTGTGTGGCTAAAATCCATTATAGGATTTCAGGCAGCATTTTCAGTATTATCTTGCACATGCTATTTTGTAATTTCTTTATTTATCCTATTTTTTTCAAAAAAATCTCACACCACAACCCTCTAATGGCTTGCTAACATGACCGAACTTTCTGGAAATCTTGTGCTCCCCAATACGATTGTAAGCGGAAGCATAAATTTTGAAACCACAATTCAGAATATTACCCCGACCAAGCATGAAACAGACCGCTACATCCTCCCGGGCTTTATTGACGGTCACATCCATGGGGGTGACGGTGCAGATACAATGGATGGTGTAAAAGCCATTCACACACTCAGCCAGTTTCATGCCCGACATGGCACAACAACATTGTTGCCTACAACAATCACCAGCCCGTGGCCTGACGTTATCAGC
This sequence comes from Acetobacter sp. A11-2, assembly GCF_040208445.1. Taxonomy (NCBI): domain Bacteria; kingdom Pseudomonadati; phylum Pseudomonadota; class Alphaproteobacteria; order Acetobacterales; family Acetobacteraceae; genus Acetobacter; species Acetobacter sp. A11-2. Next base: position 2,778,976 of record NZ_CP157843.1, read on the forward strand.
GCGTTGCAGGCTATTGCTGAAGTTACCGGACAGCAGATTCCCGATGGCCCCATGATACATGGCGCACATCTGGAGGGGCCTTTTGTAAGCCCACATAAACTTGGCGCCCAACCGCCTTTTAATATTCCACCAACACCAGATAAAGTTTCAGAAGTTCTTTCCTTAAACTGTGTGCGCGTGGTGACATTGGCACCAGAGTTGCCACATGCACAAACCGCCATGGAAAGTTTTGCCAAAGCAGGCATACGCGTAAGCCTTGGCCATACAGTTGCCAGTTATGAACAAGCCCATCAGGCTATTTGCCATATTTGCAAAGCTGGTGGCGTAGCTGGTGGTACGCATCTCTTTAACGCCATGCCTCCCATTGAAAGCCGACGGCCCGGGCCCGTCACTGCCCTTATGTGCAGCGATGCCTATGCTGAAATGATTTTTGATACACACCATATTCACCCAGCAACATTCCAGTTGGCGCAACGCGTTATGCCGGATCGGCTTGTTTTTGTAACGGATGCCATGCGTGCTGCTGGTTTACCAGATGGCCCAAGCCAACTTGGCGGGCAGGCCGTGATTGTAGAAAACGGTACAGCACGCTTGCCAAATGGTAGCCTTGCAGGAAGTGTGCTGACACTTGATGTCGCACTGCGTAATGCCGTGCATACCGGAACACCATTGCACGAAGCTGTAGCATTATTAACACGCAATCCGGCAAACTATCTGGACCTGCATGACCGCGGCACACTGGAAACCGGAAAACGTGCTGATTTTGTTGTAATGGATTCTAACCTGCATGTGCAGGAAGTATGGGTAGGTGGCCAGCGCATTCATTAAAAAACGGGAAGAGTTTTTGTTTTTCTTCCCGTCTTAACATGCCCGATTTACTCTGAAAGTTGCAGAACGCTTTCTACACCTTTGCGGGTACCAAGCACTGCAGCTTTTTCTTTTACTGTCAGCTTATGCTCAACTTCAGAAACCGTGTGAGATTCGGAAAGTTTTACCAAGCCAACCAACTGATCTGCATTAATAGGATCACCAGCTTTACGTTCTGGTGGCAGCATGGCCATATGTGCCTGCGCCAGCCCTACATCTGCACGCAAAGCGCGCAAAGCATCTTCTGGAAGGTCTGGAGCCTCATCACTTTCGCGGTCCTGTTCAACCTTTTTTAGAACATCCGGCATATTGGTTTCTTCTGGCACCAGAAGGAGGCCTGCTTTACGAAAATCCAAGCCCACGTTACGGCTGCTGGTAAAAGCCACCAGAGGAATGGAAAAAACCAGGCCCAACAAAACAGGTGTCATCCAGAAAAACAGTGACGGAGAAACAACCCATGCCCCAGCGCCTAACAATAAGCCGAAAATGGTAAAACGCCCATATTGGCGCACAATATCCATAAACGGCACACCGCCATCATCTCGCCGCTGCGCATTCCAACCAGAATCATGGCCTGTGAGAATGGAGAATACGCCAAGCGTTTGAATCAACATGGCTATTGGAGCAATCAAGCCACCAATCAGCGTTTCCACCAATATGGAACCTGCCGCACGTATGGCACCACCACACCCTTTGCAATTTTCTCTATCCAGCAAGAGCGCGATATAAGCGAGAAGTTTTGGTGCCAGCAGCACAATCATGGTGCCAATAAACACGTACTTCGCCTGCACGGGGTCAACATGTGGCCAGTGCGGGTAAAGAAGTTTTGTTTCACCAAAATATTCAGGCCGTTCAAAATGCGCCTGAAGGGAAATGAGAATACCAGTTAGCAAAAATACAAGCCACAAAGGGGATGTTACATAAGCCCCAATGCCCACAATCATGTGCATCCGGCTAACCCAATGCAGCCCCTTTGTTGGCAGAACCTTGACGTGCTGAAGGTTGCCTTGGCACCAACGCCTATCACGAATAGCAACATCGGTAAGAGAAGGCGGGCTTTCCTCATAAGAACCATCAAGCGCTGGCACCATATGTATGGCCCAGCCCCCACGGCGCATCAGAGCAGCTTCTACAAAGTCATGGCTCAGAATATGCCCACCAAAAGGTGGTTTGCCCGGCACATGCGGCATACCCGCCTGTTCAGCAAACGCGCGTGTGCGGATAATGGCATTATGGCCCCAGTAATTTCCTTCGGAGCCATGCCACCATGCAATACCGTAAGCAATAACTGGCCCATACACGCGGCCCGCAAACTGCTGCAAACGCGCAAAAAGCGTTGTGCCACCAGTAATAACTGGAAGTGTCTGTATTAGCCCTACGCCGGGGTTACGCTCCATGGCGGCGGCCATACGCACAAGCGTAGCGCCAGACATAACGGAGTCTGCATCCAGCGTAACCATATGGTCATACGCTCCGCCAAAGCGGCGCACCCATTCCCCTAGGTTACCTGCCTTACGTTCCACATTGTTATGGCGACGGCGATAAAAGATATGATCATATCCGCCAGTTTCTTCACGCAGTGCCAGAAATGCAGCTTCTTCTTCTACCCATACATCCGGGTTTGTTGTGTCCGACAAAATAAAGAAATCGAACGCAGCCAGTTCTCCTGTTTCCTGCAAACTGGCGTAAATGGCTTTCAACCCCGCCATAACGCGGCGAGGAGGCTCATTATACGTAGGCAGCAAAACAGCGTTCCGCCGTGTGAGCTGAGGCAGAGGACCAGATTTGCTAATCCCCAGTCCAAGCCCACCATGTGCAACCAGAGAACAGAACCCGGCAACCGAAGATGTAAATGCCAGCGCAATCCACATAAACAGAGCAATAAACAACAGCAGCATGATCACACCCAAGGTGGAAACACCTGCCTCATCCATCACTTTATGTGTGCGCCATGCGCCATAAGCCGTCAGCAGCAAAGCTGATCCAATAACAGCCAGCCGACGCAGCACAATATTCCGTGGAGAGGTTACAGGCGTGCGGCCACGCCCAGCCATATTAGGTGCAGCATGAAAATTCTGCACCGGCATATCCAGCGGAGATTCTGAAGGAAGAGCACGAAACATTTGTGTAGAATCCGGCATGTTTACGGCGTCCATCGGTACAGCCACTGTTCAGATACTGGCCCGGCATCTGTTTCCAGCGCGCAGCTTAGATCCGCCACCTTGGCATCACCCGGCACAAACTCAAATGTCGTGCGCCACCCGTTGATTTCCGGGTTTGGCTCTACAACAACATTGCGAATTGTACCCGCAGATGTCTGAGGTGAAACATGAAAATGCGTGTCCTTTGGCAGGTGCTCAAAAGGTGCACCCACAAAATCTATGGCAAAAAAGCGGGCAGTTTTATCATCCACTACAGCGCCAACACGTGTGGCACCAATACGCGCCAGTGGCGTAGGGAAAGGTGCATCCCACCCCCAGTACATACGGTAGGTAAAGCTGTATTCCTTGCCAGCCTGCAAAGGTTCCTTTGGCCGCCAGAAGGCAACAATATTATCGTTCACTTCATTGGGGGTAGGAATTTCAACCAGATCTACCCAACCGGAACCCCAATCTCCAATAGGCTCAATCCATAAGGAAGGGCGCTTTTCATAATGCAAGGCCAGATCTTCATAATCATGAAAAGAACGCCGGCGCTGCATCAACCCGAAACCGCGCGGAGAAGTATCGGAAAATGTTGAAAACTGGAGATCAAGCGGATTACGCAATGGGCGATACAGCTGTTGGTCTGCACCTGTCCACATTTGCAGGGCTTCGCTATCATGTGCAGCGGGGCGCCAATCATCAATGTGGTTGCGATCGTTCCCATCAAAATAGAACATGCCCGTAAGTGGCGCGATGCCAGATTGTTCTATTTTGGTACGTGGAAATAATGTGGACTGCACATCAAACACCGTACTTTCACCCGGACGGATGGTGAAACGAAAAGCCCCCGTAAGAGACGGACTATCCAACAGTGCATGAATGACAACAGATTGCACGCCAGGCTCAGGTTTTTCCAACCAGAACGCACGGAAAAGAGCAAACTCTTCCCCTTTAGGGTCCCCCGTGCCATCAGCAAAACCACGTGCAGAAAGCCCGTAAATCTGGTCTTTCCCTACCGCACGGAAATATGACGCACCAAGGAAAACACAGAACTCTTCCATCACACCTGGGGTGTTAATAGGGGCACGTAAGCGCAAGCCTGCAAAGCCCAGATTATCATCCACCCGCAAAGAAGAATCTGCATACGTAAACAAATCTGGCGAGTAAGGAACCGCCGCTGCCTGCCCATTTTGCACTTCGTAAATTTCAATCCGCGGTTTGTATAAAAAACCACGCGGATAAAACTCCACATCAAAGCCCAAATTATCGCCAGCCCATAAAGCGCGGTCTGCACGGTAGGCAATACTGCGGAACTGATCAAAATTCAGATTTGAAAGAGCCTTTGGCAGGGTCTGATCTGGTGCCTTGTAAGCCCCGTTGGCCAACCTGCGAGCAATCTGCGCAACTGTGTTATCATCAAATGCACCCGTGGCATTTGCCAGCCCTTCGGCATGAGCCCGCCCAATGGCACCCCCTACCAGCGAAGCCAGGGTGGCACCTGCCCCTGCCTTGATTACATCACGTCGCTGCACATTTGCTGACACGTCTGTCTCCCGCTCTTTTGCTAAATTTTATGGGATGGTTTTTTCATTGTTCTGAATAGACCCATCTCATTCTGGTGAGTTTTTTTGTGGGCACGCAGACAATAAATTTTCCAGTTCCGTTATATCGGAACGCGCTGCCTGTGCAGCCTTCTCTTCAATCTGACGGTACAATGTGACAACAGTTTTACCTGTAGGGGTAAGAAAAGCCCCACCACCACCACCGGGCCGCGTAATAACCAAAGGTTCCTTAAAAAGCTGGTTCAGATTATCTACCAACAACCATGTCCGGCGGTAAGACATACCCATGGCACGCCCTGCCGCTGAAATGGAACCTGTTTCTTCCAACTTTTCCAGAAGATGTATCTTGCCGTGCCCCAGCGCAGGTTTGCCATCTGCATCCAGCCGCAATGTCAGTTTTACTCGTGCCGTCATGCCTACCCACTTTTCCAGTTATCAGCCTTTGAGTTGAATAACTGTATAAGGAAAAAACGGAAATTCTATATGACTCACAGCGCAGATACCACTTGGCGTTCCATGACACCAGATGATCTTACCGGTGTTATGACATTAACTGCCTGCATTCACCCTGATTACATGGAAGATTGGGCCGTTTTTGAAGAACGCCTGAAACTTGCACCCGATGGCTGCTTTTCTCTTGTGCGAGATAAAGAAGTGCTTGGCTATCTTATAAGCCACCCATGGCAAGGCCTTATTTCCCCGCCATTAAATACATTACTGCATACCCTGCCTGATAAAGCAGACAGTTGGTATATTCATGATCTTGCTCTTTCCCCCGCAGTCAGAGGGCAAGGATTTGCACAACAAGCCTTATTACTGGCGGAGGATGCTGCGCGCAGGCATAATCTGCATATTCTTTTACTTACATCCACCTGCCACGCCATTAGCTTTTGGCAAAAAGCAGGCTTTACAGATGCCCCAACCAATAAAGCAGAACAGGCGGTGCTGGCATCTTATGATGCACAAGCCCGCCTGCTTCAACGCCCTATAGACTAGAAGAAAGTTCAGTCGCCTTCATGGTGTTCTGGCGCCACCATCATGGCCTCGGCAACAACACCGGCATGTTCACGCACACGGCGTTCAATATCAGCGGCCATTTCTGGATGATCACGCAGGAACTGCTTGGCGTTTTCACGCCCCTGCCCAATGCGCTGACTATCGTATGAGAACCAAGCCCCAGATTTTTCAACAACACCGGCTTTTACACCAAGGTCGATCAGTTCACCCACCTTGCTGATACCTTCACCGTACATGATATCGAATTCCACCTGACGGAAAGGCGGCGCCATTTTGTTTTTGACAACCTTTACGCGCGTCTGGTTACCCGTAACCTCATCCTTGTCCTTGATTGACCCGATGCGGCGAATATCCATACGCACAGAGGAATAGAACTTCAGGGCGTTACCACCCGTGGTTGTTTCCGGGTTCCCAAACATCACCCCAATTTTTAGGCGAATCTGGTTCAGGAAGATCATCAGGGTATTGGAACGCGCCACCGTGCCCGTAAGCTTACGCAGCGCCTGGCTCATCAAACGTGCATGAAGGCCAACATGGCTATCGCCCATATCCCCTTCCAGTTCTGCACGCGGCACCAATGCGGCAACACTATCCACAACCAGAACATCAATAGCGCCGGATCTTACAAGTGTATCTGCAATTTCCAGCGCCTGTTCACCGGCATCTGGCTGGCTGATCAGCAGGTTATCTACGTCCACGCCCAGTTTTTTTGCATAACCGGGGTCTAATGCATGCTCGGCATCAATAAAGGCACATGTTCCGCCACGTTTTTGCGCTTCTGCAATGGCATGCAGTGCAAGCGTGGTTTTACCAGAGCTTTCTGGCCCGTAAATTTCTACTACGCGCCCCCGGGGCAACCCACCAATTCCGAGCGCAATATCCAACCCAAGGGAACCCGTAGGAATAACATCTGCCTCTACTTTGGGCCGCTGCCCCAAACGCATGACAGAACCTTTGCCAAAAGCACGTTCAATCTGTCCTAGCGCGCCTTCGAGAGCCTTTGCCTTATCCATTTTTACCATTCCCTTCCTGTGGGCCGGACTGCCAGATGTTGTAAGGCCCCTGAATGTGCATAACGCACCATGCACGAAAGATTATGCGTTTAATTCCTGCCATAAAGCCCCTGCGGCAGCAACGAATGTACCGGGAACCGCTTTATGGAAACTTTTTGTTAATGTTGCGATCTCTAACTGTTCTATTAAGAACAAATTGGCAACTTTTCAAGATGACAGCATGAGATTAAGCTGCCATCTTTTAAGATTCTGAAAATTATCAGCTCTTTTTTCCATGATCGGAAGAAAGAGCCAGCCCAAATCCTCTGGGGTCAGTCCAACCAAAGCATTTGCTGCCATCACCCGGCAAACCGGCAGGGCAGGATACAAAATTGGCACGGCCTACACCGTTGGTAACCTGTGGCCGACTACCCGCTATTGCAGCCTGCAACGCAACCGCTGCCGTATCTGCCGCGACATTTTGCCCAGATGCCGTGGCCGCAGCCTGAAACTGGTTACCACGATGCGCAATAGCAACAGGCAGAAGCGGCAGAGGTTTCCGCACCGGAGAAGCCCCCAGCATAATGCCTGTAGAACCAGCAATACGCCCCGTACCAAACAGATTGTTCATGGTGAATGCGCAGCCAACGGATTCTCCCTGCCTATCCGTCACCACAAAAGATGTAGAAGCAGGCAAGGCTGGCAAAACAGACCCTGCAGGAATATGGCCAGAGTTCAGAAGAGCCTGTGCATCAGCAATACTGGTGGCCGCCCCTTTTGCGCCCTGCCGGGCACGCCAACCAGATACAGCCGTTTCAGCCCTTACACGGCCACCATTTTGCCCCACATTGGAAAGGTACGCGGCAGCCATGCCAAACCCGCCATCTGCAGGCGGTGGCAGAAAGCTGATATCAACACCATCAACACGTGCTGTAAGCGGCTGGGCTGCCACGGGAACAGCCGCGCGCAAATCCAACGTTGTCAGCCCGGCGCCGGCAGCGCGCGCAGCATCTGCAAATGTCTGGCCCAGTGCACCAGCATAAAGATCGCCCACACCAGCAATGCGCATCCGCTCCAGTGCACCAGCCAGACGCGTTTGCACCATTACGTCATCCGCCACCAGCACATTACCGTTGGCATTACCAAAAATAGCGCGGGTTCTTTCATCTGCCAGCAAGGGAGCCTGAACAGCAGCAAGGTCAGATGCCAACAACCCGCCTACCGGCACCCCGCGGGATGCCAGATTACGGGCAGGCAACAGCAGATCAGCAAAGTCTACACTGCCGTAGCGCAGCTGCATCAAATACAGGCCACGAGCCAGCATGGGCACAGAGGCAGGGCGATCTGCCCCGGCATCATTCAACCCAGCTCTGGGCAAAAACACAAAAGCTTGCCCCGCACTATCACCCGGCTTCCATGCCAGACAGGCACCACCGCCGCCCAAAGATGCGCGGGAAGGCAGCGTGACAGAAAGAGCCAGCCCAAGGGCAGCCGCAGCATCTGCCGCATTGCCCCCTTTGGCCAGAACATCGCGCCCCACCAAAACGGCCTGCGGTTCATCCGCCACAACCTCTCCCACAAACCCGGTTTCTACAGGCTGTGCGATATGGCTGCCAGAACTACAGGCCGGCAGAACAGAGGTAAGAGCAAGAGCCAAAGCCCCCGCACGCTTGCGAGAACCAGAAAGCACGGTTTTAAACCGCGTAAAACGGGGGATAATAGAACGGGCGGCCACGCCTTGCTTTCTCCACTACTGGGCCCGTCCGGCGGGCAGTCGTCTGGATGGTATGTACCTGGATTAACCTGCTTTACGGCGGGCAGCAACAGCCCAACCTTGCCGTAATGACCGCACGTGCCATACCATTCCAGTTTATGGACAAGGACACCATGCAGAATCTGAAATCTTTCTTCCGCCTTACAGCGGGTGCTGGCGCACTGGCCGCCGCCCTGTTTTGTGCGGACTCCGCGCCAGTACGTGCAGCAGATAGCAGCTTTACACCTGCCCAGCGTGCCGAAATTGTAAACATCATGCGCAACGCCCTGAAAACCGACCCCTCCATTCTGTCGGATGCGATTGCCTCCCTGCAAAACCAAGCCGCGGCGCAGAAAAATGCCTCTGCGCTCGATCTGGTTCGCCGCAACAAACCGCTTTTTGGTGGCAGCTCTACTGATGTAGTGTTGGGGAACCCACAAGGCACCCTGAATGTAGTGGAGTTTTATGACCCGCGCTGCCCTTACTGCCGTAAGGTGCTGGATGATCTGGATGCACTTGTTGCCGCAGAACCAGACCTGAGACTGGTGGAAAAGGTTATTCCTGTTCTGGGGCCAAACAGTACATTGGATGCACAAGCCATTATGGCCGCTGGCATGCAGGGCAAATACATTCCGTTCCAGAAAATCCTGATGGCAGATTCTTCTGCCCCGGGGATGGATCGAATCCGGAATGCAGCACGTCAGGCAGGGCTGGATACAGACAAGTTGGTGAAGGATATGAAAAGCTCAGCCGTCACCACAGCACTGGCAAAAAATGTTGCCTTGGCCCGCTCCATCAATCTGGAAGGAACACCCACCTTCATTATTGGGGATCAGGCTATTATCCCCGGTGCGGTTTCTTTATCTGAACTTAAAGCTGCCGTGGATAAGCTGAAAAGCAACCACTAACCCCCTATTACGGCGGGTGTAGGCTTTCGCCCTCCCCGCCGTAATGGTTTTTTACGCGGCCGAACAGGCTGCCTGACGTGCTGGCATAATGCCTTCTTCACGCAGCAGCACACCCAGCGCGTTAATCAGATCATCCATCATCTCATCTGTGTGGAACGGCCCTGGCGTAAGGCGCAGGCGTTCCGTGCCCTGCGGCACGGTCGGATAATTGATGGGTGTTGCATAGTGCCCATATTCGGTCAGCAAGCGGCGGCAGATACGTTTGCAACACTCTGCATCCCCAATGGGAATGGGCACAATATGGCTGGGCGTCATGGTAAATGGCACACCGGCTGCCCGCAGACGGTGGCGGAACGTGTTCACGCGCTCAAAAATGGATTCGCGCCGCCAGTTTTCCGCACGCACCTTGCGCACACTGGCAAGCGCTCCGGCCACAACCGGTGGCGGCAGAGCTGTGGTGAAGATAAAGCCAGAAGCTGTAGAGCGCAGGAAATCTACAATTTCAGCAGAAGCCGTAATGTAACCGCCATGCACGCCAAAGCCTTTGGCCAGTGTACCTTCGATAATGTCAACCTGATCGGCCACACCATCGCGCTGGGAAACACCGCCGCCTTCCTGACCGTAGAGGCCCACGGCATGCACTTCATCCAGATAGGTCAGGGCATTGTATTTACGGGCAAGCGCGCAGGTTCCGGCAATATCGGAAATATCACCGTCCATGGAATAAACGCTCTCAAACGCAATCAGCTTGGGAGCATCTTTTGGCGCTGCTGCCAGTTTTTCTTCCAGATCTTTCAGGTCATTATGTTCGTAAATGACTGTCTGAGACCCACGTGCACCCTTGATGCCTGCAATCATGGATGCATGATTCAGCCGGTCTGAAAAACAGATCCATCCTGGCATGGATGTTAGAATAGTTTGCAAGCTAGCCTGGTTGGAAACGTAGCCAGAAATAAACAGTAGCCCAGCTTCCTTACCGTGCAAGGAAGCCAGTTCTGCCTCCAACTGCGTATGCAGCGGGCTTGTGCCTGCAATATTACGCGTACCGCCTGCACCTGCGCCATGTTCCCGAATGGCGGCGATAGCAGCGTCCTGCACCTCCGGCACAACGCCCATACCCAGATAGTCATTGGTTGACCATACAATAACTTCACGCCCTTGCGGCAGATCACGCACAGCCTCTTCATACAAAGGAAAACGCTCTGCCTGACGGGCCAATGGCGTAAAGGTTCTGTAACGCCCCTGATGTTTGATCTGATCCAGCGCCTGATGGCAGTGATCATAAAAAGGATGGCGGGCGTTTTTTATCGCTCCCACGCTAACTTTCTCCTCGCTTCTCGTCAGAAACGGTCGGGGCATGGCGCGTACCCATCGGCCGTCTGGCCTGTGTGTTCACACGTTTGTGTATATAGTGCTGCTTTACCGCACATACACCCGCACAACCGGTTTCGTCACGGAAGAATCCGGCATAGCGGACATTTCCACCTGCGCTTCCGATGCTCCGGCGTTAATGATTTCCTGCAGCACAGCCCGGCCATCACCCTGCACCAAGTTCATCAGGGAAGATTGTTCCGCATCTGCATTGGCCTGTGGCGGCACCAGACATCTGACAACAAACAGAACATCGGGTTTGCGGCTAAGGGCAAGGCGCGTGATCTGATCAACCGGTCCTTCCCACTGTGATGCAGGGGTGCCTGCTGCCAGTTCAATCAACGGCGGCACAGGCGGCGGGCCCGGCGGCGGCGGCGGAATATACGGCTTGGGTGCCACACCTGCGTTCGGGTTGAAGGTTTTTTGATCAACCAGCTTGCAGCCTGTCATGCCAACCAGCACGCACCCCGCAACAACAACACGGAGAAAAGACCCTTTTTCTATCACTCGGGAAACGGGCAGCATAACAGGACAGTTCTCCACCAGAACGTGTAATGGCAATTCAACATGGCTTCACAAAGCCATTTCTGTTTCTTTCGCGCTCTCCTGCACCCGGTGCAAGCCCTTTGGGCCTTTTCGTACCCTTTTCAGCAGCAAAAATTCGTTCCACACTCTCTTTTCAATGGCACAGGCCACACTCACAGAGCATCCATTCGCCCCTTCTGCTGCAACCTTACCTGCGCAGGATAGCGTTGTGCTGCGCCTATATGCTGCAGCCCGTTTAATGCTTGGTAAAGCCAGAAATTCTGCGCATCTGGCGTTGCTGCAAACACTTTGCCTGCCTGTTACAGCGCTATGGTGCCGCGTATTGCGCTTTGATCCTGCACACCCAGATTGGCCTGATCGGGACAGGTTTGTTGTCCCTTCCGCCACCCTGCACCCCTTATTACAGGCCATGCTGCACCTCAGCGGCACTTATGGGTTTTCCGAGTCCCCTTTAGAATATGGCATGCATCCGGGCGTAGAAACTGCCCCCGGCCCTGCTGGCCAAGGCATTGCGGCTGCAGCTGGTATGGCACTTGCAGAACACCTGCTGGCAAAGCGCTATGGGCGTTCATTAGTAAACCATCGCACATGGGTGCTGGCGCGTGATGGAGATTTGGCCACTGGTGTTGCCATGGAAGCCGCACAGCTTGCCGGGCGTTTTGGTCTGACTCAACTTGCTGTTCTCGTCAGCCCCACGCCCGGAGCAGATAGAACCGAGTTCTCAAACTCTCTGGCACGCTTCAGCGCATCCGGGTGGAGCATCCGCAAAGTAGATGCATCACAATTAAGCGCCATTAACGGCGCTCTGGCGGCCACCTTACGGGCTAAAAAACCAACGCTTATTGCCTGCATGCCGCCTGAAAGCCCACAAACTTTTCGCCCTCAACCATACCTCTCCCCAGAAGAGGAACTGACAGGCCCGTGGAGCCCAACGGCCCGACGCGGCGCCACTGCATACCGCTCATGGCTAAAGCGGCTGGCCAGACATCGCCAACGTACGGCTTTTGAGCGTGAAACAACCAATACCTTGCCCAGCTTGCTCATGGAGGACTGGAGCCGACTGTACCGCCGCGCCATGCAGCCCACACATCAGGCTTCTACCCAGCAAGCCGCCATTACCAGCCTGCATACGCTTTCTGCCCTTTTGCCTGAACTGACGGTTCTAACCGCAACATCTGCATTGCCACGAACCACTGCTGCAGCGCATATCCAACCAGACTGGCCGTGCAATATTCAGGAACATGGCATGGCCGGAATGTTAAATGGTATGGCCTTGCATGGTGGCATCCTGCCCTGTGGTATTGCCAGCATGATTACAGTGGACCGTATGCGCGCAGCGCTACGTATGGCCGCCCTGATGCGCCAGAAAATTATCTATCTTTTAACAGATGATGGACTGGCCCTCAGCCACGATGGTGCAAGCTGGCAACCTGTAGAACAACTTGCCAGCCTGCGCGCCATGCCCCATCTGGCTGTTTTCCGCCCAGCAAATGCACAGGAAGCTTTTGCCTGTTGGAAAGCCGCCATCCGCTGGCAATCTGGCCCGGCAGTTATCATGCTCTGCCCCAACCCGCCCGAACATTCCCATGCTGTGCCCATGCAAGGTTCTGCTGCCCGTGGGGGCTATATGCTGCATGGCAGCGTCACACGGCAGGTTACCCTTATGGCATCTGGCCCAGAGGTGAGTATTGCTTTGGAAACAGAACAGCTTTTGCGGCAACACGGCATACAGGCCGCTGTTGTTTCCATTCCCTGTTGGGAAGTGTTTTCTAACCAGCCGGAAGCTTACAAAACTGCCATTCTGGGCACAGGCACACTGCGTGTGGGTATTGAGGCAGCTTCGGGCTTTGGGTGGGAACGCTGGCTGGGTAGCCAAGGATTTTTCGTTGGTATGGATGATTTTGGCGTATCCGCACCTGCCAACGCGGTGTATGAACGTTTTGGCATTACTGCCGGAGCGATTTGTGCGCGGGTTCTAAAACACTTGCGTGCATCCGGCGCCATAGAAGAAAGGTTTCTTCAGGCGCCATCACCTACCTCCCGTTAGCTAGAGCGGGAGCCGTTGTAACAATAAGAAGATCGTACAAGATCACAGAACGACAGAACGGAGAAAGAAAACCATGGCAGTCAAAATCGCTATCAATGGCTTCGGACGCATCGGCCGCCTTGTGCTGCGCGGCATTATTGAAAGCGGCCGCACCGATGTTGTGCCGGTAGCTATCAATGATCTGGGCAGCGTAGAAGCCAATGCCCATCTGTTAAGCTATGACAGCGTACATGGTCGCCTGCCTGCCGATATCCGAGTAGATGGCAACAAAATTATTGTCACTGCCAATGGCCGCACATGGGACCCGATTACCGTTTCTGCGGAACGTGATCCCTCCAAGGTTCCCTTTCAGGGCGTTGATGTGGCCATGGAATGCACAGGCCTGTTTACCTCCAAGGAAAAAGCGCAGCCGCTGCTTACAGCCGGCGCACGTAAGGTGATTATTTCCGCACCAGCTACAGATGTGGATGCCACCATTGTTTACGGTGTGAACCAGGATGTGCTGACACCGGACATGACCGTGATTTCCAACGCATCCTGCACCACCAACTGCTTGGCCCCAATGGCCAAGGTGCTGGAAGATGCGTTTGGGATTGAACGTGGCTACATGGTCACCATTCATTCCTACACAGGTGATCAGCGCACGGTAGACACACTGCACAAGGATCTGCGCCGCGCCCGCGCTGCTGGCCTGAACATGATCCCGACCTCCACTGGCGCAGCCCGCGCTGTTGGTCTGGTTCTGCCGCAGCTTAAAGGTAAGCTGGATGGCACAGCCATTCGTGTTCCTACCGCCAATGTTTCCATTGTTTCTCTGGACTTTGTGCCCAAAAACGCACCGGCCTCAGTTGAAGACGTTAACAACGCCATCAAAGCCGTTGTCGACTCCGGCAAGATGAAAAACGCTCTGGCGTATTCTGATGCACCGCTCGTCAGTTCTGATTTCAACCATGCACTGGCATCTTCAACATTCGATGCCACACAGACAGCATTGGTAGATGGCGGCAAACTTGTTCGTGTCTGCTCTTGGTACGATAACGAATGGGGCTTCTCCAACCGCATGTCTGATACAGCAGCTCTGTTCGGAAGCCTGTAATGGCAGAACTTCCTTTCAGCACGCTGGATACGCTTGACCCCAAGGGCAAACGTATTCTGCTGCGTGTAGACCTGAACGTACCCATGAAGGACGGGAAGGTTACAGACGAAACACGTATTGAACGTGTTGTGCCCACCATTCGCGAACTGGCGGAAAAAGGTGGCCGGGTTATCCTGCTCAGCCATTTTGACCGGCCAAAAGGCAAAGTGGTGCCGGATATGTCGCTCCAGCCCATTGCTACGGCTTTGGCCTCAGCTTTGGGGCGGCCTGTCAGCTTTGCGCATGATTGCATTGGCCCAGATGCCGAAGCCGCTGCGCGTTCCATGCAGGATGGGGACATCCTGCTGCTGGAAAACACACGCTTTCAGCCGGGTGAAGAAAAGAACGATGCAGGCTTGTCCGCAGCCCTCGCCAGCCTTGGCGATGTGTATGTGAATGATGCCTTTTCTGCCGCGCATCGTGCCCATGCTTCTACCGCTGGCGTTGCAGCCCATCTGCCATCTTATGGTGGCCGATTGATGCAGGCAGAGCTGGAAGCCCTTTATGCTGCGCTGGAAAATCCGGAGCGGCCTGTTGGGGCTATTGTGGGCGGCGCAAAAATTTCCACCAAACTTCAGCTGCTTGAAAACATGCTGGCAAAGGTGGACATGCTGGCTATTGGTGGCGCCATGGCCAACACGTTTCTGGCAGCCAAGGGCCTGCAGGTTGGCAAATCCCTGATCGAAAAAGACATGCTGGATACAGCACGCACGATTATGGAACAGGCCAAAGCCAAAAACTGCGATCTGATCCTTCCGGTAGATGTTGTAATTTCGGAAGATTTTATTGCAGGAGCACCCACGCAGGTTGTGCCTGTAACGGCTATTCCTGATGGCTGGATGGCGCTGGACGTTGGCCCAGAAACCGTAAAGCTGCTGCAAAGCAAACTTGCTGGTTTGAAAACGCTGGTCTGGAACGGGCCTTTGGGCGTGTTTGAACTGCCACCGTTTGATGAAGGCACCAATGCCGTTGCTCAGGCTGCTGCCCAGCTCACGCAGGAAGGCAAACTGAAAACCGTAGCAGGCGGCGGGGATACTGTTTCCGCCCTCCGTCATGCCGGTGTGCTGCATAAGATGTCTTATGTATCCACCGCAGGTGGGGCTTTTCTGGAATGGCTGGAAGGGAAGGTACTTCCCGGCTTGACAGCTATCAGCACGACACTGGAAAAAACTCTGCCGATCTAAGCGAGAGTTTATAGGATTTTAGAATACCCATTTGTTCTAAAATCAAGCCTTGCAAAACCACTTCAGATTTTGTGTCTGAAGTGGTTTTTTTTTATGCTGCGCCTTCAGCTTTCAACTGTGGGCGTGGATGCCCATACATTTGCATCAACCCAACACCAGCCATAACAATACACCCACCAATAAGGGTGCGCACATTTGGCACTTCTCTCACCAACACAAATGCCAGCAGAAGTGTTGTGGGAGAAAGCAAATACAGCAAGCCAGAAGAACGGGCGACACCCACCTGCCCGACCACATGCGCCCAAGCGCCATACCCTAAAATGGACGGGAACACCCCCAGCACCCCAACCAATGCCCAAGCTTGCCAACCATTATGCGTATGTATGGCACTGGGAAGCCACGGCAAAAGCAAACCCGCGCCAATTAGCAAAATATAGGCGGTGGTCACCAACGCTCCGTAGCGCGTTACCAAAGGCCGTTGAAGCAGATAGTACGTTGCCGAGCATAAAGCGGCTGCCAGCATAACCGTGGTGCCAGAGCCGAAACCAAGGCCGCCGGGTTGGCCGCTCCCAATAATCACCACACCGGTAAAGCTGATGAGAGAACCTAGCCATCCCCACACAGTCAGTCGTTCGTTCAAAAACAGAACGGCGGCAATGGCAGCTAAAAAAGGGGCTGTATTCAACAACAGGCTGGCTGCACCAGCAGAAACTGTCTGTTCACCCGTATTGAAAAGAATATTGTAAAGCGCAATGCCAATGCCGCCACATGCCAAAAAACGCGGGATATCTTTTAACCGCGGTAATGTTGGGCGCTTTACACACAACCAGCACACAACAAGGCATGCAGCCACCATATAACGAGCAGCAGCTAACGGAACAGGCGCAAAAAAAGGAAGTGCCAACCGCACAACAGGATACGCACATGCCCAAGAAAGCAGTGCAGCCACAACGGCCAGAACAGGCACAGGTTTATGAGGCACCATGCGGCATCAGGCCTTGCAATTAAAAAGGATCATGGGAACCATGATTTATTCGCGCCGCAAAACCTGATCTGTCAGAAAAGAAGACAGCTTATTGGCCACAAACTCTTCTTTTAAAGCGTGCTCATCATATTCATTCCGCACCCATTCAAGAAAAGGCATGCGGCCTTCTCCCTCCGCCTGATAATGCAGAAAAAACGCATCCAGAATACCTGTGCGAGAGCTCCGGAAATGCCCGTATTTCCAAGACAGTTCCTTAAGCGCCTGTTGGGCAGATCCACCTTCAAACAGCACAACTAAGCCAGATGCCAAACCAGCACGGTCTGCGCCAGATTTACAATGCATCAACATTGGAAAATCCAGCTTTTGGTACATATCCGCAAAACGCAGAATTCTGTCCTTATGGGGCGCACCACGGCTTTCAAACGCCATATCTACATGGTGCAAACCAAGGCCGCGCGCCGCATTGCGAGAAAGCGCATCAGACCCACATTTTCTATGCCCGCGTAAGTTCACCAGCGTACGCAAACCCAACCGTTCCATGGCTCTTTTCAAGCGCGCTGGGGTGGGGTGGTTACACCGATATACTTTGCCCGGAATAACCGCATGGAAGTTGGTCCACATCAGGCGGAAAATGGCATGATCTACAAACAGGCTGTCAGTCCAGGCCCGCGCACGGCCAGATGATGAAGAAAGATGGCCGTCAAACACGAAAAACCTCACTACCAAACAGATCGTCTTCTAGCAGGTTTCATGTTCCACCTTCCTCAGTTGCAGTCAATGCAGGAGGAAGGGAAGATGAAGTATCTTCGCTCAGGCAACAAAAAACCCGGCAGGGCAAAGCCATACCGGGTTTTTGTAAATCCACTGACTAGAAAAACGAAAAATCAGACTTTCCGTTCCAGTTGCAGTTCCTTGATACGCCCAATGGCCTTGGCCGGGTTCAGACCCTTCGGGCATGTCTGGGTGCAGTTCATGATCGTACGGCACGCATACAGCTTAAAGGTATCTTCCAACCCATCCAGACGGTCACCCGTATGTTCATCGCGGCTATCGGCAATCCAGCGATAAGCAGCCAGAAGAACGGCTGGGCCTAGATACTTGTCACCATTCCACCAATAGGATGGGCAGGACGTTGTGCAGCAGAAGCACAGAATGCATTCCCACATCCCGTCCAGCTTGGCACGTTCTTCAATGCTCTGCTTCCGTTCAGAATCTGGCGGAGGTGCACTATCTGCCTGCATCCAAGGCTGGATGGAACGCAACTGCGCATAAGCACCATCCAGATTAGACACCAGATCTTTTACAATTGGCATATGCGGCAGCGGATAGATGCGCACATCGCCCTTGATGTCCTTGATGGGTTTCAGGCACGCAAGCGTGTTTTCCCCATCAATGTTCATGGCGCAGGACCCACAAATCCCTTCACGGCAAGAGCGCCGGAATGTCAGTGTAGGGTCTATTTCGTTCTTGATATGGATGATGGCATCCAGCACCATTGGCCCGATGGTATCCAGATCAAGTTCGTAGCTATCAATAACCGGGTTTTTGTCATCATCCGGGGTCCAACGATAAATCCGGAATGTTCTAACATTTTTTGCCCCGGCTGGAGCGGGAAAGGTTTTACCTTTCCCGATCGTGCTGTTGCGCGGCAGTCTGAGTTCAACCATGTTCGCCTCCCTTTATCGCCCGTTCGTTCCGATAACTCAGTAAACGCGCTTCTTGGGTGGGAAGACCTGCACATCATCGGTCAGGGTCTTCATATGCACCGGACGGTAGGTCAGCTTCACGCCGCCTTTGTCATCCAGCCACGATACGGAATGCTTGAGCCATTCCTTGTCATCACGGTTAGGATAATCATCCCGCGCGTGTGCCCCACGACTTTCATGCCGCGCAAGGCCGCTTTCCAGCGTGACAGTGGCGTTTGCCAGCAGGTTTTCAAACTCCAGCGCTTCCATCAGATCGCTGTTCCAGATCAGGGAGGAATCTGCCACAGAGATATCGCTCACGCCGGTCCAGATATCGCGAATTTTGTCCACGCCTTCCTGCAGGCTTTCCTGCGTACGGAACACAGCAGCATGTGTTTGCATATCGCGCTGCAAACGCTCACGCAGGGCAGAAACCTTGGTGCCACCTTTGGCGTAACGCAGCCGGTCCAGCCGATCCAGAGCAGCTTCACCCGCACCAGCAGGCAACGGACGGGTAAAGTCCGTTGGCTTCACCACTTCCGCAGCACGGCGGGCCGCAGCACGACCAAACACAATCAGATCCAGCAGAGAGTTTGTGCCCAGACGGTTAGCACCATGCACAGACACACAAGCCGCTTCACCCACAGCCATCAGACCCGGCACAACTGCATCCGGATTATCCGGGGTTGGGCGCACCACTTCGCCATGAATATTGGTGGGAATACCACCCATATTATAATGCACGGTTGGCAGAACCGGAACGGGTTCCTTGGTCACGTCCACACCGGCAAAGATACGTGCCGTTTCAATAATACCCGGCAGGCGCTGGTGCAGAAGATCAGACCCAAGATGCTCAAGGTGCATCATGATATGATCTTTTTTCGGACCACAGCCACGGCCTTCCTTGATCTCGATTGTCATGGCACGGGAAACCACGTCACGCGAGGCCAGATCTTTGGCTGTTGGCGCATAACGCTCCATAAAGCGTTCGCCTTCGGAGTTGGTCAGATAACCACCTTCACCACGGCAGCCTTCTGTCAGCAGGCAGCCTGCCGGATAGATGCCAGTGGGGTGGAACTGCACAAACTCCATATCCTGCGTAGGAATACCCGCACGCATGGCCATACCGTTACCATCACCCGTACAGGTATGGGCAGAGGTGCAAGACTGATACGCACGGCCATAACCGCCGGTAGCCAGCACAACCATCTTGGCGTTGAAACGATGGATTGTGCCATCATCCTGGCACCAAGCCATCACGCCACGGCATTCACCTTCCTCATCCATGATGAGGTCAATGGCAAAATATTCGACAAAAAATTCAACATTGTGCTTCAGGCACTGCTGATACAGCGTGTGCAGAATGGCATGCCCGGTACGGTCAGCCGCAGCGCAGGCACGTGGCACAGGTGCCTTGCCGTAATCGCTCATATGCCCACCGAAGGGGCGCTGATAGATCTTGCCATCTTCCGTGCGGGAGAACGGCACACCAAAGTGTTCCAATTCGCGCACAGCAGGCACGGCCTCACGGCACATAAATTCAATGGCGTCCTGATCGCCCAGCCAGTCAGACCCCTTTACGGTGTCATACATATGCCAGCGCCAGTTATCTTCGGCCATATTACCCAGAGAAGCCCCGATGCCCCCCTGTGCGGCCACGGTGTGGCTACGTGTTGGAAAAACCTTGGTAACGCATGCGGTGCTTAGCCCTGCGGCGCCCATTCCCAACGTTGCACGCAGGCCCGAACCACCTGCTCCCACAACCACAACATCATAAGCGTGATCAACAATTCGGTAAGCTCCCCGTGACGGAGAGGTATTGGCGTTCATCGTGACGGCGCTCCCATTGCGTTCGGCCTGTCAGTCTTTTCAGGTTCGTGCCACAGCGCTTCAGGCTTTGGGGCGCTGGCGGCACAGGCTCTTGATTCTATAAGGCGGTGGCCCGGCTTATTTGGCGGTGCTGCCGCGCACAAACAGCTTGATAACGGCAATTACGCCCAGCAGCCCCAACAGGGAGGTGCCGATTTTAACAAGCAGGCGGGTAGGCAGATGTGCCTTGCCGTGCACGTAATCATCCACAATGACCTGCAGCCCAAGCTGAGCATGGTAGAAAGTGGAAATGATCAGGGCGATCAGCATGGTTGCGTTTACGGGCTTGCTGCCCCACTTCACCACTTCTGCATGATCTGCACCGCCGAGGCGGAACATCTGCACCACAAACCACGTTGAAAGTGGAAGCAGGGAAGCTGCCGTTACACGTTCGGCCCACCAGTGGCCTACACCGGAATGCCCGGCCCCAAGCCCGCGTGCCCGCCCAAGCTGGGAGCGCATGACTTCAATATGAGGAGCAGAAGCATTCATGTCAGGATACCTTTCCTGCTTTGGCGCGGCTGCGTTTGCGACAAATGGAAACAGCCAGAAGGCCAGCTGCCAGAACAGTGCTGACACCAGCGGTAACACCCACGGCTACCGGGCCATCCTTGTTAACTTCCTTTTTGTCGTACCGGTAACCGCTATCCCAGATCAGATGGCGGATGCCGCCAACCGTGTGGTACACAACGGATGCCAGCCACCCCAGCAGCACAAGCTGCCCAAGCGGGTTGCCTGTTACCTTGCGCGCCGTGGCAAAGGCCTTTGGCCCCTTGGCCGCAGCCCCAAGCCAGAACACACCCAGTGCTGCACCTGCTGTTGCGATAACGCCCGTAATACGGTTCATGATGGAAAGAACCATGGAAAGGCGATAACGGTAGACCTGTAAATGCGGCGACATGGGCCGCTGAATAAGTCTGCCGTCACTTCGGCTCCCTACATAGAGGGCCTTGCGGATATCCTGCATTGTCTGCCTCGTACCCCGTCTCTATCCCGTAGCGCCGGCTGGATCCGGCGTTTGCATCGTTTTTGTCCTACGCCCCACCCCTCTGGCCGGTCAATTCAACAGACCAACACGAGGCCGAGAGGGGCGGGATTCTCACTCAACCGTGTCTGGGCAGGAGATCGAGAGCAATCATGGTTTCGGCAATCTGCACCGCGTTCAAAGCCGCACCTTTCCGCAGATTATCGGACACACACCAAAACGCGAGACCATTGGGAACTGTTGGATCGACACGAAGGCGTGAAACGTAGGTTGCGTCTTCCCCCACCGAGTCAATCGGAGTCACGTAGCCGCCATCTTCACGCTTATCCAGCACCACAACGCCTTCTGCTTCACGCAGGGCTTCGTAGGCACGCTTGATGTCAACAGGTTCCTCAAACTCAGCCACAACAGATTCAGAGTGACCAATAAACACGGGCACACGCACGCAGGTGGCAATCACGTCTACATCCGGGTCGAGAATTTTCTTTGTCTCGACTCGCATCTTCCATTCTTCTTTGGTCGCGCCGTCATCCATAAACACATCAATCTGCGGAATGCAGTTAAAGGCGATCTGCTTCTGGAACTGCTCAATCTTCGGTGGGTCATTCACAAAGGTGCCGCGTGTCTGGGCGAACAGTTCATCCATCCCATCCTTACCTGCACCAGAAACAGCCTGATAGGTGGACACTACAACCCGCTTGAGGGTGAACAGATCATGCAGTGGCTTAAGTGCCACCACCATCTGAATGGTAGAGCAGTTGGGGTTGGCAATAATGTTGCGCTTGATCTGCTTAAGGGCGTTCGGGTTTACTTCTGGCACCACCAACGGCACATCCGGGTCCATACGGAAGTGCGAGGTGTTGTCAATCACCACACAATCTGCTTTAGCAGCAATGGGTGCATATTTTGCAGATACGGAGCCACCGGGGGAAAACAGCCCAACGTCCCATCCCGTGAAATCAAATGTTTCAAGGTTCTTTACTTTCAGAACCTGATCTCCGAACGAAACTTCCCGCCCGGCAGAACGCGGCGAGGCCAGAGCCACAATTTCATCAACCGGAAATTCACGCTCCGCCAGTGTTTTGAGGATTTCACGCCCCACGGCTCCAGTCGCGCCTACAACAGCAACCCGATATCCCATAATCCACCTGCTTTTGATCGTATATATATGTAGGCCATATATATGGCCTGATGGCGGCAGACCCTAGACCATTACGCAACCAAATGGAATTGCCCGCCACGGGCAGCTGCCCCGGTGGGCACACGCCCCGCCACTTTTCCTGCTTTCCTCAAGCCTTGCTATCCACCCAAAATCGAAACCCGCTGCCATGATCAACCGTTCATACCCATGACACGCAGAGCAAGGGGTGTGCCCACTTAAACAAAATTACAATAAATTACTTGAACACTATGACTATATTTTTTGATGCACATCATTGCAGCACCCCTACGCACCGTAGTGTCATAACTTTTGTGCCTCAGGCAGGATGCAAAACCCTGTTCTGACCTTTGCCCAACTTTTACAACAGAGTTTGGAACAGACCGTGACACTTAAAATTGCAATTCTGAAGGAAACGGCAGCCGATGAAAGACGGGTTGCCATGATTCCATCAGTGGCCCAGCGCATTGCCAAACTTGGAGCCTCCTTGGTTCTGGAACAGGGTGGGGGAGCTGCTGCCACTTATACGGATGCAGCATACACACAGGCTGGTGTCACCACAGAAGCAGATCAGCAGAAACTTCTGGGGGATGCTGATATTGTGCTGGCTGTGCAGCCGCCCAGTGTGGAAACGGTAAAAAAAATGAAGCCCGGCAGCCTGCTGGTGTCTTTCATTTACGCCAAAACGGAGCCTGATCTGGTAAAGGCTTTGCGGGATGGCAAGATCACTACATTTGCCATGGAGCTTATTCCGCGCATCAGCCGGGCACAGGCTATGGATGCACTTTCCAGCCAAGCGGCTTTGGCCGGGTATTACGCACCTCTGCTGGGCTGCGTGCACATGCAGAAAATCCTGCCCATGATGACAACAGCCGTTGGCTCACTTCGGGCCGCGCGTGTGTTGGTAATGGGTTTGGGTGTTGCCGGGTTGCAGGCTTTGGCAACAGCGCATCGGCTTGGCGCTGTTTGCGAAGGTTATGATGTGCGCCCCGAAACCAAGGAAGAAGCAGAATCCGTTGGTGCGCGCTTTGTAGATACGGGTGTAGATGCTCGGGGCGCAGGCGGGTACGCACGTGAACTGACACCAGAAGAAAAAACAAAAGTGCGTGCTGCACTCAGCCAACATATTGCGCAGGCTGATCTGATTATCACCACGGCAGCTGTCCCCGGCAAACACGCACCACGCCTGATTGATGCAGACCAGTTGGCTGCCATGAAAGAAGGGGCTGTTGTGGTGGATATGGGTGCACCCAATGGCGGAAACTGCGAAGGCACAAAAGCCGGAGAAATTATTAAAGTTGGGCCAGTCACATTGGTAGGTCCCACTAACCTGCCATCCTGCCTGGCAGCTCAGGCAAGTGAGCTTTATGCCAAGAATATCTATAACCTTTTAGAACAGGTCGTGCATGACGGCGTACTGAAACCTGATTTTACGGATGATGTCATCAAAGGCACCACCCTGACGCATGATGGTGCAATAACCAATGATGCCATCAAACAATTTATCGAAAGCGCTCCTGCGGAGAAAGTATCATGATTACCGCAACATCCATGACCTTTATTATCGCTTTATACATTTTCATGCTGGCAGCCTTTACCGGCTATGTGGTGATCAGCCGCGTACCATCCATCCTGCATACACCCCTGATGTCTGGCTCCAACTTCATCCACGGTATTGTGGTTGTTGGTGCGCTGGATGCGTTGTTTAACGCAACCAGCATTTACGGACAGATTATTGGTTTTATTGGGGTTTTTCTAGGATCAGGCAACGTGATGGGGGGCTACGTGGTAACAGACCGCATGCTTGCCATGTTCCGGCCCAGCCAAAAACCGGCACCTGCCAAAAAGGAACAGCAATAAATGTTTATTGAATACATTGTGGGCCTAAGCGGCCTTATTGCTGCCGGCCTGTTTATTTACGGGCTGAAAGCCATGTCATCCCCTGTTACGGCTGTATCTGGCATTGTAACAGCCGGTTACGGTATGATCTTTGTTATTGCAGCAACTTTTCTAAATTTATTTAACGTAACTGAGGCCGCCAAACCGCATCTTCTGGTAAATGTGGTACTGGCTGTATTGGCTCTGGTTTTGGGTTGCGCATGGGCTGGCTGGCGTGGCCGTACCGTGCAAATGACAGCCATGCCACAGATGGTTGCAATTTTTAACGGTATGGGCGGTGGTTCTGCAGCATGCTTGGCAGCTGTAGAACTTTTAAGCGATGACCCAACATCTCCGCTGCACCTTACCATTACCGTTTTGGGTGCGCTTATCGGGTGTATTTCGCTTACTGGTTCCATTATCGCATGGGCCAAGCTGGACGGCCGAATGAAAAAGCCGGTGCGCTTTGGTGGTCAGCGTATTTTCAATGCTGGGGTGTTTCTTGTTGCTCTGGTGTTGGGCGCACTTACGGTCATGCAGTATGCCACCCCAATGGGAGAACTCCCACGGGATCTGTTCTTCCTGACGGCCCTGCTGTTTGGTGTGTGCATGACACTGCCTATCGGTGGTGCCGATATGCCGGTTGTTATTTCGCTCTACAACGCATTTACCGGGTTGGCTGTTGGGCTTGAAGGGTATGTGATGAACAACCCCGCCCTGATGATTGCAGGTATGGTTGTAGGCTCTGCCGGCACATTGCTGACTGTGCTGATGGCCAAGGCCATGAACCGCTCACTCACCAACGTGTTGTTCAGCAACTTTGGTGATAGCACCAGCAGCGCCAAAGGCCCGCAGGGTGAAATGAAATCTGTTGATCCAGCAGATGCGGCCACTACCATGCGTTATGCATCCAGCGTGATCATTATTCCCGGTTACGGGCTGGCCGTGGCACAGGCACAGCAGAAACTTTACGAGTTTGTCAAAATTCTTGTTGCCGATGGTGTGGATGTTAAGTTTGCCATCCACCCCGTTGCTGGCCGTATGCCGGGGCATATGAACGTTCTACTGGCCGAGGCTGGTGTACCATATGACATGATTTATGACATGGATGACATAAATGATAGTTTCGCCACAACGGATGTTGCGCTGGTTATTGGCGCCAACGATGTGGTGAACCCGGAAGCCCTGACCGATAAATCCTCCCCCATCTATGGCATGCCTATTTTAAATGCTTACAAAGCACATCAGGTATTTGTCATTAAACGTGGTACGGGCGTGGGGTATTCCGGCGTGCAGAACCCTCTCTTCTTCCAGAAGAACTGCACAATGGTATTTGGAGATGCACAGGCCGTGCTTTCCAAAATGGTTGAAGCTGTCAAAAGTCTTGGCGGCTCCTGAGCATGACAAGGGCGAGGCTTAATTCCTCGCCCTTTTTTATTTCTCATATCTGTTTGTAAAATAAAGGAAGCATATCATGTCCGGAAAAATGAAAGCCGCTGTGGTTCATGAATTTGGCAAACCACTGACCATTGAAGAACTGGACATTCCCACCATTAAACCTACCCAGATTTTGGTTAAAATGATTGCCTGCGGCGTGTGTCATACAGATTTGCATGCCGCCAGTGGAGACTGGCCCAAAAAACCACATCTGCCTTTCATTCCTGGCCATGAAGGTGTTGGCACGGTTGTGCAGGTTGGCAGCGAGGTAGATTGGGTAAAGGAAGGTGATGTTGTGGGTGTGCCCTGGCTGTATTCTGCCTGCGGCCATTGCGAACATTGCCTGGCAGGGTGGGAAACCCTTTGCCCGAAGCAGGAAGAAACTGGCTATTCCGTAAACGGCTGCTTTGCCGAATATGTGGTGGCAGACCCTAACTACATTGCTCATCTCCCAAAAGGCGTAGATCCCGTAAAAGTTGCCCCCGTACTGTGCGCCGGCCTGACCGTTTATAAAGGCCTGAAAATGACAGATACGCGCGCAGGGAACTGGGTTGCCATTTCTGGCGTTGGGGGGTTAGGCCAAATGGCCGTGCAGTACGCCGTAGCAATGGGGCTGAATGTTGTGGCGGTAGATATTGATGATGAAAAACTGGCAACCGCCAAAAAGCTTGGTGCAACGTACACCGTTAATGCCAGAAATACAGACCCGGCAGCATTTATGCAGGAAAAAGTTGGGGGCGTACACGGTGGATTGATCACCGCTGTTTCCACCAAAGCATTTTCTCAGGCTATGGGTTATGTGCGGGCAGGGGGCACTTTGGTGCTAAATGGCCTGCCGCCGGGTGATTTCCCAATTTCTATCTTTGACATGGTCATGAATGCCATTACCATTCGCGGTTCCATAGTAGGCACACGGCTGGACATGATTGAAGCTCTTTCCTTCTTTGCGGAAGGGAAGGTAACATCTGTCACCACAACGGATCGGATTGATAACATCAACGCAATTTTTGATGCGCTCAAGAACGGTCGGGTGGAAGGCCGCGTGGTTCTGGACTTCCGCAACTGAGCAACTCCTAATCTCAGAAACAAAAGAAGGGTTATTCTGATGGCTTATGCAACAATCAATCCCTTCACCGAAGAGCAGGTGAAGACATTCCCCTCCGCCACAGATGCGGAAATTGAAACAGCGGTTGGCAAGGCTGATGCCGCTTTCCAGAAATGGAAAAACTTCTCCCACGCAGATCGTGCACGCATTCTGCAGAAAGCAGCTGACCTGCTGCGCGAAAATCTGGATGAGTATTCCAAGCTGCTGACCCTTGAAATGGGCAAGCGCTTTGCTGAAGCTCAGGCAGAAACAGAACTGTCCGCTGCCATTTTCGAATACTACGCCAAGAACGCTGAAAAGCTGCTGCAGCCGCAGGACCTGCCCGTAGCAGACCCGCAGGAAGGCCGTGCCAAACTGGTGTACGAACCGCAGGGAATCATTGTTGCAATCGAACCTTGGAACTTCCCGTTCTATCAGGTTGCCCGCATTATCTCCCCTCAGCTTTCCGCCGGTAACACCGTTATCCTGAAGCACGCTTCCAACGTGCCGCAGTGTGCTGCTGCCATGGAAAAACTGATGCTGGATGCCGGGCTGCCAGAAGGTGGCTTTATCAACCTGTATCCGTCCCACGCACAGCTTGCCACGGTTATTCAGGACCCACGCGTACGCGGCGTTGCCCTTACAGGTTCTGAAGGTGCAGGTGCCAAAATTGCTGCTACAGCCGGTGGCGCACTTAAAAAGTGCATCATGGAACTGGGTGGCTCTGATGCGCTGATCGTGCTGAACGATGCAGACATTGAAAAAGCCGCCAAATGGGCTGTTTTTGGCCGCCACTGGAACGGCGGGCAGGTGTGCGTTAACGCCAAGCGCATGATTGTGGAAGACGGTGTTTACGACAAGTTTGTAGAACTGTACCGCAAAGGCGTGAGCGCCCTGCGTATGGGTGATCCGATGGACCCCAACACCACCATGCCGCCGCTTTCTTCCCGCGGTGCTGTGGAAGACCTGAAAAAGCAGGTTTCTGAAGCTGTGGCACACGGTGCAAAAGCAGAAGAAGTTCCGCTGGAAATGCCCAACAAAGGCTGTTTCTTCCGCCCTGTTATTCTGACAGATCTGGATGAAAGCAACCCGGCACGCCGTTGGGAATTCTTTGGCCCGGTTACCATGCTGTTCCGCGCAAAAGACGCAGGCCATGCTGTGGAAATCGCCAATGATTCCCCATATGGCCTGGGCGGTTCTATCTTCTCTCAGAACGAAGAAAAAGCAGCTGAACTGGCCCGCAAGATGGACACCGGCATGGTGTACATCAACCACCCAACAATGGTGAAAGCTGACCTGCCGTTTGGTGGTGTAAAGCGTTCTGGCTTTGGCCGTGAACTGATTGACCTTGGTCTGAAAGAATTCGTCAACACCAAGTTGATCGACATCGTGGACATTGACGCACCGTTCTAAGAATCGGAGAAAACGACAGTTTTCTTAGGTTTTTAGAAAAATAAACCTGCCCACTTAGGCCAAATTTGGACAGAACAAGTTAAGAACATTCTGTTGGAATTGGGCATAGGCTGGGCAGGTTTTTACCGCTCACCGAAACTACAAGAGTTTATTGATGCCAACTTTTAGCATTATCATTAAAGCCTCCAAGCCTGGGCAGCCATCTACTGACGTGCCATACCGAATTTCAGGCATGAGCGAGGAAGATGCCCGTATTGAAGCTATAAGGAGAACAAAAAAGAGCAAACCAAACTGCACGTATAAGGTAGCGTTATGTCGCGAAGTGCCGCAATAATAAGAACAATCGCTTTTAACAATGTATTAAGTGCAGTTCCTACCATCGCTTACTTCCACTAGGAATCTAATTGCACTACAAAAACCGCTAACCTAATAGCTAAAGATGATGGTGGAAGAAACATACGCCCACCACTGCCCAGATTACTTACGGACAGCAGTAGGCGTTTTGGGGTGATTGATAGACAAGTAAATTTAAAGGCTATCTTCAGCCATTTTCAGTCTAAGATCTGAAAATTTGTGCCATGCCAGTGATTTTCTATGCTGTAACATACCGACAATAATACCCGGATGTATTCCTAAACGGCTAGAGAAGGCTAAAATGTTTTCTCTTGTTTGCGGGAATACATCTAATGGCTTGTCATTTAATAAAATTTTCGTAGAAAATTCATCTGCTTGGCGCTCATATTGCTGATTGGCATCAGAGGGGGAAGCGGAATTCCCTTCAATAAAGATTTTGTCTCCATGAAGCATTAAATGACCAATTTCGTGAAACAATGTGAACCAAAAATGGTCATTTGTTTTGTGACGGAGTGACGCTTGGATTATGAAGCGACCGTTTGCAGCTTTATGCGTAGCGCCACTAACCGGAGCACCTTTGATGCCGGGAATAACGATGAATGCCACACCACATTCATGAAGAATGCTTTTTATACGAGGCATATATTCAGCTTGAGAAAGAAGAGTTAGAGGCCGGATTTCAGAAATGGCAGCCTTAAGTTTTGCTTTTGAGAAAGGAGGCATTTCCAGCTTTTCTGCTTCGATTTCTCCTAAGCGCAACCAGACGCTAAGAGCAGCATCTTGGCTGGTAAATGTAGGAGAGTGCCGATAAGCAGCACAGCGACCTGTCCATCGGCTTTCGTAAGCAGCTTCTGATCCAACACCAAAAAATGACAGGATAGCATTGCGAACCGCAATAGCGTCCTTTCCCACGGATCTCTTCAATGTTTTAAGGAAATCTGACGGGAAAATTTTTATCCAATCAGCGCAATGTTGTGCAGCATGTTTCTCTTTTTCTTTTGCCTGAAAGAGTTGCCAGTCAGCATCAATTCCAGACCAAATGGACGCACTAACCCCTAATACCTTTTCAAAGATTAATGCTGTATCGGAGGTAATGGGATTTTTCCCATTGATAATCTCACTCACCTGCTTAGGTGTAATTCCACATAGCCGAGCAAATGCAGCTTGACTTAAGTCACGAGCCTCCAAATGTTCTTCTAGGACTTCCCCCGGATGAACAGAATAATCAGGTGCCCAAGTATTGTTCGTGTTAGTATGCAGCATGATTATCCTCCGTGGTAATTCACAACTTCACAAATGGTTATGTTCGTGACTAGTGAAAGATCTATGCCTCCATCTTCTAAAAGAGGTATCGGGTTGTGATTTACCTTAAACACAATGCGGAAGGGATGCAGAGCATCAACCGCATATTGATGTTTACGGTTATTCGTAAGCTTGTGACATCGTTCTGGCTTTTGCGCAGGTACCTGCTGCAAAGTTGGAGCATTAGCTAATACGGACATGCGCCGTGCAATTACTTTAGCTTGCTTCTCTCCATAATCCCTAACTACGGCGTGTCGTCAGTTAAGCCCTGAGAGTGGCACGTGAGGGTTGTACTTTGTGTCTGCGTGTGCTGACTGTTTTCCCATTTTTTGGGGAGACAGACAGATGCGGCGCTATAGTTTACGCGATGACCAGTGGGAGCGGATAAAGGATCTTCTTCCTGGTCGAGAAGGCTATGTCGGCGGCACTGCGGTGAACAACCGTCTGTTCGTGGAGGCGGTGCTGTATCGCTATCGCGCGGGTATTCCATGGCGCGACCTTCCTGCCCGTTTCGGTGACTGGAAAAACGTGCACCGGCGTCTGCGCCGCTGGTGTGAAAGCGGCGTCATCGAACGGATATTTCGTTATCTGGCCGCTGATTACGACAACGAATACATGATGATCGACAGCACAATTGTCCGAGCGCATCAGCATAGTGCCGGAGCTCTCAAAAAAGGGGCACGGATCAGGCCATCGGACGATCACGAGGCGGGCTAACTACAAAGATCCATGCCATCTGCGACGCTCTGGGCAATCCAGTGGAACTCGGCATCACACCGGGACAGGATGCCGATATCACCCAGGCAGAACCACTTCTGGAAAACATCGAACCGGATGCTTTCCTTGCTGACAAGGCGTATGACGCGGACAGGTTGATCGATCGGCTGATACAGCGCGGGATTACCCCGGTCATCCCGCCAAAACGCAACAGAACGACACGACGGAAAACCGATTTTTCTCTCTATCGCGAACGGAACCTTGTTGAGAGGTTCTTCAATAAACTCAAGCAGTTTCGCGCTATCGCAACCCGCTACGATAAACTGAAATCGACCTTCCTCGCAGCCGTGCAGTTCGCCTCAATCATCATCCTGCTTAACTGACGACACGCCGTAGAAGAGCCCATGTGTTAAAGACCTTTTGCAGCTTCCGCGTTTGAAACGTTATGTTCATTTCACCTGCGTCTATGTTCTTGTACCTATAACGACTCGCTAAAATTGTCAACGGAAAGGATTACCTAACAGGTAACAATCGTCAGCAAGAAGCTGAAGGAGAGATTACAAACTTGAAATGCTTTAGCAGATACGGCCTTATGCACCAAGCTTACTTCATCGCATCCCTAAAAGGTTCTCGATTTGCAACAGTGCTCACTTTATCAGGTGAACACAATTCCGCGTTTATGCGCCCGTACCTTATATAAGGCACGGTATCGTTATCTGATCATACTTGCGATATAGAGCCGATAGCCAAGGGCTATCCGCTGCCTAAACGCGGCTCTTGGTCACTTAATTCCGCCAAAAGCCTAATCAAGTTCAGCAATAGCAATAAAAGAATCGAACACTGATCAATTTATTTAGAGTAGCTTTGAAATTTTGAATCGGAGTTCCTAAATTACATTTTAGATATAAACTCATAGAATAGAGAGCATCATGACGAAGTATGTAATTGTGGCAGCTAAACCGAACAATGATGAAAGTCATTTAAATTCGAAATTCAAAGTTTGGGAGCAAACACCTTCTCAAGGTTGGAAATATAGCTGGAAATCAATTCATGATATTAGTGATTTGATACGAAACGGTCATGAAGTTTTGACAGGGGAACTTGTAGAAAATAAACCAGGCAGTGAATATGCTTATACAATGAAATACGGAGAAAAAGTTGAAATGGTATTAAGAATTATAGGAAAAGATAAAAAATATAAAATAAGCGAAATGCCAGATAAATAGGAATATATATTATCTAGTATGTTTGCATTTCATTCCTCACGAAAGACGTTATGCTTGATATCTATCGTGGGGAATATATTTATTACTCAGTCTGCATAGCAGCATCGAGCTGCTTTCCGGCAAAGACCCATTCATCCACCGTGATGTGTACGGCCTTTCTTAAGCAGTCTTAAGTTATTCATTCCGCCAAATATCTGACCGCACCACCAGTGCATGCCAGCCTACAGCAAAGATGATGGTGGCGAGGAAAACTCCCCCGCCACCAACAATCATACCGCACTCAAAATCCGGCGTCATGCGGACTGGATGGCCGCGTTATCGGCCTGACACTTGGCAAAGATGGCCTGAATATCTGCCACACTCGGCCCGGTCTTGCTCTTGGACTGCTCCAGGGCCTCCTTGACCGTTTCATACACTTCCGGCCCGTATTTCTCGGCCAGACCTGCCACGGTGCCGACTACGCCCAGGATGGCGCTGATTTCTGTTGCGTTCATATTATTTGCTCCCGCCAAGAGCTGCGCAGGCGTCCGGCGTAGTGCCGGTTTTCAGGCCTGCCCAGCAGGTTTCGAATGAAAGAAAATCGGTCTGGAGTGCGTTCACACCCGTCTGGGTGATGCTGTTGCCGTGCTCAATGGAGGTTTCCAGAGACGAAATTTCATTGAACACGGTCTGGCTTGCCCGCTTGGCAATATCCTTCTGCGTGTCAGTCAGGGCGATGCCCTTTACATTGCCTTTAACCCCCTTCTACGACCGCACACAGTGGCATGCAAAACCGCAGGGATTTCTGGATTTACGCCTCATGGCTGGCGACATCACTGGGCATCATGGATGATTATGTCGGGATGCGATTTATTCACTCTGATGAAGCTTGGTGGATGGTCAAGCCTTCAAATGGTGCAGAGATATGCAGCCGTAAACTCTGATCACATGAAGTCGGCCATTGATAAATTAACGTGAGCCATTTGGGCATATATTGGGCAGAATTTATATTCTAACGTTAATTTTCTATATTTCTCAATGAGTTATGTTTTACATAATCGACATCGTGGATATTGACGCACCGTTCTAATAGGCGCGCTTCAACCCAACAAAAAAGGCGGAGGGAAATTTCCCTCCGCCTTTTTTATACCGTGTAACGGCAAATTTTTTTTAATTACTGCGGCACAACCTGTGCAAAAGCCCAATCCAGCCAAGGCAGTAGGGCGCGCACATCTGCTGCTTCTACCGTAGCACCACCCCAGATACGCAGGCCCGCAGGGGCATCACGGTAACTGGCCAGATCAAACCCAATGCCTTCTTCGGCCAGAATGGCCAGCATCTTTTTAACTGTTTTGGTCTGCTCTTCGCGCTCAAGAGCCAAGAACCACGGGGCAACAATACGTAGGCAAATTGCTGTGGAGGAACGCTCTTCACGCTTCTGGGCCAAAAACTCTACCCAGTCCGTTTTTTCCACCCACATGGTCACTTCAGCCAGATTGGCTTGGCTGCGTGCTTTCAGCCCTTCCAAACCACCAGCACCTTCGGCCCATTTCAGGCTGTCCAGCGCATCCTCTACGCACAGCATGGAAGGTGTGTTGATGGTATCACCCCGGAAGATACCTTCAATCAGACCATTCTTGTTCGTCATGCGGAAGATTTTAGGCAGTGGACGTGGAGCCTGAAAACTTTCCAACCGCTGCACAGCCTTGGGGGAAAGGGCGATCATGCCGTGAGCGGCTTCACCCCCCAAAGCTTTCTGCCAAGACCATGTCACCACATCCAAGCGGTCCCACGGCAAATCCATTGCGAACGCGGCAGAAGTGGCATCACAGATCACCAGCCCATCATGCTGCTCTGGAATGGCATCTGCTGAAGGAATACGCACACCAGAGGTGGTGCCATTCCATGCCAGCACCACATCGTGGTTCCAATCAACCTGCGTCATATCTGGCAGGCTGCCATATTCGGCTTTCAAAACCCGTGTGTTTTCCAGCTTAAGCTGGGTAACAATATCTTGCGCCCATAGTGCTGAGAAACTTTCAAACGCCAGCACATCTACCGGGCGTTCCCCCAACATGGACCACAAGGCCATTTCCACCGCACCGGTATCAGAAGCAGGCACGATACCTACGCGCCAACCTTCTGGCACACCCAGAATGGCGCAGGAGCGGTCTATAACTTCTTTCAGCCGTGCACGCCCTTCTGCAGAGCGATGCGAACGCCCTACCAACGCATTTGCCAGCGCCGATACATTCCAACCCGGCCGCTTTGCGCACGGGCCAGAAGAAAAGCATGGATTAAGGGGACGGCTGGCCGGACGAGGAAGAACGGATAAGGAAGCGGCTGTCATAACCTTGGCCAGAATAGGGGGAGAAGAAATCTGGTGCGAGAGAGGGGACTCGAACCCCTAAGCCCTTTCGGGCGGTCGATTTTGAGTCGACTACGTCTACCAATTCCGTCACTCTCGCAGCGTGGCCCTTTTCCTATCAGCAAATTGCCGCCGGGAAAAGAGGCATGCATGCTTTATCGGCACACTCTTTTTGTACCATCAGAGGCAATATAGGTGCCTGTCTGGGTATCAAAGCATGCATTTTGCACACAAGAATTGCCAGAAGAAAGTGGCTGCGGGTAATTTTGCACACCCATCGCCATATTTTCACGCGCAGCTGTTCCGCACAGCGGTGTGTTCAACGGTGCAGAAGGGTCATTCGTCAAATGGCTGTCATTCGTTGCAGACGGCTCGGTTGTCAGGCCCGGCGCAAAGCTTTGTGGCGGAATACGATGCCCCTGCTGAGGCGCACACCCTGCCAGTAGCCCTCCCGCCAGACACAGGCTGACAACACCAACAGAAAAACGGATGGACATGCGCTTTCTTCTTTCCTGACAGCGCGGACCGCTCCGCCCGCGTGGTTTGTATTGGCCGATCATAAACCTGATTGGCATTGCAGCTCAACTCAGCCTGTTACAGTTCCAGCACACCTTGCTTTGGCTGGTGTGTGCCATCACCAACCACAGCCGGGCGGGCACCATCACCAAATGTCAGTTCTACGCGTTCACCATCACGTAATTGTCCAGCACTGGTCACTGGCCGCCCCTCCGCCGTAACAAGCGCATACCCACGGGCCAATACAGCGCGGGGAGAAACGGCTTCCAACTGCCCGGCAATGCCTGCAAGAGCTGTCCGTCTTTCCCGCACCAAGGCTTGTAATGGAGCTGAAGATATCCGTAGGCGGCCCAGCCGGGCATCCTGCCTTTGGAATGTATGCGCCATGCTGGCTTGCAACATATTCTCCAGCACAGCCAAACGGGTGCGCCGCCCTGCCAATAAGGTTTCAACCGCAGGCATATGGCGTTCAACTGCAACCAGATCTGCTTTCCGATGCTGCACCAAAGCGGGTAGGGCAACATCTAGCCTACGGCCTCTATCATCCAGCTGCATACGTGCTGTCTGCAACAGGCTAGGCAGATCCGGCATGGCAGAAGATGCACGATCCAGCCTTAATCGTGCGGTTTGCAGCAGGCGAGAAAGCGCACCCAGTGCACGTGCGTTACGGTGTTCTATATCTGCCAGAAGTTCCGTGCGCACTGGCACGGCCATTTCTGCAGCGGCTGTGGGTGTTGGCGCACGCCTGTCTGATGCAAAATCAATCAGGGTTGTATCTGTTTCATGCCCTACGGCAGAAATCAGCGGAATGGTACACGCAGCCGCTGCTCGTACTACAGCTTCATCATTAAAAGCCATCAGGTCTTCTAGTGATCCACCGCCACGCGCCACAATCAGCACATCCGGCCGAGGCACTGCGCCTTGGCCATCAAGCTGAGAAAACCCATCAATAGCCACGGCAATGCGGGCGGCTGCGCCTTCCCCCTGTACGGGCACGGGCCAGACAATCACCGGCCGCGGAAAACGCCTTTGCAAGGTTGTGCAGATATCATGCAGCACAGCGCCTTGAGGTGATGTTACCACCCCGATCACGCGCGGCAAAAGTGGAATGGCTTTTTTACGGGCTGTATCAAACAGCCCTTCTTCTGCCAGCCTGATGCGCAGGCGCTCAATACGGGCCAGCAAAGCGCCTTCGCCCGCATATTCCATCCGCTCTACAACAAGCTGATAGCTGGAACGCTCACCATATGCCGAGATCTTACCGGTGGCGATAATCTCCACCCCGTTTTCTGGCGCCAGACCAAGGCGGGACACCGAACCACGCCATACCACACCAGAAATTTTGCCCCGCTCATCCTTGAGCGAAAAATATACATGGCCGGAGGGATAGCGTTTAAGTTCCGTAATTTCGCCACGCACACGCACGCGGCTGAACGTGCCCTCCAGCGTGCGCCGGATAGCCCCCGAAATTTCTGAAACGGTAAATTCCGGCACATTGTTGCTGGCCGATGGAATGTCAAACTGTTCGGTCATGCGGCTAACCTATGCTACAGACGCTCGCCCTGAAAAGAGCAGAACATCAAGATGCAGGAGAAA
The DNA here is from genome assembly GCF_040208445.1 of Acetobacter sp. A11-2. NCBI lineage: Bacteria > Pseudomonadati > Pseudomonadota > Alphaproteobacteria > Acetobacterales > Acetobacteraceae > Acetobacter > Acetobacter sp. A11-2. Next base: position 2,815,055 of record NZ_CP157843.1, read on the forward strand.
ACAATGCGGGTACTTCTGGTTGGATCTGGCGGCAGGGAGCATGCGCTGGCCGCAACACTTGCCCGTTCTCCGGAACTTTCAGCCCTGTTTATCGCACCCGGCAACCCCGGCACAGCAGAAGTTGGGGTAAATGTGCCCATTGGTGCACAGGATGTTCCTGCACTTGTGCAGTTTGCTCTGGAACAAAAAGTCGATCTGGTTATTCCCGGCCCGGAAGCCCCATTGGTGGCAGGGCTGGCCGATGCCTGCGCCCGCGCCAAACTGGCCTGTGCCGGCCCCACGCAGGCTGCTGCCCGGCTTGAAGGCAGCAAAAGCTTTACCAAGGAAATCTGCTACGCCGCCAACATTCCCACAGCGCAGGCAGAACGGTTTACAGACGTAAACGCTGCCTTGACCTATGTGCGTGAAAAAGGCGCACCCATTGTTATCAAGGCCGATGGTCTGGCAGCCGGAAAAGGCGTTGTGGTGGCCACCACACTGGCTGAAGCCGAAAGCGCTGTGCAAGACATGATGGCTGGCGGCTCACTTGGTGATGCAGGCCGCTGCGTGGTGATTGAAGATTGCCTTGTCGGTGAAGAAGTCTCGCTTTTTGCATTCTGCGCAGGTGAGACAGCCACGCTGATTGGCGCAGCCCAAGACCACAAACGCATTGGAGATGGAGATACCGGCCCCAATACCGGCGGAATGGGCGCGGTTTCTCCGCCAAAAGGTTTTGGTCGGGCAGAACAGGAAGCTGCGCTTGATCTGCTGGTACGCCCCATGCTGAAGGAGATGATGCGCCGTGGCACGCCTTTCCGGGGTGTTATTTTTGCCGGCCTGATGCTGACAGATAGTGGCCCGCAGCTGATAGAATACAACGTAAGATTTGGTGACCCGGAAGCCGAAGCATTGTTGCCACGGCTTACTTCTGATCTTCTTCCGGCTCTCAAGGCTCTTGCAGAAGATCGGCTGGATACCGCACCTGTCACATTTTCAGATCAAGCATCCGTTTGCGTTGTGATGGCAGCGCGCGGCTATCCTGGTGCGCCTGAAAAAGGTGCTGTTATTTCTGGTGTTGAAGATGCAAACAAACTGCCTGATGTGCAGGTCTTTCAGGCTGGCACCCAGCTGAATGCAGTAGGGGAACTTGTTGTAGCCGGAGGACGCGTACTGGTTGTTTGCGCCTTGGGAGACACCGTGAAACAGGCGCAGGAACGCGCTTATGAAGGCGTTAAGGCTATTTCATGGAATGGCGCAACATGGCGCACAGATATCGGTAACCGCGCCCTTTAAACAGCTTTAAATAACAGCCCTTGGCCATACAGACCGGCTTCTGTTTGGCTAAGGGCTTGTTGTTTAGCAGGGCCGCCCCAAAACCAAGGCATCTGAGCCATCTTCATAATACTTTTTGCGCAAACCCAATTTTTCAAAACCCTGTTTTTCATAAAGGGTTCTGGCAGATTGATTATTTACCGAAACTTCCAAAAACAGGGTTTGTGCCCCTTTGTGTTGCGCAACCTGATCACACCATGCCAACAACTGTTGGGCCAAACCGCGTTTTCTATACTCTGGTAATACGCAAACTGTTAGAATCTCTGCTTCATCCACCACACTTCGTAACATGATAAAGCCGGCAGGGTGTTCTTTCACCATCACAATACCTGCGTGCACACCCGGAGATGACAGCAAAGCCGTTATGGCTGTTTGATCCCACTGGGCACCTGTATTGAAACATTGCGTATGCATGCCGGCCAATAGCTGTGCATGTGCAATACTTGCTTCCTGCACATGCACGGTCAAACTGGTTGGGCCCGTAAGCCATCTGCCGGCAATTTGGCTTCTGGCGGATCTACATACAGCGGAACAGGATCTCGCGGAGGGAATTTTCCCATGTGGCGCTTTAATGCCGCACCGGCAATTTGCTCTGATGTTGGCATGCATAGTGGACTGTGAAGAGCATGTGAGAAAGAAAGAGCCTCACTGGTATCACCTGCCACCAGCCAACTGCCTTCTGGTGCCTGCCAATGAGCTATCATAACTGCGCGCACATGCTGAGCATCTTCAACAAACACCCGGCCACGCCGTGCCGGTGTAACCACTAGCCACCCTTGTAACTCTGGGTGATGCTGCAATTCTGCATTCAATGCAGGAGCCAAAGCTTCAGCCCGCGTTACGCCCACCAATGGGCACCCAGCACCCAGCGCAAACCCTGCAGCCACAGCGCAAGATGCGCGTAGGCCAGTAAAAGACCCAGGGCCGACAACTACGGCTACAAGATCTGGTTGTATGCCAGTTTCTGCACCCCAACCTGTTTTTTGCAAAACTGTATCGACAAGAAGGTTAATGCTCTCTGCTGCCTGCTTACCTGCCACTACCTCTGCACTCAGCACAGAAAGCTTATCACCTTCGGCCAGAACGCAAGCGGCCATCCCACAAGCAGATTCTCCTGCCGGGCTACCATCCAGAACCAGAATACGCTGCACCATCATGGAATCACGCAACAGGCTTCTTCAAACGCCAAACGTGGGGCACGTGGGAGCTGATTTTCAAAATCTCCATACCCAAGGCACAGTAGAAAGTTTGCACGCCAGCCTTGTTCAGCCAGAAAAGCATCTTCCACCAAAGCCTGATCGAACCCGGAAATTGGCAGAGCATCGAGCCCAAGGGCACGAGCTGCCATAATCATATAAGCCCCTTGCAGCGTACCGTTCCGAAGGGCGGTTTCCTCTGCCAACCCAACGTCTGATGCAAACCATGAACGCAGGTTTTCCTGCGGGCACAAACGCGGCAACTGCTCAAAAAACAACGGATCATGCGCAACAATGGCAATAACAGGCGCCCCCATTACCCGATTGACGTTGCCCTCAGACAAAGCAGGACGCAACCGCTCACGCCCATCTGAACCGGTAATGAAAACAAACCGGGCTGGGCTGCAATTACCGGATGTAGGCCCCATTTTTGTGAGATCATAAAGCTGGCGCAGCAAATCTTCTTCGACTGTGCGAGTTGTCCAGCGGAGGGGCGTACGCGCCTTTCTGAAAAGGAGATCCAGCCCGTTTTCATCCAGCATATGTATCTTGCCCTGTCTTGCGTCTATCATTGAAAGGGCAGGCATAAAAAAAACACCTGCCTGCTTTCTATGCCACGCTTTGGTGCGCGACAAAAGCAGACAGGTGCAGCACTTAGTCTACTTGTTCGACAGAAACCACTTCTGGCACGTAATGGCGCAGCATGTTTTCTACGCCATGTTTAAGCGTTGCGCGGGAAGATGGGCACCCAGAGCACGCGCCCTGCATGGTCAAGCGCACGATGCCATTGCGATAACCACGGAAAACAATATCCCCGCCATCACCTGCTACGGCTGGACGTACACGCGTATCCAGCAGCTCCTTAATCTGCGTAACAATTTCTTCGTCTTCGGGGGCAATGGCATCTTCTGTAACAGCTACGCCTTCTGCCACGACAGGGTGCCCGGCCACAAAATGATCCATGAGAGTGGACAGAATTTGAGGGCGCAGTTCTTCCCAATCTTCGGAATCTGCTTTTGTTACAGAAACAAAGTCGTTCCCCAAAAATACGCGGGAAACACCGGGAAGAGCAAACAGAGCTTCCGCCAAAGGAGAACGGCCAGCTACGGCATCGGCATCAATAAAATCAATGGTGCCAGCGTCCCCCATAACGGCCTGCCCGGGCAGAAATTTGAGCGTAGCAGGATTGGGTGTGCCTTCGGTTTCTATAAACATGACCAGTTGAGCCTGAGTAATGAGGAAAGAGAACTTGTTACCTTTCAGTTGGCATTAGAATGCGTACGAAACAAGTCCTGTATTCAAAGAAAAACGGTTCTTCTTAGGTGAATTCGCTTTGAATAATCAACTTTCCTTAATTTTACATGGCAGAATGTTTGCCTTGCTCTTTGGCAAATCTGCCATGCAGTTATGAAGCAGAAGGTAACCCAATTTAAAGCAGACCTTAACTGCGTAATGATTGCTCTTGCTGCAGCTTCTTCCTTAACGCTGGATCATGGGCATAAATGTACAGACCTTTGACCGCCCTTGTCATAAGCACATTGATGGCATTGAGCATGATCTGCTCCTTCACCTGCTCGGGTTGGGCCAAGCCATCCTTACCTGCAAAAGCTGCACCATCTTCATAACGTGTGGGGTCCAGGCGCAAGCAATCTACTTGTGCATCATACGTAACAGATGGCCCCAGAATGAGCCCTACATAATTCAGATCAAACCCCTGCACAGTATAAACAGATCCAACCTCATTGATTGTATCGGGTCGTTCTGCCCACGGCAGTTTTTCATCTGGCTTTGAGATGGGGTGGTTGCCGTCCTCCCCGCACGGCATCGCAATGTGCCAGAATGGTCGTTGGAAGAAACGACTGCGCGAAAGGACGGCAGATGAAGGATACAGTGATAGGCGTTGATCTGGCAAAGAACATTTTCCAGGTTCATGGAGCTTCGCGTGCGGGCGAGGTGATGTTTCGCAAAAAGCTGCGTCGTCAGCAGTTTATGCAGTTCATGGCCACGCAGCCGCCTGCTCTGGTCGTTCTTGAAGCGTGCGGGAGCGCGCATTACTGGGCTCGCGAACTGGCAGGAGCTGGTCACGAGGTCAGACTGATCGCTCCGCAGTATGTGAAGCCTTTCGTGAAGCGCCAGAAGAACGATGCTGCTGATGCGGAAGCGATCGTCATTGCGGCCCGGCAGCCGGAAATGCGCTTTGTCGAACCACGCACTGAAGCGCAGCAGGCGCGTGGCGTTCTTTTCCGGGCCCGGCAGCGTCTGGTGCACCAGCGCACGGAACTGGTGAATGCCCTGCGTGCCGTTCTGTATGAATTCGGTCTCGTCGTGCCACAGGGGATTGCGCATATCAGACACATTGAAACCATGCTGGATGAGGCGGTTCTGCCAGAGGCTGTGAAGCAGGAATGCCTTGATCTGCTGCGACAGATTTCGGAGCAGAGTGTGCGGATTGATGTCAGAACAAAGAAGATCAGGATGCTTGCCCAGGAAAGTGAAAACACCTGCAGATTGCAGAGCATGCCTGGAGTGGGTCCTCTGACCGCTCTTGCGATTGAAGCTTTTGCGCCTGACCTGCAGAGCTTCCGGCGCGGGCGCGACTTTGCTGCGTGGCTGGGGCTGGTGCCCCGTCAGTTCTCATCTGGCGGAAAGGAAAGGCTGGGGAAGATATCAAAAGCCGGGCAGGCTGATATCCGCAGGCTTCTCATCATGGGCGCCATGACCCAGGTGAACTGGGCCAGCCGTAAGGCCCCTGCACCGGGAAGCTGGCTGGCACGGATGCTGGCCCGCAAGCCCCGTATGCTGGTAGCCATTGCGCTGGCCAACAGGATGGCACGAGCCATCTGGGCCATGGCAACAAAACAGGAGGATTATCGGGATCCGGCCCTGTCCCTGGCAGCCTGAGCGATGGCTCGGCTCCCGCGGATGGAACCGGTAGGGGTGTGAGAGGGCGATGACCTGAATGGGCGCATGATCGTTTGATCCGGATCGGAAAAACCAGTGGATTTCTCTGTGCTTTAAAGCACGCCTGTGAGATTTGGATCTGATCCGCTGATCACCATACCGGCCAGTGGCTTCTGAAAGGCCACATCAACAGGCCTTACAGAAGACCGCACACGATCACACGTCAATATTGGTCAGAAAACTCTTGCATAACGGACGGTAACCACAGAAGAGATCCCACCGCAGGTGGAAACGTCCTTCATCAATAAAGTGCTCTTTGCCATCCAATCTGTAAGGATAATCATAAGTTGCAACGATACGTGACAATCCGCACTGGTTATTTTTCTGCTTGATTAACTCGTACATTTCTTGAGCATCATCAAAACATCTAAAATCAAAATCCTGCTTTTTTGGGAAGGATGTCACTTTTTTTGCACAGAAATTTTTTATCCACTCCAAAACATCCGTATTTGCATGCATACGAAACTGATCTGTCAGATAAAAGGTTTCTACCGGAAACCCACTTATAATTTCCGAAAGTGTATTTTTATTCCAGTAACTTTTAAACTTCAAAACCTGTTTTTCATCAAAAACAAGGATAACAATCCTGGCAAGCTTTATAATCTCTTCAAGATGATTGTTTTGGTTAAATCTATTGTATTTATCAGGATGTGTCAAAAGAAGATGTGCTTCATCAATGAGCACAACATCAGCCCTCTTTTTTAATTTATTTATTTTATTTATAAATGTTGTTGGGCGCTCAAAATCCTTTTTCCTGATATACGGAAAATCTTCTGATATATTTGTATACAGCTTCATCATTTCAGGATGATTCACAATAAGGTAGTTTTCCTTTCCAGAAAAACAGCCTTCATCCTGAGAGCTTCTGGACATGCGCTGCAAATCATTAAATATAGAATTTATAACAAGGCTTTTTCCTGTTCCGGCATCACCTTCAATAACAAAAATAGCGTGTTCATCATTTTGGTGGGCTTTGCAAAACTCAAGAATATCTTGTTTTAACAAAGTCTGTGTGGGCGATAATTTTTGAAAGGGTGAAAGCTTCTTTCTTGCATTATTATCTTCAATAACTTCGTTCTGAAAAGCAGACATATCTTTTTCCTTACCTCATAAAAAAAGCCTTTCTTGAAAACAAGAAAGGCTTTTTCAAAAACATTCTTAGATTTAATCCTTAGCGCAGGATACCTGTATGACCAATGCAATACCGGCCCGGCTGCGGCCACACAGTGAGACCATGAGGTTCTGCACCGACAGGGATTTTGATCATGGAACCATCATCGGTGTTGATTTTGTAAACAACATCATCAAACCGGCCTGACAGCCATAGGCTTTTACCATCTGCACTTACATTCCCCATATCTGGGCTACCGCCACCGGGAATAGGCCAATCAGCTACAATCTTATTGGTTGCAAAATCAATAACTGTAACACCACCCGCCTTACTGTGCGGCTTACCATGAATTTTATGAGAACCACGGTTGGCAACATACATTTTTGTACCATCACGGCTGGGGTACAAACCGTGCGTACCTACACCTGTATGAATAAAACCTGTTTCCTTAAATGTATCGCCATCTACAAGGAAAATACCGTCTGCCATCATATCAGCAACGTAAAAGGTTTTTCCGTTTGGAGAAATCAGAATATCCTGCGGCATGCCACCACTTGAAAGAGCAAGGTAGCCCAAAACTTTTTTGTTTACTGTGTCAACTTTTACAAGGTGGCCACCAAATTCACATGTGAAAATGGCATAGCGTCCATCAATTGAAAAATCTGCATGGTTCACGCCCTTACATTGCGGAACTTCAACAGATTCCTGCAAAGCCATTGTATGCGGATCACGAAAATCCAGCCGTTTGCGGGCTTCTGCGACCACAATGGCTGATTTGCCATCTGGCGTAAAATACATGTTGTAAGGATCATCCACCTGCACAGCAGGGCCAGGCTTGGCTGTACGGGGGTCTATTGGCGTCAGGCTACCGTTTGTAGTGCCTTCGGCATTGTTAGTGACCCATAATGTCCGCAAATCCCACGAAGGCACAACGTGTTGCGGGCTTTTACCAACAGGAAAACGATCCACGACTTTTGATGTCGCAGGGTCAATCACCGAAACATCATTGGAACGTAGGTTTGGCACATAAACACGTGCCGGATCTTGTGCCACTTCCGGTGAGATATTTCCCGCCCGTGTTTCACTATAAAGGTTATTTGGATCAATAACGGGAGGCATACCCGGAATTGTTTCAATTTTTGTAGCTGAAGTTGCTGCATTTTGCGGAACAGGCGTAGAAGCTGGCGCCGTTGCAGGTGCAGGTGCAGGAACTTCAGCTACTGGCTGCTGCACCGATGGAGCAGGTTGCGTAGCATCTTGGGCAAATGCCGCTGTTCCAGTGCTCATCACCGCAGCTAAAGCCGTTGCCGCTATCAAATAGGCTTTGGAAGCCATTACACTATACCTCATTATCTCTGGTACCATGATTTATCTATTATATCAGGTTCGATTTATCATGGTGCCCTAATAAGGTCTATTCTAATCTTTTTTAAGTAGAGAACCTATGTTCTATTCTGTAAAATAACTTACACTTATTTATTTCGTGCATTGTTAATAGCAGAAACCGCCGCAGTAATCTGCATATTAACCCCGACCAGCCCTAAACTGGCAGATGCTTTGCGCGGGTCCCCTCCATAAATACCTTGCGCGCTGGATGGCGGACCAGATTTTTGTAATGCATCCAGCCTTACCATTGTTGGATCAATAGCCAGCATCAGTGATGTGTCACTTATATCTGCGTGCATACCAACATCTTTTGCATATCCATGCTGGCTGAGCCATTGAGTATACTGATGCGGTATAACGCTATAATATTGCTTTACATAAAGAGCCTGCGCCTGTGTGCCAGACCATTCCTTATTCAGTTGCGTGGCAACTTTATTCAAAGATTTCTGATACCCACCATGATCGCCTATAAAAACGATTAGACGAAACCCTTGAACCTGAAAACTTTTTGCAGCAGATGTCATCAATTTTTCAAAAACATCTGTCGGAACAGTAATAGTTCCCGGAAACTTCATATGCGAAGTGCGGGGAGATATCCCTCCTTCTGGAACATATGAAACAACCGGTGCTACAAGAGTTTTTCCAGATTTCTCCGCTATCCTTTGCGCTATTTCCATAACACGCGTGTTATGCTTGCCAACCGCGATATAAGGCCCACTCTGTTCTGTTCCACCAACAGGAATAATAAGAGTTGTTATTCCACAGGAAATATCAGACTGGATTTCTGTCCATGTCTGTTTTTCAAACAGGACAGAAGGGGGAAGGGCAGAACACGATGTTTCTGCCATTGCGCTATAAGTTTCTGCTCCGTTTGCAACCAGAGCAGAAAACCCAATACCGGCCAAAGCCAAAAACTGCTTTTTCATTATTTCTTCACTAACAGCGGAGCAAGAAACCGGCCTGTATAACTCTCCGGACATGCAGCAATATCTTCTGGCGTGCCTTCGGCAACAATCTGCCCGCCGCCATCACCACCTTCAGGGCCAACATCTATAATCCAGTCTGCCGTTTTAATAACTTCAAGGTTATGTTCGATCACCACAACTGTGTTTCCCTGATCAACAAGGGCATGCAAAACCTCCAGAAGTTTTCTTACATCTTCTGTATGTAGGCCTGTTGTTGGTTCATCAAGAATATACAGGGTACGCCCCGTTGCCCTACGCGCCAGTTCCTTGGAAAGTTTAACGCGCTGTGCTTCACCACCAGAAAGAGTGGTCGCCTGCTGGCCCAAAGCGACGTATCCTAAGCCAACTTTTTGCAGAATGGCCAATCTATCGCGAATACGAGACTGAGCCGAAAAATAGGGTAGGGCTTCATCCACACTCATGGCCAGCACATCTGCAATGGATTTGCCACGGAACTTGATATCAAGTGTTTCACGGTTATAGCGCTGCCCTTTACAGGCATCGCACGTTACAAACACATCTGGCAGAAAGTGCATTTCAATTTTGATAACACCATCACCCTGACATGCTTCACAACGCCCACCTTTCACATTGAAGGAAAAGCGGCCAGGTTTGTAACCCCTTGCTTTACTTTCTGGCAGTTCCGCAAACCAGTCTCTTATCGGTGTAAAAAGATCCGTGTAGGTTGCTGGGTTGGAACGTGGCGTACGCCCGATAGGGGATTGGTCAATATCAATAATCTTGTCTAACAGTTCCATCCCCTTGATACGCTTATACGGTTCTGGCGATGTACCTGCTCCCATCAACTGGCGAGAAAGTGCTTTATAGAGCGTATCAATAACCAGAGTGGATTTTCCGCTACCAGATACACCGGTGACGCAGGTAAATGTACCAAGCGGGAAGCGGGCCGTTACGTTTTTCAGATTATGCCCGGTAGCACCTTCAACAGTTAGAACTTTCTTTTTATTTATCTTCCGCCGTTCAGCAGGAACATCAATCTTCTTGCGGCCGGAAAGATAAGCACCTGTTAAACTATCGGGCGATTTGGCAACCTGCGCTGGCGTACCTTGGGCAACAACTGTACCCCCATTCACACCTGCACCCGGCCCCATATCTACAAGCCAGTCTGCACTTCTGATCGCATCTTCATCATGTTCAACAACAATCAGTGTATTTCCAAGGTTTTTCAAACGCTGCAACGTGCCAAGCAGACGTTCATTATCGCGCTGATGCAGACCAATAGAGGGTTCATCCAGAACATATAAAACACCTGTCAGACCAGAACCAATCTGACTGGCAAGGCGAATACGCTGGCTTTCCCCCCCAGAAAGTGTTGCTGAACTTCTTGAAAGAGTGAGATATTCCAGCCCTACGTCATCAAGAAACTTCAAACGTTCCAGAATCTCACGCAGAATACGGCGTGCAATTTCGGCCCTTTGCGGCGTAAGCGTTGGTAAAATTGTATCAAACCAGTCCAGAGCTTGCCCTATAGGTAAATCCGTAGCTTGCGCAATATTTTTCCCTGCCACACGCACAGAAAGAGCCTCTGGGCGCAACCGTGCACCTTCACACACATGGCAAGATTTTTCTGACTGATATCTGGAAAGTTCTTCTCTTACCCACATACTTTCTGTGGTACGTAAGCGTTTTTCCAGGCTTTTAATCACGCCTTCAAATGGTTTGGAAACAACGTAGCTTTTTCTGCCATCTTTATAGGTGAAATCTACATTTTCTGGAGTGCCATAAAGAATACCGTTTTGTACATTTTCTGAAAGATCTTTCCATGGTGTGTCCATGCTTACAGAAAAATGCTGTGCCAAACTTTCCAGCGTCTGCTCCAGCAATGGAGATTTTGCATCTTTCCAGGGCGCTATAGCACCTTTTGCAAGGCTTAATGTTTCATCTGGCACAACAAGATGCGGATTGAAGTAGGTTTCCACCCCGATACCGTCACATGCCGGACAAGCACCTTGAGGTGCATTAAAAGAAAAAAGCCGCGGTTCAATTTCTTCCAGTGTAAACCCACTTACCGGGCAAGAGAAATGTGATGAAAAAACAAGTTTTTCTGTTTCCTTGCTTTCATCTTTAGAAACCTCTTCAGCATACACAATACCATCAGAAAGTTCTAAAGCGGTCTCCAGACTATCAGCAAGGCGCGTTTCAAGCCCTTCCTTGACCACAACACGGTCCACCACAACTTCTACAGTATGGCGTAACTTGCGGTTCAGGCTTGGAACATCATCAATCTCATAAAGTGTTCCATCCACTTTTACACGTGTAAAACCTTTACGTTGAAGCTCTGCCAGTTCCTTCCGGTATTCTCCCTTTCTGTCACGAATAACAGGGGAAAGAAGCATTAGGCGTGTGCCCTCCGGCAACGCCATAATACGGTCAACCATTTGGGTAACTGTTTGTGCTTCAATTGGCAGGCCGGTAACAGGGGAATACGGCACACCCGCCCGCGCCCATAACAGACGCATGTAATCATAAATTTCCGTAACAGTACCAACTGTGGAACGCGGATTTTTAGATGTTGTTTTTTGCTCAATAGAAATAGCAGGGGAAAGACCTTCAATGGAATCTACATCTGGTTTACCCATCAATTCCAAAAACTGACGCGCATAGGCAGAAAGGCTTTCCACGTAGCGGCGCTGCCCTTCAGCGTAGATTGTATCAAACGCCAAGGAAGATTTGCCGGACCCGGAAAGCCCTGTCATGACTGTCAGCTTATCCCGTGGAATATCAATATCCACGTTTTTGAGGTTATGAACCCGTGCGCCGCGCACCCGGATACTTTGCTGACCGGAAAAATCTGATTTTTTCATGTAAGAAATCTGCCGCCGTTCCTGTTTTGTCCTAGTATGCCGCTTAAGGCCACCTTCATGCAATGCGTGATAAGGCGACGGCAGCCATTGTCTTTAATCTGATATGGGCAAGCCATGCCCTAATTGCCATTGCGCATCATGCTCTGATTGACCATCTAGAACATATAAACAGATAAAAGCCGGCCAGAAGGATATTATCCATACTGACCGCAGCATTGGATTAAGGATACAAGAACATATGGAACACCTTCTCGGCCAGCCGCAATCTGCTACACAAAACGGCGCAACATCCCCTCAGAACACGGCTCCTGTAATTACAGACGGCTCTCAGGCCACATTCATGCAGGATGTGATTGAAGCAAGCCGTTCTATTCCTATTCTTGTTGATTTCTGGGCAGACTGGTGCGGCCCCTGCAAACAGCTTGCTCCGGTGCTGGAAAAGGTGGTGACAGCAGCACGCGGCAAAGTGCGCTTGGTTAAAATTGATATCGAAGCAAACCGTGCACTGGCAGGGCAGCTTGCTCAGGTTGGCTTGCCGTTACAGTCCATTCCACTGGTTGCGGCCTTCTGGAAAGGGCAGATTCTGGATCTGTTCCAGGGCGCTTTGCCGGAAAGCGAAATCAAAAAGTTTGTCGAAAACATTCTAAAAAGCAGTGGCGGTGGCATTTTGCCCGCAACAGAACAACTGCGTGAAGCAGATGTGGCGCTGGAAACAGAAATGCCAGCCCGTGCGGCAGAACTGTATTCCTCCGTTATTGGGGAAGAGCCAGAAAACCCACGTGCATGGGCAGGGCTTATCCGCGCCATGTTGGCACTGGATGACGAAGATGCCGCCGTTGCTGCTCTAGCAGACGTACCCGCCAAAATTACCGATAGCCCGGAAGTGGCTGGCGCACGTGCTGCACTGGATCTGAAAAAGGAAGGACGCAAGGCAGCGGAAGAAATGGAAAGCATTCGTGCACGCCTTGCTGCCAACCCGGAAGATTTTGAAGCACGCTGCGAACTGGCAACAGCCCTGAATGCCGCCGGAAAACGGGAAGATGCCGCAAACGAGCTACTGCATATCATCAAGGTAGACCGGAACTGGAAAGACGGCGCAGCTAAACAGCAGCTGCTACGTTTTTTTGAAGCATGGGGAAATGAAGAGCCCGCAACAGCAATTGCGCGCCGCCGCCTGTCTTCCATGCTGTTTTCATGAGGATGTAAAACTTTTTGGCTGCCGTATTTTTTCAAGATGAAGATGATATTCCCCGGCGCATTCCCAAGCTGGGGGATATCACTTTGGCCGATATCCCTCCAGAAATCGGCCTATTCCCGTTAAGCGGTGTTGTTCTTCTACCTCGTGGAAGACTACCGCTTAACGTGTTTGAACCGCGCTATATCGCATTGGTGGAAGATGCACTGGCAACCCAGCGCCTGATAGGAATGATCCAGCCGCGTTGGCGGGAAGAAGAAGATGAAGATAACGGCGCTCCACCACTGTATCCAATAGGCTGCCTTGGCCGGATTGTTTCCTTTACCGAGCGATCAGACGGCACCTATGCCATTACACTTGCAGGTCTCACCCGTTTTCGGCTCCTGCGTGAAACAGAGGAAACACGCGGGTATCGGCAAGCCCGGATAGATGTTTCCACCTTTGCAGGGGATCTGAACGAAATTCCGTCTGCTCCGTTTGACCGGGAGAAGCTTCTGGGCTCCATGCGGCGTTACTTCCAGAAAAAAGGGCTACAGGCCCGTTGGTCTCTGCTGGAACAGATGGATGATGATATCCTGCTGGTCACATTGCCCATGATCTGTCCTTTCCCTCCGGCAGAAAAACAGGCATTGCTTGATGCCGAAGATCTAACTGACCGTGTGCGGGTGCTACAAACACTGCTAGACCTGTCTGGTCCGGAACAGGAAGGCCCACCTTCCTGAACCTTTTACTGAGGAACAGAGAACTGATGTCTGACACACCTCCACTTGATTCCCGGCTTCTTTCGGTGCTTGTGTGCCCTGTCACCAAAGGGCCTCTGACTTATAATGCTGAAACAAATGAACTGATCAGCAAGAAGGCTGGTCTCGCCTTTCCGATCCGGGATGGTATCCCCATCATGCTGCCAGATGAAGCACGCCGCCTGGAAAGCTGAACCCACAGCTTTCTTTCTTTCTCCTTTACAATGAACCCGTCCATGCTTCTGGCGAAAAAAACAGGCACCCTGATCGGAAACCTTCTTTTGGTCTCTCCACTGCTGGTGGCATGTCACGGGCCTATTGAAGGGGACAACATTGATGTGCCCCCTGAGCGGCCGGGGCGCTTTCTGCCTGAAGCTGCTCCGGCGGAAGCCAAGGCAGCCGAACAGGAAGAAAGCCTGCGCGAAGCCCAAGCCGCGCGTGAGGGCAAGCCTGAGCAAGTTCAGCCACCCAAACCCGAAGAACGTTACGAAACACTGCCCGATGCAGGTTCTGGGGCTGCGGGATCAATGGAAACAGAAGACGGGCATACCGTTACCCCACAAACCCAAGCTATTTACGGCAAACCGGCGGACAAATCTCCGGGCCATTAACGCCGGAGGGTCCTGCCGCGCTTATTAGCCCTCATGTTCTGCTTGGTCTGTATGCCTACGGCGCAGGATATTGGCACACACCATACCGATCACACCTGTCATCATGCCAATAGCCGTTGGAATAGCACCCCCTCCGGGCAAAATACCCACCAGAACGCTGCTTAAAGAGCCAAGACTAAATTGCATTGTACCCAGCAAGGCAGAGGCACTGCCAGCCTGATGTGCATGGCGTGAAAACGCCATAACGGTGCCATTCGGCCCAATAAAACCCAATGCACCAGTAATGCAGGTGATCAGCCCACATGTCAGCCACGGATGGGCTAGGCCCGCTAAACCTGAATAGGCCACCATCACAAAAACTCCGCCCATAATCAAAGCCCAGACAATGGCAGCCTCCAGCAAAACTGGCATGGCAAACCTATGCACAAGCCTGCCGTTAATTTGTGTTCCCAAAATAAAGGCAGCGGCATTCATGCCAAAAAACATACCAAAAGCTGTGGGAGAAAAATGAAGCACCTGTTCAAACAGAACCGGCGCGCTTCCCAAATAGGCGAACATCACAAAAGTGGAAAAAGTTGTGATAAGGGCATTAGAAAGAAAAACAGGCTCCCGCAGAATAGTGCGATACCGCGTGAAAATTTCAAATGGGGCCAACCGCATCCGATATGCGGGGGAAAGCGTATCTGGCAGCATACATATAATGCCAATCATCCCCAGAACGGCGTATAAGGTGCCACTCCAGAATATCCACCGCCAGTTCCCAAATTCCAGCACGAGGCTCCCCATACTAGGGGCCAGCACAGGCATGACACCAAACACAAGCGTAAGCTGCGCCATAATATGCGCACCTTTTTTGCCGGTTGCGACATCCCTTACAATGGCACGCGGAATAACTGCACTGGCAGATCCACCAAAAGCACCAATAAACCGCATGATGCAGAATAGGTGATAATCCCGCACCACGGCACACATGGCAGATGCAACAGCAAAAACGGCAAGCCCTATAACCAGAGGAATCTTGCGCCCAAATCTGTCTGACAGCGGGCCTTGAGAGAATTGGCCAAAAGCCAGCCCTAAAAACCACGCTCCCAGCGTAAACTGAGCAGAACCTGCACCTCCACCCAAATCCCGCTCAACATCAGGAAAAGCAGGAAGGTACATATCTGTCGCAAGGGGGCCTATTGCCGTAACGAGCCCCAAAAGCAGAATAAGCCGTAGCGGCAGCCCATTTTTAAAAAGGGCTGGGTAGGTGGAAGATGTTGTCATGATATCAGGCACCGAAAAAGAACGTTCTGTTCTTTCTCTTGATCTGCATCATTTGTCTATGAATGCAGACACAACGCATCAATGCTTTAGGGATAAAAAAAAGCTGCCAGAGTGCCTGGTAGCTTTTTTGTAGAAGCTTACTTGCTTTCGGTTGCTGCCGGCGGCGGGGCCGGAGGTGCACCGTTTCCGCACATGGGCGGCATCTGGGGTTCAGGGCGTTCAGCAATCTGCTTCAGCTGTTTCTTGGTCAGAATATCATGAACCTGTGTTTCAACCTGCAAGCGCTGTGTTGCGCGCTCGGTCTGCATCGTGCTGATCTGCTGTTCAATCTGCTGCAGCTTAGCCTGATCAACCGGACCGGGAGTTGTCAGCACTTCACGTTCCTGCTGATGCAGGCTGTGAATCTGTTCCATGTCCGCTTTCGGGTCAGAAGGCTTGTTTGCGTCAAAAATAGCTTTCAGTTTTTTCTTCTGGGCGGAGGTCAGCTTAATGCCGTCCAGTTTCAGGATCGGGCCACCCATGCCGTGATGATGCATCGGACCACAGCCCGGACCACCCGGAGGAGGAGCACCAACAGCCGGAGTGGCTTCCTGAGCATGTGCAAAAGAAACTGCTGATGTCATCATTCCCAGCGTCAGCGCTGTGGCCATCAAAACTTTTTTCATCAGATTCGCCTTATAAAATCTTTACCGTAACAAAGTGCATAAACACCTTGTCTGCTTTCTGACTAATGACAAAGGCTTGTGTCTGAAAAAAGGCATAATTTTAAAAGAAAAATGTTTTGTGTCTGCTTCCGCGCAAAAACAAGAACAAAGCCTTGCCTGCTGTACGTATAAAAAGGATACCTTAATTCTAAGGCGATCGTTTGCGATTACCGCCTTACTGCGGCACATTAACTGTATGACCCGTATTTTTGTTGATTCTGACGCATGCCCCGTAAAAAACGAAGTGTATCGTGTGGCCAGTCGTTACAATATGCACGTTTTCATTGTCTCAAACAGAATGATTATGGTGCCAGAATCATCTCTGATTGAACGCATAGTTGTAGATGCTGGGCCAGATGTAGCAGATGATTGGATTGCTGAGCGCGTATCAGACGGAGATATCGTGATTACAGCAGATATTCCGCTGGCTGCGCGATGTGTTGAAAAAGGTGCTTACGTTCTTGAACCTAAAGGGCGAATTCTGGATGGTGATGCCATTGGCATGGCACTGGCAGTGCGCAATCTGATGACAGATTTGCGTTCAGCCGGAGTTATTACGCCAGGCGGAAGCGCGTTTGGAAAAGCAGATCGATCTCGCTTTCTCTCCGCTCTTGATACGCTGGTGATCAAGGCACGCAAACCCCGTTTACGCCCACTGACATTGCCGAACGGGTGAGCAACTTAAAATACAGTTAATTATTTTTTGGAGGTTTTGATAAGAACTGGTGGAGCCAATCGGAATCGAACCGACGACCTCCTGAATGCCATTCAGGCGCTCTCCCAACTGAGCTATGGCCCCACACTGTTCTTGCACACAGCAGCACCTGCTTGAGATGCGGCGTGTGCCCAGCCTCTTACATGGTCTGCCCTTAACAGGCAAGCCCCTATTTTCAGTAAAAAATCACTTTCATCTCTCTCAACGCTTCCAGAAGCGGCAGAAGAGGAAGCCCCTGAATGGAAAAAGCATCTCCTTCTATATGCGCAAAAAGCTGCAAGCCAGGCCCTTCCAGCCTATAAGCTCCCACAGAAGCCAAGCAAGCAGGGCCTTCTGTTTGCAAATAAGCATCCAGAAAAGGTTCTGAAAACAAACGCATGGTCAAACGCGGCTGATCCACATGCTGCCATACCACCTGACCGTTACGGCACAGCACAACTGCTGTGTGCAAGATATGGGTGTTTCCCCGTAGCGCCAAAAGCTGCTCACGAGCCTGAGCCAGATCCTTCGGCTTGTCATACCATACTGAATCACAGGACAGCATCTGGTCCGCGCCAATAACAAAAGCATCTGGCTGCTGAATAGAAAGCGCCTTGGCCTCGGCCAAACCAAGAGCCACGGCTTCCGGATTCCAGCCTTCACGTTTGCCTGCTGCTTTAAGGATGTCTTCGTTTACATCTGCAATGCGGACTTCAAAATCCAGCCCGACCTCCTCAAGCATTTTGCGCCTAGAAAAAGAACCACTCGCCAAAAGCAGTTTCGAATCTTTGTTCTGTAATGGAGTCGGCATTAGTACTAAATCCTGCATCAATTCGAGTCCCGTTCAGGTACTCGTAAAAAAATGGCCTGTGAGTACTCACCTGAGTACCGGGGTACATGTGGATTGTACGGAACTCATAACTGCGACGTACCGAGTACCGGGCACAACCCTCTAAAACGATAAACCGGTGAGTTGTACACAGCCCCGTACGGGTACTTTCTGGATAACTTTAAAAAGTCCTTGTTTTCCAATACCCTAAAATCTGTACACAGTGTGGGAAAGCTGGGGTACATTTTTGGAATACCGGGTACCCCACCATTC
Source organism: Acetobacter sp. A11-2 (assembly GCF_040208445.1). NCBI lineage: Bacteria > Pseudomonadati > Pseudomonadota > Alphaproteobacteria > Acetobacterales > Acetobacteraceae > Acetobacter > Acetobacter sp. A11-2. Next base: position 2,833,122 of record NZ_CP157843.1, read on the forward strand.
ACAGTACTTTTAAACAACTACAAACCTATTTCTTTCTTTTTTTATAGGAAGAGGGGCGTGGACAGCGTGAACAAAGACGTGGCAGGACATCGAAGCATGATGACAGACCAACATATTCCCTCCGCCAAACGGCTTTTAAGAACACTCAATGGTGAAGCCCTGTGGCCGCCTCCAATGTGGCTGATGCGTCAGGCTGGTCGCTTTCTGCCAGAATTTCGGGCCATGCGTGCCAAGGCAGATTTTCTGACACGCTGCATGACGCCGGATATTGCAACAGAACTGACATTGCAGCCGATCAAACGCTTTGGAATGGACGGCGCCATTCTATTCTCTGATATTTTGATTTTGCCTTGGGCAATGGGGCAGTCCCTGGAGTTTGTAGAAGGCAAAGGCCCCGTATTAGGAGCTATTCGTTCTGAACAGGATCTGGCTAAGTTAGATCCGGCACGTATTGCCGAAGTTACAGCGCCTGTTTTGGAAACGCTGACACGCTTGCGTAAAGAATTGAATGGCCCAGATAAAATTGGTGTTGCACAGCCAGGGGCAACCACTCTGCTAGGATTTACGGGCGCTCCCTTTACGGTTGCTTGTTACATGGTTGAGGGGCACGGATCTCGTGAGTTTGCCGTTACCCGGCAGATGGCTTACGCAGAACCGGTTTTGTTTGATCGGTTAATGGATTTACTGACGCAAACAACAGCTGAATATCTTTGCAAACAGATTGAAGCTGGTGCTGAAGCCGTCATGCTGTTTGATTCATGGGCAGGCCTATTATCTCCATCAGAATTTCGCAAACACGTTATTGCGCCATCTCGCCAAATTGTTCAGACCATTAAAGCCCGGCATCCTTCTACACGTATTATCGGATTTCCGCGTTTAAGTGGTGTATTGGTTGCTGAATACGCACGAGAAACCGGTGTAGATGTTGTGGCACTGGATACGGGCGCAGATATAAAAATTGTGCGTTCCATGGTGCCTGAACATGTAGGTATTCAGGGTAATCTGGATCCGGTTGCTGTATTGGCGGGCGGGGATGCCATGAAGCGTGAAGCTCTGGCTATTCGTGAAGCTGGCCGAGGGCGCGCACATGTTTTCAATTTAGGGCATGGCGTTTTGCCGCAAACGCCTGTTGAACATGTTGCTGAATTGGTAAGCACGATCAGGGAAACGGCATGATGGTAGAACAACCATTGGTTCTTTCTCCCAAAGGGCATCTTAAGCTTATTATTTTTGATTGCGATGGCGTTCTGGTTGATAGTGAAGAAACATGCTGTCGTATCAGTGCGGAAGAAGCTCGGCGTGTTGGTATGAATGTGCCGGATGATCAGGCGGTAAAAGTATTTTCCGGCATGGCATTGCCGGGAATACAACACATGATTGAAAAAGAAACTGGTGCCCAGTTGGGAAAAGACTGGGCAAACATGATGCAAAAACGCTTTGTGGCCGCCATGAAGAATGGTGTTGAGCCTATTGAGGGCGTTTATGATATGCTCAACAATATTCAAAAACTTGGTGTTCCAGTAAGGGTTGCATCCAATTCCTCTCAAGAGGAAATGGATGCAAAGTTTTCCATCACCAATCTTGAACACTTTTTTGAAAACCGTATTCACTCTGCACGAGATATGGGCATTCCAAAGCCTAAGCCTGATGTGTATTTAAAAGCTGCAGAAGAAGAAGGTGTTTCTCCTTCAGAATGCCTGGTGCTGGAAGACAGTGACACAGGAGCACGTGCAGCCGTTGATGCTGGCATGACTTGCGTTATGCTAAGAGCAGATGAGAAACCCACTCCTGAATGGAAAAATATTTTAAGAATTAACAGCCTCTCACAATTTGCACCATTGGTTCAAAAAGCTTTGCAACTGCAAGGGCACTGATAATGGTTATAGATGCTCTTTTGCCGTGGTTGCGTTGGCTAATAGCGTTTCACATCATGTCTGTTATGGCATGGATGGCAGGGTTATTTTATCTGCCACGGTTATTTGTTTATCATTGTCAGGTTGCGGTTGGATCTCAGGAAAGTCAGCGTTTCAAAATTATGGAACGCCGGCTTCTTAAAGCAATTATGACACCTGCTATGTGTGCTAGCCTACTTTTTGGCGTGCTTCTTGTGCTGACACCAGGAGGTGTAGATTGGCATGCAGGGTGGTGGCATACAAAACTTACCGCTGTATTCTGTATATTTGCTTTTCATGGATGTTGTGCGCGTTGGGGTAAAGATTTTGCGGCTGACCGCAATAACCATTCAGAAAAGTTTTATCGGATTGCCAATGAAGTGCCGACCATCTTGATGATGGTTATTGTTATTATGGTTGTTGTAAAACCATTTTAAAAAAAAGTCCCTGCATAACAGGGACTTTTCTATTTCTAGATCATGTTTTTAATACGTAAAAGACCAAATGCAGCCAGGCTGACCATACAGGTTATCTCATTTTTTCGTATCATGTCTTCTACTTCCGAAAGCAGGAAGGTATGGCATGACATCCCTTGTTCTGTATCTTCTAGCTGGCGTTCTCCCTGAGTTAACCCTGTAGCCAAATACACGTGACCTTTCTGGGTGGAATATCCAGCACCCTGATAAACAATGCCTGCATGCTGTAGTGATTGGGCACGTAATCCTGTTTCTTCCCGTAGCTCACCTGCGGCAACTTCCTCCATTTTGGCATTTGGTCGCGCTTCCCACATACCCATTGGCAGTTCCCACAACCGTTTTTTAATTGGGTAGCGATATTGATTGACCAAAGTAACAGTTGGGCGGCCATCACCAGATGTACCCAAAGGAAGGATCACAACAAAATCCCCCCGTTCCACAATGCCGTAGAGACCATCGTTACCATTGGGTAGCCGGATAATGTCTTCTCGCACACGGGTCCATGGGTTTTCATAAGCGATACGAGTGGAAACGGTGATGTAACCTTCATCATCTGGTGCAGACATATTCATGTGGGGTTCCTAAGTTTTGCTTTGCATTACCCTATCATATGCGAGCAAATTGGTACGGATTCTGATTATGCAACACCATGGCCATGAAGGAATGTAATGAACGGAAATAATGACATCGAAGGAGCTTCAGAGCCTGTAGGAAAAACACTATGGTCTATCTTTGCCATCGTAGTTTTTACTTTGCTGTGTTATATAGAAATCGGTTTGCAAATGGCTGTTGTGCCGTTGTTCGTAAAAGAACAACTGGGGTTTAGTTCTGCAATCGCAGGGTTTGCTGTTTCCGTTCAGTATCTGGCCACATTTGTCTCCCGTATTGGAGCAGGGCATCGGATAGATACCCGTGGGCCTAAAAAAGTTGTTATTGCTGGGCTTTTTCTGGGTGCGCTTTCTGGTTTGTTTATCATGCTTGCACCTTCCCTGGTGGCATGGCCTGTAGGGGCTTTAGCTGTTGTTTTATTAGGCCGTATTTTTTTAGGTATTTCTGAAAGCTGGGTAGCAACAGGTGTTATTGTCTGGAACATCGAAAGAGTAGGTACACCCGGGACTGCTCGTGTGATCTCTTGGAATGGTGTTTGTTCTTACGGGGGCATTGCGTTAGGGGCACCTATCGCAATGATAATTTACCAGTCTCATGCTGCGCTGGGTGGTTTTCTGGGCATAGGTTTGTGTTGTATGCTTATGCTGCTTTCAGGGGTGCCATGGGCGTGGCATCAGCTAGCAGTTAAACCCCTTTCACCTACACCGGGTAAACGCCATTCCTTTATGACAGTTTTTGGTCAGGTTGCACCGTATGGCATGGCTTTGGCTGCAGGTTCTATTGGGTTTGGTGCCATTTCATCTTTGCTGACATTGTATTTTGCTGACCAGAATTGGAAAGGTGCTGCAACAGCACTCTCTATTTTTGGATGTGTTTTTGTTTTGACACGTTTTGGTTTTACCACTCAGATAACAAAGCGTGGTGGCACAGTTGTTGCATTGGTTTCCTTACTTATAGAAAGTTTGGGCTTATGTGTATTGGCTATGGGGCATTCACCTATTTGGGCAAACATAGGGGCCGCGCTAACGGGTGTCGGTTTTTCACTTTTATTTCCAGCTTTGGGGGTAGGGGCTGTGGCCCATACCAAGCCAGAAAATAAAGGGATTGCCATAGGCGCTTTTTCTGTTTTTCTTGATATAGCTCTTGGCTTATCTGGGCCTGTTTTAGGGTTTATTATCCCGTATTGGGGGTATCAGGGATTGTTTTTGACAACAGCACTTATGAGCCTTTTAGGTGTGGGAATATGTGCTTTTGTTTATCGTAAGGAAAATGGATAATTCCATTTTACCGTAACAGACAGATACTTAAAACTTTAGAAACTAATTTGGAGGAACAGAAATAATGACAATTGATGTGCGTGCAGTCGCCGTATTCTGTGGTTCCCGTATGGGTGTTAAGCCTGTGTATCAGCAGGCAGCGCAGGAAACAGGGAAAGAGTTGGCCAAAGCAGGAATCCGTCTGGTTTATGGCGGCGGTGCAAATGGTTTGATGGGCGTTGTGGCCCATGCCGTTATTCAGGCAGGTGGAAGCGTTACGGGTGTTATTCCTGAGTTTCTGAAAACCCGAGAAAAGATGAATGAAGAAGTTTCAGAGCTGATTGTTACGGATTCCATGCATACCCGTAAGCAAATTATGTTTTCACGGGCCGATGCTTTTTGGGTTTTGCCCGGTGGCTTTGGAACGTTTGAGGAGCTTTTGGAAATTCTGACGTGGAAGCAGCTTAAGCGCCACGATAAGCCCATCGTGCTTATTAACGTAGATGGGTGGGGCGATAAGGTTGTAGCTATGCTTGATGAGGCTGTGAAACAGGGTTTTGCCTCAGTAGATGCAAGATCTCTGCTAAGTGTTGTGCCTAATGCCGCCGCAGCTCTTGAATGCTCTCGTGTTACGGAGCCAGCTGAAGCATTGGGTATGGATGTGATGTAAAATAAGGCGTGCAAGGGTAGGAAGTCTCATTTCTACTCTTGCCTCTTAGGCCAGAGCGCTGTATAGGCAGCGTGTAATCGGAGTGTAGCTCAGCCTGGTAGAGCACTGTGTTCGGGACGCAGGGGCCGGAAGTTCGAATCTTCTCACTCCGACCAGACTTTCCCTTAAAAAATAGACATAAACAACAGTGCTCACTTTATCATGTGAACACAATACCGCGTTTATGCGCCCGTACCTTATATATAAGGTACGGTATCGTTATCTGATCATACTTGCGATATAGAGCTGATAGCCAAGAGCCTGTCCGCTACCTATGGCGGCTCTTGGTTTATCGTATCTGCCGTAAAACCCCGTCCTTCAGGGCGGGGATATAAGGCACTGTGACATTGACTGTTTTGTCTTTGATTTTCTACAATAGACAATAATGAAAATTCAGAAAGCACATGTTGTCCGTTTGTATCCGTCACTGACACAGGAAGAGTTTCTGTGCCAGATCGGAGGTGCGACACGCTTTCTGTGGAATCTGGCCTTGGAACAGCGCCAGACCTGGGGCCAGCGGCATGTCCTGAACAGGTTCAGTCAGTCGAAAGAACTGACGCAGTTGCGGTCTGAAGTGGACTGGCTCAAGGCTTGTCCGTCTCAGGTTCTGCAACAGGTCTTGAGTGACCTTGAAAAGGCCTTCCGGAATTTCTTTGCCCGCCGTGCAGGCTTCCCGAAATTTCGGAAGAAGTCGCGGGGAGATTCCTTCCGCTTTCCGGATGGAAAGAGCGCTCCGTATGAGCGCCTGACTCGCAATGGTGGCCGGTTGAAACTTCCCAAGCTTGGGTGGGTGCGATTCCGTGGCTGGCGGAGTATTCCGGGTGTTATCCGCAACGTCACGGTGCGCTGTGACGCAGGACAGTGGTATGCAGCGATCCAGTATGAGTATGATCTGCCAGAGCCGGAAAAGAAGATTCTCCCGGCAGTTGGGATCGACCGTGGCGTGGTTGCCACGGTTGCGGTTTCGGGTCAGGGCCGTGTCAAAGGCCCTGACGCCTATCGGAAGGCGATGAAGAAATTGCGGCGGGCACAGAGGGTTGTCGCCCGCCGCAAGAAGGAGTCGCAGAACCGCCGGAAGTCTGTTTTGCGTGTCGCCCGGTTGCACCGCACAGTGCGCCGGGTCAGGGCGGATTTTCTGCATAAGGTTTCTCACTCTCTTGCCGAGAATCAAGGCACGCTGGTGTTTGAAAATCTGAAGATCCGCAACATGGTGCGGTCTGCTTCCGGTACGGTTGCAGAACCGGGCCGCAATGTCCGGCAGAAGTCTGGGCTGAACCGCAGTATTCTCGACCAAGGTTGGGGTATGCTCCGCCAGTTTTGCGGTTACAAGACTGCGGAGCGTGGCGGACAGTGTCTGGATGTCTCTCCGCGAAACACAAGCCGGGAGTGCCGCAAGTGCGGCCACACTGCGGCTGAGAACCGGGTCAGTCAGAGCCGGTTCGTGTGTGTTCGCTGCGGTCATGCAGAGAATGCCGATGACAATGCATCGGCGGTTATTGTGAAACGGGCCGTGGACAGCGGCCTGCTGCCTGTGGAGGCGTTGCGCCAGCACGCCCTCGAAGCAGGAATCTCAGTTGGATCTTTGCTGGCATCGCGCCAGTGAGAAACAACAGAATCCCAGTCCTTCAGGGCGGGGAGAATGTCAAAATTACTGCCTCCATAAATAGTTGGGCAGCCCCCTTAAATTAGGTAAAATATATATACAATTTGCTTGTCATAAATCATCTATTTGTATATACAATTTACATGAGATACGATTGGGACGAAGCAAAGCGCCAGAGCAACATCGCCAAGCATGGCGTTGATTTTTCTGCTGCTGAAAACTTCGAGTGGGATATGGCGCTCGTCATGACAAGCCGCAGCGCAAATGAGCCCCGCCTCATTGCCGTTGCCCCAATCAATCTCCGCCTGCATGTGCTGGTTTTCAGCATTGAAACACGTATCGTCCGCATCATCAGCCTGCGAAAGGCCAACAAACGGGAGGCAAAGCTCTATGCCGCGCAAACCTGAATTTATCATACCTACGGATGAGGAAGATGCCCTGATCAATCGGGGTATATCTCTGGATGCAGATAGCCCGGAGTTGACTGCTGAGGATTTCTTCAATGCCAAACCCGCATCCGTAGCCGTGCCAGAACTAGCAGCGCAGCGCAGGGTGCGCGGGCCACAAAAAGCACCTACCAAAAGGCTGGTATCTATCCGGCTTGATCCTGATTTGATTGACAGGCTGAAGCAGGATGGCCCCGGTTGGCAGCGCAGAGTTAACGATATGTTGCGGCAAGCTGTTGGTATGACTAGATAATTTTTCCCTAACTATTCCGCCAAAAATCCGACCGCACCACCAGCGCGTGCCAGCCTACAACAAAGATAATGGTGGCGAGGAAAACTCCCCCGCCACCAACAATCATGCCGCACTCAAAATCCGGCGTCATGCGGACTGGATGGCCGCGTTATCGGCCTTACACTTGGCAAAGATGGCTTCAATATCCGCCACACTCGGCCCGGTCTTGCTCTTGGATTGCTCCAGGGCTTCCTTGACCGTTTCATACACTTCCGGCCCGTATTTCTCGGCCAGACCGGCCACGGTGCCCACTACGCCCAAGATGGCGCTGACTTCTGTTGCTTTCATGTTATTTGCTCCCGCCAAGAGCTGCGCAGGCATCCGGCGTGGTGCCGGTTTTCAGGCCTGCCCAGCAGGTTTCGAATGAAAGAAAATCGGTCTGGAGTGCGTTCACACCTGTCTGGGTGATGCTGTTGCCGTTCTCAATGGAGGTTTCCAGAGACGAAATTTCATTGAACACGGTCTGGCTTGCCCGCTTGGCAATATCCTTTTGCGTATCCGTCAGGACGATGCCCGGCACGTTGCCTTTAATGGCATCAGGAATCGGCTGCGCCAGAACGTGGTAGGAACTGTCCACATCGAAAACGGTCTGGTTCAGCTTGGCCTGCGGTGTTGCGCCACAGGCGGCCAGAAGGGGCAGCAGCCCCAATGCAAGGAATGCTTTTTTCATTTCGGATCGTCTTTCTCAGATGAAGATGAGAAGGCTAACTTTCAGTTAGCCTTTGGCTCTGATGGCGTGGCCGCAGCCTTTGTGCGCATCAGAATGGCTGCGTTGGCGGCTTGGCCCCAGTTGGCAGCAAAAACGTTCAGAACCCGGTAAACCGGCCACAGCTTGGAACCGGCAGGCGGTGCTGGGATCTGTGTTGCCATAAACCCCAGAATGGCTGCTGCGCTCAGGCCAATTTCCACCCAATGGGCATATGGCTGGGGAAGCTGCGTGAGAGCCACAAGTAAGGTGCTGGCAATGCCACCGGCCTTTGCCGTTTGGACAAGGGCGGTTTTGGCTGTTGGTGTATCAGCCATGGCCAGCGCCACGCAGGCTCACGGGCAGCGTGTTGATGATATCCACGCGCTCGATGACGATGTTTTCTTCATTTAGCCGAAAGCCGCTTTGCCGCAGGCGCTGGGCCAAACGGTCGAACAGCAGATCTGCCAGGCAATCCAGTTCATGCCGGGACAGAGGATCTCGCTCACTCATGCGTTTTCCTTCACGCGGTCGATTTCCGCCGCGTTGAGTTGATCTGTGGAAGTAGGGGAGGGTGCAGGCGCTGCTGGCTGCGGATCACACGGATTAACCCCGCTCCAGAGCAGCCATTCCGCATGACGCCGTGCCGTCAGGCCGGGCACCGTAATCAGCTGGCCGTTGCGGTGCATGTGGTTCCACAGCAGGAGCTGATCACTGGCCGCAATATCTTGGCCCGCGTTCAGATATTTCAGCAGTGTGGAACCTGCCAGCGCTGCTGTTCCCAGATTATACTGGAAATCCAGCAGCGCACCTTCTCGGTTTGGCGAAAGCTGCGTGCGCACCAACTGGCGCAGCTTTACCCGCAGGCCTGCCAACGTAAAAACCAACAGGGCTTCGGCCTGCTGCTGCGTAATGGGCGCAGTTTTGGCAGTTACGGCGGCCCCGTTGGCCAGGGCACGATTGCCATAACCAATAGACCAGTAACCTGCCGGGCAAACATAAGGATGCAGGCGCAGGCCTTCGAACTTGCGGCACAGGCATGCCGCCAGTTGGATGGAATCATTCATCTGTTTTTCCGGATACAAAAAAGGCCGCTCAATGGCGGCCGGAGTGGACGAGTTTGCAGACTGTATGGCTGAATTTAGTCCACTAGAGCGCAAAACCCTCAGACAACAGCCATTTGGAATGGCTTCATATATGGGCGTGTTTCAGTTTTTCAGAGTTTTTCAGAACTGTTCAGAACTGAATACTTCTGCATTGACAAACCGCGCAGTCAGCTAGGGATGGCTGAACAGGTGATAAAGCGCCGCGGCCAGCGTTGCGATGCCGGTTGGCCCCAGCATACTGGCAACCCACATGGTCAGGCGCGTGGCACCGGCGCGTTCGGCATCATCAATCGCCATTTTGTCGATCTTGGATAAAATCAGCGTATCCCGCTTTTCCAGCGCATCCGTGCGTGCCGCCAGGGCAACGCGGGCATCGCGCTCTTCTCGCTGATCCTTTTTCACCTCACTGAGATCTCCTTGCATGGTGTCGAGTTTCGCCAGGACGGTGCGCAGATCTGCACCATCGTTTTCTGCTGTGGGCATAATGTGTCCTGATACAAAAAAAGCGGCCTAAAGCCGCTCGGTAATGGTGAAGCTGGTCTGCTGCCGCAGGGCAGCGCCATAGGGGTTGCTCAGATCTCCGCGCTGGATGCGTCCAAACAGGCTGCGCAGGTTCAGCGTGGGGGCATCGGCATCCGGATCAGGCACAAACAGCACATTGGTGCCAGATGCGCCCAGCAGCAGGATCTGCTCCAGCACCGGCACGTCCGCCAGATCCAGAGATTCGTGATCCACCACAGCCTTGCGCCGCATCCATGCCGGCGTGACAAACTCGGCCCCGCTCATGCCGGTATTCACCGTCACGGAACTATCCAGCCCGGTGGTGCTCTTGGTGCTCATGTTGCGCACTGGCTGCCAGACCGGCCCGATATAGGCCAGAGACAAGGAAATATAGCTTTCCGATGCGCTGCCATTGCTGGTGACGGTGATCTTGACCGTATCGGCCTGAATGTCCTGCGGTGCCACATGCACCATCTGCACCGGGCCAACGCCGCCCAGCGTGGCAAAGCTGCCAGAGGCGGAATACACCGTATTGCCGCCAGAACTGGCCACAAGCTGCCACGTTGCGGCTTGGCCAAGGTTGGAGCGCCCCACAAAGAAGGCCCGCATGGTCTGGGCACCATTCCATTGCGCCTGAAACCATGCGGTTCTGTTGCTATCCCCAACAGACCAGAACGCCGCCGTGGTGTTGCCCTGGTCTGTAGCCAGCTGATTGGGTGAGAAATCCTTGGCGGCCGAAACGCCTGCATAGAAGGACGCCGAGCCACTAAGGCTAGCGATCTTGACCAGATTATTCAGGCCGAACGCACAATTCTGCATCAGACCAGCACCGTCAGCACGCACTGGCCTGCGCTGGAGCCACGCCAGCTTTCACCCACAACCAGACCGCCCAGACCATCGCGCAGGCCGTCCACATTGGCAAACAGCACAATCTCGTCCCCCATTTCAAAATCAAACAGGCGTTCAAACGGCAGCGTGACGTAAAACACGCGCCGGTCTGCCACCGTCCACAGGTTGCTGATGACATCCGCCACCACCTGCGCTCCGGCCTGCGTGCGCAGGCTTGTCAGCACTTCGGGCGGGCTGACCACTTCCACCGTTGGGCTATCCGTGCCCACAGTGACAGCACTGCGCTGCGTGCGCAGGGTGGACAGAAACGCCTTCGGGCTGAGCGTGCTGGTGCTCATCACCGTGTAATTGCGGCTATAGGTGCAACGCCCGCAGGTGAGAGGCAGCGCCAGTTCGGACGGCAGATCTGTTTCCTTGATGTCAATCACCTCATCAGGCAGCACCGCCAGCTTTTCCCATTGTTGCGGCACCAGCTGCAAAAAACTGTCTGTAATGCCGATCAGCTTCAGCGTGCCGTCCCGCGCAACAGCCAGCTTGCGCATACTTCCCTGCAACAGGGCGGTGATCATGTCATTCCCGGTATAGCTGTCAGAGCCATCCCAGAACGCGCCGGCCGCACTATCCACCTTGCCGAACGGATCCGCCCATGTGCTGGAAATGGATGCCGCCGGAATGCCGATATCCTGCACCAGCACCTGCCGCACGATATCCGGCAGGCTGGACACATACGTGCCATCAGGCATCACGCCAGTGGCCCAGCAGGTAATGGCATAAACCGGCGTGCCACCCAGCCGGAAAAACGCGCCCCGGCTGGAGCTTTCCACCACATAGGTGCCAGCGGCCGGATCTGCGGTGGTGATATCACTGACCATGCCGGCATATGACCAGCTGCCATCTGTGGATGTGGCAGACCAGCTGCCCAGCACACCGCCTTCCAGCACGGTCAGATCCGGCTGGTTTCCCTGCGTGCCCATCCAGAATGGCCCATCAGAGACCTGATAGATCTGATTGACGGTATCCACACAGACCGGCGTGATATTGAAGGCATAACCCCGCAGGCGCGGCTTTACCCGGCCTGTCAGGTCTGATCCACCTTCCACGCCGCCAGTGCCAGCATAGGTTGCCAATGGCAACTGGCGCGAGAGCACGGCAGGCCCCGAAAGTGTCAGCGTGCCTTGCGTGGCCCCGGTGCGCCATGCCGTGGCGGAGCCGGTGAACAGAGGCTGGCACGCAGAGAGTGCCGGATCTGACCACCAGCCGCGTGCCATGTCATAGCTGCGCAGGCCGGTCAGGATGGACAGATCTCCGGTGTGGTTGCGCACGTTCATGCTATCAGCCACACCATCGGACAGATTGACCGTAAGCTGTCCGAACGATTGCGTCATGCTGCTACCGGAAATTGAAATATCCAGTTCCCTGTCCACGTCAGGAAGGCTGGCCAGAATGGGCGGATATTTCGTGCCGGTGGCAACATCCACATACCCGCCAGAAGACAGGCATGTGGTCGTGCGGGAAGCCGCAGGCCCGAAAGCCAGCGTCCCCAGAAAACAGCGTTGCTGCATTGTGATGATATCCCGTTAGGCTGCGGCGTCTTTTTGCGCCTGAAAGCGTGTTTCCTGCAGCTGTGCCACAGACGTTTTGAGAAGATCCTGCAAAAGCGATGCCAATGTTTGCAGCCCATCGGATTGCTCTTGCTGGATCTTGTTCAGAACATCGGTCTGCACCTTGGTCAGATCCATACCGCCCAGTGCCTTGACGATGGTTTGCACCATATTGAAATCAGACACATAGGCTGCTCCGCCACCATTGAATTTCTGAGACAGAGACAGGAAGGTTTGCATGTCAGTCTGGAGCGCAGACAAGGCGTCATAATTTCCACCCAAAGCAGCCTGATAATCCGTATGTAGATTATCGTTAGCCGCCTTGTACTGATCCGCCACCGATAAAGGTGACGCATCAGATGTGATTAGACCTTTCTCATAGGTATCCAGACTGTCAAAAACAGACTCCAGCTTCTCATTTGCTTCAGACTGATATTCCTTCTGGATCTGCAACCGCTCGGCATTCTGGGTTTTCTCCAGATCTGTCAACTGCTGCTGATAGGTGACGTTATCGGCAAAGCTGTCACCCAGAAAGCTGCGCCAGTTATCCTGTAGCTGCTGGATTTCCTGTGCTGCACTCACCTGCTGATTGAGCAGATCTGCGCCTTCCTGATCACCCGTGGCAGACAGATAACGCGCCTGCACGGACTGATCAGATTGCGAAAGCGTGGTCTGCTCATTGGCAATCATCATGGCCGCAATGGCATTGCCCTTATCCAGCAATGCCTGGGCATCCAGACCGTAGGATGCTGCCGTGTTGGCGGCGTCCTGGTATTTCTGCTTCAGATCATCCACCTGCTGCATCAGGCTTTCGGAACCGGATGCCGTAACATCCAGAAGCCCTGGCATTGTGGTGCCCACAAACTCCTCAATGGCCTCAAACTTGCTTTGCAGGTCATCTACGGAATAGGTACCACCATCCAGCGTTGAAAGCGCTTTGGCCATATCTCCCGTGTAGCCGGTGAAATGATCCACCGTGACATGGGAGCTATCATCAAACTTTGAGACAGACACTTTCATGCTGTCCAGCGCATCCGCCAGGGTTTTCAGGCTTTCCAGATCCTGCGTGAACGTGCCCACGCTATCGAAACTGGTCGGCATGAGCTGCTTCAGCTCCTGCTGCATGGTGGCGTCTGAACTGGTCAGATCCAGATCAGGCAGCAGATCTGTCAGGCTGTATGTTTTGGACTTCTTGCCTTTCTTAGACCAGCCAACCTTGCCAATGGTATCCGTGTTTGTGGCGGAAACCCCGGTATATCCAAACACATTGTTGATGTTGTCCAGATCACTCTGCAGGCCGGACGCCACGTTATCATTGCCGTGAATATGCTTGTACACATGGCCGCTGATATCCAGCATCCCATCGCTGCCTACGGAAACATACTGATAATCCTTCTTCCTTTTGGCAAAGAGCTGCGACAGAAGATTATAGGCCATATCACCAATGCCGAAGGCCGCACCCGCCATGCCCATGTAAGAGCCGATGGAGGAAACAGCACTACCAACGCTGCTGAAGATCCCGCTGCCATCAGCCGCCTTGCCAGAAAACAGGTTTTCCAGACCTGAAAACATGCCGCCACTTTTTGCGGCCGATCCGGCCGGGTTGCTGATCTGGTTTTTCACATTCAGGGCTTCCCATGGGGAATAGGCCCAGCCGGATGATGTGATGTCGTTCCCTTCACCATATCCAGACAGAATGCTGCTGGCACTGGAAGTATTGCTGCCTGCGCCAACTTTGCCAAACAGATTGCCCAGATCTGCCAGTGTGGTGCGCGTGCCGCCATCAATGCTGTTGAGCAGCGGATTGATAAGGGCAAAGCGTGCAATCACGCTGGCAACCGATGCTTCCACACCCTGCAACATGCTTTTGAAAGACATGCCTGCCGATGTGCCTTGCACAAAGCCCTGCACCACGCCATCGGACAGCTGATCCGCCATATCGCTGATGGAGCCGGTGAAATCATCCATAACCTGCTGCTGATGCTGGTATTCCACCGTGGCATCAGACAGGGCATCCGTGCTGGATAGCAAGTTTTGCGCATACTTATCCGTTAGCGGGATGCCTTGCCGGTAGAGCTGCTGTTCAACCTCCATATGTGCCACCAGCTTCTGGCGTGCATCATCATTGGAGCCAATCAGGGATGTTTCAGTTTGCAAGATAGCAACCTGATCATTGTTCTGATTGGTCTGCCCGATCATCTGGGTGTTCTGCTGGGCAACCGTCAGGGCCTTGGCGGCACTGATGCGCTCCTGCATGGCCTGCACAAACTGCGGCGTGCCTTTCTGGAAGCTATTTTCTGCATCCGTATAGGCAGACACATAAGAAGCCGCATCCTGTGCAGACATGCTGCCATCTGCATAGGCCGCATTAGCCTTATCCAGCGCCTGTGTTTGATCTGACATGGCAGACGTGCTGGCATGCCACGCATCAGCCAGAATGGATTGCTCACGCGCCTGCGCTGCCAAGATCTGAGCTGCAGACGCATGCGCCCCATTCAACGAAAGCTGTGCTTGATCCACTTCCTGCGCCACGCTGACCATCTGCCGGTCATAACCCGTTAAGGCAGATGCACTTTGCGCGGCCAACGTTTGCGAATGATCCACTTCCTGCAAGGGATCACGCAGATTGGCGAGAGAGGCCTTGGTGCTGTCAATCTGGGCATTGATGATTTTGGTTTGGCTCGCCCATTGCTCATCGCTGATTTTGTTAGCTTGATGCTGTTTATTCAGATTGCTCAGAGCAGTGTATTCGCCCTGCAATGAGCGGGTTAAATCATCCTGCTGCCCAGCAACGCTTGGATCACCCTTTGATACCTGAGACGAAACAGACTGATCCATCCGGGCACTTTCAACAGCACCGTATGCATTGCCCCCCGTAACCTTGGTGACATAATCAGATGTTTCCTTGGGGATAGTTGTGCGCTTGCCGCTGATATATTCATCCAGCGCCGTTTCACCCCAATTATAGGCCATCGCTACAAGATTTTGGTTATGGCCGTATTTGTCATACAGATGCACCAGATATTCCGCACTGGCAGAAACATTGCCGTGCAGATCTGTCAGATCATTCCCGGCTGCGTTGTCTTGCTTCACCTGCATGGCGCCAATGGCACCTGCACTGGAGCGCACCACTTGGCCGTTCAGGTATTGGCCCGTGCTGCTTTCTGCAGGTGCAATAGCGTGCATCAGACTGGTGATATCACCATTCAGGTGCTGTTCCTGCGCCACCTGATCAATCATGCTCTGCACGGACTTGATGCCGCCATCTGCCTGCACATGCGTGGCAGATGTTGCCGGATTGCTGGGCATGGAGAACGTAGGATCTGCCGTGTTGCCCTGTGCCATGAGCTTTTGCACGCTGGCAGGCATCAGGCTTTCGATCTTGCCTTCCAGCCAGCTAAAGCCGCTAGATGATCCAGATTTGATGCTACTCCAGACGGTAGAGAGTTCATCCGGAAGCTGTTTCAGCAGCTTGACCAGATCCGTCAGACTGTTGATTCCCGATGTAGCCATGGAGACGAACAGATCTCCAATGCTACGCGCCTCAGATGCCATGGCGCTGTAATCGCTGCCCATTTCATCCTTCAGGCTGCGCCATGCTGCCTGAAATGGCGTTAATCCCTGATCGGCAGCCCCATGAATGGCGCTTTCCAGCTTCTGGATCACTAGAGAAACGGCATCAGCCTGCTGCCCCATCTGCACCATATGCTGCACGCTCAGCACCAGCCCAGCATTGAAGCCGGGCAAATGCTGATCCGCCAGCGCCTGTGCTTCCTTGGCAGGATCTTCCAGTGCTGCTGCCAATGTTTTGGCGGCATCTGGTACCGTGGTGTTCATAACGGCAGCCAGATCCCGGCTGTCTGCTGTCAGACGCTGGATCTGGCTGGCATCCACCGTAGGCACAGCCGCAATGGTCTGCACCGTGCTGCGGCTGTCTGAGAGCGAGATATCATCATACTGATCATGCAGTGCACGGGCAGCATTTTCAGCAGATGTGGCCATATCATTGTAATCAGCCCGCGTGGCACGCAGATGGGTGGAAAGTTGCGCAAGGCTTTCCTGTTCGCTTTCCGCATACTTGCCTACGCCAAGAATGGCCGCACCGGCAGCACCTGCAGCCACGACAAGGCCAGCCGGCCCAGTCAATCCGCCTATCACGCGTGTCAGCGCACCATCCAGACCGCCCATCACCTGCACCATATTGGGCACCTGATAGAACGCGGCCTGCAAGGGGCTGCCACCAGCGATTACCTGATCGAAAAACTTATGGGTTTCATCAACCAGAATACCCATTTCGAATGAGGTCAGCTTGACCGCAGCAGCATTGCCGCCAAAAGCAGCTTTCTGGCGGTTCAGGCCTTCCGTAGCTTTGCCCACATAGGCATCATATTCTTGCTGGTTAATGATGCCGGTTGCCAACGCGCTATCAGCTTCTGTCACAGCTTTTGCATAATCGCGTTCAGCTGCTGCCAGTGGCACAATCTTGGCCCGAATGGCATCGGCATCTGCAAACGCGCCAGTGACATCTTCCAGACGGGATGCGCTCTGATCATTGCTGGGCAGGCTGATGCCCAGATTGCTGTTGAGGTTGCTCTGGTAGGAGCTGGCAATGCTGGACAGAGCACCATCAGAGGCACGTTGCATGGCGGCATAATCTGCCGTGATATCCTGCACGCCCTTGCGGTATCCATTTAGGGAAAGCAGGTTATTTTCAAAGGCAGACCGCAGCTCGCGCAGGGACATGACTTCTGCCATTTCAGCGGCAGAGAGCTTTTCCAGAACAGCAGACGCACTGGAACCATCCTCACCCATTTTGGTGAAGGTTTCTGCCGTAGCAGTCTGTTCCAGACGCAGCTTTGCTTCCTGCTGCACCAAGGCATCAATCTTTTCGCGCTGGGCATCCAGAACGCGCGTAACATCTTCCGGACTGGTGCTGCCGCTTCCGATGGCCTCAACGCCACGGGCATCCAGCCGGTCATACTCATCCTGTGCCAGCCGGATCTGGCGCTGGATCTTGGAAATGCTGTCACCCGTCCGCGCAGCCGAGTTTTGCCAGGTCTTATCCGCGCTGGTGGCGCTACGGGTGATAACCGTCACCAGATCTTCAGCAGATTTGGTGGCATCGCTCAGGCTGTCTTTGAATGACGTGCCAATTTTGTCCGCAGCTGTAACCGTATCTTCGGCAGCTTCACCAACACCGGACAGGGCTTTTTCTGTATTACCCGCACCCAGCTGCACATCGTGGGTGATCTGATCTACACTATCCTTCAGACGCCCCGCACTGGTTTCCAGCTTTCCGGTGCCGGATATAACGGCTTCAACAGTGTTGTTTGCAGCAGATCCGGCAGTCTCCAGACCTTCCTGAAATGCTTCCCCAATGCGCTTGCCGCTTTCTGCCAGCGCGTCAGATTTATCCTGTAGCGCATCTATGCGTGCACCAGCGGCTTCCGTGGGCTGTGCAGTCTGATCATCCACCACAAAACGGGTGATGACTTCATTGATAACCTCAGAAACTTTAGCCATTGGAAGGCTCCGTCAGCACAAGAGCAGGATACGTCATGACTTGCCCGGCCTGCCGATCCTTGCGGTTGCTCCGGCGTGGCTTACGCAGACGTTCAAACCCGCTTTTCTTGGAAAATGTCAGGCCGCTTTCAATTCCCTGCGCCTTCAGGATGTATGGCAGGTGTTCGCCACGGGCATCGCGCCCATCTGACAAGGACAGGAATTTGCGGGCAATTTTGAGTGTGGGATATTGTTTCATGGCCGCTTGCCGTGCGGCCTCCACTATTCCAGGCGGCACACTGGTCATCTGCCCACCCGTATCAATCTTGCGGGCATAGGGCATGGTATTCACGATTTCCACCGTGCTGCCTGGCTGAATGGTGGCGGCCGGACGTGTCCACCACTCTCCATTCACACGCACCGCCCAACTGTCACGATAGGCCCCGCTGTGCACTGGCGAATGCGTCTGGCAATACTCCAGGGCAAACGCTACGGCCTGCGCCAGATAGGAAAACACGTAGCGGACAATGCCACCATCCAGATTGACGCTTTCTTCATCAGCTCCCACATGCCCATCCACAGCTGTGCGGAATGTGCTGGAGGCACGCCCGGATGCAATCAGTTCATCACGATTGGCACGGCAGGCATCAGCAGCTGCTTTATGGAGAGCAGCAGATGATAGACTTGCACGCGCAGAGACAATGATCTGTTTGCGCAGAACGTCTGCCATACGTGCCCGTGCCATGATGCTATCTTTTCCTGAACGTGTGTTGCAGATCTTCCGTGATCTGTTGGTTGCGGATCTGGAGAAAAAACTGATCCATTGATTTGACGAGATGGAACGTGAAGTCTGTTTCCGCCGCGCTCAGCCGGCGCATCTGACACCAGCGCAGGATCTCGGCATCAGCCAGTGGCTGCGGATAGGCGATATTACGGATGGCCCCCATACCTGCGCCAAAACCCTCTGGCCGATGCAGGCGCGTGCCAGCCACGCCATGCCAGCACCGCCAGGGCAGCATGTTGGCGGGCTCCGGATCAACTTTCCGCAGCCACGCATCGCATGCCTCCCAATCCTGCGCTGGCGGTGGCAGCACGCCGCAACGCCCTGCCATTGGCCCATCCACCAGATGCCAACGCAGGGCGGCGATCAGTTTCCCTCAGCGGCCTGAAGCTGTTCCTTGGTCGCACGGCCTACAGAAGCCGCAGCCTGCAATGCCAGAGCAAGCAACGCCCGGTTTTCGCGGTGCGTGATCATTTCCTTGAAGGTGGCGATATCAATCGGGGTGCCATCATCGTTTTCCAGACCCTGCACATCAATCAGGCACTTTTCGCTCAGCGCCTGCGCCTGACACGCATCATCCATGGAAGGTGGCAGGTTGTTGGGATCTACCGGCACATCCGTTGCAGACAGGCCGGTGTTGTAACGGATGGCAGCAGCACGGCGCAGAGCCCACAGACGGTCTGCATAATCTGCTGTCATGCCCTTGGTGATGATAGTGAACTGGTCTGTCACGCCAACGGTAACGGGTGTGCCCTCAGCGATTGCAGCAGCGTTGCGGGTAAATGCAGAAATTTTGGCCATTGTGTAAAACCCTGTGAGTTGTGGGTACGAATGAAAAAGGGCCGGACTATTATGCCGACCCTTTGCGAAACTGCTTTGGTGAAAAGGAACGATCAGGAGCCGGTAGGCGTAACGCCCGTCAGGCGCATGATGGCAAACGTGCCACCGCCCGTTGCCGGATTGCCTGCAATATCAAACGATGCCTTTACGGTCTGATTGGTTTGCGAACTGTTCACCTTGCCGTTCCGCAATGCCGCATTCAGGAAGATGAAGGCGTAACCGTTGCCTGCATCATCAACTGTTTTAACAATGATGGTGCCCTGTGTGCCTGCCAGCGCCGCGTTGTATTCATCCCAACTGCGGAAATAGAATTCGAGGCTCCCAGATGCAGTAAACTGCCCTGAACGTACGCCGCAGGCATCTGCGTGGCCCATGCCGTAATCATTGGCGGAGCCATCACGCGCCAGTGTGCAGGTAAACTGAGTCAGGCAGCCCTGTGGAGACTTTCCAAAAACGGTAGCGCCTAGGAAATTGTTGACCGAGTTATGCACCACGCCAGATGGCGCAGGCAGAACAGAAGCCGCAATATCCGTGGTGGACTGCACTTCATTCGCGCTGGTGGCATCAATGCTAACAGTACCAAACTGCGCCTGCTGCAACTGGAACTGCACCTGCGTAATCAGGCTGCCCGGATACATCAGGAACTGCCCAAGCAGTTTTTTGCGAATGGTAAACGTTTTATCCAGATTACCGTTCAACAGGCTGGGAATGAAATACGTGCTGTTTGCCCCAAGATGTATCGAGCCAGTGTCGGCCAATCCGTAGCACTGCTTCAATAGCGGGGCTGCGGAATTCAACACGCCGCTGCCAAAAACAAAAACCGCTGCATTGGGGACGGAAACGGTATCAATTTTGGTATATGGCACGCTGATCACAAAACCGCAGGATGGATCAGAAATGATCAGATTTCCTGTTGCAGGAAATTTTTTGGCGCTGGTCACGTCTGCTGTTTGCAAACAATCTACGCCATTCATAAATGTGCTATCAGAGGCATGCAGAACATCACCGCCTGGATTGCCCATTGAAACGGCATTGGCAGACCAATCAGCTCCCATGACGCCGGCAATCAGATCATCAAACGTGCCCGACGATAGCGCACCGGAAATGGTGCCGGATGCAGAAACCTGCGTGACGACATCCTGAGAAACTTCCTTGATGGAATTGATTTCTTCCGGACGTCCGGTTGTCTCTGCACGAGAAAAACTTTCCCCCGTAATGCGCAGCGCCTGATAGTTTCCGGTAGGTGGCGTGGCATAGGTGGATTCTAGCGCAAAATCCATGCGCGTATCATTGGTTTGCGCACCGGCGGCCAAACCTGCTGTGGCTCCAGTAAAAGCCATGATTACCTCAATAAAAAAGGCCACCCGAAGGCGGCCTACGTTGAAAGAATGGAGACAGGATCAGCGTTAGCTGGCAGGTGTTGCCGCGCTTTCTGTTTCACTGGAAGCAGGTGTTGCCTCAGTGCCAGATGTTGCCGGCGCTGCTACGGGTTTTTCATCCACCGGCATCAGGCCAAGGCGGAAACCCATATACTGCGACATGGACAAACACAGATTGGACGCATCGCACAGCGTAGAAACAAGCTGCTGCCCGTCTTCCACCCACGGTTGATCTGTGCCGCCAACTTGCGCCAGAACCGTATATGTTTTGCCTTTTTCGGCATCCGTTACGGGCGAGAAATCCGGCAGGCCGCGCACTTCATGATACAGCCACGCGCCATAGCGCAGGCCTGCACCAACGGTGGGTGCAATCAATGCCAGAGCAGCAGTGGTGCTTTCGGCTTCTACAGCAGCGCCGGAAAGCTGAAACTTTCCAGAATTGGCGGCAGTTTCGATAAGAGGAAAGAATTTCATGAGGTTTGTTCCGTAATATTCTGCCAGCGGTAATCCACCATCAGCGTGGCGACATACCAGTTACCTGTCTGGGCAAGAAAAGAGGGTGGCGTATAATTCTGGCCATCGTAAAACAGACCAGCTGGCCAGCGTTTATCCGGATCTACCGGCTGGGTGCGAAAGGCCGCTTCAAACGCATTCATGATGGACAACACGGTGGGCGTGTTCATCTTGCCCTGCGGTATCCAGAGCATGATGCAGATCTGCCCGCTTTCCTGTGCCTGCTTATCACCTAGTTCCAGACTTTCTATGCTGGCTGAAGCCAGATCCAGTGCTGCAAAGGCTTCCAGATTACTGGAAAAATCCCATGTCAGCGGATCTCCAATCGGCAGCCTCAGCTTTTCTGCCACGGCACTGGCGCGGGCGTAGGCATCATTCCAGACTATTTCCGAGGGCATTAGTCGCCTCCTGCTGCAATCAGCGTCCAGCCGCAGATGTTCGCCCCGTCATAAACGGGCGTGGCATCTGTCAGCGTGTAGGTTTTGGGGCCATCCTGAAGGTAGCATTGTGCCCGTGGCGTCACGTTGGCCGCATTCAGTTCATCCGCCAGCGTCTGGGCAATGAATGCCGCCTTGGGCATGCCGTCTGCCAGCTGTGAAGATTGCGGCGGCGGTGCATATGCACGCAACGTGACCGGATTGCTGCCATCCCGTGCCGTGAGCACCATCTGGCGGCCACTTCTGGCAAGCAGCCGTTTGCGGGTTTCGGTAATCTGGCCCATCAGACCATCCAATCGGCAGCGATGCCAAGCCGATCCAATGCACCAACTGCATCAGGCGTTAGCCCACCAATGGTAGGATCTAGTGTGCCATAAGATGCCGAGCCCACCCCTTGCGTGCTTTCTGATTTCAGAAGTGGGTCACGCCCAGCGGCGCAACTGAGCATCTGAATGGTGCTCAGGCAGCCAGAAGCCACAGAAGCGGGCAGGGTTTGCACCTGCAAGGCCAGGAGCGGGTTCTCTGGTGTAGGAATATCCATACCAGGCAGCAAAAAGCCCGCTATGTAGGTGATATCTACCACAACAGGCCTATGGAAAACCATTTGCCGTGGCGGCAGGAATGCAGATGCCATGATGCGTGCGTTCTTGCGGTCAACATCGCATTCATCCAGCGGGCCAGACCATGCCACCCCATCCACAGATGCAGATAGAATGGTGGCAACAGGCCCATTGGACAGATTGACGCCCGGAATGCGCCCACGCAGCGTCCAGCGTTCCCGATAGGTCTGGAGCGCCAACGGACGCCCCAGATAATCGGTAAAGCAGCCAGATGCAGCAGTGATAAGCTGCCCAAGCCGGGCATCTTGGCTGTCATCCGAGATCTGGAGATATGTTTTCACACTCTCCAGCGTTACCAGATCTGTTTTTTCGGCAGGTGTAATGACTGCAACTGTCATACTGCACCCCAAACAAAAACGGCCTCCATATGGAGACCGTTAGGATTTGCCATTTTCTGGCGTTTCTGGCTCATTTTCAGCCGGTTTTTCCTCATTTTGAGGTGTTTCCGGCTCTTTTTGGCCCGTTTCTTCCGGTTCAGGCACCGGCTTTGCAGTGCCTTTTTTGGCAGCCACGATGCCATCAGCCACGTTATCTGGAAACATGCCTACATCACCCTTGTTGTAAACGGCACCAATGCCGCCACAACGGTCTGTAAAGGTCACAATTTTCATTTTACTGCCCCGCAACTGCGCCAGGGAACCATGCAGCCCCCGTCAGCACCGCAATGGCGCTATCGTAACGCGTGTTCAGATCCACAGCCTCAATCACACGCACCAGCGTTTCATCATTCTGGAACGCAGAGCGCGTTTCTCCTGCGCCATCCACGTAAGATGCCTGTGTGCTGACGGCCAACGTGGTCTGGAAAGCATCACCGATCAGGATCTGGGCAAAGTCTGCAAAATACAGCTCAGATTCATTGCCGGCAGTGCCAAGGTTATCAGGCACAGAAGTGGTGCTGGCATAGGGGAAAGCGCCAATCCGACCATCTGCAATTTCAGGGAATGCCAGAGCGCCTGTGGCGGTTTGAAGCTGACTCAGGAATTCCACCAGGGTCGGGTTAATGATGTAACCCGGAGACTGCATGGGCACGTTATTCTTGGTGAGTGCCAGACGGAGTTTCCCAAGATCATTGCGCACATTCTGCACGTTTACTGTGGCATTTGCTGCAATGACATTGGCGGCATTAGCCAGGTAACGCAGACCAGCGGGCGCAAAATTGGAAGCTGCCCCGCGAATGAACTGCTGATCTTCCGCAATAGCCACAGAACGCGTGACGTCATTATTCACCAGATTGTCTGTCTGGATCGAATTGTAACGCAGCAGATCATTGGTGATCGGCACCAACGCCCCCAGTTTCTTGGCCTTCATTGCCACCATATCCACCTGCGGTGCTGATGTTGGCACGGGCGCGCGTTCACCCAGCCATTGGGCATTAGATGTGCCGGTTTGCTTACGGAAAGTCAGATTGCCATTTGGCATCGGCACCGAAACCGCACCCATTTTCCGAACAGCCACAGCAGGGCGCAGGGCCTCAATCAGATCTGTGGAATAATCGGTATTGACCAGGAAGCCACCCTGCACATCCACGGACTGTTCCATGTTGTCAGCCGCAGCGGCAGCGAAAGTGGAGCCCCACGTTTTTTCTGAAAAATCCAGAACAGCACGCATGCCGCCTTCACCACGGGTGGCAGCAACAGCCTGCACCAGACGGGAAAACTTGATGCCAGGAGCAAGCTTTTGCTCAGCCTGAGCCGGAACCGTAGAACGGCTACCGGGGTTCCCTGCAGGGAGAGGCGCAATCGGACGCGCAGCTGCTGCACGGCGGCGCTCCATGTCAGTTTCTCGCTCAATACTGGCTGTCAGGCGATCATCTTCTGCCCGCAACTGGTCATATGCCGCGGTTTGCTCTTCCGTCAGATCGCCAGTCTCATTGTTTGCTGATTCAGCCAGAATATTGTCCATTTCGGTATGCACTTCGGCCTGACGACTGCGGAGTGCTGTGATGCGGTCACGAACGGGCATTTACGCGTGTCCTTCTGCGAGTTTCCGGCGCGCTTCCAGATCCGCCATTGCAGCGGCGCGACGTGGAGCGGATTTTACCGGCGTTTTTGGAGGGTTTGCGGCACCAAGCTTGGCCAAGGTGGCCGAAAGCGTGCTGATACCATCGGCCATTCCGGCTGAAATGGCGCTGTTTGCCACCTTCATGCCGCCTTGGCCGAAATTCTGTTTTACGTTGTCCACCGATGTGTGGCGGCCCTGTGCGACAGCCTGGAGAAATACGGCCTCCAGATCATCCAGCACGGTGCGGATCTGCGCCTGATCATCATCGGATGTGACGTCCAACCGCTTGTTAGGGGCATTGGAGCTGACAATATCCACCTCCATCATGCCGTTTGCGTCTGGCTCCACCTGTTTTGCGCCAGACATAACCACACCGATGGAGCCAACCAGGGCTGTATTATCCATCAGGATGGTGGAACACTGGCTTGCCAGCCAATAGGCGGCAGATGCAGCCATACCGGGCACAAAGGCCGTGACAGGCTTGCTGGACGCCGCAATCTGGCTGGCCATGTCACTCACACCCGTTGTGACGCCTCCGGGGCTGTCAAACACCATAAGGATCTGCTTGACGTCCGCACTGGATAGCGCCGCCTGAAGATCTGCCGACAGGCTGCTGAGGTCTGTAGCACCTGAAAACTCTGTCAGCAGATTGGCACGCGGGAAAATCGGCCCCATGACAGGGATGGTGGCAACGCCCTGCTTGTTGAGCGTGACGTTGTTTGTGCCGTTCATGCGCTTGCCGGTATCAGCCACGGCTGAAAGCATCGTCTGATAGCGTTCTGCATGCCCATCAGCTCGTAGAACGTCCAGCACGGGGGTTTCCAGCGCACGGGCAGCAATGGCCTCAATAGCGCCTAGATGTGCGGGAAGAATCGCCCAGGGCTGTGCCCTGATCGCTTCCAGCGCATAATATCGTGTCATGTCAGTTTCCTGATTCTGTTCCGGCTGGGGTTTCGCCTGCCACACCGATATTGATTGGCCGCCACAGCTCAGATCCGACATCACCGCCTACGGGGTTCAGATCGAAATTACTGCGGGCCTCATCCGTGTTCATCACGCCCGCATTACGGAGAGCGGAAACACCCTGAGCGCGATCCAGAAAGCCACCTTTCAGCAGATCAGACGGATCATGCTTGAAAATGCAGCCTGTATCCGCAAAGGCATGCATGGCGCTATCCGCCACGCGTGCGAAATGCGGGCCAAGGTGATAGATCACGAATTCCAGAGACTGTTGCTCAATATTCCCGAACGTGGCTTTGGACAGCTCGAAAATCAGATGCGGCGGAACACCCCATGCACGCGCAATATCCAGCACCTGGGCAGTGCGTGTTTCCACCAGCTGCCCATCCTTGTTGTTCATGGGCATGTAGGTGGCTTTCAGACCGCTCC
The DNA here is from genome assembly GCF_040208445.1 of Acetobacter sp. A11-2. Lineage (NCBI taxonomy): Bacteria > Pseudomonadati > Pseudomonadota > Alphaproteobacteria > Acetobacterales > Acetobacteraceae > Acetobacter > Acetobacter sp. A11-2. The sequence goes on from NZ_CP157843.1 coordinate 2,858,609, forward strand.
CCAGAACCGCTGGCGTGCCTGCATTCATGGGGCCAGAATAGAGCGACTGCCAATCCTCCTTGATGGCTTGACGCGACCCAGGGTCAATTGGTTTATCCGATGTCATGATGACTGGCGGCTGGCCATTATTGCGCCAGTAATTCTGCACATAGGTGGCCGTAGCGATGCTCTCGCCAAATGCCTCTTTCATGTAGGCGATAGGGCTAAGACCTTGCAGGCCGTTCCGGCTCATGCCGCTAACGTGCCAGATATCACGCGCCGCAAAGCGCCCGGATGAGCCATCGGGCAGGGTGGTATCATAAAACATGCTTTGCCCGGTTGCCCGCTCGAATGACTGCAACGGCAATGTGCCAAACGGATCAAGCCGCGTAAGTGCCACAGGCCGCATAAAGGCATCCCGCGAGACATACGCGTAGAAATTTCCGGCCATCAGCAGATCACTCATCAGGATTTCCCGAAAAGCGAAGCGGCTTTGCGCGTCATTTGGTCGCCCGTTCATCAGCTGATAGAGCGGATCATCCGTCAGCCGGTGCGTGCCGGTGCCATCGTGCCGGCAATAGTGCATCGGCACCATGGCAAACACGCCAGACAGGATGCGCAGGGCCTGCATGACGGCAGGCAGAGAAAGCGTGGTGCGCTCATTGACCAGCACGCCAGAGCGGGAAGGCCCACCCATTGGAAACGAAACCCACGGCCCACCTGCCTGAAAATTATCAGCAGGAGAGCTGACACCAGCTTCCGCATGAAGGCGAGGCTCCCGGCGTGCGGATACCGGCGGCCCAGATCCACGCAGGAAATCCAGAAGCCCCATTATTACATTCCTTCGTAAACGAAACCTTGTTCAGCTCCATGCAGAGCCACACCCAGTGCCATGATCAGAGACACGGCACCGTCAATCTTGTTTTCCACTCGCTCTTTGCGCGGGTAGATGTTGTCCTTTGCATCCGTGTGGCAGACCACGTTGGAGATGCACCATTCCAGAACCGGGTTGCCGTCATGATGCAGCCTTCCGGACAACACCAGAGCTTCCAATTCCTTCATAGCTTCGGAAAAGTTCTGCACGGTCTGGCGGTATTCACGCATGGGCACATCTTTTTCAGACATGCGCTGCGCCAACTGGGTGGCCTGCCACGGATCATAGGCAACATCTGTGACGCTGAAGCTGTTTTTATCTTCCAGAAGGCCGTTTTCGACTGTTTCAAAGTCTGTCACGTCACCTGGCGTGGTCTGAAGGTAGCCTTCAATCGCCCAGCCTGGATATTGTGCGTTCGCGGATTCATCTACAGCCCGCTGAGGCAGGTAGAAGGTGGCAAAGGCGTAATAGTGCGTCACACCATCTATCTGGCGCTGGAACAGCCGGATTTTGCTTGCAAGGTCGATCTTGCTGGCCAGATCCAGTGCCTCAATGCAATCATCACCGGCAAAATCATCAATAGACAGCCCATAATCAGCGCATTTTTTCCATGACTGCATGTCCATCCATGCCTGATCCGCATTCACCCAGACATCCAGATGCTTGGTTTTGAAGTTATTCTGCGCACTGGCAAGCTGCATGGCCTTGTTGGCAAGGCCTGCAACGTAGTCCGGCATGACAGAAACACCCCAGTTCGGGTTGGCTTTTTGCCACGAGGCAGGATCTGTCCAATCATCACCATCATCTATGGTGTAGATGATGCCAAAAAATTGCTCATCTTCCGCCTGATCGCCTTTGAGCGGGTAGGGGCTCTCTTCCCAATCTGCCAAAACCTTGCGCAGCACGGCTTCCAGATAAGTCCAGAGCTCATAACCAATGCCGGATCTGTTTGATCCTGCCGTGGTGATGGCCCAGATCAGGGACTGGTCACGTTTACCGGCGCCAGTTTCCACCACGTCATACACTTCACGGGTTTTATGGGCATGCACCTCATCCAGACACCCAAAATGAATGTTCAGGCCGTCCTGTGTATCGGCATCACGCGAGAGCGGGCGAAAAATGCCATCATTGCAGGCCGAGATAATCCCGCGCTGCTGAACATCCAGCCCATACTTGCGTGCCAGTGGCGGCGTTTTACGCGTCATGGCCTGGGCATCGCCAAACACGATCTTGGCCTGATCACGCGTGGTGGCCGCAGAATAGACCTCTGGCCCAGGTTCCCCATCAGCCGTGAGCATGAACAGCGCCACGCCAGATGACAGCGTACTTTTGGCATTCCCGCGCGGCACGCCGATAAAGGAGCGCCGGAAGCGCCGGAAGCCCGTTTTCTTATGCAGCCACCCAAAAACCGTGGTCAGAATAAAGCACTGCCAGCCTTCAAGCTCTATCAGTTCGCCATCGCGGGCCTTGGGGCCTTTGATATGCGGCATAAGCTCCAGAAAGCGACAGACGCGCTCAGCTTCTTCCTTATCAAACCGATACGGCCATTTCTTCTGCTTAGACCGCGCCAGATCCTGCTGTTGCCGTCTGCATGCAGCCACCACCTGCCATGAAGCCGGAATTTTCCCAGACAGAACATCCTTGATGTACCGCTGCGCTTTCCGAATGTAGGGGTAGCTGGCCATACTCACACGTTGTCAAATGGGTTGAACAGGTCACCTTGCCCGACGTCCTTCAGGCGCATGCGGGCAACGGGCGAAAATCCATAATTGGAGCCAATGCTGGTCATGAGCCTGATCTGCTCAGAAATGATGCCCAGCTCTGGCCGCGTCCGGATCATGCGTCCCTGCCTGCCATGCGTCTCGAAGGTTTCCTGACCGGCATCCTTCAAGGACTGTTCATGCTTGCGCCACCGGCTGAATGCTTCGCAGTAGGCCGCGATGCTGTCATGATCCAAAACTGTAAAAAGCCCGCGCTCCACTAAAGGAGGAACAAGGCGCTCCCACGCAGCCCGTGCCACCTCATCCAGAAAATCTGGTGGCGCCGCATATTCGGACGGGAGCCGGACACCATCTTCAGGGAGAGCCCGCTTTCCCGGATTGCCTTCAATCACACGAAGGTGGCGTGGCTTTGGTTTTCTACCTCTCATGATGACCTTCCCTCATGCGAATAGGCAGGAGGGTTTCCATCCAACCATCCTGGTAACTTTTTCCCTCAATTTCGCGGTTGCAAAAATTTGCCCATGGCGCGGTTCAGGCGCTCGCCGCCGGCAGAGATTTGATACCCCCCACCCGTTTTGACGTGTTTTTCGTCAAAAATGTCAGTTTTCTGCCGTTTTTTTTCGATTTTCAGCGGTTCCAGCTATGATCTCGGCTTGTTCTGGCCGAATGATGCGACTGGCAGAGCGTTCTCAGGTTGCTGGGGTCGAGCCGCCTGGACGGATTTTCCCGCACGCTTTCGATGTGATCGACGTTCAATCTATCACGCGGCGTTCTGCATCCAGGCACACAGCAGATTGGATGCAGCGCCAAGTGCTGGGCGCGAACCTTTTCCCATGCGGCATCGTAACCGCGCTGGCGCGATGTGCCGCGCTGCTTATCGAACTCCTTCCGGCGTTGCGCTTCTGGCTTGTGCCAGCGCGGCCGGAAAACTGGAGATCTGACAGGCATGTTTCGCTTTCATCTGGGCATAAAAAAAGGCCGCGTAGCCTGTTGGCTGCACGACCCCTGATCATGGTGTCTAAAAAAGTATATTTTGGCGAATTTGGCGAGTAAAAAATGCAGTTAGGTGTAATTTTTTTTCGTGATCTCGGCTACCGCCTTGTAAAACCAGCCTTTTACGGTTTCGTGACGCTTGCCCAAAACGCTACCAATCTGCCTCCAGCTATAGCGATGTTGCCGTGAGAGCGGGTGTATCATCATCCAGAGCAGCACGACGCGGCGGTGGCTGACATTGGAAATACCTTGTACCCAGGTGAATGTTTCATCCATGCGGGTAATGGCAGCAGCTGTTGGCATGGGTGGCCGGACTTCACTTTCTGCCGTGAGTGTCAGCAGATCATCCATGTCCATCAGCGTTTCGCCCCAGCCTTTACCCCATCCAGCTGGACGGACACCGTGGGCTGGCAGGCAGGCCAGTGTGTATCCGGCCTCAAACAACCGATCTTCCACGGCCTGTGCCATTTCCTGCCCGCTTATGGGCTTGATGGCTTTCATTTCTAGCGAGGTTCCTACGGTTCCCATGTGGTTCCCTTCTGGTTCCTTTTATTATTTATATATATCAATAGGTTAGAAAGAAAGGGAACTAAGGAACTAAGGGAACTGCTATTTTCTCTCACAATGGATTTGAGGCACGGAGAGCGTGCTTCTGTATAGGAGTGAAAAAACAGGTTCCCTATAGGGGTTTTGGTTCCCTTTAGGAAATATAACGAACTAATGGGAACCGGCGCGGTTCCGTTGCGGTTCCATGGTTCCTTTACAGCCCATCGTCACCATCATCAGACAAGCCAAGCTCACAGCACCTGACCCAGAAGCAACCCTTGTTCTTCTTGCCATCCATGGTGATGGTAATCTGATGCCCGCGTGCGTTACGCGGCGGCGGCCTGTAGCTTTCCATCCGCGCAAATTCATAGACGAACTTCTGCCCAGCAAATGGTGTGTCCTTGAACAGTGCCGTCAGCATAGCGTTGCGCGGCCAGATCCACAATCCATCACCTTCACTGCCACGCGGCACATCCTGACCGCTGCGGGGCGTGGGTTCGTTCCGTCTGACAACCCTGATACCATAACTTGCCAGAACGGATGCAACGTTTTTACGGGAGAACGCATTTTCCTCTATATCCGGCTTTTCTTCATTCACCGGCACCAGCATGCGTTCTATGAGTGATGAAAGCGACCGCCGATCTGTTGAGCGATCCATCTGCACCTTTTGCGAAAGCAGATGATCTATCATCTGTTGGCTGCCACTGGCGGCTTCCGCCGTTTCTGCTGTGCGGATGTAACCCATGACACATTCCACAGCTCTATCTGCCTCGGCTTCTGTTGGCACCTGATCATTGATCAGAACCCACCAACCGGCCAGCAATGATCCCATCTGATCCATTTCACGCGGCTGACAACCGGAACGGCCCACGGCGGCACGGAGGATCACACGCGCTGCACTATAGCGTTGCCATCCTGCCAATGCGCGACCCCATAGCTTTGGCCCAATTTCCTTTGCCCATTCAGCAAAATCCCGATGTTCTGCCGTGTGGTCTGCACCGTTTCTAGGCGCCTGCATTTCCACCAGTGTAAAGCGGCCCAGATGCTGCGCTTCCATATCCGGTGGCCGGATGGATGCCATGATGATGGAACCGGCCACCGCAATCTTGCGGGCGATACCATCCGAACCGCCGCGTGCGCCTTTTGTGCCTTCGCCACCCGTTGCGGACAACACCAGATCCAGCAGGGCACGGGCAGCACGTTGATCCACACGGTCAGACGCTTCATCCACCAGCATGGGAATGGCACGACCATCCACCATCTGTTCAATACCGGCCTTTGATGCATCATTCGTGGCGAATTTGAGCGGAATGGCATTTTGCAGCACACGTAGCAGGGAAGATTTACCGCAACCGGCAGGCCCAGTTAGAAATCCGGCAGGGCGCCACGGAATGGCCGCGCCATAATACGCACAGGCCAACATGCCCATAACAATGATATCGCTGCCTTCCAGCCGGAAATCCCACAATTCCCTGACTTGGCGCTGAAATTCCCGCGCATCAATCGCCTCGCACGGCTCTGCTGGACGTGGCTCAGCTGGGGCAGCAGCCCAGATCTGATTGCCAATGCGCGTGCCTGGTAATTCCAGCTTTGAACCCACCAGAACACGGTCGCCACAATGCACCACTGGCATACCTTCTGACGTAGGCCAGATACCTGGACGGCGGATCTGTATGTGATCACCGAAAAGGCCAGCAGAAAAGCACTCACGCTGAAGGAACTGGCAAGTGTGATTGATATTAAAGTCAACCACAACTTCACGCGCTGTTTCATTGCCTTCTGCATCCTTGTCTTTGACTTTTGCCGTTTTCGGAAATGTTTCTTTTAGCCAATCGATATTGCCACCGAACAACGCCACCAGATCTGGCCGCCGTGTCATTTGCGATGCCTTGAGCACACGCAGCTGACCAACGCGATCAAGAAAGTAAAAAGACCCGTCCAGATGTCCGATAGTGACAACTGGGCAGGGCTTCTTTTCTTTGGTTTTGGGTGGGCGTCCACCATTATCGTCACCCTTGCCGCCTTCAATAACCTGGAACTGCCGTTCTGCCGTATTGATGGCCGAGCGAATGGCGTCCAGGCCGCTTTCTTCATCTTCCGATAACATCATTGAAATCCTTGCCTTTTGGCGGCCAAGCCACATCTACCGTGCGCCCTGCTGACAGGTGCGTGTCTATGGCTTTACGCAGGCCTTTTTTGGCCGCCGTGCTTTCATCCCGATCTGCCAGAATGAGCACATTGCGTGCTGTATCTGGCAGACGGACTGTTCCGAGATTTGCGAGAGAGATTGCTGCGAGTACCCGCAGATCCGGACGGGCTCTGGCAACGGAAAGGCATGTTTCTATGCCCTCACCAATCGCAATAACCTCATCCGGTGAAACCTGTTTGAGTGTTGTGCCGGCTGCACCTTTGCGCAACCGGATACAGGCACCACGGAAACTGCCCAGAACTTTCTTGGGAATTTCCAACTGCGCCTTGGCCCATTGACCACCATGCTGGCCGAGCCACGTCTGATGCACGGCAACGCACCGCCCATTCAGATCTGTGATGGCAGCCAGCATGGCAGGCAATGGGGCTTTAATTTCTGCACAGTAATGCTCTGGCGCAAACCGCAATGCACCAGGAGGCCGATCAAACTTTTCCAGCTTGATACCGCGTGCCTGCAAATAGAAATCCACAGGCGTGTTCAGGATATTTGGCTGGGCATTCATCCAGATATCCCGCGCACGGCTGACACGCTTTTTAGCGTCTTCTTCCTCTTTTGCCTTAGCCTGTTCAGCTTTTTCACGGATTTCCGCACGGCGCACTTCCACCGTTTCCGTGCTCAATCCCAGCCAGTTGCAGGCCCAGCGATATGCGGCACTCAGATCACGGTTTGTCAGGCAATGCGCGACCAGATCCAGCGGATCACCACCGATATCTTGAGAAAAATCTTTCCACACACCGGCTTTTGCACCGTACAGATGCACAGCCAGCTTTTTGCCTGGCTCACCTGCTACAGATCCGGCCATCCATTCAGCGCCGGTTTTCTTGCCACCGGGCAGCAACTCACGCGCCAAAGCCTCCATCTGGCTGGCCAGCATGGCGGAAACTTCCGCAGCTTTCAGCTTGCCGCTCATGCTGCGTTCCGAACAATAAAGCGCTGCACCGGAAAGCCGTAACCCAGCACATTAAGCACCGGCATGACGCCACGCCGTGCATTCTGGATGTTGGATAAGTGGCCTTTGCTGATACCAAACCGGCGTGCAGCAGCTTCCTGCGTTCCACAACGCCGGATAAAAGTATTCAGTTTTTCTTGGATTTCGCGGAGTGATGCAAACC